>CAWJZE010000003.1:0-14905 GCA_963847265.1 uncultured beta proteobacterium | reverse complement strand
TCAACAACGCCGCCATCACCAACTCGGGCGGCAAGCGCGCCGACGAGCTCGACGTCGATACGTGGGACGCGCGTGATGAACGTCAACGTGCGCGGCACCTGGCTGATGAGCCGCGCCTGCCGTGCCGCGCTCTGCGCGACGCGGGCGCGGCGCCATCGTCAACCTCGCGTCCGACACCGCGATGTGGGGCGCGCCGAAGCTGCTCGCCTACGTCGCGAGCAAGGGCGCCGTGATCTCGATGACGCGCTCGCTGGCCCGCGAGTTCGGCGCGCAACAACGTGACCGTCAACGCCGATCGCGCCCGGCCTCACGCGAAGTGGAGGCCACCGCGTACGTGCCCGCCGAGCGCCACGAGTACTACCTGCAAGGCCGCGCGCTCACGCGCGGCAGCAGGCGCCCGACGACGTGCACCGGGCCCGTGCTGTTCCTGTCTCTCCGATGCCGCGCGCTTCGTGACCGGCCAGTTGCTGCCGGTCAACGGCGGCTTTGTCATGAATTGATCTTGTCGAATCGAGAACCGGAGAAAGCGATGGCCGACGCAGATATCGAACGCAAATCGTGGGATCAGCCCGCCGAGCGCGAGCTTCGACGCAATGGATGGACACGCGCGTCGCGCGCCTACGCAACGCGCCGCTACGACTGGGACGCGCTGAAGTTCCAGGCCGACTACGATCCCGAAGTATCCGCCGCGCGCAGATGCGCTATGTCGGCACCGGCGGCACCGGCGTCGCGAAGGACATCAACACGGTGCCGGCCGAGCAACTTCACCTTCTCGACGATGGTGATCCCGGCCGGCAACGAGGGCCCGCCGCACCTGCACACCGACGTGGAAGAGATGTTCTTCGTGATCCGCGGCAAGCTCAAGCTCATCATGCGAGAAGGACGGCGAGCGCTACGAGACCATCCTGAGCGACCGCGACCTGATCTCGGTGCCGCCCGGCGTGTACCGCGAGGAGATCAACATCGGCGACGAAGACGCGCTGATGTGCGTGATGCTGGGCGCGAGCAAGCCGATGACGCCGACCTATCCGGCTGACCATCCCCTGGCCCAGATCAAGCGCTGAAGCGGAGACGCGCATGAGCGACCCCGCCGTCATGGAAACGCAACCGCTGCCGGCCTCCGAGCTGGCGCGGCTCGACGCGCGCTTTCCGGCGCGCCGCGTGCCGGTGCGCGCAGGCGGCGCGGTCGCGGTGCGCGAATGCGGCGCCGGGCCGGTGGTGGTCTGCCTGCACGGCATCGGGTCGGGCGCGGCCTCGTGGCTCGACGCCGCGCTGCTGCTTGCACCCCATGCGCGTCTTATTGCCTGGGACGCGCCGGGCTACGGCGCGTCGACGCCGCTCGCCCCTCCGGCGCCCACGGCCGGCGATTACGCCGGCCGGCTGCAGGATCTGCTCGACGCGCTGGAAGTGGACTCCTGCGTGCTGGTCGGGCACTCGCTCGGCGCGCTCGTCGCGGCCGCCGCGGCGCGCCCCGGCTCGCCGCTGGCCCAGCGCATCGGGCGGCTGGTGCTCATCAGCCCGGCCAGCGGCTATGGCGCGCCGGCGCGCGCCGAGGCCGGCCGCCGGGTTCGCGCCGAACGGCTCGACACGCTGGCCCGGCTCGGCATCGCCGGCATGGCCGCGCAGCGCTCGGGTCGCCTGCTGTCGGATGGCGCGAGCGAACTGGCGCGCCAGTGGGTGCGCTGGAACATGGCGCGCCTGAACGAGCCGGGCTACCGACAGGCCGTGGAGCTGCTCTGCGCAGGCGACCTGCTGGCCGACCTGCCGCCCGCGATGCCGGTGCGCGTGGCCTGCGGCGCGCTCGACGTCGTCACCCCGCCGGCCGGCTGCGCCGAGGTGGCGAAGCGATGCGGCGTTGCGCTCGAGCTGATCGCCGACGCCGGCCACGCCAGCTACGTGGAGCGGCCGGCGGCCATCGCCGCGCTGCTGCGCGAAACGCTTTCGCCCTGAACCGATCCGACCACCAGCAACGAGGGATCCATGAGTGCCAACGACAACGACGTGGCGGGCGAGGGCGCCGACCGCTACAACGTCCCCGCGCTGGAGCGTGGCCTGCGCGTGCTGTGCGAATTCAGCCGCGAGAACCGCACGCTCTCCGCGCCCGAGCTGGCGCGCCGCTTCGACCTGCCGCGCTCGACGGTGTTCCGGCTGCTGACCACGCTGGAGGGCATGGGCTTCATCGAGCGCGCCGACGGCGGGCGCGACTACCGCCTCGGGCTGGCCGTGCTGCGGCTCGGCTTCGAGTACCTGGCCTCGCTCGAATTGACCGAACTCGGCACGCCGCTGCTCAACCGCCTGTGCGACGAGCTGCGCACCCCGTGCAACCTGGTCGTACGCGACGGCCGCTCGATCGTCTACGTGGCGAAAGTCGCGCCGCCGACGCCGTTCGCCAGCTCGGTCAGCGTGGGCACCCGGCTGCCGGCGCACGCGACGGTGCTCGGCCGCATCCTGCTGGAAGACCTGACGCTGCCGCAGCTGCGCGCGCTCTACCCCGAGGACAAGCTCGAAAGCTTCTCCCCGAGCACGCCGAAGTCGGTCGGCGAGCTGTTCGACATGGTCCAGGCCGACCGCAAGCGCGGCTACGTGCTGGGCGAAGGCTTCTTCGAATCGAACATCTCCACCATCGCGGCCCCGGTGCGCGACCACAGCGGCCACATCGTCGCCGCGCTGGGCGCGACCATCACCTCGGGCCACATCGACGAGAACCGGATGGACGAGATGGTGCAGCGCGTGCGCGGCACCGCCGACGCCATCTCGGGGCTGCTCAACTATTCGCCCGCCGCCATGGCCAAGGTGGTGCCGCTGCATGGCGCCGCCCGCGCCTGAGCCTGAGTACATGCAGGACGAGACGACCATGACGCAAGCGCGTTCTCCTTCTTCCTTCCTCGCCGCCGATGCGCTGGCGGGGCGCGTGGCGGTCGTGACCGGCGGCTCCTCGGGCATCGGCCTGGCGACCGTCGAACTGCTGCTGGACTGCGGCGCCGCCGTGGCGCTGTGCGGCCGCAACGCCGAGCGGCTCGACCGCGCCGTGGCCAGCCTGCGCGAAGCGCGCCCGGCAGCCAGGCTCTTCGCGCGCACCTGCGACGTGCTCGACGCGGCCTCGGTGCAATCCTTCGCCGCTGCCAGCGAGGCCGCGCTGGGGCCGGCGTCGATGCTGGTCAACAACGCGGGGCAGGGGCGCGTCTCCACCTTCGCCGACACCGACGACGCGGCCTGGACCGAGGAGCTGCGCCTGAAGTTCTTCTCGGTCATCCATCCGACACGCGCCTTCCTGCCGCAGCTCACCGCGCAGCGCGCCGCGCTCGGCGACGCGGCCATCGTGTGCGCCAACTCGCTGCTGGCGCGCCAGCCCGAGCCGCACATGGTCGCGACCTCGGCGGCGCGCGCCGGCCTCCTGAACCTGGTGCGCTCGATGGCCACCGAGTTCGCGCCGCAGGGCGTGCGCGTCAACGGCATCCTGATCGGCCTGGTCGAGTCGGGCCAGTGGCGCCGCCGCTTCGAGGCGCGCGAGGACAAGACGCTCGACTGGACCGCCTGGAGCGGCCGGCTCGCGCAGGACAAACACATTCCGCTGGGTCGCCTGGGGCTTCCGACCGAAGCCGCGCGCGCGATCCTTTTCCTGGCCTCGCCCCTCGCGTCGTACACGACGGGCAGCCACATCGACATTTCCGGAGGCCTGTCACGCCATGCATAACCCCAACAACACGGTCACGGTCGGCGCGGTCGTCGCCGCCTTTCTCGAGCGGTGCGGCGTCAAGGCGGCGTTCGGCGTCATCTCGATCCACAACATGCCGATCCTCGACGCCTTCGCGCAGCGCGGCGCCATCCGCTTCGTGCCGGCGCGCGGCGAGGCCGGCGCCGGCAACATGGCCGATGCCTATGCGCGCTCGACCGCCAGCCTGGGCGTGTGCCTGACCAGCACCGGCCCGGCCGCGGGCAACATCGCGGGCAGCCTGGTCGAGGCGCTGACGGCCGGCGCGCCGCTCTTGCACATCACCGGGCAGATCGAGACGCCCTACCTCGACAAGGGCATGTCGTACATCCACGAGGCGCCCGACCAGCTCACCATGCTCAAGGCGGTATCGAAGGCGGCGTTCCGCGTGCGCAGCGTGGAGACCGTGCTGGGCACCCTGAAGCGCGCGGTGCAGGTCGCGCTGACGGCGCCGACCGGGCCGGTGAGCGTCGAGATTCCGATCGACATCCAGTCGGCGCTCACCACGATGCCGGCCGACCTGTCGCCGCTGCCGATCGAGGCTGCGGTGCCGTCCGCCGCGGCACTCGACGCGCTGGCCGCGCGCCTCGCCACGGCCAAGCGCCCGATGCTGTGGGTCGGCGGCGGCGCGCGCCACGCGGGTGCTGCCGTCCGGCGCTTGCAGAAGCTCGGCTTCGGCGTGGTCACGACCACGCAGGGCCGCGGCACCGTGCCGGAAGACGACCCCGGATCGCTCGGCGCCTACAACATCCAGAAGCCGGTCGAGGCGCTCTACCAGAGCTGCGACGCGATGCTGGTGGTGGGCTCGCGTCTGCGCGGCAACGAGACGCTCAAGTACGAGCTGAAGCTGCCGCGCCCGCTCTACCGCGTCGATGCCGACGCGGCCGCCGAAGGGCGCGGCTACGCCACCGAGCTGTTCGTCTGCGGCGACTCGGCACTCGCGCTCGACGGACTGGCCGACCGGCTGGAAGCTGCCAATTACAAGGCCGACCCTGCGCTGCTGGCCGACCTGCGCGCCGCGCACGAGCAGGCCGTCGCCACGTTGACGGACGGGCTCGGCCCCTACGCCGAGCTGGTGCGCCGGCTGCAGGCCGCGGCCGGGCGCAACTTCAACTGGGTGCGCGACGTGACCGTGTCCAACAGCACCTGGGGCAACCGCGAGCTGCGCATCTTCGAGCCGAGCGCCGGCGTGCACGCCACCGGCGGCGGCATCGGGCAGGGCATGCCGATGGCGATCGGCGCGGCCGTCGGCGCGGCCGTGACCGGCTCGGGCCGCAAGACCTTCTGCCTGGCCGGCGACGGCGGCTTCATCCTGAACCTGGGCGAGCTCGCCACCGTGGTGCAGGAAAAGACCGACCTGGTGATCGTGCTTATGAACGACCAGGGCTACGGTGTCATCAAGAACATCCAGGACGCACAGTACGGCGGCCGCCGCTGCTACGTGAACCTGCATACGCCCGACTACGCCATGCTGTGCGCGTCGCTCGCGCTGCCGCATGCGCGGGTGCAAAGCCTCGACGACCTCGAGGCGCGCCTGGGCGACGCGCTGGCGTCGCCGGGACCCTTCCTGCTGGAGATCGACATGCTGTCCATCGGCGGCTTCAAGAGCGCGTTCGCCGGCCCGCCGACCAACACCGTGACCCAGATTCCGGCACTCGGCCCGGTTGCCGCGGCCGCCGTCGAGTGAGGACATGACCATGCCGTCCGCATTGCGCATCGCGCTCGTCGGCTGCGGGGCCATCGGCACTTCGGTGCTCGAACTGCTCCGGGACGATCCCGCCTTCGCGGTGGCCGCCATCGTCGTGCCCGCCGACGGCGCGGCCGCGGCGCAGGCGACCGCGCAGCGGCTCGCGCCCGACGCCCGGGTGGTGGCGGCCGTGCCGCCGTCCGGCATCGACCTGGTGCTCGAAGCCGCCGGCCACGCGGCGATCGGGGAGCACGTGGTGCCAGCGCTGCGGCGCGGCACGCCGTGCGTGGTCGCCTCCGTGGGCGCGCTGTCGGCCCAGGGCCTGGCGGAGCAGCTGGAGGCCGCCGCGGCCGCGGGCGGCACCCAGGTGCAGCTGATCGCCGGCGCGATCGGCGCCATCGACGCGCTGGCGGCGGCGCGCATCGGCGGCCTGGAGTCCGTGCGCTACACCGGCCGCAAGCCGCCGCGCGCCTGGAAGGACACGCCGGCGGAGCAGGGCCGCGACCTCGACGCGCTGACCGAGGCCTGCGTGATCTTCGAGGGCAGCGCCCGCGAGGCCACCCTGCTTTATCCGAAGAATGCCAACGTGGCGGCCACCGTGTCGCTCGCGGGCCTCGGGCTCGACCGGACGCTGGTGCGCCTGATCGCCGACCCGGCCGTCGCGGACAACGTGCATCTGGTGGAAGCCGCGGGCGCCTTCGGCGGCTTCGAGCTGACCATGCGCAACAAGCCGCTGGCGGCCAACCCCAAGACCTCCGCGCTCACCGTCTACAGCGCGGTGCGGGCGCTGCGCAACCGGGCGGCCGCGCTGGTGATCTGACCCAAGAGAGAGACGACGATGATTTCTTCGGAACTGCTTCCCCTCGACATCGCCGGCGCATGGCGCCCGGGCGGCGGCGAGGTGTACGAGAGCCTCTACCCGGCGACGGGCGAGCCCATTGCGCGCCTGCGGGCCGCGAGCCTGGCCGACGTCGAAGAGGCGATCCAGGGCGCACACCGCGCCTTCCTCACGAGCGGCTGGGCGCAGCGCCTGCCGCACGAGCGCGCCACGGTGCTGCACCGCGTGGCGCAGCTGATCCGCGAGCAGGGCGAAGCCCTGGCGCAGAAGCAGCGCCTCGACAACGGCAAGCCGATCAACGAAACGCGTGCACTGGTGGCGAGCGCCGCCGCCACCTTCCAGTTCTTTGCCGCCGCGCTGGAGACGCTGGAGGAAACCATCACGCCCTCGCGCGGCGCGTTCGTCACGATGAGCGTGCACGAGCCGATGGGCGTGGTCGCCGCCATCACGCCCTGGAACTCGCCGATCGCGAGCGAGGCGCAGAAGCTCGCGCCGGCGCTGGCGGCGGGCAACGCGGTGGTGGTCAAGCCGGCCGAGGTCACGCCGCTGATGGCGCTCGAGCTCGCGCGCATCTGCGAGGAGGCCGGGGTGCCCAAAGGCATGGTCAGCGTGCTGCCGGGCAAGGGCTCGGTGATCGGCGACGCGATCACGAAGCATCCGCTGGTCAAGCGCGTCTCGTTCACCGGGGGCACCTCGACGGGCAAGCACATCGCGCACATCGCGGCCGACAAGATGATGCCGGTCTCGCTGGAGCTGGGCGGTAAGTCGCCGACCATGGTGCTGGAGGACGCCGACCTCGATCACGCGGTCAGCGGCGTGCTCTACGGCATCTTCAGCTCGTCGGGCGAGTCGTGCATCGCCGGCTCGCGGCTGTTCGTGGCGCGGCCGATCTACGACGAGTTCGTCACGCGGCTGGCCGAAGGCGCCAACGCGCTGCGCGTGGGCGACCCGGCCTCGGAGCGCACGCAGATGGGGCCGCTCATCACGGCCAAGCACCGCGAGGGCATCGAGCGCTACGTGGAGCTCGGCGTGTCGGAAGGCGGGCACATCCGCACCGGCGGCGTACGGCCGCACGGCGAGGGCCGCGACAAGGGGTATTTCTACACGCCGACCATCCTCGAAGGCCTCACCAACAGCGCACGCATCAGCCAGGAAGAGATTTTCGGGCCGGTGCTGGTGGCGATGCCCTTCGACAGCGAGGAGGAACTGATCGCGCAGGCCAACGACAGCGTTTACGCGCTGGCCGCGGGCGTGTGGAGCCGCGACTTCAAGCGTGCCTGGCGCATCGGCCGCGCGGTGCAGGCCGGCACCGTCTGGGTCAACACCTACAAGCAGTTCTCGGTCTCGACACCCTTCGGCGGCTGGCGCGACAGCGGCCTGGGCCGCGAGAAGGGACGCGAGGGCATCTTCCAGTACATGGAGCAAAAGAGCATGTACTGGGGCACCAACGAGCAGCCGCTGCCGTGGGCCCAAGGGGCCTGAGCGACGGCCGCCGAGCCTGTGCACCGCACACGCAAGCCCGAACCTGGAACCATTGACATGTCAAACCGCAAGCGCTGGCTGGGTGTTTTTTCCCTGCTGCTGATCGTCGTCATTGCCTATATCGACCGGGTCAACGTCTCGGTGCTGATTGTCGATCACGACTTCCTCGCCACCTTCGGGCTGGTGAACGATCGCGCTGGCCAAGGCTCGCTGATGAGCGTTTTCCTGCTCGGCTACGGCGTGGCTGCCCTGCTGTTGACGCCGCTTTACGAGACTTTTCTGGGCTACCGGCGTGGCCTGCTGGTGAGCATGCTGGTCTGGGCCGTGCTGACGGCGCTGTCGCCCCTGTCGGGCTCGCTGTTCGCGCTGCTGGTGGTGCGCGCCTTTCTCGGCGCCAGCGAGGGACCGCTGTTCTCGCTCAAGACCATGTTCATACGCGATTACTTCGCCGGTCCGGAGCGAGGCAAGCCCAACGCGGTCAGCTCGATGGGGGTGTCCCTCGGCCTTGCCGTAGGTTTCCCGCTGGTCAGCGTGCTGCTGCACGCGTTCGGCTGGACCGCGTCCTTCCATGTACTGGCCCTGATCAACCTGCTGGTCGGCATGCCGCTGGTCTATTTTTTCATTCCCAAGCCTGTCCTGGCCGACACGGCCGGATCGCCGGGACCGAGCGGTTCAGCCCTGCCTGCGGCCCCATCGCGGTCGATCTGGAGCGTGTTTCGCGGCGCGCTGGCCACGCCGCACCTGGGCTCGATCCTGCTGATCGAAATCTTCACGCTGGCCTACCTCTGGGGCAGCAGTTCGTGGCTGCCCGCCTACCTGGTGGATGACAAGGGTTTCTCGCTGCGCGAGATGGGCTGGATCTCGTCGCTGCCGTTTCTGGTCGGCATCGCCGCTAATTTTATGGGCGGCGTCATGGTCGACCTGATCCCTGACCGGCGGACACCGCTGGTGTTCACCCTGGGCGGGCTGGTGTGCGCCGCGAGCGTGTTCGCGCTGGTGGGCAGCAGGAGCACCTTGAGCACCCTGAGTTTCCTGTTGCTGGCGAGCGCCTTCTGGGGCATCCAGGGTGCGGCCATCCCCACGTTGATCCAGCGATTTTCACCGGCTCAGAGCGTCGGCAGCGCCTACGGGATCATCAATGGCGTTGGAAACATGGTGGCCGCCTTCATGCCGGCCGCGATGGGCAGCCTCATGAAGACGCACGTCTCCGCCGGTTTTTCGCTGTTGATCATTGCGCAGGTCTGCGTCGCCATCTGCGGGGTCTGGCTGACGCTGCGCCTGCCTTCGGACCGTTCCAGCGGCGGAGCCGCAGTGCTGTCCGGTGCCGCCCCTGGCGTTGCCGGCCTGGGGCGGCAACTGCCGCGCACCCACTGATCCCGACCTATCGAGAGAACCACCATGAGCGTATTGGGCATCGACCAAATCACCTATGGGGCAGACGACCTGCCCACCTGCCGCCGGTTCTTCGAGGACTGGGGCCTGCAGCTCGTGGCGGAGGCCGCCGACGAGCTCGTCTTCGAATGCCTCAACGGCTGCCGCGTCGTCGTCGCGGCGCTCGACAAGCCCGGCCTGCCGCCCGCGGTGGAAGAGGGCCCGACGCTGCGCGAAGTTGTGTGGGGCGTCGAGAGCGATGCGGACCTGGAGCGCTATGCCGCCGCTATCCACAACGACCCCGGCTTCGTCGATGGCGAGGTGGACGGCGCGCGCCGCATCGGCTGCACCGACCCGAACGGCCTGGCCGTGCGGCTACAGGTCACGCGCAAGCGCGAGGTGCAGGTGGAGAGCGCCGCCATGAACACCTGGAGCGCCAAGCCGCGCGTCAACCAGCCGAGCCCGATCTACGAGCGCGCGACGCCGATCGAGGTCGGTCATGTCGTGTTCTTCACGGCCGACGTGGCGACGACGAGCGCGTTCTATGCCGACCGCTTCGGCTTCGTCTCGTCCGACACCTACCCGGGGCGCGGCGCCTTCATGCGATGCGCACCGAGCGGGGGTCACCACGACCTGTTCCTGCTGCAGCTGCCTTCGGGCAAGCGCGGCATCAACCACGTGGCCTTCACCGTGCGCGACATCCACGAGGTGTTCGGCGGCGGCCTGCACTTCTCGCGCCAGGGCTGGGAGACGCAGCTCGGCCCGGGGCGGCATCCGGTCTCGTCGGCGTACTTCTGGTACTTCAAGAACCCGGCCGGCGGGCTGATCGAGTACTACGCCGACGAAGACCAGCTCACCGCCGACTGGCTGCCGCGCGAGTTCGAGCCGGGCCCGACCGTGTTCGCCGAGTGGGCGGTCGATGGCGGCTTGGACGGCCACACGCGCCGCCAGAAGAACGCCGAAGGCCCGCAGGGCAAGTTCCTCACGGAAAAAAAATGACCACCCCCGTTGCTTGCTCACTTCGTGTAGCCGCCTCCCCCCTCAAGGGGGCGACACCGGCGGCCCGGCGAAGCCGGTTCCGCGGTGTCTCCCGAACATGCTTCGCTGCGCTCGCAGCGGCGGTGGTTTCGGTGACTACTTTTGCTCAGACTCCGGTCGAGAAGCAGCTTGCATCCGACCGCTTCACCATCGTCTCGCCCTTTCCGCCGGGCGGGCCGGTGGACACGCTGGCGCGCATTCTTTCTGAGGGTCTCGCCAGGAAGTACGGCCAGGCGGCCGTGGTCGACAACGCCCCCGGCGCGGCCGGCAACATCGGCATGGACAAGGTCAAGCGCGCCAAGGGCGACGGCCACACCCTGTTGGTGGTGCCGGCGGGCAACCTGACGATCAACCCGACGCTGATGCCGAACTTCCCGTTCGACGTCGCAAAGGATTTCGTGCCCGTCACCCTGCTGGCCAAGGCGCCCAACGTGCTGGTGGCTTCGCCCTCGGCCGGCATCAAGAGCGCCCGGGAGCTGGTGGCGCTCGCCAAGGCCAAGCCGAATACCCTGTCCTATGCCTCGCCCGGTGTGGGCAGCGGCCTGCATCTGGCCGGCGAGCTGTTCAAGCAGCAGGCCGGCATCGACCTGCTGCACGTGCCGTACAAGGGCACGGCGCCCGCGCTCAACGACGTGCTGGGCGGCGTGGTGCCGCTGATGTTCAGCAACCTGCCGGCGACGCTGCCTTTCATCAAGAACGGCAGGCTGGTCGCGCTCGGCGTCACCGAAGCCAGGCGCAGCGCGGCCGCGCCGGACATCCCGACGCTGGCGGAGCAGGGCATCCCGGGCGTGGCCGTCACCTCCTGGTACGGCCTGCTCGCGCCCGCCGGCACGCCGCCGGTCGTCGCGGAGCAGCTCGCGAAGGACGCCGCGCAGATGCTGGACCGGCCCGAGGTGAGCGAGCGCCTGAAGGCGCAGGGCATGACGGCCGCGGCAATGAAGCCGGCCGAGTTCGACGCCGCCATCCGCGACGAGACGGCGGTATGGGCCAGGATCATCAAGGCCCGCAACATCGTGGCCGAGTAAGCCTTTCACCCATGGAGACAACGATGAAGACATCCGAATCCACCATCGGCATCGTCGGCGCGGGCATCGGCGGCTTGGTGGCCGCCATCGCGCTGCGGCGCGCGGGGCACGACGTGGTCGTGTTCGAGCAATCGAAGCAGTTCGCGCGCGTCGGCGCCGACATCAACCTGACGCCCAACGCCGTGCGCGCGCTCGACGGCCTGGGCATCGGCGACGCCGTCCGCGTGACGGCGGCGCGGCCGACGCACCGCATCAGCCGGACCTACGACAGCGGCGAGGAAACCTCGCGCTTGGAAATGGCCGACTCTGCCGAAGAGCGCTACGGCGCGCCCCAGCTCACCATCCACCGCGCCGACCTGCTGGCGGCCCTGGCCGACAGGTTCCCCGCGGAGCGGGTCGCGCTCGGCAAGCGCGCCGAAACCATCGCCGCGGACGGGCAGGGCGTGAGCCTGACCTTCGCCGACGGCAGCAATGCGCGCGTCGGCGCGCTCATCGGCGCCGACGGCATCCACTCGGCGGTGCGCACCGCGATGTTCGGCGCGGAGCACCCGCGCTTCACCGGCATCGTCGCCTACCGCGCCGTGGTGCCCGCCGAGCGCGTGGCGGGCGTGCCGAACCTGGGCGCGTTCACCAAGTGGTGGGGCCCCAATCCGCAGAGCCAGATCGTGACCTTCCCGCTCAACCGGGGCAGGGACATCTTCATCTTCGCCACCACGCCGCAGGACACCTGGCACCTGGAGTCGTGGACCGCGCCCGGCAGCGTCGACGAGCTGCGCGAGCAGTACGTGGCCTACCACCCCGACGCGCGCGCGCTGCTCGATGCCTGCGACACGGTCCTGAAGACCGCGCTGTACGAGCGCGACCCGATGCCGGCCTGGTCGTCGGGGCGCATGGCGCTGCTGGGCGATGCGGCGCATCCGATGCTGCCCTTCATGGCGCAGGGCGCCGGCATGGCGATCGAGGACGCGGTGGTGCTGGCCCGCCACCTCGAAGGCATCGCCATGACCGACGTCGCCGGCGCGCTGCGCCGCTACGAGCAGGCGCGCATCGAGCGCGCCAGCCAGGTCCAGCTGGGCTCGCGCGGCAACAACTGGCTGCGCGAGGGCGGCAACGCCGACTGGGTGTACGGCTACGACGCCTGGGCCGTGCCCATTGCCGCCGCGGCCGCCTGATCCTCGTTCCACTTCTCGTTCTCGTTCTTCCTGCCCATTCCGCTTCCTGGAGGCCCACGATGCAAGACCGCTACCTCGAACCCCACCAGGCGCGCCAGCGCCCCGCGACCACCTACGAAGACCTGCTCGGCGACGCGATCGAGCGCGCCTTTGCCAGCGGCATTCACGACCTGCCGGGCCTGGTCGAAAAGCTCAATGACAGCGGTCTGCCCGCGCCCGGCGGGCAGCCCTGGACCGAAGCGCTGTACCGCAAGGAAATGGCCGTGCTGGGCGCCTGAGCGCCCGCCGGGCTTTTCCATTCACCCTTCCGTGGAGAACACCATGAACGTCGCCACTGCCACCGACCCCGTCGACCACCTGCTCCAGATCGGTCTCAAGGACCTCTGGTACCCCATCTGTCCGTCCGGCTTCATCCGCGAGAATCCCGTTTCGTTGCGCCGCCTGGGCCGCAAGCTCGCGCTCTGGCGCGACACCGACGGCACGCTGCATGCCCTGGAAGACCGCTGCCCGCATCGCGGCGCCCCGCTGTCGCAAGGCGTGGTGCTGGGCGACCGCCTCTCGTGCCCGTACCACGGCGTCGAAGTGCGCTGCGATGGCGTCGTGACGCGCGTGCCCGGCAGTCCGGGCTGCAAACTCGAAGGCTCGCACGCCACGCACAATTTCCACGTGCAGGAGCACGCCGGCGCGGTGTTCCTCTACAACTCCAGGGAGGCGGTCGAAACGCCGCCACCACTGGTGCTGCCCGAGCAGCTCACCAACCACGCCGAGTACAGCGCCTTCCTCTGCTACACCGAGTGGAGGGGCGACTACCGCTACGTGCTCGACAACGTGATGGACCCGATGCACGGCACCTACCTGCACAAGCAGTCGCACTCGATGGCCGAAGGCGAGACGAAGGCCAAATTCGGGATTCGCGCCACCGACACGGGCTTCGTGTTCGAGAAGGAAGGCCAGCGCAACGTCAACTTCGACTGGACCGAGTGGGCCGACACCGGCATCCACTGGATGCGGCTCGAAATTCCCTACCCGAAGACCGGCGGCCCCGGCGGCAACTTCATCATCATCGGCTGCGTCACGCCGATCTCCGAAGGCATGTCGGCGGTGTTTTTCTGGCGTGCGCGCAAGCTTGCGCCCGGCTGGGAGCGCGACACCTGGCGCTTCCTCTACAGGAACCGGCTCGAAGCGCGCCATTGGCACGTTCTGGAGCAGGATCGCGTGATGCTCGAAGCCATGGAGTCGGACGCCAACCAGCACGAGACGCTCTACCAGCACGACCTGGGCGTCGTGCGTCTGCGCCGCCACCTGCGCAGCCTGGCGCAGGCGCAGCTGGCCGAGCCGGCCGCCGCATGACCCGGGCCACCGTCGCCGCACCGCCGACTGCATTGCTTCATCGAGACGCTCCGCCATGTCCTCCCCCACGCTGAACGCCCTGGTGCACACCATGCGCTACGAGGCCGACGGCATCGTCAGCGTCGAGTTCCGCCCGGCAACGCCCGACGTGGAGTTCCCCGCCTTCGAGGCCGGCTCCCACATCGACCTGCACCTGCCCAACGGGCTGGTGCGCAGCTACTCGCTGTGCAACCCGGCGAGCGACCGCCAGCGCTACGTGGTCGGTGTGCTCAACGACCGCAAGAGCCGGGGCGGCTCGCGCTACGTGCACCAGCAGCTGCGCGTGGGCATGACGCTGCCGATCTCGGCGCCGCGCAACAACTTCCGGCTGGAGGAGGGCGCCGCCCGCTCGGTGCTGGTGGCCGGCGGCATCGGCGTGACGCCGATCTGGTGCATGCTGCAGCGGCTCGTGTCCATCGGCAAGCCGGTGGAGCTGATCTACTGCGCGCGCACCGCCAAGGAGGCGGCCTTCCGCGAGGCGATCGAGGCGCTGGCCGCGGAAAAATCGGTGCGGCTCACCTGGCACTTCGACGACGAGCAGGGTGGCCCGCCCGACCTCGCGGCGCTCCTGGCCGGCAAGGGCGCCGACAGCCATTACTACTGCTGCGGCCCCGCGCCGATGCTCGATGCCTTCGAGAAAGCCTGCGAGCGGCTGGGCTGCTCGAACGCCCACATCGAGCGTTTCGCGGCGGTGCACGTCGAGGCGCCGAGCGCCACGCAGAGCTACATGGTCGAGTGCGCCAAGAGCGGCAAGACCGTCGAGGTGCCGCCCGGCAAGTCCATTCTCGACAGCCTGATCGACGCCGGGCTCAGCCCCGACCACAGCTGCAAGGAAGGCATCTGCGGCGCCTGCGAAACGAAGGTGCTGGCGGGCGAGGTCGAGCACCGCGACGGCATCCTCACCGAGCGCGAACGCGCGTCGAACAAGACCATGATGATTTGCGTGTCGGGCTGCAGGCGCGGCCCGCTCGTGCTCGACATCTGAACGAAAACTCCCGAAAGACAACAATGAAGAAATCCCTCGCGGCCCTGGCCGCCTGCACGGCCGCGACCTGTGCCTGCGCGCAGTCGTCGGTCACGCTGTTCGGTGTCGTCGATGCCGCGGTCACCTACACCCGGGGGTATGGCCTGGGCGGCTCCAGCCTGCTGCAGCTGTCCAACAGCGCCAACACCTTCAGCCGGCTCGGCTTT
>CAWJZE010000002.1:805000-817166 GCA_963847265.1 uncultured beta proteobacterium | reverse complement strand
AGAACTGCCTGCTACGAATTTTTAAGGGCGGTACAGGCTCTCCGAGCCCGCTCTTCAATACTCTTAAATACTTTCAATATGACCCGGGCGGCGGCGGCGCGACGCTGCGGCGCAGCAGGGGCGCCACAACCTTTCTGCCCACCTGGCGCGAGGCGCCGATCAGCCTGCCGATCGGCGCCTTCAGCGCGTCGGCCGTGTGCGACTCGCCGGGAAAAGTGGGCGCCAGGCCGAATCCTCTGCGCAGCAGGCGGTTCACCTGGTGCACGCGCGCCGTGCGGCGGGTGGCGGCGGTGTAGAAATTGACGCCGAACGAGACCGAGACGCCGTCGCCCGGCCGCACCCAGTCGCGCTCCGAGCGCGTGGCGTGGGGCGTGGTGCTCGGAAAGTAGACGCCGTCGCCGGGCCCGACGTCGAAGTCGCGGCTGCGCGACCTGAGCTCCTCGCTGAACCGCACGCCCCGGGTGGCGTGGGCCACGATGAAGTCCTCGACCACCTCGGCCGGGACGGCGGTGCGGTCGGTGTGGGGCCACACGCTCAGGGTCTTGCGGCCGCGCAGCTGCAGCCAGAAGTTGTTCTCGCGGTCGATGTGGAAGGGCGTCACCGAGGGCGGCGCCGAGACGAAGATGAACCCGGTTTCCATGAACGCCGGCCCCTGCTCGCGCTCGATCAGGGGCCGTACCGTGTCCAGGATCTCGCTGAGCAGCGCCCGGTAGCGCGGGACGGCCTCGACGTTGTAGAGCGCGACCCACGAGCCCGCTTCCTCGATGCGGCGGAACACCTCGCCGATCCCGAGCCCGCCGGGGTGCGTGTCGGCATGGACGAAGGCCGAAGCCTGGGTGATGCCCGGCCGCACGAACCGGCACTGGCCGAGGGGCGCAAGATCGTGCGCCAGCCGCTCGAGCTCGGCCAGCTGGAGCAATGGGTGCTCGTGGAAGTCATGGCGGAGCCGGCCGATCTCGCCGGTCGAGAACGCGGTCGTATCGTCGACCCACACACGGTGCTTCGCGCAGGGCTGCGGCATCGCCGCGCGGCGGCTTCTTTCTTCTTTTCTCATCATCGGATATCCAAGCGGCTGCATTCCCTCGGCTGCGGCCGGAGTCAGGAGCGGTAATGCCAAAGGCCACACCTTACCGCACCCGGAGAAGCGCTTGGTATCGTCGCCGCTCGCGCTCGGCGCAGCCGGCAAGGCATTCGGCCCGCGAGCCCGGCATGCGCCTTGCCTCATGCCGCCGGGCAGCCACGGACCCGTCCATTTCGAGCTAAAAGCGACTGCGACGCAGGCTCCACAAGCCTGGACAGCTACCAAATCCATAGCAACCGCCGTTTTTCACGAGAGGCGCAGGCATGAAGATCCACCACCTCAACTGCATTTCGAGCTGCCCGCTGGGCGGCCGCCTGATGGACGGGCGCACGCCCGGGGCGCTGACGCGCGGCGAGCTGTCGTGCCACTGCCTGCTGCTCGAAACCGACGGTGGCCTGGTGCTGGTGGACACCGGCTTCGGCCTGCGCGACGTGACCGACCCGCGCAGCCGGCTGAGCGGCTTCTTCCTGCGGCTGCTCAGCCCCGACTTCCGCGACGAGATGACCGCGGCGCGCCAGGTCGAGCGGCTGGGCTTTGCGCTCAGCGACGTGCGCCACATCGTGCTGACGCACCTGGACTTCGACCACGCCGGCGGCTTGGACGATTTCCCGCAGGCCTCGGTGCACCTGCTGCGCCAGGAGCGCGACGCGGCGCTCGCGCAAAAGACCTGGATGGACCGCCAGCGCTTCCGCCCGCAGCAGTGGTCGAGCCGGCCGCGCTGGCAGGTCTACGACCCGGGCCAGGGCGAGCGCTGGTACGGCTTCGACTGCGTGCGGGGGCTGAGCGGCGTGGCGCCGGACGTGCTGCTGGTGCCGCTGCCCGGCCACACCCACGGCCATGCGGGCGTCGCGGTGCGCCGCGACGACGGCCAGTGGTTGCTGCAGGCCGGCGACGCCTACTTCTATCACCGCGAGATGGACCTGGAGCGCCCGTGGTGCACGCCGGGGCTGCGCATGTACCAGACCATGCTCGAGAAGGACCGCCGGCAGCGCCTGGGCAACCAGCAGCGCCTGCGCGAGCTGCGCCGCGCCGAGGGCGCCGCCGTCACGATCTTCTCGGCGCACGACCCGGTCGAGTTCGAGCGGCTGGCCGGGCGCTCGCTGGACTTGCCCGCGCCGGGCGCCTACGCCGCGCCGCACCCGGCATGAGCACGAGCCGGGGTGCGCCCGCCTTGCACCGCGCCCCGGCCTGGCCCCGCCACGCCGTTCTTTGCGAAGATGCGGACTTTCACCGTACCCGGCTGCAGCCATTTCCTTGAAGAACGGAGTTCGCGATGACCCCTGGCAACGACAACGCCCCCACGCGCACCGAGCGCGACACCTTCGGCCCGATCGACGTGCCGGCAAACAAGCTCTGGGGCGCGCAGACCCAGCGCTCGCTGCAGAACTTCGACATCTCCGGCGAGCGCCAGCCGCGCGAGATCGTCACCGCGCTGGCGCAGGTCAAGCGCGCCTCGGCCGTGGTGAACCACGCGCTCGGCCTGCAGGACGAGAAGAAGACAAACGCCATCGTCGCCGCCGCCGACGAGGTGATCGCCGGGCGCCACTGGGACGAGTTCCCGCTGGTGGTCTGGCAGACCGGCTCGGGCACGCAGACCAACATGAACGTCAACGAGGTGCTGGCCAACCGCGCGAGCGAGCTGCTCGGCGGCGAGCGCGGGGAAGGGCGCCTGGTGCACCCGAACGACGACGTCAACCGCAGCCAGTCGAGCAACGACGTGTTCCCCACCGCGATGCACGTGGCGGCGGTCGAGGCCCTCACGCACAAGCTGCTGCCGGCCATCGCCAGGCTGCGCGGCACGCTGGAGCAGAAGTCGAATGACTTCGCCGACATCGTGAAGATCGGCCGCACCCACCTGCAGGACGCGACGCCGCTCACGCTCGGGCAGGAGTTCTCGGGCTACGCGGCGCAGCTCGCGCACGGCGAGGCGCACGTGCGCGCCGCGCTGCCGCACCTGTGCGAGCTGGCGCTGGGCGGCACGGCCGTGGGCACCGGGCTCAACGCGCCCAAGGGGTATGCCGAGGCGGTCGCGGCCGAGCTGGCGCGGCTGACCGGGCTGCCCTTCGTCACTGCGCCCAGCAAGTTCGAGGCGATGGCCTCGGTCGATGCGCTGGTGCACGCGCACGGCGCGCTCAAGACGCTGGCCGCCAGCATGACCAAGATCGCCAACGACATCCGCTGGCTCGCGAGCGGCCCGAGGAGCGGCATCGGCGAAATCAGCATCCCCGAGAACGAGCCGGGCTCATCGATCATGCCCGGCAAGGTGAACCCGACGCAGAGCGAGGCGGTCACGATGCTGGCCGCGCAGGTGTTCGGCAACGACGTTGCCATCAACATCGGCGGCGCGTCGGGCAACTTCGAATTGAACGTGTTCCGCCCGATGGTGGCGCACAACTTCCTGCAGAGCGTGCGCCTCCTGGCCGACGGCATGGTGAGCTTCAACGACCACTGCGCGGTCGGCATCGAGCCGAACCGCGAGCGCATCGCCGAGCTGGTGTCGCGCTCGCTGATGCTGGTGACGGCGCTCAACACGCACATCGGCTACGACAAGGCGGCGGCCATCGCCAAGAAGGCGCACAAGGAGGGCACCAGCCTGCGTGAGGCGGCGGTGGCCTCGGGGCATCTGACGGGCGAGCAGTTCGACCAGTGGGTGGTGCCGGAGCGCATGACCGGGTGCGACATTCCGGGTTGACATGCTACTGAATCGATAGCTGCAGAGGCACGTACGGCGGGCGCTGCGGGCGCTTTTCACCCTGAACCGGCGCCTTGCCGCAGCCGCCTCCCCGCCGGGCGGCCCGCGCCGCCCGCCCGCTGCAATGCGCTGGGGGCAGGGCTACCATGCCGCGTCAGTGACCCGTAAGTGCGGGCGCCGACAGTACGCGCACCTTTTCTTTCCAACCATGCCCAGGAGACGAAGAATGAGCAGCAGCGCATCGAACATTGAATCCACGCTGGTCGAAAACCGCGTGTTCCCGCCCGACCAGCGCGCCTCGCAGGGCGCGCGCATCGCCAGCATGGCGCAGTACGAGGCGCTGTGCAAGGAAGCGGCGGACGACTTCGAGGGCTTCTGGGCGCGGCTCGCGCGCGAGAACCTGGTCTGGACCAAGCCCTTCACGCGCACGCTCGACGAGTCGAACGCGCCCTTCTACAGGTGGTTCGACGACGGCGAGCTCAACGCCTCGGCCAACTGCCTGGACCGCCACATGGGCACGCCGGTCGAGAACAAGACCGCCATCATCTTCGAGGCCGACGACGGCGCCGTCACCTCCATCACCTACAAGGAGCTGCTCGCGCGCGTCTCGCGCTTCGCCAACGTGCTGAAGGCCGAGGGCGTGAAGAAGGGCGACCGCGTCATCATCTACATGCCCATGACGATCGAGGGCATCGTCGCGATGCAGGCCTGCGCGCGCCTGGGCGCCACGCACGGCGTGGTGTTCGGCGGCTTCTCGGCCAAGGCGCTCAACGAGCGCATCGCCGACGCCGGCGCGGTGGCGGTGGTGACCGCCAACTACCAGCTGCGCGGCGGCAAGGAGCTGCCGCTGAAGGCCATCGTCGACGAGGCCATCGCGCTGGGCGGCTGCGAGTCGGTCAGGAGTGTGCTGGTCTACGAGCGCACGCTGAGCGACTGGCCGCGCGTCGAGGGCCGCGACAAGTCGTTCGCCGAGGCGCTCGACGCGCTCGAAGGGCAGCAGGGCGACGAATGCCCGCCCGAGCCGGTCGGCGCCGAGCACCCGCTGTTCGTGCTCTACACCTCGGGCTCGACCGGCAAGCCCAAGGGCGTGCAGCACTGCACCGGCGGCTACCTGCTGTGGGCGCGCCAGACCATGCTGTGGAGCTTCGACCTGCGCCCGGACGACGTGTTCTGGTGCACCGCCGACATCGGCTGGGTCACCGGCCACAGCTACATCACCTACGGCCCGCTGGCCGCCGGCGCCACGCAGGTGGTGTTCGAGGGCGTGCCGACCTTCCCGCACGCCGGGCGCTTCTGGGAAATGATCGAAAAGCACAAGGTGTCGATCTTCTACACCGCGCCGACGGCCATCCGCTCGCTCATCAAGGCGGCCGAGTCCGACGAGAAGGTGCACCCGAAGAACTGGAACCTCGACAGCCTGCGCATCCTGGGCTCGGTCGGCGAGCCGATCAACCCGGAAGCCTGGATGTGGTATTACCGCAATGTCGGCCACGAGCGCTGCCCGGTCATCGACACCTGGTGGCAGACCGAGACCGGCGGCCACGTCATCAACCCGCTGCCGGGCGCCACGCCGCTGGTGCCGGGCTCGTGCACGCTGCCGCTGCCGGGCATCATGGCGGCGATCGTCGACGAGGCCGGCCACGATCTGCCCGACGGCACCGGCGGCATCCTGGTCATCAAGCGGCCGTGGCCCTCGATGATCCGCACCATCTGGAACGATCCGGAGCGCTTCAAAAAGAGCTATTTCCCCGAGGAGATGGGCGGCACGGTCTACCTCGCCGGCGACGGCGCGGTGCGCAGCGCCGACCGTGGCTACTTCCGCATCACCGGGCGCATCGACGACGTGCTCAACGTCTCGGGCCACCGCCTGGGCACCATGGAGATCGAATCCGCCCTGGTCGGCAAGACCGACCTGGTGGCCGAGGCCGCCGTGGTCGGCCGCCCCGACGACCTGACGGGCGAGGCGGTGTGCGCCTTCGTCGTCTTGAAGCACGGCCGCCCGAGCGGCGAGGAGGCCAAGCGCATCGCCGCCGAGCTGCGCAACTGGGTCGGCAAGGAGATCGGCCCGATCGCCAAGCCCAAGGACATCCGCTTCGGCGAGAACCTGCCCAAGACGCGCAGCGGCAAGATCATGCGCCGGCTGCTGCGCTCGGTCGCCAAGGGCGAGGCGATCACGCAGGACGTCTCGACGCTGGAGAACCCGGCCATCCTCGACCAGCTCACCGAGAAGCACTGAGCAGCCGAAGCGCCACGGCCCGGGTTGCGCGTCGGCGGGCCGCATCGATGCAGCCTGCACTGTGTGGAGGAGCGTGCGGCACCTCCATGCGGGCGCCCGAGGCATAACGTGCTACAACCCGCACAGGACCCTGTCCGACGGGTCGTTCCACTTTCTGCCAGGAGGCGCCATGGGCGTGCGTTCCGCGTTTCTACTCATCATCGTGCTGCTGATCGCGGCGCTGGCCGCCCTCAACTGGCCGACGCTGGCCGCCCCGACGGCCGTCTCGCTCGGCTTCATGCAGGTCAATGCGCCGCTGGGCCTGGTCATGCTGGGTCTGACGACCGCGCTCGGCGTGTTCTTCCTGATCTACGCGCTCTACCTGCAAAGCTCGGTGCTGCTGGAGGGCCGCCGGCACGCCAAGGAGATCGCCGCCCAGCGTGATCTGGCCGACAAGGCCGAGGCGTCGCGCTTCACCGAGCTGCGGCTGTTCCTGGAGCAGCAGGAGCAAAAACGCGCCGCCCGCGTGACCGAGCTGGAGGCCGCCCTGCTCGCGCGCGTGGAGCAGTCCGACAACACGATGGCCGCGCACCTGGGCCAGATCGAGGACCGCCTGGAGCGCCGCGAGGGGCGCGTGATGACTGCGGCGGCACCGGCACAGCCGTCCGTGCTGCCGCCCGACAGCGTCACCACCGTGGTCTCGCGCCCCTGAGGCGCCGCGGACGCCGTTGCGGCCGTTACGGCGTCGCCAGCACCCACAGCGCCAGCTTCTTCGCTTCCGCCTCGCTGACCTGGGTGTTGGCCGGCATCGGGACCGCCCCCCACGCACCGGCACCGCCCTTCATGATCTTCTGGGCCAGCGCGTCGGCCGCGCCCTTGTTGTCCCGGTAGCGGGCCGCCACGTCCTTGAACGAGGGCCCCAGCACCTTGCGCTCGACTGCGTGGCAGCTCATGCAGTTCTTGGCGGTGGCCAGCGCCAGGTCGGCCCGGGCCGGCGCCAGGCCGCCGAGGCTCAGGGTCAGAAGCAGCAGGGCTTTTTTCATGGGAGAGGGCGCGGCGGGGTGCGCTAAAGTAGGTCCGGAGCGATTGTAGAGAGCGCGGTGCGGCGGTTTCCCTGGCGCACTTCAACGAGAACTCGGGAAGGACTCGCGATGTGGTTTCTGGGGCTGGGCGTGCTGGGCGTGGTCCTCAAGTACTTCGAGGTGGCTCCCGTGGCGGCATGGAGCTGGTGGATCGTGCTGATCCCGTTCGCGCTGGCCGTGGCTTGGTGGGCCTATGCCGACGCGTCCGGCTACACCAAGCGCAAGGTGATGGAAAAAGAGGAGGCGCGCAAGCGCGCGCGCATCGACCGTCAGCGCAGCCAGATGGGCATGCTCAACAGCCGTTCGGGCCGCAAGCGCGCCGGTCAACAAGGCAGGAAATAGGCAACGAGACAGCGGGGCGTCGCGGACGTCCGCCCGCGGCCGCCTGCTACGGGACTCAGAAGTTGTCGAGCACCGCGCCGGAGCTCGCGCTCGACGCGTTGAAGGCGAACTTGGCCTGCACGCCGCGGGTGTAGCGCGGCGCCGGCGGGGTCCAGCCCTCGCGGCGCTTCGCGATCTCGGCCTCGGGCACGTTGAGCTGCAGGATCAGCTGGTGCGCGTCGATCGTGATCGAATCGCCTTCCTCGACGAAGGCGATGGTGCCGCCGACCGCCGCCTCGGGCGCGACGTGGCCGACCACCATGCCCCAGGTGCCGCCGGAGAAGCGGCCGTCAGTGATCAGCCCCACGCTCTCGCCCAGGCCGGCGCCGATCAGCGCGCCGGTCGGCGCCAGCATCTCGGGCATGCCGGGGCCGCCCTTGGGCCCCAGGTAGCGCAGCACCATCACGTCGCCCGCCACGATCCGGCCGTCGAGGATGGCCTGCAGCGCCGACTGCTCGTCGTCGAACACGCGCGCCGGGCCGGTGATGACGGGGTTCTTCAGCCCCGTGATCTTGGCCACCGCGCCCTCGGGCGACAGATTGCCCTTGAGGATCGCCAGATGACCCTCGGCGTACATCGGCTGGCCGATCGGGCGGATCACGTCCTGGTCGGCGCGCGGCTCGTCAGGCACGTCGGCCAGCACCTCGGCGATGGTCTGGCCGGTGATGGTGATGCAGTCGCCGTGCAGCAGGCCGGCGTTGAGCAGGATCTTCATCACCTGCGGGATGCCGCCGGCCCGGTGCAGGTCGACCGCCAGGTACTTGCCCGAGGGCTTCAGGTCGCACAGCACCGGCACCTTCTTGCGCATGCGCTCGAAGTCGTCGATGGTCCACTCCACATCCGCCGCGTGGGCGATGGCCAGGAAGTGCAGCACCGCATTGGTCGAGCCGCCGGTCGCCATGATGACGGCCACGGCGTTCTCGATGGCCTTCTTGGTCACGATGTCGCGCGGCTTCAGGTCCTTCTTGATGGCCTCGATCAGCACCTTGGCCGATTCCTTGGCCGAATTGGCCTTTTCCTCGTGCGGGTTGGCCATGGTGGAGGAGTAGGGCAGCGAAATGCCCAGCGCCTCGAACGCCGAGCTCATCGTGTTGGCGGTGTACATGCCGCCGCACGAGCCGGTGCCGGGGATGGCGCGCTTCTCGATCTCCTTCAGGTCCTCGTCGCTCAGGTGGCCGGCGGCGTTCTGGCCGACCGCCTCGAACACGCTCACGATGTTCAGGTCCTGCCCCTTGTAGCGGCCCGGCAGGATGGTGCCGCCGTACACGTAGATCGCCGGCACGTTGGCGCGCAGCATGCCCATCAGGCCGCCGGGCATGTTCTTGTCGCAGCCGCCGACCACCAGCACGCCGTCCATCCACTGGCCGCCGACGCAGGTCTCGATGCAGTCGGAAATGACTTCGCGGCTGACCAGCGAGTACTTCATGCCCTCGGTGCCCATCGCCATGCCGTCGGAGATGGTCGGCGTGCCGAACACCTGCGCGTTGCCGCCGGCTTCCTCGATGCCGGCAATGGCCGCATCGGCCAGCTTCTGCAGGCCCGAGTTGCACGGCGTGATGGTGCTGTGGCCGTTGGCCACGCCGACCATCGGCTTCCTGAAGTCGTCTTCCTGGTAGCCCATCGCGTAGAACATCGAGCGGTTCGGCGCGCGCGACTTGCCTTCGGTGATGTGGGCGCTGCGGCGGTTGATCTGGATCGGTTGGGTGGCCATGGTGCTTTCCTGGAATGTCTCGTCTGGGAGGCCCAGTATCGGATGAATGGTTGATTGCTTCCAATCCATTTTTCCGGGTGCATTGATATGCTGCGCATATGAAAGATGCCTCCATCGACCTGCGCGCCTGGCGCCAGTTCGTCGCGGTGGCCGAGGAGCTTCACTTTGGCCGCGCGGCGGCGCGCTTGCACATGACGCAGCCCCCGGTCACGCAGGCCATCGCCCAGCTTGAGCGCAACCTCGGCGTCACGCTGTTCGAGCGCAGCCGCCGGCGCGTCGCGCTCACGCCCGCGGCCGAAGCCCTGCTGCCCGAAGTGCGCGAGCTGCTGCTGCGCGCCCAGGCGTTGCCGGCGCGCGCCCGCTCGGCGGCGGCCGGCGAGGTCGGCCGCATCCGGCTGGCCTTCGTCTCGACCATCGGCTTCGGGCCGTTGCCCGCCTGGGTGTGCGCCTTCCGCGCCTTGGCGCCCCGGGTGGCCCTGGAACTGGTCGAAGCCACTGGCGACGTGCAGCTGGAAGCGCTGGCGCGGCGCGAGATCGACGCGGGGCTGGTGCTGCACTCGCCCGGCGGCGCGCCCCGGACGCTGGAGCGCATGGCCGTCTCGCGCGAGCCGCTGGTCCTGGCGCTGCCAGCGCAGCATGCCCTGGCCGAGGCCGGCGGGCTGGCCCAGGTGCTGGCCGAGCCGCTGGTGCTGTTTCCGCGCCGCGTCGTGCCCTCGCTGCACGACGCGATCACGGCGATGTACCACGCCGCGGGGCATGTGCCTGCGATCACCCAGGAGGCCATCCAGATGCAGACCATCGTCAACCTGGTCTCGGCCGGCATCGGCGTGGCATGGGTGCCCGAGAGCGTGACGCAGTTCAGGCGCTCCGGCGTGGTGTACCGGACGGCAAGAGAACTCTCGCGAGCGGCCAATGGCCGCGGGCGGGCCAGTCTTCCCGAGTGCGAGACCAGCCTGGTCTGGCCCGCCGCACCGGACAACCCGGCGCTCGCACGCTTCATCGATTTCGTTCGCGCCCGGATTGCGCAGTGATGCCGGTGCGTCATGGCGGGTCGCTCCTGAATCGATAGCATTGGATGCCGATGGAACAAGGCCGGAAAGCTGCTTTTGCCCTGTTGTCCAAAGCGGCCGATATGGGAAGGTGCGCCCCGCAAGGGCGGCACAATCGCTCGATGCTCATGTATCCGCACATCGATCCGGTCGCGCTGCAACTCGGCCCCGTCGCCATCCACTGGTACGGCCTGACCTACCTGGTCGGCTTCGGCCTGTTTCTTTTCCTGGGCATGCGGCGCCTGAGGCATGAGCCTTATCGCTCGATCACCGGACCGGGGGCCTGGGGCCCGAAGGACGTCGAAGACATGCTGTTTCTCGGCGTGCTCGGCACCATCGTGGGAGGACGGCTGGGGTACTGCCTGTTCTACAAGCCCGCCTTCTACCTGTCCCATCCGCTGGAGATTTTCTACGTCTGGCAGGGCGGAATGAGCTTTCATGGGGGGCTGCTCGGCGTCATCGTGGCAATGCTCTGGTTTGCCCGTTCACGGCACAAGCCCATCTGGCAGGTACTCGACTTCGTCGCGCCGTGCATTCCGACCGGCCTCGCGGCCGGGCGCATCGGAAACTTCATCAACGGAGAACTCTGGGGCCGCTTCAGCAGTCCCGAGCTTCCCTGGGGCATGGTGTTCCCGCAAAGCGGCTCGATGCTTCCGCGGCATCCGTCGCAGCTCTACCAGTTCCTGCTCGAAGGGCTGCTGCTGTTCACCCTCCTGTGGCTCTACGCGCGCAAGGAGCGGCGCGAGCGCCGGGTCTCGGCGGCCTTCCTGATCGGCTATGGCGTGATGCGGTTCACGGCCGAGTACTTTCGCGAGCCCGATGATTTTCTGGGACTGCTGGCGCTCAACATGAGCATGGGGCAGTGGCTGTGCGTGCCGATGATCGTGTTCGGGGTCTGGCTGTGGTGGAGTGCGCCGCCGAGAAGAGCGAGGATGGCTTGAGCTCGACGGTTGTGCACTCCGCAAGATCAGACGGCACCTAGAGGGACGACCTGTGTCAACTACGCCTCATATTGACCAAGGCTTCAGGGCGCACTAAAATTTACGCCCACTTTGGATGAGCACTGGAGTCATCAAGGATAGTGCCCTCCATTCCAGGCACAGGGACTTGGCAGCAGGATGAAAACTGTGTCATAATCTAGGGCTTCGCTAGCGCTACCCAGCAAGCGGCCTGCCTTTCCCACATGGAGCGGTAGGTAGCTGGCGGAGCGGGATGGTAGAAAATCCTGCTGCCTTGATGGATGGTTCAAAAAACCGTGTCATAATCCAAGGCTTCGCACCAAACGCGACGTGAGGCATCTGGCGACAGGAGCCGAGCCAAGCGGAGCGAAGAAGGCGGGAGTCGAGAAGAAAAAATTCTTGAACAAGTTGACGGTCTTGCAAAAACTGTTGTAGAATTCAAGGCTTCGCTGATCGCAGCGAGTCAGACACTGAAGGCGCCAAGCGCCGGGTGTTGATCCTTAAAAACTTACAGCCGATAAGCGTGGGCGTTTGAAGGCGATGGCAGGCTAAAGTTCTTCGGAACAAAGTCTGAAAAGACTTTAAACGCTCATGGAAATAGAAGTGAAGGTATCACTTCAATTCCGTTTTTATGAGTTGCTTCGAGAGAAGCGAGAAAATTCAAGATCGAACTATAGAGTTTGATCCTGGCTCAGATTGAACGCTGGCGGCATGCCTTACACATGCAAGTCGAACGGCAGCACGGGAGCAATCCTGGTGGCGAGTGGCGAACGGGTGAGTAATACATCGGAACGTGCCCAATCGTGGGGGATAACGCAGCGAAAGCTGTGCTAATACCGCATACGATCTACGGATGAAAGCAGGGGACTCGCAAGGGCCTTGCGCGAATGGAGCGGCCGATGGCAGATTAGGTAGTTGGTGAGGTAAAGGCTCACCAAGCCTGCGATCTGTAGCTGGTCTGAGAGGACGACCAGCCACACTGGGACTGAGACACGG
>CAWJZE010000002.1:0-802500 GCA_963847265.1 uncultured beta proteobacterium | reverse complement strand
CAAGTGATCTATCCATGGCCAGGATGAAGGTGCCGTAACAGGTACTGGAGGTCCGAACCGACTAGTGTTGCAAAACTAGCGGATGAGCTGTGGATAGGGGTGAAAGGCTAAACAAACTTGGAAATAGCTGGTTCTCTCCGAAAACTATTTAGGTAGTGCCTCAAGTATTACCTTCGGGGGTAGAGCACTGTTTTGGCTAGGGGGTCATGGCGACTTACCAAACCAAGGCAAACTCCGAATACCGAAGAGTACAGCTTGGGAGACAGAGCACCGGGTGCTAACGTCCGGACTCAAGAGGGAAACAACCCAGACCGCCAGCTAAGGTCCCTAAAATTGGCTAAGTGGGAAACGAAGTGGGAAGGCTAAAACAGTCAGGATGTTGGCTTAGAAGCAGCCATCATTTAAAGAAAGCGTAATAGCTCACTGATCGAGTCGTCCTGCGCGGAAGATGTAACGGGGCTAAGCCAGTTACCGAAGCTGCGGATGTGCAATTTATTGCACGTGGTAGGAGAGCGTTCTGTAAGCCTGTGAAGGTGCGTTGTAAAGCGTGCTGGAGGTATCAGAAGTGCGAATGCTGACATGAGTAGCGTTAAAGGGGGTGAAAAGCCCCCTCGCCGTAAGCGCAAGGTTTTCTACGCAACGTTCATCGGCGTAGAGTGAGTCGGCCCCTAAGGCGAGGCAGAGATGCGTAGCTGATGGGAAACAGGTCAATATTCCTGTACCGATGTGCAGTGCGATGTGGGGACGGATCTTAATAGGTCATCCGGGTGTTGGATATCCCGGTTTAGTTGGATGTAGGCGTGCATTAGGCAAATCCGGTGCACACATACCGAGGCCAACGATCGAGCGAGCTTGCTTGCGAAGTGACTGAACGAGGTTCCAGGAAAAGCCACTAAGCTTCAGCTGCACACGACCGTACCGCAAACCGACACTGGTGCGCGAGATGAGTATTCTAAGGCGCTTGAGAGAACTCAGGAGAAGGAACTCGGCAAATTGACACCGTAACTTCGGAAGAAGGTGTGCCCTATTAGTGTGAAGTGAGCAACGGAGCATGAATGGGTTGCAAAAAATCGGTGGCTGCGACTGTTTATTAAAAACACAGCACTCTGCAAACACGAAAGTGGACGTATAGGGTGTGACGCCTGCCCGGTGCTGGAAGATTAAATGATGGGGTGCAAGCTCTTGATTGAAGTCCCAGTAAACGGCGGCCGTAACTATAACGGTCCTAAGGTAGCGAAATTCCTTGTCGGGTAAGTTCCGACCTGCACGAATGGCGTAACGATGGCCACACTGTCTCCTCCTGAGACTCAGCGAAGTTGAAATGTTTGTGATGATGCAATCTCCCCGCGGAAAGACGGAAAGACCCCATGAACCTTTACTGTAGCTTTGTATTGGACTTTGAACGGATCTGTGTAGGATAGGTGGGAGGCTTTGAAGCAGGGTCGCTAGATCTTGTGGAGCCAACGTTGAAATACCACCCTGGTGCGTTTGAGGTTCTAACCTAGGTCCATTATCTGGATCGGGGACAGTGCATGGTAGGCAGTTTGACTGGGGCGGTCTCCTCCCAAAGCGTAACGGAGGAGTTCGAAGGTACGCTAGTTACGGTCGGACATCGTGACGATAGTGCAATGGCATAAGCGTGCTTAACTGCGAGACTGACAAGTCGAGCAGATGCGAAAGCAGGACATAGTGATCCGGTGGTTCTGTATGGAAGGGCCATCGCTCAACGGATAAAAGGTACTCTGGGGATAACAGGCTGATACCGCCCAAGAGTTCATATCGACGGCGGTGTTTGGCACCTCGATGTCGGCTCATCTCATCCTGGGGCTGTAGCCGGTCCCAAGGGTATGGCTGTTCGCCATTTAAAGAGGTACGTGAGCTGGGTTTAAAACGTCGTGAGACAGTTTGGTCCCTATCTTCCGTGGGCGCTGCAGATTTGAGAAAGCCTGCTCCTAGTACGAGAGGACCGGAGTGGACACACCTCTGGTGTATCGGTTGTCACGCCAGTGGCATTGCCGAGTAGCTAAGTGTGGAAGAGATAACCGCTGAAAGCATCTAAGCGGGAAACTCGTTTCAAGATGAGATCTGCCGGGGGCTCGACCCCCCTGAAGAGTCGTTCTAGACCAGGACGTTGATAGGCGAGGTGTGGAAGCGCAGCAATGCGTTGAGCTAACTCGTACTAATTGCTCGTGCGGCTTGACCCTATAACTTTGATCGAAGAAACGATCAGGGTGTTATGCCCCAAGTTGACGCATTCAAAATACATTCAAGCAGCTCATGCAGTTGCTTGGCCGATTCCAGACTCTATGAATTCGTCTGGCTGATCGCGTGATCAGCCAGACAACCCTTTATGCCTGATGACCATAGCGAGGTGGTCCCACTCCTTCCCATCCCGAACAGGACAGTGAAACGCCTCAGCGCCGATGATAGTGCGGGTTCCCGTGTGAAAGTAGGTCATCGTCAGGCTCCTCATTACCAGCCCCAAAAGCCCAACCCCTCACAGGGTTGGGCTTTTTGCGTTGCAGGGGCGTGGCGGCCAGTGTGCGATGCAATGCCATGGAAAAGCATGACTTCCTAATTGCGTGCTACTCGCGCTCCATGTTTTCGGAGAGGCTCTTCACTTCATCGACAGTGAAACCGGCACGTGAACGTGCCTCAAGGTTGAAGGGCGGGCGCGGGTGCGGCGCTGCATAAAGCCGCAACAGTGCGCGGTAATGGGCCATCGGCTCCAACCTCTCTCGTTCGCACAGCCAACGGTACCAATGGTTGCCGATGGCGACGTGGCCGACTTCGTCGCGCAGGATGATGTCGAGGATTTTGCTGACGGCCAAGGCATCGGGGGTGCCGACACGCTGCAGTTTGGCCTGGATTTGCGGGGTCGCGTCGAGCCCGCGTGCCTCCAACGTGCGCGGTACCAGCGCCATGCGAGCAACGCGGTCGTCCTTGGTTTTTTCGCACAGGGTCCAGAGACCGTCATGTGCGGCAAAGTCACCATAATCCCAGCCCACGTCGCGCAGATGGTCGCGCAGGAGCATGAAGTGGTGTGCCTCCTCGCTGGCCACGCGCAGCCAGTCACGGTAATAGGCTTCGGGCATGCCGTCGAAACGCCAGGCCGCATCGAGCGCCAGATTGATCGCGTTGAACTCGATATGGCAGATCGAGTGGACCAGCGCAGCGCGGCCCTCGGCAGTGAAAGGGGAGCGGCGCGGCACTGCAGTGGCGGCGATCAAGGCGGGACGCAACGGCCGGCCTGGGACGCCTGCTTCATCACCGCGCGTCCGCACGGTTTGGGTTGCTATGGTATCTATAGCTAATGAGGCATATGCAGCTTGCGCTGCGGCCACTTTTTGCTGCGGATCGGCCAGGCGCAGCGCGGCCAAGGCCTGGAGACGAGGATGCATCCCTACAATTCTAGTTTTGGCACTGGGAGGAGCCCACCATGGCAATTTACGAGCTCGACGGCAAGGCGCCGCGCATGGCGTCTGGCACCTGGGTGGCGGACAGCGCCCAGGTGATGGGCGATGTGCAACTGGCCGAGAATGCCAGCGTGTGGTTCGGGGCGGTGGTGCGTGGCGATACCGAAACCATCTCGGTCGGGCGCAACAGCAATGTGCAGGATCTCTCGGTGCTGCATGCCGACTTTGGCAGCCCGTTGACCATCGGCGAGAACGTGACCATCGGTCATCAGGTCATGCTGCACGGCTGCACCATCGGGGACAACTCGCTGGTCGGCATCCAGGCCGTGGTCTTGAATAACGCGAGGATCGGCCGCAATTCCATTGTCGGCGCTGGCGCGGTCGTGACTGAAGGCAAGGAGTTTCCGGACAACTCGCTGATCGTCGGCGCACCCGCCCGCGTGGTGCGCACGCTCGACGATGCCGCTGCCGCCCGGCTGCGCGAGAGCGCGCAGCACTATGTCGACAACGCCCGGCGCTTTGCCAAGGGCTTGAAGAAGATCTCCTAAACCCCGGCCTGTCGCCCGACCGCGCCCGGCTCCTGCAGAAAGACCGCCGTGAGCGAGTTGCACAAGTTTTTGTTCGATGGACAGCCGGTGCGCGGCGTGATCGTGCGGCTGACCGACGCCTGGACCGAAATCCTCGCGCGCCGGGCTTCGAACCAGGCCACCGGCGCCTATGCGCCGCCGGTGGCCGAACTGCTCGGCGAGATGACGGCGGCGGCCACGCTGATGCAGGCCAACATCAAGTTCAACGGCGCACTGTCGCTGCAGATCTTCGGCGATGGACCGGTCAAGGTCGCGGTGGCCGAGGTGCAGCCCGACCTGAGGGTGCGGGCCACCGCCAGCATGACGGGCGACATCGCGCCGGAAGCCCGCCTGTCGCAGCTGGTCAACGTTCACAACAAGGGCCGCTGCGCCATTACGCTGCATCCGAAGGAGCACCTGCCGGGTCAGCAGCCCTACCAGGGCGTGGTGCCGCTCCATGGGGATCGCAATGAAAAGCTGGAGAAGCTCAGCGACGTGCTGCAGCACTACATGCTGCAGAGCGAGCAGCTCGATACCACGCTGGTGCTGGCGGCCGACGACCAGGTGGCGGCGGGTCTGCTGATCCAGCGGCTGCCGGTCCGGGGCGAAGGCAATCTGGAGGGCAGCGCGTCGGCCGACGATCGGCAGCATGCCCGGGTGGTCCCGGACGAGGACGAGATCGGGCGCAACGAGGACTACAACCGCATTGCCATCCTGGCGTCCAGCCTGACGCGCGACGAGCTGCTGACGCTCGATGTCGAAACCATCCTGAGGCGCCTGTTCTGGGAGGAAAGGCTGCTGCGCTTCGAGCCGCAGGCGGGGGCGGGTGGACCGCGCTTCGCCTGCACCTGCAGCCGCGAGCGCGTGGCCGGCATGATCCGCGGCTTGGGGCTCGTCGAGGCCAACCACATCCTGACCGAGCGGGGTGACATCGAGGTGGGGTGCGATTTCTGCGGTCGGCAGTACCGCTTCGACGCCGTCGATGCGGCGCAGATCTTCAAGGCGCCGGGCGACCAGCCGCCGATCAGTCCCATCGTGCAATAGACGCTGCGGCCTTGCCTGATCTGCAGGCGGTGGCGGTGTATTCGGCGCCGGCGGTCGAACTCAGGCCGGGCATCGCATCGCGCCATGTTTTCCCGCGGCCAACGCCTCAAAGCGTCTGCACCAGCAGCACGAGGCCCGATGCGATCGCGAATACATGCACGAAGGCCCTGAGAAAGCGGTTGCTGATGCGGTGATGAACAAAGTGGCTCAGCACGGCGCCTGCGATCAACGCTGGCAGCAGCAGTGCCGCGGCGGAAAGTTGCGCCGTGCTGACCCGCCCGGCCGCGAGGAGCGTCACCAGGGAAACCAGTTCGCCGACCAGGAAGCACAGCGCGATGGTCGAGCGCATGACCGGCGCGGGCTGGTGCTGGTAGACCAGGGCCAATGGCGGGCCGCCGATGCCGGTGGCCGTTTCGGTCACGCCGGTGATGAGGCCTGCCGCGACGAAGGTATGGCGATTGGGGGAAAAGGCCGGCATCAGGAGTGTCGCCAGCGCCGCGGCGATGGTGGAGACCCCGACGAAAATGGACAGGTGGCTTGCACTCAACGCAGCCAGCACCCAGAGTCCGCCGGCCGTGCCGACAATCCGGCCCGCGGTGATCCAGCTTGCACCGAAGCGGTCGACCGCCTTGCGCTCGCGCCAGAGCACGTAAAGGTTGAGCGGCAGCATGAGCACCAGCACGCACACTGGCAACAGCGCGGGCTGCAGGAGACCGATCACGGGAGCGGTGATCAGTGCGAAGCCGACGCTGGTCGAGCCCTGGATGAAGCCCGCGACCAGCACGGCGATGGAAATGAGAACGAAATGTTCCAGGCTCACTGGGGTGTCCGTGTCGAAGGTTGAGTGGAAGAATTCACGTGGCTTTCCGCCGCCTTGGCTCGGTCACGCGACTGCAGGCGGTGTTCGGCCGAAGGCAGGTGCAGGCGCTGGATGGGCGCGTTGGCGACCGCCTCGCGCGCCGTGGCACTGACCTGCCGCATCACGGACCGGGCATCCCAGTCCAAGGGCCAGCCCTGCCACAGTCGCAGGCGTCCCGCCACGAAGACGGCGTCGATCTGGTCGCGGTTGCCCAGGCGCACCAGGTCCCAGGTGAGGTCGAAGGAGGTGCACATCTCCGGCGTGTCGACGTCGACGATGAGAAAGTCGGCCGCCTTGCCGATGGCGATCTCGCCGATCAGGTGGCCGAGGCCGATGGCGTCGGCGCCCTCGTGCGTCGCATGGTCGTACCAGGTCCAGCCGCCGCCGCAGGAGGCATCGCCGACGCTCAGGCCGAAGGCGAGCTTCTGTGCCGCCTCGGCGGCGTCCATCAGCCGGAAGGCGTCGCTGCGGGTGGCGTCGGTGCCCAGGCCGAAGCGGATGCCGAGCGCCGCCATCAGATGCGCGGGCGCGACCGCGTTGCCTTTCCACTGGCTCGCGACCGGGTTGTAGCTCACCGCGGTGTCCGAGTCGCGCAGCAGGTTCAGCTCGGGCGGCGTGACGAGCGTGCCGTGGGCGATGAGCACCTGCGGGCCGAGCACGCCCAGGCGCGCGAGCAGCTCCAGCGGACGCAGGCCGCGCTGCACCACCGAGCGCTCCACCGATGCCAGGTGCTCGTTGACGTGCGTCTGGAAAATGGTCTTCGCCTCGGCGCACAGGGCCGAGACGCTGGCGAGCATCTCGTCGGAGGCAGCCTCGGGCACCGAGATCGCCAGCGACGGATGGATCAGCCCGGAGCCTGACCACTGCTGCAGGAAGCGCTCGGCCTGCTGCCTGAGCGCCTGGCGCTCGGCGGGCGTGCTGTCGTTGCCGCCGTCGTTGCAGATCAGCCCCAGCACGCAGCGCAGGCCGACGGCCTGCGTGGCGGACGCGAGGGCGCCGATGTCGCCCTTGGCGCGCGTGCCGGCGTCGCACACGGTCGTGAAGCCGCCGCGCAGCGATTCGAGGGCCGCGAGCTTGGCGCTCAAGTGGACGAACTCCTCGTCGAGGCTGGATTCGAGCGGGACCCAGATCCGGCGAAAGATTTCCGACGGCTCGCCGTAGGCGAGCGACTTGCCGAACGACTGCGTCAGGTGGTGGTGCGCGTCGATGATGCCCGGCATCAGGAGCTTGCCGGGCAAGGGCAGGGGCGTGAGGTGGGGGTAGCGCGCCGCGAGCAGCGACGCCGGACCCAGGTCGCGGAATTTTCCGCCTTCGATCAGGACGGCATGGTCCCGGGCTGGGCCGTCACGCAGCATCAGGTGGTCGGGGACCAGCAGCAGCTCGGGGGCTGCCAGTCGGGCGGGGTCGAGTTCAGCGGTCATGGTGCAGGGTTTCGGTGTCTCGATGGAAAAAGGTGAAGTGCGGGGCCGCCGCCGTCAGTGCGCGGCGCTTTCCGGCGCGCGCTCCGCGACCGGTTCGATACGTCCCGCCGGGAAATGGTGAAAGACGATGTTGAGCACCACGGCCGTGAGCGAGCCCATGGCGAGCCCGTTGCCCAGCACGAGCTGCAGCGTTGCCGGAAACTTGCTGTACAGGCCCGGTACCACGATCGGCAGCAGGCCCATGACCAGGGCGCTGGCGAGCACGAACATGTTGCCGCGCTCGTGGAAGTCGACGCGGCGCAGCATGTCGATGCCCATGGTGCCGATGATCGCGAAAACCACCATGGCGGTGCCGCCGACGACCGCCGAGGGGATCGCGTTGGCCAGCCGTCCGAGCGGCGCGAACAGGGCGATCAGCACCAGGATCACGCCGGCGGCGGCCGTGACGTAGCGCGAGCGCACGTTGGTGGCGCGCACGATGCCGATGTTCTCGCCGCTGGTGATGATCATCGAGGTGCCGAAGAAGCCGCCCAGCAGCGACATCAGCGCGTCGCCGCGGATGGTGCGCGGCACCACGTCGCGCGGCTCGATCTCCCGGCCCACGACTTCCGCCACGGCGATCGTCTGGCCGGTGGCCTCCACCATGGAGATCACGCTGAAGATCAGCAGCGGCGTGGCGGCGAGCACGCTGAAATGAGGGGTGCCGAAGGGCAGCAGGGTCGGCGCGCTCCACACGGGGCCGGCCGCCACGCTGCCGAAGTCCATCATCCCGAGCAGCGTCGCCAGAATGCCGCCGGCCAGCAGCCCCAGCAGCACGGAAAGCTGGCCGAGCAGGCCCTTGAAGAGACGCGCGAACAGCACCGTGAAGCCGATCGTCGCGAGCGCCAGGCCGATGTTGACGGGGTCCGCGAACCCGGGCGTGCCGGGCCGGCCGGCGATGATGCCGCCATACACCTTGACCAGGTTGATGGACACCAGCAGCAGCAGCGTGCCGATGACGATCCGCGGGAAGTACTTCAGGCAGCGCGAGAAGACCGGCAGCACCAGGAAGTAGAAGAGCGCCGTCAGGATGACGGCGCCCGAGGCGGTCTGAAGATCGGTCTGCTGCGCGATGGTCAGGAACATCACGATCGGCGCGCCGCCCGGCACCATCACGAAGGGCAGCCGCGCGCCGAACTTCCACACCCCGAAGGACTGCAGCAGCGTTCCGACGCCGCACAGCAGGAAGGTGGCGCTGATCAGGTTGACGGTGAGCGCGGCCGAGAGGCCCAGCGCCTTGGACACCAGAAAGACCGACGTGATCGGCACGGCGGCCATCACCAGCACGTGCTGGAGGCCGAAAAGAATCAGCTGCGGCAGGGGCAGTACCGCATCGACGGCGGGCGTCTCGTGAGTGCTGGACATGGTTGTCTCCTGAGTCCTGGTGGTTTCCCAAAACGTTTTGGGAGGGAACTTGAAAAAATCCGCCGAGGCGGGTGCTCGTGCTTGAGGTGGTCCCCAAATCCTTTTGGGCGATTGAAGCACCGAAGTTGCGGCAGGTCAACACAAGCGGTAAAAATTATTTTTGCCAAGCATTCCGACGCTCCGGCGGGTGGCTGCCGGTTTGCGGCGACAGTACGCACATGCAGGAAATCCAGTCACCGGGTACCGGCGCCGGCTCGGCGCGACGGGCCAACATCACCGACGTGGCGCGCGAGGCCGGCGTGTCCCCGACCACCGTCTCGCACGCGCTCAACGGGCGCGGGCAGGTCGATGCGCGCACGCGCGAGCGCGTCGCGCAAGCCGCCCTGAAGCTGGGCTACCGCCCCAACCGCCATGCCCAGCGGCTGCGCACCGGAGAGGCCCACATGATCGTGCTGCTGTCGTCGATGCCGTTCGCGGTGGCGGGCGGCCCGTCGCGCCTGGGCTTCCTGATGGAGATCGCCGCCGTCGCGGCCGCCGCGGCGCTCACCCGCAGCCTGGCGCTGGTGCTCGCGCCGCCGGTGGAAAGCGGCCCAATGCCTCTGGAACTGCTGGACGTGGACGGCGCGCTGGTCGTCGAGCCTTCGGCGCGCGACCCCAACGTGGAGTACCTGAAGCGCCGGGGCCTGCCGGTGGTGGCGATCGGCAAGCCTTCGGGCGCGCGCGACACGGTTCCCTACGTCGACATCCACTCCGCGCGGACGACCCAGCTGCTGCTCGACCACCTGCATGCGCAGGGCGCGCGCAAGGTCGCGATGGTGCTCGGCTCGGCGCAGCGCAATTCCTACGTCGAGGCCGAGGCCACTTACCGGGCCAGCGTCGCCGCATGGGGCCAGCCCTGCCTTCTGTCCGCGGCCGACGAAACCCGGGGGGAAGAAGGCGGCTACGAGGCTGCGCGCGCCCTGATGGCCGCTCATCCGGACATCGATGCCTTCTGCATTCCGGTGGACGCCTTCGCGGTCGGGGCGGTGCGCGCGCTGGCCCATCTGGGCCGCCGCGTGCCGGAGGACGTCATGATCGCGACGCGCTACGACGGCGTGCGCGCGCGCATGTGCGACCCACCGTTGACCGCGGTCAACCTGCACCTCGACGAGATCGCGCGTCAGGCCATCGACCTGCTGTTCGACCATCTGCGCGGCGACACGGCCCGCCGCAAGGTGTCCGGGCCCGAGGCCCAGCTGGTTCCGAGAAGGTCGTCCGTGCGCTGAGAGAGGCGCACCGGGTGCGTCGATGACTCGGACGGGCGCTTCCGGGGCTGCGCCGGATCAACGACCGGGCGGCTGCGGCCGGCTCCGGAAGCCCTTGCGCTACCCACGCGCCGGCGGTTGATGCTGCCCCGCGGCGCTCCGGGCGCCCGCCACGGCATCGGCTTCCTGGCCTCGGCGCGTCAGCAGATCGGTGAAAAGCCGATGCTCGCACGCCGGGTCCGGGCATTCGTCGCAGGAACCGAACCGGTCGTTTTCAGGGTCAAATCGGGTGCCAGCGCCCGTCTGTCCTGTATGGGATGCTATGAAACCGATAGCGGAGCAGAGGTTTTCCAGGCGCTCCGGACCGCTGCCGCAGACCACGACATAAGGCACCTTGCCGCACGCCAGCGCGGCACGGACGCGGTCGTCCACCGGCTCGCGCACGTGCGGGCCGTCGCGCTGCAGCCCGTCGGCCACCCAGGGCAGGTCGAGGGCGGTCAGCGCCGTGAGCGCATAGCCGCGCTGGGCCTGCAGCGCGCCGGCGTAAAGCGAGCGGTCGTTAAACAGCAGGTCGCTGTAGACGGCGGTCATCAGCGCGGTGGTGTCGGCCACCACCACCGCGCCGGCAGCGGCCGCTGCCGCGATGCGGCGCGTCTGCTCGGCCGCGATGGCCGCCTGCTCACAGGGCAGGGGCGTGCGGCCTTCCCGGGCGCACCATTCGCGCAGGTACTCGCTCACGAGCGTGGCGGCGATGCCGTGCCGGCGCAACCATCCGGCAAGCGCGCCGGCCAGCTCGGTCTTGCCGGTGCTTTCGGCGCCCAGCAGGGCAATCACGCGGCCGCCTTCCATCGGGAAAGCCATCACGTCGCCACGAGACGCAGCCTGCGGCGCCACGCGAGGTAGCCGGCCACGCTCAGCGCCGCGAACACGGCGTAGAGGCCGACCGTGAGCCACAGCCCCTTGTGGACGAACAGACCGACGCTCGCCAGGTTGACGGCCAGCCAGACCCACCAGTTCTCGATGAACTTGCGCGCCAGCAGGAACTGCCCGACCAGGCTCAGGCCGGTCGCGAAGCCGTCCCACCAGGGCACGTCGGTGTCGGTGAAGCGCATCAGGAAGACGGCCACGGCGGGCCACAGCAGCGCGCAGGCCAGCAGCGTCCAGAGCAGGCCGCGCGCCGAGAGGCGCGCCACGCGCAGGGCACCGCCATCGTCGCGGCGGCCGCGCAGCCACTGCAACCAGCCCCACAGCGCGAGCGCCGCGAAGAAGAGCTGCAGCGTCGCGTCGCCATAGATGCGGTGCTGCGCGAATACGCCGAAGTACATCAGCGAGCTGGCGATGGCCAGCGGCCAGCCCCAGTGGATTTCGCGCATGTTGCAGCCGACCATGGCCAGGGCCAGCACGGCCGCCACGAGCTCCAGCCAGCTGACGGACGCGGCCCCCAGGGTGAAGGCGGAAGCGGACAGCAGATCGGGCATCACCGCCCGATCTGCACCAGCACCTCGTTCGGCTTGACCATGCCCAGTTCCTGGCGCGCCCGCTCCTCGACCATTTCGGTACCTTCCTTCAGGTCGTTGACCTCGGCCGCCAGCCGTGCGTTGATGACCGCGGCGCGCGCGTTGGCTTCCCGCTGCGCCTGCAGGCTGCTCTGCAGGCGCGAGACGTCCGGCATGCTGCCGCGGCCGAACCACAGCTGGTACTGAAGGATCAGCAGCAGCAAGGCCAAGATGAGGGGAACGACGCGCAGGCGCATGGCATGTGGGGAAAGGTCCGCGCGCCGGCCACAGCAGGCTGCCGGGCGGCGCGGAGGGCGCGGTCAGCGCAGGTTGTAGAACGCCGCGCGGCCGGGGTAGCTGGCCACGTCGCCCAGGTCTTCCTCGATGCGCAGCAGCTGGTTGTACTTGGCCATGCGGTCCGAGCGCGACAGCGAGCCGGTCTTGATCTGGCCGGCGTTGGTGCCGACGGCGATGTCGGCGATGGTGCTGTCTTCCGTCTCGCCCGAGCGGTGGCTGATGACGGCGGTGTAGCCGGCGCGCTTGGCCATCTCGATGGCGGCGAAAGTCTCGGTCAGCGTGCCGATCTGGTTGATCTTGATCAGGATCGAGTTGGCGATGCCCTTGTCGATGCCTTCCTTCAGGATCTTGGTGTTGGTGACGAACAGGTCGTCGCCCACCAGCTGCACGCGCTTGCCCAGGCGCTCGGTCAGGAGCTTCCAGCCGTCCCAGTCGCCCTCGTGCATGGCGTCCTCGATGCTGAGGATGGGGTATTTGTCGACCCAGGTGGCGAGCATGTCGGTCCAGCTCTCGGCCGACAGCGTCAGGTTCTCGGCGCCGAGCACGTACTTGCCGTCCTTGTAGAACTCGCTGGCGGCGCAGTCCAGGCCGATGGCGATCTGCGCGCCGGCGGTGTAGCCCGCCTTGTCGATGGCTTCGAGGATCAGCTGGATGGCCGCCTCGTGGTTGGGCACCGTGGGCGTGAAGCCGCCCTCGTCGCCGACGGCGGTGGACATGCCGCGGTCGTTGATGATCTTCTTGAGCGCGTGGAACACCTCGGCGCCGTAGCGCAGCGCCTCGCGGAAGCTCGGCGCGCCCACCGGGATGATCATGAACTCCTGCAGGTCGAGGCCGTTGTTGGCGTGCGCGCCGCCGTTGATCACGTTCATCATCGGCACCGGCAGCTGCACGCCGGCCATGCCGCCGAAGTAGCGGTAGAGCGGCAGGCCCGACTCCTCGGCGGCGGCGCGCGCCACGGCCATCGAGACGGCCAGCGTCGCGTTGGCGCCCAGGCGGCTCTTGTTGTCGGTGCCGTCGAGGTCGATCAGGGTGCGGTCGAGAAAGGCCTGCTCGCTGGCGTCGAGGCCCAGCACCGACTTCGGAGATCTCGGTGTTGATGTGCTCGACCGCCTTCAGGACGCCCTTGCCGAGGTAGCGGCCCTTGTCGCCGTCGCGCAGCTCGATCGCCTCGCGCGAGCCGGTGGAGGCGCCCGAGGGCACGGCCGCGCGGCCCATGGTGCCCGATTCGAGCAGCACGTCGCATTCGACGGTGGGGTTGCCGCGGCTGTCGAGGATTTCGCGCCCGACGATGTCAACGATTGCACTCATTCGATGTACCTCTTCAAGTTTCTCTGGTTTTCTCAAAAGCCCGCAGCCTGCTCGACACGGCCGGGGAGGATGATGCACCACCCTGCGCGAGGCAGGAAGGCGGGCGCCGTCTCAAACGCCCTCGACGAGCACCATGCGCATGACGGCCGCGCCCTGGCGCGACGCGCGCGCCTTGCCGTACTCGGGCGAGTCGCTGAATTTCCGCGCCGCCTCCATGCTCGGGAACTTCAGCAGCACCAGGCGCTGCGGCGTCCAATCGCCTTCGAGCACCTCGATCCTGCCGCCGCGCACGCACACTTCGGCGCCGTGCGCCTGCATGGCCGCGGTCGACCACTTCTTGTACTCCTCGTACTGCGTGGGGTCGGTGACCTCGACATGGGCGATGATGTAGGCAGAGGTCATTCAGGCTCCAAAGTCGTTTTCGAGGAAGGGCGCGCGCTTGGCCACGCGGTCGAGCGCCAGCAGCGTTTCGAGCAGCGCCTTCATGTGCCGGAGCGGCACGGCGTTGGGACCGTCGCTGAGCGCTTTCGAGGGCTCGGGATGCGTCTCCATGAAGACGCCCGCCACCCCGGCGGCAACGGCCGCGCGCGCGAGCACCGGCACCATCTCGCGCTGGCCGCCCGAGCTGGTGCCCTGGCCGCCGGGCAGCTGCACCGAGTGCGTGGCGTCGAACACGACCGGGGCGCCGGTCTCGCGCATGATCGCCAGGCTGCGCATGTCGGAAACCAGGTTGTTGTAGCCGAAGCTCGCGCCGCGCTCGCAGGCCATGAAACTGTCTTCCGGCAAGCCCTTCTCGCGCGCCGCCGCGCGCGCCTTGTCGATCACGTTCTTCATGTCGTGGGGGCTGAGGAACTGGCCCTTCTTGATGTTGACCGGCAGCCCCGACTGCGCCGCGGCGCGGATGAAATCGGTCTGGCGGCACAGGAAGGCGGGCGTCTGCAGCACGTCGACCACCCGCGCCGCCGCGGCGATGTCGTCCTCGGTGTGCACGTCGGTGAGCACGGGCAGCGCGAGCTCGCGCCGGATCCTGGCGAGGATTTCGAGACCGGCGTCGCGCCCGGGCCCCCGGAAGCTGGTGCCCGAGGAGCGGTTGGCCTTGTCGAAGCTGCTCTTGAAGATGAACGGGATGCCGAGCGCCGCGGTGATCTCCTTGAGCGCGCCGGCGGTGTCCATCTGCAGCTGCGCGGACTCGATGACGCAGGGCCCGGCGATCAGGAAGAAGGGCCGGTCGAGCCCGGCCTCGAAGCCGCACAGCCTCATGGTGCCCCCACGCCGGCCACTTCGTGCGCCGCCGCGCCGCTCCCCAGGGGAGGCTTGGCGCTCTGGATCGGCCCGGCGCCGCTCACGGGTGTACCTTCGTACTGCGCACTGCGGTCTTCGCCCTGAGGGCGGCCCGGCGTGCTCATGCCGCCACCTTCAGGGTCTTGTCGGCGCTCCTTGGCCTGGTGGTCGAGCGCGGCCTTGATGAAGGCGTTGAACAGCGGGTGCCCGTTCCAGGGCGTGGACTTGAACTCGGGGTGGAACTGCACGCCCATGTACCACGGGTGGACGTCGGTGGGCAGCTCGACGATCTCGGTCAGGTGCTCGCGCTGGGTGCGCGCCGAGATCACCAGGCCGGCGCGGCGCAGGTCGTCCAAGTAGTTGACGTTGGCCTCGTAGCGGTGGCGGTGGCGCTCGGTCACGACGTCGCCGTAGATGCGGTGCGCCAGCGTGCCGGGCTCCACGTCGGAGCTTTGTGCGCCCAGGCGCATGGTGCCGCCCAGGTCGGACTTCTCGGTGCGCGTCTTGATGCTGCCGTCGGCGTCCTTCCACTCGGTGATCAGCGCGATCACGGGGCAGGGCGTGGCGGGGTCGAACTCGGTGCTGTTGGCGTCCGTCAGGCCCGCCATGTGGCGCGCGTACTCGATGGTGGCGACCTGCATGCCCAGGCAGATGCCCAGGTAGGGCGTGCCGCTCTCGCGCGCGAAGCGCGCCGCCGCGATCTTGCCCTCGACCCCGCGCTGGCCGAAGCCGCCCGGCACCAGGATGGCGTCGTAGCGCGCCAGGCGCGACACGTCCCCGGCTTCGATGGTCTCCGAGTCGATGTAGTCGATCTTCACGCGGGCGTGGTTCTTCAGCCCGGCGTGGCGCAGCGCCTCGTTGAGCGACTTGTAGCTGTCCGACAGGTCGACGTACTTGCCGACCATGGCGATGCTGACCTCGTGGCGCGGGTGCTCCAGCTCGTGCACCAGGTCGTCCCAGCGCTGCAGCTTGGCGGGCGGCGTGTGGATGCGCAGCTTGTCGCAGATCAGCCCGTCGAGCCCCTGCTCGTGCAGCATGCGCGGCACCTTGTAGATGGTGTCGACGTCCCACATCGAGATCACGCCCCATTCGGGCACGTTGGAGAACAGCGAGATCTTGGCGCGCTCGTCGGCCGGCACGGGCCGGTCGGCGCGGCACAGCAGCGCGTCGGCCTGGATGCCAATGGCGCGCAGCTCGCGCGCGGTGTGCTGCGTGGGCTTGGTCTTCAGCTCGCCGGCCGCGGCGATCCACGGCACGTAGGTCAGGTGCACGAAGGCCGAGGCGTTGGGCCCCATGCGCAGGCTCATCTGGCGCACCGCTTCGAGGAAGGGCAGCGACTCGATGTCGCCCACGGTGCCGCCGATCTCGACGATGGCCACGTCGGCCGCGTCGGCGGTGCCGATGCCCGCACCGCGCTTGACGTACTCCTGGATCTCGTTGGTGATGTGCGGGATCACCTGCACCGTCTTGCCGAGGTAGTCGCCGCGGCGCTCCTTTTCGAGCACGCTCTGGTAGATCTGGCCGGTGGTGAAGTTGTTGGCGCGCCGCATGCGCGTCGTGATGAAGCGCTCGTAGTGGCCGAGGTCGAGGTCGGTCTCGGCGCCGTCGTCGGTCACGAACACCTCGCCGTGCTGGAACGGCGACATCGTCCCGGGATCGACGTTGATGTACGGGTCGAGCTTGATGAGGGTGACCTTGAGGCCGCGCGACTCGAGAATGGCGGCGAGCGACGCGGAGGCGATTCCCTTGCCGAGGGAAGACACCACACCGCCGGTGACGAATACGAATTTGGTCATGCCAGGAGCCGGACACACGGGCCCGGCAGTGGGAAATCGGAATTATAGGTGTCGCCCACCCGACACCTTCTCCTTCAAGAGGGGGCCGCTGCGCCCGGCCGCCCGAAGCGGCCGGCCCAGGGTCGCTGCCAGAGGCAGCGGCTCTTCGGGCCGTCCAAGCCTGCGCAGGCAGGCTTGGAGCCGCGGCCCTCAGCCCCCGGTGAGGGGGTTGGCGAACGACACGAAGTGCGGGAGCCTGGGGGTGAGCAACAATACGTTATGCAAGACCTCGCCGGCAAACACATCGTCCTCGGCCTGACCGGCGGCATCGCCTGCTACAAGTCGGCCGAGCTGTGCCGCCTCCTGGTCAAGGCCGGCGCCACGGTGCAGGTGGTGATGACCGAGGCCGCGGCGCAGTTCATCACCCCGGTCACGCTGCAGGCACTGTCGGGGCGCGCGGTGGTGATGTCACAGTGGGACGCGCGCGAGCCCAACAACATGCCGCACATCAACCTGGGCCGCGAGGCCGACGCGGTGGTGCTGGCGCCGGCCAGCGCCGACTTCATCGCGCGGCTGGTGCAGGGCCGCTGCGACGAACTGCTGAGCCTGCTGTGCCTGGCGCGGCCGCGCGAGCGCGTGGCACTGCTGCTCGCGCCGGCGATGAACCGCGAGATGTGGTCGCACCCGGCGACCGTGCGCAACCTGGCGCAGGTGCGGGCCGACGGGGCGATCGTGCTCGGCGTCGGCCGCGGCGAGCAGGCCTGCGGCGAGAGCGGCGACGGCCGCATGCTGGAGCCGGCCGAGCTGCTGGAGGACATCGTCGCGCACTTCCAGCCCAAGGTGCTGGCGGGCGAGCAGGTGCTGGTGACGGCCGGGCCGACCTTCGAGGCGCTCGACCCGGTCCGCGGCATCACCAACCACTCGTCGGGCAAGATGGGTTTCGCCATCGCCCGGGCGGCCTGCGAGGCCGGCGCCGAAGTCACGCTGCTGGCCGGGCCGGTGGCCCAGCCGACGCCGCGCGGGGTGCGCCGCATCGACGTGGTTTCGGCGCGGGATATGCTCGATGCGGCCGTGGAGCGGGCGCGGAGCGCTACTGTTTTCATAGCGACGGCGGCGGTGGCGGACTGGCGGCCGGCCTCGCAAAGCGCCCAGAAGATCAAGAAGGACGGCAGCGGCCACCCACCCACGCTGGGCTTCGTCGAGAACCCGGACATCCTGCAGACCGTGGCGCAAGGCGAGCGGGCGCGCAGCGGGCGCCTGTTCTGCGTCGGCTTCGCCGCCGAGAGCGAGAAGCTGGTCGAGCACGCGCGCGCCAAGCGCGAGCGGAAGGGCATCCCGCTGCTGGTCGGCAACATCGGCCCGCTGGCTTTCGGCCAGGACCACAACAGCCTGCTGCTGGTCGATGCCGACGGCGTGCGCGAACTGCCGCGGGCGCCCAAGCTGGCCTTGGCGCGCGAGCTCGTCGCCGAGATCGCCGCGCGCCTGCCCGCAAGGAGTTCGTCATGAACGCCCAGTGGGACACGCCGCCAGACGGCGATTTCGCGCGCTACGTCGAAGCGCTGGCGGCGCAGGCCACGCTGCCGCGGCGCGCCGCGGCAGCGCGGCATGGCATGGAGGCCGGGATGCCGGCGCCGGGTGCCGCGCAGGGCGGCACCTTGGGCCACCGGTGGCTGGCGCACGCTGTCCGCTGGCACCGGCGGCTCGGCGAGGCCTTGCGCCCGCTTCAAGACAAGCAAAGAAACAACACTCCGTGAAAGTCGACGTTCGAATCCTCGATGCGCGCATGGCCGACAACCTGCCCGCCTATGCCACGGCGGGCAGCGCCGGCCTCGACCTGCGCGCCTGCCTCGACGCGCCGCTCGCGCTGGCACCCAACGGCTGGGAGCTGGTGCCCACCGGCATCGCCATTCACCTGGCCGATCCCGGGTACGCCGCCCTGATCCTGCCGCGCTCCGGGCTCGGGCACAGGCACGGGATCGTGCTCGGCAATCTGGTCGGCCTGATCGACAGCGACTACCAGGGGCAGCTGATGGTGAGCGCGTGGAACCGCAGCGACAAGGCCTTCCTGCTGCAGCCCATGGAGCGGCTGGCGCAGCTGGTGATCGTGCCGGTGGTGCAGGCGCGCTTCAACGTGGTGGCGGACTTCGCGCCCAGCGAGCGCGGAGAAGGGGGCTATGGCTCGACCGGAAGGCACTGAACGAAGCGCGCTGCCCCGCCCGGCGCGGCGGTATCGCGGCGCCGGGCGTGCGCTGTGCAGGTAAAGAACGGAACCGCTGGCAGCAGGCCGCACTCGAAGCGGCATTGTTCGGGCGCGTTGGCGCCCTGTCGCGATTGAGCGGCTGTCGCAACGAATTTGAAGAGGAGCTCAAGATGAAAACCACCTTCCGTCCCCTGGCCGTGGCGACCTGCATGGCGGCCGCGACCCTGTTGACCGCCTGCGTGGCGCCGGCGCCGGTCTACCAGACCTCGCGCTATCCCTATCCGCCGGCGCAGCCGTCCGCCTACCCGCAGCCCTATCCGCAGGCACAGGCACCGTATGTCGAATACGGCCGCGTCGCCAACATTGAGGTGATCCGCAGCGAGACGGCAGGCACGGGCACCAGTGGTGGTGGCGCGGTCGCAGGCGGGGTGATCGGCGGCGTGGTGGGCAACCAGTTCGGACGTGGCAACGGGCGGGCGGCGGCCACGGCGCTCGGCGTGGTCGGCGGTGCCCTGCTTGGCAACAACATCGAGGCGCAGCGCAACGGGCCGCAGGTGCGCGAGATGTACCGGGTGTCGGTGCAGACCGACAACGGCGGCTACCGTGCATTCGACGTGCCGAACCCGGGCGACCTGCGCATCGGCGACCGGGTGCGCATCGACAACGGGCAGATCACGCGCTTCTGAAGCCGTTGCAGGAGACAAAAAGCCGGGTCGGGCCCGGCTTTTTTCATTGGCGCGTGTCTTGTGCGTCAGTGCAGGGTGCCGTTGCCCGGCGTGATCGGCTGCACCTTGAAGAACCCGGTGCCGGCGCTGCGGCGGCCGACTTCCTCCTCGGTGGCTTCGCGCACCGAGCGCACCTGCAGGTCGAGGCGCAGGGCGATGCCCGCCAGCGGATGGTTGCCGTCCAGCACCACGTGCTCCGGGTAGATGTCGGTCACCGTGTAGACCGCCGCCTTGGGTATGCCGGGGCTCGTGCCGGCGGGCAGCGCCGCGCCGTCGAAGGTCATGCCTTCCTCGATGCTCTCGGGAAACAGCGAGCGCGCTTCCAGAAACACCAGGTGCTCGTCGAAGTCGCCGAAGGCTTCCTCGGGCTCCAGGTGCAGCTGCAGCCGGGCGCCGGGCTCGTGGCCTTGCAGAGCCTGCTCGATGCTGTCGAACAGGTCGTCGCCCCCCACCAGGAATTCCACCGGCTCGTCCAGCACGTCGAGCACTTCGCCGAGGGTGTCCTTCAGGGTCCAGGTCAGGCCGACCACGCAGGGTTGAGAGATTTCCATAAGAGAATTCTCCCATGGAGATCAACCAACCGCTGCCGCTGCTGGGCGGGCTGAGCGCGTCGCAGTTCATGCGGCGCCACTGGCAGAAGAAGCCACTGCTGGTGCGTCAGGCCGTGCCCGGCATGGTGCCGCCGCTCGCGCGCGCGGCGCTGTTCGCGCTTGCGGGGCGCGAGGAGGTCGAGTCGCGCCTGGTGCGACAGCGGGGAGGCGACTGGCAACTGCAGCGGGGCCCCTTCGCGCGCCGCGCGCTGCCGCCGCTCGGCGAGCCGGGCTGGACCCTGCTGGTGCAGGGCGTGGACCTGCACCACGACGCCGCGCACGCGCTGCTGCGGCCGTTCCGCTTCCTGCCCGACGCGCGGCTGGACGACCTCATGATCAGCTACGCCAGCGAGGGCGGCGGCGTGGGCCCGCACTTCGACAGCTACGACGTCTTCCTGCTGCAGGCGCAGGGGCGGCGCCGCTGGTCGATCGGGCGGCAGCGCGACCTGTCGCTGCGCGCGGGCGTCCCGCTGAAGATCCTGGCGCAGTTCGTGCCCGAGCAAAGCTTCGTGCTGGAGCCCGGCGACATGCTGTACCTGCCGCCGCGCTACGCGCACGACGGCGTGGCCGTCACGGCGGACTGCATGACCTGCTCGATCGGTCTGCGGGCGCCGGCGGTCGACGAACTGGCGGCCGACCTGCTGGAGCGCATCGCCGAAGCCGCGGCCGAGGAGGCGGCCGACGGCGTTGCGGGGAGGCGCTACCGCGATCCCGCCCAGGCGGCCGTGGACGCACCTGCCGCCGTGCCGGCAGCGCTCCAGGCCTTCGCCCGCAAGGCCGTGCTCGACGCCCTGCGCGCGCCCGACGCCATCGACCGGGCGCTCGGCGAGGCGCTGACCGAACCCAAGCCGGAGGTCTGGTTCGACCCCGCGCCGGCGGTCTCGGACGCTTGCGTCCCTGGGGGGCGCGGCATGGTGCTGGACCGGCGCACGCGCATGCTGTATGACGCCGAGCGGATCTACATCAACGGCGAAAGCTTCAGGGCTTGCGGCCGGGATGCGGCATTGATGCGGCGCCTGGCGGACCACCGTGCGCTCGATGCGCGCGAGCTCAGGGGCGCCAGCGCCCAGGCTCGGCAGTTGCTGGCCGACTGGCATCGGGCAGGGTGGGCGCATGCCGGTGCAGGAGAGCGGCCCGAACCACCCTGAAGGCATTGGAGCGAGAGGGTGGACACTCTTCCCGGAACGTTGCAGGAGCGCATCACCGGGCCTGTAAGCCAATGGCGCAAAGTGGCGCGGCCGTCGGAAGGCCGTAAATGGCAGGCCTATAATTTTTTCGTTCGAACCTTCCATTCAAAGGAATTTCCATGAAGAAGTCAGTCCTGCTCGCATCGTTGGTCGCCGTGGTCGCGCTGTCGGCCTGTGGCAAGAAGGAGGAGCCGGCGCCCGCTGTCGTGGCCCCGGCGCCCGTGGTGGTGACACCGCCTGCCGCAGCACCGGCGCCAGCTGCCGCTTCGAGTGCGCCGGCAGCCGGCGCTTCGGACACGACGTCGTCGACGACCTCCACCACGTCCACGACTTCCACGACCCCTGCCGCCGATGCCTCGGCTGCGCGCGATGCCGCCAACGCGGCCACCGACGCCGCCAAGGCTGCCAACTCGGCCGCCGATTCGGCCAACAAGGCGGCCGCGCCCAAGTAAGCTGTCGCTTCCCGATCGGCGGCGGCGGTGCGCCGCAGTGAACAAAACAAAGGCCCCGAGGGGCCTTTGCTGTTTTCGAGCGGTGCGCGATGGCAGCCGCCCGGGAGTCGGGGTCAACGAAAGGCCATGCCATGCCTGCCGGCACGCCGCAGCGCCAAGGTGGCTCTGCCTCTCAGGAACTCAGCGCCGCCAACGCGCGCTGGCGGATGTCGTCCACCGTGCCCACGCCGCTGATGGCGCGGTACTTCGGGGCGGCGTCGGGCTCCTGCTGGGCCCAGCGCGAGTAGTACTCGACCAGCGGCCGGGTCTGCTGGTTGTACACCTCCAGGCGCCGGCGCACGGTGTCTTCCCGGTCGTCCTCGCGCTGGATCAGGGGCTCGCCGGTCACGTCGTCGACGTCCCTGGTGCGGGGCGGGTTGAACTTGACATGGTAGGTGCGCCCCGACGCCGGGTGCGAGCGTCGCCCGCTCATGCGCTCCACGATGTCCGCGAAAGGCACGTCGATCTCCAGCACGTAGTCGAGCCGGACGCCGGCCGTGCGCATCGCGTCGGCTTGCGGAATGGTGCGCGGAAAGCCGTCGAACAGGAAGCCGTTGGCGCAGTCCGGCAGCGCCAGGCGTTCCTTGACCAGATCGATGATGAGGTCGTCGCCGACCAGCGCGCCCGATTCCATGATGGTCTTGGCCTGCAGGCCCAGCGGCGTGCCGGCCTTGACCGCGGCGCGCAGCATGTCGCCGGTCGAGATTTGCGGAATGCCGTACTCCTGGCAGATGAAGGTGGCCTGCGTGCCTTTGCCTGCCCCGGGGGCGCCCAACAGAATCAGTCTCATGCTGTCCTCGGAAGTTTTTTGTCTGGTCGCGTGGCGCGCTCCGTGCGGCATGTGGCCCGGGCGGACGGATTTGCGGCGGAAGGATAGCACGTGGCTGTATGCCGAAAGTCCGCGTCCGGCGGCGCCGGCAGGCGCTTTCAGTCGGTGGCCGCGCCCGTGGCGAACAGGCGGCGCACGCGTTCCAGGTCTTGCGGCGTGTCGACGCCGGCCCCCGGCGCCGCGGCACTGGTGTGGACGGCGATGCGGTGCCCGTGCCACAGCACGCGCAGCTGCTCCAGCGCCTCGATCGCCTCGATCGGTGCCGGGGACAGGCGCGGAAACTGCCGCACGAAGCCGGCACGGTAGCCGTAGATGCCGATGTGGCGCAGCGGCGCCGGCACGGGCAGGGCGGCGGCCCCCGGTGCGTCGCGCCACCACGGGACCGGCGCGCGGCTGAAGTAGAGCGCGTACCCGCGCGCGTCGAGCACGGCCTTCACCACGTTCGGGTTGACGAAATCCTCCACGTTGCCGATGGGGTGCGCGGCGGTGCTCATGGCGGCATCGCCGGAGCGCTCCAGCGCGGCGGCGACGGCGTCGATCAGCGCCGGCTCGATCAGCGGCTCGTCGCCCTGGACGTTGACCACGAGGGCGTCGTCGGCCAGCGCGAGCCGCTCGCAGGCCTCGGCCAGGCGGTCACTGCCGCTGGGGTGGTCGGTGCGGGTCAGGAGCGCCTCGACGCCGTGCCCGGCGCAGGCCGCGACGATGCGCGCGTCGTCCGCCGCCACCACCACGCGCGCCGCGCCCGAGCGCTGGGCGCGGCGCGCCACGCGCACCACCATCGGCAGGCCGGCGATGTCGGCCAGCGGCTTGTCCGGCAGCCGCGTCGAGGCCAGGCGCGCCGGGATCAGGACGGTGAAGGGGGCAGGGCTCACAGCCCCAACTCTTCGTCCGTCAGGGTGCGCGCCTCGCTTTCCAGCAGCACCGGGATGCCGTCGCGCACCGGGTAGGCCAGCCGCGCGCTGCGCGAGCGCAGCTCCTGCTTGTCCGGGTCCCAGACCAGCGGGCCCTTGGTGACGGGGCAGACCAGCAGCTCAAGCAGTTTGGTGTCCATCGCGGGATGATAGCCTTGCGTCCAGCAGCCGATCGAGCCGCTCGAAGAACGCCGGCTCGGGCGTGAAGGAGAGCGGCACGGCCAGCGCGTCGGGCGCCAGCGGCCACAGCTTGACGGCGTCCTTTTCGGTGCAAACCAGCCGCCAGCGCCCGCCAGTCGGGCGTTCCCAGCTATCGAAATCATAGTGGTCGGGCAGCGCGACAGTCTGCCGCGGCGCGATCCCGCGCTCGCGCAGCATGTCGAAGAAGGCCTGCGGCCGGGCGATGCCCGCGAGCGCGACCACGTCCTCGCGCGCCAGCGCCGCCAGCGGCACCTGCTCGCCCTGGGCGTCGACGGCATGGTCGGCCAGCGCGCGCCGGCCGCGAAAGCCCCCGAACGCCGGCCGCGCGCCGGTGTGCAGCACCAGGTCGCAGTCGCGCGGCCAGCGCTCGCGCAGCGGGCCGGCGGGCAGCAGCCAGCCGTTGCCGATGCCGCGGTCGTCGAACACGCAGATCTCGATGTCGCGCGCCAGCGCCAGGTGCTGCAGCCCGTCGTCGCTCACGATGACCTGCGTGGCGGGGTGCGCGGCCAGCAGCGCGCGGGCTGCCGTGGCGCGCCGTCGCGCCACGAACACCGGGGCCTTCGTGGCGCGCCGGATCAGCGCGGGCTCGTCGCCGACGTCGCGCGCGGCGCTGCCGGGCAGCACCTCGCGGTCGTCGCGCGTGCGGCGGCCGTGGCCGCGCGAGACCACGCCCACCCGCAGGCCGCGCGCCTGCAGGTGGCGCACCAGCGCCAGCACCACCGGCGTCTTGCCGGCGCCCCCGGCGACCACGTTGCCGACCACGATGACCGGCACGCCCACGCGCTGGCTGCGCCGGAGCCCGGCGCGGTAGAGCGCGCGCCGCAGCCCGGCGAGCGCGCCGTAGAGCAGCGACAGCGGCCACAGCAGCCGTGCGAGGGCGCCGCGGTGCAGCCAGGCGTCCTGCAGCGACGGCAAGGATCAGCGCGCCGCCCGGGCGGGCGCCTGGGCGGCGAAGGTGAGTTGCGCCAGGCCCGCGCGGCGCGCCGCTTCCAGCACGGTGACGACGGACTGGTGGGTGGCGTTGGCATCGGCGCTGACGACCACCATGGCGTCCTTGCCGCCGCCCGCCATGGCGGCGGCACCGAGTGCGGCGGCAACGTCCTCGACGCCGTGCCCGGCCAGCGGCGCCCCGCCGACCGCGTAGCGGCCGTCGGCCGAGACCGCGACGACGACTTCCTTCGGGCGCTCGCGCTGCGGCTCGGCGTCGGCCACCGGCAGGCGCAGCTGCATCTCGGTGAATTTGCCGTAGGTGGTCGAGAGCATCAGGAAGATCAGCACCACCAGCAGCACGTCGATGAACGGGATCAGGTTGATCTCCGGCTCGTCGTTGCGCGCGCCGCGGCCGAAGCGCATCCTCATCGGCGGAACCTGTTCAGGTGGCGGGCGAAGCGCTCGCCGGCCAGTTCGAGCTGCAGCAGGTAGCCGTCGACCCGGCTGCGCAAGTAGCGCCAGACGATCAGCGTCGGAATCGCCACGATCAGGCCGAAGGCGGTGTTGTAGAGCGCCACCGAGATGCCGTGCGCCAGCTGCGCCGGGTTGCGCCGGCCGCCGCGCCGCCCGTCGGCGACTGCGACCCGAAGATCTCGATCATGCCGATCACCGTGCCGAGCAGGCCCAGCAGCGGCGCGGCCGAGGCGATGGTGGCGAGCGCCGGCAGGTAGCGCTCCAGCCGGTGCGCGACGGTGCGCCCGGCGGCTTCCATGGTGGCGCGCAGTTCCTCCTCGCTCGGGCGCGCGGCGGCCGCCATGGCGCGAAAGCCCGCCGCCAGCACCTCGCCCAGCGCCGAGGTGCGCTCCAGGCGGCTCACGACCTCGGGCTGGGGCAGCCCGAGTTGCGACGCCGCGATGGCCTCGTCGAGCAGCCGGGGCGGCAGCACGCGCGATGTCCTGAGGCTGGCCAGGCGCTCCAGGGCCAGCGCCAGCGCGATGACGGAGCAGGCCAGCAGCGGCCAGATGGGCCAGCCGGCGGCAACTATGATGGAAAGCAAGGAAATCTCCGGTGCTGGGCACGCGTGCGGTAGGCGCCGGATTATGGCGGAGCGGGCGGCGCACTCCGGCCTCGCAGCGCCTTCCGCAGCGAGCGAAAATGCAGGAAATCGCTCACAAAATCTGTGGATAACTTTGTGGCTAACCGGCCTGACAACCGGGCTGAAGGCACGCCGGCCGGGGCCTGCGACGGAACGATGCAATTTTGGGCACTATTTTAATCAATAAAATCAATGACTTGCACGACAACATCAGCGCGTCCGGGGAGGCCATGAAGCGGAGGACGAGGCAGGCGCGCTGTGGAAGACTCGGACGTGCGACATCGGAGCGGGCGTGAGTGCCCTCGACCCCGGCCTCGCGGCGCGTCCGCGCGTATGGGAGGTCGGCGCGCTGTGCCACGCGGTGGCCGCGGCGCTGGAAGCGCGCTTCAACCCGGTCGTGGTGCGCGGCGAAATTTCGGGCTTCTCGCGCGCGGCGAGCGGGCATTGCTACTTCGCGCTCAAGGATGCGACGGGCCAGCTGCGCTGCGCCATGTTCCGCCGCGCCGCGATGCTGCTCGACTTCGCACCGCGCGACGGCGAGCTCGTCGAGCTGCGCGGGCGCCTCGCGGTCTATGAGCCGCGCGGCGACCTGCAGCTGACGGTCGAGAGCCTGCGGCGCGCCGGGCAGGGCGCGCTGTTCGAGCAGTTCCTGCAGCGCAAGGCGCGGCTGGAGGCCGAGGGGCTGTTCCACCCGGAGCGCAAGCGCGCGCTGCCGGCGCTGCCACGCGCCATCGGGCTGGTGACCTCGCTGGGCGCCGCCGCGCTGCACGACGTGGCGAGCGCGCTGCGCCGGCGCGTGCCGCACGTGCCGGTGATCGTCGCGCCGGCCGCGGTGCAGGGCGCTGTCGCGCCGGCGGAGCTGCTGGGCGCGCTGGAGGCGCTGTACGCCCGCACCGGCGCGGCCGGCGGCGCGAGCCCGATCGACGTCATCCTGCTGGTGCGCGGCGGCGGCTCGATGGAGGATTTGTGGGCCTTCAACGACGAGCAGCTGGCGCGCGCCATCGCGCGCAGCCCGGTGCCGCTGGTCAGCGGCGTGGGCCACGAGACCGACTTCACCATCGCCGACTTCTGCGCCGACCTGCGTGCGCCGACGCCGACGGCGGCGGCCGAGCTGGTGGCGTCGCCGCGCGCGCTCTGGCTCGACGCGCTGGCGCGGCTGCAGGAGCGCCTCGACGGCGCGGTCGCCGGGCGGCTCGACGCGCACGGCCAGCGGCTCGACCGGGTGGCCGGCCGGCTCGCGCGGCCGTCCGCGCTGGTGGCGCGCCAGCAGCTCGAGCTGGCCCACCGGGCGCAGCGGCTGCACCATGCGTTGCTATCGAAAATGGAGCGGCTGACCCATGCCCAGCGTGCGCTGGAGGCCGATTTGCCATCGAAAACCCTGCGCTCCCTGGCCGGACGGCGCGAGCGGCTGGAGCGCCTGGCGCTGCGCCTTCGCATGCTGGACCCGGCGCTCGTGCTGCAGCGCGGCTACGCCTGGCTGGCGCGGGCCGACGGGCACACCGTGACGAGCGCCGCGCAGCTGGCGCCGGGCGACGCGGTGCGCGCCACGCTGGCCGACGGCACGGTCGACCTGACGATGGCGTCCCCCGGAGGCGCGCCAAAGCGCCGGCGTCCGACGCGCGAGGGCGGCAAACCTTCCTAGAATGCCCGGGTCTGCAACCAACCTGCGAGCAACGATCATGGAACACGTTCTTCCTCCCCTCCCGTACCCCATGGATGCGCTGGCGCCCGAGTACTCGAAGGAAACCCTCGAATACCACTACGGCAAGCACCACGCGGCCTACGTCACGAACCTCAACAACCTGCAGAAGGGCACCGAGTTCGAGAACATGCCGCTGGAGGAGATCGTCAAGAAGTCCAGCGGCGGCATCTACAACAACGCGGCGCAGATCTGGAACCACACCTTCTTCTGGAACTGCATGAAGCCCAACGGCGGCGGCGAGCCCACCGGCGCCCTGGCACAGGCCATCAACGCCAAGTGGGGCAGCCACGCCGCCTTCAAGGAAGCCTTCGTCAAGTCGGCGGTGGGCAATTTCGGCTCGGGCTGGACCTGGCTGGTCAAGAAGTCCGACGGCTCGGTCGACATTGTCAACATGGGCGCCGCCGGCACGCCGCTCACCACGGGCGACAAGGCGCTGCTGACGGTCGACGTCTGGGAGCACGCCTACTACATCGACTATCGCAACCTGCGCCCCAAGTTCGTCGAGACCTTCCTCGGCAAGCTGGCGAACTGGGATTTCGCGGCCCAGAACTTCGGCTGAGCATTCCGCCGCGCCCATGAAAAAGCCGACCCGCGGGTCGGCTTTTTCGTTGCGCCGGTCGAGCGCCGCGCGTCTCGCCCGGCTCAGCGCGGCGGCGCCTGGAACGGCGCGCCGCCGAGGCGGGCGCCCGCGCGGATGCCCTTCCGGGCGAACCAGCCCTGGTTCATTTCGAGCACGTAGCGCACCGGCTCGTCCGAGCAGTGCGACTCGAGCGTTCGCGGCGCCATGTCGGCCAGGTTCACGATGCGCCCGTCGTCGGCGACGAACGCGGCCGTCAGCGGGATCAGGGTGTTCTTCATCCAGAAGCACTGCACCGAAGGCTGCGCGAAGACGAACAGCATGCCTTCCTGCTGCGGCATCTCCTGGCGGTACATCAGCCCGGTCTGGTGCTCGGCGGGCGCGCTGGCGACTTGTGCGTCGATCTGGTACATGCCCGCCGTGAGGCGCACCCGCGGCAGATCCGTCTGGGGCTGTTCCTGCGCCTGCACCGGCGCGGCCGACGCGAGCAGCGCGGCAGCGGCCAGCAGGAGGGAGGGCGACAGCAGGCGAGCGAGCATGGAAGGCCTCGGAGCAAATTGCGGATTAAAGAAAAATGCCCGCCGAGCGGCGGGCATTTTCAGGGCAATGGCAAGCTTACATCGACTGGGCGGTGCGGGCGGCCTTGTGCTTGGCGTGACGGACGGAATGCTTGACCTTGTGCGTCATCTTCTTGGCGTGGTGCGTCTTGGCCATCGGCGCGGGAGCGGCCTCGGGCGCCGTGGCGGTCTGGGCGAAGGCGCCGACCGCAAAAAAGCCGGCGACGAGTGCTGCGAGAAGCTTGTTCATGAGAAATCCCTCGGGTTGGTTGAGTGCTGAGAACCTTTTGTTGAAAGGTCTCCCCTCAACGAAGCCCGTGCCGGCCGGTTGACAGGGCCCCGATGGGTTGCGAATAGAATTCCCGCTCGTTCGTGCGTCGGCCGGCAACGGCCGTTCTGCGGCTGTTTCCCCACCTTGGAGCCCTTGCCCTCATGTCCAGCTACCAGCACATCAAAGTCCCGGCCGAAGGCCAGAAGATCACGGTCAACGCCGACAACTCGCTCAATGTGCCGGACCAGCCGATCATCCCGTTCATCGAGGGCGACGGCACCGGCATGGACATCACGCCGGTCATGCTCAAGGTGGTCGATGCCGCGGTGCAGAAGGCCTACGGCGGCCGCAAGAAGATCCACTGGATGGAGGTGTTCGCCGGCGAGAAGTCCACCCAGGTCTACGGCCCGGACGTCTGGCTGCCCGAAGAAACGCTCGCCGCCGTGCGCGACTACGTGGTGTCGATCAAGGGACCGCTGACGACGCCGGTGGGCGGCGGCATCCGCTCGCTCAACGTGGCGCTGCGCCAGGAGCTCGACCTGTACGTCTGCCTGCGCCCGATCCAGTACTTCGAGGGCGTGCCGAGCCCGGTCAAGGAGCCGCAGAAGACGAACATGGTGATCTTCCGCGAGAACTCGGAGGACATCTACGCCGGCATCGAGTTCGAGGCCGAGAGCGAGAAGGCCAAGCGGCTCATCAAGATCCTGCAGGACGACTTCGGCGTCAAGAAGATCCGGTTCCCCGAAACCTCGGGCATCGGCATCAAGCCGGTGTCGCGCGAAGGCACCGAGCGGCTGGTGCGCAAGGCGATCCAGTACGCCATCGACAACGACAAGCCTAGCGTGACCCTCGTGCACAAGGGCAACATCATGAAGTTCACCGAAGGGGGCTTCCGCGACTGGGGCTATGCGCTGGCGCAGAAGGAGTTCGGCGCCGAGCTGCTCGACGGCGGCCCGTGGATGAAGTTCAGGAACCCCAAGACCGGCAAGGACATCACGGTCAAGGACTCGATCGCCGACGCCTTCCTGCAGCAGATCCTGCTGCGCCCGGCCGAGTACTCGGTGATCGCCACGCTCAACCTGAACGGCGACTACGTGTCCGACGCGCTGGCCGCGCAGGTCGGCGGCATCGGCATCGCGCCGGGCGCCAACCTGAGCGACACCGTCGCCATGTTCGAGGCCACCCACGGCACGGCGCCCAAGTACGCCGGCAAGGACTACGTCAACCCGGGCTCGGAAATCCTCTCGGCCGAGATGATGCTGCGCCACATGGGCTGGACCGAGGCCGCCGACCTCATCATCAGCTCGATGGAAAAGGCCATCCAGAGCAAGAAGGTCACCTACGACTTCGCGCGCCTGATGGACGGCGCCACGCAGGTGAGCTGCTCGGGTTTCGGCCAGGTCATGATCGACAACATGTGAGCCCGCGGGCCCGGTGACACCGGCCAGCGAGAAGACAAGCCTCTTCCTGCGTGGAAGGGGCTTTTTGCTTTTGGCGTGGCCCGACAGGAATGACGCCGCCGGTGGCGAGCAGGCGGCCTTCCTTGTTGGCGAGGCGTGCTGCGGCAGGACCCTGCAGCCTGCGTCGGTGGCGGGAAGCAGATCGAAGATCGTGCCTGCCTGCGCGGTCACGAACAGTTCAGGGGGTAGCGCTGGTTGAAGGCCCTGCACTCCTCGTTCCTGAGCACGCCTTGGCGGCAGCACGCCTGCTTCATGCAGCTGGCCAGGCGCCAGGGCCGCCGCGGATCCCAGAGCGGCTCGCTCAATTGCTGCTGGCACGACGCCTCCAGGCTTTTCAAGGCATTCGCATTTCTTGCCGTCTCGGACCTCGAAGTGGCCTGCGGCACCGTCCGGCCCAAGGCGGCGGCATCGGCTCTGGAGTGACCGCCTCCGCTTCTTGCCGCCGGGACGGGCCGCTCGTCTTCCGGATTGCGCCTGTCGTCCACGGGGGGAGAGGCGTCGCTGACCAAGCCTGATGGAAGACTGCCAGGGCGCGTCACCGCTGCTGCAGGCGGACGCTGGCTTGCCGACGACGCCGTCTCGCGCGACGGCGCCGCGTGCTCGATGCCCGGGTCGGGCAGGCCCGCTCCGGCGAAGGCCGAACGAACGATCACGACGGCCTTGGCGCGCTGCCCGGCATCGAGTGCTTCGTCGTCGAGGCTCACATCCGTCAATCCTTCCTTGACGCGGACCGGCAGCGACAGCCCCTGTTGCGCGAAGGCGGCCTGGATCCGGGATTCGAGAATGGCCGCACTGATCACCGGGGACGCTGGCGGCGGAGCCACGGTGGCCGGAACTTCCGCGGCCGGGCCTGAGGTCCTTTCGCCGGAGGTCTGCGCGACCTGGCTTTCCCCGGGCATTGGTGCGCCCGCAGGTTTCCACCACGCGACACCCGCGGCACCGAGCGCGAGCCCAAGCACGGCGGCGGCGGCGATGCTGCCGAACTTCGTCCGGCCCGCCGCAGGCCGGGCGGCGAAGCGTCGCAGCCGGCCCCACCTGCCCGTCGGAGCGGCATCGGGCAGCGGGGCGATTTCATCCAGCCGCTCCCTGAGCTGGTCGACCTCCGCTTCGAGCGCCGCCCTGCGCTTGGTGTGGGCTTCGGCCGCCACGGCCAACTGGCGGGCGGCCTCCTCCTGCGCGGCGTTGCGCGCCGCCACCTCTCCCGCCATTTGCTGGCCGATGAGCGCGATTTCCGCATGGGCGGCGGCGAGGTCGCGCTGCAGGGCTTCGAGCCTTTCACCGGCAAGGTCGTGGGTCGGCTGGGTCATGCCTCATTTTCTCCCGTGCACGCACGTGGTGGACAAGCTCCCTTGCAGAGTGAGGCCGAGCCTGCCCGGCGCTGGCGTCCTGCATCGCGAAGTCCGTTCCTGAATTTTGTTTGACTATTGAAATATTCATAAATAAACTACCCGCAGCGCAATTCACCGAATCCAGGAGCGGCCATGAAGATCGTGTGCATCGGGGGCGGCCCGGCCGGCCTGTACTTCTCGCTGTTGATGAAGAAGTCGAACCCGGCGCACGACATCACCGTCGTCGAGCGCAACAAGCCCTACGACACCTTCGGCTGGGGCGTGGTGTTTTCCGACGCCACGCTGGCCAACATGCGCGAGTGGGATGCCGAGAGCGCGGCGGACATCGAGGCCTCGTTCAACCACTGGGACGACATCGAGCTCGAATTCAAGGGCCGCTACATCCGCAGCGGCGGCCACGGCTTCGTCGGCATCGGGCGCAAGAAGCTGCTCAACATCCTGCAGCGGCGCTGCGAGGCGCTCGGCGTGGTGCTCGAATTCGAGCGCGAGGTGGATTCCGACACGGAGTTTCCCGAAGCCGATCTCGTCATCGCGTCGGACGGCGTCAACTCGAAGATCCGGCGCAAGTACGCCGAGGTCTTCAAGCCCGACATCGTCACGCGGCCCAACCGCTTCATCTGGCTGGGCACGCACCGGCGCTACGACGCGTTCAACTTCACCTTCGAGAAAACCGAGCACGGCTGGTTCCAGGCGCATGTCTACCAGTTCGACGCCGACACCACCACTTTCATCGTCGAGACGCCGGAGGAGGTCTGGAAGGCGCACGGCCTCGACCACGCCGACACCGACCAGTCGATCGCTTTCTGCGAGGCGCTGTTCGCCAAACACCTCCAGGGGCACCGGCTGATGAGCAACGCGCGCCACCTGCGCGGCTCGGCCTGGCTCAACTTCCAGCGCGTGAAGTGCGAGCAGTGGTCGCTCTTCAACGGCCACAGCCACGTGGTGCTGATGGGCGACGCCGTCCACACCGCGCACTTCGCCATCGGCTCGGGCACCAAGCTGGCGATCGAGGACGCCATCGAGCTGACACGCCAGTTCCAGCGGCTGGGCGACGCGCCGGCCGACATCCCGACCGTGCTGGAGCGCTACCAGGCGCTGCGCGCGGTCGATGTGCTGCGCCTGCAGAACGCCGCATGGAACGCGATGGAGTGGTTCGAGGTGGTCGGCATGCGCTACGCCGACACCCTGCCGCCCGAGCAGTTCATGTACTCGATGCTGACGCGCTCGCAGCGCATCTCGCACGAGAACCTGCGGCTGCGCGACCGGGCCTGGCTCGAAGGCTACGAGCGCTGGTTCGCGCGGCAGGCCGGGCTCGACGTGCCACCCGACGTGGCGCCGCCGCCCCCGATGTTCACGCCGTTTCGCATGCGCGGCGTCGAGCTGAAGAACCGCGTCGTCGTCTCGCCGATGGCGCAGTACTCGGCGGTGGACGGCTACCCCGGCGACTACCACCTGGTGCACCTGGGCGCGCGCGCCATGGGCGGCGCGGCGATGGTGTTCGCCGAGATGACCTGCGTCAGCGCCGAGGCGCGCATCACGCCCGGCTGCCCCGGCCTTTACGAGCCCGCGCACGTGCAGGGCTGGAAGCGCATCGCCGACTGGATCCACGCCAACACCGACGCCAAGTTCGCCATGCAGATCGGCCACGCGGGCGCCAAGGCCTCGACGCGGGTGGCCTGGGAGGGTGCCGACCAGCCGCTGCCGGACCACAACTGGCCGATCGTGTCGGCCTCCCCGCTGCAGTACCTCGAAGGCGTGAGCCAGTGGGCGCGCGAGATGACGCGCGCCGACATGGACGAGGTGCTGGCGCAGTTCGTGCGCTCGACCCGCTGGGCGGCCGAGGCCGGCATCGACTGGCTGGAGCTGCACTGCGCGCACGGCTACCTGCTGTCGTCCTTCATTTCGCCGCTCACCAACCGGCGCACCGACGAGTACGGCGGCTCGCTGGCCAACCGGCTGCGCTACCCGCTCGAAGTGTTCGCGGCGGTGCGCGCGGCCTGGCCCGAGCACCTGCCGATGTCGGTGCGGATCTCCGCGCACGACTGGGTCGAGGGCGGCATCACGCCGGCGGAGTCGGTCGAGATCGCGCGGGCCTTCAAGGCCGCGGGCGCCGACATGATCGACTGCTCGTCGGGGCAGGTGAGCGCAAGGCAGCAGCCGGTCTACGGCCGGATGTACCAGACGCCCTTTGCCGACCGCATCAGGAACGAGGTCGGCATCGCGACCATCGCGGTGGGGGCGATCTCGGAGGCCGACCACGTCAACAGCATCATCGCCGCCGGCCGCGCCGACCTGTGCGCCATCGCGCGGCCGCACCTCGCCAACCCGGCCTGGACGCTGACCGAGGCCGCCAGGATCGGCTACACGCCCGTGGCGTGGCCCAAGCAATACCGCTCGGGCAAGACGCAGCTGGAGGCCAACTTCGCGCGCGAGCGCGCCGCCCAGGCGGCGCTGCAGGCCGGGCCCGTGGAGAAGGAGCCCGCATGAGCCGCCGAGTGAATAGCGCGGAGGCTGCCGCATGAGGACGCTCGACCCGGCGTCGGCCGCGCCGCTGCTCGACGACGAGACCATCGGGCTCGAAGGCCGGGTGGTGTCCGACGACCACCAGTCGCTCAAGCTGTGGCTGCGCCTGTTGTCGTGCAACACCCAGATCGAGACCGAGATCCGCAAGCGGCTGCGCGCCGAGTTCGGCATGACGCTGGCGCGCTTCGACTACCTGGCGCAGCTGCACCGCCATGCCGACGGGCTGGGCATGAGCGCGCTATCGCGCTACCTGATGGTGACCGGCGGCAACGTGACCGGCCTGACCGACCAGCTGGAAAAGGAAGGCTGGGTCGAGCGCGCCGCGGAGCCCGGCGACCGGCGCTCCTTCCGCGTCCGGCTGACTGCCGCGGGACGCCAGCGCTTCGAGGACATCGCCGCTGCCCATGAACGCTGGGTGATCGACATCTTCTCCAGCATGAGCGCGGCGCGGCGCCACCAGCTGCACGACCTGCTCGGCGAGCTTCGGGTCGGCCTCGCGGCACAGCAGCAAGCCGTGACCGTTGGGCAAACCCACCTGCAGCCAATCACCCCACCACGCAACGGAGCACCTTGATGAAATCCGAAATCGACCCTGGCCTGCTCGCCGGCAACCGTCATCCCTGTGCCGACTACGCTGCCCGGCATTTCGGCTGGAATGTGCGCGACCGTGTCGGCACCGTCACGCTGAATCGCCCCGAGCGCAAGAATCCGCTCACCTTCGACTCGTACGCCGAGCTGCGCGACCTGTTCGAGCGCCTGCGCTACGCCGACGACGTGAAGGCGGTGGTGCTCGTCGGCGCCGGCGGCAACTTCTGCTCGGGCGGCGACGTGCACGAGATCATCGGCCCGCTCATCGGCCTCGGCGCCCCCGAGCTGCTGATGTTCACGCGCATGACCGGCGCGCTCGTGAAGGCCATGCGGCACTGCCCGCAGCCCATCGTGGCGGCGGTCGATGGCGTGTGCGCCGGCGCCGGCGCCATCCTGGCGATGGCATCCGACCTGCGCCTGGGCACCGTGCGCAGCAAGACCGCCTTCCTGTTCAACCGCGTCGGCCTGGCGGGCTGCGACATGGGCGCCTGCGCCATGCTGCCACGCATCGTGGGGCAGGGCCGCGCCAGCGAGCTGCTCTACACGGGCCGCTCCCTCGGCGGCGAGGAGGGCCTGCAGTGGGGCTTTTTCAACCGGCTGTGCGCTGGCGAGACCCTGGCCGACGAGGCGCACGAGCTCGCCCGCGAGATCGCCAGCGGCCCGACTTTCGCCCACGGCATCACCAAGACCATGCTGCACCAGGAATGGGCCATGAGCGTCGATGAAGCCGTCGAGTCCGAGGCGCAGGCGCAGGCCCTGTGCATGCTGACGGAAGACTTCGGCCGGGCTTACCGGGCCTTTGCAGCGAAGCAGAAACCTGTGTTCCAGGGCGATTGACTTCCGGAAAGACAAAACCATGACCGATCTCAGCCATCTCGACTGGCCATTCTTCGACGACGCGCACCGCGACCTCGCGCGCCGCCTCGACGCGTGGGCGGCGGAGCATGTCGCGCACCTGCACGGCGCCGACGTCGATGCCCTGTGCCGCACGCTGGTGCGTGCGCTGGGGCAGGGCGGCTGGTTGCACCACGCGGTCGGCGGCAAGACGCACGGCGGCGCGGCAGATGCCATCGACACCCGCGCCATCTGCCTGATCCGCGAGACGCTGGCGCGCCACAACGGCCTGGCCGATTTCGCCTTCGCCATGCAGGGGCTCGGCTCGGGCGCCATCAGCCTGGACGGCACGCCGCAGCAGAAAGAAAAGTACCTGCCGCGCGTCGCGAGCGGCGAGGCGATCGCCGCGTTCGCGCTGTCCGAGCCCGACGCCGGCTCCGACGTCGCGGCCATGAACTGCGCGGCGCGCATCGAGGGCGACCACGCGGTGCTCGACGGCGAGAAGACGTGGATCTCCAACGGCGGCATCGCCGACTTCTACGTGGTGTTCGCGCGCAGCGGCGAGGCGCCGGGCGCGCGCGGCCTCTCGGCCTTCATCGTCGAGGCCGGCACGCCGGGCTTCGAGATCACCGAGCGCATCGACGTGATCGCGCCGCACCCGCTGGCGCGCCTGCGCTTCACCGATTGCCGCATTCCGCTGGCGCAACGCATCGGGGCCGCGGGCGAGGGCTTCAAGGTGGCGATGCGCACGCTCGACGTGTTCCGCACCTCGGTCGCGGCGGCGGCGCTCGGCTTCGCGCGCCGCGCGCTCGACGAGGGGCTGCAGCGCGCCGCCACGCGCCGGATGTTCGGCGGCGTGCTGGGCGACTTCCAGCTGACGCAGGCCAGGCTCGCGCAGATGGCGACCACGATCGACGGCGCGGCGCTCCTGACCTACCGCGCCGCCTGGCAGCGCGACCAGGGCCGCAACGTGACGCGCGAGGCGGCCATGGCCAAGATGGCTGCCACCGAAGGCGCGCAGCAGGTGATCGACGCCGCGGTGCAGCTGTGGGGCGGGCTGGGCGTGGTCAGCGAGCAGCCGGTGGAGCGGCTCTACCGCGAGATCCGCGCGCTGCGCATCTACGAGGGCGCCACCGAGGTGCAGCAGCTCATCATCGGGCGCGACCTGCTGCGCTCGATGAAAAGCTGAGGCCCACCCGCTGCGCCGAGGCGCCGGCTTCCGAGCAGAGTTTTCATCGACACCACCGCACGAGCGAGGTCCCTCCCATGCCCAGCGCCCACATCGACACCTTCGCCGTGCGGCACCTGCCGCCGCCCCAGCAGCAGCCCGAGTACCTGTTCGAGCTGCCCGGCCTGCAGTTTCCAGCGCAGCTCAACTGCGCGACCGAGCTGCTCGACCGCCACGTGGCCGAAGGCCGCGGGGACCGGCTGTGCCTGCAGGCCGAAGGGGTGCACTGGAGCTACGCCGACCTCCAGGAAAGGGCCAACCGCATCGCCAACGTGCTGGTGCGCGAGATGGGGCTGGTGCCCGGCAACCGCGTGCTGCTGCGCGCGCCCAACAACCCGATGATGGTGGCGTGCTGGTTCGCCGTGGTGAAGGCCGGCGGCATTGCCGTGGCGACCATGCCGTTGCTGCGCGCGAAGGAACTGCAGCCGGTGATCGAGAAGGCCGAGGTGGCCTTCGCCCTGTGCGACCTGCGCCTGGCCGACGAGTTGCGCGCGGCCGCCGCGCAATGTCCGGTGCTGCGCGAAATGCGTTTTTTCAACGACCCTTCGGCCGAGGGGCTGGAGGCGGCGATGGCGCGGCAGTCCGCGGAGTTCGCCAACGTCGACACGGCGGCCGACGACACGTGCATCCTGGCCTTCACCTCGGGCACCACCGGCATTCCGAAGGGCACCATGCACTTCCACCGCGACGTGATGGCGATCTGCGCCTGCTGGCCGCCGCACGTGCTGCGCCCGCGCGCGGACGACGTCTTCATCGGCAGCCCGCCGCTGGCCTTCACCTTCGGCCTGGGCGGGCTGGTGCTGTTTCCGATGAGCGTGGGCGCGTCGGCCGCCCTGCTGGAGCGCGCGTCGCCGGCGCAGCTGATCGAGGGCATCCAGCGCTACGGGGCGACCACGCTGTTCACGGCGCCGACTTCGTACCGCGCCATGGCGACGCACGGCGAGGCCCTGCGCGCCACGCCGCTGCGCCAGTGCGTGTCGGCCGGAGAGGCGCTGCCGGCCTCGACCCGCGCCCTGTGGAAGCAGGCCACCGGCATCGAGCTGATCGACGGCATCGGCTCCACCGAGATGCTGCACATCTTCATCTCCGCCGACGAGGCGCACAGCCGGCCCGGCGCGACCGGCAAGGCCGTGCCGGGCTACCGCGCCTGCGTGCTCGACGACGCGGGACGTGTGGTGCCCGCGGGCACCATCGGCCACCTCGCCGTGAAGGGCCCGACCGGCTGCCGCTACCTGGCCGACGAGCGCCAGAAGAACTACGTGAAGGACGGCTGGAATCTCACCGGCGACGCCTATCTGATGGACGAGGACGGCTACTTCTTCTACCAGGCGCGCACCGACGACATGATCGTCTCGGCCGGCTACAACATCGCCTCGCCCGAGGTCGAGGAGATCCTGCTGCAGCACCCGAAGGTGGCCGAATGCGGGGTCATCGGCGTGCCCGACGCCGAGCGCGGGCAGATCGTCAAGGCTTTTGTCGTGCTGCGGCCGGGCCATGCGCCGGGCGAGGCGCTCGTCAAGGAGCTGCAGGACTTCGTGAAGGCCAGCGTGGCGCCCTACAAGTACCCGCGCGCGGTCGAGTTCCTGGATGAATTGCCGCGTACCGGAACCGGCAAGCTGCAGCGCTTCAGGCTGCACCATCGCGCGTGAAACGTCGGTCCTGCGCCAGGCCTCGAACCGAAAACGGCATCCTGCGACCCGGCCACGACAGTGCGTGGCGGGCCAGATGATGCAGCCACCTAACCATTGAGGAGAAATCCATCATGCAAGTCCTTCTTCCTCCGGGTTGGCCGCGCCCACGTGGCTACGCCAACGGCGTGACCGCGCGCGGCCGCATGGTGTTCGTCGCCGGCATGATCGGCTGGGACGCCGAGGGCCGCTTCGCCAAGGGCGGCATCGCCGCGCAGGCGCGCCAGGCGCTGCAGAACATCGTCGACGTGCTGAAAGAGGGCGGCGCCAGGCCCGAGCACATCGTGCGTATCACCTGGTACGTCACGGACAAGCGCGAATACGTCGCTGCCTACCCGGAAATCGGCAAGGCTTTCCGCGAGCTGATCGGCAGCTTCAACGCCGCCATGACCGCCGTCGAGGTGAGCGCGCTGATCGAGGACGAGGCCAAAGTCGAGATCGAGGCCACCGCGGTCGTGCCGGACTGATCCCGCCGCGCGTCGATCCCGCAGCGGATGGATGAGTTGCCGCTTTTCCACGGCGCCGATGCGATGGGCGCCGGCTCGATAAAATGAAATCCATGGCGACCCAACCTCCCTCCGCGCCTCCCCCTGTGCCCCAGCAGCCCAGGCCGCAGCCGCGCCGCGACGACGGCGACTCGGTCGTGCTCGAGCGCCGTCCGCAGAAGACGGCGCCACCCAAGATGTACCAGGTGGTCATGCTCAACGACGACTACACGCCGATGGAGTTCGTCGTCGAGGTGATCCAGGAATACTTCAACAAGGACCGCGAGACGGCCACCCAGATCATGCTGGCCATCCACCTCGACGGCCGGGGCGTGTGCGGCGTGTACTCGCGCGACATGGCGGCCACCAAGGTCGACCAGGTGATGGAGGCGGCGCATCAGGCCGGCCACCCGTTGCAATGTGTGAGTGAACCTGTTGATTAACGCCGGCTCCAACCCATCTGAGAATCCATTTACAGCAAGGCAAAAGGAAATCACATGATTGCCCAGGAACTGGAAGTCAGCCTGCACATGGCCTTCGTGGAGGCCCGGCAGCAACGCCACGAATTCATCACGGTCGAGCACCTGCTGCTGGCCCTGCTCGACAACCCCAGCGCCGCGGAGGTGCTGCGCGCCTGCTCGGCCAATGTCGACGACCTGCGCGCGTCGCTCACCAACTTCATCAAGGACAACACGCCTCAGGTGGCGGGCACCGACGACGTGGACACCCAGCCGACGCTGGGGTTCCAGCGCGTCATCCAGCGCGCCATCATGCACGTGCAGTCCACCGGCAACGGCAAGAAGGAAGTGACCGGCGCGAACGTGCTGGTGGCGATCTTCGGCGAGAAGGACTCGCACGCCGTCTACTACCTGCACCAGCAGGGCGTGACGCGGCTGGACGTCGTCAACTTCATCGCGCACGGCATCAAGAAGAGCGATCCGCCCGAGGCCGCCAAGGGCGGCGAGGCGCCTTCGTCCGAAGGCGAGGAGGGCGGCGGCGAGAAGAACGAGAAATCGTCCCCGCTGGAGCAGTTCACGCAGAACCTCAACCAGCTCGCCAAGGACGGCAAGATCGACCCGCTGATCGGGCGCGAGTACGAGGTCGAGCGCGTCATCCAGATCCTGTGCCGCCGGCGCAAGAACAACCCGCTGCTGGTGGGCGAGGCCGGCGTCGGCAAGACCGCCATCGCCGAGGGCCTGGCCTGGCGCATCACGCAGAACGATGTGCCCGAAATCCTGGCCGAGTCGAACGTCTACGCGCTCGACATGGGCGCGCTGCTGGCGGGCACCAAGTACCGGGGCGACTTCGAACAGCGCCTGAAGGGCGTGCTCAAGTCGCTCAAGGACAAGCCCAACGCGATCCTGTTCATCGACGAGATCCACACCCTGATCGGCGCGGGCGCCGCCTCGGGCGGCACGCTCGACGCGTCCAACCTGCTCAAGCCGGCGCTCTCCAGCGGCCAGCTCAAGTGCATCGGCGCGACCACCTTCACCGAGTACCGCGGCATCTTCGAGAAGGACGCGGCCCTGTCGCGGCGCTTCCAGAAGGTCGACGTGGTCGAGCCGACCGTGCCCGAGACCATCGAGATCCTGAAGGGCCTCAAGACGCGCTTCGAGGAGCACCACGGCGTGAAGTACGCGGTGGCGGCGCTGCAGGCGGCGGCCGAGCTGTCGGCCAAGTACATCAACGACCGGCACCTGCCCGACAAGGCCATCGACGTGATCGACGAGGCCGGCGCGGCGCAGCGCATCCTGGCGCCGGGCAAGCGCAAGAAGACCATCAGCAAGACCGAGGTCGAGGAAATCGTCGCCAAGATCGCGCGCATTCCCCCGGCCAACGTCAGCAACGACGACCGCAGCAAGCTGCAGAACATCGAGCGCGACTTGAAGAGCGTGGTGTTCGGGCAGGACAAGGCGCTCGAAGTGCTGGCCTCCGCCGTCAAGATGGCGCGCTCCGGCCTGGGCCGGCCGGACAAGCCGATCGGCTCGTTCCTGTTCAGCGGCCCCACGGGCGTCGGCAAGACCGAGGCGGCCAAGCAGCTGGCCTACATCATGGGCATCGAGCTGATCCGCTTCGACATGTCGGAGTACATGGAGCGCCACGCCGTGAGCCGCCTGATCGGCGCGCCGCCGGGCTACGTCGGCTTCGACCAGGGCGGCCTGCTGACCGAGGCCGTGACGAAGAAGCCGCACGCGGTGCTGCTGCTCGACGAGATCGAGAAGGCGCACCCGGACATCTTCAACGTGCTGCTGCAGGTGATGGACCACGGCACGCTGACCGACAACAACGGGCGCAAGGCCGACTTCCGCAACGTCATCATCGTCATGACGACCAACGCGGGCGCCGAGACCATGAACAAGGCGACCATCGGCTTCACCAACCCGCGCCAGGCGGGCGACGAGATGGCCGACATCAAGCGCCTGTTCACGCCCGAGTTCCGCAACCGGCTCGACGCGGTGGTGAGCTTCAAGGCGCTCGACGAACAGGTCATCCTGCGCGTGGTCGACAAGTTCCTGCTGCAGCTCGAGACCCAGCTGGCCGAGAAGAGGGTCGAGGTCACTTTCACCGACCACCTGCGCAAGCACCTGGCGAAGAAGGGGTTCGATCCGCTGATGGGCGCGCGCCCGATGCAGCGCCTGATCCAGGACACGATCCGCCGCGCGCTGGCCGACGAACTGCTGTTCGGGCGGCTCACCGAGGGCGGGCGCCTCACGGTCGATCTGGACGAGGCCGACCAGCCGCTGCTCGACATCCAGCCGTTGCCCAAGAAGGAAGGCCGGGCCAAGCCCGAGGCCGAGGAGGCGGCGGCAGGCTGATGCGCTGGCGCCCGCGCGAGCCGTGGGCGCGACTCTCACAAAGGCCGGCAGCATGGCGCTACCGGCCTTTTTTCATGGAAGACCGATTTGATCCTGCCCGACATCAGCCCCGAGTGGATGACCGGCCTCTCCTGGGCCTGGAGTGGCTATCTGGCCGTGCTGTCGGTCTGGATCGTGATGCAGAAGCGCGGTCCGGTCGCGACCATGAGCTGGGTTCTGGCGCTGGCGCTGCTGCCGTTTGCCGGCTTCGTCGTCTATTACTTCCTCGGGCCGCAGCGCCTGAAGAAGCTGCGCATCAGGCGGCTGCGCAGCAAGGTCGGCGCCCACGCCGCCGAGGACGTGGCCCTGCTGCGCGAGGCGACACAGCACGCACCGCCGGCGCTGCACCACATCGCCGAGCTGGCGGAGGCCACCTGCGGCATCCCGGTGTCGAGCGCGGCCGACGTCCGGCTGCTGTCGGGCGGCGCGGCCACCTTCGACGCCATCTTCGAGGCCGTCCGCGCGGCGCGCGACCACGTCCACCTCGAGTACTACATCTTCGAGCCCGACCACATCGGCACGGCGCTGCGCGACCTGCTGGTGGAGAAGGCGCGCCAGGGCGTGGCCGTGCGGCTGCTGCTCGACGCGCTGGGCTCCAAGCGCATCGGCCGCAGGTTCATGGCGCCGATGCACGCCGCGGGCGTCAAGGTCGCGCTGTTCCACGACACGCGCATCGGGCGGCGCCTGCGGCCGGTGACCAACTACCGCACCCACCGCAAGATCGTGGTGTGCGACGGCCGCGTCGGCTTCACCGGCGGCGTCAACATCACCGACGAGGAGGACGAGCGCACGCGCGCCGACGCCTACCACGACGTGCACGTGCGCATCGAGGGCGCCGCGGTGCGCTGGCTGCAGGCCACCTTTCTGGAGGACTGGACCTACGCCAGCGGCGAGCGACCGCGCGACGCCGACCGCACGCTCGCGCACCTGCTGCCCGACATGGCGCCGGGCCGCATCCCGGTGCAGATCGTGACCAGCGGCCCCGACAACCCGCTCGAACCCATCCACCGGGTGCACCTGTCGGCCATCCAGTCGGCCAGCCGGCGCGCTTGGCTGACCACGCCGTACTTCGTGCCCGGCGAGCCGGCGATGATGGCGCTGACCGGCGCGGCGCTGCGCGGCGTCGACGTGCGCCTCCTGGTGCCGCGGCGCAGCGACAGCGCCATCGTGAGCGCCGCCGCGCGCTCCTACTTCGACGAGCTGATCGCCGCAGGGGTCAAGGTGTGGGAGTACAAGGCGCGCATGCTGCACTCCAAGACGCTGGTGGTGGACGACCACTGCGCCATGATCGGCACCGCCAACTTCGACAACCGCAGCTTCCGGCTGAATTTCGAGGTGATGGCGGTGGTCTACGGCGACGCGCTCGCGGTGCCGCTCGCGGACCAGTTCGAGCGCGACCTGCGCCACGCGGCGCCGGTGCGCGCCCAGCGCCGGCAGAAGTTCTGGCGGCGGCTGGCCGACGCCGTGGCGCGCCTTTTCTCGCCGCTGCTTTAAGCTTGCCCAATGGCCGACCCCACCTTCTTCTGGCACGACTACGAGACCTTCGGTGTGCACCCGCGGCGCGACCGGCCGGCGCAATTCGCCGGCGTGCGCACCGACGCCGAGTTGAACGAGATCGGCGAGCCGCTGGTGCTCTACTGCCGGCCGGCCGCGGACTACCTGCCCAGCCCCGAGTCCTGCCTGGTGACCGGCCTCACGCCGCAGCTGTGCCTGGAGCGCGGCGTGCCCGAGCACGAGTTCGCGCGCCGCATCGAAGAGGCCTTTTCGCAGCCCGGCACCATCGGCGCGGGCTACAACACCATCCGCTTCGACGACGAGTTCACGCGCTTCATGTTCTGGCGCAACCTGATCGACCCCTATGGCCGCGAGTGGCGCAACGAGTGCGGGCGCTGGGACCTGCTCGACGTGGCGCGCCTGGCGCACGCGCTGCGCCCCGAGGGCATCGAGTGGCCGAAGAACGAGGCCGGCCTGACCAGCTTCAAGCTGCAGGACCTGGCGCGCGCCAACGGCCTGGCGCACGAGACCGCGCACGAGGCGCTGTCGGACGTGCGCGCCACCATCGCGCTGGCGCGGCTGATCCGGCAGAAGCAGCCGCGCCTCTTCGATTTCGCGCTGCGCCTGCGCGACAAGCGCCGGGCCGCCGCCGAACTGGGGCTGCCGGCCACCAGCGCCGCCGCCAAGCCGTTCCTACACGTCTCGGGCATGTTCTCGCCCGAGCGCGGCTGCCTGGCCGTGATGTGGCCGCTGGCCGGGCATCCTGACAACCGCAACGAGGTCATCGCCTGGGATCTGGCGCACGACCCGGGCGAGCTGCCGCTGCTCGACGTGGACACCCTGCGCCAGCGCCTGTTCACCCGCGCCGCCGAACTGCCCGAGGGCGTGACGCGCCTGCCGATCAAGTCGGTCCACCTGAACAAGTCGCCAATGGTGGTGGGCCAGCTCAAGACGCTGGTGCCGGCCATGGCCGAGCGCTGGGGCATCGATCTGGCGCGTGCGCTGCGCCACGCCGAGCGGGCCGCCGCGCTGCCCGACATGAGCGCCATCTGGCCGCAGGTGTTCCGGCGCCCGGCCGAGGAGGCGCCGCGCGACGTCGACGAGGATCTGTACGGCGGCTTCCTGGGCGACGCCGACCGGCGGCGCCTCGACGCGCTGCGCCGTTTGTCGGGCGCCGAGCTGGCGCACGCGCGCACCGGCTTCGATGACCCGCGGCTCGGCGAGCTGGTGTGGCGCTACCGGGCGCGCAATTTTCCCGAGACGCTCTCGCCCGACGAGGCCACGCGCTGGGAGGCGCACCGCGCCGCGCGGCTGCTCGAAGGCGCAGGCGGCGCGCGCAACGTCGACCGCTTCTTCGCCGAGATCGACGCGCTGGCGGAGACCGCCGACGAGCGCGGCGAGGCGGTGCTGGGCGCGCTCTACGAGTACGCGGAGATGATCGCGCCGGAGCCTTGACGCAGAGCCCGTGCGGCTGTCCTACAAGCAACGTGTTCATCGTGCGACACCCGGGCGCAGCGGATCGGGTGTCCAACCGTCTCCATCCACGGAGACTTTCATGTCACACAGCCCACGCCGCGCGGCGCTTCAGGAGCCGACGGCAATGGCTCCTGCCGACAGCGGTCCGCTCGCCGCCGCGCTGGCCGCTGCCGTGCGCGGCGAGGTGCGCTTCGACGACGGCAGCCGCGCGCTCTACGCGACCGACGCCTCCAACTACCGGCAGCTGCCTGTCGGCGTCGTCATCCCGCGCGACATCGACGACGCCGTGGCGGCCCTGGCGGTGTGCCGAGCGCACCACGCGCCGGTGCTCCCACGCGGCGGCGGCACCAGCCTGGCCGGGCAGTGCTGCAACGTGGCGGTGGTGATCGACATGTCGAAGCACTGCAACCGCATCCTGCGCCTCGACCCTGACGCGGCGCGCGCGACGGTCGAGCCCGGCTGCATCCTCGACGACCTGCGCGACGCCGCCGAGCGCCACCACCTCACCTTCGGCCCCGACCCGGCCACGCACAGCCGCAACACGCTCGGCGGCATGGTCGGCAACAACTCGTGCGGTGTGCATTCGGTGACGGCCGGGCGCACCGCCGACAATGTCGAGGCGCTCGACATCGTGACCGGCGATGGCCTGCGGATGCAGGTCGGCGCGACCCCGGACGCCGAGTACGCCGCCATCGTCGCCGCAGGCGGGCGCCGCGCCGACATCTACCGCCGGCTGAAGGCGCTGGGCGAGCGTTACGCCCCGCAGATCCACGCGCGCTTCCCGAAGATTCCTCGCCGCGTCTCGGGTTTCGGGCTGGAGCAGCTGCTGCCCGAGCACGGCTTCAACGTCGCGCGCGCGCTGGTCGGCACTGAAGGCACCTGCGTCTTCGTCTGCGCAGCCGAGCTGCGGCTGGTGAAGAACCCTCGGGCGCGCGTGCTGCTGGCGCTGGGCTTTCCCGGTATCGCCGAGGCCGCCGACCGGGTGCCGGACATCCTCGCGGCCAAACCGATCGGGCTCGAAGGCTTCGGCGAGGTGATGGTAGACGCCATCCGCAAGAAGCACCTGCACGAGGAAAACCTGAAGCTGCTGCCCGAGGGCGACGGCGGCTGGCTGCTGGTCGAGTTCGGCGCCGACACCGCCGACGAGGCGGCCGGGCAGGCCGAGCGGCTGCAGCGGACGCTCGAACAGAAGAAGGCCATCGCCGGCGCCCGGCTGCTGCGCGATCCGGCGCAGCAGCACGCGCTGTGGACGGTGCGCGAGGCCGCGCTCGCCGCCGCCGCGCGCCTGCCCGCGCAGGGCGACGCCTGCGCCTGGCCGGGTTGGGAAGACGCCGCCGTGCCGCCGGCGCGGCTGGGCGACTACCTGCGCGACTTCCGCCGGCTGCTGGACCGGCACGGCTACCACGGCGCGCTCTACGGCCACTTCGGCGACGGCTGCATCCACGTGCGCATCGACTTCGACCTGGCGAGCGAGCGCGGCATCGCCGCCTACCGCGCCTTCGCCGACGAGGCGGCCGACCTGGTGGTGCGCTACGGCGGGTCGCTCTCGGGCGAGCACGGCGACGGCCAGTCGCGCGCCGAGCTGCTGCCCCGGATGTTCGGGCCGGAGCTGGTCGAGGCGTTCCGCGAGTTCAAGTCGATCTGGGACCCGGAGGGCCGGATGAACCCCGGCAAGTGCGTCGATCCGTACCCGCTCGACAGCAACCTGCGCCTGGGCGCCGGCTACGGCCCGCCGGCGCAGGTGGTGCACTTCGCCTACCCGGGCGACCGCGGCAGCTTCGCCGGCGCCATGCTGCGCTGCGTCGGCGTGGGCGCCTGCCGGCGCACGCACGGCGGCATGATGTGCCCGAGCTTCATGGCCACGCGCGAGGAACAGCACTCGACGCGCGGCCGCGCCCGGCTGCTGTTCGAGATGCTGCGGGGCGACCCGCTCAAGGACGGCTGGAAAAGCGAGCCGGTACACGAGGCGCTTGACCTGTGCCTGTCGTGCAAGGGCTGCAAGAGCGACTGCCCGATGGGCGTGGACATGGCGACCTACAAGGCCGAGTTCAACGCGCATTACTACGCCGGCCGGCTGCGGCCGCGCGCCGCGTACTCGATGGGGCTGATCGCGCGCTGGAGCCGCCTCGCGGCACTGGCGCCGTGGCTGCCCAACGCGGCGCTGCGCACGCCCGGCGTGCGGGACGCGATCCGGTGGGCCGCCGGCATCCACCCGAAGCGCAGCTTCCCGGCCTTCGCCGGCGAGACCTTCCGCGCGAGCTTCCGCCGCCACGTGCCGGCGCACCCGGACGGCGACCCGGTCGTGCTCTTCGCCGACACCTTCACGAACCACTTCGACCCGCAGATCGCCATTGCCGCGGTCGAGGTGCTCGAAGCCGCCGGCTGCCGCGTCGCGGTGCCCGGGCGGACGCTGTGCTGCGGCCGGCCGCTCTACGCCTGGGGCATGCTCGACGCGGCGCGCCGGCAGCTGCTGCGCTGCGCCGAGGCGCTCGGCGGCGACGAGGCCGGCGACACCCCGGTGGTCGTGCTCGAACCCGCCTGCTGCTCGGCCTTCCGCGACGAGCTGCCCGGCCTCTTGCCCGACGACAAGCGCGCCAGGCGGCTGGCGCGCAACGCCGTCACGCTCGGCGAGTTCCTGCAGCGCCGCAAGGGCTGGCAGGCGCCGAGGCGCACCGGCCGGGCGCTGGTGCAGGTGCATTGCCATCACCACGCGGTGATGGGCTTCGATGCCGAACAGGCGCTGTTGCGGGCCACCGGGCTCGAGCTGGAGCTGCCCGATTCGGGCTGCTGCGGCATGGCCGGCTCCTTCGGCTTCGAGGCCGAGCACTACGATGTCGCGATGCGGGTGGGCGAGCGCGTGCTGCTGCCCGCCGTGCGCGCCGCGCCGCCCGACACGCTGATCCTGGCCGACGGCTTCAGCTGCCGCGAGCAGATCCGGCAAGGCGGCGGTCGGCGCGCGCTGCACCTCGCGCAGGTGCTGGCGCCGGGGTTCCAGGCCGGCGCACCGAAAGGCGACCGATGACATCCATCCCCGCCACGGCCCTGCCGCCGCAACGCCACCGGAGCGCCCCGTAAATGGACGGCCTCCCCATCGGCGACTACGCACTGATCGGCGACTGCCACTCGGCGGCGCTGGTGTCGCGCGGCGGCTCGATCGACTGGTGCTGCCTGCCGCGCTTCGACTCCGACAGCTGCTTCGCCCGGCTGCTCGATGGGCAGCGCGGCGGCCATTTCTCCATCGCGCCGCCGCAGCCTTGCGAAGTGCGCCGCGCGTACCTGGGCGACAGCCTGGTGCTCGCCACCACCTTCGAGTCGGACGCGGGCGCGGTGCGCCTGATCGACTTTTTCGCCATGCGCCAGGGCGGCGCCAAGCGCCCCCGGCGCGAGCTGGTGCGCATCGTCGAGGGCCTGCGCGGCACGCTGCGCCTGCGCGTCGAATTCGTGCCCCGCTTCGACTACGGCGACGTCGAGCCGTGGATCTACGGGGTCGGCGACACGGCGCACTGCGCGGTCGGCAGCAACGCCGGGCTCCTGCTGTCCGGCGACGTCGCGCTGCGGCGCAACGGCGCGCACGGCCTGTGCGCCGAGATCGAGGTGCGGCCGGGCGAGCGGGCGCGCCTGGCGATGCGCTTCGTGGCGCCCGAGGACCTGCCGACGGCGCCCGCGAAGGCATCGGGACCGGCGCCGGCGGGCGACGCGCTCGACCGCCGCCTCGACGAAACCCTGGCCTGGTGGCACGGTTGGGCCGCCAAGCTCGCCGGCAACCGGCGGGGCGGCGGCGCCTGCGTGGTGCGCTCCGCCCTCGTGCTCAAGGCGCTGACCTACGCGCCGACCGGCGCCATCGTCGCGGCGCCGACCACCTCGCTGCCCGAGCAGGTCGGCGGCGAGCGCAACTGGGACTACCGCTACAGCTGGATCCGCGACTCGGTGTTCACCGCGCACGCGCTCTCGGAGCTGGGCTGCGTCGCCGAGGCCGAGGGCTTCCGGCGCTTCGTCGAGCGCAGCGCGGCCGGCAACGGCGAGCAGCTGCAGGTGCTGTTCGGCATCGACGGCAAGCGCCGCCTGACCGAGATCACGCTCGACCACCTGGCGGGCTGGCGCGGCTCGCGGCCGGTGCGCATCGGCAACGCCGCCGAGGGGCAGTACCAGGCCGACATGTTCGGGCTGCTGCTCGAACTCGCCGGGCGCTGGAGCGCGCGCGGCAACCGGCCCGACGCGCACTACTGGCAGTTCCTGGCCCAGACGGTCGATACGGCGGTCGCCCGGTGGCACCTGCCCGACCACGGCATCTGGGAGGTGCGCGGCGCGCCGCGGCACTTCGTGCATTCCAAGGTCATGTGCTGGGCTGCGATGCGCCAGGGCATCGAACTGGCGGAAAAGCACGGCCTGCCCGCGCCGCTCGCGCGCTGGCGCGCGGCGCGCGACGCCATCCGCGAGGCGGTCGAGACGCAGGGTGTCGACCCCGGGCGCGGCAACTTCGTCGCCAGTTTCGGCGCCAAGGACCTCGACGCGGCGCTGCTGCTTTTGCCCGGTGTCGGCTTCGTCGACTACGACGACCCGCGCATGCGGCGCACCGTCGATGCCATCCGCAACGAGCTCGACGACGGCGGGCTGATCCGGCGCTACAACGCCGACGACGGCCTGCGCGGCGGGGAGGGCACCTTCGTCGCGTGCTCGTTCTGGCTGGCCGAATGCCTGGCGCGGCAGGGTCGCATGGACGACGCGCGCGCGCTGTTCGAGCGCGCCTGCGGCTGCGCCAACGACCTCGGCCTGTTCTCCGAGGAGTACGCCAGCGCCAGCCGCGAGCTGCTGGGCAATTTCCCGCAGGGGCTCTCGCACCTGTCGCACATCGCGGCGGCGCTGGCGCTGGACGGGCCGGCCGGCGCACCGGCGGACGACGGTGGCCCGCCTGGAGCGCGCTGAGACACAACGACGAACGACGGCGGCCGACAGCCTCAGCCGCCGCTGCCGTACGGGCGGGTCAGGATCTCCAGCCGGTGGCCGTCCGGGTCGTCCCAGTAGACGCCGCGGCCGCCGTCGCCGTGGTTGATCTCGCCGGGCCGCTGGTGGCCGGGGTCGGCCCAGTAGGGCAGGCCACGCGCGCGGATGCGCCCGAAGATGGCATCGAACTCGGCCTCGCTCACGATGAAGGCGTAGTGCTGCCGGGCGATGGCGCCCTCGGCGCGCATGAAGTCCAGCGTCACGCCGTTGTCGAGCTCCACGCCCTGGAAGGGCCCGAAGCGCACCGGCGCGCCGCGCCCGAGGAGATCGGCCAGGAAGGTCGCCGAGGCCAGCGGGTCGCGGGCGTGCACGATGGTGTGGTTCAGCTCTATCGTCATGGCGCTGTCTCCCGGCGTGAAGCGGAAGCCGGATTTTCTCGCGCATCCAGCCCGTGCGCTTGCCGCACTCCGGCAAGGCCGGGTCCGGGCCTGTGGCGTTCGTTGCAGCCCGATCGGCCAGGGTGCATTGCGCTGCGGGCGGGTCGGCGCGCACAATGGTTCGACTCCGGCGGCGCGTGGCGCGCGCCCCTCGCGAAGTTTTTTCCAACAGGAGCGCACACGATGGAACCGCTCGACCAGCCCCAAGTCGTCTCCGTGCTGAACCGCCTGCTCGAAGCCGAGCTGGCCGGCGTGGTGCGCTACACGCACTACTCTTTTCTGGTGTTCGGCTTCGCCCGCATTCCGGTGGTCTCGTGGCTGCGCGCCCAGGCCACCGAATCGCTGCTGCACGCGCAGCAGGTGGGCGAGTGGATCACCGCGCTCGGTGCCTACCCGTCGCTCGCCATCGGAGAGCTGCTCGACTCGCACAAGCACGACATCGGCGCCATGCTGCGCGAGTCGCTGGAGGCCGAAGGGCGTGCGCTGGCGCTCTACCGCGAGCTGCTGACGCAGGTGGAAGGCCGCTCGGTGGCGCTGGAGGAGTTCGCGCGCCAGATGATCCAGACCGAGGAGCTGCACGCCGCCGACGTCGACAAGATGCTGCGGCGGCCGGGAGAGGTGGCGGCGTTTTCGAAGGAAGCGCGCTGAGGCGAGGTTGCGTGGACGTGGCCGGATGGACTGGTTGCGGCAGGCATGTGTTGCCTGCACCTATATCCTTGGGTTCATCCAGCTGGTCATTGCCTCACGCCCCGGCAAATGCAGCGCCGCCGTCGCGGCCGGCGTTTCCGCCACCAGCCGTCCCTTGCGAAACACCTTGAGCCGCGTCGCGCGCAGCCGGATCGCCTCCACCGGGTCGCGCGCCTGCAGCAGCACGAAGCTCGGCGTCGCAGCCCGGCGCGAGCCCGTAGCCGCGCCAGACCCATGATGCGCGCGGCGTTCGCCGTCACCGCATCGAAGCACGGCGCGCATGGCGTCCTGGCTGGTCATCTGCGCGACATGCAGGCCCATGTGCGCGACTTCGAGCATGTCGCCCGAGCCGAGGCCGTACCACGGGTCCATCACGCAGTCGTGGCCGAAGGCGACGTTGACGCCGGCGGCCAGCAGCTCGGGCACGCGCGTCATGCCGCGGCGCTTCGGGTACGTGTCGTGGCGGCCCTGCAGCGTGATGTTGATGAGCGGATTGGCGATCGCGGCGACGCCCGCCTCGCGCGATCAGCGGCAGCAGCTTGCTCACGTAGTAGTTGTCCATCGAGTGCATCGAGGTGCAGGTGCGAGCCGGTCACGCGGCCCTGCAGGCCCAGGCGCTGCGTCTCGTAGGCCAGCGTCTCGATGTGGCGCGACAGCGGGTCGTCGCGTCTCGTCGCAATGCATGTCGACCGGCAGGCCGCGCTCGGCGGCGAGCTCGCACAGCAGCTTGCACGCTGGCGCGCCCTCGGCCATCGTGCGCTCGAAATGCGGGATGCCGCCGACGACGTCGACGCCGAGGTCGAGCGCGCGCTTGCAGGTTCTCGACGCGCGCCCGGCGAGCGCAGCACGCCGTCCTGCGGAAAGGCGACGAGCTGCAGGTCGAGGTACGGCGCGACGCGCTTCGCTCACGTCGAGCAGCGCCTCGACCGCGAGCAGGCGCGCGTCGCAGACGTCGACGTGGGTGCGGATCGCCAGCAGGCCCTTGCGCCACCGCCCAGTCGCAATACGCCAGCGCGCGCTCGACCAGCGCCTCCGGCGTGAGCAGCGGCTTCAGCTCGCCCCACAGCGCGATGCCTTCGAGCAGCGTGCCGCTTCGGTTGACGCGCGGCAGGCCGTAGCTCAGCGTCGCGTCCATGTGGAAGTGCGCATCGACGAAGGGCGGCGCGAGCAGCAGGCCCTGCGCGTCGAGCGTCTCGTGCGCGCTCGCCTGCGCCGGGCCCAGGCCGGCCGCGACTTCGACGATGCGGCCGTCCCGCACGGTGACGGACATGCCGGTGCGGCCGTCGGGCAGGGTGGCGTTGTGGACGAGGAGGTCGAGCATGGATATCCTGAATGCAAAGCTCGGCCGGTTTACTCCATCGCCAAGCGGTCTTCAATACAGCTTCCAGAGGATGGCTGCGACCGTCCCTTGGTCCTGGAACACCGGCAGCACCTCGTCGATGCCGGAGATCGTGCCGACGTCGTTCACCGCCAGCGTGAAGGCGAGGCGCCGGCCGCCCCGGGTGTCGATGTACCCCGCCAGCGCCTGGGCCTTCAGGACGGCGCCCTGCGCGGTGCCTTCGACAAACGTTCCGGTCTTCGCGTGCACCTGCCCCTTCGCACCGGCCAGCGTCGGGTCGGCCTCGAAATCGGTGACGAAGGACAGCGAGCCGTCGAGGCCCAGCCGGGGCTGCGCGGCGAGGTAGTCGGCGAAGTCCGGGCGCCTGCGCATCGCTTCGAGCAGCGTGGTGACGGCCGCGTTGGTGGCGGTGGTGTCGCCGCCGCCGCTGCCGTCGATGAAGTGCAGCTCGCCGGGCGCAATGCCGAAGCGCGTGGCCAGCACGTCCCGCTCGGCCGCCAGCGCCGCGGCGCGCGTGGTGGCGCCCCGGGTCAGGCCGAACAGCATCAGGCTGGTGTCGGCGCCGATGTTGTAGCTGACCTTCAGGATGTGCCGGGCGTAGTCCCTGTAAGGGTGCGAGACCAGCTCGGCGACGCGGGTCGCGTCCACGTACGAGTTGCGCGCCGGCAGCGCTTGCGCGGGGTTCGGCGCCACCGGGGCGGCGCCGACCGCGACGCCCGCGCGCGCCAGGGCTTCGATGAAGACGGTGCGCGCGTAGTTGGCCGGCTGCACGATGCGGAAGGTGCGGACCAGCGGAAAGGCGCCCGTCAGCGGCGGCACGAAGTCGGACGGCAGCGTGCCCGTCACGCGGCCCGTGCAGGGCAGGGTGCCGATACAGCCCGGTCGCTCGGGGTCGAGTTCGAGATCCAGCCCGCTTCCCGCCGCGCCGACCGCCAGGCTCGAGCGGACGTCGAAGGCCGCCGACTTCGGCCGCCAATCGACCGCGGCCGCGCCACCCCGCTTGTCGATGGCGACGTCGACCACGTCGTCGTTGACGAACATCGGTCCCACGTCGAATTCGCCGCGGAAGTCGAACGGCTCGAACAGCCGGTCGTCGACGATCACGTTGCCGGCGACCCGCTTGATGCCGGCGGCGGCCACCTGCGCGGCGAGCACATCGAACCCGGCGAGCGGATCGGGCGCCGTGAGCACGGCGTTGCCGAGCGCGTTCGCCTCGTTGTGGTCGAAGTTGCTGATGGCGTAGGTGCCGTCGGGGTTGGTGCGGCCGCCCATCGCCAGGTCGCCGCTGGCCACCAGGATCAGGTCGCCCGCCAGCACGCCGGCGGCGTCCACCGTGCCGCGCCGGTGCACGGGCGTGCGAAAGACGTGATCGGCGCCCAGCGCGTCGAGCGCGAGGCCGACCGAGAACAGCTTGCGCACCGAGCCGATCAGGATGGGCCGCCCGGAGTTGAGGTCGTGAATGACGCGGCCGCTGTCGAGGTCGATCACGCGCAGGGCCCAGGTCGCGTTGCGGTACGCCGGCTTGGCGAAGATCCGGCCGATCTCGTCGGGCACCGGCTGGAAGAACGGCCGGCCGACGCCGCCGCCGTCACCGCCGCACCCGGCCACGAAGGCCAGCGTCAGCGCGAGCCCGAAGGCACGGAGGGGATTTCGGTTGCGCCGCATCGGAAGCTCCTCTCAGCCCTGCTCGGGGAAATCGACGATCCACAGGTCGAGCGGCAGCACGCGTTCGCGCCACGCCGGGCCCGGCACCAGCTCGGTCGGGATCGGCCTGCCGTCGATGATGGCCTGGTCGAACGCGGCGGTCGAGACGCCGCGCCGCGTCGCCCGGAAGTGCCGCAGGCGGTAAGGCAGGCCGTTCGACGCCAGCGGCGAGGGGCCGTCCATCACGTGGAAGTGCAGGTGCGGCTCCGACGAGTTGCCCGACGTGCCGACCAACCCGAGCACCTGGCCGCGCCGCACGCGCTCGCCCTTGCGCACCTGCACCGATCCCGGCTTGAAGTGCGCGTAGAGCGCGAAGCGGCCGTCGCCCAGGTCCAGCACGACATGATTGCCGTCGGCCTGTTCGAGCGGGAGGCCTTCCGGCAGGGCGCCCGGTGGCGTGTCGGGCAGGCCATCGACCGCCGCGACCACGCGCGCCTCGGCAGCGGCATACGCCGGTTGGCCGTAGATGAGGTAGCTTGCCGGGTTCCTCGGGTCGCCGACGTAAATGCGTCCCTGCTCGTCGAGCTGCTCCCAATCGATCGCGAAGCGCTGCGCCGTGAAAAGCCGGCCGTTCAGCGGCAGGCTGGCCCGCACGTGCCGGACCGCGTCGCAGCAGCCGTCGCCGGCGATGTACCTCGGCCCGCGCAGCGGCGAATCGAGCACCAGGTCGGTCGGCGCGGCCAGCCGGACACGTCCGGCGGTTTCGGTGATCGACTTCGATCCCAGCGTCAGCGACAGCCGGTGCGCGAGCGCCTGCGGCATGGCGGCCCTGCTGTCGAACACGACATGCATGTAGGCCAGCCCCATCTGCGAGGGGCCGAGGCTTCCCGGCCGCGCCACCTTGTCGCGGACCACCAGGCGCTGGCCGAGCTGCGAGGCATCGAGGGTGGCGACGACGCTGCCGCTGCGCGCGTCCAGCACGTCCAGCTGGTGGAGGGCCACGTCGTCTCCCGTGAAGTTGGCGAGTTCGATCTCGTACACCACGTGGAAGCGGCCATCGGACCCCTCGACCGGAACGGGCGGATGGGCGATGCGCATCGTGACGGGCGTGAACCGGGCCTCCGCGCTCGCCTCCGCCTCCGCTTCCGCCTGCGGCGCGCCGGCATCGCCCGGGCCCTCATCGCGCGGCGCCGCATTGGCGGTCGAGCCCAGCAACGGCGTGAACGGCTCGGGCGCCTGGCCGCCCCCGCACGCGGCGAGCAAGCAGAAAACCGAGGCATACGTCCAGGTCCGGAGGTTCATGGTCGCATCCTGTTCGAGAAGCCGGTTCGGGAGATCACCTGCCGCCCGGCTGGGCCACCGCGGACTGCGCGAGGGCTGCGGGAGGCTTGCCGAGATCGACGAAACGCGCCGATCCGCCCGCCACGCCGGACGCACCGGGGCGCGCCGCTGCAGTTGGGATCGATGCCGCCGCCGTTCGCGCCGCCAGCTCCGGGCGTGCCGGGATAGATCTCGCCGTCGTTGGCCGGCGCGAGCGAATTGCCGCGCAGCGCGCCGCCGCGGCAGGTGAGGCAGCTGGCGGGCGCCGAGGCTCCGACCAACCGTTCGGGCTGCCCGGTCAGGCCGGGCCGGATGCTGCCGGAGCCGGAGCCGGAGCCGGAATCGCCGTTTCCACCGCGCCCGGCCGCCAGGCAGGCGAGGCCGAGCCACGCAACGCGCAGTCCGGACCGCAGGTGGCGTCGCAGCGGAGCGGACAGGGCATGAATGTGAAAATCCTGAGTACCAAAGGACTCAAAATTTCTCAGAGAAAGCGGGCAAAGGCAAAAATTGATTCAGCCTGTTACTTCTGCCCGATGCAGGGCAGGCCAGGGCCTTTTGTCCTCGAGGGCCGCTGGTTTTGCTCCGGTTGCTATCAAAAGGATAGCTAGAGACCTAGATCAGCCGTGCGCTGGCGGCCTATTTGGTGCCGAAGATGCGGTCACCCGCGTCGCCCAGGCCCGGCAGGATGTAGCCATGGCTGTTGAGCTGGCGGTCGATGGCGGCGGTGTAGATCGGCACGTCCGGGTGCGCCGCCTGCAGCGCTGCGACGCCTTCCGGGCAGGTCAGCAGGCAGACGAACTTGATCGAGCGCGGGTTCAATTCCTTCAGCCGCTCGACCGCCGCGATCGCCGAGTTGCCGGTGGCCAGCATCGGGTCGACCACGACCACGTCGCGGTCGGCCATGTCGCCGGGCATCTTGAAGTAGTACTCGACGGCCGTCAGCGTCCTGGGGTCGCGGTACAGGCCGATGTGGCCGACGCGCGCGCCCGGCACCACGCTCAGCATGCCTTCGAGGATGCCGTTGCCCGCGCGCAGGATCGACACCAGCACCAGCTTCTTGCCGTCGATGACCTTCGATTTCATGGTCTCCAGCGGCGTCTCGACCTCGATCTCCTGCATCGGCATGTCGCGCGTGACCTCGTAGGCCATCAGGCTGCTGATTTCATTGAGCAGGCGCCGGAAGCTGCTGGTGCTGGCGTCCTTGCGGCGCATCAGCGTGAGCTTGTGCTGGACGAGGGGGTGGTCGATGACGTGGACTTGGCTCATGGGGTGGCAGGCAGGCGGGCAGGTGGGTTGTCGTTGTCGTCGTCTCGCGGAAAGCGCAGCGGAGGCGCAGGCCGGCCGGCCGGCTAGAACACCGTGCCGTCGCTCTCGATGCGCAGCGGCGGCAGCCCGCCGCGCAGGCGCTCGGCCAGGGCGCGCCCGGCCGCCCAGGTGCCGCCTTCGAGCATGCACGCCAGCGGCAGCTCGGCGTCGGTGCGGTTCAGGATCTTGCGCACGCGCGGCGCCAGCTCGTCGAGCAGCGCCACGGTGAGCGCGCGCCACTCGACGACGAACTCGTCGCCGACCTGCCAGGTGCGCTCCAGCAGGGCCGCATCGCGCACCCGGATGACGCCGCTGTCGATCAGCAGGCCGCCGTTGCGGTACTCGGGCAGCCCCGTCAGCGCCTCCAGCCCGTAGACCCTGACGCCGGCGCGCTCGAAGGGCTCGATGAGCGAGTAGGTCAGCCACTGCGACAGCTTGTGGAAGGGCACCCAGCCGTCGGTCAGGCCCGTGCCGCGCGCCGCGCCGTGGCGCCAGCAGTCGCCCAGCGCCCAGGCGGGGTTGCCCGAGCCGATGCGCGGGCTGCCGTCGCTCGCCACGCTGTCGATGGCGTTGGCCACCGGCCAGATGCGCGAGAGCGACATCAGCAACTGCACCAGGATGTCGTGCGCCGACACGTCCGCCGTCGAGGGCGCGGCCGGGCCGGACGGGCTCACCAGCGCGTCGATCAGGCCGCCCGGTCGTCCGAGCTGGCCGAACCATTCGGGCTGCTCGTCGAGCGCCTCGCCGAGCCGGCGCAGCAGCGTGGCGCGCCCGGCCAAGCCGACCAGCGGGTTGGCCTCGCTCACCTGGAACGCCTCGGCCAGCCGGTCGGTCACCAGCGCGCGCAGCCCGGCGGCGTCGACCTGCAGCGGATGGGCCGGGTCCGACGAGAACATGCCGCTGGTGAAGGCGTGAAAACTCGCCACCGCCAGCCCCTCGGAGCGCGCGAAGCGCTGGCCGCTGGCGGATTCGGTGTAGTGCCAGTCGGCGCCGGCGCCGGCGTCGAGCAGCACGCTGACCAGCACCAGGTCGATCTCGGCGCGGGCGCGCTGGCGCGGCGTGACCCCGCCGCCCAGCAGCGCGTCGAGCTGCGCCAAGCGGTCGACGTCGCCCGCCTCGAAGTGGCGCCAGCGGCTGTGGTACTTGATCGGGCCCCACGGGTAGCGGTCGCGCGTGACCTCGCCGACGGTGCGCGCCGTGTTTTCCATCGCGTCGTCGTCGCCGATGGTGAACCACTGCGATTCGCCGCGCCGCGCCCGCGCCAGCAGCGCGTGGGCGCGCTCGCGCACCGCATGGGTGCTGCGCAGGTACTCGACGGCGCCCGCCGGCTCGAAGGTGTCGACGACGAACTCGATGCCCGGGTCGATGTCGTTCCGGTCGCCCGGCAGCAGCGTGCCGGAGCCGTCGGCGGGCACGTGCCCGGGAGGTTTGCCAAACAACGTCATGCGTCCAGTCCCCGGCCCTTGGCCTTCTTGAGTTCGTCGGCGTCCGGCACCGGGCCGGGGGTGAAGTAGCCGGCCGCCATCTTGGCGTCCATCTCGACGCGCGCGTCGGCCGGGATCAGCTCGTCGGGAATGTTGACGCGCTCGCCGATCTCGATGCCCGAGTGGGTGATGGCGTCGAACTTCATGTTGCTCATCGACACCAGCCGGTGGATCTTGCGGATGCCCAGCCAGTGGAACACGTCGGGCATGAGTTCCTGGAAGCGCATGTCCTGCACGCCCGCCACGCACTCGGTGCGCGCGAAGTACTGCTCGGCCGTGTCGCCGCCGAGCTGGCGCTTGCGCGCGTTGTAGACCAGGAATTTGGTGACCTCGCCCAGCGCGCGGCCCTCCTTGCGCGAGTAGGCCACCAGCCCGACGCCGCCGCGCTGCGCGCCGCGGATGCATTCCTCGATGGCGTGCGTGAGGTACGGCCGGCAGGTGCAGATGTCCGAGCCGAACACGTCCGAGCCGTTGCACTCGTCGTGGATGCGCGCGGTGAGTTCCACTTCCGGGTTGGCCAGGTCGCGTGGGTTGCCGAAGATGTAGAGCGTCTGCCCGCCGATCGGCGGCAGGAACACCTCCAGGTCGGAGCGCGTGACCAGCTCGGGGTACATGCCGCCGGTCTCCTCGAACAGGGTGCGGCGCAGGTCGGTCTCGGAGCAGCCGAAGCGCTGGGCCACCCCGGGCAGGTACCACACCGGCTCGATGGCCGCCTTGGTGACCAGCGCGGCGCCGCCTGCGGTCAAAAACTTGCCGTCGGCCTTCAGGCGCCCGGCGTGCAGCGCCTCGATCACCTCGGGCAGGATCACGTGCGCCTTGGTGATGGCGATGGTCGGGCGGATGTCGTAGCCGGCCGCGAGTTCGGCCGAGAACACGTCGGCCACCAGCGCGCCCCACGGGTCGAGCGACACGATGCGCCCGGGCTCGCTCCACTGCGGGTAGGGGCCGATGGCGTCGGTCGGCGCGGTGTTGGTGAGGTCGGCCTTGTGCTCGCGCTTGAGCGCCCCGGCCGCCACGGCGAGCGCGCGGTACACGCTGTAGGAGCCGCTGTGCGTGCCGATCACGTTGCGGTGCGCGCGTCGGGTGGTGGTGCCGACCACCGGGCCGCGCTCGGCCGGCGTGGCCGCGCCCCAGCGGATCGGCAGCGCGCCGAAGCCGCCGGCGTGCGAGGTGAGCCGGATGTGATGCTGCTGCTGCGGTGGTGGCTGCTGCGGGGAGGAGGCCGGACCGGCCGCGGCCGGAACAGTGTCTACGGGCATGGCGGACCTTCAAAAAACACAATGTAGCGACGGGTTTGGCGCCTGACAAGGCGGGTAAAGCCGCGTTGCGCCGCGGCACGGCGCGGTGTTGCGGTTTCGGCATCGAAATGCCCTGTTGCGCCCGTCCCGCATGCCTCGGCAGCTATTGAAAGCATAGCGGTGCCGCTCAGCGCCGCTTGCCGCCGAACATCCCGCCCAGCACGCCGCGGATGATCTCGCGCCCGACGCTGGTGCCGATGGTGCGCACCGCCGAGCGCGCCATGGTCTGCGCCAGCCCGTCGTGCCGGCCGCCGCGCGGGCCGGTGCTGCCGAACAGGACTTCGCCCAGCCCGCCCATGATGCCGCCCAGGGCGCCGCCGGCCGGCGCGGGCGCGACGGTCCCGGCGGCGCCCGGCGACGCCGCGCCCGTGGTTCCGGCCGGGCCCGCAGGCGCGGCGTCGGCGCGGCCCTTGAGCTTTTCGTAGGCCGACTCGCGGTCCACCGGCTTTTCGTAGACGCCGGCCACCAGCGAGGCGGCGACGAGCGCCTGGCGCTCGGCCGGCGTGATCGGCCCGAGCCGGCTGCCCGGCGGCACCACCCACACGCGCTCGGTCACGCCCGGGCGGCCCTGCGCGTCGAGCAGGCTGACCAGCGCCTCGCCCACCGCCAGCTCGGTGATGGCGGCCTCGATGTCGAGGCCGGGGTTCGGCCGCATCGTGCCGGCGGCGGCCTTGACCGCCTTCTGGTCGCGCGGCGTGAAGGCGCGCAGCGCGTGCTGCACCCGGTTGCCGAGCTGCGCCAGCACCGTGTCGGGGATGTCGAGCGGATTCTGCGTCGCGAAGAACACGGCGACGCCCTTGGAGCGCACCAGCCGCACCACCAGCTCGATGCGCTCGACCAGCGCCTTGGGCGCGTCCTTGAACAGCAGGTGCGCCTCGTCGAAGAAGAAGGCCAGCACCGGCTTCTCGGGGTCGCCGATCTCGGGCAGCCGCTCGAACAGCTCCGACAAGAGCCACAGCAGGAAGGTCGCGTACAGGCGCGGCGAATTCATGAGCCTGTCGGCGGCCAGGATGTTGACCACGCCCATCTGCCGCGACGAGCCGCCTCCGGCGGCAGATGCGCCCCCCTGAGGGGCAGCCGCCGAAGGCGGCGTGGGGGCGACATCCACGGCGACGGTCTGCATGAGGTCGGCGATGTCGAGCATCGGCTCGCCGAAGAATTTGTCGCCGCCCTGGCTCTCGATCTGCAGCAGCCCGCGCTGGATGGCGCCGATGCTCGCGGCGCTGACGTTGCCGTACTGCGTGGTGAACTGCGCCGCGTGGTCGCCGACGTGCTGCAGCATGGCGCGCAGGTCCTTCAAATCGAGCAGCAGCAGGCCGCTGTCGTCGGCGATCCTGAACACCAGGTTGAGCACGCCGGCCTGCGTCTCGTTCAGATCGAGCATGCGCCCGAGCAGCAGCGGCCCCATGTCCGAGACGGTGGCGCGCACCGGATGGCCCTGCTCGCCGAACACGTCCCACAGCGTCACCGGGCAGGCCGTCGGCGCGGGCGGCTCGATGCCGCGCTCCTTGAGCGTCGCGGCCAGCTTGTCGCCGATGCGCCCCGGCTGGCCGATGCCGGCCAGGTCGCCCTTCACGTCGGCCATGAACACCGGCACGCCGATGCCCGAGAGCTGCTCGGCGAGCCTTTGCAGCGTGACCGTCTTGCCGGTGCCGGTGGCGCCGGTGATGAGGCCATGGCGGTTCGCGAGCCCCGGCAGCAGGAAGCACTCGATGGCGCCGCGGCGGGCGAGCAGGAGAGGGTCGGGCATGGTGGTGCGGGGTGGGTGGCGTGGACGAGGGGCGGCCCGGGGCCGGCCGCCTGCAGTCTATCGAAGCCGCCGCGCCAAGCTATGACCTATGCGCCGCGAGCCGTGCGGCAGGCGCTTCGATGCGCGCTTTTATAATCCGCGGCCGCCTGCGCCCCTTCTGTGTTCCCACGTTTCTCGGAGTTTTCACGTGTCATCGACCGCCCCGTCCCCGACCTCCGCCGCTGGCGACGCCGCGCAGCAGACACAGACTCCGCTCGAGCACGAGATCGCGGTGCTGCTGGTGGAGGCCCTCAACCTCGACACGGCCCCCGAGGACATCGCCCCGGACGCGCCGCTCTACGGCGAGGGGCTGGGGCTCGACTCCATCGACATCCTCGAAGTGGCGCTGGAGGTGTCGCGCCGCTACGGCTTCCAGCTGCGCTCGGATGACGAACGCAACCAGCAGATCTTCCAGTCGCTGCGCAGCCTGGCGTCGCACGTTGCCGAGCACCGCGCCGCCGCCTGAGGCGCTGCCGCCCGCCGCGCCGTCGCGCTGGCGCGTGCCGCTCGCGGTCGCCGCGGCGGTGGCGTACGCGGCGCTGTCGCACTGGATGATGGTGTTCCACGCCGGCGCACCCTGGGCAGTCGTCGCATTGCTCGGGCCGCTGTGGCTGACAGCGCTGGCGCTCGGCGCCGGCCGTCATGGCGCGCCGGGCGCGGTGGCCGTCGCGCTGCTGGCGGCGGGCTTCTTCGCGTGGGTGTGGCGCGGCGGGGCCGGCGACGCCAGCCGGCTCTACGTGCTGCAGCACGTCGGCATCAACCTGCTGCTGTGCGGCTGGTTCGCCTCAACGCTGCGGCCGGGGCGGCTGTCGCTCATCGGCAGCTTCGCGCAGCGCGTGCACCCGCTCACGCCGGGCCACGAGCGCTACACGCGGCAGATCACGCAGGTGTGGGTGGCGTATTTCGCGCTGATGGCGGCGGCCTCGCTGGCGGCGTATGCGCTGCTGCCGTTCGGCGCCTGGTCGCTGCTGGCCAACCTGCTGTCGCCGCTGCTGGTCGTGGCACTGGTCGTCGGCGAATACCTGCTGCGCTACCGGCTGCATCCCGAGTTCGAGCGCACCACGCTGGCGCAGACGGTGCGGGCCTTCAGCGCGTCGTGGAACGCGCCGGTCGTGCGCCGATGATGACGACGCCGCCGGCCACGGCCGCACCCGCCGCCAGCGCGCCGGCGCCGCGCGCGCTGCCGCTGCTGGGCGCGCGCGATCCGGAGGCGCCGCTGGCCTGGGTGGCGGGCCGGCCCGTCGGCGCCCGCCAGTTCCTGGCCGATGCCGGGCGCCTGGCCGGGCAACTGCCGCCGGGCGAATCGGTCGTCAACCTGTGCGCGGGCGGCTACGCCTTTGCCGTCGGCCTGGCCGCGGCGCTGCTGCGCGGGCAGGCCAGCCTGCTGCCGCCCGACGCGCGCGCCGACACCCTGGCGCGGCTTGGCACTGCCGACGGTGGCGGGCTCCAGGTGCTGGTCGATGCCGACGTCGATGCGGCGCAAGCCGGTGCCGTCATCGACGCCGGCCGTCTCGACTTCCCCCTGATCGATGTCGACCTGCACGCCGTGAGCCTGCTGACCTCCGGCTCGACCGGCACGCCGCAGCCGCACGCCAAGCGCTGGGGCTCGCTGGTGGCCAACATCGCCGCCGCCGCGGCACGGCTGTCCGCGCTGCTGGGCCGGCCGTCGCTGGCCGGGCTGACGCTGGTCTCGACGGTGCCGGTGCAGCACAGCTACGGGCTGGAGTCGGTCGTGCTGCTGGCGCTGCAGGGCGGCGCGGCCTTCGACAGCGCCCGGGCGTTCTTCCCGGCCGACGTGGCGCGCGCGCTGGCCGCGCTGCCGGCGCCGCGCGCGCTGGTCACCACGCCCTTCCACCTGAAGACGCTGCTGCTGGCGGGCGTCGAGCTGCCGCCGGTCGAGCTGGTGCTGTCGGCCACCGCGCCGCTGTCGCCGCAGCTCGCGGCGCAGGCCGAGGCGCGGCTGGGCGGCGTGCTGATCGAGATCTACGGCAGCACCGAAACCGGCCAGGTCGCGAGCCGCCGCCCGACGCGCGGCGAGGTCTGGGAAACCTTCGGCGCCGTGCGCGTGCGCGCCGAGCCGACGCAGCAGCAGGAAGGCGGCGAGCGCTTCGTCTTCGAGGGCGACTACATCCCCGAGCCGACGCCGATGGCCGACGTGCTCGAACTGCTGGACGAGCGGCACTTCCGCCTGCTGGGCCGCGCCGGCGACCTGATCCACGTCGCCGGCCGACGCAGCTCGCTGGCGCACCTCGACTACCACCTGAACAGCATCGCGGGCGTCGAGGACGGCGCGTTCTGGCTGCCCGACGAGGTCAGCGACGGCGTGGTGCGACCGGTGGCGCTGGTGGTGGCGCCGCAGCTGCGGGCGGAGGACATCGTGCGGGCGTTGCGCGAGCGGCTGGAGCCGGTGTTCGTGCCGCGCCGCGTGCTGCACGTCGAGCGCCTGCCGCGCGAGGCCACCGGCAAGCTGCCCGCACGGGCGCTGCGCGAGCTGGCGCTCGCCACGCTGGCGCGGGACGACGCGCAACGGCCGGTCACGCGCCACGTGGCGGCGGACCATCCGGCGTTCGCGGGGCATTTTCCGGGGCAGCCGCTGCTGCCGGGCGCGCTGCTGCTGGCCGAGGTGCTCGAAGCCATCCGCAGCCGCCCGGCGCTGGCCGCGCGCCTAGGGCCGCGGCCGGTGCTGGCGGCGGCCAAGTTCCTGTCGCCGGTGCGCCCCGGCGCGGTGCTGACGATCGACCTGCAGCCCGACGCCGGCGAACGCGGCGTGAAATTCGAGGCGCGCTGCGGCGCTGCCGTCGCCGCCTCCGGCCGCTGGCTGGCGGACCCGGACTCGCCCGGGGAGGCCGCTTGAGCCGTCTGCCGGCCGAGGCCGGCGCGCCAGGCGGCGAAGCGCGCCCGGGCCGCGCAGGCGCCATGCCCAACAACGCGCCGCAGCGCGCCGCCGACGCCGCGCCCGACTGGGCCCGCACGCCCGAGCGCAGCAACCTGCTGGCGCTGCGCGTGATGTGCTGGATCGCGCTGGCGTGCGGCCGGCGGGCGGCGCGCGTCGTCCTGCACCCGATCACGCTGTACTTCCTGCTGTTTTCGCCGGTGCAGCGCCGCAACGCCAGGCGCTACCTGGCCCGGGTGCTCGGCCGCACGCCGCACTGGCGCGACGGCTACCGGCTGATCCACGCCTTCGCCTCGACGGTGCTCGACCGCGTGTACTTCCTGCGCGGGCAGGCGCACCGGTTCGACCTGCGCCCGGCGGGCACGGCGCCGGTCGAGGCGTTGCTGGCGGCGGGCCACGGCGCCTTCATGGTCGGCGCGCACGTCGGCAGCTTCGAGGCCATCGGCGCCACCGGGCGCATGCCGGGCGGCCGCCACTGGCGCGTCGCCATGCTGATGTACCCCGACAACGCACGGCGCATCAACGAGGTGCTCGACGCCATCGCCGACGCCGACATCCGTCCGCAGGTCATCGCGCTTGGGCGGCCCGGCTCGATGCTGGCGCTGCGCGACTGGCTCGACGCCGGCGGCGTCGCCGGCACCCTGGGCGACCGCACGCTGGCGGGCGAGCCGTCGGAGCGCGGCGGCGTGGTCGAGCTGCCTTTCCTGGGCCGGACCGCGCGCTTCGCCGACGGGCCGTTCCGCATGGCCGCGCTGCTGCGCCGGCCGGTTTTCTCGATGGCCGGGCTGTACGCCGGCGGCCGTCGCTACGATGTGCGCTTCGCACCGCTGGCCGACTTCAGCGCGCGTCCGGCCGATGCCGCCGAGCGCGAGCGCAGCATCCGCGCGGCGGTCGAGGCCTACGCCGCCTGGCTGGAGGCGCTGTGCCGCGAGTACCCCTACAACTGGTTCAATTTCCATGATTTCTGGAACGAGGATGGCCTCTAGCAGCTTGTGGCGGCGGGCGGCGCGCCGGCTCGGGCTCGCCGCGCTGCTGGCCGGGCTGATGGGCGCCGGCGTCCCGGCCTGGGCGCTCGACCTGCCGCAGCTCATGGGCCTGCTGGCGCAGCAGAAAAGCGGCGAGGCACGCTTCACCGAGCAGCGCTACGTGCGCGGCTTCGATGGCCCGCTGGCGTCGAGCGGCACCCTCAGCTTCGCCGCGCCCGACCGCCTGGTGCGCCGCACGCTGCAGCCGCGGCCCGAATCGATGGTGGTCGAGGGCAACACGCTGACGCTCTCGCGCGGCGGGCGCACCCGCACCGTCGCGCTCGACAGCATGCCCGAGCTGCTCGGCATGGTCGAGGCCATGCGCGGCACGCTCAGCGGCGACGTGCCGGTGCTGCAGCGCTATTTCAGGAGCCGCGTGTCCGGCAGCGCCGAGCAGTGGGCGCTCGACCTGACGCCGCTGGACGAGCGGCTGGCCGCGCAGGTCAGGAGCGTGCGCATCACCGGCCGCGGCAGCGAGGTGCGCGGCGTCGAGATGGAGTTCGTCGGCGGCGACCGCTCGGTCATGACGATCGTGCCCGGCAGCACCGGCAGCACCGGCAGCACCGGCAGCACCGGCAGCACCGGCAGCACTGACGGATCTGGTGCTTCTGGTGCGTCCGGCGGCGTCGGAGCCGCTGCCGCGCCCGCGGCCGCCACGGCGTCCGCCGCCGCTGCGCTCGCCGGCAGCGGCCACAAGGCCCCGTGAGCGAGGGCGCTGCGGCACCTCCCGGACGCGTCCGCCGCGCGCTGGTGGTGCTGGCGTGGTTGGCGCTGCTGGCCCTCGGCGCGGCGCTGGTCGCGCGCACGCCGTTCAATGCCGACCTGTCGGCCTTCCTGCCGCGCAGCCCCGACGCGCGCCAGCGCGTGCTGATCGAGCAGCTGCAAAGCGGCATCGCCGCGCGCACGCTCCTGATCGGCATCGAGGGCGGCACCGGCGCGGCGCAGCGCGCGCAGGTGTCGAAGGCGCTCGCCGCCACGCTGCGCACCAGCGGTCTGTTCGAGCAGGTGCAAAACGGCGACGCCGGCGACTGGAAGGAAGTCGGCATCCTGCTGTTCGAGCACCGCTACCAGCTCGCGCCCGACGTGACGCCCGAGCGCTTCACCGCCGAGGGACTGCGCGACGCCATCACCGACACGCTCTCGATGCTCGGCACCCCGGCCGGCAACGCCGTCCGCCCGCTGCTGGAGCGCGACCCGACCGGCGAGACGCAGCGCATCGCCGAGGGCCTGATCCCGGCCGACGCGCCGCGCAGCGAGGAGGGCGTCTGGGTCTCGCGCACGGCGCCGCGCGCGGTGCTGCTCGCCAGCACGCGCGCCGCCGGCGCCGACCTCGACGCGCAGGCACAGGCCATCGCGGCGGTGCGAATGGCGTTCGACCAAGCCACGCGGCCGCTGACGACGGGCCGGGCGGACGGCAACGCCGGCATGGCGGCCTCCGCAGGCCAGGCGGATGCGGCAGGCGGCACCGGTGAGTCCCGGCTCATGCCGCGCCTGCTTTTGAGCGGCGCGCCGGTGTTCGCGGTGCAGAGCCGCGACCAGATCAAGGGCGAGGCGACGCACCTGGCGACCGTCGGCGGCCTCGTCATGGGCGGCCTGCTGCTGCTGGCCTTCGCCTCGCTGCGCGCCCTGGCGCTGGCGCTGCTGCCGGTGGTGACGGGCGTGGTCGTCGGCACCGCCGCGGTCGGGCTGGCGTTCGGCAGCGTGCACGGCCTGACCATGGGCTTCGGCAGCACGCTGATCGGCGAGAGCGTGGATTACGCGATCTACTACCTCATCCAGGCGCGCGGCGCAGCGCCGGGCCAGGGCTGGCGGCGCTGGCGCGACCTGCACTGGCCGACCGTGCGGCTCGGCCTGCTGACCTCGGTGTGCGGCTTCGCCGCGCTGGTGTTCTCGGGCTTTCCGGGGCTGGCGCAGTTGGGTGTGTTCTCGCTTGCCGGGCTGGTCGCGGCCGCGCTCGCCACGCGCTTCGTGCTGCCGGTGTTCGCGCCCGACGGCGCCACCGGCGCGGGCCTGCGCCGGCACATGGCGGCGGTGTCGCGCGTCATCGTGCAGACGCTGCCGCGCACCCGCGGCCTGTGGATCGCGCTCGGCGTTGCCGCGCTGGGGCTGGCCGTCTGGCAGGGCGGGCGGCTGTGGAGCGGCGACCTGGCTTCGATGAGCCCGGTGCCGCCGGCGGCGCAGCGGCTCGACGCCGCGCTGCGCGGCGACATCGGCGCCAGCGACGCGCGCACGCTGGTCGTGGTGCAGGGCGCCGACCTGCAGGGCGCACTGCGCGGCGCCGAGGCGGCCGGCGCGCGGCTGGAGCCGCTGATCGAGGCCGGCGTGCTGTCCGGCTTCGAGACCGTCACGCGCGTGCTGCCGAGCGAGGCCGCGCAGCGCGCCCGCCTGGCCAGCCTGCCCGACGCGGCCACGCTGCGCGCGCGCCTGGCCGTCGCCACCGCCGGCCTGCCGCTCGCCGCCGCCCGGCTGGAGCCCTTCGTCGCCGACATCGAGGCCGCGCGCCGCCTGCCGCCGGTCGAGCGCGACGCGCTGCGGCAAGGCCCGCTGGGCGCCATCGTCAACGCCATGCTGTTCGAGCGTCCGGGCGGCGGCTGGTCGGCGCTGATCTCGCTGCACCCCGGCGCACGCTTCGATACCGCGCGCCTGCAGGCCGCGCTGGCGCCGCTGCCGGAGGCGCAGGTGCTCGACGTGAAGCGCGAACTCGACGACCTGTACGGCCGCTACCTGCACGAGGCCTTCGTGCAGGCCACGCTCGGCGCGCTGGCCGTGGTGGCGCTGCTGGCGCTGTACCTGCGCTCGGCGCGGCGCCTGCTGGCGGTGTGCCAGCCGCTGGCGCTGGCCGTGCTGCTCGTGCTCGGCGGCATGGCGCTCGGCCACGCCGTCCTCGGCTGGCCGGGGCTGGGCATCCTGCACCTGGTCGGGCTGCTGCTGGTGGTGGCCGTGGGCTCGAACTACGCGCTGTTCTTCGACCAGCTGCAGCAAAAAAAGGAAGGGCTCATCGACGCCGACACGCTGGCGTCGCTGCTGCTGGCCAACCTGACGACGGTGGTCTCGTTCGGGCTGATCGCGCTGTCGGGCATCCCGGCGCTGTCGGCCATCGGCCGGGTGGTGGCGCCGGGGGCGCTGCTGGCGTTGCTGCTGGCGGCGGCGTTCGCGCGGCGGGGTGGGGCGGCTGGGCGGGTATTGCGCTAAGGGCAACCCGGCACCGTGCTGGTTGGGTGAAAGCCTTGAAGGCGTACTACGTTAGCGCGAAGCCGGGTGCAGCAATACCATTGATATCGAATCAAGGGGCGATGCCCATGCCTTCCATCACGATCAGAAATCTCCCTGAAGCAACGTGCCGGGCGCTCAGGCTGCGCGCCGCTCCGGGAGGACGGGAGGCGGATTGAAAAGAAGAACAGCCACTTGAACGCGCATGGATGCATCGGCACGCTCTTTGGCGCGAGCGGCTCCGTATCTATATGGATACAATTGTGCAACGTTCACCGTTCGCCAGACGCAAGAGTTTCAAGAATGGCTCGACGGTTTCAGAGATTTCGGGCTCAGGTCCGAATCGCTGCCAGATTGCGTCTTGCCGAGGCGGGCAGCCTCGGTGACTGGAAACTTGTCGGCGGAGAAGTATCGGAGATGCGTGTCGATGTCGGCCCCGGCTATCGTCTGTATTTCACGCGTCGCGGGAGCATTCTCATCATCATGCTCGCTGGCGGTGACAAATCGACGCAGGCGCGGGACATCAAGCGAGCGCAGCGAATCGCCACACAACTGGAGTCCGAACCATGAGCAAAGTCCAGGCAACGCCCAAACTGCTGCCCTTCGACGCGGCGCGTTATCTGACCGACGACGCAGCGGTCGCCGAGTACATGACAGCCGTACTCGAAACCGACGATCCTGATCTCCTCCTGCTCGCGCTGGGGGACGTGGCGCGTGCACGCGGAATGGCCCAGGTCGCCAAGGATGCCGGCCTCGGAAGGGAAAGCCTCTACAAAGCGCTGGCCCCGGGCGCCAAGCCACGCTTCGACACGGTTCTGAAGGTGGCTCGAGCACTGGGGGTTCGGCTCTCGGCGCAGCCGGTTTGAAGTCGCATCTTGATTGCTATCTTTTTAATAGCTAACTCCGCCCATCCTGAGCGCGCCGCGGGGACTTTTTTCTCATAAGGCATCGATGCAGGTAAAGATGATGCCATCGTGAGGCACAACTCTTCTTTCAAGCGGACAGGCTCCGGAAGATCCTGTTATGCCGCTAAATTCAAACATTGGTTACGCAATAAGGGGGAAGCATTTCAAGTTCTCATTGATGACTTGAAATTGGCTTCATCAGGCATGCTGTTCATTTGATGCCTCAATCGGCAAACAGCTGCAAAACAAATTCCGATCCCCATAAACATTGTCCACCCGTCCCACCGGCGCCCAGTACTTCCCCTGCCTGAGCGAATCCACCGGGTACGCCCCCAGCTCCCGCGAATAGGGCCGCGTCCATTCGCTCCCCAGCAGGCTCGCCGCCGTGTGCGGCGCATTCTTCAGCGGGTTGTCCTCCCTCGGCCAGACGCCATCCTCGACGCGCCGGATTTCCCCGCGAATCGCGATCATCGCGTCGATGAAGCGGTCCAGCTCCGCCAATGGCTCGCTCTCGGTCGGCTCGACCATCAGCGTGCCGGGCACCGGGAAACTCAGCGTCGGCGCGTGGAAGCCGTAGTCGATCAGGCGCTTGGCGACGTCCTCGGCGGTGACGCCGCTCGACTCCTTGAGCGGGCGCAGGTCCAGGATGCACTCGTGCGCGACGTGGCCGTTCTGGCTGGCGTAGAGCGTGGGGTAATGGTCCTTCAGGCGCGCGCTGATGTAGTTCGCGCTCAGGATCGCGGTCTCGGTGGCGGCCGTGAGGCCTTCGGCGCCCATCATGCGGATGTACATCCAGCTGATCGGCAGCACGCCGGCGTTGCCGAGCGGCGCGGCGGAGATGGCGCCCACACCGGCCACCGCGTGCGGTGCTGCGCTGCCTGCCGACATGATCTCCACCGTCGCATGGCCCGGCAAAAACGGCACCAGGTCCTCCACCACGCACACCGGCCCGACGCCGGGGCCGCCGCCGCCGTGCGGGATGCAGAAGGTCTTGTGCAGGTTCAGGTGGCTCACGTCGCCGCCGAACTCGCCGGGTGCGGCGACGCCGACCAGCGCGTTCATGTTGGCGCCGTCCACGTAGACGCGGCCGCCGTGCGAATGCACCAGCGCGCACAACTCCTTCACGCGGGTCTCGAACACGCCGTGCGTGCTGGGGTAGGTGATCATCACGCAGGCCAGGCGCTCGCCGTGCTTCTCGCAGGCGCGGCGCAGGTCGTCCAGATCGACGTTGCCCTGCGCGTCGCAGGCCGTGACCACGACCTTCATGCCGACCATCTGCGCGCTGGCCGGGTTGGTGCCGTGCGCCGACGAGGGGATCAGGCAGATGTCACGCTGCGTCTCGCCGCGCGACGCGTGGAATGCCTTGATCGCCAGCAGCCCGGCGTACTCGCCCTGCGAGCCGGCGTTGGGCTGCAGGCTGACGCCGGCGTAGCCGGTGGCCTCGCACAGCCAGTCGCACAGCTGCTCGTTGAGCTCGGCATAGCCCCGCAGCTGCTCGGCCGGCGCAAAGGGGTGGATGTCGGCGAACTCCGGCCAGGTGATCGGCATCATCTCGCTGGTCGCGTTCAATTTCATGGTGCAGCTGCCCAGCGGGATCATGCTGCGGTCGAGCGCCAGGTCCTTGTCGCTCAGGCTGCGGATGTAGCGCAGCATGGCAGTTTCGCTCTTGTGGGTGTTGAACACCGGGTGCGTCAAAAAGGCGCTGGTGCGGCGCAGTCCCTCGGGCAGGCGCAGCGGTGCCGTGTCGACCAGCAGCTCGAAGTGCGGCAGGGGTGTGCCGGCCGGCGCGAACAGGCCCCACAGCAGCTCGACGTCCTCGCGCGTGGTGGTTTCGTCGAGCGAAATGCCCAGGTGATGCTGCAGCCCCTGGCGCAGGTTGACGCCCGCCGCCTGCGCATGCTCGACGATGGCGTGCGTGTCGTCCCCGGTCCCGACCGTGAGGGTGTCGAACGCCGTCGTGTTGAGGATCTCGCGCCCCAGCTGCTCCAGCCCCGCCGCCAGCACGGCCGTGAGCGCCACGACGCGCTGCGCGATGCGCGTGAGCCCGGCCGGGCCGTGGTAGACGGCGTACATGCTCGCCACCACGGCCGGCAGCACCTGCGCGGTGCAGATGTTGGAGGTCGCCTTCTCGCGCCGGATGTGCTGCTCGCGCGTCTGCAGCGCGAGCCGCAGGGCCGGCGCGCCGTGCGCGTCGACGCTGACGCCGACCAGCCGGCCCGGCAGCGAGCGCTTGAACTCGTCGCGGCAGGCCAGGTAGGCCGCGTGCGGGCCGCCGTTGCCCATCGGCATGCCGAAGCGCTGAGTGGTGCCGCAGACGATGTCGGCGTCCCACTCACCGGGCGGCGCCAGCAGCGTGAGCGCCAGCAGGTCGGCCGCCACGCAGAAGGCCGCGCCGCACTGGTGCGCGTGGCCGGCCAGCGGGCGCAAGTCGTGCACCTGGCCGGTGGTGGAGGGGTACTGCGCCAGCGCGCCGAAGAAGTCGCCGCTCGCCATCAGGTGCGGCAGCCGCTCCGACGCCGTGCTGACCCTGATCTCGATGCCCAGCGGCGCGGCGCGCGTGTGCAGCACCTCCAGGGTCTGCGGATGGCAGTCGCCGGCGACCAGGAACACGTTGCTCTTGCTCCTGACACTGCGCTTGGCCAATGTCATGGCCTCGGCCGCGGCGGTGGCCTCGTCGAGCATCGACGCGTTGGCGATCGCCATGCCGGTGAGGTCGCACACCATGGTCTGGAAGTTGAGCAGCGCCTCCAGCCGGCCCTGCGAGATCTCGGCCTGGTAGGGCGTGTAGGCGGTGTACCAGGCCGGGTTCTCCAGCACGTTGCGCAGGATCACCGCCGGCGTGTGCGTGCCGTAGTAGCCCTGGCCGATGAAGTTGCGCGCCACCTTGTTCTTCGCGGCGATGGCGCGCAGCTCGGCCAGCGCGCCGGCCTCCGAGACGGCCGGCGGCAGCCGCATCGGGTGCGAGCGGCGGATGGCCGGCGGCACGATGCCGTCGATCAGCGCCTCGCGCGTGGCCGAGCCGATGGACGGCAGCATGCGCGCCTCGTCGGCGGGCTCGATGCCGATGTGGCGCCGGGTGAATTCGTCGGCGTTCTCGAGTTCGTTCAGGGAGGGCAGGGCAGGCGTCGACATGGGTGGCTCTGGCAATGGATCGGGCAGATGGGGCGGCTCGGGCGATGAAGGGCGCGAGGAACGGTGATGACAGTGGTGCGAGCCGGCGCCCGGGCCCGGCTCGCAGGAGCGCAGCGCAGCGACGACGGCTCAGGCTTCGCTGGCGAACCTGTCGTAGGCGGGGGCGTCCATCAGCGCGTCGAGCTGCGTCGCGTCGCTGGGCCTGACTTTGAAGAACCAGCCCTGGCCCTGCGGGTCGCTGTTGGCCAGCGACGGGTCGGCGCGCAGCGCCTCGTTGACCTCGGTGACTTCGCCCGAGACCGGCATCAGCACGTCGGCCGCCGCCTTGACCGACTCGACCACGCCCGCCACCTCGCCCTGCTCGAAGGTCCGCCCGACCTCGGGCAGATCGACGAACACCACGTCGCCCAGCGCGTCCTGCGCGTGCACGGTGATGCCGACGGTGGCCGCGTCAGCGCCGTCCGCGTGATCGATCCACTCGTGGTCCTGGGTGTACTTGACTGCCATGTTTGCTCCTGGAAAAAAGAAAAGAAAAACAAGATGCTGCCTCATTGCACCGCGTGATCCGCAGCAACCTACGGAACCCGCGGCAAGCGAAGCGAAGCCCCTTCGTGAAACACCGCGGAACCGGCTTTGCCGGGCCGCCGGTGTTGCCCCCTGCAAGGGGGTGGGCGAAGCGACACGAAGTGCGCGAAGCCTGGGGGTGTGCCTTACCTCCCGCGGTAGTAGCGCGTCGGCACGAAGGGCATCGTGCTGACTTCCATCGGCACCGGCTTGCCGCGCACGATCGCCTGCAGCCGTGTGCCGGGCGCGGCGAAGGCGCTCGCCACGTAGCCCATGGCGATGGGCCGCCCGGCGCTCGGGCCCGGCAGGCCGCTGGTGACCCGGCCGATGGGCTGGCCCTCGAAGGATTCGAGCGGCGCGCCGTCGCGCACCGGAACGTTTTCCAGCGCCACCAGGCCGACCCGCCGGCGCGTCAGCGTTTCATGGTCAAAAGGGCTGCCGGCGCTCGCCGCTGCTGCGAGTTGCGCTATGATTTTAGTAGCGCCCGGAAAGCCGCCCGCGCGCGCTCCGCCAGGGCGGCGCACTTTCTGGATGGCCCAGCCGAGCGAGGCCTCGACCGGCGTGGTGGTGGCGTCGATGTCGTGGCCGTAGAGGCACAGGCCCGCTTCCAGGCGCAGCGAGTTGCGCGCGCCCAGGCCGACCGGGGCGACCTCCGGCTGCGCCAGCAGCAGCCGCGCCAGCGCCTCGGCGTCGGCGGCCGCCACCGAGATCTCGAAGCCGTCCTCGCCGGTGTAGCCGCTGCGCGTGGCGAAGGCGTCGAGGCCGCCAATGTGCACGGCGCCGCCGCTCATGAAGACGTAGCGCTCGATGCCCGGAGCGAGCCGCGCCAGCACGGCCGCCGCCCGCGGGCCCTGCAACGCCAGCAGGGCGCGGTCGGGCAGCGGCTGCACGGTGCAGCGTGCGCCGATCTTCTGCTGGAGGTGCGCCAGGTCGGCCGCCTTGCACGCGCCGTTGACGATGACGAAGAGCGAATCGTTGCCTTCGTTGAAGAACATCAGGTCGTCGAGGATGCCGCCCTCGTCATTGAGCAGCAGGCCGTAGCGCTGCCGGCCCGCAGGCAGGCCGATGACGTCGACCGGCATCAGGGTCTCGAAGGCGGCGGCGGCGTCGGGCCCCGACAGGCGCAGCTGGCCCATGTGCGAGATGTCGAACAGCCCCGCCGCCTCGCGCGTGTGACGGTGCTCGGCCACCAGGCCGGCCGGGTACTGCACCGGCATGGCGTAGCCGGCGAAGGGCACCATGCGGGCGCCGAGCTCGCGGTGCAGGTCGTAGAGGGGGGTTCTTTGCAGGTTGTCGGCGGCGGCGGCAGCAGTCATGGCGCTCTCCAGTGCAGTGGGCAGACACGATCCATGGCGCCCGGCGCCACGGTCCACCCCTGCTGTCCGCTTTACCTGAGAGATTCGCCCCGCGATGGGGGTTTGCTCCTTCGGTGGGCCGCGTCGTTGCCGCGGCGGCCTCTCTCCAGCAAGGAAGCGCCCGCTGCGGGCGGGTGCCTCGTCAGTCCTGGGGCCTGAGCGTTCGGAAGTGTTCCTGCGCCTTCGGCGGCCCCGCGCAGGGGCTCTCTCCTGACGGCGCCAGTGTAGTGGATGGACCGGGGCGCCGACCGGCCCTCGCAGCATTCGAAGCAAGGCGCGGCGCGCGTCCCGGGCATCTCCCTTGCTCTGCTGCGGCAGTGGATGCCGTCCGACTCCGCCGCAGGACAAATGCCCGCCCGTGCGCTGCGCCGCGACGGGAAGACTTGCAGCCCTCGGTGTCGATCGACAAGGTGTTTTCCGATTCCGTCCAAGAAAGGTCTTTTCCATGAACGCGATCACGAACAAGCTGTTCCCGGGGCCCATCGCCATGATCCGGCTCGACCACACGCACGTGCTGGCCACCTTCCACCAATACGACGTCGACACCCGCCCGAGCGTCAAGGAAGGGCTGGTCAAGACCGCCTGCACCGCGCTCGAAATCCACGCCCAGCTCGAAGAGGAAATCTTCTACCCCGCGGTGCGCGAGATCTCGGACAACGAAACCATCAAGAAGAGCGTGCCCGAGCACGACGAGATGCGCCGCGTCATCGGCCGCCTGCGCGACATGAAGCCGACCGACCCCGGCTACGACGACACCTTCATGGAACTCATGCGCGACGTGATCCACCACGTCGCCGACGAGGAGACCGTGCTGCTGCCCGAAGCCGAGCGCGGCCTGTCGGCCGAGCGCCTCGACGAGCTCGGCGCGCAGATGACCAAGCGCCGGCTCGAACTCGCGGTGCCGCGCGGCGGCGAGATCGCCGGCAACATGATCCGCGCCATGCCGGCCAGCAGCATGGCGCTAGCCGCCGGCGCGGCGGTGTCGGGCGCGTTCCTGGCTTCCTGGCTGGGGCGCAAGGCGCGCCAGCGCGATTGAAGAGGAAAAGGAGACCTTTCCCATGAGCAACCCCTCCAGCACCACCCCCACGTCCCGGCCCCAGCCGGTGAACACGGCCAGCGAATCGGCGGCCGGCGAGGAAGACCCGGGCGCGGCCAGCGACACGCTGCCGGCGCACGAAGGCGACGAGGCGCCCCCCGGCACGCCCGGCACCGGCGAGGGCCTGTGCCGCCGCTGCGGCGGCTCGGGTCGCATGGACGACGGCAAGCCCTGCCCGGAGTGCGACGGCACCGGCAAGGTGACGGTGGGCATCGGCGGCGCGTGAGCCCGGCGGCGGCGGTGGCGGCGGCCGTCGCGCGGCGCGGCGACGAGCTCGTCCGGCTGGCGCAACTGCTGCGGCAGGCCGGCTATCGCTTCACCACGGTCACGCCCGAGACGCACCGCCGCGTCATCGGCCGCCCGCAGGCGTGTCGTGCGGCGTCGCTGCGCGACGTGTTCGGCTGGAATCTGCCCTTCGAGCGCCCGCTGCTCGCTGTGCCGGTGTGGGAGGCGATGCAGGCGGCGGACGTGCTCGCCTGCGAAGGCGCGCTGTTTCGCAGCACGATGCGGTTTTCCACCTTGGGCGACCTGGTCTACCTGCATTCGGGTTTTCCGACGCTGGACGGCGACGCGGTGTTCTTCGGGCCCGACACGTACCGCTTCGCGGCGCTGATCGAGCAGGTCTTGGGCGCGGCGCGCCGGCCGGTCCCACGGGTGGTCGATGTCGGCTGCGGCGGCGGCGCGGGCGGCCTGGTGGCGGCGCGCTGGCTGCGGCAGGCCGGCCTGGGCGAGCCGCAGGTCGAGCTGGTCGACATCAACCCCCGCGCCCTGGCGTTCGCGCGCGTGAACGCCGCCACGGCCGGCGCGGCGAGGGTCGAGTTCCGCCTGGCGGACCTGTATGCCGGAACGAGCGGCCCGGTCGATCTGATCGTCGCCAATCCGCCTTACCTGCTCGACCGCAGCGAGCGCCTGTACCGGCACGGCGGCGGGCGCTTCGGCTCGGCGCTGTCGGAGCGCATCGTGGCCGAGGGGCTGCCGCTGCTGGCGCCGGGCGGCGCGCTGGTGCTCTACACCGGCGCGCCGATGGTGGGCGGACGCGACCCGTTCCACGAGGCCGTGCTGCCGCTCGTCGATGCCGGGCACTACGACCTCGACTACCGCGAGATCGACCCCGACGTCTTCGGCGAGGAACTCGACGATCCGGCCTACCGTGACGTGGAGCGCATCGCCGTGGTCGGCCTGGTCGTGCGCCGCCGGGCCACGGACGGGGGCCGCGCGCCGTGAAAATCCTCGGCATCGGCGAGTCCTGCGACCTGGGCGACATGTACTGGCGGCTGGGCCGCGCGGGGCATGAAGTGCGGGTGTTCATCGAGGATGTGCGCTCGCACGACGTGTTCGGCGGCATGGTCGAGCGCATCGACGACTGGCGCGCGCAGCTGGACTGGCTGCGCGCGGGCGGCGACGACGCGCTGGTGCTGTTCGAGTCGGCGTCCAAGGGCGAATGGCAGGACGCGCTGCGGCGCGACGGCTTCCACGTCGTCGGCGGCAGCCGCTACGGCGACCGGCTGGAGGCCGACCGCGAGTTCGGCCAGGCCGCGCTGCGCGAGGCCGGCCTGCGCACCGCGCGCAGCCACCACTTCGACAGCTTCGCCGCCGCCATCGATTTTTTGCGCGAGCGCCCGGGGCGCTTCGTCTTCAAGCAGAACGGCGCCGATGCGCTGCGCACGCGCAATTACGTCGGCCAGCTCGACAGCGCCGCCGACATGCTCGCCTTTCTCGGGCTGCAGCAGGCGCACCTGAAAGAGACGGCGCCGGAGCCGGTCGATTTCGTCCTGATGGAGTACGTGCAGGGCGTGGAAGTGGGCGTCGGCGCCTACTTCGACGGCCACGACTTCCTCATGCCCGCCCTGCTCGACTGGGAGCACAAGCGCTTTTTTCCGGGCGAGCTCGGCGAGCTGACGGGCGAGATGGGCACCATCGTGACCTACCGCGGCGCCGAGACGCTGTTTCGCCGCACGCTGGCGGGCATGGCCGGGCCGCTGCGCGCCGCCGGGCATTGCGGCTACATCAACCTGAACCTGATCGCCAACGCCGAGGGGCTGTGGCCGCTGGAGTTCACCAGCCGCTTCGGCTATCCGGGCTTCGCCATCTGCGAGGCGCTGCACACCGAGCCGTGGGACGCCGTCCTGCGCCGGATGGTGTCCGGCGGCAGCGGCGACCGCCAGCTCCGCACGCACTCCGGCTACGCCTGCGGCGTGGTGCTGACGGTGCCGCCCTTTCCCTACAGCTACGGCTACGAGGAAATCGGCAAGGGCGCCCCGATCTGCTTCAGGGAAACGGCCACGGCGGCGCAGAAGGACGCGGTGCATTTCGGCGAGGTGGCGCGCATCGAGGGCCACCTGGCGACGAGCGGCCAGACCGGCTACATCGGCGTGGCGACCGGCATCGGCGACGACATCGCCGCGGCGCAGCAGGCCGCCTATACCGTGGCGCGCCAAGTGGTGGTGCCCAACATCCGCTTCCGCAACGACATCGGCGACCGCATCGCGCAGGGCGAGCTTGCCGCGCTGATCGCCTGGGGCTGTGTCGACGACACGCAGAGCGGTAGGTTACTTCCCACAGGTGGCGGCGGTCTCACCCTATAAAGGCGCACTGGACAAAACTTCAGTATTTTTTTCTGGCGATTTCCCGCCTCCAAGGAGAAGCGAATCTTTCCTCACCTCGGCCTCGCTCCGTCGCTTCACTTCCTGGCGCCGGCCGGAGTGTCGCGCGTCACCGAAGGCGGCGATGAGCACGCATCCGCCGCCAACGAAACTTCCATTGCCGCTGTCACCACCGGCGATCGCCTGCTGTACGAGTCGCTGATGCGCGGCAACGCCGGACCGGACACCGCGCCGGCCGCCCGCACCGAGGCCCGGGCGCGCATCCATCAGCTGCTCGGGCAGACCGCCGACGCACCGTGCGATCTGCCGGACGACCCGCAGGCGCTGGACGGCTGGATGCGGCGCAACGTCGAGCGCGTCGGCCGCGAGTACCGGGCCTACCTGGCGCGGCGCAAGGCGGGCGGGCGGCGCGAATACTTCAGCTGCCGCTCGCACGCGCTGTATTTCCTGCGCACGGTGGCGCCGACCAAGCTGGTCGATGGCGCCTGGTTGTACGGCCTGCTGCCGCACTGGCGCGACCCGCGCCTGGCCGACCTGGTCCGCACCTACGTCGAGGAACTGGGCGACGGTCTGCCGGACAAGAACCACGTCCTGCTGTACCGCCGCCTGCTGCAGTCGCACGGCATCGACGACTGGCAGGACCAGCCCGACGACCACTACACGCAGGGCGCGTTGCAGCTGGCGCTGGCGGCCTGCGCCGACGAGTTCCTGCCGGAGCTGATCGGCTTCAACCTGGGCTACGAGCAGCTGCCGCTGCACCTGCTGGTCAGCGCCTACGAGTTGAACGAGCTGGGGATCGACCCGTACTATTTTTCCCTGCACGTCACGGTCGACAACGCGGCCAGCGGCCATGCGCGCCGTGCCGTGCGGGCGGTGCGCGAGGCCCTGCCCGTCGGAGGAGGGCGCGCCGCCTTCTGGCAGCGCGTGCGCAACGGCTTCAGGCTCGGCGAGGCCGGGCTGTGCACGACCGGCGTCATCGCCGGCTTCGACCTGCACGCCGAGCTTCTCCGGGTGCTGGGCGCCAAGACCGTGGAAGGCCGCGTGGCGCACTCCGACTACTGCCGCATCGAGGGCCGCAGCGTCAACGACTGGCTGTCCGGCGACGGCGGGGTGGCCGGCCTGGTCGGTGCGCTCGGGCGCAAGGGCTGGTTGCGGCACGGTGGCGACCCCGCCGACAGCCGCTTCTGGCGCCTGCTGCAGGGCGAGCGCGCCGAGATGTTCGGCGTCTTCAGCCCCTACGACCTGCAGGTCGTGTGCGACTGGATCCGCGGCGACGCGGGTGTCGACGGAGCGTCGTACCCAGCCGCGGGCGACACCACCATGCCGCCCCCGCCGCGATCGTTCCGCCAGCAGCAGCACATGGCGGCCGCGGCCGCTTCCTCCGGCGGCGGGTCCGCGGCGGGTGGCGTGGAAGAAGGCGAGGGGAGCACGCTGCCGGACCCCGACCTCGCCGAGCTGGAGCAGGCGCTCGCCGCCCGGCCCGGCGCCGCGGGGCTGCCCGATCTCGTGCTCGGGCTGATGGGCCCGGCGCACCACTGGAGCCCCGCGGGCCTGCGCGCCACCCGGGTTTTCTGCCGGACGGTGCTGCAGGCCTGAGCCTCATTTCGCATAGACCAGGTCGCGCAGTCCGAGCGAGATGCCCGGCACGTAGGTGATGACCATCAGGCACGCGAGGATCACCAGGACGAACGGCACCAGGTGGCGCACGATGCGGTCGAGCGAGATGCGCGCCACCGTGCAGGCCGCGAACAGGTTCACGCCGAAGGGCGGCGTGATCATGCCCAGCGCCAGGTTGACCACCATGACCAGCCCGAAGTGCACCGGGTCGATGCCGAAGTGCGCCGCCACCGGCGCCAGGATGGGCGCCAGCACGATGATGGCGGCGCTGGTTTCGATGAACATGCCGATCACGAACAGCGCCGCGTTCACGCCCAGCAAAAACATCCCCGGCGACTGCAGCACTGCCTGCAGCCACAAACCGATGGCCTCGGGCACGCCGGCGCGAGTGATGAGGAACGCGAACAGCCCCGCGTTGGCGATGATGAACATGATCACCGACGACGAGACCACCGACTTGCGCAGCACAGCGTAGAGCTGCGGCAGCCGGATCTCGCGGTAGACGAGCGTTCCGACCACCAGCGCGTAGAGCACCGCCACCGCCGAGGCCTCGGTGGGCGTGAAGACGCCGCCGTAGATGCCGCCCAGGATGATGACGGGCATCAGGAGCGCCCAGCCCGCGCGCCAGGTGGCCGGCACGATGCCGAGGCGCCCGGCGCCGTCGCCCTTGCCCCAGCCCTTGAACTTGCAGTACACGTAGACGAAGGCCATCAGCGCCAGGCTGATCAGGATGCCCGGGCCGAAGCCGGCGATGAACAGCTCGCCGATCGACACCTCGGCCGAGACGCCGTAGAGGATCATCGGGATCGAGGGCGGGATGATCACGCCCAACTCGGCGCTGGTAGCCTGCAGCGCGGCGGCGTAGCTGGTCGGGTAGCCGTGCCTGATGAGCGCGGGCACCAGGATCGCGCCGATGGCGAAGGTGGTCGCCACTGAGGAGCCCGACACCGCCGCGAAGATCATGCAGGTCAGCACGCAGGTCATCGGCAGGCCGCCCTGCACGCCGCCCACCAGGCTCTTGGCGAAGTCCACCAGGCGTCGCGAGATGCCACCGGTTTCCATCAGGTTGCCCGCCAGGATGAAGAACGGGATGGCTGCCAGCGGAAACTTGTTGATCGCGTTGAACATCTCCTTGACGGAGATCAGCATGTTGGCATTGGCCGCCTGGATGCCCAGCACCGAGGCCAGCCCGATCGACACCGCCACCGAGATGGTGAGCGCGAAGCACACCACCATGGTCGTGATCATCACGGGGGTCATGTTGCCCCCACGCTTGTCGCTTCGCGTACTGCGCTGCCCCCCGAGGGGGCCTTCGCGCCTTGGGGCGGCCCGGCGGCGCTCATTGGCGCCCCTACGCTTGACGGCCCAGCCGCGCTCACTGCGCCGTCTCCAGCTCGTTGCGCTGCGGATCGATCAGGTTGGCGACGATGCCGATCACGCAGAACACGCCGCCCACCGGCATCGCGACGTAGGCCCAGAACATCGAGATCGATTCGAGCCCGGCCATCGACTGCACGCGGCCGCGCTGCGCGTAGTCCCAGCCCCACCAGACGATGACCGCGACCAGCACCAGCGCCGCCAGGCACACCACCCAGTCGAGCACCCGGCGCAGCCGCGGCGGGCTCCAGCGGTAGAGCACGTCCACGCTGACCATCGCGCCCTCGCGGAACGCGGTCGGGATGCCCATGAACACCATCCAGATCAGGCTGACGCGGATCAGGATCTCGGACCACTCGGCGGGCTGCTCCAGCACGAAGCGGGTGACGATCTGGAACACCCCCAGCGCGGAGGCCACCACCAGCATCAGGCAGGCGACGGCCATGGCGAAGGTGGTGGTCCAGCGGTCGAGGCGGAGGAAGGCGGCTTTCATGGGACATGCAGGAAATTCAAACGAAAACGCCCGCCAGCGCAGCCTGTACGGGCGTTCCTTGCTACAAATAGCGTAGCAATCGACTCACTGGTAGTTGCGGATCCTGTCGAGGTTGGCCTTGCCGAACTGCTTCTCGAACTCGGCGTTGACGGGTGCCAGCACCGCCACGAACTTCGCCTTGTCGATGGTGTCGATCACCGTCATGCCCTTGGCGCGCAGGTCGGCCACGCCCCGGGCGTCGTCCTCGTCCACGCGCGCGCGGTTGGCCTTGGTGCCTTCCTTGGCGGCATCCAGAAACGCCTGCCTGTCGGCGGCCGAGAGCTTGTCGAACACCGCCTTGTTCATCAGGAAGATGCAGGGCGAGTACACGTGGCCGGTGAGCGTGAGGTGCTTTTGCACCTGGTCGAACTTGGCCGAGATGATGACCGGCAGCGGGTTCTCCTGGCCGTCCACCGTGCCCTGCTGCAGCGCGGTGAACACCTCCGGGAAGGCCATCGGCGTGGTGATGATGCCGAAGCCCTTGTAGGCGGCGATGTGCACCGGGTTCTCCATGGTGCGCATCTTCAGGCCCTTCAGGTCCTCGGGCGTCTTCACGTCGCGCTTGCTGTTGGTCATGTGCCGGAAGCCGTTCTCGGCCCAGGCCAGCGCCTTGAAGCCCTTGGCGTCGAACTTGGTCAGCAGCTCCTGGCCGATCGGGCCGTCGAGCACGGCGCGCGCGTGCGCCTTGTCGCGGAACAGGAAGGGCACGTCCAGGATCTTCGTCTCGGGCACGAAGTTGGGCACCGGGCCGGTCGAGCTGAAGGCCAGCTCCTGCGTGCCGAGCTGCACCGCCTCGATCGACTCGCGCTCGCCGCCGAGCGCGCCGTTGTAGAAGGTCTGGACCTTGTAGCGGCCGTCGGTGCGCTTTTCCACCTCCCTGGCGAAGGTGTCGATGGCCACGCCCTGGTGCGAGTTCTGCGAGGTCGAGATGCTGATCTTCATCGTGGTCTGCGCCAGCGCAGCGCCCGCGGCGGCAAAGCCCAGCAGCAGGCCGGCGGCCAGTCGGCTCAATTTCATGGGAGTCTCTCCGGATGGAAGGGATGCAACAGAGGAGTGCGGGCGCGGCCCGCAGGCAGCCTGCGACTATGCGGCAGCCGGGGCGCCGGCCGCGTCGGTAGTTACACGCACGGCCCGGGCGGCCGCCGGCTACAGGGTGCGCAGCACGTCGCTGGTGCTGCCCTCCCTCAGGCCCCGCATCGCCGCCTCGGTCTGCTCCGGCGTGGTGGGGTGCGCCATGACGGCCCACCGGCCTTCGCGCAGGGCGTCGCGGATGGCCTGCACCATCGTGGTCTGGTCGGGGCGCAACGACAGCAGCCCGGCCAGCATGCCGCCCATCATGGTCGAGAACAGGACGATCGCGATGAAGCTCAGCAGCGGCGACAGGAGCACCGCCGCGTTGCCGGCCGCGCGGAAGCCGTACCAGATCAGCACCCCGACGATGAAGCCCAGCAGCCCCAACCGCGCGTGCGTGCGCAGGATGGTCTGCCAGATGCCCGCCTGGTCCGGCTCCTCCTTGGTCGAGAGGATTTCCCGCCGGCTGCGCTTCGCATCCTCGGGCCTCAGCAGCTTGACCTGGGTGATCTGCATGCCGCCGGGCCTGCGCTCCCGCAACCGGGCGGCGGCGCGCTCGGCGGCGTCCTGGGTGGCATAGAACGCGACCACCTTGGTGAGTGATTTTTCTCCGAAAAGGCTTTGCAGCATGGCGGGCTCCTCCCCCTCAGAAATCGGCGGCATGGTGACAAGTGCGTGCAAGTGTGGTCTGCGGCTGCTTTCTGCTGTGTAGTCCGCCGGCGCAATCCCGGCGGGGGCCACCGGTTGGGCGCCGTCGGGGCGGCAGCTCTCCCGTGCGCCTGCCGGTCCGGCCGTCTTGCGATGAACAACGTGAACAACGGCCGGGCTTCGGGAATGCTCCTTGCCCTACAGCGCCACGTCTTTCCGCGCCGCACCATCGGCACGATTTTTTCCCTCCATCACGTACTCAGGAGAAACGCACATGGCAGACCATCTCAAGCCGCTCGACCAGCAGGTCATCGTGTTGACCGGCGCTTCGAGCGGGATCGGACTGTGCACGGCGCGCCTGGCCGCGCAGCGCGGCGCCGCACTGGTGCTGATCGCGCGCAGCGGCGACGTGCTCGAACAGCTGGTCGACGAGATCACGGCCACTGGCGGCAGCGCCATCGCGGCGATCGCCGACGTGGCCGAGCGCAAGCAGCTCGACGAGGCGGCGCGCCTGGCGATCGCGCGCTTCGGCCGCATCGACACCTGGATCAACGACGCCGGCGTCTCGATCTACGGCCGCCTCGACGAGGTGAGCGAGGCCGACAGCCGGCGCCTGTTCGACACCAACTTCTGGGGCGTGGTCAACGGCTCGCTGGCGGCCTTGCCCTACCTCAAGCTGGAGGGCGGCGCGCTCATCAACGTCGGCAGCGAGGTGTCGGACGCGGTGGTGCCGCTGCAGGGCATGTACGTGGCGTCCAAGCACGCGGTCAAGGGTTTTACCGACGCGCTGCGGGTGGAGATCGAGGATGTGGACAAGGCCCGCGTCTCGATCACGCTGATCCAGCCCACGGCGGTCAACACGCCCTATCCGCAGAACGCCCGCAACTACCTCGACAAGGAGCCCAAGCTGCCCACGCCGATGATCGACCCGATGCAGGTGGCCGAGGCCATCCTGAAGGCGGCCACCGACGGCGGGCGCGACGTCAAGGTCGGCTCGATGTCGGTGCTGAACACGACGCTGTCGAAGATCATGCCGTCGATGGGCGACAAGATGGCGGCCAAGCAGGCCGACCGCCAGGAAACCGACATGAAGCCGGTGCGCCCCGAGGGCACGCTGTTCGAGGCAGGCCATTCCGGCCGCGTCCATGGACGCGGCGGCAGCGACGACGACAAGAAAAGCTGACGCGCTGCGCCGCTCGCCGGACCGAGCGCCGCCCGGGCACGGCAGCGCCCGCCGCAAAGAAAAACGCGCCTTGAAGGCGCGTTTTTCATGTTGCTTCCACGTCGCTCACATGCCGACGTAGTTCGGCCCGCCGCCGCCCTCCGGCGGCACCCAGACGATGTTCTGGGTCGGGTCCTTGATGTCGCAGGTCTTGCAGTGCACGCAGTTCTGCGCGTTGATCTGCAGGCGCTCGCCCGTGGGGTTGGAGGCGTCGGGCACGAACTCGTAGACGCCGGCCGGGCAGTAGCGCTGCTCGGGCCCGGCGTAGACGGGCAGGTTGATGCGCGTGGGCACGGTCGGGTCCTTGAGCGTCAGGTGCGCCGGCTGCTGCTCCTCGTGGTTGGTGTTGCTGATGAAGACGCTGGAGAGGCGGTCGAAGGTGAGTGTGCCGTCGGGCTTGGGGTAGGCGACCTTCTTGCACTCGGCCGCCGGCTTCAGGCGCTTGTAGTCGGGCTCGGCGCGGTGGATGGTCCAGGGGATGTGGCCGCGCAGCACCAGCTGCTCGATGCCGGTCATCAGCGTGCCGACGGTCAGCCCCTTCTTGAACCACTGCTTGAAGTTGCGCGACTTGTTGAGTTCGGGGTGCAGCCAGCTCTTCTCGAAGGCCTGCGGGTAGGCGCTGAGTTCGTCGTGCTGGCGCCCGGCCATGAGGGCGTCGTAGGCCGCGTCGGCGGCCAGCATGCCGGTCTTGATGGCGGCGTGGCTGCCCTTGATGCGGCTGGCGTTCAGGTAGCCGGCCTCGCAGCCGACCAGCGCGCCGCCGGGGAACACGGTCTTGGGCAGCGACAGCAGGCCGCCCGCGGTCAGCGAGCGGGCGCCGTAGCTCAGGCGCTTGGGCGCCTTCAGGCCCTGGTCCTGGCCCTCGAAGTACCAGCGGATGTTGGGGTGCGTCTTGAAGCGCTGGAACTCCTCGAACGGGCTCAGGTACGGGTTCTGGTAGTCGAGCCCGACCACGTAGCCGATGATCAGCTGGTTGTTCTCGGCGTGGTAGATGAAGGAGCCACCGTAGGTGTCGGCCTTGAGCGGCCAGCCGGCCGTGTGCAGGGCCAGGCCGGGCTGGTGGCGCGCCGGATCGATCTCCCACAGCTCCTTGATGCCGATGGCGTAGCTCTGCGGGTCGCGCCCCTCGTCGAGCTTGTATTTGGCGATCAGCTGCCGGCCCAGGCTGCCGCGCGAGCCCTCGGCGAAGATCGTGTACTTGGCGTGCAGCTCCATGCCGAGCTGGAAGTTCTCGCCCGGCTCGCCGTCCCTGCCGACGCCCATGTTGCCGGTCGCCACGCCGCGTACCTTGCCGTCGTCGGTGTAGAGCACCTCCGCCGCCGGGAAGCCCGGGAAGATCTCCACGCCCAGCGCCTCGGCCTGCTGCGCCAGCCAGCGCACCACGTTGCCCAGGCTGACGATGTAGTTGCCCTCGTTGTGGAAGTTCTTCGGCAGCATGAAGTTGGGCGTGCGCGTCGCGCCCGTTTCGCTGAGCATCAGGAAGGCGTCTTCCGTCACCGGCTGGTTCAGCGGCGCGCCCTTGGCTTGCCAGTCGGGGATCAGCTCGGTGAGGGCGCGCGGGTCCATGATGGCGCCCGAGAGGATGTGCGCGCCGGGCTCGGAGCCCTTCTCCAGCACCACCACCGAAACCTCGGTGCCGTTGACCTGGGCGAGCTGCTTCAGGCGGATCGCGGTGGCCAGGCCGGCCGGGCCGGCGCCGACCACGACCACGTCGTACTCCATGGCTTCGCGGGGGCCGAACTGGGCGAGGATTTCGTCGTGTGTCATGGGGATGGGTCTCATCGATAATGATTCGGCGGCTCGGCACCGTGGGTGCGGGGCATTTTATGGGGCGCCGCGCGCCGCGCCCTGTCACCTTGGGCGCCCCGACAGGAACCTTCCATCCATGGCTTACAGCATCGATCTCTCCGGCCGCGTGGCCTTCGTCACCGGCGCCTCCAGCGGGCTCGGCGCCCAGTTTGCCAAGACGCTGGCGCGCGCCGGCGCGGCCGTGGTGCTGGCCAGCCGCCGCGTCGAAAAATTGAAGGAGCTGCGCGCGCGCATCGAGGGCGAGGGCGGCGACGCGCACGTGGTCGAGCTCGACGTGACCGACCAGGACAGCATCGAGGCCGCCGTCGCGCGCGCCGAAACCGAGGTCGGCTCGATCGACATCCTGATCAACAACTCGGGCGTCAGCACCACGCAGCGCCTGCTCGACGTGACGCCCGACGACTACGACTTCGTCTTCGACACCAACACGCGCGGCTCGTTCTTCGTGGCGCAGGCGGTGGCGCGGCGCATGGTGCAGCGCGCCCGCGGCGGCGCGCCGGGCACCTACACGGGCGGGCGCATCGTCAACATCGCCTCCATGGCGGGGCTGAAGGTGCTGCCGCAGATCGGCGTCTATTGCATGAGCAAGGCGGCGGTGGTGCAGATGACCCGGGCCATGGCGCTCGAATGGGGGCGCTTCGGCATCAACGTGAACGCGCTGTGCCCGGGCTACATCGAGACCGAGATCAACCAGCACCACTGGGACACCGAGGGCGGCCAGAAGCTGGTCGGCATGCTGCCCAGAAAGCGCGTGGGCAAGCCGGAAGACCTCGACGGCCTGATCGTGCTGCTGGCCAGCGCGCAGAGCGATTTTGTCAACGGCGCGGTGATCGCGGCGGACGATGGCTTCGCGCTGTGACGCCGGCGAATTCTGAATGAAAAGTACCCGTAGCGCCCGTCCGGCGTGCCCCGGCAGCTATTGAATCCATAGCAGGAAGCGGCCGCGCCGCCGCGCCTGCCACCCGCGAAACCCCATGAAAATCGAAATCCCCGAGAAGAAGAAGCTGGTCTACGAGACGGCCATCCCGATCCGCTGGGGCGACATGGACGCGATGGCCCACCTCAACAACGCCAGCTATTTCCGCTACATGGAGACGGCGCGCATCGACTGGATGCGCTCGATCGGCTTCGAGCCCGTCCCGAAGGGCGAGGGCATGGTGATCGTCAACGCCTTCTGCAACTTCCACCGCCAGATCGAGTACCCCGGCGACGTGCTCGTGCGCCTGTACGTGAGCGACCCGGGCCGCACCACCTTCGAGACCTGGTGCACCCTGGCGCGCGCCGAGGCGCCCGACGCGGTCTGCGCCGCCGGCGGCGCGACCACGATCTGGGTCGATTTCCCGAAGCAGAAGGCGATGGCGCTGCCCGGCTGGCTGCGGGAGCTGGTCGGCGCATGACGATGCGCCCCGGCGGCGGCGCGACGCCCGCGCGGCGCTGGACGGCGCGGCCGAGCGGCTGGCTGGCGCGCCCGCGCTCGCCGCGCGTCGTGGTCGCGTGGCTCGCCGCCTACCTGCTGCTGGCCGCCAACTGGGCGCTCTGGCTCGATCTGGCGCGCATCGCCGGCACGCCGGGCGCCGCGCTGGGCCGGGTCGCCACGATGGCGGTGCTCACCGGCTGCGGCACCGTGGCGCTGCTGTCGCTCTTCGCCTGGACGCGCGGCATGAAGCCGCTGTGGTTCGCCGTCGTGCTGGTGGCCGCGGTCGCGCAGCACTACATGCTGACCTACCGCGCGGTGATGGACCCGTCCATGCTCGCCAACGCGGTGCAGACCGATGTGCACGAGGCGCGCGACCTGCTCGGCTGGCGCATGTTCATCAACGTGCTGCTGGTCGCCGCGCTGCCCGCCTGGGCGCTGGCGCGCGTGCGCCTGGCGCCGATGCGCCCGTGGGGCCAGCTGTGGCGCAACGCCCTGCTGTGCGTGGCGGCGCTCGCCGTGGCGGCGGGCACGGCGGTCGCCACCTCGCGCGCGTTCGCGCCGCTGATGCGCAACCACACGCAGCTGCGCTACCTGATGAACCCGCTGGCGCCGATCTACTCGGCCGCCTTCGTCACGCTCAGGCCGGTGTTCCAGCGCAACCGCAAGCTCGTTGCCGTCTCGGGCGATGCCGCGCTCGGCGCCAGCTACGCGGGGCAGGGCAGGCCGCCGCTGTTCGTGCTGGTGGTGGGCGAGACGGCGCGCGCCGACCATTTCGCGCTCAACGGCTACCCGCGCGACACCACGCCCGCGCTGGCCGCGCGCGGCGTGCTGAGCTGGCGCAACGTGCATTCGTGCGGCACCAACACGCTGGCGTCGGTGCCGTGCATGTTCTCGCCGCTCAGCAAGGAGGCCTTCGAGGACCGCAAGGACGACACCGAGAACCTGCTCGACGTGCTGCGCGCCGCCGGCCTGGCCGTGCTGTGGATCGAGAACCAGCCCGGCGGCTGCAAGGGCGTGTGCGACCGCGTGCCCACCGCTGTCGCATCGGACGGGCTGTCGCCGGAGCGCAGGAAAACCCTGTGCGACGGCGACGAATGCCTCGACGACGCCCTGCTCGCGGGCATCGACCAGCGCCTGGCCGCGTTGCCGCCCGAGCGCCGCGCCCGGGGCGTGGTGCTGGTGATGCACCAGATGGGCAGCCACGGCCCGGCCTACTACAAGCGCTCGCCGCCGGCCTTCAAGCGCTTTCTGCCCGAATGCACGACGAACGTGCTGGCCGACTGCAGCCAGGCCGACCTGGTGAACGCCTACGACAACTCGATCGCCTACACCGACCGCTTCCTCGGCCGCACCATCGACTGGCTGAAGGCGCAGTCGCCGCGCTTTGACACCGGCCTGCTGTACCTGAGCGACCACGGCGAATCGCTCGGCGAGTACGGGCTGTTTTTGCATGGTCTGCCGTACAAGGTGGCGCCCGAGGTGCAGAAGCACGTGCCGATGGTCGCCTGGCTCGACGGCGGCTTGGCGGCGCGGCGCGGTCTGTCGCTCGCCTGCCTGCGCGGCACCCGCGACGCGACGCTGACGCACGACAACCTCTACCACACGGTGCTCGGGCTGATGGACGTGCGCTCGTCGACCTACCGGCCGGCGCTCGACGCCTTCGCGGGCTGCCGCGCTGCTGCTGCTACTTCTTCTCGCGCGGCAGGCGCCCCATCAGGAAAAACTCCGGATTCGGCTGCATCCCGCTGAAGCTCGCCAGGCGGTTGGAGAGGCCGAAGAAGGCCGTGATCGCGGCGATGTCCCAGATGTCCTCGTCGTCGAAGCCGTGCGCGTGCAGCGCGTCGAAGTCGGCGTCCTCGACCTCGGCCGAGCGCTCGCACACCTTCATCGCGAATTCGAGCATGGCGTGCTGGCGCGGCGCGATGTCGGCGCGGCGCCAGTTGACGGCCACTTGGTCGGCCACCAGCGGCTTCTTCTCGTAGATGCGCAGCAGCGCGCCGTGCGCCACCACGCAGTAGAGGCAGCGGTTGGCGGCGCTGGTGGCGGTCACAATCATCTCGCGGTCGCCCTTGCTCAGGTTGCTGGTGCGGCCCACGCTCTCGGGCTCCATCAGCGCGTCGTGGTACGCGAAAAACGCGCGCCATTCGGCCGGCCGGCGCGCCAGCGCGAGGAACACGTTGGGCACGAAGCCGGCTTTTTCCTGCACCGCCAGGATGGCGGCGCGGATGTCGTCGGGCAGGTCGGCCAGTTCGGCCAGGGGGTAGCGCGGGGTCGGGGTCATGGTGGAGTGTCCGTTGAGAAAGAGGTCATTCTGGCGGCGGACCCGGCTCCCGCGTCGGTATCGGCGTGCTTTCGGATGCTGCGGGCGCATCCAGCACCGCCAGGTCGCTCTCGTCCCGGAGCGCGACGCCGCTCAGCCCGCGCCGCAGGGCCTCGCGCACCAGCCAGGCCAGCTTGACGGCCGCGGCGGCGTAGCCCAGGCCCTGCGGGCGCACATTGGAGATGCAGTTGCGCTCGGCGTCGCGGCGCCCGCGGCGCGGCGCGTGGGTGAGGTAGATCCCCAGGCTGTCGGGCGAGCTGAGCCCGGGACGCTCGCCGATCAGCATCACCGCGAGCGCGGCACCGAACAGCTCACCAATGTCGTCGGCCAGCGCGACGCGCGCCTGCGACGCGATCACCACCGGCGCCGGGCGCAGCCCTTCGGGCAGGTGTGGGCGCAGCGCCGCCAGGAGCGGCACGGCGTGGCGCTCGACGGCGAGCGACGAGAGCCCGTCGCCGACCACCAGGCACAGGTCGAACGCCGGCGCGGCGCCGGGCGCCCGCGCGAACTCCGTGCGCAGGCGTTGCGCGTCGTCGTCGGCGAGCCGGCGCCCGAGGTCGGGTCGGCGCAGGTAGGTGGCGCGGTCGCCCGCGGCGCTGCGCACGCGCCGCACCGGCCAGCCGTCGGCGGCGAGCGCGCGTTCGAGCGCGTCGAGGTCGAGCGGCGCGTGGATCGCATCGCGCGCCATCGCGTGCGCCCAGCCGAAGCGCAGCGTCTCGTCGGTCGGGATCGCGCTGCCGGCGCGGCCGAGCGCGATGCGCGCCGGCGTGGCCGCGCGCCAGGCCCGCCAGGGGGCGGGCGTCACGGCCGGCAGAGTCGCCGTGCCTGCCGCACCCGTCGCACCCGTCGCACCCGTCGCACCCGTCGCATCGGCTCCGGCCGAGGCGTTTGCGCCGGGCGCGGCGTCCTGCCGCCCCGTCTCCGGGGTGGTGCCCACCGGATCGGGGCACTCCGGTGTCGCACTCATGGCGCCGCGAGCGATGCCAGCTCGCCCATGCCATCGAGCAACCCGCGGGTGCCCGGCGGCAGCAGCGCACCGTCGGCCCCGGTGATGCGCATGCGCTGCAGCCAGGCCTCGAACTCCGGCGCGCGCTGCAGCCCCAGCGTGTCGCGCAGGAACAGCGCGTCGTGGAACGAGGTGCTCTGGTAGTGCAGCATCACGTCGTCGGCGCCCGGCACGCCCATGACGAAGTTGACGCCCGCGGCGCCCAGCAGCACCAGCAGCGTGTCCATGTCGTCCTGGTCGGCCTCGGCGTGGTTGGTGTAGCAGATGTCGCAGCCCATCGGCAGGCCCAGCAGCTTGCCGCAGAAGTGGTCTTCGAGCCCGGCGCGGATGATCTGCTTGCCGTCGTAGAGGTACTCGGGGCCGATGAAGCCGACCACGGTGTTGACCAGAAGCGGCCGGTAGCGCCGCGCCAGCGCGTAGGCGCGCGCCTCGCAGGTCTGCTGGTCGACACCGAAGGCGGCATCGGCCGACAGCGCGCTGCCCTGGCCGGTTTCGAAGTACATGACGTTGTCGCCCACCGTGCCGCGCGCGAGCGACAGGGCGGCGGCGTGCGCCTCGTCGAGCAGCCCGATCGTGACGCCGAACGCGCGGTTGGTCCGCTCGGTGCCGCCGATCGACTGGAACACCAGATCGACCGGCGCGCCGGCCTCCATCAGCGCCAGCGTGCGGGTGACGTGCGTCAGCACGCAGGCCTGCGTCGGGATCTCGAAGCGGCCGATCGCCTCGTCGAGCAGGCGCAGCAGCGCGGTGAGCACCGGCAGGCTGTCGGACGCCGGGTTGAGGCCGATCACCGCGTCGCCCGCGCCCAGCAGCAGGCCGTCGAGCATCGAGGCCGCCACGCCGCGCGGGTCGTCGCCGGGGTGGTTGGGCTGCAGCCGCACCGCCAGGCGACCCGGCAGGCCGAGCGTGTCGCGAAAGCGCGTGACCACGCGGCACTTGCGCGCGACCGCGATCAGGTCCTGGTTGCGCATCAGCTTGGAGGCGGCCGCCGCCATCTCGGGCGTCAGGCCGGGCGCCAGCGCGGCGAGCACGTCCGGCGTGGCCCGTTCCGACAGCAGCCAGTTGCGGAAGTCGCCGACCATCAGGTGCGACACGGGCGCGAACGCCGTCGCGTCGTGGCCGTCGATGATGAGCCGCGTGATGTCGTCGTCCTCGTAGGGCACCAGCGCCTCGGTCAGAAACTGCTTAAGCGGCGTGGCGGCCAGCACGTGGCGCGCCGCCATGCGCTGCTGCGCGGTGGCGGCGGCGACGCCGGCCAGGTTGTCACCCGAGCGCGCCGGGCTGGCGCACGCCATCACCTGCTTCAGGTCGTCGAAGGCGAACACCTGCGCGTCGAGGGTGGTGCGGTAGCGCATCGAGGAGGGCGGCGCGTGGCGTGGGTCGGGGGAAACCGTCGGGGTCCAACCCGGCGCCATCGCAGGCGGGCGCCGGAACGGGTTCGCAATAATGGCCCGTTTTCACTTCGGAAGGAACTCCCGTGCGATCTCTCCTGTGTGCGGCCCTCGTGTCGCTGTGCGCCGCCCCGGCCGCCTGGGCCCAGGGTGCGCCCGTCACCACAGCCAGCGGACTGGTCTATCAGTCATTGAAGGAAGGCTCAGGCGCGTCGCCAGCCGCGACGGACACCGTCAAGGTGCACTACCGCGGCACCTTCCCCGACAGCGGCAAGGAGTTCGACAGCTCCTACAAAAGAGGCGAGCCGACCGAGTTCCCGCTCAACCGCGTGATCCCGTGCTGGACCGAGGGCGTGCAGATGATGAAGCCGGGCGGCAAGGCCAAGCTGACCTGCCCGCCGGCCATCGCCTACGGCACGCGCGGCGCCGGCGGCGTGATCCCGCCCAACGCGACGCTGAACTTCGAGGTCGAGCTGGTTTCCGTCGGCAAGCGCTAGGAAGCGGACCCTTCGCGCCACGGGCGCGGGCGCGCCGCGGCGCGCCCCCGGCAGCCCCGGGCTGCGCCTTGCGCCAGCGCGCTCGCGGCCTCAGCGCGCCCGGTCCGCGGCAGTGCGCGGAAAGCGGGCCGTGAAGGCCGTGCCGTCGCGCTCGCAGGAGCTCACGTCCACCTCGCCCTGGTGCGCGCGCGCGATCTCGCGCACGATGAACAGGCCCAGCCCGACGCTGCGCCCCGCGCTGCCGACCTCGGCGCCCCGCGTCATCGGGTCGAACAGGCCGGCCAGCAGCTCCGGCGCGATGGGCGTGCCGTGGTTGTGCACGGTCACGCGGAAGGTGTCGGCCTCGATGCTCGAGGTGATGCGCACCGGGCGGACCGCGCCGTACGCCACCGCGTTGGCGACCAGGTTGCCGATGAGCTGGGCGAGCCGGTCGGCGTCGGCCAGGCAGGCGCCTTCGCCGACGCGCAGGTGCTCGAGCCGGCGCTGCGGAAACGCGAGCGCCAGCTCCTCGACGCTGTCTGCCACCCGCTGGTGCAGGTCGATGGGCGCGGGCGTCACCCGCAGCCCGCCGCCGACGCGCGCGAGCGTGAAGTCGAGCAGGTCCTCGATCAGGCGCTGCGCACGGTTCGCGGCGGTGGCGATGTGGCCGACCACCCGCAGCTGGTTGGGCATGAGCTCGCGGCGCGCGAGCAGTTGCGCGCCCATCTGGATGGCCGACAGCGGGTTGCGCAGGTCATGGCTGACGATGCCCACCATCTGCTCGGCCAGCAGCGCCCGGTCTTCCGCGGCGGCGCGCTGGCGGCTGAGTTCCGTGACGTCCTGCAGCACGCCGACGAACTGCAGCAGCCTGCCGCTCGCGTCGAAGAAGCCCCGCCCCGACGAGCTGATGGTGCGCTGCACGCCGTCGGCGCCCGCGATCCGGTAGACGCAGCCGTAAGCCTGGTGGCGCGACGCGTCCATCGCCTGCGAAAACACGAGCGCCTCGCGTTCCCGGTCGGCCGCATCGATGGCGTCGGCATATTGGCGTTCGCCGACCGGGCGCGGGGTGTCGAACCCCAGCAGCCGCGCCACGCCGTCCTCATAGCGCCGCTCGCCGGTGGCGGGATCGACATCCCACACCAGGAGATGCGCGGATTCGAGGGCCAGGCGCAGGCGCGCCTGCGCCAGTGCCAGCGCGTCCTGCGCCTGCTGCTGCCGTGCCAGCAGGTCCTCGGCGCGCCTGCGGGCGTCGAGCAGCTCGCGCTCGTACGCGTGGCGGTCCTGCACCGCCGTGACCGCAAGCTCGTGGAAGACGCCTTCCGGGTGCTCGCGGCGCACCGCGTTCAGCAGCAGCGGGATGGTGTGGCCCGCGCGGTGCACGACGTCGAGCTTCACCTCCGCGACCGAGCCCTGGATCTGCAGCAGCGGCGCCCAGTGCGTCTGGTGGAAGATGCGCGCGCCCATGGTGAGCAGGTCCTGCACCCGATGCCGCCCCAGGAGCTCGTCGGAGCGGTAGCCGAGCCAGCCGCAGAAGGTCCGGTTGACGCGCAGAATGGTCCCGTCGGGACGGGTCAGCAGCAGGCCGCAGGCTGCGTCGTCGAAGAGCGCCTCCACGCCGGGCAGCCCGTTGCCAGCGGCCGACATCGCCTCAGCTCTCGATCGTCGCTTGAAGAAATTCGTCCATCGCGTCCATGCAGGCACCCGGCGCGCTCAGGTGCGGGCAGTGGCCCACGTTCTCGATGATGCGCAGGGTGCCGTGCGGCAGGGCCCGATGGAGGTGGTCGCCGACCGAGCGCGGCGCGATCAGGTCGTCGCTGCACTGCAGGATCAGCACCGGGGTCCGGAGCGCGGGCAGCTCGGCCCGGTGGTCGGACGTGAAGGTGACGCGGGCGAAGTGCTTGGCGATGTCCGGGTCGGTGCGGCAGAAGCTGTTGGTGAGCTCGGCGCCGAGCTCCGGCTGCCCCGGCGCGCCCATGATGGCGGGTGCCATGGTGCTCGACCACCCGAGGTAGTTGCCCTCGAGCGTGTCGAGGAGCGACTCGATGTCGCCGCGCGTGAAGCCCCCGACATAGTCGCCGTCGTTGATGTAGCAGGGCGAGGGCCCGACCATGACGTGGGCCGCGAACCGCCCCGGCGCCTCGAGGTCGGCCAGCATGCCGATCATCGCGCTGACCGAGTGCCCGACGAAGACGACCGGGCCCTCGGCCACCTCGTCCAGAATCTCCAGCAGGTCGTGCGCGTAGCCCTGCAGCGAGCCGTATTTGTCGCGGTCGTAGGCGCCGAGGTCCGACATGCCGCTGCCGACCAGATCGAACAGCACGGTCCTGTAGCGTCGCGCGAACACGGGGGCGAGGCAGCGCCACATGTGCTGGTCGCAGCCGAAGCCGTGCGCGAAGACCAGGGTGGCCGGGCCGCTGCCCGTCACCCGAACATTGTTGCGCCGTCGCACGTCCATGCCGGAGAACCTTTGAGAAAATGAAGCGACCCGGCTCGCCCGTCGTGCCCAGGAGCAGCGGGATTATTTCACAGGCGCTTCCCACGCGGGACCGCTCGCGGGGCCCCGCCAGCAGCCGGCGCGGCGGTCCGTAGTATCGTCACGGGCTTTGCTTCAACCATCATCCAGCGAGGAACCATGGCGAACAAGATTTACCCCTCCGCCGACGCGGCGCTCAAGGGCGTCGTGGCCGACGGCCAGACGCTCGCCGTCGGCGGCTTCGGCCTGTGCGGCATTCCCGAGGCGCTGATCGAGGCGCTGCACGATTCGGGCGTGAAGAACCTGACCTGCATCTCCAACAACGCCGGCGTCGACGGCTTCGGCCTCGGCAAGCTGCTGGAAACCCGCCAGATCAAAAAAATGATCGCCAGCTACGTCGGCGAGAACAAGGAGTTCGAGCGCCAGTACCTCGCGGGCGAGCTGGAGCTGGAGTTCACCCCGCAGGGCACGCTCGCCGAGAAGCTGCGCGCCGGCGGCGCCGGCATCCCGGCCTTCTTCACCAAGACCGGCGTCGGCACGCAGGTGGCAGAAGGCAAGGAGTTGCGCGAGTTCGACGGCGAGACCTACGTCATGGAGCGCTCGCTGGTGCCCGACGTGGCGCTGGTCAAGGCCGACGTCGCCGACAAGTCGGGCAACCTGCGCTTCCGGCTGACGGCGCGCAACTTCAACCCGGCCGCCGCGATGGCCGGCAAGGTCTGCATCGCCGAGGTCGAGCGCATCGTCGAGGTCGGCGAGATCGCGCCGGACGACGTGCACCTGCCGGGCATCTACGTGCACCGCATCGTGCTGAACGCCAATCCCGAGAAGCGCATCGAGAAGCGCACCGTGAGCGCCGCCGCGCCGGTCGATGCCGCCGCCGCCAAGGTCGAGGCGCAGGCCGCCATCGCGCAGGCCGCCGCCGGCAGCGAGGTGCCGACGCCGACCGTGCCCGTCAGCAACAAGGAAGGAATCTGACATGCCCTGGACCCAGGACCAGATGGCCGCGCGCGCGGCCGAAGAACTCGAAGACGGCTTCTACGTCAACCTCGGCATCGGCATCCCCACGCTGGTCGCCAATTTCGTCGGCGACAAGGAGGTCTGGCTGCAAAGCGAGAACGGCATGCTCGGCATCGGCCCGTTCCCGACCGAGGACCAGGTCGACGCCGACCTGATCAATGCCGGCAAGCAGACCGTGACCACGCTGCCCGGCAGCGCCATCTTCGGCAGCCACGACAGCTTCGCGATGATTCGCGGCGGCAAGATCAACCTCTCGATCCTCGGCGCCATGCAGGTCAGTGAAAAAGGCGACCTCGCCAACTGGATGATCCCCGGCAAGATGGTCAAGGGCATGGGCGGCGCGATGGACCTGGTGGCGGGCGTCAAGCGCGTCATCGTCCTGATGGAGCACGTCGCCCGCAAGAAGGACGGCACCGAGGACCTGAAGATCCTGGAGCGCTGCACGCTGCCCCTGACCGGCGTCGGCGTGGTCGACCGCATCATCACCGACCTGGCGGTGATCGACGTCACGCCCGAGGGCCTGAAGGTGGTCGAGCTGGCGCCCGGCGTGAGCTTCGAGGCGCTGCAGGCCAAGACCGGCGCCCGGCTGATCCCGTGACGGCGGCCGGCGGACGATGCCGTTGAACGGCGACGCGGCCAAGGTCGCCCTCTACTGGGACTTCGAGAACCTGCACGCCATCCTGACCGACCTGGCGTTCGGCGCGGATTACTACCGCGACCATCGCCTGAGCGTGCAGGCGCCGGTGGCCGAGGTGGCGCCGGTGGTCGACTACGCCGCCTCGCTGGGCGACGTCGTCATCAACCGCGCCTACGGCAACTGGCAGTTCTTCTCGCGCTACCGCGACGCCTTGAACGGCGCGGGGATCGACCTGATCCAGATGTTCCCGCGCGGCGCCAACATGAAGAACAGCGCCGACATCCGCATGGCGCTCGACGCGCTGGACGACCTGCACCGGCACCCGCACCTCACGCACATCGTGGTGGTGTCCTCCGACAGCGACTTCATCAGCCTGGCGCAGAAGGTGAAGCAGGCCGGCAAGTTCATCGCCGGCGTCGGCGTCGAGCACAACGCCAACCGCTTCTGGATCGCGAGCTGCAACGAGTTCAGGTTTTACGGCGCGCTGCTGCGGCTGAACGCGGAGAGCGAATCGGCCGCGCAGGCCGGTGCCGCCGGCGTCGCGCTGGCGGGCGCGGTGCGTGCGGCGGAGGTGGCGGGGGTGGCGTCCGAGCCCGAGGCGGCCGCGGATACGCCCGTTGCGGCCGCATCCGGGGTGCCGGCGCAGGACGGGACCGGCGCGATGTCGCCCGCGATCGAGGCGGCGCGCGACACCCTGGTCAAGTCCCTGACCCAGCTGGTGGCGCGCAACGGCGAGAACCACGTGCACCGCGGCGCCCTGAAATCGCTCATGAAGCGCCTGATGCCCGACTTCGACGAACGCGCGCTGGACTGTGCCACCTTCACCCAGTTCCTGGAAATGTTCCCCGAGCTGGTGCGGCTGGTGGATTCGGAAGGGGGTGGGCATGTGACGATGGTCGATCCCGCGCCCGGCGTGCCGGAGCCGCGCCTTTTTTGAGGTTGCCGGGCCGGTTGCTATTGATTTGATAGCTGCCGCGGCCCGAATGACGTGCACTGGAAGCCTTTTTGGCTTGAACCCGGTGAAGTGGCCGCATCACCCGGATGACCTGCAAGCCGCGCGAGCAACAGCCTGCGTCAGGCTGCGCTCCTGTCAACTGTCAACTGCCAACCGCCAGCGTGACCGGTTTGCCCACGCGGCCCAGCATTTCCACCAGCGTGTCGAGGGTGAACTTACCGGTCTTCTTGTTGACCACGTCCGACACGCGCGGGCGCGAGACCATCAGGATCTCGGCCGCCTCGGCCTGCTTCAGGTGATGCTCGGCGATCCAGCTCGACAGCTCGTCCATCAACTACCGCTTGAGCACCTGGGCGACATCGATCTGCCGACGCGAAGCCGCGTGCAGGCGCTTTGCCTCGGCGGGAGCGAAGCCCAGTTCCAGGAACGGGTTGGCGCCCGGCTTCGTCACGTGGCGGATTTCGGTGTCGATGGTCATGGCCTGGCCTTTCTTGTCTTGGCCGCAGCACAGCTCGAATTTAATCCACCTGTTCACCTCGGAAATCTGCTTTCAACATGCATTGAAATTGTGGGTGCTGCACTTCAGATTTGAATCCGCCCATCCTTTGCCTCTCCTCTTCAGAAGCTTACATTTGCGGTTTTTCTTGAGTCTGGAATTTAGCTATATGACTGCTTTCATGAGCTGTATCGTCTCAGGCTGGAGTTAAATCAATAACAGGCAATTTTGCATAATTTTAATGTAGACACGATGTCTTGCACTCCGGCCCAAATTGAGCGGAATAGCTACAGCACTGCAGGCCAGGTGGACAACATGTACGTATCACTCCGCTACTGTCCGGAAAACCGCAGGGTGTAGCCCCGGGAGTGCAACTGTGCGCCGGCGGTCGAGGCGGCGGCGTATGCGGAAAGTCGCTCGGAAACTCACTACAGAACCCGCCATCTCGACAGAAATAATTTGGTGGACAGCACGTATCACCGCAACATCTCTCTCCTTCGGCGCAGCATTTGCCGTCACAAACGCTTTGGCCACTTGGACAACAGCCTTGACGTGAATTGGAATCAAATCTATCGACACATTGCTCATTTTTATCGCAGCAACCTTCTCCGGGATCGAGAGGGTTTGGCGTTCCGCATGCTTTGGGGCAGCAGTGAAGTGCCTGACATCTCCCGATGCAAGCTAGACTATTAAGATCGCATGCTGCCAACGCGGCGCCTGCCACTGCCGCCGCACCCGGGCAGAGGGGAGGGAAAATGCATGCAAGGAGTGGAGCTCCTGCAATGAGAGAGCATTGAGCCAAAGTTTGTGCACACCCGTCCAAACAGTTATCACATGCCGCTTGAGTTTCTGGCCCGGGGAAGTATGCTGCAATCACTGATTGCGGCGATACTGAGTCATTAAGATTGGCGCTACTAAATCTATAGCGGTTGTTCGTGCGGTATAGCGATATTTGCGCAGTAAATTCTGGAATACTCATCTTGCACCTCCTATTTCACGATCATAATAAGGCGTCATCTTTGTAACGAGGAACGGAAACTCCTCAGTCATGTCGCAGCGCACAAAAAACTTCTCCGTAAAATCTGTATTGCGATTAGTATAAGAAAAAATCACATCGACGATGTTGCGGGTGGCGCTCAAAGGTGAAGGACGCGCTTCCACGCCGGTCAGTGAACAATCCCGCCCAAATTCCTCGGCTGCCTTGGCATAGATGGCAGGATAGCGCATGACCAAGTAATTCAAGGCGCGGTGCTCGTCGGTCGCACCGGCATTGTCCGCCATTTGCATGATCCTGCTGAACAGTTCTTCGGCTGCCGGACCGAACTGCGCGCCGTTGGTTTTCTCCGGTTTCGGGATAGCCTTGATGAGTGTGTCGCGATCGAAGGAATAGATCTGATCGAACACGACGATGGGCACCATCAGCCCATTGCACATCGTAGGCGGCGCGGTGGGGCCGCGTAAACCGATGACGACATCGATGTTATTGGAGCTGGAGGCCGGACGGATGGCTTCCACCAATCTATCGATGTCCGCCGGATCGCGCGGAAGAAGCAGGTAGGTATCAAGCCCTTGAATGCTCAGCACCCAGCACAGTTGGCGCACCAAGTATCGGTTCTCGCGCTTGGACAGAACGGCTTGAAAGGTCTGTTGGTCGGTTTTCCCAGCGGTGTCTGTCCGTCCGGTCGCCTGCGCGAATTCTTTCTCTGCAGCGAGGTTCGGGAAACGCGCTTCGATCCGACCGATGGCATAAACATACGAGGGCATGCCGCTACCATTGGAATTCGATCCTGTGGTTCCTCCTGCGCCACCACATGTTGCACATCCCGTCTGCGGCAAGATCAAGGCATCGGTATTGGCTCCTTCATAGGACGCAGAGGCGCGTACATGATTTGCCTGAATCGGCTGGTCCATCGATTGTTTTACCGTTTCGGGCTGTTCATTCATGATTAATTTTCCTTGGGTTGGTGTCAAAACTTAATTGTGCTTAACGAATTGGAGATTTCAAGGGAGGTGGTCTCCCTACTTCGACCGTCGATTTGTGAAAATCAGCCATCGATTGAGTGTATCCGCTCTGCGCTCACAGCCTCCGCAGGGATGTATTCCAAAATAAGAAGTAGCTCGCTTCACCACATCGCCCAGTCCAATCTCCTCGTCGGTGATAAATCCTGGCAGCCGTATTGGGAGAAGCGGGTGTTCTGCCTCATCCGTTTGAGTGCTATTTTCGATTTTCTCTGACATGCTAATCACCTCCTTCGTGTTTGCTGGTGCAATCAGGATTGTCGCAATCAGGAGGATCGGGAATATCGCCTGGGGCGGAGAACGTCGAGATGCAAAATCCGCTGTCATCAGAGATGTCGCCTTCGCGATCATTGATGGTATTTGGCAGGCAGATGCAATTCGAGGGATCGGCCGGCCCTGTCGCAAATAGCTTGGAGTGGTTGAAGCAACGATAACGCGAGCGAACACCATCTGGAACAGGGTACGTTGTGCGGCAGGCATTCTGGTGGAAGTGTCCGCAGGAACCCGTACAAAGCAATCGATTGGACCTCATGTCGATGTTCAGATGCAGGTCGCCATGACATGTCATGCCGGCGCAAGGGGACTGACCTTCATCTCCGCAGCCGACGCAGTTTCCGTTTGACGCACAGCTGCTCACGCCCGGCGCACAACAGTGATTGTTGCAGACGATACGATACGGCGGGCAGCAACCCTCAGGAAGGCATTGGCCGAAACAGCCGCTATGATTATTGCAAACTTGATTCGGCGGAGAGCATCCATCCAAGGTGCACACTTCTCCAGATCCGCAACAAAGACCTTCGCAGACTTCTCGACCTGGTGGGCATTCACAGCCGCCGATAACATCTGCACCGCATTGACGGTTACAGTCGAAGGAGCGTTGCCTTCGACATGACTCGTCCGCGCAGGGAATACTGCTCAAACATTGCCGACAACATCCTCTTATGCTGATTGGTCTGTGGTTATCGTTATATACGAGACCAACTAAAAAATTGACCCTCGATCCAATGAAGTCGAGTGAATAGTTGGTAAGGGAGTTTATCGAAAACGCGGGATATATGACTTCATCATTATGACCAAACTTCCCGAACATGCGGTAATGCCTGCTGGTTTTGTATAGTGATATATCTGCATTAAATCCTGGCAAGTTCATTGTATTCACTGCCTCACTAATATTTTGCCGCCCAAATACAACAACATCTTCACTTCGGGTTTTTATTTGTGAAAACCAGCCAGCGAATGGGCAAATCCATTCTGCGCCAACGATCTCCGCAGGGTTGCATCTTAATATAAGAGGTGATTTGCTTAATCACATCGCCCGGTTTGACCACCTCGTCGTTGATAAAGTCGGATAGCCATGCTCGGAATTAGAGTGATTATTGCGTTCATTTTTCAATGCTAACTGCCCCTCGCATACGCTTGGAACAGGATTTGGTAAGCTGCTGCGGCGTTCAGCAAAGGTGGAATCACCGAGGCTCGCCGTGGTGCAGAGGCTTGCACGATGGCGAGTTTTATCTGCGCCGCGGCTGTGGCGGGGAATTCCGACCACAGCAGTGCAATGGCACCCGTCACAAAAGGCACCGCCACACTCGTTCCTCCGAGCGTGATTGCCTGGCCTTGCGAGCCGAGGCTGGTAATGCTGTCACCGGGTGCGCTCAACCCCCCCCCTGCCAATCGAAGCGCCAAGATTCGACTCGTTCATCGGCCTGCCTCCAAGGTCACAGGCCATGACCGGGATGACCCACGGGTGGCAGGTGATGGCGGAACTTCCAAGCGTGCCTTGATTGCCCGCCGCCGCAATGATGAGTACGCCGCGTCTGAGAGCCTGATTGAGCGCCTCCTCCAGCGCCTGCTCGCCCCTGGTCGAAGGTTGTGCCAAGGCGAGGCTCAGGTTGATTACCCGTGCGCCTGCATCAATGCACTCGATGATCGCCGCCGCAAGATCCAGCGGCGTCGCGCTGGGCATGTGTTCGCGCCCAGCAGTTGTCTCGCTAAAAATGGGGCGAATCAGCAGCGTGCAACCGGGGCAAATCGCCGGGGCGGGGGAATTGCGCTTTGCGGACAATATTCCGGCGATAAAAGTTCCGTGCAGGCAGGCCGCGCTATTGGCCTGTGTGCAGGTGGCAGCGCTGTTTCCTGGGATTTCCTGGAGACGCTCAGGCACCAAATCGGGGTGTCGGGCAGCCACAGGTCCATCGATCAGCCCGATTTTCAATCCGGCGCTGCCGTTGGTGCGTTCCATCAACGCTGTAAGCTTGACTAGCTCCAAAGGAAACATAATGTGTTTTCCTCGCTGGATTCGCGCCCCCTGCCAGTGAGGCAACCGTCGCAATGTCTTGCCTGCGGTTGGCACAAGCCGTGTGGACCATCCTACGCGGTTCTGGTGTAAATGAAAACCGGCAGCCTTCTGCAGCGAGGCAGGTGTTTGAGCAGGCGCCCTTCCTCTAGGCGCCAGGGGAGCAGCCTGGAACTGCCACCGCAGTGGCATCTACCCGGTTGTGTGGATGCTTTATTCCGCTTTGTCAGAGCCGCCGTTCGGCAGCAGGACTTTCCGTTGCTCCTCGCTCGTCCGCCGCAAGAAATCCCACACCGCCCGCATCCGCGCCAGGTGCCTGATCTCCGCCGGCATCGACATCCAGAAGCTGCGCGTGAAGCTGGCGACATCGGGCAGCAGCGGGCGCAGCGAGGCGTCCTGCCCGGCGATGAAGGCCGGCAGCACCGTGATGCCGGCGCCGGCCGCGGTGGCGCGGTACTGCGCCATGATGCTTGTGCTGCGCAGCGCGAAGCGCTCGGGGCGGTAGAGCTCGTCGAGGTACTGCAGTTCCTTGCTGAACAGCAGGTCGTCCACGTAGCTGATGAAGGTGTGGCCGCGCAGGTCCTCGCGCGTCGCGATCGGGCCGTGCGCGGCCAGGTAGCGCTCGCTGGCGTAGAGCCGCAGCGCGTAGTCGGTGAGCTTGGCGACGATCACCGGGCCGCGCGCCGGGCGCTCCAGCGAGATCACGATGTCGGCCTCGCGCCACGACAGGTGCACCAGCCGCGGCAGGGCGAGCAGGTCGACGACGAGTTGCGGATGCGCCTGGGCGAACAGCGCGAGCGCCGGCGCCAGCACCACGGTGCCGAAGCCCTCGGTCGCGCCGATGCGCACCAGCCCGGCCAGCCCCTCGCTGGAGGACGCCGGCGTGGCGCTCGCCACCTGTAGGAAGGCGCGCTCCATCGCCTCGGCGTGCGGCTGCAGCCCGCGCCCGGCCTCGGTCGGCCGGTGGCCGCCGGGCTCGCGCGCGAACAAGGCGGCGCCGAACTGCTTTTCCAGCGCCTGGATGCGCCGCGCGACAGTCGTGTGGTCCACGCCCAGCCGCCGGGCGGCGCCCTGCAGCGTGCCCGAGCGCGCGAGTTCGAGGAAGAAGCGGAGGTGGTCCCAGTCCATGCGGCTGTGGCTTCAAGGGCGGCGGGTGGTTTTCCGGTGTGCGTTCTTGCAGGTGCCGCGCGCGATTTTGTCTCTTGCCACGGCAAATTCGCAAAACTACGATGCCTGACGCCCACCCCATTGCAGGAGACACGTTCATGGACGCCACCACCACCCCCACGACGCAGGTCGCCACCGTCAAGCTGCTGATCGGCGGCCGGCTGGTCGAATCGCAGACCACCGAGTGGCGCGACATCGTCAACCCGGCCACGCAGGAGGTGCTCTCGCGCGTGCCCTTCGCCACGACGGCCGAGGTCGATGCCGCCGTCGCCTCGGCGCAGGAGGCCTTCAGGACCTGGCGCAAGACGCCCATCGGCGCGCGCTCGCGCGTCTTCCTGAAACTGCAGCAGCTCATCCGCGAGCACATGGGCGAGCTCGCCGCCATCCTCACGGCCGAGCAGGGCAAGACGCTGCCCGACGCCGAGGGCGACGTGTTCCGCGGCCTGGAGGTGGTCGAGCACGCCGCCGGCATCGGCAACCTGCAGCTGGGCGAGCTGGCCAACAACGTGGCCAGCGGCGTCGACACCTACACGCTGCTGCAGCCGCTGGGCGTGTGCGCCGGCATCACGCCGTTCAACTTCCCCGCCATGATCCCGCTGTGGATGTTCCCGATGGCGATCGCCTGCGGCAACACCTTCGTGCTCAAGCCCTCCGAGCAGGACCCGATGGTGACCATGCGCCTGGCCGAGCTGGCCATGGAAGCGGGCGTGCCGCCCGGCGTGCTCAACGTGGTGCACGGCGGCGAGGCGGTGGTCAACGCCCTCTGCGACCACCCGGACATCAAGGCCGTCAGCTTCGTCGGCTCGACCAAGGTCGGCACCCACGTCTACCACCGCGCCTCGCAGTCCGGCAAGCGCGTGCAGTGCATGATGGGCGCCAAGAACCACGCCATCGTGATGCCCGACGCCAACAAGGAGCAGACGCTCAACGCGTTGGCAGGCGCCAGCTTCGGCGCGGCCGGACAGCGCTGCATGGCGGTGTCGGTGGCGGTGCTGGTGGGCGAGGCGCAGAAGTGGGTGCCCGACCTGGTCGCCAAGGCGAAGACGCTCAGGATCGGCGCCGGCACCGAGCCCGGCGTGGACCTCGGCCCGCTGGTGTCGTGCGCCGCCTACGAGCGCGTCAACGGCCTGATCGAGCGCGGCGTGGCCGAGGGCGCCACGCTGGCGCTCGACGGCCGCAAGCCGACCGTGCCCGGCTATGAAAAGGGCAACTTCGTCGGCCCCACGGTATTCGCCGACGTCAGGCCCGGCATGACGGTCTATGAGCAGGAAATCTTCGGCCCGGTGCTGTGCCTGGCCAACGCCGCGAGCCTCGACGAGGCCATCGAGATGGTGAACGCCAACCCGAACGGCAACGGCACGGCGATCTTCACGCAGTCGGGCGCGGCGGCACGGCGCTTCGAGGAGGAGATCGACGTCGGCCAGGTCGGCATCAACGTGCCGATCCCGGTGCCGGTGCCGATGTTCAGCTTCACCGGCTCGCGCGCCTCCAAGCTGGGCGACCTGGGCCCCTACGGCAAGCAGGTCGTGCTGTTCTACACCCAGACCAAGACCGTGACGGCGCGCTGGTTCGACGACAGCACCACCGCCGCTCACGGCGTCAACACCACCATCAGCCTGAAGTGATGGCTGCCACGGCTGTTCGACGCGCGCTGGCCTTGGCGGGGCTGGTGGCGCTGGTGGCGTCGCCGGCCCTTGCGGCCGACGAGGAAACCCGCTGCAACCGCAACGGCAACCAGCTGGAGCTCAACGCCTGCGCGGCGCAGGACTTCAAGGCGTCCGACGCGAAGCTCAACGCGCGCTACAAGTCGCTGATGGCGGCGCTGACGCCGGCCGCCCAGGCGGCGCTGCGCACCGAGCAGCGCGCCTGGCTCAGGCAGCGCGACCCGACCTGCCGCGCACGCATCGAGGGGCTCGGCTCGATCGCGCCGCTCGAATACAGTGCGTGCCAGAAAGAGCTGACCGACAGGCGCGTCAGGCAGCTGGAGGCAAAAGCCGCGTCGGCCCGGTAACGAGGAGCGGGATTGGACTTCGAACTTTCCGAGGAGCAGCGCGCGTTCGCGCAAACGGCCCGTGACTTCGCCCAGGCCGAATTCGCGCCGCACGCCGCGCGCTGGGACGCCGAGGCGATCTTTCCAAGAGAGGCGATCGCCAGGGCCGGCGAGCTGGGCTTTTGCGGCCTGTACGCGCCGGAGTGCATTGGCGGCCTCGCACTGCCGCGGCTCGATGCGACGCTGGTGTTCGAGGAACTGGCGGCGGTCGACCCGTCGACCACGGCCTTCATCACCATCCACAACATGGCGACGTGGATGCTGGGCACCTGGGGCACCGACGCGGTGCGCGAGCGCTGGGGCGCCGACCTCACCAGCGGCGCCAGGCTGGCGTCCTACTGTCTGACCGAGCCGGGCGCGGGCTCGGACGCGGCCTCGCTCAAGACGCGCGCCGAGCGGCAGGGCCATGAATACGTTATCAACGGCGCCAAGGCCTTCATCTCCGGCGCCGGCGCGACCGACGTGCTGGTGCTGATGGCGCGCACCGGCGGTGGCGGCGCGGGCGGGGTGTCGGCCTTCGCGGTGCCGGCCGACGCGCCGGGCATCTCCTACGGCAAGAAGGAGCGCAAGATGGGCTGGAACAGCCAGCCCACGCGCACCATCAGCTTCGACGACGTGCGGGTGCCGGCCGACCACCTGCTGGGCGCGGAAGGCGAGGGCTTCCGCATCGCCATGAAGGGGCTCGACGGCGGGCGCATCAACATCGCGACCTGCTCGGTCGGCGCCGCGCAGGGCGCGCTCGACGCGGCGCGGCGCTACCTGCACGAGCGCCGGCAGTTCGGCCGGCCGCTCGCGGACTTCCAGGCGCTGCAGTTCCGGCTGGCCGACATGGCGACCGAGCTGGTCGCGGCGCGCCAGATGGTGCGGCTGGCGGCCTCGAAGCTCGACGCCGGCCATGCCGACGCCACCACCTTCTGCGCCATGGCCAAGCGCTTCGCCACCGACGCCGGCTTCAACGTCTGCAACGAGGCGCTGCAGCTGCACGGCGGCTACGGCTACCTGGGCGAGTTCCCGCTGGAGCGGCTGGTGCGCGACACGCGCGTGCACCAGATCCTCGAAGGCACCAACGAGATCATGCGCGTCATCGTCGCCCGCAGGCTGCTCGACGGAAATATCAACTAACTTTTGTGGGTTTGGGCATCGACATGACCGAGCTGACCGCATCGACCGAACCGACCGCACCGACTGCACTGACCGAGCCCGTCGTCCTCTTCGACGATATCGCCACCGACGGCGGCCGGCGCTTCGGTGTCGCGACGCTCAACGCGCCGGGCTCGCTCAATGCGCTCTCGCTCGACATGGTGCGGCTGCTGACGCCCCGGCTGCGCGAGTGGGCGCGCGACGACGGCGTCGCCGGCGTGGTGCTGCAGGCGTCGGGCGGCAAGGCGTTCTGCGCCGGCGGCGACCTGCGCCAGCTGTACCCGACGCTGCGCGAGTGCGGTACGGGGCGCAATCCCCTGGCCGAGGCCTACTTTTGCGAGGAGTACACGCTCGACCACCTGATCCACACCTTTCCCAAGCCGCTGCTGTGCTGGGGCCACGGCATCGTGATGGGCGGCGGGGTCGGGCTGATGGCGGGCGCGTCGCACCGCGTCGTCACGCCGCAGAGCCGCATCGCCATGCCCGAGATCGGCATCGGCCTCTATCCGGACGTGGGCGGCAGCTGGTTCCTGCGGCGCGCGCCAAGCCGCACCGGGCTGTTCCTGGCCCTGACCGGCGCGCCGCTCGACGGTGCCGACGCGGTCTTCTGCGGGCTGGCCGACGTCGTGCTGCCGCAGGAGCGCCGGGCGCCGGTGCTGGAGGCCATCGCCGCAGCGCCGTGGCGGGGCGACGCCCGGGCCGACCGGGCGCTGCTGTGGCGCCTGCTGGCGCAGGCCGGCGAGGGTGTCGAGCGGCAGCCGTCCAAGGTGCGCGAGCACTTCGACCTCATCAACGAACTGATGGCCGGCGACGACCTGCTGGAGATCGCGCGGCGCCTGCGCGATCTGCGCTCGGACGACCCGTGGCTGCAGGCGGCAGCGCGGAACTTTGTGCAGGGCGCGCCAAGCTCGGCGGCGCTGGCGTTCGAGCTGTGGCAGCGCGTGCCCCGCATGTCGCTGGCCGAGGTGTTCCGGCTCGAATACTGGGCCTCGCTCGGCTGCTGCGCGCACGGGGATTTCGCCGAAGGCATCCGCGCCCTGCTGATCGACAGGGACCGCCGCCCGAAGTGGAACCCCGCCACGCTCGAGGAAGTGACGCCCGCGCTCGTCGAGGACTGCCTGCATCCGCGCGCGGAAGGGCCGCATCCGCTGGCGGCGCTGGCCTGAGCCCTCCCGCGGCGGCCGCGCGCCCGGATTTCCTCACACTCATCAGGAGACACACGACATGCGAATCGCCTTCATCGGTCTGGGCCACATGGGCGGCCCGATGGCGCTCAACCTGCACCGGGCGGGCCACGCGCTCAGCGCCTTCGACCTGTCGACCGAGGCTTGCGAGAAGTCCGCGGCCGAGGGCCTGACCATTGCCCGCTCGGCGGTCGAGGCGCTCGACGGCGCCGAGGTCGTCATCAGCATGCTGCCGGCCAGCGCGCACGTCGAGTCGCTCTACCTGGGCGATGGGGGCCTGATGGCACAGATCGCGCCCGGCACGCTGGTGATCGACAGCAGCACCATCGCCGCCGAGACCTCGCGCAAGGTGGCCGCGGCCGGTGCCAGCCGCGGCGTCGCCGTGATCGACGCGCCGGTGTCGGGCGGCACCGGCGGCGCCGTCGCCGGCACGCTGACCTTCATGGTCGGCGGCTCGGAGGCCGACCTGGAGCGCGCGCGCCCGGTGCTCGAGAAGATGGGCGCCAACATCTTCCACGCGGGCGGCGCCGGCGCCGGCCAGACCGCCAAGATCTGCAACAACATGCTGCTCGGCATTTTGATGATCGGCACTTCGGAGGCGCTGGCGCTGGGCGTGGCGAACGGGCTCGACCCCAAGGTGCTGTCGGAGATCATGCGGCGCAGCTCGGGCGGCAACTGGGCGCTCGAGAAGTACAACCCGATGCTCGGCGTGATGGAAAGCGCGCCCGCCTCGAAGGGCTACGTCGGCGGCTTCGGCACCGACCTGATGCTCAAGGACCTGGGCCTGGCGCAGGAAAGCGCCACCGCCGTGCGCGCCGCCACGCCGCTGGGCGGGCTGGCGCGCAGCCTGTACGCCGCGCACAGTCTGGCCGGACACGGGGCGCTGGATTTTTCGAGCGTGATCCGGATGCTGCAAAAGGGCTGACAGAGCCGGTGCGCCCGGAGCTCGGGCGTACCTTGCTGCCCCGATTTTGCTATTGTTTCGATAGCTGCAAATCCACGTGGAGCAAGCGACAGCGGCATTTTTCATGCTGATCTTCCGGAGCGCCGCACCATCGCTGCCGTGGGGGCGGAAATCTTCTTCGTTCGTGCCGATGCGGTGCGAGGTCGAACGACTGATGCTGGAGGCGCCGCCCGCCGGAAGCTGAGCCGTCCCGCCGCTCAGGCCTGTCGGATGCGGCACCTGTGTCCAGAAAGTCGCAGGGCCGTCCGCCGCTCAGGCCAGCGGGTTGTCTTCAAGGGTCGTGGGCGCCTGGGCCAGCCGCTCGGGCAGCCGACCGGCCTGCTCGTCCTCGGCGAGCCGGGCGACCACGGCTTGCAGCAGGTCGCGCAGCTGCGTGGCCAAGGCCAGACCCTGCCGGTCGCGGCGGATGTCGAAGTCGCTCATGAAGCTGATGGCGGTGGGGCTGCTCTCGATCTCCAGGTCGCCGCGGGCCGTGGCGAGCCGCTGCACCTCGCCTTCGGAAAACGGCTGGAGCGCGGGTTGGGGCGTCATGGCTTTCTTTTCTCCGGTGAAAAAAATCAGCGGGAATAGACGTGGGGCTTGGGCATGGTCATCGGGGCCACGCCCTCCAGGCCGAAGCGGTAGCCGCTGGTGCGCTCGAACTGCGCCACCGTCAGCCACTGTATGGGGGCGGGGTGCGCGTTCTTCACCAGGAACACGCCGGCGGATTTTGTGGTCGGGTCGTGCACCAGCTTCCACAGGTGGGTCGGCACCGCCACGCTGTGGTTGAGCATCCTGATCTTCTGGCCGGCGGCGGTGAGGTAGAGCGGCCCGGTGATCACGTAGGCCGCGCCGGCGCGCTGCACGTGGTTGCGCACGCCGCCCTCGATCGAGCTCCAGATGCGCCGGTTGTTCTCCGGGTCCTGCGGCACCATGTTGGCCAGCGTGAAGCTCTCGTGCTGCGCCGCGGGCGTGCTCATGTCGCCCGAGGGCGCCATGTGGCCGCGGTCCCAGCCGGAGTTGTCGTAGTCGGCCAGGCTGGCGCGCACGGCCTCGGGCAGGTGGGGGTCCGGGTGGAAGCTGTCCTTGCGCTCCTGCTGGCGGGCGCGCTCGACGCGCGCGGCGGTCAGGTGCTCGGCCACCCACAGCGGGGTGCGGGTGCGCGCCGAGTAGGCCAGTCCGAACTCGCGGTAGCACAGCAGCGTCAGGTCCTTCTGCCAGGCGGCGTTGGCGAACTGCGGCAGGCGCCCGCCCGGCAGCTGAGCGCGGCAGCCCTGCGGGTCGGTGGCAGCGACCTCGTCGTCGGCCGGCGAGGGCAGTGTCGGGGCGTGCCGGCGCAGCAGCGCCTCCAGCTCGCGCGTCGCGCTGCCGAGCTCGTGCGTGAGCGCGCCCAGCCCGACCTTGAGGGCGAGCTGGCGCACGGCCGGCGCGTCGGACCAGGAGTGGCACGCGATGCCGATCGCCAGCGCCAGCAGGGTCCAGGTGGTCTTGTGCTTCATGCCGGCGCCGCGTCACGGCGGTCGACATCGGTGCCGCTGCCGTTCACCGGGTCGGTCGCATCGGCCGCGTCGGCCTTCGCATGCCGCCCGATGGCCGATTCGGCCTCGGCCTCGGTCCCGGTTTCAGCATCGGGCCTCGCCACGCCCAGGGGATCGACCTCCTTGAACAGGACCCATTCGGTGTTGTCGATGGATTCGGCGCCGAGCGGCTCGATGCCGAGGCCGTGCAGGGTGGCGAGCAGGTCGTCCAGCACCTCCTGGCGGCGGCGCGTGAAGCTCGACGCGAAGCAGCGCCAGAAGGTCCAGCCGGCGCGCTCGAGCACGCGCTGGCGCGCCATGTCGCTCGCCCACTGGCCGGGGCCGTGGAAGCGGTCGCCGTCGCACTCGATGGCCAGGCGCCGGCCCTCGGTGCCCTCGACCACGAAGTCGATGCGCCAATGGCCGCACGCGACCTGCGGCTCGACGCGGAAGCCCCGCCGCACCAGCTCGTCGAACATCTCGCGCTCGAAGCCCGACTCGCAGCGCTCGCGCAGCGCCTCGACTTTGCGCGCGTCCTGCGCGAAGGGGCTGCGGAAGTGCCGCATCAGCCGGGCGTTGAGCGTTTCCGGGCGGAACGCCGCCTCGCCGACCGAGCGGAACAGGTAGGTGCGGTCGCGCGCGCGCGACAGCGCCACGTTGAAGCGCTGCTCCATGTCGGCGCGGGCCGCCGCGGCCGCGTCGCCCGGCGCCAGCACCATCGACACCAGCATGATGTCGCGCTCGCGGCCCTGGAACACCGGCGGCGGGCCGATGGCGAGCCGGCGCTCGACCACGTCGACGGCCGAGATGCGCTCGCTCGCCAGCCGGTGGATGAGCGCGGCCTGCGCGGTGCCCAGCAGGGTGACGACGCCGATGCTGCGGCCGTCGAAGCGCGGGTCGGCGAGGATGCTTTCGATCTCGTCGACGATGGCCTTCGCCTCGGCCGGGTTGGTGTCGCGGGCGCGGTGGCCGCCCTGGACGAACACGTCCACCAGCGGCGGGTCGAGCCGCTCGTTGGCGCGCGGCAGGCGCAGCGGCACGATGGCCCCTTGGTAGAACTCGCGGTTGGAGAACTCGATGATGGCCGGCACGCTGCGGAAGTGCTCGCGCAGCATGACCGAGTTGCCGGCGAACACCACGCGCGCCAGGTCGTAGATCGACTTGTCGGGCGTCATCTCCGAGCCGTGCGGCTGCTGCCTCAGGAAGCGCGAGCGCAGCTCGGTGATGCGCGCCTCGGCCATGCCCACGGCCGACGGCGAGACCTGCTTGTGGTCGCCCACCACCAGCAGCTTCCTGCCGCGCAGCAGGGTCGGCAGCGCCCAGATGTCCGACTGCGAGGCCTCGTCGACCACCACCAGATCGAACAGGCCGATCTCGGGCGGCAGGGTCTCCGACACGCGCCAGTGCGGCAGCACCCAGCACGGCACCGCCCGGTAGGCGCGCAGCATCGCCTCGCGCGCCACCCGGCGGTGCCGCACCGCCCGCACGCCGGTGCCCGCGCCCATGGCGTGCACCGCCTGCAGGTAGGTCTGCAGCGCCTGGCGCACGACCGGCGGCGCGTTGTGGAAGACGCCCAGCCAGGTCTTCTCGGCGACCAGGTCCTGGTAGGTCTTCGCGAGCGCCGCGGCCAGGGCGCGGCGCTCGGTGAACAACTCGCGCATCTCGGCATGCCGGTCGATGTCGGCCAGGAACAGGCTGCCGCGCCGCCAGGCCCAGGCCGCGCGCCAGCCGGGCGGCGTGGCAGGGTCCGCGTCGCCCTGCGCCGGCTCGCCGCGCAGGCGCCGAGCCCACGCGACGGCGCCGGCGGCTTCGATGCGTGCCGTCACGCGTCCGATCGTGTCGAGCGCCGGGCGCAGCGCCGTCAGGCGCTGCAGCTCGGCCTGCAGGGCGTTCCACAGGGTGTGCAGCACGGCCTCGTCGGCGCCCGGCTGGCCGATGGACTCCGTGAGAAAGCTGCGCAGCTGCAGGGCGATCGCCCCGTCGCACGAAGCCAGGCTGTCGGCCAGGTCGTCGATGCGCCGGGCGGCCTGCGCCAGCCGGCCGCGGTCGAGGTGGCTTTGCAGGCCGGCCGCGATCCGCTCCAGAAAGCCCGTGCCGCTGGCGCGCAGGCGCGCGGCCTGCGCCGGGCCGAACACCTCGGCGATGCGCGCGGGCAGCCCAGCGTCGAAGCCGAACACCAGCCGGTGTGCGCGCTCGGCATGGTCCGCGGCCGCCACGGTGTCGCGAAAGCTTTCCTCCAGGGCGCCGCCAGGCGCTTCGAGGCCGAACTCGGTGGCCAGCGCCGCCCAGCGGGCGGTCGCCCTGCGTGCATCGATGCGCCACTGCAGCAGCTCGGCCACCGCCTGCCAGTCGGCCGGCGCAGCCGGCGCCGCGCCCTGCACGCGCGTGGCGGCGATGTCCCGGCGGGCGTCGGCCTTGCCGAAGGGCAGGGCGAACGCGCCCTTGCCCGCCAGCAGCCGGGCCAGCGCCGCCTGGTAGTCGGGCTGCGTCTCGGCATCGAGCGGGGCCTCGACGGCCTTCGATCGCAGCTGCCGGCGCTGCGCGGCCAGCGCCTTCACGTCGCCGCAGGCCTCCATGAACGACTGCAGCACCGGGTCGGCCGCCTGCAGGGCGGCGAACTGGGGGGGCAGCGCCGCCAGGTCGGGCCGCGACACCGCCTTCAATTGCGCCTCGGTGTCGCTGCGCGCCTGCAGCCACTCGGCCAGCGCGCGGGCCTTGTCGAGGGTGGTGGCGCTGGCATCGGCCAGGTCCGGCACGGCACCGCTGGCGACGCTGGTCTCGATCAGGCGGGCGCGGGCGATGTCGCGGTGCATGCCGAGCAGTTCGCTCCACGCCGGGAAGCCCTCGGGCGCGGGCAGCGTGCAGTCCAGGTAACCCAGGTCGTCGGCGACCGCGATGCGGGCCTGGCGCAGCGCGTCGATGTCGGCGTCGCCGAAGGGCAGGTCGTCGGCCTCCACGGCCGGCGTGTCGGTGAACCAGGCGTGCTCGCCGGTCTGCGCCAGCACGAGGCGGGCCAGCTCCTCGGGGCTCACGTCCTGCCCCTGGAAGCGGCAGGTCTCGAGGTGCCGCGCGGCCCGCTCGGCGACGCCGCGGTCCAGGTGGGCGATGCGGGCGTGCAGCCGGTCGAGCTTCGCCTCGGCGGCGGCGATGGCCGCCCGGGCCCGCTCGGGATCGAGCGCGGCGACGTTGGCGGCGATGGTCTGGATCGAGTGCTCGAACTGCCGCATGCCGTCGCGCTCGTCCGACAGCAGCGCCACGCTCAAGGGACGGATGCGCTCGGGCAGCTTGTCCTGCAGCACCGCCAGCGGCGACTCGCCCTTGGCCGTGACCAGCACGCGCTGGCCGCGCGCCAGGTAATGGCAGATCACGTTGGCGATGGTGTGCGTCTTGCCGGTGCCGGGCGGGCCCTGCACCACCACGCCGTCGTTGGCCTCCAGCTTCTGCACGATCGAGACCTGCTCGTCGTTGTACGGCATCGGAAAGTACAGCTCGAAGGCGCCCGGCGCGCTCTCGCTCGACGCCAGCCCGCGCAGCGGCAGCGCCGGCTGCGCGCGCACGCTGTCGTCGCCCGGCTCGACGAAGCTGCGGATCACGCCGGGCAGGGCGGGCGCGTCGGCCACGCTCTTCTTGAGCCGGCGCACGTCCTCGATGAAGATGTCGCCGGAGCGCTTGCGCGCGAACAGCACCCAGCCGTCGGTGATCCGCAGGCGCTCGTCGGGCGCGGCGGGCGCCTGCGCAATGGCGTCGCCCTGGCGGGCCTCGTAGCGGCCGGCCGGGTCGAGGTGGCCGACGGCGGCCTTGAGCACGTCCTCGAAGGTCGAAGCGTCGAACGGATCGACGCGCTGCGCCTGCGTGGCGAGCGCGGCCTTCCAGTGCGCCTCGAGCTGGCGCACGCCGGGCACCTCCATCTCGGCGTAGCAGTCGATCTCCAGCTTCGGGTCGATGTCGCGCGGGCGCACTTCCAGGTCGAAGGTCTTCTCGTCGAGCGAGACCTCGCACGGCTGGGTCAGCAGCGGGTGCCGCACCGGGATGCCGTAGCCTTCCTTCTTCCACGCCGCCAGGCCGACGCCCCAGACCAGCTCCAGCGGCGTCTCGGCGCCTTCGGAGGCCATGGTGCGCTGCAGCGCGAACAGCCGGTTGTAGAGGGTGATCGAGCGGCGCCGGGCGCGCTCCGCGGCGGCCCAGGGGGTCCACAGGGCTTCGACGTAGTCGTCGAACAGCGGCCAGAGGTCGGGGCGGTCTTCGAGCCGCTGGGGCGCTCGCGTTTGGCCGTCGCTGTCGTTGCCCTTGCCATAGCCATTGCCTGAGGCGGTGCCGTCGCTGCCGGCTTCCAGCGCGGTCTTCAGCTCCGGCACCTTGTCCGGGCTCTTCGACAGGGTCAGCCAGGGCGCGAGCGCCTCGGGCGGCGCGGGCGGCGGCGTCTCTTGCAGGCGCGGCAGGCGCAGCCAGACATCGTCGCCTTCCTGCTGCCGGTCGAGCTGCAGGCCCGGCAGTCCGCACAGCTCGTGCTGCCAGGCCACGAAGTATTCGCCGGGCACCGAGAAAGCCGGCCTGGCGTTGAGCTTTTCGACCTGCTCGATGTAGTCGAGCAGCCCGAGGACCAGCGACGCGCCTTCGGTCATGGGCCCTCCGTGTGTTGCGCACTCATGGATGTTCCTTGTAGCGCGGGGCACTATACAGACGATGGCCGCGTCGCAGGCGTGGCGCGTGCTGCCAATCGGGTAGGCTGGCGCTGCATGCGGGCCCGGTGCCTGGACGGTGGGCGCGGGCGTGGGCCGGGCCTGCGGCCGGTCCGCGGCAGGCAGGAGCATTTTTCCTATGGTGTCTTCCGTTGTTTCCATCTGCGTCGGCGGCTCGCTGGGCTGCCTGCTGCGCTGGGTGCTGGGCTCGCAGCTCAACCACTGGTACCCGGCGCTGCCGCCCGGCACGCTGGCGGCCAACCTGCTGGGCGGTTTCCTGATCGGCGTCGCCATCGCCTTCCTGGCGGCGCATCCGGCGCTGCCGCCGCAGTGGCGTCTGTTCGTCGTGACGGGTTTCCTCGGCGGCCTCACGACCTTCTCGACCTTCTCCGCCGAGGTGGCGTCGCAGATCGCCGAGGGCCGCACGCTGTGGGCCGCGGCCGCCGTCATGGTGCATGTGGTCGGCAGCGTGGCGATGACGCTGCTCGGCATGGGCGCCGTCGCGCTGCTGCGCAGCTTTCAGTCACCGGGAGGATGAGCCATGCAGGGCTTCCAGATCACCTTCTTCACGCTGCAAGACCGCCGCCACCGGCACCAGCCGGTGCACGAGTGGCTGCTGGAGCTGGCCCGCTCGCTGGGCATCGGCGGCGCCACCGCGTTCGCCGGCGCCGAGGGTTTCGGGCGCCACGGCAGGTTCCATTCGGCGCACTTCTTCGAGCTGGCGGACCAGCCCGTGGAAGTCACCCTGGCGGCGACGGCGCAGCAGGCCGCGGCGCTGTTCGTGGCGCTGGAGCAATCGGGCGAGGCGCTGTTCTACGTCAAGACGCCCGTCGAGTTCGGAACCACCGGCTTGCCGGACCCGGACCCGGCGCCGTAAGTTCAAGGAGCGATCCTCATGGAACGATGGGTTCTGTACGCGTTCTTCTCGATGGCCTTCGCGGGCTTCACCTCGGTCATCGCCAAGCTGGGCCTCTCCGGCATCTCGGGCGACCTGGGCCTTGCGGTGCGGACGTGCTTCGTGTTCGTCTTCGTCCTCGTGTTCGCGGCGGCGGTGGTGCCCGCGGCCGAGCTGCGCTCGCTGAACCTGAAGAACCTGCTGTGGCTGGCCCTGTCGGGCGTCACCACGGCCGGCTCGTGGGTGTTCTATTACAAGGCAATCAAGCTCGGCCAGGTCTCCACCGTCGCGCTGATCGACAAGGGCAGCGTGGTGATCGCGCTGCTGCTCGCCTGGGTGCTGCTGGGCGAGCCCCTGACGCCGCCCAAGCTCATCGGCGGGGCGATGATGGTCGGCGGCCTGTTCATCATCGCGCGGGGATGAAGGCCGCCCGGTGACCCGCTCCGGAACGCTGCGGGCCTGGGCCCGGCGCGTCAAGCGCGACGCCGTGACCCTGTGGTTCGCCGCCCGGCATCCACTCGCGCCCTGGCATGCCAAGGCGCTGGGCCTGTTCGTGGTCGCCTATGCGCTGAGCCCGATCGACCTGATCCCGGATTTCATTCCGGTGCTCGGCTACCTCGACGACGTGATCCTGCTGCCGGTGCTGATCTGGCTGGCCCTCCGGATGCTGCCGGCGTCCGTGCTGGCGGAATGCCGCGTCCGCGCGGACGAATGGATGCAGACGCAAGGCACGAAGCCCGTCAGCCGTGCTGGCGCGGTGCTGGTTGTGGCCGTCTGGAACGCCGTCGGCATGGCGCTCTGGCTATCGTTTTGATAGCAGCCCACGCAGGCTGCATGCGCGCTGCGGCCGCTTTTCATTCATTTTTCAGACCTTCGGCACCGCCATGCCGCGCTGCACCGCCGGCCGGGCGCCCACGGTGTCGAGCCAGCGGCGCAGGTTCGGCTTGGCCGCGAGACTCCGAGCATCGGCCCGAGCCCGCCGACCTGCCAGAAGGTCCATTCGAGCGCCTTCCAGCGCGCCGGGCCCGAGGGCGCCAGGAAGCGGCCGTGCCGGTCGGCCAGGTAGGTCAGGATCGCGCCGCTCTCGAACAGCGGGAGCGGGCCGCCCTCAGCCTCGTCGTCGACGATGGCCGGGATCTTGTTGTTGGGCGAGACCTCGAGGAATTCGGGCGCGAACTGCTCGCCCTTGCCGATGTTGACGGGGCGCACCCGGTAGGGCACGCCGAGTTCCTCCAGCAGGATGGAGGGCTTGCGGCCGTTCGGGGTGGTCCAGGTGTAGAGGGTGATCATGGGCGCTTCCTTTCCGGGGTGTCGAGGCGGGAGGCTGGAGCATCGCGCAGGCAGGCAGGCAGGGCGGGCGTGCCCGGCGGACGCGGCGGGCAAGGGACGTCAGGCGATCGCGGCGCCGCCGTCGGGGCCCGGCATGGACGAGGAAGCGTCCGCCAGCGCCCGCACGCGCCAGCCGCCGCCCTGCTGCCGCTCGAAGGCGAGCGGCTGTGCGTTGCCGAGCACCGACAGCTCGACCGGCACGCCGAGCAGCGCCGCCAGCACCAGCAGCGTGCCGCCGTGCGCCACCACCAGCACCGGCGCCGGCGCGGCCAGCGCCTCGGCCAGCGCGGCGCGCTTGCGCCCGACGAACTCCGGCAGCGTCTCGCCGCCTGCGGGCTCGCAGGCCCAGTCGAGTTCGGCCGAGGAGGTGCCGATCAGCGCGCCGAAGTGCCGCTCGCGCAGCCCGGGTTCGATCACCGGCGTGATCCCGTGCGGCGCCGCCACCGTTCGTGCGGTCACGAGGGCGCGCGGCAGGTCGCTGCACACGATGCTCGCGATCGGCTCGCCGGCCAGGAGCGTGGTGGCGCGCGCCGCCTGCTCGATGCCGAGCGCGCTCAGCGGCTCGTCGGCCGACTGGAAGATGCGCCGGGCGTTGCACGCCGTCTGGCCGTGGCGCAGGAAGTAGAAGTGGTCGCAGGCCGGCGCGATGGGATGCGCCGCCGCCAGTTGCACCAGCAGGTCGAGCCCGCCGGGCAGGGCAGGACGCAGCGGCGCGGCGTCGGCTGAAGCAGTGATGGGGGGCGAAGCGCTCATGCCTGGATAGTAAAAAAGTTGTTTGCCATGGACTTGATGACGGTGCTTCGGCCCTTCGCTGCCGAGCTGGTTGCCCGCCTCGCTTCAGGCCGCGGCGTCCCGCCAGCCGCGCATGCGCGCCCAGGCCGCCTGCATGTCGGCCACCAGCGTGCGCATCTGCTCGGCCACCGTGGTCCCGCGCTGGATGGCGAACACGCTCTGGCCCGCGGCTTCGTAAATGATCCGATCATCGTCGAACTCGTGCATCGAGGCGAACACGTCGCCCGTGAGCGCCTGCTGCAGCGGCATGCCCAGCGGCGCGGGCGCGCCGGGCTCGTTCCATGCGTCGATCCAGTCGCTGCGCACCACGCGACAGGGCTTGCCGCTGTGGGCGCGCGTGATGAGCGTGTCTTCGCTGCCGCTTGCAATCAGCCGTTTCAGCAGCGCGGGCGGCGTGTGGTTTTCCTTCGCGCCCATCCACAGCGTGCCCAGCCACGCGCCCTGCGCGCCCATGCCCAGCACGCCCAGCACCTGCGCGCCGGTGGCGATGCCGCCCGCGGCCAGCACGGGCACGTCGCCCGCTTCCGCGATGACCTGCGGCAGCAGCGAGAGCGTGCCGACCGTGCCCGTGTGACCGCCCGCGTCGTAGCCCTGCGCCACCAGCACCTCCACGCCCATGTCGAGCGCCTTGCGCGCATGCCGCACCGAGCCGACCAGCGCGAAGGTGAGCTTGCCGCGCGCCTTCGCCCGTTCGATCAGATCGGCGCGCAGGCCGATGGCCGTGGCCACGCCGCGCGCATCGGAGTCGAGCACCGCCTCGATCTGCGCGTCGAACAGCGCCTTGGTGCGCACCTGGGTCGTGAAGAAGCTGGGCTGCTGCGGCGGCTTCACGTCGAAGCGCGCGCGCAGCCCTTCGACGAAGGCGACGTGCTGCGCTGGCAATTGCGCGCGCACGCTGTCGATGCCCGCGGCTTCGTCGGGCACCTGCGAGGGCAGCATCAGGTCGATGCCGTAGGGCATGCCCGCCATGCGTGCGCTGACCTCCGCCAGGATGTGCGCAATCTCGTGCGGCAGTTCGCGCGCGAGCCCCAGCACCGGAAAGCCCCCGGCCTGCGCGATCGCCACGCACACGTCCACCGAGTGCGAGAAGCCGAACACCGGATGGCGGATGCCCAGCCGCTCGCACAGCGGCGGCCGCACGGGCGAATCGTTCGCGCTCATTGCGCCTCGATGCCTGCCGTCTTGATGACCTTGCTCCACTTGTCGAACTCGCTCGCGATGAAGGCATCGAACTGCTTCGGTCCCTGCGGCGCCAGCTCCAGGCCGAGCACGTCGAACTTGGGCTTCATGGCCGGGTCGGCCAGTATCCCGGCGACGTCGACCGACAGCTTCGCGGCGATGGCATCGGGCGTCTTCACCGGCGCGACGAAGCCGAACCACGTGCCCACGTCGTAGCCCTTGAGGCCCGTGGCCTCGGCCACGGTCGGCGTGTCGGGCAAGGCGCTGGAACGCTGGCTCGTGGTCACGGCCAGCGGGCGCAGCTTGCCGGCCTTGATGTGCGGCACGGCCAGCGCCACGGTCAGCGGCATCATCGTCACGCGCCCCGCGAGCAGGTCGTTCAGCGCATCGGGCTGGCCGCGATACGGCACGTGCGTGAGCTTGATGCCCGCGCTCTGCGCCAGCAGCTCGCCCGACAGGTGGTTGGAGGTGCCCACGCCGGCCGTGGCGTAGGTGAGCGGCGGGTTGGCCTTCTTCGCCATTGCGACCAGTTCGGCCATGCTCTTGGCGGGCACCTCGGGCGGCACCACGAACACGTTGGGAATCACGCCGAAGCCCTCGATGGCGCGGAAGTCGCGCACGGGGTTCCACGTCACGCCCTTGATGAGGCTGGGCACCACCGCAAGGCCCGGGCTCACGCACAGCAGCGTGTAGCCGTCGGGCGCGGATTTGGCGACGTAGTCGGTGCCGATCGAGCCCCCGGCGCCGGCCTTGTTCTCGACGATGACGGGCTGGCCGTACTTGACCGACAGGCGCTCGCCCACGAGCCGCGCGATCGAGTCGACCACGCCGCCCGCCGTGAACGGCACGATGATGCGGATCGGCTTGCTCGGGTAGGTGTCCTGCGCGAGCGCGGGCGCCGTCATGGTCAGGGACTGGACTGCGACGAGCGCGGCCAGCAAGGTGCCTCTGAGGGTCATGGTTCGTCTCCGGTGGTGATGGCTTGCGCGCGCGAGCTCAATTCGCCTGGCCAGCCTGTGCCATGGTGCGTCGCGCGATGTTGGTCAGGTGAATCTGGCTCGTGCCTTCGTAGAGGCGGAACAGCCGCACGTCGCGGTAGAAGCGCTCGGCCACGTTGTCGTTGATGTAGCCGCTGCCGCCGAACACCTGCACCGCGCGGTCGGCCACGCGGCCGCACATCTCGGAGGCGAACAGCTTGCACATCGACGCTTCCATGGTCACGTCGACGCCATCGTCGCGCTTGCGCGCGGTTTCGAGCAGCAGCGCGCGCGCGGCATGCACCTCGGTGTTGCTCTCGGCGATCATCTGCTGCACGAGCTGGAACTCGCCGATGGGCTGGCCGAACTGCCTGCGCGACGCGGCGCGCGCCACCATCTCGTCGACCAGCCGGATGGCCGGGCCGATGCACAGCCCCGCGAGGTTGATGCGCTGCTTGTTCAGCGCCTTCATCGCGGTCTTGAAGCCCACGCCCGGCACGCCGCCGACGATGGCCGAGGCGTGCACGCGGCAGCCTTCGAGAATGACCTCGCCCACGGGCGAGCCGTGCTGGCCCATCTTGCGGTAGCCCTGGGGTGCGGTCAGGCCGGGCGTGTCGCGCTCGACCAGGAAGGCCGTGATGCCCGCGGCGCCCCTGGCCTGCATGTCGGTGCGCGCGAACACGGTGAACAGGCCGGCAATGGGCGCGTTGGTGATGAAGCACTTGCGCCCGGTGATCACGTAGTGGTCGCCATCGCGCACGGCCACCGTCTTCTGCGCGGTAGCGTCGGAGCCGGCTTCGGGCTCGGTGAGCGCGAAGCAGCCCGTGAGGCGGCCGCTGGCCAGCTCGGGCAGCCAGCGCTGCTTCTGTTCGGGCGTGCCGTCGACCACCAGCGATTCGGAAGCGATGCCGGTGTTGCCGCCGAAGCGCGCGCGGAAGGCGGTGGCGGCCTGCGAGACCTCCATGTTGACCAGCGACAGCTCCTCGCTCGTCAGGCCCGCGCCGCCGTAGGCCTCGGGGATGCTGTGGCCGAACAGGCCCAGCGCGCGCATTCGTTCGACCACGGGCTCGGGGATGAGGTCGTCGCGATCGACCTCGGCCTCGATGGGCATGCACTCTTTGCGGATGAAGTCGCGGACTTCGGCGAGCAGGGCGTCGAACTTTGCAGGGTTGCGGATCATGGGGTCGAAAGGTGGGTTGTCGTCTTCAGCGCAGGCCTTGCGCGGTTTCGAGTTGGCGCACGGCGTCCAGCAGCAGTGGCGCGACTTCGCGCTCCATGCGGTCGCCGGGCGGGCGGTAGGTGGCGAGCGTGCAGTTCATGGCCAGCGGCGTGTCGCGCGGCGACACGCGCACGGGCGCGGCCACGGCGTGGATGTCCTTCTTCCAGTCCCCGCGCGAGTGGCAGAAGCCGCGCGCCGCGAACAGCTTCAGATCGGACTCCCACGCGGGGCGAAGCTGGTCGAACAGCTCGGCGTCCTGCAACCGCAGCCGGTTGAGGATGGCGGTGCGTTCCTGGGCGCCGCACGACAGCACCAGCGCGCGGCCGATGGCGGCCGACAGCAGCGGACGCGTGCTGCCGATGTCGGGCATGTGGGTGTTGGTGTTGCCGGTGCGGATGGTGTCGATGTAGACCACGTCGGCGCGGTCGCGCATGCCCAGGTTCACCGAGCAGCCCGTCTCACGCGCCAGCCGTTCCATGATGGGCCGCGCGATCTGCCGCACCTGCATGCTGGCCAGCAAGGGGTAGCCCAGCGACAGCACGCCGGGGCCGAGCCTGTACTTCTGCGCACCCGCGTCGCGGCTCAGATAACCCAGCAGGGTGAGCGTGTAGGTGATGCGCGAGACGGTGGGCTTGGGCAGGCCGGTGCGGTCCGAGATCTCGCGGTTGCCCAGCACCGGATTGGCGCTGGTGAACGCGCGCAGCACCTCCATGCCGCGCGCCAGGTTCATCGAGAACTGGCGGTCGGCGCTGAGGTCGTGCGGGTCGACAAGACCCGGAAGCGCGATGGTGTTCATGCGGGTGGAAGTGCGCGAGGGTGTGGGCATGATTGGCCGATCGAAACGAGGAGTCAATGAAACGCGGCACGTGTTTCGCTGTGCGAACCACCGATTGTTGAGGGCCGCACCGTCTGGCAAAAAGGTCGCTTTCACGGGGCCTCTTGCCCCGGCATGGAGCACCGCTTGAATTCCAGCGACAACACGCCAGTCCCTCGCCCGCGCGGCGCCCTCTCGGGCGTGCGCATCCTCGACATGGCCACCGTGCTGGCGGCACCTTTGGGCGCCACGCTGTGCGCCGACCAGGGCGCGGACGTGGTGAAGCTCGAACTGCCTGGCGGCGGCGACGCGCTGCGCGGCCTGCAGCCCGTGAAGGACGGCAAGGCGCTGTGGTGGAAGATTGCCAACCGGGGCAAGCGCGGCATCACGCTCGACGTGCGCCAGCCCGCCGGACGCGAGCTGTTGCTCAGAATGATCCCGCAATTCGACGTGCTGGTGGAGAACTTCCGCACCGGCACGCTCGACCGCTGGGGGCTGGACCTGGCCACGCTGCACCGCGCCAATCCGCGGCTGGTGGTGGTGCGACTCACGGGCTTCGGCCAGACCGGGCCCTACAAGGCGCGGCCCGGTTTCGCGCGTATCTTCGAGGCGATGAGCGGCTTCACCAGCCTCACGGGCGAAGCTGGCGGCTCTCCGCTGCACAGCAATTTTCCGGTGGGCGATGCGGTGGCGGGCCTGTTCTGCGCGTTCTCCATCGCGTCGGAAATGGCGCGCCTGCGCGGCGACCCCGAAGCCCCGGGTTGCGAAGTCGACCTGGCCGCGACCGAGGCGCTGTTCCGCCTGCTCGACCCGCTGCCCGTGGAGCACGAACAACTCGGCACGGTGCGCATGCCCGCGGGCAATTGTGCGAGCTACACCGCGCCGTCGAACATGTACCGCAGCCGCGATGGCATCTACTTCTCGGTGGTCGCGTCGTCGGACCCGATCTTCCGGCGCCTGTGCGCGGCCATCGGAAAGCCCGAATGGGGCAGCGATGCGCGCTTTGCCACCAATCCTTCGCGTGTGGCGCACCTCGCGGCGCTGGACGAAGGGCTGGGCGAATGGTTCGGCACGCACGATTACGCGGTGATCGAGCGCAGGCTCGATGACGCGGGCATTCCCTTCAGCAAGATCTTCACCATCGCCGACATCGAGCAGGACCCGCACCATCGGGCGCGCAACGCCATCATCCGACTGCCCGACCCGGACTACGGCACGCTGCCCGCGCCCTGCGTGGTGCCGCGCGTGCCGGGCCGCGCGCTGCCGGTGCCGCGCACGGGGCCGGACACCGGCGAGCACAACGCCGAGGTCTACGGCGAGCTCGGCCTCGACGCCGCAGCGCTCGACGCACTGCGCGCGGCCCGGGTGATCTGAGCCTTCAGTAGTCCGTGAGCGGCCCGTCGCGCAGGCACGGGTTGCGCTCGGCCAGCGGGGCGCGGCGCATCACGTCGCGGCCGATGACGGTCTTGTGCACTTCGCTCGCACCCTCGCCGATCTGGTTGAGCTTGGCGTCCCGGAAGAACCGCTCCAGCGGAAAGTCGCGCAGGTAGCCGCGCCCGCCCGTGAGCTGCAGCGCGTCGGTCACCACTTTCATGCAGAGGTCGGTGGCCTGCAGCTTGGCCATGGATGCGAAGACCGACACATCGGCCGCGCCTTCGTCGTATTTGTCGGCCGTGAGCGCGAGCAGCGCGCGGCTCGCCTCGATCTGCGTGACCATGTCGGCCAGCATCCATTGCACGCCCTGGTGATCGCCCTCGCGCCTGCCGAACACGATGCGATCGCTCGCGTAGCGGCTGGCGATTTCCAAGGCGCCGATGGCACGGCCCAGGGCCATGGCCGCATGGCCGATGCGCGCGCGCAGCAGCGCGTCCTGCGCGAGCGAGAAACCGTCGCCCTCCGCGCCGAGGCGATGCGTGGCCGGTACCTCGACCGCATCGAATTCGAGCGAGGAGATCGGCACGCCGAACCAGCCGAGCTTGTCGACCTCGGCGCTGATGCGAAAGCCCTTGGCGCCGCGCGGCATGAGCACCGCGATGAACACCGAGGGATCGTCTTCGGCGCGGCCGACCACGGCGAACCAGTCGGCCGTGCTCGCGCGCGTGATGAACTTCTTGCGGCCCGTGACGATGTAGCGTTCGCCGTCGCGACGGATCGTCGTTTCGAGGCCGCGCACGTCGGAGCCCGCACCGGGCTCGGTGAGCGCGAAGGCCGCCTGCAGCTCGCCGGTGCACAGGCGCGGCACGAGCTCGCGGCGCAGCGCCTCGCTCGCGCCCGCGACGATGGCGCGGCTCGACAGGTCGGTGCCCGTGATGATCGAGGCCGAGGTGCTGCAGACGCGGCCCAGCTCCTCGATGACGCGGATGCGCACGGCCTGCCGCGCGTCGGTGCCGCCGCAGTCGCGCGGGAACGCGGTGGCGACCACGCCTTCGCGCGCCAGCGTGCGGAAGGTGTCCCAGGCGAACACGTCTTCGCGCGACACGGCATCGGCCTGCGGGCCGAGCGTGTCGCGGCACAAGACACGCACGTGCTGCACGACGGCCTGCTCATCGGGCGTCAGGCGTTGCAGGAAATGGTCGCCGAACAGGCGGGCGGCGGGGGGAGCTGTCATCTTCGATGTCTCCGATCGAGTGGCCTGCATGGTGGGTCGCGCAGGCCTGCGCGTCGAGCGGCGTTTCGACAGGCGAAACACCGGCTTGCGAATGCGGTGCCGCGCTGGTCAGATACCAGCCCATGCACATTCCCCAGACCTTCGAAGCCCTTCGCACCCATCAGTCGGAGGGTGGCGTGCAGAGCCGCATCGAGACGCTGCGGGTGGACGACCTGTCCGCCGGCGAGATCGTCGTGCGCAACCTGTACGCGGGCGTCAACTACAAGGACTGCCTCTCGCTGCACGGGCGCGCGAAGATCATCGCGTCGTACCCGCGCGTGGCGGGCATCGAGCTGGTGGGCGAGGTGGTCGAGTCGGCGGTGCCGGCCTTCGACGCCGGCCAGCCCGTGATGGTGCACGGCTTCCAGACCGGTATCGCGTTCGACGGTGGCTTCTCCGCCTATGTACGCGTGCCGGCCGCACATGCGCAGGCGCTGCCGCCCGGCCTCACGCCGCTCGAAGCGGCCGTGATCGGCGTGCCCGGCTTCACGGCGGCGATGGCGCTGGAGCGCTTCATCGAACTCGGCATCGGGCCCGATGCGGGTCCCGTGGCCATGAGCGGCGCGGGCGGCGCCGTGGGTCTGCTGGGCACGGCCATCCTGGCACGCGCGGGCTGGCGCGTGGCGGCCATCACGCGCCGCATGGCGCAGCAGGAGCGGCTGCGCGCCATCGGTGCGCACGAGGTGGTGGACGCCGCCGTGCTCGACACGCCGCAGCGCCCGCTGGAGAAGCCGCGCTTCGCGGCCGCCATCGACAACGTCGGCGGGCCGATGCTGTCGTGGCTGCTGCGCTCGATGGTCGACGGCGGCGCCGTGGCCTCGGTGGGCAACGCGGCCGGCAACACCTACGAGGGCAGCGTGCTGCCTTTCATCATGCGGCGCGTGCAGCTGTTCGGCATCGTGGCGAACGCGCCTGTCGGGCAGCGCCGCCGCCTCTGGAACAAACTCGCCGCCGAATGGAAGCCCGACATGGCGGCCGTGCTGCCGCACGTGCATCGCATCCCGCTGGGCGCGCTGATGGAGCACAGCGCGCGGCAGCTCGACGGCGCGACCTCGGGCCGCGTGCTGGTCGATTTCACGCGCTGAAGGACATCGGCGATGGGGCCCCTGCACGGACTGCGCGTGCTCGAATTCGAAGCCGTCGGCCCCGTGCCGTGGGCCGCGATGATGCTCGCCGACATGGGGGCCGACGTGCTGCGCGTGGCGCGCCCCGCGCCGGCCGACATGGGCCTCGCGCGCGACCTGCGGCACGAGACCGTGCAGCGCGGGCGCCGCAGCGTGACGGCCAACCTCAAGGATCCGGCCGCGCGCGACGCCGTGCTCGCGTTGACGCACAACGCGCACGTGCTGCTCGAAGGTCATCGACCCGGCGTGATGGAGCGCCTGGGCCTCGGCCCCGACGCTTGCCTGGCCGCCGCGCCCGCGCTGGTCTACGGGCGCATGACAGGCTGGGGCCAGCACGGGCCGCTCGCGCAGGCCGTGGGCCACGACATCAACTACATCGGCCTCACGGGCGCGCTGCATGCCATCGGCACGGCGCAGCAGCCCGTGGTGCCGCTCAACCTCATCGGCGATTTCGGCGGCGGCGCGATGCTGCTGGCGCTGGGCATGCTGGCCGCCGTGGTGGAAGCGCGCACCAGCGGCCGGGGCCAGGTGGTCGATGCCGCGATGGTGGACGGCTCGCTGCTGCTGATGGCGCCCATCCTGGGGCGCGTGGCCACGGGCGAATGGCTCGACCGGCGCCAAGCCAATCTGCTCGACGGCGGCGCACCCTTCTACGGCGTGTACGAGACGCGCGACGGACGGTACGTGGCCGTCGGCGCCATCGAGCCGCCTTTTTACGCGGCGCTGCTTGCGGGACTGGGCCTGGCGCCCGATGCCCTGCCGCCGCAGCACGATCGCGCGGCGTGGCCCGAGACGCGGCGGTGCCTTGCCGCCCTTTTCGCGACGCGAACGCGCGACGAATGGTCCGCAGTCTTCCACGGCACCAAGGCCTGCGTGACGCCCGTGCTGTCGCTCGGTGAAGTGCCGGACCATGCGCACCATGTCGCGCGCGAGAGCTTCGTGCAGGTCGACGGCGTGCGCCAGCCCGCGCCGGCGCCGCGCTTCTCGCGCACCCCGAGCGTCACGGGCCGTGCGCCGGTCGACGCGCGCGGCGGCTCGGACGAAGCCCTGCGCGACTGGGGGTTCGACCCCGCGGATGCACGCCTTGCTGCGCTCGGCCGGCGCTGAGCGCAAAAGAATCGACGGAAGAACCAGACAGCATTCCCACCAGCCCCGTCCCCTCAAGACTTCCTGGCGTACACGAAACCGAGCAGGTCAGCTACAAGGCGGGCCCTGATCGGGAGTGGGCGAACCTTTTCAGATCGGCTTCGGGATCGATCAGCAGCAGCGCCACGAAGCCGCTCAACGCAACGCAGGCGCCGACAATCAGAAAGCTGGTGCGAAAGCCCGCGGCCGGATCGGCGCTGATGTCGACCATCAGGCCCATCGACCAGGGTGCCAGCAGCCCCGCCAACGTCGTCACCGCATTGGTGACGCCCAGCATGGCGCCGCGCTGGCGTACCGGACTGATCTGGCCGATCAGGGCGGGCCCGAAGGCGAACATGACACTTCCTACCGAAAAGGCCAGCGCAGTCAGCAGGACCGTCAGCGCAGCCGATGCGGAGGCCAGCGGCAGCACCAGCATGCCCAGGCCTCCCACCGCGACGCAGGCGCCGCCCATGACGCCGCGCGCGCGCCGGCCGGTCGCACCGGAGCGCATCATGCGCTGCGACACGAGGCTCAGGCCCGGTGCGAGGACGATCTGGGCGAGAGAGGGGGCCACCAGGATCCAGCCGGTCTGCGTGGGGGAAAAGCCGGCACTGCGCTCCAGGAACGACGGCAGCCATACGACGCCGATCGTCAGTGCCCAATAGGCCGCGAACCCGGCCAGCAGCACGCCCAGTGACGTGCGGCTGCCGAGCAGCTGCGCGTAGGGCACCCGCTCCGGGCCTCCGCCCGCCTCGGCCCCGGCGTGCGAGAGGGGCCCCTCCCGGCCGACCACCAGCCATACCGCCAGCCACACCAGGCCCGCGACGCCCAGCGCGCCGAACGCCATGTGCCACGAGTGGTGGACGACGATCCAGGTCAGGAGTGGTGCTGCCGTGCCCGCACCCACCGCGCCCCCGATGGCCACCAGGCTGGTCGGCACCGTGCGACGCTCGTCAGGAAACCACTTGTAGACGGCATGCACCGCGACCGGATAAGCCGGCCCCTCGCCGGCACCCAGCAGGATGCGGCAGGCGACCAGCGTGGTCACGCCCACCGTGCCGATCATGGGCAGCTGCGCGAGCGCCCAGACCAACGCCATCGCGGCCAAGACCCACTTGGTGGAGACTCGATTGGCAATGAAGCCCACCAGAACGGCCGACAGCGAAAACAGCAGGAAGAACGCGCTGCCGATCGATCCGAACTGTGCGTGGTCCAGGTTCAGCTCGCGCATCATCGGCCCCGCAGCCAAGCCGATGATGGCCTTGTCGGCGAAGTTGACGAGCATGAACAGGAACATCATGACCACCACCAAGCGTGCCCGGCGAGAGTCAATGGATGGCGTATTCATCGAGTAGCCTCCAGTGCGGCAGATCTGCCCCATTTGATACCGAGCCAGGGCCAATCCGTTCCGGCCACCGGCGACAGCTGCCATCGAGCGCTACGAAATAGGCGCCGTCATTCGAGCGTGAGCCCGATGCTCTTCACCAGTGCGCTCCAGTCGCGCAGGTCCTGGTGGATCGTGGTGGCGAACTGTTCGGGCGTGTTCTGCGGCAGGTCCGTGAAGTTGAGCTCGCGCAGGCGCTGCACCACGGCCGGGTCCTTGAGGGCCTGGTTCACTGCCACGTTGAGCTTGCTCACGATGGCCGGCGATGTCTTCGCGGGCGCGAACAGACCGTACCAGGCGTAGGTGGTGAACGGAAAACCGGCCTCGGTCATGGTCGGCACGTCGGGCAGCATGGGGATGCGCGAAGGACCGCTGTTGGCCAGGGCGCGCAGGCGACCGGAGCGCACGATCTCGACGGTCGATGACATGTCCGCGAAGGCCGCATCGACCTGGCCGCCGAGCAGGTCCTGCACGCAGGGGCCGCTGCCCTTGTAGGGCACATGCATCATCACCAGCCCAGCCTGCTTCTTGAGGCTTTCCATCGCGAGGTGACCCCCCGAGCCGTTGCCCCAGGAGCAGTAGCTGACCTTGTCCGGATGCGACTTGACGTAAGCGACGAACTCCTTCAGCGTCTTGGCCGGAAAGTCGTTGCGCACCAGCAGCAGGTTGCCGCCTCGCCCGATCTGGGCAATGGGCGCGAAATCCTTCACCGGGTCGTAGGGCAGCTTCTTGTAGAGGCTCGGATTGACCACCATCGCGGCCGCGTAGGTGAACAGCAGCTTGTAGCCGTCAGGCGCCGAGCGCGCGGCCACGTCGGTGCCGAGAATGCCGTTGGCGCCCGGCCGGTTGTCGACCACGAAGGGCTGCTTGAGCGACTTGCCGAGGGCGTCCGCGAACAGTCGCGCGATGGTGTCGGTGCCGCCCGCCGCCGCTGTGGGAACGATCAGCGTCACCGGCTTGTCGGGATAGGCCCCGGGCGCCTGCGCATGGCTGCCGAACGCCATGGCGCCCAGGGCGAGGGCGAGCAGGCTGCGGCGGAAGAACGGTGTGGTCATGGTGTTGCCTCTGCTGGAAGTGCGGATGCGCGCGTCGTCGCTTCAGCGGATGCCGAAGCGTGCCTGCGTCCCTTGCTCGATCATGTCGGCGCTCACCTTGTAGAGGTTGCGCGAGACGTAACTCGGCACCTGCGTCGCGCGCTGGCGCAGCCAGGCGGCCTTGAGCGCGCGGGCCTCGGCCAGTTCGGGCGCATCGCCGCTGGCGGTGGCCAGCAGGTCGATCACATGCAGCGCGAGTTGGTGCTGGCCGCCGTCGGCAAGGCTGCGTGCATGCGCGATCACTGCCGCCTTGTCGGCGATGGCGTCGGCCACCGCCCGCCCGATCGCCTCCGGCGCCTCGGGGTGCAGCGAGGTGGGATTGCGGTCCCACCAGCCGTTCTCGGAGCGGTAGATGTCGCGCACGATGTAGCTCGGATCGCCGTAGGTGGGTTTCATCCAATCGACGCCGAACAGTTCCTCGGGGAAGCGGATGCGCGCCAGGATGTCGCGCTCGTTGAGCCCTTCGTTCATCAGCCGCACGACCTCGGCGCGCAGCCAGCACAGCGCGCGCGCCGTGTGGGTGAGCACCTCGCGCACGCGGTCGGCGCCTTCCAGGGTGTCGCCGAACTCGCGCACCGCCTTGCGCGCGCCGAGGGCCGCCAACCGCTCCAGCGTGTCGGCCCAGCGCACCGTGTCGCGCAGCGTGCGAAAGGGCGTGCCGATGTTCGGGATCGAGTCGATCAGCGCCGCGCCGCCGTACAGCACCTGCTGCGCCGGCGCCCACAATGCGATCGCGTCGTCCGTTTCGGAGGGCGCCCACAGCAGCTCGATGCGCCGATCGCCGCTGCCGATCTGCAGGCGTTCGTCGAAGGTCTCGGTCGGCTCGTGCATGGCGAGCCGCTTGTCGAAGAAGCCGGCGGGGCGCCGGAACTGGATCTCGGCCATGCGGTGCTGCAGCGGCTCGGTTTCGCGGTAGCGCGCGTAGCGCCGGGGGACGTTGCGGTGGGCGATGACGCGCGGCACCGGGTCGCCACGCTGCGCCGCGTGTGCGAGCCACATCGGCACGCCGGCGTTATAGCCGACGTGGCCGTGGCTGTAGCACAGCGCATGCAGCGGTGCGTCGCTGAGCTTGCGCAGCGCCTCGATCATTCCCTGCGTGACCGGGCCGCCCGGGCCCGCGTCGATCACGACCAGGCCCGCGTCCGTCTCGGCGACGAAGGACTGCCCCTGACCGCGCAGGATGTGCAGGCCGTCGGCGACGGTTTCGGTGCCGGTGCCGACAATCAGGAAGGGCTTCTCTTCGGCCTGGGCAGTGGATGTGGTCATGCGATCTCCTTCGATGGGTTGCCGTCGTGGTCGTTGTGGGTGCCGGCGCCGTCGCGGTGCGCCTGCGCGGTGCGGACCAGCGGCGGCAGGTGGTAGCGGCCGTCCAGCATTTCCTGGTGCGGGACATAGGCGCGCAGGCAGAGATAGAAGTCGCCGGCGGGCGTCGGCAGCCAGTTCGCGCGCGCAGCCTCGTCGACGGGGGCGGCATGCTGCAGATAAAGGGTCAGCCCGCCGTCGGCATCCCGACGCAGGCCCGGCGTGCGGTCGCCGATGGCGTAGCGATCGATCGGGTTGTCGACCAGCATGTAGTCGCGGCTGTCGTACATCGTGAGCGACCAGAACGCCTCGACCGGCGGCAGCGCATCGGGCGCGAAGCGCAGCGTGTAGGCATGGCGGCCATTGAGCGCATGGCCGTCGACATCGCACCAGGCCATCGGATAGGTGGCCTCACGGCTCTCCAGCATGCCGATGTACTTGAGCGCGATCAGGGCGCGGGTCAGGTGGTCGTCGCCGAAGGAGCCTTCGACCAGCGGCATGCGCACCCAGCCTTCGGCGTCGCGCGTGCCGGATTGCGCCTCGCGCAGACGCAGCAGCACCGTATCGAGCGCGGCCTGCAGCACGGCCTGCTGCGCTTCGTCCAGCTCGCCGGCCTGTGCGCCAAGGCCGAGCGACGCGTAGCGCGCGAGCCGCGCCGCGTCCCCGGCAGGCGCCGGGTTCTCGCGCAGCGCGCGATTCACCTGCGCCGCGAAGTGTGCGGCCGTGAGCGGCGCCTTCGGATCGCAGGCCGGATCGAAGGCCCGGGGGCGTGGCGGCGCGCCAGCCAGCCAGTCGGCGAGCGGTCGCACCACGAAGCGGTCCTGCAATGCATGCACGGCCGGCACGTCCTCGGGCCCGTCGACCAGAATGCGGCCGATGATCCAGAGCCAGCGCGTCGGCGCCTCGATGTGCGCGCCCGGCGCATCGAAGCCTTCGGGCCGCGCGCCTTGCCATCCTGGCGGCGTCACGAGGAAGGCGCGTGCAGCGGTGCCGGTCAGGCGCTGCCCCAGGTGGGCAAAGGGGTTGGTGAAGAAGTCCAGCAGGCCCAGCACGTAGTAGCGCCCGGCGGTGTCGGGCACGTCGATCACCAGTGGGCCTTCGCCCAGGTCGAGCCAGGCGTTGGTGTAGAGCGTGTCGTTGTTCGGCGTGACGACCCGGCTCTTGCCCGCGCGCAGCAGCTGGCGCGCGTGGGTGAAGACGTTGCACCAGCGCTGCCCGGAGGGTGCCTCGCCGGCGCCGGCGCCGGCGGTGTGGCGCGGCGAGGTGGCGGCGCGCATGCGGCTCATCTCGTAGAGCGGGTAGGCGTAGACCACGGCCTCCTCGGCCAGTGCCTGGGCGCCAGGGGCGCCGGCGGGGAGAGACGCTGCCGTCATCTCAGTCTTCGATCGGTTGCAGCGCCGGGATGCGCCAGCTCTGCACGCCCTCGCGCGGGTGGTACATGCGCAGGATCAGGTAGAAGCGGCCGGCGGGCGCGGGCAGCCAGCTGGCGGTATCGGCCGGGCGCGCGTGGCCCACCTCGATTTCCAGGCTGCCGTCGGCCCCGCGCTTCAGGCCCGGCGTGCGGTCGCCGATGGCATGGCGCCTGATGTCGTTGGGGTAGAGGAAGCGGTCGCTGTCGTACAGCGTGACCGACCAGAAGGCGTCGGCGGGCGGCATGTCGTCGGCCTCGAAGTGCATGACATAGCGCCGGTTGCCATCCAGCGGCTCCTGCACGGCGTCGTAGTGGGCAGCGGCGTACACCGCCTCGCTGGTTGCCAGCGCGCCCAGGCCCAGGTACGCGGTGCGCGCGCGGCCCAGGAATTCGTTGCCGTAGCGGCCCGTGGAGGGCGTCATCGCCCAGGGTTTGGGCCGGCGATTGCGGCCCACGGCCGCCACAACGTTCACACCCTCGGCGAAGCCCTCGATCAGGCCCTCGCGCACCTGCTCGTCCAGTGCTTCCCACGAGAAGGCCGCGTCGGGCACCAGCCCGGCCTGGCCGAACCAGGCCACCAGGCCGCGGTCTTCCACCCGGCCCGGCGCCTCGGCCAGCGCGTGGCACAGGTTGGTGAAGAAGCGCGGCGCGGCCTGCGCGGCCGGCTCACCGTTCTCGAAGACGGCCGCCATGGCGTCCACCGGCTCGCCGGCCCAGTGCTCGACCGCGGCGGGGCGGCCGCGCAGTGCGGTGCCGGGCGCGGGCTCCAGCCGGATCTCGGACTGCAGCGCTCGGGCGGCCGGCCAGTCGCTCTCGTCCCCCACCAGGATGCGACCGATCAGCCACACCAGGTTGGTGGGGCAGCGCACCACGCGGTGGCCTTCGAGCGACGCCGGCACCTGGCCGTCCGGGCCCACCAGCACCACGACCTCGCCCTCGGGGTTGCAGTTGCGCGGGCCCAGGTTCTCGAAGTTCTCGGTGTAGGCGTCGTACAGCGGCAGCACGAAGTAGCGGCCCGGGTGACGCGCCGACGCGGGCACCGTGAGCAGCATCGGACCGTCGGCCAGATGGACCCACGCCATCGCGTAGAGCAGGTCGTTGGCGGGCGTCACCACGTCGCGGTCCTCGTGCGTCGAGGGGCGCGGCGCGAGGTGCAGCATGTTCATCGGCGCGCGCACGTCGGAGCCGGCCGAAGCGCCAAAGCGGCGCTGCGCTTGCGGCGCGGTCTGCAGGGCGCAGGTGCGGTAGACCTCGGTGAGCGGGTAGCCGTAGACGAAGGCGGCCACGCCGATGGAGCGGGCCAGGGCGCGGCGCGCCTCGGCGGGAGAGGGAAAGGTGGAAGAGGTCATGGCGGCGGGTTTCCTTGAGGTGTGTCGGTCAGTCCAGCGTCACGCCGGTGGCCTGGGTCAGCTTGAGCGAGATGGGCAGGAAGGCCTTGTAGGCGGCGGTGGCCTCGGCGGGCGTGTTGCCGATGGGCTCGGCGCCCATTTCCTCGATGCGGCGCTGCACCTCGGGCTCCCTGACCACGGCGGCCACGTCGCGGCCCAGCCGCTCGATGATGGCGTCCGGCGTCTTGGCCGGCGCCATCAGCGAGGTGGGCGCCGTGACCATGTAGATGTCGTCCTTGAAGCCCTGCTCGGCGAAGGTGGGCACGTCGGGCAGCATCTTGGAGCGGTTGGGCCCGGCCATCGCGATGGCGCGCAGCTTGCCGGCGGCGATCTGCGGCTGCAGCGTGGTGACTGAGCCGATGGTCATCTGGATGACCCCGCCCATCAGGTCCACGGCCATCGGCGCCTCGCCCTTGTAGGCCACGTGCATGGTCTGCAGGCCGTAGGCCTTGTCCATGAACACCTGCGCCTGGTGCGGCTGCGTGCCCGGCCCCCAGGAGCCCATGGCGTACTTGCCCGGCGCGGCCTTGATGGCGGCGACCAGTTCCTTGAAGTTCCTGGCCGGCACCGAGGGATGCACCGCCATCACGGTGCGCGTGCGCGCGATGTCCGAGACCATGCGCAACTCGGTGCGCGGGTCGTAGGGCAGCTTCTTGTACAGCGCCAGGTTGGCCGTGATGGGGCCGGGCACCGTCAGCAGCAGGGTGTAGCCGTCGGGCGGGCTCTTGGCGACGTAGTCGGTGCCGATGATGCCGCCGGCGCCGCTGCGGTTCTCCACCAGCACGGGCTGGTTCAGGCGCTTGGACAGGCGCTCGCCGACCAGGCGGGCCAGCGCGTCGGCCGATCCGCCGGCCTGGTACTGCACGATGATGCGCACCGGCTTGCTGGGGTAGTTGTCCTGCGCTGCGGCCGTGCCGGCGGCCAGGCCGAGCGCGACGAGGCCGAGCGCGGCCCGGGAGTGAGTCGATATCTTCATGGCTTTGTCTCCCTTTGGTTGGGGTGGTCGTCGTTTCAGTGGCGGGCCGGCGCGCCGTCCGGCGCGGGATCGTGTCCGATGACCAGCGCGTCCACCGCCACGCAGCCGCCCTCGGTCTTGGAGCGGGCGATCAGCGGGTTGATCTCGATGCTGGCGAGCGAATCGCCGGCGCGCCGGGCGAAGTCGGCCAGCGCGCACAGTGCGTCGGCGATGGAGTCCAGGTCCACCGGCGGTCGGCCGCGCGCGCCGGCCAGGATCGGGAAGGCGCGCAGCTCGCGCACCATCGACAGCGCGCCGTCGCGCGTGACGGGCAGTACCCGCAGCGACACGTCGCGCAGCGTTTCTACGTGGATGCCGCCCAGGCCGAACATGAGCACCGGCCCGAACACCGGGTCGCGGTGCACGCCCGCGATGCATTCGACGCCACCGCGCAGCATGGCCGCGACCAGCGCGCCGTCGAGCTTCGCTTCGGGCCGCGCGCCGCGCGCCAGATCGCGGGTGCGCTCGTACGCCGCGCGGGCCTGCAAGCCGCCCTGCAGGTCGAGCGCGACGCCGCCCACATCCGACTTGTGCGGAATGTCCGCGCTCACGATCTTCACCACCACCTCGCCGCCCAGCGCCTCGGCGGCTGCGGCCGCGGCCTCGGCGCCGTGCACCCAGTGGTGCGGCACGACCGGCACGCCGGCCTCCGAGAGCAGCGCCAGCGCCGCAGGCTCGCGCAGCACGCCGGGGGCGATGACCATGGCGGGTCCGTCACTCGCATCCGGTGCGGCAGGGGCCGCGTTCGATTCGCCTTGGCCGGCCAGCGCCGCGATGGTGCGGATGCCGTCCGACGGGTCGGCGAACACCAGGCAGCGCATCGCCTCCAGTTCGGCACGGCGTTCGGCCGATAGCAGCGTGCTGACCGCAAGCACCGTGTCCGGGTAGGCCGCGCGCAGGGAAGCGACCAGCGAACGCAGCACCGGCCAGAACGTGTCCGATGCGCCGCCCGCGGCCATGAAGCCCATCCACGACGCGAAGCCGCGGTCGTCCAGCATCACGCGCGCGCTGCGCTCCAGCAGCGTCATGTCGTTGGTCACCTGGCCGGTGATGTCGACCGGGTTGCGCGGCGCCGCGAAGGGCACCCATTCACGCAGGGTCTGCTGGGCGGCGTCGCTCAACGGCAGCACGTCGAGGCCCTGCGCCGAGGCCTCGTCGGCCATCAGCGCGCCGACGCCGCCCGAGAGCGTGAACAGGCCGATCGAGCGGTCGCGTGGCCGGCCGGCGATGGCGGCGCTGTGGGCCAGGTCGAAGAACTGCGTCAGGTTGCGCGCGCGCAGCACGCCGTACTGGCGGAACACCGCGTCGTAGACCGCGTCGTCGCCCGCGAGCGCGGCGGTGTGCGAGGCGGCGGCCTCGGCGCCCAGCGCGGTACTGCCGACCTTGACCATCACCACCGGCTTGCCCGCCGCCTGCGCCAGCGCAAGCGCGGCGCGCAGGCGCGGGCCGTCGCGACAGCCTTCCATGTAGCCCATGATCACGTCGGTGGCCGGGTCCTGCGCCAGCCAGGCCAGGCAGTCGGCGAGCTGCACGTCGGCCTCGTTGCCGGTGGTCGCCCACAGCGACAGGCCCACGCCGCGCTCGCGCGCCATCGAATAGGCGTAGGCACCGAAGGCACCCGACTGGCTCACCAGCCCGATGCGTCCCGGCCTGACCCGACCCACGCCTGGCGCGGGCGAGAAAGTCGCGTACACGTTGTGCGCAACGTTCATGAAGCCCAGGCAGTTGGGGCCGATCAGCCGCACGCCTGCAGATCTGGCGCGCTCGGCCAGCCGTGCCTGCGCCGCGGCGCCTGCGGGACCCGTCTCGGCAAAGCCGGAGGAGAAAAGCACCACCCCTTTCACGCCGGCAGCGATGGCGTCGTCCAGCGACTCGTCCACCAGCGCCGCGGGCACGGCGAGGATGGCGAGATCGATCGCTTCGCCGATGGCCCGCAGGTTCGGCCACGCCGGCAGCCCCTGGACATGCGAGGCCTTGGGATTGACGGCGTAAAGGCCTCCGTCGAAGCCGAAACTGCGCGCGTAGTCGATCGGGATGCCGCCGATCTTCTGCGGGTTGGACGATGCGCCCACCACCGCGATGGACTGCGGCGAGAAGAGGGCCGACAGGGAATTGATCTGAAATTCGCTGGAGTTCATGGCGCGACGGGCAGCGCTGTCAGAAGTTGTGCCGGATGCCCGCGGCGATGACCCGCGCGTCGTCGCCGCTGTTGGCCATGACCGGAGCGCCGGCCAAGGACACCGAGGAATTTCCACGGTTTTCCAGGTGCAGCAGCCGCCCGTAGAGCGCGGTGCGCTTGCTCAGGTAGTAGTCGTAGCCCAGCGTCCAGGCCAGCTGAGCGCGATCGCTGCCGCTGACCTTGCGCTGCACCACCTCGAACAGCACGTTGGAGGTGGGCGTGATCGTGTATTGAGCCCCGAGGCTCGCCGTGCGCGAGCGCGGCACGCCCGGCACGCTGGCCGAGGCGGTCGAGTAGGTCGCGTACAGCCGCAGATCGGTGAACTCGTAGGCGCCGCTGATGGCCTGGTGGGTGGTCGTGGACGGCGCGGCCACTGGCGCCGCCGCCGAGCCCGAGCGCGCCTTCTGGATGGCGTAGGAGATGTAGTAGGGCTTGTGCGACCAGCCCACCGAGGCGCCGTAGAGGTCGCCGCTGCTGTGGCTCAGGTCAGTCGCTTCGCCCGGCGCGTAGGCAATGTCGGCGAAGAAGTCGCTCTTGGCCGGGGTGCGGTAGCGGATCATGTTGCTCGCGCGTGCCGCCAGGGCCAGCCCGCCGGGCTGGGCGTCGTTCTGGAAGGCCAGGACCAGCGGCGAGAACACCGAGTTCACGCCGTAGGGGTCGCCGCGAAACAGCGTGAAGAACATCGGCGTGTACATCCGCCCTGCATCTACCTGGCCCCAGGGGCCCGAGAGGCCGACATACGACTGGCGGGAGAAGGACACGCCGGGGCCGGGCAGGTTGCCGTTGCCGGTGTCGGGCGAGAAGCCCGCTTCGAGCAGGAAGTGGGCTTCCAGGCCGCCTCCGAGGTCCTCGCTGCCGCGAAAGCCGATGCGCGAGGCGGCATTGCCGCCGTCCTCCAGCTTGGTCCAGGAACTGTTGCCCGAACGGGCATGCCCCAGAAACAGGTCCACCGTGCCGAAGAGGTTCACGTTGCTTTGCGCGCACGCGAGCGAAGAGGCCGCCAGCGCGATGGCTGCGGCGAAGGCCGATTTCATGGGTTTGTCTCCTTGCGGCATGCTGGGCCGCGTTGTCGTTGGGGTGCTTGTTGTGAGAGCCCGCATACGATAGAAACGGAAGCTTCCAGAATCTGTCAACGCGCCGACAAATTCGCTCACGAGCGTGCTCGGCGCCTGCGTCACACTCATCCATGCCCTTGCGCAAACGTGCTGCCGCTGCAGCCGGCGATACCGTACTGATGGAGCACGCGTTGCGCTGGAACGAACTTTTTTCGCGCTGGCCCGAAGATCGTCGGTACGAACTGTTGAAGGCCGCGCGGCTGGAGCGGTACAGCCGGCGCACACAGGTGCTTGCGCACGACCGTAATCGGCGGGAGCTATTGGCCGTGGTTTCGGGTTGCCTGGAGATCAGTAGCCTGAGTAGCGATGGACGCAAGTACCTCAATGCGTTTTTAGGTCCAGGCCAAGTCGCACCGCTTGTCCGCTTGCTGGAAGACGTTCCGCAGGCGTACGACTACTGCGCACACGAGGACTCGGTGATCGTTCATCTGCCTTGCGATGCGGTGATCGGCGTGCTGGACCAGAACCCGGCGCTGTGGAGAGATGTTGCATGGCTCGCGCTCAAACGACAGAGAATGAGCCTGGCGATGCTGCGCGCCTACAGCGTTGGATCGATACGGCGCCGCGTTGCTGCAACCTTGTTGAACTTGGCCGAAATCTATGGCGCCGCCACATCAGACGGAACGGATCTTCGTGTTCGGTTCACCCAGCATGACCTGGCCGCAATGCTCGGACTGTCACGTCAGACCATCAACAAGGAACTGGGCGCGTTCACTGATGCGGGAGTGATAGAGATGGCATACAAACGACTCATCTTGCGAGACAAGGACACTTTGCGCCGTTTCGCTGCCGAAGACTAAAGCTTCGGAATGTGCAGCGTCTTGCTGATCATCAGCGTGCCCGACAGCCCGAACAGCAGCACCAGCGGGTGCAGCACCCACGGCCCGAGCTGCCAGGCGCCGCCGTACAGCGCCTCGCCGATGCGGTCCTGCCAGGCGGCAAAGGCCAGCAGCGCCACCAGCGCCACACTGGTGGGGATCGGCGTGCCCTCGAAGTAGCGCACCTTGTCGCCGCCTTCCGAGAGCTCCTCGGCCGTCACGTTGTAGCGCGCCAGCCGGCTGACGCCGCAGCAGACGAAGTAGATCAGCACCGCCGCGTCCCAGCCGCCCGTCATGCCGGCAGCGAAGGCCAGCGCCGCCGGCATGACGCCGAACGAGATCACGTCGGCCAGCGAGTCGAGCTCGCGCCCGAGCGCCGAGTGGGTCTGGCGCCAGCGCGCGATGCGGCCGTCGAACACGTCGAAAACGAACGCCGCCGGCGCCAGCGCGGCGGCCCAGAGGAAGTCGCGCAGGTCGCCGCCGGCGACGAAGGCCATCGCCAGGAACACCGCGCCGACGCCGCACGCCGCGTTGCCGAGCGTGAACACGTCGGCCAGGTGGAAGCCGCGGATCATCGAGAAGTGGCGCCGCGCGGGCGCGGCGGCACGGGATGTTTCGGTGGTGGAGGGCATGGCGGGCTCGGTTCGAAGCGTCGATGCGGCGACCCTAGCGCATCCGCGCCGCCGCGCCTGTAGTCGCACGCCGATGCTGCGCGAGCTTCAGCGATCGGACCAGGCCTGCGGCGCGGCGGCGTCGATGGCGGCGTGCACCTGGCGCGCCACGCTGTCGACCAGTTCCTGGCGCTGGCGCGGCGGCGCCCAGCGCATGCGCAGACCACCTTCTCCCCAGTCGGCGTGGCCGCGCGCCGGCTGCACGGCGCGAACGATGGCGTCGATGCCCGCGCTTGCGTCGGTGGCATCGTGCCGGCTGTTCCGCGGAGCATCGCCGCCCGCACCGGCCGCGCGGCCCGCTCCGTCCACGCCTTCCGTTCCGTCCAGGCCACCCGGGTGGTCCGCAGCGTCCGCGCTGCCGGCCGCGATGCGGCCGGTCGCCGCGTGGCCGCGCCGCTCCAGCGCGCGCACCAGCGCCAGCTGCCAGGCGGCGAGGGCGCGCAGCACCGGGTCTTCCACCGTCAGCTCCTGCACGTCGCGCAGCTTGTTGACCAGCTTGCGCCCGAGCGGGCCCCAGCCCTGCGACACGGCGCCGCCGATCGCGCCGCCCAGCGCCGCGCCGGCGCCCAGCGACAGGCCGGCCAGCGCGAGGTCGGCCACCACGCCCGCGGCGGTGCCCACCGCGACGCCCTTGCCCAGGCGGATGCCGGCGTCGCGCAGCACGTCGGGGCTGAAGAAGTCCAGGCTCCAGCGGCCTTCCATCATCGGCAGCGGCGCCTCGTCGGCGTCGCCCTGGCGAAAGCCGTAGAGCGCCAGCAGGTCGTCGGCGCAGCGCTGCGCCTGCGCCGATACGTCGTGGCGCAGCCCGGCGACCAGCGCCGCGCGCTGCGCCGCGTCGGCGAACGCCTCGGCCGAGGCGCTGCGGCGCAGGGCGGCGGCATCGACCAGCAGCCCGGCGATGCGCCGTGCGGCGGCGTCGCGCCGCTGCCCGGCCTCGGCGGCCAGCGCGTCCGCCACGCCGCGCAGCTGGGCACGCCGCTCGCGCAGCAGCGTGCCCAGGTCCTGGTACAGCTCGCGCTCGGCGCCGACGAAGGGTGCCGCCGCGTCGAAGCGCACCACCGCGTGCAGTCCGTAGGCCGACAGCAGCTCGCGCCAGGCGGGCTCGCGCTCGGCGCCGGCGTGCACGAAGTTGAGCACCGGCAGCACCGGCCGCGCGCAGGAGTTCAGCAGCTCGACCTCGTCGCGGTACTTGGGCAGCACCGGCTCGCGCGCGTCGATCACCAGGAAGGCGGCATCCACCTCCAGCAGCGTGCGCAGCACCTTGGCCTCCTGCTCGAACACGCCATGCGCCTCGGGCGCCTTCAGGAAGCGGCGGATGCGCTCGGGCGGCGTCGCGGCGTCACTGCCTTCGTCGAGGGCTTCCAAGTGCTCGCGCAGGCCGACCGCGTCCTCCAGCCCCGGCGTGTCGAAGAAACGCACGGCGACACGGCCGCCGACCTTGAGATCGACGCTCTCGACGTGGCGCGTGGTGCCGGGGCGGTCCGACACCTCGCCGAAGTGGATGCGCCGCGTCAGCGTGCGCAGCAGCGAGGTCTTGCCGGCGTTGGTGTGGCCAACCACGGCGATGCGGATGGCGTCGTCGGCCATCTTCGTCAGCCCCCGCAGCCCTGCAGCGCGGACGCCGCGTCGTCGTACGCCTCGACGCGCTCCAGGTCGGCGTCGGCGAGCCAGCGGCGCCAGCGCCGGCGCGCGCTTTCTTCGCCGCCGTCGCGATGGCCGGAATTGCCGCTGCCATCGTCGTGCCCGAATCCGACGTCGCCCACCAGCCAGAGCCGGCACTCGCCGCAGTGCGACAGCAATTCGCGCAGCAGCCGCCCGGTGCCGCGGTCGGGGCTGGCCTCGGCCCGGCAGGCCACCAGCAGCAGGCGCGGGCGCAGCCGCGCCACGGTGTCGAGCAGCTCGCGGCGCTCGCGCGCGCTGCCGTCGCTGCGCAGCACCCGCGCCGCGGCCGGCAGCCCTGGCGGCGGCCACGGCCACTCGGACGGCAGCTCGTAGCCGGCCACGACGCAGGTGTCGGCGGTTTCGGCGGCGCGCAGGCCATCGGGCGCGCGGGGTCGGGGCGCGCCCGGGTCGGCGTCGACGATGGTTGCCGGCTCCAGCGCCTCGAAGCGCCGCGCCAGCCGCTCGTAGTAAGGGTTGGCGAGGTCGGGCCGCAGCGCGGCCTTGCGGCGCTGCCATACCAGTGCGCTGAGCCCGGTGAAGAACAGGCGCGGCAGCAGGCCGTAGACCACGATGCAGCCGGTCAGCCACAGCGCCCAGACGCGCTGGCCGGCCGCGGCGGGCGCCGCCGCCGCGCCACCGGGGCCGCCCGCCGCCGGCGCCAGCACCGTCTGCGCGTCCGGCACCGGAAAGCCCAGCCAGCCCGGCGCCCGGCCCAGCGCGCGCACGAGGCGCACGAAGAAGTCGGGCTCCAGAATGGTCGTCTCCCAGCTCAGCGTATAGCTGCGAAACGCCAGCGCGAACAGCAGCGCGGCCAGCACCACCGCGAACGACAGCGACCAGATGGCGTGGCTCACGAAGCCGAAGGCCCACGGCAGCAGCCGGGCGCGCGAGAGCAGCTGCGTGGCGGCGCGCAGCAGCACGGGCGCCTGGCCACGGTGGCCGCCCGCCACGCGCGCCGTCAGCATCAGCCACAGGCCGCCCAGCGAGGCGCCGAACGAGGCGAGCGGCACCGCCAGCCCGACGAGCCACAGCGCGAGCGTGACCAGGTGCACGCCCAGCAGGCTCGCCAGCGCCGCCACCACGTTGATGCGGCGGGCGCTGTCGCCGGTCACGCTGCCGGCCAGCCCCAGCCCGGCCGCGACGATCAGCAGCACCAGTCCCAGCGCGATCCAGGGCGCCCAGTGCCGCGCGCGCGCCAGTTCCGCCTTCAGTCCGATGCGCTCGCCCAAGGCCTGGGCACGCAGGACGATGCGCCGCGCCGGGTCACGTTGCCCCATCACGGCGCCACGCATCGCCGCGCCATCGTCGAGTGGACCGGCCTCCTCGACAAAGCGCACCGCCTCGGTGATCACCGCGCGGGTCAGAGCGGATTCGCGCAACGCGGCGTGCAACGCTGGCTTTCAGAGGCGGGCGCCCAAAGCAATGGGGCCGCAGCAGCGGCCCCATGTCCCGTCCCGTGAGGTCCGTCGGCTCGTGGATCAGCGCAGGCCGAAGAACGACAGCACGGCAATGATGACCACGACCAGACCGATGATGTAGATGATGGAATTCACGGCGCGGACTCCTCTTGTTTGAAACAGGGCAAGTCTTCTCGCCTCTCCGGAAAAAGGCTGTCGGCCCGCAGCGGCGTCGGTTGTAGGACGCTCCGGTTCAGTCGTCGGCCTCCTCGCCCAGGAAGCCGCCGCTCTGGTGCGCCCACAGCCGCGCGTAGAGGCCGCCGCGCGCCAGCAGCGTCCGGTGATCGCCTTCCTCCACCACGCGGCCGCCGTCGAGCACGACGAGGCGGTCCATCGCGGCGATGGTGGAGAGCCGGTGCGCGATGGCGATCACGGTCTTGCCGCGCATCAGCGCGTCGAGGCTTTGCTGGATGGCCGTCTCCACCTCCGAGTCGAGCGCGCTGGTGGCCTCGTCGAGCAGCAGGATCGGCGCGTCCTTGAGCATCACCCGGGCGATGGCGACGCGCTGGCGCTGCCCGCCCGAGAGCTTGACGCCGCGCTCGCCGACGTGGGCTTCGAGCCCGCGCCGGCCCTGCGCGTCCGCCAGCGTGTCGATGAAGCCCGCGGCCTCGGCGCGCGCGGCGGCGGCGCGCACGGCGGCCTCGTCGGCGTCCGGGCGGCCGTAGGCGATATTGTCGGCCAGCGAGCGGTGCAGCAGCGACGTGTCCTGCGTCACCATGCCGATGTGCGCGCGCAGCGAGTCCTGCGTGACGTGGGCGATGTCCTGCCCGTCGATCAGGATGCGGCCCGACTCCAGGTCGTGGAAGCGCAGCAGCAGGTTGACCAGCGTGGACTTGCCCGCGCCCGAGCGCCCGACCAGCCCGATCTTCTCGCCGGGCGCGACGGTGAGCGTCAGGTCGTCGATCACGCGCGGGCGACTCGGGTCGTCGCCGTAGCGGAACGACACCCGCTCGAAGCGCACCTCGCCGCGCGGCACCGCGAGCGGCACGGCGTCCGGCGCGTCGAGCACGGCGCGCGGGCGCGACAGGGTGGCGATGCCGTCCTGCACCGTGCCGATGTTCTCGAACAGGCTCGCCATCTCCCACATGATCCAGTGCGACATGCCGTGCAGCCGCAGCGACATGGCGGTCGCCGCCGCCACCGCGCCGACGCCGACCGCGCCGCGCGACCACAGCCACAGCGCCGTGCCGGCCATGCCGGCGGTCAGGCCCATGCTGAGGGTGTGGTTGACGATCTCGAAGCCGCTCACCAGCCGCATCTGGCGGTAGCCGGTGCGGGTGAAGTCGTGCATCGCCTCGCGCGCGAAGCCGGCCTCGCGCTGGGTGTGCGAGAACAGCTTGACGGTGGCGATGTTGGTGTAGGCGTCGGTCACGCGGCCGGTCATGAGAGCGCGCGCGTCGGCCTGCGCGCCGCCGACGCGTCCGAGCCGCGGCACGAAGAAAAAGAGCGCGCCGATGTAGAGCGCGAGCCAGGCGACGAACGGCCAGACCAGCTGGCGGTCGAACGCGCCGGCCAGCACGATCATGGTGGCGACGTACACGCCCATCGCCACCAGCACGTCGGCCAGCACGAACAGCGTGTCGCGCACCGCCAGCGCGGTCTGCATGACCTTGGCCGTGATGCGCCCGGCGAACTCGTCCTGGTAGAAGGCCATGCTCTGGCCGAGCATCAGGCGGTGGAAGTTCCAGCGCAGGCGCATCGGCAGGTTCACCGCCAGCGTCTGGTGCTTGACGATGGTCTGCAGCGCCACCACGCCGATGCTGGCGACGAGCGCCCCGCCCAGCCACGCCAGCGCCGTGCCGCGCTCCTGCCACAGCCGCGCCGGCGCCTGCGGCCCGAGCCAGTCGACGATGCGCCCGAGCACGGCGAACAGCAGCGCCTCGAAGGCCGACATGGCGGCCGTCAGCAGCGCCATCGCGAGAATCTTGCCGCGCAGCCCCTCGGTGCAGGTCCACAGGAAGGCGAAGAAACCGTGTGGCGGCAGCGCCGGCTCGGGCGCCGGGTAGGGATGGAGCAGGTTTTCAAAGAAGCGGAACAAGGCGCGCGGTCTCCGGCGGGCGGGGTTCATGGATGGGGCTCGATGCGGCAGGCCGGCGGCCGGCGCGTGTCGCGGCGCGATCGGCCCTGCCTCGCGTCGAAAACGGGAGGCAGTGACTGTAGCGACCGCGCGCATGATCTGCCTTGTCTCACCCCGGCACCGGTGAGTCGGCCATGCAGGCGCGCCGGGGCGGCTCGCCCGTCCGTTGCATGGGACAATCGCGGCCGAATTTTTGCCTGGCCCCATCGCCCGAAGCCTCCGTTCCCACCGCCCATGCCAGAACTCCCGCCCGTCCGTGCCGCATCGCCGCTGACGCCGCTGGTCGGCGCCAGTGTCGGCCTGCACGCGGCGGCGCTGGGCGCTGCGCTGCTGGTGCCCGGGGCGCTGCCGTGGGCGCTCGGCGCGGTGGCGCTCAACCATGCGTTCATCACGGGCGCCGGCCTCGCGCCGCGCAGCAGCCTGCTCGGCGCCAACATCACCCGGTTGCCGGCCGCGGCGGCGGCGCGCGGCGAGGTCGCGCTGACGATCGACGACGGGCCGGACCCCGAGGTCACGCCACGCGTGCTCGACGTGCTCGATGCGCACGGCGCGCGCGCCACCTTCTTCTGCATCGCCGAGCGGGTGCGCGCGCAGCCGGCGCTCTCGCGCGCGATCGTCGCGCGCGGGCACAGCATCCAGAACCACACGGCGCGCCACCGCCACACCTTCTCACTGCTTGGCCCGGGCGGCTTCGCGCGCGAGATCGCGCGGGCGCAGGCGATCCTGACAGAGGTGACCGGCCAGACACCGCAATGCTTCCGCGCGCCGGCCGGGCTGCGCAATCCCTTTCTCGCGGGCGTGCTGCGGCGCCTGGGGCTGGAGCTGGTGAGCTGGACGCGGCGCGGCTTCGACACGCGCGAGCGCGATCCGGCCCGCGTGCTGGCGCGGCTCGCGCGCAACCTGGCCGCCGGCGACATCCTGCTGCTGCACGACGGCAACGCGGCGCGCACCGCGCAGGGCCGGGCAGTGGTGCTGGACGTGCTGCCGCCGCTGCTGCGACAGTTGCACGCCGCCGGCCTGCGCAGCGTGACGTTGCCCGAGGCGCTGCGCGGCGGGCCGGCCGCCGCATGAATGCGCACGACCACGGCACGCGAGCTCCGATGACCGCCTCTCGCCGCGCACGAATGTCCCGATGAACGCGACCGCTCCCATTCCCCTGAGCGCCGACGCCGGCTGGCGCGCGCTGCACGAGGCGGCCAGCGCGCCGTACCGCCGCGCCGGCCGCTTCGCCTGGCACTTCGCGCGCGGCAAGCTGGGGCGCGATCCGGTGTTCCGTGCCCTGGTCGAGGACGGGCTGGCCGGGCGCGGGCCGCTGCGCGTGGTCGACATCGGCTGCGGCCAGGGGCTGCTCGCCAGCCTGCTGCACGCGGCGGAGCGGATGCAGGACGAAGCGGCAGCCGGCCGCTGGCCCGCGCGCTGGCCCGAGTCGCCGCGCGGCGCCCGCTACACCGGCATCGAGCTGATGCCGCGCGACATCGCGCGCGGCACCGCGGCCCTGGGCGGGCTGCGGCCGCCGCCGCGCTTCGTCTGCGGCGACATGCGCAGCGCCGAGCTGCCGCCCTGCGACCTGGTGGTGGTGCTCGACGTGCTGCACTACGTCGACCACGCCGCGCAGGAGGGCGTGCTGGTGCGCCTGCGCGACGCGCTGCGGCAGGGTGGCGCGCGGCCGCAGGACGCCACTCGGCCGCCGCCCGGCCGCCTGCTGCTGCGCGTCGGCGACGCGTCGAGCGCCCGCGGCTTCGCCATCAGCCAGTGGGTCGACCGCACCGTGACGCGCGTGCGCGGCCACACCGTCTCGCCCACCTGGGGCCGGCCGCTGGCCGAATGGATCGCGCTGCTGCAGCGGCTCGGTTTCAACGTGCGCAGCGTGCCGATGAGCCAGGGAACGCCGTTCGCCAACGTGTTGCTAGTGGCCGACCTCACGGTGTCACTGGTGGGGAGCCGTGCATGACGACGCCCGCCACGCTCGACGCGGCGGGCATCGCAGAGCGCGTGCCGCACCGTGGCAGCATGTGCCTGCTGGAGCGGCTCGAAGCGTGGGATGCTCAATCCATCCATTGCACGACGACGACCCATGCCCGCCCCGACAATCCGCTGCGCACCGCGCACGGCCTGCCGGCGCCCTGCGCCATCGAGTACGCCGCGCAGGCCATGGCGCTGCACGGCGGCCTGCTGGCCGAGGCGGGCAGCACGCCGTCGGCGGGCTTCATCGCCAGCGTGCGCAACGTGCGCTTCGCGGTGGCGCGCCTGGACGACATCGCCGGCGCCCTGCAGGTGCGCGCCACCCGGCTGTCGGGCGACGCCCGGCAGGTGATGTACGACTTCACGGTCACCGACGAAGCGGGGCGCGCGGTCGGCGACGGGCGCGCGGTGGTCGTGCTCAACACGCCGCTGCCGCCCCCCGGGCCGTCGGAAACCACAGCGGAGCCTTCGAAAAAATGAACCTGGCCGGAAAAAGAGCCCTCGTCACCGGCGCCAGCGGCGCGCTTGGCGGCGCCATTGCCGAGCGTCTGGCGCGCGACGGCGCCACCGTGCTGCTGCACGCCAACGCCCGCCCCGAGGCGGTTGAGCGGCTGGCCGGGGCGATCCGCGCCGCCGGCGGCCAGGCCGAATGCGTGGTGTTCGACCTGCGCGACGATGAGGCGGTGAGCGCCGCCTGCGAGCGCCTGCTGGCTGCCGGGCCGGTGCAGATCCTCGTCAACAACGCCGGCGTGCACGACGACGCAGTGCTGCCGGGCATGCGCGCCGAGCAGTGGCACCGGGTGATCGACGTCTCGGTCAACGGGTTCTTCCGCGTCACGCAGCCGCTGCTGCTGCCGATGCTGCGCACGCGCTGGGGCCGCATCCTCAACATCTCGTCGGTGTCGGCGCTCACCGGCAACCGCGGCCAGGTCAACTACGCGGCGGCCAAGGGCGCGCTCAACAGCGCGACCAAGGCGCTGTCGCTCGAAGTGGCGTCGCGCGGCGTCACGGTCAACGCCATCGCGCCGGGCATCATCGCCTCGCCGATGGCCGACGCCGCCTTCGACGCCGCCGCCATCGCGCAGTACGTGCCCGCCAGGCGCGCCGGCACGCCGCAGGAGGTGGCCGCGCTGGCGGGCTTCCTGGCGAGCGACGAGGCGGCGTACATCACGGGGCAGGTCATCTCGGTCAACGGCGGCATGGCCTGATTCTCCGAGCCTGTTTCCACGGCTGCGCCAGGCCGCTGCCCCGCCTTGCCTGGCGAATGGGCGAGCGCCTACAAGGCGGCGCCCCGCTTCTGTCTAGCTTGCGCATTTTGGAGAGCATTCCATGACAGGCACGGCAGACAAGGCAGGCGCACAGACGCCCAACGGCATCGTCAGCGGTGGCGACGCCGAAGGCAGGGCGGCGCTCGATTTCGACGACGACGAGATCTACTCGGGCCGCTCGGCCCGCGTGCACACGGGCGGCACGGCGGCGGCGCAGGGCGGCGACAGCGGCAGGCTCGGTCCGCCGTCCGAACAGCTTTCCTCGTCCAACGGGCCCAGCGATCCGGACGGTCCCGCCAGGGAGCACTCGTCGCCGCAAGGGGCGGGCTCGTGACGGACGAGGCCCGATCCGTCGGTCGGGACGGATGCGCGGGCGCTGCGGGGTGACGCGTCGCTGGCAACCACGCCAGGCGACAGGACAAGCGCGCAGATGGCCACTTCCACGCGAATCATGGTGATACGCCACGCGGAGAAGCCCGATCCCGGAAGCGGCATTCGCGGCGTCACCCCGATGGGCCGGGAAGATCCGGACTCCCTCAGCGTGCGCGGCTGGCAGCGCGCCGGGGCGCTGATCGCGTGGTTCGGCGCTTCGCACGACGCGCAGCGGCCCGACATCTCGCGGCCGGCCTTCCTGTTCGCTCCGGCGCCGACGCCGCAGGCCCCGAGCCTCCGGAGCGGGCAAACGCTGGCGCCCCTGGCCGCGTGCCTCGGCCTGCCGGTGGCAACCCCGTTCGAAAAGGGCGAGGAGCAGGCGCTGGCGCTCGCCTTGCGCGGGTTGCCGGGGCCGGCGCTGGTCGCCTGGGAGCACAAGGCCATCCCCGGGCTCGCCAACGCGCTGACCGGAGGCGACGTGGCCACGCCCCGGGCGTGGCCGGACGACCGCTTCGACATGGTCTGGGTGTTCGAGGGCGAAGCAGGCCGCCTGCGCTTCAGCCAGGTGCCGCAGCTGCTGATGGACGGCGACAGCCCGACACCTCTTTGAGCCAAGACAGCCGGCAGCAACCCGACCAGGCCTTCTTCCGATGAACTGCTATGTTTTTTATAGCTAGCTATCCAGGCGGGACGGGCGATGGCGGCCAAAAAGGCTTGAATTCCGACCTGCCCGAGCGTGCAAACTCAGCGCTGGAACGGCGGCCGCCGGCGCAGCCGCCGCCAGGCGAGCTGCGGCAGCCGCAGCACGAATTCGAGCATCAGCCGGCTGTGCATCCAGGTCAGCAGCAGGTTGTCGCGGCCGTAGCGGAAGTGCGAGACGCCGCCCTCGTCGGCGCTCAGGTACTTCACCGGCGCGTCGATGTTGAGCGGCTTGACGCCGCGCCAGGCCAGCCGCACCACGGCCTCGGTGTCGAAGTCGAAGCGCCGCATCCAGGGCTGGCGCGCCATCACGGCGACCAGCTCGGCCACCGGGTAGACGCGAAAGCCGTAGAGCGAGTCGCCGATGCCGGCGAACAGCGTCTCGAGCTGCGTCCAGCCGTTGGAGATGCGCCGCCCGCGCACCCGCAGCAGCGGCGCGCTGGCGTCGAACACCGGGCGTCCCAGCACCATGGCGTCGGGGCGTGCCTGCGAGGCCTGCATGAAGGCCGGGATCAGGTCGGCCGGGTGCTGGCCGTCCGAGTCCATCGTGAGCGCGTGGCTGAAGCCCGCCGCGCGTGCCTCGCGCAGCCCGTGCAGCACGGCGGCGCCCTTGCCGCGGTTGCGCGGCAGCACGAGGACGCGCAGGCCCGGGTCGCTCTCCGCCAGCCGCTGCAGCCGCTCGCCCGTGCCGTCAGTGCTGCCGTCGATCACGACCCACACCGGGTTCCATTGCGAGCGCGCCGCGCGCACCGTGGAAAACAGCCGCTCGCCGGCGTTGTAGCTCGGGATCAGGACAAGGTGGGTGGCTGATGGAACGTCTGGCATGCGCGGTCGTGCGCTTCGGCGGGGCGCTGGTCGATGGCCTGGCGGTAGTACTGCTCGATCTGCCGCAGCAGCGCGTCGCTGTCGGGCGCCGGCGCGAAGCGCTCGCCCAGGCGCAGCGTGAAGACGATGGGCAGCGGCGGCAGCCGCCACAACGGCCAGCCCTTGCCGAGGTAGGGCGAGTCGGTGTCGATGAAGACGGTCTGGATCGGCGCCTGCGCCAGCCGGGCGATCAGCGTCACGCCGGGACGGAAGGCGTTGAGCCGCCCGCCCATGGTGCGGGTGCCCTCCGGGAACACGATGAGCTGGCCGCCGTCGCGCAGCTCCTGCACCGCCCGGCGCACCATGCCGCGCGCCGAGTCGTTGCGGATGTAGCGCGCCAGCCGGGCGCCCGAACCCAGGAAGACGTTCTTCATGAGGTCGGCCTTCATGATGCACACGCCGCGCGGCAGGCGCGCCACCAGCAGCAGCGCGTCGAGCATGCTCGGATGGTTGGCGACCACGACCAGGCCGCGCTCGTTCCTGAGCGCGTCGAGGCAGCGCGCGTCGATGCGCATCATGCCCAGTGCCGACGCGAGTGCCCAGAACATGCGGTAGATGTGGGCGATGGCGGCGCGCCCGAGCGTCTTGCCGCGCTCGCGCGGCAGCAGCGGATAAAGCAACAGCGCCGCCAGCGTCCAGCCGAGCGACGCCGCGCCGAGCACCCCGAGCAGGGCGTAGAGCAGCAGGGTGGCGGGCAGCCTCGGCAGGAAGCCCATGGGTCAGGCCGTCTGTCGGGCAGGGGGCGTCACGCCACGTTCAGGGGACGCCTGCACGCTGTGTGCTGCGGTGCCCTTCCTGCGGGCGGCCCGGTGATGGCGCCTCATGTCCGCAGCGCCCCGGCGGCGATGGCGTGCGCCTCGATCTCGACCAGCAGGTCGGCGCGGCAGATATCGGCCTGCAGGAAGACCGCGTTGCGCAGGCTGTGCGACGGCGCGCCCCAGCTGCGTGTCAGCACCTCGCGCACCGCCGCGGTGTCGGCTCGGTGGCGCACGTAGACCACGCAATCGAGCCGCGCCAAGTCGAAGCGCGCGCTGCAGCGGGTATGCGCGCTGTCGATCACCGCCTGCAGGTTGCGCAGCGCCTCGGCCGTCTGCGCGCGCACGTCGCCCGCGTGCACGGTGGCGTGGCCGACGATGCTGGCGGTACCGGAGATCAGCAGCGCCAGCATCCCGCCACCCAGGTCGGCCAGCGCGGCGCGCGAGAAGGTCGGCGCGCGCGGGCCGTAGGCGCTCGGGTAGCGGTAGGCCGACACTTGGCGCGGGTTCTCGACCGCCACCGGCTCGGCGCGGCCCGCCAGGAAGCGGATGGCAAGCGGCCCCGCGGGCGTGCCGAGCGCGCAGGCCGCCGGCGCGCCCTCCAGCACTGGGCGCTGCGCCTCCAGGAAGGCCTGCTGGCGCCCGGCGTTGAACTGGCGATAGCGCTCCAGGCCGCCCCCGTCGGCGTTGATGCGCGGCAGGTAGTTCCAGATGCGCAGCAGGTGCGGCCGCCGGCTTTGCGCCAGCGTCTCGAACACGTCCCGGTAGGCGCGCCGGCTGAGCTCGGCGAAGCCGCCGGCGCCGCTCTGCGCCTCGTCGAGGTCCAGGGTGCCGAACAGCCAGGCGTCGTCGCGCCACCAGCGCACCCGGCCGGTGCGGCCGGCCTGCACGGCGCCGTCGCCGCGCCAGAGGTCAATGCAAGGCGCGCCGGGCGCCAGCAGCGGGCTCGCGACCCGCGTCAGCCGCGCGTCGCCGCCATCGCATGCATCGCCGTTTTCGCCGTAGCTCAGCGCGCCCAGCAAGCCATCGTCGAGCGTGCTGCCCGCCTGCCGCCAGGCGTCGAGGCGCAGGCGCTGCACGGCAAGCCGGGGGGCCGTTGTCGAGACCTCGGGCTTCACTGCGCCTCGGCGACGTTTTCGCTGTCCAGCGGCCCCAGGTCGCGGATGTTGCGCTGCCGGCGCCGCCAGCTGAGCCAGGTGCGCTTCGGGTGCATCGCCGAGACCGCGTAGTACAGGGTTTTGAGCACGCGCACCGAGCCCCAGATCGGCGTGGTGCCGTGGATGTCGCCCGCCAGCAGCGACAGCAGTGCTTCCTTCACACGCAGCGGGTTTTGCGGGTACATGAAGAAGTCGCGCATCGTCGGGTTGGTCACGCGGTAGATGAACCACGAGAACTCGCGCGGCCCGGCGCGCATGTAGCGCTCGAAGGCCCGCCGCGCCGCGCTCGCCTCGGCCGGGCGGTCGAGCAGGGTGGCGACCAGCTCCGCGCCCTGGAACGCGTTGTGCATCGCCAGGTACACGCCCGAGGAAAACACCGGATCGACGAAGGTGTAGGCGTCGCCCAGCATCAGGTAGCGCTCGCCGCTGCAGTGGCTGCTGCTGTACGAATAGTTGCCGGTGGCGTACACCGCCCCGTCGACCAGGGTGGCCGCCTCCAGCCGCGCGGCCAGCGGCGGGCACAGCGCGATGGTGTCGGCGAAGAAGTCCGCCAGCGGCTTCCTGCGCGACTTGAGGTAGTAGGGCCAGCACACCGCGCCGACGCTGGTGGTGCCGTCGGCCAGCGGGATGTACCAGAACCAGCCGTGGGCGAACCAGAAGATGGTGATGTTGCCTTCGAGCTTGCCCGGCAGCCGCTCGGCATCGGTGAAGTGACCGAACAGCGCCGTGCTGTTGTGGCGCCGGTTCTTCTGCTTGGCCTTGAACTTGTTGGCGAGGAAGGTGTCGCGCCCCGACGCGTCGATCACGAAGCGGGTGCGCCACTGGCGCCGGACGCCGCCGGCCAGCGACGCTTTGACGGTGGCGCCCTCGGCTTCGAAGGCGACGTCGCGCACGCGGCAGCCCTCGATCGCCTCGGCGCCCTGCGCCGCGGCGTTGCGAAACAGGATCTCGTCGAGTTCGGAGCGCCGCACCTGCCAGGAGTACGGCATGGTCTTGTCCCAGGCCTCGGCGAACTCGACGCGCGCCACGTGGTCGTGGTCGGGCGAGACGAACTCGACGCCCCACTTGGGCATGCCGATCCGCTCGACCTGCTCGCGCACGCCGAGCCGCTCGAACAGCGCCACGTTGGCCGGCAGCAGCGACTCGCCGATGTGGAAGCGTGGATGCTGCGCCTTCTCCAGCAGCACCACGCGGCGCCCCTGCTGCGCCAGCAGCGCGGCGACGGTGGCGCCGGCCGGGCCGCCGCCGATCACCAGCACGTCGCAGGCTTCGGGCGCGGAGGGCCCAGGCAGGGCGGCTCCCGCGGGGCGGTCGGTTCCGGCGGCCGGGGGTGCGATGTTCATCGCCGGATTATCCCCAAAAGCCGCTCGCGCCCTGTCGCTTTCCCCGCACAGCCGGCAGCGGCGCGAGAGCCGACAGTAAACTCGCGGCGCTATATAAATACCTCACGCACCACCAGGAAGCAAGCGATGGCCGGACACAGCAAATGGGCGAACATTCAGCACCGCAAGGGCCGCCAGGACGAGAAGCGCGGCAAGGCCTGGACCCGCGTCATCCGCGAGATCACGGTCGCGGCGCGCCAGGGTGGAGGTGACCTGGGCGCCAACCCGCGGCTGCGGCTGGCGGTGGAGAAGGCCAAGGCGGTCAACCTGCCGGCCGACACCGTCAAGCGCAACATCGACAAGGCCACCGGCAACCTCGAAGGCGTCAACTACGAGGAAATCCGCTACGAGGGCTACGGCATCGGCGGCGCGGCCATCATCGTCGACACCATGACCGACAACCGCGTGCGCACCGTGGCCGAGGTGCGCCACGCCTTCTCCAAGCACGGCGGCAACATGGGCACCGAGGGCTCGGTGGCGTTCCAGTTCAAGCATTGCGGGCAGTTCGTCTTCGCGCCCGGCACCGACGAGGACCGTGTCATGGAAGTGGCGCTGGAGGCGGGCGCCGAGGACGTCGTCACGGACGACGACGGCGCCGTCGAGGTGCTGACCGCCGTGGGTGATTTCGAGACGGTCAGGAACGCGCTGGAGGCCGCCGGCCTGAAGCCCGAGCTGGCCGAGGTCACGATGCGCCCCGAGAACACCGTCGACGTGACGGGCGAGGACGCCGCGAGGATGCAGAAGCTGCTCGACGTGCTCGAGGACCTGGACGACGTGCAGGACGTCTACCACAACGCGGCGCTGTCCGAATGAAGGCCCGGGCATGAAAGTCCTGGTGATCGGCGGCGGCGGGCGCGAGCACGCGCTGGCCTGGAAGCTGGCGCAGTCCGACCGCGTCTCGCGCGTGTTCGTCGCGCCCGGCAACGGCGGCACGGCGCTCGACCGCCGCCTGGAGAACATCGACATCGCCGACCCCGTCGCGCTGCGCGACTGGGCGCTGGCGCAGAAGATCGTGCTGACGGTGGTCGGCCCCGAGGCGCCGCTGGCCGCCGGGGTGGTGGACGACTTCCGCGCGCACGGCCTGCGCATCTTCGGGCCGACCCGCGCCGCGGCGCAGCTGGAGAGCTCCAAGGCGTTTTCCAAGGCCTTCATGCAGCGCCACGGCATCCCCACGGCCGCCTACGAGAGCTTCACCGAGTCCGAGCCGGCGCACGCCTACGTCGACGCCAGGGGCGTGCCGATCGTCGTCAAGGCCGACGGCCTGGCCGCGGGCAAGGGCGTGGTGGTCGCCATGACGGCGGCCGAAGCGCACGCGGCCATCGACGCCATGCTGGGGGGCGAGCATTTCGGCGTGACGCACAACGAGGACGAGGCGGGCCGCGCCGCGCCGCGCATCGTGATCGAGGAGTTCCTGCAGGGCGAGGAGGCCAGCTTCATGGTCGTGTGCGACGGCCGCAACGTCGTCGCGCTCGCCACCAGCCAGGACCACAAGCGCCTGCGGGACGGCGACGAAGGCCCCAACACCGGCGGCATGGGCGCCTACTCGCCGGCGCCGGTGGTTACCGCCACGGTGCACGCGCGCGCCATGCGCGAGGTCATCCTGCCGGCCGTGCGCGGCATGGAGCGCGACGGCGTCCCGTACACCGGCTTCCTCTACGCCGGACTGATGATCGACGCCGCGGGCCGCGTCAAAACGCTCGAATTCAACTGCCGGCTGGGCGATCCGGAGACCCAGCCCATCCTGCTGCGGCTCAAGTCCGACCTGTTCGAGCTGCTGTGGCGCGCCACCGACGGTACGCTCGATGCGGTCGAGCTGCAATGGGACCGCCGCACCGCGCTCGGCGTGGTGATGGCGGCCGGGGGCTATCCGCAGGCACCGCGCAAGGGCGACCTGGTCACCGGCATCCCGCCGGAGAGCCCCGACGCCGTGGTGTTCCACGCCGGTACCGCGCTGCGGGACGGCGAACTGCGCACCGCCGGCGGGCGCGTGCTGTGCGTGACGGCGCTGGCCGACAACGTGAAGCAGGCGCAGCAGCGCGCCTACGAGATCGTCGGCCGCGTCCACTTCGACGGCGCGCAGTACCGGCGCGATATCGGCCACCGCGCCGCGAGGGGCGCCAAGTGACGGCGGGCGCGGCCTCGCCGGCTCCGGCCATGCAGGCGGGCGCGGCGTCATCCGCCGGCGCGCCAGGCTCGCCGGCGCACGTGCGGGCGTACCTGGAAGGCTTGCAGTCGCGCATCACGGCGGCCATCGAGGCCGTGGAGGCGTCGGCAACGCCGGGCGGCGTGCGCTTTCTCGAAGACGCCTGGCACAAGGCGCAGGGCGAGCCGCTCGAGGGCGACGGCGTCACGCGCATCCTGGAAGGCGGGCACGTGTTCGAGCGCGCCGGCTGCGGCTTCTCGCACGTGCGCGGCCGGGCGCTGCCGCCTTCGGCCACCGCGCACCGGCCCGAGCTCGCGGGCGCGCCGTTCGAGGCGATGGGCGTCTCGCTCGTCTTCCATCCACGCAACCCGTACGTGCCCACGGTGCACATGAACGTGCGCATGATTGCCGCCGGCCACCCCGGGCAGGAGCCGGTGTGCTGGTTCGGCGGCGGCATGGACCTCACGCCCATCTACGGCTTCGAGACCGACGCGGTGCACTTCCACGCCGCCTGCCGCGACGCGCTGGCGCCCTTCGGCGCCGACAAGTACCCGCGCTTCAAGCAATGGTGCGACGAGTACTTCCACCTCAAGCACCGCGGCGAGCAGCGCGGCGTCGGCGGCATCTTCTTCGACGATTTCTCCGAGCTCGGCCAGGCGCGGGGCTTCGACATGCTGCGCGCGGTGGGCGACGCCTTCCTGCCGGCCTACCTGCCTATCGTCGAGCGTCGCCGCGCCACGGCCTGGGGCGGGCGCGAGCGCGACTTCCAGCTCTACCGGCGCGGGCGCTATGTCGAGTTCAACCTGGTGTGGGACCGCGGCACGCACTTCGGCCTGCAGTCGGGCGGGCGCACCGAGTCGATCCTGCTGTCGATGCCGCCACTGGCCGGCTGGGCCTACCGCCGCGAGCCCGAGCCCGGCACGCCGGAGGCGGCGCTCTACAGCGACTTCCTGGTGCGGCGCGAGTGGCTGTGAGCCCGGCGCCGGCGCGGCCGCCACGCGCGGTGCGGCCATGACGACGGGTTCGCCCGCCGAGGCGGCCCGCGATGCTGCGCCGGTCCAGGACACGCCCGTCGCAGCAGGGCGCGTCGGCGTCTTCGGCGGCGCCTTCGATCCGCCGCACAACGCGCACGTCGCGCTGGCGCGCGCCGCGCTGGTGCAGCTCGACCTGGCGCAGCTGCGCATCTTCCCGACCGGGCAGGCGTGGCACAAGGCGCGGAGCCTGAGCGCCGCCGCCGACCGCCTGGCCATGGCGAGGCTGGCCTTCGGCGGGCTGCCGCGCACCGTGGTCGACGCGCGCGAGGTGCGGCGCGCCGGCCCCACCTACACGCTCGACACGCTGCGCGAACTCGTGGCCGAGCAGCCCGGCGCGCAGCCGGTGCTGATCCTCGGCGCCGACCAGGCCGCCGCCCTGCCGAGCTGGCACGGCTGGCGGGACATCCTGTCGATCGCTATCGTTTCCATAGCTGGTAGGCCAGACGCCACGGGCGCTGTCGCCGGTTTCGACCCTGAAAGCCTGCCCGGCGCGCCGTCCGGCGCGCGCTTCGAGTCGCTCGCCTTCGAGCCCACGCCACTGAGCGCGACCGCCATCCGCGCGCGCCGCGCCGCGGGCGAGTCCATCGCCTCGCTGGTTCCGCCCGCCGTTGCGCGCTATATTGACCAGCACTCCCTCTACCTGCCCACTCCTGATGACCACTGAAGCCGCCGCCAAGAAAGACACCCAGAAACTCCAGCGGGCCATCGTCGATGGCCTCGAAGACGTCAAGGCGCAGGACATCCAGGTTTTCGACACCGCCCATCTCTCGCCGCTGTTCGAGCGCGTGATCGTCGCCTCCGGCACCTCCAACCGCCAGACCAAGGCGCTCGCCGCGAGCGTGCGCGAGGCCGTGCAGGAGGCCGGCTTCGCCAAGCCGCGCACCGAGGGCGAGGCCAACGGCGAGTGGATCATCGTGGACTGCGGCGCCGCCGTGGTGCACGTCATGCAGCCGGCGATCCGCCAGTACTACCACCTGGAGGAAATCTGGGGCGACACCCCGGTGCGCCTGAAGCTCGGCGCCACCCGGCCCCCGGGCGCGACGTCCGGCGCTGCACCCGCCAAAAAGGCCGCGGCGGCAAAGACGGCAACGACCTCGCTGCGCCGCGCCAGCGCCGCCAAGACCGCGATCCGCGAAGCCGAGCAGGCCGCCAAGGCCGAGAAGGCGCAGAAGCCGGCGGCGCGCAAGGCGCCCGCCCGGAAAGCCGCGGCAAGCCGCGCGGCCGCGCCTGCGCCCGCGGACTCCGCCGTGGGCGCAGGCGCCGATGCCGGCGCGGAGACGGGTGCGAGCAACAGGCCGGCCGCAAGGAAGGCGGCGGCGAAGAAGCCCGCCTCGAAAAAGGCCGCCGTGAAAAAGACGGCCCAGCCCGCCGTTTCGGCCGACGGACCGGCCTTCGCTGAACCTGCCGCCGCCCGGCCCGCCGCCAGGAAAGCCTCCCGCAAGACCCCGCCGCGCGGCGCATGAAGCTGCTGGTGGTCGCCGTCGGGCAGCGCGTGCCCGACTGGGCACAAAGCGCCTGGGACGACTACGCCAAGCGCTTCCCGCCCGAGATCAGGTTCGAGTTGCGCGCCGTCAAGACCGAGCCGCGCGGCTCCAGGACGCTGGAGACGCTTTACGCCGCCGAGCGCGGGCGCATCGAGGCGGCCATCGCCTCGGCCGCGCCGCGCGCCCGCGTCGTGGCGCTCGACGAGCGCGGCACGGCCGTCACGACCCAGGCGCTGGCCGCGCGCCTGCGCGCCTGGCAGGAATCGGGCGACGACGTGGCGCTCGTCATCGGCGGGCCCGACGGGCTCGACCCGGCCTTCAAGGCCGCCGCGCACGAGCGCATCCGCCTGTCGGACCTGACGCTGCCGCACGCCCTGGCGCGCGTGCTGCTGGTCGAGCAGCTCTACCGCGCCTGGTCGGTCAACGCCGGCCACCCCTACCACCGCGAATGAGCGGCGGCGAGCGCGCCATGCCCGGCTTCGTCTACCTGGCCTCGCAAAGCCCGCGGCGCGCCCAATTGCTCGACCAACTGGGCGTCGTTCACCGCCCGCTGCTGCCCGCGGACGACGAGGACGCCGAGGCGCTGGAGGCGACCCGCCCCGGCGAGGCGCCCGCCGCCTACGTGCGGCGCGTGACCGCGCTCAAGCTGGCCGCCGCCGTGGCGCGCCGCGAGCGCCGCGGCCTGCCCGCCGCGCCGGTGCTGTGCGCCGACACCACCGTCGCGCTCGGCCGCGCGATCCTCGGCAAGCCGCGCGACGCGGAGGACGCCCAGCGCATGCTGGCGCTGCTGGCGGGCCGCACGCACCGCGTGCTGACGGCCGTCGCGCTGCACGACGGCCGCGCCGGTGCCGCCGCCGCGCTCAGCGTGTCGCGCGTTCGCTTCGCTGCGCTCGCACCGTCGCAGATCGCCGCCTACGTCGCCGGCGGCGAGCCGCTCGGCAAGGCCGGCGCCTACGCGGTGCAGGGCCGGGCGGCGGCCTTCATCGAGCATCTGAGCGGCAGCTATTCGGGCATCATGGGACTGCCGATGTTCGAGACCGCGCAGCTGTTGCGCGGCGCCGGGCTGAGGGTCTGAGCTGCCATCGTCGTCCTTCCTCCCTTCTTTCTTTTTCATGCAACAGGACATCCTGATCAACTGGTCGCCGCAGGAGACGCGCGTCGCGCTCGTCGAGCAGGGCGCGGTGCAGGAGCTGCACATCGAGCGCACGCTGGAGCGCGGGCTGGTGGGCAACATCTACCTGGGCAAGGTGGCGCGCGTGCTGCCCGGCATGCAGTCGGCCTTCATCGACATCGGGCTGGAGCGCACCGCCTTCCTGCACGTGGCCGACCTTACGGCGCCGTTCACGCCCGGCTCGCGGCCCATGTCGGCCGCCACCGAGCGCGAGCCACGCGACCAGCGCGGCAGCGCAACGATGGTGCCGATCGAAAAGCAGGTGTTCGAGGGCCAGCCGCTCCTGGTGCAGGTGCTCAAGGACCCGATCGGAACCAAGGGCGCGCGGCTGTCCACGCAGATCAGCATCGCGGGGCGGCTCCTGGTGTTCCTGCCGCAGGACAACCATGTCGGCATCTCGCAGAAAATCCCTTCGGACCAGCGCGAGTCGCTGCGCCGGCGTGTGCAGGCGCTCGCCGAGGCGGCGGCGCAGGCCGAGGCCGGCGGCGGCGACCGTGATTCGCACACCGGCGGCTTCATCCTGCGCACCAACGGCGAGGACGCGAGCGACGCCGAGCTGTCCGAGGACATCGCCTACCTGCGCAAGACCTGGTCGCGCATCCGCGAGCTGTCGTCGCGGCTGCCGCCGATGTCGCTGCTGCACCAGGATCTGAGCCTGTTGCAGCGCGTGCTGCGCGACATGACCAGCGAGGCCACGCAGACCATCCGCATCGATTCGCGCGAGCAGTTCGAGGCGCTGGTCAAGTTCGGCCGTGAATTCATGCCGCAGGCCGTGGCCAAGCTGCAGCACTACGGCGGCGAGCGGCCGATCTTCGACCTCTATTCGATCGACGACGAGATCGCCAAGGCGCTCGGGCGGCGGGTCGATCTGAAGTCGGGCGGCTATCTGGTGGTCGACCAGACCGAGGCGCTGACCACGGTCGATGTGAACACCGGCGGCTTCGTCGGCGCGCGCAACTTCGACGACACCATCTTCAAGACCAATCTGGAGGCCGCGCATGCCATCGCGCGGCAGCTGCGGCTGCGCAACCTGGGCGGCATCGTCATTGTCGATTTCATCGACATGGCGCGCGCCGACCACTGCGAGGCGGTGCTAGCGGAATTGCGCAAGCAGCTCGCGCGCGACCGCGTCAAGACCAGCGCCGGCGGCTTCTCGCAGCTCGGCCTGGTCGAGATGACGCGCAAGCGCACCCGCGAGTCGCTGGCGCACATGCTATGCGAGCCGTGCGCCGCCTGCGGCGGGCAGGGTATCGTCAAGACCGCGCGCAGCGTCGCCTACGAGGTGCTGCGCGAGATCCTGCGCGAGGCGAGGCAGTTCACCCCGCGCGAGTTCCGCATCGTCTCGTCGCCGCAGGTGATCGAGCTGTTCCTGGACGAGGAGAGCCGCCACCTGGCGGGCCTGAGCGACTTCATCGGCAAGCCGATCTCGCTGCGCGCCGAGCCGGCGATGGGGCAGGGGCAGTACGACATCGTGTTGCTCTGAGCTCGCCCCCAGGCTTCCGCACTTCGTGTCGTACGCCAACCCCCGACCGGGGGCAACACCACTGGCCCGGCAAAGCCGGGGCCACGGTGTTTCTGGTATGGCGCTGGGGGCGTTTGCTAAAGCGTCGCGGGCTGGCCTGCGGGGGCGGTGCGCACGGCGTGCGCCTGCAGGCGCGCGTAGAGGCCGTCCAGCGCCATCAGCTGCGCGTGGCTGCCCTGCTCGGCGATGCGGCCGTGGTCCATCACGACGATGCGGTCGGCGTGCTGGATGGTCGAGAGGCGGTGCGCGACGATCAGGGTGGTGCGTCCTTTCAGGAGGCGCTGCAGCGCCTCCTGGATGAGCCGCTCGGATTCGGTGTCGAGCGCCGAGGTGGCCTCGTCGAGCAGCAGCACGGGCGCGTCCCGGTAGAGCGCGCGGGCGATCGCCAGGCGCTGGCGCTGACCGCCCGAGAGCTCGACGGCGTTGTGGCCGAGCACGGTATCGATGCCCGCCGGCAGGCCCGCGACGTGGTGCGCGAGGTTGGCCGCCGCCAGGCACTGCGCGACGCGCTCGCGGTCGGGCTCGGCCGCGCCGAGCGCCACGTTGGCTGCCAGCGTGTCGTTGAGCATGACCACGTCCTGGCTCACCATCGCGAACTGCGCGCGCAGGCTGGGCAGGCGCCACTGCGCCAGGTCGTGGCCGTCGAGCAGCACGCGGCCGGCGCTCGGCAGCACGAAGCGCGGCAGCAGGTTGACCAGCGTCGTCTTGCCCGAGCCCGAGGGGCCGACGAAGGCCACCACCTCGCCGGCGGCGATCGACAGGTCGATGCCGTCGAGCGCGCGCGCCGCGTCGCTGTCGCGGTAGTTGACGCTCACCCCGCGCAACTCGATGCGGCCCGCGGCGCGCGCCAGCCCGAAGCCGCCCTGGGGCTCGGAGGCCACGTCGTCCACCAGCGCCAGCCCGCGCTCCAGCGCGGCCAGCCCGCGCGTAATGGGGTTGGCCACCTCGGCGAGCCGGCGGATCGGCGCGATCAGCATCAGCATGGCGGTGATGTAGGCGACGAAGCCGCCGACGGTCAGCCCCTTCTCGCCGCTTTGCCACAGCGCGATCACCACCACCGCCGACAGGGCGCCGGCCGCCAGCAGCTGCGTCAGCGGCGTCATGGCGGCCGAGGCGACAGTCGACTTGACGGCCAGGCGGTTCAGCTCGTGGCTCAGGCGCTCGAAGCGCGCGGCCTGCGACGCCTCGGCGCCGTGCAGGCGGACCATGCGGTGCGCCAGCACGTTTTCCTCGACCACGTAGGCCAGCTCGTCGGTGGCCTGCTGGCCGAGCCGGGTCAGGTGGTAGAGACGCTTCGACAGCGTCTTCATGATCCACGAGACGCCCGGCACCAGCAGCGCGACGACCAGCGTCAGCTTCCAGTTCAAATAGATCAGGTAGGCCAGCAGCGCCACCAGCGTGAAGCCGTCGCGCGTGAGGCCCAGCAGCGCCTGCACCAGCAGCATGGCGCCGGTCTGCACCTCGTAGACCACCGTGTTGGACAGCGCGCTGGCCGACTGGCGCGAAAACAGCGCCAGCTCGGCCGCCAGCACGCGGGCGAACAGCACGCGCCGCAGCCGCTGCATGCCCTCGTTGGCGATGCGCGCCAGCGCGTACTGCGAGACGAACTGCGCCAGCCCGCGCACCGCGAACAGCAGCACGATGGCGGCCGGCACGGTCCACAGCGCCAGCTGCCCGCGCGCGAATCCGCGGTCGAGCAGTGGCTTGAGCAGGGCGGGCATCAGGGGCTCGGTCAAGGCGGCCAGCAGCGCGGCCAGCAGCGCGGTCGCCCACCAGCGCCGCGAGCTCCCGAACCAGGTCATGAGCCGGCGCACGCGGCGCCCGAGAGGCGCGCGGGCCGCGGCCCCGGGGGGAGAAGAGGGCATGGGCGCGGATTCTACGGATGCGCCCGGCGGCGTGGCTCGCTCCCGGTCATTCACGTTTGGTGACGCCGCGGCGGGTGCAGTGTGTACCATTGCGCCTCGTTCCGATGGGAGGCACCCGCGTGCCTGCCGAACCGCATGAACCAGCCGAACTCCGTGTCCCCTCTTTCCTCCGCCGTGCCGTCTTCCGCCCGCCGCGCCCTGCTCGCGGCGCTTGCCGCCTCCCCGATGAGCGCTGCGCTGGCCCAGTTCCGGGTCGAAGTCTCGGGCGTCGGGCTGACCCAGCTGCCGATCGCCCTGGTGCCCTTCAAGGGGCAGGACGCCTCGCCCCAGAAAATCTCCGCCATCGTGCAGGCCGACCTCGAGCGCAGCGGCCAGTTCCGCGGCGTCGATGCGTCGGGCCAGGCGCTCGACGAGAACTCGCGCCCCGACCTGAGCCTGTGGCGCCAGCGCACCGCCGACTCGCTGGTGGCGGGCGGCGTCTCGCGCACCGGCGACGGCCGCTACGACGTGCGCTTCCGGCTGTGGGACGTGGTGCGCGGCCAGGACCTGGGCGGCCAGAGCTACACCGTGCCGCAGGGCGACCTGCGGCTCGCCTCGCACCGCATCGCGGACTACGTCTACGAGAAGCTGACCGGCGAGAAGGGCATCTTCTCGACCCGCATCGCCTACGTCACCAAGAACGGCAACCGCTACACGCTGTGGGTCGCCGACGCCGACGGCGAGAACGCGCAGTCGGCGCTGTCGAGCCCGGAGCCCATCATCTCGCCGGTCTGGTCGTCCAACGGAACGCAGCTGGCGTACGTGTCCTTCGAGTCGCGCAAGCCCGTCATCTACGTGCACGACGTGGCCAGCGGCAAGCGGCGCCTGCTGGCCAACTTCCGCGGCTCCAACAGTGCCCCGGCCTGGGCGCCCGACGGACGCTCGCTCGCCGTCACGCTCAGCCGCGACGGCGGCTCGCAGCTCTACACCATCGCGGCCGGCGGCGGCGAGCCGCGCCGGCTGACGCAGAGCGCCAGCATCGACACCGAGCCGGCCTACTCCGCCGACGGCCGCACCATCTACTTCGTGAGCGACCGCGGCGGCGCGCCGCAGATCTACCGCATGTCCGCCGAGGGCGGCAACCCGGAGCGCGTCACCTTCAACGGCACCTACAACATCTCGCCGGCTGTCAGCGCCGACGGCCGGTGGCTGGCCTACATCTCGCGCATCGGTGGCGCCTTCAAGCTGCACGTGATGGAGCTGGCCAGCGGCAACGCCACGGCCATCACCGACACCGCGGCGGACGAGCGGCCGAGCTTCGCGCCCAACAGCAAGCTGATCGTCTACGCCACGCAGCTGCAGGGCCGCGAGGCGCTGATGACGACCACGCTCGATGGCAAGATCAAGGCGCGGCTGGCAGGGCAGGCCGGGGACATCCGGGAGCCGAACTGGGGCCCGTTCCAGAAGCAATGATTTATCTGAGGAGTTGATGCGTATGTTGAAAAGAACTGTTTTCACGCTGGCGGTCGTCGCGGCGATCGCCGGCTGCTCGTCCGGCACCAAACTCAATGACGTGCCGGTGGTCGATCGCGGCGCGTCGGGGCAGGGCGGCGCGGGCGCCGGCGGTGCCGCCAGCGGCGTGGCGCCGGTCACCATCGACACCTCGGCGCAAAACGCCGCCGGGCCGGTGGGCGTGGCCCGCATCATCTACTTCGACTACGACAGCTACACCGTCAAGCCGGACTACCAGTCGCTGATCGACGGCCATGCCCGCTTCCTCAAGGCCAACCCGCAGCGGCACGTCTCGCTCGAAGGCCATACCGACGAGCGCGGCGGGCGCGAGTACAACCTGGCGCTCGGCCAGAAGCGCGCCGAGGCCGTGCGCCGCGCGCTGGGCCTGCTGGGCGTCAACGACTCGCAGCTCGAAGCGGTGAGCTTCGGCAAGGAAAAGCCGGCCGTGCCCGGCAGCGGAGAAGCGGTGTGGGCGCAGAACCGTCGCGTCGAGATCTCCTACCGCTGATGCCACGCCACAGCCCGGTGTCGGGTGCGGCGAGCCGTGCGTGGCCGCGCCCGCTCTGGCGCGCCGGCGTGGTCCTGGCCCTGCTCGGCAGCTCGCTCGCTTCGCACGCCGCGCTGTTCGAGGACGACGAGGCACGCCGCGCCATTCTCGACCTGCGCCAGCGCGTCGAGACCATCCGCGCGCAGTCCGAGGCGACCAACCAGCGGCTGGCCGACGAGAACACGCAGCTGCGGCGCAGCCTGCTCGACCTGCAGAACCAGATCGAGGCGGTGCGCGGCGACCTCTCGCGCATGACCGGTCAGAACGAGCAGCTCACCCGCAGCCTGTCCGAGCTGCAGCAGCAGCAGAAGGACGTCGACGAGCGGCTGAAGAAGAACGAGCCCGGCAAGGTTGCCGTCGACGGGCGCGAGTTCAACGCCGACCCGCGCGAGAAGGCCGACTTCGACGCCGCCCTGGCGGTGTTCCGCAGCGGCCAGTTCGCGCAGGCCCAGGGCGCCTTCGCCGACTTCATCAAGCGCTACCCCCAGAGCGGCTACAACCCGTCGGCCCTGTTCTGGCTCGGCAATGCGCAGTACGCCACCAAGAACTACAACGAGGCGATCACCAACTTCCGCTCCATGCTGTCGCTCGCGCCGGACCATGCCAAGGCGCCGGAAGCGGTGCTGTCGATCGCCAACTGCCAGATCGAGCTGAAGGACCTGCGCGCCGCGCGCCGCACGCTGGAAGACCTCGCCAAGGCGTACCCGCAGTCGGAAGCCGCGCAGGCGGGGCGCGAGCGCCTGGCACGGCTGCGTTGAACGCCGCGCACGCTTCCACCGTCGGTGCCACCGACGGTAGCGCGCCGCCTGCGGCAGACGATCCTGACCGCCGCTTCGGCGGATTGGAGCGACTCTACGGCAGGGCCGGCGCGGCCCGGCTGCGCACGGCGCATGCGCTGGTCGTGGGCATCGGCGGCGTCGGCTCCTGGGCCGCCGAGGCGCTGGCGCGCAGCGGCATCGGCCGCCTGACGCTGGTGGACCTGGACCACGTGTCCGAATCGAACATCAACCGGCAGGTGCATGCGCTCGCCTCGACCGTCGGCCAAGCCAAGGTCGAGGCCATGCGCGAGCGCATCGGGCAGATCAACGCCGACTGCCGGGTGCTGGCGATCGACGACTTCGTCGAGCCCGGCAACTGGCGCCAGATTCTCGACGCCGCGTGCCGGGCCCACGGCCCGGTGCACGCCGTCATCGACGCGTGCGACCAGGCCCGGGCCAAGCTGGCGATGGCGGCCTGGGCGCGCGAGACGCGCGCTGGCTTCATCACCGTGGGTGCCGCCGGTGGCAAGCGCCGCGCCGAGAAGGTCGAGATCGACGACCTCGCCCGCGCGACGCACGACCCGCTGCTGGCCCAGCTGCGACAGCGCCTGCGCAAGGAGCACGGCGCGCCGCGCGAGGGCCGGGCCCTGGGCATCGCCTGTGTGTTCAGCCGCGAGGCGGTGGCGCCGCCCGACGCCTCGTGCGCGCTGGCGGTGGGCGACGGCAGCCTGAACTGCCACGGCTACGGCTCGCTGGTCAGCGTGACCGCGACCTTCGGCCAGTGCGCGGCCGGCTGGGCCATCGACCGGATCGCCGGCAGCTCGACGGTATAATCTGCGGCTTTGCCGGATTCATTCCGGCAGAGAGAGTGGGACGTTAGCTCAGTCGGTAGAGCAGCGGACTTTTAATCCGTTGGTCGCGTGTTCGAGTCACGCACGTCCTACCAGCGAAAGCCGCATGGTTATTGGGAAGCCTGCTATCGAAAAAGCAGCAGGGTTTTTCCATTTCTAGCCAGCGGCGCCGCTCAGATATCCCGCAGCAGCTGCCTGAACTCGTCCACGTCCTCGAAGCTGCGGTACACCGAGGCGAAGCGCACGTAGGCCACCTTGTCGAGCCGCTTGAGCTCGCGCATGACCAGCTCGCCGACCTTGGCGGAGTCGATCTCCCGCAGGCCGCTGGACAGCAGCTCGCGCTCGATGCGCAGCAGCGCCTCGTCGACCGGCTCGATGCCGACCGGGCGCTTGCGCAGTGCCAGCATCATCGAGGCGCGGACCTTGGCGGGATCGAAGTCGGCGCGGCTGCCGTCCTTCTTCACGATGGCCGGAAAGTTGACGTCGGAGCGCTCGTAGGTCGTGAAGCGCTTCTGGCACGCGCCGCACTGCCGCCGGCGCCGCACGAAGACGCCATCCTCCGAGACGCGGGTCTCAACCACCTGCGTGTCGACGTGGCGGCAGAACGGGCATTTCATAGGACCACGGTCCTGGCGGCGGACGCTGCGCGGGCGCCCTCGACCGTGGTGACGACCCGGACGCGCGGTCGTCGGAGGCGCGCAGCCGGCGGCACGCGGCGGCGGGGCATGCCTCTGCTTCCTTGGGCCTCAGCCGTACACCGGAAAGCGGCTGGTCAGCGCGTGCACCTTGGCGCGCACGGCGTCGATGTGGGCCGCGTCGCGCGGGTTCTCCAGCACGTCGGCGATGAGGTGGGCCGTCAGGCGCGCCTCATCGTCCCTGAAGCCGCGGGTGGTCATGGCGGGCGTGCCGATGCGCACGCCGCTGGTGACCATCGGCTTTTCGGGGTCGTTGGGAATGGCGTTCTTGTTGATGGTCATGTGGGCGCTGCCCAGCACGGCCTCGGCCTCCTTGCCGGTGATGCCCTTGGCGCGCAGGTCGACCAGCATCAGGTGGCTCTCGGTGCGCCCGCTCACGATGCGCAGGCCGCGCCCGGTCAGCGTCTCGGCCACGACCTGGGCGTTCCTGACCACCTGCCGCTGGTAGGCCTTGAACTCGGGCGAGAGCGCTTCCCTGAAGGCCACCGCCTTGGCGGCGATCACGTGCATCAGCGGGCCGCCCTGCAGGCCGGGGAAGATGGCGCTGTTGATGGCTTTTTCGTGCTGCGACTTCATCAGGATGATGCCGCCGCGCGGGCCGCGCAGGCTCTTGTGGGTGGTCGAGGTCACCACGTCGGCGTGCGGCACCGGGTTGGGGTAGACGCCCGCGGCCACCAGGCCGGCGTAGTGCGCGATGTCGACCATGAAGATCGCGCCCACGGCCTTCGCCACCCTGGCGAAGCGCTCGAAGTCGATGTGCAGCGAGTAGGCCGAGGCGCCTGCGATGATGAGCTTGGGCAGATGCTCGCGCGCCTTGCGCTCCATGGCGTCGTAGTCGATCTCTTCCTTGTCGTTCAGGCCGTAGCTCACCACGTTGAACCACTTGCCGCTCATGTTGAGCGGCATGCCGTGCGTGAGGTGGCCGCCCTCGGCCAGGCTCATGCCCATGATGGTGTCGCCCGGCTTCAGGAAGGCCAGCAGCACGGCCTCGTTGGCCGAGGCGCCGCAGTGCGGCTGCACGTTGGCCGCGTCGGCGCCGAAGAGCTGCTTGACGCGGTCGATGGCCAGCTGCTCAGCCACGTCGACGTTCTCGCAGCCGCCGTAGTAGCGGCGGCCGGGGTAGCCTTCGGCGTACTTGTTGGTGAGCTGCGAGCCCTGGGCCGCCATGACGGCAGGCGAGGCGTAGTTCTCGCTCGCGATCAGCTCGATGTGGTGTTCCTGGCGGGCGTTCTCGGCCTGGATGGCGGCCCAGATCTCGGGGTCGGTCTGTTCGACGAGATGGTTGCGGTGGTACATGGCAGTCCTTTGAAGACGATGCGCCTTGTTCTTCGAATCAAACAAGGGCTGCCCAGGCGAACGGCGGAACACCTGCCGTGAGCGGCGCGGGCGGTACGCTCCCCGGTGGTTCTTCGCACAGTGCTGCGCAGCTCTGCGTATTCCACGTCAGCGCCAGTCGCCTGAAAGGCTGCGCCTATCGCCAGTCGCGTACCCGGCGAGTGTAGCCGAGGCCCCTTTGCGCACGGCTGCCGCCGGCCAGTCCCGTCAGTCGGTCGCGAGCAGGGCGACCCGGTCGACCGCCGGAGCCCGCTCGCGCGTCGCCGCCACCGGCGCCGCCGCCGGGGCGGAAGGCGCCGCCTGCGCGCGCAGCAGCGGCGCGTTGACCGGCACCGGCCGGCCCGCCGCGACCTGCTTGAGGCGCATCTGCTCGGCCATCACCTTGGCGGCATAGCCGCCGTCGTCGGCCAGGTTGGCGGCGCCGACGTAGTACCTGAGGCCGCCCTCGACGGAGCCGGCGCGCGCGATGCATTCCTGCAGCACGCGCACCCCGACGCGCAGGTTGGTCACCGGGTCGAAGGCGGCGAAGGTGCCGCCCGCGCTCTCGTACTTGTCGCCGTGCACGCGCGTCATCACCTGCATCAGCCCCTGCGCGCCGACCGTGCTCTGGGCGAACGGGTTGAAGCTCGACTCGATGGCCATGATGGCGAGGATCAGCGTCGGGTCGAGCCGGGTGCGGCGGCCGATGTCGTAGGCCTCGGACACCAGCGCGCTCACCGGCTCCGCGGCGACGCGGTACTTCTTGCTGAGCCAGAAGGCCACCGCCGCCTGCTGGCGGGGCAGCTCGTGCGGGCTGGCCGCGGTGGCGCGCTCGATGGCGGTCGGCTCCAGCGGGATAACGTTCTGCACCACCGCGGGCGCCGGCTTGCGCGACTGCAGCCACGCCATCAGGGCCTGCTCGCCGTTGTGCCGCAGGTCGGGCCGCGCCACCAGGGCCAGCGCGCCGAACGCGAGGGCCAGTCCGACCAGCGCGAAGCCGCTGTGGATCATCTCGAAAAATCCCTTCGCCACGCTGCCGCCGAAGGCCCTGAGGCCTTCGAGCGTGGCCGAGATCGCTTGCTTCATTGCTCTTCCTTTCGGTGCGGCGCCACCGGAACAGCTGCAACAGGGCAGTGAATCGCGGGGTCGCGCTTGGATGGGTGGGAGCCCGGCACTGCGCGAGACGAGGAGGGTGGCGCAGTTGCCTGGGCGGCGCCAGGGTGTCCGGCGGCACATCAAGAGGCTCTCCCAGCAGGCGATCTGGTGAGCTGCGCGGATTCTAGGGAGGGCCAAATACATGGTCAAGAATAAAGACTAGAGTTGACATTCAAATTGGAGCTAAGAAGAAGCTGCTTCCCTTCGGTCAATCGGTCGCCCCACAGCCATTGAAAACCTGAGTTGCCTCGGGCGCTGCAAACGCCTAACCTGTGATTGCCCGAGCACTTGGGCGTCTGGCCAAGGTCCGGCATCGACGGGTCTCCAAGCTCACCACCGATGCGCGATCGAAGCCCCCCACGGCGGCAATCTCTTGCCGTCAGCCCGACCGGAACGAACACACTTCCGGTCGCGCAACCAGATGGCATGGGCCTTCGGCCAGCCATCGAGCCCGGCGGCACGACCTCACGTCGAACCGCCGGGCTTTCTCGTTGCGGGTGCTGCCAGGAAGACATTGCGTTACGTCGTTGGCGGGATCGAACGCGCAGGGTTTTGCGGCAAACTCGCATCCGATGAAGGCAAGGGTGTTGAAACACAGCCGATGGCTGCGCTGGACGGTTGCCGCGGTCCTCGTGCTGCTGGCGCTGGTGTTGGTGGCCTGGGTGGCGGTGCCGCCTCTGGTCCAGGGCCAGATCCAGAAGATCGCCAGCGCCAGGCTGGGCCGCCAGGTCACGGTCGGCAAGGTCGATTTCAACCCGTTCCGGCTCGACATGGCGTTGCACGACCTGCGGATCGCCAGCGCCGACGGCAGTCGTCCCCAGTTGAGCATCGCGCGCGTCCACGTCGATGCGGCGCTGCAGTCGGTGGTGCGCCTGGCGCCGGTGATCGATGCATTGGCCATCGAGCAGCCGGCTGCCGAGCTGACGCGGCGCGCCGACGGCGGCTACGACGTCGACGACATCCTCGCCCGGCTCGCCGCCGAGCCCGCCAAGCCGCAGGGCGAGCCGGCGAAGTTCGCCGTCCACAACATCGTCGTCTCCGGCGGAGCGTTCGACTTCACCGATCAAAGCATCGGGCGCACGCAGCAGTTGCGCGATCTGACGCTGCAGGTGCCGTTCCTGAGCAACCTGCCTTCGCAGCGCGACATCACCACTGAGCCGAAGCTGGCCTTCGTCCTCAACGGCAGCCGCTTCGACTCCACCGCGTTGACCACGCCCTTTGCCGACAACCGCAAGACCGATGCGCGGCTGAACTTCAAGGGGCTCGACCTGGCGCCGTACCTCGGCTATCTGCCGCGCGGCCTGCCGGTGCAGTTGCAGGCCGGCACGCTCGACGCCGACCTCAAGATCGACTTCGAGCGTGGCGCCAACGCCGGGCTCAAGCTGAGCGGCAGCATTGAGGCGCACGGTACGCGGCTGGCGGATCACCTCGGCGCCCATCTGGCCGATTTCGAGTCGCTGCGGCTGGAGCTGGCCGAGGCGCGGCCGCTGGAGCAGGCGGTGCACCTGTCGGCCGTGTCGCTGGTCGCGCCGCAGCTCGCGCTGGCGCGCGACGCGGCCGGCCGGCTCAACCTGCTGGCGACCCAGCCGGCCGATGGCGCTACCAAAAAGATAGCTGCGAGCCCACAGCCGACAAGCGCTGCAGCCGAAAAAGGCCCTGAAAAGCCGGTCTGGCGCGTGCAGGTGGACCAGTTCACGCTGGCGCGCGGCAACATCGCCTGGCGCGACGAGACCACGCGCCCGGCCGCCACCGCCGTGGCCTCGCAGCTCCAGCTCGAAGCCCACGACGTGACGTGGCCGATGGCCCGGCCGGCGCGCTTCGACGGGGCCACGACCGTCCAGGGCGCGCAGCTCAAGTTCAGCGGGCAGGCCACCGACAAGCTGGCCGACGCGCAGGCCGAAGTCAGCGCGCTGCCGCTGTCGCTGGCGGCGCCATACCTGGCGCAGAGCCTGGAGCCGACGCTCGACGGCAAGCTGAGCGGCACGCTCGACGTGGCGTGGCAGCCGGCCGGCCTGCGCCTGAAGGCACGGCGGCTGGCGGTCGATGGCCTGGCGCTGTCGCAGGGCAAGGCTGCGCTGGCGAGCGTCGGCAGGTTCGAAGTCGCCGATGCCGAAGCCGACATGACCCGCCACACACTGGCCATCGGAAGCGTGACCGCCACGCAGCCGAAGGTGCGCGTCGAGCGCGACGCCGACAGGCGCTGGATGTTCGAGCGTTGGCTGAAGGCGCCGGCCGGCAGCGCGCAGGCCGGCACACCGGCCGCCAGGACCGCCGTGCCCAGGCCCGCCGGCGCCGGCGACGCCGGGCCCGGCGCCAACAGCACGCCGTGGACGCTGACCATCGCCAGGCTGGCGGTCGGCGGCGGCGCCGTCTCGTACGCCGACCGCGCCAGCGAGACGCCGGTGGTGTTCGACATCACCGCGCTCGACGTGCAGGCCGGCAAGATCGCGCCCGGCAGTGCCACGGCGTCGCCGCTGCAGGTGTCCGGGCGCATCGCGACCACGGGGCGGCGCGACCCGGGGCGCTTCGACTACCGCGGCACGCTGGTGCTCAAGCCGCTCGCCACCGAGGGCCAGCTCGACGTCGCCGGGCTGCCGGCCCACGCCTTCAAGGCGTACTACGCCGACGCGCTCAACAACGTCGACGTGCGCCGCGCCTACCTCGGCTACCGCGGCACGCTGCGCTACGCCGCGGCGCCCGGCGGGCTCAACCTGCGGCTGGCCGGCGACACCTCGCTGGAGGATTTCCGCGCGCGCAGCGCCACGCTGACGCAGGCGCGCGGCATCGACAGCAGCAACGAGCTGCTGAGCTGGAAGGCGCTCGGGTTGCGCGGCCTGCAGGTCACGCTCAAGCCCGGCGCGGCGCCGCTGGTCGAGGTCAAGGAAACCTCGCTGACCGACTTTTTCGCGCGCGTCATCATCGACGAGACCGGCCGGCTGAACCTGCAGGATCTCGCCAAGCCGCGCGGCCAGAAAACCCCGGCCGCGGCCGTGGAGCCGCCGCGCACCGCCGCCGAGCTGGCCGCCACGCCGACGCCCAACGCCAGCGCCGCGATCAAGGTGGAGCCGGCATTGCCCAGCGCCCCGCCGCTCAGCGTGGCGGCCGGCCCCGCGCCGGTGCGCATCACGACGCAGCGCAACCGCGGCGGCGGCACGACCACCACGCGTGCGCCGGCCGCCTCCGCCGGCCGCGCCGCGACGGCGCGCGGGCCCTCGGTGCCGGCCGAGCTGATGGTGGGCGGCGACGCGGCGCCAGCCCGACCATCGGCCGCCGTCGCCGCCACGAACGCGCCCGCCGATGCGGCGTCCGGCGGCCCGAAGCCGGTCATGCGCTTCGGCCCGATGAGCCTGGTCAACGGCCGCATCGACTTCACCGACAACTTCATCAAGCCCAACTACTCGGCCGACCTGACGCAGCTCACCGGACAGCTGAGCGGCTTTTCGTCGGCCCCGCCGACGGGGCCGCCGGTGCTGGCCGACCTGGAGCTGCGCGGCCGCGCCCAGCAGACCGCGACGCTGGAGATCACCGGCAAGGTCAACCCGCTGGTCAAGCCACTCGAACTCGACATCACGGCCAAAATGCGCGACCTCGACCTGCCACCGCTGTCGCCGTACTCGGTGCGCTACGCGGGCCACGGCATCGAGCGCGGCAAGCTCAGCATGGAGGTGCACTACGTCGTCCAGCCCGACGGCCAGCTCACCGCCACCAACAAGCTGGTGCTCAACCAGCTGCGCTTCGGCGACGAGGTCAAGGGCGCGCCGGCGAGCCTGCCGGTGCGGCTGGCGGTGGCGCTGCTGGCCGACCGCGACGGCGTCATCAATGTCGACCTGCCGCTCGCCGGCTCGATCAACGACCCGCAGTTCAGCATCGGCCCGCTGATCTTCAAGGCCTTCGCCAACCTCATCGCCAAGGCGGTGACGGCGCCGTTCCGGCTGCTGACGGGCGGCTTCGGCGGCGGCGGCGCGGGCGAGTCGAGCGCCATCGCGTTCGACGCCGGCAGCGCGACGCTCTCGTCGGTCGCACGGCAGAACCTCGACAAGGTCGCCAAGGCATTGGCCGACCGGCCGAAGCTGGAGCTGACCGTGGTCGGCACCGCCAGCCTGGAGCGCGAGCGCGACGCCTACCAGCGCCAGCGGCTGCGCCAGCTCGCGCAGGCCGAGAAGCGGCGCGTCGCGGCGCGCGCCGGCAGGAGCACCGCCGACATCGCGCCCGTGACCGACGCGGAGTACCCGGAACTGCTGGCGGCGGTCTACAAGCGCGCCGACATCGCCGCCAAGCCGCGCAACGTCATCGGCCTGGCCAAGGACCTGCCGACCGCCGAGATGGAAAACCTGCTCTTGGCCAGCATCCCGGTGGACGAGGGCTCGATGCGCGAGCTGGCCGAGGAGCGCGCCAGCGCCGTGCGCGACTACCTGCTCGGGCAGAAGCTCGATGCCTCGCGGCTGTTCCTGGGCGCCGTGCGCACCCACCCGGACGAAGCCGGCTGGAAGCCGGGCGCGGAGCTGAATCTGGCAACGAACTGACGGGCCGGCCGCGCGCGTCGGCCAAAATAGCGTGTTGCGTCCGGCATCGCGGACGCCAGCCGCCGCCTTTTCTACTTTTCACGAAACCATCGACCTTCGCGCCGTGACCCAAGCCTCTTCCAAATCCCACGATCTCCAGGCGCTCGACACGCTGACCGGCGGTGCCTTCACCGCGCCCACTTCCGGCGAGCGCGCCGCGCGCGTGCGCGAGTGGCTGGCGGGCAACCCCGACGCGCAGCGGATGCAGGAGGTGTTCAAGGAGCTGAGCACGCGCGACAAGGGCGCGGCGCGGCTGCTGCGCGAGAAGCTCGACGAATTGAAGCGCGCCAAGGGCCAGGAGGCCATCGCTGCCGAGTGGGCGCAGAAGGCCGAGGCCCTGCTGGCCCAGCCCAAGCTCAACATCGCCGATGCGCTGGCCTGGCAGCGCGACGCCGCGCGCGCCGGGGCGCCGCTGTCGCGCGAGCCGCTCAACAGCCTGAAGACGCGGCTGGCCGAGCGCGTCAAGGGCATCGAGGACCTGCAGCACCGCGCCCAGGTGCAGCGCGAGGCGGCGGTGCTGCTGGCGCAGCGCTTCGAGGTGCTCTCGACCAAGCCCTGGCGCGACGCGCAGGCCGCCGCCGAGGCGCTGGCGGCCGATGTCGCCGCCTGGCAGCAGCAGGCCGGGGAGCTGGCCGGCGACGCCAACTGGTCGAGCCTCGACCCCAAGTTCGCGCCGCAGATCGAGGCCTCGCGCACGCAGCTGATCGGCGTGTCCGAGGCCTTCGGTGCCGCGCTGGCGCAGGCTGCCGCCGCCGCCGAGGACACCGACGCACCGCTGCCGCCGGTGCCGGTGTGGGCCGACGAGCTGCGCGTGGCGCGCGGCCAGCCGGCCGAGGCCGTCGCCAAGGCGCCGCCGCCGGCCCGGCCGGCCGCGCCGAAGGTCGATCCTGCCGTGCAGGCCGCCGCGCAGGAGGCCGTGCAGGCGGCGCTGGCCCGGCTGGAGCAGGCCACGGCCGAGGGCCAGGCCAAGGTCAGCGCGGCCGCCGCCGCGGCGCTGCGCGCCGTGCTGAAGGAGCACGGCCGGGGGGTCGATGCGCCGCTCGAAGCGCGCGTGCATGCCGCGCTGGTCGCCGCCGGCGAGCTCGAAGGCTGGCAGCGCTGGAGCGCCGACAAGGTGCGCGAGGACCTGGTCGCCCGGGCCGAGGGCCTGCTCAAGCGCCCCGAGGGCCAGGCGCTCGGTGGGCGCAAGATGCAGGAAACCCTGCGCGCCCTGCGCGAGCAGTGGAAGCAGTCCGACCAGGGTGGCGCGCCCAACCATGCGCTGTGGAAGCGCTTCGACGAGGCCTGCAACGAGGCCCACAAGGTGGTCGAGGCCTGGCTGGAGAAGGTGCGCGCCGACGCCGCCGAGCACCGCGCGCAGCGCATCGCGCTGATCGAGGAGGTGCGCGCCTGGGCCGCCGCGCACGCCGACGCCGCCGACCTGAAGGCGCACAACCGTGCGCTGCACCAGTTCGCCGACCGCTGGCGCGACGCCGGCCACGTCGGCGAGAAAGTCTTCGCCGAGTTGCAGCCGCAGTGGAACGAGGCCTTCGGCGCCGCCCGCGCGCCGTTCGAGGCGGCGCAGAAGGCCAGCGTCGAGCGGCGCCAGGCCATGATCGCCGAGGCCGCCGAGCTCGGCGCCGCGCCCGTGCTGCGCATCGACGCCGTCAAGGCGCTGCAGCAGCGTTGGCAGGCCGAGGCGCAATCGGTGCCGCTCGACCGCCGGCAGGAGCAGAAGATGTGGGACGCCTTCCGCGCCCCGATCGACGAGGCCTTCAACAGGAAGACCGCCGAGCGCGAACGCGAAGCCGGCGCCGCGAGCGAGCAGGACCGCCACGTGCTGGCCGCCTCCAAGGCGCTGGCCGCGGCCAACGCCAGCGGCGACGCGCAGAAGATCCGCAGCGCCATGGCGCAGCTCGAAGCCGCCGTGCGCGGCCAGCCCTTCACCCCGCCCGCGGACGAGAAATCGGCGCCGAAAACGCCGACATCGCACGTCAACACTGCGGAGGCTGCTACAAAAGAAGTAGCGGAGAAGGCCGCCGAGCTGGAGTTCTCCGAAAGTGCGGAGCAAGCCCCGCCGCCGGCCGAGACCGAGCCGTCGCAGCCGGCCGCGCCGTCGCCGCTGCCGCCCGGCGCGGACCTGATCGCGCCGGTGGGCAGCGAGGACGCGGGTGCGCGGGCCGACACCGGAGCGCACACGCCGACCGACGAGGCCGCGCAGACGGGCGAGACGGCGGCGCCGGCCACCGCGCCGGCCGCCAGGGCGCCGGCGCCCAAGCCGGTGGTGGCGGTGCGCGGCGACGACCGTCCCGGCCTGCGCAAGGCCGAGCCGCTGCCGGCCGGCCGAAGCGGCCGCCCGGGTGACCGGCGCGAGGGGCGTGACGGGCGCGGCGGCCCCGGCGCACCGGCAAGCCGCGCGGGCGAGCGGGGCGGCGCACGCCCTGCAGGCCCTGGCGGTTTCGGCGAGCGCGCCGGCGAGCGCGGCGGGCGCTTCGGCGACCGTGCGCCGCGCTTCGAGGAGCGCGGCCCGCGCCTGGGCGATGCCGCCTTCCGCGCCCAGCGCGACGCGCTCGAAAATGCGCAGGCCGCCCTGCGCAAGCTCGCCGCGCAGGCGCACGGCGAGGCGCTGACGCAGCTGCTCGGCGCCTGGGAGCGGCGCGACGCGGCGCAGCTGCCGAGCGTGCAAGAGCTCGGCCGCGCGGTGTCGCCCGCCGTGCGCGGCGCCTGGTCGCAGGCGCTCGGCGCGGCGCCCTCGGGCAGTGCCGGCGAGGCCCTGCTGCGCCTCGAAATCGCCGCCGAGACGCCGACGCCGGCCGACCAGATCGACGCACGCCGCGCGCTGCAGTTGAAGCTGCTGACCCGCCGCAACGACCCGACCCCGGCGCAGACCTGGGGCCAGGATGCCGCCGCCGTGCTGGCCTCGGCCTACGACGCCGGCAGCGCGCGCCGCCTGCAGAACGCGCTGAAGACTCTGCTGCGCGGCTGAACGCCATGTCGTCGTCGCTGTCCGGCCCGCTGCGCCATCGTTTCGCGTCCGCGCTGCCGCCGGCTGCGCTCGGCCTGGCCGCCGCCGCCACGCTGGCCGGCTGCGGCCTGCTGTCGCCCACCGGCCCGCTGCCGGGCCAGACCGAGCCGGGCGGCCCCGTGCTGACCCCGGCGCAGAAGGAGGCCGAGGCGGCGCTGCCCGAGCCGGTGCGCAAAATCTCGCCGCAGACGCCCGCTGTGCGCGCCTACCGCAGGCTCGGCGCCGCCCACCTCTACCAGCGCTACGCCAGTCGCATCTACAAGGGCACGATGCCGCCGCTGGTCTACGCCGTGGTGGTGGTCGAAACCCACCTGGACGCCAGCGGCAACGTCGAGCAGGTCACGCTGATGCGCGCGCCCGACCATGCGCCCGAGGTCAGCCTGGAGATCATCGAGATGATCAAGGCCGCCTCGCCGCTGCCGTCGCCCGGCAAGGTCGGGGCGCACACCTACGTCGACACCTGGCTGTGGGACAAGAGCGGCCGGTTCCAGCTCGACACGCTCACGCAGGGCCAGCGCAGCCGCTGAATTGCGCACGAAGCGAACCGCGATGAAGCCGACAGTCGCCTGCGCTGGCGCAGCGGGTGCCGAAGTTCGGCCCGGCCTGGAGGTTCCGGCGTTCCAGGCCACTGCCGTCAGCGCCGATCTGGGCGCCACCGAAGTGCTGCACGGCATCGACCTGACGCTGGCTGCCGGACGCTGGACCGGCATCGTCGGCCCCAACGGCGCCGGCAAATCGACGCTGCTGCGCGTGCTGGCCGGGCTGCTGGCGCACCGGGGCGAGGTGCGGCTCTTCGGCGAGCCGCTGCGGCAGCTGCCGCCGCGCGCGCGCGCGCGGCGCCTGTCGTGGCTGGCGCAGGGCGGCGCGGGCGAGGCAGGCGCCGACGACCTGAGAGTGCACGACGTCGTCATGCTCGGCCGCCTGCCGCACCAGCGCTGGCTGGCCGCGCCCGACACCACCGACCGCGCGGCGGTGGAGCGCGCGCTGCGCGCCACGCAGGCCTGGGACTGGCGCGACCGCCCGCTCGGCCAGCTCTCCGGTGGCGAGCGCCAGCGCGTGCTGCTCGCGCGCGCGCTGGCGGTCGAGGCCGAAGTGCTGCTGATGGACGAGCCCGTCGCCAACCTCGACCCGCCGCACCAGGCGGACTGGGTGCGCACCGTGCGCGACCTCGTCGCCGAAGGCCGCACGGTGGTCAGCGTGCTGCACGAGCTGTCGCTGGCGTTGGCCGCCGACGACCTCGTCGTGATGGCCGCGGGCCGCGTGCTGCACCACGGCGCCTGCGGCCATCCGGCCACCCACGCCGCGCTGGAGCGGGTGTTCGACCATCGCATCGCCTTGCACCGGGTGGCCGGGCAATGGGTTGCGTTGCCGCGCTGATCCGAAAATTCTTTCCGAAATGCCCGTGGCCTCGGTGCAGATCGAGGGTCTCGTCAGTGGTCGCTGCCGCGTCCCCCGTCAAGCCAGCGAGTAGCCATGCCTGGCCAGGGGAAGGGAGCGCAGGCGCTCGCCCGTGGCGGCAAACAGGGCGTTGGCCAGGGCCGGGGCCAGCGGGGGCACGCCGGATTCGCCGACGCCGCCGATCCTGGCGCCGCTCTCCACCAGCAGGCAGTCGATCCTGGGTGTTTGCGCCAGGTGCAGCATCGGGTAGTCATGGAAATTGGATTGCTGCACGCGCCCTTCCTTGATCACGATTTCCCCGGCCATCGCCGCGGTGAGCGCCCACAGGGTGGCGCCTTCCAGCTGGCGCTCCACCGTGGCCGGGTTGATGACGGTGCCGCAGTCCACCGCGCAGGTGACGCGGTGCAGCGCGATGCGCTTGTCCCGGTCCACGGACAGCTCCACCACGGTGGCCGCGATCGAGCCCCAGGCCTCCGACAGGGCCACGCCCTGAAAATGGCCGTCGGCTGCGCCCCCCCAGCCGGCGCGCTGCGCCAGCCGCGTCAGCAACGCGGTGTGACGCGGCTGGTCGCGCAGCAGGTTCTGGCGCATGGCCATGGGATCCCGGCCCGCGCGGTGCGCCAGTTCGTCGACGAAGCTCTCGAAGAAGAAGCAGTTCTGCGTGTAGCCCACGCCGCGCCAGAAGCCGACCGGAACGGCGCTGTTGCGCATGGCGTGGTACACCGCGAAATGCGGCAGCTCGTAGGGCACGTCGACCACGCCTTCGACCGACTTGGGATCGATGCCCGCCTTGACCCGCTCCGGGAAGTTGCGGATGTAGATCGACGAGCAGGCCAGCCGGGTCTCCAGCGCCTCGATCCGTCCGTCGGCCCCGAGCACCGCCGCGAACCGCGCGGCGGCGGCGGGGCGGTAGAAATCATGCTGGATGTCCTCCTCGCGCGACCAGATCAGCTTGACCGGCCGCTTGGCCGCCTGCGAAGCCAGGGCGGCCTGAATGAAGATGTCGAACTCCTCGCGGCGCCCGAAGCCGCCGCCCACGAAGGTCGAATGCACGGTAATGCGCTCCTCGGGCAGGCCCAGGACGGGGGCCAGGCGGTGCGCGATCTCGCCGCAGACCTGCGTGGGCCCCCAGATCTCGGCGCCGTCGGCACGCACGTCGGCGGTGGCGTTCATGGGCTCCATGGTGGCGTGGGCCAGGTAGGGCACCTCGTAGGCGGCCTCGACGCGCTGGCTGGCCTGGGCCAGCAGCGCCTGCGGGTCGCCGACGCGCTTGGCTTCGGCGGTCGCGCTGGCCGCAGCCTCGGAAAAATCGGCGATCAGGGCCGAGCTGTCGGCCAACGGGCCTGCCGGCAGCTGCCACCGGGGCGCCAGTTTCTGCAGGCCCTGGCGCGCTGTCCAGTAGCTGTCGGCCAGCACCACCACCGCGTCGGGCAGGCTCACGACCTGCTTGACGCCGCGCGTGGCCAGGGCGGGCTTGGGGTCCACGTGCAGCAGCTTGCCGCCCAGGGTCGGGCAGGCCGCCACGGTGCCGAGCAGCATGTGCGCGACCTGGACGTCCACCCCGAAGCGGGCCGAGCCATTGACCTTGAGCGGAATGTCGAGGCGCGCCACGGGCTGGCCCACCAGGGTCCACTGCGAGCGCTCCTTGAGCGGCACGTGCTCCGGGCGGGGCAGTTGCGCCGCTTGCGCGGCCAGCTCGCCATAGCCTAAGCTGCGGCCGCTCGGCCCATGGCCGACGCGGCCCAGCCTGGCCTGGCACTCCGACGCCGGCACGCCCAGCGTCTGGGCGGCCGCCTGGACCAGCATGATCCGCGCCGTGGCGCCGATGCGCCGCAGCGGCTCGAACGACCAGCGCGCCGAAGTGCTGCTGGCCGTGGCCTGGACCTTGAACATGCGGTTGTTGTAGACCGGATCGGTGGGCGCGATCTCGGCGCGCACTTGCCGCCAGTCGCATTCCAGCTCCTCGGCGATCAGCATGGGAGCCGAGGTGAACACGCCCTGGCCGATCTCGGCCGAGGGCACCATGATGGTCACCGTGCCGTCGGGTGCGATGCGCAGCCAGGCGTTGGTGTCGTCCGGGTCGCGCGCGGGCTGGCCCTTGGCCTGTGCGACAGGCAGCCTGAAGCCCAGAACCAGGCCGGTGGCGAGCGCCGCGCCGGACTGCAGGAACCGGCGGCGTTGGAGTGTGCTGGCGGTCATGACAGCTCTCCTCAGGCCACGCCGCCACTGGCGCGCTTGATGGCGCGTTCCACGCGCGGGTAGGTGCCGCAGCGGCACACATTGGTCATGGCCTCGGCAATCTCGGCGCTGCTGGGCCGGGGCTTGTCCTTGAGCAGTGCCGCGGCGGCCATGATCATGCCGGACTGGCAGTAGCCGCACTGGGGCACCTGCTCGGCGATCCAGGCTTGCTGCACGGGATGGCTGTTGTCGTCGGACAGGCCCTCGATGGTGGTGATCCGCGCCTGTCCCACGGCGCTGACCGGCGTGACGCACGAGCGCCGCGCCTGGCCATCCACATGCACGGTGCAAGCGCCGCACAGGCCCAGGCCGCAGCCGAACTTGGTGCCCGCATATCCCAGGTAGTCGCGCAGCACCCACAGCAGCGGCATGTCGGGTTCGGCCTGCACGGTGTGCGCCGCGCCATTGACGGAAAGCTTGTATTGCATCGGATTGATCTCTCTGGAGTCGGCTTGCTCGAAGCCCGCTGGAACCGGCAGGTATGGTCACACCACACCGGTGTTGATCAAAACGAATTGTTCTCACGCCATTCGTGAGTCAAACTCACATGGTTCGCCCGTCCCGTTACCGACATTTTTCGAGTCTTCAGGCATGACCCGGCGCTTACCTTCCATGCAGATTCTGCAGGCCTTCGAGGCCGCCGCGCGCACCGGCAGCATGACGCAAGCGGCCGATGAGCTGCATGTGACCCATGGGGCCGTGAGCCATCACGTGCGCAAGCTGGAGTCCATGCTGGGCGGCCCGCTGTTCCATCGCGAAGGGCGACAGGTGAGGGTGACCGACGAGGGTCAAAAGCTGGCGCTGGAGTTGAGAAAGGCGCTGCGCAGCATGGACGCGGCTCTGGGCACCGTCGTGGAGCGCCGCCGCAGCGCGCGCACCGTGCTGCGCATCAACGCCGATCCGGAACTCGCCAGTCCCTGGCTGATTCCGCGCCTGCCGCGTTTCCAGGCCGAGCATCCGGAGCTCAACCTGTCGATCGAGACCAGCACGGACGATCCGGACTTCGAGCGCCCGGACCTTGACATCAGCCTGCGCTACGCCTTCGCGCCGTGGCCACAGTACGAAAGCGTCAAGCTGTACGAGGATCGGGTGATCGCCGTGTGCAGCCCGGCCCTGCTGGCGACGTACCCTGGTCTGACGCTGGCGGACGTGCCTCGCATGCCGCGGCTGCGCTACAAGCGGTTCAGCTGGTCCCAATGGGGAGAGGCGAGCGGCGTGGAAGTTGACAACCCTCAGGAAGGCCCGGAGTTCGACAGCCGCGCCTTGCTGATCGAGGCCGCGGTCCAGGGCCTGGGGCTGGGTCTCACGCGCTCCCTGATTGCACGCGACCACCTCGCCTGCGGCCGCTTGGTCCAGCCCTTCGCTCTCAGCTTCCCGGCCAGCTATCACTGCTATGCCGTGTGCCGCGCCGACAATGCCAAGATTCATGCCATCCGCGAATTCCGCCGCTGGCTGCTGGCCGTGGCGGCAGAGGAGCCGCAACATGCCCGGTAGCGATGCGCTGCGGCTGCCAGTCACGCTGCCCCGGGTGCGCGTGCCCGCTCCCGCCAACCGCGGCATCAAGGTGGTGCTCCTTCGGCACCGCCGCAGTGGTGCAGAAGGCGCGCGATGCGCAGGCCTACGCGGGCGAGCGGCTGCGGCAGGCCTTCGGCTCCTGAAGAAGCGACGATGGTCGCAATCGCTTGCAGGGCGTCAACGTGCGGCCTGCAAGCGTATCAATTCATGCCGGGTGCCTTGGCGGGCGGTGTCGGCATCGACGCCGGCGCGCCGCTCACCGGCGCACGCGGCAGCAGCCAGAAGGCCACACCCCCTGCGGCCAGCATCAGCCCCATGGTGGCCAGGACGCCAGTGAACGGCTCGAACCCGAGCGTCTTGGCGGCCGTGGCCGCCGCGCCGCTCGCCCACTGCATCAACGAGATGCCCAGGAACATCGCCATCGTGAACAGCGACAGCGCCCGCCCGCGCGCCGCGGCCGGGTAGGCCTCGTGGACATAGCCGTACTGCAGCAGGCCGTAGCCCGAGAGCATGCCGTAGACGACCGGCAAAGCCACGTCCAGCCACAGACTGCGCGTCCAGGCCATCGCCAGCAGCAGCAGGGCGGCAGCCAGCGACAGGACGATCAACCAGCGCACGCGGCGTTCGCCACCCGGGTCGATGCGTCCGAACACGGTCGGGCTTGCCATGCCGCCCAGCGTCATCAGCAGCGCCACGTTGCCGCTTTGCACCAGCGTCAGGCCGTGCCGTTCGATCAGTATCGGCCCCAGCCACAGCCCGCGCAGGGTGATGAAGCCGGCGTAAGCCACCGCCGCGTAAGCCACCAGCCCCGCGGTGTGTGGCAGCCGGAACAGCTGCAGCAGGCCGCCCACCGCCTGCCACACGCTCTGGCGTTCGTGCGGCACGGCGCTGAAGGCGGGTTGCGGTGCAGGCTCGTGCACGCGCACGAAGATCGCAACCCAGGCCGCCGCGCCCAGGAGCGCCAGCACGCCATAGGACCAGCGCCAGGACGTCGCTTCGATCAGGGCCGCCAGCGGCGTGGCCGTGATCAGCACGCCCAGGCCGCTCACGCTCATCACCATGCCGGAGACGGCGGTGAAACGCTCGGCGCCGAAATGCCGCGCAATGAACATCGTGCACACCAGAAAGGCCGGCGCGCAGCCGGTGCCGGTCATGGCCTGCCCGAGCAGCAGCACCGGATAGCTCGGCGCCAGCGCCGAGACCAGCGCCCCCAGCACCGCCATGGGAAAGGCCGCCAGGATGGTGCGGCGCACGCCCCACAGGTCGATCGACACCCCGAACACGAGCTGCATCAGGCCGAACGAGAAGTGGAAGGTGGCCGCCCACAGCCCGAACTGCTCATTGGAGAGGGACAGCTCCTGCACCAGGGGTGGCCCCATGATGGCGGCCACCGTGCGAAACGCCTGGCTGAGCGTGAACGCGCTCGCCAGCACCAGCAGCATCAGCCAGGCCGAGCGCGTGCCGGCGCTGCTTGCAGGATCGGGGGTGATGGATGCGGACATGGATGCAATCCAGTGCGGTGTTTGTTCTTTCGGGAGCCTGGCGCCCCATCGCGTCGGGTATGCATGTTGTACCGCAGGTGCGCGGCCAGCCATCGCTGAACCGCCGACTGCCGTGACCGTCGGCTTGCGAAGGCGCTGTCCGGCCTTGCAGAGCCGGTGCCTGAAGCCCCGATGCCCTTGAAACTTTTGCTTGTTGTGAATTTCCTGCATCCGGATCGACCACTGCTGCGTATCTCCGGTTCGGGCCGGCCCTTTTTGCGGGTCGTGCCCGAAAGGTCCGCGGTTTCGCCGTCAGGTGGAGGCGCGGTGTGTCGACGAGGTTCACGGGGCCGGCGCCCGTGAAAAAGGCGCCTTTCCCGTTCAGGAGATCCCCATGCTAGGTCATGCAGTCAAGCTGGATTTGTTGCAGCAGCACACGGAGCAGCGCGCCGAGCGCCGGCGCTTCTTCCGCAAGAGCGGCGGTTTCGCGGTCGGCATGGCGGGCGGCGCCATCCTGGCGGCGTGCGGCGGTGGCGGCGGCAACGCGATCGGGCAGGCCATCATTCCACCGGTCACCACCGGGCCGAGCGATGTCGACATCCTCAACTTCGCGCTGAACCTCGAGTACCTGGAGGCGCAGTTCTACCAGTACGCGGTGTTCGGCAAGGGCCTGCCCGAGAGCCAGCTCAACGGCACCGGAACGCGCGGGCAGGTCACCGGCGGCCATGCGGTGCCGTTCAAGGATCCGGTCGTGGCGCAGTACGCGCGCGAAATCGCCCAGGACGAGGCGCAGCACGTCGCCTTCCTGCGCTCGGCGCTCGGCAGCGCGGCGGTGGCGCAGCCCGACATCGACGTCGGCACTGCCATGAACGGCGCGTTCTCGTCGGCGGCGCGCGCGGCGGGCCTGATCAGCGCCGGCCAGACGTTCGACCCGTACGCCAGCGACGAGGCCTTCCTGCTCGGCGCCTTCATCTTCGAGGATGTCGGCGTCACGGCGTACAAGGGCGCGGCGCCGCTCATCACCAGCAAGACCTACCTGGAAGCCGCCGCCGGCATCCTGGCGGCCGAGGCGTACCACGCCGGGCTGGTGCGCACGGTGCTGTACTCGAAGGGGCTGCAGACGCCGTCGCTGCGCACCAGCGCCGACGCGATCTCCAACGCGCGCGATTCGCTCGACGGATCGAGCGACGACGACCAGGGCATCACCGGCACCGCCGACACGTCCAACATCGTGCCGCTCGACAGCAACGGCATCGCCTTCAGCCGTACGCCGGGCCAGGTGCTCAACATCGCCTACCTGACGAAGGGCGCGGCCTCCAAGGGCGGCTTCTTCCCGAGCGGGGTCAACGGCAACCTGACCATGAGTGCCGCATTCGCCTGAGCGACAGCGGCCAGGCGCGCCTGCGCGGCGTGTTCGGCCAGTTCAAGAAGCGCTCGAAGTGAATGACCGGGAGCCGATCATGAAACAACCATCGACCATTCGGCTGCGCGTTGCGGGCCGAGACGTTGCGGCACATTCGCACCGCCTTTCGTGGCGGCGCCTGATCGGCATGGCGATCAGCGCGGGCGGCCTGATGGTCGCCGCGCGGCAGGCCGCGGAAGCATTCGGCGGGACTGCGATCGGCATCGCCACCCGCCTGCTGCCCTAGCTGCGGTTCAGCCCCCCGTCCGCGGCGCCTCGGTGCCGCTCTTGTCGTGCAACTTGTCGTTGCGCACGTCCTTGATCATGCGCTCGCCTTCGACGTCCTTGCCGTCGGTCGGCACCGATTCCTCCTGCGTGAGTTCCGGTTCTTCGTCGGCGCCTGACTTGTGGGGTGGGGTTGCGGGGGGCATGGGCTTCTCCTGAGTGGGCGTTGAATGTGCCGTGGCGAGCACGGCCGTGCGTTCGGACAAGGGCGCCGGCGGCAGTCGGTCCAGGCCGACAAGCCGACAGGTACGATCATCCCATGCCGATCATTGCATGGTGCGTGTCCCTGAACCTCCCTTCTTTCCCGTACCCGTACCGCATCCGCGGCAGGCCGGTGCGTCGCCCCGCATGACCGCGCGCTGCGTCATGGTGCTGGGCACCAGCAGCGGCGCCGGCAAGAGCTGGCTCGCGACCGCGCTGTGCCGCTGGTACGCGCGCCAGGGCCTGCGCGTGGCGCCGTTCAAGGCGCAGAACATGAGCAACAACGCGCGCGTGGTCGCCGCAGCCGGCGCGGACCATCCGGAGGAGGGCGTGCGAGAAGCGGGCGGCGAGATCGGCAGCGCCCAGTATTTCCAGGCGCTGGCCGCACGCACGCCGCCCGAGGTGCGGCACAACCCGCTGCTGCTCAAGCCCGAGCGCGACACGCACAGCCAGGCCGTGCTCATGGGTCGGGCCGATGCGGCGCTGTCGGAGCTGCCGTGGCGCGAGCGCGGCGAGCGCGTGTGGCCGGCCATCGCGCAGGCGCTCGACGGACTGCGCGCCGAGAACGATGTCGTGGTGATCGAGGGTGCCGGTTCGCCGGCCGAGATCAACCTGATGGCGTCCGACATCGTCAACCTGCGCGTCGCCCGATACGCCGCGGCGCGCTGCCTGCTGGTCACCGACATCGACCGCGGCGGCGCCTTCGCGCACCTGTACGGCACCTGGGCGCTGCTGCCCGAGGCCGACCGCGCGCTGCTGCGCGGCTTCGTGCTCAACAAGTTCCGCGGCGACGCCTCGCTGCTGGCACCCGCGCCGGCGCAGCTCGAAGCGCTGACCGGCGTGCCCACCGTCGCGGTGCTGCCGATGTGGCGCGGCCACGGCCTGCCGGAAGAAGACGGCATGTTCGACACGGGCGCGGCGGAGGGCGCCAGGGCCGGGACCGGCATCCTCAGCCGCACCGTCGCCGTCGTCGCGTACCCGCGCATCAGCAACCTCGACGAGTTCCAGCCGCTCAAGGACGTGCCCGGTCTGCACCTCGTGTGGGCGCGCAGCCCGGCCGACCTGGCGCCGCTCGCCGTGGCCGACATCGTCGTGCTGCCGGGCTCCAAGCACACCAGCGGCGACCTGGCGTGGCTGCGGGCGCAGGGGCTGGACGGCGCCATCGCGTCCCACGCGGCGCGCGGCGGCGCGGTGCTCGGGATCTGCGGCGGGCTGCAGATGCTGGGCGAGGCGCTGATCGACCCGCACGGCATCGACGGCAACGCGCCGGGCCTGGGCCTGCTGCCCGTCGTGACGCTGTTCGAGCCCGACAAGACGGTGCGGCGCCGCAGCGCGCGCTTCGCTCCGATGCCCGGCGCGTGGGCGGCGCTGTCGGGCATCGAAGTCGAAGGCTACGAAATCCACCACGGCCGGACCGCCGAGCACCCGGCGATGGCCGCGGCCGGCCATCGCGCTCACACCGTGATGCCCGACGGGCTGGCCTGGCGCAACGCGGCGGGCAACGTGCTGGGCCTGTACCTGCACGGCCTGTTCGAGCACCCGCGCGCGCTGCAGGCGCTGTTCGGGGTGCGGGCGTCAACGCTCGACGGCGTGTTCGACGGACTGGCCGATTTCATCGATGCCCGCTTCGCCCCGGATGTGCTGCGATCGCTGATCGATTGACGGGCGGACGGTGTCGAGCCCCGCGCCGGTGCCTCAACCGTCGATCCGGCCGCCCTGCGGCGCCGGCGTCTTGGGCTGGTAGTCGCAGTACGCCGCCACCGCGCACTGCCAGCACCGGGGCGTGCGCGCCACGCACACGTAGCGCCCGTGCAGCAGCAGCCAGTGGTGCGCGTAGCGCCGGTACTCGGGCGGCACGCGCTCCTCCAGCCTGAGCTCGACCGCGAGCGGCGTCTTGCCCGGCGCCAGGCCGGTGCGGTTGCACACGCGAAAGATGTGCGTATCGACCCCCATGACCGGCTCGCCGAAGGCCGTGTTGAGCACCACGTTGGCGGTCTTGCGCCCGACGCCCGGCAGCGCCTCCAGCTCGGCGCGCGTGCGCGGCACCTCGCCGCCGTGGCGCTCCAGCAGCAGGCGCGCGGTCTCGATCAGGTAGCGGGCCTTGCCGCGGTGCAGGTTGACGTTGCGGATGAAGCCCTCCAGCCGCTCCGCGCCCAGATCGAGCAGCGCCTGCGGCGTGTTGGCCACCGGAAACAGCTCGCGCGTCGCCTTGTTCACGCTCACGTCGGTCGCCTGCGCCGACAGCACCACCGCGACCAGCAGCTCGAATGGCGTGCCGTACACCAGCTCGGTCGTCGGCGCCGGGTTGGCGGCGCGCAGGGTGGCGAAGAAGGGCTCGACGTCTTCTTGTTTCATGGGCGTGAAGGGGGCTCGGCTGGCTGATGGGGATGCCGGGAAGTCCCAGGGTGCCTCGGCAGGGATGACAAAGCCGTACCGTACTACGCTTTTGGGCGTCGGAGCCTCGCAGGCCCGGCCTGCCTGACCTTGCCGGCTGGTGCGGCGAGCCAGCCACGTCTTCGTTGGACAATGCGGCCCAGAAAGCGAGACCCTCCCATGCAATTCGCCACCCGCCTCGACCACGTCGAAACCTCCGCCATCCGCGAGCTCTTCAAGCTGCTCGGCAAGCCCGGCATCATCAGCTTCGCCGGGGGCTTTCCCGACAGCGCCATGTTCGACGTCGAGGGCCTGAAGGAGGCCAGCGCCCGGGCGCTGGCCGAGGAGCCGGGCGCGGCGCTGCAGTACGGCGCCACCGAAGGCTACGACCCGCTGCGCGCGCAGCTCGCCGCCTTCATGGGGGCGAAGGGCGTCGAGATCGACCCCGCCGGCCTGATCGTCACCACCGGCAGCCAGCAGGCGCTCGACCTGCTCGGCAAGACGCTCGTCTCGCCCGGCGACAAGGTGATCGTCGAGGGGCCGACCTTTCTGGCGACCATCCAGTGCTTCCGGCTGTACGGCGCACAGCTGATCAGCGCGCCGATCGACGCCGACGGCGTGAAGACGGACGCGCTGGAGCAGCTCATCGCCGAGCACCGCCCGAAATTCGTCTACCTGATCCCGACCTTCGGCAACCCGAGTGGCGCCCTGCTGAGCCTGGAACGGCGCAGGAAGGTGCTGGAACTGGCCGTGAAGTACGACACCGTCGTGGTCGAGGACGACCCGTATGGCGACCTGTACTTCGGCGACGAGGCGCCGCCGCCCTCGATCCTGGCGCTCGCCAAGGACGTGCCGGGCGCCCGCGAGCGCGTCGTCCACTGCGGCAGCCTGAGCAAGGTGCTCAGCCCGGGACTGCGCATCGGCTGGATGGTCGCGCCGCCCGAACTGCTCGCCAAGGCCGTCATGTGCAAGCAGTTCAGCGACGCGCACACCAGCACCTTCGCGCAGGCCACCGCCGCGCAGTACCTGAAAAGCGGCCGCATGCCGGACACGCTGGCGCACGTGCGCCAGGTGTATGCCGGGCGCGCGCAGGCCATGGGCGCGGCCCTGCGGCGCGAGCTGGGCGACGCGATCGACTTCGCGCAGCCGGGCGGCGGCCTGTTCTTCTGGGCGCGGCTGACAGGCGCCGGCGGTCGTCTGGCCGACGCCAGCGTGCTGGCCAAGCGAGCGATCGAGAAGGGCGTCGCCTTCGTGCCGGGAGCGCCGTTCTTCGCCGAGAACCCCGATGTCGCGACGCTGCGGCTGAGCTTCGCGACCGCCGATGCCGGGAAGATCGAGGAGGGCATCGCGCGCCTGGCGCAGGCGCTCTGAGTTCGGCCGCCCGGCCCTCCGATGACCCGGCGCGTTCGCCTGATGGCAGATCAAAAGTGCTCCCAGCGCTCGTCGCATGAGCTTTTTGTGCTATCGATTTCATAGCGACTTGGCTTGCATCCGACCGGCGCATTCCGGGCCGCAAGGCATCTTGCATTCGCTCCCGCAGGCCCCAGTTTCTTGGCATGAAAACCTCCCACCCCCTCACGACCGACGCCGCCATCCTGGCCCAGTTGCTGGAGCGGCTGGAGCGCGGCGGCGGCCCCGATGCCGCGCAATACCGCTTCGTTGCCCAGCGCCTGGCGCAGGCGCTGGAGCGCATCGACGACCACGACGCGCTCGACGCCGTGCTGCAGGCCTCGCCGGCCGCCGCCGAGCTGTACGAGAACCTGCACTACCAGCACGCCGGCCTGTGCCGCGCACGGCTCGACACTTCGCTGGCGACCGAAAAAAGCGCCCGCGAGGCCATCGCACGCGCCATGAACCCGGCTGCGGCGGGGCACGGCAAGCACTGAGCGTCCCGGCCGCTCCGGGCCGTTGTCGAGATACAGGAGAGGCCGTCATGCCCGAGTCCGAATCGTTGCACATCGTCTGCCCGCACTGCGCCACCACCAACCGCGTGCGCGCCGACCAGCTCGGCAGCGCGCCCGACTGCGGGCATTGCCATCGGCCGCTCTTCACCGGCCATTCGGTGGCGCTGGACGAGGCGGCCTTCGAGCGCCACGTCGCGCGCAGCCAGATCCCGCTGCTGGTGGATTTCTGGGCCCCCTGGTGCGGCCCGTGCCGGCAGATGGCGCCGGCCTTCGAGCAGGCGGCGTCGCAACTGGAGCCGCACATGCGCTTGGCCAAGGTCGACACCGAGGCCGTTCCCGCGCTCGGCGCGCGCTTCAACATCCGCAGCATTCCCACGCTGGCGCTGTTTCGCGGTGGGCGCGAGGTGGCGCGCCAGGCCGGCGCCATGGGCGCGGCGGACATCGTGCGCTGGGCGCAGGCGCAAGCACGGCAGCGCTGAAGCGCTTTCGCCGGCCACGTCCAGCGAGAGGGACCACGCGCTACGATCACCCATGAAAAAAACCTTCCAGCTCCACATCGAGGGAAGGAACCCGGCCCGGGTTCTGGACGCGGTGAAGCACGAAATCCGCAAATACGTCAAGCGCGAGCGGCGGCGCGCGGTGCCCGAGGGCGCGCACTACTGGGACTTCGACTGCAGGTTCGGCCGCACCCCCGAGACCGCCGAGCCTGCGCACCTCTCCGCCCTCACGGGCTTGATCGACGCCGTGGCCGCGGACGGCGGCCCGCAGTTCTACGTCGAGATCCTGGCCAAGCCCGGCCACCGGCAGGTCCGCCCGGCACAGACGGCCGCTCCTTAGCCAGCCGGCGACGCCGCGTGCGCGAGCCGGTTCACCGCAGCACTTCGAGCAGGCGATCCAGCCCGCCCTCGTTGATCGCCACCATGGCCTGCTCGCGCACCTTCGGCTTGGCGTGGAAGGCCACCGACAGCCCGGCCTCGGCCATCATCGGCAGGTCGTTGGCGCCGTCGCCCACGGCGATGGCTTCCCGCGGCGAAATGCCCATGAGCGAGGCCACTTCGAGCAGCGTGCGGCGCTTCTCGGCGCCGTCGCAGATGTCGCCCCAGCTTTGCGGCGCGACGCGGCCGGTCAGGCGGCCGCCGGTCTCGTCGAGCAGGTTGGAGCGCGCGAAGTCGATGCCCAGCCGCTCCTTGACGCGGCTGGCGAAGAACGTGAAGCCGCCCGAGACCAGCAGCACCTTCAGCCCGGCCGCCCGGCACGCCCCCACCAGCGCCTCGGCGCCCGGGTTGAGGCGCAGCCGCTCGTCGTAGACGCGCTGCAGCGCCGAAACCGGAACGCCTTCGAGCAGCGCGACGCGTCGGCGCAGGCTCTCCCTGAAGTCCGCGATCTCGCCGCGCATGGTCGCCTCGGTGATGGCCGCCACCTCGGCCTTTTTGCCGACCGCGTCGGCGATCTCGTCGATGCACTCGATGTTGATCAGGGTGGAATCCATGTCGAAGGCGATCAGCCTGAAGTCGGCCAGGCGCAATGGCGGCGTGAAGCCCCGCAGCACGAGGCCCGGCGCGTGGAGGGTCGCGGGGGCGGGGTTCGAGGTCATTCGGAACGGGATTGCCGCAGGTAGCGCTGGTCGGAGAAGGTGGCGAGCCATTCGGGGCGGAAAGCGACGAACACCGCCGCCAGCATGCCGGTGACGACGGCGTCGCTCCACGACTCCAGCCACAGCGCCACCAGCGAGAGCTCGGGGTCGATGTTGGGCAGCACCTTGCCGTTCAGGAAGGCCAGCAGCTCGGCGGCGAACATGCACAGGCCGGTGCCGATGAAGGCCCGGCCGAGCACGTAGAGAAACAGGTTGTCCGGCAGGAAGCGCCGCATCAGCGCGCCCAGCCCGAGCGCCAGCGTGGCGGGAAGGATCCCCTGCCAGGCGGCCAGCGCGACGATCTTCGACAGGCCCGCGGCGTCCGTCAGGCCGACGCCGCCGAGCACGCCCGCGATCAGCGCGACCGCCACCAGCACCGGCACCGCCAGCGGCCAGCCGAGCATCAGCACGACCAGGCAGGCGCCCGACCACTGCAGCCGCAGCGGCATCGGATGCAGCCAGGGCAGCGCCCAGACCCAGGGCAGCAGCACCAGGAACGCCAGCGCCGGCCCCAGCAGCCGCGCGCCGCGCAGCATGCGCCAGGGCCGCAGGCTGAGCGAGGCGGCCAATGCGGCGATCACTGAGAGGGTTTCCAGGAGCGGCATGGCCGGAGGGCTGGGTTCGAAGGTTATCGGGCGGCAGGCGTGGATTCACGCATCCACTGCCACAGGCGGGCCAGGTCATCAAAGTCCACCACGTCGCCCAGGCTGCCATTGTCTTGCACGATCCTGAAGTGCGTGGCGTCCTTCGTCAGAAACAGCACCTTGCCGTAGTGCCTGGATTGATCGGGCTAGAGCATATTGCGGCTGTCGTTTCGCATCGGAGCAACGAAGGCGTTCGGAATCGTCGGCCATTTGCTATTGTTTCGATAGCTACCAGCGCCCGTCCGGCGTGCGCTGGTGGGGGATTTGATGCTGATTCCTGCTACCGCAGCCAGTTCTCGACCCGCAAGCCGGGCACGCGGCGGAATTCGGCTTCGTTGTCGGTCACCAGAATGGCGTCCAGTGCAGGGCCGCCACGGTGCCTTTTTCCGGCTCCTGGGGCACGGGCTCGATCACCAGGGTGTTGCCGACCTTGCGGATGGTGGCGTCGAGCGTCGGGAGTTCCATCTCTCGTGGGATGCGTGTTGCTTGGTTGGCCCCGTTGCGAAACACGCGCACAGGCCGGGCGGGCGCTGGAATGTCCGTGGCGGAACTCCTTTGGATGCAGGCGTCAATTTCAGCCTATGCCGGCACGCTCTCCGCCACCCTGGGCTGCCCCAGGCTGCGCAGCACGTCGCGCACCATCTGCGCGCGGTCCCGGGGCTCCTTCAATTCGCGCTCGATGCGCAGCTTGTCGTTGCCGGCGAGCTTGATGTGCCGGTTCTTCTGGATCAGGCCGATGATGTTCATGGCGTCCACCGGCGGGTCTTTCCTGAAGGTGATGTTGATGATCCCCGGGGCCGCATCGACCTTGACCACGCCGTAGGGCCGCGCCAGCACGCGCAGGCGGTGCGTGTCGATCAGCGTCTGCGCCTGCGCAGGCAGCTTGCCGAAGCGGTCGACGATTTCCTCCAGCAGCGTGTCGATCTGGTCGGACGTCTTCGCCGTCGCGAGCTTCTTGTAGAACGACAGGCGCAGGTGCACGTCGCCGCAGTAGTCGTCGGGCAGCAGGGCGGGCGCGTGCAGGTTGATCTCGGTCGTGACGTTGAGCGGCGAGAGCAGGTCGGGCTCTTGCCCGGCCTTGAGCGCGCGCACCGCCTCGCCCAGCATCTCGTTGTAGAGCTGGAAGCCCACCTCCAGCATGTTGCCGCTCTGGTTCTCGCCCAGCACCTCGCCGGCGCCGCGGATCTCCAGGTCGTGCATCGCGAGGTAGAAGCCGCTGCCGAGCTCCTCCATCTGCTGGATGGCTTCGAGCCGCTGCGCCGCCTGCTTGGTCAGGCCCTCGACGTCGGGCACCATGAGGTAGGCATAGGCCTGGTGGTGGCTGCGGCCGACCCGCCCGCGCAGCTGGTGCAGCTGCGCCAGGCCGAACTTGTCGGCGCGGCTCATGACGATGGTGTTGGCGGTGGGCACGTCGATGCCGGTCTCGATGATGGTCGAGCACAGCAGGACGTTGAAGCGCTGGGCGACGAAGTCGCGCATCACCCGCTCCAGCTCGCGCTCGGGCATCTGGCCGTGCGCCACGGCGATGCGCGCCTCGGGCAGGATTTCCTCCAGCCGGGCGCGCCGGTTCTCGATGGTCTCGACCTCGTTGTGCAGGAAGTAGACCTGCCCGCCGCGCTTGAGCTCGCGCAGCACCGCCTCGCGGATCACGCCGTTGCCCTCGGTGCGCACGAAGGTCTTGATCGCCAGCCGACGCTGCGGCGCGGTGGCGATCACCGACAGGTCGCGCAGGCCCTCGAGCGCCATGCCCAGCGTGCGCGGGATCGGCGTGGCGGTGAGTGTGAGCACGTCGACCTCGGCGCGCATCGCCTTCATCGCCTCCTTGTGGCGCACGCCGAAGCGGTGCTCCTCGTCGATGATGAGCAGGCCCAGGTTCTTGAACTTGACGGTGTCCGACAGCAGCTTGTGCGTGCCGACGACGATGTCGATGGTGCCGTCGGCCAGGCCCTTGGCCGCGCCGCGCGATCTCCTTGGCCGAGCGGAAGCGGCTCATCTCGGCGATCTTCACCGGCCATTTGGAGAAGCGGTCCACCAGCGTCTGGTAGTGCTGCTCGGCCAGCAGCGTGGTCGGCGCCAGGAACGCCACCTGCCTGCCGCCCGTGACGGCGACGAAGGCGGCGCGCAGGGCCACCTCGGTCTTGCCGAAGCCGACGTCGCCGCACACCAGCCGGTCCATCGGGCGCGGGCTGATCATGTCCTGGATCACCGCGTGGATGGCGGCGTTCTGGTCGGCCGTTTCCTCGAAGCCGAAGTCGTTGGCGAACTGCTCGTAGTCCTGCGGCGAGTAGCGGAAGGCGTGGCCCTCGCGCGCCGCGCGCCGGGCGTAGATGTTGAGCAGCTCGGCGGCCGCGTCGCGCACCTGCTCGGCGGCCTTGCGCTTGGCTTTTTCCCACTGGCCCGATCCCAGCCTGTGCAGCGGCGCCTCGTCGGGGCTCACGCCCGAGTAGCGGCTGATCTGGTGCAGCTGGCTGACCGGCACGTAGAGCGTCGCCTTGTCGGCGTACTCCAGGTGCAGCATTTCCTGCAGCACCGGCGCGCCGTCGGCATGGGTGCCCTGGCCCAGGTCCATGTTGACCAGGCCCCGGTAGCGGCCGATGCCGTGCGCGCTGTGCACCACCGGGTCGCCGATGTTGAGTTCGGAGAGGTCCTTGATCAGCGACTCGACATCGCTCGTCTGCTCCTGCCGGCGGCCGCGCCGGCGCGTGGTCGGCGCGGTGGCGAACAGCTCGGTCTCGGTGACGAAGTCGATGCCTGCCTCCAACCAGGCGAAGCCCGCGGCGAGCGAAGCGGTCGCGATGCCGATCTTCTCGCCCTCGGCCGCCTCGAACTCGGCCAGCGAATCGAAGGCCGGCGGGCCGACGCCGCTGGCGCGCAGGAAGTCGAGCAGGCTCTCGCGCCGGCCCGCGCTCTCGGCCAGCACCAGCACACGATGCTGTGTATTGCGCAAATGGGCCTTGAGGCGCGCGAGCGGGTCCTCGGCACCGCGCACGGCCGCGAGCGGCGGCAAGGTGTCGAATTCGACGTAGTCCGATCGCTCCGTGCCGGCCGCGGCGTCCGGCGCGGCATCGGCGGGCGCCGCCGGGGCGGGCTTGATGACCAGCTGCGCATAGCCCTTGGCGCGCGCGTAGAACTGCTCGGCGCTCAGGAACAGCGCCTGCGGCGGCAGCGCCGGCCGCTCGGGGTCGCCCTGCACCAGCCGGTGGCGCTCGCGCGTGTCCTGCCAGAAGTGCTGGAACGCCGGCTCCAGGTCGCCGTGCAGCACCACGGTGGCATCGACGCCGAGGTAGTCGAACACCGTCGCCGTCTCCTCGAAGAAGAGCGGCAGGTAGTACTCGATGCCGGCGGTCGCCACGCCCACGCCCATGTCCTTGTAGATGCGGCTCTTGGTCGGGTCGCCCTCCAGCAGCTCGCGCCAGCGGCTGCGAAAGCGCGCGCGCGCGGCGTCGTCCATCGGGAACTCGCGCCCGGGCAGGAGGCGCACCTCGGGCACCGGGTACAGGCTGCGCTGGGTGTCGGGGTCGAAGGTGCGGATCGAGTCGATCTCGTCGTCGAACAGGTCGACCCGGTACGGCACCACCGAGCCCATCGGGAACAGGTCGATCAGCCCGCCGCGCACCGCGTACTCGCCCGGGCTCACCACCTGCGTGACGTGGCTGTAGCCGGCCAGCGTGAGCTGCGCCTTGAGCTTGGACTCTTCCAGCTTCTGCCCGCTCTTGAAATGGAAGGTGTAGCCCGCCAGGAAGGCCGGGGGCGCCAGGCGGTAGAGCGCGGTGGTCGCCGGCACGACCACCACGTCGGCCTCGCGCTGGCCGATGCGCCACAGCGTGGCGAGCCGCTCGCTGATCAGGTCCTGGTGCGGCGAGAAGCTGTCGTAGGGCAGCGTCTCCCAGTCCGGAAAGAGGGCGGTGCGCAGGCCGGGCGCGAAGAACGCCAGCTCGTCGATCAGGCGCCGTGCGTCGTTGGCGTCGGCGGTGAAGACGGCGGTGGCGCGGCCGGCGGCTTTTTCGCGCTCGGCCAGGCGCGCGAGCAGCAGGGCGTCGGACGAGGAGGGCGGGCGCGGCAGCGTGAAGCGCTTGCCGGGGGAGAGGGAGGGCAGGTTCATGAAAATGGCGAACAATGCACGACACCCCGCGCCGGGCGGCGAAGGGTGTGAAGCAGCAATTTTAGGCGGCGGGCGCGTTTGCAAGCCCGGCGCGCGGCGCACGGGTTCATAGAATGGCGGCCCTTTCAAGAGCCCGTCCATGTCCGCCGCCACCGCGCCTGCCCGCTTCCTTGCCGTGATCCCGTGCGCGGGCACGGGCAGCCGCGCCGGCGCGGGGGGCGTCAAGCAGTACCGGCCCGTGGTCGGGCAGGCGCTGGTGTGGCACACCCTGGCGGCGTTCCGCACCGTCGCGCGGCGGCTGGACGGCGTCTGGCTCGCGGTGGCGCCTGACGATGACGCGGTGCAAGGCGTGTTGCCGGACTTCCCGCACCCGGGCGAGCATCTGGCGCGCTGCGGCGGCGCCAGCCGTGCCGAGACGGTGCGCAACGCGCTCGACGCCCTGTTGGCGGCCGGCGCGGCCGCGCACGACTGGGTGCTGGTGCACGACGCGGCGCGCTGCCTGGTCACGCCCGCGCAGATCGAATCGTTGATTGCCGCCTGCGAGCACGACGCCGTCGGCGGCCTGCTGGCGCAGCCGCTGGCCGACACGCTGAAAGCCGCCACGCCCGACGGCCGTGTGGCCGCGACGCTCGCGCGCGAGGGCAAGTGGCTGGCGCAGACGCCGCAGATGTTCCGCCTCGGCGCGTTGGCCGCGGCGCTGGACGCCGCGCTCGCGGACCCTGCAACCGCTGTCACCGACGAGGCCGGCGCGATGGAGGCGGCCGGCTTCCAGCCGCTGCTGGTTGCCGCCGGCGCGCAGAACATCAAGGTCACGTATCCCGACGACTTCGCCTTGGCCGAGGCCGTGCTGCGCAGCCGCGGCGCCGTCGCGCCGTAAGCCCGTCGTCCCTCTTCAGATTCAACCTCGACCCACGGAATCCACCATGACCGCTTTCAACCTGCGCATCGGCGAGGGCTGGGACATCCACCTGCTGGTCGCCGGCCGCAGGCTCATCCTCGGCGGCGTCGAGGTGCCGCATTCGCAGGGCCTCGCCGGCCACTCGGACGCCGACGTACTGCTGCACGCCATCACCGACGCGCTGCTGGGCGCCGCCGCGCTGGGCGACATCGGCCGGCATTTCCCCGACACCGACGAGCGCTTTCGCGGCGCCGACTCGATCGTGCTGCTGGCCGAGGCGGCGCGCCGCGTGCGCGCCGCGGGCTGGCGCATCGGCAACATCGACAGCACCGTGATCGCGCAGGCGCCGAGGCTCGCACCGCACATCCCGGCGATGTGCGCGCGCATCGCCGCCGCGCTGGAGGTCGAGGGCGCCCAGGTCAACGTCAAGGCCAAGACCGCCGAGCGCCTGGGCCCGGTGGGCGAGGGCCGCGCCATGGAGGCGCGCGCGGTGGCGCTGCTGCATCGGTAGCTCACCACCGGCGGCCCGGCGGAGCCGGCTCCGCGGTGTTTCCCGAAGGGGCCTCGCTGCGCTGGCTGCGGCTTCATGCATGGCGGGTGGTGCGCAGCGTCGTTGCGGTCGCGTGTCCGCCTGCTTTTTCCGAATTTTGCGGTGCGTTTGCTATCGTTTCAATAGCTGCAAACGCATGCCGTGCGGGCGTCAGGCCGGTTTTTCAGGCCTCCGGCAGCCGTGCGCTGGCCGCGCGCGGCATGCGCATGTGCGCGGCCAGGCCGCGCCCCGGCGTGCTCGTGAGCGCGAAGCTGCCGCCCATGCGCTCGATGTTCTTGGCCACGATCGACAGCCCCAGCCCGGCGCCGACCGCCGAGGTGCGCGCCGTGTCGCCCCGGAAAAAAGGCTTCGTCAGCTGCGACAGCTGCTCCGCGGCGACGCCCGCGCCGTGGTCGCGCACCTTGATCAGCACCACGTCGTTGTGCGCCTGCGCCTGGATCGTGATCTCGGCGACGTCCTTGCCGGGCGTGCGGCCGTAGCGCCGCGCGTTCTCGATCAGGTTCGACAGCACCCGCCTGAGCTCGACCTCGTCGGCCATCACGGCCAGGTCGGCCGGCACGTCCACCGCGATGCGCACGTCCTCGTAGTCCTGCACGGCGTAGGTGCAGGCGTCGACCACCTCGCGCAGCCGCACCGGGCTGAAGGCCACGTGATCGGGCCGCGCATAGTCGAGGAACTTGTCGATGATGGCGTCGAGCTGGGCGATGTCGGCCACCATGTGGTCGCGCGCGTCCTCGTCGGTCACGCTCATCTCGGTTTCCAGGCGCAGGCGCGCCAGCGGCGTGCGCAGGTCGTGCGAGATGCCCGCGAGCATCACGGTGCGGTCCTGCTCGATCTTGGCGAGCTGGTCGGCCATGCGGTTGAAGCCGATGTTGACGGCGCGGATCTCGCTGGTGCGCGCGTGCTCGTCGAGCCGCTGGGCCTCGTACTCGCCCTCGCGCACCTGGCCGGCCACGCGCGAGAGCTGGTCGAGCGGCCGGTTGATGAAGCGCGTGATCAGCGCCGCGCCGGCCAGCGACAGCACCACCGCGGTGGTCAGCCACACCAGCCAGGTGCGCCCGCCGACGCGGGTGAAGCGGGTCGGGTCGAGCAGCAGCCAGTACTTGTCGTTCTCGATGGCGAAGCCCACCCACAGCCCGGCCTCGTCGTTGACGCGGCTGGCCACCACGGCGTCCGGGCCGAGCTGCGAGGCCAGCTCCTGCGTCACGCGCTCGTCGAGCGCGCCGCTGGTGTAGGGCTGGAAGCGGTCGCCGGGCTCGCGCGGCAGGATGCGCACGCCTTCCTGCTCGGCCAGCGTCCTGATCAGCGACAGGCGGGTGACGGCGTCCGAGTACACCAGCGCCGCGCGCGTGAGATTGACCAGCGAGGCGATCTGGTGCGCCGTCTGCAGCACGCGCGGCTCGTACTCCAGCTGGCGGAAGGTCTGCACCCAGGCCACGGTGCTGCCCACCAGCAGCAGCGCCAGCAGGAAGAAGGTGCGCCAGAACAGGCTCAGGCCGAGCAGGCGCGCGCCGCGGCCGCGCGCCGTGCCCTCCAGCGGGCTCGGCAGCGTGGCCGACGTGCTGTCCCCGAAGGGATCGCGCCGCGTCGAGGGGGGGCCGGCGGCTCGCGCCACGGCGTTCAAGCGGCTCCGTCCGGCACGAACACGTAGCCCACGCCCCAGACGGTCTGGATGTAGCGCGGCGCCGCGGCGTCGGCCTCGACCAGCTTGCGCAGCCGCGAGATCTGCACGTCCAGGCTGCGGTCGAAGGGCTCGAACTCGCGCCCGCGCGCCAGCTGGGCCAGCTTCTCGCGCGACAGCGGCTGGCGCGGATGGCGCACCAGGGCCTTGAGCATGGCGAACTCGCCGGTGGTCAGCGACAGCTCCTCGCCATCCTTCTTGAGGGTGCGCGAGCCGAGGTCGAACTCGAACGGGCCGAAGGTCACGCTCTCGTTCTCGGCCGACGGCGCGCCGGGTGCTTCCGTTGGCGGGCGGCGGCGCAGCACGGCATGGATGCGCGCCAGCAGCTCGCGCGGGTTGAAGGGCTTGCCCAGGTAGTCGTCGGCGCCGACCTCCAGCCCGACGATGCGGTCCACGTCCTCGCCCTTGGCCGTCAGCATGATGATCGGCGTGCGGTCGTTGGCCGCGCGCAGGCGCCGGCACACCGACAGGCCGTCCTCGCCCGGCATCATCAGGTCGAGCACGATCAGGTCGACCGTGTCGCGCAGCAGGATGCGGCTGAGCGCCTTGCCGTCCTCCGCCACGATGATCTCGAAGCCTTCCTGCGTCAGGTAGCGGCGCAGCAGATCGCGGATGCGGGCATCGTCGTCGACGATGACGATCTTGTCGTTGCGGGAGGGAGTCTGATTCATTTTGACCACAGTGAATTTGTAACAACGCCGATTCTCGATCGGTTGCCGAAGGTTTGGAAATTTTTCTAGGGCGCCTGACAAAAAGTTACATTGGTTGCGAAACGTCGTGATACGTATTGATTCAGCACTGACGTTGCTGGCAGAGTAGGGCTTCACAACTCGACCAACATCACCAATGACACCTTTGTTTCGCATGCCCCTGTTGATCACCGGCCTGTGCCTGCCCATCTGGGCGTCCACGGAGGGTCTTGCCTCGCCGGGCGATCCGCGGCGCAGCGAACTGCGCGAGGCCGTGGAAACCCATCGCAGCGTGCGCCCCGAGCAGGTGCGCCGCGAGGAGGCCTGGACCGGCCGGCACCTGACGCCGCCGGAGTTGGCCGAACTGCGCGAACAGGTGCGCCAGCAGTGGGCCGGCTACGGCGACCGCCGGGCGCTGTCGTCGCCGCTGCAGGCCGCGCCTCGCTCGACGCCTTCGTCCGTGGCGGGCGAACCGGCCGCCGGGCAGGTCTGGCCAACCCGTGCACGGCAGCCTCAATGAAGCGCAAACCCGCAGTTCCTGCGTACACGGTGGCGCCGGTTCCGAGCGATCGCTGCGCTCCTTCTTTCTTTCTTTGATCTCCTCGGATCAACACATTTTGAGTACTACCAAATTCATAGCAGCCATCGCACTGGCGGCGGGCGCCAGCGCCGCATTGGCCCAGAACGAGGCGGTGGCGCCGCCGCAGAACGTGCTGCAGCTGTCGGCCAGCGGCACGGTGGAAGTGCAGCAGGACCTGCTGAGCATGACCCTGAGCGCGACGCGCGACGGCACCGACGCCGCCAGCGTGCAGGCCCAGCTCAAAAGCGCGCTCGACGCGGCCCTGGCCGAGGCGCGCAGGAGCGCCCAGCCGGGCCAGCTCGACGTGCGCACCGGCAACTTCAGCCTGGCGCCGCGCTACAGCCGCGAGGGCAAGATCAACGGCTGGCAGGGCTCGGCCGAGCTGGTGCTCGAAGGGCGCGACTTCCCGCGCATCACGCAGGCGGCCGGCCGCATCTCGACGCTCGCCGTGGGCGGCATCGCCTTCGGCCTGAGCCGCGAGCAGCGCGCCCGGGTCGAGACCGAGGCGCAGACCCTGGCGATCGACAACTTCAGGCAGAAGGCGGCCGAGCTGGCCCGGGGCTTCGGCTTTGCCGGCTACACCCTGCGCGAGGTGTCCGTCAACGCCAGCCAGGGCGGCGGCGTGCCGCGCCCCTACATGCGCGCCATGGCCGTCGGCAAGGCGGCCGCCGACGAGGCCGTGCCGGTCGAGGCCGGCAAGACCACCGTGGTGGTGAACGTGTCGGGCTCGGTGCAGCTCAAGTAATCACTGCGCCGTCCAGCCCCCGTCGACCTGCCAGGCCACGCCGCGCACGTTGTCGGCGGCCGGCGAGCACAGGAACACGGCGAGCGCGGCCAGCTGCTCGGGCGTGGTGAACTGCAGCGAGGGCTGCTTCTCGCCGAGCAGCTCGCGCTGGGCCTGCTCCACGGCGATGCCCTCGCGCGCGGCGCGGTCGTCGATCTGCCTTTGCACCAGCGGCGTCAGCACCCAGCCGGGACAGATCGCGTTGCAGGTGACACCGGTGGTCGCGGTCTCCAGCGCCACCGTCTTGGTCAGCCCGACGATGCCGTGCTTGGCCGCCACGTAGGCCGACTTCTGCGCCGAGGCCACCAGCCCGTGCGCCGACGCCACGTTGACGATGCGGCCCCAGCCGGCCTCGCGCATCGCCGGAATGGCCAGCCGCGTGGTGTGGAACGCGCTCGAGAGATTGATGGCGATGACGGCGTCCCAGCGCTCGGGCGGGAACGCCTCGATGGGCGCCACGTGCTGGATGCCGGCGTTGTTCACCAGGATGTCGACGCGCCCGAGCTGCGCCGCGGCGAACTTCATCATATCCTCGATCTCGCCGGGCTTGCTCATGTCGGCACCGTGGTAGACCACCCGGGTGCCGAAGGCGGCGACCTCGCTCTTGGGCGCCTCCACTTCGCCGAAGCCGTTGAGCACGATGTCGGCGCCCTGCTGCGCCAGCGCCTTGGCGATGCCGAGGCCGATGCCACTGGTCGAGCCCGTCACGAGCGCGGTTTTGCCTTTGAGCATGGGGATGAATCTCCGGATGAATTAGGATGGAACGAGGCCATTATCGGCATCGACCGCCTGCTCCCATCATGACCCCACCTGTCCTGCGACACGCTTCCTGCTCCGGCAGCCACGGGGGCCGCCGCATGGCGTGCCGGCGGCAACGCGCCGTCGCGTCCTTTCCCTTCTTTCTGCTTGGCTGAGGCATGGCCGCACGCATGCAGGAGGCTGTCTCGTCCGCATCGACGACGGACCGGCCGCTGCTCTCGAAGGCGGTGGCCGGCCCCGCGCCGGCGGCCGAGCCGATGCTCGCCCGCGCGCGCGCCTTCGCCGAGCCGCTGATCGCCAACGAGACGCTCGACACCGGCGAGAACACCCTGGCGCACGCCGACGCGGTCGCCGCCATCGTGGCGTCGATGGGCGGCTCCGAGGCCATGCAGGCGGCCAGCTACCTGGTGTATTCGTGCCGCCATCTCAACCGGCCGCACGAAGTCATTGCCAAGGCCTTCGGCGAGAGCTTCGCGCTGCTGGCGACCGAGACCACCAAGCTGGTGCACGTGCAGAAGCAGGCGCGCTCCGCCACCTCGGGCGGCATGCCGGCCGACGCCGCCAGCGCGCAGACCGAGAACGTGCGCAAGATGCTGCTGGCGTTCTCGCGCGACCTGCGCGTCGTCATGCTGCGCCTGGCCTCCCGGCTGCAGACGCTGCGCTACGCGGCCGCATCCCGGCGGCCGGTGCCCGAATCGGTGGCGCGCGAGTCGCTGGAGGTGTTCGCGCCGCTGGCCAATCGACTGGGCATCTGGCAGGTCAAGTGGGAGCTCGAAGATCTGTCGTTCCGCTTCCTGGAGCCCGAGACCTACCAGCTCATCGCGCGGCTGCTCGACGAGAAGCGCCGGGAGCGCGAAGGCCACGTCGAGCGCCTGCGTGCACGGCTGGAGCGGCAGCTCAACGCGCAGGGCATCGAGGCCACGGTGCAGGGCCGGCCGAAGAACATCTACAGCATCGTCAAGAAGATGCGCGGCAAGTCGCTCGACTTCGCCCGGGTGTTCGACATCCTCGCGCTGCGCGTGGTGGTGGCCGACGTGAAGGACTGCTACGCGACGCTGGCCTGGGTGCATTCCAACTTCCAGCCGCTGCCCGACGAGTTCGACGACTACATCGCGCGGCCCAAGGCCAACGGCTACCAGTCGCTGCACACCGTGGTGCGCGAGGTGGTGGACGGCGTCGTCAGCAAGCCCATCGAGATCCAGATCCGCACCCGCAAGATGCACGAGCACGCCGAGCACGGCGTGGCCGCGCACTGGGCCTACAAGGAAGCCGGCAGCAAGGGCTACGCGGGCGTGTGGGCCGGCGGCGAGTACGACGCCAAGATCGCGGTGCTGCGCCAGCTGCTGGCCTGGGAACGCGACCTGTCCGACGCGCGGCACACCCATGGCCTGTTCGACGACCGCATCTACGTGCTGACGCCCGACGCGTCCATCGTGGAGCTGCCGCAGGGCGCAACGGCGGTCGATTTCGCCTATACCGTCCACACCAGCCTGGGGCACCGCTGCCGTGGCGCGCGCGTGGACGGCGCCATGGTGCCGCTGAACACGCCGCTGCAGAACGGCCAGACGGTCGAGATCATCGCGGCCAAGGAGGGCGGCCCCTCGCGCGACTGGCTCAACCCCGAGCTCGGCTACCTGGCCAGCCACCGCGCCCGCGCCAAGGTGCGCGCCTGGTTCAACGCGAAGATCGCGCACGAAACCGCCGCGCGCGGCCGCGAGGCGGTCGAGCGGCTGCTGCAGCGCGAAGGCCGCACCGCCGTCAACCTCGAGGAGCTGGCCGACCGGCTTGGCTTCAGGTCGGCCGACGACCTGTTCGAGGTGGTGGGCAAGGACGAGTTCTCGCTGCGCAACATCGAGCTGCTGCTGCGCCCGTCGGTGCCCGCGCCGTCGCCCGACGAGGCGGTGCTGCTCAGGAAGCCGCGCGCGGGGTCCGAGGCGGGCAAGGGCGGCGTGCTGGTGGTCGGGGTCGACTCGCTCATGACGCAGCTGGCGCGCTGCTGCAGGCCGGCGCCTCCGGATCCGATCCGCGGCTTCGTCACGCGCGGCCACGGCGTGAGCATCCACCGCGCCGATTGCGGCAGCTTCCGCGCCCTGGCGCGGCGCAGCGCGGAGCGCGTCATCGAGGTGGAGTGGAGTGCGTCGAAGTCCGCCGAAAAGCCGGTCTACGCGGTCGACGTGTGGGTGGAAGCGGCCGACCGCCAGGGCCTGCTGCGCGACATCTCCGAGGTGTTCGCGCGCGAGAAGATGAACGTCATCGGCGTGCAGACGCACTCGGCCAAGGGTACGGCGTGGATGACCTTCACGGTCGAGATCGACGACTCGGCGCGGCTCGCGCAGGTGCTGCAGCTGGTGGCGCGCATCTCGGGCGTGCGCTCGGCGCGGCGGCGCTGAAGCCCGTTTTCAAGGTGTTATAATTTTTGTCTCAGGTAGATCCTCAGGCGCGTAGCTCAGCTGGTTAGAGCACCACCTTGACATGGTGGGGGTCGTTGGTTCGAGTCCAATCGCGCCTACCAAATTTGGTAACGAAATCAAGGGTTTGGCAGAAATGCCAAACCCTTTTTCTTGGCGGGCGCCTGGGCCGGCTGCTGCCTGAAAAGCCTGATCCAGCCTGCTCCGACAAGGCTTTCTAAAATGGACCGGAGCCGTTCTGTCCGCTCTATGCCAAGGAGTTTCCAGTGCACAGCAAAGAGGCCGAGCCCCGCGGCGGGGCGCCGCGCGTCATCAAGAAGTACCCCAACCGCAGGCTCTACGACACCCAGACTTCCGCCTACGTCACGCTCGCCGAAGTGCGCAAGCTGGTCATGAGCGGCACGCCCTTCGTGGTGCGCGACGCCCGCAGCGGCGAGGAGCTCACCCGCGCGATCCTGCTGCAGATCATCCTGGAGGAGGAGGCCGGCGGCGCCCCGATGTTCACCGAGCAGGTGCTGGCCAGCATCATCCGCTTCTACGGCCAGGCCATGCAGGGCTTCATGGGCCCGTACCTGGAGAAGAACATCCAGGCCATGACCGAGCTGCAGGCCCTGTTGACCGACCAAGCGCAGGGCCTGGCACCCGAGGCGTGGTCGCGCTTCATGGCGCTGCAGGCGCCGGTGATCCACAGCTACATGGGCAACTACGCCGAGCAGTCGAAAAACATGCTGCTGCAGATGCACGAACAGATGCAGAAGAACACCGAGCAGGTGCTGGGCGCATTCGGGCTCAAGCGTTGAGGGGTCTTGGCGCACCCGGCCGCGCCGCCATAACTGGGACAATAGGGGGATGAGTGAAGTTCTTTCCGCCCCCGTTGTCACGAATCCCGCTGCGGCCGCCCCCAAGGTCGGCTTCGTCAGCCTGGGCTGCCCCAAGGCGCTGACCGATTCCGAGCTGATCCTGACGCAGCTGAGCGCCGAGGGCTACGCCACCTCCAAGACCTTCGAGGGTGCCGACCTGGTCATCGTCAACACCTGCGGCTTCATCGACGACGCCGTACGCGAGAGCCTCGACACCATCGGCGAGGCGCTGGCGGACAACGGCCGCGTCATCGTCACCGGCTGCCTGGGCGCCAAGAGCGGTGAGGGCGGCGGCAACCTGGTGCGCGAGATGCATCCGAGCGTGCTGGCCGTGACCGGCCCTCACGCCACGCAGGAGGTCATGGACGCGGTGCACGCCAACCTGCCGAAACCGCACGATCCGTTCGTCGACCTGGTGCCGGGCAGCTTCGGCGTGGCGGGCATCAAGCTCACGCCGCGGCACTACGCCTACCTGAAGATCAGCGAGGGCTGCAACCACCGCTGCACCTTCTGCATCATTCCGTCGATGCGCGGCGACCTGGTGTCGCGGCCCATCGGCGAGGTGCTGAAGGAGGCGCAGGCACTGTTCGAGGGCGGCGTCAAGGAGCTGCTGGTGATCAGCCAGGACACCTCGGCCTACGGCGTGGACGTGAAGTACCGCACCGGCTTCTGGGACGGCAAGCCCGTCAAGACACGCATGCTCGACCTGGTGCGCGCGCTGGGCGAGATCGCGGCGCCGCACGGCGCCTGGGTGCGGCTGCACTACGTCTACCCCTACCCGAGCGTGGACGACATCATCCCGCTGATGGCGGGCGGCGCCGTGCTGCCGTACCTCGACGTGCCGCTGCAGCACAGCCACCCCGACGTGCTGCGGCGCATGAAGCGCCCGGCCAGCGGCGAGAAGAACCTGGAGCGCATCGCGCGCTGGCGCGAGGCGTGTCCGCAGCTGGTGATCCGCAGCACCTTCATCGCGGGCTTTCCCGGCGAGACCGAGCAGGAGTTCGAGCACCTGCTGGACTTCGTGCGCGAGGCGCAGATCGACCGCGCCGGCTGCTTCGCCTACAGCCCGGTGGCCGGCGCGGCCGCCAACGAGTTGCCCGGCATGCTGCCCGCCGAGGAGCGCGAGGCGCGGCGGGCGCGCTTCATGGAAGTGGCCGAGGCGGTGTCGGCAGCCCGGCTGCGCCGCCGCGTCGGCGCGACGATGCAGGTGCTGGTCGATTCGGCGCCGGCGCTCGGCCGCCGGGGCGGCGTGGGCCGCAGCTACGCCGATGCGCCCGAGATCGACGGCACGGTGCGCCTGCTGCCGCCCGAGAAGGCGAGCAAGACGCTGAAAGTGGGTGAATTCACGCGGGCGCGCATCGTCGCCGCCGAGGGCCACGACCTCGTGGCGCTGCCGGTTTGAGCCGCGTTGACACGATGCGCGGCCCCAAGAAAAAAGCCACCGGAGGCCGGTGGCTTTGAACTTCAGAACCCGTTGGGGTTGCTGCTTAAACTTGGTGCCCAGAAGAGGACTCGAACCTCCACGATGTTACTCGCTAGTACCTGAAACTAGTGCGTCTACCAATTCCGCCATCTGGGCCCACATGCCTGCCGAAGCAGGAATGTTTTGAATTTCAGGAAAGAGAGAATCATATCAAAAATAATGACCAACCCAGCGTCTTGCTGGATGAAATCGAAGGTTCGGTGCAAGGGCACCGCGACGGGCACGGCTTCGTGCAGCGCGACGACGGCGAAGCCGACATCTACCTGCCGCCCAACGAGATGCGCGCCGTGCTGCACAAGGACCGCGTGCGGGCGCGCGTGGTGCGGCAGGACCGGCGCGGCCGCCCCGAGGGGCGCGTGGTCGAGATCATCGAGCGCCCCGAGCAGCCGATCATCGGCCGGCTGCTGCACGAGGGCGGCATCTGGCTGGTCGCGCCCGAGGACAAGCGCTACGGCCAGGACGTGCTGATCCCCAAGGGTGCGACCGGCACCGCCAGCGCCGGCCAGGTGGTGGTGGTGCAGCTCACCGAGCCGCCGGCGCTCTACGGCCAGCCGGTCGGGCGGGTGACGGAGGTGCTGGGCGAGATCGACGACCCCGGCATGGAAATCGAGATCGCGGTGCGCAAGTACGGCGTGCCGCACCAGTTCTCCGAGGCCTGCCTGGCCGAGGCGCGAGCGCTGCCCGACACCGTCACCGTCCCCGACAAGCGCCACCGCATCGACCTGACCGACGTGCCACTGGTCACCATCGACGGCGAGGACGCCCGCGACTTCGACGACGCGGTCTACTGCGAGCCCGCGAAGGTCGGGCGCGGCAAGGGCTGGCGGCTGCTGGTGGCCATCGCCGACGTCAGCGCCTACGTCAAGACCGGCTCGCCGATCGACATCGACGCCTACGACCGCGCCACCAGCGTGTACTTCCCGCGCCGCGTGATCCCGATGCTGCCCGAGAAGCTGTCCAACGGCCTGTGCTCGCTCAACCCCGAGGTCGAGCGCCTGTGCATGGTGTGCGACATGCTGGTGACCGCCGCCGGCGAGGTGCACGCCTACCAGTTCTACCCGGCCGTGATGTGGAGCCATGCCCGCTTCACGTACACCGAGGTGGCCGCGATCCTGTCCAACACGCGCGGCCCGGAGGCGGCCAAGCGCAAGGAGCGCGTCAACGACCTGCTCAACCTGCACGACGTGTACCGCGCGCTCCTCAAGCAGCGCGGCCAGCGCGGCGCGGTCGACTTCGAGACGACCGAGACGCAGATCGTCTGCGACGAGGCCGGGCGCATCGAGAAGATCGTGCCGCGCACCCGCAACGAGGCGCACCGCCTGATCGAGGAGGCCATGCTCGCGGCCAACGTCTGCAGCGCCGACTTCATCGCGCAGGGCAAGCACCCGGGCCTCTACCGCGTGCACGAGGGCCCGACCCCCGAGAAGAAGGAGGTGCTGCGCGGCTACCTGAAGGCGATGGGCGTGGGCATGAGCATCACCGACGACCCGCGGCCGGCCGAGTTCCAGGCCATCGCCAGCGCCACCAAGGACCGGCCCGACGCGCAGCAGATCCACACCATGCTGCTGCGCTCGATGAGCCAGGCGATCTACACGCCCAACAACGAGGGCCACTTCGGCCTGGCCTACGAGGCCTACACGCACTTCACCAGCCCGATCCGGCGCTACCCCGACCTGCTGGTGCACCGCGTGATCAAGGCGCTGCTCGGGCGCACCCGGTACCAGCTGCCGGTGCTGCCGACCCCCGGCGAGGCGCATGCCAAGCTCGCCAGGCGGCTGGCCGCGCGCGTCAAGGCGCCGACGCAGAAGCCGCAGAAGGCCACCGTCGCGCCGAGCAAGGAGCTGCTGGCCTGGGAGGCCGCCGGCCTGCACTGCAGCGCCAACGAGCGCCGCGCCGACGAGGCCAGCCGCGACGTCGAGGCCTGGCTCAAGTGCAAGTACATGCGCGAGCACCTGGGCGAAGAGTATGGCGGCGTGGTGACGGCCGTGACCACCTTCGGCATCTTCGTCACGCTCGACCAGATGTACGTCGAGGGGCTGGTGCACATCACCGAGCTGGGCGGCGAGTACTTCAAGTTCGACGAGATGCGCCAGGAGCTGCGCGGCGAGCGCACCGGCATCCGCTACGCCATCGGCACCCGGCTGCGCGTGCAGGTCAGCCGCGTCGACCTGGACGGCCGCAAGATCGACTTCCGCCTGGTGCGCGAGGACGGGGACGGGGACGGGGCGGTGCGCGCCGTGCGCGACAGGGGCGCGGCCGGCGGCGGCGCCGACAGCAAAGCCGCCAAGGGCGCGCGCAAGCGGGCCGGACGCAAGAGCGCCGGCCGGCACGAGCCGCCGGCATCGGCACTGGCGCCTGCCCCGGCCTCGATGGCCGCCATCGACGAGCCGGCGCCAACGCTGGCGCCGGCCGCTTCCGGCGGCGCCATGCAGGCGTTCCGCTCGGCCGTCAAGCACGCTGCCGACAAGATGAAGGGGCGCAAGTCGCGCCGCTCCTGAGCCACCGCAGAACATAACGAGGAGTTCCATGGCAACCACGACGACGACAACCCCCCGCACCGCCATCGTCACCGGTGCCGGCAGCGGCATTGGCCGCGCCGCCGCGCTGGCCCTGCTGGGCGACGGCTGGCAGGTCGTGCTGGCCGGCCGCCGCGGCCCGCCGCTGCAGGCCGTGGCCGACGAGGCCGGCGCCGCCGGGCGCGCCCTCGCGGTGCCGACCGACGTCGCCGACCCGGCGTCGGTGGCCGCGCTGTTCGCCGCCGCCGTCGAGCGCTTCGGGCGCGTCGACCTGCTGTTCAACAACGCCGGCGTCAACAACCCGCCGGGGCCGTTCGAGGACTGGACGCCGGCGCAGTGGCAGGGCGTGGTCGACATCAACCTGAACGGCATGTTCTATTGCATCCAGCAGGCGTTTCGCACCATGAAGGCGCAGAGTCCGCAGGGCGGGCGCATCATCAACAACGGCTCGATCTCGGCGCACACGCCGCGGCCGAACTCGATGGCCTACACCGCGACCAAGCACGCCGTCGCCGGGCTGACCAAGACCGCGGCGCTCGACGGGCGCAAACACGACATCGCGGTCGGCCAGATCGACGTCGGCAACGCGCTGACCGAGTTGGCCGCCAGGATGGCCACCGGCGTGCCGCAGGCCAATGGCGAGATCGCCGTCGAGCCGATGATGGACGTGGCCATCGTCGGCCAGTCGGTGCTCTACATGGCGAACCTGCCGCTGTCGGCCAACGTGCTGTTCCACACGGTGATGGCGACCAAGATGCCGTTCGTCGGGCGCGGCTGAGGGCGCGGCCGCCCGCTCTGCGCGGCGAGGCGCTTTGTTTCCTGCCGGTGTGGCGGCGGGCCGCCCGCGCCCTCAGGCCGACCCGACCGCCGGTTGGGCCGCGCTCGCGGCCAGTTGCGCATCGTCGAGCGCATCGGCGCGGCGCCGCGCGGGCCGCTGCCCGATGCGCGCCCAGTACGCCTCGAACGCCGGGCGTTTCTCGACCGTGCCGAACTGCATCCCCCAGCCGATCTGCGAGCCGACGTAGACATCGGCTGCGCTGAACGCGTCGCCCGCGATGAACTCGCGCCCGGCGACCGCAGATTCGAGCGCATCGACGACGCGCTCCAGGCAGCCGTAGCCGACGAAGCCGGCCTTGTCCTCGGGCACCTCGACGCCGAGCGAGCGGTTCGTGACCGCGGCCTCGAGCGGCCCGGCCGCGAAGAACAGCCAGCGGTAGTAGTCCAGTCCGCGCGCTCGCGCGGCGCGGGTGCGAGCCCTGCGTCGGGGAACGCATCGGCCAGGTACGCGCAGATCGCGGCGCACTCGGTCACGGTCCAGCCGTGATGCACGACCGAGGGCACCTTGCCCATCGGATTGACGTTGCGGTACGCCGCGTCCTGCATCGGCGCGCCGTAGCCGAGGTAGACGGTGCGGTAGGGCACGCCGACCTCCTCGAGCATCCAGTGCGCGATGCGGCCGCGCGACATCGGGTGGGTGTAGAAAACCAGTTCGTCGGTCATGGCGCTTCGATGCCGGTCGGTGCGTTGAGGAGGCTCGCTCGAAAGCCGGTTCCGGCTCCCGAGCCTGCAGAAGCCAAATGATAGCCATCGGGCAGCCGGTGCGCGGCCGTCGGCGCAAGCCGCGGCCGTCGTCGAGCCACGGTCAAAAATCCCCGGCCGCCCGCGCAAGCCGTCCGGCCGTCAGCGGCTCGCCTTCGAGCCAGCGGTCGGCCGCAAGGCCGTGTTGGTAGACCGCCGCGCACGCCGCGTCCCAGGCCGGCTGCCGCGCCGCGAGCCGCGCGCCGACCATCCCCGCGAGCACGTCGCCGGTGCCCGCGGTCGCGAGCCGCGCGTTGCCGGTCGGATTGATCGCGCTCGTGTGGCCGGGCGCGGCGACGACGGTGCCCGAGCCCTTGAGCACGACGGTGCACCGGAAGCGCCTGGCGAGACAGCGCGCCGCGCCGAGCCGGTCGGCCTGCACCCGCTGCGTGTCCGAACCGAGCAGCCGTGCGGCTTCGAGCGGGTGCGGGGTGAGCACGGTCGGCGCGCCGTCGCCATCCTGGTCGTCGTCGTTGCTGCCGCCGCGCATCCCGCGTTCGACGAGCAGGCGCTGCAGATCCGCGTCGGCCGCGATCGCATTCAGCGCATCCGCGTCGAGCACGGCGCGCGCGGCTTGCGTGAGCACGCGCGGCAGCACGGCCGCGACGACGTCGCCGCCACCGCAGCCGCAGACGACGGTCGCTGTCTTCAGGTCGACCGCGTCGGGTGCGCGGAACATCAGCTCGGGCAGCGCCGGGTCGAGCGTCAGCGCGCCGCCTCCGTCGCCGCCGGCGCCGAGCGGCGCGACGTACACCCGGCCCGCGCCTGCGTGCAGTGCGGCCGACGCGGCGAGCAGCGCCGCGCCGCGCATGCCGGGCGCGCCGCCGATGACGGCCACGTCGCCATAGCTGCCCTTGTGCGAGGCGTGCGGGCGCCCCCGGGCCGCGGGCGCGCCGGGCAGGCAGGCGGCGGGCGCCTCGCCGCGGGTGCCGCAGCCCAGGTCGTCGAGCCACACCTGGCCGGCCGCGTCGCGCCCGGAGGCCGTGAACAGGCCGGGCTTGAGCGTCAGCAAACTCAAGCAAAAACGCGCTCCCGCGCCCGGCCCGCCTGCACTGTTTGCTATCGAATCCGTAGCAAGGTGGCCGGTGTCGGCGTCCAGCCCGGTCGGCACGTCGACGGCGAGGACGGGCGCCGGGCCGGCGTACAGGCGGCGCAGCCAGTCGCCTAAAGCGCCTTCCGGCGCCCGGGCGGCGCCGATGCCCAGCAGCGCATCGATGCCCAGATCCCATTCGGTAGGCGGCGCATCGCCGAAGACGACGCCAGCCGCGCGGGCGCGCACCAGCGAGGCGCGCGCGTCGGGTGGCAGCCGGGCCTCGTCGCCCAGCCAGGTCACGACCGGCCGGAAGCCGCGCTGGCGCAGCTGCGCCGCCGCCACCAGCCCGTCGCCGCCGTTGTTGCCGGGGCCGCAGGCGATCCACACCGTGCGCGCGTGCGGCGCGAGCGCCATCGCCAGCCGCGCCACCGCCAGTCCGGCACGGCGCATCAGCGTGTGCGGCGGCAGCGCGGCGGCGGCGGCCCGCTCGATGCGGCGCGTGGCGGCGATGTCGAACAGCGGGGCGGCGGTGGCGGAGGTGATGCGCTGCATGGACGGGTCCAGTAAGAGGGCAGGTGCTGACCTCATTGGACCATCGGCGGCGGACGACACACAACACGCGGCCTGGGAGTTAAGCTAGGGACACCGTGGAACGGGCTTTGCCCGGCCGCTGGTGTCGCCCCGGCAGGGGGTTGGCGAAGCGACACGCAGTGCGCGCAGCTTGGGGGCGAGCTTATTTCAGCCGCTCGACGCCGAGCCCTTCCAGGTCGATGCCGGCGTCGCGGCCGCCGATCAGGTCGGCCAGCACGCGCGCGCTGCCGCAGGCCAGCGCCCAGCCGCTGGAGCCGTGGCCGAGGTTGAGCCAGACGCCCGGCACCCCGCTGGCGCCGAGCACCGGCGGGCCGTCGGGCAGCATCGGCCGCGCGCCTTTCCATTCCTGCACGCCCGGGCGCAGCGCGGCCGCGCCGGGAAACCAGTCCTGCAGCACTTGGTGCAGCCGCCGGATGGCGTGCGCGTCGAGCCGGTCGGGCAGGCCGCCCAGCTCGGCGCCGCCGGCCACGCGCACGCGCCAGCCGAGCCGCGAGATGGCGACCTTGTGGCGCTCGTCCATCACGGCGCTGCGGGGCGCGTCGAGCGGCTCGCGCAGCTGCGCGGTGATCGAGTAGCCGTACACCGGCGCGATCGGCAGGCGCAGGCCCAGCGGGGCGAGCAGGCGGCGCGAATCGACCCCCGCGCACACCACCACCGCGTCGAACGCGTGCGACGCCGAGCCCGCCGCCAGCGACAGCTCGCGCGGCGCGGCGCGGTCGAGCGGGGCGATGTCGCAGTCGAAGTGGAATTGGGCGCCCAGGCGCTCGGCCTCGCGCTTGAGCAGGAGCGCGAACTGGCGGCAGTTGGCCACCTCGTCATTGGGCAGGTGGATGGCGCCCGCCAGCGGCGTCGCGGGGTTGAGCGCGGGCTCGACCTTGCGCGCCGCGTCGGCGTCGAGCTCGCGAAAGACGGTGCCGGCGGCGCGCAGCACGTCGAGGCCGGGCTGCGCCAGCCGGCGCTCGCGCTCGCCGCGCAGCAGCACCAGGTAGCCGTCGGCGCGCTCGTACTCGAGCTCGCGCGCCGCGGTGATCTGGTGCAGCCGCTCGCGACTGTAGAACGCCAGGCGGTGCAGGCGGGCGCGGTTGGCCAGGTAGGTTTCGAGCCGGCAGGCGCGCTGCCAGCGCCGCATCCAGTCGAGCTCGCGCACGCCGAGCGGCCAGCGCAGCCGCACCGGGCTGGCGCGCCCGATGAGCGAGCCCAGCACCTTGGCGGGCATGCCGGGCGCGGCCCAGGGCGTGACGTAGCCCGGCGCGACCACGCCGGCGTTGGCGAAGCTGGTTTCCGCGGCGGCGCCGGCGCGGCGCTCGAACACCAGGACCTCGTGGCCGTCGGAGGCCAGCTCCCAGGCCGTGGTGATGCCGACGATGCCGGCGCCCACGATCGCGATCTTCATCGTTGACGTTGTTCTTTTGGGGTCGAAAGTGCCGCCGGCGCAGGTCCGGCGTGCCTTGCGCGCTATGGTTGTTGTAGCGCTCGCTCGGCCTGCAGCGCGATGGCGAGCAGGGCGTCGTCGTGCAGCGCGGCGTGCCAGAGCATGAGGTCCGCGGGCAGCTCGCCCGGGGCGTGGCACGGGATCGAGATCGCGCAGCCGTCGAGCATGTTGACCACCGACGGGTTGCGCAGCAGCAGCGCGTTGACGCGGAAGAACTCGGCGTCGCGCGCCTCGCCCGGCGCCACCGCGGCGATCGGCGGCGCGGCGATCGGCACGGTGGGCGAGACGACGGCGTCGAAGGGCGCCAGCGCGCGCTCCATGCGAGCGATCCAGTCGGCGCGCGCGCGCAGCAGGTCGATGTACTCGTGCGCGCGCATGGCCGCGCCGCGCAGGATGCGCTGCGCCACCCGCGGGTCGTAGCCGGCGCCGCTGCGCTCCAGCAGCAGGCGGTGCCAGGCGTAGCTCTCGGCGGCGGAGAAGCCGCCCGCGGCGTTGATCGAGGCGAGCTCGCCCAGTTCGGGCAGCGCGATCTCCGTCACGGCGGCGCCGGCGTCGCGCAGGGCGCGCAGGCCGCGCTCGAAGGCGGCGGCGACGGCGGGCTCGATGCCGTCGAAGAACAGCTCGCGCGGCACCGCCAGCCGGTACGCCGCCAGCGGCGCGGCGCCCGGTGTGACGCGGCGCGCGGCCAGGATTTCGTGCGCGGTCACGGCGTCGCGCACCGAGCGCGTCATGGCGCAGACGGTGTCGAGCGTGGTCGAGAGCGGCAGCGCGCCGTCGGCCGGCACCAGCCGCGCCGTGCTCTTGAAGCCGACGATGCCGTTGAGCGCGGCCGGGATGCGGATCGAGCCGCCGGTGTCCGAGCCCAGCCCGACGAAGGCCGCGCCGCTCGCCACCGAAATGGCGGCCCCCGACGAGGAGCCGCCCGGGATGCGCGGCGTCGCCGGGTCGCAGACGTTGGCCGGCGTGCCGAAATGCGGGTTCACGCCGACGCCCGAGAAGGCGAACTCGGTCATGTGGGTGCGCCCGATCAAGACGCCGCCGGCCGCGCGCAGGCGCGCCAACGCGACCGCGTCGGCGCGCGCCGGGGGCGCGTGCGACAGCACCACCGAGCCGGCCGGCGTGGGCTGGCCGGCCACGTCGAACAGGTCCTTGGCCGAGAAGGCCAGGCCCGCGAGCGGCTGCCGCAGACTGGCCGCGGCCACCTCGGCGCGCGCCTCGTCGAAGAGGGTGCGCGTGAAGGCGTGCTCGCACGCGGGCGAGGCGGCGATGCCGATCGAGCGCTCCAGCTCGGCGCTCGCGTCGGAGGCGCCCGCCGCAAGCGCGCGGCGGGTCGCGTGCAGGTCGGCGGGCCGGGGAGAAGGGGCGGGTGGCGCCATGGATGGGAAGGCCGAGGCCCGGGAAAGGAGGAGTGGCGGTGGGAGGGCGATGCAGGGCCGGATGCTATAATCCTAGGGTTTTCCTCCTTGGCCTGCCGGCAGGTTTCAAAGAGCCAAACACATCCGCAAACCAGCCCCTTCAAGGTGTTGCGACCTCCAGGCGAGGCGCAAAACGGGCTGGATTTTAGACCCAACCTTTGGAGCAACCCCCATGCCCGTCACCATGCGCGAAATGCTGGAAGCCGGTGTCCACTTCGGCCACCAGACCCGCTTCTGGAACCCGAAGATGGCCCCGTACATCTTCGGCCACCGCAACAAGATCCACATCATCAACCTGGAAAAATCGCTGCCGATGTTCCAGGACGCGATGAAGTACGCCCGGCAGCTCACCGCCAACCGCGGCACCATCTTGATGGTCGGCACCAAGCGCCAGGCCCGCGACACCGTCGCCGCCGAGGCCCGCCGCGCCGGCGTGCCCTACGTCGAGACCCGCTGGCTCGGCGGCATGCTGACCAACTTCAAGACCGTCAAGACTTCCATCAAGCGCCTGAAGGACCTCAAGGCCCAGCAGGAAGCCGGCCTCGACAACCTCAGCAAGAAGGAGCAACTCACCTTCACCCGCGAGATCGAGAAGCTGGAGAAGGACATCGGCGGCATCCAGGACATGACCGCGCTGCCCGACGCCATCTTCGTGATCGACGTGGGCTTCCACAAGATCGCCGTGGCCGAGGCCAAGAAGCTCGGCATCCCGCTGATCGGCGTGGTCGACACCAACCACTCGCCCGAGGGCATCGACTACGTGATCCCGGGCAACGACGACTCGGCCAAGGCAGTCGAGCTGTACGCGCGCGGCATCGCCGACGCCATCATCGAGGGCCGTGAAAGCGCCATGAACGACGTGGTCAAGGCCGCTGCCGAAGGCGCCGCGGGCGACGACGAGTTCGTCGAGGTCGAAGAGGGCGCCTCGGCCTGACCTGCGCTCGCGCGAGCCTGGAAAAGGGGCTGGGTGCCCCTTTTTTTTAACCTGATTCCGCAGGCGTCGCCCGGGCGGCGTCCACCGCGACACGAACGAACTGGAGAACCAAGACATGGCAGCAATCACCGCAAGCATGGTCGCCGAACTGCGCGCCAAGACCGACGCCCCGATGATGGAGTGCAAGCGTGCCCTGACCGAGGCCGAGGGCAACATGGACAAGGCCGAGGAGCTGCTGCGCATCAAGCTCGGCAACAAGGCCAGCAAGGCCTCCAGCCGCGTCACCGCCGAGGGCGTGGTGGCGGCCTTCGTCGAGGGCACGACCGGCGGCATGATCGAGATCAACTGCGAGACCGATTTCGTCACCAAGAACGACAGCTTCCTCGCCATGGCCCGGGCCGCGGCCGAGCTGGTCGCCAGGAACAACCCCGCCGACCTGGCCGCGCTCGGCGCGCTGCCTTATGAGCAGGACGGCTTCGGCCCGACGCTGGAAGACGTGCGCAAGGGGCTGGTCGGCAAGATCGGCGAGAACATGACGTTCCGCCGCTTCCGGCATTTCGAGGGCAGCCCGCTGGCCTCCTACCTGCACGGCACGCGCATCGGCGTGATGGTCGAGTACCAGGGCGACGACACCGCCGCCAAGGACGTGGCGATGCACATCGCCGCCATGAAGCCGGTGGCGCTGTCCACGGCCGACGTGCCCGCCGAGCTGATCGAGAAGGAGCGCGCCGTGGCCGCCGGCAAGGCCGAGGAGGACCGCAAGGCGGCCGAAGCCGCCGGCAAGCCCGTGCAGTCGCCCGAGATCGTCGCCAAGCGCGTCGAGGGCGGCGTGCAGAAGTACCTCAAGGAAGTCTCGCTCTTCAACCAGCCGTTCGTGAAGAACGACAAGCAGAGCGTCGAGCAGATGCTCAAAGCCGCCGGCACCACGGTCAAGGGCTTCACGCTCTACGTGGTCGGCGAGGGCATCGAGAAGAAGGTCGACGACTTCGCCGCCGAGGTCGCGGCGCAGGTCGCTGCCGCCAAGGCCGCCGCCTGAGTCCGCCCGCCGCACGACGCCGCGCCACGCTTTTCCCCACGCTCCAGGAACCCCGATGTCCGACGCCCGCCGCCCGGCCCACAAGCGCATTCTGCTCAAGCTCTCCGGCGAGGCGCTGATGGGCGACGACGCCTTCGGCATCAACCGCGCGACCATCGTGCGCATGGTGGGTGAGGTGGCCGAGGTGGTGAACATGGGCGTGGAGGTGGCGGTCGTGATCGGCGGCGGCAACATCTTCCGCGGCGTGGCGGGCGGCTCGGTCGGCATGGACCGCGCCACCGCCGACTACATGGGCATGCTGGCCACCGTGATGAACGCGCTGGCGCTGGCCGACGCGATGGACAAGCAGGGCCTGGTGCCACGCGTCATGTCGGCCATCGGCATCGAGCAGGTGGTCGAGCCCTACGTGCGGCCCAAGGCACTGCAGTACCTCGAAGAGGGCAAGGTGGTGATCTTCGCGGCCGGCACCGGCAACCCGTTCTTCACCACCGACACCGCCGCGGCGCTGCGCGGCGCGGAGATCGGCGCCGAACTGGTGCTCAAGGCGACCAAGGTCGACGGCGTCTACAGCGCCGACCCGAAGCTGGACCCGACCGCGACGCGCTACGCCACGCTCAGCTTCGACGCCGCGATCGCGCAGAATCTGGGCATCATGGATGCCACCGCCTTCGCCCTGTGCCGCGACCAGAAGCTGCCGATCAAGGTGTTCTCGATCTTCAAGAACGGCGCGCTCAGGCGCGTCGTGATGGGCGAGGACGAAGGCACGCTGGTGCATGCCTGAGCCCGCCGTTCTGCCAGGAAGCCTGCAAGAAGAAGCTATGACCACGACCATTCCCGACATCCGCCGCGGCATCGAGTCGAAGATGGACCAGTCCATCGCCGCCTTCAAGAACAACCTGACCAAGATCCGCACCGGCCGCGCCAACCCGGCGCTGCTCGACGTGGTGCAGGTCGACTACTACGGCGCGATGGTGCCGATCACGCAGGTTGCCAACGTCTCGTTGATCGACTCGCGCACCATCGGCGTGCAGCCCTGGGAAAAGGGCCTGGGCGCCAAGATCGAGAAGGCCATCCGCGACAGCGACCTGGGCCTCAACCCGGCCAGCATGGGCGAGCTGATCCGCGTGCCGATGCCCGCCATGAGCGAGGAGCGCCGCCGCGAGATGACCAAGCTGGTGCGCCACGAGGCCGAGACCGCCAAGATCGCCATCCGCAACCTGCGCCGCGACGCCAACGAGGCGGTCAAGAAGCTGGTCAAGGACAAGCTGGCGTCCGAGGACGACCAGAAGCGCGCCGAGGGCGACGTCCAGAAGGTGACCGACCGCCACATTGTCGCCATCGACCAGCTGGTCGCGGCCAAAGAGGCGGAGATCATGGCCGTGTGACCGCTCCCATGACCGCATCGACCGCCGTTCCGCACCACATCGCCATCGTCATGGATGGCAACGGCCGCTGGGCGACGCGGCGCTTCCTGCCGCGCGTGGCCGGGCACAAGCAGGGCGTGGAGGCGCTGCGGCGCTGCGTCCGGGCGTGCGCCGACCGCGGCGTCGGCGTGCTCACGGTGTTCGCGTTTTCCTCCGAAAACTGGAACCGGCCGGTCGAGGAAGTCTCGGGCCTGATGCAGCTGATGGTGCATGCGCTGGCGCGCGAGGTGCCGCGGCTGTGCGCCGACGGCGTGCAGTTGCACTTCGTCGGCGAGCGCGGCGGGCTCTCGCCCAAGCTGGCGGCCGGCCTGCTGCACGCCGAGGCCACCACGGCGCACAACACGCGCCTGGTGCTCAACGTCTGCTTCAACTATGGCGGGCGCTGGGACATCGCGCGCGCCGCCGCGCTGCTCGCGGCGCGCGGCGAGCCGGTGACCGAGGCGAGCCTCGACCGGGCGATGGCGCTGGCCCACGTGCCCGACCCGGACCTGCTCATCCGCACCGGCGGCGAGCAGCGCCTGTCGAACTTCCTCTTGTGGCAGAGCGCCTACGCCGAGCTGTTCTTCAGCGACCGCCTGTGGCCCGAGTTCGACGAGGCGGCGCTCGACGAGGCGATCGCCGCCTTCCGCCGCCGCGAGCGGCGTTTCGGCCAGACCTCGGCGCAGGTGGCGCAGGTCGCCGCGGCGCCGCGCGACCGGCAGATCGCCTGAACGCGCGGCCCGCCGAAGCCGCCGGACGCCTTTTTATGCTCAAGCAACGCATCATCACCGCGCTGGTGCTGCTGGCGATCCTGCTGCCGGCCTTGTTCTACCCGTCGCCGGCGCCGTTTTGCGTGGTGATGCTGGTGGTGATCGGCGCGGCCGGCTGGGAGTGGGGCCGCATGCAGGGCCACGGCCAGGGCAGCGCGCTGCTCCTCGGCGCCGCATGCGTGGCGCTGTGCGGGCTGTCGTGGGGACTCAGCCTGCTGCAGCGGCCGCTGCCGCTGCTGTGGGGCGTGGTCGGCGCCGCCTGGGTGCTGGGCGGCGCGGCGCTGCTGCGCGGCGGTCCGGCGGGCTGGCAGCGCGTGCCGCGCCCGGTGCGTGCCACGGGCGGCGTGCTGGCGCTGTGGATGGCGTGGCTGGCGGTCTGCCAGGCCCGCGTGCTGGGCATCGAGTTCCTGCTGTCGGTGCTGCTCCTGGTGTGGGCGGCCGACGTGTTCGCCTATTTCGCCGGCCGCGCCTTCGGCCTGCGCTTCACGCGCAACAAGCTGGCCCCTTCGATCAGCCCGGGCAAGAGCTGGGAGGGCGTGTGGGGCGGCATGGCCGGGGTGGTGGTGCTGGCGCTCGCCTGGGTGGGCGCGGACGCGGCGGCGCAGGCCGGCGCGGCGAGCCTCTACAGCCGGCTGGTGATGCGCGGCGGGTGGCTGCTGCTGCTGCTGGGCGCCGTGTTCCTGGCCGCCATGAGCGTGGTCGGCGACCTGGTCGAGTCGCTGGTCAAGCGCAGCGTCGGCGTCAAGGACAGCAGCGCCCTCTTGCCGGGCCACGGCGGCGTGCTCGACCGCATCGACGCGCTGCTGCCGACCGTCCCGCTGGCCATGATGCTGGTGTCGCTGTGAATACCACCCGCAGGCAGCGCGTCACGGTGCTCGGCTCGACCGGCTCGATCGGCGTCAACACCCTGGACGTGATCGCGCGGCACCCGCAGCGCTTCGAGGTCTTCGCGCTCGCGGCCGCGACCCGGGTCGATGAAATGCTCGCCCAGTGCGCGCGCTTCCGGCCGCGCTTCGCCGTCATGGCCAGCGCCCCGCACGCCGCCGCGCTGGCCGAGAAAATCGATCGAAACAGCCTGCCGACGCACGTCCTGTCTGGTCCGGATGCTATGGAAAGCATAGCATCGCACGACGAAGTCGACGCCGTCATGGCGGCCATCGTCGGCGCCGCCGGGCTGGCGCCGTGCCTGGCCGCCGCGCGCGCCGGCAAGCGCCTGCTGCTGGCCAACAAGGAAGCGCTGGTGGTCGGCGGCGAGTTCTTCATGCGCGCGGTGCGGGACGGCGGCGCCACGCTGCTGCCGATCGACAGCGAGCACTCGGCCATCTTCCAGGCCCTGCCCGAGGACCCGGCGAGCTGGCCGAGGCGCATCGACAAGATCATCCTGACCGCCTCGGGCGGCCCGTTCCGCACGCGCGCGCCCGGCACGCTCGCGGCGGTCACCCCCGAGGAGGCCTGCGCCCATCCCAACTGGGTGATGGGCCGCAAGATCTCGGTCGATTCGGCCACCATGATGAACAAGGCGCTTGAGGTGATCGAGGCGCGCCACCTGTTCGGCGTTGCGCCCGAGCGCATCGAGGTCGTCATCCACCCGCAGAGCGTGGTGCATTCGATGGTGCAGTTCCGCGACGCGTCGGTCCTGGCGCAGCTCGGCACGCCCGACATGCGCGTGCCGATCGCGGTCGGGCTGGCGTGGCCCGAGCGGCTGGAGAGCGGCGCCGGGCGGCTCGACTTCCGCCAGCTGGCCGCCATGACCTTCGAGGCGCCCGATGCGGCGCGCTTCCCGGGGCTGCAGCTGGCCTGGGACGCGCTGGCGGCGGCGCCCGGAACGCCCGCCGTGCTCAACGCGGCCAACGAGGTGGCGGTGGAAGCCTTCCTGGCGCGCCGGCTCGCGTTCGACCGCATCCACGCGGTCAACCTGGCGACGCTCGAAGCCGTCGCGCCGGCGCCCGTGACCGCGCTGGACGACCTGCTCGCGCTCGACGCGCAGGCCCGCGCGGCCGCCGCCGAGGCGGTGCGCCGGCGGGCCGCCCGCTGAATCCGGAGGAGAGTCCGACATGCTGCTCACCGTTGTCGCTTTCATCGTGGCGATCGGCACCCTGATCGCGGTCCACGAATACGGCCACTACCGCGTGGCGGTGGCCTGCGGCGTGCGCGTGCTGCGCTTCTCGCTGGGCTTCGGCAAGACGCTCTACCGCTGGAAGCCCAGGCGCCAGCGCCTGGGCCAGGACACCGAGTTCGTCATCGCCGCCTTTCCGCTCGGCGGCTACGTCAGGATGCTCGACGAGCGCGAGGCGCCGGTGGCGCCCGAGGAGCGGCACCGCGCCTTCAACACCCAGCCCCTGCGCTCGCGCGTGGCGATCGTGGCGGCCGGGCCGCTGGCCAACCTGCTGCTGGCGGCAGCCCTCTACACGCTGGTCAACTGGATCGGCGTGGACGAGCCGCGCGCCGTGCTGGCGCCGCCGGTGGCGTCTTCGCTGGCCGAGCGTGCCGGCCTCACCGGCGGCGAGCGGGTGACGCGCGCCGGCTTCGACGGCGAGCTGGAGCCGGTGCAGTCCTTCGAGGACCTGCGCTGGCGGCTGGCGCGCGGCGCGCTCGACGGCCACGACCTCGCGCTCGAAGTCGCTGGCCCGGGCCAGGCCGGCCCGCGCGAGGTGGTGCTGCCGCTCGGCCGGCTCGGCGCCCGCGATGCGGACGGGCAGCTGTTCCGCAAGATCGGCCTGCTCGCGCCGCTGACGCGCCCCGAGATCGGCGAACTGGTGGCGGGCGGCGCCGGCGAGCGCGCCGGCCTGCGCCGCGGCGACCTGGTGCGCGCGGTCGGCGCGACCGCCATCGTCGACGGCCAGCAGCTGCGCGAGGCGATCCGCGCCTCGGTGCAGGACGGGGCGCCGAAGTCGCAGCCGTGGAAGATCGAGCGCGACGGCCGCAGCCTGACGCTCGACGTGACGCCCGAGGTGCGCGAGGAGGGCGGCGCCCGGATCGGGCGCATCGGCGCCTATGTGGGCGGGCCGCCCGAGATGGTGAAGGTGCGTCAGGGCCTGCTCGGCGGCGTCGAGCGCGGCGTGGCGCGCACCTGGGAGGTGTCGGCGCTGACGGTGCGCATGATGTTCCGCATGGTGACCGGCGGCGCGTCGCTCAGGAACCTGAGCGGGCCGCTGACGATCGCCGACTACGCCGGCAAGTCCGCCAGCCTGGGCTTCACGCAGTATCTGGTGTTCCTGGCGCTGATCAGCGTCAGCCTGGGCGTGCTCAACCTGATGCCGCTACCGGTCTTGGACGGCGGGCACCTGATGTATTATCTTTGGGAAGGTCTGACCGGCAGGAGCGTCTCCGATGCGTGGATGGAGCGCCTGCAGCGCGGTGGCGTCGCGCTGCTGCTGGTCATGATGTCGATCGCGTTCTTCAACGACATCACGCGGCTCTTTGGTTAACCCTCCCCCGACCGGCCCTTCGTGCGCCGGCCCACTTCACACATGAACACAACTCACAGCCGCTTTCGCCTGCGCAGCGTGGCTGCCATCGTTGCGGGAGCGCTTGCCGCCACCGCGGCCTGGGCGGTCGAGCCTTTCACCGTGCGCGACATCCGCGTCGAGGGCCTGCAGCGCGTCGAGCCGGGCACCATCTTCGCGTCGCTGCCCCTGCACGTGGGCGACACCTACACCGACGAGCGCGGCTCGGCCGCCATCCGCGCGCTGTTCGACCTGGGCCTGTTCAAGGACGTGCGCCTCGACGTGAGCGGCAACGTGCTGGTCGTCATCGTCGAGGAGCGCCCGACCATCGCCGACGTGGACTTCGCCGGCACCAAGGAGTTCGACAAGGACACGCTCAAGAAGGCGCTGCGCGACGTCGGCCTGGCCGAGGGGCGTCCGTTCGACAAGGCCTTGGCCGACCGCGCCGAGCAGGAGTTGAAGCGCCAGTACATCGGGCGCAGCCTGTACAACGCCAACGTGGTGACGACCGTCACGCCCATCGAGCGCAACCGGGTCAACCTCACTTTCAGCGTGACCGAGGGCGAGCGCGCCAAGATCAGGGAGGTGCGCATCGTCGGCAACAAGGCCTTCAGCGAATCGACGCTGCTCGACCTGTTCGACCAGAACGCCGGCGGCTGGCTGAGCTGGTACACCAAGTCCAACCAGTACTCGCGCGCCAAGCTCAACGCCGACCTGGAGACGCTCAAGTCGTTCTACCTGCAGCGCGGCTACCTCGAATTCCGCATCGACTCGACGCAGGTGGCGATCTCGCCCGACCGCGAGGACCTGGCCGTCACGGTCAACGTGACCGAAGGGCCGAAATACACGGTCTCCGGCGTCAAGCTGGAGGGCAACTACCTGGGCCGCGACGACGAGTTCAAGTCGCTCGTCAAGATCCGCCCCGGCGAGCCCTACAACGTCGAGCAGGTGAGCGACACCACCAAGGCCTTCACCGACTATTTCGGCAGCTTCGGCTACGCCTTCGCCCGCGTGCAGGTGCATCCGGAGATCGACCGCGCCAACAACCGCGTCGAGCTGCTGCTGCAGGCCGAGCCGTCGCGCCGCGTCTACGTGCGTCGCGTGGTGATCAGCGGCAACAACCGCACGCGCGACGAGGTGCTGCGCCGCGAGTTCCGCCAGTTCGAGGCCTCCTGGTACGACAGCGACAAGATCAAGCTCTCGCGCGACCGGGTCGACCGGCTCGGCTTCTTCACCGAGGTCAACGTCGAGACGCAGGAGGTGCCCGGCTCGCCCGACCAGGTCGACATCGTGCTGAGCGTGGTCGAGAAGCCGACCGGCAGCCTGCAGCTCGGCGCCGGCTATTCGAGCGCCGAGAAGGTCTCGCTGACCTTCGGCATCTCGCAGGAAAACGTGTTCGGCTCGGGCAACTACCTGGGCGTGCAGGTCAACACCAGCAAGTACAACCGCGCGCTGTCGGTGACCACGGTCGACCCGTACTTCACGCGCGACGGCATCTCGCGCTCGATCAGCCTCTACACCACCACGACGCGACCCTACTACTCCGTCGACGGCTTGTACCGGCTCGTCAACGAGGGCGGCAACATCCGCTTCGGCGTGCCTTTCAGCGAGGTGGACACGGTGTTCTTCGGCGCCGGCCTGGAGCGCTTCCGCTTCGATCCGGGCAACAACCTGCTGGTGCAGGCGCCGCTGTCCTACCAGCGCTACTTCGGCTGCATCGCCGGCACCTTCACCTGCACCAACGACAGCGTGTGGGGCCTGCCGCTGACGGTCGGCTGGGCGCGTGACGACCGCGACAGCGCGCTGGTGCCCACGCGCGGCCGCCTGCAGCGCGCCAACCTGGAGGTGGGCGTCGGCGGCGACATGAAGTACGGCAAGGCCAGCTACCAGTACCAGCAGTTCTTCCCGATCAACAAGCAGTACACCTTCGCCGTCAACGGCGAGCTGGGCTACGCCCGGGCGTTCGGCGGCAAGGAGTACCCGATCTTCAAGAACTTCTACGCCGGCGGCCTGGGCTCGGTGCGCGGCTTCGAGCAGAACTCGCTGGGGCCCCACGACATCCCGCAGCTGGGCCAGACGCAGGGCGCCGCACTCGGCGGCACCAAGAAGGCGATCTTCAACGCCGAGCTCAGCACGCCGTTCCCAGGCGCCGGCAACGACCGCACGCTGCGCCTGTACGGCTTTTTCGACGTGGGCAACGTGTTCGCCGAACGCACGGCCTCCGTCACCGACGCGCAATGGACGGCGCAGCGCAAGCTGCGCGCCTCGGTCGGCCTGGGGATCAGCTGGGTGTCGCCGCTGGGCCCGCTGCGCATCGCCTATGCGATGCCGGTAGCGTACCAGAAGGAAGTCCCCAACCCGCTCAACCCGCTGATCCCGCTGGTGGCGGGCGATAGAATCCAGCGCCTGCAATTCCAGATCGGTACCTCGTTCTAATGAAAAAACTGCTCCGCTCGGCCGGCATGGTGCTGGTCCCGGCTCTCGCGCTGCTGTCGGCTCCCGCCTTTGCCGACGATTTCCGCATCGGCTTCGTCAACCCCGACCGCGTGCTGCGCGAGGCGCAGCCGGCCAAGGCGGCCCAGGCCAAGCTGGAGGCGGAGTTTTCCAAGCGCGAGAAGGACCTCACGGCCCAGGGCGAGGCGCTCAAGAACGCCTCCGAGAAGTTCGAGCGCGAGGCGCCGACCCTCTCGGAGAGCCAGCGCGCCAGCCGCCAGCGTTCGCTGATCGAGCAGGACCGCGACTTCCAGCGCAAGCGCCGCGAGTTCCAGGAAGACCTCAACACCCGCAAGAACGAGGAGCTCCAGCAGGTCTACGAGCGTGCCAACCGGGTGGTCAAGCAGGTCGCCGAGTCCGAGAAGTACGACGCCATCCTGCAGGAGGCGATCTACATCAACCCGAAGCACGACATCACCGACAAGGTGATCAAGGCCCTCAACGCGCCGGCCGCAGGCAACGGCAAGTAACGCACGGTCGGCGTGGCACTGCGGCTCGGAGCCATCGTCGGGGCGCTCGGCGGCGAACTGCATGGCGATGCCGCGCTGCCGATCGAACGGCTGGCGCCGCTGGCCAGCGCCTCGCCCGACGCGCTCAGCTTTCTGAGCCATCCCCGGTTCGTGAAGGAGCTGGCGGCCTCGCAGGCCGCCTGCGTCATCGTGTCGCCCGCCATGGCATCCGCGGCGGCGGCGCGCGGCGCCTTCATCGTCACGCCCGATCCCTACCTGTATTTCGCGCGGCTGACGCAGCTGTGGAAGGCGCGCCATGCGCGGCCCGACGCGGTGCGCATCCATCCGAGCGCCGTGATCGACCCGGAGGCGCGGGTGGACGCCAGCGCGCGCATCGGCGCGCTGTGCGTGGTCGAGCGCGGCGCGCGCATCGGGCCGGGCACGGTGCTCAAGTCGCGCGTCACCGTGTCGGAGGGCTGCGTGATCGGCGCGCGCTGTCTGCTGCACCCGGGCGTGGTGATCGGCGCCGACGGCTTCGGGCTGGCGCCGCACGAGGGCGCCTGGGTCAAGATCGAGCAGCTCGGCGCGGTGCGCATCGGCGACGACGTCGAGATCGGCGCCAACACCTGCATCGACCGCGGCGCGCTGGAAGACACCGTGATCGAGGACGGCGTCAAGCTCGACAACCTGATCCAGATCGGCCACAACGTGCGCGTCGGCCGGCACACGGCCATGGCCGGCTGCGTCGGCGTGGCGGGCAGCGCGGTGATCGGCGCGCACTGCACCATCGGCGGCGGCGCCGTCGTGCTGGGGCACCTTGCGCTGGCCGACGGGGTGCACATCTCGGCCGCGACGGTCGTCACGCGCTCGATTGGCAAGCCCGGCCACTACAGCGGCGTGTTTCCCATCGACGACAATGCCGCCTGGGAGAAGAACGCCGCCACGCTCAAGCAGCTGTACGGCCTGCGCGAGCGCCTCAGAGCGCTGGAGAGAAGGACGGCCCCGCCGGAACAACCATGACGATGATGGACATCCACCAGATCCTGAAGATGCTGCCGCATCGCTACCCGTTCCTGCTGGTCGATCGTGTGCTCGACATCGAGAAGGGCAAGCGCATCGTGGCGCTCAAGAACGTGACGATGAACGAGCCCTTCTTCAACGGCCACTTCCCGCACCGCCCGGTGATGCCGGGCGTGCTGATGCTCGAAGCCATGGCGCAGGCGGCGGCGCTGCTCTCGTTCCATTCGCTCGACATGACGCCGGACGAGGACATGGTGTACTACTTCGCCGCCATCGACGGCGCGCGCTTCAAGCGCCCGGTCGAGCCCGGCGATCAGCTGCGCCTGGAGGTCGAGATCGACCGCATGAAGGCGGGCATCTGGAAGTTCAAGGGCCAGGCCCGAGTGGGCGACGAGCTGGCCTGCGAGGCGTCGCTGATGTGCGCGATGCGCAAGCTCGACTGACGCATGCAGCCAGCGACACGGGCAGGGCGCGCACCCGCGGGAGGGCGCGCATGACGCGGGTGCACGCGACGGCGATCGTCGAGCCGGGCGCCGAGCTCGACGGCTCGGTCACGGTCGGCCCCTACGCCGTGATCGGCGCGCACGTGCGCATTGGCGCGGGCACCACGGTCGGGCCGCACTGCGTGATCGAGGGGCGCACCACGATCGGGTGCGACAACCGCATCTTCCAGTTCGCCTCGCTCGGCGCGGTGCCGCAGGACAAGAAGTACGCCGGCGAGCCGACCGAGCTGGTCGTCGGCGACCGCAACACGATCCGCGAGTTCTGCACCTTCAACCTGGGCGTGCCGCAGGCCGGCGGGGTGACGCGCGTGGGCGACGACAACTGGATCATGGCGTACACGCACATCGCGCACGACTGCCAGATCGGCAACCAGACCACGCTCGCCAACAACACCACGCTGGCCGGCCACGTCCACATCGGCGACTGGGCGACCGTCGGCGGGCTCACCGGCATCCACCAGTTCGTCAAGATCGGCGCGCACGCGATGATCGGCTTCGCCAGCGCGGTGTCGCAGGACGTGCCGCCCTTCATGCTGGTCGACGGCAACCCGCTGGCGGCGCGCGGCATCAACGCGGTCGGGCTGCGGCGGCGCGGCTTCACGGCGGCGCAGCTGGCGGCGGTCAAGCAGATGCACCGGCTGCTCTACCGGGAAGGTCGCACGCTGGAGCAGGCGCGCGCCGGCATCGAGGCGCTGGCCGAGCGCATGCCCGAGGCGGCGGCCGAGGTGGCGACCATGAGCCGGTTCCTGGCCGGGGCGACACGCGGCATCGCGCGCTGAGTGGGCGCTGGCATGGAGCGTCCCGCATTCGCGATGGTCGCGGGCGAGGCGTCCGGCGACCTGCTGGCCGGCCTGCTGCTCGACGGCGCGCGCGCGCGCTGGCCGGATCTGACGGCCGCAGGCATCGGCGGCCCCCGGATGCAGGAGCGCGGCTTCGACGCCTGGTGGCCGAGCGAGCGCCTCGCGGTGCACGGCTACAGCGTCGAGGTGCTGCGCCGCTACCGCGAGCTGCTGGGCATCCGCAACCGGCTGCGCGAGCGCCTGCTGCGCGAGCGCCCGGCGGCGTTCATCGGCGTCGATGCGCCGGACTTCAACCTCGGCCTCGAGGCGCCGCTGAAGGCGCAGGGCGTCCGGACGGTGCATTTCGTCTGCCCGTCGATCTGGGCCTGGCGCGCGCACCGCGTCGACAAGCTGCGCGCGGCGGCCGACCACGTGCTGTGCATCTTCCCGTTCGAGCCGGCGCTGCTGGCGCGCCACGGCATCCCGGCCACCTACGTCGGGCACCCGCTGGCCAACGTCATCCCGCCGCAGGCCGATCGGGCGGCCGCGCGCGCCGCGCTCGGGCTGGACGCTGGCGCGCGCGTCGTGGCGCTGCTGCCGGGCAGCCGGCGCTCCGAGATCCGGCATCTCGCTTTCAGGTTCTTTCAGGCCGCAGCGCAGATGCAGCGGGCCCGGCCTGCTCTCGAATTCATAGCGCCCGTGGTGCCGTCGCTGCGCGCCGAAGTCGAGCAGGCGCTGGAGGCCAGCGGCATGGCCGGGCGCGTCGTGCTGCTCGACGGCCGCTCGCACGCCGCGCTGGCGGCCTGCGACGTGACGCTGATCGCCAGCGGCACGGCGACGCTGGAGGCGGCGCTCTTCGGGCGGCCGATGGTGATCGCCTACGCGATGCAGCCGATGTCGTGGTGGCTCATGCGGCGCCAGCGGCTGCAGCCCTGGGTCGGGCTGCCCAACATCCTGTGCGGCGAGTTCGTGGTGCCCGAGCTGCTGCAGGACGCCGCCACGCCCGAGGCGCTGGCCGCCGCGACGCTGGCATGGTTCGACGCGCCGGCGAAAATACACGCCCTCGAACAACGCTTCCGGGCGCTGCACGCCGAACTGCGGCGCGACACGCCGACCCTTTGCGCCGATGCGATCCAGCACCTCATCGAAAGCTGACATCCTCGCGCTGCCTGCGGCGGCGGCAGGCGAGGGCGGAGCCCTGCCGGCACGGCGCACCCAGGGCGCGGCACGGCTGCCACAGCGCCTGCGCCGCAGCCTTGTCCCCGGCCCGCAAGCGCCGGGGCTGCTGCTGGCAGGCGTCGACGAGGCCGGGCGCGGGCCGCTGGCGGGGCCGGTGGTGGCCGCAGCGGTGATCCTCGACGCGCGGCGGCCCATCGAGGGCTTGGCCGACTCCAAGACGCTGAGCGCGCCGCAGCGCGAGCGGCTGCACGGGCAGATATGGGCCCGCGCGCTGTGCTGCTCGGTGGCCGAGGCCAGCGTGGACGAGATCGACACCCTCAACATCCTGCAGGCCACGCTGCTCGCCATGCGCCGCGCGGTCGAGGGGCTGCACATCCGGCCGGAGCGGGTGCTGGTCGACGGCAACCGGCTGCCGGCGCTCGACGTCCAGGCCGAGGCCATCGTCCGCGGCGACGCGCTGGTGCAGGCCATCTCGGCCGCCTCGATCCTGGCCAAAGTGCACCGCGACCGGCTGTGTCAGGCGCTGCACGCCGACTTTCCGCACTACGGCTTCGCCGGCCACAAGGGCTACGGCACGCCCGAGCACCTGCAGGCCCTGCTGCGGCACGGCGCGTGCGTGCACCACCGGCGCTCGTTCGCCCCGGTGGCGGCGGCGCTGGCCCGCGGCGCCACGCCACAAGGCCCGGCATGACAGCAGAGCCCGACGTCAGCCGCATCACCTCGCGCGACAACCCGCTGCTCAAGAGCCTGCGCCGGCTGGCGCAGGAGCCGGGCGCCTACCGCCGGCTGGGGCGCGTCTGGCTCGAAGGCGACCACCTGTGCCGCGCGGCGCTGGCGCGCGGCGTGCGGCCGGCGCTGGCGCTGTTTTCGGAGTCGTATTGGCCGCTGGCGCAGGCGGAGTGGGCGCAGTGTGCTATCAAAACAGTAGTGGTGGCGGACGCGCTGCTGCACGCCGTGAGCGGGCTCGAATCGCCGGCGCCGATGGGCTTCGTGCTCGACCTGCCCGCGCCCGCGGCGGTCGAGCCGGGCGCCGCGACGGTCGTGCTCGACCGGCTGCAGGACGCCGGCAACGTCGGCTCGGTGCTGCGCAGCGCGGCCGCCTTCGGCTTCGGGCAGGTGATCGCGCTCAAGGGCACGGCGGCGCTGTGGAGCCCGAAGGTGCTGCGCGCGGGCATGGGCGCGCACTTCGGGCTGCGGCTGACCGAAGGGCTCGATGCCGATGCGCTCGATGCGCTCGAAGTCCCGCTGGTCGTGACCAGCTCGCACCAGGGCGACTGGCTGCACCGCGCGCGGCTGCCGCACCCCTGCGCGTGGGTGCTCGGGCACGAGGGGCAGGGCGTCGCGCCCGCGCTGGCGGCGCGCGCCGCGCTCTCGATCCGCATCGCGCAGCCGGGTGGCGAGGAGTCGCTCAACGTGGCGGCCGCGGCGGCGATCTGCCTGCACGCGAGCGCCGCCGCGGCCCTGCGCTGAGCGCTGGCTTCGGGGCCGCTCGACGGCAACGGACTGGGCGGCGCAGATATAATGGGGAGCTCTTCCGCACTCCCCTGACGCCTCAGCGCTTTTTCCGAGCCACACCCATTTCAAAAGCAGCTTGCGGGCCCTCGGCCTGCGCGGCTGGGGCGTTCCGTCACACACCGGAGAACCCCGTGCTTTTGTCCCTCCAGGGAACCCGTCCCCCCGCCGTCCTGGCGCTCGCCGACGGCTCCTTCTTCGTCGGGCGCTCGATCGGCGCCGCAGGCTTCACCGTCGGCGAGGTGGTGTTCAACACCTCCATGACCGGCTACCAGGAAATCCTGACCGATCCGAGCTACGCGCAGCAGCTCGTCACGCTGACCTACCCGCACATCGGCAACTACGGCGTCAACGCCGACGACGCCGAGTCGCGCGGCGTGTTCGCCGCCGGCCTGATCGTCAAGGACGTGCCGCTGCTGGCGTCGAACTTCCGGTCCGACGAATCGCTCTCGCAGTACCTGGCGCGCCAGGACACCGTGGCGATCGCCGACATCGACACGCGCCGGCTGACGCGCCACCTGCGCACCCACGGCGCGCAAAACGGCTGCATCGTCGCGCTCGAAGGATCGCAGCCGGTCACGCAGCGGGTGATCGACGACGCCATCGCCCGCGCCCGGGCGGCGCCGGACATGGCCGGTCTCGACCTGGCCAAGGTCGTGTCGGTCAAGGAGCCGTTCGAGTGGACGCAGACCGAGTGGCGCCTCGCGCGCGAGGACGGCACGCCCGGCTACGGCACGCAGACGGCGCCGCGCTTCCACGTGGTCGCCTTCGACTACGGCGCCAAGTACAACATGCTGCGCATGCTGGCCGAGCGCGGCTGCCGCATCACGGTGGTGCCGGCGCAGACCACGGCCGCCGAGGCGCTCGCGTACCAACCCGACGGCATCTTCCTGACCAACGGCCCGGGCGACCCCGCGCCGTGCGACTACGCCATCCAGGCGACGCGCGAGATCGTCGAGGCGGGCGTGCCGACCTTCGGCATCTGCCTGGGCCACCAGCTGATGGCGCTGGCGCTGGGTGCGAAGACCTACAAGATGAAGTTCAGCCACCACGGCGCCAACCATCCGGTGAAAGACCTGGATACCGGCCGCGTCAGCATCACCAGCCAGAACCACGGCTTCGCCGTGGACCGCACCACGCTGCCGGCCAACCTGCGCGCCACCCACGTCAGCCTGTTCGACGACACGCTGCAGGGCCTGGCCCATACCGAGAAGCCGGCCTTCTGCTTCCAGGGCCACCCGGAAGCCTCCGCCGGCCCGCACGACATCGCCTACCTTTTCGACCGCTTCACCGCGCTGATGGAGAAAAACAAATGAGCCCCCACGTTTGCGGCTGTGCCGCTGCACTGCCCCCCGAGGGGGCGCCCGCGCCCTTGGGGCGGCCCGGCGGGAGCGGCAAAAATGCCTAAGCGCACCGATCTCAAGAGCATCCTCATCATCGGCGCCGGCCCGATCATCATCGGCCAGGCCTGCGAGTTCGACTACTCGGGCGCGCAGGCCTGCAAGGCGCTGCGCGAGGAGGGCTACAAGGTCGTCCTGATCAACAGCAACCCCGCGACGATCATGACCGACCCGGCCACGGCCGACGTCACCTACATCGAGCCGATCACCTGGCAGACGGTCGAGAAGATCATCGCCAAGGAACGCCCGGACGCCATCCTGCCCACGATGGGCGGTCAGACTGTGCTGAACTGCGCGCTCGACCTGTGGCGCCACGGCGTGCTCGACAAGTACGGCGTCGAGCTGATCGGCGCCACGCCCGAGGCCATCGACAAGGCCGAGGACCGCCTGAAGTTCAAGGACGCGATGACGAAGATCGGCCTGGGCTCGGCGCGCTCGGGTATCGCGCACAGCATGGACGAGGCCTGGGGCGTGCAGAAGACGCTCGGCTTCCCGACCGTGATCCGCCCCAGCTTCACGCTCGGCGGCACCGGCGGCGGCATCGCCTACAACCCCGAGGAGTTCGAGGTCATCTGCAAGCGCGGCCTCGAAGCCTCGCCCACCAGCGAGCTGCTGATCGAGGAGTCGCTGCTCGGCTGGAAGGAGTACGAGATGGAGGTGGTGCGCGACAAGGCGGACAACTGCATCATCGTGTGCTCGATCGAGAACCTCGACCCGATGGGCGTGCACACCGGCGACTCGATCACGGTGGCGCCGGCGCAGACGCTCACCGACAAGGAGTACCAGATCCTGCGCGACGCTTCCCTGGCCGTGCTGCGCGAGATCGGCGTCGACACCGGCGGCTCGAACGTGCAGTTCGCCATCAACCCGAAGGACGGCCGCATGGTCGTCATCGAGATGAACCCGCGCGTGTCGCGCTCCTCGGCGCTGGCGTCGAAGGCGACGGGTTTCCCGATCGCCAAGATCGCGGCCAAGCTGGCCGTCGGCTACACGCTCGACGAGCTGCGAAACGAGATCACCGGCGGCGCCACGCCGGCGAGCTTCGAGCCCTCGATCGACTACGTGGTGACCAAGATCCCGCGCTTCGCCTTCGAGAAGTTCCCGGCCGCCGACAGCCGCCTGACGACGCAGATGAAGTCGGTCGGCGAGGTGATGGCGATGGGCCGCACCTTCCAGGAGTCGTTCCAGAAGGCGCTGCGCGGGCTGGAGGTCGGCGTCGACGGCATGAACGAGCACACGCAGGACCGCGAGGTGCTGGAGAAGGAGCTCGGCGAGCCCGGGCCCGAGCGCATCTGGTACGTCGGCGACGCCTTCGCGCAGGGCCTGACGCGTCGACGAGGTCCATCGACCTGACGAAGATCGACCCGTGGTTCCTGGTGCAGATCGAGGAGATCGTGAAGATCGAGCTCGAGCTCGAATCCAAGTCGCTCGACGACATCGACCGCGACACGCTGCTGGCGCTGAAGAAGAAGGGCTTTTCCGACCGGCGCCTGGCGCGGCAGTTGAAGACCACCGACACCGCCATCCGCGAGAAGCGCCGCGCGCCTGGGCGTGCGCCCGGTCTACAAGCGCGTGGACACCTGCGCCGCCGAGTTCGCGACCCACACCGCCTACCTGTACTCGACCTACGAGGAGGAGTGCGAGGCCGAGCCCACCGTCAGCCAAGAAGATCATGGTGCTCGGCGGCGGACCCAACCGCATCGGCCAGGGCATCGAGTTCGACTACTGCTGCGTGCACGCCGCGCTCGCCATGCGCGAGGACGGCTACGAGACCATCATGGTCAACTGCAACCCCGAGACCGTCTCGACCGACTACGACACCTCCGACCGCCTGTACTTCGAGCCGCTGACGCTGGAAGACGTGCTGGAGATCGTCGACAAGGAAAAGCCGCTGGGCGTGATCGTGCAGTACGGCGGCCAGACGCCGCTCAAGCTCGCGCTCGACCTGGAGGCCAACGGCGTGCCGATCATCGGCACCAGCGCCCGACATGATCGACGCCGCCGAAGACCGCGAGCGCTTCCAGCAGCTGCTGCACGAACTGGGCCTGCGCCAGCCGCCCAACGCCACGGCACGCACCGAGGCCGAGGCGCTGGAGAAGGCCGCCGCGCTGGGCTACCCGCTGGTGGTGCGCCCGAGCTACGTGCTGGGCGGCCGGGCGATGGAAATCGTCCACGAGCAGCGCGACCTGGAGCGCTACATGCGCGAGGCCGTCAAGGTCAGCGCACGACTCGCCGGTGCTGCTCGACCGCTTCCTGAACGACGCGATCGAGTGCGACGTCGACTGCATCCGCGACGGCGAAAAGCACCTTCATCGGCGGCGTGATGGAGCACATCGAGCAGGCCGGCGTGCATTCGGGCGACTCGGCCTGCTCGCTGCCGCCCTACTGCTGGGCGCGGAGACCGATCGCCGAACTCAAGCGCCAGACCGCGGCCATGGCCGAGGCGCTGAACGTGGTCGGCCTGATGAACGTGCAGTTCGCCATCCAGCAGGTGCCGGACGACGACGGCCGGTTGCGCGACGTGATCTACGTGCTCGAAGTGAACCCGCGCGCCTCGCGCACCGTGCCGTTCGTGAGCAAGGCGACCGGCATCCAGCTGGCCAAGGTGGCGGCGCGCTGCATGGCCGGGCAGTCGCTCGCCGCGCAGGGCGTCACGAAGGAGGTCAAGCCGCCGTACTTCAGCGTCAAGGAGGCGGTGTTCCCGTTCGTCAAGTTCCCGGGCGTGGACACCATCCTCGGGCCCGAGATGAAGTCCACCGGCGAGGTCATGGGCGTGGGCAAGACCTTCGGCGAGGCCTTCGTCAAGAGCCAGATCGGCGCCGGCACGCTGCTGCCCAAGTCGGGGCGCGTCTTCATCTCGGTGAAGAACAACGACAAGGCGCGCGCGGTCGAGATCGCGCGCGGGCTCGACCGGCTGGGCTTCCAGCTGGTCGCCACCAAGGGCACGGCCGCCGCGATCCAGGCCGCGGGCATTGACTGCACGCTGGTCAACAAGGTGACCGAGGGACGTCCGCACATCGTCGACATGATCAAGAACGGCGAGATCGCGCATGGTCATCAACACGGTCGAGGAGCGTCGCAACGCGATCGCCGACTCGCGCCAGATCCGCACCTCGGCGCTGCTGGCGCGCGTGACCACCATCACGACCATCTTCGGGGCCGAGGCGGCGGTCGAGGGCATGCAGCACATGGACGAGCTGGGCGTGGTCTCGGTGCAGGAGATGCACGAAGCACTGAGCTGACTCCCAGGCTGCGCGCACTGCGTGTCGCTTCCTCCTTCCCCCCCTTGCAGGGGGCAGCACCGGCGGCCCGGCAGAGCCGGTGCCGCGGTGCTCCTGGAAAGGGAGATTGCTGCGCTTGGACGGATCGGGCGCGGCGCTGTGCGATAGCAAGGGTTGCAGGAACGGGTCAAGAGATGAGGCAGGAGGCCTTTGTCATGGATACCCAACTCGTCACGCTCGACCTGGCCGACTGGAGCGCGGCCACGTCCGAGTCGGCCTGGATTGCGGCGCTGGAAGCCGGCAAGGTGCTGTACTTCCCGCGGCTCGCGTTCGAGGTGCAGCCGCCGGAGCGCCGCCTGCTCGATGCGGCGCTGCTGGCGCCCGACGTGCGCAACATCAGCCTCGACGTGGACGCCGCCGGGCACGAGCGGCTCAAGGGCGTGGCCGGTGACGCGGCCGTGCAGCAGGCGGCGGCGGCCCTGATCGGGCGCTTTCGCGCGCAGGCGCTGCAGCTCGTCCACGCGCTGCTGCCGCACTACACGCAGGCGCTGCGCATGGCGCCGACGAGCCTGCGGCCGGTGCGGGTCGAGACGCGCACCCAGTCCTGGCGCGCCGACGACAAGCGGCTGCACATCGACGCCTTCCCGTCGCGGCCCAACTACGGCGAGCGCATCCTGCGCGTGTTCGCCAACGTCAATCCCGACGGCGTGCCGCGCGTCTGGCGCGTGGGCGAGCCCTTCGAGGACGTCGCGCGCCGCTTCCTGCCGGGCGTCAAGCCCTATTCGCGCTGGCAGGCGAAGGCGCTGCGCGCGCTGCGCGTGACCAAGTCGCTGCGCAGCGAGTACGACCACCTGATGCTGCAGCTGCACGACGCCATGAAGTCCGACCTGGACTACCAGCGCGACTCGCCGCAGCAGACCGTGCCCTTCGCCGCCGGCTCGGTGTGGGTGTGCTTCTCGGACCAGACCTCGCACGCGGTGATGTCGGGCCAGCATCTGCTGGAGCAGACGCTGCATCTGCCGCCGTCGCAGCAGTACGACCCGGCCGCGAGCCCGCTCGCCATCCTGACCCGCCTGACCGGACGTACACTCGTCTGATCGGTTTTTTCGATTCCACCGCCGGGCGGCAGCGTTCGGCGGTTTCGCTTTTTGGAGAGCAAGAACATGGCCACCGTCCCCATCACCAAGAACGGCGCGGAAAAGCTCAAGCAGGAGCTGCACCGCCTCAAGACCGTCGACCGCCCGTCGGTCATCAACGCCATCGCCGACGCGCGCGCCCAGGGCGACCTGAGCGAGAACGCCGAGTACGAGGCCGCAAAGGACCGCCAGGGCTTCATCGAGGGCCGCATCCAGGACATCGAGGGCAAGCTCTCGGCGGCGCAGGTGATCGACCCCGGCGCGCTCGACGCCGGCGGCAAGGTGGTGTTCGGCGCCACGGTCGAGCTGGAGGAGGACTCGGGCGAAGCCGTCACCTACCAGATCGTCGGCGAGGACGAGGCCGATCTGAAGCACGGCCTGATCAACGTGTCGAGCCCGATCGCGCGCGCCTTGATCGGCAAGGAGGAGGGCGACACGGCCGAGGTGCAGGCGCCCGGCGGCCTCAAGCGCTACGAGATCGTGGCCGTGCGCTACCGCTGAAGGAGCCGCGCATGCTGCTGGCGCGCCTGCCGGGCTTTGCCGCCTCGCTCTGGTGGGGCAGCCTGACGGCGGTCGGCGGGCTCGTCGTGCCGCTCCTGTTCCGGCACCTGCCGACGCCCGCCATGGCCGGCGCCCTGGCGGCCCGGCTGTTCACGGCACAGGCCTGGGTCTCGATCGGCTGCGGCCTGCTGCTGCTGATGGTTTCGAGGTCGAATCGGCCCGCGACGCACGTCCTGCATACGCACTCAGCTATCGTTTTCATAGCGCTCGGCCTGCTGCTGGCCTTGCTGGCCGAGTTCGGCGTGGCGCCCCGGATCGTGGCGCGCGAGAACCTGGCGCTGTGGCACACGGTGGGCAGCGCCATGTACCTGGGGCAGTGGCTGTGCGCCGCGGTGGTGCTGTGGCGGCTGCTCGGCACGCCGCCCGAGACCGCCGGGGCGGGGACTTTGGACGACCGCGACTGATTTTCATCTTGCGCTCCGGCGCGGAACGCAGGCCCTCGCGGGCAGAGCCGTCGCACGGCAAGGCGTGGCGACGCCCGGCCGCATCGAAGACGGCCGAGCTACTCGCGCCAGTGCTCGTTCACCCACCCGGCCGGGCGGATGTAGCGGAAGCGCCGGTTGCGCCGCCCGGCGAGCGCGTCGGGCGGGTTGCACTCGCCGTGGAAGATCATGATGCGCGCGCCCGCGGGCACGAAGGGCGCGCGCCAGTAGTTGGTCGGCCAGGCCGGAATCCCGTGGTACTTGAAGCTCGGGCACCAGGCGGCCGGCCAGTAGGCCAACTGGCCCTTGGCGTGCATGAAGGCCGACAGGTATTCCTGCTCGTTGCGGTACTCGGCCCGCACCTTCTCCACATTCGCGCGAAAGTGTTCGAGCACGTCCGGATGCGCCCCCAGCTCGAACCGGTAGACCGACGAGTTGCCGGTGATGCGCGCCCGCCGCCACGGCCGCGCGTAGTCGCGGATGATCACGAACTCGCCGGGATGGCTGAAGAAGGCGTCCAGCGGCCCGACGATCACCACGTCCAGGTCGACGAAGAGGGCGGTGCCCCGCAGCCCGTGGAGGTCGGCCTCGAAGGTGGTGAGCTTCTTCCAGCCATGGTCCTTCTGGCCGGGCTTCAGGTTCACGGACAGCGGCGGGATCGGCAGACAGCGCACCTCGGGCCGCACGCCCGCGGCGTCGTCGGTCAGGCAGACGAAGCTGAATTCCCCGCCGAGATGCCGCCGCACCATGGCGTAGAGGCGATTGACGTATTCGGGGCCGTACTTGGTGCCCCACTTCATGCACAGGACGTGGCGCCGGGATTCGGGCTGCTGCTGCACAGGACGCCTCAGCCGGCCTGGTTGCGCTTCTTCTCGGACACCTTGGGCTTCGGCCGGGCGCGCTTGACGTTGCCGCCCGGCGTCAGCCGCTGGTTGCCCAGCACGCGCAGGGTCTTGATCTCGGGCCGCTGGCCGCCGCGCTGGCTGTACTTGACGACCTTGACCTCGCGCGGGCCGGGCATGCGGTCCTCGTCGAGGACGCGTTCCTTGGCCGGGACGGGGCGCCACAGCACCAGCAGCTTGCCGATGTGCTGGATCGGCGCGGCGTCGAGCTCGTCGGCGAGCTGCTGCAGCATGGCCTCGCGCGCGGCGCGGTCGTCCGAGAACACGCGGATCTTGATGAGGCCGTGCGCCCTGAGCGCGGCGTCGGCTTCCTTTTTGACGGCGGGCGTGAGCCCGTCGCCGCCGACCATGACGACCGGTTCGAGGTGATGGGCGTCGGCGCGGTGCGCCTTGCGCTGCGCGGGCGAGAGTGGGATGGCGGGCATCCCCGTATTATCGGTGCCCGGTCCCGGCCGGCCGACCCAGCCCATGAAGAGCAAGACCTCCAGCAGCAGCAGCAAAGTCAACAAGGCGTGGCTGCACGACCATGTCAACGACCCGTGGGTGCGGCTCGCCACCCGCGAGGGCTACCGCGCGCGCGCCGCCTACAAGCTGCGCGAGATCGACGAGACGCTCGGGCTGGTGCGGCCGGGCCAGCTGGTGGTCGACCTGGGCGCCGCGCCGGGCGCCTGGAGCCAGTACCTGCGCCGACGCATGGCGCCCGCCGGCGCCGCGGCCGGCGCGCTCGACGGCACCCTCGTCGCGCTCGACCTGCTGCCGATGGAGCCGATCGAGGGGGTGAGCTTCCTGCAGGGGGATTTCCGCGAAGCGGAGCTGCTGGCGCGGCTCGAGGCGGTGCTGGCCGGCCGCAAGGCCGATCTCGTGGTCTCGGACATGGCGCCCAACCTCTCGGGCATCGCGGCCGCCGACGCGGCGCGCGTCTCGCACCTGGTCGAGCTGGCGGTGGAGTTCGCCCAGGCCCACCTCAAATCAGAGGGCGCGCTGGTCGCCAAGGTGTTCCACGGCAGCGGCTACGAGGCACTGGCCCGGCTGTTCCAGGCTTCCTTCACGACGGTCAAGCGCATCAAGCCCAAAGCCTCGCGCGACCGGTCGGCGGAAACCTTCCTGGTCGGGCGAGGTCTCAAAAGCTAGGCGCAGCGGGGCTCGAAGGAGGCGGCTCCACTGCGCCAGGCAGGCCGCATTGGGCGCAAACCCGCGCGGCTGCTGTGGCCGAATCGGCCGAATTGCCGGGTTTCGCAGGTTGAAAAGCCTAAAATCGGCAACAACTGTGTGCCAGGCGGGCGACTTTTCGCTTTTCTTTGGTGCGCTACCGCTATCCGACTGGAGCTTCGTTTGAACAATCAGTGGTTTTCCAAAGTGGCCGTGTGGCTGGTCATCGCAATGGTGCTGTTCACCGTGTTCAAGCAGTTCGACACGCGCGCCGGCGTCGGCTCGGGCACCGTGAACTACTCCGAATTCCTGGAGCAGGTGCGCAACAACCAGATCAAGAGCGCCGTCATCCCCGAGGGCCTGGGCGGCGGCGAGATCACCGCCATCACCACCGACGACCGCCGGCTGCGCACCAACGCCACCGTGCTCGATCGCGGCCTGGTGGGCGACCTGATCGACCACAACGTCAAGTTCGACGTCAAGCCGCGCGAGGAAGGCTCGCTGCTCATGACGCTGCTGGTGAGCTGGGGCCCGATGCTGCTGCTGATCGGCGTGTGGGTGTACTTCATGCGCCAGATGCAGGGCGGCGGCAAGGGCGGCGCCTTCAGCTTCGGCAAGAGCAAGGCGCGCATGCTCGACGAGAACACCAACCAGGTGACCTTCGCCGACGTGGCCGGCTGCGACGAAGCCAAGGAAGAGGTCAAGGAGGTCGTCGACTTCCTGAAGGACCCGCAGCGCTTCCAGAAGCTCGGCGGCCGCATTCCGCGCGGCCTCCTGCTGGTCGGCCCGCCCGGCACCGGCAAGACGCTGCTGGCCAAGTCGATCGCCGGCGAGGCCAAGGTGCCGTTCTTCAGCATCTCGGGCTCGGACTTCGTCGAGATGTTCGTCGGCGTCGGCGCGGCGCGCGTGCGCGACATGTTCGACAACGCCAAGAAGAACGCGCCCTGCATCATCTTCATCGATGAAATCGACGCGGTCGGCCGCCAGCGCGGCGCCGGCCTGGGCGGCGGCAACGACGAGCGCGAGCAGACCCTGAACCAGATGCTGGTCGAGATGGACGGCTTCGAGACCAACCTGGGCGTGATCGTGGTCGCGGCCACCAACCGCCCCGACATCCTGGACGCCGCGCTGCTGCGCCCGGGCCGCTTCGACCGCCAGGTGTACGTCACGCTGCCCGACATCCGTGGCCGCGAGCAGATCCTGGGCGTGCACATGCGCAAGGTGCCGGTGGGCCAGGACGTGAACCCGAGCATCATTGCTCGCGGAACGCCCGGCATGTCGGGCGCCGACCTGGCCAACCTGTGCAACGAGGCCGCGCTGATGGCCGCGCGCCGCAACGCGCGCGTGGTCGAGATGCAGGACTTCGAGAAGGCCAAGGACAAGATCTTCATGGGCCCCGAGCGCAAGAGCATGGTCATGCCCGAGGAGGAGCGCCGCAACACGGCCTACCACGAGTCGGGCCATGCCCTGATCGGCAAGCTGCTGCCCAAGTGCGATCCGGTGCACAAGGTCACCATCATCCCGCGCGGCCGCGCGCTGGGCGTGACGATGAGCCTGCCCGAGGCCGACCGCTACAGCTACGACCGCGAGTACATGTTGAACCAGATCAGCATGCTGTTCGGCGGCCGCATCGCCGAGGAAGTGTTCATGCACCAGATGACCACCGGCGCTTCCAACGACTTCGAGCGCGCCACCCAGATCGCGCGCGACATGGTGATGCGCTACGGCATGACCGAGTCGCTGGGGCCGATGGTCTATGCCGAGAACGAGGGCGAGGTGTTCCTGGGCCGCTCGGTGACCAAGACCACCAACATGAGCGAGTCGACCATGCAGAAGGTCGACGCCGAGGTGCGCCGCATCATCGACGAGCAGTACGCGCTGGCGCGCCGCCTGATCGAGGAGAACAGCGACAAGATGCACACCATGGCCAAGGCGCTGCTCGAATGGGAGACCATCGACACCGAGCAGCTCGACGACATCATGGCCGGCCGCGAGCCGCGCCCGCCCAAGGACTGGACGCCGCGCATCCCGCCCTCGGGCACGGGCGGCGGCAGCGGCGGCGCGCCGGCGGTCAAGCCCGATCCGTCGCCCACCGTGGCGTAAATGGCGGCGCGAGTGCTTCGCTGCCGATCGACGGGGCCTCTGGCCCCGTTTTTTCGTGCGGAGGCGGCATCGGCATGATCTGGCAGGCCGGGCGCTTCCGCATCGACCTCTCGCGCCCGCGCGTGATGGGCATCGTCAACGTCACGCCCGACTCGTTCTCGGACGGCGGCGCGCACGCGACGCCCGATGCGGCCGCGCGGCAGTGCGAGCGGCTGGTGGGCGAGGGCGCCGACATCCTCGACATCGGCGGCGAATCGACCCGCCCGGGCAGCCCGCCGGTGGCGCTGGCGGTCGAGCTCGAGCGCGTGCTGCCGGCGGTGCGCGCCGCCGTGGCGCTGGGCGTGCCGGTCTCGGTCGATAGCTCCAAGCCCGAGGTGATGCGCGCCGCGCTCGACCTGGGCGCCGACATCGTCAACGACGTCTGGGCGCTGCGCCGCCCGGGTGCGCGCGAGGCCGTGGCCGCGCACCCGTCGTGCGGCGTCTGCCTGATGCACATGCACCGCGACCCGCAGACCATGCAGGCCGCGCCGATGGAAGGCGACCCGGTGCCACAGGTGCTCTCGTTTTGGGAGCATCGAACCCAGGCGCTGCGGGCGCTGGAGGTCGATTTGATACGGATCGCGCTCGATCCGGGCATCGGCTTCGGTAAGACCGTGGCGCAAAATTTCGCGCTGCTGGCGCGCCAGCGCGAACTGTTGGCGGCGGGCCGGCCGCTTTTGGTCGGCTGGTCGCGCAAGTCCTCGCTCGGCGCCGTGAGCGGCATCGAGCAGGCGGGCGAGCGCACAGTGCCGAGCGTGGCCGCCGTCGTGCTGGCAGTGGAGCGCGGCGCGCAGGTGGTGCGCGTGCACGACGTGCGCGACACCGTCGCGGCGCTGGCCGTCTGGCGCGCCATGAAAGCAGAAGAACAACCTCAGACCCCTTCAGGAGGAAATCCCCCATGACCCGCAAGTACTTCGGCACCGACGGCATCCGCGGCACGGTCGGCCAGGCGCCCATCACGCCCGACTTCGTGCTGCGCCTGGCGCACGCCGTCGGCCGCGTGCTGCGCCGCGCGCAGGCGCGCCCCACCGTGCTGATCGGCAAGGACACCCGCATCTCGGGCTACATGCTCGAATCGGCGCTCGAATCCGGGTTGAACTCGGCCGGCGTCGACGTCGTGCTGCTGGGGCCGCTGCCGACGCCCGGCGTGGCCTACCTGACGCGTGCGCAGCGCGCCAGCCTGGGCGTGGTGATCAGCGCCAGCCACAACCCGTACCCCGACAACGGCATCAAATTCTTCAGCGCGCAGGGCACCAAGCTCGACGACGCGTGGGAGCTTGCGGTCGAGGCGGCGCTGGAGGAGGCGCCGGTCTGGGTCGACTCGGCCAGCCTCGGCAAGGCGCGCCGGCTGGACGACGCGCAGGGCCGCTACATCGAGTTCTGCAAGAGCACCTTCGCCAACGACCTGACGCTGCGCGGCTTGAAGCTGGTGGTCGACGCGGCGCACGGCGCGGCCTACCAGGTCGCGCCCGCCGTGTTCCACGAGCTCGGCGCCGACGTGGTCGCCATCGGCTGCGCGCCCGACGGCCTCAACATCAACAAGGGCGTCGGCGCCACCCACCCGCAGGCGCTGATCGACGCCGTCAAGGCCCATGGCGCCGACTACGGCATCGCGCTCGACGGCGACGCCGACCGGCTGCAGCTGGTCGATGCCGGCGGGCGCCTGTTCAACGGCGACGAGCTGCTCTACCTGATGGCGCGCGAGCGCATCGGGCGCGGCGAGCGGCCGGCCGGCATCGTCGGCACGCTGATGACCAACAAGGCGATCGAGCTGGCGCTGCGCCAGGCGGACATCGAGTTCGTGCGCGCCAGGGTCGGCGATCGCTACGTGCTCGAAGAGCTGGAAAAGCGCGGCTGGCTGCTCGGCGGCGAGGGCTCGGGCCACCTGCTCGCGCTCGACCGCCACACCACCGGCGACGGACTGGTGAGCGCCCTGCAGGTGCTCCAGGCCTGCGTGCGCGGCGGCCGCAGCGTGGCCGAGCTGCTGGACGGCGTGACGCTGTTCCCGCAGACGCTGCTCAACGTGCGCCTGGCCGAGGGCCAGGACTGGAAGGCGAACCGCGCGCTGGCCGAGGAAACCCGGCGCGTCGAGGCCGAGCTGGGCGACGACGGCCGCGTGCTGATCCGCGCCAGCGGCACCGAGCCGCTGCTGCGCGTGATGGTCGAGGCGCGCGATGCGCAGCAGGCCGAGGCATGCGCGCGGCGGCTGGTGGCGACGCTCAAATAGCGGTCGCGCATCGAAGCGCACTGCCGGGATGGACGGATGGCCCGGGCTCGATAGGCGCACGTCACTGTTTTGTTCTGGACGCAGCAGCGGCCAGTTGCCGCTCCAGCGCCTCGCGCGCGCGTCGGGCAGCTTCGGCGTCCACCCGCTCGGCCAGCACCTGGGTGAGCTGGTGCAGCTGGCTGGCCGTGAGCCCGACGTTCATGCCGATGCGCAGGTGCGACTGCAGTTGCGACTCGGCCCCCGGCAGCGCCGACAGCATGCCCACGGTGGCCAGTTCGCGGCTGGGCCAGTCGAGGTTGTCGCGCTCGAAGATGGCGCCGAACAGGTGGGCCTTGAGGTATTCGTCGATGGCGGGCGCGAAGTCGAACAGCGGCCCCTCGACCGGCCCGCCCGACAGCCGGGTCTGGTTGGCCGTGCCCGCGGCGAGCAATGCCTCGCCCTGCGGAATCGCACGGCCGGGCGCGCGGCCGGGCGCATCCCGAATGCCGCGCTGCTTTCTCGCTTCCAGCACCTTCATTAGCTCGCCGAGCGCATTGAGGCTGCGCGGAAAGCCCGCGTAGGCGTAGAGCTGCACCAGGATTTCCCTGGCGTCGCTCACCGTCAGGCCGGCATCGAGCCCTTGATTCAGAGCACCGTTCAGCCGGGCGATGTCGCCTGCGGCGGCGAAGGCCGCGATGGGCACGATGGCCTGCTGCCGGGCGGTGAGGGTTTCTTCGGAGGCGCCGGGGGCGACGGCGGGGGAAGTGGTCATCTTCTGGGATTCCTTCATGTTGATGAGCGACGCGACAGGATTCAACCGTTGGCGTTGGCGCTTGACGGCGGGCCGGCGAGGTATTGCTCATCGGTGACCTTCTCCATCCATGTGACGTTCCTGCCATCCTGCGCTTCCTGAATGGCGATGTGGGTCATGGCCGTGGTGGGCGTCGCGCCATGCCAGTGCTTGTGGCCCGGCGGGCACCACACCACGTCGCCGGCGCGGATTTCCACGATGGGCTCGCCTTCGCACTGGGTCCAGCCGCAGCCGGCCGTGACGATCAGCGTCTGGCCGAGCGGATGCGTGTGCCAGGCGCTGCGTGCACCGGGCTCGAAGGTGACGCTCGCGCACGAGGCGCGGGCCGGCGCCGGCGGCGCGTTGAGCGGATCGATCCGCACGCTGCCCGTGAAGTATTCGGCGGGTCCCTGGGTCGAAGGCTGGGAGCCTGCGCGCTTGAGTTCCATGAGGGTGTTCTCCTGTTGTGGATGGCTGGTGGGGGATGTTTCTCGAACACGTCTTTACGAAGCGCCGGTGATGACGACGACTTTTCCTTCGATGATGTTGCTCATGGTTTTCCTGCTCGACACGACCCTGCGAATCTAGGCCTGCCCGCGCCGCGCGACTAGGTGGCAGACTGCGCATGCACTTGTGAGGAGGATTCAGCAATGCCGCGCGACACCCTCAGCGACCTCGTGGCGTTCGTCGCGGTGGCGCGCGAGCGCAGCTTCACGCGCGCCGCCGCGCAGCTCGGCGTGTCGCCCTCGGCGCTGAGCCACACGATGCGCGCGCTCGAGGCGAGCACGGGCGTGCGGCTGCTGGCGCGCACGACGCGAAGCGTGTCGCCCACCGAAGCGGGCGAGCGTCTTCTGCAGACGCTGGCGCCGCGCTTCGAAGAAATCCAGGCCGAACTCGCGGCCCTGGGTGAGCTGCGCGACAAGCCCGTGGGCACCATCCGCATCACCGCCACCGACCACGCGGCCGACACGGTGCTGTGGCCGCGGCTGTCGAAGGTGCTGCCCGACTATCCGGACCTCAAGGTCGAGATCGTCGTCGACTACGGCCTGGCGGACATCGTCGCGCAGCGCTTCGACATCGGCGTGCGCCACGGCGATCAGGTGGCCAGGGACATGATTGCCGTTCGCATCGGCCCCGACACGCGCTTTGCCATCGTCGGCTCGCCGGCGTACCTGGGCGGGCGCCCGCCGCCCCGCGTTCCGCAGGAGCTGACCGGCCACAACTGCATCAACCTGCGCCTGCCGACCCATGGCGGCCTGCTCCCCTGGGAGCTGCAGAAAGGCGAGCAGCGGCTGCAGGTCCGCGTCGAGGGCCAGGCGACCTTCAATGGCGCCTACCAGATGCTCAACGCGGCCCTGAGCGGTTTCGGCCTGGCGTACGTGCCGGAGGATCTGGCGCGGCCCCATGTGGAAAGCGGGCGGCTTCAGTGGGTGCTGGAGGACTGGTTTCCGACCTTCCCGGGGCTTCACGCCTACTACGCGAGTCGAAGGCAGTCGTCGCGTGCCTTGGCCGTGGTGGTGGATGCGCTGCGCCATCGGCCCACCGACGGGAGGTGAGGCCAGGCGCGTGTTCGGCCCGCAGCCCGGCGCCGGCAGGCCGCGGCTGCGCACGTCGGCGGCCACTGTCAGAACGAAAAACGCCGCCAGCGCTTGCGGCGCGGGCGGCGGCAGCTATCGAAAAGATAGCGGCTCGGTGCGCGTCAAAAGCGCGTGACGGGCGGTGCCTCGTCATGCCGGGCGGCCGCGTACTTGCCCAGCTCCCACTTGGCGATGGCGTTGCGGTGCACCTCGTCCGGGCCGTCGGCGAAGCGCAGGGTGCGCGCCTGGGCATAGGAACTGGCCAGCGGGAAGTCGTCGCACATGCCGCCGCCGCCGTGGACCTGCATGGCCCAGTCGATCACCTGGCAGGCCATGCTCGGCGCCACCACCTTGATCATCGCGATCTCGTTCTTGGCGACCTTGTTGCCGGCCACGTCCATCAGCCAGGCGGCCTTCAGCGTCAAGAGGCGCGCCATGTCGATCTTGCAGCGCGCCTCGGCGATGCGCTCCTGCGTCACGGTCTGCTGCGCCACGGTCTTGCCGAAGGCGACGCGCGAGCTGGCGCGCCTGCACATCAGCTCCAGCGCGCGCTCGGCCAGCCCGATCAGGCGCATGCAGTGGTGGATGCGGCCCGGGCCCAGGCGCCCCTGCGCGATCTCGAAGCCGCGGCCTTCGCCCAGCAGGATGTTGCCGGCGGGCACCCGCACGTTCTCGAAGTACATCTCGACGTGGCCGTGCGGCGCGTCGTCGTAGCCCATGACGTTGAGCGGGCGCACGATGCGGATGCCCTTGACGTCGGCCGGCACGATGATCATGCTCTGCTGCGAATGCCGGGGTGCGTCCGGGTCGGTCTTGCCCATGGTGATGAAGACCGCGCAGCGCGGATCGGCCGCGCCGGAGATCCACCACTTGTGGCCGTTGATGACGTACTCGTCGCCCTGGCGCTCGATGCGGGTGGCGATGTTGGTGGCGTCGCTCGACGCCACGTCGGGCTCGGTCATGGCGAAGGCCGAGCGGATCTCGCCTTCGAGCAGGGGCTTGAGCCAGCGCGCCTTGATCTCCTCGGAGCCGTAGCGCGCGATGGTTTCCATGTTGCCGGTGTCGGGCGCCGAGCAGTTGAAGACCTCGCTGGCCCACGGCACCGCGCCCATGATCTCGGCGAGCGGCGCGTACTCCTGGTTGGTGAGGCCCGCGCCCGCGTAGCCCGAGGCGGCGGCGCTGTCGACCGGCAGGAACAGGTTCCACAGGCCCTGGGCCTTGGCCTTTTCCTTCAGCTTCTCGACCGTCTGCAGCGCGGTCCAGCGCTTGCCCGCGGCCGTGTTGGCGGCCAGCTCCGCGGCGTACTCGGCCTCGGCCGGGTAGATGTGGTCCTGCATGAAGGCGCCGACGCGCTTTTGCAGATCCTTGGTCTTGTCCGAATATTCGAAATCCATGGCAAAGGCTCCTGTCAAAAAGGAAGAAAACGCTTCAGGCGCGCTGGGCAAACTGCCAGGCGAGCTCGGCCATCGGCCGCGCGCCGCGGCCCGAATTGACCGCCTGCTCGCTCGACGCCGTGCCGGCCTCGACCCGCTTGGCGATGCCCTGCAGGATGGCGGCGATGCGAAACAGGTTGTAGGCGAGGTAGAAGTTCCAGTCGGCCGCCAGCGCCTCGGGCGTGGCGAGGCCGGTGCGCTCGCAGTACCTGCGGATGTACTCGCTCTCGGTCGGAATGCCCAGGCTCTTCACGTCCAGCCCGCCCAGGCCGCGGAACGCGCCCGGCGCGATGTGCCACGACATGCAGTGGTAGCTGAAGTCGGCCAGCGGGTGGCCCAGGGTCGAGAGCTCCCAGTCGAGCACCGCGATGACGCGCGGCTCGGTGGGGTGGAACATCAGGTTGTCGAGCCGGTAGTCGCCGTGCACGATGCTGGTCAGACGCTCGTCGCGCGCGCTGGCCGGGATGTGCGCCGGCAGCCAGTCCATCAGCCGGTCCATCTCGGGGATCGGTTGCGTGATGGAGGCCACGTACTGCTTGCTCCAGCGGCCGATCTGGCGCTCGAAGTAGTTGCCCGGCTGGCCGTAGTCGGCCAGCCCCCGCGCGGCGAAATCCACCGTGTGCAGCGCGGCGATGACGCGGTTCATCTCGTCGTAGAGGGCGGCGCGCTCGGTGTTGCTCATGCCCGGCAGCGACTGGTCCCACAGCACGCGGCCGGCCATGAATTCCATGATGTAGAAGGCCCGGCCGATGACCGATTCGTCCTCGCACAGGCCATACATGCGCGGCACCGGCACGTCGGTGCCGGCCAGCCCCCGCATCACCTTGAACTCGCGCTCGACCGCGTGCGCCGAGGGCAGCAGCTTGGCCACCGGGCCGGGCTTGGCGCGCATCACGTAGCTGCGCGCAGGCGTCACGAGCTTGTAGGTCGGGTTGGACTGGCCGCCCTTGAACATCTCGACCGTGAGCGGCCCGGCGAAGCCTTCGAGATTCTTCTCCAGCCAGGCGGACAGCGCCTGGACGTCGAAGGCATGCTGCTGCGACACGGCGCGGGTGCCGACGAAGTTGTTGAAGTCCTGCGTCATGGGATGAGGGTCGTCATTGGTCGGCTTCGGAAATGCGCATCAGCGCGGCACGGTCCAGCACCACCAGCCCGGCGGGCTCGATGCGGATGGCACCTTCCCGCTCCATTGCCTTGAGCTCCTGGTTGACGCGCTGGCGCGAGGCGCCAAGCAGCTGCGCCAGTTCTTCCTGCGCCAGGTGCAGCCCGATGCGCATCTGACTGCCGTCGGCCAGGTTCGGCACGCCGTAGCTGCGCACCAGGTGAACCAGCTGTTTGGCCAGCCGCGCCCGCAAGGGCAGGGTGTTGAGGTCTTCCACCAGGCCGAACAACTGCCGGATGCGCCGCGCCTGCAGGCGCATCAGCGCTTCGTACAGCTCGACGTGCAGGGCCAGGATTTTCTGGAAGTCGGCACGCGCCACGCACAGGATGGTGCTGTCGCCATGGGCATATGCATCGTGCGTGCGCCGGTCGCCGTCGAACATCGCCACGTCGCCGAACCAGATGCCCGGCTCCACGTAGGTCAGCGTGACCTGCTTGCCCGACACCGCCGTCGAGCTCACCCGCACGGCACCCTTGGCGCAGGCGATCCATTGCTCGGGCGGGTCGCCGCGGGCGCAGATCAGGTCGCCGTCCTTGTAGCGTTTGACGAAGGCGCATCGCAGGATGTCGTGTCGCAGGGAGGGTGAGAGGGAGGAAAACCAGCGACCGTTGTTGATCGCCTCGCGTTCCTCGATGGTAAGAATGGGGTCGTCCATGGGTCTGTCTTTTCGGCGACTGGAAAGGCGGGCGCTGTCGCCCGCGCGACCACGCCGCGTGTAGCGCGCTCAGCTGTAGCGCGGGGTTTGCTTGGAGAGGAAGGCGCCGATGCCTTCGCCCGCGTTGGCGTGGTGCAGGTTGCGCACGAACTGCTCGCGCTCGCGCGGCAGGTGCGCCGACAGCGTCGAAGTGCCGGCTTCGTTGAGCAGTTCCTTGATGCTGGCCAGCGCATTCGGCGCGCGCGCGTTGAGCTTTGCCGCCAGCGCCAGCGCGTCGCCCAATGCCTGGCCCGGCTCGGCGAGGGCGTTGACCAGGCCGAGCGCCAGCAGCCGCTCGGCCTTGATGCGCTCGCCGCCCATCAGCCACTCGCTGGCGAGCTGGCGCGGCACCGACTGCGCGAGCTGCCAGGTGAGCCCGCCGTCGGGCGACAGCGCCACGCTGCTGTAGCTGGCGACGAACACCGCGTCGCGCGCCGCGACCACGAAGTCGCAGGCCAGCGCCAGCGAGAAGCCGGCCCCCGCCGCCGCGCCCTCGACCGCGGCGATGACGGGCTTGGGAAAGGCGCGGATGGAATCGATCCAGTTGTGCAGCGCGTCGATGCTCGCGGCCTGCACTGCGGGCGGCTGCGCGCGGTTGGCCTGCAGGCGCTGCAGCGAGCCGCCGGCGCAGAACCAGGCGCCTTCGCCGACGATGACGACGCTGCGGATCTCGCCGTTGCGCTCGGCGACGTTGAGCGCCTCGACGCCGGCGGTGTACATCTCGGGCCCAAGCGCATTGCGCTGCGCCGGGTTGTGCAGCGTCAGCACCATGGTCTGGCCTTCGGTGGTGCTCTTGAGCTGGGCGGTCATGGGTGGCACTCCGCTCAGGATTCTTCGTGCAGCAGGCTCAGGCCCAGCGCGCCGCGCCGGCGTAGCCAGGGGCTCGGGCGGTAGCGCGGGTCGCCGTAGACGGTCTGCAGGTTGAACAGCACTTCCAGGATGTTGGTCGGCCCGTACAGGTTGCCCATGGCGAGCGGCCCGCGCGGGTAGCCGAGCCCCAATGTGACCGCGGTCTCGAGGTCGGCCGGCGAGCACACCCGCTGCTGGCAGATGTCCGAGGCGATGTTGACGATGGTGGCGACCACGCGCTGCGTGACGAAGCCGCCGCTGTCGCGGATCACACTGACCGCCTTGCCGTCGATGGCGAACAGGGCGTGCGCGGCGTCGCGCATGTCGGCGCGGGTGGCGGGGTTGGTGGCGAGCACGCGGCGCTTGGTCGCCGCGTCGTCGACCAGCAGGTCGATGCCGACCGTGCGGCTGGCGTCCAGCCGGTCGACCGCGGCGACGGTCGTGACGTCGAAACCGAGCGGCGCGACCAGGATCAGCGCGCTGCTCGACGGCGTGGCGCCGCTTTCGACCTGCGCGCCCAGCGTGTGCACCAGCCGCAGCAGCTCGGCGCGGCGCGCAGCGCGGGGCGAGACCCACACCGCCGGCGGCTTCTCCGGCGGCGCCGGCGCGGGCGCTTCGTCCGCGCGCTGGGCGGCACCGCCCTCGTAGCGGTAGAAGCCCGCGCCGGTCTTGCGCCCGAGCACGCCGGCGGCCAGCCGCTGCGCCGTGATCACGCTCGGGCGGTAGCGCGGCTCCTCGTGGTACTGGTGGTAGATCGACTCCATCACCGGGTGCGAGACGTCCAGCCCGGTGAGGTCGAACAGCTCGAAGGGCCCCAGCCTGAAGCCGGCCTGGTCGGTCAGGATGCGATCGACCGTGGCGAAGTCGCACACGCCCTCGCCGACGATGCGCAGCGCCTCGGTGCCATAGCCGCGCCCGGCATGGTTGACGATGAAACCCGGGGTGTCCTGCGCCTGCACGGCGCTGTGGCCCATCTGGCGCGCGTACTCGGCCAGCCGCGCGCAGACGGCCGGGTCGGTGCGCAGGCCGGCGATGACCTCGACCACCTTCATCAGCGGCACCGGGTTGAAGAAATGGTAGCCGGCGAAGCGCTCGGGATTGCGCAGCGCCGCCGCGATGGCGGTCACGGACAGCGACGAGGTGTTGGTGGCCAGGGTGGCCGTGGGCGCGACCACCGCTTCGAGCTCGCGAAACAGCTGCTGCTTGACGTCGAGCCGCTCGATCACGGCCTCGATCACCAGGTCGCAGTCGGCCAGCTCCGCCAGGGCCTGCACCGGGCGCAGCCGGCCGCCGAGCTCGTCGCGGCGGGCGGCGTCGAAGCGTCCTTTCTCGTGCAGCTTCTGCCACTGCGCGGCGATCGTGGCGCGCGCCTGCTCGGCGGCGCCGGGCGCGTTGTCGAGCAGGCGCACCTCGCTGCCGGCCTGGGCGGCGATCTGTGCGATGCCGCGCCCCATGGCGCCGGCGCCGATGACGGCAATCTTCGGGAAAGTCGGGGTCATGCGCTGCTGCTTCCGGTCAAGGATCAATGAAGCCTGCAGTGTAAGACCGGGCTCGACGTACAGCGCGCATGGCGCGCGGCGGCTCAGCGCCTGACCTGCAGCGCGGCCGGGTTCACGATGTGGGTCGGGTGGCCTTCGATGAAATTCACCACGTTGTCGAACGCCTGGCCGAAGTACGCCTCGTAGCTTTCCTGCTCGACATAGCCGATGTGTGGCGTGCAGATGCAGTTCTCGAGGCGCAGCAGGGGGTGGCCCTGCAGCGGCGGCTCGCTCTCGAACACGTCGATGGCCGCCATGCCGGGCCGGCCCCGGTTGAGCGCGGCGACCAGCGCGTCGTCGGCGAGCAGCTCGGCACGCGCGGTGTTGACGAACAGTGCGCTCGGCTTCATGCGCGAGAGGTCTTCCAGCGTGATGCTGCCGCGCGTCTCGTCGGTCAGGCGCAGATGCACGGTCAATACGTCGGCGTCGGCGAAGAAGGCCTCGCGGCTGGCGGCCACCTGGAAGCCGTCGGAGCGCGCCTGCTGGCAGCTGGTCTCGCGGCCCCAGATCACCACCTGCATGCCGAAGGCCTGGCCGTAGCGCGCCACCAGCTGGCCGATGCGCCCGTAACCCCAGACGCCGAGCATCTTGCCCTTGAGCACCGAGCCCAGGCCGAAGTTGGGCGGCATCGACGCCGACTTCAGGCCCGACTGCTGCCAGGCGCCGTGCTTCAGGTTGCCGATGTACTGCGGCAGCCGGCGCATGGCCGCCATGATCAGCGCCCAGGTCAGCTCGGCGGTCGCCAGCGGCGAGCCGCTGCCCTCGGCGACCGCGACGCCGTGCTCGGTGCAGGCCTCCACGTCGATATGCGGACCGACGCGCCCGGTCTGCGAGATCAGCTGCAGCCGGGGCAGCTTCTCGACCAGCGCGCGCGGGATGTGGGTGCGCTCGCGGTTCAGCACGATGACGTCCGCGTCCCGCAGTCGCACCGAGAGCTGCCCGATGCCCTTGACCGTGTTGGTGTAGACCTTGGCCGTGTAGGCGTCGAGCTTGACGGCGCAGCGCAGCTTGCGCACCGCGTCCTGGTAATCGTCGAGGATGACAATGTTCATGGCACGCAATTGTGCCTCGCACGCCGGCGCTTCCGCGGCCGAGGCGGGTGCCGCGGCGCTCCGCCGTGGCAGCGTTCGCCGCCGCCACGGCGGAGCCGGATCACTGGATGGGCGTCTTGGCGGCGGCCCGGGGCTCGGCGCCTTCCAGCGCGGCCAGGCGCTCCAGTTCCACGCAGACATCCTCCAGCCGGCCCGACAGCACGATGCGGCCCGAGGCGCCCCGGCGGTCCTGCGCGTCCACCAGCCGGACCACGCGCAGCGGCCTGGGTGGGCGGGCTGCTTCCGCGCCGGCCGGCAGGGCGTCGTGCGCGCAGCCGTCGGGACGCAGCGCCTTGAAGCGCCGGGCTAGGGCGCGCCCTCGCCGTGCGGGCCGCCAGCGGTGCGCCGCGTCGCGCAGCGGCAAAAACAGGCTGGTCAGGCCGAGCAATGCGATTCCCATGCGAACTCCTTGAAGGTCAGAGGCTGGACACCGGCAGGATTGCGGGACACTGGCCGCGGCAGGGTGATGGCCTCGGAGGCCATACGCCCGCCACCTGCTGCGGCCAGGGAAAAACGAAGCCGACGGGCTACATCAGCATCGTGTTGCGGATCAGCCCGACCGCCAGGCCCTCGATCTCGAACGGCTCGCCCGGCTGCACCACGATGGTCGGGTAGGCCGGGTTCTCGGCGTGCAGTTCGATCACGTCGTCGGTACGGTGGAAGCGCTTGACGGTCACGTCGTCGCCCAGCCGCGCGACCACGATCTGGCCGTTCTTGGCCTCGCGCGTCGCCTGCACGGCGAGCAGGTCGCCGTCCATGATGCCGGCGTCGCGCATCGACATGCCGCGCACCTTCAGCAGGTAGTCGGGCGGATGCGGGAACAGCGAGCTCTCGACCTGGTAGGTCTGGTCGATGTGCTCCTGCGCCAGGATCGGCGAGCCCGCGGCCACCCGGCCGACCAGCGGCAGCGTCCGCTGCGTGGCATGGCGCGCAGCGTCCGGGGCCTCGTCGCGCGGCGAGGCGTGCAGCGAGCGCAGCGTCTCGCGCTTCAGGCGGATGCCGCGCGAGGTGCCGCTGACCAGTTCGATGGCGCCCTTGCGGGCGAGCGCCTGCAGGTGTTCCTCGGCCGCGTTGGCCGACCGGAAGCCGAGCTGGGCCGCGATTTCGGCGCGCGTGGGCGGCGCGCCGGTGCGCGCGATGGCGTCCTCGATCAGCTCCAGGATCTGCTGCTGACGGGCGGTAAGCTTGACGGGGCGTGAAAGGGTGAGCATGTCGGTTGCAGCCAAGTGAGGCTGATCAAATATCCAGTCACTGTATTTTTAACCAGTTTTCAAGGATTGCCAAGCACATGACCAAGAAACTGACGCCGCCGTCGCGCCGCGTGGTGGTGCTCGGCACCGGCGGCACCATTGCCGGGCGTGCCGGCAGCGCGGGCAACAACCTCGGCTACGTGGCGGGCGAGGTGGGCGTGGCCGAGCTGCTGGCCGGCATCGAGGCGCCCCCAGGTATCGAACTGCGCGCCGAGCAGGTGGCACAAATCGACAGCAAGGACATGGACTTCGCCGTCTGGCAGCGGCTGGCGCAGCGCTGCGCCCACTGGCTGGCGCAGCCCGACGTGGCCGGCGTCGTCGTCACGCACGGCACCGACACGCTGGAGGAAACCGCGTTCTTCCTGCAGTCGGTGCTGGCGCCGCGCAAGCCCGTGGTGCTGACCTGCGCCATGCGGCCCGCGACGGCGCGCGAGCCCGACGGGCCGCAGAACGTGCGCGACGCCCTGGCGGTGGCGGCCACGCCCGGCGCGGCGGGCGTGACGGCGGTGTGCGCCGGCGTGGTGCACGGTGCCCACGACGTGCGCAAGGTGCACACCTACCGGCTCGACGCCTTTGCGTCGGGCGACGCCGGGCCTGTCGGCTACGTCGAGGAGGGTGTCGTGCGGCTGGTGCGGAATTGGCCGGAGGCGCCCGTCGTACCTGGATTTCCAGCTATCGATAAGATAGCAAGCCTGACGCACTGGCCGCGCGTCGAGGTCGTGGTGAGCCACGCCGGCGCGCGCGGCGCGCTGGTGGACGCGCTGCTGCGCGAGCGGCAGGAAGAGCCGGCGGCCGCGACGCGGCTGGCGGGCCTGGTGGTCGCGGCCACCGGCAACGGCACGCTGCACCACGAGCTCGAAGCGGCGCTGCTGCGCGCGCAGGTGGCGGGTGTCGCCGTGCTGCGGGCCACGCGCTGCGCCGAGGGGCGCATTCTGGCGCGGCCCGGGATGGCGCCGCTGCTGCGCGACGCGGGCGACCTGACGCCGGTGAAGGCGCGCATCGCCCTGATGCTCGAACTGGTCGCGGCCGGGCAGGGCGGCTGAACGACGCAGACGCAGATGTGGATACAGGCGGCGCCGCCAGCGGGCCGCGGCCGGCTTACACGTCCAGCCAGTCGAAGCCGCTCGCCGCGTCGGCCGCCTGCACCTCGTCGGCCGCACGGCCCAGCGCCTCGGCCAGCACCTGCCGGACGAGTTGCGGCCGGTTGTTCTGCTCGCTCAGGTGGGCGGCGACCACGTGGCGCAGGCCCGGATGGTTGAGGGCGCGCGCGATCGCCGCGGCGGCGGCATTGGACAGGTGCCCGTGGTTGCCCCCGACGCGCTGCTTCAGGAACGGCGGGTACGACGATGCGGCGAGCAGATCGCTGTCGTGGTTGAACTCCAGCAGCAGGGCATCGACGCCGGCCAGCCGGCTGAGCACGTGCGGCGTCTCGCGCCCCAGGTCGGTCAGGATGCCGAGGCGGCGCGCGCCGTCGCCGCAGGTCAGCTGCAGCGGCTCGCGCGCGTCGTGCGGCACGGTGAAGGGCTCGACGTGCAAGTCCCCCAGGTCGATCGCGACGCCGTCCCGCGCGAAGCCGAGCCGTCCCTCGAAATCGTGCGCGCCGGTGGCCAGCCAGGTGCCCTCGCTCATCCAGACCGGGATGCGGTGGCGCAGCGACACCGCATGGGCGCAGCCGATGTGGTCGCTGTGCTCGTGCGTGACGAAGATGGCGTCGATGTCGCTCGCCGCCAGCCCGGCGCGCGCCAGCCGGAGATCGAGCTGCCGGATGCCGAAGCCGCAGTCGATCAGCAGCCGGGTCGTCGTGATGCCGCTGCTCGCCTCGACCAGCGTGGCGTTGCCCTTGCTGCCGCTGCCCAGGCTGCGAAATCGGAGCATGCGCGGACTCGGTGCGCGAAGCCTGGGGGTGGGCTTTACTTCAAATCGTCCGCGATCACCTGCACGATGCGCTGCGCGTTGGCCGTGGTGTCGGGCGCGCCGGCGTCGTTCTGCACCGACACCGTGCTGGACTCGCCCTCGCCCTTGACGACGATGCGGAACTTCAGCGGCGCCTCGGCCGCGCCCGAGCGTCCCAGCGTGATCAGCTTGGAGAAGAAGCCGGGCTCCTTCTTGTCGGGATTCGGCGGCACGTAGCGCACGAAGTAGGTGCCCTTGGCGCGGTCGCGGTCCTCGACGGTGAAGCCGGTGCGGTCCAGCGCCAGGCCGACGCGGCGCCAAGCACGCTCGAAGCCTTCGCTGATCTGCACCACCGGCTGGCCGCCGACGGTGGCCACGCGCGAGGTCTGCGTGGGAGTGCCGGCCGCCACCAGCGCCTTCGACTGCTCCTGCGAGACGCCCAGCTTGACCATCAGGCGGCGCAGGAACTCGGCTTCCAGCTCGGGGTCGGTGGCGCGCGGCTGCCAGCTCGTCTGGTCCTTGCGCACCGTGGTGTAGACCTCTTCCATGCCGCGGTGGCTGATGTAGATCTCGGTGCCGCCGTCCGGCGCGCGCTCCAGCCGGGTGCGGAACTTGTCGAGCTCGCCGGTCGAGTAGGCCGAATCGATCAGCTTGCCAAGGGTGCCGCGGATGATGTCCTGCGGCAGCTTGGCGCGGTTCTCGGCCCAGTCGGTCTCCATGATGCCGAGGTTGCGCTGGTCGAGCGTGAGCAAAAAGCCGTTTTCGAGCCAGAAGTCGCGCACCGGCTCCCACAGCTGGTCGGCCGGGCGCTTGACGACGAGCCAGCGCTGCGAGCCGGAGCGCTCCATGCGCACGTCACCCAGGTTCGACACCGCGGTCGGGATGCCGGGCGCGCTGGCCAGGCCGGCCTGGTAGCTGTTGGCCGAGACGGGGCCGCCGGGCACGGCATAGCGGTTCTCGCGCGAGAGCTGCGTCAGATCGGGCGGCACCGCGAGCGAGGGCGCCTTGCCGGCGCTCTTGTAGTCGATCTTGTCGCCCTCCAGCACCGAACAGGCGGACAGGCCGGCCACCAGGGCCAGCAGGGCAAATCGCGAAATGGGTTTCAACGTCGTCATCCTTGAATACGGTTCGGGTTTCCGTCGCTTGGGGCACGGCGGGCGCGGCGGGTCTGATCGGCCGCCGCCGAAAAGGTTGCGCCGTCGCTGGGGGCTGCTCAGGCGGCGGTGAGCAGGCCGGCGGCGCGCAGGGCGCTTTCGACCACCGGGCGCTGCGACTCGGACAGCTCGGTCAGCGGCAGCCGCAGGGCGCCGCCGCACAGGCCCATGCGGGCCATCGCCCACTTGACGGGGATCGGGTTGGGCTCGGCGAACAGGTGGCGGTGCAGCGGCATCAGCTCGAACTGCAGCCGCATCGCGGTGGCGGCGTCGCCGGCGATGGCCGCCACGCACAGCTCGTGCATCCTGCGCGGCGCCACGTTGGCCGTGACGCTGATGTTGCCCTGTCCGCCGCACAGCATGAGCGCGACGGCCGTCGGGTCGTCGCCCGAATAGACGGCGAAGCTCCTGGGCAGCTCGCGGATCAGCCACTGGGCGCGTTCGAGGTTGCCGGTGGCTTCCTTGATGCCGATGATGCCCGGCACCTGCGCCAGGCGCAGCACGGTGTCGTGCGCCATGTCGGCCACCGTGCGGCCGGGCACGTTGTAGAGCACCGTCGGCAGGTCGCCCACCGCCTCGGCGATGGCCCTGAAGTGGCGGTACTGGCCTTCCTGCGTCGGCTTGTTGTAGTAGGGCACGACCTGCAGCTGGCAGTCGGCGCCGACCTCCCGGGCGAAGCGGGCCAGCTCGATGGCCTCGGCGGTCGAGTTGGCGCCGCAGCCGGCCATCACGGGCACGCGGCCGCGCGCCTGCTCGACCGCCACGCGGATGATCTCGCAATGCTCTTCGACATCGACGGTCGGCGATTCGCCGGTCGTGCCGACCACGCCCAGGCAGTCGGTGCCCTCGTCGATGTGCCAGTCGATCAGCCGCCGCAGCGCCGGGTAGTCGACGCTGCCGTCGTCGTGCATCGGCGTGACGAGCGCGACGATGCTGCCAGTCAGTGGGTCCAAGGGTGTCTCTCAGTCCGTGGAGGAAAGGGCGGATTCTACTGATACTAATTTGCCTTCAAAGAAATAGAAGTGATCCATTCGAACCCGGTCAGTGACTGGGTTCGGCGTTGATCCTTCTCCATGGTGTGCAAGCCCGCAGCCAAGGCGTCCTCCGCGGCGTCCAGGCTGGCAAACACCGTGTTGGCAAGGCACTCCTCGCGCAGCGCGCGCCACAGGTGCTCGGCCGGATTGAGCTCGGGGCTGTAGGGCGGCAGGAACAACAATCGCATGTTCGCGGGCACTGCGAGATCGCCCGCGACGTGCCAGCCCGCCTGGTCCATGACCATGACGATGAACTCCCGGGCGTGACGCTTGGCGACCTCGGCGAGGAACAGCGACATCATCTCGGCGTTCACCCACGGCAGGACCAGGCTGTCCATGGCGCCGTCGTGCGGGCTGACGGCCGCGAAGGCATAGGTGAACTGGCGCACCAGGCGCGCGCCGACGATAGGCCGCAGGCCCCGGGGCGCCCAGCACCGCCTGGGCCTGCCCAGGAGGCCGAAGCGGCCCTCGTCCTGGAACATCAGCCGCACGGGCCGCCCCTGCCGGGCCTGGCGCTCAACCTCGCGGCGCAGCGTGGGGCGCAGTTTTTTTAAAAGCCACCTGTGCCGCAACGTCGGCCTTGGGGTGCCTCGGGCGCGGCACGACCTTGCGCCAGCCGTGGCGATCGAGCAGCCGGTAGACAGTGCTCGCCGCCACTGCCCTGCCCACGCGCTGCTCGTAGGCATGCCGCACCTGCGCCACCTGCAGCACGTCCCCGGCGCGCGCAGCGGCAATGAAAGGGGTGAGCAGCCCGGCCTCGTCCTCGAGCGTGAGGTGCTGGTGGCGGCGCCCGCCCCTGGGCTTGAGATCGAAGATGGCGTCACCCTCGCGTGCCCAGCGCGAGTGGATGTTGTACACGGTGGGGGTGGCCCAGCCCAGCACCCGCGCAATCTCGGCGGCCGAACTCCCCAGTGTGGCGCGCAGCAACACGCACTGGATGCGCTGGTACTCGGAGTGCCCCCTGGCCTTCTTCAGCCGCTCGGCCAGGCGCTCGATGGTCGAACAGTCCCCCTCGATCAAGGTCTTCATCCGCTTCTCCCATCGCGACAGGATGAATGGGATTATCTACCTTATTGAAGGCTCATTGGTATGAGTGGCGCCGTGGCCGCCCTCGCCGGGCGCCAGCGCGGGCGGGGGCGCCGGCTCGCGCGGCGGGCGCAGCGCCGCGATGCGCTGGACCACCCGCGCCGGCCCGCGCAGCAGGCCGTGCTCGTAGGCGACCACCTGCAGTTGCGCGCAGGCGCGCAGCAGCTCGCCGGGCTCGAGCAGGAAGTCGGGGCGCGACGGCCTGCCGAAGGCCTCGTTGCCGGCGGCGAAGGTTTCGTACAGCAGCACGCCGCCCGGCGCGACGCTGGTGACGATGTCGGGCAGGCGCGCGCGCCACAGGTAATGGGTGACGACCACCGCGTCGAAGGTCTCGCCCGCGGGGAAAGGCCAGGAGCCGCTTTCGATGTCGGCCGCCACGATCCGCCCGTATGCCGCCGCCGCTTCGAGGGCGGCAGGGTCGCGGTCGACGCCGGTCGCGGCATGGCCGCGCCGCTGGAACCAGCGCATGTGGCGCCCGGCGCCGCAGGCCACGTCGAGCACGCTGCCGCCGGCGGGCACCAGGTGCGACCAGCGCACGATCCAGTCCGAAGGGGCGCCGGGGCCGGCGGGAGGCGGGGCCGCCGTCGTGGGCGCGGCGCGGGTGTCGGGGTTCGTCATCGTGGATTCGCTGTCGGTAGGGTGGAGGCGGGGGTGCGGTCGGGGCAGGGCGATACGGGTGCCGTTTCGGAGCGTTGCTATTCATTCGATAGCAAACTGCCTAGGCGCTACCTGCGCTGCAGTCCGATTTGGCCTAGAAACATCCCCAGGCCCGGTCGATCAGGGTCACCAGGAAGGCCGGGCGCGTGTACAGCGCGAAAACGCCGGCCAGCGCCGCGGCCACGAGCGCCAGCGCCAGGGCGCGGACGATGCGGGAGCGGACGGGGCGGCGCATGGGTGTCTCCGGGCGGCCGGGCGGCGTCAGGCGGGCTGCGCGGCGGCTCGGGCGGCGCGCGCGATCGGCGCCTCGCGGATCGGCAGGTTGACCAGCGCCGCCAGCACCCCCAGCGCGATCGCGATGTACCACACCAGGTCGTAGCTGCCGGTGCGGTCGTACAGGTAGCCGCCCAGCCAGACGCCCAGGAACGAGCCGATCTGGTGGCTCAGGAACACGAAGCCGCCCAGCATCGAGAAGTGCGCCACCCCGAAGATCTGCGCCACGATGCCGCTGGTGAGCGGCACGGTCGACAGCCACAGGAAGCCCATCACGCTGGCGAACACGTACACCGTGAGCGGCGAGATCGGCACCCACAGGAAGAGCGCGATGGCCGCCGCGCGGCTCAGGTAGATGGCCGCCAGCAGCCGGCGTTTGGCCAGCCGCGCCCCAGCGCCCCCGCGGTGTAGGTGCCGAACACGTTGAACAGGCCGATCAGCGCCAGCGCGTAGCTCGCCACCTCGGGCGACAGGCCGCGGTCGCGCAGGTAGCTCGGCATGTGCACGCCGATGAAGACGACCTGGAAGCCGCAGACGAAGTAGCCCGCCATCAGCAGCATGAAGCTCGGGTACCTGAAAGCCTCGGCCACGGCCTGCGCGATGGTCTGCTCGCGGTGCGCGGCGACGGCGGCGCGCCGCGGCTCGCGCAGGCCGAAGGCCAGCGGCACGATCAGCAGCACCAGTGCGGCCAGCGCCAGCAGCGCCGTCTGCCAGCCCAGCCGGGCGATGAGCTGGCCCTCCACCGGCACCATCAGGAACTGCCCGAACGAGCCCGCCGCGGCCGCCACGCCCATCGCCCAGGAGTGCCGCTCGGGCGCGATCTGGCGCCCGATCACGCCGTAGATGACGGCGTAGGTGGTGCCGGCCTGCGCGGCGCCGATCAGCACGCCGGTTGCGAGGGCGAACAGCAGCGGCGTCGGCGCGAGCGCCATGCCGGCCAGCCCGAGCCCGTAGAGCGCGGCGCCGGCCAGCAGCACGCGAAACGCGCCGAACCGGTCGGCCAGCATGCCGGCGAACACGCCGATCACGCCCCACGACAGGTTCTGCAGGGCGATGGCGAAGGAGAAGGTCTGCCGCGTCCAGCCCTGCTCCTGCGTGACGGGCTGCAGCCAGAGTCCGAAGCCGTGGCGGATGCCCATCGACAGCGTGACGATCAGCGCGCCGCACAGCAGCACCTGGATGGCGGAGAGCGGGCGGGTCGGAGCGGTCATCCGCAGAAATGTAGCGGGAAGCGCACTGCGCCGCTGACCGGCCGACGACAGGGGCCGGCGTTGCCGCCGAAGCCGCAATTTCATCTGTATATGCATACAGCTTTTTGATGCGCCGCGCTTACAATCCGTCGCCATGGCCACTTCCACCAAGATTCCTCCCGCCTATTCCGAAGACTCGATCCGCGTGCTCAAGGGCCTGGAGCCCGTCAAGCAGCGCCCGGGCATGTACACCCGCACCGACAACCCGCTGCACATCGTGCAGGAGGTGATCGACAACGCGGCCGACGAGGCGCTGGCCGGCCACGGCAGGAAGATCAAGGTCACGCTGCACACCGACGGCTCGGTCAGCGTCGAGGACGACGGCCGCGGCATCCCCTTCGGCCTGCACCCGGAGGAAAAGGCGCCGGTGGTCGAGTTGGTGTTCACCCGGCTGCACGCCGGCGGCAAGTTCGACAAGGGCTCGGGCGGCGCCTACAGCTTCTCGGGCGGGCTGCACGGGGTGGGCGTGTCGGTGACGAATGCGCTCTCCACGCGGCTGGAGGTCACGTCGTACCGCGACGGCAAGGTGGCGCAGATCGCGTTCTCGGGCGGCGAGGTGGTCGAGCCGCTGCGCCTGCGCGCGCAGGAGGGCGGCCTGCAGGACGACGGCTCGCGCGACCGCAAACAGGGCACGACCGTGCGCGCCTGGCCGGACGCGAAGTACTTCGAGACGGCCGCGCTGCCGCTGGGCGAGCTCACGCACCTGCTGCGCAGCAAGGCGGTGCTGATGCCGGGTGTCGCGGTCACGCTGCTGGTCGAGAAGACGAAGGAAGCCCAGACCTGGCTCTACAAGGGCGGCCTGCGCGACTACCTGATGCAGACGCTCCACGGCGAGCCGGTGATCCCGCTGTTCGAGGGCGCCGGCCACGCCGACCGCAACGCCGACAGCTTCGCCGAGGGCGAGGGCGCCGAATGGTGCGTGGCCTTCACCGAGGACGGCCAGCCGGTGCGCGAGAGCTATGTCAACCTGATCCCGACCAGCGCCGGCGGCACGCACGACAGCGGCCTGCGCGACGGCCTGTTCAACGCGGTCAGGAGCTTCATCGAGCTGCATTCGCTCCTGCCCAAGGGCGTCAAGCTGCTGCCGGAGGACGTGTTCGCGCGCGCCTCGTACGTGCTCTCGGCCAAGGTGCTCGACCCGCAGTTCCAAGGCCAGATCAAGGAGCGGCTCAATTCGCGCGACGCGGTGCGGCTGGTGTCGGGCTTCGTGCGCCCGGCGCTCGAGCTGTGGCTGCACCAGCACGTGGACTATGGCAAGCGGCTCGCCGAGCTGGCCATCAGGGCCGCGCAGACGCGCCAGCGCGCCGGGCAGAAGGTCGAGAAGCGAAAAGGCTCGGGCGTGGCGGTGCTGCCCGGCAAGCTGACCGACTGCGAGAGCCGCGACACGGCGCACAACGAGGTCTTCCTGGTCGAGGGCGACTCGGCCGGCGGCAGCGCCAAGATGGGGCGCGACAAGGAGTCGCAGGCCATCCTGCCGCTGCGCGGCAAGGTGCTCAACACCTGGGAGGTCGAGCGCGACCGGCTTTTCGCCAACACCGAGATCCACGACATCGCGGTGGCGATCGGGGTCGATCCGCACGGTCCGGCCGACACGCCGGATCTCTCGGGGCTGCGCTACGGCAAGGTCTGCATCCTGAGCGACGCCGACGTGGACGGCTCGCACATCCAGGTGCTGCTCCTGACGCTGTTCTTCCGCCACTTTCCGAAGCTGATCGACGCCGGCCATGTGTACGTCGCCAAGCCGCCGCTGTTCCGGGTCGATGCGCCGGCGCGCGGCAGGAAGCCGGCGGCCAAGGTCTATGCGCTCGACGAGGGCGAGCTCACCGCCATCCTCGACAAGCTGCGCAAGGACGGCGTGCGGGAAGGCGCCTGGAGCATCAGCCGCTTCAAGGGGCTGGGCGAGATGAACGCCGAGCAGCTGTGGGAGACTACGCTCAACCCCGACACGCGGCGCCTCATGCAGGTGAGGCTGGGCCGGCTCGACTTCGCGCAGACGCAGGGCGAGATCACCAAGCTGATGGGCAAGGGCGAGGCGGCGGCGCGGCGCGACCTGATGGAACTGCGCGCCGACGACGTGGAGGTCGATGTCTGAGTCCGGCGCCCATGAGTCCGCCGCAGCCCTTTGCGGCACACAGCCATTCGGCGAGAATGAAACCATAATGATTAAGAACCCCTGCTTTCCCTGCTCTTGCTGCTGTCCTCGTGCGGGCCCTGCCTCGCGCTGATCCCTCCTTCTTTTTATCAGCGATGAACCCATTCCACGTCCCGGCCCGCCGCTTCGGGCCGCGTCTCCTGTTGCCGCTGGCGCTGTGCCTGTGGCAGGCGGGCGCCAACGCGAGCGACATCTTCGGCTACGTCGATGCCAACGGCGTGGCGCATTTCGCGCTCCGGCAGTCCGATCCGCGCTATCAGCCCTTCCTGCGCGGCGGGAAAAATCTCGACGGCGCCAACGGCATGCGGCCGATGGGGCGCGATGGCAAGGGTGCCCTCGACGGCATGCGGGCGATGGAGCGCGGCGCCAGGGACCTCGCCACCGATGACAAGGCGGCCAGGACTTCGCAGACGCTGGTCAGGCTGTTCGAGGCCTCGCCCGCCTTCAGGCCCGCCAAGACCGCGCTGCACCAGGCCGCCAGGCAGCATGCGATCGACTACGAACTGCTGCAGGCGCTGATCGCGACCGAGTCGGGCTTCAACACGTTGGCGGTGTCTCCCAAGGGAGCGATCGGCCTCATGCAGCTGATGCCGGAGACCGCGCAGCGCTACGGCGTCGCGGCCGACGGGCGGCGCACGCTCGAGAACAAGCTGCACGACCCGATCATCAACATCGCCACTGGCGCACGCCACCTGCGCAACCTGATCGCGATGTTCAGCGGCGACCTGCATCTCGCGCTGGCCGCCTACAACGCCGGCGAAGGCGCGGTGCAGCGCGCCGGCAACCGGATTCCCGACTACCGCGAGACCCAGAACTACGTGAAGACGGTGCTGCAGATCTATGCCCAGCTGAAGCTGCCGACGGCGGGCGGCGGCATCGGCGGCAACTTCATCGACCGGGCGTCGGGGCGCGTGCGGGTGGAACTCGCCGCGCCCAAGGGCGGCGCGCTGGGCCGCGGCAACCTGCCGTCGTCGCAGCGGCTGGCGCGGGCGCAGGGTGCGCCCGCCTTGCAGGACGCGCCCGCCGAGGACGCCGCCGCGACGCTTTCTCCAACCTCCTTCGAGCCCACCGAGTCCGCCGCCGCTGCGTCCGCCGCATCGCGCGCCGCGGAGCATTAGATTTCCCAAAAAAAGAACCGATCCATGGATTCCCAGCCGACGCTCGACTTCGAGAGCCCCGGCGACAGCGACGGCGACACCACGCTGACGCTGGCCGACTACGCCCAGACCGCCTACCTCGAATACGCGCTCAGCGTGGTCAAGGGACGCGCGCTGCCCGACGTGTGCGACGGCCAGAAGCCGGTGCAGCGGCGCATCCTGTACGCGATGTCGCGCATGGGGCTGGGCTTCGGCGGCGCCAACGGCGCGGTCGGCGCCAAGCCGGTCAAGAGCGCGCGGGTGGTGGGCGACGTGCTGGGGCGCTTTCACCCGCACAGCGACCAGGCCGCCTACGACGCGCTGGTGCGCATGGCGCAGGACTTCTCGCAGCGCTACCCGCTGATCGATGGCCAGGGCAACTTCGGCAGCCGCGACGGCGACGGCGCCGCCGCCATGCGCTACACCGAGGCGCGCCTCTCGCGCATCACCAGCCTGCTGCTCGACGAGATCGACGAGGGCACGGTCGACTTCATCCCCAACTACGACGGCAGCACGCAGGAGCCGCGCCTCTTGCCGGCGCGCCTGCCGTTCGCGCTGCTCAACGGCGCGAGCGGCATCGCGGTGGGGCTCGCCACCGAGATCCCGAGCCACAACCTGCGCGAGATCGCCGACGCCTGCGTGGCGCTGATCAAATCGAACGGCAGGCTCAGCGACGAGGAGTTGTTCGCGCTGGTGCCGGGGCCGGACTTCCCCGGCGGCGCGCAGATCATCAGCAGCGCCGCCGACATCGCCGAGGCCTACCGCACCGGCCGTGGCTCGCTCAAGGTGCGCGCGCGCTGGCAGATCGAGGAGCTGGCGCGCGGGCAGTGGCAGCTGGTGGTCAACGAGCTGCCGCCGGGCGTCAGCAGCCAGCGCGTGCTGGAGGAAATCGAGGAACTCACCAACCCGAAGGTCCGCGCCGGCAAGAAGGCGCTCACGGCCGAGCAGACGCAGCTCAAGGCGATGGTGCTGTCGCTGCTCGACGCCGTGCGCGACGAGTCGAGCAAGGAGGCGGCGGTGCGGCTGGTGTTCGAGCCCAAGACCTCGCGCATCGGCCAGGACGAGTTCATCGGCACGCTGCTGGCGCAGACCTCGCTGGAGACCTCGTCGCCGGTCAACCTGACGATGGTCGGCATCGACGGCCGGCCCACGCAGAAGTCGCTGCGCCAGATGCTCATGGAGTGGATCGCGTTTCGCGAGATCACGGTCGAGCGGCGCTCGCGCCACCGCCTGGACAAGGTGCTCGACCGCATCCACATCCTCGAAGGCCGGCGGCTGGTGCTGCTCAACATCGACGAGGTGATCGCCATCATCCGCGCGGCGGAGGAGCCGAAGGCGGCGCTCATCGCGCGCTTCAACCTGAGCGAGCGGCAGGCCGAGGACATCCTGGAGATCCGCCTGCGCCAGCTGGCGCGGCTGGAGGCCATCAAGATCGAGCAGGAGTTGAAGGGCCTGCGCGACGAGCAGAAGAAGCTCGAAGACATCCTGGCGAGCCCGGCCGCGCTGCGCCGGCTGCTGGTCAAGGAAATCGAGGCCGATGCGAAGACTTTCGCCGACGCGCGCCGCACGCTGATCCAGGCCGAGAAGCGCGCCGTCGCCGAAGTGCGGGTGGTCGACGAGCCGGTGACGGTGATCGTCTCGCAAAAGGGTTGGGTGCGCACGCAGAAGGGCTGGGCCAGCGAGCGGGCGAACGGCGGCGCAGGCGACGGCGCCGCGCCCGACTACAGCTTCAAGTCGGGCGACGCCCTGTACGGCGCCTTCGAGTGCCGCTCGGTCGACACCCTGCTGGTGTTCGGCACCGCCAAGAACAGGGAGGTGCGCGTCTACACCGTGCCGGTGGCGTCGCTGCCGGGCGGGCGCGGCGACGGCCAGCCGGTGACGACGCTGATCGACCTCGACAGCGGCACGCAGGTGGCGCACTGCTTCGCCGGCCCGTCCGGCGCGCGGCTGCTGCTCGCCGGCAGCGGCGGCTACGGCTTCGTCGCGGCGGTCGAGCACATGGTGTCGCGCCAGCGTGGCGGCAAGGCCTTCATCGACCTGGGCGAGGGCGAGCAGCTGTGCCGGCCCTCGCTGGTCGGCGGCGCGGGCGGCGCCGAGCCGCTGGCCGACGCCACGCACGTGGCCTGCGCCTCCAGCGGCGGGCGCATCCTGACCTTCGGCATCGACGAGCTCAAGGCGATGCCCAAGGGCGGCCGCGGGCTGATGCTGATCGACCTGGAGGCCGGCGACACGCTGGCCGGCGCGGCGGCCTACACGCGCAGCGTGCGCGTCGAGGGCACCGGGCGCGGCGGCAAGGCGCGCACGGAGACGCTGGAGATCCGCACCCTCAACAACGCCCGCGGCGCGCGCGGACGCAAGGGCAAGGCGGCGGACCTGGGCTTCAAGCCGGCCGCCGTGGTGCGCGTGCTGTAGGCGGCGCGAGCATCGGACCCTGGAGAGAAAGAGACGATGGACATCGGCATCGTGGGCCTCCTGGTCCTGCTGGCGAGCGCCGGCATCAGCTTCGTGCTGGGCCGCTGGCTGTCGCGCCGCCACCGCGAGAAGAGGGCGCAGCGCGAGCGGGCCGTTGCCAAGGCGGGCCAAAGCCGCCAGGTGCGCCGCGCCCGTGAGCGACGGCAACACCGCTGAAAGCCGGATTCAGGTACGAAAAGCGGCCTTGGCGCTTGTCCCACGGGTCTTGCCAGCTATCAAACAGATAGCAACCAGCGGGAAGGCATAGACCGTTTTCGCTATTGAGGGCGCCTGCCGTTCGTGGAATATTTCCTCACGAAACGGCAAGGAGCGCCATGGACCCCGCCCTCCAGGAGATGGTGAGCGAGCGCCGCCGGGCCCTGTCGGGCGCGGACGACGGAGCGCGGCCCTGGGGACTGGCGCTGTCGGGCGGCGGCATCCGCAGCGCGACCTTCTGCCTGGGCCTGCTCAAGGCGCTGGCCGCGCGCGGGCAGCTGCTGCGCTTCGACCTGCTGTCCACCGTCTCGGGGGGCGGCTACATCGGCGCGACGCTGGGCCGCCTGTGCACCGAAGCGAAGTCGGCCGACCAGGTGCGCGGCATCGAGCGCGCCTTCGGCCAGGTCGAGCGCGTGCGCTTCGGCGGGTGGCTGCGCGGCAACGGCCGCTACCTGATCCCGGGCGGCCTGCGCGACACGCTGTTCGCCGCGGCGCTCTACCTGCGCAACCTGCTGGGCACCCACATCGAGCTCGCCATCGCCGCGAGCCTGGTCGGCATGGCGCTGGCCGCCCTCAACCTGCTGCTGTGGGATGGCGTGTTCCGCGCCATCGACATCGACCCCGCGACGCGCGATGCGGTCGTCGATGCGAGCGCGCTGTCGGCGCAGGAGGTCATCCGCCTGCTGGTGCAGGAGGCCACGCGGCTGCCCACGCTCTGGTTCACCGCGGTGGGGCCGCTGGTCGCATCGGTGATGCTGGCCTGCGCCTACTGGTCGGTACGCGACCGGCCGTCCACCTCCGCCATGCTCGCGCAGGTGGCGCTGTGGTCGGGCCTGGGCATCGGCGCCTGCTGGATCGGCCCGCTGCTGGCGGCGCGGTTCAGCGGCCCGTTCTGGCTGACGCCGGTGTTCGTGGTGTTCGCGCTGTGCTGGGTGGTCGCGCTCCTGTGGGTGCTGTGGCGCAGCCAGCGCCGCAGCGCCGCCGAGATGCGCAACATGCTGACCGACGCGCTCGCCTCGGTGCTCAAGACCGTGCTGCTGATCGCGCTGCTCGGCGTGCTCGACCGCAGCGCCTGGTGGATGGCGGCCGAGAGCCGCGGGCAAAGGGCGTCGTACGGCGCCGTGCTGCTGCTGCTGGCGGCGGTGCTGCGCGCCGTGCTGCCGATGCTGCTGGCGCAAAGGCGCGAGGCGGCCGGCCTCGGCAAGACGCTGCTGCTGACGCTCGCGAACCTGCTCGGACTGGTGCTGGCGTTCTGCCTCGCGGCGTGGTGGGTCGGGGTGGTGTACGCGGCGGTGCTGCTGCCGGTGTTCACGCCGGCGGGGCTCGATTTTTCGCGGGGCTGGATCTGGCTGGGGACGCTCTTCGTGATCGTGGGCAGCTATGCGTTCGTGACCGGGCGCAACTTCGCCTTTCTGAACCTGTCGTCACTGCACATGTTCTACCGGGCGCGCATCGTGCGCGGCTACCTGGGCGCGGCCAACGCCCGGCGCCTGGACGGCGCCCCGACCGACGAGGTGTCCGGCCTCGCGCTGCCCCAGGTGCCGGTGGGCCGGGTGGACGACCGGGACGACATTTCCCAGCTGCGCTATGCGCCGCACGCGCAGGGCGGGCCGGTGCACCTGGTCAATGTCTGCATCAACCAGACGCACGACACCCGGCAGCGGCTGTTCAACCGCGACCGCAAGAGCCTGCCGCTCACGGTCGGGCCGCTCGGGTGGATGCAGGCCGGCAATGCCGACTGGACGCGGGTGAACAGCGCCGGCGCGCTCACGCTGGGCGCCTGGACGGCCATCTCGGGCGCCGCCCTCGCCTCCGGGCTCGGACGGATGACCCGCCGCGGCCTGGCCGCGCTGTCGATGTTCGCGGGGCTGCGGCTGGGCTACTGGTGGAACAGCGCCGAGGCCGGCCTGGTGCAGCGCGGGGCGGCCGAGCGCGGCAGCACCCTGCTCATGAAGACGCGCTTTCTCCTGATGGAGTGCTTCGGCGTGTTTCCGGGCAGCAGCTCGGCCCACTGGTACCTGAGCGACGGCGGGCATTTCGAGAACACCGGCGCCTATGCGCTGCTGCGCCAGCAGGCCGCGCTGATCGTGATCGCCGACTGCGGGGCCGACCCCGACTACCGTTTCTGCGACCTTGAAAACCTGATCCGCCGCGCCCGCATCGACCTGAACGCCGACATCACCTTCATGAAGCCGCGCCCCGACGCCGCCTGGCCGCCGCTCGATGCCTTCGGGTCGCTCAACGACCTGGCATCGATCTCCAGCCAGGCCTGCCTCGCGCTGGCGCAGGTGCGCTACGCGGACGGCACCACCGGGCAGATCGTGCTGGTCAAGCCCAACGTCTCGGCCTCGCTGCCGGTCGACCTGGTGAACTTCAAGGCGGCCAACCCGCTGTTTCCGCAGCAGCCGACCACCGACCAGTTCTTCGACGAGGCGCAGTGGGAGAGCTATTTCCAGCTGGGCGACGAGATCGGTTCCCGGCTCGAAGGCGAACTGCTCGACCGGGTGGCGCTGGGCGTGACCGGACTCTTCGTGACGGACGACGGCCAGACCCGGCCCGTGCAGCCCGCCGGGGCGCTGGCAGGCGCCGGAGGAGGGCGCGCCGCCACCGACACCGCCACCGCCGCGACGGCCGCGACGACGGCCGTGACGACGGCCACCGCCACCGCGATCGGGACGATGAGCCGGCTGCAGGCCCGCGTGCTCAAGGCCGGCGCGGTGACGGCCTCGGTCGGACTCGGCACGGCGGCGACCTTCGGCGTCGCGGCCTGGCAGGGCATCGACAGCTGGCGCGCGCAGCGCGCCGAGACCGAGCGCGCCGAGAACGTCGCCTTCAAGGACCTCACCGAGCGCTGGGCGCGCCTGCGGGGCGGCGCCACGCCGGGAGAAGCGCCCGCGCTGCTGGCGGCCGAACTGCTGCGCACCGGCGACCTGCTGTGCCGCGAGGGCAGCGACAACTTCATGGCGAAGTTCCGGCTGTCGGTGCGCATCGTCGACGACGCCAAGCAGGCCTGCGCGCAAGGCGCCGCGGAGCAGCGCGCGCCGGCCTGCGCGCGCCTGCTCGACCCGGACAACGGCATCGACTGCCTGCAGCCCGCGCAGGCGCCGCCGTGCGCGCCGCGCTACTGGGCGCGCGACTACACCGGGCAGACGGCCCCCCAGAACAACTGCAGCGGCACCCCGCCCGAACCGTGGCCGGTGGTGGTGTGGCTCAGGGGGCTCGGCACGCGCGAAGGCGCGACCCGGGTGGCGGTGGCGCCATCGCCCACGGAGCAGCCGCCGGCACCGGGCGCGGCGCCGCCCCCGATGTCCTCCGGGCAGGGCGCGCCACCGCCGCAGGGCCTGCCGCCGTATGCGACACCCGGCCCGGGCCTCCCCGGCGCGCCGCCGTCCGGCCCGACGACCACGCCGGTCCCTGCGCCGACGCCGGTGCCCGCACCGAGGCCCGTGGCCAGCGACGTGTGCAAAGGCACCGTCGTCTACATCCAGACCTACGGCGACGCGCTGGCCGCCAGGGCGCGCGCATGGCGCGAGCCCTGGCGCGCGCTGGCGGCCACGGTACCGCCGATCGAGGACGTGCTCGCCACCGCGCGCCGCGCCGGGCGTTCGCCGCCCACAGGCCACGCCGAGCCGACGATGATCGTCCACGACGACGTGGCGCGCGCCTGCGCCGAAGCCCTGATCCAGACGACCGAATCGCCGACCGGCCAGCCGTGGGTCGTCCAGCGCCTGCCGCCGTCGCTACGGGCCACGCCGGGTGTGATCGAGGTGTGGCTGCCGCGGGCCCGCGGCCAGTCCGCGTCCTGAAGGCGCCGGCCCTTGGGACCCGGGGGCGCTGATAGACTGCGCGCGCCCCCGCTGTCACCCGAGCGACGAGCAGCCGCCGCCGCGCACACCGGGCGGCGGGCATCCCATCCCTCATTCGAGAACCCATTCCATGAACGCCAGAGCCCAGCCCCCCCAAGCCTTCGACGCTTCGGCCCCGACCGCCGAGCAGGCCGCCGTGCGCGAGCCGATCGAGCAGTACTTCCTCGGCCATGCGAAGGACGACGCCTCGCACATGCGCCAGGCCTTCCTGCCGACCGCGCACATCGAGTCGATCCGCGAGAGCGTCTTCACCTCCTGGCCGCTCGACGTCTACTGCGAGCGCTTCAAGGGCACGCCCGCGCCCGACGAGGCCACGCGCAGCCGCACCATCGACTGGATCGACGTGGCGGGCAACGCGGCGTGCGCGCGCATCACCCTGGTGCACGGCGCCACCACCTTCGTCGACTACTTCGTGCTGCTGAAGGTCGACGGCGCCTGGAAGATCGCCAACAAGGCGTTCCAGGGCCAGCCCACCTGAGCCTGCCCGGCGGGCAGGCCGGTTCGCGCCATGCCCGTCATTTCCTGAAGCCGCGGCCGCCACGCCGGTCCGTAGCGCTGATATGTTGTCACCGATCCCGGCCAAGCATTCGAGCGGCCAACGGTCCAGCGATCCAGGAAACGAGGATCGGCAAGGCAAGCCAGAAAAGGGTTTGGCGGCTCGTGAAAAGAAACAGCAATCCTGCAGAACCCAGCGTGACGTTGAACCACATCCCTTGCAATGCGGAGCCAACGGGCGACTCGTCCATCTGCTGCTCCACCTGGCGCGCCGTCCGCCATTCGAGCAGTTGATGCTTCGTGACAAGGCGAACCAGCGTTCTGACGATCGCGTCGACCGACATCCGTGCCGACTCGGGTAGCAAGATGATCTTCACACCGAGATAGGCGACGTAGACCCGAAGCGGGGTGGTGGCGCGCCCTCGGCCTTGCACGCCATGCTCTCGCGCCGGCATCCGACCCTTCAGATAGTCGACGGCGACGGGTGCGGCCAGCGCAACAACGGCGGTCCAGAAGCAATAGCGCCCGAACGGTTCCGAGGTGACTGCACTAATGATGAACATGCCCAGAGCAGCGGGCATCGCCAACGATCCGCGAACAGTCTCCAGCAGAATCAAGCGCCCGGCGGCCGAAATATCTGCGAACTTCCAGCCGGGAACCTTCCAGCCCGGTATCAACCACGGGAGAACCTGCCAGTCGCCACGGATCCACCGATGCTGCCGCATCTGAAAGCTTGAAAAGCGACGCGGAAAATCTTCATGAATCTCGACATCGGGAAGCGCCGCCGCCCGCAAGAGACATCCTTCGAAGAGATCGTGACTCAGCAGCCGGTTTTCTGGGATGCGGTTGGAGACAACCTCCAGGAAAGACTTGACGTCGAAGATTCCCTTTCCGACGTACCGGCCGCATCCGAAAAGATCGTTGTTGATTTCCCAGCCATTCGGCGAGTCGGGATGCATGCTGTTGTAACGCGTGAAAAGGAGTCCGAAGTGCGAGGCACCCGCGCTTGCGAGCGTCGCCTTCATCGCTGGTTGAAGAACCCCGTAGCCTTTGCTCACGCGCCTTGAAGCACTGTCCACAGCTGGCCGATTCAGGGGATGGGCGGCCGCCTCGATCATCGATCGAACGCAGTCTGCCGGCACCACGCAATCCTCGTCGATCGTAATCACGAAGCGAACATCGGACAGCTCATCGAGACTTCCGACGACGTCGGAAAAGCTGGTTTCCCGATCCCCCGCGAGAAGGCGCGTGAACTCTTCCAGTTTGCCGCGCTTTCGCTCCCAGCCCATCCATGTGGACTGCTTGGGATTCCATTGCCTGCGTCGGTGCAGAAGCAGGATTCGACTGCCGGCGCGCTCGGCATAGCGGTGCCGAAGGTCCGATATCAGTGTTTTCGCCTGGTTCAACAAGCGCTCGTCTTCAGGAAGGGTCTCATGAGCCGAATCAAGAAAGTCGGTCAGCAATCCAAAATGCACATTTGGACTTCGATGCAACAGATAGTGATGCTCGAGATCAGCTGCCAACTTTGCAACGGAGTCGACGTCCGAGAGCATGCCGGGTACGACGAAGACGGTGGTGCAGGACTTGGGAATGCCCGAAGCGAACGTCATTCGAGGCAAGGGAGCCGGCAGCAAGAGACTGCGAAGGGTCAGGCCAGCGGTGCTGACGGCGAGTTCGCTGGCAGAAATCAATAGCAGCGCCATGTACGCCAGAAAAGCTGCCGGAGATGTCGCAGGCGAAAAGACAATGGCCGGGAGCATCACGATGAAGAGCAGGCCCGCCACCAGTGAAAGATAGGCAGGCATGGGCCGCTTCGTGATGAGCCGACAGACATGCTCCCGCAAGGTTGCGGAATAGGCGATGGACCTCTCGAGTGCCGGCAGACCTTCGCCCACCAAATGGTAGCCAACGTGGCGGCCGGGACTTCCATGGGGCTCGCCAAGGCTCGCATCGATGGCGAAGCTTGCAATCTGTGAGGCCGAGAATGAGCTTCTGCTGGCAAGCCGGATCGCTTCTCTCACATAGAGTGAACGCCAGCGCGCGTCCATTTGCGCGAACGTTCCGGAAGGGTCTTGGTCTAGTTCTATCGTTGCAAGTTGTTCCTCACCAGTGCATCCGCTACACTGATTCGAGCGATTTCGGCCTCGTCCATCAGTATTCTCGGAGCTCATGATGGCCAGATTCCTTCAGCAACTGTTCAATGCATTGTGCCGCGACGAATCGGCGCAGCCAACGCCCCACATTGATCCCGTTGCAGCTCTGGAGGAAAAGAATGCCGCTTACTTTCTCGAGGAATACAAATCCCTTCGCGCCGAGGTTCTGAAGAGAACGGAACTTCAACAGCAAATAGTGAATTTCGCACTCATCGTGACGGGTGCATTCTTCACCCTGGGCACCACTGCCAGCGTCAATGGGAGCGTCTTCTTTCTTCACCCGGTCGTCATGACCGTCTTCGCGATTGCCTGGGTCGATCACGACCAGTGGATCGGTCGAATCGCCAGATACCTCAGGAAAATCGAGAAAAAGAGAGGCTTGGGCTGGGAGAAATACCTGCATCAACGGAGGGAGTGTCTTGCTCGGTATCGAAGCGCTCATCGCATCAAGTCGCGCTGGCAGGAGCCGCTCCGGGATATGGCGTTCGTGTCGACACGCATTCTCTTCCTGGCCTGCGACCTCATCGCCGTGGGGTTGGGGATGGCCAAGCTCGACTTGAAGAGGGACGAGTGGGTAGACGCGCTGCTCTGGCGCGACGGGGCCAGTTTGGCCGGTGTCCTGTTGCCCGTCGCGGTCATTGCGCTGGTGCTGACTGTCGTGGTCATTCGACGCACGCGCCTCGAGCACCTCGATGCCGACCCGGACGATCTTCCTGCATAGCATTCGATTGCAGCGGTGAAGTGTATTCGTCGATCTTCTCGCGCCAGGGGGAGGCAGCGCCGAACTCGCGCAGCACCTTCCACAGGCTGCGATGCGCATGGTGGGCTGGGACCGTCGGCATCAGCCTGGGCGGCCACAGAAGGGCTTGGCGAAAGTGGCGAATCGCCGGCTGCCGCTTCCGCACTGGTAGCCTGCTCGGCGAGGTCTGGCGAGGTGGTCTCAACATCGTGAGATGTAGGCAGGCAGCCTTGTTAGGGGAACCCCTAGTGTGGTTATGAAACCGGTTTCAAATACACTGCCGACTACTCGCACAGTGCTCTTTTCCACAGCGGGATGCACCATTCCAAACCGCTTCCCATGCACTACCAATTCCAGTTCGACGCCGTCTTCGCCGCCTGGCCGCTGTTGCTCAAGGGCACCTGGATCACCATCCAACTGTCTCTCGTCGCGACATTGCTGGGCCTTGTCGTGGCCGTCTTCTGCGCCTGGGGCAAGACCTCGGGACCGGGCTGGCTGCGCTTCGTCGTGAACGCGTACATCGAGGTGATCCGCAACACGCCGTTCCTGGTGCAGCTGTTCTTCTTTTTCTTCGCGCTGCCGGCCGTCGGGTTGCGCTGGTCGCCCTACACGGCGGCGCTCACGGCGATGGTGGTCAACCTGGGCGCCTACGCGACCGAGATCATCCGCGCCGGCATCGAGTCCATCCCCAAGGGGCAGATCGAGGCGGGGCGGGCGCTCAACCTGAAGCCGTGGGAAATCTTCCGCTTCGTCATCATCAAGCCGGCGCTGAAAGCCATCTACCCCGCGCTCACCAGCCAGTTCATCCTGCTGATGCTCAGCTCGGCGGTGGTGTCGGTGATCTCGGCCGACGACCTGACTTCCGTCGCGGCCAACCTGCAGTCGCAGACCTTCCGCAGCTTCGAGATCTACATCGTGGTCGCGGGCATCTACCTGGTGCTGGCGCTGGCGTTCTCGGCGCTGTTCCGGCTGGTCTACCGGCGCACGCTCAACTACCCGGACCGGCGCTGAAGGAGGGCCACAGTCATATGCGCACCTTCGGCTATCCCGAATTCCTGTTCATTCTCGAAGCGGCCCGGTGGACGCTGGCGCTGTCGGCCATCGCTTTCGTCGGCGGCGCCATTCTCGGGCTCGTCATCGCGCTGGCGCGTACCTCGGAGAGCCGGGCGGCGCGGGGGCTCTCGGCCGGCTTCATCCAGGTGTTCCAGGGCACGCCGCTCCTGCTGCAGCTGTTTCTGATCTTCTTCGGCGCGCCGGTGCTGGGCTTCGACATCAACCCGTGGATCGCGGCGGGCGTGGCGCTCATCCTCAACAGCGCGGCCTTCCTGGGCGAGATCTGGCGCGGCTGCATCGAGGCGGTGCCGCGCGGCCAGTGGGAGGCGGCCCAGGCGCTGAGCCTGAACTACGCCGCCCGCATGCGCGACGTGGTGCTGCCGCAGGCCGCGAGGATCGCGCTGGCGCCGACCGTGGGCTACGTGGTGCAGATCATCAAGGGCACCTCGCTCGCGGCCATCATCGGCTTCACCGAGATCACGCGCGCCGGGCAGATCATCAACAACGCGACCTTCCAGCCGCTCCACGTGTTCACGACCGTGGCGGCGATCTATTTCGCGATCTGCTGGCCGCTGTCGCTGCTGGCGGCGCGCATGGAGCGCAAGCGGGCGCGATGAATGGGCTCCCCCCAGTCTTCGCGCACTGCGTGTCGCTTCGCCAACCCCCTTGCAGGGGGCAACATCGGCGGCCCGGCGGAGCCGGTTCCGCGCTGTTCTCCGAGCGGGCCGGGCTTCGCCTGCCGCGTGAAGCGCGATGAAGGACTGGCTTACCTCTTTTTTTGTTTCTGTTCTCAACCCAAGGAGGCTCGACATGATCTCTTCCATTACCCGCCGCACCGCCAGTGCCACCCTTGCCGCGCTCGGCCTGGGCGCGGCGCTGACCGCCTTTGCTCCGCTCGCCTCGGCCCAGACCGTGGCCGACATCAAGAAGAAGGGCGAGGTCACGATCGGCATGCTGGTCGACTTCCCGCCCTACGGCACCACCAACGCGAAAAACGAACCCGACGGCTACGACGCCGATGTGGCCAGGCTGCTGGTCAAGGACTGGGGCGTGAAGGCCAACATCGTGCCGGTCACGGGCCCGAACCGCATCCCGTTCCTCTTGACCAACAAGGTCGACCTGCTGGTCGCCTCGCTGGCCGTGACGCCCGAGCGTGCCAAGCAGGTGCAGTTCTCTCAGCCCTACGCGGCCGCGACCATCGTGCTCTACGGCAAGACCGGCACGCCGATCAAGAGCGCGGCCGACCTCAAGGGCCTGCGCGTGGGCGTGGCGCGCGCCAGCACGCAGGACGTGGCGGTGACCAAGGCCGCGCCCGAAGGCACCGAGATCCGCCGCTTCGACGACGACGCCTCGGCCATGCAGGCGCTGATGTCGGGCCAGGTCGATGCCATCGGCTGCTCGGTCACGGTGGCCGCGCAGATCGCCAAGCGCGTGCCGCCCAAGACCTTCGAGAACAAGTTCACGCTGGTGCAGCAGGCCATGGCCATCGCGATGCGCCCGGGCCAGGACGACCTGCTCAAGGTCGTGAACGATTTCGTGGCGAAGAACACCGCCAACGGCGAGCTGAACAAGTTCTACAACAAGTGGCTGCAGACCGACCTGCCCAAGCTGAACTGACCGGCAGAGGAATCCATGGCCATGACGGACGCAGTCGCCACGCATGCAGGCACGGAGCCCATCATCCGGCTCGAAGGGGTGAACAAGTGGTACGGCACCTTCCAGGTGCTGACCGACATCGACCTCGCGGTGCGCGCCGGCGAGCGCATCGTGATCTGCGGGCCGTCGGGCTCGGGCAAGTCGACGCTGATCCGCTGCATCAACCGGCTGGAGACGGTGCAGCAGGGCCGCATCGTGGTCGACGGCATCGAGCTCACGGCCGGCGGCAGGAACGTCGATGCGGTGCGCGCCGAGGTCGGCATGGTGTTCCAGCAGTTCAACCTGTTTCCGCACCTGACGATCCTGCAGAACTGCACGCTGGCGCCGATGCGCTCGCGCGGCATGACCCGGGCGCAGGCGGAGGAGGTCGCGATGAAGTACCTGGCGCGCGTTCGTATCCCGGAGCAGGCCCACAAGTACCCGAGCCAGCTCTCGGGCGGCCAGCAGCAGCGCGTGGCGATCGCGCGGGCGCTGTGCATGAGCCCGAAGATCATGCTGTTCGACGAGCCCACCTCGGCGCTCGACCCGGAGATGGTCAAGGAGGTGCTCGACACCATGATCGGCCTGGCCGAGGACGGCATGACCATGTTGTGCGTCACGCACGAGATGGGCTTCGCGCGCAGCGTGGCCGACCGCGTGATCTTCATGGCCGAGGGCCGCATCGTCGAGCAGGCGCCGCCGGCCGAGTTCTTCGGCAGCCCGCAGCACGAGAAGACGCGCCAGTTCCTCGGCCAGATCCTGAGTTCCCATCAGGCGCACTGAATGTCCTTCGAGGTCCTGATTTCCCTGGCGTCCTTCGGCGCGGCCGAGGTGGGGCGCCATGGGCAGCTGTGGTGCGCGCGGCTCGCGCGGGAGGCCGGCGCGGACGGCGTGGAGGTGCGCGGCGAGCTGCTGCGCGACGCCGCCGCCGAGCTGCCCGCGCTGGCCGGCCTGGCGGCGGTGTATTCGAGCCCCGAGGGGCTGTGGACCTCCGCCGGCGCGCTCGATGCGGGCGCGCTGGAGCGCGGGCTGGCCGCGGCGGCGACGCTGCGCGCGCCCCGGCTCAAGATGGCGATCGGCGGCTTCGGCGCGGCCTCGCACGCGTCGCTGGCGCGGCTCAAGGCCGTGCTCGACGCGCAGCCGGTCGAGCTGGTGATCGAGAACGATCAGAGCGAAGCGGCCGGCACGCTGGGCGCCCTGCAGGCCTTCTTCCAGGCGCAGCAGGCCGCGGGCCTGGATCTCGGCATGACCTTCGACATGGGCAACTGGCACTGGCTGGGCGAGTGCCCGCTGCAGGCGGCGCAGGCGCTGGCCCCGCGCGTGCGCTACGTGCACTGCAAGGGCGTGCAGCGCCTGCCCGCCAAGTGGATCGCCGTGCCGCTGGCCGATTCCCTCGCACCCTGGCGTGCGGTGCTGCAGGCGCTGCCAGCCGAAGTGCCGCACGCCATCGAATACCCCCTGGTCGGCGACGACCTGCCCGCCGTCACGCGCGAACGGATCGCGCACCTCCGCTCGGTGCGGGCGAACCCATGACGACACCTGCAGAACCCACCGCCTTCGACGTCGCGCTGTTCGGCGAGGCGATGCTGCTGCTGGTGGCCGACCGGCCCGGCCCGATCGAGCACGCGACCTCGTTCCACAAGCGCACCGCCGGCGCCGAGACCAACGTGGCGATCGGCCTGGCGCGCCTGGGCCTGAAGGTCGGCTGGGCCAGCCGCCTGGGCCAGGATTCGATGGGCCGCGCGCTGCTCGGTGCCCTGCAGGATGAGGGCATCGACTGCTCTCACGTGGTGCACGACCCGGCGCAGCGCACCGGCTTCCAGTTCAAGGGCCGCGTGACGGACGGCAGCGATCCGCCCGTCGAATACCACCGCAAGGGCTCGGCCGCCAGCTGGATGGGGCCGGCCGACATCGACGAGGCCTGGCTGCGCAGCGCGCGCCACCTGCACGCGACGGGCGTGTTTGCGGCCATTTCCGACACCTGCCTGCAGGCGGCGCTCAGGAGCATGGACGTGATGCGCGCCGCCGGCCGCACGATTTCGTTCGACCCCAACCTGCGGCCCACGCTCTGGGCCTCGCCCGAGGCGATGCGACACTGGATCAACGAGCTCGCCGGGCGCGCCGACTGGGTGCTGCCGGGCATCGAGGAGGGCCGGTTCCTCACGGGGGAGGGCACGCCCGAGGGGGTGGCGCGCTTCTACCGGCAGCGCGGTGCGAAGCTGGTGGTCGTCAAGCTCGGCGCCGAGGGCGCCTGGTACGACAGCGACGTGGCCGGCACCGGGCGCGTCGCCGGCTTTCCGGTGGCCGAGGTGGTCGACACGGTCGGCGCCGGCGACGGCTTCGCCGCCGGCGTCATCAGCGCGCTGCTGGAAGGCCGGACGGTGGCCGAGGCGGTGCGGCGCGGCGCCTGGATCGGCGCGCGCGCGGTGCAGGTGCTGGGCGACACCGAGGGGCTGCCGACGCGGGCGCAGCTGGAGGCGTCCGGCATCGAGGCGCCAGGCGCCATCGCTGGCACCGGCACGCCCTCGTCCGCGCAAGCGACGGTTGCCACCGGGCTGTCCGGCGCGTCTCCGGCGCGCAAGCACGTGCTGGTCTTTCGCGAACTGCCCGCCGACCAGCTGGCCCGGCTGCAGGCCGCGCACGAGGTCACGGTGGCCGATCCGCGCATCCCCGCGCAGCGCGCCGCCTTCGAGGCCGCGCTGCCCCGGGCGCAGGGCCTGATCGGTTCGAGCTTTCCCATCGACGCGGCGCTGCTCGACCGCGCACCCCGGCTCGAAGCGATCTCCAGCGTCTCGGTCGGCGTCGACAACTACCCGCTGGCCGCACTGGCGGCGCGCGGCATCGTGCTGTGCCACACGCCGGGCGTGCTCGACGAGACCGTGGCCGACACCGTCTTCGCGCTCCTGCTGGCGACCAGCCGGCGCGTGGTCGAGCTCTCGAACCTGGTGCGCGAGGGCCGCTGGACGAAGAACATCGGCGAGGATCTGTTCGGCTTCGACGTGCACGGCAAGACGCTCGGCCTCCTGGGCTTCGGGCGCATCGGCCAGGCCATCGCACGCCGCGCCGCGCTCGGCTTCGGCATGCCGGTGCTCTACCATGCGCGCCGCCCGGTCGATCTGGCCGTGCAGGCGCCCGAGCTGCTGGGCCGCGCCGTGCACGCGCCGCGCGACGACCTTCTGGCGCGCGCCGACATCGTGGTCGCGATGCTGCCGCTGTCGGACAGCACGCGTGGCCTGATCGACGCGCGCGTGTTCGGCGCGATGAAGCCGGGGGCGATTTTCATCAACGGCGGGCGCGGCGCCACCGTGAACGAGGCCGACCTGCTCGCCGCGCTCGACCGCGGCACGCTGCGCGCCGCCGGCCTCGACGTGTTCGCCACCGAGCCGCTGCCGCCCGACTCGCCCCTGCGCACCCACCCGCGCGTGACGCCGCTGCCGCACACCGGCTCGGCCACTCACGAGACGCGGCACGCGATGGCCGTGCTCGCGACCACCAATCTGCTGCGCGCGCTGGCGGGCGAGCGGCCGGCGGCGGTCCACGACACATCGTCCGCGTGAATGCGAAGGCGGTTTCCCTGAAAGGGAAAGCAGTGGCAAGCCGGGGGGCCAACAGTTCGCGCGCCACCATCGCCGACGTCGCCCGGGCGGCGGGCGTGTCCAAGGCCACGGTGTCGCGCTTCCTCAACCACCGCGAGCGGCTGCTGAGCCCCGACATCGCGGCGCGCGTGGAGGCGGCGGTGGCGGCGCTGGCCTATTCGCCCAGCGCGATGGCGCAGGCGCTGAGCCATGGCCGCTCGCGCCTGATCGGCCTGATCGTGGCCGACATCGCCAACCCCTATTCGGTCGCCGTGCTGCGCGGCGCCGAGAAGGCCTGCCAGGAGGCCGGCTACCTGGTGGTGCTGTTCAACCTCGGCAACGATTTCGAGCGCGAGCGCGAGGCCATCGATGCGCTGGCCGGCTACCAGGTGGACGGCTTCATCCTCAACACGCTGGGCGGAGACGCCGGTGCGATCGACGGCAACGCCCTGCATGGCCGGCCGGCCGTGCTGGTGGACCGGCGCCATGCCGGCATGCAGGCCGATTTCGTCTCGCTGGACAACCCCGCGGCGATGGCGGCGGCGTGCGGCCACCTGGTCGAGGGCGGTTACCGCGAACTGCTCTACATCACCGAGCCGCAACAGGGCGTGAGCTCGCGGCGTGAGCGCACCGTGGCCTTCGGGGACTGCGTGGCGGCGCAGCCGCGCGTGGCGGGCCGGGTGTTCGAGAGCACCGGCGACGACAGCGACGCGCTCGACGCCGCGCTGCGCGAACTGCGCCAGCGCACCGGGCGAGGACGAGGACGCCGCGCCGCCGTGCTGGCGGGCAACGCGGTCGTGACGCTGCGCGTCGCGGCGGCGATGGCGCGCCTGGGCTGGCGCTTCGGCGAAGACCTCGGCTTCGTGGGCTTCGACGATCCGGAGTGGGCCTCCCTGATCGGGCCGGGGTTGAGCACCATCGCGCAGCCCACCGACGCCATCGGCCGCGCCGCGGCGAGCTGCCTGATCGAGCGCCTGCGCGGGTTGCAAGGCCCGGCGCGCCAGCTGCTGCTGCCGGGCGAACTGGTGGTGCGGGGCTCGTCGCGCGCGTAGAGGGACACGGGCGCCACGCGTCGGTGGCGAGGAATGCCGGCCTTCCGGCCGACGGACGGTACCGTCGTTTCAACCGTTCGCGCCGTCGTTTCGACCGGCTTGCCGCCGCTTTCGACACATTGGCGGCTTCCGGCCGCCAGCCATCGCTTCTACAGTCGATTCGAGCTGGAGAGAAGCGAAATGAACCTGCCTGACATCCGCAAGGTCCTGGTGCTGGGCGCCGGCAAGATCGGCGCCACGGTGGCCGACATGCTGGCCGAATGCCACCGCCTGCCGGTCACGCTGGCCGACAGCGCGCCGCCGCGTCGCGAGCCGGGCGGCGACCCCTTGATCGAGCGCATCGTGCTCGATGCCGGGGACGGCGCGGCGCTGGACGGTGCGCTGGCCGGCCACCAGGCCGTGATCAACGCGCTGCCGTTCCATTTCGCCGCGCGCGTCGCCGCGGCAGCGCGGGCGCAGGGTGTGCACTGTTTCGACCTGACGGAGGACGTGGCAGGCACCGCCGCCATCCACGCCCTGGCCGAGGACGCGGGCACCGTGCTGATGCCGCAGTGCGGCCTGGCGCCCGGCGTGATCGGCATGCTGGGCGCCCACCTGGCGGGGCGCTTCGACGAGCTCCACGACCTGCGCCTGCGCGTCGGCGCATTGCCGCGCCACGCCACCAACCGGCTGCGCTACAACTTCACCTGGAGCATCGACGGCCTCGTCAACGAGTACTGCAACCCGTGCGCGGCCATCGTGCAGGGCCGGCTCGTGTCGCTGCAGCCGCTGGAAGGCCACGAAACCTTCACCCTCGACGGCGTGGCGTTCGAGGCCTTCAACACCTCGGGCGGGCTGGGCACGCTGTGCGAGACGCTGGCGGGGCGCGTGCGCAACCTCGACTACAAGTCGATCCGCTACCCCGGCCACCGCGACGCCATGGATTTTCTGCTGCACGACCTGCGCCTGGTCGAGCGGCGCGACCTGCTGCGCCAGGTGCTGGAGCACGGCGTGCCGCACAGCCGCGACGACGTGGTGATCGTGTTCGCGTCGGCCACCGGCCTGCGCCGGGGCCGCTTCGAGCAGGAAATCCGGCTGGCCCGCATTTACGGCGGCCGGCTGCGCGGCAAGGAGCGCACCGCCATCGAGCTCGCCACCGCCGCGGGTGTGGTCGGCGTGTTCGAGCTGCTGCGCGCCGGCCGGCTGCCGGCGCGGGGTTTCGTGGGGCAGGAGCAGGTCGCGCTCGAGGATTTTCTCGCGACGCGCGTCGGCCCCTGCTACGCCGGCTTGGGCGACCCGGCATCGGCCGCGCCGCCGGGCGCTGGCGGGACGCGGAACCGCGGGGCGATGCCGCCGACCCGTGCCCGGTCGGCCGTGACGCGGCGCCACGCCCGCGTCTCGGCGATGCCTGCGCCCGACGCCGCCGGCAGCAGGGCGCCCGCGGCACGGCACCGCGCCCCCAGGAAGGAGCCTCAGCCATGACCGAGCAGGCCGGAAGCCAGGGTCTGGGCGACGTTCTCGCGCGCTGTGGCATCGCGGCGCAGGAGCTCGCGGGCGGCACGCTGGCCGTGCGCTCGCCCATCGACGGCGCCGAACTGGCGCGCCTGCACGAAACCCCGATGGCCGGAATGCCCGGGATCATCGCGCGCTCGAAGGCCGCCTTCCGCCAGTGGCGCGAGGTGCCGGCGCCGGTGCGCGGCGAGCTGGTGCGGCTGTGGGGCGAGGAGCTGCGCCGCGCCAAGGCCGGCATCGGTCACGTCGTCTCGGTCGAGGTCGGCAAGATCGCCGAGGAGGGGCGCGGCGAGGTGCAGGAGGGCATCGACATCTGCGAGTTCGCGCTCGGCCTGTCGCGTCAGCTCCACGGCCGCACCATCGTCTCGGAGCGGCCGGGCCACCGCATCATGGAGCAGTACCACCCGCTCGGGCCGGTGGCCGTCGTCACGGCCTTCAACTTCCCGAGCGCGGTGTTCGCGTGGAACGCGGCGATCGCGCTGGTGTGCGGCGATCCGGTGGTCTTCAAGCCCTCCGAGAAGGCGCCGCTGTCGGGGCTGGCGACCTTCCGGGCGCTGGAGCGCGCCATCGCGCGCTTCGGCGGGCGCGCGCCCGCGGGGCTGGCGCAGATCGTGCTCGGCGGGGCCGATGCGGCCGAGGCGCTGGTCGAGAGCCCCGACATCGCGCTGGTGTCGGCCACCGGCTCGACGCGCATGGGCCGCGCGGTGGGCCCGCGCGTGGCGGCGCGCTTCGGGCGGCGCATCCTGGAGCTGGGCGGCAACAACGCCATGGTCGTGACGCCCGCAGCCGACCTCGACCTGACGGTGCGCGCCATCGTCTTCGGCGCGGTCGGCACCGCCGGGCAGCGCTGCACCTCGCTGCGGCGCCTCATCGTGCACCGCACGGTCCGGGAGCCGCTGCTGGACAGGCTGCTGCCGGCCTACGCCAGCCTGCGCATCGGCGATCCGCTGGAGGCCGGCACCCGGGTCGGGCCGCTGATCGACCGGGCGGCCTACGACGCGATGCAGCGCGCCATGGCCGATGCCGTGGCGCAGGGCGGGCGCATCCTCGCCGGCGGCGAGCGCGTGCTGGCCGAGCGCTTTCCCGAAGCGTTCTACGTCCGGCCGGCCATCGCCGGGATGCCGGCGCAGACCGAGGTGGTGCGCCGCGAAACCTTCGCGCCGCTGCTGTACCTGCTCGGCTACGAGGACTTCGACGACGCCATCGCGCTGCACAACGACGTGCCGCAGGGCCTGTCGTCGTGCATCTTCACCAACGACCTGCGCGAGGCCGAGCGCTTCCTGTCGGTGGCGGGCTCCGACTGCGGCATGGCCAACGTCAACATCGGCCCGAGCGGCGCCGAGATCGGCGGTGCCTTCGGCGGCGAGAAGGAGACCGGCGGCGACCGCGAGAGCGGCTCCGACGCCTGGAAGCAGTACATGCGGCGCGCGACCAACACCATCAACTTCTCGGCCGAGCTGCCGCTGGCGCAGGGCATCCGGTTCGACTGAACCGACGGGTTTGGGCCCAAAAGCGCGGTTTGCGCCCGTGGTTGCTGGGCCTGCAGCTATCGATTAGATAGCGACTCGGGCGGCGCCGGCGGCCGGTCGATGGCGCTGCGCCGGTCCACCTTGCGGCTCAGCACCACGGCGGTGTGGGTCTGGCGGATGCCCTCGATCAGCCCGATGCGGTCGAGCAGGGCGTCGAGCTGCTCGTTGGTCTCGCAGCGCAGCAGCACCATGTAGTCGTACTCGCCGCTGACGGCCGAGACCTCCTCCACCTCGGGCAGCCGCTCCAGCGCGCGCACCACGCCGGCCCCCATCCTGGGCGCCACGCTCAGGCCGCAGTAGGCGCGCACGGCCGCCGCTTCGAGCTGCCGGCCGAGGCGCACGCCGTAGCCGGCGACGACGCCCTCGCGCTCCAGCCGCGCGATGCGCGCAACCACCGTGGTGCGCGCCAGCCCGAGCTTGCGCGCGAGCAGCGCGGCGCTCTCGCGGGCGTTGGCCTGCAGCAGGGTCAGCAGGTGGCGGTCGGTGTCGTCGAGCTCGGCCACGGCTTCTGGGTCTGCGCGCCCGCGGTGCGCCCGGCGCGCATCCACTCGGCGGCGCGCTCGGCGATCATGATGGTGGCGGCGTTGGTGTTGCCGCCGATCAGCGTCGGCATGACCGAGGCATCGACCACGCGCAGCGCGCCGATGCCGCGCACGCGCAGCCGCGGATCGACCACGGCGGCGGCATCGTCCGCGGCGCCCATCCTGCAGGTGCCCACCGGGTGGTAGATGGTGTCGGCGCGCGAGCGGATCTGCTGGACCCATTCCGCGTCGCTCGCGGCCTCGGCGTGGAGCGCGCGGTGCCGGTACTTCGCCAGCGCGGGCGCGTGCACGATCCGGCGCATTCTCCTGGTGCCTTCGAGCAGCAGCGCGACGTCCTCGTCGTCCGACAGGAAGCGCGGGTCGATGCGCGGCGGCGCCAGCGGGTCGGCGCCGGAAAGGCCGACCTCGCCGCGGCCCTTGGGCCGCAGCACGCACACGTGGCACGAGAAGCCATAGCCCGTATGCAACTTGCGCGCATGGTCGTCGACCATCGAGATCACGAAGTGCAGCTGCAGGTCCGGCCGCGCCAGCTCGGGCGACGACTTGAGGAAGGCGCCGCCCTCGGCGAAGGGCGTGGCGATCATGCCGCTGCCGTCCTTGCGCCATTGCCGCATGGCCTTGACAAGGTTGAGCGTGCCGGCCGCGCCGATGCCGAACAGGTCGGTCTGCTTCGAGCGGTACGAGAGGATGAAGTCGCAGTGGTCCTGCAGGTTCTGCCCGACGCCCGGCAGCGCGTGGCGCGGCGCGATGCCGTGGCGCGCCAGCGTGGCCGGATCGCCCACGCCCGAGAGCATCAGCAGCTGCGGCGAGCTGAAGGCGCCGCCGGCCAGCGCGACCTCGCGCCGGGCGCGCAGCAGCGCGGTGCTGCCGTCGTCGCGCCGCACCTCGACGCCGACCGCGCGGCCGTCCTCGATCACGACGCGCAGCGCCTGCGTGTGCAGCAGCACGGTCAGGTTGGGGCGGCTGTCCATGACCGGGTGCAGGTAGGCCGCCGCGGCCGAGCAGCGCTGGCCCTTCTTCGGCCCCTGCCAGAACTGCGTGACCTGGTAGAGGCCGATGCCTTCCTGCACGGGGCCGTTGAAATCGTCGTTGCGAGGCAGGCCGCATTCCATGCCGGCCTTGATGAAATCCTCGGCGATGGGTCGCGGGGTCTGCTGCTCGCCCACCTGCAGCGGCCCGGCGCCGCCGTGCAGCGCGCTCTCGCCGCGCTGGTTGCCCTCGGCGCGCTTGAAGTACGGCAGCACCTCGGAGAACGACCAGCCGTCGCAGCCGGCGCGCGCCCAGTCGTCGTAGTCCGACGGGTGCCCGCGCACGTAGAGCATGGCGTTGATGGCGCTCGATCCGCCCAGGCAGCGCCCGCGCGGCTGGTAGCCGCGGCGGCCGTTCAGGCCGGGCTGCGGCACCGTCTGCCAGGCGTAGTTGTTGATCTTCCTCGGGCGGCCCGGCAGCATCGCCACGACGCCCGCGGGCGCGCGCACCAGAATGCCGCGGCCGTCGCCGCCGGCCTCGATCAGGCAGACCGTGACGGCGGGGTCTTCACTGAGCCGCGCGGCGAGCGTCGCGCCGCCCGAGCCGCCGCCGGCGATGACGTAGTCGAATTCCATGGTGGGCCGTCTCCTTGTTCGTGTTCGATGCGCGCCGGCGGGGCCGGCGGCTGCGTCACTGTAGGGACGGCGCGGCGCGCCGCGCAGGGTGTTTTCCCGACGGCGGCGCTTCAGCCGATCTCGGCGACCAGGTCGATCTCGACGCAGGCGCCCAGCGGGATCTGCGCCACGCCGAAGGCGCTGCGCGCGTGCGTGCCGCGCTCGCCCAGCACCTCGGCCAGCAGCTCGCTGGCGCCGTTGGTCACCAGGTGCTGCTCGGTGAAGGCGGGCGTCGAGTTGACCAGGCTCATCAGCTTGACGACGCGAACGATGCGGCCGAGGTCGCCCGTGGCGGCGTGCAGCGTGCCGAGCAGGTCGATCGCCACCGCGCGTGCGGCGGCGCGGCCCTCGTCGGTCGTCATGCCGGCGCCGAGCTGGCCGGTCCACACCCTGCCGTCCTTCTTGGCGAGGTGGCCCGAGACGAACAGCAGGTTGCCGCTGCGCACGAAGGGCACGTAGGCGGCGGCGGGCGCGGCGACGGATGGCAGCGCGATGCCGAGCGCGGCGAGTTTTTCGTAAGGGTTCACAAGGGCTCCTGAAGGGGATGATGACGATGAAATCCTGCCATAGCGCATGTGGTGCGGGCACCGGCAGCTATCGATTCGATAGCAGGAGCCGCTGCGCCGATCCCCGGCCCGGCGCGCGACGCTCCTGCGCCCGGCCCGCAGCCGCCGAGGCAACGCCGGCGCTACACGGGCACCACCTCCATGTTGCCCGGGCTTGGCAGCGCATGCAGGCTTGCCGCGGTCCTGGCGGTGTAGGAACGGCTGAACACGGTGCTGACCTCCATCCAGTCGCCGCGCGCTTCAGCCGGTGTCAGCGTGAGCACGAGGTAGCCGCGCTTGCTGGTCTCGACGTAGCGCACGTCCTGCGCCATCCTGGGAAAGGCATCCGACAGGACGGTGTTGGAGATCAGGGGCAGCAGACGCTCGAAGCCCGGCGAACTGACCGATGCGGTCGCGAACTCCACGCCGACGCGTTGGCCGGCTGCGTCGGTCAGCACGCTGGCCCACGCATTGTGGGTGTCGCCGGCCAGCGAGACGAGGTTCTTGCCCAGTGTCCGGGCCGAGGCCAGCACGGTTTCGCGCGCTGCGGGATAGCCGTCCCACGCGTCCAGGTTATAGGGAACCTTCCTCTGGTTGAGCAATGCACGCTGGCTGTCGCTGCGCAAGGGCTCCGGCGTCGATTGCGCCGCCAGGTATTCGCTCAGCGTCTCGAGCGTGAACGCGCTCGCGACACTCAAGGGGATTTCCACGCGCGCCATCAGCACCTGCTGCCCCAGCACCTGCCAGGTGGCGCTGGAGGCAGACATCTTCGCCGACAGCCAGGCCGACTGTTCGGCGCCCATCAGCTGGCGCGCCGGGCTGGCGGCCGCGCCGTTCAGATACTCGTCCAGCGTGACCTGCTGGTCGCGCCCGATCAGCCGGGTGTCCAGCATGTGCAGCGACGCGAGATTGCCGAAGTCGAAGGACCGGTAGATCTTCAAGGGGGCGGCCGGGTCGGGCAGTCGCGTGGGAAGCCACTCGTGATAGGCCTGCACTGCAGCGGCACGCCGCGCCGCGAAGCTGCCTTCGGTGGCCGGGTCATGGTTTGCGGCGCCGCCCGACCATGCGTTGTCGGCAAGATCATGGTCGTCCCACACCGCGATCACCGGGACCTTCGCATGGAACGCGGCCAGGTCCGTGTCGGTGCGGTATTGCGCATGGCGCGTGCGATAGTCCTCGAGTGTCAGGATCTCGTGGGACGGCTGCGACGTGCGGTCGAGTGCAATGGCCAGCTGCGAGGCATAGCCCAGCACCCCGTATTCATAGATGTAATCGCCCAGATGCAATGCCACATCGATATCGGTGCGCTTTGCCACCTCGGCGTAGACATTGAAATAGCCGGCCGGGAAATTCGCACAGGAGAGCACCGCCAGCCTGATCTGCGACACATTGCCGACCGGCAAGGTCTTGGTGCGTCCCGAGGGGGATGGTTCGGCGCCGAGGAAGAAGCGATAGTGGTAGACGCTGTTGGCCTGCAGGCCGATGACGTCGACCTTGACGGTGTAGTCCTTCTCCGGCCCGGTGCTGGCCGTGCCCCGCAACAGGATGACGCCGAAGTTCGGATCGCTTGAAACTTCCCATTTCACCTCCAGCGTGCTAGGACTCGCCACCGTGACGCGCGTCCAGATGATCACCCGGTCCGACAGGGGGTCGCCGCTCGCGACGCCATGGTTGAACGCCGTGGCTGTGCTGGAGGGTGGCGTTGCGCCGCCCGAGCCACCGCTGCCAATGGGAACCCCACCCACGGGAAAACCGCCACCGCTGCCGCCTCCACCGCCGCCGCAACCGGTGACACTGACGCCGGAGCCGACCAGCATGGCATAGAGCACGGCGCCCCGAATGAAGGATCGGCGCGATGGCTCGGGTGGCGTGGGAAATTCGGATATCGCGGGTCCCTTGTCTTCGTCCATGAAGGATCCTTTTTTGCCCAGCCACGGCAGCCGCAACGCGCGCACTTCGACCGTGTCGGCGGGTGGCGCGGATTGAATCCGCAGCCGCCCCGCGGTCATGTAGGCCGGAATTACTCTGCAGTGACAGTCAACTCCGATCGCGCTTCGTGCGTCGTGCCGCACGCATACTAGCCCGAAGGTTCGGCAATTCGAGCGCCCCGCTGGCGCCAGACGAGGAAGGGGAGATCCGTGGTGGTGATTCCAGGAGCGCAATCGCCGTTGCGCGACGAGACGGACGCCGGCATGGCGGGCGGCTGGTGGCCGTTCGCCGCGCTGCTGGGCTCGGTGCTCGGCGCCGCGCTGCAACTGCGGCAGGCGTGGCTGTGGCCTGAGGGGAGCTATGTCGCGATGGCCGCGGCCGGCGCGCTGGCCATGATGGCGCTGCCGCGCGCGAGCCGCTGGCGTGGTGCGCGGCACATTCCGGCCGGCGCGGTCGTGCTGCCGGCGGTGCTGGCCGGCATGCTCGTCGGTGCGGGCCTCGCGGGCTGGCGCGCCGGCACCTTCCTGCGCGACGCCTTGCCGCCGGAGGCTGAGGGACGCGACGTGCAGGTGGTCGGCGTCGTGGCGGCCATGCCGCAGCGCGGCGAGGCCGGCGTGCGCTTTCGCTTCGACGTGGAATCGGCACGCTGGGCCGAGACGCAGCCGGGCCGCAGGCGCGCTGTCACGGACGAGGCCGGCGAGGGCACGCTGCCACGCCTGCCGCCGCGGCTCGCGCTCGGCTGGTACGCGAACGACACCGCGCCGTGGGGCCGGCCGGTGGACGATCCCGCGGCGCGCGTGGCGGGTGGAGGGGCCGGCAACCCCGAGGCACTGCACGCCGGCGAGCGCTGGCGCTTCACGGTGCGCCTGAAGGCGCCGCACGGCAACCTGAACCCACACGGCTTCGACCAGGAGCTGTGGCTGTGGGAACAGGGCGTGCAGGCCGGCGGCTACGTGCGCACCGGCGCGCGCGACGCGGCGCCGGCGCTGCTCGGCGCCACCTGGCGGCACCCGGTCGAGCGCGCCCGGCAGGCGGTGCGCGACGCGGTGTTCGAGCGCGTGGCCGATCGCCGCTCGGCCGGCGTCGTCGCCGCGCTGGTGACGGGCGACCAGGGCGCCATCGACCGCGCCGACTGGGACATCTTCCGCGCCACCGGCGTCGCGCACCTGATGAGCATCTCGGGCCTGCACATCACCATGTTCGCCTGGCTCGCCGCGTTCGCCATCGGCGGGCTCTGGCGGCGCGGCGATGTGCTCGGCTGGCGGCTCGCGCTGCGCTGGCCGGCGCCCGACGCGGCGCTGGTGGGCGGCGTCATGCTGGCCGGGCTGTACGCGCTGTTCAGCGGCTGGGGCGTGCCGTCGCAGCGCACCGTGCTGATGCTCGCCACCGTGGCGCTGCTGCGCCTCTGCGGGCTGCGCTGGCCGTGGCCGGCGCACTGGCTGGCGGCCTGCGCGGTGGTGGTGGCGGCCGATCCATGGGCGCTGATGCAGGCCGGCTTCTGGCTCAGCTTCGTCGCGGTCGGCATCCTGTTTGCTACGGATTCAGGAGCAGCAGGCTCAGGCGGGACGGGCGCCAGGGCCCGATTCGTGCATTTTTTCAGGGAGCAGTGGGTGATCACGCTGGCGCTCACGCCGCTGACGCTGCTCTTGTTCCAGCAGGTCTCGCTGGTCGGCCTGCTGGCCAACGCGCTGGCCATTCCATGGGTGACGCTGGTGGTCACGCCGCTGGCGATGCTGGGGGTGGCGCTGCCGGCGCTGTGGAGCGCCGCCGCCTGGGCCGTCGATGCGCTCGGCGGCCTGCTGCAGGTGCTGGCCGGCTGGCCGTTCGCCACGCTGTCGCTGCCGGCGCCGCCGCTGTGGGCGGCTGTTGGCGGCGTGGCGGGCGGCGCGCTGCTGGCGATGCGGCTGCCCTGGAGCGTGCGCGCGCTCGGCGTGCCGCTCCTGCTGCCGGTGCTGCTGTGGCAGGCGCCGCGCCCGGCCGCCGGCGAGTTCGAGCTGCTGGCGCTCGACGTGGGGCAGGGCAACGCGGTGCTGGTGCGCACCGCCGGCCACAGCCTGCTCTACGACACCGGCCCGCGCTACAGCCTGGAAGGCGACGCCGGCCATCGCGTGGTGGTGCCGCTGCTGCGCGCTTTCGGCGAGCGGCTCGACACCGTCGTGCTCAGCCACCGCGACAGCGACCACACCGGCGGCGCGCCCGCGGTGCTGGCGATGCAGCCGCAGGCGGCGCTCGCCAGCTCGATCGAGCCCGGCCACCCGCTGCAGGCGCTGCGTCCGGCCGAGCGCTGCGTCGCCGGCCAGCGCTGGACGTGGGACGGCGTCGCCTTCGAAGTGCTGCATCCGCTGGCGGCGGACTACGACCAGGCGGCGAGGAAGACGAACGCGCTGTCGTGCGTGCTGCGCATCGGCAACGGGCGCCGCACGGCGCTGCTGGCCGGCGACATCGAGCGCGCGGAAGAGGCGGCGCTGGTGGCGCGCTCCGCCGCGGCCGACGGGGCCCTGCGCGCCGACGTGCTGCTGGTGCCGCACCACGGCAGCAAGACCTCGTCCAGCGCCGCCTGGCTCGACGCCGTGCGCCCGGAGTTCGCGATCGTGCAGGCCGGCTGGCGCAACCGCTTCGGCCACCCGGCGCCGGAGGTGCTGGCGCGCTACGCCGAGCGGGAGGTGCGGGTGGTCGACTCGGCGCACTGCGGCGCGGCGCGCTGGTCGAGCGAGGCGCCGCATGCGCTGGGCTGCGAGCGGCAGGCCGCGCGCCGCTACTGGCACCACGCGGTGCCGTGAGCGCGCCCGGCGACGTTCACGCGTCAGGCTTCGTGTTCAACGGCCTCCAGCATGGCCCTGTTGCTCGGCCCCTCCAGTCCGGGCACCAGGCCGCCGCGACCGGGATAGACCGGCAGCCAAGTCGATGGCAGGCCTCTCTCGACCTGGCGAGTCGGGTTGGCACGAGGTTTGGCCGCCAGTGCCCTGGCCTGGGCCCGCAATTCACTGTTCAGGTTGAAGGAGGCTTTCATGGGCGGCTTTCGGGAGGTGTTTTCTCGATGCGGGTCGCTGTGTTTCCTGGAAAGGCTCGATGGCTGGCACTCCGGTGTCAACCGCCCATCCTGGCTGCTGGCCGACGGATTTCGCCGTCGATGTTTACCCGCTCAGCCGCTCCAGCGTCGCCGCATCGGGCTTGCCGTCGAAATATTTCCGCAGGCATTCTTCGAAGACTGAGCCCGGTTCCGCGACGGCGGCGAAAAGCGTCAGGCTCGAATGGAATTTCATCTCGTCCGGCCAGCCGAAGATCTCCGCGGCGGAGCGGCCGCCGAGGTCGGCCACGCACCGGCTGCATTCGCGCAGGCGCGCGCCGAGCAGCGGGTGCTCCAGGTAGGCGACAGCCTCGGCGCGCGAGCCGATGGCGTAGCGGCGCGCCATGGCGCTCGACCCCAGGCCGTGGATTTGCGGGAAGACGAACCACATCCAGTGCGTCCGCTTCCGGCCGGCGCGCAGCTCGGCCAGCACGCTGTCCATCACGGGCTGCTGGGCATCGACGAAGCGCTGGAGGTCGCAGGGGTCGGGCATGGAAGCGATGATGACAGCGGTTTGCGGGGCGGTCCACCTTTGCTGGTGCGGCGCACCCATGGCGTCTTCGACCCGGGGCAAGTCAGGACAGGCAACGCTACTCGCGCGGGATCCCGGTCACGGTGACCGGCGTCACCGGCGAAGGATCGCGGGTGGCACGCCTGAAGATCGACGGGGAGACGCCGGTATGTTCCTTGAAGAACCGGGAAAAATTGCCCGGGGCCGAAAAACCCAGGTCCAGGGCCACCTCGGTGAGCGCGGAGCCTTCGCTCACCCGGCGCATGGCTTCCTCGACGCGCACCCCGCTCCAGAACACCTGCGGCGTCGTGTGCAGCTGATCGCGGAACAGCGCGAAAAAATGCGCACGCGAGAGCCCGACCTTCGCCGCGATCTCGTCGATCGTCATTTTTTCTGAAACGTGCTGTCGCATGTGCGCGATCGCGCTGCGCAGCCGGTGGTCCAGCATCACGCCGACGTTGCCTGCGACGGCCTCGTGTTCGCCGGCGGTTGACGCGGCGATCGCCGCTTCGAGCAAGCGCTCGACCTCGTCGTCAACAGCCTGGCGCGAATCGTTTGCCGAAATGATCAGGTCCAGCACGCGCCAGCACGACTGCCGCATTGCCGAGTCGATGGGAACATGCGGCGAGGGGAACCTGAAGCTGCGCCCCCTGGCGTTTCCCAATGCCTCGAGCCATTCCTTCTTGAGCATGAACACCAGGAACAGGCAGGGGCCGCTGCCGTCCAGCAGCACCATGTCGTGCGCCTCGAAGGCGTTCACGCCCAGCGCGACGTTCTCGCCGTAGGGCACCACTTCCGTTCCGACATGTGCGCAGGCGCGGGCGCCGCCGAGCCAGAGGGCTAGTTGCGTCTCGGAGTGCGCATGCGCGACCAGGTTGGCTCGCGCTTCCAGAACGATTGCCGTGCCGAACGCTCCTTCGCGCAGCGCATAAGCCTCCTGCATGGTGACTCCAGAAAGATCGAACGAGAGCGATTGTTCCCTCCCGATGGCGGTCCGCAGGCAAGAGCTAGGGTAAGTCCTGAGCACTTCGCCGGACTCTGCGATATGCCGCCGGACTTGCCGATAAGCGCCAAACGGCATGCGTTCTTAAAGTCACTGCAACGCCGGAGAGCTTCCGGACCCAACGGCTTTGTACGACCAACGACAGGAGAAAATCTCAATGCGAATCGCAACTTATGTGGCCGACGGCCACCGTCAGGTAGGTCTCGTTTCCGCCGACGGGCTGTCGATCAACCCGCTCGATCTCTCGCCCGAGCAGGCAACCAGGGGTGCCCTCGGCCTCATCGAAGCCATGGCTGACGGTGGCGGCATTCCGGCACCCGCCGGCCCCGCCGTCAAGGTGGCCGACGTCAAACTGGATGCGCCGCTGCCCCGCCCCAGACGCAATCTCTGGTGCGTCGGCCGCAACTACCACGCGCACGCCAGGGAGCTGTCGGCTTCCGTCTTCAAGGACAACAGCGTCAAGGCCGACGAGTGGCCCATCGTCTTCACCAAAGTGCCCGAATGCGTCGTCGGTCCGCACGACGACGTGCTGGTGCCGAGCGAGGTTTCCACGCAGATCGACTACGAGGCCGAACTCGCCGTGGTCATCGGCAAGGGCGGCAAGAATATTGGTCGCGCCGCCGCGCTCGACCATGTCTTCGGCTACACGGTCGTCAACGACGTGACGGCGCGCGACGTGCAGATGCGTCACGGACAGTGGGACATGGGCAAGTCCTTCGACACCTTCTGCCCGATGGGTCCGTGGATCGTGACCGCCGACGAGTTCGACGGCACGAAGACGCGCGTGCGCTGCTGGGTCAATGGCGAGCTGCGCCAGGACGGGCCGACCGAGAACATGATCTTCGACATCCCGACACTGATCGAAACCATCTCGCGCGGCATCACGCTGTACCCGGGCGACGTGATCGCCACGGGCACGCCCGCGGGGGTCGGAATGGGCATGAAGCCGCCGCGCTACCTGAAGGCCGGCGACGTGGTCCGCGTCGAGATCGATGGCCTCGGCGCCATCGAGAACAAGTTCGTCTGAGACCCGCATGACCACGCAAACAGTGAACGGCCTCGCCGTTGAAATCGACGGCGAAGGCGACGCCTTGTTGTGCATCCACGGCCTCGGCGGGTCGTCGAACGTGTGGACGCCGGTGCGCGCGGCCCTGACGGGCTTCAAGGTCATACGTCCCGATCTTCCTGGCAGCGCGCGCTCCGCCCTGCCCGAGGGCAAGCTGTCGATCGAGGGCTATGTCTCGGCTTTGGTCCGCCTGTTGGCGTCGCTCGACATCGAGGCGGTGCATGTGGTGGCGCACTCGCTCGGCACGGTGGTGGCGCAGCATCTTGCGGTCGCGCATCCGGACAAGGTGAGGTCCCTGGCGCTGTTCGGGCCGCTCGTCGCGCCGCCGGAGGCCGCGCGCGCCGGAACGCTGGCGCGCGCGCAACTGGCGCGCACCGGGCTCGCTGCGATGCAGGAGATTGCCGATGCCATCGTCCAGGCGGCGACCAGCAGGGAGACCAAGGCGCGGCAACCCGCCGTGCTGGCGTTGATCCGCGAAAGCGTGATGCGCCAGCCGCCGGAGGGCTACGCCCAAAGTTGCGAGGCGCTGGCCGCGGCGCAGTCCGCGGCGATCGAAAGGATCGCGGTGCCCACGCTGCTGGTGACCGGAGACCAGGACGGGGTCGCACCCGCCGCGAATGTCTCTGCCATGGCGGCGCGCATCGAGGGCAGCGAGCAGGTCGTGCTCGAGGGCTGCGGGCACTGGACCCCCTTCGAGCAACCGCAACGGTGCAGCGAGCAACTGCGGCGTTTCCACGCCGCCATCCGGTGACCCCGCCGGGCCTGGAACGAGTTTTCTTTCATAGACATTTCAACCGCAACCGGTCGTCCGCGACGGCCCCTGGAGACTGACATGACCCGTACCGCATTCACCAACGTCCGCATCTTCGACGGCACCGGCGAAGACCCCTACACCGGCGACGTCCTCGTCGAGGGCAAGCGCATCGTCGAAGTGGCTCGCTTTCCAAAGCGTGTCAGCACCGACGACGCGCGCGTGATCGACGGCAAGGGCCGTCTCCTGATGCCCGGCATGACCGAGGCGCACACGCACTTCTCGTGGAACGACCAGCCCTCGCTCGCCGCCATCCAGTTCATGCCGCCCGAGGAGCACATGCTGTGGTGCGTGCGGGTCGCCAAGCGCTACCTCGACATGGGATGGACGTCCGCCATCGGCGCCGCGGCGGCCAAGCCGCGCCTCGATGTCGTGCTGCGCAACGCCATCGACGCCGGCGAGTTTCCCGGGCCGCGCTACCTTGCCGGCAGCCAGGAGATCACGACGATCGGCGCGCTGGGCGACAACACGTTGCCGCACATGAAGTTCGAGGAGCTGAGCTTCGGCAGCGTGTGCAGCGGGCCCGAGGAGATCCGCCGCTCCGCCCGCACCTTCATCAAGTACGGCGTGGACCACCTGAAGATCAACCTCTCCGGCGAGTACATCGCGGGCCTGCCCGCCGAGATGTCGCCATTCGCCGAGGAAGAGGTCGCGATGCTCGCGCAGGAGGCCAAGCGCTATGGCAAGCGCATGGCGGCGCATGCCCGGTCGAGCGAATCCGTCAAGCAGTGCGTGCGCCATGGCATCGAGATGGTCTACCACGCGAGCTTCGCGGACGAGGAGGCACTCGACATGCTTGAAGCCGCCAAGGACCGGCACTTCGTCGCGCCGGGGATCGGCTGGCTAATCCGCACGACCTACAACGCGGCCGAGTACGGCATTACCGAGGCCGTCGCGACCCAGATGGGTTACAAGCGCGAGCTGGAAGTCGCCTCGGCCTCGCTGCGCAAGATGCACCAGCGCGGCATTCGCATCCTCCCGGGCGGCGATTACGGCTTCGCCTGGATGCCGCACGGCACCAACGCCAACGACCTCCAGTACTTCGTCGACTACATCGGCATGACCCCGAAGGAGGCGCTTCTTTCAGCGACGAAGCTGGGCGGCCAGATCATGCTGCGGCCCGACGAACTGGGCCAGCTGCGCGCCGGGTTCCTGGCGGACATCATTTTGGTGGATGGGGACCCATTGGAGAATCTGGCGCTTTTGAGCGACCCGGCCAAGGTGCAGGTGGTGATGAAGGACGGTGTGATCCACAAGGATTGCTCGACGCCCGCACCCACCGAGGCCGCTCTGCACCTCGATGGAGCGGACTATCCGCTGCGCGAGGAGGGTGTCAAGGAGGCCATCGCCGAAATGGCCTGAGCGCCAGGCGGGCGGTCCGTCGCGTCCGATGCGGCCCGCCGCTCACAAGGCGACGGCCTGCCGCACCGCGCGCTCCCAGCGCGCCATCGCCGCCTCGGCCTGCGTCCGCTCCATCGTCGGCAAAAAGCGCCGCTCGACGCGCCACAGCTTCGAGAGCTGCGCCGTGTCGCCATAGACGCCCGTCGAAAGCCCCGCCAGGTACGCCGCGCCCAGCGCCGTGGTCTCGGTCACCTCCGGGCGCACCACCGGGATGCCGAGCAGGTCGGCCTGGAACTGCATCAGCAGGTCGTTGACGCAGGCGCCGCCGTCCACGCGCAGCTCGGCCACCGGGGCGCCGCCGGCGGCGACCGCGTCGCGGCTCATGGCCGAAAGGAGCGCGGCGCTCTGGTAGGCGATGCTCTCCAGCGCGGCGCGCGCGATGTGCGCGACCGTGGTGCCGCGCGTGAGCCCCGTGATCGCGCCGCGCGCCTCGGCGTTCCAGTAGGGCGCGCCCAGGCCGGTGAAGGCCGGCACCATCATCACGCCGCCGGCGTCGGGCACGCTCTCGGCCAATGACTGCACCTGCGCGCTGCCCTGGATCGCGCGCAGCCCGTCGCGCAGCCACTGCACCACGGCACCGCCGACGAACACGCTGCCTTCCATCGCGTACTGCGGCGCCGCGTCGGTCTGCGCCGCGCTGGTGACCAGCAGGCCGTTGCGCGAGGGCTGGAAGTCGCCGCCGGTGTGCATCAGCAGGAAGCAGCCGGTGCCGTAGGTGTTCTTGGCCATGCCGGCGTCGAAGCAGGCCTGGCCGAACAGGGCCGCCTGCTGGTCGCCGGCGACGCCGCCGATGGGCAGCGGGCGGCCGAAGAGCGCCGCGTCGGTGTCGGCGAAGTGCGCGCTCGACGGCCGGACCTCGGGCAGCAGCGACGCCGGGATGTCGAGCGCGGCGAGCAGCTCGGCGTCCCAGGTGTTGCGATGGATGTCGAACAGCATGGTGCGCGAGGCGTTGCTGACGTCGGTGGCGTGCACCCGGCCGCCAGTGAGCTGCCAGATCAGCCAGCTGTCCACGGTGCCGAAGGCCAGTTCGCCGCGCTCGGCCTGCGCGCGCGCGCCCGGCACGTGATCGAGCAGCCAGCGCAGCTTGGTGGCGGAGAAATACGCGTCGATCACGAGGCCGGTCCTGTCGCGGATGAGGCCGGCCAGCCCGTCCTCGCGCAGCTGCGCGCACAGCGGCTCGGCGCGGCGGTCCTGCCAGACGATGGCGTGGTGCACCGGCCGGCCGGTCTTGCGGTTCCACAGCACGGTGGTCTCGCGCTGGTTGGTGATGCCGACGGCGTGAATGTCGCCGGCCTGCAGTCCGGCCTTGGCGATCGCCTCCCGCGCGGTGGCGAGCTGGCCGTCCCGGATCTCCATCGGGTCGTGCTCGACCCAGCCCGGCTGCGGGTAGAGCTGCGTCAGCTCGCGCTGCGCCATGGCGACGATGCGGCCCTCGCGGTCGAACACGATGCTGCGCGAGCTGGAAGTGCCCTGGTCGAGGGCCAGCAGGTAGGTCATGGGGAGGGTGTCCTGGCCGGGGTGTCGAGGGCCACTTCGCAGCGCACCTCGGCGCGCGCGAGCAGCTCGGGAAAGGGCGCCGGCGGCTCGGCGTCGGTGAACAGGCGGTCGATCTGCGACAGCTCGGCCACCTGCACCATGGCCGGGCGGTTGAACTTGCTCGCGTCGACGGCCAGCCAGACCTCGCGCGCCTGCCCGATGATGGTCTGCGCCACCTTCACCTCGCGCAGGTCGAAGTCGCGCAGGCTGCCGTCGGCCTCGATGCCCGAGATGCCGATGACCGCGATGTCGACCTTGAACTGGCGGATGAAATCGACCGTCGCCTCGCCGACGATGGCGCGGTCGCGCGCGCGCACCGCGCCGCCGGCCACGATCACCTCGCAGCCCGGGTTGCCCGACAGGATGGTCGCGACGTTGAGGTTGTTGGTGATGACGCGCAGGCCGGTGTGGCGCAGCAGCGCCCGCGCGACGGCCTCGGTCGTGGTGCCGATGTTGAGGATCAGCGAGCAGTCGGCGGGCACCCGCGCCGCCACGGCGCGCGCGATGCGCGCCTTGCCCGCGGCGTTGAGCGACTCGCGCTGCGTGTGCGCGATGTTCTCGGTGGTCGAGTGCGGCAGGCGCACGCCGCCGTGAAAGCGCGCGAGCAGGCCCTGGTCGGCCAGGCGCTGCACGTCGCGCCGCACCGTCTGCAGCGTGACGCCCAGCATCTCGGCGAGCTGCTCCACGCTCGCGGTGCCGCGTGCGCGCACGGTGTCGAGCAGGCGGAGCTGGCGGGGATTGGAGTTCACGGGTCGGATGGCCGGGGCGGCAGCAAGGCGGACCACTTTAGAGCGAAAGCAAACGAAAACTCATAAGGGAAAACACCCACCCATATCGCGCCAAAGCGAATAAAAATGAAAGAATAAGAATGCGCCGGGCGGTGATTTCCGCTGGCCCACCTTCCGGGGTTCCTTTTGGCAAGTGCTGCTCCTTCCACCGTGACGCCTTCAGCGACCGATTGCGACGTGCTCGTCGTCGGCGGCGGCATCAACGGCTGCGGCATCGCGCGCGACCTGGCCGGGCGCGGCTGGCGCGTGGTGCTGTGCGAGCAGGGCGACCTGGCCTCGCACACCTCGTCGGCCTCGACCAAGCTGATCCACGGCGGGCTGCGCTACCTGGAGTACCACGAGTTCTCGCTGGTGCGCAAGGCGCTGCAGGAGCGCGAGGTGCTGCTGAAAAGCGCACCGCACATCATGTGGCCGCTGCGCTTCGTGATGCCGTACGACCCGGCGGACCGGGCGTCGCGGCCGGCCTGGATGATCCGCATCGGCCTCTTCCTGTACGACCACCTGGCGCGGCGCGAGGTGCTGCCGGGCTCGCGCGGCATCGACCTGCGCCGCCACGTGGCAGGCGCGCCGCTCAAGCCGCGCTTCCGGCGCGGCTTCGAGTATTCCGACGGCTGGGTCGACGACGCGCGGCTGGTGGTGCTCAATGCGCTCGATGCGCGCGACCGGGGCGCCCGGGTGCTGACGCGCACCCGCTGCACCCGGGCGCTGCGCGATGCCGCCGGCTGGAGCGCCACGCTCGAATCGCCCGCCGGGCCGCGCACGGTACGCGCCCGCGCGCTGGTCAACGCGGCCGGGCCGTGGGCCGAGGCCTTCCTGCGCGGCGTGGCGCATCCGGCGCACGGCGAGGCGCTGGCGACGCGGCACCTGCGGCTGGTCAAGGGCAGCCACGTCGTGGTGCCGCGCCTGTTCGGGCACGACCGCGCCTACATCTTCCAGAACCCCGACAAGCGCATCATCTTCGCCATCCCGTACGAGGGCGCCTTCACGCTGATCGGCACCACCGACGTCGAGATCGGCGGCGACGACCCCGGCGCGGCGCGCATCGACGCCGACGAGACCGCGTACCTGTGCGCCCAGGCCAGCCACTATTTCGAGCAGCCGGTCGCGCCGGCCGACGTGGTCTGGAGCTACTCGGGCGTGCGCCCGCTGCTCGACGACGCGTCGGGCGACCCGTCGGCCGTCACGCGCGACTACCTGCTGGAGCGCAACGCCGACGCGGCGCCGCTGCTGTCGGTGTGGGGCGGCAAGATCACGACCTTCCGCAAGCTGGCCGAAGACGCGGCCGACGACATCGGCCGCATGCTGGGCGAGGCGCGGCCGGCCTGGACCGAGGGCGCCTTCCTGCCGGGCGGCGACCTGTCGGGCTGGATCGGCAAGGCGTCCGGCGCGCAGCCGCAGGACGATTTCCGGCGCTTCGTCGCGGCGGTCGAGGCCCGGCACCCGTGGCTGCCGCCGGCCCTGGCGCATCGGCTGGCGCGCGCCTACGGCAGCCGCATCGAGCGCGTGCTGGGCGACGCGGCGGCGCTCGCCGACCTGGGCGCCGAAGTCGCGCCCGGCCTTCATGAGCGCGAACTGCGCTACCTGCAGGGCGAGGAATGGGCGGTGTCGGGCGACGACGTGCTGTGGCGCCGCTCCAAGCTCGGGCTGCACCTGGCAGCGTCCGGGCGCGAGCGCGTCGATGCCTGGATGCGCTCGCGCCAGCTCCGGCAGGAGGCCGCATGCAGCTGACCCTCGATCGCGTCACCAAGAAGGTCGGCGCCCAGACCTGGCTGTACGAGCAGAGCATCGCCTCACGGCCGTGCGCCGGTAGGCCCTCCGAACTAGGCCATTCGTAGGGCTGCCAACGCCGTGCGGTCTGGATAACCTTGGGTGGCAGCAGACGATCGGCTGCTCTGTCATGCCCAAGCCCTACACGACCCTGATCCTGTGTTTTGACGGCACCTGGAACACCTCGCAGACCAACACGAACGTGGTCAAGGTCTACAGCGAGATCGCGGACCGCTCCACCGGTTGCTCGTGGCAGCGCAAGTTCTACGACGAGGGCGTCGGCACGAAGTGGTACGAGCGCGTGCGCGGCGGTGTCTTCGGTGCGGGGCTGGACAACAACATCCGCCTGGGCTACGGATGGCTCGCGCAGGTCTACGAGTCGGTCGGAGACGATCCCGGTGGCGTGGAAGCGCCCGACGTCGCACCCGGCCGTCTGCCGAACGGAGACCGCCCGGATGTCAGGGCGCCTTCAGGCGAGCCCTTCCCCAGCGGCTCGGACATTTACCTGTTCGGCTTCTCGAGGGGCGCGTTCACGGCGCGCAGCCTGGGTGGCATGGTCAGCTACCTCGGAATCCCGAGAATCGAGCCCGCGAAGGCGGCCGACCCGGGCACGGCGGCCGAACAGCCGCTCATCAAGCGGGCCTGGGAGCTGTATGCGCAGCGCCCCCCCGACAGCCAGCGCGACTCCGACAAACCCGGGGATCGGCAGGCGGTTCAAGAGCACGACGCCGCCGTGGCCGCATTCCGCCTGGAAACCAATGCCAGGTATCCGGTGCGGATTCATTTCATCGGCGTGTGGGACACGGTCGGCGCGCTGGGCATCCCGCGGGTGTTCGACCGGGACCTGATCCCGCGGTTTTCAACCAAGTACCAGTTCCACAACACCGCCCTGAGCGCCAGCGTGCGCAACGCCTTCCATGCCGTCGCCATCGATGAACAGCGCCTGCCCTACGTGGCCACCTTGTGGAGCGCCTTGCCCACGCCGATCGGCGGCGTGCAGCCCGTCGAGACGGTGCAGCAGCGGTGGTTCCCGGGCGCGCATGCCGATGTCGGCGGGGGCTACAAGGACAGCCTCCTGCCCGCCGCGCCGCTCAAGTGGCTGGCGGATCAGGCGGCCGCCTGCGGCCTCATGTTCAGCAACGACCGCCGACTGCCCAGCGCCGGCACCGAGCCCGGCACACAGAAGGTCTTGCCCTATTTGGACAAGGCTCCGGCGGCCTTCGACCTCGACGGTACCGAGTACCAGTCGCCCGTGCACGACAGCTATGCGGAGTTCCTCGGGGGCGCCTACAGAATCATGCGCTCGATTCCGGGGATGGGAGGGCGGTCCTACCGGCGCATGCTCGTTCCCGCGGACGGCATCAACCAGGTGGTCGACGAGACCGCCTTCGAGAAGTGGAAGGTCGACCCGGAGTACCGGCCCCCCAATCTCGGCCAGGCCGGCCGGACGGATGTCACCTTCAACGTCGCCGGCGACGGCGAAGGCTTTGGAGTTGCGGCGCCATGATGGCACTCCTCGACGTCTTTGCGGGCCTGTTCCTGGTCTACCTCCTGTTCGCCGTGGTGGTCAGCGCGGTGCAGGAATGGTGGTCGCAGTACTTCGGGCACAGGGGCCAGTTCCTGACCATGGGAATCCGCCGGCTTCTGGCCGATGAGTCGATTTACGCGCGTGTGGTGCAGCATCCGCTGATCGGCAATCTGTACCGTGACCGCGCCGCGCGCGGCAAGCCGCCGGCGTACGTCGAACCGCTGCATTTCGCCATGGCCTTCGCCAACGTCGTGGTTCGGCGCGCCGCCAATACGGTGGACGCAGAGTCGTCGAAGGGAGCGCCCGCTCCCCCGCCCGAACTCGATTTCGCGAACCTGCGCGCAGCGGTCTGCCTGCTTTCGGCGCAGCGCTCTCCGGTGGCCTACGCCGCCCTGCCGATCATCGACAAGGCGGGGGGCGATCTGCATCTCGCCCTGCAAGGTCTTGCCGACTGGTACTCGGCGGCGATGGACCGCGTGGGGGGCTGGTACAAGGCCTATGCGCAGCGTCGGCTGTTCGTCTTCGGTTTTCTGCTGGCGGCCATGGCCAACATCAACACCATCGAGATCTTCAGCGCCTTGAATCATTCCTCTCTGCTGCGCGCACAGGTGGCGGCCCTTGCCGATGAGGTGGCCCGGACCGGCACGCTCGGTGGAGTCGATCTCGCCGGCAAGGAACCGCTGACCCCTCAACAAACGTCCGCGCTGCTGACGGCTGCGCAAGGGTCGGCCCTGGGCAAGCTGCCGGTGGGCTACGCATGCCTCAGCTTGCCCTGGTCCGCAGCCGAGCTGCGGTCGCCAGAGGCCTTGTCCAGGGTAAATGCCGTGTGGACGCGCTGCACGCAAGATCTGCACGGTGCCGGCGGGAGCTTTGCCGAGTGGCTCCTGCGCATCCTTGGATGGGCACTGACAGCACTCGCGGGCGTGATCGGCGCGCCGTACTGGTTCTCGGCACTCTCGAAGGTCGTCAGCATCCGGGGAAGCGGCGCGAAACCGCGGCGCGATCCGACGGTGGTCGTGCGACGCGAGGAACTGTCCCCCTGAACCCGGCCCCGGACCCGGATGACACGGGGAGTTGCTCCATCCGGGGGCCGCACCCTTGTCCTGCCGCCCACTGTCGATCTTTTTTGCTCATTCGGTGCTCACCCTGTCGGCCGGCGCTGACGCGCGTTGCGGCCTGCCGCCGTCCCGCTCCACCGGCGCCGGAGGTACAAGCGGGTTGAACCCGAGAGGAGACCCGCCATGGCGACCAGTCCGAGTCCCGACCTTCCGACCCCCATCACGCCCGATCCGCCCGATCCCGGCGAGTTGCCCGTCGAGCCCGACCAAGGCCCTGCGGAGCCGGCCCCGTCCCTGCGATGGCGCACCGGCACGGCGGCCGCCGGGCGGCCTCGGGTGCGTGCGAGGGCCATGCTCTCGCAACCGGTCCATCCGCGGTTCATGAATGCCGCCGTGTTCCGCTGGCCCGCCATGACGCTGCACTGAGGGCGTCCCTGGCCGCGCTAAGCTGGCGGCATGGATGAAATCGAGTGCGCCGTCATCGGCGCCGGCGTGGTGGGCCTGGCCATTGCTCGCGCGCTGGCGCTGCGCGGGCGCGAAGTCATGGTCCTGGAGGCCGAGGGCGCCATCGGCAGCGGCATCAGCTCGCGCAGCAGCGAGGTCATCCATGCCGGGCTCTATTACGCTCCCGGCTCGCTGAAGGCGCGCCTGTGCGTGGCGGGGCGCCAGGCGCTCTATGGCTACGCGGCACAGCGCGCGCTGCCGCACCGGCGCTGCGGCAAGCTCGTCGTCGCCACCTCGCAGGCGCAGGTGGCGGGGCTGCAGGCGATTGGGGCCAACGCGCGGGCCTGCGGGGTCGATGATCTGGAGCTTCTGACGGGCGAGGAGGCCCGCGCCCTGGAGCCCCAGCTCGCCTGCGTCGCCGCGATGCTTTCGCCCTCGACCGGCATCATCGACAGCCACGCGCTGATGCTGAGCCTGCAGGGCGACGTCGAGGCTGCCGGCGGCATCGTGGTGCTCAAATGCCCGGTAGCGCACGTCCGGCATAGGGATGACGCTCTCATTTTGAGAGCGCAGGACGGCTCCGAGCTGCGCAGCCGGTGCGTCGTCAACGCGGCCGGCCTGGGCGCGCCGGCGCTCGCCCGGCGCTTCGAGGGGCTGCCGCCCGAGGCCGTGCCGCGCGAGCATTTCGCCAAGGGCAGCTATTTCTCGATGAGCGGCCGCGCGCCCTTCGGCCATCTGATCTACCCGCTGCCCGAGCCGGCCGGGCTCGGGGTGCACCTGACGCTGGACCTGGGCGGCCAGGCCCGCTTCGGCCCGGACGTGCAATGGGTCGATTCGCCCGCCGACCTCGAGGTGGCGCCGTCGCGCGCCGCGGCCTTCGAGGCGGAGGTGCGCAGGTACTGGCCCGCGCTGCCGCCGGGCGCGCTGCAGCCCGGCTATGCCGGCATCCGCCCGAAGATCGTCGGGCCCGGCGAGCCGGCGGCGGACTTCATGATCCAGGGCCCGCGCGGGCACGGCGTGCCGGGGCTGGTCAACCTGTTCGGCATCGAATCGCCCGGCCTCACCGCCAGCCTGGCGATCGGGGAGCACGTGGCGTCATTGCTGACAGCGTCTTGAGTCGAAATGGGAACGCCGCTGCGACCGGCGGCCCCGTAGCATGATCGCTGCGCCGTTATCGAACGGCGCATCGTGCCGGCATCCCGTCGGCGTCATTTTTATCGGGAGCTCTCATGAACGCATCCACCACATACCCCAACGCCGGCGGTGCTGCGGCGCCGGCCAAGCCAAGCGACGACAGCAGGAAGAACAACGACAGCGACAGGAAGGACGGCACTCCCGGCGCCCCCGGCAGCGGCAACGGCAGCACGGGCAGCGGTACGGCAAGCGGCAGCACCGGCAGCGGTGCAGGCAGCAGCGGCAGCAGCGGCAACACCGGCAGCAGCAGTGGCAGTGGCAGTAGCGGCATGGGCTCAGGCAGCACCGGCGCCGGCAGCTCCAACACCAATACCGACAAGACCAGCAGCGACACGGGCAAGGCCGATGCGGCGTCCGGCGGCAAGGACGGCGGCGGCGACGACGTGGGCTCGCAGGCCAGGGCGCTGCGCGACCAGGTCAATGACACCTGGCAGACGGCGCGCGACGTGGTGGCCGACAAGACCAAGGTCGCCGGCGCCAAGGCCAGGGAAGTGGCCGACAACGCCCACGCCTACGCACGCGAGGAGCCGTGGCAGGTCGCCGGCGCGGCGCTGGCCGTGGGCGTGCTGATCGGCCTGATGCTGGGCCGGCGCTGACCGCCGGCCGCCGACGGCACCCGGACGCGGCCCGCGCCGGTCGTGCACGCCCTCAGGCGGAGCGCGCGCGCAGGGCCCGGGCGGCCGTGCTCACCAGCGCCGGGCCGCGGTAGATCAGGCCGGTGTAGATCTGCACCACGTCCGCGCCCGAGCGAACCTTGGCGACGGCGTCGGCCGCGCTCAGGATGCCGCCCACGCCGATGATCGGAAAGGCGGGCCCGAGCGCCTTGCGCAGCGCCTCGATCACCCGGTTGCTCGCCGCCCTGACCGGCGCGCCCGAGAGGCCCCCCGCTTCCTGGCCGTGCGGCAGGCCGGCCACCGCGTCGCGCGCCAGGGTGGTGTTGGTTGCGACCACGCCATCCATGGCGTGCCGCCGCAGGGTGGCGGCGATGACGGCGATCTGCGCCGCGTCGAGGTCCGGCGCGATCTTGACGAACAGCGGCACGCGCCTGCCGTGGCGGGCGGCCAGCGCCTCGCGTCGCGCCGACAGCGCACCGAGCAGGGCGTCGAGCGCCGCGTCGCCTTGCAGCGTGCGCAGGTTGGCGGTGTTCGGGCTGGAAATGTTGATCGTCACGTAGTCGGCGTGCGGGTAGACGCCTTCGAGCCCGATCAGGTAGTCGTCCACCGCGCGCTCGATCGGCGTCGCCGCGTTCTTGCCGATGTTGAGGCCCAGCAGCATCGGCCCGCCGGGGCCGCCGCGCTCGCGAAAGCGCGCGCGCCGCACGTTGGCGACGAAGGCGTCGAGCCCGTCGTTGTTGAAGCCGAGCCGGTTGATCAGCGCATCGGCGCGCGGCAGGCGGAACATGCGCGGCTTTGGGTTGCCCGGCTGCGCCTTGGGCGTGACGGTGCCGACCTCGACGAAGCCGAAGCCCATCGCCGCGAAGGCGTCGATGCAGCGCGCGTTCTTGTCGAGCCCGGCGGCAAGGCCGACCCGGTTCGGAAAACGCAGCCCGGCCAGCGTCACCGGGTCCTCGACGCGTGGCGCGGTGTAGCCGCGCGCCAGCAAGGTGTTCTGGGTGCGCGCCAGCGCTTCGAGCGTCAGTTCGTGCGCCTGCTCGGCGTCGAGACTGAACAGCAGGGGCCGCGCGAGCGGGTAAAGCGTGGAGAGCGGCAGCGGCGGCATCGGATAATTCTCGACCAGGTTTTTTCTGCGCAGGATTCTCGTTCATGGCCGCTGCCGACCCCGACCTTCCGATTCTTCCATCCGCCGCCGGTGGCGGTGCGGGCACGCCCAGCCCGGACGCGCTCAAGGCGCAGGCCGGCCGCGCCGCGCTCGATTACGTGGTGCGCGGCGAGATCGTCGGCGTCGGCACCGGCTCGACGGTCAACTTTTTTCTCGATGCGCTGGCGGGCATCAAGGGCGAGATCCGCGGCGCGGTGTCGAGCTCGACGGCATCGACCGAGCGGCTGCGCGCGCTCGGCATTCCGGTGTTCGACAGCAACGAGATCGACGAGCTGGCGGTCTACATCGACGGCGCCGACGAAATCGACGGGCGCGGCTTCATGGTCAAGGGCGGCGGCGCGGCGCTCACGCGCGAGAAGATCGTGGCGGCGCAGTCGCGGCGCTTCGTGTGCATTGCCGACGCGTCCAAGCGCGTGGAGACGCTGGGCGCCTTTCCGCTGCCGGTGGAAGTCATTCCGATGGCGGCGCGGCGCATCATGCGGCAGTTCGCGGCGCTGGGCGGCCTCGCGCAGGTGCGCGAGCGGGACGGCGCAGCGCTCGTCACCGACAACGGCCAGCACATCGTCGACGTGACCGGCCTCAGGATCGTCGACCCGCTGGCCTTCGAGAACGAGGTCAGCCAGTGGCCGGGCGTGGTGACGGTCGGCGTGTTCGCGCACCAGAAGGCCGATATCTGCCTGCTCGGCACGGCGGCGGGCGTCGAGACGCTGCGCTTCGACTGAGGCGCGCTGCGCGAACGCTCGCCAGGGGAGCCGCGGAACGGTGGACGACGCAACGCGCTGCGGCCGAGCCTGGGGGCGGTGTCTCTCGGGCGGTTCCTGCCGACGAGGCTGCATCGATGGTGCGCCCCCCCACAGCGGGACTGCGCACCGGGGGCGCGAGGCTACTTGCCGATGAAGAAGGTCGTCAGGATGGCCATCAGCCCGGCGTGCCCCGCCATGGATTCGCGCGCCACCTGCTCGCCGGCGCGGTCCAGCCGGGCGTGCACCGGCCCCGGCAGCGGACCGACCTTGGCGCCGGCGCGGCCCAGCTGCTCGAGCGTGCTGCGGGCGTTGGCTTCGCTCAGGCTCGTTCCGCGGGTTTCGGCCGCGGCGGCCAGCTTCATGACCGTTTCTCGGGTGGCAGGGTCGAGCGCGTCGAACGCCTTCTGCCCGACCATGACGATGTTGCGCGGCAGCCAGGCGTTGACCGGGTAGAAGTACGGCAGCTGCTGCCACATCTGCGTGTCCACGCCCTGCGCGCTGGAGGTGAAGACGGCGTCGATCTTCTTGGCGGCGAGCGCGGACGCCAAGTCGGGCGTCTCGACCGTGACCGGCGTCGCGCCCAGCACCTCGGCCAGCCGCTTGACGGGCGGCGAGTTCTCGCGGATGCGCAGGCTCGCCAGGTCCGCCGTGCTGTTGATCGGGCGCGCCGCGAAGATGCCCTGCGGCGGCCAGGCCACCGAGTAAAGAAAAACATAGCCCACCGATTTGAGCTTGTCGCGCACGGTGGGCCGGGCGGCCTGCGCCAGACGCTGCGCCGTCGCGTAGTCGGTGGCGAAAAAAGGCAATGCGTCGAGCGTGAAGACCGGGTCAATGGTGCTCAGGCTGGGCCCGAACACCTCGCCGCCGGCCACTTTGCCCTCGCTGATCGCCTTGGCGATGCCGGGCCCCTTGACCAGACTGCCCGCGGCGTGGATCTTGAGGGTGAGCTTGCCGCCGGTCGCCTCCTTGACCTCCCGGGCGAACTGGTGGAGGTTGACGACGTGGAAACTCGATTCCGGATAGCCCGTGGCGATGTCCCACTGGACCGCCGCCTGTGCCTGCGCCTGCGCCCCCCACAGCAAACCCGTCGAGAGAAATCCCAGCGCCACGGCGCGGCGCGAGAGAAAAGGGCGGGCGGGTGTGCGTGAGTGCATGGGGGTTGAACCTCGTTGGAGACGGACAGACGATGCGCGGCAAGCGAATGTATGCTGATGTTACTTTGAGTGTCATGCTTTCGGGCGGTCGAAGCCTTAAAACAACGCTCGGCATGGATGCGACCGGCAGGCCGCGCGACGCATCGAAGCGGGTCGACAGTCGCCTAAGTGCCGCCGCGCTGGCACACTGCGGAACTCATCGATGAACCAGGAGTGCCGCCATGTCTGAACCTTCGTCCGCAGCCCCGTCGTCTTTCGCGCTGTCGTATCTTCACCTGACGCCCGACAGTCCCTGGAGCACCTACCTGGCGCAGGTCGACCGGGTGGTGCCCTACCTCGGGCCGCTGGCCAAGTGGGTCGAGACGCTGAAGCGCCCCAAGCGCGCGCTGATCGTCGACGTGCCCATCGAGATGGACGATGGCAGCATCGCCCATTTCGAGGGCTTCCGCGTGCAGCACAACATGTCGCGCGGCCCCGGCAAGGGCGGCGTGCGCTTCCACCCCGACGTGACGCTGGAGGAGGTGATGGCGCTGTCGGCCTGGATGACCATCAAGACGGCGGCCGTCAACGTGCCCTTCGGCGGCGCCAAGGGCGGCATCCGCGTGGACCCGAAGAAGCTCTCGCCCAAGGAGCTGGAGAAGATCACCCGCCGCTATACCAGCGAGATCGGCCTCGTCATCGGCCCGCACACCGACATCCCGGCGCCCGACGTCAACACCAACGCGCAGGTCATGGCGTGGATGATGGACACCTACTCGATGAACGTCGGCGGCACCACCACCGGCGTCGTCACCGGCAAGCCGATCCACCTGGGCGGCTCGCTGGGGCGCGTCAAGGCGACCGGGCGCGGCGTGTTCGTGACCGGGCGCGAGGCGGCGCGGCGCAGCGGGCTCGACCTGGAGGGCGCGCGCGTGGCGGTGCAGGGCTTCGGCAACGTCGGCGCGACGGCGGCCGAGCTGTTCGTGCAGGCCGGCGCCAAGCTGGTCGCGGTGCAGGACCACACCGGCACGCTGGCCAACCCGGACGGCATGGACACGGCCGCGCTGCTGCAGGTCAACGCGCACGAGCGCAGCATCGAGAGCTTCCAGGGCGCCGATCGCATCGCCGACGAGGATTTCTGGGACGTGGACTGCGACATCCTGATCCCGGCCGCGCTGGAAGGCCAGATCAGCGCCGAGCGCGCCCGCCGCATCAAGGCGAAGTTGGTGCTCGAAGGCGCCAACGGTCCGACCACGCCGGGCGCCGACGACGTCTTCGCCGAGCGTGGCGTGCAGGTGGTGCCCGACGTGATCTGCAATGCCGGCGGCGTGACGGTGAGCTACTTCGAGTGGGTGCAGGACTTCTCCAGCTTCTTCTGGAGCGAGGACGAGATCAACGTGCGGCTCGACCGCATCATGGTCGAGGCGCTCAACAACATCTGGGAAACCGCCGACCGCCACAAGATCAGCCTGCGCACCGCGACCTACGCGGTGGCCTGCGAGCGCATCCTGATGGCGCGCCAGGAGCGCGGGCTCTATCCCTGAGCGCCGCAAGGCGAAGTCGGTTCCGGCCATCGGCCGCCGGATGCCGCGCGCCGTGCGCCGGCCGAGCGCGTCGTCAGCCGGCGCGCACCCCCAGCCGCCGCGCCAGCCGGACCAGGTTGGCGCGATGCACGCCCAGCTCGCGCGCGGCTGCGGCCCAGTTGCGGTGGTGGCGCGCCAGGCTCGCCTCGATGCGCTGGCGCTGGTGGGCTTCCACCGAGGTGCGCAGGTCGGGCACCGGGGCGGCGGCCGGCGCCTGGCCCGCCTGCGTACCGTGCACATCGGCCACATCGGCCACATCGGCCGTTGCATCCGAAGCTGCCGGCAGAGCCTGCCGCGTCACGTCCGGCGCGGCCTCCAAGTCGAAGTGGCGAGCCGTCAGGGTCACGATGCGCGGTCGCGGCCCGCCGCCGGCCAGCGCCTTGAGCGCGGCGCGGCCGATCGCGTGCTTGAGCTCGCGCACGTTGCCGGGCCAGCCATAGGCCAGCAGCGCGGCCTGCGCGCCAGCGTCCAGCCGCAGGCCGCCGAGCCCGAGGCGCGAGCGGTTCTGCTCCAGGAAGTCGCCGGCCAGCAGCAGCACGTCGCGGCCGCGCTCGCGCAGGAGTGGCACCGCCAGCGGGTAGACGCTGATGCGATGGTAGAAGTCGGCGCGCAGGCGCCCGGCGCGCACCTCGTGGGCCAGGTCGCGGTTGGTCGCGGCGATCACGCGCACGTCGACCCGGTGCTCGCGGTCGGAGCCCAGGCGCTGCAGCTGGCCGTCCTGCAGCACGCGCAATAACTTGGCCTGCACCGCCAGCGACAGCTCGCCGATCTCGTCGAGGAACAGCGTGCCGCCGTCGGCCAGCTCGAACTTGCCGCGCCGCTCGGCCACCGCGCCGGAGAAGGCGCCGCGCACGTGGCCGAACAGCTCGCTTTCCACCAGCGTCTCGGGCAGCGCCGCGCAGTTGAGGCTGACGAGCGGGCGCGCGGCGCGCGGCGAGGCCGCATGCAGCGCCTGCGCCACCAGCTCCTTGCCGACGCCGGTCTCGCCGGTGACCAGCACCGTCAACTCGCTGTTGCCGACCACGGCGATGTCGTCGAGCAGCCGCCGCAGCGCCGGGCTCTGGCCGATCAGCGCGGGCGGCGCGTGGTCGCCGGCCAGCGCACGATAGCGGTCGGCGCGCTGGCGCTCGTCCTCCAGGCGCAGCGCCAGCCGGTCGATGCGCTGCACCACGCTCACCGTGGCGGCAGCCAGGCTGGCGAAGGCCTGCAGGTCGTCCAGCGCCACCACCGAGAAGCGCTCCGGCGCGAGCGCGTCGAGCGTGAGCACGCCCCACGGCCGGCCGTCGATGCGCACCGGGCAGCCCATGCAGTCGTGCACTTCGAGCAGGCCGGGCAGGCCCTCGACCAGCCCGTCGTACGGGTCGGGCAGCTCGCTGTCGGGCGGGAAGCGGGTCGGGCCGTCGGTTTCCAGCAGCTGCCGCAGGCGCGGATGCTCGGCCACCCTGAAGCGCCGCCCCAGCGTGTCGCCGCTCAGGCCGTCGATGGCGACGGGCACCAGCCAGGCGCCTTCCAGCCGCAGCAGCGCCGCGGCGTCGCACGGCAGCAGGGCGCGCACGGCGGCGAGCAGGCGGCGGTAGCGCTCGGCGTCGGGCAGCTCGCGGGCCAGGTCGTCGACCAGGGGGACCAGGGTTTTCAGCAGCATGGGAAGCAGTCCGATCGACGCTTCGGTGCGTCATATTGACTCGTCAGGCAGGGGATCATTTTGATGCCGGCTCCGGTAAGCCCTTGATTCTCAGGGTTTACCCTGGTGGCACGGTTCTTGATTGCAGGAAAGGTGCGCCGGCGCCTTCGTCGCCGGCCGGGCCCGCGGTGTCGCGGGTCCAACCTCTCTCATCGAATGGAAGCCATGCTGACTCCGCAACAACGCGCCATCGTCAAGTCCACCGTGCCCCTGCTGGAGAGCGGCGGCGAGGCGCTCACCACCCATTTCTACAAGATCCTGCTGTCCGAGCACCCCGAGGTGCGGCCCTTCTTCAACCAGGCGCACCAGGCCAGCGGCGAGCAGCCGCGCGCGCTGGCCAACGGCGTGCTGATGTACGCGCGCCACATCGACCGGCTCGACCAGCTGGGCGGCCTGGTCGAGCAGATCGTGCACAAGCACGTCTCGCTGCAGATCGAGCCGGCGCAGTATCCCATCGTCGGCGCCTGCCTGCTGCGCGCCATCCGCGAGGTGCTGGGCGCCGAGGTCGCCACCGACGAGGTGCTGGCCGCCTGGGGCGCCGCCTACGGGCAGCTCGCCGACATCCTGATCGGCGCCGAGGAAAAGGTCTACGCCGAGACCGCCGCCGCGCCGGGCGGCTGGCGCGGCGCGCGCGCCTTCCGCGTGGCGCGCAAGGTCGCCGAGAGCGCCGAGATCACCTCGTTCTACCTGGTGCCGCAGGACGGCGGCGCCGTCGCCGACTTCCAGCCGGGCCAGTACCTGGGCCTGCGGCTGGTGGTGGACGGGCAGGAGATCCGCCGCAACTACTCGCTGTCGGCCGCGCCCAACGGCTGCGACTACCGCATCAGCGTCAAGCGCGAGGCCGGCGGCGTGGCCTCGGGCTTCCTGCACGAGGTGGTGCGCGAGGGCGACGTGCTCGACGTGTTCCCGCCGGCCGGCGAGTTCGTGCTGGCGGCGGGCGACAAGCCGGTGGTGCTGATCAGCGGCGGCGTCGGCATCACGCCCACGCTGGCGATGCTCGACGCCGCGCTGCAGCAGCGGCGCCCGGTGCACTTCATCCACTTCGCGCGCAACCGCGGGGTGCACGCCTTTCGCGACGCGATGGCCGCGCGCAAGGCCCGGCACGCCGATCTGAAGCTCTTCTACATCTACGACGAGCACGAGGGCGAGGCCGACGCGCCGCACGCCACCGGCCGCGTCGGCACCGACCAGCTCGCGCAATGGCTGCCGCCCTCGCGCGACGTGGACGCCTACTTCCTCGGCCCCAAGCCCTTCATGCGGCAGGTGAAGAAGCAACTGCGCGAGCTGGGCGTGCCGGAGTCGCAGACCCGCTGCGAGTTCTTCGGCCCGGCCAGCGCGCTGGAGTGAGGGACTTTGCGAGCGAAAACCGGCCCTGGCGCCCGCTCCATGGGCATTGTCTGCTACTTTTTAGATAGCAATCCAGCCGGCACGCCGAGCGCGCCGCGCAGGTTCTCCCGGGCCTGCGCCTCGCGCGCGTCGCGCAGCGCGGCGGTGCGGTAGAGCGGCTCGCGCCGCAGGAAGCGCGCCAGCAGCTCGCGCCGGCGCGGCTCGAACACCTCGGGCGGCACGTGCGCGTACTCGGTGCGGATCTGCCGCTCGTACTCGGCGAAGCGCGGCGGCGCGGCGCCCAGGATGGCCAGGTCGATATCGACCAGCAGTTCGGCATCGCGGCCCGCGGGCGACGGCGCGTCGCCGTGCCGCGTCGCCATCACCAGCGCGTGCACGCGCCCGGCGACCTCGTCGGGCGCGCCGGCGGCCGCGAGCGCGTCGCGCGCCCAGGCGGCGCTTCGGGCCTCGTTGTCGTGGCCGTCGTGCACGTCGTAGACCGCGTCGTGGAACCACAGCGCCAGCGCTACTTCGGCCGGGCGCTCGGCGGCGCCGGCATGGCGCGCCAGCAGCGCCAGGCATTCGCCCAGGTGCTGCAGCGTGTGGTAGGCGCGGTGCGGCTCGCAATGGCGCGCGAGCAGGGCGTCGAGCAGGACCGCGTCGCGTGGCTCGACCCCGATGCCGCGCCAGGCGGCCGACCAAGCCTCGCGCAGCCTCATCGCGTCCGGAGCGACCGGCCCGGCGGACGCAGCTGGCGTCGTCGTGGTCATCGCCGTCAGGGCTCCTGCTGCTGCAGCGCCGCCCGGACCTCCTGGCCCAGCTCCAGCACCGACATGGCGTAGTAGCTGCTCCAGTTGTAGCGCGTGATGACGTAGAAGTTCTCGGTGCCGGCGACGTAAGTGGGCGGGTCGTCGCCGTTCTGCAGCTCGATCAGTGCGAGCGGGCCCTTGTGTTGCAGCGCTTCGCCGTCCAGCAGCGCGCCCTTGGCCTGGAAGCTCGCGACGCCGAAGCTCGGCAGGATGTCGGGCGCGAGCAGGGCGTCGAGGTCGAGCGTGGCCGGATCGAAGCGCACCGGGTAGGTCGAGGGCATCCCCGGCTTCCAGCCGAAGGCCTTGAAGTAGTTGGCGACCGAGCCGATCGCGTCGGCCGGGCTGCCCGTGAGGTCGATGCGGCCGTCGCCGTCGAAGTCGATGGCGTATTTGGCGATGCTGCTCGGCATGAACTGCGGCATGCCCATGGCGCCGGCGTAGCTGCCCAGCGGCGCGCGCGGGTCGTCGCCGGTGCGGCTCTCCAGGCTCAGGAAGCTCTCCAGCTCGCCGCGGAAGAAGGCCTCGCGCTCGGCGGCGCGCGGGTGCGCCTGCGGGAAGTCGAAGGCCAGCGTGGCGAGCGCGTCGAGCACGCGGAAGCTGCCCATGTCGCGGCCGTAGATCGTCTCGACGCCCAGGATGCCGACGATGATCTCCGGCGGCACGCCGAACTCGGCATCGGCCAGCGCCAGCGCCTTGGCGTTGGCGCGCCAGAAGCGCGCGCCCGCGGCGATGCGCACCGGGTCGATGAAGCGGCCGCGGTAGGCGCGCCAGTTCTTCGCCGTGCCGCGCGGCGCCGGCAGCATCAGCCGCGGCACGTTGCCCAGGAAGCGGGCCGAGCCGAGGGTGGCGCGCACCCACTCGCGGTCCAGGTCGCGGCGCGCCGCCACGTCGTCGGCGAACTGCATGGCGTCGTCGCGCGTGGCGTAGGGCGTGCCGCCGCGCACCGGCACGCTGTTGGCGGCGCGGCGGTTTTCAGAAGCTTTTTGGGCGCCAGCGCCCGTGGGATATGCGTAGACAGCTATTAAAGCGATAGCAAGAGGGAGGGCGTGGAGGGCGGGGCGTCGCATGAGGGGATTGTGCCGGGCGCGTCGAACGATGGCGCTTCCGGCACCGCTGGTTGCGGGCGATGGCCTGGTTTCCGGAAAGAACCCGGCGCGGACGGTCAGCGCGGCCAGCGCAGGCGGCGGAATTCGGCGCGCAAGGTCGGCAATCGGTCGCCCGGCGGCGGCGCGTAGCGCTGGGCTTCCAGGCGCAGCAGCCAATCGTGCAGCGGCCGGCCGGCGGCGCCGAAGCGCTCCAGCACCTGCTGCGCGAGCTGGCGCGGCGGCGCGGCGTCGGGCACGTCGAGCCCGGACTTCCTCAGGCGCGTGCGCGCCCGGCCGAGCAGCCGCAGCCAGGGGTCGTGGCGGCTGCGCTCCCACAGGGTCCAGCCGCCGCCGGCCACGCTCGCGCCGACCAGCAGCCACAGCAGCACGACCGCCAGATCGCGCGGGCTCGGCGCGTCGAAGCCGAGGTGCTTCAGCAGATCGAGCTGGCGGCCCTGCGTGTAGTTGAGCACCCACTGGTTCCAGCGGTTGTTGACCGCCTCCCAGGCGGCGCGCAGGTGCTGCGACAGGTCGGGGCTCACGGTGCCGATGGCGCTGTCGAAGAAGCCCGGCGGCGCGGCGAGGCGCTGGAAGCTGCCGACGCGCCCCGGCGACACCGCGCCGGTCGGATCGACCCGCACCCAGCCGCGGCCTTCCTCCCACACCTCGGCCCAGGCGTGCGCGTCGCTGTGGCGCAGCACCCAGAAGTTATCGACGCCGTTCAGTTCGCCGCCCTGGTAGCCGGTGACGATGCGCGCCGGGATGTCGAGCGCGCGCATCAGCACCACGAAGGCCGAGGCGATGTGCTCGCAGAAACCCTCCCGGCGGTCGAACCAGAATTCGTCGGCGGTGTCGTTGCCGTAGGCGCCGGGCTCCAGCGTGTAGCGGTAGCCGCCGGTGGCCAGGCGCCGCAGCACGTTTTGCACCAGCGCGGGCGTGCCGGCGCCGGCGAGCGCCGGGTCGGCGCGCATGCGTGCGGCCAGCGCGACGGTGCGCGGGTTGGTGCCGGGCGGCAGCGCCACGAAGGCCTGCAGCGCGCGGGTGCGGCGCAGCGGGCCGCTCTCGAAGCGGGGGTAGCTCTCGGCGCGGTAGCGCAGCAGGTCGCCGACCGGGCGGCTCGCCAGCCACTGCAAGTCGGGCGTGCCGGTCACGCGCACGCCCGGGATCTCGGGCGCGCGCGGCGCCGCTTCGAGCGTCAGCAGCCAGGGCCGGTGGCTCGGCTCCATCGTGACCTCGTAGCGCACCGGCTCGCCCGCGACGCGCAGGTCGGACGCGTGCAGGGTGCGCTCCCACGGCGGCGGCGCGCTCCATTCGCGGCCGTCGAAGCGCTCCAGCACCGGGCCGCGGAAGTACAGCTCGCGCTGCGGCGGGACGCGGTCGCCGTCGAACTTGACGCGCGCGGCGATGCCGTCGTCGAGCGCCAGCCGCGCGATGCTGCCCACGCGCATCGTCCCCGACAGGCCGCTGCGCCCGGTCATGGCGTCGTTCGGCGTGCCCCACAGCGGCCCGACGCGCGGGAACAGCAGGAACAGCGCCAGCATGATCGGCGCGCCCGCGAGCGCCATGCCGCCCGCCGTGCGCGCGGCCAGCGCCAGCGGCGGACGGCCGACCGGCAGGTGGGCGTTGACCAGTGCCGTCAAGAGGCCCAGCAGCGCCAGCAGCATCGCCAGCGCCGTCAGGAGCGACTGCGAGTAGAAGAAGTTGGTCAGCATGGCGAAGAAGCCGAGGAAGAAGACGACGAAGGCGTCGCGCCGGGCGCGCAGCTCCATCGTCTTCAGCGCCAGCAGCGCCACGACCAGCGTGACGCCGGCGTCGCGCCCGAGCAGCGTGCGGTGCGTGGCCCAGGTGCCCAGCAGCGCGACCGCCAGCAGCGCGACGCGCCACCACCGGCCGGGCAGCGGGCGGCCCTGCAGCGCCAGCCAGCCGCGCCACAGCAGCACGGTGGCCGTGAGCGCGCTGCACCACGGCGGCAGGTTGGCGACCTGGGGCAGCACGATCAGGGCGATGACGGCGAGCAGGAAGAGGGTGTCGCGGGTGTCGCGGGGGAGGGTGGGCATGGCTTGAGGGTCTGGCTCTGACTGCTTTATAGGGGACTGGAGTGCCTGGCCGGAGGCGCGAAAGTGGAGGGTGCTTGTCGGGATAGTGCGCTCGAAGTGGCGCCGGAGCCGGGATGTCCGCCCGGCGGCGGACTCACTTTCTTTTGCCTCGCCAAAAGAAAGCAGGCAAAAAAAGGCGCCCCACTGTCTGCGACGAGTCGTTCAACGGTCGGCTGCGCGACGACGAGTTCCTGAACGTCGATGAGTTCATCACAATGCAGGATGCGCGCGAGAAGTTGAAGGCTTGGCAGCACGACTGCAACCATCACCGCCCGAACGGTTTGCTCGGCCACCTGACCCCGAGCGAGTCAAGTGAATGAAACCTTTTGACGACCTGGTGGCCGAAGCTGAAGCGGCTGACGTGAGTGGTTGGGGCTTCGATTGGCTGGCCGGACGGGCCAGCGAGGAGCGCCCGCCGTGGGGCTATGCCCGGCTGCTCGCGCAGCGGCTGGCCCGCGTGGAATCGGCGCTGGACCTGGACACGGGCGGCGGCGAGGTGCTGGACGAGGCGCCGCGTCTTCCGCCGCGCATCTGTGCGACCGAAGCCTGGCCGCCGAATGCGCGCAAGGCGTGCGAGCGCCTGGGCACACGCGGCGTGCAGGTCGTGGAGACGGTCGATGGCGCTCCGTGGCCCTTTGCCGATGCGTCATTCGAGTTGGTCGCGTCGCGGCATCCGGTGCGGCCGGACTGGGTGGAGATCCATCGCATCCTTGAGCCGGGCGGGCACTACTTCGCGCAGCACGTGGGGCCGGCTTCGGCCTTCGAGCTGATCGAGCATTTCCTGGGACCGCTGCCGGCGCAGCGGCGCCTGCGCGATCCACAGGAAGAAGCGGCAGCGGCACAGGCTGCGGGGCTGACCGTCACGGATTTGCGCATGGCGCGCTGCCGCATGGCGTTCCATGACGTGGGCGCGGTGGTCTGGATTCTTCGCAAGTGCGTGTGGTGGGTGCCGGACTTCTCGACGCACAAGTACCGCGATGCCCTGCTTGCGCTGGATCGCCGGATGCGCCAGGGCGAGCCTTTCGTGGCGCACTCGGCCCGTCATTTGATCGAAGCGCGGCGCTGACGCAACATCCTTCCAATGGGTGGCGCCAGCCGACCCGATCCTGCGAAAGATCGAGCGCACCGCGAAACGTATTTCTGCGACAGGACACTGGCTGCCGATGCGGCAAACGCAGGGGCCGGCCATGTTCGGCCCTGGGCGGCCAGGCTGCCCCGCGGGTGACACCGCCCCGCGCACGCGATCGCTAGACTCATCGCCACACCCGCGGCTCCAAAGAAAAGAGTGCACCCATGAACCCAGCTTTCCCCCAGACGTCCACCGCCACGCTGTGCGGCCCGCTGAGAAAGCCGCGCCAGATGCTGGCCGAGCAGACCTACGACGGCCACCTCTCGATCCACGACGACAAAATGGCCGAAGACCTCGGCCTGCGCGCCGGCCCGATCGAAGGCCCCACGCACTTCAGCCAGTTCGACCCGCTGCTCTTCCAATTGTTCGGTCCTGCGTGGTTCGAGACCGGCTGCATCAGCGCGCACTACCAGAACATGGTGGTCGAGGGCGAGGAGGTCCGCGCCTTCGTGCAGCCGCCGTCCTCCGGCGAGCGCGTGGTGCGACTGTGGGCCGAGAAGCGCGACGGCACACCGGTGCTCACCGGCACCGCGTCGGTCGGCGATGTCCCCGACAGCGCCCATGAAATCCCACAGCGCATCGGCAAGCTGCGCCCGGCCACCGCCCTCGTGATCAACCGTGATCTGCACGTGGGCCAACGGGGCGCCGCGAAGGAAACCGTCACGATGGGTTTCCATCAGCACATGGGTGACCACTACCCTTTCTCCCTGGCGGCCAAGCTGAAGGTCATCACGGAGCCTTCACCCTGGTACACGCCCGAAGGTGCCGCCACCTCGCCATGGGGCCGCGCCATCATCCCTTTCGAGATGATCAGCGTGCTGCTCGGCAGCAGCGTCAACGAGGCCGGCCTGCGCGGCCGGGGACCGGCCGTGGGCCTGTTTGCCGGGCAGCAGATCCGCCTCGTCAAGGGCCCGTTGTTCGTGGACCAGGCCTACGACCTGGAGCGCGAGATCGTCGCGTTGAGCGAAAGCGCACGCACTGAATCCGTCTGGATGCGCACACAGGTCTTCGAGGCCGGCACCCGCACCTTGGCTGCCGAGATGATCCTCAATGCCGCGACACTGAAGGGCTCCTACGCGAAGTACGAGACCGAAGCGCGCGAACTCGGCTTCATTCAGTAGGCCTTGTCCCAGAAGGACGGCAACCCGTGCCGCTGATCGACACGGTTCTCCAAGGTCGCTGATCGCACGCGCCCGCCCGAACCACCTCCATCCCCATTCCATGCCTCACATTGGAGCGCCATGAAGACCCGCATCACCGAACTTCTGGGCATCGAACACCCCATCATCCAGGGTGGCATGCATTACGTCGGCCTGGCCGAACTGGCAGCGGCCGTCTCCAACGCGGGAGGCCTGGGCATCATCACCGGCCTGACGCAGCGCACGCCCGAACTGCTCGCCAAAGAGATCGCCCGCTGCCGCGAGATGACCGACGAGCCTTTCGGCGTGAACCTCACGTTCCTGCCGGCGGTCACACCGCCGGACTATCCCGGGTACGTGAAGGCCATCATCGAAGGCGGTGTCAAGGTCGTCGAGACGGCCGGCAACAACCCGCAGAAATGGCTGCCGATGCTGAAGGAGGCCGGCGTCAAGGTGATCCACAAGTGCACGTCGGTGCGCCATGCGCTGAAGGCCGAAGCCATCGGCTGCGATGCGGTGAGCGTTGACGGCTTCGAGTGCGGTGGCCACCCGGGGGAGGATGACGTGCCCAACTTCATCCTGCTGCCGCGGGCCGCCGAGGCGCTGAAGATCCCCTTCGTGGCGTCGGGCGGCATGGCCGACGGGCGTTCGCTGGTGGCTGCTCTCGCGCTCGGCGCCGAAGGCATGAACATGGGGACGCGCTTCATTGCGACGCAGGAAGCCCCGGTGCACGAGAACGTCAAGCAGGCGATCGTGGCAGCCAGCGAACTCGACACCCGTCTCGTGATGCGCCCGCTGCGCAACACCGAACGAGTGCTCAACAACGCGGCCGTCGAACGCCTGCTCGAAAAGGAACGCGCGCTCGGCACGGCCATCAAATTCGAGGACATCCTGCCTGAGGTGGCCGGCGTCTATCCGCGCATCATGCAGGAAGGTGCGATGGATGCGGGCGCCTGGTCCTGCGGCATGGTGGCCGGACTCATCCACGACGTACCCACGGTGAAGTCGCTCATCGATCGCCTCATGGCCGAAGCGCATGGGATCATCGCGCAGCGCCTGGCGCGCATGGAGTCGGGCGCCTGAGATTCCGATCGCGCGGCGGCCGCGCCTGCGGCGCGCATGCGGCGTCGATCACCCCTCGTGCCAGATGGAGTGCGAGCAGGGGTGGGCTTGCTTGGCACTGGCGGCAGCGGTGCCATCCAGCCCTCAGCACGTCGCCAGCACCTCCAGGCACCGCCGCCGGTGCGCCTCTCCCTGCCCCGGCTTCACCACCACCCCGCCGACGCGCAACCCGTAGTCCACCCCCAGCCGGTCCGCCATCAGCACCCACGCGCACAGCCGCGACAGCCGCGCCTCCGCGTCCGCGAGGCCGGCGTGCTGCGCGTCGAGCCACAACGCCTGGCGCAGCGCCGCCTGCGTATCGCGGCTCACCAGGGCGTCCGAACCGGCGGCCTGCGCGCGCGCCGCCTTCTTCCACACCACCAGCTTGCGCGGGTCGCCGGGCCGGTACGCCCGCACCCCGTCGTACTCGCCGGCGATGCGCGATGGGGCGATGCGGGTGGCCGCGGCCGGCCCGGCCAGCGGCTCGCCCGGCGGCAGCGGCGGCGGATGCGCCTCGGGCGCCGGGTACACCAGCAGCCGCGCCGCCGGGCGCCACACCGTCCAGACGCGGAAGGTGCCCAGCGGAAAGCGCGTCTCCGCCGTCAGCGGCGGCACCGGATGCAGCCCGCGCCGGGGCGGCTGGAAGGCGATCTCGACGGTCTCGCTGCCGCCGCCCGGCACGTCGGCCCAGGCCCACTGGCCGCTGCCGCGCACGGAGAGGCCGATGCCGTGGCGGGTGCGCCGCCGCGCGTTGTGCAGAACTACGCGAAAAACCGCCGCGGCGCCCGCGTAGGCTGGCTCTGGCGCTATCAAATGCAGAGCAAGCCCGCGCAGCGTGCCATGCCCGACGTGCATGCCCACCACCACGCTGCCGGCCAGCAGGAAGGTCAGCAGGTAGCCCAGGTTGAGCTGGTAGTTGATCGACGCCAGCAGCAGCACCACGAGCGTCGCGGCCAGCGTCCAGCCGGCGCGCGTGGGCACGATGTAGACGTTGCGCTGGGTCAGCTCCAGCGTGTCGGTGGGCGCGCGCCGCGACAGGAACCAGCGCTCCATGCGCCCGCGCAGCGCGTGCGCCGGGTTCACGGCAGGGGAACCGCCGCGATCATGGCGCGCACCTGCTCGACGGCGCCGCGCCCGGCGTCGCCCACCGGCGTCAGGCGGTGCGCAATCGTCTGCGGCAGCACCGCCTGCACGTCGTCGGGCGCTACGTAGGCGCGCCCCGCCAGCAGCGCCTGCGCCCGCGCGGTGCGCAGCACGGCGATGCCCGCGCGCGGCGACAGCCCCTGCAAAAACCAGCGGCCGCTGCGCGTGGCGGCGATCAGGTCCTGCAGGTAGTCGAGCAGCGGCGGCGCCGCGTGCACCTGCTGCACGCGCTGCTGCAGCGCGTGCAGCTCGCCCGCGGTCAGCAGGGCGGGCAAGGCGGCCAGCAGCTCGCGCCGGTCGTGACCGGCCAGGAGCGCGCGCTCGGCGGCGCGGTCCGGGTAGCCGAGCGAGATCCGCATCAGGAAGCGGTCGAGCTGCGACTCGGGCAGCGCGAAGGTGCCCAGCTGGTCGTGCGGGTTCTGCGTGGCGATGACGAAGAACGGCGCCGGCAGCGCGCGCGTCTCGCCCTCGATCGTCACCTGCCTTTCCTCCATGGCTTCGAGCAGCGCGCTCTGCGTCTTGGGGCTGGCGCGGTTGATCTCGTCGGCCAGCAGCACCTGCGCGAAGATCGGGCCCGGGTGGAACACGAAGGCCTGCTGCCCGCGGTCGTAGATCGCCACGCCCGACAGGTCGCCCGGCATCAGGTCGGCGGTGAACTGCACGCGCGAGAAATCGAGCCCGAAGGTGTGCGCCAGCGCGTGCGCCAGCGTGGTCTTGCCGACGCCCGGAACGTCCTCGATCAGCAGGTGGCCACCGGCCAGCAGGCACGCCACGCAGTCGCGCACCTGGGCCTCCTTGCCGACGATCACCGTGTTAAGCTGGCCCAGAAGACTGGCGAGCTTGGTGGCGGTGTCCATTTTTGTATCCATTGGCAAACAATACCGCAAGGCGCTTATCCGCTGGTCGCAAAAAGTCCAACCCGCGGCAGGAGACATGGGCAAGACCGGCTACTTCATTCATCGCGACTTCTGGCGGCACGACATGGGCGGCGGACACCCGGAATGCCCGGCACGGCTCGACGCCATCGAGGACCGGCTGCTGGCCTCCGGCGTCGGCGACGTGCTGGAGCGCCGCGACAGCGACCTGCCACTCGCCACCCTGCCGCAGATCGCGCGCGCGCACAGCGTGCGGCACCTCGAACACCTCGAAGAACTCACCCAGCGCCTGGTGGCCGACGTGCCGGCGGGCGGCCCCGACCACGCCCAGCTCGACCCCGACACCACGCTGACCCGCTTCACGCTGCTGGCCGCGCGGCGGGCGGCCGGTGCGGCCATCGCCGCGACCGACGCGGTGCTGGCCGGCGAACTCGACAACGCCTTCTGCGCCGTGCGCCCGCCCGGCCACCACGCCTGCCGCGAGCAGGCCATGGGCTTCTGCTTCCTGAACAACGTGGCGATCGCGGCGCGCCACGCGATCGAGCACCACGGCCTGGAGCGCGTGGCCATCGTCGACTTCGACGTGCACCACGGCAACGGCACCGAGGACATCCTGGCGGGCGACGAGCGCGTGCTGATGGTCGGCCTGTTCCAGCATCCGTTCTACCCGTACAGCGGCACCGAGCGCCCGGCCGCCAACATGGTCAACGTCCCGGTGCCGGCGTACACCCGAGGCATGGACGTGCGCGAGCTGGTCGAGTCGATCTGGATCCCGCGGCTGGAGGCCTTCCGCCCGCAGCTGATCCTCGTCAGCGCCGGCTTCGACGCGCACCGGGAAGACGACATGGGCCAGCTCGCGCTCAACGAGGGCGACTACGCCTGGATCACATGGCGCATCCGCGAGGTGGCGCGACGCCATGCCCGTGGGCGCATCGTCTCGCTGCTCGAAGGCGGCTATGCTTTCGACGCGCTGGCCCGCAGCGTCGAGGCGCACGTCCGCGCGCTGGCCGATCTCTGAGCGGCTGGCCTATAATAAAAAGCACGATCGTTCGTTTTTCGACGACCTCGCTCTCGGGCCAGGTCCGGGCTTCGGCTCCGGAGCGGGTTCCTAGAATGCCTGGCTGTCGTGTCCACCGGTTTCACTATCCAATGGAGTCTCCCCCATGAAGGTCCTGGTCCCCGTCAAGCGCGTCGTTGACTACAACGTCAAGGTGCGCGTGAAGTCCGACGGCAGCGGCGTCGACATCGCCAACGTCAAGATGAGCATGAACCCCTTCGACGAGATCGCCGTCGAGGAGGCGGTGCGCCTGAAGGAGAAGGGCGCGGCCACGGAGGTGATTGCCGTCTCCTGCGGCGATGCCAAGTGCCAGGAGACCCTGCGCACCGCCATGGCCATCGGCGCGGACCGCGCCATCCTGGTCGAGACCGCCCAGGAGCTCCAGCCTTTGGCCGTCGCCAAGCTCCTGAAGGCCCTGGTGGACAAGGAAGCCCCCCAGCTCGTGATCCTCGGCAAGCAGGCCATCGACGACGACGCCAACCAGACCGGGCAGATGCTCGCAGCCTTGGCCGACCTGCCGCAGGCCACCTTCGCCAGCAAGGTCGAGGTGGAGGGAGAGCGCGTGAAGGTCTCGCGCGAGGTGGACGGCGGCGCCGAGACGCTCTCGCTGACGCTGCCCGCGGTCGTCACCACCGACCTGCGCCTGAACGAGCCGCGCTACGTGACCCTGCCCAACATCATGAAGGCCAAGAAGAAGCCGCTGGAGACCTTGAAGCCCGAGGAGCTGGGCGTGGACGTGACGCCCCGCCTGAAGACCCTCAAGGTCAGCGAGCCGCCCAAGCGCGGCGCCGGCATCAAGGTGCCCGACGTCGCCACGCTGGTGGACAAGCTGCGCAATGTGGCCAAGGTGATCTAAGAGACAACAAGGAAACAGCGACCATGACCGTCCTCGTCATTGCAGAACACGACCACGCCAGCCTGAAGCCGGCGACCCTCAACACCGTCACCGCGGCCATCGCCTGCGCCAGCGGCGACGTGCACGTCCTCGTGGCCGGCGCCGATGCCGCCCAGGCCGCGCAGGCTGCCGCGCAGGTTGCGGGCGTCGCCAAGGTGATCGTGGCCGACAGCCCGGCGCTGGCCGACAACCTGGCCGAGAACGTCGCCGCGCAGGTGCTGGCTCTCCAGGGCAGTGGGGCCGGCAACTACAGCCACATCCTCTTTCCCTCCACTGCCAACGGCAAGAACGTGGCGCCGCGCGTCGCGGCCAAGCTCGACGTGGCGCAGATCTCGGACATCACCAAGGTCGACAGCCCCGACACCTTCGAGCGGCCGATCTACGCGGGCAATGCGATTGCCACGGTGCAGAGCAGCGACCCTGTCAAGGTCATCACGGTGCGCACCACCGGCTTCGATGCGGCGGCGGCCACAGGCGGCAGCGCACCCATCGAGACCGCCCAGGGCGTGGCCGATTCGGGCAAGTCGAGCTTCGTCGGGCGCGAGGTCACCAAGAGCGACCGCCCCGAGCTCACGGCCGCCAAGATCATCGTCTCGGGCGGGCGCGCCCTGGGCAGCGCCGAGAAGTTCAACGAGGTGATGACGCCGCTCGCGGACAAGCTCAATGCGGGCCTGGGCGCCAGTCGCGCCGCGGTGGACGCGGGCTATGCCCCCAACGACTGGCAGGTCGGGCAGACCGGCAAGATCGTCGCGCCCGAGCTCTACGTGGCCTGCGGCATCTCCGGCGCCATCCAGCACCTGGCGGGCATGAAGGACTCCAAGGTGATCGTGGCGATCAACAAGGACGAGGAGGCGCCCATCTTCTCGGTGGCCGACTACGGGCTCGTGGCCGACCTGTTCACGGCCGTGCCGGAGCTGACCAAGGCCATCTGAGGAAAAAACACACCCCAGGCTGGCGTCGGAGGGCATCGTTCGCGGTGCCCTTTTTCACATCCGGCCCAGGAGGCCGCAGGAGAACCCATGAGCTACACCGCCCCCCTGAAGGACATGCTGTTCGACATCGAGCACCTGGCCCGCATCGACGAGATCGCCCGGCTGCCCGGCTTCGAGGACGCGGGCTTCGACACCGCGCAGGCCGTGCTCGAGGAATGCGCGCGCTTCGACCAGGACGTGGTCGCGCCGCTGAACGTGGCGGGCGACCGCACGCCCTCGTCCTTCAGGGACGGCGTGGTCACGACCACGCCCGGCTTCAAGGAGGCCTTCGCGCAGTACGCCGCCGGCGGCTGGCAGGGCCTGCAGCACCCGCCCGGGTTCGGCGGCCAGGGCCTGCCCAAGGTCATCGGCGCGGCCTGCGTCGAGATGCTGAACTCGGCCAACATGAGCTTCGCGCTGTGCCCGCTGCTGTCGGACGGCGCCATCGAGGCACTCCTGACCGCGGGCTCCGACGCGCTCAAGTCCACCTACCTCGAAAAGCTGGTTTCGGGCCAATGGACCGGCACCATGAACCTGACCGAGCCGCAGGCCGGCAGCGACTTGGGCCTGGTGCGCAGCCGCGCCGAGCGCCAGCCCGACGGCACCTACAAGGTCTTCGGCACCAAGATCTTCATCACCTACGGCGAGCACGACATGGCCGAGAACATCGTGCACCTGGTGCTGGCGCGCGTGGTCGGCGCACCGGAAGGCGTCAAGGGCATCAGCCTGTTCGTGGTGCCGAAGTTCCTGGTCAACGCGGACGGCTCGCTCGGGCGTCGCAACGACGTGCAGTGCGTCAGCATCGAGCACAAGCTGGGCATCAAGGCGAGCCCCACGGCGGTGCTGCAGTACGGCGACGGCCTGGCGGGCAGCGTCGCCGACGGCGCCGGCCCGGGCGCGGTGGGCTACCTCGTCGGCGAGGAGAACCGCGGCCTCGAATACATGTTCATCATGATGAACTCGGCGCGCTATGCGGTCGGCCTGCAGGGCATCGCCATTGCCGAGCGCGCCTACCAGCACGCCGTGGCCTACGCCAAGGAGCGCGTGCAGAGCCGCCCGGTCGATGGCTCGGTCGCCGCCAGCGCGCCGATCATCCACCACCCCGACGTCAGGCGCATGCTGATGACGATGCGCGCCTTGATCGAGGGCTGCCGCGCCATGGCGACGGTGGCCGCCGCCGCGTACGACGCGGCGCACCACCACGCCGACGCCGAGGCGCGCCAGCAGAACGCCGCCTTCTACGAATTCATGGTGCCATTGGTCAAGGGCTACAGCACCGAGATGAGCATCGAGGTCGCCTCGCTCGGCGTGCAGGTGCACGGCGGCATGGGCTACATCGAGGAGACGGGTGCGGCGCAGTACCTGCGCGACGCCCGCATCCTGACGATCTACGAGGGCACCACGGCGATCCAGGCCAACGACCTGGTCGGGCGCAAGACGGCGCGCGACGGCGGCCGCGTCGCCAGGTCCATCGCCGCGCAGATCGAGCAGACCGAAGCCGAGCTGACACGGCAGGGCGGCGCCGACGCGCTGGCCGTGGCCCGGCGCCTGACGGCGGCGCGCGAAGCCTTCGTCGAGGTCGTCGATTTCATCGCCGCCCAGACCCGCTCCGCACCCAACGCCGCGTTCGCCGGCAGCGTGCCGTACCTGATGCTCGCGGGCAGCCTGGTCGCCGGCTGGCAGCTCGCGCGCTCGCTGCTGGTCGCGCAGGAGCTGGCCGCGGCCGGCACCGACGTCGCCTTCATGCGGGCCAAGGTCGCGACGGCGCGCTTCTACGCCGAGCACATCCTCACCAAGGCGCCCGCGGTGCGCGACAGCATCGTCGAGGGCGCGGAGAGCGTGACGGCGCTGGCGCCGGAAGCCTTCTGAGAGCAGGCCGCCGGCCGGTCGGCGGACCGGCCTCGCGTGCTACAGGATTGATAGCGCCTGTCGCCCACCGGACGGGCGTCGGCGGCACTTTCCTTCTATAAATCGTCATTTCCAGATTGCGGAGACCCCATGTCCAAGCTGCCCCCCGTGCTCGCCAACCTGCCGCTGCCGATCATCGGCTCGCCGCTGTTCATCATCAGCAACCCCAAGCTGGTGGTGGCCCAGTGCAAGGCCGGCGTGGTCGGCGCCATGCCGGCGCTCAACGCCCGGCCGGCGGCGCAGCTCGAAGACTGGCTGGCCGAGATCACCGAGGAGCTGGCGGCGTACAACCAAGCCAACCCCGACAAGCCCGCCGCGCCGTTCGCCATCAACCAGATCGTGCACAAGAGCAACGACCGGCTGGAGCACGACATGGAAATGGTCGTGAAGTACAAGGTGCCGATCGTCATCACGTCGCTGGGCGCACGCACCGACGTCAACGACGCGGTGCACAGCTACGGCGGCGTGACGCTGCACGACATCATCAACAACAAGTTCGCGCAGAAGGCGATCGAGAAGGGCGCCGACGGCATCATCGCCGTGGCGGCAGGCGCCGGCGGCCATGCGGGCACCAAGAGCCCATTCGCGCTGGTGCAGGAAATCCGCCAGTGGTTCGACGGGCCGCTGGCGCTGTCGGGCTCGATCTCGACCGGCGGCGCGGTGCTGGCGGCGCAGGCCATGGGCGCCGACTTCGCCTACATCGGCACCGCCTTCATCGCGACCCAGGAAGCGCGCGCAAGCGACGCCTACAAGCAGGCGATCGTCGAGGGCACGTCGGACGACATCGTCTATTCCAACCTCTTTACCGGCGTGCACGGCAACTACCTGGCGCCCAGCATCGTCGCGGCCGGCATGGACCCGGCCAAGCTGCCCGAGGGCGACCTGAAAACCATGAACTTCGCCGCCGGCGAGGGCAGCAAGGCCAAGGCCTGGAAGGACATCTGGGGCTCGGGCCAGGGCATCGGCGCCATCACCGAGGTGAGCACCGCGACCGCCTACATCGAGAAGCTCAGGCGCGAGTACCACGAAGCGCGGCAGCGCCTGGCGCTCTGATCTGCTATCGAATCAAGAGCAAAGGCCTTAGGCAGAGCGGGCGCCAGAGCCACTTTTGGCCTCAAACGCGGAGCCGAGTAGGGATGGAGGCTTGCCGACCCGCCGGCTCGGCCGATCCGTCGATTGCGGCGGGCGCAATGGTCGAAGTCTCAGTGCAGGGGCGTGTGACCCGACGCGGCTTTGCTGCCGGCCGGCTCCCGGCCCGAGCCGGCAGCACCCGCGTCCGCCTGGTCGATCAGCGTGTCGGGCATGCGCTGCTCGACATAGGGCGGCGCCAGCAGGTTGGCATATTTGGGCGCGATGGAGTTCATCGGCAGGCCCAGCCGGATGGCGACGCAGCGCCATCGCAGCACTTCGATCACGGTTTTTTCGGCCTCGATGAGCACCAGTCGCGCCCTGCGCCATGCCTCGTAGCTCTCGACCCGGGGCCAGCAATCCACCGGACGCGCCGCCCAGAATGTCTTGCCTTCCAGGGGAATCGCGTGATAAGCCGCCTGATCCGCTGCATGAGCAAAGGCCAGCATCCTGGTGGCTTGCAGGTATTGTTCGTTCCACATGTTCATACGGGATCCACGGTCGACAGGCAATCCGCTTGAATGTCACAAGACGTTACTATGCGGCTTTTGTGAGCCATTCCGCACGCCATCGCGAAGATTTTGCAAAAGTGAATTCTTTTGTTTTCAAAATTTCCACATGACGAGTTGTCCGCCTGCAACGGATAATTCCACACCATGAGCGGGAATACCTTTGGCACTCTTTTCGCGGTCACCAACTTCGGCGAATCGCACGGCCCGGCCATCGGCTGCGTGATCGACGGCTGCCCGCCCGGCATGGCGCTGGCCGAGGCCGACATCCAGGGCGACCTGGACCGGCGCCGCCCCGGCACCAGCCGCCACGTCACGCAGCGCAACGAGCCCGACGCGGTGCAGATCCTCTCGGGCGTGTACGAGGGCCGCACCACCGGCACGCCGATCGCCCTGCTGATCCACAACACCGACCAGCGCAGCAAGGACTACGGGCAGATCGCCGAGCAGTTCCGCCCCGGCCACGCCGACTTCACCTACTGGAAGAAGTACGGCACCCGCGACCCGCGCGGCGGCGGGCGCTCGTCGGCGCGGCTGACGGCGCCCATGGTGGCGGCCGGCGCGGTCGCCAAGAAGTGGCTGGCGGAGCAGTACGGCACGTCGTTTCGCGGCTGCATGACGCAGATCGGCGACATCGTCATTCCGTTCGAGTCGTGGGAGCACGTGGCGCGCAACCCGTTCTTCGCGCCGGTGGCCGACGTGGGCGCGCTGGAGGCGTACATGGACGCGCTGCGCAAGGCCGGCGACTCGTGCGGTGCGCGCATCCGCGTCACGGCCAGCGGCGTGCCGGCCGGGCTGGGCGAGCCGCTCTTCGACAAGCTCGACGCCGACATCGCCTGGGCCATGATGGGCATCAACGCCGTCAAGGGCGTCGAGATCGGCGCCGGCTTCGCCAGCGTGGCGCAGCGCGGCACCACGCACGGCGACGCGATCACGCCCGAGGGCTTCGCCAGCAACAACGCCGGCGGCGTGCTGGGGGGCATCAGCACCGGGCAGGACCTGGAGGTGAGCCTCGCCATCAAGCCGACCAGCTCGATCATCAGCCCGCGCCCGTCCATCGACATCCACAACCGGCCGGTCGAGGTCGTCACCAAGGGCCGCCACGACCCGTGCGTGGGCATCCGCGCCACGCCCATCGCCGAGGCGATGCTGGCGCTGGTGGTGATGGAGCACGCACTGCGCCAGCGCGCGCAGTGCGGCGATGTGCAGGCGAGCGGACACACGCCACGTCCGCGGCAGGCGCAGCAGGGCGACGCGCCGGCGCCGCCGCAGGCTTCCTTTCTCTAGGGTTGGCTGGGCGACCTGCCGCCGAGCGCTGGCGCGCCGGGCGTGAACCGGAGGGGCGGCTTGTGGTTTAGCATGGCTGCGGAGGTACCCGCATGCTGCGTCCCCTGCTGATTTCTTCCGCTGTTGCGCTCGCCGCGTGCGCGACATCCGACGCCACCCCCACCGTGACCTACGCCTGCGACGACGGCGGCACGCTGCGCGTGCGCTTCGAGCCCGACGCGGCGCGCGTGACGCTGGCCGACGGCACCGAGCTGCGCCTGCCGCAGCAGCGCGTCGCCTCGGGCCTCTGGTATGCCACGCCGCAGCACGAACTGCGCGGCAAGGGCGACGACGCCACCTGGACGGTCGGGCGCCGCGCGCCCGCGCAGTGCAGGGTGCGACGGTAGGCCGGCTCCGCCATGGCTGGTGCGAGCGCGCCAGCCATCCCGACAACGACGACAGGAGTGGCACATGAAGTACACCCGGCTCGGCCGCACCGGCCTGACCGTTTCGCGCATCGCGCTGGGCATGATGACCTACGGGACGCCGCGCTGGCGGCCCTGGGTGCTGGAGGAGGCGGCGTCGCGCGAGGTGGTGCGCCACGCGGTCGAGCTGGGCATCAACTTCTTCGACACCGCCGATACGTACTCGGCGGGCGAATCCGAGGTGCTGACCGGCAGGTTCGTGCGCGAGTTCTGCCGGCGCGAGGAGGCGGTCGTCGCCACCAAGGTGTACTACCCGGTCTCGCTCGACTTCAAGGGCGGCAACAGCACGGCGGCCAAGCCCGCGCGCGTGCCCAACGCCGACGGGCTGTCGCGCAAGCGGCTGTTCCACGCGGTCGATGCGTCGCTCGAGCGGCTGGGCACCGGCTACATCGACCTGTGGCAGATCCACCGGCTCGACCCTGACACGCCCGTCGAGGAGACGATGGAGGCGCTGCACGACATCGTGAAGAGCGGCAAGGTGCGCTATGTCGGCGCCTCCAGCATGTTCGCCTGGCAGTTCGCCAAGGCGCAGCAGGTCGCCAGGGACAACGGCTGGACGCGCTTCGTCTCGATGCAGAACCACTACAACCTGGCCTACCGCGAGGAAGAGCGCGAGATGATCCCGCTGTGCCACGACCAGGGTGTGGGCCTGATCCCGTGGAGCCCGCTGGCGCGCGGCTTCCTGGCCGGCAACCGCAGGGCCGACGACCGGCAGGCGGGCGAGACTTCCCGCGCGCAGACCGACGACATCGCGCAGAAGTACTACTACGGCGAAAGCGACTTCGCGGTGGTCGAGGCGCTCGCGCAGCTCGCCGCCGAGAAGGGCCTCTCCAACGCCACGCTGGCCTACGCCTGGCTGCTGCACAAGGGCGTCACGGCGCCGATCGTCGGCGCCAGCAAGACCTGGCAGCTCGACCAGGCGGTGGCGGCGCCCGACGTCGCGCTCGCGCCCGACGAGATCGCGCGGCTCGAAGCCCCCTACCGGCCGCATCCTGTTCTCGGGCACGTCTAGTTGTGATGTTTCAATAGGTTGTTTACCCGAAAAGTTCTGGGAGACTGGAGTCACGACGCTTCAGACCTCACAGAGGAGACGACCGGGTGAACAGCCATAAGAATGCCAGATTGACCTTCGAGGGACGCAAGTTGCTCATCGAACGCATCGCGGTGATGGGGCTGATGCAAGCAGCCGAGGCTGCCGGCATCAGCCCTCGCACAGCCCGCAAATGGCTGCGGCGCTTCGACGCGCAGGGCAACTCGGGCCTGTATGACCGCAGCTCGCGGCCGACCAGGACGCGTTGCCGGGTGGATGCCCACCTGGCCGAGCGCATCGAGCAGTTGCGTCGCGCGCGTATGCCCATGCGGCGCATCGCCGCGGTCGTCGGGCGCAGTGCGGCAACCATCAGCCGGTTGCTCGCGCGACTGGGGCTGTCCAGCCTGAAGGCACTCGATCCTGCGATGCCTGTGGTGCGCTACGAGCGCAAGGCGCCTGGCGAGTTGCTGCATATTGACACCAAGAAGCTCGGGCGCATCGTGCGCCCGAGCCACCGTATCACGGGCGATCGGCGCGACTCGGTCGATGGTGCGGGCTGGGAGTTCGCGCACGTGGCCATCGACGATCACTCGCGTGTGGGCTTCGTGCAGATGCACAGCGACGAGCGCAAGGCCTCGGCGGTGGAATTCCTACAGGCGGCAGTGGCGCACTACGCGGCGCTCGGCGTGACGATCAAGCGCCTGATCACCGACAACGGCGCGGCCTATCGCTCGCAGCTGTTCGCTAGGACTTGCCAAGCCCTGGGCATCAAGCACACCTTCACCAGGCCTTACTGGCCGCAGACCAATGGCAAAGCCGAACGCTTCATCCAGACATGTTTGCGTGAGTGGGCCTATGGCCGCATCTGGGCTAACAGCCAGGAACGCACGGCATGGCTACCTGCCTTCCTGAGCTACTACAACGCCCGCAGGCCGCACTCCGCTCTCGATTACAAGCCGCCAGCCTCTCGCCTCGGCGGGAAGAACCTATTGCAACTCGACAGCTAGTGCTCGTCCAGAAACAAATTCCGTTTGACTTTGCGCGTCTGCGTGCGGTGGATAGTTGGAACGCTGGCGGCTTCCTGTGAGGTGTGGCCATGTCCAACCGATCCGTTCATGCATGCAGATGCCCTGCACGCCTTTCATACCAATGAGCCTTCAATAAGGTAGATAATCCCATTCATCCTGTCGCGATGGGAGAAGCGGTTGAAGACCTTGATCGAGGGGGACTGTTCGACCATCGAGCGCCTGGCCGAGCGGCTGAAGAAGGCCAGGGGGCACTCCGAGTACCAGCGCATCCAGTGCGTGTTGCTGCGCGCCACACTGGGGAGTTCGGCCGCCGAGATTGCGCGGGTGCTGGGCTGGGCCACCCCCACCGTGTACAACATCCACTCGCGCTGGGCACGCGAGGGTGACGCCATCTTCGATCTCAAGCCCAGGGGCGGGCGCCGCCACCAGCACCTCACGCTCGAGGACGAGGCCGGGCTGCTCACCCCTTTCATTGCCGCTGCGCGCGCCGGGGACGTGCTGCAGGTGGCGCAGGTGCGGCATGCCTACGAGCAGCGCGTGGGCAGGGCAGTGGCGGCGAGCACTGTCTACCGGCTGCTCGATCGCCACGGCTGGCGCAAGGTCGTGCCGCGCCCGAGGCACCCCAAGGCCGACGTTGCGGCACAGGTGGCTTTTAAAAAAACTGCGCCCCACGCTGCGCCGCGAGGTTGAGCGCCAGGCCCGGCAGGGGCGGCCCGTGCGGCTGATGTTCCAGGACGAGGGCCGCTTCGGCCTCCTGGGCAGGCCCAGGCGGTGCTGGGCGCCCCGGGGCCTGCGGCCTATCGTCGGCGCGCGCCTGGTGCGCCAGTTCACCTATGCCTTCGCGGCCGTCAGCCCGCACGACGGCGCCATGGACAGCCTGGTCCTGCCGTGGGTGAACGCCGAGATGATGTCGCTGTTCCTCGCCGAGGTCGCCAAGCGTCACGCCCGGGAGTTCATCGTCATGGTCATGGACCAGGCGGGCTGGCACGTCGCGGGCGATCTCGCAGTGCCCGCGAACATGCGATTGTTGTTCCTGCCGCCCTACAGCCCCGAGCTCAATCCGGCCGAGCACCTGTGGCGCGCGCTGCGCGAGGAGTGCCTTGCCAACACGGTGTTTGCCAGCCTGGACGCCGCGGAGGACGCCTTGGCTGCGGGCTTGCACACCATGGAGAAGGATCAACGCCGAACCCAGTCACTGACCGGGTTCGAATGGATCACTTCTATTTCTTTGAAGGCAAATTAGTATTATGCACGAGCACGGCCTCAGGCGTCTTGCACCACGCGCGGCCGCCGCTGCGGTAGTTGCCAATGTCCTCTTTTTTTCGTGTCCACGCTGGGGTCGCTCACGGCAGCAAAGCATGCGCGCTCGACGGCAATGTGCTGGAACTGCGCCTCGCGCTCGGCCGGCGAGCTACGCGCCTCGCAGTGCCGGGCGTTGACCTTGGGCGAGTAGCCAAGCTGGCGAAGCAGCCGCGAGACGGTAAGTCGGCTCACCGCATGCCCCTGCGTCGTCAGCGTCGTGCTCAGGTGCGCGAGCGAACTGCGCTTGGCCGCAGCGCGCCTGCCCATCGGATCGCCCGTCGTCTCGGGCGCGACCAAGGACTCCAGCGTGCCAAGCAGCGCCGGGTCTCACGCCTCGGCGGCCGGTCCGCTCAGAACAGGTCGATCGGGATCTTTAGGTAGGCGGTGCCGTTGGCTTCGGTGGGCGGCCTGCCTGAGCAGCAGCTGGTGGACCTGGCGCGCTCGCTGGTCGGCAAGCGCACGCTGGTCGTGGTGGCGCATTCGCTGCAGCGCTTCGAGCACGGCGAGCAGCCGGTGTGGATGGGCGCCGTGCTGGCCGTGGCGCTTGGCCAGCTTGGCCTGCCGGGCGGCGGCTACAACTATGCGCTGGGTACGCTCGCGCACTATGGCAAGCGCAACAACGCGGTGCCCGCCGCAGCGCTGCCGCAGGGCACCAACGGCGTGAAGGAGTTCATCCCGGTCGCGCGCATCAGCGACATGCTGCTGAACCCCGGCCAGCCCTTCGACTACAACGGCGTGCGCCGGCCGTACCCGCACATCCGGCTCGCCTACTGGGCGGGCGGCAACCCCTTCCACCATCACCAGGACCTGAACCGCTTGGCCGAGGCCTTCCGCACGCTCGACACCTTCGTCGTGCACGAGATCGCCTGGACCGCCACCGCCCGCCATGCCGACATCGTTCTGCCCTGCACCATGACATTGGAGCGTGAGGACATCGGTGCCACGCCGACCGACCCGCTGGTGGTGGCCATGCACCGCATTGCCGAGCCGCACGGCCTGGCCCGCGACGACTACGACATCTTCTGCGACCTGGCGCGCCGCCTGGGCGGGCTGGAGGCCTTCAGCGAAGGCCACGACACCCGCCAGTGGCTGGCACACCTCTACGAACGCACCCGCGCCGGCCTGGAGAAGCTGGGGCTTGAGGCCCCATCGTTCGAGGAGTTCTGGCAGCGCGGCGAAATCACCGTGCCGCAGAACGACGACGACGGCGGCATCTTGCGCGCCTTCCGCGATGATCCGGTGGAGGCTTCTCTGCCCACGCCCAGCGGCAAGGTACAGGTCAGCTCGCCCACGGTCGCGGCCTTCGGCTATGCCGACTGCCTGGGGCATCCGGCGTGGCTGCCGCCGAAGTTCAGCCCCACGGCGGAGTACCCGCTGTGGCTGGTGGCCAACCAGCCGCACACCAAGCTGCACAGCCAGCTCGACTACGGCTCCCACAGCCAGACCAGCAAGCGCCAGGGCCGCGAGGTCTGCACGCTGCACCCCGCCGCCGCGGCAGTACGCGGCATCGCGCAGGGCGACATCGTGAGGCTCTACAACGAGATCGGCGCCTGCCTGGCCAGCGCCCATCTCAGCGCCGACATGCGCGAAGACGTGGTGCAACTGCCCACCGGCGCCTGGTACGACCCGGTGGTAGACGCGCAGGGCCGCACCATGTGCGCCCACGGCAACCCCAACGTGCTGACCCGCGACATCGGCACCTCGTCGCTGGCGCAGGGCTGCACGGGGCAGCTGAGTACGGTGCAGATCGAGCGCTACGACGGCGCGCTGCCGCCGATTCGGGCGTTCGAGCCGCCGGTAGCGGCCAGCGCAGCCTGAAGGGAAGGCGCTACCGTCGAATGCTAGGGATGGTCTGCAAAACGCCCGCGCCGTTGTGCTTGCCGGCAGGGGCCTGAGCGGCGACGATGGGGTCATGAAGCAAGCCGAGCTGGGATTGAATCTGACGACCAAGCGCACGCGCAAGCGGGAGTTCCTCGCGCAGATGGAGCGCGTGGTGCCATGGGCTGAGTTGGTCGAGTTGGTGCAGCCGTACGCGCCCGAAGGCAAGAAAGGCCGCGCACCCTTTGCGGTGGAGACCATGCTGCGCATCCACTTCATGCAGCAGTGGTTCACCCTCAGTGACCCGGCAATGGAAGAGACCTTGCACGATGTGCCTTTGTTCCGCGAGTTCGCCGGCTTGGGCTGGGACAGCCGACTGCCCGACGAGAGCACCATCCTTCGGTTCCGCCATCTTCTGGAGAAGCACAAGCTGGCCGAGCAGATCCTGGCGCTGGTCAACGACCTGCTGATCGCCAAGGGCCTGATGCTCAAGGCCGGCACGGTGGTCGATGCCACGCTGATCTCGGCGCCGAGCTCGACCAAGAATGCCGAGGGCAAGCGAGACCCCGAGATGCACCAGAGCAAGAAGGGCAACCAGTGGTTCTTCGGGATGAAGGCACACATTGGCGTGGACGCCGACTCGGGCTTGGTGCACACGGTGCGCGGCACGGCGGGCAACGTCCATGACGTGGTCGAGGCCAACGTGCTGCTGCATGGCCAGGAGAGCACCGTGTTCGCCGATGCGGCCTACCAGGGAGCGGCAAAGCGCCCGGATGCCAAGCCCAACGTGAAATGGCACATCGCCATGCGCCCGGGCAAGCGCCGGGCGCTGGACAAGACGCAGCCGGTGGACAAGCTCATTGACGAGATCGAACGATTGAAGGCCAGCGTGCGCGCCAAGGTCGAGCACCCGTTCAGGGTCATCAAGCGTCAGTTCGGGCACCTGAAGGTTCGCTACCGGGGGTTGAATGTTAGCGCCGATGTAAAACTGGGTCTTCGGGGGTGCGGCGGAATTCTTGGACTGGTTTAAGCCACGAGCCCAAGGCTCTGTCGATATTCGATGGGACTGCGAGCGCCCAACGAGATCTTGATCCGCTCTGCGTTGTACCAGCGGATGTACGAGTCCAGCACCTCGATGAACTGCTCGATGGTCGTGGACCGCCAGTTTCGAGGATAGAACAGCTCCGTCTTCAGTCGCCCGAAGAAGCCTTCGCACGCTGCGTTGTCAGGCGAACATCCCTTGCGCGACATGGAGCGCCTCAATTCGGCTTCGCCCATGCGCGATAGCCATCCAGGCCAGCGGTCGAAGCCCTCGAGGTCATGGTGGCGAACAAGACCCAGAAACCGTTGTGCCAGGCCACACGTCGCAGCGATCGACGGCTCGATGCGGTAGAGCGCCTCGACGAAGCGCTGCCGGTCGCTGTGGCTGGCTTCGCCGAGCTTGCGCTCCTCCCAGCCGAGCAGCCAGGCGCAGGCACGCCGCGTCGAGGCAGGCATCATCGTGCGCACGGCGGCTACAACCCTACTTGACTGTCCTGTGCTGGACGCAGGCACACGGACTCGTGCGAAGGCATCGTGCACGGTATCCCGCACCCCGACGTCTTGGGCGCGCAGGAGTGCGATCTCTTCTCGCTCGGCAAACGACAGATACCTTCCCGATATGGGGTCCGACATGAACAATGGCATGCCACCACGATGACGGAACCAACGCGTGCCCACCGGCTGCGACACGCCAACGGCTTCGGCCGCCTTCTCACTCGTGATTCCGGTGACAATCTGTTCCCAGAACTGCCGCTCTACCTCTCGCCGAAGCGAAGGAGCACCGGGTGAGCGCATTGCACCTCGCCCCGTTAACTTGTGCATCCACCCCGCGGGTCGTCCCATAAACACCTCCATGATTGAAAGTGTTGCGACGACCGGTTGAATCCGCCCAGTACGTCAGCATTCGCTATACCGAGCGCCTGGCCGAGGCCGGCATCGAGCCTTCGGTGGGCAGCCGTGGCGACAGCTATGACAACGCCTTGGCAGAGACGATCAACGGGCTGTACAAGGCCGAGTTGATCCATCGTCGGGCGCCGTGGAAGACCCGGGAGTCGTTGGAACTGGCCACCCTGGAATGGGTGGCTTGGTTCAACAACCACCGGCTGATGGCACCCTTGGGCTACGTGCCGCCGGCCGAATACGAGGCCAACTACTATCGCAACCTTGAGCAGCAGGCCAGCCCGGCCTGACTCAAGCCAACCAGCCTCCGCGAAATCCGGGGCGGTTCAGGCTGCCGCGTCAGCGCTGTCCAGCGCGACGACTCCACTTCGGTGTACATCGCCGCCCATGGTCGCAATCGCAGCGGACGCTGCCCTGCATGCGGCAAGACCAGCACGCAGCTCCACAGCCGCTACCTGCGTCGGCCTGCGGATCTGCCTTCGCTGGCTTCCTGCGTGCGCGTGAACCTGGAGGTCATACGAACCTCAAATAGTTTTCGTAGTCTAACGATGGGACTGGGTTGGACTATCGGAGGCTGCGATGTCAAGCGACGTGGTGGGTGCTGCCAGGCATTGGGACGTGGTAGCGCTGGAGGCTGCAGCGCGCCATGAGCGCGACGCGCGGGTATGCCGTCGCATCCTGGCGCTGCTGCACCTGGCGCGGGGCTGCTCGGTGGCACGGACGGCCGGGCACTACGCGCTGGGCCACAGCGTGCTCTACGGCTGGATACGCCGCTACGACTACGAATGGCTCTATGTCTTTGGCGCGGTGTGCCCGGCCAGCGGGCGCAGCGACGGCTGGATCATGCCGCGGGCCAACACCCAGACCCTGCAGGTCCAACTCGACAGCCTCAGGCGCAGCCTGTCGCCCGACGTGCATGCGCTGCTCGTTTTGGACGGCGCGGGCTGGCACCGCTCGGGCGCGCTGCGCACGCCGCCCAACCTCACGCTGCTGGGCTGCCGCCGTACTCGCCCGAACTCAACCCGGCCGAAGCGCTGTGGCGCGAGTTGCGCCACAGCGCTACCTCTCCAACCGCGCCTACCCCGACCTCGACGCGCTCGATGCCGCGCTGGGCGCGGCCTGGCTGCGCCTGAGCGACGACACCCAGCGGCTGCACCGCCTCACCAACTACAGCTGGATTGACGCCGCCGTCGCCCAGGCCGCCTCAAGTCCGGGGACTACTTGAGGTCCGTATGAGACCCCGCGCGACCTGCGGGATCTGCTCGACGCGCATGGCTACGCGCTGCCGGCAGAACAACGCCGGCGCGTGTGCGCGCCAGCGTACAAGCTGCGCCAGGCGATCGACATCAAGGCCTTCGTGCAGGAGGCATGCCGCCTGTAGACCCTCTCGATCCAGTTCACGATGTCCAGGCGCGTCTGTGCTCGGGTGTCGTGGCGTGAGGATCTCTCGATGATATGCCTTCTCCTTGTGAAGGCCCGGCCAGGGCGAGCGGGACGATCTTTGTGTCGCTGGAGGATGAGATCGGCGTCATACAGGTGATCTGATGGAAATCGCTGCCAGAGCGACAACGGCAAGGTGCTGCTTGACGTGCGGCTACTGACGGTCTACAGGACGTAGCAGCGGTACAGGAGGTTAAGGACCTGAAATTCGGTTACATTCTTTCATATTGCAGCGCAGCAAATGACCACCGGTGGTCATTGAGACGGGGGTGAACACGTCGGGGCTCAATCGCGAAGATCGACTCCTGAATCGATCAGGTTGACCGCAAGCACCACTTGCAAGCCTCTTCGCAGGCCGTTCCCGGCGTACCCCGGACCTCGCGTTTCGGCAGGCTAGTCGCCAAGCTCAAAGTCATTCGAACTCGCCGAACTCTATGGCTCGAAGCTTGACTTTTCCCGAGGAGTCCCGATGATCAAACTGTCAAGATTCCCGTCCCTTCAACCGGACCGTGCGGGCGAATTGCGCAACTCGGTCTTGACCGCCTCTCGACATCGAAGAACAGCGGCGACGCTGTTCTTCGCGGCGACGATGACGCTTGTGACGCTTTCACCAGCACATGCCCACACGCCTTCGCAGGCAGCAAGGGCAAGGCAGCCAACAATTGGCCAAGCCAAACCCAAGCGGCCCCGGCTGGACCACTCAGGTTACAAGCGGATCGGACTGGCCTCCTGCTATGGGCGCAGGTCCTCGGGACGCCGGATGGCCGATGGCACGCCGATGAAGCCGGGGTCCGACAATGCCGCGAGCCGGACATTGCCATTGGGGACGAGGGCGAAGGTCGTGAACTTGAGAAATGGCAAAACTGCGGTGGTTACGATCAGGGACCGAGGACCGTTTGCAAAAGGGCGCATCATCGATCTCTCGCCATTCACCGCGAAGCAACTCGGCATCACCAAAGCCGGCGTGGCGCAAGTCGAGGTGACGCCCGTGACCGTCCCGCAGGCCGATGGAACGGTCAAGTCGATCATTGCGATGTCCAAAGCTGGATGAGGCCGACGTTCGGCGCGGGGCAGCGCCGAGAGAGTGACCCTGTACCCGTTTCAGTACCGCCCAGAAGTAGAGATTTCCGGCTCCTCGGGTATCGCCGTTGCCGGCTGCAGCCGGCAACGGCGGGCGAATTCGGCGGGTGTGGCCCAGTCTAATGCGGAGTGAGGTCGGCTCTCGTTGTAGTCGTCGCGCCAAGCTCCGATCTTGGCCTTTGCATCGTCCAGCGACAGGAACCAGTGGGCGTTCAGGCATTCCTGGCGCAGCCGTCCGTTGAAGCTCTCGACGCGCGCGTTGTCGGTCGGTTTGCCGGGGCGGCTGAAGTCGAGCTCGACGCCGCGCTCATAGGCCCACTTGTCCATCACCTTGGAGATGAACTCGCTGCCGTTGTCGGTCTTGATCGTTGCGGGCAGGCCCCGCTTGGCACAGATGCGGTTGAGGCTGTCGACCACGTCTTCCCCCTTCAGGTTCTGTCCGATGTCGATGGCGAGGCACTCGCGCGTGAAGCAGTCCACCACGGTTAGCATGCGCAGCTTGCGACCGTCGAACAGTGCGTCAGCGACAGGAGTCCATGCTCCACAGCTCGTTGATGGCTGAGCAGATCTGCTTGGGCTGGCGCAGCTTGGCAGCTTTGTTGCGCCGCGGTCGCTTCAGCCGCAGCGACAGCCCCGCCTCACGGTACAGGCGGTACACGCGCTTAACATTGTCCTTGAAGCCTTCGCGCCTGAGCATCACGTGTACCCTGCGATAGCCGTAGTGCACTCGCGTGTTGGTGATGCGCATCTTCAGGGCCTGTGAATCGCGTGCGACGGACCGGTACAAGTAGACCGACGCCGACATCTTCACCACCCTTAAAGCCTGTCGCTGGCTGCTGCCAAACCGTTGCATCAGCTCAGGCACCAGCGTGCGCTTTTGCGAAGGCTTCAGAGCTTTTTTGCGACCACCGCCTGCAGCATGGCTTTGTCCAGACTCAGGTCAGCCACGATCTGTTTGAGCTTGCGATTTTCTTCTTCGAGCTGGCGCAGCCGACGAAGCTCAGACGGCCCGAGATTCTGGTACTTTTTGCGCCACACGTAGAACGTCGCATCGCTGATGCCCATCTTGCGGCACACCTCCTCGACGCTGGTTCCCAGCTCGGCTTGCTTGAGTGCAAACGCGATCTGGTCCTCTGAAAACTCGGCTTCTCTTCACGACATGCTCCTGGCCCCTTCTGCGGACCTTCATCATGCCGGTCGTCTCTGTTACCAAATGGTCCGAAATCCTGGGACAGGGTCATTGTCATCGACCTATGTTTCGCAGCCAGCCGGGTGCTTCAGGGTGCTGCAGACGTAACCGCCAATATCTACGACTTCGACGACGAGGGTGGGGGTGCCGCCCTGTTGATGTCAACGTTGCCAGTCGAAACCCTTGCGCGCCACGGCATCGGTCCGATCAAGCCGCGATACAGTCGAACGGAAGGGCAGCCCTACCTGTCCAACGGGTGTATCCACTGCGACGCGCTGCAAGGGCGTTTCTTCGACCACGAGGTCGCCTACGACGCACAGCCGGTCTTCAGCGTCGATGTGCTGTTCGATGACCGTTGGGTTTCGCACCTGGAGGACCGCGAAGCAATCGATAAATGGTGGTTCGACAATCGACTAGGCGAGGGCGCCGCAGAGGACGCTCCACAGAGCTAACCTTTGTTGGCATCCCGCCAGGCAGACGCCACCGAGCTTTGCACAGGCTTGTAGCGGGCTTCGCCGACCGGCGTTCGCTTTTCCAGTTGGAACAGCAGGGAGTCCTGCTCCTGCGCCGTCATCCTGTCGAACAACGCCCGCTCCTCCGCGTTCAGCAGATGGCCGAACCTCTCAAAGCGGGTACGCTTTCCGTCTGACGGAAGTACGGTGAACCCCGGCGTGGTGGGGAACACCACCTGGCCGTCCACCCGGATTTCGGGAACTTCACTGATATCGATGAACTGTCCGCCTAGCCAGACGTGGGTGGGCGGGAAGAAGGAGAGCTGGCGGGTCTGCTTGTAGGCTTCCTCAAGGGAGGTGGGGGCGGCCGCGCCCGAATAGCGGAAGAGCCTGTAGTTCTGCAGATCATCCAGCGCCGTGCTGGCCAAGTCCTCGGGTGACAGTGTCTCGAAGAGCGTGGCGCCTGTCTCGTCGTCACGGTAGTGGACCAGCCCCCGCCATAGATCTTTGGCCGCGAGGTACCAGCCATCGTCGCACTCAGCGTACTCGAAGGTCAGGGAAAGCTCTTCCGCGTCTTTGACGTCCATCGCGAACACAAACCCTTGGGCAAAGGCCTTCTGTGATTCGGTCGATGCGGGCTTGCGCGTAGCTGCCCGATCCAGAAGATCCTTCAGCGAGTCGGGGAGCGGTTTGCTGCGACCGACATTGGCTGTCTGCTCGATGCACACGGTCACATGCTTCCAGTGCTCGTAGCCATGTTGCTTGGCGACAGCATCCAGCGCGACGGCAAGCGATGTACCCGTGGTTTTACGAAGCGTCTTGGCCAGACGCTTGAGCTTTTCGGCGGCAGTCGCCGTGGTGGAGATGAATTCCATAGTGCGTTCCTTCATGTTGCCGCGGATGTACTCGGTGCTCACTGCCGCGCTCCGCGAAACATAGGAAGCTCAGACGAAGGTCTTCACGTCGTCCCGGCGAACCGGGTGGGCCATGGTGAGCAGCTGGCGTCGACGAACGCACGCAGAGATTCTATCGCACAGACGATTGGCGCTGGCCTCGGGCTTGTTCGCCCCGCTGGGGTAGCCCAAGTGGTGGCTGAGCTCGGCGCCCAGGGCGCACTCGATCAGCGCCTTCTTGAACCCCATCGATGCGGCGTTGACCGCCTCGCCGCTCATCGGGCCGGTCACGAACTGGTCAAGCACTTCCTTCGGGATGGACGGCAACACCGCCGACTTGGCCGCGATGGCCGCATTCTTCAACTTCGTTTTGCTCATTGGCATAAATGCTCCGGGTGGTCATGCTATGCCTTGCACACAAAATTCCGGACAGGCTCTGACAGCCAGTATCCTTAGGGATGCTCTTCACGAATCGCCTTGGCGTGTGCTGAATCGATAAGCACGGTCATAGTGGAACGATCGAATGCCCCCTGAGTGTCGGAATCGGCCTTTTGGGGGTGCTTTTGGGCCTTTCATGTGCCCATCGCACGCACCTGGTCCACCAGCACGCGCCTGACCATCCACAGATTGCTCAGCGCAAACAGCGTCTTGAGCTGCGCCGTGTTCTTAGCCAACCCCCGGTAGCGCACCTTCACGTGGCCGAACTGGCGCTTGATCACGCGAAACGGGTGTTCCACCTTGGCCCGCACACTGGCCTTCAAGCGCTCGATCTTGTCTTGCAGCGCTTCAATGGGCAGGCTCTTGTCCAACTTGCGCCTCTGCCCCGGCTTCATTGCCACATGCCAAGTGACCTGGAGTTGGGCATCCGGGCGTTTGTGCACACCCTGATAGCCCGCATCGCCAAAGGCCACTTCTTCCTGCCCATGCAGCAGGGTGTTGCCCTCAACGACATCGCAGACGTTGCCCGCCGTGCCGCGCACCGTGTGCACCAGTCCCGAGTCGGCGCATACACCGATATGCGCCTTCATCCCGAAGTGCCATTGGTTGCCCTTCTTGCTCTGGTGCATCTCGGGGTCTCGCGCGCCGTCCTTGTTCTTGGTGGAGCTGGGCGCGGCAATGAGCGTGGCGTCCACCACCGTGCCGGCCTTGAGCAGCAGGCCCTGGCCGCTGAGCAAGTCGTTGACGGTGGCCAGGATCTGCTCGGCCAGCTTGTGTTGCTCCAGCAGGCGGCGAAAGCGCAGGATGCTCGAGTCGCTGGGCAATGCATCGCCCCAGTTGCTCAGGCCCGCGAAGTCGCGAAACACCGGCACGTCGTGCAGCGCCTCTTCCATGGCCGGGTCCGACAGATTGAACCATTGCTGCATGAAGTGGATGCGCAGCAGCGCTTCAAAGCCAAAGGGTTGCTGGCCGCGCCGGCCGGCTTCAGGCGCAAACGGTTCGATCAACGCCACCAGTTCAGCCCAGGGCACCACCCGGTCCATCGCATCCAGAAATTCACGCTTGCGCGTGCGCTTGGTCGAACCACCCAACACCAGGCTGCCTTGCTTCATGGGTGCCGATGCTCACAGCTTCGCTTGTTCAGTGCAAGCACGACGGCGAGCGATTCGTGAAGAGCATCCTTAGGGCTGATTGATGATGATTCCAAAACGTCGCCCCCTGCAAATCGCTCCATCTCCCGCGCCAGCAAAAGATCGGCGCTTCTGACGGTAAAAGCGACGGTAAAGGCCAATGTCGATCACAGCCAGTTCCTTTAACCATGCGGGTCTGCGAGACCTGTTGATGATGGAGTGGGAGTGATTGGGACGCATTCCAGAACTATCGGCAACTGTCGAAAGTATCTTGTAAATCATTGATTTTAATGCTCTTAATTTCATTGCCTTTCGGTGTCATTTGCTGATAGACAAATCAATTTGAGGGTAGTTCTGACAGTAGCCAGCTGGCGCCTTTGAGCACTAAATTTCTACCGTCAGCCCTCTGTATGGTGATGACGCTAGAAAAATCCAGAAAAGCTGGGATTCATGCGGGTTTTCAGAGGGCGGGCAGTTTGAAATGCGGGGTGACAGCTGGGCCGACAAGGAAACGGCGAAGCTGGCTGCGCAGGCGATGGGGCTGTCGAACTGGTGCTGCGTGCGGCTGTTGCCGTAGCGCGAGGAAGCCCGGGACCGGGCCACAGGGCCTGAAGCTCGGCGACGGCCTGAGCGACGGCACCACGCTCGGCCCGCTGGCCAACGCGCGTCGCCTCGCCGCCATGGCCAGGGTCTCGTCAAAGACGCGCAAGCCCAGGGCGCCACGCTGGCCACGGGCGGTGCCCGCGTCGGTGACGCCGGCAACTTCTTCGCGCCGACGGTGCTCACCGATGTGCCGCTCACGGCATCGGTGTTCAACGACGAGCCCTTCGGCCCGATCGCGGCCGTGCGCGGCTTCGACAGCCTGGACGACGCCATCACCGAAGCCAACCGTCTGCCCTACGGCCTGTCGGCCTATGCCCTCACGCGCTCGTTCAAGAACGTGCAGCTGCTCACACGCCGCGTCGAAGCCGGCCGGCAGCGAGTCCCAAGAGCGGGGGTGGACGAGTCCCTAAACAGGCGTCTCGAAAGCCGATTTGCGGTCCTGAAAGCGGAATGCGTGCTTTACGCTGGACAGAAGCGCCGGTATCTTCGGAGTCACCATGAAAACCTCCCGCCCCCTTGTATCCCTGGCCATCGCCGCGACACTCACGCTTGGTTTGGCCGTCGATGCCGCGGAACTCTCCGAGGCATCCGCCGCGCGGCACGCGCAGGCCAGCTACCGCGAGTATTTGGATCTGCTCTCCTTGCCTAACGATGCGATCGTGCCGGCGGATGTGCGCAAGAACGTCGAGTTCCTCGAAGCCTCGTTCCGCAAGCGAGGCTTCGCTACGCAGCAATTGGCCAACGACGGCAAGCCGATGCTGTTCGCTGAATTGCCTGGCGCCGACCCGAAGCGCAAGACGGTGCTCTTCTACATGCATCTCGACGGTCAGCCGGTGATCGCGACGCAGTGGGCCCAGAAGAGCCCCTGGGTGCCGGTGCTCAAGCGCCGCGCCGCCAATGGAGGATGGGAAGAGATCGATTCGGCACGGCTCTTCAGTGGTCCGGTTGACCCCGAATGGCGCGTTTTCGGCCGTTCGTCGGCGGACGATAAGGCGCCGATCATGATGTTCCTGGCCGCCATCGATGCGCTCAAGGCCAACGGTACCTCGCAGGGCGTGAACGTCAAGGTCGTGCTCGACAGCGAAGAAGAAAAGGGCTCACCTTCGATCGGCAAAGTGATGTCGGCCCATCGTGATCTGCTGCGCGCGGACGCGATCGTCATTCACGACGGACCGATGCATGCCACGAACTTCCCCACGCTGATCTTTGGCAACCGCGGCGCGGCAACGGCCAAGCTGACGGTATATGGCGCCAAGGTGTCGTTGCACAGCGGCCACTACGGCAACTATTCGCCCAATCCGGCGCAACGCCTGGCCACGGTGCTCGCGTCGATGAAGGACGACCGGGGCCGCGTCACCGTGCCCGGCTACTATGACCACGTGAAGCTCGGCGACGCCGAGCGCAAGGTCATGGCGGCCGTGCCGGACGACGAAGGCGCACTGCAGCGCCGCCTGGGCATTGCAAAGCCCGACGCGGTCGGCGCCAACTACCAGGAGGCGATGCAGTACCCGTCACTCAACGTGCGCGGCATGGCTTCGGCGACGGTGGGCGACAAGGTGGCGAATATCGTGCCGGACACAGCGGTGGCTGAACTCGACCTGCGCACCACACCCGACTCGGACGCGAAATACCTCGGTCAGCTCATCGAGACGCACCTGCGCCAGCAGGGTTACCATTTGGTCGATGGGCCTCCTGGCGATGAAGACCGGGCCCGCTACGAAAAGCTTGCCAGTTTCTCCTACCAGAGTGAAGGTGTGGATGCTGCCGGCACTCCGATCGACTCCGCGGTGGGGCAGTGGGCCTACCAAGCGATGGTCGAAGCCTTCGGCGCGAAGCCGGAGCCGGTGCGAATCAGGATGATGGGCGGCACTGTACCGACGGCGGAAATCGTCAAGGCCCTGCACGTCCCGTTCGTGATCGTGCCCCTTGTGAACGCCGACAATAATCAGCATGCGAGCAATGAGAACATGCGCGTGGGCAACTACGTTGCCGGCATCCGCACGATCTACGGGCTCGTCACGCGACCGTTCTGATCCTTGAAGGCGCTTGGGTGTGCGCTTTTCGTCTGGTGGCTTGGCAGGCGTCTTGAGCTTGTCGACCTCGCGTGCCTGGGCTTCCAAGTCTTCGACGATTTCTTCCAGCAGGCTCTTCTGCCCAGCGCTGAAGCGCTCGGAGGTCGAAGTGAACTTCAGCCGCTTGAGCACCGCCATCTCGTGGGTGAGCTTGGTGTCAAGGTCTGCGGCAACGCGGCCATCGGAGCGCTCCGCCATGCCGTTGGTCTTCGGCGTTGCGGGCTTTCAATGCAACAGACAAGGTCGGCGACTTCTACGTGTTTGACATTGGCGGTAACAAGTATCGAGCGATTTGCTCGATCCATTTCAATCGCCAGATGCTGTTCATTCGACATGTCTTCACTCACAAGGAGTGCGACCAATGGAAGCCGTGATTGATCGTCGAGTCGCCCAAGACTTGGCCCGACACTTCCAAGCCATCTCAAAGCACGTTCCGCTTCTTCCCATCCGCACCGAGGCCGACTATGACACGGCCGTGGCCTCATTGAACGCCTTGCTGGATGCCAGCGCTGGGGACGAGGCGCATCCTCTGGCCGATCTGGCCGTGACGCTGGGTGAGTTGATCGGGGATTACGACGACGCTCACTACCCTGGCAAAGACGTGCAGCCCAGCGAAATGCTGCGCTTCCTAATGGACCAGCATGGACTCAAGCAAACGGATCTGGCCGAAGAGCTTGGGTCGCAAGGTGTTGTCTCCGAGGTGTTGTGCGGAAAACGTGAACTGAATCTGCGGCAGATGCGTGCGCTCGCGAGCCGGTTTGCTGTTCCCGTGACGGCGTTTGTTGACGGCGCGAATGCGCCGATTGTGTAGTAGGCCTGCATCCGTGATGCCTAGACGCACATATGGTCGAATTGGTCCCGTACCCGTGCAAGAAATCCTGGGACAGGGTCAACTGTCAATGAAGCACCGGAGGAATAAGGATACGACCCCGATCTTCTCAGGCCAGAAGGGAAAATGGCAGGCCTCGCATTCACTCGCCGAGCAGGTGCAAGACGACTTCGCGCCGATGCGGCCGAGCCCGGTGCTCCCAGAGGTAGATGCCCTGCCAGATACCAAGCACCAGCCCACCACCACACAACGGGATCGACAGCTGAACCGCAGTCAGCGCCGCGCGCACATGCGCTGGCATGTCGTCGACGCCCTCGTCGCGATGCCGGAACAAAACATCGCCGTCTGGCACGAGCCGTTCAAAGAACCGGTCAAGGTCACCGCGCACGTCCGGATCCGCGTTCTCCTGAATCACAAGACTGGCCGAGGTATGACGAACGAAGACGGTCAGGAGGCCGGTTGCAAGACCGGCTGCTGCGACCCAGTCCTGTACCGGGTGGGTGATGTCCAGCAAGCCGCGACCGCGGGTCTCGAAGGTCAACGAGGTCGTAAGCTGGCCAAGCATCGAAACAGCATAAAGCACTGTGGCGGTGCGCTTGCCGCCGCGACCGGATTGCCCGAAGTCATGTCCACTTTGACGCGTTGATGCCGTCACGGGTGCGGGCGTCCATCCCATTGCGTACGTAGGAGCAACCAGCGACGCTGGAGCCCTCAGCTCGAAGAAGGCAAGCCGACATAGGGTTGCGACGCGACCGGACAAGCCAAGCGCTGCAAGGTTCAGTCGTTGAATCGCAAGCCCGCCGTCGCTGCTCCAGGAACGCCAGGCTCGGTAAGCGCGCCGCAGTTGCTTTCCTATGCATCGTTGGTCAGCACCCGGCGCACGAAGCGCAGTTCGTCGTCAAATGCGGCATGCACGATGCCGTTGTGCGTGATGCCTGCATACGTCTTCCACAGCAGCGGGTTGCCGGCGGCGCACAAGGCAGCGGCGGCGGCGTACTGGCGCCGGGGTAGCACGGTGCGGTCCGCAAGTCCGGTGCCCAGGAACAGCGGCGCTGGCAAGCGCACCAGGCTCATGTCGGTGGCCGGCAGCATCAGCGCCTCGAGCTTCACAGGCTCCAGCGTGAAGGCATTGCCCATGTTCAAGCCGTTTTGCTGCTCGTAGCTCCGCATCTCGTCGACGCAAGTCGTGCGCGCCATCTGCAGCAGCGGCTTGGCCTTTTCGGTCACCAGGCTGTCGGCCGATGGGCCGCCATCCGGCAGCGAGCCGCCCACCAGCCGTAGCATGGTGAAGCGCGCGGGTCCTGCCGGATTGGGTGCGGCTTCGGGGGCGCGGTACGGCCCCTGGGGAAAGGATGGGACCACGCCGGTCGCGATGGTGGCCCGCAGCCGAAGATCCGGCGCATAGCCCGGTGCGATGCGGCTCGCCCCGATGGAGCGCCCGAGCCCTGAGATTGCCCCGTGATCACCAACACATTGGCGATGCGCCCTGGATTGGCCGCCAGTGCGGCGCGCGCGCTGTCCAGCACTGAGCGGCCCTCGGCCTCCCAGAACAGGTAGGTGTGCGGGCCGGGGCCGCCCAGGCCCTGGTAGTCCGTGGCCACCACGGCAAAGCCCTGCTCCAGCCAGCGGTTCAGGTAAGCGCCATCGCGCGGCCGGTGCAGCGTCCATGAGGGCGCGCAGGGGTCGGCGATGCCCAGCGTGCCATGCGCCCACGCCACAAGCGGCCAGCCGCCGCGCGGCGGCTGGCCCTTGGGCAGGTACAGCGTGCCGCTCACCGGAACCACGCCGGAGTTCCAGCGCGCATCGGTCGAGGTGTAGAGGATGCGCTGCAAGGTGCCGGCCGTGATCTCGGGCTGCAGCGCCATGGGTTCGGTGCGCAGCATCACGCCCGCGCGCGCCGGCAGCCCGCCGGTCCAAGCGTAGAACGGCGACAGCACGCGGTCGCCGGCAGTGGTGCCGGTGGGCAGCACGTTCTTCGTCGGTGCGGTGGCGCAGGCGGCCAGCAAGGCCGAGGCTGCGGCCAGCGCGAGCAGATTCTTCAGGGACATAGGGAGGCTCTGGTGCAAGTCACGCCTCCGGTAGGCTGTGGTCTTAAGGCCGAGCGATGGTGCAGAGGCTGGACGAACTGTTCAAGGGCCGGCACTTCGAGCGGGAGATCATCGTCCTGTGCGTTCGCTGGTACTACCTGCGCTACAAGCTGAGCCTGCGTGATCAGGTGGAGATGATGGCCGAGCGGCCTGGCCCTGGCCCACACGACCATCATGCGCTGGGTGCAGCGCTTCGTGCCCGAGTTCGAAAAGCGCTGGAAACGATTCGCCCGCGAGGCTGGTCGATCATGGCGCGTCGATGAAACCTACATGAAGATCCGGGGGCGATGGAGCTACCTGCGCCGGGCCGCCGATTGAGAAAGCCAAGCGGTTGACTTCCGCCTGAGCGCCAATCGTGATGTGAGGGCGGCCAAGGCGTTCTTTCGCAAGGTGCTGCAGACTTAAGGGCAAGCGCCAGTGAGCGTCACGCTGGACGGCTACGCCGTCTCGTATCGCGGTGCGGGAGCTGCCCGAGCAGAGCCCTCGCTGGAAAGAGACGCGACTGCGATCGTGCAGCGCCCGGTGCATGGCCCGGGTTTCATCCACCCCAACTGTTCGGCAAGGCGCTTGGCGTGGCTTGCCGCTTGCATCAAGGACTGGCTGGGACGAGCGTCAACCGAGCGCGCCAAGCGCCGTAGAGCGCCGCGCCGCCCGAGGCGAAGTTGGCGAACATCTGCCACCACGAGTTGTACGCCCAGGCGTTGTACATCCAGAGGCAGGCGACGAGCACCATGGCCAGGCGCAGGTGGATGCCGCGCAGGTAGAACATGGCCCATGTACCTACCAGCGACCCCGCGCTGGTGCAGGCGGTCGTCCACCCGTTCCAGGTGAGGGCGCCCACGAGCAAGGTAACCGCGACCATGGCGAGAAACACCAGCATGCGTGTTCGGGCCGTCTTGTCCTGCACGGCTTCGGCCGAGGTCTGGCGGCCGACTGAGGACCAGGCTGAGGGCCGCCGCCGTGTGGGCGCCCAGCAGAAAGTTGTTCAGCGCCCAGATGGCCGATGCGATGCCCGTCGAGCGGCGAAGCGACTTGTCGCTCGCGCCGATGAGGCCGCGAACATTCAGGGAGAGGGCAACGATGCCCGTGGCGTGGATGAGGTGGGAGACGTCCATGGGACTCAGAAAAAGCGAGCGGAAAGAACTCCGACCCATGGTTCATTGTACGCGTCACCTAGGGTTTACCCGAGAAAAGGGGCATGGCTCCCTGCTTTACCGTCTTGATTCGATCAACGATGCGCGAACGCAATGCAGGTCAAGAAGACCGCGGGCTATTGGGAAACCCCGCTTGCCGACCCATCGCCGGCCATCCAGGCCAACGCGTTCTACTTCAGCAATCCGGACTGGGCCGAGGAGTACTTCACCTACTGCCACAGGAACGAGCACTTCAGGAATCGATGGCTGGCCGCAGCCGGCGACTGGACCGGCAAGGTCGTGCTCGACGTCGGCTGCGGGCCGGGCAACGTCTTCGCCACCCTGGGCGGCAAGCCCAGGCTGCTGATCGGGGTGGATGTGGCCGGCGGCTCGCTCGAGATCGCCGCGAAGCAGGGCTACACCGGGCTGCTGGCCGACGCTGCGAAGCTGCCGCTGCGCTCGGGCTTCGCCGACATCGTCGCGGTCAACGCGTCCATCCACCATTGCGAGGACATGGGCGCCGTGCTGACCGAGGCGGCGCGCGCCGTCAAGCCCGGTGGCATGCTCATCACGGACCACGACCCGCAGCTGTCCGCCTGGAACTACAAGGGCCTCGCCAGGCTGCTCTGGAACGCGCGGCTGATGGTCTACCGCGTGATCGGCCACGGCTTCCACAAGACGGCCACGCAGCAGAACTGGGGCCTGCAGACCGAGATCCATCACCGGCCGGGGCCCGCGAAGTCGGCCACGTTCCTGGTCACCAGGGTGAAGGCATGCACGAGGGTGACCGTGGTGGGAATCATCGAATCACGAGAGTTCTTCGGGCCAGTTCATGCCTCGGATCCGCCGCCGGACTCTACGGCCATCGGACGAGGCACAACCCACCGACTATCGGACGGCTCACGACTGCATTGTCTAGCCCAGGACAGGTTCCTTTTCCGAAAGCCTGCGTGCCGCTCAGAGCCCTTCTTGATGGCTGTATGGATATCCAGCTAAAAACGGGCTTCGAAAAGGAGGCTCCCCATGGATACGGTGGTCAGCACGGAGGACGTGCTGCGAGTCATTGAGCGAACGCGAGGCTATGAGGTCGGCAGCCTCTGGATCGACCGTGGCGAGGTGTGGCGGCGAGACGAGGACGATCATTTAACATCGCTCTGCGCTGTCGACAGCGAGCTTTGGCTGGCCTACAGGGCCGCCGAGCTTGCCTGTCGTGCGCTCATGGACGCCAAAGGTGCGCCACTGACCATGCCGCTACGCGAGCCAGGCGGGAGCAAGCAGTAGGCAAGGGGGCACATGCGAGTTCCGGTGCTGCTGTGACGATGGATCGCGTCGGGGTCGTGGACAGTCATCAGGGGCGGCCCAATGCCTCTTACGGCGGAATCTTCAATGCAGATCACGCAAGTTAAGAGGCCCCTGTGTTGGCGTCTGCCGACACCCCTTCCCAGAGAATCTACCGCGCGGCGATTTGCACCACGACCCTCATCAGATGGGTGGCGCTCACGCATTGCCTGCCCAAGAAGACTCCCACCCTCGCAACACAGATGTCGAACATGACCGAAGCCCTGGAGTGCCTTGATGCGCTGCTGGCCAAGCGCCACAGTTGCCGCGCTTTCCTGCCGCAGCAAGTGCCTCGCGAGGCGATTGAGAGCATTCTGAGCACCGCGCAACGTGCCGCTTCCTGGTGCAATTCGCAAGCCTGGCAGGTCAACATCGCCTCGGGCGCTGCGGCAGCGCGGCTGCGCGCTGCGCTGCTCGAGGCTCAGCTGAGCGGCAAGCCTGGCGGCAGCGACTTTCCTTTTCCTGCCCAATACACGGGCGTGTACCAGGAGCGCCGCCGCGAGTGCGGCTTCCAGCTGTACGACGCCGTCGGCGTGCAGCGGGGTGACAAGGAGGGCTATGCGAGGCAGGCCCTTGAGAACTTCCGTTTTTTCGGCGCGCCGCACGTGGCGATCCTGACCAGTGACCCTGGCCTCGGCGTCTACGGCGCCGTGGATGTGGGCGGTTATGTGCAGGTGCTGCTGCTTGCGATGCAGGCGCACGGTCTCGCGGCGATACCGCAGGCGGCGCTCGCCCAGCACGCAGCACTCGTCAAGGTGCAACTGGGCATTGCCACCGAGCGCCTGATGGTGTGCGGCATCTCGTTCGGCTACGAAGACACGCAGCACCCGGCCAACAGCTATCGTACCGGCCGCGCCAAGCTGTCGGATGCCGTGAGGTGGGTCGACGATTGACTTCGCGCCTCGAGTAACGTGGGTGGGTCAGCCTCCCAGAGGCGCAGCAGGGCGCTTTTTCCCTCGTGGGCACTCGACATCGTGACCTGCTCACGAAGGAGGATGCGGTTCCCCTGGACAGGAGGGCATCCTCACCGCTTGGGCAGTTCGTCGGCAGCGACCTGCGCGCGCAGGGTGCACAGTTTGGAGCTGACGAGCACGATGCTCTCGACAGATCAAAAAGCTTTCCCAGCCATCCCGACAGCACCTCGTCAAGCCAGTCCAGGCAGCCGCGGTTGACCAACGAGCGATTGAGCATTTCGCAGTGTCCTCTCGGCACCTTCAGCCGCGGTGAAGCCAATCAGCCGCCTGGGGCAGTGAAGCGAGTCGAAGAACGCCTGCGTGCCGGTGCCCAAGGGGTCGCCCTCGTCGAGGGTGAAGAGCGTCGTCGGGCAGCGAATATCCTCGATGCGCTCAGCCATCGTGAACGTATCGACGCTGCGCAGGTAGTCGCGCTGGGAATCGACGCCGTTCATCCAGAATCCCCGCTGGTTGATGCTCCGGTTGAGCACGCGGTCCTTCGCCACGATGACCTTCACCTGGTCGAACACGGCCTGATCGAGTTCACCCAGGCGGGTCGCCGCTTGCGGCTCAATGCCAAGCTTGATCGCGGAAGGCCGAAAGCTCTCGGCAACATCCGCCAGTCCGGAATCGGCAATGCAGGCTGCGAGCCGATGTTCGCCAGATGCCGCACGTGTTGCCAGACAGCCGCCGAGGCTCCATCCGTTCAAGGCGATGCGCTCCGGATCGACCTGCGGCAAGGTGAGTGCCCGTTGATGCACGGGGCTTCAGGGCTGCGCCGTCGCGACCGTCATCCACGGCGCGCTGCTTCAATCGCAGCGATGTCGATTTTTCCCATCTGCATCATGGCCTCGAAGGCGCGTTTGGCGGCTGCGTGATCGGCGTCGGCGATCGCCTGGGTCAAAGCCAGCGGCGTAATCTGCCAGGACAAACCCCATTTGTCCTTGCACCAACCGCAGGCGCTCTCCTGGCCGCCGTTGCCAACGATCGCGTTCCAATAGCGATCGGTTTCCGCCTGATCGGACGTTGCGACCTGAAACGAGAATGCCTGGCTGTGCCTGAAGGCGGGCCCGCCATTGAGCCCGAGGCAAGGAATTCCCAGGACCGTGAATTCCACCGTCAATACGTCCCCTTCCTTGCCCGAAGGAAAGTCTCCGGGCGCGCGATGGACCGCATTGACGAACGAGTCAGGGAACGTCTCGGCGTAAAAGCGCGCCGCCTCTTCGGCGCCGCCGTCGTACCAAAGACAAATCGTGTTTTTTGCTGGTGTGGTCATGACAGTTCCGTGTGCACAGGCGAGCGAAGGCTCGAATCAAGCCGCTGCGCGAGGTAGGTTCGGTATGGATTGTTCCTCTGGGTTCAAGCAGTCGTCGCGACGTTGACCATCCATGGCGTGCCGAAGCGGTCACGCGCCATGCCGAAGCCCGGTGACCAGAATGTGGCCGCGAAGGGCATCACGGCCTGGCCACCTTGCGCCAGCGTATCGAAGATGCGCCGGCCTTCGGTCGCATCGGCGGCCTGGACCGACACCCACAGGCCCTGTGGCCTCTGATAGCCGCCACAGCTTGCGTCGGCGCCGGGCATGGCGTCGGAGCCCATCAGGGACTGCTCCTTGATCTGCAGGTGCACGTGCATGATGCGATTTTTGGCCGACTCGGGAACGGGTGGCATTCCAGCCGAAGCGGGAGCTTCCCCGAAGGTGCCTTGGTACACGATGGTGCCTTTGAACAGACTGGCGTAGAACGCAAAGGCCTCGGCGCAATTGCCGTCGAAACCGAGGTAGGGCGTGAATTGCATGCGGGTCTCCTGGGGTTGAAATCTGGGGCGCAGCCAGCCGTTCGGTTATGCGCCGTCGAACGCGCAGTGGAGTATGGTGATGTCGAACTCCGTCCTGCGGAACATCGCGCTCATTGCGCGCTGCGTGGCTGCGGGATCGGGAATGTTCATCATTTCAAGCCAGCGCTCACTTAAATTGTTGGCTGTCGGGACGGCGAGTAGAACGCCGTTGACACCGGCATCAGGTTTCATGGGGCTGGCTCTCTGGTGGACAATGTCCACTTATCGTAGAAGTCGAAATGGACAATGTCCACATAAAATCTGTTACACTATGTCAGTCAACCCCTCGCGGCCGGTTCGCCGCACTTATCGCCACGGTGATCTGTACCGCGCGCTGCTCGACGCGGGCATTGCGCTGGCGCGCGAGGGGGGTCCCAGCGCGATCGTGTTGCGCGAGGCCACACGCCGCGTCGGCGTGGCACCCAACGCCGCCTACCGGCATTTCGCCAACCACCAAGCGCTGCTGGAGGCGGTGCGGGCGGCTGCGCTTTCGCTGTTGGCGCGCGAGATCGAGACCGAGGTCAACGCCGCACGCTGCCTGCAGGACTTGCGCCGGCGCGCACGCGCGGCGTTTCGCGCTGTCGGAGTGGGCTATCTGCGTTTTGCGCGACGGGAACCGGGCCTGTTTCGCACCGCGTTTGCGGCACGGCCCTTTGACGTGAACGAGTTCGGCCGCGGCGACGCTGCGCCGCAGGGCGCCAGCGGCATGGACCCGTTCGAACTTCTCGGTCACACGCTGGACGGCATGGTCGAGGCCGGCCTGCTGCCACGGGCGCAGCGGCCGGGTGCCGAGTTCATGGTCTGGGCCGCCGTGCATGGCATGGCCATGCTGATGCTGGATGGCCCCCTGCGCAGCATGGGCGCTGGCCGAGCGGATGGTGGCGGTGGTCGAGCAGGGCTTGCTGGCTGATGCGGCGGCGCGCTGAGGGGTGTCGCGCGAGAGGCGATGCACGCCAAAATTGCGGTGCTCGTCCGAGGGCCGATGTGCGCAGCACCCGCGACCACCCGCCACAATCCTGGACCGACTACTTCGCTCCCCTAACTCTCGCCTGCATGCGCCGTCCCACGCTCGTTGCCTTCCTTCTCGCCTGCCTGTCGCTGCCAGCCTGGGCCACCGACCGACGCTCACAGGCGACGTGGTGCTGACGAGGGACCCAGCCGGGCTGGCGCTGGCGCGGGAACTGCAGTCGCTGGCCGGGCGCTCGTGAAGGCGCTGGAGGCCCAGGAGGACCTTGCCCGACGCCGTCGAGATCGTGCCTGCGAAGACCGCCAAGAACCCGTTTGCCTGAGGCCACCAGGCTTTCCGGTCTCTCAGGGCCAGAAGGATCGATGCCTTCGCCATCGAAGGCTCTTCAGGTCGGCTCCGCCGCATGGATCGCCTGCCACCGGCAGCCAAGCATCAGTGAAGGTCTGAGAACGCTGACATCCGCTTTTGCTGGTGCGGCGCCTGCAGACGAGGCGTTGTCCTAGGGTAAACCCTTAGTGTGTGACGCACACTTGCTGCACTGCAACATTAACGACTGGTGCCATGTACGACACATTCCCCAACACCGCCTCGCGCGGCATGAGCCTGGGCCAGCAGACACCCGTGCTGGAGGCAGGCGTCGCTCCATCCGTGGGCGCTCCTGGCATTGGAGCCGCCCGGAAGCTGAACCTCGCTCTCCAGGGTGGGGGGACTCACGGGGTTTTTAGATGGGGAGTTCTGGAGGGCCTGCTCGAAAGAGCCGCATTTGGCCTTCGAAGGCTTCAGCGGCAGCACCGCAGGGGCCGTGAACGCCGTAGTTTTCACTGACGAGTGGCTTAAAGGAGGTGCGTCGGGCGCCTGCGACAGCCTCTGGTGGCTTGAGTGAGGACATCCGGATGGCTCGGGCAGTACTGAGCCGGGGGTTCACTGGGTTCAATGCAATGCGGGTGCCCGGCAGGCTCACCCCGGAGTCGGCCGTTGTCGCCGGTTGAGATGGCGCAGAACTGCTTCAGGCGACTTGCAGAGGTGGCACGTACCGCAGGGCAGGGTGTCTGTCCCTTCTGGACGTACTCGAGAAAGTTGCATGCAGCGTTTGAGGCCAACTACAACCTCTGCGTCTTCATGGATTTTTTTGTGACACATGTAAAGAACTTATTACAAATTCATGCGAGGGATTTGCATGAAAAGTGCAAAAAATGCCCTTAAAACTAGAAATTTGTAGGACGTAACCTGGAATGTAAGTAGGACAAATACAACATATCATTGCCTAGATAGGTACTTTGTTCTTACAAAAGTAACAGAAATGTAAAAAAAGTGTTTTCTTCTCCGTCTTGTTAAAGAAGAATGAGTCATCTAACAAAGCGGAGATAAACATGAAAGTAATTAAGAAAATAGCATTAACCAGCCTGATGGGAGTGGCGACGGCTGCGGCGGTCACCGGTTGCGGCGGTGGTGGGGGAGGAGACAGCGGGATCGGCGCCAACGCTTTCTCGGCGGATTCGTCCACCGCCATCGATGCGTGGCGCACGCGCTCGGGCGCGGCGCCCGCCCCTTCGCCGGCACCGGCTCCCGCTGCGGCACCCGCCCCGGCCCCGGCCCCGGCCCCGGCCCCGGCCCCGGCGCCTGCGGCCTCGGGCGCCGACACCCTGGTGATCAAGCTGTCCGAGGACGCCTACCAGGGCCATGCCCAGTTCACGGTCAGCGTGGACGGCGTGCAGCAAGGCGGCATCCAGACCGTCACGGCCTCGCACCAGGCCGGCGCCACCCAGGCATTCACCTTCAAGGGCAACTTCGGCGCAGGTCCCCACACCATCGGCGTCAACTACCTCAACAACCTCTACGGCGGCAGCCCGAGCGCCGACCGCAACCTCTACGTCGACAGCATCTCCGTCAACGGCCAGGCCATGCCCAGCAGCAGCGCCGACCTCATGACCTCGGGCAACGTGGACTTCAAGATCGTCTCCGCCCCGGCTCCGGCGGCCCCGGCTCCCGTTGCAGCCCCCGCTCCGGCGCCGGCACCCATCACCATCATTTCGGCCGCGCCTTCGCCCGCGCCGGCACCTGTCGGCGGCGCGTCCAGCACTCCCGCGATCGCCGGTGACGTGATCAACAGCGCCGGCGCCCTGGACGCCGCCGCCTACCGCACCATGGCCGCCCAGATGGGGCTCGACGCGGGCATCGCCTACCGCTACGGCCCCAGCGCTGCCGACTACGGCGTCGGCAACGCCTCCCTGCCGACGCTCACCGCGCTGCCCCAGTCCTCGCTCGACGTCATCTCCGACCAGGTGGCAAAGGGCGCCGGGCGGCTGGCGCGGCCCTGCTTCATCGGCCAGTGCGGCACCTACTCGGTCGGCGGCCCGCCCCAGCTCGACGGCGGCGGCGACTACTCCTCCAACCAGGGGCAGGTGACCTTCGTCGCCGACGCTCCGGCGCAGCGCATCGGCGTCACGGACCTCACCACGCTCGAAGTCGGCAGCAACATCGTCACCACCAAGCCGCTGCTGCCCTGGACCTACTACGGCGGCGGGCTCGACTCGGTCAACCATGTGACCTACAAGAGCCAGGGCAAGCCGACCACGCAGCCGGTGGCGCTCGCCAATGCCGAAGGCCGCCCCGCCGACGTGAACAACACGGTGGTGGCCTACCAGTCGGGCCTGCTGGCCATGTCCGGGCAGAACACCGGCAACAACAAGGCCACGGCGCAGCTGGCTCCAGGTCTGGTGCCGACCTCGGTGGCGGTCACCAACAGCAACGAGTTCGCGCTGGTGACGGTGTGGGACACCAACACGCTCACCGGCAAGGTCGCCGTCGTGGCGCTGGCGGGCACCCCCAACGGCGGCTACCTGGGCACCAACCCGGCGGGCTGGGAGAGCTATCGCGGCGAATGGCGCGGCGTCTTCCCCGGCATGCCGAGCCAGGGCAACATCGCCTTCATGAAGGTGCTGGGCTACGTCGATCTGCCCGAGATGAAGGCACCCACCGAGATCGCCTTCACCAGCTCTTGGGCGTGGGACAACTACCGCCAGATGAGCGAGGGCGCCTACGACCTGAACGACGCCAACACCCGCGCCCTGTTCCGCTCGGGCGGCGCACGCGGCGGCGCCTATCCGGACCGGGGCCAGGCGATCGTGGTCTCCAAGTCCGAGAAGAAGGCCTCCTTCATCGACCTGGCGCCTCTCTTTGCGTACTACCGCCAGGTGAGCTTTGCGGCAGGCGCCTACCCCGCCGTGGGCACGGCTGCGAACCAGTGGCCGCAGAGCTTCGACGTGGTGGCCTCGCAAAAGCCCGTCGTGGCCAAGACGGTGAGCCTCCCGGCAGCCCCCACGGCAGTGAAGGCCTATCCGTTCGAGGAGACGCGCCGCGCCTGGATCGCCACGCAAGACGGCCAGCTCCACACCTGGGACCTGGCCAGCCTGCAGGAAGTGGGCGCGACCGCCGTGGGCAAGAACCCCACGGGCATCACCTTCCCCAAGCGCCGCGTGCACGTCACGCACATCTTCGGCTCGTGGAAGAGCGACGTCTACCCGGACCTGCGCCGCGAGGTGATCGTGACCTCGCGCGGCGAGCGCAAGGTGGACTGGGTGCGCTTTGGCGCGGATTACACGAGCGGCTCGATCGTGCGGACCTTGAAGGACTCCCGCCTCATCGACCCGATCCGCGCCGAGGACAGCGAGAACCACCAGTCGGAGAACTACCTGCTCTCCGTGACCGACTACGCGGGCAAGCAACTGGCCAACTACCGCTACGGCCCGACCATCTTCTGGTGGTTCCAGGGCGTCATGAGCGACGACCCGAGCAACCCGCTGTCCTTCAACTGGACGGCCTGCCGCCCCCAAGGCGGCTGCCCGGTGGGCTCGACCAGCTCCGGCGGCGCTCGCTACGACATCGAGTTCGGAGGCGCCTTCGCGCTGCCGGGCCGGGCGGTGCAGCACGTCAGCTCGAACGTGTACTGAGCGGGGGCGCAGGCAGCAGCAATGCAGCCCGAGGGCCGGAAAGGTGTAACGTCCTTCCTGGCCCTTGGCTTTTTAGCTGGGCGTCCGAGAGCGGCCAATAGATAGGCAAAGCCGGTCTTGATCAAGGGCAGTCGCAGCACATAAGCGATCTGTTCTTCGCTGAATCTCGCTCTCTCCACGTAGCTGGCGGGATTCTCTCGGAGATAGCGCTCGAAGTAGTCGTTCAGGTCGATCATCTTGATTTCCGCGATCAAGGCTCATGACTGACGGTGTTTGCCAGGCCGTGGATTCGGTCTTGGCAAGATCGGTGCCGGCGCAGAGAGAGAGAGAGAGAGAGAGAGAGAGAGAGAGAGAGAGAGAGAGAGAGGGAAAAGAGAGAAGAGAGACAGTCCCAAGCCTTTTTGCTTGCGAGGGACTCTCGTCGCGCTCGCCGCGGCGACAAGGCATTGCCCGGGGATGGGTGTTCAGGCCTTGCTCATCCACCGATGGACATGTGGCGGCAGCAGCTCGCGCAATGGTGGCATGCGGCGGCGCAGCGCTGGCAGTGCTCGGCGGCATGCCGGGTGCATTCCTCGGCGCAGGCGTCGCATACCTCGGCGCATGCCGAGCACAGGAGTACCGCGAATTCGCTGCGGCGTGCCATCATCGAAGCGGACGCTTCGCAGGCGAGCGCGCAGTCCAGGTCGAGTGCAATGCACTTGGCCATGGCAGTGACATCCGGCTCCTTGAGGCACGCCGCTGCACAGGAGTGACAGGCCAGTGCACAGTCAGTGCACGCCTCCAGACAGGCTTGGGCATCATGGGTCACGGGGCTGGCTCCTCAAACAAAGGCGACTCGTGCTGCAAGCGGGATGCCCAGCGTGCCCTTTGGTCGGATTTCAGGGGCAAAGGAGGGTTGGGAAGCCGGCGCTGAAAGCTCAGCTGCCAGGTGCTGCTTGACGGAGGGCGCCGAGAGCCGAGTCTGCAACTGCTCGACATAGGCCGCCACATGCACGGGCTCGATCGCGGCCAGGTCCGCGAGGCCATGCCCGGCGCACCACTCTGCGAACCCGGCCACCGCCTTCGCATAGGCTTTTCGCGTGTTGGGGTTGCGGATGTTCGCGGTGAAGAACTCCAGCGTCCTTTTGGCCGCCGCGGGCGCGAAGAGCGCTGGCAGCGGCGGTCGATGCCAGTCCGGTCGAAACTGCTGTGCCGCCCGTCGTCTCTTCAGGTGCGTTCATCCATGAATGTCCTTTATGAGTCACCAAGACCGTGGCTGAAGGACGTGCCTATCAACCCTTGGCTGGCTTCCCCCACAGAAGCACCCAGTTCCTGCAGCTCCCTTTCAATCGCTTCTTCTGTCCATCCATTCGCTTGCATAAAGAAGACGTAGTTTTTCCTAAGGAACTGAGAATTGAAGTGACTGGCACCCAAACTCCTCAGTGAAATCTTCAGCCCCCGACGCATCAGCGGCTCGGCCTCGGCCAGCCTGTGGGCCGCCTTGAGCAGCATCGCAAGGTTGTTGAGGCGGACGGCAACCGTGGGGTGATCTATCCCGAAGCTGGCCTCGTCGATGGCCAGCGCCCGACGCATCAGCGGCTCGGCCTCGACCAGCCGGTGGGTGGTCTGGAGCAGCACCGCGAGGTTGTTGAGGGTGTGCGCCACCCTCGGGTGCCCCGCCCCGAGGCTGGCCTCTTCGATGGCCAGCGCCCGGCGCATCAACGACTCGGCCTCGGCCAGCCGATCGGTGGCCTGGAACATCTGCGCAAGGTTGTTGAGGTCGATGGCAACCTCGGGGTGCCCCGCTCCGAAGCTGGCCTCGTCGATGGCCAGCGCCCGGCTCAATAGCGACTCCGCCTCGGCCAGTCGGCCGGTGGCCTTGAGCAGCAGCGCAAGGTTGTTGAGCGCGCGGGCGACAGTCGGGTGCTCCGCTCCGAAGTTCGCCTCGTCGATGGCCAGCGCCCGACGAATGAGCCGCTCAGCTTCGGCGTGCAAGGCTTTTTGAAGCAAGAGGACACCGAGCTGATTCATCAGCCAGGCCGTAGGGTCGGCGATCTGGCTTCCATCCGCCCACGCTGCGATCACCCGCGCGTGGGGTGCCAGTGGATCGAGCACGGGCCAGCTGTGCACGTCGTCCGGATCGCCTGCAAAGGCGTCGGCAATCCATTGCAGCGCTTCTGAGAGGCTCGCCCTGGCGGCCTCGGCGTCTTGGCCCAGGCGCGTGACCTCCTGCACCAACCGGTGAACGCTGAAGTCATGGGCCCGGGAGGTGCGAGTCACGAGCGAGTACGACTCCAGCTCGGCAAGAGCTTCAAGGGAACCGGCCTCGATGCCGGCTCCGGTGACACCGCAGCCGGGCACCGCCACGTCCATCAGCGACTCGGGAACAGGATCGGGAGCGAGCCAGGCGAGCCGCTGCAAGAGGCTCCGGGCAGGGGCTCCGAGTTGGTCGAAGGAGATCTGCCAAGTGATGGCCACGCTCTTCGGGTAGTTCATCAGGTGCGGGTTGGACCATTTCAGCACCCGCTCGCGCTGCTCGCGCCACTGCTTGAGGTACTGCGCCAGGCTCTGGCGCCGCTGCGCAATGTAGGCACCCGCCTGCTCCAGGGCCAAGGCGAGGTTACCCAGCTCTGCGGCCAGCGTGCGTGCTGTCGCAGCGTCCTCGGGGTGCTTTCGCCTTCTGGCATCGGTGCGGGCCAGCAGGAAGTCAACCGCCGCCTCGGGCGCGAGCATGTCCACCCGGAGTATCCCGAGGCCGCCGCTCCAGTTGGCCAGCCGGCTGGTGAGCAGGGCGTGGCCGCCCGCGAGTTGCGGCAGCAGGTCTTCGGCCGCCCGCGCGGCCTCCTCGGAGTCGATGCTGTCCAGGATAAGGAGCCAGCCCGGGTGCTGGCGCAGCCAGGCCAGCACCGCAGCCAGTTGCCCGGCCTCGTCCGTTTCCGCCTGCTCGGGCAGGTCCAGCACCGCGCGTGCGCAGAGAGCTGCCAGGTTGCGATGCAACGCCTCGGGGCGGTCGGCACCGACGAAGAGGAGCGTTTTGTAGTCCTCCCTATGCTGCCAAGCGTACTCCAGCGCCAGACGGGTCTTGCCGACGCCGCCCAAGCCGTGGAGCACCTGTGCTGTGATGGGCGGAGTGTTGCTGCCGACACCGTCAGGCACGGGCCCGAGGCCCTCGGCGAGCGCCTGGAGCGCTGCCTCTCGCCCCTTGAAGAGTTCGCCGAGGCTCAGGTACGGGAGATTGGCCGGTCTCCTGATCGCGCCGGCCGCAGGCGGCGCCAAGTTGCTCGAATGCGCCATCCTGATCGGGTCAGAGGTCGCTGCCGGCTCCGGCGTCATGGAGGTGGCAGGCGACGGCTGGGCAAGCGCTTGGTTCGTCAGCATGCCCCGCAGCTGCTGGACGATGTCGAGGAAAGCATCATCCAGCGTTTGCCACTTGGTTACAGGCTTTCCGTTGGTGGGAAGTGCCTTGAGACGACCGAACGGTGCTGATTTCCAGTCGCATGGGCGCAGGATGACGGGCACCACGATGGCGCTGCCCTCGCCATGCCGCTCCATGGCGCGCTTCAACTCGATGGTCGCGCCGTAGTCGGAGTGCATGAAGTCGGAGCTGACGAGCAGCAGGATGAGATCCGAAGCTTCCAATACGGCGCTTGTCTCCGGATCGAACGCCTCCCCTGGCTGAATGCGGTGGTCGCTCCAGACGTCAACCACTCCCTGCCGCTTCAGGAGCGCAAGGTGCTTGTCCAGCTCGATCCGATAGGGCTCGTCTTGATGACTGTAGGAAACAAAAACGCGCGCCACTTGGCCTCCTTGTTACCCGGAACCTTCGGGTTTGTCGTGTGCTTCCAAGAACCGCGATAGGCGCCCGCTTGCCCGGAGCAGGGCGCTGGGGCCGAAAGGCAGACATTTTCGCCTCCTTGTACTCCCTTCGAGATCCGGCAGTGGGCAAGGCTGCTTGTCGCTCAGAATAGTTGACGCCAGGCACCTAGGGAGGGTCTGCAAAACGCCCGCGCCGTTGAGCTTGTCGGCAGGAGCCTGAGCGGCGACGATGGATGTCATGAAGCAAGGCGAGCGAAGAGGGCGGAGCTGGGTTTGTTGCCGATGGACCGAGCTTGGGTGGGCTTGAGGAGATGTGGTTGCCGTGGTATTTGTTATCCAGATATTTAACGTATATCTGATCTTCAGCTATATTGCGTTTATCTGAATCCCGAGTAGCCGCTATGCCGCCGTCATCACATCCGCTGGTCACTCCCGGTCAATTGGGGGCGATGTTGCAGGCTGCACGCAAGACACAGGGGCTGACCCAATCGGCGCTGGCCGGCCGTATCGGCCTGAGCCAGTCGCGGGTCTCCCATCTGGAGCTGAACGCCGAGGAGTTGAGCGTGGGGCAACTCCTGGCCTGGTGCGCGGCGCTGGGCCTGGAGTTGACCGTTGGGACCCGTGGCAGCCCCGCGGTGCCTTCAACCGTGCAGGCGGATTGGTGACATGGGCCGCCGATCGCACAGCCGCAGCCTGTCCATCTGGGCCAACGGTGTCCGCGTGGGGCGGTGGACGATTCCTGCCCGCGGCGAGATGGAACTGCGCTACGACGCGGATTGGGTCGGCGCCGACATCGGCCGACCGCTTTCGCTGTCGCTGCCTTTCAACTTGCAGAACCTGCCGCTCAAGGGCGAGAAGGTCGCCAACTACTTCGACAACCTGCTTCCGGACAGCGATGCCATCCGCAGGCGTGTGGCCGAGCGTTTCAGGACGGGATCGACCGACCCCTTCGATCTGCTGAGGGCCATCGGACGCGACTGCGTGGGGGCAGTACAGATCCTGGCCGAGGACGAGGTGCCGAAGGACTTCGATCGTGTCGAAGGCGTGCCCCTGTCCGAGGAAGACATCGAGCGGCACCTGACCGAAACCGTCTCGCCGCAAGCCTTCGCCGCGGGCCGGGACCCGGATGCGGACTTCCGGATCTCTCTGGCCGGTGCGCAGGAGAAGACAGCCTTCCTGTGGTGGGGCGGACAGTGGCTCGCACCGCGTGGCGCCACGCCGACGAGCCACATCTTCAAGCTTCCGCTGGGCTTGATGGGCGGGCGGCGGGCGGACTTCAGCACTTCCGTGGACAACGAATGGCTGTGCCTGCGGCTGCTGAAGGCCTATGGCCTGAGCGTGGCCGACGCCCATGTCGCGACCTTCGGCCGGCAGCGCGTGCTCGTGGTGGAGCGCTTCGACCGGCGCCCCGCGCCCAACGGGCAGTGGCTCATGCGCCTGCCCCAGGAAGACTTCTGCCAGGTCGAGGGCTGCTCGCCGCTGCGCAAGTACGAGAACGAGGGCGGTCCAGGACTCAAGACCCTGTTCGCCACGCTGCGGCAGTCAATGAACCCCGAGGCGGACATGAAAGCGTTGATGACGGCACAGGTCCTGTTCTGGTTGCTGCGAGCGCCCGATGGACACGCCAAGAACTTCAGCATCCAGCTTCTGCCGCGCGGTCGTTTCCGGTTGACCCGGCTGTACGACGTGATGTCGGCCTATCCGGTACTGGGCGACGGTCCCAACCAGTGGTCGCCGTACGGGATCGAATTGGCGATGGCCTTGCTCGGCAAGAACCGGCACTACGAGATGCACGGCATCCAGCGCAGGCACTTCAACAGCACCGCGCAGAAAGTCGGCTATGCCCCGACCGCCGAACCGATCATTGAAGATCTCCTCGCCCGTACGCCAGCGGCCATTGCCGAGGTGCAGGCCGACTTGCCGCAGGATTTCTCACCGCGTGTCGCTGACTCCATCCTGGGTGGGCTCGAGCAGGCCGTGAAGGCGCTCGGCGGGATGGCGCCGTAGGTCGGCCATGCGGCAGATCCGGCTGAAGGCGCCGGCTGCCGTCCGTTCAGCTGCGTGCTAAGTCAACCTTTCGCGCTGCCGCGCCACCTCTTCCGCCAGCCCCAGCACCGACAGCGGCGCCGAGCCCTCGGCCTTGTTGTTGACCGTGACATAGGCGTTGTGGCCGGCGCCCGTGGTGCCGGCGATCACGCGGGCGAGGGTGGCACGCAGGTCGGGGTCGGCGTCGACGACCTTGTCGAAGGGCTGGTAGAGCGATCTCGCTTCCTCGTAGCCGCCGGCGCCGTGCAGCCGGTTGAGGTTCCAGCGGCACACCAGCGGGCCGGGCCACAGCGCGCGCAGCAGCGGCAGCTGCTCGGCGATCGGCGGCAGCCGGGGGTGCAGGCCGAGGCAGTAGGTGGCACCGGCCTCGCGCAGCACGTCGGTGAAGGCCGGGGTCAGGAACTCGGGGTTGCGCACCTCGACGGCCACGATGCCGTCGGGCGCCAGCGGGCGCAGCGCGGGCAGGGCGAGCAGCAGGCGGCGCAGGCGCGCCAGCACCTCGGGCAGCTGCCGCAGCATCGGCCCCGGCAGCGGGCTGAGCTGGAACACCAGCGCACCGACCTTGTCGCCCAGGCCGTCGAGCGCGGGCTGGACGAACTGCTCGACCGCCAGCGCCGGGTTCAGGAAGGTGTCGTTGAGCTTCGTGCCGCGCCCGCCGGCATCGCGCACCACGGCGTCGGCGACCTGGCTCGGCGCCTTGACGACGAAGCGGAAGTCTTCGGGCACCTGCGCCGCGTAGTCGGCGAACTGGTCGGCGGTCATGGGCCGGTAGAAGCTGCGGTCGATGCCGGCGGTGCGCAGCAGCGGGTGCCGGGCATAGGCCGGCAGCCCGCGCCGCGACAGGGTGGAGGGGTCGTACGTGTCGCCCCAGACCAGCCCGGCCCAGCCGGAGAAGTTCCAGGACGAGGTGCCCATGCGCAGGCGCGCCGGCAGGGCTGCGGCCAGGGCGCGCTGCGCCGGATCGACGGGTGCGGCGCGCACTTCGGCGTCGTCCTGCGCGCCGCGCCCGGAAGGTTTTGCCGCGCGCGGGCGCCGGGTCGGCGCCGCAGCGGGCGGTGCGTTCGGGTCGTCGAAGAGCGAATCCTGCATCGTGGGTGAGGGCGTGCGTCGGACGTTCCATTCTGGCGCATGATCAAAACGGCCGCCAGCGCTTATGGCACGGGCATTGTCAGCTATTGCTTTGATAGCAATGCGAGGCGGCCGGGGCGGCGGGCACAATCCGCGCCATGAAGCAAGGGTTGCGGATGTTGGGCGGCGCGTGGCTCGCCGCGTGGCTGGTCGTCAGCGCGGCCGGCGCGGTGTGGCTCGCCCGCGCCGAGCTGGCGCAGCGCAGGGACGCCTTCGACACCGACGCCCGCATCGCGCACCGCCTGCTGAGCCAGCAGGTGGTGCAGTACGACGCGGTGCTGGCCACGCTGGCGCTGCTCGAAGCCGCGCCCGACGCGGGCCGGCCCGAGCAGCGTCTGCCGGCGGTCTATCCGTCGATCCTGCGGGTGCAGCGGCGCGACCCGGGCACGGCATGGGCCGAGCCGGCGCTGGCGCAGGCCGAGGCGGCGGCGCGCCGGCTGCGCCGCCCCGAGCTGGCGACCGGGGACTTCGCGAGCGGACGCTACCGGCTGGTGACGGGCGCGGCGGGCGGCGGCTATGCGCTCGACATCGACTTGGCCGGCACGGTGCCGTGGCGCGACTGGCCGCTCGACCCGAAGACGAGCCCGGTGCGCGTGGCGCTGGAGCGCGGCGGCGCGTCCTTCGTGGTGCAGCCGGGCCGCCCGGATGCGCCCGGCGGCTGGCATTTCAGCTTCCGCAAGACGCTGGCGTCGGACAGCCAGGCCTTCGACCTGGTGGCCGAGCGCCGGGTGGCGTGGCGCGAGCTGCCCTGGCCCGGCATGGCGGCGTGGGCGCTGGCGGCGGCTGCGGTGCTGGCGGGCGCTCGCGCGCTGCGGCGCCAGCGCGTCGCGCGCCGCCGTGCCGAGGAGCTGCTGCGGCTGGGGCAGGTGGCGCGGCTCAACGCGATGGGCGAGCTGGCGGCCGGCATGGCGCACGAACTCAACCAGCCCCTGACGGCGGTGCTCGCCAGCACGCAGGCCGCGCGCCGCCTGCTCGACGATGATCCCCCCGAGCTCGACACCGCGCGCGTCGCGATGCAACAGGCCGCCGAGCAGGCGCGCCGCGCCGCCGACGTGGTGGCGCGCCTGCGCCGCGCGATCGAGCGGCCCGGCCACGCCGCCGGGCTGCAGACCGTGGCGCTGCAGGAAGCGCTGCGCAGCGCCTTGCACCTGCTCGCGCCCGAGCTCGAGCGGCGCGCCATCGACGCGTCGTTCGACGGCGCCGCCGATGCGCCTGTCAGCGTGCGGGCCGAGCCGGTGGCGCTGGAGCAGATCGTGCACAACCTGCTCATGAACGCGCTGCAGGCGCTGGAGCACGTGCCCGCGGGCCAGCAGCGCACGCTGCGGCTCGCGGTCGCCGGCGAGCGGGGCGAGGGCGTCCTGACCGTCGCCGACAACGGGCGCGGCATCGCGCCCGAGGCCCTGCCGCGCGTCTTCGAGCCGTTCTTCAGCACCCGCGAGGGCGGACTGGGGCTGGGGCTGAGCCTGTGCGAGACCCTGGCCGGCGGCATGGGCGGCTCGCTCGCGGCCGAGCACAACGTGCCGCGCGGCGCGCGCTTCACGCTGCGCCTGCCGCTGGCCGGCGCTGCCTCCGCCGCTTGACCGTCTGACGCTGGTTCGAGAATGGATGAAAGGCCCTCGCGCGTGAACCCGCCCCTGTCGCCCCTGGTCCACCTGATCGACGACGACCACGCGGTGCGCGAGGCCTTGGCCCTGCTGCTCGGCACGGTCGGCCTGCGCACGCAGGGCTGGCCGCAGCCGCAGGCCTTCCTCGACGGCTTCGACCGCAGCGCCATTGGCGCCATCGTGCTCGACGTGCGCATGCCCGGCCTCGGCGGCCTGGCGCTGCTCGACACGCTGCGGGCGCAGGGCGTCGACCAGCCGGTGGTCATGCTGACCGGCCACGGCACCGTCGAGATGTGCCGGCGCGCCTTCAAGGCCGGCGCGGCGGAGTTTCTGGAGAAGCCCGTGGACGACGAGCAGCTGCTCGAAGCGCTGCAGCACGCGGTGCGCGAGCACGTGCGCTCGCGCCAGCGGGCGCAGGCCGACCAGACCGCGCGCGAGCGCCACGCCCAGCTCTCCGAGCGCGAGCGCGAGGTGCTGGGCTTCATCGTGGAGGGCCTGACCAACAAGGAGATCGCCCGCGCGCTGGCGCTGTCGCCGCGCACGGTCGAATCGCACCGCGCCAGCCTGTTCGCCAAGCTCGGCTGCGACTCGCTCGCCCAGCTGATCCGGCGCTACGGAGCGCTGGTGGACGGCGCGGCCTGACCGGCGCGCCGGGTGCGCTGTCCACGGCGTGGCGCCTTTTCCGTAGTTCTACGGAGCGCCGCGCGTAGCCGCACGCATGGCGCCGCGGCGGGCGGGCTCCTACAGTGGCGACGCCGCCGGCAGCCCGCCGGCGCCACGATCCAAACTCCGGAGAAACCCACATGCCATCCACCCTTCGTCTCACCACCGCTGCCGTCCTGCTCGCCGCTTCGGCCCTGGCTGCCCAAGCCCAGGCCCAGGCCCCAGCCGGCACCGCCGTGCGCACCGAGAAGAACCTGTCGCTCGAACTCGCCAACCAGCTCGCCGCCGGCGCCGTGGCCGCCTGCGCCGCCAACGGGTATGCGGTCTCGGCCACGGTGGTCGATCGCGCCGGCATCGTGCGTGCCGTGCAGCGCGCCGACAGCGCCGGGCCGCACACGCTGGCGTCGAGCGAGCGCAAGGCCTGGACCTCGGCCTCGGCCAAGTCGCCCACGCAGGCCATGATGGAGGGCGCGCAGAAGAACGCCGGCGCCGCCAACCTGGTCTACCTGCCGGGCTTCCTGCTGCTGGGCGGCGGGGTGCCGGTCAAGGCCGGCAGCGAGGTGATCGGCGCCGTGGGCGTCGGCGGCGCGCCGGGCGGCCACCTGGACGAGCAGTGCGCCAACGCGGCGATCGAGAAGATCAAGGGCCAGCTGGGTTGAGCCTGATCCGCATGACCCGGGCCGGGTGGCCGGGCGTCGCGGCGCTGCGGGCCTTGGCTGCGATGGCGATGCTGACGGCGCTCGCCACCCCGGCGGCGGCCCAGGTGCCGCCATCCGCCGCCGAAGCGCAAGCCTACGAGGGCCTGCACCGGGCGGCATACCGGGGCGACCTGGCGAGGCTGCAGGCGCTGCTGGCCGCCGGTGCCGACCCCGAGGCGCGCGACGGCCGCGGCCGCACCGCGCTGCACGTGGCCGCGCACCGCCGGCAGCACCCGGTCATCCGTGCGCTGGCCGCGCGCGGCGCGAACCTCGACCGCCTCGACGACGACCGCTACGACGCCGTGACGATCGCCGCCGTGGCCGACGACCCCGAGACGCTCTCGCTGCTGCTGTCGCTCGGTGCCAGCGCCCGGCAGATCACCAGCCGGTACGACGGCACCGCGCTGATCGCCGCCGCCCACTTGGGCCACGACGAGGTGGTGCGCCGCCTGATCGCCGCCGGCGCGCCGCTCGACACCGTCAACAACCTGCACTGGACGGCGCTGATCGAGAGCATCGTGCTGGGCGACGGCGGCCCGCGCCACCAGCGCACGCTCGCGGCGCTGGTCGAGGCCGGCGCCAATCTCCAGTTGGCGGACCGCCAGGGCAACACGCCGCTGCAGCTGGCACGCGCGCGCGGCTACACGGCCATGGTCGACAAGCTGGTGGCGGCCGGCGCGAAGTAGGCTCGAAGCAGGCCGCGCGTCATTGACAATCGGGCGGCCCGCTCACCGGAGTCGCCCCATGTACCTGCCCCCGCAATTCGATGCCAGCCGCGACCGCGCAATCGCCATCGGGCTGATGCGCGCACACCCGTTCGCCAGCCTGATCTCGAATGACGAGGACGGGCTGCCTTACGTCACGCACCTGCCGCTGGTGCTCGACGAGCGCGGCCCGGACGGCGGGCCGGACCAAGGCGGGCTCGCGCTGCTCGGCCACTGCGCCCGGCCCAATCCGCACTGGCGCCACCTGGCGGCGCGGCCGCGCGCGCTGGTGAGTTTTCTCGGGCCGCACGCTTACCTGTCGCCCGCCGTGTACCCCGACCTGGCGCGCGTGCCGACGTGGAACTACCTGGCGGTGCACTGCACCGTCGAGGCACGGCTGATCGACGCCCCGGCCGAAAAGGACGCGCTGCTCAAGCGCCTGATCGGCCAGCACGAGCCGGGCTACGCGGCGCAGTGGCGCGGGCTGGATGCGGCGCTCCAGCAGAAGCTGCTGGCGGGCATCGTCGGCTTCGAGTTGCGCGTGACGGCGCTGCAATGCAAGCTCAAGCTCAACCAGCACCGGCCCGAGTCGCACGCCGCGATGCGCGCCGCCTACGAGGCCGGCACGCCCGACGAGCAGGCCCTGGCCGTCTGGATGACGCGGCTGGGCATGGCCACCGCCGGCAGCGCCCCGGCGGCGCGGGAGGGCTGAGATGCGCCTGTTCGGCCTGCTGAGCCTGGTGCTCGCCCTCGCCTTGGTCGGCCTGCTCGCGAAGCGGCAACTGGCCGGCCTGAACCCGGCCGTCCCACCGCAGGGCGTCGCCGCCCCGTCCGGCACCGCGGCGCCGCCTGCCACGGCGCGTGAGCAGGGCCGGCAATTGCAGCAGCAGATCAGGCAGTCGCTCGACGCGGCGACGCAGCCGCGCCCGCTGCCCGACGAAAATTAGGTCAAAAAGCCTTCCAGCGCACGCTGCATAAGGCCCGAAAGCTATTGATTTGATAGCAATGGAGCCCTACACCCTGGCGCCTGACGACGACGTCCGATGGATGCGCCTCGCGCTGGCCGAGGCCGCCGCCGCCGGCGCGGCCGGCGAGGTGCCGGTCGGCGCCGTGCTGGTCAGGGGCGGCGCCGTGATCGCCACCGGCCGCAACGCCCCGATCGCGCGCCGCGACCCGACCGCGCACGCCGAGATCGAGGCCCTGCGCGCCGGCGCCGCGGCGCTGGGCAACTACCGGCTCGACGGCTGCACGCTCTACGCGACGCTCGAGCCCTGCGCGATGTGCGCCGGCGCGGTGCTGCATGCGCGGCTCGGGCGTGTCGTGTTCGGCGCCGGCGATCCGACGGCCGGCGCGGCGGGGTCGGTGGTCGATCTGTTCGCCGAGCCGCGGCTCAACCACCGCGTGCACGTCGCCGGCGGCGTGCTGGCCGAAGAATGCGGCGGGCTGCTGCGCGAGTTTTTCCGCGAGCGCCGAAGCCTGGCGCGCGCGCGCGCCGAGCCCCTGCGCGACGACGCGCTGCGAACGCCCGCGGCGCGCTTCGCCGCCTTCGACGGCGCCTTGCTGGGGACCTCGCGCTGGGTGAGCGACCTGCCGAGCCAGCACGGCTGGCGGCTGCACCATGCGGAGGAGGGCCCGGCCGAAGCTCCCGTGTGCGTGGTCGCGCTGCACGCGCCGGGGCAGTGGGGCTGGCAGTACCGTCACCTGGCCGCCGCCGTGCGCGCCGTCAACGATGCGGCGCTGGCGCGCGGCGCGGCAGCGCCGCTGCGGCTGCTGGTGCCCGACCTGATCGGCCACGGCCGCAGCGACAAGCCCAAGCGCGAGGCCGTGCACACCCTCGACTGGCACGCCGACGTGCTGCTCGAATGGATCGGCCGGCTTGGCCTGTGCCGCATCGTGCTGGTGCACGACGCCGGCGCGCCCGAACTCGGCGCGCGGCTGGCCGCGCGGGCGCCTGGGCGCTTCGCCGCCGTGCTGCTGAGCCCGAACGGGCCGGTGGAGGCGGGCGACGCCGCCTTCGACACGCTGCTCGCGGCCCGGCGCGCGCCCTTTCCGGATGCGGGGCACGAGGCCGCGCTGCGCGCGCTGGGGCGCGGCGGCGCCCGCGCGGGTCCGTCGCCGGCGCAGGCCCATGAACTGGTGCGCGCGGCGATGGGATACTTCGCGCCGTGAATCCCTCCAGCACCCCCGGCAAGCACATCTACATCTTCTCGCCCTCCAGCGCGGTGCGCGACCGGGCCGCGTTCCGGCGCGGCGTGGCGCGGCTGAAGGCGCTGGGCCACCAGATCGAAATCGACGCAGCGGCCCTGCAGAGCCATCAGCGCTTCGCCGGCGACGATGCGACGCGGCTGGCGGCCATCGCGCGGGCGGCGGCGAGCGGCGCCGACATCGCCATGATCTCGCGCGGCGGCTACGGGCTGACGCGCCTGCTCGACGCGCTCCCCTACGAGGCGCTGGCCCAAGCGATCGGGCAGGGCACCGAGTTCGTGGGTCTGAGCGACTTCACCGCCCTGCAGAACGCGCTCCTGGCCCGCACCGGCGCGGTGACCTGGGCCGGCCCGGCGCTCGGCGAGGACTTCGGCGCCGAGGCCGGGGTCGACGAGATCATGCAGGACTGCTTCGAGGATTTCGCCAGCGGCCGGGGCGAGGGCACGGGCTGGCGCCAGCCGGCACGTGACGGCGAGCCGCCGCAGCTGCACGGCTTGCGCGGCGTGCTGTGGGGCGGCAACCTGTGCGTGCTGACCGGCCTGCTCGGCACCCCGTACTTTCCGCGGGTGGACGGCGGCATCCTGTTCTTCGAGGACGTGAACGAGCACCCCTACCGCATCGAGCGCATGCTCGAGCAGTGGCGCCATGCGGGCGTGCTGGCGCGCCAACGGGCCATCGTGTTCGGCCAGTTCACGGGCTGCAGGAAGGTGCCGCACGACCGAGGGTTCGACCTGCGGGGCGTCGTCTCGCGGCTGCGCGGCCAGCTGCAGGTGCCTGTCCTGACGGGGCTGCCGTTCGGGCACGTGCCGACCAAGGTGCTGCTGCCGGTGGGTGCTGCGGTCGAGCTGCTGGTCGAGAAGCGCGACGTGCTCATGGTGTGGGGCCATCGGCATGCCGGCCATGCAAAATCCCATGCAGGCGAAGCCCGGCCTGCCCACCCTCACGATCACCGCACCCCGGACGGCGAGGACCGGAGCGCCGGTGCGCTGCAGGAAGAATGACGACGGCGTGGATCAAACCCACCGGAGCATGGCTGGAAAGCTCAACTATTTGTTACTTTTTAAGTAAAATGTAATGATTTCCTGAAAGCTGGTTTCTGAAAGGCTCCGACCCGACATGATGGAGCGCGAGGTCGGTTTTCAGCGTCGGAAATTCCGCCCGGAGCATCCTGCACAAGCCCGCTCAGTCCTGTATGGCCCACCACATCAATACCGTCAATGATGAGGCGACCGTCGTCTTCGCCGACCTGACGGGCAGCACGCGGGTGTTCGAGGCCATCGGCAACGCCCGGGCTGCCGACACGGTGACGCGGCTGATTCAATGGATCAGCCGGGTCTGCGAATCCCAGGGAGGGCGCGTCGTCAAGTCGCTGGGCGACGGCGTCTTCGCCATCTTTCCGGATGGCGCGACGGCCATCGAGGCAATGGTCGAATTGCAGCGGCACCATCGCAAGCGCCTGGCGACCTGGCCGCAGCCGCTGCGCATGGCGCTCAAGATCGGCGCCGCCACCGGCCCGGTGGTCGAGGTTGACGGCGACGCCTACGGCGACGCCGTCAACTTGGCGTCGCGGCTGAGCGAACTGGCGGGCCCGGAGCAGGTCTGGGTTACCGATTCGGTGGTGTCACACCTGCGCGACGGCCGTGTGCGGCACCGCAGCCTGGGGCCGATCACGATCCGCGGACGGCAGGAGCGGCCCCTGGTGCATTGCATTGACTGGCAGGAGGAAGCCACCGATTTCTTCACCATGCCAGCGCCTCTGGCGCGGCCGCCGGAGCCGAATGCCACGTTCGGGCAGATCGAGTTGAGCTGGCTCGACGTGCGCGCACTCTACCGTGCGGCAGAAATGCCGGTTCACCTGGGCCGTGTCGAGGGCGTGCACTTCATCGTCAACGACCCGCGCGTCTCGCGGCGGCATGCGCGCCTGGAGGCGCGCCAGGGCAATTGCATCCTGGTCGACACCAGCACCTACGGCACCTGGGTGCGCTTCCACGGCAGCGACGGCACCAGCAACGAGATCGTGCTGCGCCGGGGGGAATGCATGCTGCACGGCAGCGGCGAGATCGGCCTCGGTGCGCCTCTGAGCGACTTCACGGCCCCGACGGTCTCTTTCAACACGACGGGCGGCCACGTGCCGCCGTCGCAGCACACCGCGCCGTAGCGGCTTTCCTGCACCTGGAAGGGCCGTGTGGGCTGCGGCTCCTGCGGCCGGCGTCGGACGAGGTGCCCTTGTCCGGCTGGCCCGGCGCCTCAGCTGCCGACGCGCCGCCACTGCCCGTCGATGAGCAGCTCATGGGGTCTGTAGCGCGCCTTGTAGCGCATCTTGCCGCTGTCCTCGATCCAGTAGCCCAGGTAAACGTGGGCCAGGCCGAGGGCACGCGCCTGCTCGATCTGCCACAGCACGGCGTAGTTGCCGTAGCTGGCGCCGCTGTCGGGTTCGTAGAAGGTATAGACCGCCGAGATGCCGTCGCTCAGGACGTCGAGGATCGAGACGATCCTGAGCGCGCCGGGGCTGCCGTCGGCCTGCGTTTCGCGGAACTCCACCAGCCTCGAATTCACGCGGCTTTGCAGCAGGAACTGGGTGTACTGGTCGATGCTGTCGTGGTCCATGCCGCCGCCTGCGTGGCGCCCGCTCTGGTAGCGCAGGTACAGCTGGTAGTGCTCGGGCATGAAGCAGGGCTTCAGCACGCGTGTCTGCAAGCCGGCATGCACCGCCCGGGCGCGCCGCTGGCTGCGGTCCGGCCTGAACTCGTTCACCAGCACGCGCAGAGGCAGGCAGGCGCGGCAGCCGTCGCAATAGGGCCGGTAGGTGAACATCCCGCTGCGCCGGAAGCCGCCCAGCACCAGATCGGAATACGTGTCGTTGTGGATCAGGTGGCCGGGCGTCGCCACCTGCGAGCGCGCCAGGCGGCCAGGCAGGTAACTGCAGGGATAGGGCGCCGTTGCGTAGAACTGCAACGTGTGCAGCGGGAGTTCCTTTGGATGCGTCACGTCGTTCAGGAGGGCGGTGCGGGCAGGAGCTCATTCCAGTATAGGGGTTCGAAACACCATACCGGACCACGTTGTTTTGCAGCGCGCGCGACGTTGGAGACAAAGCGTTCGCGCGGCATCTCACGGGCGCCGAGGCTGGCGAGATGCGGCGTTTGCTGCTGGCAGTCGATCATCGAAACGCCATGACGACGGCACAGGCAGATCAGCGCCGCGAGTGCGATCTTGGAGGCGTCGCTGCGACGCGTGAACATGGATTCGCCGAAGACGGCCCTGCCGAGCGCCACGCAGTAGAGTCCGCCGGCGAGCTCGCCGTCGATCCATGTTTCAACGCTGTGCGCGTGGCCTGCGCGGTGCAGCGCGACATAGGCCTCTACCATCCGCGGCACGATCCAGGTGCCGCTCTGGCCGGCCCGCGGTGCCTCGGCGCAGGCACGCATCACCGTCTCGAAGTCGTGGTCGACACGAATCTCGCAAGCAGAACTGGAGCGGAACCACCCAAGCGTTTTGCGCAGCGAGCGATGCAATTTGAATCGGGACACCTCCAGCACCATGCGCGGGTCGGGACTCCACCACAGTATCGGCTGGTCGTCGTTGAACCACGGAAAGACGCCTTGCCCATAGGCATCGACGAGCGTTGCCACATCCAGGCTTCCGCCGATCGCAAGCAGCCCCGGGACCGGGTCGCCGGCCCCCCAGGCTCGGGACGAATCGGGAAACGGATCGCCGGGATTCAGCCAAGGAAGTTGCATGGGAGGCGGTATACACCCGCTTTGGTTGCATCCGGTCGCCGAAACCCGAGCCGTGTCTGCGGCACATTGATCGGCCGATACGTCGCAAGGTGCCTCGGCACCGGGAAGTGGCAAAAACGACGCTATAATTTGAAGCTCAATTCCTCGATAGCTCAGTCGGTAGAGCGCCGGACTGTTAATCCGTAGGTCCCTGGTTCGAGCCCAGGTCGAGGAGCCACACGAGCCCGTATGGGTATTGGAAAGCCTGCTATCGAAGCGATAGCAGGCTTTTTCTTTTCTTGTCCGTGTGGCCGCCGATGCAGAGACTCGTACCGTGTCGCTGTGCACTGGTGGGGCAAGTGAAGCATGGCATCGGATACCACGTTGGAACAGGTGCCGAAGTGAAGAGCGTCCACATGCGATGTCCGGTCCGGTTGCCGGGGGGGATGACGCACCAGAACGGCCCTCACTCATGACTCGCCTGGCGGGCCTTCATCTCCACGGGTTTGGCTGTTCGGTGTCCTGGGATTCAATGGCCGTCAGACTGCCGGTGTTTCGTGATGCGCGCAACAGTCCGCCGCAGCGATTCAGATGGCGTGCACCGGCAACGACGACACTCTCCGTCGAGCAGGAAAGATCCTCATATGCGAGCCCTTGACCCGTGACATTCGTGATGGCAGGGTCTGCTTAAAGCAGTCAATAGTTTTAATCCATTCGCCTGCCGGACGGATGAGGGCTCGATTTTCGGCCTTGTCCTACATGAAGCAAGGCTTCTGCTCACGTCTGAGACGTTTTGAAACCTTAAACTCATCAGTTGTTCAGCATTGACTGAGGCCCTTCCGGCATGCACTGTTTGCCGCTGGAGGCAGTCCCTTTGAAGAAAGTCCTTGAATGAAAAAAGTTGACTTGGCAAGCGTGCTGTATGCCACAACCGCAATGAGCGTGAACGCACAGACCTGACTCTCGCTGCGGTCTTGCGCTCGAAAGGGTCGCTGCTTCGAACCTTGACTTTGATTTTCGGAACCCATGAACAACAACAATTCTGCCAATCCAGAACGCGGCGGTCACATCTACCGCTGAGTTCTGTCCCGGTCAGTCTCGCTGAGCCGGCCCTTCATGCTCGCTGGACAGCGAGCTCTTGTTTACGGCACGCCATTTGCTCCTTAGAAAGTTGGGATGTCGCAGTTGTGTCTGCGCAGGTGTGATCGAAACTACCGTTATCAGATCGGAATGTTTTTATGATCCTCATTGATATGAAGCCGAGACTGCGTTTGCTGGGTACTTGCATGACTCATTGGCTTGGTGGTGCCGATAGTCGCAAGGAAAGACGTGCGCGCGTTGCTCGATCGGCGTCCAGATCGAACGGTGCGACGAGCAGGCTCCCGGCGGCAGGTTGGGTGCGACGCGTGTCGGTCCACGACGTGGCGCAAGCTGTTGGCCGCGGCGTCTCCAGCGGAGACGAGGCGTGGTCGGAAGCGGCAGTGCAATATTGGCGCGCAGCGCGCCGGATGATCGCCGACGAGCCCGGGGCCCGTGAAGATCTCCAGACCCGTATGCATGAATTGGGACGGCTGCATCGCCGGGCCATGGAGTCGGCCAGGCTGCGTTGAGCTTCTAGCCTGTACCGCTACTTTCGCAAGACCAAAGCGCCTCTCAAGGAAAACACCATGACCTCTCCATCGGACAATCCCCGCAATAGCGGTGATGGGTCGCGTCCCACCACCGACGGTGGTGTCGACAACATTGGCGCCGGCAGCAGGCTGGCTACGGACGATGCACCGGTCGGTCCGAACGACGGACCAGCTCCCGCTGCAGAGATGAGCCGCAAGCGCAGTGACAGCGCCTCGTCCGAGGCGGACGATTCGGCGCCTCTCCATATGCCGGAAAACGAGCAGCCCACCTCCAACAAGGAGCCCTCGGATCCACGGCGCGGCGACGCGGGCCGTTGAATCTTCAGCGGCGAGCCGTCTTACGCTGCAGCAGGGCTGCAGCGCTACTGGCTCAGGCGCGCCGGTTGCATGGCCGAGGACATGAGCCCGTTTGCGCTGGCGCGTTGTAATTCTTGCCGAATGGCGGCTTCGAGCAAGCTGCGTGCCGTGTCGGGGCGCTCGTGGTCATACTCTTCATCGATTTCGCAATGAAGGTAATAGTCCACGCGACCCATGAGGCGCTTGATGGCTGCCGTGAGGTCCAGATCGTTCATGGTTGCTGATCCAGAGGGATACTGATCCTGAGGGATAAACATTGTTCGATACGCTCGTCGCGTCGCTGAAGTTTGATCGGTGGACAAGGGGTTTCGCTCCGAAGAGCTGGTCACATTATGTTGCAAATTGGGATCGAACACGATTCCATACTTTCCCTAACCCCGAAGTGTTGGTTTTTGGGGAATCGTCTTCGACGACTGCTTTGGCGGGTGCCGGCAGTATCAGCTGAGCAGCCCGGGCCACACGGACGCAATCCTTGATGTGCAACTCGCCCAGTGTGCGCAGGGCGGTGTAGCCCAGCGCTGCCGAAACCACCTGGCCCGCCAGGGGAACGTACTTGGCTGCCTGTTTGGTCGTCATGCGGAATCCGGCATGGCGCGCCAGCGCCACCAGCGCATCTCGCGTGACCAGCCTTCCGACCAGCACGGTGCCCACCGCCGCCGCAGCCTTTTGCACCGTGGCGCGCTGCCCCGGCGCCAACAGGTCGAGCTGTGTCGGCGCCAGGCCGAACTCGGCGCTGATTTGCGGCAGCAGGCGCGACAGCACCGCCGCATCGGTCGCCCAGTCGAGGCCGGGGACCGGTACCGCGCTGGCGGCTGCGGCCAGCAGCGCCTTGCGGCCGAGCAGTCGGCGGCTGCGCTGGATGGCGGCGATCAGTGCCGGATCGCCCTGCGCCAGTTCGATCGAGGTGGGCATGCGGACTCCTTCTCCATCGCCTCAGGTGGCCATCGTCTCGAGTTGATCGGACAGCGCCAGCCAGCGCTCCTCGAGTTCGGCGATGTCGTCGGCCAGCGCCTTCAGGCGCTTGCCCGCCGCGACGATCTCGGCGGGCGGCAGGGGTGTGGCCAGACGCTGCTCGACCGCCGTGCGTTCGCTGCTGGCGGCGCTCAGGCGCTGCTCGATGTCGGCCAGTTCGCGCTTCAGGGGCTTGCTGCGATCGCCGTTCTGCTGGCGCTCCTGCGCGGCTTGCTTGCGCTGCGTCTTCGGGATCGTCGAGGAACCAGGATCAAAAACGACGGGATCGACCGTCGGTACTGTCGGATGCGCTATGAATTCGATAGCGATTCCGGCTGGACGCGAGGCTTCCTTCGCGGCCTCGCGCAGTCGCTTGGCCTCGTCGAGCAGGTAGCGCTGGTAGTCGTCGAGGTCGCCGTCGAAGTCCGTGACCTTGCCCCGGCCGACCAGCCAGAATTCGTCGCACACCGAGCGCAGCAGCGCGCGGTCGTGGCTCACCAGCATCAGCGTGCCCTCGAACTCGTTGAGCGCCACGGCCAGTGCCTCGCGCGTCGCCAGGTCCAGGTGGTTGGTCGGCTCGTCGAGCAGCAGCAGGTTGGGGCGCTGCCACACCATCATGGCCAGCACCAGCCGCGCCTTCTCGCCGCCGCTCATGGTGCCGACGGGCTGCTTGACCATGTCGCCCGAGAAGTTGAAGCTGCCCAGGAAGCCGCGCAGAGCCTGCTCGCCGGTGGGCTCCTTGACAGCCGGGCCCAACTCGCGCGCCAGGCGCACCATGTGCTCCAGCGGCGTGTCCTGCGGGCGCAGCACGTCCAGTTCCTGCTGGGCGAAGTAGCCGATGTTCAGGCCCTTGCCCTCGGTGACGGTGCCGGCCAGCGCGCCCATCTCGCGCGCGATGGTCTTGACCAGCGTGGACTTGCCCTGCCCGTTGGCGCCCAGAATGCCGATGCGCTGGCCAGCCAGCACCGAGCGGTTGACGCCGCGCAGGATGGTCCGGATTTCCGTGGAGGACAGGGCACCGCTTCCCGCAGGCTCGGGCGGGGCCGTGTGGGCAGGGGCAGGCTGAGCCGGAACGACATAGCCGAAGCTCGCGTCGCTGATCGACAGCATCGGGTTCGGGATGTGGCCCGGTTCCTTGAACTCGAAGGTGAAATCGGCCTCGGCCAAGAGCGGCGCGACCTTTTCCATGCGCTCCAGCGCCTTGACGCGGCTTTGCGCCTGCCTGGCCTTGCTGGCCTTGGCCTTGAAGCGGTCGATGAACTTCTGCAGGTGGGCGATCTTGTCCTGCTGCTTGGAAAAGGCGATCTGCTGCTGCGCCATCTGCAGGGCACGCATTTCCTCGAACTTGCTGTAGTTGCCGCCGTAGCGCGTGAGCTGGGCGTTGGCGATGTGCAGGGTGACGTCGGTCACGGCGTCGAGGAACTCGCGGTCGTGGCTGATCACGATCAGGGTGCCGGCATACTTCTGCAGCCAGCTCTCCAGCCAGACCAGGGCGTCCAGGTCCAGGTGGTTGGTCGGCTCGTCGAGCAGCAGCAGGTCGCTCGGGCACATCAGCGCGCGGGCGAGCTGCAGGCGCATGCGCCAGCCGCCGGAGAAGCTGTTGACCGGCTGGTCCAGCTCGTGCGCCTTGAAGCCCAGCCCGAGAATCAGCGCCTGCGCGCGCGGCACGGCGTCGTGCTCGCCGGCGTCGGCCAGGTCGGTGTAGGCGTGCGCCAGCGCCATGCCGGCTTCGGCGTCGTCGGGATCGGCTTCGTGCGCCGCCTCGGCCACGGCCAGCGCGGCGCGCAGCTCGACCAGCCGCGTGTCGCCGCCGACCACGAAGTCGGTGGCCGGCTGGTCGGTCTCGGGCATGTCCTGCGCGACCTGCGCCATGCGCCAGTGCCGGGGCAGCGAGAAATCGCCGCCGTCCTCGTGCAGCGTGCCGTTGAAGAGCGCGAACAGGGTCGATTTGCCGGCACCGTTGCGCCCGACCAGGCCGACTTTTTCGCCGGGGTTGAGGGTGACCGTGGCGCCGTCGAGCAGTACCTTGGCGCTGCGGCGAAGAATGACGTTTTTGAGGGTGATCATGAAAGACAAGCCATAGGGGCGATTATCCCGTCCCGCCCCTCACGGCTGGGCACGAAGGGGCAAACGGGACCGCTCTCACGAGGGAGAGACCCGGCAATGGCTGCGAAAAAGCAACTGAAGAGGAGGCGGGCGGCCGCGGCTAACGCACGCCGGCACCGGCGACCAGCGCAGTCCGCGTGACCAGCAGCACCTGGTCGGCGCCTGCCGAGGTGTCGAGCCAGACCGCTTCGAGGCGCGGGAAGGCGGCTTCGAAGTGGTGCCGCTCGTTGCCGATTTCAAGCACCAGCACGGCGTCTTCGCTCATGCGCGAGGGTGCGTCGGCCAGCAGCCGGCGCACGAAGTCCATGCCGTCCGGGCCGCCGGCGAGTGCCATTTCAGGCTCGGCGCGGTACTCGGCGGGCAGCGCGGCCATGCTCGCGGCGTTGACGTAGGGTGGGTTGCACAGGATGAGGTCGAACGGGCCGGCGAGCGCCGCCAGGCCGTCGGATTCGACCAGCTCGATGCGCGCATCGAGCTGGTGGCGCGTCACGTTGATGGCGGCGACTTCGAGCGCGGGGCGCGAGATGTCCGATGCCGTCACGCTCACGTCGGGATACGTCATGGCCGCCAGCACCGCGAGGCTGCCGTTGCCGGTGCACAAATCCAGCACCCGCCGCGTGTGCCCGCCCAGCCACGGGTCGATGCCGCCGTCGGCCAGCAGCTCGGCGATGAAGCTGCGCGGCACGATGGCGCGCTCGTCGATGTAGAAGGGCACGCCCTGCAGCCAGGCCTCCTTGGTGAGGTAGGCGGCCGGCTTGCGCGATTCGATGCGTGCTCTCAAAAGCATGGCTGCCTGCGCAGCATCGGCGGGCGCCACCGGGCGATTCGCCACCGAATCGAGGTCGTCCAGCGGCAGCCCGAGCCGCCACAGCACCAGCCAGGCCGCCTCGTCGAAGGCGTTGGCGGTGCCGTGCCCGAAGGCCACGCCGGCGTCGGCCAGTTGCTGCGCGCCGGCCGAGATCAGCTCGATGACGGTGGTCATGTGAGTCCCCACGCCCGGCGCTTCGCGTCCTCGCCGCCCTTAGAGGGGGCTTTCACGGGCTCGAAGCGCTTCGGTGCGGCGCTCATTCCGCTGCCAGCGCTTCGAGCCGCTCCAGCGTGCGGCGGTAGATGTTCTTCAGCGGCTCGATCTCGGCCACCGCGATGTGCTCGTCGATCTGGTGGATGCTGGCGTTGACCGGGCCCAGCTCGACCACCTGCCGGCAGACCTTGGCGATGAAGCGCGCGTCGCTGGTGCCGCCGCTGGTCGAGAGCCGGGTCTCGATGCCGGTTTCTTCGCGGATCGCCTGCCGCACCGCCTCGACCAGCTCGCCGGGCGGCGTGAGAAAGGGCAGGCCGCCGACCGTCCAGGCCAGGCTGTAGTCCAGGCCGTGCGCGTCGAGCACCGAGCGCACGCGCCGCTGCAGCGACTCGGGCGTCGATTCGGTCGAGAAGCGGAAGTTGAAGTCGATCACCGCCTCGCCCGGGATGACGTTGCTGGCGCCCGTGCCGGCGTGGAAGTTGCTGACCTGCCAGCTGGTCGGCTGAAAGAATTCGTTGCCGCCGTCCCAGCCGCCAGCCGCGTTGATCGCGACCAGCTCGGCCAGGGCGGGCGCTGCGGCGTGCACCGGGTTCTTCGCCAGGTGCGGGTAGGCGATGTGGCCCTGCACGCCCTTGACCGTCAGGCGGCCGCTCATCGTGCCGCGCCGCCCGTTCTTGATCATGTCGCCACAGCGCTCGACCGAGGTCGGCTCGCCGACGATGCACCAGTCGGGCGCCTCGCCGCGCGCCGCGAGCGCGTCGCACACGATCACCGTGCCGTCGATGCCGGGGCCTTCCTCGTCGCTGGTCAGGAGCAGCGCGAGGCGCAGCCGCGGCGCGGGCGTGGCGGCCAGGAACTCCTCGATGGCGACCACGAACGCGGCCAGCGAGGTCTTCATGTCGCAGGCGCCACGGCCGTACAGGCGGCCGTCGCGGTGCGAGGGAACGAAGGGCGGGCTGGTCCAGCGCTCCAGCGGGCCGGTGGGCACCACGTCGGTGTGGCCGGCGAACACCAGGGTGCGGACCGGCGCGGCGCCAGCGCCTGCTGCTATGTCTTCGATAGCGCTAGGCCCAGGCAGGACGGGCGCTGGCGGCCGATTTGCATCGAATTCCCCGGGCGCGCGCACGGCCCACAGGTTGCTCACGCGAAACTCGGCCGGCCCGCTGTCGATCGGCTCCAGCGCGAAGCCGAGCCGCGCCAGCCGCTCGCCCAGGATGCGCAGGCAGCCCGCGTCGTCGGGCGTGACCGAGGGGCGCGAGATCAGTTGTTCGGCGAGGCGCAGGGTGCGTGACATGGGGCGAAAAGCGGTTCGGTTCGGTTTGTTTCAGAAGCGCACGTCGAGCGTGATGTCGGTGAAGGTCGGCGCTTCGTCCTGCTCCATCAGCGGGCGCTCCTCGGGGCGCTCGGCGGGCTTGTTGTGGTTCTGCAGCCGCCACAGCAGGTTGGTCGGCGAATCGGCCTGCGCCAAGCCCTCGGCGCGCTCGATGCGGTGCTCCAGGATCAGGCGGGCGATGTGCTCCTCGAAGGTCTGCGAGCCTTCGGCCATGGATTTTTCCATGGCTTCCTTGACGCCGGAGAGGTCGCCTTTCTCGATCAGCTCCGCCACCCGCACGGTGTTGAGCATGACCTCGACCGCCGGGACGCGGCTGCCGTCGGGCGCGCGCAGCAGGCGCTGCGCCACCACCGCGCGCAGCGAGGCGGCCAGGTCGCCCAGCAGCGTGGGGCGCACCTCGACCGGGTAGAAGCTCAGGATGCGGTTGAGCGCGCGGTAGGCGTTGTTGGCGTGCAGCGTGGCCAGGCACAGATGGCCCGACTGGGCGTAGGCGAGGGCGGAGGTCATGGTCTCGCGGTCGCGGATCTCGCCGATCTGGATCACGTCGGGCGCCTGGCGCAGCGCGTTCTTCAGCGCCACCTGGAGCGACGCGGTGTCGCTGCCGACCTCGCGCTGGTTCACCACCGACTTCTTGTTGACGTAGGTGAATTCGATCGGCTCCTCCACCGTCAGGATGTGGCCGTAGGCCTGCTCGTTGCGGTGGTCGAGCATCGAGGCCAGCGTGGTGGACTTGCCCGCGCCGGTGGCGCCCACCATCAGGATCAGGCCGCGGCGCTCCATCACCAGCGTCTTGAGGATGGGCGGCAGGCCCAGCGAGTCGAACGGCGGAATCTTCGATGCGACGTAGCGCACCACCACGGCGCAGCTGCCGCGCTGGCGCATGGCGCTGATGCGAAAGCTCCCCACGCCGGTCAGCGGGACCGCCATGTTGAGCTCGCCGGTGCGCTCCAGCTCGTCCATGCGCTGCGCAGGGACCACCTCGGACAGCAGCTCGCGCGGCGCCTGCGGCGGCAGCACCTGCGTGTTGATGGGCAGGCACTGCCCGCCGATGCGCATGAGCGCCGGCGCGTTGGGCGACAGGTACACGTCCGAGGCCTTGCGCTCGGCCATCAGGCGCAGGATGCGCTCCATCATTTTCATCGGGGCTCCCGGGCGGTGGAGAGGCGGGCGGCGTGGTTTCCCGTCAGTCGCGCAGCAGGTCGTTGAGCGAGGTCTTGGCGCGCGTCTGCGCGTCGACGCGCTTGACGATGATGGCCGCGTACAGGCTGTACTTGCCGCCCTCCTTGGGCAGCGTGCCGCTGATGACCACCGAGCCGGCGGGCACGCGGCCGTAGCTGACCTCGCCCGTGGCGCGGTCGTAGATCGGCGTGCTCTGGCCGATGTAGACGCCCATCGACAGCACCGAGTTCTCTTCGACCACCACGCCCTCGACCACCTCGGAGCGCGCGCCGATGAAGCAGTTGTCCTCGATGATGGTGGGGCCGGCCTGCAGCGGCTCCAGCACGCCGCCGATGCCCACGCCGCCCGAGAGGTGGACGTTGGCGCCGATCTGCGCGCACGAGCCGACGGTGGCCCAGGTGTCGACCATCGTGCCCTCGCCGACGTAGGCGCCGATGTTGACGTAGCTGGGCATCAGGATCGCGCCGCGCGCGATGTAGCTGCCATGGCGCGCCACGGCCGGCGGCACGATGCGAACGCCGGTCGCCTGCAGGGCTTCGGGCGTCAGGTGCGAGAACTTCGGCTGCACTTTGTCGTAGAAGGTGAGCGGGCCGGCGTGCATGGGCGCGTTGTCGTTGAGCCGGAAGGACAGCAGCACGGCCTTTTTGATCCACTGGTGCACCGTCCACTGCCCGACGCCCTCGCGCGTGGCCACGCGCAGGCGTCCGTCGTTGAGCTCGGCGATGACCTCCTCGACGGCCCGGCGCACCTCGGCGGGCGCCTGGGTGGCGGAGAAGCTGGCGCGGTCTTCCCACGCGGCGTCGATGGTCTGCTGGAGTTGCTGGGTCATGGAGGAATCTCGAAGGAAAGGGCCGCGAGTGCGGCGGGTCGGTGAATCTGAAAGCGGTCGGGGGCAGCGGAAAGCGGATGGGGTGCGAAGCCGGTGCGGCGAAGGCGCAGCGCCTCAGCGGTCCTGCCGCGCGAAGCGCACGATGCGCCGCGCCGCCTCGACGCACTCGTCGCTGCCCGCCACCAGCGCCATGCGGACGCGCCCGCGGCCCGGGTTGCCGCCGCCGGCGTCGCGCGCCAGGTAGCTGCCCGGCAGCACCGTCACATTGTATTGAGCGTAGAGGGCACGGGCGAAGGCCGGGTCGTCCCCCTCCCAGGCGGCGGGCACGCCGGCCCACAGGTAGAAGCCGGCGTCGGGCAGCCGCACGTCGAGCACGCCTTCGAGCAGCGGCGTCGCGGCGGCGAACTTGGCGCGGTACTGCGCGCGGTTGTCCACCACGTGGCGCTCGTCGCCCCAGGCGGCGATGCTGGCGGCGGCCACCGCGCCGCTCATGGCACTGCCGTGGTAGGTGCGGTAGAGCAGAAACTGCTTGACGATGGCCGCGTCGCCTGCCACGAAGCCGCTGCGCAGGCCCGGCACGTTGCTGCGCTTGGACAGCGAGGTCAGCGCGACGAGGCGGCGGAAGTCGCCGCGCCCGAGCTTCGCCGCCGCCTCCAGCCCGCCCAGCGGCGGCTCGTCGCGAAAGTAGATCTCGCTGTAGCACTCGTCGGAGGCGATCACGAAGCCGTGGCGGTCCGACAGCGCGAAGAGCTTCTGCCACTCGTCCAGCGGCATGACGGCGCCGGTCGGGTTGCCGGGCGAACACACGAAGACGAGCTGCGTGCGCGCCCACACGTCCTCGGGCACGCTGTCCCAGTCGACCGCGAAATTGCGCTCGGCCACGCTCGGCGCGTAGTGCACGTCGGCGCCGGCCAGGAGCGCTGCGCCCTCGTAGATCTGGTAGAACGGGTTGGGCGAGACCACGATGGGCGCCGTCGCGCCGCCGGTCGGATCGACCACGGTCTGCGCCAGCGCGAACAGCGCCTCGCGCGAGCCGTTGACGGGCAGCACCTGCGTGGCCGGGTCCAGCTGCAGTCCGTAGCGCTTGTCGAGCCAGCCGGTGAAGGCCTCGCGCAGCTCGGGCGTGCCGGCGGTCGCCGGATAGGCCGCCAGCGCGCCGAGGCCGGAGGTCAGCGCGTCCTTGACGAACTGCGGCGTCGCGTGCCGGGGCTCGCCGATGCCCAGGCTGATCGGCGCGAAGTCCGGGTTCGGCGCGATGCCGGCGAACAGCTGGCGCAGCCGCTCGAAAGGGTAGGGCTGGAGCTTGTCGAGCAGGGGGTTCATGGCGGGATTATCGGACCGGCCTCACCCCAGCTTCTTGACCAGCACCTGGCTCCTGCGGTCCCAGTTGTACTTGCGCTTGCGCGCCTCGGGCAGCCATTCGGGGTCCACCTGCACGAAGCCGCGCTTGATGAACCAGTGCATGGTGCGCGTGGTCAGCACGAAGATGCTGTCGAGGCCGGCGGCGCGGGCGCGCTGCTCGACGCGCTTCAGGATGCGCTCGCCGTCGCCCTGCGCCTGCGACTGCGGCGACACCGTGAGCGCCGCCATCTCGGCCGTGCGCGCCTCGGGATAGGGGTAGAGCGCGGCGCAGCCGAAGATCACGCCGTCGTGCTCGATCACGGTGTAGTGGTCGACGTCGCGCTCGATCTCGGTGCGGTCGCGCTTGACCAGCGTGCCGTCGCGCTCGAAGGGCTCGATCAGCTGCAGGATGCCGCCGATGTCGTCGGCCGTCGCCTGGCGCAGCGATTCGAGCTTCTCGTCGATCACCATGGTGCCGATGCCGTCGTGCACGTACACCTCCAGCAGCAGCGAGCCATCGACCGCGAACGGCAGGATGTGGCTGCGCTCGACGCCGCCCTCGCAGGCCTTGATGCAGTGCTGCAGGTAGAAGGCGGTGTCGGTCGGCCGCTGCGCCGCGGGCAGGGTGGCCAGCAGCTTTTTGGCCGCGTCGAGCGGCAGCTCGGTGTCCACCGGGTTGTCGTCGTCGACCGGGCGGGCCGGGTCGATCGCGATGCCCGGCAGCTCCGTCAGGAACAGCAGCTTGTCGGCCTGGATCGAGATCGCCACGCTGGTGGCGACCTCCTCCATCGTCAGGTTGAAGGCCTCGCCGGTCGGCGAGAAGCCGAAGGGCGACATCAGCACCATGGCGCCGAAGTCGAGCGTGCGGCGGATGCCCGCAGCATCGACCTTGCGCACCAGGCCGGAATGCCGGAAATCGACCCCGTCGATCACGCCCACCGGCCGCGCCGTGATGAAGTTGCCCGAGATGATGCGCACGGTCGAGCCCGCCATGGGCGTGTTGGGCAGGCCCTGGCTGAAGGCCGCCTCGATCTCGTAGCGCAGCTGGCCGGCGGCCTCCTGCGCGCAGTCGAGCGCCACCGCGTCGGTGATGCGCATGCCGTGCGAGTACTTCGCCGCGTGGCCCTTGGCGGCGAGCTGCTCGTTGACCTGCGGGCGAAAGCCGTGCACCAGCACGACCTTGGCGCCCATCGACTGGATCAGCGCCAGGTCCTGCGCGATGCTGGGCAGCTTGCCCGCCGCCACCGCCTCGCCGGCCATCGCGACCACGAAGGTCTTGCCGCGGTGCATGTGGATGTACGGCGCCACCGAGCGGAACCAGGGGACGAAGGTGAAGTTGAAGACGGTGGACATGGACGGGCGTGGCCGGAAGTGGAAGAGAACCGGCTCAGGCCGGATGGAACGGATTCTCGACCACGAGCCGGCCGAAGCGCTGGCCGTGCTGGCCGTCCTGCGACACCAGCACGTCGGCGTTGGCGCGCAGCGCGGCCTCCAGGATCAGCGCGTCCCACCATTGCAGGCGGTGGCGCTGCGCCAGCTCGGCGGCGGCCAGCACGCTGTCGGCCGTGGCGCCCACCACCTCGAAGGCGCAGAGCCGGCTGACCTGGCTGGCAGCCTCGCGCGCGCCGAGTGGCGGGCGCAGCTTGCGCGTGGTGATGTTGTAGAACTCCTGCAGCACCTGCGTGCTGAGCACCACCGAATCGTCCCTGACGGCGCGGGCGAAGCGCTCGATCGCGATCTCCTGGCGCACCGGGTCGCCGGCATCGACCGCGTAGACCAGGATGTTGGTGTCGAAGAAGGTGCTCATTCGGCGCCGGACGAGGGGTACGGCCGGTCGTGCGCGTCTTCGCGCGACCAGCGCGCGCCTTCGACGTTGGCCCGGCTGCGGCGCGCCGCGGCGATGAAGGCCTCCCCGGCCGCCTGCCGGCGGTCATCGCCCTGGGCGTAGTCGGCCAGGAACTCGCGCACGCGCGCGCTGACGGAGGTGCCCTCGTTGATGGCGCGCACGCGCGCCTTGCGCACGATGATCTCGTCGATGGCGATGGTCAGGTTGGTCATCCGGCGCTTCTCCTGGGGGTACGGGAACCAGTGTAGCACGTGAACCTGTGAAATGGGATAATACGTCCTGCATGAGCCTTTCACCCCCCGACACCGCGCGCGCCGCGCCACCGCGCCTCTCCATCGAATTCCCCGAATCGCTGCCCGTCTCGGCGCGGCGCGACGAGATCGCCGCGGCCATCGCGGCGCACCAGGTCGTCATCGTCTGCGGCGAAACCGGCTCGGGCAAGACCACGCAGCTGCCCAAGATCGCGCTGACCCTCGGGCGAGGCAGGATCAACGCGCCCGAGGGCCGCGGCCGGCTGATCGGCCATACGCAGCCCCGGCGCATCGCCGCCAGCTCGGTCGCCAAGCGCATCGCCGAGGAGCTCAAGACGCCGCTAGGCGAGGTGGTGGGCTACAAGGTGCGCTTCCAGGACCGGCTGTCGAAGGACGCCTCGGTCAAGCTGATGACCGACGGCATCCTGCTGGCCGAGACGCAGACCGACCCGCTGCTCAAGGCCTACGACACGCTCATCATCGACGAGGCGCACGAGCGCTCGCTCAACATCGACTTCCTGCTCGGCTACCTGCGCGAGATCCTGCCGAAACGCCCCGATCTGAAGGTCATCGTGACCTCGGCGACCATCGACGCCGAGCGCTTCGCCAGGCATTTCGCGTCGGAGCACGACGGGCAATCCACGCCGGCACCGGTCCTCTACGTGTCCGGGCGCACCTTTCCGGTCGAGCAGCGCTGGCGGCCCTTCGAGGAGTCGCGCGATCATGGCCTGAACGAGGCCATCGCCGACGGCGTGGACGAGCTCTGGCGCGATGTGCGCAACGCCGGCGACATCCTGGTATTCCTGCCCGGCGAGCGCGAGATCCGCGAGGCGGCCGACCACCTGCGCCGGCATCTGGCGCACCAGCCCCTGCTGCGCCATGCCGAGGTGCTGCCGCTGTTCGCGCGCCTGAGCCAAGCCGAGCAGGACCGCATCTTCGACGGCCACACCGGGCGGCGCATCGTGCTGGCCACCAACGTGGCCGAGACCTCGCTCACGGTGCCGGGCATCCGCTACGTGATCGACAGCGGCACGGCGCGCGTCAAGCGCTACAGCTTCCGCAGCAAGGTCGAGCAGCTGCTGGTCGAGCCGGTCAGCCAGGCCGCGGCCAACCAGCGCGCCGGACGCTGCGGGCGCGTGGCCGACGGCATCTGCATCCGGCTCTACGACGAGAAGGACTTCGAGAGCCGGCCGCGCTTCACCGACCCGGAAATCCTGCGCTCGTCGCTCGCCGGCGTGATCCTGCGCATGAAGTCGCTGCGCCTGGGCGACGTGGCGCGCTTTCCTTTCCTCGAGGCGCCGTCGGGGCGCGCCATCGCCGACGGCTACCAGCTGCTGGGCGAGCTGGGCGCGGTGGACGACGCCAACGAGCTGACGGCCATCGGCGCCGAGCTGGCGCGGCTGCCGCTCGACCCGCGCGTGGGCCGCATGATCCTGGAGGCGCGCACGCGCGGCGCGCTCGACGAGGTGCTGGTGATCGCCTCGGCGCTGTCGGTGCAGGACGTGCGCGACCGCCCGATGGACGCGCAGCAGCAGGCCGACCAGGCGCACGCCAAGTTCGACGACGACCAGAGCGAGTTCAGCGGCTACCTGAAGCTCTGGAAGTGGCTGGGCGACGCGCGCGGCGGCCATCCCGTGGCGACCTCGCGGCGCGAGATGAGCGCCGCCACGTCCGGCCCGAAGCGCGCGAGCGCGGCCGTCCTGCCGGTGGCGCAGCGCATGACCCAGGCAGCGCCAGGCCCGGCCGACGACGTGCCAATTCCAGGGGCGCCGCGGAACCGGCTCGGCCGGGCCGCCGGCGCCGCCCCCGGCGAGGGGGTGGGCGGACCACACGCAGTGGGGGAGCCTGGGGGAGTGCACAAGTTAAGCAATCGGCAGTACGAACAGCTGCTGCGCCAGAACTTCATCAGCATCCGCCGGCTGCGCGAGTGGCGCGACATCCATTCGCAACTCCTCACGGTCGTCAACGAGCACAAGTGGCGCATCAACGATCGACCGGCGAGCTACGAGCAACTGCACCTGTCGATGCTCTCGGGCCTGCTCGGCAACGTCGGCTGGAAGCCGGAGGACGACGACGCGTACCTCGGCGCGCGCGGCATCAAGTTCTACCGCCATCCCGGCGCGCACCTGCGCAAGAAGCCGGGGCGCTGGATCGTCGCGGCCGAGCTGGTCGAGACCACGCGCCTGTTCGGCCGCGGCCTCGCCAACATCGAGCCGCAGTGGCTGGAGCAGGTCGCCGGCCATCTATTGAAGAAGCAGCTGCTCGACCCGCACTGGGAGAAGAAGGGCGCGCAGGTCGTGGCCTTCGAGCGCGCCACGCTCTACGGGCTCGTCGTCTACAGCGGGCGGCGGGTGGACTTCACCAAGGTCGATCCGGTCACGGCGCGCGAGATCTTCATCCGCGAGGCGCTGGTCGGCGGCCAGTGGGAGAGCCCGCTGCCCTTCCTCGCCGCCAACCGCAGGCTGGTCAAGGAGGTCGAGGGGCTGGAGCACAAGTCGCGCCGGCAGGACGTGCTGGTGGACGACGAGCTGATCTACGCCTTCTACGACGCGCAGCTGCCGCCCGACGTGGCCAGCGGCGTCAGCTTCGAGCACTGGTACCGCGAACGCTCGCGCGCCGAGCCGCGCCTCTTGTACCTGACGCGCGAGGAGCTGATGCGGCACCAGGCCGCAGGCATCACGACGCAGGCGTTCCCGCCGACCGTGCGGCTGGGCGGCGTCGATTGCGCCGCGACGTACCTGCACGAGCCGGGCGACGCGCGCGACGGGCTGACCGTCACGGTGCCGCTGTTCGTGCTCAACCAGGTGAGCGAGGAGCGCTGCGAGTGGCTGGTCGCCGGCATGCTCAAGGACAAGATCCAGGCGCTCCTGAAAAGCCTGCCGCAGAAGCCCCGCGCCCGGCTGGTGCCGCTGCCCGAGTCGGCCGCTCGGCTGGCCGATGAACTGTCGGCGCCCGAAGCCTTCGGCGCCGGCTCGCTCGCCGACGCGCTGTTGAAGCGGGTGCGCGAGATCACCGGACTCGACGTCAAGCGCGCCGACTTCAAGCCCGACATGCTGCCGGCGCACCTCTTCATGAACCTGCGCGTGGTCGACGAGCACGGCCGCCAGCTCGGCATGGGGCGCAACCTGGGCGCGCTCAAGGCCGAGCTCGGCGCGCGGGCGCGCGGCGCGTTCCAGGCGCTGGCCGGCCTGCGGGCCCAGGCCCCAGCCGCCGCGCCGGCGGCCGAATCGGCATCGAAACAGGCGCCAGCGCCCGCCGGACGTGCGCAGGCAGCTACCAAAGCAATAGCAGACGAGCGCGCCAGGGCCACGCCGGCGCCCGCGTCCACCACGGCGGCCCTGCCCGCCGGCCAGCGCTACACGGCCTGGACCTTCGGCGAGCTGCCGGAGCTGATGGAGGTGCGGCGCGGCGCGCAATCGCTGGTGGGCTTCCCGGCGCTGGTCGACGACGGTCGCGCCGAGGGCGTCGCCATCGAGGTATTCGACGAACCGGCGGTCGCCGCCGCCAAGCACCGCGCCGGGCTGCGGCGCCTGTTCGCGCTGCAGCTGAAGGACGCGCTCAAGTACCTGGAAAAGAACATTCCCGATCTGCAGAAGATGGCCGTCGCCTACATGCAGGTCGGCCGCGCCGCCGAGGGCGCGGGCGGCGGCACGCTGGAGGCGCTGCGCGCCCAGATCATCGACGTCGCGCTCGACCGTGCCTTCCTGCAGGAACCGCTGCCCACCGACGAGGCCGCCTTCAGGCGCCGCGTCGAGGAGGGGCGCGGCCGCCTCACGCTGATCGCCCACGAGGTGGCGCGGCTGGCCGGCACCATCCTGACCGAGCACGCCGCGGCGGCGCGCAAGATCAAGGACACCAAGGTGGCGGCTCCCGAGTCGGTGCAGGACGCGGCGCAGCAGCTGCAGCGGCTGGTCGGCAAGCGCTTTCTGGCCGAGACGCCATGGGCGGCGCTGCAGCATTTCCCACGCTACCTCAAGGGCATCGTGCTGCGCCTCGACAAGCTGCGCGCCGACGCCGCGCGCGACGCGGCGCGGCTGGCCGAGCTGCGTCCGCTGGAGCAGCGCTACTGGCGGCTGGTGGCCGAGCGCAAGGGCGCGGTCGATGCGCGCATGGGCGAGTTCCGCTGGCTGCTGGAGGAGCTGCGCGTGAGCTTCTTCGCGCAGGAGCTGCGCACGCCGCAGCCGGTGAGTGCGAAGCGCCTGGAAAAAGCCTGGGCCCAGCTGGACGCCTGATACCAATGAGCCTTCAATAAGGTAGATAATCCCATTCATCCTGTCGCGATGGGAGAAGCGGATGAAGACCTTGATCGAGGGGGACTGTTCGACCATCGAGCGCCTGGCCGAGCGGCTGAAGAAGGCCAGGGGGCACTCCGAGTACCAGCGCATCCAGTGCGTGTTGCTGCGCGCCACACTGGGGAGTTCGGCCGCCGAGATTGCGCGGGTGCTGGGCTGGGCCACCCCCACCGTGTACAACATCCACTCGCGCTGGGCACGCGAGGGTGACGCCATCTTCGATCTCAAGCCCAGGGGCGGGCGCCGCCACCAGCACCTCACGCTCGAGGACGAGGCCGGGCTGCTCACCCCTTTCATTGCCGCTGCGCGCGCCGGGGACGTGCTGCAGGTGGCGCAGGTGCGGCATGCCTACGAGCAGCGCGTGGGCAGGGCAGTGGCGGCGAGCACTGTCTACCGGCTGCTCGATCGCCACGGCTGGCGCAAGGTCGTGCCGCGCCCGAGGCACCCCAAGGCCGACGTTGCGGCACAGGTGGCTTTTAAAAAAACTGCGCCCCACGCTGCGCCGCGAGGTTGAGCGCCAGGCCCGGCAGGGGCGGCCCGTGCGGCTGATGTTCCAGGACGAGGGCCGCTTCGGCCTCCTGGGCAGGCCCAGGCGGTGCTGGGCGCCCCGGGGCCTGCGGCCTATCGTCGGCGCGCGCCTGGTGCGCCAGTTCACCTATGCCTTCGCGGCCGTCAGCCCGCACGACGGCGCCATGGACAGCCTGGTCCTGCCGTGGGTGAACGCCGAGATGATGTCGCTGTTCCTCGCCGAGGTCGCCAAGCGTCACGCCCGGGAGTTCATCGTCATGGTCATGGACCAGGCGGGCTGGCACGTCGCGGGCGATCTCGCAGTGCCCGCGAACATGCGATTGTTGTTCCTGCCGCCCTACAGCCCCGAGCTCAATCCGGCCGAGCACCTGTGGCGCGCGCTGCGCGAGGAGTGCCTTGCCAACACGGTGTTTGCCAGCCTGGACGCCGCGGAGGACGCCTTGGCTGCGGGCTTGCACACCATGGAGAAGGATCAACGCCGAACCCAGTCACTGACCGGGTTCGAATGGATCACTTCTATTTCTTTGAAGGCAAATTAGTATGAGGCAGCCGGTGGCGGACTTGCGCAGGCAAGAAAAAAGCCCGTCGCAACGGGCCTTGGCAGCGGGACGCTCGATCTAGATGCGGCCCATGAGCACCAGCACGATGACGATGACCAGCACCAGCCCCAGGCCGCCGCTTGGACCATAGCCCCAGCTGCGGCTGTAGCCCCAACTCGGCAGCGCACCGATCAGCAGCAGGATCAGGACGATCAGCAGAATGAACGAGAGGGACATGGATTTCTCCTGGAAACTTTTCAAAAGAAGGCCCCATGATGTTCCGTGGGCGGAACGGGCTCGCGGGAGCGCAGCGCCTTTCGCGGTCAGGACTGTCCTACCGGTGAGCGACGCTGCGGGCGGATGCCGGGCGCCGCGCACTGCCGATGCCGCCGCCCGCGCCTCAAAGGCGGGCGAGCCGCGCGAGCGCCGCGCGCAGCGTGTCGTCGCGCTTGGCATAGCAGAAGCGCACCACGCCTTGGTCGAAGCCGTCGCCGTAGAAGGCGGAGAGCGGAATGGCGGCGACCCCGATCTCGCGTGCCAGCCAGAGGCAGAAATCGGCCTCCGACAGCGGGCTGACCGCGGAGATGTCGACGCACTGGAAGTACGTGCCTTCGCTCGGCAGCAGGCGCAGCCGCGTGCCGGCCAGCCCGGCGGCGAACAGGTCGCGCTTGGCGGCGTAGAACGCCGGCAGCTCCAGGTACGGCGCCGCGTCGGCCATGTAGCTCGCCAGCGCGTGCTGCATCGGCGTGTTGACGGTGAACACGTTGAACTGATGCACCTTGCGGAACTCGGCGGAAAGCGGCGCCGGCGCGGCCACGTAGCCGACCTTCCAGCCGGTCACGTGGTAGGTCTTGCCGAAGCTGCTCACGATGAAGCTGCGCGCGGCCAGGCCGGGGTGGCGCGCCACGCTCTCGTGGCGGCCCGGGGCGTAGACCATGTGCTCGTAGACCTCGTCGCTGATCACCAGCACGTCGGTCGGCGCCAGCAGGTCTTCGAGCCGGCGCATCTCCTCGGCGCGTCCAGACGGTCGCGCTCGGGTTGTGCGGCGTGTTGACGACGAGCGCGCGCGTGTGCGGCGAGAGCGCCGCGGCGAGGCGGTCGAAGTCGGGGCGGAAGGTGCCCGGCGCGAGCGGCACGCGCACCACGGTGCCGCCGGCCAGCTCGATGTTGGGCACGTAGCTGTCGTAGCAGGGCTCCAGCACGATCACTTCGTCGCCCGGGTGCACCACGGCGAGGATGATGGTGAGGATGGCCTGCGTGGCGCCGGCCGTGATGGTGATCTCGTCGGCGGCGCTGTAGCGGCGGCCGTAGAGCGCCTCGATCTTGCGCGCGATCGGCCTCGCGCAGCGCCGGCACGCCGGGCATCGGCGGGTACTGGTTCTGGCCGGCCTGCATCGCTGCAGTGACGGCTCGACCAGCCGCGGATCGCAGTCGAAGTCCGGGAAGCCCTGGCCCAGGTTGACCGCACCGTGTCTCGGCGGCCAGCGCCGACATGACCGTGAAGATGGTGGTGCCGACCGCCGGCAGCCTGCTGGCGATGGCGGGAGTGCGGGAAGGGGCGAGGGCGCTAGCTGGAGTGCCTTCGTGCTGCGCACTGCGGTATTCGCCCTGGGGCGGCCCGGCGGGCTCATGGTTCGTGGTGGTCGTGGGGGTGGCTGCCCAAGGCCTTGAGGATCACGTTGCGGTCCAGCCGCTCCGACAGCAGCTCGGCGAACTTGAAGACGAAGTTGCGCAGGTAGGCGCTGCGCTTGAAGGCCACGCGCGCGATGTTCATGCCGAACACCTGGCCCATCGGGCGCACCGCCAGGTCGGCGTTGGACTCGTCGCGCACCGCCATCTCGGCCACGATGCCGACGCCCAAGCCCAGGCGCACGTAGGTCTTGATAACGTCCGAGTCGATCGCCTCGAGCGCGATGCGCGGCGCGAGCTTTCTTTGCGCGAATGCGTGGTCGATGCGGGTGCGTCCCGTGAATGACGGGTGGTAGGTGATGATCGGCTCGGCCGCCAGCTGTTCGAGCGAGATGTTTTCCTGGTCGGCGAGCGGGTGGTCCTTGGGCAGCACCAGCACGTGCTGCCACTCGTAGCACGGCAGCGTGACGAGCTCGGCGTAATCGGCCAGCGACTCGGTGGCGATGCCGATCTCGGCGACCTCGTCGATCACCATGCGCGCCACCTGGTCGGGCGAGCCCTGGTGCAGGCTGACGTTGACCTTGGGATAGGCCCGGCGCAGGCCGGCTACCGGCACCGGCAGCACGTAGCGCGCCTGGCTGTGGGTGGTGGCGATGGAAAGCGTGCCGCTGTCCTCGGCGCTGAACTGCTCGCCGATGCGCTTCAGGTTGCCGACCTCGCGCATGATCAGCTCGATGCTCGCCAGCACGTGCTGCCCCGGCTCGGTCACGCGCTTCAGGCGCTTGCCGTGGCGGGCGAAGATCTCGATGCCCAGCTCTTCTTCCAGTTCGATGATGGCCTTGGAGACGCCGGGCTGCGAGGTGTGAAGCGCCTTGGCGGCCTCGGTGAGGTTCAGGTTGCGTCGCACGGCTTCCTGGACGAACTTGAACTGATGGAGATTCATGACGAATAGAGGCAATGGACAGCCTCCATTATTGTTAGCCAAACTATTACATCGAGTGGGTGCGCACGCCTAAAGCGACTGCGGCGAGCAGGTCGATGACCTCCGGGCGCTCCCCGACGGCCGCGGCGACGGAAAACGCCACGTCGGGATGGCGGGTCCGCAGCGCCTGCACCTGCCGCGGCAGGTCTTCCCGCACGTGCCGGCCCATGCCGAGGAACATCGGCACGATGTGGATGGAGGTCGCGCCGCGCGCCGCCAGTTCGAGGCTCGCCGCCGCCAGGTCGGGCTGCATGAGTTCCAGGTAGGCGCAGCCCACCGGCACGCTGGCGTCGAGCTCGGCCATGCGCCGCGCGATGGCCTCCAGGGGCTCGCGCCAGCGCGGGTCGCGCGAGCCGTGGGCGAACAGCACGATGGCGCGCACGGCTTTTCCGCCTCAGTGCCGCACCACCAGCCAGCCGAAGGCCGCCAGCGACATGACCGAATAGATCAGGCCCGGCGCCGCCGCGGTCAGCCACGGCCACCAGTTGTTCAGGTTGCCGATGTAGCCGAACACATTGTTGAGCAGGAAGAAGCTGATGCCGATCAGCACGCCGCCGAAGACGTAGGTGGCGATGCCGGTCGAGCGGAAGTGCAGGTAGGCGAAGGGCAGCGCCAGCACCACCATGACGAGGCACGACAGCGGGTAGAACACCTTGCGCCAGAACTCGATCTCGTAGCGCTGGGCGGCCTGGCCGTTGGCGTCGAGGTGCCGGATGTATTCGAACAGATCGAGCGTGGCCATGCGGTCGGGCTGCAGCAGCGCGACCGACACCATCTCGGCGGTCAGCGTGCTCGGCCATTTCAGCTCCGGCACATCCTGCGTGACGACGCGCGCTTGGTCGAGCGCGCCGCCCGTCTCGTAGCGCTGGCGGTGCACGCCGTACAGCTGCCAGTAGCCGTCGTCGGCGATGCGCGCGCTGGCCGCGGCGGTTTGCGAGGCGATGAAGCCGCGCCGGTCGAACTCGAAAATCGCGGATGCCCTTGAGCGTGCCGTCGCTGCCGATCGAGGCCACGTTGGCGGCGAAGGAGGTGTCGCCCTGCTTTTCGCGCAGCCAGGCGCCGGTGTTGCCGCCGGTGGTCATGAAGCCCTGGAACTTCGACTTGAACAGCTGCGCCGTGCGGTCCGACACCGGCGCCACGTAGTCGCCCACCGCGAAGGTCAGCACCACGAAGCCGAGCCCCAGCACCAGCAGCGTGCGCAGCGCGCGCCACGGCCCCAGGCCGCTGGTGCGCAGGATGGTGTACTCGGAATTCTGGGCGAAGCGCGCCATCACGAAGATGGTGCCGATCAGCACCGAGATCGGCAGCAGCTCGTAGAGGTGGCTCGGGATCAGCAGGGCCACGTACAGCAGGGCCTGCGGCAGCTGGTAGGCCAATGAAGCCGGGCGGCCGATGGCCTGCAGCTCGTCGAGGAAGTCGAAGAAGAAGAACAGGCTCAGGAAGCCGAGCGTGACGAAGGCCACGGCCCCCAGGACCTCGTTGTAGACCAGGCGGCGCAGGGTCTTCATGCGCTTGCAGCCGCTGCGCCGCGGCGCCGCGGCCAGCCGCCCCAGTTGTTGTGGCGCTTGGCCAGCCAGGCCAGCCCGAGCAGCAGCGCGCCGCCGTGCAGCGCCAGCATGAAGCCGGCCGCGCCGTAATGGCCGGTGGCGATCCAGCTCTGGCCGAGGTTGAGCAGGTTGTAGTAGACGATGAAGGCGAACAGCGCGAACAGCAGGCTGCCGCTGCGCCCGACGCGCGGGTTGACGCTCGCGATCGTCAGCGCCAGCAGCACGAAGTTGACCGCGGCCAGCAGCATGCCGGCGCGCCACGCCAGCTCGGCGCGTGCCGGCGCCGTGGGTTCGGCCAGCAGCGTCAGCGTGGGCAGCACGCGCGCCGGCGTGTCCTCGCCGGCCACGGCCGAGTCGCCGCCCAGGCGCGCGCCGTAGGTGTCGAATTCGCTGATCTTCAGGTCGCCCGTGCCGAGCGGGACTTCGAGCCGCTGGCCGTCGCGCAGCATCAGGTAGCGCTCGCTGCCGAGCGTCTCGACGCGGCCGCTGCGGGCCGTCGTGATGATCTGCAGGTTGCGCTCGATCGACGAGATGAACACGTTCGACGCCGTGCTGCCGTCGGCCGTGTCCTTGTCGATGAAGAAGACGCGGTTGCGCCCGGGCGACTCCTGGAACTGCCCTGGCGTGACGCGGTCGATGTCGCCGCGGCGCTGGTACTGGTCGCGCATGCCCTGGGTCTGCGAGTTGGCCCACGGCCAGCCGACCAGCGCCAGCACCGCGATCAGCACCAGCACCGGCCAGGCGAAGCGGTAGAGCGGCTTGACGAAGTCGGCCAGCCCGCGCCCGCTGCTGAACCAGATCACCATCTCGCTGTCGCGGTACATGCGAGAGAGCGTGGTGACGATCGCCACGAACAGGCTCAGGCTCAGGATGACGGGCAGGTAGCCCAGCACCGTGTACGTCATGACCAGCAGCACCTCGGAGGGGTTGACGCTGCCGCGGGAGGCCAAGCCCAGCGTGCGGATCAGCATCATGGTCATCACGATGGTGACCAGCACCACCAGGGTCGCCGTGAAGCTGCGCGACAGCTCCTTGCGCAAAGAGGAATGGAATAACATCGTGTCAAGGAAAAAAAGGATTATGGACTTTCAGCTCGAAACGCTTGGTACCGCGCAGGCGTGCAACACGAAGACCGATGTCCTGATCGTGCTGGTGGCCGAGGCGCCGGTGGCGGCGGCCGACGCGGTCTCCACGCTGGTGGCCCGGGCCCGCAAGGCCGGCGATCTGCCCGACAAGGCCGGCCGGCTGCTGCAGATGTACCGGCCACCCGGCGTCGCGGCGCGCACGCTGGTGCTGGTGTCCAGCGGTGACGGCGCACCGGTGCGCGTGCGCAGCGCGGTCGCGGCGGCGGTGCAGGCGGTGAAAGCGTCGAACCCGCAGCACGTCGTCGTGCTGTTCGCGCAGCAGCCCGACGCGCAGGCGCTGCGCGCGGCGGTGCTGGCCGGCGCCGACGCCAGCTACGTGTACGTCACCACCAAGCCCCAGGCCGAGGCGCGCAGCATTGGCGCGCTGACGCTGGGCGTGCCTTCCGCGGACGGCCTCGCCGACGCGTTTGCGCGGGCCGTCGCCACCGTGGCCGGCATCGAGCTCGCCAAGGAGTGGGCCAACCGCCCGGGCAACCACTGCACGCCGACACTGCTGGCGCGCGCCGCGCAGGAACTGGCCTCGCTGCCGCGCATCAGGTGCGAGGTGCTCAAGCCCAAGGACGTGGCCAAGCTCGGCATGGGCGCGCTGATGGCGGTGGCGCAGGGCTCGGACGAGCCGCTGCGCTTCATCGTGCTGCGCTACCGGGGCGCGGCCGACGACGCCGCGCCGGTGGTGCTGGTCGGCAAGGGCATCACCTTCGACACCGGCGGCGTCTCGATCAAGCCGGCCGCCGAGATGGACGAGATGAAGTTCGACATGTGCGGCGCGGCCAGCGTGCTCGGCGTGTTCCGCGCGCTGGCCGATCTGGCGCCGGCCCTCAACGTGGTCGGGCTGATTCCCGCCTGCGAGAACATGAACGACGGCCGCGCGCTCAAGCCCGGCGACGTCGTCACCAGCCTGAGCGGCCAGACCATCGAGGTGCTCAACACCGACGCCGAGGGCCGCCTGATCCTGTGCGACGCGCTGGCCTACGCCCGGCGCTTCGAGCCGGCCGCGGTGATCGACATCGCGACGCTGACCGGCGCCTGCGTGATCGCGCTCGGCGCGGTGCGCAGCGGCCTGTTCTCGACCGACGAGGCGCTGGCGCTCTCGCTCGAGCAGGCCGGTGAGCGTTCGCAGGATCTGTGCTGGCGCATGCCGCTCGACGACGAGTACGCCGAAGGCCTCAAGAGCAACTTCGCCGACGTCGCCAACGTGGCGGGGCGCGCCGGCGGTGCTGTCACGGCAGCCAAGTTCCTGCAGCGCTTCGCCCAGGATGTCCCGTGGGCGCACCTGGACATCGCCGGCACCGCCTGGAAGAGCGGCGCGGCCAAGGGCGCCACCGGCCGGCCGGTCGGGCTGCTGCTGGACTACCTGCTCGCGCGCGCCGCGGATGCCGCTGGGCGCGACGGCGCGGCGGCACAGGCACAGACGCGCAGTCCGCGCAAGCCGGCGCGCGACTCCGTCGCGGCGGCGTGACCGAGATCGACTTCCATTTCAACGCGGCCGACAAGCTCGGGCACGTCTGCCGGCTGGTGCGCAAGGCGCTGGCCCGCGGCGCGAGCGTGGTGGTGACGGGCGAGGCGGCGCTGCTCGACGCCATCGACCTCGCGCTGTGGCAGGCCTATCCCGCCGAATTCATCGCCCACTGCCGCGACGATGCCGCCCCCGGCGTGCTGGCGCGCTCGCCGGTGGTGCTGGCGCGCTCGGCGCGCGCGGCGCTGCCGCACCGGCAGGTGCTGGTCAATCTCGGCGCGCCGGTGCCCGAGGGGTTCGAGCGCTTCGAGCGGCTGATCGACATCGTCACCGGCGAGGAGCAGGACCGGCAGGCCGGCCGCGCGCGATGGCGCCATTACGCCGGCCGCGGCTACGCGATGAAGCGCCACGACCTGCGGGGCGCGGCCGGCTGAAGGCCGGTCCGCCGGGCAGCCCGCCGCCGCGTTCCGGGGACTGTGGCCGCGGGCCGGAACCGGGCGGGCGGTGCGCGCTTGCGAGCGTCGCGCCGGTCCGGGAATCGCGCGAAAACCCCGGGTCTACGCCAACGCGCGCGCCCGGGTCCTTCAGCTAAACTGCCGCGGGTCGGAAGGCGCGAAGGCGCCGCCGTTCGCCGCGGCGGCGTGCGCGCAGACGCATCGATGCAGCAGTGACCGGACCCGCCGATCGGTTGGCACATTCATTTATTCCTGTTCTGGAGGATCCCATGCAATTGAAATGGACTGCGGTCGCGCTGGCGGCACTGACAGTGGTGGCCTGCGGCAAGAAGGACGAGTCCGCGCCCGCGGCCACCACCGCGCCAGCCGCCTCTGCGCCGGCCGCGGCGGCACCCGGAGCGGACACGGTGCTCGTGAAGATCGGCCACGTCGGCCCGACCAGCGGCGCCATCGCCCACCTGGGCAAGGACAACGAACTCGGCGCGCGCATGGCGGTCGAGGATCTGAATTCCAGACATCTCAAGATCGGCGGCAAGGAAGCGCGCTTCGAGCTGCTCGCCGAGGACGACGCGGGCGATCCGAAGCAGGGCACCGCGGTCGCTCAGAAGCTGGTCGACAGCAAGGTCAACGGCGTCGTCGGCCACCTGAACTCCGGCACCACGATCCCGGCTTCCAAGATCTACAGCGACGCCGGCATTCCGCAGATCTCGCCGTCGGCGACCAACCCCAAGTACACGCGCCAGGGCTTCAAGACCACCTTCCGCGTGGTGGCCGACGACACGCAGCTCGGCGGCACGCTCGGCAAGTACGCGGTCAATACCTTGAAGGGCAAGAACATCGCCGTGATCGACGACCGCACGGCGTACGGGCAGGGCGTGGCCGAGGAGTTCGAGAAGGCCGCCAAGGCCGCTGGCGCCAACATCGTCGGCCACGAGTTCACCACCGACAAATCGACCGATTTCAACGCCATCCTGACCAAGATCAAGGCCAGCAAGCCCGACATCATCTTCTTCGGCGGCATGGACGCGGTCGGCGGCCCGATGCTCAAGCAGGTCAAGGCGCTCGGCATGAACGTCAAGTTCATGGGCGGCGACGGCCTGTGCACGGCCGAGCTGGCCAAGCTCGCGGGCGAGGCGGTCGGCGAGGACATGGTGGTGTGCGCCGAGGCCGGTGGCGTCGAGGGCGAGTACAAGGCGCCGCTGGACAAGTTCAGGACCGACTTCAAGGCCAAGAACGGGGTCGATGTGCAGCTCTACGCCCCCTACGTGTACGACGCCGTCGAGATCCTGGCCGACGCCATGGTCCGGGCCGGCTCGACCGATCCGGCCAAGTACCTGCCGGAAGTGGGCAAGACCCAGTACAAGGGCATCACCGGCCCGATCGCCTTCGACGAGAAGGGCGACATCAAGAACGGCGCGCTGACGCTCTACACCTACAAGGGCGGCAAGCGCGTGCCGATCGCCGTGGTGCGCTGAGCCGCCGCGGCCGCCGCGGCCGGCGCGACCGGAAACAAAGAAAGGGCCTTCGGGCCCTTTTCTTTTGCCTGGGGGTGCCGCTCAGCGCGCCAGCAGGCCGTCCAGGTAGGGCTGCGGATTGACCGCCACGCCGTTGCGGCGCACCTCGAAATGCAGCCGGGCCCGGCCGGTGCCGCTGCTGCCGTCGATCTCGGCGATCTTCTGTCCCTGGCGGACGGCATCGTTTTCCTTCACCAGCATGGCGCCGGTGTGGGCGTAGGCGGTCAGGAACAGGTCGTTGTGCTTGACGATGATCATGTTGCCGTAGCTGCGCAGCTCGGAGCCGGCGTACACCACGATGCCGTCGGCGGCGGCGAGCACCGCGTCGCCGGGCGCGCCTGCGATGTCGATGCCCTTGTTGCCGCGGCCGTCGAAGTGCGCGATCGTGGCGCCCGGCGCTGGGCGGATGAAGCGGATCGGCCCGGCCGCGCGCGGCGGCGTCGCACGCGGGGCGGGCGCCGCCGCGACCGGCGGCGCGCGGTGGCGGCCGGCCGCCGGCGCGCGCGGCGGCGAAGTCGAGCAGGCGGCCAGGAGCAGGGCGAGCGCCAGGCCGAAGCCGGTGCGCGGCAGCGTGGCGCGGGCAGAGAAGCGTCCTGGCTTCATTTCAAGGGGATGGCGACGGCGCGGTCGACCGGCACGGCGGTGACGGCATTCTTGGGCGAGCCCTCGACGATCCGGTCGGAATAGGTCAGGTAGACCAGCGTGTGCCGCTTCACATCCACCATGCGCACCACGCGCAGGCGCTTGAACAAAATCGACAGCCGCTCGCTGTAGACCTCCTCGCGCCGGGGCAGCGGCTGGTTGACGCTGATGGGGCCGACCTGGCGGCAGGCGATCGACGCCTCGGCCTTGTCCTCGGCGATGCCGATGGCGCCCGAGATGCCGCCGGTCTTGGCGCGCGAGACGTAGCAGGTCACCCCGTCCACCTTGGGGTCGTCGTAGGCCTCGACCACGATCTTGTGGTCGGGGCCGATCAGCTTGAACGCGGTGTCGACGTCGCCGATGACTTCGGCACGCGCGGCTGCAGTCGCCAGCAGCGCCAGCACGGCGCCGCACAGCAGGGGAGAAAACGGTTTCATGAAGGGAAAGTGCTATGAAAGTGATAGCTTCCGGCGCAGGCGGAACCTGCGCCGAAGGCCGATTCGACCCCGATGGCGCTACGCGACGTCGACCGTGTGGACGCCCGCCGGAGCGCCCGTGCGGCGGTCGTCGAAATAGTGCCTGAGCGCCTCGCGCACGGTGCGGAAGGCCAGCTCGTCCCAGGGGATCTCGTCCTCGGCGAAGAGCCGCGCCTCAATGGTTTCGTGGCCCGGCGCGAAGCGGTCGCTCAGCAGGCGCGCCGTGTAGAACAGGTGCACCTGCCCCACGCGCACCACGTTCATGACGGCGAACAGGCCCTCCATCTCGAACTCGGCGCCGGCTTCCTCGACCGTCTCGCGCGCGGCGCCCTGGGCGGTGGTCTCGCCGAGCTCCATGAAGCCCGCCGGCAGCGTCCACTTGCCCCAGCGCGGCTCGATGTTGCGCTTGCACAGCAGCACGCGATCGCCCAGGTGCGGAATGGTGCCGACCACGTTGAGCGGGTTCTCGTAGTGGATCGTGTGGCACGCCGGGCAGACCGCGCGCGGCTTGGTGTCGCCGTCGTCGGGCACGCGGTAGACCACCGCGGCGCCGCAGTTCTTGCAGTGTTGGATGGGGGGGCGGATCGTCATCGGCGGACAGTGTACGGACAAGCCGCGCCGGGCGGCGCTAGGCGGCCGTCTCCCTGCGCCACGGCGCTCGGCGCTGCCTTCACGCGATGCGCACGGTCAGCGGCGGCAGGCCGTCCACCCGCCCGACCAGCGTGTCGCCGGCGACCACGGCGGCCACGCCCTCGGGCGTGCCGGTGAAGATCAGGTCGCCCGGGCGCAGCTCCCAGGCGGCCGACAGGTGCTCGATGATCTCGCCGATGTTCCAGATCAGCTTGGCCACCGTGCTGCGCTGGCGCTCCTGGCCGTTGACTTCGAGCGAGATGGCGGCGTTCGCCACGTCGCCCGCCTGCGCCGCCAAAACGATGGGGCCGATCGGCGCCGACTGCTCGAAGCCCTTGCCGATGTCCCACGGCCGGCCCTGCTTCTTCATGTCGTTCTGCAGGTCGCGGCGCGTCATGTCGAGCCCGACCGCGTAGCCGAAGATGTGCCGCTGGGCGTCGGCCGCCCGGATGTCGCGCCCGCCGGTGCCGATGGCCACCACCAGCTCGATCTCGTGGTGCAGGCTCTTCGTGAGCGAAGGGTAGGCCATGGTGCCGGTGGCGCCTTCCTCGACCACCAGCGCGGCGTCGGCGGGCTTCAGGAAGAAGAAGGGCGGCTCGCGCCCGGTGAAGCCCATCTCCTTGGCGTGCTCCTCGTAGTTGCGGCCGACGCAGTAGATGCGGCGCACCGGAAAGCGCGCCGTCTGCCCCACCACGGGAACGGACACGGTCGGCGGCGGGACGAATACATGGTCGGAGGTCATGGCGGCAATCCTGTGTCGTGAGTTCGAGTTCGGGCGCGCATGGAGGCGGCGCCGGCGTTGCTGAAGATTTCGTGGCGCGTGCGACCCGCCGGCAGGGCGGGCGCGACGGCCGAAAACAGTGTGCCACGAGGAACCCGTCCGTGGAGGTCCGGCGGGTGGCGCGGAGACGGCGGAGGCGCAGGGCGGATGGACGACGGCGACGGCGACGGCGATGCCGACGCGGCTGCCGCGCCTGCACCCCGCGATGGCGTGCCGCCGCTATGCTTGCACGACCATGATGAAGCTCTACTCCTACTTCCGCTCGTCGGCGTCGTTTCGCGTCCGCATCGCGCTCAACCTGAAGGGCCTGCCGTACGACTACGAGGCCGTGCACCTGGTGCGCGGCGAGCATCGCCAGGCGTCCTACTCGGCCATTTCGCCCGACGGCCTGGTGCCGCTGCTGGAGGACGGCGGCGAGCACCTGTCGCAGTCGATGGCGATCATCGAGTACCTCGACGAGACGCATCCGCAGCCGCCCCTGCTGCCCGCCGATGCCGTGGGCCGCGCGCGGGTGCGGGCGCTGGCGCAGTCGATCGCCTGCGAGATCCATCCGCTCAACAACCTGCGCGTGCTCAAGTACCTGGTGCACGAGCTCAAGGTCGACGAGGAAGCCAAGAACGCCTGGTACCGCCACTGGGTGCGCGAGGGACTCACGGCCTTCGAGCGCCAGCTGGCGCAAGGCCCGGTCGGGCCCTTCTGCCACGGCGACGCGCCGACGCTGGCCGACTGCTGCCTGGTGCCGCAGATCTTCAACGCGCGGCGCTTCGGCTGCGACCTCGACGGGCTGCCGCGCACCCTGGCCGCGTTCGACGCCTGCATGCAGCTCGACGCGTTCCAGCGCGCGCAGCCCTCGCGCAGCCCGGATGCCGAGCCCTGAAACCAGGGCGGACGACCGGCCCGGCGGCTGGCCGGACGACTGGCTGGTGCCCGACTGGCCGGCGCCGGCCCATGTGCGGGCCGTCTGCACCGGCCGCGCCGGGGGCGCCTCGCGCGGGCGCCACGCCAGCCTGAACCTGGGCGACCACGTCGGCGACGACGAGGCCGCCGTTGCGCGCAACCGCCGGCGCCTGCAGCGGGCCATCGGCGCGCGGCCGGTCTTCTTGCAGCAGGTGCACGGCACGGACGTGCTCGACCTCGACGCCGCCTCGCCCGACGGCGCCGTGGCCGACGCGGCGGCGACGGTGGCGCGCGGCGTCGCCTGCGCCGTGCTGGCGGCCGACTGCCTGCCGGTGCTTTTCACCGACGCTGCCGGCACCCGGGTCGCCGCCGCGCACGCCGGCTGGCGCGGGCTGGCGGGCGGCGTGCTCGCCCAGGTTTTAATGCCATTTCAGGCGGCAGCGCCCATGGAGCCTGGGCTGGGCGCTATCGAAGTCATAGCGTGGCTGGGCCCCTGCATCGGCCCCCGCGCCTTCGAAGTCGGCACCGAAGTGCGCGCCGCCTTCGTCGCGCGCACGGCCGACGCCGCGGCGTGCTTCCGCCCGGCGGGAGCGCCGGGGAAGTGGCGCGCCGACCTGCCCGCGCTGGCCCGCCTGCACCTGGCGGCGCTCGGCGTCGCGCGGGTGTACGGCAACGACGGCGGCGACGCCTGGTGCACCGTGCGCAACCCCTCAAGGTTCTTTTCGTACCGGCGCGACGGCGTCACCGGGCGCCATGCCGCCTGTGTCTGGCTCGCCTGAGGACGCGCCGCCGTCGCCCGCCTGCGGCTGCGCAGCCGCCTGGGCGGCGCGGCGCGCCTCTTCCCGTGCGGCGTCCTCGCGCGCCTTGAGCGCACGCCGGCGTGCCGGGGTCGACAGCAGGTACACCAGCAGCGCCACCGGCGCCAGACCGTAGAGCAAAAATGTGACAATCGCGCCCAGCACGCTGCCGGTGGCGCTGCCCGCCTCGGCCACCGCCATCATCACGGCCACGTACAGCCAGCCGATCACGATCAGATGCAAAAACATGAGAGGCCGAGGGCCGAATCACCGGCTTGCGTGTGCGAGTACCATGGCGGCTTCTCAGGCGCGAAGCGCGGCTGCCGCGGCAGCCCGCCGCCTCGCGCGTGAGGACGAAGCCACGCAGGATACTCACATTCCGCCCGCGCGCCGGAGCAACGAAGGGAGACACCCATGGAAGAGCGAACAGTCACGACCCCCCCCCACGAGGCGATGCAGAACGCGCTGGCGCAAGGCTGGAGCAAGGCGCTGGAGTCGTTCCAGTCGCTCGGCCAGAAGGCGTCGCGCACCGGCTCGCTGTCCCTGCCGAGGTTCTCGCTGGCGCCCGGCAAGGTGCGCGAGCTGCAGCAGCAGTACGTCAAGGAGGCGAGCGACCTCTGGCGCGCGAGCTTCAGCGCCACCGGCAGCGCCTCGGGCGACAAGCGTTTCTCCGGCGAGGCCTGGGGCAGCAACCCGCTGGCCAACTTCACGGCCGCCGTGTATTTGCTCAACGCCCGGGCCATGCTCGGCCTGGCCGACGCGGTCGAGGCCGACAAGAAGACCCGCAACCGGCTGCGCTTCGCCGTCGAGCAGTGGCTGGCGGCCTCGGCGCCCAGCAACTACCTGGCCTTCAACCCCGAGGCGCAGCGCCGCGCCATCGAGACCCAGGGCGAGAGCATCGCCCGGGGCGTGCAGAACCTGATGAAGGACATGCAGCAGGGCCGCCTGAGCATGACCGACGAGAGCGCCTTCGAGGTCGGGCGCAACGTCGCCACCACCGAGGGCGCCGTGGTGTTCGAGAACGAGCTGTTCCAACTGCTCGAATACAAGCCGCTGACCGAGACGGTGCACGAGCGCCCGTTCCTGCTGGTGCCGCCGTGCATCAACAAGTTCTACATCCTCGACCTGCAGCCCAGCAACTCGCTGATCCGCTACGCGGTGGAGCAGGGCAACCGCGTGTTCGTGGTGAGCTGGCGCAACCCCGACGAATCGTTGCGCGACTGCACCTGGGACCGCTACATCGAGGACGCGATCATCAAGGCGATCCACGTGACGCAGGACATCAGCGGCAGCGAGCAGATCAACGCGCTGGGCTTCTGCGTGGGCGGCACGCTGCTGACCACCGGGCTGGCGGTGCTGGCGGCGCGCGGCGAGCAGCCTGCGGCCTCCCTCACGCTCCTGACCACGCTGCTGGACTTCAGGGAGGCGGGCATCCTGGACATCTTCATCGACGAGTCGATGGTGGCGTTCCGCGAGCTGCAGATGGGCCAGGGCGGGCTTTTGCCCGGCAGCGACATGGCCACCACCTTCAGCTTCCTGCGCCCGAACGACCTGGTCTGGAACTACGTGGTGGGCAACTACCTGAAGGGCGAGTCGCCGCCGCCGTTCGACCTGCTCTACTGGAACGGCGACGCGACCAACCTGCCGGGCCCGTTCTACGCCTACTACCTGCGCAACGCCTACCTGGAGAACAGGCTCATCGTGCCGGGCGCGCTCACGGTGTGCGGCGAGAAGCTCGACCTGCGCGCCATCGAGGCGCCCGTCTACATGTACGGCTCGCGCGAGGACCACATCGTGCCGATCGAGGGCGCCTACGCCTCGACCCAGGTGCTGAGCGGCGAGAAGCGCTTCGTGATGGGCGCCTCGGGGCACATCGCCGGGGTGATCAACCCGCCCGTGCACAAGAAGCGCAGCCACTGGATCCGCGAGGACGGCCAGCTGCCGCCGACGCACGCCGAGTGGCTCGAAGGCGCGCAGCAGCACCCCGGCAGCTGGTGGACCGACTGGTCGAAATGGCTGGCCGGCCACGGCGGCAAGCAGATCCCCGCGCCCAAGACCTACGGCAAGGGCAAGGCCTACAAGGCGATCGAGCCCGCGCCCGGACGCTACGTCAAGGTGCACGCCTGAACCCCCGATTCCCGTTTCAGTTCGCCCCTCCCCTCAAGACCAAGGAAAGACAACCATGGAAGACATCGTCATCGTTTCAGCAGCGCGCACGGCCGTCGGCAAGTTCGGCGGTTCGCTCGCCAGCATCCCGGCGACCGAGCTCGGCGCCATCGTCATCCGGGAGGTGCTGGCGCGCGCGCGCGTGGGCAACGACCAGATCGGCGAGGTCATCATGGGACAGGTGCTGACCGCCGGCACCGGGCAGAACCCGGCGCGCCAGGCGCTGCTCAAGGGCGGCGTCGCGCGCGAGACGCCGGCGCTCACCATCAACGCGGTGTGCGGCTCGGGCCTGAAGGCCGTGATGCTGGCGGCGCAGGCCGTGGCCACCGGCGACAGCGAGATCGTGATCGCCGGCGGCCAGGAGAACATGAGCCTGGCGCCGCATGTGCTGCCCAACTCGCGCAACGGCCAGCGCATGGGCGACTGGAAGCTGGTCGACACCATGATCGTCGACGGCCTGTGGGACGTCTACAACCAGTACCACATGGGCATCACGGCCGAGAACGTCGCCAAGAAGTACGACATCAGCCGCGCCGCGCAGGACGAGCTGGCGCTGGCCAGCCAGACCAAGGCCGCCGCGGCGCAGGATGCGGGCAAGTTCAAGGACGAGATCGTCGGCGTCAGCATCCCGCAGAAGAAGGGCGACCCGGTCGTCTTCGACAAGGACGAGTTCATCAACCGCAAGACCAGCGCCGAAGGGCTGTCCGGCCTGCGCCCGGCCTTCGACAAGGCCGGCGGCGTGACCGCGGGCAACGCCTCGGGCCTGAACGACGGCGCCGCCGCCGTGATGGTGATGACGGCCAAGAAGGCCGCCTCGCTCGGCCTGACGCCGCTCGGGCGCATCGCCAGCTACGCCACCGCCGGGCTCGACCCCGCCATCATGGGCATGGGCCCGGTGCCGGCCTCGACCAAGGCGCTGCAGCGCGCCGGCTGGAAGCCGCAGGACCTCGACGTGCTGGAGATCAACGAGGCCTTCGCCGCGCAGGCCTGCGCGGTCAACAAGGAAATGGGCTGGGACGTGAGCAAGGTCAACGTGAACGGCGGCGCCATCGCCATCGGCCACCCGATCGGCGCGTCCGGTTGCCGCATCCTGGTGACGCTGCTGCACGAGATGCAGCGCCAGAACGCCAAGAAGGGCATCGCCTCGCTGTGCATCGGCGGCGGCATGGGCGTGGCACTGACGATCGAGCGCTGAGCTCGCGTATAGCGCGTCTCGTGCCTGCAATGCCGCGCTTCGACGCGGCATTTTTTTTGCAACACGCCTTTGCCAAGACTCTGGGCGAGTCGCATATATGACAGACGGTTGCATGTGTGCTCAGTGTTTTCCTGAGATTGCGGCAGCAGCAAACCAAGCTAAAGTAACCGGCAGGATCGCACTTCTCATCACCAAGGAAACTCAATGAGCAAAAAAGTCGCATACGTCACCGGAGGTATGGGCGGGATCGGTACTGCGATCTGCCAGCGTCTGCACAAGGACGGATTCACCGTCATCGCAGGCTGCGGCCCGACGCGCGACCATGCCAAGTGGCTGGCCGAGCAGAAGGCGGAAGGCTACGAGTTCTTCGCGTCGGTCGGCAACGTGGGCGACTGGCAATCGACCGTCGATGCGTTCACCAAGACCAAGGCCGAGCACGGCAGCATCGACGTGCTGGTCAACAACGCCGGCATCACGCGCGACCGCATGTTCGTCAAGATGACGCCCGAAGACTGGAACGCGGTCATCGAGACCAACCTCAACAGCATGTTCAACGTCACCAAGCAGGTGGTGGGCGACATGGTGGAAAAGGGCTGGGGCCGCATCATCAACATCAGCTCGGTCAACGGCGCCAAGGGCCAGGCCGGCCAGACCAACTACTCGGCGGCCAAGGCCGGCATGCACGGCTTCACGATGGCGCTGGCGCAGGAGCTGGCCAACAAGGGCGTGACCGTCAACACGGTGAGCCCGGGCTACATCGGCACTGACATGGTCAACGCCATCCGCCAGGACGTGCTCGACAAGATCATCGCCACCATCCCGGTCAAGCGCCTGGGCAAGCCCAGCGAGATCGCCTCCATCATCGCGTGGCTCGCGACCGACGAAGGCGGCTACTCGACGGGCGCCGACTTCTCGGTCAACGGCGGCCTGCACATGCACTGATCGGCGTCGCCGCATCGCAAAAAAACCCGCCGCGGCGGGTTTTTTTGCGCCTTCGACAGGTCACCTGTGGAAATCCGCATTTCCAGCCAGAGGCGTCGGCGCTACATTGAACGGACATCGCACGCCATGCGGGTCCGCTGGCGCGACCACCTTGAACGGCGCCACCCATGTCCAACACCACCACCATCGCCCCTCGCAAGCCGCCGCTGTACCGCTCGCTGTACCTGCAGGTCGTCACCGCGGTCATTGTTGGCGTACTGCTGGGGCACTTCTATCCGTCGCTCGCCGAGTCGATGAAGCCCTTGGGCGACGCCTTCATCAAGCTCATCAAGATGCTGATCGCGCCGATCATCTTCTGCACCGTGGTGGTCGGCATCGCGGGCATGGAGGACATGAAGAAGGTGGGCAAGACCGGTGGGCTGGCGCTGCTGTACTTCGAGGTCGTGAGCTCCATCGCGCTGGTGGTCGGGCTGGTGCTGGTCAATGTGCTCAAGCCCGGCGCCGGCATGAACATCGACCCGGCGACGCTCGACACCAAGGCGGTCGCCGCCTATACCGGGCCGGGCAAGATGCAGGGCACCACCGAATTCCTGCTCAACATCATTCCCAACACCGCGGTCGAGGCGTTCGCCAAGGGCGAGATATTGCAGGTGCTCCTGATCGCCGTGCTGTTCGGCTTCGCGCTGCACCGCTTCGGCGGGCGCGGCACACTGGTGTTCGACGTGATCGAGAAGGGCTCGCACGTGCTCTTCACCATCATCGGCTACGTCATGAAGCTCGCGCCCATCGGCGCCTTCGGCGCGATGGCGTTCACCATCGGCAAGTACGGCCTCGGCTCGCTGTTCTCGCTGGGCAAGCTGATGGGGGTGTTCTACCTGACCTGCCTGCTGTTCATCTTCGTGGTGCTGGGGGCGATCGCGCGCTTCAACGGCTTCAGCATCTGGAAGTTCGTCAAGTACATCAAGGAAGAGCTGCTGATCGTGCTGGGCACCTCGTCGTCGGAGTCGGTGCTGCCGCGCATGATGGAGAAGATGGAGAACCTGGGCGCCAACAAGACCACGGTCGGGCTGGTGATCCCGACCGGCTACTCGTTCAACCTCGACGGCACCTCGATCTACCTGACGATGGCCGCCGTGTTCATCGCGCAGGCCACCAACACGCCGATGACCCTGACGCAGGAGATCACGCTGCTGGCGGTGCTGCTGCTGACTTCCAAGGGCGCGGCGGGCGTCACGGGCAGCGGCTTCATCGTGCTGGCCGCCACGCTGTCGGCGGTGGGCCACGTGCCGGTGGCCGGGCTGGCGCTGATCCTGGGCATCGACCGCTTCATGTCGGAGGCGCGTGCGCTGACCAACCTGGTCGGCAACGGCGTGGCGACGATCGTGGTGGCCCGTTGGACCGGCGACCTGGACGAGGCCAGGCTGCACGCCGGCCTGAACAACGAGAGCTGGGTCGAGGCGCAGGAACCCGAGGAATTGGTCAACGCGAAGACCGCTCACATGACCCACTGACGGGAGATGGGGTGGCCGCTCCCTGCGGCCTGCGGTCATGGACGTGACGGCGTGCGCTCCGGCGCGCAGTCAAAGGTCTTCGATCACCAGCATCCGGTAGCGCTGGGCCATGGAGTAGGGCACGGTGCGCACGACCTGCATGAGCTGCTCGGCCGCATGTTCGTCGGGCGTCTTGACCAGCAGGGCGACGTGCCCCTCGCGCGCGAGCTTGCTGTAGGCGCGGACGGTGGCGGCGTCGGTGCCGGCCGACGGCAGCGGCGTGTCGCTCTCGTTCACCGTCGGGGTGATCTGCGACAAGATGGCCTCGGAGGGGAGGAAATACACATCGTCGCCGCTGATGCCGGCGCTGCTCAGCTGCTCGCCGACCTTGCGCGCGTCCTGCTCGTCGGGAAACAGGATCATCGAATAGCCGGTCGGGTAGAACGCGCCGCCGATCGCAGCGATCATGTCGGGTTCGAGGCGGAAGGGCTTCATGGCGCGCTTTCAAAGTCGTTGTAAAACCGTACCGTACAGGGTGGCTCCGCAGGGCAGTGTAGGAAAGATTTGTCAATGCGCTGAAAGCCGCCGCTCTGGAGCGACCCCCAACCTTGAAAGCCATCATGAACCTGCAAACCATTCCGGCCCGGCTCGAGGCCCTTGCGGCTCGGGCGCTCACCCGGCGCACCGTCTGCGGCGCCGGCCTGGCCGGGCTGATCGCGTCGGCGCACTCGGCGCCCGCCTCCGCGACCCATGATCCGCCCCTGAGCGCCGACATTTACGATGCCGCGGGCGCCTTCAGCCCGGCCGCCTACCGCGCCATCGCTGCCACCCTGGGCGCTGCCGAGGGCATCGCCTATCGCTACGGTCCGGCGCCGGGCGACTACGACACCGACTCGGAAGCCCGCCCGACGCTCCACAAGAATCCGGACCACTCGCTCGATGTCATCTCCGACCAGGCCGTGGGCCGGGGCAAGAAAGCGCGTCCCTGCTTCCTCGGCCATTGCGGCACCTGGCAGCTCGGCGGGCCGCCGCACCTGGACGGCGGCGGCTCCTACTCGTCCAACCAGGGGCAGGTGGTCTATGTCGCGGACGATCCCGCGCAGCGCATCGGCGTCACCGACCTGACCACTCTGGAAGTCGGCAGCAACGTCGTCACGATCCGGCCGCAGCTGCCGTGGACCTACTACGGCGGCGGGCTCGACTCGGTCAACCAGGTCGCCTACAAAAAGCAGGGCAAGGACACGCGCAACCCGGTGGCCGTGGCCAACGGCGAGGGTCGGCCGGGCAACAACTCCAGCGCCGTCGTCGCCTACCAGAGCGGCTTTCTCGGCGTTTCGGGCCACAACACGTCGAGCAACAAGGCGGGCGCGCAGCTGGCCGACGGGCTGGTGCCGACCTCGGTGGCGGTCACCAACGGCAGCGAGTTCGCGCTGGTCTCGTGCTGGGACACGGCGAACCTCGTCGGCAAGGTGGCCGTGGTGGCGCTGGCGGGCAGCTGCCAGGGCGGCTACCTGGAGAACTATCCCGGCGGCTGGTCGAGCTACCGGGGCGAGTGGGACGGCATCTTCCCCGGGATGCCCAACCTCGGGAACATCTCGTTCATGAAGGTGCTGGGCTACGTCGAACTGCCCGGCATGAAGGCGCCGACCGAGATCACCGCGACCACCAACTGGTCGTGGCAGGACTACTCCACCATGACCGGCCCGTTCAGTCTCAAGGAGGCCCGCACGCGCGCCCTGTTCCGGGTCGGCGGGCCGCGGAGCAACATGTACCCGCGCGGCGGGGTGGCGATCGTGGCGTCCAAGTCGGAGAAAAAGGTCTGCTTCATCGACCTGAAGCCGCTGTTCGCGCACTTCCGCGCTGTCAGCTTCGGCAGTGCCGCGTACCCGGCGGTCGGGTACGGCGCGAACCAGTGGCCCTACACCTTCGAGGTGCAGGCCCGGCAGAGGCCGACCGTCATCAAGACCGTCTCGTTCGCCAGCCGGCCGACCGCGGTCAAGGCCTACCCGTTCAAGGAGACGCGTCGGGTGTGGATCGCCACCCAGGACGGCGTGCTGCACACCTGGGACCTGGGCGACTATCCGACCGACAGGGTCGCCGACCCGGCCAGCATCAGGGAGGTCGGCACCGTGCGGGTCGGGCGCAACCCGACGGGCATCGCGTGCGTGAAGCAGCGCATCAACGTCGACCACATCCTGCGGACCGACTCGAGCGTGGTCTACCCCCACATCCAGCGCGAGATCATCGTCACCTCGCGCGGCGACCGGAAGGTGGAGTGGGTGCGCTTCGACGGCGGCTACAGGACGGGCAAGGTGGTCAGGACCCTGCGCGACAGCCGCCTGGTCGACCCGATCCGCTCGGAGGACAGCGACAACCACACGAGCGAGAACTACATCCTGTCCGTGTGCGACTACGCCGGCCGCCAGCTCGCCAACTACCGCTACGGACCGGCGATCTTCTGGTGGTACCGGGGCCGCATGACCGACGGCGACTCGGACCTGACCTTCGACTGGTCGGCCTGCCGTCCGCCCGGCGGCCAGCCCGTCACCCCGACCGTCTGGCGCGGACAGCGCCTCGACATCGAGTTCGGCGGCGCCTTTGCGCTGCCGGGCAAGGCCTTCCAGCACGTCAGCGCCAATGTCTACTGAGCCGTCACGGGTCAGCGTCGCGCCGATGATGGACTGGACAGACCGTCATTGCCGCTTCTTCCACCGTCTGCTGACGCGCCGCGCGCTGCTCTACACCGAGATGGTGACGACCGGCGCGCTGGTGCATGGCGACGTGCCGCGCCACCTGCGCTTCCATGCCGAGGAGCACCCGGTGGCGCTGCAGCTCGGCGGCAGCGAGCCGGCGGAGCTGGCGCACTGCGCCAAGCTCGGCGAGCAGTGGGGCTACGACGAGATCAACCTCAACTGCGGCTGCCCGAGCGAGCGCGTGCAGCGCGGCGCCTTCGGCGCCTGCCTGATGGCCGAGCCGGCGCTGGTGGCCGATTGCGTCAAGGCGATGGTCGATGTGGTGGGCGTGCCGGTGACGGTGAAGCACCGCATCGGCATCGACAAAACCGAGAGCTATGCGTTCGTGCGCGACTTCGTCGGCACGGTCAGCGAGGCGGGCTGCCGCGCCTTCATCGTGCATGCGCGCAATGCCTGGCTCCAGGGCCTGTCGCCCAAGCAGAACCGCGAGGTGCCGCCGCTGCGCTATGAATTGGTGCATCGGCTCAAGCACGATTTTCCGGCGCTGCGGTTTTCGATCAACGGCGGCATTGTCGCGACGGCGCAGGTGCACGAGCAGCTGCGCCTGCTCGACGGCGTGATGGTCGGGCGCGAGGCTTACCACAACCCCTGGTGGCTGACGGAATGGGACGCGGCGTTCTTCGGCGAGCCGGCGCGCGCCCTCACGCGCGAGGAGGTCGAGGCGCGGATGTGCGACTACATGGCGCGCGAGGCGGCCGAGCACGGCACGCCGTGGTCGAACGTGGCGCGCCACATGCTGGGCCTGCGCAACGGCCTGCCCGGCGCGCGGCGCTGGCGCCAGGTGTGGAGCGACCACCGCCTGAAGACGCTACCGCCGCACGAGGTGATGGCGTTGGCGCACGCGCAGGAAGCGCAGATGGGGCAGGCTGACACGGCGCAAGCCTGAGCGGGCGAGGGTCGCCGCGTCGCACTGCATACCAAGCTCGAAATAGAGGCCGAGAGGGCGACGGGGCAAAAGCCGCGCGCCGTGCCGCATGGGAGCGCGCCGCTCGCACTGGCGCTCCGGGACCGGCTTTTCAAGCCAAATCGGTTGCCTGCGCACGCCAGCCATGCACCTTCAGCTATCAAGTCTATAGCAAGCCGGTGCGTGGCACCGCGCTCAGGCAGCCGCTTCCAGCCCGTTGCGGAAATGCTCGCGCATGCGCGCGGTGGCGCTGTCCGCATCGCGCGCGGCGAGGGCCGCCATCAGCGCGCGGTGCTCCTTCAGCGACTCGTCGATGCGCCCCGACTTCAGCAGCGAGTTGCGGCGGTTGAGCTTCATGACCTTGCGCAGGTCGGCCACCATCTGGTCGCGCCAGCGGTTGTCGGCGATGGCGAGCAGGCGCATGTGGAAGCGTTCGTTCACCGCGAAGAAGTGCTCGCGGTCGACCTGGCCGGGCGCGGCCGCGGCCTCCAGCTCGGCGTGCAGCGCCTGCAGCTCGCGCAGCTCGGCGTCGCTGGCGCGCTCGGCGACCGCGCCGGCGGCGTCGCTCTCCAGCAGGCCGAGCAGGTGGTACACGTCGGCCAGGTCGCGCTCCGACACCTCGGTGACGTAGGCGCCGCGGCGCACCTTCATCGTCACCAGGCCCTCGGCCGCGAGCACCTTGAGCGCCTCGCGCAGCGGCGTGCGGCTGATGCCGTATTCCTCGGCCAGCTTCAGCTCGTCGATCCAGCTGCCGGGGGGCAGCGCGTGGCTGAAGATGCGCTGGCGCAGCAGCTCGGCCACCTCCTGGTAAAGGGCGCGTGGCGTGAGGGTGACGGCGGACATGAAGCGGAATGTACCGCAAAAAGAATATTGAATTAATAATTACAGATCGGTTAGACTGCCCGGCAACGCGCCGTCCAAGCGCGACAATCCGCCAGGCTGCGTTTTCCGGAACGCAGCGACCCGACCTTCACGACCCGCGAACAGGGCGCCATGAGCACACCCGAACCCACCTTCAAGCCCGCCGACCTCGCCGCCTGGACGAAGGCCGCTGCCAAGTCCGCACCCGGCGGCGACGTGAGCGCGCTGAACTGGCTCACGCCCGACGGCATCGTCGTCAAGCCGCTCTACACCGCGGCCGACCTGCGGGGCCTGCCGTACACCGACACGCTGCCCGGCTTCGAGCCCTACCTGCGCGGCCCGCAGGCCACCATGTACGCGGTGCGGCCGTGGACCATCCGCCAGTACGCGGGCTTCTCGACCGCCGAGGAATCCAACGCCTTCTACCGCCAGGCGCTGGCCGCCGGCGCGCAGGGCGTGTCGGTCGCCTTCGACCTGGCGACGCACCGCGGCTACGACAGCGACCACCCGCGCGTGACCGGCGACGTCGGCAAGGCCGGCGTCGCGATCGACAGCGTGGAGGACATGAAGATCCTGTTCGACCGCATCCCGCTCGACAAGGTCAGCGTCTCGATGACCATGAACGGCGCCGTGCTGCCGGTGCTGGCGGGCTACATCGTCGCGGCCGAGGAGCAGGGCGTCTCTCAAGAGCAGTTGAGCGGAACCATCCAGAACGACATCCTCAAGGAGTTCATGGTCCGCAACACCTACATCTTCCCGCCCGAACCCTCGATGCGCATCGTCGGCGACATCATCGAGTACACGGCGCAGAAGATGCCCAGGTTCAATTCGATCTCGATCTCGGGCTACCACATGCAGGAAGCCGGCGCCACCCAGGCGCTGGAGCTCGCCTTCACGCTGGCCGACGGCAGGGAGTACGTGAAGACGGCGCTGGCCAAGGGGCTCGACGTCGACGGCTTCGCCGGGCGGCTCAGCTTCTTCTGGGCCATCGGCATGAACTTCTACCTCGAAGTTGCCAAGATGCGCGCGGCGCGCCTGCTGTGGTGCCGCATCATGAAAGAGTTCGAGCCGAAGAACCCCAAGAGCCTGATGCTGCGCACGCACTGCCAGACCTCGGGCTGGTCACTCACCGAGCAGGACCCCTACAACAACGTGGTGCGCACCACCATCGAGGCGATGGCGGCGGTCTTCGGCGGCACGCAGTCGCTGCACACCAACGCGTTCGACGAGGCCATCGCGCTGCCGAGCGCGTTCTCGGCCCGCATCGCGCGCAACACGCAGCTCATCCTCCAGGAAGAGACGCACATCACCAGCGTGATCGACCCCTGGGCCGGCAGCTACATGATGGAGAAGCTCACGCAGGACATGGCCGACAAGGCCTGGGAGATCATCGAGGAGGTCGAGGCCCTGGGCGGCATGACGAAGGCCGTGGACAGCGGCTGGGCCAAGCTCAAGATCGAGGCGGCGGCGGCCGACAAGCAGGCGCGCATCGACTCGGGGCGCGACGTGATCGTCGGCGTCAACAAGTACAAGCTCCAGAGCGAGGACACGCACGACATCCTGCAGATCGACAACGTCAAGGTGCGCGAGGGCCAGATCGCTCGGCTCAAGGCTGTTCGCGAGCGGCGCGACGGCGCCGCGGTGCAGGCTGCGCTCGACGCGCTGACCGCCGCGGCCGAGAGCGGCAAGGGCAACCTGCTCGCGCTTTCCATCGACGCCGTGCGGCTGCGCGCCACGGTCGGCGAGATCAGCGACGCGCTGGAAAAGGTCTACGGCCGCCACCGCGCCGACACGCAGAAAGTGACGGGCGTCTACGCCGCCGCCTACGATTCGGCCGAGGGCTGGGAGGCGCTGCAGCGCGAGATCGCCGCCTTCGCCGAGGCGCAGGGCCGCCGCCCGCGCGTGATGATCTCCAAGCTCGGCCAGGACGGCCACGACCGCGGCGCCAAGGTGGTCGCCACCGCTTTTGCCGACCTGGGTTTCGACGTGGACATGGGCCCGCTGTTCCAGACCCCCGATGAATGCGCGCGCCAGGCCATCGAGAACGACGTGCACGCGGTGGGCGTCAGCACGCTCGCCGCCGGCCACCGGACGCTGGTGCCGGCCATCATCGAGGAGCTGAAGAAGCAGGGCGCCGACGACATCATCGTGTTCGTCGGCGGCGTGATCCCGCGGCAGGACTACGATTTTCTGTACGAGGCTGGCGTCAAGGGCATCTATGGCCCGGGCACACCGATTCCGGCGAGCGCGAAGGACGTGCTGGAGCAGATTCGGGCGGCGGTGGCGGCCTAGGGGCGCCTTCGCAGGCTTCAGAATCCGGGCATGGCCGAATCCGACATCCGCTGGCAGCAGCGCCTCGACAACTACCGGCGCGCGCTCTCGCAACTGCAGTCCGCCGTGGCGCTCGGACGCGAACGCGCCTTGTCCGAGCTGGAGCAGCAGGGCCTGATCCAGGCCTTCGAGTTCACGCACGAGCTGGCGTGGAACGTGATGAAGGATTATTTCTACCACCAGGGCGCCAGCCAGATCACCGGCTCGCGCGACGCGACCAGGCAGGCCTTCGCCGTCGGTCTGGTCGAGGATGGCGAAGGCTGGATGGAGATGATCCAGAGCCGGAACCAGTCCTCGCACACCTACAACCGCGCCACGGCCCTGGCGCTGGTCGAGCGGATCATGCAGCGCTACGCCGAACTGTTCGCAGCGTTCGCCGCCAAGATGGAAAGCCTGCGCCATGCCTGATGAAGCCTCGAGCGGCCGCTTCGGCCTGCCGGCGGCCAGCGTCGCCGCCCTGCAGGCGGTGCTGATGCGCTTTCCCCATATCGAACGGGCCGAGATCTATGGTTCGCGGGCCAAAGGCAATTACCGTCACGGTTCCGACATCGACCTGACCCTGTTTGGCGAGGCGCTCACGCAGGACGACCTGCTGAAGATCGAAGGCGAGTTCGACGATTTGCCGCTGCCCTACCGGGTCGATCTGTCGCTGCATGCACACATCGACGATCCCGCGTTGCGGGCGCACATCGAGCGGGTCGGACAGGTTTTCTACCGCCGCAACACCGTCGTGGATCGGGCGCGGACGTGAGCGACGACGTGCAGCGCGCCGCGAGCGCGGTGGTCGATAGCGCCGGCTCGCCGCAGCAGCGCCGCGCCATCGCCAAGGCCATCACGCTGCTCGAATCCACCCGCACCGACCACCGCGCGCAGGCCGACCAGCTGCTGACGGCGCTGCTGCCGCACACCGGCAAGTCGTTCCGCCTCGGCATCTCGGGCGTGCCGGGCGTCGGCAAGTCGACCTTCATCGAGGCGTTGGGCCTGTTCCTCATCGACCAAGGCCACCGCGTCGCGGTGCTCACCATCGACCCGTCGTCCACCGTGTCGGGCGGCTCGATCCTGGGCGACAAGACGCGCATGGAAAGGCTCTCGGTGCACGAGCGCGCCTACATCCGCCCCAGCCCGTCGGCCGGCACGCTCGGCGGTGTGGCCGAGAAGACGCGCGAGGCGATGCTGGTGTGCGAGGCGGCAGGTTTCGACATCGTGATCGTCGAGACGGTCGGCGTCGGCCAGAGCGAGACGGCGGTGGCGGGCATGACCGACATGTTCGTGCTGCTGCAGCTGCCCAACGCCGGCGACGACCTGCAGGCCATCAAGAAGGGCGTGATGGAGATCGCCGACCTGGTCGTCATCAACAAGGCCGACCTCGACGCGGCGGCGGCGACTCGGGCGCGGGCGCAGATCACCTCGGCGCTGCGCCTCTTTGGCCACCACGGCAACCCGGCGCACGCCGAAGCCGTGCGGGCGGCACACGCCGCGCCGGGCTCACCGGAGGCCGAGGTGCGCCTCTGGCAGCCGCGGGTGATCCAGATGAGCGCGCTGCTGGGCACCGGCATCGACGCGTTCTGGGACGAGGTCGAGCGCTTCAGGGCGCTGCAGACCGCCAGCGGGCGTCTCGCCGCGCGGCGCGAAAAGCAGGCGCTGGCGTGGATGTGGGAGCGCATCGACGCCGGGCTCAAGCAGGCGTTCCGCCAGCATCCGCGGGTGCGCGAGCTGCTGCCCGAGGCCGTCGCCCAGGTCGCCGCCGGCTGGCTGCCCGCCTCGACCGCGGCACGAAATCTGCTCGCAGCGCAGGCGGGGCGGGCGCAGGCAGCTATCGAAACAGTAGCAAACGGGAATCCAACCTTCAACAGCACGCCATGAAAGACATCCTCGAACAACTCGAAAAACGCCGCGCCCAGGCACGCCTGGGCGGCGGGCAGAAGCGCATCGACGCGCAGCACGCCAAGGGCAAGCTCACCGCGCGCGAGCGCATCGAGCTGCTGCTCGACGACGACACCTTCGAGGAGTGGGACATGTTCGTCGAGCACCGCTCCACCGATTTCGGCATGGCCGACAACAGGATCCCGGGCGACGGCGTGGTCACCGGCTACGGCATGATCAACGGCCGGCTGGTGTTCGTCTTCAGCCAGGACTTCACCGTGTTCGGCGGCGCGCTGTCGGAGGCGCACGCCGAGAAGATCTGCAAGGTGATGGACCAGGCGATGAAGGTCGGCGCGCCGGTCATCGGCTTGAACGACTCGGGCGGCGCGCGCATCCAGGAGGGCGTGGCCTCGCTCGGCGGCTACGCCGAGGTGTTCCAGCGCAATGTGCTGGCCTCGGGCGTGGTGCCGCAGATCAGCCTGATCATGGGCCCGTGCGCGGGCGGCGCGGTCTACTCGCCGGCCATGACCGACTTCATCTTCATGGTGAAGGATTCGAGCTACATGTTCGTGACCGGCCCCGAGGTGGTGAAAACCGTCACGCACGAGGACGTCACCGCCGAGGAGCTGGGCGGCGCGCTCACGCACACCACCAAGAGCGGCGTGGCCGACATGGCCTTCGACAACGACGTCGAGGCGCTGATGATGCTCAGGCGCCTGTACAACTACCTGCCGCTCAGCAACCGCGAGAAGCCGCCCGTGCGCCCGAGCGGCGACCCGGCCGACCGCGCCGAGCGCTCGCTCGACACGCTGGTGCCCGACAACCCGAACAAGCCCTATGACATGAAGGAGCTGATCGCCAAGGTGGTCGACGACGGCGAGTTCTTCGAGCTGCAGCCCGAGTACGCGAAGAACATCGTGATCGGCTTCGGCCGCATGGAGGGCCAGAGCATCGGCATCGTCGCCAACCAGCCGCTGGTGCTGGCGGGCTGCCTGGACATCAAGTCGTCGATCAAGGCGGCGCGCTTCGTGCGCTTCTGCGACGCCTTCAACATCCCGGTGGTCACCTTCGTGGACGTGCCCGGCTTCATGCCCGGCACCTCGCAGGAGTACGGCGGCATCATCAAGCACGGCGCCAAGCTGCTCTACGCCTACGCCGAATGCACGGTGCCGAAGATCACCGTCATCACGCGCAAGGCCTATGGCGGCGCCTACGACGTGATGGCCTCCAAGCACCTGCGCGGCGACGTCAACCTGGCCTGGCCGCGCGCCGAGATCGCCGTGATGGGCGCCAAGGGCGCGGTGGAGATCATCTTCCGCGAAGACAAGAACGACCCGGAAAAGCTCGCCGCCCGCGAAGCCGAGTACAAGGCGCGCTTCGCCAACCCCTACGTGGCCGGCACGCGCGGCTACATCGACGACGTGATCCTGCCGAGCGAAACGCGCAAGCGCATCTGCCGCAGCCTGGTGATGCTGCGCGAGAAGAAGATCGAGAACCCGTGGAGGAAGCACGGGAACATTCCGTTGTAATGGAAAACCTCGTCCGCCACTGAAAGAAGAGCACTGCCATGTCCATCAGTCTGTACTACCACCCGTACTCCCGCGCTGCAGGCACGATCTGGGCGCTGGAGGAGGCAGGCGTCGCCTACGACCTGAAGGTGACCGACATCATGAAGGGCGAGCAAAAAGGCCCTGAACTGACCGCGAAGAACCCCATGGGCAAGCTGCCCACGCTGATCGATGGCGATGTGGTGGTCACCGAAGCCTGCGCGATCGCCCTGTACCTGGCCGACCGCTATGCGCCCGGGCGTCTGGCCCCGGCGCTGGACGACCCGAAGCGCGGCACCTACCTGCGCTGGTCGGTATTTGCACCCAGCGTCATCGAGCCTGCCGTGATGGCCAAGGGCGCGGGTTGGGAAGTGCGGGAAATCTCGGCGGGCTGGGGCAACTACGACGCGATGATCTCCGCGGCGGAAAGCGCCATCGCAGGCAAGGACTTCGTGCTGGGTGGCGCTTTCTCGATGGCTGACGTGGTGTTCGGTGGCACCTTGCGCTTCATGATGGACTTCAAGCAGATTGAACCCCGCCCGCTGTTTCAGGCCTATGTCGAGCGGCTGAACGCGCGCCCCGCCTACCAACGCGCCGATGCGAAGAACAGGGCCATGCGTCAGGAACTGGGGCTGCAGTGAGCCCTGCCGTGCGCGCGTCGCTGCGCTTTGCCTCGAAGGTCGATGGATGGCTGCTGCTGGTGGTGCTGGCCGCAGTCGCGGCGTGCGCCGTCGCCATGTTGGCGTTGGCGACTCGGGGCCCGGCCTGGACGGCGGTGGGATGGCTGGTGATCGCCTTGCCCGGCATCGTGCTGCCGCTGTGGGTGCTGTGCGACACGCGTTACGAGTTGACGGACGATGCGTTGCGCGTGCGTAGCGGGCCGTTCCGCTGGCGCGTGGGGCTGCGCGACGTGCGTGCGGTCGTGCCCAGCCGCAGCTTGCTGTCGAGCCCGGCGCTTTCCTTGGACCGGCTGCGCATCGACCATGGCCGTACCGCAAGTCTGCTGGTTTCTCCCAAGGATCGGGAGCGATTTCTTGAGGAGTTGATTTGCCGGTGCCCGGCCTTGTCTTCAGCGATGCACCAGACGACCGGGAACAGAGCATGTCCAGGAACCTGAGCGCCACTTGCTGGCATGGGCCTCAAGCCAGCTTGAGCACCTTGGCAACGGCACGTCCTAATTCATGCATATCGTCTTCACTCAGCACGCCTTCCAGGCGGCCCAGCCGGGACTTGTCCACCGACCGGATTTGCTCGGTACGCGCCTTGGCACGCAGCCCCATCGAGGGCGTTGCAACGAGCAGGGGGAAGAGTGCGGATTGCGGTGTGGTCGTCAGCGGCACGATCACCACCGTGCTCCGGCGCTGGTTGATGAGGTCGTCCGAAAGGATGGCGCAAGGGCGCGTCTTGGCCTGCTCATGTCCGCGCACGGGATCCAGTTGCGTCCAGTACACCTCGCCGCGGCGGTACACGGGCCTCACGTGCGACGGCGTTCAGGCTTCGGGGACTGCGCCAGCGCGGCTTGTGCCACAGCGGCTTCCCGGGAAAACGTCTCCGCGTCGAAGTCTGGATCCCAATCGTCGACAGAGCCGACCAGATCGGCGTCAAGCCATTCCTGGGCCTCCTTCAAGAGTTCGGGATGATCGGCCTCAAGCCGGTTCATGGCCTCACAGGCGGCAATCAGCGCAGCGTCTTCTTTTTCGAGTTCGCGTCGCAGCAGATCGACCAGGAACTGGTTGCGCTTGCGTGGCGCCACGGCACGTGCGAGCTTGGCCGCAATGTCGTCCGGCAGGCGCAGCAGCACCTGTTTCGCAGGCGGATTGTGAATGTTCAACATGATTCAATGATATCAAGATAGAGAAACTTTCATGTTCAAGAAAATCCTGGTCGCCAACCGCGGCGAAATCGCCTGCCGCATCATCGCCACGGCGAAAAAGATGGGCATCGCCACCGTCGCGGTGTACTCCGACGCCGACCGCGACGCGCGCCACGTCGAATTGGCCGACGAGGCGGTGCACATCGGCCCCTCGCCCAGCCGCGAGAGCTATCTGCGGGCCGACCGCATCATCGAGGCCTGCAAGCGGACCGGCGCCGAGGCGGTGCACCCGGGCTACGGCTTCCTGTCGGAAAATGCGGACTTCGCGAAGAAGGTCGAGGAAGAGGGCATCGTCTTCATCGGCCCGAAGCACCGTTCGATCGCCGCAATGGGCGACAAGATCGCCTCCAAGAAGCTCGCCAAGGAGGCCCGCGTCAACACCATTCCCGGCTGGAACGACGCCATCGACAGCGCCGAGCGCGCGGTCGAGATCGCCAAGGACATCGGCTACCCGGTGATGATCAAGGCTTCGGCCGGCGGCGGCGGCAAGGGCCTGCGCGTGGCCTTCAACGACCAGGAGGCTTTCGACGGCTTCACCTCGTGCCGCAACGAGGCGCTCGCCAGCTTCGGCGACGACCGCGTGTTCATCGAGAAGTTCGTCGTGGAGCCGCGCCACATCGAGATCCAGGTGCTGGGTGACGCGCACGGCAGCGTGATCTATCTGAACGAGCGCGAATGCTCGATCCAGCGGCGCCACCAGAAGGTGATCGAGGAGGCGCCGTCGCCCTTCATCAGCGACGACACGCGCCGCGCGATGGGCGAGCAGGCGGTGCAGCTTGCCCGGGCGGTGGACTACCAGAGCGCCGGCACCGTCGAGTTCGTGGTCGGGCGCGACCAGAGCTTCTACTTCCTGGAGATGAACACGCGGCTGCAGGTCGAGCACCCGGTGACCGAGTGCATCACCGGGCTCGACTTGGTCGAACTGATGATCCGCGTGGCCGCCGGCGAGCCGCTGCCGCTGGCGCAGGCCGACGTCAGGCGCGAGGGCTGGGCCATCGAGTGCCGCATCAACGCCGAGGACCCGCTGCGCAACTTCCTGCCCTCGACCGGCCGGCTGGTGCGCTTCCAGCCGCCGCGGGAAACCCTGTTCGCCGCCGAGCCCGGGCCGCAGCGCTACGGCGTGCGCGTGGACACGGGCGTGTACGACGGCGGCGAGATCCCGATGTTCTACGACTCGATGATCGCCAAGCTGATCGTGCACGGCCGCGACCGGGCCCACGCCATCTCGCTGATGCGCGAGGCGCTGAACGGCTTCGTGATCCGCGGCGTGGCGAGCAACGTCGCGTTCCAGGCGGCGCTGCTTGGCGCACCCGAAGTTCGTCGAAGGCGACTTCAACACCGGCTTCATCGCCGAGCACTTCGCCCACGGCTTCCATGCCGAGGACGTGCCGCACGCCGACCCGGGCTTCCTGGTGGCGCTGGCGGCGTACCTGCACCGGCGCTACCGCGCGCGCGCCTCGGGCATCAGCGGCCAGCTCGCGGGCCACGGGGTGAAGGTGGGCGAGCAGTTCGTGGTGGTCACGCAGGGCGCCGGCGGCGCGCACCGCTACACGCCGGTCTCGGTCACCGACTACGAAGGCAAAACCGGCTCCAGCGCCGTGACGGTGGGCGATGTCAGCTATCGAATCTGTAGCGAATCGCACCTGGGCAGCGTGCGCGTCGAGGGCCGCGTCAACGACAAGCCCTTCACCGCGCAGCTGGAGCGCGGCGCCGGATCGAACCCGCTGGCGCTGCGCGTGTCGCACAACGGCGCGCAGATCGAGGCGATGGTGCTGTCGCCACTGGGTGCGCGGCTGCACCGGCTGATGCCCTACAAGGCGCCGCCCGACCTGAGCCGCTTTTTGATGTCGCCGATGCCGGGGCTCCTGGTCGAGGTCGCGGTGCAGCCCGGGCAGCAGGTGCGCGCCGGCGAGAAGCTCGCCGTGATCGAGGCGATGAAGATGGAGAACGTGCTGTTCGCCGCCCGCGACGGCGTGGTCGGCACCATCTCGGCGGCCAGGGGCGAATCGCTTGCGGTCGATCAGGTCATTCTGGAGTTCGCCTCGGCGGCGGCTGCTGACGGCGAGGCCCCGGCCGCCGCGCGTGCCGCGCCCGGGGGCCGCCAGAACGCTCTCGAAGAAGCGCAGGTCGCGGCGCCGGTCGAGGTGACGCCATGACCGCCGCCGCGCGCCCCTTCAAGGTGCTGGGCGTCCAGCAGATCGCCATCGGCGGGTCGGACAAGGCGCGGCTGCGCAAGCTGTGGGTCGAGATGCTCGGCCTGGAGGTGACCGGCACCTTCCGAAGCGAGCGCGAGAACGTCGACGAGGACATCTGTGCCCTCGGCAGCGGGCCGTTCAAGGTCGAGGTCGACCTGATGCAGCCGCTCGACGCGCAGAAGAAGCCGGCGGTCCACGCCACGCCGCTCAACCACGTCGGCCTGTGGATCGACGACCTGCCGCGGGCCGTCGAGTGGCTGACGGCGCAGGGCGTGCGCTTCGCGCCGGGCGGCATCCGGCGCGGCGCGGCCGGCTTCGACATCTGCTTCCTGCACCCCAAGGCCAGCGACGCGTTTCCGATCGCGGGCGAGGGCGTGCTGATCGAGCTGGTGCAGGCGCCGGCGGAGGTGGTCGAGGCGTTCACTGCACGGACGAGCGGCGGCGGCACGCCTTGAGCTGAGGCGGGCCTCTGCGGGCGCCGTCCGGCTGGACCGGAAGACGCCCACGACCGGAGCGCCCGCGGCGCGGGCGGTCGTCAGTGTTCGCCGGTGGCGGCCTGCCGCGCGGCCGTGGCGGCGCGCGCGCGCGCCAGCGCCGCCTCGACTCGCGCGCGCTTGCGCTGCTCGGCGTCCGACGCGGCCGTTTCAGATGCTTCAAGGCGCTGGCGCACGTCCGGTCTGGCTCTCTCGCTATGAATCCGATAGCGATGCCGCGCCGCGTCGGCCTGCGCCTGCGACCATGCCTGCCAGCCGGTGCGCCCGGGCGTTACCTCGTCCATCGAGATGCAGTCCACCGGGCAGACCGGGATGCACAGCTCGCAGCCGGTGCAGTGCGCCTCGATCACCGTGTGCATGCGCTTGCTGATGCCGGCGATGGCGTCGGTCGGGCAGGCGTCCAGGCACAGCGTGCAGCCGATGCACCAGTCCTCGTCGATGACCGCCACGCCGCGCGGGCCCTCGCTGCCGCACAGCGCATCGAGCGGCAGGGGATCACGGCCCGTGAGGTGCGCCAGCCGTTCGATGCCCTCGGCGCCGCCCGGAGGGCAGCGGTTGATCGCGGCGCCGTCACGCGCGATGGCGGCGGCGTAGGCCTCGCAGTCCGGGTAGCCGCAGCGCCTGCACTGCGTCTGCGGCAGCGCACTGTCGATGCGCTCGGCCAGCATCGGCGCGGAGCGGTCCGCGTGCACGCCGTGTCGCCGTCGCCCTCAGCGGGCTTCCGGCCCGGCCGCCCGTTGAGCGGTGGCAGTTCCCGCGCCGGAAGTCGGCTGTCCGGTCGAACCGGCCGTTTCCCCCGACGATGACGGCCCGGGGAACTGCTCGCTTCGTGCCTCGTCCGGCGGCGACGTGACTGGCTCTGCTTCCCTGCGCCTGGATTCCGCCGGCTGTGTCTCTTCGGCTGGCGTGACTTCCCTGGGCGCCAGAGGCTGCCAACGGGTGGCCGGCGCGAGGCGCGACACCTGCGGCGAAGGAGCTTCCACGCCCGCTGGCGAAGCAGGCTTGCCATCGTCGCCTGCTGCCGCCGCGACGGCGACAGTCTCGGGTGCCGCAGCCTCCTGCGGTTTGGCAATGCGCTTTGCAGCCCGGGGTTTGACGCCCGGCACGACGGGGCGCGCCACCTTCTCGGGCGTTTCGGCTGCCTTGGTTTTGGCGGTCTGGCGCTTGGGCTTCTGGAGGGCGTGAGGCTGGGCAGACACGCTGGCGTCTTTTTCAGGGGCGGCGTCTTCGGCCGTCACGACGCTGACGGTATCCGCCTTGCCCTGCTCCGCAGCGTGGTGCCCGGCGATGAAACTGCGCACCTTCGGGTACACCACCTCGCGCCAGCGGCGGCCGCTGAAGATGCCGTAGTGCCCGGCGCCCTCGACCTCCAGGTGCTCGTGCCCCTCGGCCGGGATGCCGGTGCACAGCTCGTGCGCCGCCTGGGTCTGGCACGAGCCGGAAATGTCGTCGAGCTCGCCTTCGACCGTCAGCAGCGCGGTGGTGGAGATGTCCTGCGGCCTGACGCGCTCGAGCGTGCCGTCGGCCGCCTTCACGTCCCAGGTGCCCTTCATCAGCAGGAAATCCTGGAACACGATGCGGATCGTCTCCAGGTAGTAGTCGGCGTCCATGTCGAGCACGGCGTTGTACTCGTCGTAGAACTTGCGGTGCGCCTCGGCGCTGGCGTCGTCGCCCTTGATCAGGTTCTTGAAGTAGTCGTAATGGCTGCTGGCATGGCGGTCCGGGTTCATCGCGACGAAGCCCGTGTGCTGCAGGAAGCCCGGGTACACGCGGCGCCCGGCACCGGGGAAGTTGTTCGGCACACGGTAGATCACGTTGTTCTCGAACCACTCGAACTTCTTGGTGGTGGCCAGGTTGTTCACCGTCGTGGGCGACCGGCGCGCGTCGATCGGGCCGCCCATCATGGTCATGGACAGCGGCGTCGTCTCGCCGCGGCTGGCCATCAGGGAAATGGCCGCGAGCACCGGCACCGTCGGCTGGCACACGCTCACCACGTGGCAGTTGCCGTACTGGGCCTGCAGGTGGCGGATGAATTCCTCGACATAGTGGATGTAGTCGTCCAGGTGGAAGGCGCCTTCGGTGGTCGGCACCATGCGCGCGTTCTTCCAGTCGGTGATGTAGACCTTGTGGCCCTGCAGCATGGTCCTGACCGTGTCGCGCAGCAGCGTCGCGTAGTGGCCCGACAGGGGCGCCACGATCAGTACCGCAGGCTGCTGCTTCAAGGTCTGCAGCGTCTGCGGCTTGTCGGTGAAGCGCTTGAAGCGGCGCAGCTGGCAAAACGGCTTGTCGAGCTCGACCAGTTCGTGGATGACGACATCGACCCCGTCCACCGGCACGCTGCGGATGCCGAATTCGGGCTTGACGTAGTCCTTGCCCAGACGGTAGAGCAGGTCGTAGCCGGCGGCCACGCGCTGCGCCGCCGGCAGCTGCGCCAGCGGGGAGACGCTCTTGCTGTATAGCTTCGAAGCGGCCTGTGCGAAGTCGGTGAAGGGTTCCATCAGCGACCGTTGAGCTTCGTAGAAGTGGTAGAGCATCTTGTTCCCTGAGTGTTTGTTGCAGCGCAATATATCAACAGATAGGAGCAGCTTTGTAGGCTCCCAACCCTATGTATTGCGTCTCTCAGATGACTTTTGCAATACTTTCGCACACATAGTCGATGTTTTTGCTGTTGAGCGCGGCCACGCACATGCGCCCGGTGTCGGTGCCGTAAATACCGAATTCGTTGCGCAGACGCACCATCTGGTCCTTGCTCAGCCCCGAGTAGCTGAACATGCCGAGCTGCGAGGTGATGAAGCTCATGTCCTGCGGTACCCCGGCCGCCTTCAGGCCATCGACCAGCTTCTGCCGCATCGCCTTGATGCGCGTGCGCATGTCTCCGAGCTCGCGCTCCCAGACCGCGCGCCGTGCCGGGTCGTTCAGCACCGTCGCCACCACCGCGCCGCCGTGGGTCGGCGGGTTGCTGTAGTTGGTGCGCACGACGATCTTGAGCTGCGACAGCACGCGGTCGGCTTCCTCCTTGCTCTGGCACAGCACCGACAGCGCGCCGACGCGCTCGCCGTACAGGCTGAAGCTCTTCGAGAACGAGGTCGAGACGAAGAAGTCGAGGCCGGCCGCGACGAACTTGCCGATCACCGCGCCGTCCTCGGCGATGCCGTGGCCGAAGCCCTGGTAGGCCATGTCGAGGAAGGCCACTAGGCCGCCCGCCTTGATCGCCGCGATCACCTGGTCCCACTGCGCGTCCGTCAGGTCGTAGCCGGTCGGGTTGTGGCAGCAGGCGTGCAGCACGACGATGGTGCCCGCCGGCGCGGCCGTTCAGGGCGCGCCAGCATGCCGTCGAAGTCGACGCCGCGCCGTGCCGCGTCGTAGTAGGGGTAGGTCTCGACCGGAAAGCCGGCGTTGGTGAACAGCGCGCGGTGGTTCTCCCAGCTGGGGTCGCTGATCAGCACCTTGGCCGTCGGGGTTGAGCTTCTTCAGGAAGTCGGCGCCGATCTTCAGGCCGCCGGTGCCGCCGATGGCTTGGACGGTGGCGACGCGGCCGGACTTCACCGGCTCGCTGTCGGCGCCGAACACCAGGCCCTTGACGGCGCTGTCGTAGGCGGCGATGCCGTCGATGGGCAGGTAGGCGCGCGCCGTGGGCTTCTTCATCATGTCCTCCTCGGCCGCCCGGACGCATTCCAGCAGCGGCAGCTTGCCGTTGTCGTCGTAGTACACGCCGACGCCGAGGTTGACTTTTTTCGGATTGCTGTCGGCAGCGTACTGCTCGTTGAGGCCGAAGATCGGGTCGCGCGGCGCCATTTCGACGGCGGTGAACATGGACATGAAGAAAATCCTCTGGGGGTGAATCTCGGATCGCCCGCGGACGGCACCGGGGCTGGCTGTGGACCCGGCACTGGGTTAGGCTTTCGGGTTGCCTTGAATTTTACCGGCCGCACCGCCAGCTGACCGAGGTTCGCCCATGCCGCAGATCCATCCCGTCACATCCGAATCGCCCGAGGCCGGCCGCGTCGAGTCCGTCCGGGAGGGCCACTTCGTCAAGTTTCCCGGCTCGCCCTTCGAGCTGTACCAGCCGTACCCGCCGGCGGGCGACCAGCCCACCGCCATCGAGGGCTTGGTCGAGGGCGTGGAGAACGGCGAGGTGTTCCAGACCCTGCTGGGCGTCACCGGCTCGGGCAAGACCTTCACCATGGCCAACGTCATCGCCCGGCTGGGCCGCCCGGCGATCGTGTTCGCGCCCAACAAGACCCTGGCCGCGCAGCTCTACAGCGAGTTCCGCGAGTTCTTCCCGAAGAACGCGGTCGAGTACTTCGTCAGCTACTACGACTACTACCAGCCCGAGGCCTACGTGCCGCAGCGCGACCTGTTCATCGAGAAGGACAGCGCGATCAACGAGCACATCGAGCAGATGCGGCTGTCGGCCACCAAGAGCGTGCTGGAGCGGCGCGACACGGTGATCGTGGCGACGGTGAGCGCCATCTACGGCATCGGCACGCCCGAGGACTACACGCAGATGCGCTTCATCATGCGGGTGGGCGACAAGATCGGCCAGCGCGACGTGATCGGGCGGCTGATCCGCATGCAGTACACGCGCAACGAGACCGACTTCGCGCGCGGCACCTTCCGCGTGCGCGGCGACACCATCGACGTGTTCCCGGCCGAGCACAGCGAGCTGGCCATCCGCATCGAGCTGTTCGACGACGAGATCGAGACGCTGTCGTTGTTCGACCCGCTCACCGGGCGCATCCGCCAGAAGATCCCGCGCTTCACGGTCTACCCGTCGAGCCACTACGTGACACCGCGCGACAAGGTGCTGTCGGCGGTCGAGAGCATCAAGCTCGAACTCGACCAGCGGCTGAAGGAGTTCGTCGCCCAGGGCAAGCTGGTGGAGGCGCAGCGCATCGAGCAGCGCACCCGGTTCGACCTGGAGATGCTCGCCGAAATCGGCCACTGCAAGGGCATCGAGAACTACACGCGCCACCTGTCGGGCGCCGCGCCCGGCCAGCCGCCCGCCACGCTGACGGACTACCTGCCGAAGGACGCGCTGATGTTCCTCGACGAGAGCCACCAGATGATCGGCCAGCTGGGCGGCATGTACAACGGCGACCGCGCGCGCAAGACCACGCTGGTGGACTACGGCTTCAGGCTGCCGTCGGCGCTCGACAATCGGCCGCTGCGAGTTCGAGGAGTTCGAGGCGCGCATGCGCCAGGCGATCTTCGTCTCGGCCACGCCCGCGCAGTACGAGCAGGAGCACGCCGGCAACGTGGTCGAGCAGCTGGTGCGCCCCACCGGCCTGGTCGACCCCGAGGTCGAGGTGCGCCCGGCCACGCACCAGGTCGACGACGTGCTGCAGGAGATCCGCCTGCGCGTGGACAAGAACGAGCGGGTGCTCGTCACCACGCTGACCAAGCGCATGGCCGAGCAGCTGACCGACTACCTGGGCGACAACGGCGTCAAGGTGCGCTACCTGCACAGCGACATCGACACGGTCGAGCGGGTGGAGATTCTGCGCGACCTGCGCCTGGGCGCGTTCGATGTGCTGGTGGGCATCAACCTGCTGCGCGAAGGCCTCGACATCCCCGAGGTGTCGCTGGTGGCCATTCTCGATGCCGACAAGGAGGGCTTCCTGCGCGCCGAGCGCAGCCTGATCCAGACCATCGGCCGCGCGGCGCGCAATCTCAACGGCAAGGCGATCCTCTACGCCGACCGCATGACCGACTCGATGAAGAAGGCCATCGACGAGACCGAGCGGCGGCGCGCGCGCCAGATCGCCTACAACGCCGAGCACGGCATCACGCCGCGCAGCATCGTCAAGCAGGTGCGCGACCTGATCGACGGTGTCTACAGCGAGAAGAGCGGCAAGGAAGCGCAGAAGCTCGAACTGGAACGCGCCAAGGTCGAGGACATGTCCGAGAAGGACGTGTCGCGCGAGATCAAACGGCTCGAAAAGCTCATGCTCGAACACGCGCGCAACCTGGAGTTCGAGAAGGCGGCGCGCGTGCGCGACCAGCTGGCACTGCTGCGCGAGCAGGCCTTTGGCGCCGCCGGCAGCGACAACATCGCCGTCCTCCCGACCGGCGGCGCGCGCGCCTGACGCGCCGCGATGCGTCATGCCTGCGGCGCCGCTGCGGGCTTACCCGAGCGTTGTCGAGGGTTTTCTGATATACTTGAGTGAATTACTCAGGAACCAGAAACTTCGCGTCCAAAGACGGGCTCTTACCGGCAGGTTGCCTGCAAAGAGAGTCGAAGCCGCACGACGGCCGGACCGTGGTGCAACTGCCGAGTGTCATTCAACGGTCAGCACACACAAGGAGCTTGCGATGCGTCTCACGACCAAAGGCCGCTTTGCGGTCACCGCGATGATCGACCTGGCCCTGCGCCAGAACACCGGTCCGGTCACGCTGGCCGCGATCAGCCAGCGCCAGCAGATCTCGCTGTCGTACCTGGAGCAGCTGTTCGGCAAGCTGCGCCGCCACGAGCTGGTCGAATCGACCCGCGGTCCCGGCGGCGGCTACAGCCTGGGCCGCAAGGCGTCGGACATCACCGTGGCCGACATCATCGTGTCGGTGGACGAGCCGATCGACGCGACGCAGTGCGGCGGCAAGGAAAACTGCCTGGGCGAGGCCGGCCGCTGCATGACGCACGACCTGTGGGCGTCGCTCAACCAGCGCGTGGTCGAGTTCCTGGATTCGGTGACGCTGCAGAAGCTGGTCGACGACCAGCTCGCCAAGGGCGTCACCATCGAGAACAAGCCGACCGTCAAGCGCGCCATCTCCAGCCAGCCGGTGGTCAAGCCGATCCGCGTCAACGCGCCGAATTCGGTGTTCGCGCTCGGCAATGCCGCCTTCGCCAAGTCCTGAACCTGGCCGGCACGCCCGCACGCCCTTTTACAAAGAACTCCATCCCGCCAGAACCGCCATGGACGCCACCCCGCACTTCCCGATCTACCTCGACTACGGAGCCACCACGCCGGTCGACCCGCGCGTCGTCGACGCCATGATCCCGTGGCTGCGCGAGCACTTCGGCAACCCCGCGTCGCGCAGCCATGCGTGGGGCTGGGAGGCCGAGGAAGCGGTCGAGAAGGCCCGTGTGCAGGTGGCCGAGCTGATCGGCGCCGACCCGCGCGAGATCGTCTGGACCTCGGGTGCCACCGAGTCGAACAACCTGGCGATCAAGGGCGCCGCCCACTTCTACAAGGGCAAGGGCCAGCCACCTGATCACCGTCAAGACCGAGCACAAGGCCGTGCTCGACACCATGCGCGAGCTGGAGCGTCAGGGCTTCGAGGTGACGTACCTCGACGTGCAGGAAAACGGCCTGCTCGACCTGGAAGTCTTCAAGGCCGCGATCCGCCCCGACACCATCCTGGCGAGCGTGATGTTCGTCAACAACGAGATCGGCGTGATCCAGGACTTGGTCGCGCTCGGCACCCTCTGCCGCGAGCGCGGCGTGATCTTCCACGTCGATGCGGCGCAGGCCACGGGCAAGGTCGAGATCGACGTCAAGAAGCTGCCGATCGACCTGATGAGCCTGGCCTCGCACAAGACCTACGGCCCCAAAGGCATCGGCGCGCTGTATGTGCGGCGCAAGCCCCGCGTGCGGCTGGAGGCGCAGATGCACGGCGGCGGCCACGAGCGCGGCATGCGCTCGGGCACGCTGCCGACGCACCAGATCGTCGGCATGGGCGAGGCCTTCCGCATCGCCAAAGAGGAAATGAAGGCCGACAACGCCCGGGCCGCCGCGCTGCAGAAGCGCCTGCTCGACGGCCTGAAGGACATCGAGCAGGTCTTCATCAACGGCGACCTCGAGCACCGCGTGCCGCAGAACCTCAACATCAGCTTCAACTACGTCGAGGGCGAGTCGCTGATCATGGGCATCAAGGGCCTGGCGGTGTCGTCCGGCTCGGCCTGCACCTCGGCCAGCCTGGAGCCCAGCTACGTGCTGCGCGCGCTCGGCCGCAGCGACGAGCTGGCCCACAGCAGCCTGCGCATGACGATCGGCCGCTTCACGACCGAGGAAGAAATCGACTACGCCGTCGCGACCATCCGGCACAACGTCGCCAAGCTGCGCGAGCTGAGCCCGCTGTGGGAGATGTACCAGGACGGCGTCGACATCAGCACCATCCAGTGGGCGGCGCACTGAAGCAACTTTCAGGAGGTAATCCATGGCCTATTCAGCGACAAGGTCATCGACCACTACGAGAACCCGCGCAACGTCGGCTCGTTCGACAAGGGCGACGAGACGGTGGGCACCGGCATGGTCGGCGCGCCGGCCTGCGGCGACGTGATGAAGCTGCAGATCAAGGTCAACCCGGACACGGGCGTGATCGAGGACGCGAAGCTTCAAGACCTACGGCTGCGGCTCGGCCATCGCCTCGAGCTCGCTCGTGACCGAATGGGTCAAGGGCAAGACGCTCGACCAAGCCGCCGCGCTCAAGAACACGCAGATCGCCGCAGGAGCTGGCGCTGCCGCCGGTCAAGATCCACTGCTCGATCCTGGCCGAGGACGCGATCAAGGCCGCGGTGAGCGACTACAGGCAAAAGCACGACGCCGCCGCGCCGGCCGCCACGGCCGACGTTGTTGCTGCCCACTGACATGGCCGTCACGCTGACCGAATCGGCCGCGCGCCACGTCAAGCGCTACCTCGGCAAGCGCGGCAAGGGCGTGGGCGTGCGGCTGGGCGTGAAGACCACCGGCTGCTCGGGCCTGGCCTACAAGCTGGAGTACGTCGACGAGCTTGCGCCCGAGGACATCGTGTTCGAGGACCACGGCGTCAAGGTGCTGGTCGACCCCAAAAGCCTCGCCTACCTGGACGGCACCGAGCTCGACTTCGTGCGCGAGGGCCTCAACGAGGGCTTCAAGTTCATGAACCCGAGGGAGCGCGACCGCTGCGGCTGCGGCGAGAGCTTCAGGGTCTAGGCTCGCCCCCAGGAGCACCCAGAGCTCGCCCCCAGGCTGCGCGCACTGCGTGTCGCTTCGCCCACCCCCGGCCGGGGGCAACACCGGTGGCCCGGCAAAGCCGGTTCCACGGTGTTTCCCGAAGGGAGACTGAAAGTTGCCGCTGGCCACACTGGCGGCATTTTTTTGCAATGAACCTCAACGACACCGATTTCGAGCTGTTCGCCGTGCCGGCGACCTTCGCGCAGGACCGCACGGCGCTCGACGCGCGCTGGAAGGCGCTGCAGCGCGAGGCGCATCCGGACCGCTTCGCCGCCCAGGGCGCGGCCGCGCAGCGGCTGGCGATGCAGTGGTCGGTGCGCGTCAACGAGGCTTATCAGCGCCTGAAGGACCCGGTGCGGCGTGCCGCCTACCTGTGCGAGCTGGGCGGCGCGCCGGTGCAGGCCGAGCACAACACCACGATGCCAGCGGATTTCCTGCATGCAGCAGATGGAATGGCGCGAGGCGCTCGACGACGCGCGCGACGCGGCCGCGCTGGAGGCGCTGCACCGCCAGGTCGATGCGGCGCGCGCACGGGCGCTGTCCTCGCTCGACTGGCTGATCGACGAGCAGGGCGACCTCGCGGCCGCCGCGCAGCAGGTGAGGGCGCTCATGTTCATCGAGCGCTTCGCCCGCGACATCGAAGCGAAGTCTCGATCACTGGGAAGAAGGCTGACACATGGCACTGCTGCAGATTTCGGAACCCGGCCAGGCGCCCGACCCGCACCGCCGGCGCATCGCCGTCGGCATCGACCTGGGCACCACGCACTCGCTGGTGGCCGCCGTGCGCAACGGCGTGGCCGAGTGCCTGCCCGACGTCGCCGGCCGCGTGCTGCTGCCCTCGGTGGTGCGCTATCTCGACGCCCAGCGTCGCCAGATCGGCTTCGACGCGCTGGCCGCGCGCGCCGAGGACCCGGCGCAACACCATCACCTCGGCCAAGCGGCTGATGGGGCGCGGCGCGGCCGACATCGCCAACCGCGATGCGCTGGCCTACCGACTTGGTGGACGATGACGCCGGGCATGGTGCGGCTGCGCACCGCGGCCGGCGAGAAGTCGCCGGTCGAGGTCAGCGCCGAAATCCTCGCCACCTTGCGCCAGCGCGCCGAGGACACCTTCGACGACGAGCTGTACGGCGCCGTCATCACGGTGCCGGCGTACTTCGACGAGGCGCCAGCGCCAGGCCACCAAGGACGCGGCGCGGCTCGCGGGCCTGAACGTGCTGCGCCTCATCAGCGAGCCGACCGCTGCCGCCATCGCCTACGGCCTGGACAACGCGAGCGAGGGCGTCTACGCGGTGTACGACCTGGGCGGCGGCACCTTCGACATCTCGATCCTGCGGCTGACCCGGGGCGTGTTCGAGGTGATCGCCACCGGCGGCGACTCGGCGCTCGGCGGCGACGACTACGACCGCGCGCTGGCCGACTGCCGCGCTGGCGCAGGCGGGCCTCGCGCTGCGCAGCGACGCCGACAAGGCCGCCATGCTGAGCGCCGCGCGGTCCGCCAAGGAAACCCTGTCCGCTACTGATTCGATAGCATTCAGCGTAGAGCTGGCGGGCGCTGCGGCCCGATTCGATCTGAACCGCGAGCAGTTCGAGGCGGCCACGGCGCCGCTGACGGCGCGCACCCTGGCCGCGGTGCGCCGGGCCCTGCGCGACGCACGCCTCGCGCCCGCCGACCTGCAGGGCATCGTGCTGGTGGGCGGCTCCACGCGCATGCCGCAGGTGCGCCGCGCCATCGCCGACTTCTTCGGCCGCGAGCCGCTCACCAACCTGAACCCGGACGAGGTGGTCGCGCTGGGTGCGGCGATCCAGGCGCACCAGCTGGCCGGCAACGGCGGCGCCGACGACCTGCTGCTGCTCGACGTGATCCCGCTGTCGCTCGGGCTGGAGACCATGGGCGGGCTGGTCGAGCGCATCGTGCCGCGCAACCAGACCATTCCCTGCCGCCCTGGCGCAGGACTTCACCACCTACCAGGACGGCCAGACCGCGCTGGCGCTGCACGTGGTGCAGGGCGAGCGCGACCTGGTGGCCGACTGCCGCAGCCTGGCGCGCTTCGAGCTGCGCGGCATCCCGCCGATGGCCGCCGGCGCGGCGCGCATCCGCGTCACCTTCACCGTCGATGCCGACGGGCTGCTGAGCGTGAGCGCGAAGGAGCAGGGCAGCGGGGTCGAGGCCAGCGTCACCGTCAAGCCTTCCTACGGCCTGTCGGACGAGCAGATCGCGGCCATGCTGCAGGAGAGCTTTTCCACCGCCGACGCCGACATGCAGGCGCGAGCGCTGGCCGAGGCCCGGGTCGATGCCGACCGCATGCTGCTGGCCACGCAAAGCGCGCTCGACGCCGACGGCGACCTGCTCGACGCCGGCGAGCGCGCCGCCATCGACGCCCTGATGGCCGCCTTGCGCCGCGCCCGCGACGAGGCCGACGCCGCCGGCATCGAAGCCGCGACCCGGACGCTGGCCGCGGGCACCGAGGCCTTCGCCGCCGAGCGCATGAACCGCGGCATCGCCCGCGCGCTGGCTGGCCGCCAGATCGAATCCCTGTAGAACGCCGATGCCCACCATCAAGATCCTGCCGCATGCCGAGTACTGCCCCGAGGGCGCCGAAATCACGGCGCCGGCCGGCACCTCGATCTGCGAGGCGCTGCTGGACCACAAGATCAACATCGAGCACGCCTGCGAGATGAGCTGCGCCTGCACCACCTGCCACGTCGTCGTGCGCCAGGGCTTCGACTCCCTCAACGAGGCCGACGAGAGCGAGGAAGACCTGCTCGACCGCGCCTGGGGCCTGGAGCCGCAGTCGCGCCTGAGCTGCCAGGCGATCCTGGCGCAGGACAATGTGACGATCGAGATTCCCAAGTACTCGATCAACCACGCCAAGGAAGACCACTGATGAGCCGCCAGATCGTCCTCGACACCGAAACCACGGGCCTGTCCGCCGAGAGCGGCGACCGCGTGATCGAGCTGGGCTGCGTCGAGCTGTTCAACCGCAAGCTGACCGGCCGCAACTTGCACTTCTACCTGAATCCCGGGCGCGACAGCCACGAGGACGCGCTCAAGGTGCACGGCATCAGCAACGAGTTCCTGCGCGACAAGCCAAAGTTCGCCGAGGTGGCGAGCGAGGTCGTCGAGTACCTGCGCGGTGCCGAGATCATCATCCACAACGCGGCGTTCGACGTCGGCTTCCTGAACAAGGAGCTGGAGCTGGCCGGGCATCCGCCGCTCGCCAGCTTCGTCGCCGAGGTGACCGACACGCTGGCGATGGCCAAGGCCATGTTCCCCGGCAAGCGCAACTCGCTCGACGCGCTGTGCGACCGGCTGGAGGTGGACAACTCCAACCGCACACTGCACGGCGCCCTGCTCGACGCCGAGCTGCTGGCCGACGTCTACATCAACCTCACCCGGGGCCAGGACGCGCTGCTGATCGACTTGGGCTCCGACGAGCCGGCGCAGGGTATTGTCACGGCGATCGACCTGCGCGGCTTCGACCTGCCTGTCATCGTGGCGACTGAGGGCGAACTTGCCGCCCACGAAACCGTGCTGACCCAGCTCGACAAATCGAGCCAGGGACGCACCCTGTTTCGCCAGATCAGCGGTTCGGCTATGGCATAATTGCAGGCTTCACGGAAGGCGCCGCAGCCCTGCGGCACACAGCGTTCCGGATGACCACGCGATGCGCGACTGCGCACTCGCAAGGGCGGTTAGCTCAGGGGTAGAGCACAGCATTCACACTGCTGGGGTCGGAGGTTCGAAGCCTCCACCGCCCACCATCGTTTTTTCTCTTTCTCGTCCGTCATACTGGCTCTGTCGGCCCGATCCCGGCGAGTTGCCCGTCGAGCCCGACCAAGGCCCTGCGGAGCCGGCCCCGTCCCTGCGATGGCGCACCGGCACGGCGGCCGCCGGGCGGCCTCGGGTGCGTGCGAGGGCCATGCTCTCGCAACCGGTCCATCCGCGGTTCATGAACGCCGCCGTGTTCCGCTGGCCCGCCATGACGCTGCACTGAGGGCGTCCCTGGCCGCGCTAAGCTGGCGGCATGGATGAAATCGAGTTGCAGGACGATGCACCGACGCAGCAGGTGTATGGATCCTCACAACGCCAAGCATCAGTCTCGCGCCGGCAGCACTGTTCCTTGGCATTCTCCGAAGCCAATGCGGCGGAATCCTTCGCGCTGGCAGTAGCCCCGCAGGATCACCGTGTCGCCGTCTTCCAGAAAGGTGCGTGACTCTCCGCTGGGCAATGCGATCGGGCGCTTGCCGCCGTTGCTCAGCTCCAGCAGCGAGCCGCCTTGCTCCGGTGCGGGCCCTGATAGCGTGCCGGAGCCGAACAGGTCGCCCGCCCGCAGATTGCAGCCGTTCACCGTGTGGTGCGCTACCAATTGAGCCACTGTCCAGTAAGCGTTGGCATAGTTGGAACGCATCAGCCGCACGCCCGGTGATCCGGCTTTTTGCATGCCCGGAGTCTGCAACCAGACCTCGAGCTCGATGTCGATCGCACCAGTTTCGCGGTTGGCAGGCGAGTCCAGGTAGGGAAGCGGCTGCGGCTCTCCGGGCGCACGCGCAAAGGGTTTGCGAAAGGGCGCCAGCGCATCCATCGTCACGATCCACGGCGACAGCGTGCTGGCGAAGTTCTTCGACAGGAAAGGGCCGAGGGGCTGATACTCCCAGCCCTGGATGTCGCGCGCGCTCCAGTCGTTGAAGAGCGCGATACCGAAGACGTGGTCTTCCGCCCTCGCGATCGGAATGCGGTCGCCAGCGACGTTGGGCCGCGAGATGAAGATGCCGACCTCCAGTTCGTAGTCGAGCCGCTTGCACGGCCCGAGCGTCGGCGCCTCGGCCTCGGGTGCTTTGATCTGGCCCATCGGCCTGGGAAAGCTGTGCCCGCTGACGCTGATCGACGAGGCGCGGCCGTGGTAGCCGATCGGCACCCATTTGTAGTTGGACAGGAGCGGCGCATCCGGGCGGAACTGCCTGCCGACCGTCGTGGCGTGGTGAATGCTCGTGTAGAAGTCGGTGTAGTCGCCGATCTCGCATGGCAAGCCCATCTGCACCTCGGTCTGCGCAATCATGGCGGCAGCGAATCTCGCCTGCTGTGCGCTTCCAATGCGGAGACCTTCTGAAATCGCTTGGCGAATCGCCTGGCGCGCATCTCGCGGCAACCGCATCAGCTGGTTCATCTGCGAGTTCTGCACGATGCCGGTGCGGCGCAGATCGAGCACCTGGTCGCCGATCGCGACGCCGATGCGCCAGTCGCTGTCTTCATCGCGCTTGAAGCGCCCGAACGGCAGGTTCTGGATCGGGAATTCGCACGCGGGATCGTTGGCCGATTCGAGCCAGCTCTCGAGCGAGGCATCGTGCGTGGTGTCGGTGAGGGGGTTCATCGTCGTCTCCTTCAGGGCGATCCGCTCATCGCTTCGTCGGATCGAAGTGCTTGCGCAGGCCCTGCCAGCGTATGCCTCATGGATGGGTCGCGTCAGTGCGAGATTTCCTCGAGCGACAGGCCGTTGGTCTTGGGGCCGAACAGGCCGATCGAGAGCACGACGGCCAGCATGCAGCCGGTGATGCCGGCGAAAACGCCGACCACGCCGAAGTCGCGCAGCAGGAACGCTATGAAGAAGCCCGACAGCATGGCGCCCACGCGGCTCGCCGAGTAGACAAGGCCGTTGGCGCGGCACCGCACGCCGGTCGGAAAGAGCTCGGCCTGGTAGGCGTGGTAGCTCGCCGAGATGACCTGGCCCGCGAGGCTGATGAGCACGCCGAACACGATCAGCAGCAGGGGATCCTTCATCTGCCCGAACAGGAGGCCGAACACGATCACGGCCAGGGCAGGCACGACGATGAGCCACTTGCGCTGCACCTTGTCGGCGATGGTCATGGCGAGCAGCGGGCCAATCGGCAGCGCAAAGGCGATGACGAACGAATACAGCAGGCTCTTCGTCACGGTGATGCCCTGGCCGATCAGCAGCGTGGGCACCCAGTTGGCGAAGCCGTAGTAGCCAATCGCCTGGAAGAAGTTGAAGACGAGGAGCATGATCATCCGCGAGCGGTAGGGCGGCCGCCAGAGTGCGCCGAAGGCTGCCGTGGCCGGCTTGGCGTGGACTTTGGCGGGCAACGGGGCGGGCAGGGCTTGTCCGTGCTGTGCGGCAACCTTGCTCTCGATGCTTTTGACAATGGCGTCGGCTTCCTGGAAGCGACCCTTCTGGGCAAGCCAGCGCGGGCTCTCCGGCACCGCTCGGCGGATGAACCAGACCACCACCGCGCCGGCACAGCCCAGCAGAACCACCCAGCGCCAGCCGTCAAGGCCAAACGGGGCGATCGGCACCAGCCAGTAGGACAGGATGGCCGCGACCGGCGCCGCTGCGAACATCACCGCCTGATTGAAAGCCATGGCGCGTCCCCGCATGCGCTGCGGCACGAGCTCGGTGATGTACGAGTCGATCGTGATGATCTCGACACCGACACCGATGCCGGTGATGAACCGCCACAGGATGATGCCTTCGCCGGTTTGCTGGAGCGCCATGATGGCCGAGCCGATGCAGTACCAGAGCAACGAGTAGGTGAAGACGGCGCGACGACCGAACCGATCGGGCAGGAAGCCCAGGAAGAAGGTGCCGACGAACAGGCCGGCGAATGTCGCGGCGATGAAGCCGGCAATGCCCTGGAAGCCGAAGAAGGATTCCGTCGTGGTGGCCAGCATGCCGCTCTTGGCCATGCCGGGCGCGATGTAGCCGGTGAAGATCAGGTCGTAGATCTCGAAGAAGCCGCCCAAAGAGATGAGGAACACCAGAACCCACAGATGCCGGGTTGCGGGAAGGCGGTCCATCCGGGCAGTGATGGCTGCTGCCGAGGTGGGATCGGCGAGGGAAGAGGAGGCCGCAAGCCCGGCAGGGTTTGCGGCAATCGTCGGGGGCATGTTTGTCTCCTGGGTGCCAGAAAGCGGCGCACTGAAAGGTGCTTGCGCCAATTTGCGGACGCGACGGTTCCTCTGCGGCAACCTGACGCGTTTGATCCATGTCGAAAAGCAGGCCTGCTCCCCCCGCAGGCCGAGGGCCGGTGTCAGCCCGTCTGCAGCACGCCGCGGCGCACCTGGTCGCGCTCGATGGACTCGAACAGCGCCTTGAAGTTGCCCTCGCCGAAGCCGTCGTCGCCCTTCCTCTGGATGAACTCGAAGAAGACAGGCCCGAAGGCCGTCTCCGAGAAGATCTGCAGCAAGAGGCGCCGGTGGCCGCCCTCGGTGCTGCCGTCGAGCAGGATGCCGCGCGCCTGCAGCTCGGGCACGGGCTGGCCGTGGCCGGGCAGCCGGGTCTCCAGCATCTCGTAGTAGATGTCGTTGGGCGCGGTCATCAGCGGCACGCCCGCCAGGCCCAGCCGGTCGATGGTGTCCAGCAGGTTGTCGCTCAAGAGCGCGATGTGCTGGATGCCCTCGCCGTTGAACTTCATGAGGAACTCCTCGATCTGCCCCGCGCCCTTGGAGGACTCCTCGTTGAGCGGGATGCGGATCTTGCCGTCGGGCGCCGTCAGCGCCTTGGACGTCAGGCCCGTGTATTCGCCCTGGATGTCGAAGTAGCGGATCTCGCGGAAGTTGAAGAGTTTTTCGTAGAAGTTGGCCCAAAAGGCCATGCGGCCGCGGTAGACGTTGTGCGTTAAGTGGTCGATCACCTTCAGGCCGTGGCCGGCGGGGTGGCGCTCTGCGCCCTCGACGAACTCGAAGTCGATGTCGTAGATGGACTTGCCGTCCTCGAAGCGGTCGATGAGGTAGAGCGGCGCGCCGCCGATGCCCTTGATGGCGGGCAGGCGCAGCTCCATGGGGCCCGTGGCGATCTCGATGGGCTGCGCGCCCAGCTCCAGCGCGCGCGCATAGGCCTTGTGCGAGTCCCGCACGCGAAAGGCCAGCCCGCAGGCCGAGGGCCCGTGCTCGGCAGCGAAGTAGGCCGCCGGGCTGTGGGGCTCGCGGTTGACGATGAAGTTGATGTCGCCCTGGCGGTAGAGCACCACGTCCTTGGAGCGATGCTTTGCCACCAGCTCGAAGCCCAGCTTCTCGAAGAAGGGCTCCAGGGTGTCGGGCGTGGGCGAGGCGAACTCGACGAACTCGAAGCCCATGAGGCCCATGGGGTTCTCGAACAGATCGGTCATGCGATCCTCCAGAGAAAGGTGATTGGAAAAAGGTCAGTCGACGCGCTCGAGTTCCGCGCTGTAGGCAGCGCCCCGGCTCGCGTAGTTCGCGGCACTGGACATCAGGTTGGCCATGTCTTCATCCGTGAGTTGCCGCACCACCTTGGCTGGCGCGCCGAGAATGAGCGAGCGGTCTGGAAAAATCTTCCGTTCGGTGACGATCGCGCCGGCGCCGATCAGACAGTGCCTGCCGATCACCGCGCCGTTCAGCACCACGGCCTGGATGCCGACCAGCGACCCTTCGCCGATGGTGCAGCCGTGCAGCATCGCCTGATGGCCGACCGTGACATTGGCGCCAATGGTCAGCGGGAACCCCGGATCGGCATGCAGCACGGCGCCTTCCTGCACGTTGCTCGCCTCGCCGATGTCGATCGGCGCGTTGTCGCCGCGCACCACGGCGCCGAACCAGACGCTGGCACGCTCGCCGAGCCTCACCTGGCCGATCAGCGTGGCTTCGCGCGCGACGAAGGCCGAGTCGGGTACTTGCGGCGCGTGGCCGCCGATACGGTAGAGGGCCATGACAGGGTCTCCCGAGTGTTTGCTGCGGCTTACTCGGCCGTGACGTTGGCTTTTTTCACCAGACGCGCATAGCGCCCCTGCTCGGTCTTGAAGAACTGCAGCGAGGCTTCAGGCGTCATCGGATTGATGATGTTCTCCTGCCTGGCCATCGCCTCCCGGGTTTCGGGCATGGCGAAGGCGGCGACCACCGCGGCGTGCAGGCGCTTGACCTCGGCCGGCGGCAGCTTGGCCGGCCCGACCACGGCAAACCAGCCGGCGATGTCCACCTCCGGGAAACCCTGCTCGGCGACGGTCGGCACGTCGGGCAGCGAAGGCACGCGGGAGCGGCCCATCACGCCGATCGCGCGCAGCTGGCCGCTCTTGAGCTGTCCTTGCACGGAGGGGACCGACACCACGCCCATCTCGACCTGTCCGCCGATGATGTCGGCGACCATCGGTCCCGTGCCCTTGTAAGGAATGTGGCGCGCCTCGACGCCGGCGGCGTCCATGAACATGGCGCCGGCCAGGTGCAGGATCGTGCCGTTGCCCGACGACGCGTAGTTGTAGCCGTCGGGCCTGGCCTTGAGCAGCGCCTGAAGCTCCTTCGCGTTCTTCGCGGGCACCTTGGGGTTGACCACCAGCACGAAGGGCGTGGCGCCGACCACCGAGATCGGCGTGATGTCGCTGATCGCGTCGAACGGCATCTTCCTGAAGACGCTCGGGTTGACCACGTGGTTGTTGGAAACGACGCCCACCGTGAAGCCGTCGGCCGGCGCCCGGACGACCACGGTGGTGCCCGTGATGCCGCCGGCGCCCGGCAGGTTCTCGATGACGACGGGTTGGCCGCCGAGCGCCCGGGTGAGCGACGGGGCGGTGGCCCGCATGATGGTGTCGACGCCGGAGCCGGCGCCGACGGGCAGGACCACGCGCAACGGCTTGTCGGCTGCGCGAGCGGCGGCGCCCGTCCCGACCAGTGCGGCCATGGCCAGAAGGGCCGCGACACGGCGGCGTCGGATGTCGAGGTTCACGGGATATCTCCAGGTTTTCTTGAAAGGTGTCAGCGGGTGGCGCGGCCTGGCAGGCTTGCGAGCACTTCATCGGTGTGCTGTCCCACGCTGGGCAGCGCGCTCCGGACCCCGGGGCGGCGCCCGCCCATCAGCAGCGGAAGCAGCACGGCCTCCGTCATCCCGTCGTCCGCGGTCTCCATGGGTACCAGGCCGCCGCTTGCCTTCAGGTGGGGGTCGTCGACCAGCTGGTCGGGTCGCACGATGGGCGCGTAGGGGATGCCCGCGGCTTCCAGCTTGGGCGACAGTTCCTCGACGCGGTGGTGCAGGAGGATCTCGCCGAGCTGCGCCAGCAGTTGCGGCCGTACCGCGACGCGCGAAGCGTTGTCGCCGAAGCCGGGCTGCTGCAGCAGGTCGGGCCGCGCCAGCACCTTGCACAGGGTGGCGAACTGCTTGTCGCTCACCGCGCCGATGAAGAGCTGTTCGCCTTCGTCCAGCGTGAACACGTCGTAGACGCTCCAGGCCGACACGCGCGAGGGCATGGGTGGCGGCGGCTCGCCGGTCATCAGGTACTGCTGCATGTGCTGCGACGACAGGAACACGCAGTTCTCGAACAGCGCGCTCTGCACTTCCTGCCCCTTGCCGGTGAGCTCGCGCTCGCGCAGCGCGGCCAGCACGCCGATGGCGCCGAACATGCCGCCCATGATGTCGTTGACCGAGGTGCCGGCGCGCAGCGGCCGGCCGATCGGCCCCGTCATGTACGACAGGCCGCCCATCATCTGCACCACCTCGTCGAGCGCGAGCCGGTTCTCGTAGGGGCCGGGCAGGAAGCCCTTGTGCGTGACGTAGATCAGGCGCGGGTACTTCCTCGACAGCGTCTCGTGGTCGAGCCCGAAGCTGGCCATCAGGCCGGGGCGGAAGTTCTCGATCACCACGTCGCATTCGCCCGCCAGCTCGGCCGCCGTGACGCGCCCCTCGTCGGTGGCGATGTCGATGACGATGCTCTTCTTGTTGCGGTTGAAGGCGCGGAAGAAGCCGATGCCCAGGCCCGGCAGCTTGCGCGTCCTGTCGCCGCCGGGCGGCTCGACCTTGATGACCTCGGCGCCGAGGTCGGCCAGGATCATGCCGCAGGTCGGGCCCATGACCATGTGGCTGAATTCGAGGACGCGCACGCCGGCGAGCGGCAGGGGAGCGGCGGGAGTTGTCATGGGTTCGTCTCTTCGTGGAGTCAGGCTGGAACGGAATGGCCTGCGAGGCCGAAGGTCTTGGGAAGTCCGGCCTGCCACAGCGAGCCATACAGCGTTTCGCCGGAGAGCCACTCGGCAACCCGGGCACGCAGGGCCAGCAGCAGGTCGATGTCGATGCCGGTCGCGATGCCCATGCTGCCGAGCATGTAGGCCAGGTCTTCCGTCGAGACGTTGCCGCTCGCGCCCGGTGCATGCGGGCAGCCGCCGATGCCGGCCAGGCACGCGTCGAAGCGCGCGACACCGGCTTCGAGCGCGGCGTAGACGTTGGCCAGGCCGAGGCCGCGGGTGTCGTGGAAGTGGCCGCACCAGAAGCGGTCCCCCGCGATCCGCACCGCTTCCCCGAACAGGTCGCGCACCATGCCCGGGTCGGCATAGCCCACGGTGTCGGCGAGGCTCACGCGGTCGGCGCCGGCATCGAGCAGGGCCTGCATCAGGCGCAGGACTTCGCCTGTCTCGACGTGGCCCTGCAGGGTGCAGCCGAAGGCGGTGCCGACGCCGCCTTCGATCAGCGTCTTCGAGCCGGCGGCATCCCGGGCGGCCCGGATGCGCGCCACTTCGGCCACCACGTCGTCGGGCGTCTTGCGCAGGTTGGCCAGGCTGTGGGCATGGCTGGCCGACAAAGGCACGATCATCAGGTCCGCCCCGGCGGCGATCGCGCTTTCGGCACCGCGCAGGTTGGGCACCAGCACGGAGACGAAAAGTCCCGGCAATGTCTTGGCGAACGCCACCAGCTCGGCCGTGTCGGCCAGCTGGGGCAGCAGCCGTGCCGGGACGAACGACCCGACCTCGATCTCGCGCTGGCCGGCGGCATGCGCGGCCCGGATCCATTCGCGCTTTCGTTCGGTCGGCAGGATGGTGGCGATGCTTTGCAAGCCGTCGCGCAAGCCCACTTCGCGAATGACGGCGTGGCGCGGAAGGCAGATGCTGGAGGGGGTCATGAACTTGTCTCCTGGGCGCGTTGACGCACGATGCGGTGCCCTGAGGAAAGAGACTTTAGGGATTCCTGAATCAAACACAAAGCGGTAAATTGGAAGGGCCATCGTTCCCTGTCGGAACGCCTCAAAGCCCCTTTTTGATGCGCGAACTCGACCTGACCACCCTTCGCCTGTTCGCCTCCGTCTGCGAGACCCGCAACATCGCGCGCGCCGGCGAACTCCACAACATCGTGGCGTCCGCCATCAGCAAGAGGCTCTTGCAGCTGGAAGAGTCGATGGGCGCGACCCTGCTGGAGCGACACCGGCACGGCGTCGTCCCCACCGTCGCGGGCGAGATCCTGCTGGAGCATGCAAGGGCCCTGCTGGCCGGCGCCGACCGTGTGGCGCGCGACATGGCGGCCTACGGCAAGGGCATCAAGGGCCAGGTCAGGGTGCTGGCGACACTCTCGTCCATCGCCGAGTTCCTGCCCGACGACATCGCCGATTTCCTGCAGGTGCCGGAGCATCGGCATATCCGCATCGACCTGGAGGAGGCGCTCAGCCGCGACCTGGTGCGCAACCTGCGGGAAGGCATCGCGCCGGTCGGCGTGTGCTGGGACGCAGCCGACCTCGAAGGACTGCAGACGCGCAGCTACGGGCACGACCATCTCGCGGTCATCGCGCACCCCTCGCATCCGATCGCCCGGCACGAGCGCTGCGCCTTCGAAGAGACGCTCGAGCACGATCAGGTGGGCCTGCCGGCGTCCACCGCGGTCCATACGATGCTGGCACGCGCCGCCGCCGTCGCCGGCAAGCCGGTCGGCTACCGTGCGGTGGTCAGCACCTTCGACGCTTCGATGCGGTGCGTCCGCGCCAACCTCGGCATCGCCGTGGTGCCGCGCGAGGTGGCGGAGCCCGTCGCGGCCAGCTTCGGCATCAAGGTCGTGCCGCTGTCGGATTCATGGGCGCGAAGGCGCTTCGCGCTTTGCTTTCAGGAAAAAACGAGATTGTCCTTGGCGGCCCAACTGCTCGTCGCCCATCTGGAGGGGCTCGCGAAGACGCGTGCGATGCTCGATGGCGTTCATGCGGCGGCGGCATCCGGCTGATCGACCGGATCGGGGGTTTTTTCAAGAAAAAAGCGCCCGCCACGCACATCCGGCGGGCGTCTCCAGCTATCGAAACGATAGCAGGGCGCCTACACGTCGATCGCCGCCGCCGAGCCGGCCCGGCGGCGCAGCTCGAACTTCTGGATCTTGCCGGTGGCGGTCTTCGGGATCTCGCCGAACACCACCGCGCGCGGCACCTTGAAGCCGGCCAAGTGTTTTTTGCAATGCGCGACGATGTCCTCGGCCGTGGCGGCGGCGCCGGTCTTCAGCTCGACGAAGGCGCACGGCGTCTCGCCCCAGCGCGCGTCGGGCTTGGCGACCACGGCGGCGGCCAGCACGCCGGGGTGGCGGTAGAGCACGTCCTCCACCTCGATGGAGGAGATGTTCTCGCCGCCCGAGATGATGATGTCCTTGCTGCGGTCCAGGATCCTGATGTAGCCGTCGGGGTACTGCACCGCCAGGTCGCCCGAGTGGAACCAGCCGCCGGCGAAGGCCTCGTCGGTGGCTTCGGGGTTCTTCAGGTAGCCCTTCATGGCGATGTTGCCGCGGAACATGATCTCGCCCATGGTCTCGCCGTCGTGCGGCACCGGCTGCATCGTCGCCGGGTCGAGCACGCTGGCCGCGCGCTGCAGGTGGTAGCGCACGCCCTGGCGCGCGTTGAGGCGGGCGCGCTCGCCGATGTCGAGCGCGTCCCAAGCGGCGTGCTTGGCGCACACGGTGGCCGGGCCATACACCTCGGTCAGGCCGTAGACGTGGGTCAGGTCGAAGCCCATTTTTTCCATGCCCTCGATCATCGACGCGGGTGGCGCCGCGCCGGCGACCATGGCCTTGATGCCCGACGGCAGGCCGGCCTTCATCGCCTCGGGCGCGTTCACCAGCAGGCCGTGCACGATCGGCGCACCGCAGTAGTGCGTCACGCCTTCATTGCGCATGGCGTCGAGGATGGCCTGCGCCTCGACGCGGCGCAGGCACACGTTGACGCCGGCACGCGCCGCCACCGTCCACGGGAAGCACCAGCCGTTGCAGTGGAACATCGGCAGCGTCCACAGGTAGACCGCGTGCTTGGGCATGTCCCACTCCAGGATGTTGGAGATCGCGTTGAGCGCCGCGCCGCGGTGGTGGTAGACCACGCCCTTGGGGTTGCCGGTGGTGCCGCTGGTGTAGTTGAGCGCGATGGCGTCCCACTCGTCGGCCGGCAGCGACCAGGCGAACTGCGGGTCGCCACCGGCGACGAAGTCGTCGTAGGTGATGCCGCCCAGCCGCTGGCTGCCCGGGCCATAGACGGCGTCCTCCACGTCGATCACGAGCAGCGGGGCGGCCGATTTGCGCAGCGCGAGCGCCTTCGCCATGACACCGGCGAATTCCGGATCGACGATCAGCGCCCGCGCCTCGCCGTGGTCGAGCATGAAGGCCAGGGTCTCCGGGTCGAGCCGGGTGTTGAGCGCGTTGAGCACGGCGCCGGCCATCGGGATGCCGAAGTGCGCCTCGACCATCGGCGGCGTGTTGGGCAGCATGACGGCGACCGTGTCGTTCCTGCCGATGCCGGCCTGCGTCAATGCGCTGGCGAGCTGGCGGCAGCGCGCGCAGGTCTGGCCCCAGGTCCGGCGCAGCTCGCCGTGGACGATCGCCAGCCGGTCGGGATAGACCTCGGCCGTGCGCTCGATGAAGTCCAGCGGCGACAGCGGCGCGAAGTTGGCTTCGTTGCGGGACAGGTGCTGGTCGTAGACGGCGGACATGGCTTTCTCGCTGGAGGATGCGGCAGGACTGCGGCGGTCCTGCGCATTACAGCAAAACCGGCCCGCCTTGCGCTGAAAGCCGCAAGGCGGGCCGGCGTGCAAGCTTCAGAGCAGCTTGTCCGGCGTGACCGGCAATTCCCGGATGCGCTTGCCGGTTGCGTGAAAGATGGCGTTGGTGATTGCCGAAGCGACGCCAACGATGGCGACCTCGCCGAGGCCTTTCACGCCGAGCGGGTTCACGTGCGGGTCATGCTCTTCAACGAAGATCGTCTCCATGACCGGCGGCGCATCGGCGTGGACCGGCACGGCATACTCGGCCAGGTTGGCGTTCGCGATCCGGCCGTTTCGCGGGTCCACCACGGAATGCTCCATGAGTGCCATGCCGATGCCGCCGACCATGCCGCCGATGCACTGGCTGCGGCTTGTTTTCGGATTGACGATGCGGCCGACGCCGTAGGCGCCCACGATGCGTCGCACACGCGTTTCGCCCAGATCCGGGTCGACGGCGACTTCCACGAACACGGCCCCGAAGGCGTGCATCGAAAACCTCTGGCTCGCATCGTCCGGCTTCGAGTCCGCCGAAGCCTCGACGGGTTGGCCGATACGCCGCATCGCTTCCGCAAGGTCGTTCGCGCCGCCGCGCGCGAGCGCGTCCTCGCGCGCCTTGCGGCAGGCCGCCTGCACCGCGCTGCCAATGCTTGCCATGGTCATCGAGCCGCCATGGGGCGGCGTCCTGGGCAGCCGGCTGTCGCCCAGCGTGAACTTCACGCGCTCGATGGGCAGGCCGAGCGTATCCGCCGCGACCTGCGTCATCGACGTCCAGGTTCCCGGTCCCATGTCGCTCGCCGCGCTCGCCACCTCGGCAGTGCCGTCGGGCAGGAGACGCGCCATGGCCGAAGCGGGTGCGAAGTTCGTGGGATAGGTCGCGCTCGCCATGCCCCAGCCGATCAGCCAGCGACCATCCCGCATCGAGCGCGGCTCAGGCGTGCGCCGGCTCCAGCCGAAGCGCTCGGCCGCCGCGCGGTAGCACTCCCGCGTGGAGCGGCTCGAGAAGGGCAGTTTCTTGAACTCGTCCCGCTCCGGCTCGTTGCGCAGGCGCAGCTCGACGGGATCCATGTTCAGCGCCACGGCCAACTCGTCCATGGCGCATTCGAGCGGGAAGACTCCGCTCGCCTCGCCGGGCGCCCGCATCCAGGTCGGCGTGTGCACATTCATGCGCGCGAGGCGATCGCGCGTGTAGACGTTCGGGCACGAGTGCAGGAACCGGGTCGCGTCAAGCAGCGCCTCCGTGTACTCCTCATAGGTGGAGGTCTCGTGATGGGCATCGTGCACGATCGCTGCGAGGCGGCCGTCACGCGAGGCGCCGAGCGCCAGGCGCTGGACCGTGTGCGGGCGGAATCCCGTGCCGTAGTACATCTCTCGGCGCGAGAGCATCAGCTTGACGGGCCGTCCGGCGACGCGAGCGCCGAGCGCTGCCAGCGTCACATGCGGCCAGGCTCGCAGGCCTGAGCCGAATGCGCCGCCGACGAAGGGCGAGACGACATGGACGTTTTCCGCCGCGATGCCGAACACCGCCGCGATCTCCTCGGCCACGCCTCCGACCCACTGCGTCTTGTCCCACAAGGTCAATCGATCGCCGTCCCAGGCGGCGATGGTGGCGTGCATCTCGATCGGGTTGTGGTTCTCGCGCGGGATGACGTAAGTCTGGTCCACCTTCACCTCGGCACCTGCGAGCGCCCTCTCGGGGTCGCCGCGCTGCGTCCCGGGGGGCTGAGTCGAGCCTTGGTCGGTCTTCTGCTGCGTCGGCTGAACCGGCTCAACGCGGGTGATGTCGGTCGTCGCGGCTTCGGGCGTGTAGGTGACGCGCACCAGCGACGCAGCATGGATGGCCTGTTCCAAGGTGCCGGCGACGACGAGGCCGATGGGCTGGCCCTGGTGGTGGACCCGATCATCCTGGAGCACGTGGAGCCGCTCGCCCACCCTCGGGTCGGTGAAGCCCTTGTGCGGACGATAGGCGAGGCGCGGTGCGTTGCGGTGCGTCAGGACGGCGACGACGCCGGGCGCCCGTTCCGCCGACGCCGCATCGATGGAAGCGATGCGGCCGTTCGCCACCGTGCTTCGCACCACTGCGGCGTGGATCAAACCGGGTGCATTGAATTCGGCGGCGTAGGTGGCGGCACCGGTGACCTTCCGGCGGCCGTCGACGCGACTGACGGGTTGTCCGATGGAAGCGGTGGTCATGCGCGGCCTCCCGCGATTTCGATGGCGCGCACGATGGCACGCTGCATGAGTTCGATCTTGAAGTCGTTGTGCCCGCGGCCCTGCGCTCCCTCGGCGGCGAGAGCCGCCGCTTGCCGGAGCGCCGCCGGGTCGAGGCTGCTGCCGGCCAGGGCCGCTTCGACCCGGGGCACACGCCAGGGCTTCGTCCCGACCCCGCCGAGAGCGACGCGCGCCTGCCGGACGCGCTCGCCCTCCATGTCGAGCGCCGCCGCAACCGATACGATGGCGAATTCGAAGGAGGCGCGATCGCGCACCTTGAGGTAATGCGAGCGCCGGGCTGCTGGATGGGCTGGCACCATGATGGCGGCGATCACCTCGCCAGGCTCGAGCACCGTCTCGAGATGGGGGGTGTCGCCAGGCAGGCGGTGAAAGTCGGCGAGCGGGACGGTGTGTTGCCTGCCGACCGCTTGAATTTCGACGGAGGCATCGAGCGCAACCAGCGCGACAGCGAGATCCGAGGGATGAGCGGCAATGCAGTTCTCGCTGGTGCCGAACACGGCATGCCAGCGGTTCTCACCACCGATGGCTGCGCAGCCGGAGCCCGGGGCACGCTTGTTGCAGGCGTCGTAGCCGACATCGCGAAAATAGGGGCAGCGGGTGCGCTGCAGGAGATTGCCGCCCATGGTCGCCTGGTTGCGTACCTGCGGACTCGCAGAGTTCAACAACGCCTCGGAGACGACAGGAAACTGCTCGACCACCGCCGGGTGGGCCGCCACCTCGGCCATCGTCGCCGCGGCCCCGAGCCTGAGGCCTTGCGGTCCGGCTTCGATGCGGCTGTCGAGAAGGCCCGCGAGGCTGACCAGCCGATCGGGCCGGCGGACGTCTTCCTGAAGAAGCTGCACCATGTCGGTGCCGCCGGCAATGTATTCGACGGACGCGTCGTTGCGGCCGGCCTGCGGACGGAACGCCAGGGCGGCGTCGAGGTCGCGCGGGCGTTCAAGCGTGAACGGGTGCATGGCTCAGCCTCCTTGCCGTGGAGCGGCCACGCCTGCCGCGTCCTGGATGGCCGCGACGATGTGGTCGTAGGCGCCGCAGCGGCACAGGTTGCCGCTCATCCACTCGCGGATCTCCTGCGGCGAGCCGGCATGACCCTCAGCGATGCAGGCGACGCCGGCCATGATCTGCCCGGAGGTGCAATAACCGCATTGGAAGGCGTCGCGCTCGATGAAGGCGGCTTGCAGGGGGTGGAGTTCCTCACCTTGCGCCAGTCCTTCGATGGTCGTGATCTCACGGCCTTCGACAAGGGCCGCGAGGGACAGGCAGGACTTCACGCGCTTGCCGTCCATCAGGACGGTGCAGGCGCCGCATTGACCGAGGCCGCAGCCCTTCTTGGAGCCTGTAAGTTGCAGGTGCTCGCGCAAGGCGTCGAGCAGCGTTGTGCGGGGATCGAGCCTCAGCCGGTGCTCGGCTCCGTTGACGCGCAGCACGAGATCGAGGGGAGCGGGTGTCTCGCCAACACCTTGCGCCGCCGCCGGCGATGTGACTCCAGGCATAAGTTGTCCTCCCACAAGGGCACCGCTGGTCACCGCAGTGGCCACCAGCAGCTCTCGTCGCCTCAGGTCGAAGCTGGTCACGGTGAATGAAAGCCTCTTCAACTTGGCGTCGCGACGCTGGTCGTCTCGGGTCTCTGCCGCGGGCCTGCGCTGCTGGACGGCGGTTACCCCATGGCTGCGTCGCGGTCGATGGTATTCATTTGCATGGACCTGTTGGCAGGACGCGGGGCGAAGCAATGAAGATGGGAACCATGGATGACCTCCGGGTCCTTGTCGTGTAGGCCATTGCCGCAGTTTCACGAAAGCGACCGCCAAGCTCGGCATCTCGCGATCCGCGCTGAGCCAGCTCAGCCGTCAACTCGAGGCGGCTTGGCGTTCTTCTTTCAATCCGCACGGCGCGCTTGCCGCCGGCTGGTTGCCCGGTGGCGTCCGCGGTGCGCCAGGCGAAGGCGAGGCTGGCGGCAGGCAGCGCGCGACGTGAGGCGTTCATCTCGAACGCACCGTTCATGCCGTCTGACCTTCAAAGCGCTTGCTCAGGCCGCGGCCTTCCTCATCCGCGCGTCGGCGAGGGTTTGCGCCCGCATCCGGTCGTAGTTCGCCTTGTCGACCGGAACCGCGCCGGGTTCGCCCAGGTCGTTCATGGGGATGCGGTAGGTCTCGCGCGCGCTCAGGGCGGCAAGGGCCGCGATCACCGTCACCCCGAAGGTGATCGCGCCGACCGTGAGCCAGATGTTGGCCGCGCCGGGAGGCGCCACGGCGGCGAAGAGCGCCGGCAGCAGCGCGGTGATGGTGGTGCCGACGTTTTGCGAGATGGCCATCGCCGAGACGCGGTTGCGCGCGCGGAACAGCTCGGGGTAGAAGCTCGGGAAGGTCGCGTTGTAGCCCTGGTAGACCACGCCCCACATCAAGAGCGACATGGCGATCGCCAGGGGCACGTTGCGGATGCTGATGGCGTAGAGATAGCCGAACGACAGCAGTCCGGAAACCAGCGCGCCGAAGACGATGGGCGGCTTGCGGCCGATGCGGTCCGACAGGTTGCCGACCATCGGGATGACGAGCACCGCCAGGATGTTGCCGAGCACCGGAATCCAGAGGTAGATGTCCTTCTGGAAGCCGATGCCGTACGCCGCCTGCACCGCATAGGCCGCGCCGAACACGGTGGCCACCACCGGAACGACGTTCATCAGCGCCATGCAGACCACGCGCAGCATGTCCTGCCAGCTGTACTTGAAGGCTTCGGCGATCGGCGACCTCGGCGTGGTGCCCTGCTGGCCTTCCTGGGCGAACACGGGCGTCTCTTCCACCTCGCGACGGATGATGTAGCCCGCGACGATCACCAGGAAGCTCAGCAGGAAGGGAATGCGCCAGCCCCAGGAATTGAAGGCCTGCTCGGGCATGTAGTGCGCGAGCGGCAGGAACACCGCGGCGGCGAGGATCTGGCCGGCCTGCACGCCCTGCAGGCTGAAGCTGGCGAAGAAGCCGCGCCGGCCGAACGGCGCGTGCTCCAGGATCATCGAGCTGGCCCCGGAGATCTCGCCGGCCACCGCGAAGCCCTGGATCAGGCGCAGGACGACGAGCAGCGTCGGCGCCAGCATGCCGACCTGGCTGTAGGTTGGCAGGATGCCGACCGCCATGGTCGAGAAGCCCATCAGGAACATGCACACCAGCAGCACCTGCTTGCGCCCGTGCGTGTCGCCCATGTGGCCCAGCACGAAGGCGCCGATCGGCCGCGCGACGTAGCCCACGCCGTAGGTCGCCAGCGACGCGATGATGGCGACCTTCGGGTTGCCCGAGGGAAAGAAGATCTGCGGAAAGATCAGCGACGCCGCGGTGGCGTAGATGAAGAAGTCGTAGTACTCCAGCGCCGAGCCGATCCAGCCGCTGGCGGCGGCCTTTCTGGACTGGTGCGTGCCTTGCGGCTCGGGGGCTTTGGGATGGGCCATTTCGATGTCTCCTGCGTGATTGAAAGGCTGAGGGTCGATTGCCGACCTGTGAGGAAAGGGGTTTCGGGTGCTCTTGAAAGCGGCGGTGGCGGTCACCGCTGTGCTTGCGACGCCATGCGCGCTGGCGCGTTGACGGCGCCGTAGCCGTCGTAGCCGCCGATGCGCTGGACCACCTCGAAGAAGAAGCCGTCCTCGAAGCTCTCGGTGTAGATGTGCAGGTAGTCGCCGGCGGGAGAGCGGTCGAACAGCACGCCCGCGGCGCGCAGGCGCGCCAGCAGGCCGGCTTCGAGGTCCAGGCGGGTCGCCAAGTCGTCGTAGTAGTTGTCCGAGATCGGCACGAAGCGCACGCCTGCGGCGCGCAGGCGCGCCACCGTGTCGAAGATGTCGTCGCAGCCGAGGGCGATGTGGTGCACGGCGCCGCCGCCGCGCTTGCTGACGGCGCGGGCGGTCTGCGTGCGCGGGCCGAGCGAGACGTTGAGCACCAGCCGCACGCTGCGGTCGGCGTTGGCGACGCCGCAACTGCGGATCAGGCCGAAGGGATCGGCCAGCTCCAGGCTCTCGCCGGGCTCGAGCCCCAGCACGGCGCGCGAGAACAGCACCCAGGTGTCGAGCTGGTCGAGCGCCAGCCCCAGCGCGACGTGGTCGATCGAGCGCAGCCCGGCGCCGGCCGGCGCTTGCGCCCGCGCCTTCGCCGCGGCGTCCGGCGCGGCGGGCTCGGGCACGAAGTCGGCCTCGTGCCAGCGCTGCGCCTGCGGTGCGGCCGCGACGAAATGCACCAGGTTGCCGCCGGGCGCGACGATGGCCGGCACGGCGGCCTCGCCGGGCCCGACTGGGCTGTCGTGGCGCTGCGAGCGCATCGCGGTGGCGCGGCCGAGCGCCTGCAGCGGATCCGCGGCGCGCACGCCGAGCGCGCACACCGAGGTGCCGTGCGCCTCGAAGCGCGCGCGCGCGAACGACCCCGGCTCGGCATTGACGACGAAGTGGATGTCGCCCTGGCGGTAGAGCACGACCGCCTTGGAGCGGTGGCGCGCGACGCGCTCGAAGCCGAGCTGCGACAACAGCGCGCCGAGCGCCGCGGCCGAGGCCTCGTTTGCGGCGAACTCGACGAACGCCAGACCCGCGAGCACCGGCACCGGGGGCGGGCTGAACAGCTCGACGCGGCTCAGCACGCGCCGCCGGCGGTCGCTGCCGTCGCCGTCGCCGGCCGCGGCCGCCTCCCGCTCCAGCCGCTGGCGCGCCTGGCTCTCGAGGTACAGCAGCGAGCGCATCGCGTCCACCGCGGTGCGCCGGTTGGGCGTTTCGCGGAACACGTCGTTGAAGATCTCCAGCGACAGGGTGCCGCCGTAGCCGGCCAGCAGCACCTGCTCGAAGAAGGTCTCGACGTCGAGCTGGCCCTGCCCCGGAAACGAGCGGTGGTGGCGCGCCCACTGCAGCACGTCCATCGCCAGCAGCGGCGCGTCGGCCATCTGCACGAAGAAGATCTTTTCGCCCGGGATGGCGGCGATGCCGGCGGGGTCGTCCTTCAGCGACAGCGTGTGGAAGCTGTCGAGGATCAGGCCCAGGTGCGGGTGGTCGGCGCGGCGCACGATGTCCCAGGCCTGGCCGTAGAGCCGCGTCGTCCGGCCCCAGGCCAGCGCCTCGAAGCCGACGCGCAGGTTGCGCCGCGCGGCGCGCCCGGCGAGCTCGCGCAGCTGCTCGGCCGCCAGCGCCGGGTCGTCGATGGCGAGCGGCGAGGTGTTCGAGCAGCACAGCATGAGCGGCGCGCCCAGCGCCTGCATCAGGTCGAACTTGCGCTCGGCGCGCTCCAGGCTGCGCCTGAAGGGGGCGTCGGGCATGCCCTCGAAATCGCGGAACGGCTGGTACAGGTCGATCGCCAGGCCCAGGTCCTCGACGATGCGGCGCAGTTCGGCGGCCGTGCCGCTGAAGTTGATGAAGTCGTTCTCGAACAGCTCGACGCTGTCGAAGCCCGCCGCAGCGATGGCTTCGAGCTTCTGGCGCAGCGTTCCGCTGAGCGACACGGTGGCGATGGATCGGCGCATGGCGGGCTTTGTCTCTCTTTCCTGCTTTTCTCTTTTTGCTGCGCCTTGCCCAATACAGGCGACGGCGGGCCGCCACTGTAGGAGCGTCTCAGGGTTGTCCGCAACGGCGGCGGGCCTCGATGCGAGCGATGATCGACCGCGCCCGCGCGTTGCGTGCGCAAAACCGGGGTTTCACCCGAGCCATGACCGAAGAATCACCTGTCGCGATCGACCGCAAGCTGCTCATCGAGGGCCTGGGCAAGGGCCTGCGCGTCATCGAGGCGTTCTCGGACGAGCACCCGCGCCTGACCGCCACCGAGGCGGCGCGGCGCGCCGCGCTCACGCGCACGGCGGCGCGGCGCTACCTGCTGAGCCTGGTGCACTTCGGCTATGCGGCAACCGACGGCAAGCACTACTGGCTGCTGCCGCGCGTGCTGCGGCTCGGGCAGGCCTACATGGAGGGCGCGCGCGTGCCGCGGCTGGCCCAGCCTTTCATCCAGCGGGCCTCGATGCAGTGCGGCGAGACGCTCAACGTCGGCACGCTCGACGGCCACGAGGTGGTGTACCTCTCGCGCAGCAATTCGCCGCGCGTGCTCTCGATCGGCTTCCATGCGGGCGCGCGGGTCCCGGCGCACGTGGTGTCGCAGGGCTTCGCGCTGCTGTCGACCTTCGACGACGCGGCGCTCGACGCCTGGATCGCCGCGCACGACTTCGCCAGCTTCACCGGCTTCACGCTGGTGGACCGCGACCGCTTCCGCAAGGACGTGCTGACCGCGCGCGCGCTCGGCTACTGGCCGGTCGACCAGTACATCGACTTCGGCCTGTGCGGGCTGGCCGTGCCGCTGAGGGACCGCAAGGGACGCTGCGGCTACGCCCTGAGCGTGACCACGCAGCGGCAGATGTACCCCGGCGAGCAGCTGGTCGAGAAGCTGCTGCCCGTGCTGCGCGAAGTCTCCGAGGCGCTGCGGCCGATCATTTGATGAGACACCGCGGACGTGGCTGCAGCCTGACTGTGGCAGCCGGCCGCTAAGGATGCTCTTCACGAATCGCTCGCCGTCGTGCTTGCACTGAACAAGCGAAGCTGTGAGCATCGGCACCCATGAAGCAAGGCAGCCTGGTGTTGGGTGGTTCGACCAAGCGCACGCGCAAGCGTGAATTTCTGGATGCGATGGACCGGGTGGTGCCCTGGGCTGAACTGGTGGCGTTGATCGAACCGTTTGCGCCTGAAGCCGGCCGGCGCGGCCAGCAACCCTTTGGCTTTGAAGCGCTGCTGCGCATCCACTTCATGCAGCAATGGTTCAATCTGTCGGACCCGGCCATGGAAGAGGCGCTGCACGACGTGCCGGTGTTTCGCGACTTCGCGGGCCTGAGCAACTGGGGCGATGCATTGCCCAGCGACTCGAGCATCCTGCGCTTTCGCCGCCTGCTGGAGCAACACAAGCTGGCCGAGCAGATCCTGGCCACCGTCAACGACTTGCTCAGCGGCCAGGGCCTGCTGCTCAAGGCCGGCACGGTGGTGGACGCCACGCTCATTGCCGCGCCCAGCTCCACCAAGAACAAGGACGGCGCGCGAGACCCCGAGATGCACCAGAGCAAGAAGGGCAACCAATGGCACTTCGGGATGAAGGCGCATATCGGTGTATGCGCCGACTCGGGACTGGTGCACACGGTGCGCGGCACGGCGGGCAACGTCTGCGATGTCGTTGAGGGCAACACCCTGCTGCATGGGCAGGAAGAAGTGGCCTTTGGCGATGCGGGCTATCAGGGTGTGCACAAACGCCCGGATGCCCAACTCCAGGTCACTTGGCATGTGGCAATGAAGCCGGGGCAGAGGCGCAAGTTGGACAAGAGCCTGCCCATTGAAGCGCTGCAAGACAAGATCGAGCGCTTGAAGGCCAGTGTGCGGGCCAAGGTGGAACACCCGTTTCGCGTGATCAAGCGCCAGTTCGGCCACGTGAAGGTGCGCTACCGGGGGTTGGCTAAGAACACGGCGCAGCTCAAGACGCTGTTTGCGCTGAGCAATCTGTGGATGGTCAGGCGCGTGCTGGTGGACCAGGTGCGTGCGATGGGCACATGAAAGGCCCAAAAGCACCCCCAAAAGGCCGATTCCGACACTCAGGGGGCATTCGATCGTTCCACTATGACCGTGCTTATCGATTCAGCACACGCCAAGGCGATTCGTGAAGAGCATCCCTAACGCCCTGGGCTGCGCCCCGCCGGGGATCTCAGAACCTGATGCCGGCCGGATTGGTGGGGCTGGGCGCATCCGGCGGTGCGCGGCGCGGCTGCGCGGAAGGCAGGCTGGGCGTGGCGGCCGGCGTCGCCGGGGCGGCGGTGGGCGCCGGGCGTAGCGCCACCAGCGGCGCGGCCGGGGGATTGCGCCAGCCGGGCGGCAGCCGGCCGGCCGGCGGGTAGCCCGCGGCGTCGAGGTACTGGGTCCACTGCGCTTCCGAAAACCCCTTGACCTGCTGCGCGCCGATGCCGAGCACGGGCAGCGAGCCCTGGCCGGTCAGGCTCTGCAGCGCCTGGGCGTCTTCCGGCGTGCGCACGGTGCGCTCGGTGAACGGCACGCCGCGCGTCGTCAGCAGCGCCCGGCCCGCGGTGCAGGGGGTGCAGTCGTCACCGCTGTAGAGCGTGACCGGGTAGCGCTCGACGGTCTGGCGCAGCTCGTAGGGCAGCGCCGCATTGCCGACGCCCTCGTCCCCGGTGGCCGTCGTCCCGTCGCCGCGCCCGGCCGGCGCCGTCGGGACGGCGGCCGCGGGCTGGTCGGAGTACGTGACCTTGCCACCGGGCCCGACCTGGCGGTAGACCGGCTGCGCCGCGGCGCAGCCGGCGGCCAGCAGCAGGCCCGCAGCGCAAAGGAGGTGGGCGGACTTCATGAGGGACTCCGGCAATGCGATGCGCAAAGTATCTCAGGCTTGCTGGCGCTCCCGCCATTGCCACCGCTGTCGCCATCGTTGCCGTTGCCGATGTTTGCGACTCGGCTCCGGCCGTCTCCGCTCAGGCCGGCTGCGGCTCGGCCATGCCCTGGTGCCGCAGCAGCGCGTCCAGGCTGGGCGCGCGACCGCGGAAGGCCTTGAAGGACTCCATCGCCGGGCGGCTGCCACCGGCTTCGAGGATCGCCTCGCGGTACCTGCGCCCGGTCTCGATGCTCGGCGTGCCGTCGGCGCCGGCCGTTTCCTCGAAGGCCGCATAGGCGTCGGCGCTCAGCACCTCGGCCCACTTGTAGCTGTAGTAGCCCGCCGCGTAGCCGCCCGAGAAGATGTGGGTGAAGGTGTTGGGCGTGCGGCCGAAGGCCGGCGACGGCATGACGGCGACTTCCTCGCGCACCCGCCCGAGCAGCGCCATGACGTCGCCCGGCTGCGCCCCGGCGGCGGCGAATTCGCTGTGCAGCAGCATGTCGAACAGCGAGAACTCGATCTGGCGCAGCGTCTGCAGGCCGCTCTGGAAGTTCTTGGCCGCCGTCATCCGGTCGAACAGCGCGCGCGGCAGCGGCTCGCCGGTGTCGACGTGCGCGGTCATGTGCCGCAGCACGTCCCACTCCCAGCAGAAGTTCTCCATGAACTGGCTCGGCAGTTCCACCGCGTCCCACTCGACGCCGCTGATGCCCGAGACGTCGCGCTCGTCCACCTGCGTGAGCATGTGGTGCAGGCCGTGGCCGAACTCGTGGAAGAGGGTGGTCACGTCGTCGTGCGTCAGGAGCGCCGGCTTGCCATCGACGCCTTCGGCGAAGTTGCACACCAGCTGCGCCACCGGCGTCTGCAGCGTGCCGGTGTCGGGACGCCGCCAGCGCGCGCGCACGTCGTCCATCCAGGCGCCGCCGCGCTTGGCGGGGCGCGCCGAGGGGTCGAGGTAGAACTGGCCGACCAGGCGGCCGTCGCGCTCGATGCGGTAGAACTCGACGTCCGGATGCCAGACCGGCGCGCTGTCGCGCCGGATCGAGACCTCGAACAGCGTCTCGACGATGCGGAACAGCCCCGCCAGCACCTTGGGCGCCGGGAAGTACTGCTTCACCTCCTGGTCGCTGAAGGCGTAGCGCGCCTCCTTCAGCTTCTCGCCGACGTAGGCCCAGTCCCAGGGCTGCGGGTCGGCCATGCCGAGCTCGGCGGCGGCGAACTGCCGCAGGTCGGCCAGGTCGCGCTCGGCATACGGTCGGGCGCGCGCGGCCAGGTCGCGCAGGAAGCGCACCACCGCGTCGGCCGACTCGGCCATCTTGGGCGCCACCGACAGCTCGGCGAAGTGGGGAAAGCCCAGCAGGCGCGCCTCTTCCTCGCGCAGCGCGAGGATCTCGCCGATCAGCGGCGTGTTGTCGAGCGCCGGGTCGCCGAACTCGCTGGCGCGCGTGACGTAGGCGCGGTAGAGCGTCTCGCGCAGCGCGCCGTTTTTCGCGAACTGCATCACCGGCAGGTAGCACGGCATCTTCAGCGTGAGCTTGTAGTTGTCTTTGCCCTCGGCCTCGGCCGCCGCGCGGGCCGCGGCGACGACGTCGGCCGGCACGCCGTCGAGCTCGTCGGCCGTGGCGAAGTAGGCGAAGGCATCGGTCGCGTCGAGCGCGTTCTCGCTGAACTTCTGGCTCAGCTCGGCCTGGCGCTCCTGGATGGCGGCGAAGCGCTCGCGCGCCGCGCCCTGCAGCTCGGCGCCGCCCAGCACGAAGTTGCGCACCGCGTTCTTGTGCGCCTGGCGCTGCGCGGGGTCGAGGGTGTTCACGTCGATCGCCTTGTACTTGGCGTAGAGCCGCTCGTCGGCGCCCAGCCGGGTCCAGAACTCGGTGACGCGCGGCAGCGCCTCGTTGTAGGCGGCGCGCAGCTCGGGCGTGTCGACCACGGCGTTGAGGTGCCCGACCGCGCCCCAGGCCAGACCGAAGCGCTCGGCCGGCACGTCGAGCGTCTTCGAGATGGCGTTCCAGTCGGCGGGGAAGTCGGGCGCGGTCACGGTCTCCAGCGCCCGCTCGGCGTCGGCCAGCAGGGTGTCGATGGCGGGCGCCACGTGCTCGGGCCGGATCTGATCGAACAGCGGCAGGTCGGTGAAGTCGAGAAGGGGATTGGTCATGGGGTTCAGGTGGCGGCGCGGCGGCGCAAGTTCAAGGCGCGGCGCAGCGGAGGGGCAGGGCGGCACGGCAGGCGCGCGGGCCGGAAAAAGGCGGCTCGGGGCGCTCAGGCGGCCGCGCGCTCGGCGGCTTCGAGCGTGTTGACCAGCAGCATGGTGATGGTCATCGGCCCGACGCCGCCCGGCACCGGCGTGATCCAGCCGGCGACCTCTTTCACGCCCTCGAAATCGACGTCGCCGCACAGCCGGCCCTGCTCGTCGCGGTTCATGCCGACGTCGATCACCACCGCGCCGGGCTTGACCATGTCGGCCGTGAGCACGTTGCGCCGGCCCACGGCGGCGACGACCACGTCGGCCTGGCGGGTGAAGGCGCCCAGGTCCACGGTCGCGCTGTGGCAGACGGTGACGGTCGCGTTCTGTGCCAGCAGCATCAGCGCCATCGGCTTGCCGACGATGTTGCTGCGCCCGATGACGACCGCGTGCCTGCCGCGCAGTTCATAGCCGATCGACTCCAGCATCTTCATGCAGCCATAGGGCGTGCAGGGCCAAAAGCCCCGGGTGCCGGTCATGAGCGCGCCGGCGCTGGCGACGTGGAAGCCGTCCACGTCCTTCTCCGGCGCGATGGCCTCGATCACCTTCTGCGCGTCAATGTGCGCTGGCAGCGGCAGCTGCACCAGGATGCCGTGGACCGACGCATCGGCGTTGAGCGCCGCGACGCGCGCGAGCAGCTGTGCCTCGCTCAGCTCGGCGGGGTGGCGCTCCAGCACCGAGTGCAGGCCGTTGTCCTCGCAGGCCTTGACCTTGTTGCGCACGTACACCTGGCTGGCCGGGTTGTCGCCGACCAGCACCACGGCCAGGCCGGGGACGACGCCGCGCGCGCGCAAGGCGGCGGCGCGCGCGGCGACTTCGGTGCGCAGCGTGCGCGACAGCGCGTTGCCGTCGATCAATTGAGCGGTCATAGATTTTCGGTTTTCCAAGTGAAAACGCCTGCTGGCGCAGGCGTGGCGGGTATTGTCTGCTATGAAAAAAAGAGCAGAACCGATCAGGCCCTGGCCGAGGCGGCCTGGCCGAGCGCGATCTTCAGCAGGTCGGCCACCGTGTTGGCGTTGAGCTTTTCCATGATGTTGGCGCGGTGTGCCTCCACCGTCTTGATGCTGATGCCCAGGTCGTCGGCGATCTGCTTGTTGAGCCGTCCGGCGACGATGCGTTCGAGCACCTGCGCCTCGCGCCCGGTGAGCTTGGACAAGAGCGCGTCGCGGCTGGCCGACTGCTGGTGCTGCGCGAAGGTGCCGCGCGCCTGCTCGAGCATGCGCTCGACCAGTGCCACCAGCGTGCGGTCGTCGAAGGGCTTCTGGATGAAATCCATGGCGCCCCTCTTCATCGACGTGACGGCCATCGGCACGTCGCCGTGGCCCGTGACGACGACGATGGGCAGCGGCGAGCGGCGCTCGATCAGCCGCTCCTGCAGCTCCAGCCCGGTCATGCCGCCCATTCGGATATCGACGATCAGGCAGGCCACCTCGCGCGGGTCGTAGCGCGCGAGGAAGGACTCGGCCGAATCGAAGCAGCGCACGCGGTAGTCGTTGCCTTCGAGCAGCCACTGCAGCGAATCGCGAACCGCTTCGTCGTCGTCCACGACGTAGACCGTGCCCTTTTTCGGAATCAGACTCATGCGGCTTCCCGGGTCTCCGTGTTTGCTTCGAAAGTGATAGCGGCCGACACCGGAATCCAGAAGGAAAAGCGGCATCCGACCACGTCCGGGCCATTGTAGATGTTCTGTGCCTGCATCCGGCCCTGGTGCGACTCGACGATGGTGCGGCACAGGTTGAGCCCGATGCCCATGCCCTCGGGCTTGGTCGAGAAGAAGGCCTCGTAGAGCCGCTCGACCACCTCGGGCGCCAGGCCCGCGCCGGTGTCCTGCACCGAGAACTCGACCGCGTTCTGCCCCTCGACGACGCGCGGCAGCACGCGCAGCTCGACGCTGCGGCGCGCCGTCGGCCGCTGGGCCAGGTCGATCGACTCGGCGGCGTTCTTCAGCAGGTTGATGAGCACCTGCTCGATCAGGATCGGGTCGACGCGCAGCACCGGCAGGCGCGCCGCCACGTACGGGTTGAGCCGCACGTTGCGCCGGCGCAGCTCGATGCCGGCCAACTCGACCGCCTCGGCGACGATGGTCGCCACGTCCGAGGGCGTGCGGTTGGGCTCGCTCCTCTTCACGAAGGCGCGGATGCGCTGGATGATCTGGCCGGCGCGCTGCGCCTGGCGCGCGGTCTTCTCGAGCGCCGCGAGCAGCTCCGCCTCCTCGATCTGGTGCGCCGAGATGCGCGACATCATGCCGCTGCAGTAGTTGGCGATGGCCGTCAGCGGCTGGTTGAGCTCGTGTGCGACGCTGGAGGCCATCTCGCCCATGGTGATGAGGCGGCTCGAGGTCTGCGCGCGGTGCGCCTGGGCCGCGGCCAGATCCTCGGCGACGCGCCGCGGCGTGATGTCGGTGGAGATCACCAGCTGCGCCAGCCGGCCGTCGACCCAGGTCAGGTAGCGCGAGCGCACCTCCAGCCACTTGCCTAAAGCGGGCACGAAGATCTCGTTGTTGGCCGGCTGCGCCGCCGTCAGCGTGCCGATCGGCAGGCCGGCCAGCGGGTCGACGTCGCCCGGGTCCTCGTCCTGCGTCGCCGAGGCCGGCTGGCCGGCCTGCGCCACCATGGCGAGATGGCCGACCGTGTCGCAGCCGAACCACAGCCGGTAGAGCTTGTTGGCGAACAGCAGCTCCTCGCTGCCGATCGGCGCCACCGACACCGACGCGTCGAGCGCCTCCAGCACGGTGGTGAAGCGCTCGTGCGAGGCCGACAGCTGCTCGCGGATGCGCGTGGGCTCGGTGATGTCGGTCATCGAGGTCATCCAGCCGGTCTGCTGGCCGCGCGCGTCGATCAGCGGCGAGACGTACAGCCGGGCGTTGAACACCGTGCCGTTCTTGCGCTTGACGCGGATCTGGTAGCCGCCCGGCAGGGCGCGCCCATGGATCTCCTCCTCGATGCGGCCTTGCAGCATCTCGTGGTCGGCTTCCAGCCAATAGGGGAAGGGCGGCGTCTGGCCGACGAGTTCGCTCTCGCTCCACCCCGTCATGGCGCAGAAGGCGGAGTTGACGTAGCTGATGCGGCCTTGCAGATCGAGCACGCGCATGCCGGTCAGCATGGAGTTCTCCATGGCGCGGCGGAAGTTGGTCTCCGCCACCAGCGCCTGCTGCGTCTGCAGGCGCCGGCGGGTGTGGCGCCAGGTGCCGATCAGCATCCAGACCGTCAGCACGCTGAGCGCGCCGACCAGCCAGAACAGGCCGTTGCCGACCAGGCCCGGCGAGGTGCGGTAACCCTGCGCGCGCAGCACCAGCCCGTTGCCCACGGGCGACACCGGGACCTCGTACTCGTTGGTGCGCTCGGCCCACGGCAGCAGGCGCGGGCGGGCCTTGCGCGCGTTGCCGAAGCCGTTGCCGGCCAGCAGGTTGCCGCTGGCGTCGAGCAGCGACACCGCGTAGCGCGCCGTGACCTCGGGCGGCACGCCGTAGCGCAGCAGCCCGTCGATCGAGAACTCGCCCATCACGTCGCCCGCGAACAGGCCCTGGTCGAACAGCGGAATGTGCAACTGCAGCAGGGCCTGCGGATCGCCGTCGCGCGTCGGGCGCGAGAACACCGGCTGGCGCAGTTCGCGGGCCAGCGCGTAGCTGCTCTCGGTTTCGCCCAAATGCAGCACGTCGCCGACCGTGTGCTGCTGCACCGGCAGCACGCTGGGTGCCGCATAGCTGGCCTTGAAGCGGCGGCGGTCGTCGATCCAGGCGATCGCCTGCAGCTCGGGAAACGAGCTGGCCAGCGATTCGGCGCGGCTGGTGAACTCGGCCGCGTCGATCTCGCCGTTGGAGGCGTAGCGCGCCAGGCGCATCAACTGCTCCTGGCGCTCCAGCAGGCGCAGCCGCAGGCGCTGCTGGGCGTATTCGACATCGCGCTTGACCGCCTCCTGCTCGCGCCCGATTTCCTCGGCACGCAGGTACCAGAAGGCCGACGCGATCGCCGCCAGGAACAGCAACACCGCGACCAGCGGCGCGAGCATCGCCACCGCGTCCTGCAGCACCGGGGTCTGGCGTCGCCACCACTGGCGCCACCAGGAGAAGGGCATGCGGGCGGCCCTGCGAGCGGCGGCGAGGGATTGGAACAAGGCCATGCGCACCAGTTTAGGGGAATCCCTAACGTCATCACGCGCGGATGGCCCGGAAAAAGGTCCAGACTGTTCGGCCGCGTGCATTGACATGAAATAGGAGGTTTCTAGATTTCACATTAAGAAATCATTGCGCACGATTTGAAATGAGCATTTTTCTGTGCGACACTGCCGCGCAGTTTTTTCCCATCACCCCACTTGAACCAAGGAGACAGAATGTCGGCAAATCCCCAGAGCCAGCCCGGCTCGGCCGCGAACGATGCGGACGCACAAGAGACGCGTGAATGGACCGATGCGCTCTCGGCCGTCATTCAGAGCGAAGGCCCGGAGCGCGCGCACTTCCTGCTTGAGCAGCTGCTCGAGCACGCGCGCCAGAACAGCATCGACAAGCCCTTCTCGGCCAACACGGCCTACGTCAACACGCTCGAGCCCGATCAGGAGGAGCGCTGTCCCGGCAACCTGGAGATCGAGGCCCGCCTGCGCGCCTACATGCGCTGGAACGCCATGGCGATGGTGGTCAAGGCCAACCGCATCCACCCGCCCGAGGGCGGCGACCTGGGCGGCCACATCGGCTCCTTCGCCTCGCTGGCCAACATGTTCGCGGCCGGCTTCAACCACTTCTGGCACGCCGAAAACGAGAATCACGGCGGCGACTGCATCTACATCCAGGGCCACGTCTCGCCCGGCATCTACGCGCGCGCCTACCTGGAAGGCCGCCTCTCCGAGGAGCAGCTGCTCAACTTCCGCCAGGAGGTCGACGGCAAGGGGCTCTCCAGCTACCCGCACCCGAAGCTGATGCCCGAGTTCTGGCAGTTCCCGACCGTCTCGATGGGCCTGGGCCCGCTGATGGCGATCTACCAGGCGCGCTTCCTGAAATACCTGCAGGCGCGCGGCATCGCCAACACCGAGAACCGCAAGGTCTGGGTGTTCTGCGGCGACGGCGAGATGGACGAGGTCGAGTCGATGGGCGCCATCGGCCTGGCCGCACGCGAGAAGCTCGACAACCTGATCTTCGTCATCAACTGCAACCTGCAGCGCCTCGACGGCCCGGTGCGCGGCAACGGCAAGATCATCCAGGAGCTCGAGGGCGACTTCCGCGGCGCCGGCTGGAACGTCATCAAGCTGATCTGGGGCAGCCGCTGGGACCCGCTCCTGGCGCGCGACAAGGACGGCGCGCTGCGCAAGATCATGATGGACACGGTCGACGGTGACTACCAGGCGTTCAAGGCCAACGACGGCGCCTACGTGCGCAAGCACTTCTTCGGGCGCGACCCGCGCACGCTGGAGATGGTCGCCAAGATGAGCGACGACGACATCTGGAACCTGCGCCGCGGCGGCCATGACTCGCAGAAGGTCTACGCCGCGTTCCATGCCGCCAACAACCACAAGGGCCAGCCGACCGTGCTGCTGGTCAAGACGGTCAAGGGCTTCGGCATGGGCAAGATCGGCGAGGGCAAGAACAACGTGCACCAGACCAAGAAGCTCGACGACGAGGACATCAAGCTGTTCCGCGACCGCTTCAACATCCCGGTGCCCGACAGCCAGCTGCCCGACCTGCCGTTCTACAAGCCGGCCGACGACACGCCCGAGATGAAGTACCTGCACGAGCGGCGCAAGGCGCTCGGCGGCTACCTGCCGCACCGCCGCACCAAGGCCGACGAGAGCTTCACGGTGCCGTCGCTGGAGACCTTCAAGGCGGTGCTGGAGCCGACCGCCGAGGGCCGCGAGATCTCGACCACCCAGGCCTACGTGCGCTTCCTCACGCAGCTGCTGCGCGACAAGGCGCTGGGCCCGCGCGTGGTGCCGATCCTGGTCGACGAGGCGCGCACCTTCGGCATGGAGGGGCTGTTCCGCCAGATCGGCATCTACAACCCCGCGGGCCAGCAGTACACCCCGGTCGACCGCGACCAGGTCATGTACTACAAGGAGGACAAGGCCGGCCAGATCCTACAGGAAGGCATCAACGAGGCCGGCGGCATGTGCAGCTGGATCGCGGCGGCGACGTCCTACTCGACCAACAACCGCATCATGGTGCCGTTCTACGTGTACTACTCGATGTTCGGCTTCCAGCGCGTGGGCGACCTGGCCTGGGCGGCGGGCGACATGCAGGCGCGCGGCTTCCTGCTGGGCGGCACCTCCGGGCGCACCACGCTCAACGGCGAGGGCCTGCAGCACGAGGACGGCCACAGCCACATCCTGGCCAACACCATCCCGAACTGCGTGACCTACGACCCGACCTTCGCGCACGAGGTCGGCGTCATCCTGCACGAGGGCCTCAAGCGCATGGTCGAGCGCCAGGAGAACGTGTACTACTACCTCACGCTCCTGAACGAGAACTACGCCATGCCGGGCCTGCAGCCGGGCACCGAGGAGCAGATCCTGAAGGGCATGTACCTGTGCCGGCAGGCGCCCGTGATCCCGGCGCCCAAGGGCAAGGGCAAGGAAGCCCCGGCGGTGCCGACCGTGCAGCTGCTGGGCAGCGGCACCATCCTGCGCGAGAGCATCGCCGCGCAGGAGCTGCTGGAGAAGGACTGGGGCGTGGCCGCGGCCGTCTGGAGCTGCCCGAGCTTCAACGAGCTCACGCGCGACGGCCAGAACGCCGAGCGCTGGAACCTGCTGCACCCGACCGAGACGCCGCGCGTGCCCTTCGTCGCGCAGCAGCTCTCCGGCAGCACCGGCCCGGTGGTCGCCTCGACCGACTACATGAAGGCCTACGCCGAGCAGATCCGTCCGTTCATCCCCAAGGGCCGCAGCTACAAGGTGCTGGGCACCGACGGCTTCGGGCGCAGCGACTTCCGCAACAAGCTGCGCGAGCACTTCGAGATCGACCGCCACTACATCGTGCTGGCCGCGCTCAAGGCGCTCAGCGACGATGGCCTGGTGCCGGCGTCCAAGGCGGCCGAGGCGATCCAGAAGTACGGCATCAAGGCCGACAAGGTCAACCCGCTCTACGCATAAAACGAACAATCACATCAACGCCTGACGGCGGGAGAGGCAAAACATGGCAGCAGTGGAAGTCAAGGTGCCCGATATCGGCGATTTCGACGAAGTCGCGGTGATCGAGGTGCTGGTGAAGGTGGGGGACACGGTTGCGGCCGAGCAGTCGCTGATCACGGTCGAGTCGGACAAGGCCTCGATGGAGATTCCGTCGTCGGCCGCCGGCGTGGTCAAGGAGCTCAAGGTCGAGGTCGGCAGCAAGGTGAGCGAGGGATCGGTGGTGCTGGTGCTGGAGGGCGAGGGCGGCGCTGCCGCGGTGCCGGCATCCGCGCCGGCGCCGGCCGCGGCAGCCCCGGCTCCGGCTCCGGCTCCGGCTCCGGCCGCGGCGCAGCCCTCCGCTGCTGCCGCGCCGGCGGCTGGCAGCGCGGGCGCATCCGGCGGTCCGGTCGAGGTCAAGGTGCCCGACATCGGCGACTTCAAGGACGTGGCGGTGATCGAGGTGCTGGTCAAGCCCGGCGACACCATCGCCACCGAGCAGTCGCTGATCACGGTCGAGTCGGACAAGGCCTCGATGGAGATTCCGTCGTCGGCCGCCGGCGTGCTCAAGGAGCTCAAGGTCAAGGTGGGCGACACGGTCAACGTCGGCGACCTGATCGCGGTGCTGGAGGGCGCCGGGGGCGGGGCCGGCGCGCCGGCTCCGGCAGCCGCTGCGGCTCCGGCGGCCGCCAGTGCGCCGTCCGCCGCGCCGGCGCCGTCCGCCGCAGCACCGTCTTCTGCACCCGCATCCACTGCGACCGCGGCACCGCCGCCACCGGCGCATCAGCCCACCGGCGCGCCGGCGGGCAACCTGCCGCACGCGTCGCCGTCGGTGCGCAAGTTCGCGCGCGAGCTCGGCGTGCCGCTCGACGAGGTCAAGGGCACCGGCCCCAAGGGCCGCATCACCGAGCAGGACGTCCAGGGCTTCACCCGCGCGGTGATGGCCGGCCAGGCCACCACCAAGGCGGCGGCTGCCGGCAAGCCGGCGGCTGCGGCCGGCGGCGGCGGCGAAGGGCTGGGCCTGATCCCCTGGCCGAAGGTCGACTTCACCAAGTTCGGCGAGGTCGAGCGCAAGGACCTCTCGCGCATCAAGAAGATCAGCGGCGCCAACCTGCTGCGCAACGCGATCATGATTCCGGCCGTCACCAACCACGACGACGCCGACATCACCGATCTCGAAGCCTTCCGCGTCTCGACCAACAAGGAAAACGAGAAGTCGGGCGTCAAGGTGACGATGCTGGCCTTCCTGATCAAGGCCTGCGTGGCGGCGCTGAAGAAGTTCCCCGAGTTCAACAGCTCGCTCGACGGCGAGCAGCTGGTCTTGAAGAAGTACTTCCACATCGGCTTCGCGGCCGACACGCCCAACGGCCTGGTGGTGCCGGTCATCAAGGACGCCGACAAGAAGGGCGTGCTGCAGATCAGCCAGGAGATGGGCGAGCTCGCCAAGAAGGCGCGCGACGGCAAGCTGGGGCCGGCCGACATGGCGGGGGCCTGCTTCACCATCAGCTCGCTGGGCGGCATCGGCGGGCGCTACTTCACGCCGATCATCAACGCGCCCGAGGTCGCGATCCTGGGCGTGTGCAAGAGCACGATCGAGCCGAAGTGGGACGGCAAGGCGTTCCAGCCGCGCCTGATGCTGCCGCTGTCGCTGACCTGGGACCACCGCGTGATCGACGGCGCCGCGGCGGCCCGCTTCAACGTCTACCTGGGCCAGATGCTCGGCGACTTCCGCCGCGTGATGCTCTAAGAAGAAAAGGAACCCGCACATGAGCGAACAACAGATCAAGGTTCCGGACATCGGCGACTTCGACGAGGTCGCGGTCATCGAGGTGCTGGTCAACGTCGGCGACACGGTCGCGGCCGAGCAGTCGCTGATCACGGTCGAGTCGGACAAGGCCTCGATGGAGATTCCGTCGTCGGCCGCCGGCGTGGTCAAGGCGCTGGCCGTGAAGGTCGGCGACAAGGTCAGCGAGGGCTCGGTGATCCTGACGCTGGAGGCGAGTGGCGCGGCCGCCGCTGCGCCCGCACCCGCCGCGCCGGCACCGGCCGCATCCGCGCCGTCGCCTGCGCCTGCGCAGCCGAATCAGGCCGCAGCGCCCGCCGCGCCTGCGCCCGCTGCTACGAAACCTGTAGCATCGACCTACGCCGGCTCGGTCGACCAGGAGTGCGACGTGCTGGTGCTCGGCGCCGGCCCGGGCGGCTACTCGGCCGCCTTCCGCGCCGCCGACCTGGGCCTCAAGGTGGTGCTGGTCGAGCGCTACGCGACGCTGGGCGGCGTGTGCCTGAACGTCGGCTGCATCCCGTCGAAGGCGCTGCTGCACGTGGCGTCGGTGATGGACGAGGTCAAGCACTTCGCCGACCTGGGCGTCACCTTCGCCGCGCCGACCATCGACCGCGCCAAGCTGCTCGGCCACAAGAACAAGGTGGTCGGCAAGCTCACCGGCGGGCTGGCCGCGATGGCCAAGATGCGCAAGGTGACGACGGTGCGCGGCGTCGGCGAGTTCGTCGACCCATACCACCTCAAGATCACCGAAACCTCGGGCGCGTCGGACGAGACCACGGGCAAGTCGCAGACCGTCAGGTTCAAGAACTGCATCATCGCGGCCGGCTCGCAGGCCGTGCACCTGCCGTTCATGCCCAAGGACCCGCGCGTGGTCGACTCCACCGGCGCGCTGGACCTGGCGACCGAGCCGAAGCGCATGCTGATCCTGGGCGGCGGCATCATCGGGCTCGAGATGGGCACGGTGTACTCGACGCTCGGCGCGCGGCTCGACGTGGTCGAGATGCTCGACGGCCTGATGCAGGGCGCCGACCGCGACCTGGTCAAGGTCTGGCAGAAGATGAACGCGCCGCGCTTCGACAACATCATGTTGAAGACCCGCACGGTGGGCGCCGAGGCCACGGCCGAGGGCATCCGCGTGAGCTTCGAGGGCGAGCAGGCGCCGAAGGAGCCCCAGGTCTACGACCTGGTGCTGCAGGCGGTGGGCCGCAGCCCGAACGGCAAGAAGATCGGCGCCGACAAGGCCGGCGTCGCGGTGACCGACCGGGGCTTCATCCCGGTCGATATCCAGATGCGCACCAACGTGCCGCACATCTTCGCCATCGGCGACATCGTCGGCCAGCCCATGCTGGCGCACAAGGCGGTGCACGAGGCGCACGTGGCGGCCGAGGTGATCGCCGGCGAGATCCAGGGCAACCCGAGCTCGCCAGCGCCGCCTTCAACGCCCGCGTGATCCCGAGCGTGGCCTACACCGACCCCGAGGTGGCGTGGGTCGGGTTGACCGAGGATCAGGCCAAGGCCGAGGGCCTCAAGGTCAAGAAGGGGCTGTTCCCCTGGACCGCATCGGGCCGCGCCATCGCCAACGGGCGCGACGAGGGCTTCACCAAGCTGCTGTTCGACGCCGACACGCACCGCATCGTCGGCGGCGGCATCGTCGGCACGCATGCCGGCGACATGATCGGCGAGGTGGCGCTGGCCATCGAGATGGGTGCCGACGAGATCGACATCGGCAAGACCATCCACCCGCACCCGACGCTCGGCGAGAGCATCGGCATGGCGGCCGAGGTGGCGCACGGCAGCTGCACCGATTTGCCGCCGGCCAAGCGCTGAGCCGGGCGCGCGGCCCTGAAAATCCCGCCTCGGCGGGATTTTTTGCGTGCGGCGCGCGGCGTGCGGCGCGACGTGGCTCCAGCTCGAATGGATCGACAAGGCCTGCAAACGGACGTTTTAATCGGTGACAGGCGTCTTCTGTCGCATGAGGGGCAGAAGGTCGGTCGGACTGCCGAACGGATTTGGAAGGAAAAGACATGCCGGGGTTTCGCTGTATCGCGCGTCGCCGCGCCGCCTGGACGGCCGGCCTGCTGCTGGGCCTGCTGCCGCTGCTGGCGGTGGCCAGGGAACCGCGTGCACAGGTGCTGGTGAGGGGGCTCGAATATCCCTGGGCCGTGGCGCCGCTGGCCGATGGCACCTTTCTGGTGACGGAGCGCACGGGGCAGCTGCGCCGGGTCACCGCCCTCGGCGAGATCGGCGTGCCGATCGAGGGGATGCCCCGCGTCGCCGTGCGGCTGCAGGGCGGGCTGCTTGACCTTGTTCTCGACAGCGGCTTCGCGCGCAACCGCACGATCTACTTCTGCTACTCGCGGCCCGCGCCCGACGACGACGAGAAGACCAGCACCGCGATGGCGCGCGCCACGCTGTCGGCGGACTACCGCCGGGTCGACAACGTCAAGGTCATCTTCGTGCAGCAGCCGCTGCTCGAAGGCCAGCTGCACTTCGGCTGCCGCATCGCCGAGGCGCGCGACGGCACCCTGTTCCTGACATTGGGCGAGCGCGTCAGCAACCGGGAGGACGCCCAGCGGCTCGACAACCACCTGGGCAAGATCGTTCGCGTCAACAAGGACGGCTCCATCCCGCGCGACAACCCCTTCGTCGGCAAGCCCGGGGTGCGGCCCGAAATCTGGAGCTACGGCCACCGCAACGGCGAGGGCGCCACGATCGCGCCGAACGGCCGCTTCTGGATGCACGAGCACGGCCCGACGGGCGGCGACGAGATCAACCTGCCGCTGCCCGGGCGCAACTACGGCTGGCCGGTCATCAGCTATGGCAAGAACCTGGACGGCAGCCCGGTGGGCAACGGCAAGACAGCGCAGGAGGGCATGGAGCAGCCGCTGCTCTACTGGACGCCGTCGCTCGCACCCTCGGGCATGGCGTTCCTGACCAGCGACCGGTACGGGCCGGCGTGGAAGGGCAACCTGTTCGTCGGCTCGCTCAGGCTGCGCTACCTGAACCGCATCGATTTCAAGGGGGGCAATACCGTGGTCGAGCAGAAGCTGCTGGCGGACCGCCAGGAGCGCATCCGGGACGTGCGCCAGGGCCCCGACGGGCTGCTGTACGTGATCACCGACGAAGAAAGCGGAAAGCTGATCCGCCTGCTGCCGCAGTAGAGGCGCGCGAACGTACCAGCAAAAAATCCCGCGCCGGCGGGATCTTCAAGGCTAAAAAGGCCGGCGGCGCCCGTCCTGTCTGGGCCCTGCGCTATCAAAAGACTAGCAAATGGACCCAACCGGCGACGTGGCGTTCATTCGCCCGACGCGGTGGTGGCGGCGCCACCGTACGCCGCCTCGACGCGGCGCGCGCCGTTGAAGCGGCGCTGCCAGTAGCTGCCGCCCAGGTCTTCCACGCGCACCTGGGCGCCGGGCTTGGGCGAGTGGATGAACTTGCCGTCGCCCATGTAGATGCCGACGTGGCTGAAGGCGCGCCGCATGGTGTTGAAGAACACCAGGTCGCCCGGCTTCATCTCGCCGCGCGGCACGGGCTGGGTGGCCGCGGCCTGCTCCTCGGCCCGGCGCGGCAGCACCAGGCCGATGGTCTGGTTGAAGGTGGCGCGCACGAAGCCGCTGCAGTCGAAGCCGGTGTCCGCGCTGCTGCCGCCGCGCCGGTAGGGCACGCCGATGAAACCCAGCGCGTGGACGACGAGGTCCGACGTGCGGTCGGCGACGGTCTGGCGCACGTGGTCGAAGTGGCTCATCAATCCCCTGTCGGCCAGCAGGCCCTGCAGGTCATCGTGCGGTTCCAGCGCGGGAGCGGCATGCGCCGCGTAGGACAAAAGGAGGCCGGCAAACAGGATCGAAAAACGCATGCGCGGTAGGATATTGATGACAAATCATCATGTCAACTTCTCAGGGTTTTCAGGATTGAATTGCAAGTGCTTGATTTTGTTAAGGATTTGTAAAAAACTGATTATTGGCGTGAAACATGTTGAATGCAGAACCTGGGATGGCAGGAATTCGCCATGGAATTCTGTTAACTAATGTTTTAATTTGATCAATCCCCACCCCATGGATTTTTCGGAATGCGCGGGAGCAAAGAAATGGCCTTTTCCAGAACGGCACCTCGTCGAGCTTCCCGGCTGATCGGGCTGCTGCTGGGCCTGTGGGCCGTTGCCGGTCTGGCGCAGGCGCAGGAGCCCCGCGCCCAGGTCGTGGCCGACGGACTGGAGCATCCCTGGGCCGTGGCGCCGCTGGCCGACGGCAGCTTCCTGGCGACCGAGCGGCCGGGGCGCCTGCGCTGGATCGATGCCGGAGGCAAGGTGGGACCTGCCATGGCGGGGGTGCCCCGCGTCGCCGCGGGCGGGCAGGGCGGCCTGCTGGACCTCGTCACCGACAGCGATTTCGGGCGCAACCGGACGCTCTACTTCTGCTATTCGCAGCCCGGCGGCGCGGCCGACAAGGCGAGCGGCACCGCGCTGGCGCGCGCCACGCTGTCGCCGGACCGGCGCCGGCTGGAGAATCTGAAGGTCATCTTCGTCCAGCAGCCCAAGGTCGCAAGCCAGTTGCAGTTCGGCTGCCGCATCGTCGAGGCGCGCGACGGAACGCTCTTTCTGACGCTGGGTGACCGCTTCATCCGCAAGGAGGACGCCCAGCGGCTCGACGACGACCTCGGCAAGGTGGTGCGCCTGCGCAAGGACGGCTCGATCCCACCGGACAACCCGTTCGTCGGCAAACCCGGCGTACGACCCGAGATCTGGAGCTACGGCCACCGCAACAGCGAGGGCGCCACGCTCGGGCCCGACGGCCTTCTGTGGACCAACGAGCACGGCCCGCAAGGCGGCGACGAGATCAACATCGAGCGCGCCGGGCGCAACTACGGCTGGCCCGTCATCACCTACGGCGAGAACTACGGCGGCGGCAGGATCGGCGAGGGCCTCACCGCCAAGCCCGGCATGGAGCAGCCGCTGCACTACTGGGTGCCGTCGATCGCGCCCTCGGGCATGGCGTTTTTGACCAGCGACCGCTACGGCGCGGCGTGGAAGGGCAACCTGTTCGTCGGCTCGCTGAAGTTCGGCTACCTCGACCGCATCGAGCTGCAGGGCGAAAAGGTGATCGCCGAGCACAAGCTGCTGGCCGACCGCAGGGAGCGCATCCGCGACGTGCGCCAGGGCCCCGACGGGCTGCTGTACGTGCTCACCGACGAGCCCGACGGCAAGCTGATCCGCCTGCTGCCGCAGGAGTAAGCCGCTCGGCGCCGCTCAGCGCCGTGACGGCAGCGTCGCCTCCACTGTCGGCAGATCGACCATCACCGGCTGGCCCGGCGTGGTGCAGCCCGTGTCGCAGCACCGGCCCGGCTGGCGGTTGCGCGTGATGGCGCGCGCCGGGTCGTGCGGCGCCGCGGCGGGCGAGCCGTCGGCGGCGATGCCGCGCTCCAGGATGCGCTCGACCAGCTCGACCTTCGAGCCGACGGGATAGTTGCGCCAGATCTCCTGCTTCATCGCCGCCGGCGAGCCGCCGCCGTGCAGGCTGATCACGCTGTACCAGCCGCCCTGGTAGCCGGCGGTCAGGTCCTCGATGAGGCGCGCGGTCTCGATGCGCTGCGCGTAGGGCACCTCCGGGCTGGCGCGCAGCACGTCGGCCAGGCGCGCGGCGGTCTCGGGATTGTGGTCCTCGTCGGGGCCGGGCAGGGCGACGATCAGGCCGCCGCTCACGGTGTGGGCGATGCGGTGCATGTCGTAGATTTTGGTGGCGAGCAGCAGCTTGCCGATGTTGCTGAACACCGCATCGGGCATGAAGACCTCGCAGTGCGCGTCGCGCCGGGCGTAGGTGCTCGCCGCCACGCCGCAGGCAAAGAAGCTCTCGGTGATCGTGATCAGCTCGACCATCTGCTCGCGCAGGTGGGTTTCCCGGCCGGGATCGAAGCCGTTGGCCTCGCACATCAGCGCGCCGGCGCCGATCAAGAGGTCGCCGAAGCCGGCGCGCGCGCCGATGCAGCTGTGGCGGTGGTGCGTGGCGTAGCTGTAGGTGAGGTGGCCCGAATGCTCCCACTCGCCGGCGTAGAACACGCGCTCCCACGGCACGAAGACGCGGTCGAAGATACACACGCCGGTGCTCTGGCCGTACTTGCGGCTGAAGAGGGCCGCGCCGTGCTCCAGCTTCTCGCCGGGCCGCCCGGCCGGGCGCGCGACGATGGTGAGCCCGGGCGCGTCCAGCGGCACGGCGCAGCAGACGGCGAAGTCGGCATCCTCGGGCCCCATGTTGCGGCAGGGCATGACCAGCAGCTCGTGCACGTAGGGCGCGCCGGTCACGATCGCCTTGGTGCCGGAGATGACGATGCCCAGCTTGCCGTCGCGCCGCACGTCGCGCTCGACGATGTGCACATAGCTGTCGACGTTCGCCTGCTCGTGCGGGCGCCGGCTGCGGTCGCCCTTGGCATCGGTCATGGCGACGCCGAGCGTCAGGTCCTGCGCCTGCACGCGGTGCAGGTAGTCGTGGAAGCGCGCGGTGTGCTCGCTGCCGCCGCGCGCGTCGTCGATGCGCGCCGACACCTGGGCGATGGCGTTGAGCGCGTCGTGCGTCAGGTAGCGCTGGGCGCAGCCGGTTTCCTGGCACACCAGGCGCACCGCTTCCAGCTTGTTGAGCAGGTCGCCCGCGCCGGTGTTGAGGTGCGAGAAGCGGTTGACGCGCCGCCCGCTGGTGTGCTGCACCGCCGTCATCAGGCGTTCGTAGTGCGGATCGAGCGCACGGTCGTAGGTCAGCGCGATGGCGTTGATGCCGGGCTGCAAGGCCGGCTCGTCGACCACCGATTCGATGCGCCGTCCATCGACGAAGACCGTCGGGCGATGGCGGCGCAGCGACTCGCGGTAGTCGGCGCCGGACATCAGGCGGGCGGGCGGGAGCGAAGCGTTCATGGCAAAGCCTCGGGACAGGGTCGAGGAAGAAAAAAGGCGGGGCCGCGGTGCGATGGCCGCCGCCGATGATTTAACCATCCGGACGGTGTAACCTGCCCGCTTCCACGCCACGGGCCGGCGCGCCCGGGGTGATTCGAAAGGACTCTTCCCATGCTGCTCGACGCTTCCCAATCCCAGCTGGTGCTGGTGGACTTCCAGGCGCGCCTGATGCCGGCCATGTTCGAGTCGCAGGCGGCAACGGCCAACGCGGTGCGCCTCGGCACGCTGGCGCAACGGCTCGACGTGCCCGTCTGGGGCACCGAGCAGAACCCGTCGCGCCTCGGCGAGAACCTGCCCGACATCCGCGCGCTGTGCCGGCGCACCCTGGCCAAGATGCACTTCAGCGGCGCGCAGGAGGGCCTGCTCGAGTGGCTGCGCCCGCCCGCGCGGGCGCCGCAGGGCGGCAACGCGCGCAGCCTGCCGCGGCACTTGCAGAAGTCGGCCGCGGCGCCGGAGGCCGACGAGCGCAACACGATCGTGCTCGCCGGCTGCGAGGCGCACGTGTGCCTGCTGCAGACCGCGCTCGACCTGCTGGACGACGACTTCGAGGTCTGGGTCGTGACCGACGCCTGCAGCTCGCGCACCGAGCGCAACCGCGACGCCGCCTTCGACCGCCTGGCCGGCGCCGGGGTCGAGCTGGTGACCACCGAGATGGTCGGCTTCGAGTGGCTGCGCACGGCGGAGCACCCGGCGTTCAAGGAGCTCCAGAAGCTGATCCGGTAGGCGGCCCCGCGCTCGGGGACCGGCCGGCCGGCCGTCAGCCTGGCGCAAGCCCCCTTTCCATCATGGCGAATTCAGCGCCGCCCATCGAGCGGAGCGAAACAGGAGACAAAAGGCATGGGCCGCTACAGCGACTTCTACCGTCGTTCCATCGACGATCCCGCGGGCTTCTGGGCCGAGCAGGCCGGGCTGATCGACTGGCACGCGCCGCCGCAGCAGATTCTCGACACGGGCAACCCGCCCTTCATGCGCTGGTTCTCGGGCGGCACCACCAACCTGTGCCACAACGCGGTGGACCGGCACCTGGCCGAGCGCGGCGACCAGCCGGCGCTGATCCACGTCTCGACCGAGACCGGCAGCGAGCGCACCTACACCTTCCGCGAGCTGCATGCCGAGGTGCAGCGCACCGCCGCCAGCCTGATCGCGCTGGGCGTGCAGAAGGGCGACCGCGTGGTGATCTACATGCCGATGATCCCGGAGGCGGCCTTCGCCATGCTGGCCTGCGCGCGCATCGGCGCCATCCACTGCGTGGTGTTCGGCGGCTTCGCCAGCGGCTCGCTGGCCTCGCGCATCGAGGACGCCGAGCCGAAGGTGATCGTCAGCGCCGACGCCGGCTCGCGCGGCGGCAAGGTGATGCCCTACAAGCCGCTGCTGGACGAGGCGATCCGCCTCTCGAAGCACAAGCCCGCTGCCGTGCTGCTGGCCGACCGGGGCCTGGCTGCTATGGAATTGATAGCTGGACGCGACCACCTGATGCGCGCCATGGCCGAAAAACACCGTGAAACCGAGGTGCCCTGCGCCTGGCTCGAATCGAACGAGCCGAGCTACACCATCTACACCAGCGGCACCACCGGACGGCCCAAGGGCGTGCAGCGCGACACCGGCGGCTACGCGGTGGCGCTGGCCGCCAGCATGAAGCACATCTTCGACGGGCGCGCCGGCGAGACCTACTTCTCGACCAGCGACATCGGCTGGGTCGTCGGCCACAGCTACATCGTCTACGGCCCGCTGATCGCCGGCATGGCGACGCTCATGTACGAGGGCCTGCCGACGCAGGGGCTCGACGGCCAGCCCAACGGCGGCATCTGGTGGCAGCTCGCCGAGAAGTACCGGGTCACGGTGATGTTCAGCGCGCCGACCGCGGTGCGCGTGCTGAAGAAGCAGGACCCGGCGCTGCTGAAGAAATACGACCTGTCAAGCCTGCGCGCGCTGTTCCTGGCCGGCGAGCCGCTCGACGAGCCGACCGCGCGCTGGATCGGCGAGGGGCTGGGCGTGCCGATCATCGACAACTACTGGCAGACCGAATCGGGCTGGCCGATGATCACCATCGCCCGCGGCGTCGAGGCCATGCCGGCCAAGCTCGGCAGCCCGGGGGTGCCGATGTACGGCTACCGCATCAAGCTCCTGCACGAGTCCACCGGCGAGGAGCTGACCGGCGCCCACCAGAAAGGCGTGGTGGTGGTCGAGGGGCCGACGCCGCCGGGCTTCATGCAGACCGTCTGGCGCGACGACGCGCGCTTCGTCAACATCTACTGGAAGACGGTGCCCGGCCGGCTGGTCTATTCGACCTTCGACTGGGGCATCCGCGACGAGGACGGCTACTTCTACATCCTCGGGCGCAGCGACGACGTGATCAACGTCGCCGGCCACCGCCTGGGCACGCGCGAGATCGAGGAGAGCATCTCCGGCCATCCCGGCGTGGCCGAGGTGGCGGTGGTCGGCATGGCCGACGCGCTCAAGGGCCAGGTGGCGATGGCCTTCGCGGTGCCGAAGGACGGCGCCGTCCTCGGCGATGCCGCCCTGGCCCGCGGGCTCGAAGGCGAGATCATGAAGCGTGTCGCGGATCAGTTGGGCGCGCTGGCGCGGCCGGCGCGCGTGTGCTTCGTCGGCGCGCTGCCCAAGACGCGCAGCGGCAAGCTGCTGCGCCGTGCCATCCAGGCTGTGTGCGAGCAGCGCGACCCGGGCGATCTCACGACCATGGACGACCCGGCCGCGCTGCGCCAGATCGTCGACACGCTTCGGGCGTGAGCCGCGCCGCCCGGCCCGAACGCGGCCGTGCTGCCGAGTCGGCATGGCACAATGCTCAGGTACTCAGGCCCTTCCCCTGCCACAGTCGCATCCGCCAACCGGTTCAGCCGTGTCGCGGAAGGTTTTTTCTCGAACCAACTCGTGCTTCCCGCAGGGAAGCGAAGGTCAGCGTAACATGAGCGATTTGTCGACGCCGACGGCGTCCGTCTACCAGGCCTACCAAGGCAACACCTACCTCTTCGGCGGCAATGCGCCCTACGTCGAGGAGATGTACGAGAACTACCTGGCCAACCCCGGCAGCGTGCCCGACACCTGGCGCGCGTACTTCGACGCGCTGCAGCACGTGCCGGCGGCCGACGGCACCAACGCGAAGGACGTGCCGCATCTGCCGGTGGTCAACGCCTTCGCCGAGCGGCCAAGCAGGGCACGACGCACGTGGTGGAAGCCAGCAGCGCCAGCTCCGAGCTGGGCCGCAAGCGCACCGCGGTGCAGCAGCTGATCGCCGCCTACCGCAACGTCGGCGCGCGCTGGGCCGACCTGGACCCGCTCAAGCGCGCCGAGCGCCCGGAAATCCCGGAGCTCGATCCGGCGTTCTACGGCTTCACCGACGCCGACATGGAGACGGTGTTCAACACCAGCAACACCTTCTTCGGCAAGGACAGCATGTCGCTGCGCGAGCTGATCAACGCGCTGCGCGAAACCTACTGCGGCACCATCGGCGCCGAGTTCATGTATGCCACCGACCAGATCCAGAAGCGCTGGTGGCAGCAAAAGCTCGAGAGCGCTCCGCACCAACCCGCAGCTCGACGCCGAGGAGAAAAAGCACGTGCTCGAGCGCCTCACGGCCGCCGAGGGCCTGGAGCGCTTCCTGCACACCAAGTACGTCGGGCAGAAGCGCTTCTCGCTCGAAGGCGGCGAGAGCTTCATCGTCTCGATGGACGAGCTGATCAACCAGGCCGGCATCCGCGGCGTGCAGGAGATCGTGATCGGCATGGCGCACCGCGGGCGCCTCAACGTGCTGGTCAATTCGCTGGGCAAGCTGCCGGCCGACCTGTTCGCCGAGTTCGACCACACCGCCCCCGAAGACCTGCCCAGCGGCGACGTCAAGTACCACCAGGGCTTCAGCTCGGACGTGACCACGCCCGGCGGGCCGGTGCACCTGAGCCTGGCCTTCAACCCATCGCACCTGGAGATCGTCAACCCCGTGGTCGAGGGCTCGGTGCGCGCGCGCATGGACCGCCGCGCCGACCCGCTGGGCAAGCAGGTGCTGCCGGTGCTGGTGCACGGCGACGCGGCCTTCGCCGGCCAGGGCGTGGTGATGGAGACGCTGGCGCTGGCCGAGACGCGCGGCTACTTCACCGGCGGCACGGTCCACATCGTGATCAACAACCAGATCGGCTTCACCACCAGCGATCCGCGCGACAGCCGCTCGACGCTCTACTGCACCGACATCGTGAAGATGATCGAGGCGCCGGTGCTGCACGTGAACGGCGACGACCCCGAGGCGGTGGTGCTGGCCACCCAGTTCGCGCTCGAGTTCCGCATGGAGTTCCAGAAGGACGTGGTGGTCGACATCGTCTGCTACCGCAAGCTCGGCCACAACGAGCAGGACACGCCGGCGCTCACGCAGCCGCTGATGTACAAGAAGATCGCGCAGCACCCCGGCACGCGCAAGCTCTACGCCGACAAGCTCGCCGCGCAGGGCCTGGGCGAGACGCTGGGCGACGACATGGTCAAGGCGCAGCGCGCCGCCTTCGACGAGGGCAAGAACACCACCGATCCGGTGCTGACCAACTTCAAGAGCAAGTACGCGGTCGACTGGACGCCCTTCCTCAACAAGCGGTGGACCGACTCCGGCGACACGGCCATTCCGACCGCCGAGTGGAAGCGCCTGGCCGAGCGCATCACCAGGGCGCCCGAGAACTTCACGGTGCACCCGCTGGTGAAGAAGGTGCTGGAGGATCGCGCCGCCATGGGCCGCGGCGAGGTCAACGTCGACTGGGGCATGGGCGAGCACATGGCCTTCGCCTCGCTGGTGGCGAGCGGCTACCCGGTGCGCCTGTCGGGCGAGGACAGCGGGCGCGGCACCTTCACGCACCGCCACGCCGTGCTGCACGACCAGAAGCGCGAGAAGTTCGACGAGGGCACCTACGTGCCGCTGCAGAACGTGGCCGACAACCAGGCGCCTTTCACCGTCATCGACTCGATCCTGTCGGAGGAGGCGGTGCTCGCCTTCGAGTACGGCTACGCGTCGAACGACCCCAACACGCTGGTGATCTGGGAGGCGCAGTTCGGCGACTTCGTCAACGGCGCGCAGGTCGTGATCGACCAGTTCATCGCCTCGGGCGAGGTCAAGTGGGGCCGCGTCAACGGCATCACGCTGATGCTGCCGCACGGCTACGAGGGCCAGGGCCCGGAGCACAGCTCGGCGCGGCTGGAGCGCTTCATGCAGCTGGCGGCGGATGCCAACATGCAGATCGTGCAGCCGACCACGGCCAGCCAGATCTTCCACGTGCTGCGCCGCCAGATGGTGCGGCCGCTGCGCAAGCCGCTGATCATCCTCACGCCGAAGTCGCTCTTGCGCAACAAGGACGCGACCTCGCCGCTCGCGGAATTCACCCGCGGCGGCTTCCAGACCGTCATTCCGGACAGCGGCCACCTGAAGGCCGACAAGGTCCGGCGTGTCATCGCCTGCTCGGGCAAGGTGTACTACGACCTGGCCAAGAAGCGCGAGGAGCTCGGCCGCGAGGACGTGGCGATCCTGCGCATCGAGCAGCTCTATCCGTTCCCGCACAAGGCGTTCGCCGCGGAGCTGAAGAAGTATCCGAACCTGGTGGACGTGGTCTGGTCGCAGGACGAGCCGCAGAACCAGGGCGCCTGGTTCTTCGTGCAGCACTCCCTCCACGAGAACCTGCAGGAAGGCCAGCGGCTCGGCTACTCGGGCCGCGCCGCCTCGGCGTCGCCGGCGGTGGGCTACTCGCACCTGCACCAGGAGCAGCAGAAGGCGCTGGTCGACGGCGCCTTCGGCAAGCTCAAGGGCTTCGTGATCAATAAGTAACGCCCCCAGGCTGCGCGCACTGCGCGTCGCTTCGCCCACCCCCGACCGGGGGCAACACCGGCGGCCCGGCGGAGCCGGTTCCGCGGTGTTTCGCGAAGAAGACCAGGTAGCCGAAGGGAAGTCCTGTGCCTAGCCCACCCGAAAACCCCAACAAACACGAAGCGGAGCGCATTTTTCATGTCCATCGTTGAAGTCAAAGTCCCCCAGCTGTCCGAGTCGGTGTCCGAGGCCACCCTGCTGCAGTGGAAGAAGAAGGCCGGCGACGCCGTCGCGGTCGATGAAATCCTGATCGAGATCGAGACCGACAAGGTCGTGCTGGAGGTGCCCGCGCCCGTCGGCCGGCGTGCTGGCCGAGATCGTCCAGCCCGACGGCGCGACCGTCGCAGCCGAGCAGCTGATCGCCCGCATCGACACCGAGGGCAAGGCCGCGGCGGCGGCTCCGTCGGGCGCCGCGGCAGCCCCGGCGGCTGCGGGCACAGCGGCGGCTCCCGCGCCGGCGGCAACGGCAGGCACGGCAACCGCGGGCGGCAGCAAGTCCGGCGTGGCCATGCCGGCGGCGGCCAAGCTGCTGGCCGACAACGGCCTGACCACGGCAGACGTGGCCGGCACCGGCCGCGACGGCCGCGTGACCAAGGGCGACGTGCTGGGCGCCGTGGCCGGCGGTGGCGCGGCCAAGGCGCCGCCGCTGGCCGTGCCGCCTCCCGCGCCGGCGGTCAGCCGCGCCGCTGTCGCAGGTCGCGGTGCCGGCTTCGGCCAAGCCCGACCTGGGCGAGCGCCCCGAGCAGCGCGTGCCGATGAGCCGCCTGCGCCAGCGCATTGCCGAGCGGCTGATCCAGTCGCAATCGACCAACGCCATCCTGACCACCTTCAACGAGGTCAACATGGCACCGGTCATGGAGATGCGCAAGAAGTTCCAGGACGCCTTCACCAAGGAGCATGGCGTCAAGATCGGCTTCATGAGCTTCTTCGTGAAGGCCGCGGTGCACGCGCTCAAGAAGTACCCGGTGATCAACGCTTCGGTGGACGGCAACGACGTCGTCTATCACGGCTACTTCGACATCGGCATCGCGGTCGGCTCGCCGCGCGGGCTGGTGGTGCCGATCCTGCGCAATGCCGACCAGATGAGCTTTGCCGACATCGAGAAGAAGATCGCCGAGTTCGGCCAGAAGGCCAAGGACGGCAAGCTCGGGCTCGAGGAACTCACCGGCGGCACCTTCTCGATTTCCAACGGCGGCACCTTCGGCTCGATGCTCTCGACGCCGATCATCAACCCGCCGCAGTCGGCCATCCTGGGCGTGCATGCCACCAAGGACCGCGCCGTGGTGGAGAACGGCCAGATCGTGATCCGGCCGATGAACTACCTGGCGATGAGCTACGACCACCGCATCATCGACGGCCGCGAGGCGGTGCTGGGACTGGTGGCGATGAAGGAAGCGCTGGAAGACCCCGCCCGCCTGCTGTTCGACATCTGAACGGCGCAAGCGCAGCATGGCGTGGGTGTACCTGATGGCCGCCGGCCTGTTCGAGATCGGCTGGCCGGTCGGCTTCAAACTCTCGCAGCAGGGCCTGAAGGCCGGGGGCATTGCCATTGCCATCGTCTGCATGGCGCTGTCGGGCTGGCTGCTGTGGCTGGCCCAGCGCCACATTCCCATCGGGACCGCCTATGCCGTGTGGACCGGCATCGGCGGGGCCGGCACTTTCTTGATCGGCGTGCTGTTCTTCGGCGACGCGCTGACGCTGGGCCGCGCGCTCGGCGTGGCGCTGATCGTGGGCGGCGTCGTCACCCTGAAGCTCTCGCACTGAGGGCTGGAGCGTTTTCATGAGCAAGCAATTCGACGTCATCGTCATCGGCGGCGGCCCGGGCGGCTACATCGCCGCCATCCGCGCCGCGCAACTCGGCTTCAACGTCGCCTGCGTCGACGAGTGGAAGAACGGCAAGGGCGGCCCGGCGCCGGGCGGCACCTGCACCAACGTCGGGTGCATCCCGTCCAAGGCGCTGCTGCAGTCGTCCGAGAACTACGACCAGGCGGCGCACCACTTCGCCGACCACGGCATCCAGGTGCAGGGGCTGGCGATGGACGTGGGCCGGATGCTCGCGCGCAAGGACGCGGTGGTGAAGCAGAACAACGAGGGCATCCTGTACCTGTTCAAGAAGAACAAGGTTGCCTTCTTCCATGGCCGCGCGTCGTTCGCCCAAGGCAGCGAGGGCGGCTATGACATCCAGGTCGGCGGCGCGGCCGAGGAGACGCTGCACGGCACGCACGTCATCGTCGCCACCGGCTCCAGCGCCCGCGCGCTGCCGGGCGCCGCGTTCGACGAGGAGCGCATCCTGTCGAACGACGGCGCGCTCGCCATCGGCGACGTGCCGAAACGGCTGGGCCTGATCGGCTCGGGCGTCATCGGGCTGGAGATGGGCTCGGTCTGGCGCCGCCTGGGCGCCGAGGTGACGGTGCTGGAAGGTCTGCCGACCTTCCTCGGCGGAGTGGACCAGCAGATCGCCCGCGAGGCCTTCAAGGCGTTCACCAAACAGGGCCTGAAGATCGAATTGGGCGTGAAGGTCGGCGAGGTCCGGTCGAGCGATGCGGGTGTGCGCGTCGCCTACACCGACGCCAAGGGCGCGGCGCAGGTGCTGGAGGTCGACCGGCTGATCGTCTCGATCGGGCGCGTGCCCAACACCACCGGGCTGAATGCCGAGGCGGTCGGCCTGAAGCTCGACGAGCGCGGTGCCATCGCCGTGGACGACGAATGCCGGACGAACCTGCCCAACGTCTGGGCCATCGGCGACGTGGTGCGCGGCCCGATGCTCGCGCACAAGGCCGAGGAGGAGGGCGTGGCGGTGGCCGAGCGCATCGCCGGCCAGCACGGGCACGTCAACTTCGACACCATCCCGTGGGTGATCTACACCAGCCCCGAGATCGCCTGGGTCGGCCAGACCGAGGAGCAGCTCAAGGCCGCGGGCCGGGCCTACAAGGCCGGCACCTTCCCGTTCCTGGCCAACGGCCGCGCACGCGCGCTGGGCGACACCACGGGGCTGGTCAAGTTCCTGGCCGACGCGGCGACCGACGAGATCCTGGGCGTGCACATCGTGGGTCCCATGGCCAGCGAGCTGATCTCCGAGGCCGTGGTGGCGATGGAATTCAAGGCCAGCTCGGAAGACATCGCCCGCATCTGCCACGCGCACCCGTCGCTGTCGGAAGCGACCAAGGAGGCGGCGCTGGCGGTCGACAAGCGCACGCTGAACTTCTGAAGTTTCAGGTCAAAACGGCTGCCAGCGCCCGTCCCGCCTGCGCCGGCAGCTATCGAATCAATAGCAAGAGAAAGTCCCGTCCTTGAGCGTCCGACAAGCCTACGAAGCCGAACTCGCCAAGCACGGCTTCCACAGCGACCCGGCGCAGCTGCGCGCGGTGGAGGCGCTCGAGCGCTGCGCCGGCGAGTGGGCCGAGTACCGGGCGCAGCGCTCCAACGCGTTCAAGAAGCTCATCAACCATCCGGAGATCCCGCGCGGCGTCTACATGTACGGCGGCGTCGGGCGCGGCAAGAGCTTCCTGATGGACTGCTTTTTCAACGCCGTGCCGCTGCGCCGCAAGACGCGGCTGCACTTCCACGAATTCATGCGCGAGGTGCACCGCCAGCTCGCCGAACTGCAGGGTACCGTCAACCCGCTCGACGAGCTCGGGCGGCGCATCGCCAAACGCTACAAGCTGATCTGCTTCGACGAGTTCCACGTCGCCGACATCACCGACGCGATGATCCTGCACCGGCTGTTGGCGGCGCTGTTCGACAACGGCGTGGGCTTCGTCACCACCTCGAACTTCAGGCCCGACGACCTGTATCCCGACGGCCTGCACCGCGACCGCATCCTGCCGGCCATCGAGCTGCTCAAGGAGCGGCTGGAAGTCGTCAACGTCGACAACGGCACCGACTACCGGCGCCAGACGCTGGAGCAGGTCAGGCTCTACCTCACGCCCAACGGCGCCGTGGCCGACGCCGAGATGCGCGCGGCGTTCGAGCGGCTGGCCGAGACCGCCGACCAGGACCCGGTGCTGCACATCGAGGCGCGCGAGATCCGCGCCCGGCGCCGCGCCGGCGGCGTGGTGTGGTTCGACTTCAAGACGCTGTGCGGCGGCCCGCGCTCGCAGAACGACTACCTGGAGATCGCCACCCAGTTCCACACCGTGCTGCTGTCGGACGTGCCGGCCATGTCGGTGCGCATGGCGTCCGAGGCGCGGCGCTTCACCTGGCTGATCGACGTGCTGTACGACCGGCGCGTCAAGCTCGTCATGTCCGCCGCGGTGCCGCCGGAGGCGTTGTACACCGAGGGGCCGCTGGCCCACGAGTTCCCGCGCACGGTGTCGCGGCTGGCGGAAATGCGCTCGGCCGAGTTCCTCGCGCTCGAGCGTCGCGTCGTCGATACCGGGCTGACATGAAAAAAATCATCTGCTGGCTGCTGCTTGCCGGTGCCGCCGGGCTCGCGCAAGCCCAGGCGGGCACGACCGCGGCGGGTCTGGACGACAGCGCCGAGCGCGCGCGCATCGCCGACGAGCGCGCCGCGCTCGAGCGCCGCGTGCAGGCGGAGCGCAGGGGCTGCTACCAGCGCTTCGCGGTCAACGGCTGCCTGGCCGACAGCGCGCGCCGCGCCCGGGTGGAGTCCGAGCAGCTCAAGCGCCAGGAGGCGGTGCTCAACGACGCCGAGCGCAAGCGCCGCGGCGCCGAGCAGATCGAGCGGCTGGAGGCGCAGAAAAAGCAGGCCGAAGCAGACCGACAGCAGGCTGAAAACGCCCGCGAAGCGCAGCAGCAGCGCGAGCAGCGCGCCGCCGAGCACGCTGCCGGGCGCGACGCGGCCGCCGCCGCCGGCCCGGCCAACGCCGCACAGCTCGAGCGCCGGCAGCGCGCCGCCGCCGAGCGCCAGGCCGAGGCCGCCAGCCGCCGCGCCCAGGCGCCGGCCGAGCGCGAGCGCTACGAGGCCAAGCTCAGGGAGGCGGCGCAGCGTCAGGCGGATCAGGACCGGCGCCGTGCCGAACGGAAGCAGCCGCGCGCGGCCGGGCTGCCGCCGCCACCCTGAACCCGCGTCAGTCGGGCGGCAGTGCCTCGACCTTGAGCACCGCCAGCGAGAGGTTGTCGCCCTTGCCGCGCGCGCGCGCGCGCGCCTCGGCCACCAGCCACTCGACCGCCGTGCGCGGCGGGCATTCCGACAGCACGTCGCCCAGTTCCTCGGGCGTGAAGTAGTGCCACAGGCCGTCGCTGCAGGCCAGCAGGGCGTCCTCGGGCTCCAGCCGGCCGATCGAATGCACCGCCAGCGGCGGCGGCGTGTTGGCCATCCCAAGGCAGCCGACCAGGATGTTGGCCTGCGGATGCGCGCTGGCCTGCGCCTCGGTCAGCTCGCCACGCTCCACCAGGGCCTCCACGTACGAGTGGTCGCGCGTGCGCTGCACCATGCGGCCTTGGCGGAAGTGGTAGAGCCGAGAGTCGCCGGCGTGCAGCCAGGTGCAGCCGCCCTTGGGGCTCACGAGAAAGGCGGCGATGGTGCTGTGCGGCTCCTGCTCGCTCGCCACCGCCGTGAGCTTGATCACCATGTGCGCATCGTCGAGCAACTGGCGCAGCAGGGCGGCAGGGTCGTCGTGCTCCGGCGCGAAGCGCGCGAAGAGCTGGCGCGCCGTCAGCATGACCTGGTCGGACGCCTTGCGCCCGCCGCTGCGCCCGCCCATGCCGTCCGCCACCACGCCGAGCACGCAGCCGGGGGCGCGCGGATGGGCCAGCATCAGGACCTGGTCCTGCTGGTAGGCGCGGTCGCCCTGGTGCAGGCCGGTGGCAGCGACGAGTCTGAAGCCCCGGGACGTGGGCCTGGGTGGTGCCTGAGGCATGGATCGGGAGGCAGGAGGTGGCAAAAGGTCGGGCGTATTATCGAACAGTGAACCCGTCGTCCTCCGGAAACCTCGCCCTGTCTGTCGCTCCCGACGAGATGCCTCCCGACACGGCGCTGGCCTCGCAGGTGCGCCAGGCGTTCGCGGCGGACGGCGCGCTCGCCCGTGCCGCCGACGAGTTCCGCGAGCGCGCCGGCCAGACCCGCATGGCGCTGGCCGTCGCGCGCACCATCGAGGACGGCGGCGCGCTGGTGGTCGAGGCCGGCACCGGGGTCGGCAAGACCTTCTCGTACCTGGTGCCGGCGCTGCTGAGCGGCGAGCGCGTGCTGCTGTCCACCGCCACCAAGGCCCTGCAGGACCAGTTGTTCGGGCGCGACCTGCCACGGCTGGTCGAGGCGCTCGGTCTGCCGCTGCGCACCGCGCTGCTCAAGGGGCGCGCGAGTTACCTGTGCCTGCACCGCCTGGGCCTGGCGCGCGAGGACGCCGTGCTGCCGGAGCGCGGCGCGCTGCGCACGCTGGCCGCCATCGAGCAGTGGGCGCAGGCCACGCGCACCGGCGACCTGGCCGAGCTGCCGGCGCTCGACGAGCGCTCGCCGCTGATCCCGCTGGTCACCTCCACGCGCGAGAACTGCCTGGGCGCGCAGTGCCCGCAGTTCCGGGCCTGCCACGTCAACCTGGCGCGGCGCGAGGCGCTGGCGGCCGACGTGGTCGTGATCAACCACCACCTGTTCTTCGCCGACCTCGCGGTGCGCGAGTCGGGCATGGCGGAGCTGCTGCCGACGGTGCGCGCGGTGGTGTTCGACGAGGCTCATCAGCTCAACGAGATCGGCGTGCAGTTCCTGGGCGTGCAGGTCGGCACCGGCCAGGTGCTCGACTTCGCACGCGACGTGCTGGCCGCGGGCCTGCAGCACGCGCGCGGCCTGGTCGACTGGCAGCAACTGGTCGCCACGCTGGAACGCGCCGCGCGCGACCTGCGGCTGGTGGCGGGCAGGCAGTGGCCCGGCGGCAAGCTGCGCTGGACCGGCGCCGCGCCCGAGGGCCTGGCGGCGCAGCCGTGGCAGGACGCGCTCGAGGCGCTGCGCGACGCCTTCGAGCAGGCGGCCGAGTCGCTCGACACCGTCAGCGAGCTCGCGCCGGACTTCGTGCGGCTGCACGAGCGCGCCGGGCAGCTCGCCGAGCGCGCCGGGCAGTTCGCCGCGCCGTGCGTGGCGACCTCGGTGCGTTGGGTCGATGTCGGCACGCAGTTGCGGCTGGTCGAGTCGCCGCTGGACATCGCCCACGCCATGCGCACCCGGGTGCTGGGTCTCGACGACGCCGCGGCGGCGCCCGAAGACGCCGGCGGGCGCGCCTGGATCTTCACCTCGGCCACGCTCGGCGACGACGCCGGGCTGCGCTGGTTCACCGAGCCGTGCGGCCTGCGCGAGGCCGAGGTGCTGCGCGTGGAGAGCCCGTTCGACTACGCACGGCAGGCGGCGCTGCACGTGCCGGCCACGCTGCCCAGGCCCAGCGACCCGTCGCACAGCGCCGAGGTGGCGCGCCTGGCCGCGCGCGGCGCGCGGGCGCTTGGCGGGCGCACGCTGGTGCTCACGACCACCCTGCGCGCGCTGCGCAGCATCGCCGAGGCGCTGCGCGAGGCCTTCGCGCAGGACCAGGATCAGGAGGAGCCCGGCGGGCGCATCGAGGTGCTGGAGCAGGGCCAGCTGCCCAAGCGCGTGCTGATGGAGCGCTTCCGCGAGGCCGCCGGGGAGGGGCGCGCCGGCTGCGTGCTGGTGGCGTCCGCCTCGTTCTGGGAAGGCTTCGACGTGCCGGGCGACGCGCTGCAACTGGTGGTGATCGACAAGCTGCCGTTTCCGCCGCCCAATGACCCGCTCGTGGAAGCGCGCGGGCGCCGGCTGGAATCGGAGGGGCGCAACCCGTTTCGGGACTATTTCCTGCCGGAGGCGGCGGTGGCGCTCAAGCAGGGTGCCGGCCGGCTGATCCGGCGCGAGAGCGACCGCGGCATCCTGGTCGTGTGCGACAGCCGCCTGCTCGCGATGAGCTACGGGCGGCGCCTGCTGGCCGCGCTGCCGCCGATGCGCCGGCTGGAGCGGGCGGCGGACTTCGACGCCGCGCTGGCGGCGCTCGTCACCACACCTTCCACCACGGATCGTCCTTGCCCTTGAAGCCGCGCGCCAGGTACTCGCTCTTGGGGTAGTTGGTGGTCAGCACGCGCTGGGCGTCGTCGCGCAGCTGCGTCAGGCCGAGCGCGTCGTAGGAGCGCACCATGATGTAGAGCGCCTCTTCGAGCGCGGGCACCTCGCGGTAGTCGGCCAGCGCCACCTGCGCGCGGTTGATAGCCGCCAGGTACGCGCCGCGCTCGTAGTAGTAGCGCGCCACGTGCACCTCGTACTGCGCCAGCGAGTTGACGATGTAGTTCATGCGCTGGCGCGCGTCGGGCGTGTAGCGCGATTCGGGAAAGCGCGTGACCAGCTCCTTGAACGATTCGAAGGACTCCTTGGCCGCCTTCTGGTCGCGCTCGGACAGGTCCTGGCGCGTCAGGAACGAGAACATGCCCAGGTCGTCGTTGAAGTTGACGATGCCCTTCAGGTAGAGCGCGTAGTCGAGCCCCGGGCTGGCCGGGTGCAGCTTCATGAAGCGGTCGAGCGTGGCGACGGCGCTGGCCTTCTCGCCGGCGCGGTACTGGGCGTAGGCCTTGTCGAGCTGCGCCTGCTGCGCCAGCGGCGTGCCGGCGGCGCGGCCTTCGAGCTTCTCGTAGAGCGGCACGGCCTTGTCGAAGGCGCCCGAGTCGGCCTCGTCCTTGGCTTCGGAGTAGATCTTGTTGGGGCTCCAGTTGGCGGTCTTGTCGACCTTGCTGGTCGAGCAGCCGGCAGCCAGCAGCACCGCCGCGCACAGCGCGACCCCCGATAATTTGGCGTGAAACATCACAGGCGGCCTTCGTGAAACAGCAACCCTCGATTATATCGGCCGACCCTTCGGGCCCGCCCCGCGAGCCGGGCGACGCCGACGAGGCCGGCGACTGGGCGGCCGAGTCGGAATCGAGGGCCTTCGTGATCGATGCCGTCCACCACGGCCAGCGCCTCGACCGCGCCCTGGCGGCGCTGGTGCCCGAGTTCTCGCGCAGCTACCTGCAGCAGCTGATCGAGGCCGGCGCGGTGCGGCTCGAAGGCCGCACGCCCACCAAGCCCGCGCTCGCCGTGCATGCGGGCGAGGCCGGCCGCATCGAGCTGCGCCCGACCCCGCAGAGCCAGGCGTTCCGGCCCGAGGCGATGCCGCTTTCGGTGGTCTACGAAGACGAGGACCTGCGCGTCATCGACAAGCCGGCCGGGCTGGTGGTGCACCCGGCGCCCGGCCACTGGAGCGGCACGCTGCTCAACGGCCTGCTGGCGCTCGACGCCCGGGCGGCGCTGCTGCCGCGCGCGGGCATCGTGCACCGGCTCGACCGCGACACCAGCGGCCTGATGGTGGTGGCGCGCACCCGGCGCGCGATGGATGCGCTGGTGGCTGCGATCGCCGCGCGCAGCGTGACCCGACAGTACGTCGCGCTCGCGCACCGGCCGTGGCAGGGCGCGCCGCGGCGGCACGTCGACGCGCCGATCGGGCGCGACCCGCGCAACCGCCTGCGCATGGCGGTGGTGGATGCCGAGCGGCACGCGGGCAAGCCGGCGCGCACGCTGGTCGAGCTGCTGGGCAACGCGGAGGCGGGCTGCGCGGTGCGCTGCACGCTGGAGACCGGGCGCACGCACCAGATCCGCGTCCACATGGCGTCGATCGGCCACCCGCTGGTGGGCGACGCGCTGTACGGCGGCGCGGCCGCGGCCGGGCTGGGTCGCCAGGGCCTGCACGCCTGGCGGCTCGCCTTCGAGCACCCCGTCACCGGCGTGCCGCTCGCGTTCCATGCGCCGCCGCCGGCCGACCTGCAGGCCGCCCTGGCCGCATGGGGGCTGCATTACAATTTGTCGTGACACGGCCCGCGGGCCGCGCTGGCCTGCTTTCCCCTGCAGCGGCCGGCCTTGCGCAGCAATCGCAGAAGCAATCGCAAAAAGAAGTGCCGGCGGCGTGCCGGCAGACGCGCCCTCCTGAGTCAGCGCCGCGATGGCGCTCTTTCCCGGACAACCGCGAACCATGAACACGGTGGATGCCAAGCGCATTCTCGAAACCGCCCTGATGTGCTCGGCGCAGCCGCTCACGCTGCGCGAGTTGCGCCTGCTGTTCGACGACGCGCTGGACGCTGACGCGCTCGGCGCGCTGCTGCTCGAACTGCAGGACGACTGGCGCGGGCGCGGGCTCGAACTCGTCCAGGTGGCCGGCGGCTGGCGCTTCCAGAGCCGCCCGGCCATGCGCGAGCACCTCGACCGCCTGAACCCGCAGAAGCCGCCGCGCTACACCCGCGCCGTGCTGGAGACGCTCGCCATCGTGGCGTACCGCCAGCCCGTCACCCGGGGCGACATGGAGGACATCCGCGGCGTGACCATCAACTCGTCGATCCTGAAGCAGCTGGAAGACCGCAACTGGATCGAGGTGATCGGCCACCGCCAGACCGTGGGACGCCCGGCGCTGTACGCGACCACGCGCCAGTTCCTCGACGACCTGGGTCTGGCGTCGCTCGACCAGCTGCCGGCCATCGACGCGACGGCGCCGGGCGACGGCACCGATGTTGCTTCCGCCCTTCCGATCCTTCCGCTGCCCGACGTTTTCTCCGCCCCGCCTGACACACACCCGCCTGCCGTCCTTGACTCCGGAACCACACCATGACTTCACCCACTCCCGATGCAGCGCTTGTGCCCGGCCCTTCGCTTTCCGAAGAAAAAGCGGCTTCCGCGCCCGTGGACAGTGGCAAGTCTGCTATCGATCCTGTAGCGACCGGCGATGGCGTGGAGGCCGCCGGGGCGGATGCGGCGGGCGGCGCGGCTTCGCCGGCCCGCCGTCCGCGCCGCCGCAAGCCGCGCCTCGACGCCCCGGCCGAGCCGCAGGAGACGGTTCGGCCCGAGTCCCACGGCGGCGCGGAGCCCGCTGCGCCGGTGCCGCAGGCGGAGCTGCCGGCGGTGGCGCAGCAGGTTCGCGCCGACGCGGCCGCCGGCACCGGCGCCTCGCCCGACGCCGCCGTCGAGAACGACGACGAAGAGGAAGAAGAAGAGCCCGACGAGGAGGAAGACGACCTCGACCGCGCCAAGCGCCAGGCGCTGCGCGAGCAGCGCAACGCGCCGCCGACCCGGCCGATCCGCTTTGCCGACGTGGTGTCGGGCCAGTTCGACGCCGACGAGGAGGACGAGGCGGTGCCCGTCCTCAAGCGCGTGCTGCTGCCCGAGGCCGACGCGCCCAAGCTGCACAAGGTGCTGGCGCAGGCCGGGCTCGGCTCGCGCCTGGAGATGGAGCAGCTGATCCTGCAGGGCCGCATCTCGGTCAACAACGAGCCGGCGCACATCGGCCAGCGCATCCAGTGGGGCGACTCGGTCAAGTTCAACGGCCGGCCGGTGCGCTTTCGCATCGCGCCGCCGCCGGCGCGGGTCATCGCCTACCACAAGCCGGTGGGCGAGGTCGTCACGCACGACGACCCGCAGAACCGCCCGACGGTGTTCCGCAAGCTGCCGCGGCTGCAGCAGGGCAAGTGGCAGTCGGTCGGCCGGCTCGACCTCAACACCGAGGGCCTGCTGCTTCTGACCAGCTCGGGCGAGCTGGCCAACCAGCTGATGCACCCGCGCTTCGGGCTGGAGCGCGAGTACGCCGTGCGCGTGCTCGGCGCCCTGAGCCAGGAGGAAAAGCAGCGCCTGCTCGACGGCGTGCGGCTCGACGACGGGCCGGCGCGCTTCGGCTCGATCGAGGAGGGCGGCGGCGAGGGCTCCAACTGCTGGTACCGCGTCACCATCTCCGAAGGCCGCAACCGCGAGGTGCGGCGCATGTTCGAGGCGGTCGGCCACGCCGTCAGCCGGCTGATCCGCATTCGCTATGGCGCCATGCTGCTGCCGCGCGGCCTGAAGCGCGGCGCCTGGATGGAGCTCGACGAGCGCGACATCGGGGCTCTGATGCGGGCCGCCGGCGGCAATGCGTCCGCGCCACGCTCGCCGCAGGGCTCGCGCGAGCGCAACGATGGCGGCTTGCGCGCCGAGCGCGCCGGCAACAACCGGGGACGCGGCGGCCGCAACGCCGGCGCAGGCTCACGCGGTCCGGGCGGTCCTCGTGGCGACGGCGCCGGACGCGGGCCCGATCCGATTCCCAATCCGCTGGGCGACGGTCCGGGCCAGGCGCCGCGCGGCGGCGGGGGTGCGCGGGGCGGCCGCTTCGCCAACAACAACAACCGCGGGCCCGGCGGCAACGCACCGGCGCAGGGTCCGGGGCAGCCGCGCCGCCAGGGGGGCGCCGGCCGCGGCCCGGGCGACCGCTCGCCGGGCGCTCCCGGCAACCAGCCCGACCCGATGAAGACCTCGCTGGGCTACATCGGCGCCGACAGTTTCTCGCGCCAGCGCAAGGAACAGCGCCAGGCGCCGCGCCGCGGAGGGCCGGCGAACGGCCCGGGCGCCGGGCCGCGCCGCAACCGCGGCCGCTGATCCGAACGGCACGTTTTGCAACGCAGCCGGCACGACGCTGGCATAGCCCGCACGGGGCCCGGTGTGCAGGGCAGGGTTAAAATCAGCGGCTTTGTCAAGGTCGTGAACCCTTTGGACAGCGGCCGGATGAAGCCTTCAAATCACAAGCTCTGAAAGCATTTGCAAAAAATGGCCCTCGAACGCACCCTTTCCATCATCAAGCCCGACGCCGTCGCCAAGAACGTCATCGGCCAGATCATTTCCCGTTTCGAGGCCGGCGGCCTGAAAGTGGTCGCTGCCAGGCTGGCGCAGCTGTCGCGCGCCGAGGCCGAGCAGTTCTACGCGGTGCACAAGGAGCGTCCCTTCTTCAAGGACCTGGTCGAGTTCATGATCTCCGGCCCGGTGTTCGTGCAGGTGCTCGAAGGCGACAACGCCATCGCCAAGAACCGCGACCTGATGGGCGCCACCGACCCCAGGAAGGCTGCCGCCGGCACCATCCGCGCCGACTTCGCCGACAGCATCGACGCCAACGCCGTGCACGGCTCGGACGCGCCCGAGACGGCCGCCCAGGAAATCGCCTTCTTCTTCGCCGGCCTGAACGTCTACGCCGCACGCTGAATCAAACCGTTCGCGCCTGCGCCCGACGCCCATGACCTCGACCAACCTGCTCGAATTCGATCTCGACGGGCTGGCCGCGTTCTGCGAAAGGCTCGGCGAGAAGCGCTTTCGCGCCACGCAGCTGTTCCGCTGGATCCACCAGCGCGGCGTGAGCGACTTCGCGCAGATGACCGACTTGGCGAAGTCACTGCGCGACAAGCTCGCCACCACGGCCCACGTCGCGCCGCTGCCGGTCGTGTCGCAGCACGAATCCGCCGACGGCACCGTCAAGTGGCTGTTCGACGTGGGCGACGGCAACGCGGTCGAGGCCGTGTTCATTCCCGAGGACGACCGTGGCACGCTGTGCGTGTCGTCGCAGGCCGGCTGTGCGGTGGGCTGCCGCTTCTGCTCGACCGGCCACCAGGGCTTCAGCCGCAACCTGACCACCGGCGAGATCGTCGCCCAGCTGTGGTTCGCCGAGCACTTCCTGCGCCGCCATATGGGGCGCACTGAACGCGTCGTCACCAACGTCGTGATGATGGGCATGGGCGAGCCGCTGCAGAACTACGGCGCGCTGGTGCCGGCGCTGCGCACCATGCTCGACGACAACGCCTACGGGCTGTCGCGCCGCCGCGTGACGGTGTCCACCTCCGGCGTGGTGCCGATGATCGACCGCCTGGGCGCCGACTGCCCGGTGGCGCTCGCCGTGTCGCTGCACGCGCCCGACGACGCGCTGCGCGACGACCTGGTGCCGCTCAACCGCAAGTACCCGATCGCCGAGCTGCTCGACGCCTGCAAGCGCTACCTGGCGCACGCGCCGCGCGACTTCATCACCTTCGAGTACTGCATGCTCGACGGCGTCAACGACCGGCCCGAGCAGGCGCGGCAACTGGTCGAACTGGTGCGCGGGCAGGGCGTCTCGTGCAAGTTCAACCTGATCCCCTTCAACCCGTTTCCGGCCTCGGGCCTGCTGCGCTCGCCGCAGGCACGGGTGCTGGCCTTCGCCCGGGTGTTGAGCGAGGCCGGCATCGTGACCACCGTGCGCAAGACCCGCGGCGACGACATCGATGCCGCCTGCGGCCAGCTCGCCGGCGACGTGCGCGACCGCACGCGCGCGGCCGAGCGCATGGCGCAGCGCCGCATCGCCATCCATCCGGTGCGCAGCCGGACTGCTTCGAGTGTCGGGGAACACTGAAGCCCTGGGTACGCACGGCCCCGGCGCGGCGCATGTTTGCGAGCCGGCCGGCTGGCGCAGGCGCCTCCTGCAGCCGCTGTGCTGCCTCGTCATCGGCACGGCGGTGCTCGCGGGCTGCGCCCACCGCGCCGACGTGCCGAGCACCGCCGGCAACGGCGCCGAGCTGGTGACCGACTCCGACGAGTCCCAGGGTCGCAAGCGCGCCCGCATCCGGCTCGAACTCGCCATCGGCTACTTCGAGCACGGCCAGACCACGGTGGCGCTCGACGAGATCAAGCAGGCGCTGGCGGCGGACCCGAACTATGCCGACGCCTACAACCTGCGCGGGCTGGTCTACATGCGGCTCGACGACGCGGGCCTGGCCGAAGACAGCTTCCGCCGCGCCATCGCGCTCAGCCCCAACGAGCCCAACACGCTGCACAACTACGGCTGGCTGCTGTGCCAGCAGCAGCGCTACGGCGACGCGGTGGCGCAGTTCTCGCGCGCGCTCGCCGCACCCAACTACGTGGACCGCGCCAAGACGCTGATGGCGCAGGGCGTGTGCCAGCTCAAGGCCGGCCAGCGCGACGCGGCCGAGCGCAGCCTGACGCAGGCCTACGAGCTGGATGCCGGCAATCCGGTGATCGGCTACAACCTGGCGTCGCTGCTGGCGCGGCAGGACGAGCTCTCGCGCGCCCAGTTCTACATCCGGCGCGTCAACAACAGCCCGTCCGCCAACGCCGAGTCGCTCTGGCTCGGGCTCAAGATCGAGCGCCGGCTCAACAACCGGGAGGCCGTGGCGCAGCTCGCGGGCCAGCTGCAGCGGCGCTTTCCCCAGTCGCGCGAGGCGCTCGCGTACGAACGCGGCAACTTCAATGATTGAACGCGCCAGCGACGCCAGCCATCCGGCCGCCGCGGTGCCGCTCGCGGCCGACGCGGCGCACCTCTCGGCGGGCGCCTTGCTGCGGCAGGCGCGCGAGTCTCACGGCGTGCGTCTCGAGGCACTGGCCGCCGTGCTCAAGGTGCCGGTGCAGAAGCTCGACGCCCTCGAGAACGACCAGATCGACCGCCTGCCCGACCCGGTGTTCGCGCGTGCCCTGGCCGCGAGCGTGTGCCGTGCGCTGCGGGTGGATCCCAAGCCGGTGCTCGCCAAGCTGCCCGGGGCGGCGGTCGCGGCCGGCCTGGCGGATGCCGACAAGACCCTGGGCTCCAGCCTGCAGGCGGGCCGCGCGCGCAACGGGCAGGGAGGCGGGCGGGCTTCGCGGCTGCTGACGGGCGTGGTGGGCTTGCTGCTCGTGGCTGCCGCCGCGCTGTATTTCCTGCCGCAATCGACGCTCGACGGCTTCAGCGCGTCGTTGAATCGCACCCTGCAGCGCGATGCCACCCCGTCGCAGGCGGACACGGCCGAGAGCGCGGCGCGGGAGGCCGGGAGCGCCACCGCCGCGCCCGGCACCGTGGTCGAGCCCGTGTCCGACGCCGGACATGCCGCCAGCGCGCCGCCGGCCGAAGCCCCCGCGGCCCTGCCCGTGGCCACCGCGCCGGACGCGCCGGCGGCCGGGACCGACCCGCTCGTGTTCACGGTGCGCGCCGACTCGTGGATCACGGTGACCGATGCGCGCCACACGGTGCTGCTCAAGCGCCTGGTGGCGGCGGGGGAGAAGGTCGGGGTCTCCGGCACGCTGCCGCTGACGGTGGTGCTGGGGCGCGCCGCCGGCGTCGACGTGCAGGTGCGCGGCCAGCCCTTCGATTTGAAGCCGTACGTCCGCCCCGGCGGCACGGCACACTTTCAGGTGAAACCATGAACGACCTGTCCTTTCCGGCATCGGACGGCCTGCCCATCGAGCCGGAGGCGCCCCAGGCACGCCGCTCGCGCCAGGCGCGGGTGAGCTGGGGCGCGCGCACCGTCACGGTCGGCGGCGACGCACCGGTGCGCATCCAGTCCATGACCAACACCGACACGGTGGACGCCATCGGCACCGCGATCCAGGTGAAGGAGCTGGCGGCGGCCGGCTCCGAGATGGTGCGCCTCACGGTCAATACGCCCGAGGCCGCCGCGCAGGTGCCCTACATCCGCGAGCAGCTCGACCGCATGGGCGTCGACGTCCCGCTGATCGGCGATTTCCACTACAACGGCCACCGGCTGCTCACGGAGTACCCGGCCTGCGCCGAGGCGCTCAGCAAGTACCGCATCAACCCCGGCAACGTCGGCAAGGGCGACAAGCACGACCGCCAGTTCGGCCAGATGATCGACGCCGCCATGCGCTGGGGCAAGCCAGTGCGCATCGGTGTCAACTGGGGCAGCCTCGACCAGGAGCTGCTGGCCGGCCTGATGGACGCGAACAGCCGGCGCGCCCGGCCCTGGGATGCCCGGTCGGTGATGTACGAGGCGCTGATCACCTCGGCCATCGGCTCGGCGCGGCGGGCCGAGTCGATGGGCATGAGCGGCGACCAGATCATCCTGAGTTGCAAGGTCAGCGGCGTGCAGGACCTGATCTCGGTCTACCGCGAGCTCAGCAAACGCTGCGACTACGCGCTGCACCTGGGCCTGACCGAGGCCGGCATGGGCACCAAGGGCACGGTGGCGTCGGCCGCGGCGCTCGCGATCCTGCTGCAGGAGGGCATCGGCGACACCATCCGCGTCTCGCTCACGCCCCAGCCGGGCGAGGCACGCACGCAGGAGGTGGTGATTGCCGCCGAGATCCTGCAGGCGCTCGGCCTGCGCGCCTTCGTGCCGAGCGTGACGGCGTGTCCCGGGTGCGGGCGCACCACCAGCACCACCTTCCAGGAACTCGCCAAGCAGATCGACGACCACCTGCGCCTGCAGATGCCCGTCTGGCGCGGCAAGTACCCGGGGGTCGAGAAATTGAAGGTGGCCGTCATGGGCTGCATCGTCAACGGCCCGGGCGAGAGCAAGCACGCCGACATCGGCATCAGCCTGCCCGGCACCGGCGAGGCGCCGGCGGCGCCGGTCTTCATCGACGGCGAGAAGGCGCTGACGCTGCGCGGCGACAATATCGCCAGCGAGTTCCACCGGCTGGTCGAGAGCTACATCGAAAAAAGGTTTGGGTAGATCTATCTAACCCCCAGGCTTCGCGCACTGCGTGTCGCTCTCGCCCACCCCCTTGCAGGGCGCAACACCGGCGGCCCGGCGGAGCCGGTTCCGCGGTGTTTCTGGAACGGATCCTGTTCCGGCGCGGTGCTTGTAACTGATATTTTTTGAGTTCCATGGCTGAAAAACTGAATGCCGTCAAGGGCATGAACGACATCCTGCCGCCCGAGTCGGCGCGCTGGGAGTGGCTGGAGGCCACCGTGCGCGAGCTGATGGCGCGCTACGCCTACCGCAACATCCGCACGCCGATCCTGGAGCACACGGCGCTGTTCGTGCGCGGCATCGGCGAGGTGACCGACATCGTCGAAAAGGAGATGTACGCCTTCGAGGATCGCTCGGACAAGCACGGCCAGTTCGAGCACCTGGCGATGCGCCCCGAGAACACCGCCGGCGTGGTGCGCGCCGTGACCGAGCACAACCTGCTCTACGACGGTCCCAAGCGGCTCTGGTACACCGGCCCGATGTTCCGCCGCGAGAAGCCGCAGCGCGGGCGCTACCGCCAGTTCCACCAGATCGGCGCCGAGGCGCTGGGCTTCGCCGGGCCGGAAGTCGACGCCGAGCTGATCCTGCTGGCCCACGCGCTCTGGAAGGCCGTCGGCCTCGCCGACGTGCGGCTGGAGCTCAACAGCCTGGGCCAGCCGGCCGAGCGCGCCGCGCACCGGGCGCAGCTCATCGCGCACTTCGAGGCCCATGCCGATCGGCTCGACGAGGACGCCAGGCGCCGCCTGCACAGCAATCCGCTGCGCATCCTCGACACCAAGAACCCGGCGATGCAGGAGGTGGTCGAGGCCGCGCCCCGGCTGATCGACTTCCTGGGCGCCGGATCGCTGGCGCACTTCGAGGGGCTGAAAGCCATCCTCGACGCCAACGGCATCGCCTACGCCATCAACCCGCGCCTGGTGCGCGGCCTCGACTACTACAACCTCAGCGTCTTCGAATTCGTGACCGACCGGCTCGGCGCGCAGGGCACGGTGTGCGCGGGCGGGCGCTACGACGGCCTGTTCGAGCAGCTCGGCGGCAAGCCCGCGCCCGCGGTGGGCTGGGCCATCGGCGTGGAGCGTGTGCTCGATCTGCTGAAGGAGCAGGGCACCGCGATCCCCGTGCCGGCGCCCGACGCGTATGCCGTGGTGTCCGACGCCGCCGCCATGCCACTCGCGCTGCGCACGCTGCAGCAGCTGCGCGAGGCCGGCGTGCGGGTGCAGATGCACGGCGCCACGGCCGAGGGCCTCGGCAGCTTCAAGTCGCAGTTCAAGAAGGCCGACGCCAGCGGCGCCGCGTACGCGCTGGTCTTCGGCGCCGACGAACTGGCGCGCGGCGAGGTCGCGGTCAAGGCGCTGCGCGAGAGCGGCGGCGCCCAGGTGGCGCGCCCGCTGGCCGACGTGGCCGCCTGGGCCGCCACCCTACAATCGCCGGCTCCCCAACACTGACAGCGCATGGCCACCCACCTCGACCTCGAAGAACAGGAACAGCTCGACCAGCTCAAGCATTTCTGGAACACCTACGGCACGCTGATCACCTGGGCCGTGCTGCTGGTGGCGGGCGCCGTCGTGGCGTGGAACGGCTGGCAGTACTTCCAGCGCAGCCGGGCGGCGCAGGCCGCGGTGCTGTTCGACGAGGTGGAGCGCAGCGCGCAGGCCGGCGACATGGCCCGCGTCGAGCGCGCCTTCAACGACATGAAGTCGCGCTTCGAGAGCACCGCCTACGCGCAGCAGGCCGGCCTGGTCGCCGCCCGGGCGCAGCACGACAAGGGCAACGCCGAAGCGTCGCGCGCCGCGCTGACCTGGGTCGCCGACCATGCGGTCGATCCGGGCTACCAGGCGGTCGCCCGGCTGCGTCTGGCCGGCGAGCTGCTCGACACCAAGGCCTACGACGAGGCACAGAAGCAGCTCACCGCCGGCTTTCCGAAGGAGTTCGAGCCGCTGGTGGCCGACCGCCGGGGCGACATCGATGTGCTGCAGGGCAAGCGCGACGAGGCCCGCGCCGAGTACCGGAAAGCCTGGGCGGCGCTCGCGCCCGGCAGCGACTACCGCCGCTTGGTCGAGATCAAGCTGAACGCGGTCGGCGTCGACCCGAAAAGCCTGGCCGCCTCCGCGCCCGTCGCCTCATCCTCCGTCAAGACTTCCCCATGATTTTCAAACGTTTTAGGCCCCTGGCGCCCGTCGCGCGTGCGCTGACAGCTCCTGTTTTGATAGCATCCCTGGCCGCCTGCTCGTTCGGCTCCGACAAGCCCAAGCCGGCCGAGCTGCCCGCCAACGTGCCACTGCTGGGGGTGCGGCAGGCCTGGAGCGTCAAGATCCCGCAGGTCGGCTTCGCGATGCAGCCGCAGGTCAGCGGGGACGTGCTGACGGTGGCCGCGAGCGACGGCACGGTGGTCGCGATCGACACGCGCACCGGCCTGGAAAACGGCCGCGCCAGCGCCGGCGGCCCGATCGAGGCGGGCGTCGGCAGCGACGGCTCGGTCAGCGCGGTGGTCAGCACCAAAAATGAGCTCGTCGCGCTGCAGGGCGGCAAGGAGCTGTGGCGGCAAAAGCTCACCGCCGAGGCCTACACCGCGCCGCTGGTGGCGGGTCGCCGCGTGTTCGTGCAGGCCGCCGACCGCACCCTGAGCGCCTATGACGGCCAGAGCGGCCGGCGCCTGTGGACGCAGACGCGCACGCCCGAGGCGCTGGTGCTGCGCAAGAGCGGCGTGCTGACCGCGGTGGGCGACACGCTGGTCAGCGGCATCGGCGGGCGGCTGGTCGGCACCAACCCGGCCAACGGCGCCTCGCGCTGGGAGGCGCCCATCGCCGCGCCGCGCGGCACCAACGACGTCGAGCGGCTGGTCGACCTGACCGGGACCGTCAGCCGCGTCGGCGACACGGTCTGCGCGCGCGCCTACTACGCGAGCGTCGGCTGCGTCGATACGGCGCGCGGCATGCTGATCTGGAGCAAGCCGGCGGTGGGCGCCGAGGGCGTCGCCGGCGACGCGGATTTCGTCTACGGCACCGAGGCCGACGGCCGCATCGTCGCCTGGCGCCGCGCCGACGGCGAGCGCGCCTGGACCTCCGAGCGGCTGCGCAACCGCGGCCTGAGCGCCCCGCTGGCGGTGGGCCGTTCGCTGATCGTGGGCGACGCGACGGGGCTGGTGCACTTCCTCTCGCGCGACGACGGCACGCCGCTCAACCGGATGGCCACCGACGGCTCGCCCATCGTCGCCGCGCCGGTGCTGGCGGGCAACACGGTGGTGGTCATCACCCGCAACGGCGGCGTGTACGGCTTCCGCCCCGAATGACATGAGTCTCACGCTCAGGCTTCGCGAGTGAAACCCGTCATCGCCCTGGTCGGTCGCCCCAACGTCGGCAAGTCGACGCTGTTCAACCGGCTGACGCAGACGCGCGACGCCATCGTCGCCGACTTCGCCGGCCTGACGCGCGACCGCCACTACGGCAACGGCCGCCTGGGCCGCCGCGAGTTCATCGTGATCGACACCAGCGGCTTCGAGCCCGACGCGGGCAGCGGCATCTTCAGGGAAATGGCCAAGCAGACGCGCCAGGCCGTAGCCGAAGCCGATGTGGTGGTGTTCGTGGTCGATGCGCGCGAGGGCCTCTCGGCGCAGGACCACGAGATCGCCCGCGAGCTGCGCCGCATCGGCAAGCCGTGCGTGCTGGTGGCCAACAAGGCCGAGGGCATGCACGACGGCGCCCGGCTGGTCGATTTCTACGAGCTCGGCCTGGGCGAGGTCCACGGCATCTCGGCCGCGCACGGGCAGGGCATCCGCGACCTGGTGGAGCTGGCGCTGGCGCCGCTGCAGCTGCCGGAGGACGAGGACGAAAACGAGGAAGACGGCGAGGCCCGGCCCGTCAGGCTGGCGGTGGCCGGCCGGCCGAACGTCGGCAAGTCCACCCTCATCAACACTTGGCTCGGCGAGGAGCGGCTGGTCGCCTTCGACCTGCCCGGCACCACGCGCGACGCCATCTCGGTGCCCTTCGAGCGCAGCGGCCAGCGCTTCGAGCTGATCGACACGGCCGGCCTGCGCCGGCGCGGCAAGGTGTTCGAGGCGATCGAGAAGTTCTCGGTGGTCAAGACGCTGCAGGCCATCGAGTCGGCCAACGTCGTGCTGCTGCTGCTCGACGCGACGCAGGGCGTGACCGACCAGGACGCGCACATCGCCGGCTACATCCTGGAGTCGGGCCGCGCGGTGGTGATCGCCGTCAACAAGTGGGACGCGGTCGACAGCTACCAGCGCGAGCAGGTCCAGCGCCAGATCGAGACGCGCCTGCCGTTCCTCAAGTTCGCCTCGCTGCACTTCATCTCGGCCGTGAAGCGCCAGGGCCTCGGGCCGCTGTGGCAGGCGATCGTGCAGGCGCACAAGTCGGCCACGCGCAAGATGTCGACGCCGGTGCTCACGCGGCTGCTGCTGGAGGCGGTGCAGTTCCAGGCGCCGCAGCGCGCCGGCATGTTCCGCCCGAAGCTGCGCTACGCGCACCAGGGCGGCATGAACCCGCCGGTGATCGTGATCCACGGCAACTCGCTGGAGCACGTCACCGCGGCCTACAAGCGCTTTCTCGAAGGGCGGTTCCGCAAGGAGTTCGACCTGGTCGGAACGCCCCTGCGCATCGAGTTCAAGAGCTCCGCCAATCCCTACGCGGACAAGGGCGGCTGACACGCTCCGGACAGGGGCCCTCCGCTGTCTCCATGCGACGCGAACAGGGGCAATCCCCTTTTTGCTGCGGCGCGCAAACGCTGTGTTAAGGTCCTTTGTTCCAACAACTTTTCTTTGAACACGGAGAATATCGTGAGCAACAAAGGTCAACTTTTGCAAGACCCGTTCCTGAACACGCTGCGTCGGGAACACGTGCCGGTGTCGATCTACCTGGTCAACGGCATCAAGCTCCAGGGCCAGATCGAGTCCTTCGACCAGTACGTCGTGCTGCTGCGCAACACCGTCACGCAAATGGTCTACAAGCACGCCATCTCCACCATCGTCCCGGGGCGCGCGGTCAATTTCTCGGCCGCCGACGCCGACGGCGGCAGCGCGGCGGCGGCCTGACCGCCTCGTGCGAGACCGCGGCGCTGCAGGCAGCGCCGCATTTTTCCGTTTGATCCACTTGTCTGATCCGATTTCCCGCCAGGAAGGCGCCGTCATCCTCGTCGGCGTCGATTTCGGCCTGCCGCACTTCGACGCCGAGCTGGAGGAGTTGGGCCTGCTGGCGCAAAGCGCCGGGCTCGACCCCGTGGCGCGTATCACCTGCAAGCGCAAGGCGCCCGACGCGGCCCTCTTCGTCGGCAGCGGCAAGGCCGACGAGATCAAGGTGCTGGCCGAGCTGCACCGCGCGAGCGAGGTGCTGTTCGACCAGGCGCTGAGCCCGGCGCAGCAGCGCAACCTGGAGCGCCACCTGGGGCTGGCGGTGTACGACCGCACCTTCCTGATCCTGGAGATCTTCGCGCAGCGCGCCCGCTCGCACGAGGGCAAGCTGCAGGTCGAGCTGGCCCGGCTGCAGTACCTGAGCACGCGGCTGGTGCGGCGCTGGTCGCACCTGGAGCGCCAGCGCGGCGGCATCGGCACGCGCGGCGGCCCGGGCGAGGCGCAGATCGAGCTCGACCGCCGCATGATCGGCGAATCCATCAAGCGCACGCGCGAGCGCCTGGCCAAGGTGCTGCGCCAGCGCGGCACCCAGCGCCGCCAGCGCGAGCGGCGCGACACCTTCAACATCTCGCTGGTCGGCTACACCAACGCCGGCAAGTCGTCGCTCTTCAATGCGCTGGTCAAGGCCCGCGCCTACGCGGCCAACCAGCTGTTCGCCACGCTCGACACCACCACGCGCCAGCTCTACCTGGGCGACGCGCGGCGGCAGGTCTCGCTGTCGGACACGGTGGGCTTCATCCGCGAGCTGCCGCACGGCCTGGTCGATGCGTTCAAGGCCACGCTGAAGGAGGCGGTCGATGCCGACCTGCTGCTGCACGTGGTGGACGTCGCCAACCCGCATCACCCGGAGCAGCTGCAGGAGGTCCAGCGCGTGCTGCGCGAGATCGGCGCCGGCGACGTGCCGCAACTGCTGGTCTTCAACAAGATCGATGCCCTTGAAAGCGCGCAGCGCCCCCTGCAGCTGCAGGACTGCATGGAGGTGGAGGGCACGATGCTGCCGCGCACCTTCGTCAGCGCCCACAGCGGCGAGGGCATGCCGGCCCTGCGGGGGCAACTGGCCGAGCTGTCGGGCTCGATCCCCGAAGCCGCCGTCTCCGACACCGCCGCCGAGGCACTCGGCAGCCTCGACCGATTGGGCACAATCCGCACAGCCATAGAAGAGAACACTGAAGCGAATGAACGTGAAGTTTGAAGCCCCGAGACGGGCTCGGCGCTGGAGCCGGTTGCAGGGGATGTTCAACCTCAACGACGGACGCTGGGGCCGCGGCGAGGGCTCGTCTTCATCGGACGGCGAGCGTGCGCCGCCCACCCGCTCGGACGACAATCCTCCGCCGCCCGGCAACAACAACAACCCGAACCGCCCGCGCGGGCAGGGGCCGAACCAGGGCCCGCCCGACCTCGACGAGCTGTGGCGCGACTTCAACCGCAGGCTCTCCGGCCTGTTCGGCGGCAACAAGGGCGGCGGGCGCGACGACCGCCCCCCGGGCGGCCCCGGCAACTTCCGCCCGGACATGAAGAACGCCGGCTTCGGCCTGGGCCTGGTCGCGGCGGTCGCCCTGCTGATCTGGCTGGGCACGGGCTTCTTCATCGTGCAGGAGGGCCAGCAGGCCGTCATCACGCAGTTCGGGCGCTACAAGGCGACGGTGGGCGCGGGCTTCAACTGGCGCCTGCCGTACCCGATCCAGCGCCACGAGCTGGTCGTCGTGACGCAGATCCGCTCGACCGACGTGGGCCGCGACAGCATCGTGCGCTCCACCGGCCTGCGCGACTCGGCCATGCTGACCGAGGACGAGAACATCGTCGAGATCAAGTTCGCGGTGCAGTACCGCCTGAACGACGCGCGCGCCTACCTCTACGAGAGCAAGAACCCGGCCGAGACCGTGGTGCAGGTGGCCGAGACCGCCGTGCGCGAGGTGGTCGGCAAGATGAAGATGGACGCGGCGCTGGCCGACGAGCGCGACCAGATCGCGCCGCGCGTGCGCACGCTGATGCAGGCCATCCTCGACCGCTACAAGGTCGGCGTCGAGATCGTCGCCATCAACCTGCAGCAGGGCGGCGTGCGCCCGCCCGAGCAGGTGCAGGCCGCGTTCGACGACGTGCTCAAGGCCGGCCAGGAGCGCGAGCGCGTCAAGAACGAGGCGCAGGCCTACGCCAACGACGTGATTCCGCGCGCCGTCGGCACCGCGTCGCGCCTGAAGGAGGAGGCCGAGGCCTACAAGGCGCGCATCGTGGCGCAGGCGCAGGGCGACGCGCAACGCTTCAGCCAGGTGCTCGCCGAGTACCAGAAGGCGCCGCAGGTCACGCGCGACCGCATGTACATCGACGCCATGCAGCAGCTCTACGCCAACACGACCAAGGTGCTGGTCGAGACGCGCCAGGGCTCCAACCTGCTGTACCTGCCGCTCGACAAGATCATGCAGATGACGGCGCAGGGCGCCGCTGCCGATGCTGCCAATGCCGGAGCTTCCACGCTCCAGACGCCGCCGCCGGCGCCGAGCCCCCCGGCGAGCAGCGACAACCGCGCGCGCGAAGGCCGCTCGCGCGACCGCGACGTGCGCTGAGGAACAACGCAAGACATGAACAGCAGAATCGGATTCATCGCCTCGTCGGTGCTGGTGGCGCTCGCGCTCGCCAGCTCGATGCTCTTCGTGGTCGACCAGCGCCAGTTCGGCATCGTCTATGCGCTCGGCCAGATCAAGGAGGTCATCACCGCGCCGGGCCTCAACTTCAAGCTGCCGCCGCCGTTCCAGAACGTCTCGTACCTCGACAAGCGCCTCTTGACGCTGTCCAGCCTCGACCCGGAGCCGATGCTCACGGCCGAGAAGCAGCGCGTGGTGATCGACTGGTACGTGCGCTGGCGCATCATCAACCCGTCGGAGTACATCCGCAACGTCGGCCTGGACGAGAACGCCGGCGCCGTGCAGCTCAACCGCGTGGTGCGCAACGCGTTCCAGGAAAACATCAACAAGCGCACCGTGCGCGACCTGATCTCGGTGCGGCGCGAGGCGCTGATGGCCGACGTGCAGCGCGAAGTGCTGAGTGTGGTCAAGGGTGCCAGGCCGTGGGGGATCGACGTGGTGGATGTGCGCATCACGCGGGTCGATTACGTGGAAGCCATCACCGAGTCGGTCTACCGGCGCATGGAGGCCGAGCGCAAGCGCGTGGCCAACGAGCTGCGCTCGACCGGCCTGGCCGAGGGCGAGAAGATCCGCGCCGATGCCGACCGCCAGCGCGACGTGACGGTGGCCAACGCCTACCGCGACGCGCAGGCGGTCAAGGGCGAGGGCGATGCGCAGGCCGCCGCCGCCTATGCCGTCGCCTTCGGCCGCGACCCGCAGTTCGCCCAGTTCTACCGCAGCCTCGACGCCTACCGGCAGAGCTTCAACAAGAAGAGCGACGTGCTGGTGGTGGACCCTTCCGCGTCGGAATTCTTCCGGGCGCTGAACGGATCGGGCAGCGGCACGGCGCCGGCGCCGGCGCGCCGCTGAGCGGGCCGCACCACCCAGGACCGGGCGATTCGCATGAGCGCAAACGCTTTCTGGAGCGCCATCGCGCTGGTGCTGGTGATCGAGGGGCTGCTGCCCTTCGCGTCGCCCGGCCGCTGGCGCAATGCCTTCGGGCAGCTGATGCAGCTGCGCGACGGGCAACTGCGCTTCTTCGGGCTGTGCAGCATCGTGCTCGGCCTGCTGCTGCTCTGGATCGTGAGCTGAGCCTGGCCGGTTCGGCGTCAAAACACGCTGCAGCGCTTGCCCCATCTGGGCTGGGCGCTATTGCTTTGATAGCAATTCGCGGCGCCTCCGGGCACCGTGGCCGCTTCCGGGCGCAGTGACCGGCGTCGGCCGGGGGCGGCCGGCCACGCGCGCACCGCCCGGTAGAATTCCCGATTTAACAGCTCGCCGATGTCCATGTCCGCCTGGGTTCTCCCGGATCACATTGCCGATGTGCTGCCTTCCGAGGCGCGCCACATCGAGGAACTCCGACGCCGGCTGCTCGACACCGCCCGCGGCTACGGCTACGAGCTGGTGATGCCACCGCTGCTGGAGCACCTGGAGTCGCTGCTGTCGGGCACCGGCGAGGCGCTGGGGCTGCTCACCTTCAAGCTGGTCGACCAGCTCTCCGGGCGCAGCATGGGGCTGCGCGCCGACACCACGCCGCAGGTGGCGCGCATCGACGCGCACCTGCTCAACCGTCAGGGCGTCGCGCGGCTGTGCTACTGCGGCCCGGTGCTCCACACCCGCCCGGACCGCCCGCGCGCCACGCGCGAGCCGCTGCAGTTCGGCGCCGAGATCTACGGCCACGCCGGCCTCGAAGCCGACACCGAGGTGCTGCGGCTGGCGCGCGAAGGCCTGCGCGCCGCGGGCCACGAAGGTGCGCTGATCGTCGACATGGCCGATGCGCGCATCGTGCGCGCGCTGCTGGGCGGCGTGCCGGTCGATGCCGCGGCGCTGGCGCGCGTGCACGCGGCGCTGGCCGCCAAGGACGCCAGCGAACTGCGCGCGCTGACCCGCGGCTTTCCGGCCGCGTCGCGCGAGGGCCTGCTGGCGCTGGTGCGGCTCTATGGCGACGCCCCGGTGCTCGACGAGGCCGCCAGGGCGTTGCCCGACGCACCAGCGGTGCGCCAGGCCCTGGCGGACCTGCGGCAGCTGGCGGCACAGATCGAGGGCGCGCAGGTCAGCTTCGATCTGTCGGACCTGCGCGGCTACGCCTACTACAGCGGCATGCGCTTCGGCATCTTCGCCGAGGGCGCGAGCGATGCGCTGGTGCGCGGCGGACGCTACGACGAGGTCGGCGCGGTGTTCGGGCGCAACCGCCCGGCGGTCGGCTTCAGCCTTGACGTGCGCGAACTGGTGGGCGTGCTGGCGCCGCAGCCGCTGCGCGCGGCCATCCGGGCCCCGTGGAGCCACGCCCCGGCGCTGCAGTCCGCCGTCGCCGCGCTGCGCCGCCAGGGCGAGACCGTGGTGTGCATGCTGCCCGGCCACGGCAGCGAAATCGACGAGTTCCACTGCGACCGCGAGCTCGTCGAGCACGCCGGCGAGTGGCGCGTGCAGGCCATCTGAATTTTGGAAGAGCGGAGCATCATGAGCGCAACCACAGGCAGAAACGTGGTCGTCGTCGGCACCCAGTGGGGCGACGAGGGCAAGGGCAAACTGGTCGACTGGCTGACCGAGAGCGCGCAGGGGGTGGTGCGCTTCCAGGGCGGCCACAATGCCGGCCACACGCTGGTCATCAACGGCGTGAAGACCGCGCTGCACCTGATCCCGAGCGGCATCATGCGCCCGGGCGTCAAGTGCTACATCGGCAACGGCGTGGTGCTGTCGGCGGCCAAGCTGTTCGAGGAGATCGAGGGGCTGGAGAAAGCCGGCGTCGAGGTGCGCTCGCGCCTGCGCATCAGCGAGGCCTGCCCGCTGATCCTGCCGTTCCACGCCGCGCTCGACGTCGCGCGCGAGGCCTACCGCGAGCGTGGCGGCATCCAGAAGATCGGCACCACCGGCCGCGGCATCGGCCCGGCCTACGAGGACAAGATCGCGCGGCGCGCCCTGCGCGTGCAGGACCTGAAGCATCCCGAGCGCTTCGCGGCCAAGCTGCGCGTGCTGCTCGAATTGCACAACCACGTGCTGACGCAGGTGCTGGGCGCTGCCGCCGTCGAGTTCGACCTTGTGTACGACGAGGCGATGCGCCACGCCGAGCTGCTCAAGCCCATGATGGCCGACGTCTCGCGCGAGCTCAACGACGCGCACCGCGAGGGCGCCAACCTGCTGTTCGAGGGCGCGCAGGGCACGCTGCTCGACGTCGACCACGGCACCTACCCGTATGTCACCTCCAGCAACTGCGTGGCCGGCAACGCGGCCGCGGGCTCGGGCGTCGGCCCGGGCATGCTGCACTACATCCTGGGCATCACCAAGGCGTACTGCACCCGCGTCGGCGGCGGGCCGTTCCCGACCGAGCTCGACTGGGAGACGCCCGGCACGCCCGGCTGGCACATGAGCACGGTCGGCGCCGAGAAGGGCGTGACGACCGGGCGCAGCCGCCGCTGCGGCTGGTTCGACGCGGCGCTGCTCAAGCGCTCGGCGCAGGTCAACGGCCTGTCGGGGCTGTGCATCACCAAGCTCGACGTGCTCGACGGCCTGGAGGAGTTGAAGCTGTGCACCGGCTACCAGCTCGACGGCGAATACACCGACATCCTGCCGATGGGCGCCGACGAGATCGAGCGCTGCACGCCGGTCTACGAAACCATGCCCGGCTGGAGCGAGAGCACCGTCGGCGTGACGCAGCACGAGCAGCTGCCGGTCAACGCGCGGCTTTACCTGCAGCGCATCGAGCACGTGACGGGCGTGCCGATCCACATGGTCTCGACCAGCCCGGACCGCGACCACACGATCCTGGTGCGCCACCCCTATTTGGCATGACCCCCAGGCTTCGCGCACTTCGTGTCGCTTCGCCAACCCCCTCTCCGGGGGGCAACACCGGCGGCCCGGCGGAGCCGGTTCCGCGGTGTTTCACGAACAAGTCATTGAAATCGTTGAAATCTCCTTTTCTTTTGGAATCCATGCCATGTTGACCGAAGACGGCAAGCACCTCTACGTGAGCTACGACGAGTACCACAACCTGATCGAGAAGCTCGCGATCAAGGTGCACCAGTCGGGCTGGCAGTTCGACACCATCCTGTGCCTGGCGCGCGGCGGCATGCGCCCGGGCGACATGCTCTCGCGCATCTTCGACAAGCCGCTGGCCATCATGTCGACCAGCTCTTACCGCGCCGACGCCGGCACGGTGCAGGGCCACCTCGACATCGCGCGCTTCATCACCACGCCCAAGGGCGAGATCGCCGGGCGGGTGCTGCTGGTCGACGACCTGGCCGACACCGGCCACACGCTGCACGCGGTGGTCGACATGCTGCGCAGCAACTACCGGCCGATCACCGAACTGCGCAGCGCGGTGATCTGGACCAAGGGCGTGTCCACCTTCGAGCCCGACTACTCGGTGGAATACCTGCCGACCAACCCCTGGATCCACCAGCCCTTCGAGAACTACGACGGCCTGGGCGCCGAGAAGCTGCTGGAGAAGTGGAAGGTCTGAAGAAGAAGCTGCCCCTGGCCGGTGGCGGCGGCGCGCGTGACAGGCGCTAGCATGGCGGCATGCGCCAACCCATCACCGAGCTGATCCACCACCCTTATGCGCCGCCGGCCGCCTTCGCCGCGCCACAGCCCGCCATCCACAAGGCCTCGACCGTCTTCTTCGCCGACGTCGCCGCCATGCGCGCGCGCGACTGGAAGACCAAGGCCGGCTACACCTACGGCCTGCACGGCACGCCGACCACCTTCACGCTGGAAGAGCGCCTCGCCACCCTGGAGGGCGGCACCGAGTGCCTGCTGGCGCCCAGCGGGCTGGCCGCACTGGCGCTGGTCGCCTTCGCACTGCTCAAGGCGGGCGACGAGGTGCTGCTGCCCGACAATGCCTACGGCCCCAACAAGGCGCTGGCCGCCGGCGAGCTGGCCAACTTCGGCATCACGCACCGGCTGTACGACGCCATGAACCCGGACGACCTGGCGGCCCGGCTGTCGGACCGCACGCGGCTGGTGTGGCTGGAGGCGCCCGGCTCGGTCACGATGGAGTTCCCCGACCTGCCGGCGCTGGTCGAGCGCTGCCGCCGGCAGGGCGTCACCACCGCGCTCGACAACACCTGGGGCGCCGGGCTGGCGTTCGCGCCCTTCGACTTCGACGGCAGCGGGCAGGGCGTCGACATCTCGGCGCACGCGCTCACCAAGTACCCGAGCGGCGGCGGCGACGTGCTGATGGGCAGCGTGGTGACGCGCGACGAGCGGCTGCACCGCGCGCTCAAGCTCACCCACATGCGCCTGGGGCTGGGCGTCGGCGCCGACGACGTCGAGACGCTGCTGCGCGCGCTGCCGAGCATCGCGCTGCGCTACGACGCGCACGACCGCAGCGCGCGCGCGCTGGCGCGCTGGCTGGCTGGGCGCGAGGAGATCGTGCAGGTGCTGCACCCGGCGCTCGAAGGCTCGCCGGGGCACGACCACTGGCGCGCGCTGTGCGGCGGCAGCGACAGCGACCCCGACGCCGGCCGTGCCGCCGGACTGTTCTCGGTGGTGTTCGACGAGCGCTACGGCGCCGCGCAGGTCGACCGCTTCTGCGACAGCCTGCGGCTGTTCCGGCTCGGCTACTCGTGGGGCGGTCCCGTCAGCCTGGTGGTGCCCTACGACATCGGCCTGATGCGCGACGCGAGCGTGGCGCGCTGGCCGCACAAGGGAACGCTGGTGCGCTTCTCGACCGGCCTGGAAGCGGTCGGCGACCTGCAGGACGACCTGGAGCAGGCCCTGGCGACCTTGTAGCGTCCGTTCCGGGCTCTCGGGCGCTCTTCGGGTGCCGCGGCTTATCGCTTACAGTCGGGCCACGGCAACCGCCCGGAATGCCCGTCGATCAAGGAGAAGCAGTGGCCACACCCAACTACGGATACGAGAAGCGCCAGAAGGAACTGGCCAAGAAGAAGAAGAAGGAAGAGAAGTTGAAGGACAAGGCCGCGCGCAAGCTCGCACCCGCCACCGACGGCCTGGCGCCCGGCGATCCCGAGAGCGACATGGCCTCGCTGGAGCGCGATCCGCCCACCGTCCCGGTGCTGCCGACCAAGAACGGCTGAACCCGCCTCCTCTGCCCGCCTGGCGCCGTGCCGCCGGGCGCCGCGAGAGCAGGAACGAAAGCCGCCACCCGCACTGCGGGCGGCGGCTTTTTTCGCGCCTGCCTCGGCGCATTCATCCAATGCAGGCTGGGTCGGCGGACGGGCCAGCGACAGCCCGGCGCGAACCGCAGGCAGCTTCAGTCGGCCGCGGGCAGCAGCCGGCGCAGCGCCGGCCATACGTTGTCGAGCATGCGCGGCTGGGCGGCGGCCACCGGGTGGATCCGATCGGCCTGGAACATCACTGCCGCGTCGGGCGCGTCGGCCACATTCTTGAGCAGGAAGGGCACGACGGCGGCCTTGGCGGAGGTGCCGACATTGGCGTAGATTTTGGAGAACCGGTTGAGGTAGTCCATGCCATAGTTGGGTGGCACCTGCAGGCCGACGACCAGCACCTTGGCGCCCGCCGCCTGCGCGGCATGGACCATGGCCGCCAGGTTGGCCTCGGTCTGCGCCAGCGGCAGGCCGCGCAGCGCGTCGTTGGCGCCCAACTCGATCACCGCCACGTCGGGCCTGTGCTGGCGCAGCAGCGCGTCGATGCGCGAGCGCCCGCCCGAGGTGGTCTCGCCGCTGATGCTGGCGTTGACGACGCGCGCCGGGATCCTGTCGCGCTCGAGCCGCTGTTCCAGCAGCGCAACCCAGCCCTCGCCACGCTTGAGGCCGTACTCGGCGCTGAGCGAGTCGCCCAGGATCAGCACGGTGGATTCACCGCGGCCCGCACCCGGCGACGTGCCGGCGGCCTTCGCCGCGGCCCCTTGCGCCCAGGCCGGCGCGCCCAGCGACGCCGCCGCCAGGCCGGCCAGCGCGACGGTCGGGATAAAGTGTCTGCGATTCACAACGAGAGCCTTTCCAAATGTCCGAACCCGGGTCCGCCGCAATTGTTGCCGTCGAGCATGTTTTCAAGTCCGTGACCGATTCGAGCGGGACGCTGGACATTCTGCGCGACATCGACTTCACCCTGGGCGCGCGCGAGACCGCCGCCATCGTCGGTGCCTCGGGCTCGGGCAAGAGCACGCTGCTGTCGATCATCGCCGGCCTGGACACGCCCACGCGCGGCACCGTGCGGCTGGCGGGCGCCGACCTGTTCGCCATCGACGAGGACGACCGCGCCGCGCTGCGCGCCAGGAGCGTCGGCTTCGTGTTCCAGAGCTTCCAGCTGCTCGCCAACCTGAGCGCGCTGGAGAACGTGATGCTGCCGCTGGAACTGGCCGACCGCCGCGACGCGCGCAAGGCGGCCACCGAGATGCTGGGGCGCGTCGGCCTCGGCCAGCGCCTGGGCCACTACCCCAAGGTGCTGTCGGGCGGCGAGCAGCAGCGCGTGGCGCTGGCGCGCGCCTTCGTGGTGCAGCCGGCGCTGCTGCTGGCCGACGAGCCCACCGGCAGCCTCGACTTCGCCACCGGCGAGCAGGTCATGCGCCTGATGTTCGACCTCAACCGCGAATTGGGCACCACGCTGGTGCTGGTGACGCACGATCGCGCCATCTCGGCGCAGTGCGAGCGCCGCATCACGATCGAGGCCGGGCGCGTGGCTTCGGACGAGAAAAGCGGCTGAAGCGCACGTCCTGCAAGCGCCTGCAGCTATCGGATCGATAGCATTTCGGTACAGCGGTGCTTGACGCGAACTGCGCGCACCGTATCGACGACCTCCTGCTCGATTTCGGACGTGAGTTGTTCCGCCGGCCTGCGCGCATGCAGTGCACGCAAGGCTTCGACGGCTTCGCGGCGTAGTTGCGCGCGCAGGATGGTTTCCATCTTCTGAGGCGAGAACAGGCCGGCGCTGCGGGCCTGTTGAGCCAGTTGGTCTGACAGATCGATTTGCACGGTGACCATGCGGAGGCTCCTCGCTCGGTGTTTGGGTAGGTGGGTTCCTGGGTTGTACCGCCGCTTTGGACAAACCCGCGCAACCTTGTAGTGCAAGGGGCTGAGCACGAGGAAGTCGGACCGGCTTTGCTTCTTTAGCCGTCAAAACCGCCATCTACGGCAACGCCGGCGAGCTCAGCCGCATCGACGACGTGATGCAGCCCATGAACAGCCGCAGCTTCGTCAGCGACATGGCCGGCAACCTCCTCTACGCGGAGCAGGCCGGCCAGGTGCAGCGCCAGCTGGTGGTCAACGGCGAGGTGCTGGGCCGCTACGGGCAGCTGCGCAACGAGAAGCACCCGAGCCTGCCCAACGGGGTGCCGCTCTTCGAGACGCGCGCGGAGTTCAATTTCGGCTACGAGCCGGTGCGGGCGCAGTCGGGCCTGGCGCCCGCCGCCTTCGCCGTCTCGGCGGGCGACACCCTTGAGGCCATCGCGCGGGGTGCCTACGGCGACGAGAGCCTGTGGTACCTCATTGCCGAGGCCAACGGCCTCTCGGGCAACGCCGACTTGAAGGCCGGCCAGGTGCTCACCGTGCCCGACCGGCTCGCCTCCTCCAACAACGCGCGCACCCTCAGGCCCTACGAGCCGAGCCGCGTCATCGGCGACACCACGCCCGGGCTGCCCCAGCCCGCCGCCCAGGGCAGCCAGGGCTGCGGCGGGCTCGGGCAGGTCATCGTGGCGGTCGTGGCCGTGGTGGCTGCGGCAGTCACGCAGCAGTGGTATCTGGTGAACGTCGCCGGAGTAACGGGCGGGACTGCTGGAGAACGAGGGCGAGGTGCGCAGGTACTTGGTCTCGCCCGTGTTGAGCACGAAGCTGGCGGACTTCTCGGTCTCGGTGGAGGTCGACGCGCTGTAATTGCCGGCGGGACGGTCGACGAAGAAGAAGCCGCCGGGCTTGGAGGTGCCGACGACTTCGCCGTTGAGGCGGATGTCGGGCTGGATGGCAGCGCCAAATGTGGACGAAGAGCGCAGGAAGTAGATCCGGCCGTCGCCGGGCTTCACCCTCGGCATCGAGCGGGCCATGTTCTTGCCTCCAAGCCCAGTTTCCACCCTTGTCGATCCGTTCAGGTTTGCAGGCCTAGCTCTTGCCACAGGAGCGCCACGGATAATCCCCGCATGCCTTCCCCCAAAGTGATCTTCGGCTTCCACGCCGTGGGCGTGCGCCTCAAGACCGCGCCCAAATCGGTGATCGAGGTCTACTTCGACGCCGGCCGGCGCGACGCGCGCATGAAGCAGTTCCTCGCGCGCGCGCAGGACGCCGGCGTGCGGCTGCTCGAAGCCGACGGCGCGCGGCTCACGAAGCTGTGCGGCAGCGACGGCCACCAGGGCATCGTGGCGCGCGTCGAGGCGCTGGCGCAGACCCATTCGCTCGACGGGCTGCTGGAAAACCTCGAAGCCGCCAACGTCGCGCGCGCGGCGGCGGGCGAGGCGGTCGACTGGCCGCTCCTGCTGGTGCTCGACGGCGTGACCGACCCGCACAACCTCGGCGCCTGCCTGCGCGTGGCCGACGGCGCCGGCGCGCACGCGGTGATCGCGCCCAAGGACCACGCGGTGGGTGTCAACGCCACCGTCGCCAAGGTGGCGAGCGGCGCCGCCGAGACGGTGCCGTACTTCATGGTGACCAACCTGGCGCGCACGCTGGGCGAGCTGAAGGAGCGCGACATCCGGTGCGTCGGCACCAGCGACGACGCGCCCGCCACGCTCTACCAGTGCGACCTCAAGCGCCCGCTGGCGCTGGTGCTGGGCGCCGAGGGCGCCGGCATGCGCCAGCTCACGCGCAGGACCTGCGACGAGCTGGTCGCCATCCCGATGCGCGGCGCGGTCGAGAGCCTGAACGTCTCGGTGGCGAGCGGCGTGTGCCTGTACGAGGCGATGCGCCAGCGGCAGGCCGGCTGAAGAATGACGCTATCGAATCAATAGCTGGAAAGGCCCACGGCGTATGCGCCAGCGGCCTTTTTCATGCCCGAATGCGGTGTCCGCCGGTGCCTGCCGAGACTGGCATTCGGCTTCGAGCTTTCATCGAGCCCAGGCCGGACGGTTCCGGACGAGCCTGGCGCGGCCGGGCGCCTCATCAGGCCGGCGGCGCCTCGGCGCTGGCCGCGTCGAGCGCGGCGATGGCCTCGGGCGCGAGCCGCAGCTGGACGGCCGCCACCAGTTCTTCCAGCTGCCGCATCGAGGTCGCGCTGGCGATCGGCGCGGTGATGCCCGGGCGCGCCATCTGCCAGGCCAGCGCCACCTGGCCGGGCGTCGCGCCGTGCGAGCGGGCCGCCGCGTCGAGCGCTTCCAGGATGCGCAGGCCGCGCGGGTTCAGGTACTTCTTGACGATGCCCACGCCGCGCGCGCTCTGGCCCGCGTCGGCCTCGCTGCGGTACTTGCCCGTCAGGAAGCCCGACGCCAGCGCGTAGAAGTTGATGACGCCCAGGCCGCGCGCCAGGCACAGCGGCTGCAGCTCGGCCTCGAAGGCCGCGCGGTCGTACAGGTTGTAGAGCGGCTGCAGGCTCTCGTAGCGCGGCAGGCCGAGCCGCTCCGCCACGTCGAGCCCCTCGGCCAGCCGCGGCGCCGTGTAGTTCGAGGCGCCGATGGCGCGCACCTTGCCGGCCTTGATCAGCCCGGCGAAGGCGCCCAGCGTGTCTTCCAGCGGCGTCGCGGCATCGTCGTCGTGCGACTGGTAGAGGTCGATGTGGTCGGTCTTCAGGCGGCGCAGCGACGCGTCCACCGCCTCGCGGATGTAGGCCGGCGCGAGGCCCGACTTGCCTTCGCCCATCGGCTTGCCGACCTTGGTCGCCAGGATCACGCGGTTGCGCTTGCCGCTCTGGCGCAGCCACTTGCCGATGAGGGTTTCCGACTCGCCGCCGGCGTGGCCGGGCACCCAGCGCGAATAGACGTCGGCGGTGTCGACGAAGTTGAAGCCGGCGTCGAGCCAGGCGTCGAGCAGGCGGAACGCCAGGGGCTCGTCAACCGTCCAGCCGAACACGTTGCCACCGAAGCACAGCGGCGAGACATCGAGGCCGGAGCGGCCGAGCGGGCGAAGCTGCATGAAAAATCTCCTTGTGTGAGCGGATGAAGGGGGAGGAGGGGCCGGGCCGTCGAAGCCGGCCGTTGCCGTATCGTCGCGCAAAGACGCTTGGCGCGTCCGCGGTGCCGCTCAGACCCAGCCGGCGACGCCCAGCAGCGCGCCGGCCGCCAGCAGCCACAGCAGGTGCAGCCGCGTGCGCCAGACGACCAGGGCCGCCGCGCTGGTCAGCACCCACAGGTGCCAGGCCGGGGCAGCGCTGCCGACGGTGCCGCGGGTCAGCACCCAGCCGGTGGCCAGCAGCAGGCCGACGACGATCGGCGCCATGCCCTGCTTGAAGGCGCGCACGTCGCGCCGCGTGCGGTTGCGCTGCGCCCAGCGCGTGGCGAAGTAGGTGAGGGTGGTGCTCGGCACCATGATGCCGGTCATGGTGACCGCCAGCCCGAACAGGCCCAGCAGCCACGCCACGGGGCCGGCGTCGATGCCGCCGCCGGCGTTGAGCCCCAGGTTCCAGCCCATCAGCGCCACGAACAGGATGTTGGGCCCCGGCGCCGCCTGCGCGATGGCGACCGACGCGTTGAACTGCGCATCGCTCAGCCAGCCGTGGCGCTCGACCAGGTAGCGGTGCATGTCGGGCACGGTGGTGATGGCGCCGCTGACCGACAGCAGCGACAGCATCATGTACTGCGCGAACAGCGCCAGCCAGTCGTTCCAGTGCAGCACGATGTTCATGCCGGCACCCCCGTCGGACCGGACGGCGCGGCGCCCGATGGCGGCCGCGTGGGCCGCGGGCGGCGGTGGTCGCCCCGCCTCATGGCGCGATCCTGCGCCAGGTCAGGACGCAGGTGGTGCCGCCGACCGCGAGCAGCACCCACACCAGCGGCCAGCGCAGCAGCGCGATGGCGACGAACACGAGCGCGGCGAACCCCAGGCAGACGCCGAAGCCGAGCGGGTGCCGGCGCAGCGGTGCCACCAGCTTGAGCCCGGTCGCCGCGATCAGCCCGCCCGCCACCGCCGCCATGCCGCGCAGCGCGCCCGCCACCTGCGGCTGGCCGGCGTACTGGGCGTAGACCAGCGCCAGCGTCAGGATGACCACCAGCGGCACCGCCAGCATGCCCGCCAGCGCCGCCAGCGCACCGCGCAGCCCGAAGTAGCGGTCGCCGATCATGAGCGAGAGGTTGATCACGTTGGGCCCCGGCAGCACCTGCGCCACGGCCCATTCCTCCAGGAACTCGTCGGGCGTGAGCCAGCGCCTTTTCTCGACCACCTCGCGCTGCACCACGGCCAGCACGCCGCCGAAGCCCTGCAGCGCCAGCCACGTGAAGGCGAAGAACAGCTCGCGCGGCGAGCCGGGGCGCGGGTGCGGATGCGAGGGCGCCGGATCGTGGGGTGGCGTGATGGCGTCGGCAAGGGGGCGGGGCATCGGTCGATTATCGGAGCGCCGCCGCGTGCGCGATTCGCGCGCTCGCTCCACCGCCGGGGCGGCTTTTTCAGCCGGCGAAGCCGCCCTGGTCCAGGAACGCCTGCTCCTCCGCCGTGGTGGCGCGGCCGAGCACCCCGTTGCGGTGGGGAAAGCGGCCGAAGCGCTCGATGATGTCGTGGTGCAGCGCGGCGAAGCGCCGGGTCTCGGCGTCCATCGCACCGTTGAGCGCGACCGAGCGATCCTGGTCCGCCAGCGATTCCGAATGCATGAAAGGCAGGTAGAAGAACGGCCGCAGCACCGGCTCGACCTGCTGGTCGTGGTGCGCTTCGAGTGCGGCGCGCGCCACGTCGCGCGCCCTGGCGTCGGTGGCGAACATGCGCGCCGTGCCGCGAAAGGCGTTGCGCGGGAACTGGTCGAGCAGGATCAGCAGCGCCAGCGCGCCTTCGGCGTTCGCGGCCCAGGCGTCGAGGCGGCCCTGCGCGGCGGCCTCGTGCGCCGCGGCGAAGCGGGCCCCGAAGTCCGCGTCGAACGCGTCATTCTTTGCGAACCAGCGCGAGGGGCCGGCGTCGCGCCAGAAAGCGACCACCTCGGCCGCGGAAAAAGGGCAGGAGTCCATGCCGGCATGATGCCACCGGCGCCGGCACTTCAAGTCGAGCCCATCGCCGACACGCCGCCGCCGGGCAGGTGCCTATGCTGCAGGGTCTTGCAACTCAGGAGATTGGCCATGACCCCCTACGCAACCATCCTGCGCACCACCCTGGTCGCCGGCGTCGCAGCCGCGACGCTCGCCGGCTGCTCGATGATGGGAATGAACTCCAACGTCGCGCGCTTCAGCGGCGCAATGAACGCGTCCAGCGAGGTGCCGCCGAACATGACGCGCGGCACCGGCATGGCCGAGGCGTGGCTCGACAAGAGCAACAACACCCTGCGCTACAAGGTCACCTACAGCGGCCTGAGCGGGCCGGCGACCGCGGCGCACTTCCACGGCCCGGCGATGGCCGGCGCCAATGCCCCGGTGGTGCTGCCGTTCCCCGATGCCGCCAGCCCCATCGAGGGCCGCGCCAGCCTGACGCCGGCCCAGGCCGCCGACCTGATGGCCGGCAAGTGGTACGCCAACGTCCACACCGCGGCCAACCCGGGCGGCGAGATCCGCGGCCAGCTGCTGCCGCAGATGTGACCCGGGCTGTCGCGCCAGCGCCGGCCGCCGGGCCCCTTGCCGACATGCGCCAGGCCCGCAAGGCCATCGTGCTGCAGGGCGGCGGAGCGCTCGGCGCGTACCAGGCGGGCGTCTACGAGGCCTTGTCCGAGGCCGGGCAGCAGCCCCACTGGGTCGCGGGGGTTTCCATCGGCGCCGTCAACGCCGCGATGATCGCCGGCAACCCGCCCGAGCGGCGCGTCGAGCGGTTGCGCGAGTTCTGGAACGAGGTGTCCTCCGGGCCGGCGCAGCGGCTGCCTCCCTGGTCCGGCGACCGCGCCACCCTCAACCAGTGGAGCGCGCTGCTGGCCGCGCTGTGGGGCATCCCGGGGTTCTTCGAGCCGCGCCCGCCCGCGGCGCTGTGGCTGGGGCTGGCCTCGCCGGTCACGAGCGTCTATGACACCTCGCCGCTGAAGGCGACGCTGGAGCGGCTGGTCGACTTCGACCGCATCAACCACGACCGCGTGCGCCTGAGCGTCGGCGCGGTCAACGTGCGCAACGGCAACTCGCTGTACTTCGACAACACGGTGCAGCGCATCGGCCCCGAGCACATCATGGCCAGCGGCGCGCTGCCGCCGGGCTTTCCGCCGGTGCACATCGACGGCGAGGACTACTGGGACGGCGGCATCGTCTCCAACACGCCGCTGCAGTACGTGCTCGACATGCATCCGCGCACCCAGCCGCTGGTGGTGCTGCAGGTCGACCTGTTCAGCGCGCGCGGCCTGATGCCGACGACGCTGGCGGAAGTGCTGGAGCGGCAGAAGGACATCACCTACTCCAGCCGCACGCGGATGAACACCGACGTCATGGCCGCCAACCTGAACCTGCAGCAGGCCATCGCCGACCTGATCGAGAAGCTGCCGCCCGCGCTGCGCGACGACCCGAGCGTGGCGGCCGTGCAGGCGCAGCTGACGCACCAGCCGATCGACATCTTCCACCTGATCTACCGCGACAAGCCCTACGAGCTCGAATCGAAGGACTACGAGTTCTCGCGCGCCGCGGTCGACGAGCACTGGGAGGCCGGCCTGCGCGACATGCGCGCCACGCTGGCGCACCCGGAGGCGCTGCGCGGCGAGGCGCAGCAGAACGGCGTGACCACCTTCGACCTGAGCGGCCACGGTGCCGGCCGCGTGCGGCATCCGATGTAGGGGCACTGCCCGCCAGCTCGCAGAAAGATTTCAGAGTGGCTGAACGTCCGGTTGAGGGGGGCGTCAGGCGCCGCGCGCATGGCGGCCGGTCTTGGCGGCGTAGTAAACACTCTGGTTGAGCAAGCGCGTGGCGTTCTCCTGGCTCACCCAGGAGTGCCGTTCGCGAACGAGGCGTGCAAAAGTCTCGATGTCGACGGGCCTGTTGTCAGTTTGCAAGCGAGCGTGCGCTATCTCGTGGCCACATCGCATCGCGCCCTGGCACTCACTGTTGAGGGCAGCCAGCTCGTCTGCACCCAGGTACCGGTGCCGCTCATGAAGCCGGGCGTTGATGGGCGAGAGCCAATCGTCGCCCCAATCCATAGCCAGGGCGAGCCCTTCGTTGAGCAGCGCTTCGCGCGACGCTCGACGATGAAAGAGTTTGCCTGGCCACTTCATGGCATCACCGGTGTCGATTCGTGTTTCATCGGCATTGGCGGACGAACATGGAATTCAGCCGTCCTGGGCCTGATCAGAAGAAGGGTCGTGAGGCCAGTTCCAGCCCCAGCAGCAAGAGGAACGACAGAAAGAACTGGCGGAAGCGCTTTGGACTGATCCGTGCCCGGACCTCCTGGCCCAACCACATCCCGGTGAGAGCTGGAACGAGGGCCAGCGCCGACAGGCCCAGTTGATCCACCTTGAATGCGCCGTGCGTCAGCAGGCCGCCGGCGAGCGCGATGGTGGAAACCGTGAACGACAGCCCCAGCACCTGCACCAGTTCGTCCCTGTCCAGCTGCAGGGCCTGCAGATAAGGCACGGCCGGCATCACGAACACGCCGGTGGCACCGGTGATTGCGCCGGTGACCACCCCGACGATGGGCGACAACCACGGCTCGATGCGTGATGGAACTAACAACGCCGGCGAGATCAGTGCATAGCCCGCGTACAGCATCAGCGCGATGCCCAGCGCAAGCCCGGACCACTTTGGGTCGACGCGCACCAGGAGCGACGCGCCGCCCAGCGTGCCCAGCACGATGCCCAGCATCATCAACCACAGGCGCCGCAGCAGGCGCACGGCTGCAGGCCCGGCGAGCAGTTGCCAGACGTTCGTCACGAACGAGGGAATGATCAGCATCGCCGCGGCCGCCGCTGGCGGCATGACGGTGACCAGCAGTCCCATGGCCACCGTGGGCAGGCCCATGCCGGTGACGCCCTTGACGAGTCCGCCAGCCAGGAAGATAAGGGTCAGCAGCGACAGAAAATGGAAGGTTTCATGCATGCTCCCATTGAAGCTGCACGCCGGCCTGCGCACAATGCGGTTTTCTTGGTGATGCCTTCGGCCCATCCGAAGGCTGGAAGGGCGACGACGCCATGCGGCTCGATCTTGCGGACCTTCGCCTCTTCCTGTGTGTGGTGGAGGCGGGCAGCATTACCCAGGGTGCCGCACGCGCCAACCTGGCGCTGGCCTCTGCCAGCGAACGCCTGCGCAACATCGAAGCCGATGCGGGAGTGGCGCTGCTCGAGCGCCGCCCTCGGGGTGTATGCACCACCGAGGCCGGAGAGGCGCTGGCCCACCATGCACGCCTGATCCTGCGCCAGCAGGCGCTGCTCAAGGTCGAGTTGCGGGATTTCGCCGCCGGGGCGCAAGGGACTCTTCAACTCTATGCCAACACCGCCGCGCTGACCGAGTTCCTGCCGTCCAAGCTCGCGCCTTGGCTGGCCGATCGGCCGCGCCTGCGTCTCGATCTCAAGGAGCGCACCAGCGTGGAGACCGTGCGCACCATTGCGGCTGGACTGGCCGAGGCCGGGATCGTCTCCGATGCCGTCGAGGCGGCGGGATTGCAGCTGCAGCCGGTCGCCAAGGACCATCTGGCCTTGATCGTGCCTGCCGGGCACCGCCTTGTGCAACGAGGCACCGTCTCCCTGGCCGACGTTCTCGAGGAACCTTTCGTCGGTCTGGCCCCGGGCAATGCGCTGCAGGATCACATCGACGACCATGCCCGCGCTGCCGGACACGCGCTGGCGCTGCGCATCCGAATGAAGACCTTCGAAGGCCTGTGTGAGATGGTCGCCCAAGGAATCGGCCTGGGCATCGTGCCACGAGGCATCGCCAATCGCCACCGCCGGCGATACGGCTTCCAAACACTGAGTCTGGCCGATGACTGGGCGCGACGCCGCCTGTGTCTCTGCTTCCGCGATTGGGCGACGCTCTCACTACCCATGCAGAGCCTGATGGCCCATTTGAAGGGCACGCCGGACAGAAGTCCTTTGCCGGCAAAGGGAGCCGCTGCGGGCTCCCGGCCGGTCCGGTTCGAGTGAACGGGCGTTCGTTCCTGTTCGGATTGCCCTTCGGTGCGACGGAAAAGCCCGCAACCTTAAAATACGAAGTTGCCCGCAACGGCTTGACGTTGGCCTTTCCCGAGCGTCACCTCCTCTTTCGCCATGAACGCTCCCGTCGACGTCTCCTTCTTCCACCGCGCCGCCAAGCCCCTGACCAGCTACCGCAAGCACTGGGCCGCGCGTTTCGGCACTGCGAAGTTCCTGCCGACCAGCCGCGCCGAGATGGACGCGCTCGGCTGGGACAGCTGCGACATCGTCGTGGTCACGGGCGACGCCTACGTCGATCACCCGAGCTTCGGCATGGCGGTCATCGGCCGCATGCTGGAGGCGCAGGGCTTTCGCGTCGGCATCATCGCGCAGCCCGACTGGCACAGCGCCGAGCCCTTCAAGGCGCTGGGCCGGCCGAACCTGTTCTTCGGCGTCACGGCCGGCAACATGGATTCGATGATCAACCGCTACACGGCCGACCGCAAGATCAGGAGCGACGACGCCTACACGCCCGGCGACGTCGGCGGCAAGCGGCCCGACCGCGCGGCCATCGTCTACTCGCAGCGCTGCCGCGAGGCGTGGAGCGACGTGCCGATCGTGCTGGGCGGCATCGAGGGATCGCTGCGGCGCATCGCGCACTACGACTACTGGTCCGACAAGGTGCGTCGCTCGCTCGTGGTGGACGCCAAGTGCGACCTGCTGCTCTACGGCAACGCCGAGCGCGCCATCGTCGAGGTCGCGCACCGGCTGGCAGCGCGCGAGCCGGTGGCGCGGATCACCGACGTGCGCGGCACCGCCTTCGTGCGGCGCGCAGCGCCGGAGGGCTGGTTCGAGATCGACTCGACCTCGGTGGACGCGCCCGGCCGCGTCGAGGCGCACGTCAACCCCTACCTGATGGTGTCGGAGCAGGCGAAGGCCAACGGCGCCACCTGCGCCAAGGACGACGCGGCGCAGGCCGCCGCGGCTCGGGCGGAGGCGGCGGGCTCGCCCGCGGTCGCGGCGGCACTGGCCGCAGCCGGCGCGGGCGGGGTGGCCGGCGAGCTGTCGGCCGGTCTGGCGGCCGACGCGAATCCGGCCATCCGCCCGCTCACTTTCGTGCCCAACCCGGCGCTCGCCTCGCGCGCGAAGCTCCAGGTGCCGCCGCGCGATCGCTCGGTGATCCGGCTGCCGTCCTACGAGCAGGTGCGCGCCGACCCGGTGCTCTACGCCCACGCCAACCGCGTGCTGCACCTCGAGACCAACCCCGGCAACGCCCGCGCGCTGGTGCAGGCGCACGGCGAGGGCGCGACCGCGCGCGACGTCTGGATCAACCCGCCGCCGATCCCGCTCACCACGGCCGAGATGGACCACGTGTTCGGCCTGCCCTACGCGCGCAGCCCGCACCCGCGCTACGCCGACGAGCACGGCGGCCACGACGGCAGGACGAAGATTCCCGCGTGGGAAATGATCCGCTTCAGCGTCAACATCATGCGCGGCTGCTTCGGCGGCTGCACCTTCTGCTCGATCACCGAGCACGAGGGCCGCATCATCCAGAGCCGCTCCGAGGACTCGATCATCCAGGAGGTCGAGGCCATCCGCGACACGGTGAAAGGCTTCACCGGCACCATCTCCGATCTGGGCGGGCCGACCGCCAACATGTACCGCCTGGGCTGCAAGAGCCCCGAGATCGAGGCCGCCTGCCGCAAGCCGAGCTGCGTGTACCCCGGCATCTGCCAGAACCTGGGCACCGACCACCAGCCGCTCGTCAAGATCTACCGGCGCGCCCGGGCCTTGAAGGGCATCAAGAAGATCCTGATCGGCTCCGGCCTGCGCTACGACCTGGCGGTGCAGTCGCCCGAGTACGTGAAGGAACTGGTGCAGCACCACGTCGGCGGCTACCTCAAGATCGCGCCCGAGCACACCGAGCAGGGCCCGCTGACCAAGATGATGAAGCCGGGCATCGGCAGCTACGACCGCTTCAAGCAGTTGTTCGAGAAGTTCTCGGCCGAGGCCGGCAAGAAGCAGTACCTCATCCCGTACTTCATCGCCGCGCACCCCGGCACCAGCGACGAGGACATGATGAACCTCGCGCTCTGGCTGAAGAAGAACGGCTTTCGCGCCGACCAGGTGCAGACCTTCTACCCCTCGCCCATGGCCACGGCGACGACGATGTACCACACCGGCAAGAACCCGCTGCGCAAGGTCACGCGCGACAGCGAGACGGTGGACGTCGTGCGCGGCGACCGCCGCCGCCGCCTGCACAAGGCCTTTTTGCGCTGGCACGACGCCAACAACTGGCCGCTGCTGCGCGAAGCGCTCAAGGCCATGGGCCGCGCCGACCTGATCGGCAACGGCAAGCAGCACCTGATCCCGACCTGGCAGCCGCTCGCCGACGGCGGCTACAGCAGCGCGCGGCGCAAGAATTCGACAGCAGCCGCCGCGCCGGCGGAGGCGGTGAAACCGTCACCGGTGGTCAAGGGCCGGCTGCTGACGCAGCACACGGGGCTGCCGCCGCGCGACAACGGGTCGGTGGCGGCGCGTCGTCGGCCGCCGGGCGGCGCGCCCGTGCGCAAGGGGCGCTGAGCCGGGGCGCCTGCGTGGCGTCCGGGGCGCCGCCGTCCCAGTCTTGCCAAGCGAAAAACGGCGCTGGCGCATGCTCCTCCAGCGTCTCCTGCTACTATTTTGATAGCGGACCGACGCCGGTCGCTGCGTTGCCGGAAGCGGATCGCCTGGCCCGCAGGAAGCGATTGCTATCGATCCGGCGGCGGAGGCGGCGCCTCGGGCAGGGTGTGCAGCGGCAGGTCGCGCTCGCGCGCCAGCGCGTCGAGCTGCGCGCGGTCGCGCGAGCGGAAGAAGGTGGCGAGCGCCGCGTGGGTCGAGGCGCGGAACATGCCGGTGCCGGTGCCGGTGCCGGTGCCGGCGCCGGCCTGCGCGCCGAGCCCGGCGGCCTCGGCCAGCCGCGCGGCGAAGTGCGGCTCCAGCGCCGCCACCGCGACGCGGCCGTCGGCGCAGGCATAGACGCGGTAGCCCGCGTGCGCGCCGCCGACCGCGCCGCCGGGCTGCGTCAGGCCCCAGTCGCGCGGCAGCGCCAGGTAGCGCGCGGCCTGCGACAGCGCGACCTCGATGCGCACGCCCGCGCCACCGTGCCGGTCGCGGTGCAGCAGGGCCTGCAGCACCGCCTCGCTGGCCATCAGCGAGCCGGCCATGTCGGCGTAGAGGGTCGGCGGCAGGTCGAGCCCGGGCACCAGGCCGGCCTCGGCCAGGTAGGTCAGGTCGTGGCCGGGCTCCTCGGCGCGCCCGCCCGGCGCGCCGAGGATCGCCACCAGCGACAGGCGCGGATGGCGCGCGTGCAGCGCCTCCCAGCCGAGCCCGAGCCGGGTCAGCGCCGAGGGGCGGAACGAGGTGATCAGCACGTCGGCACGCGCCAGCTCGACGTGCAGCGTGCGCTGGCCGTCGTCCGTCTTGAGGTCGGCGCACACGCGTTCGACGCCTTCGTGCAGCGCCGCATAGGCCTCGGGCGCATAGCGGCCCATCGGGTCGCCCGGGCTGCCCGGGCTGCCATTCGCGGCCGGCGGCTCCAGCTTGACGCAGTCCGCGCCCATGCGGCGGCAGCGCATCAGCGCGGCCGGCCCGGGCAGGTTGAGCGCCAGGCTGAGCACGCGCACGCCGGCGAGCGGCTTGAAACTGCGGGGGGCGGCGGCGGCGTCGGGCAGGGCGGGTGCGGTCACGATGCTTGCTATGGAAAGGATAGCTGAAGATGCAGACTGCGCGTGCGCTGCGGGCCGATTCTATGCATGAGCCGGCAGCAGCTTGTCCGTGGGCACCGATGCCGACACCGACACCGGCAGCGCCAGCGTGCGCGGGCTCTCGAATCGGCGCGCCTCGCCGCTCACCGGGTCGGTGAAGGCCAGCGCCTTGGCCAGCAGCTGCAGCGGCCGGGCGTGATCGTCGCTGCCCTGGGGCAGCAGCCGCGGGTAGATCCGGTCGTTCACGATCGGCAGGCCCAGCGCCGCGCACTGCACGCGCAGCTGGTGGCGGCGGCCGGTGACGGGCGAGAGCGCCAGCCGGGCGAGGCCGCCGCGCGCTTCGACGAGGCGCAGCCGCGTCTCGGCATTGGCCTCGCCGGGCACCTCGCGCATGCGCAGGAAGCAGTCCTCGTCATCGGCCAGCCGGCTGCGGTAGGTGGCGGGCAGGGCGACGTCGCCCTGCCACGGCACCACGGCCTCGTAGTGCTTGACGACCGCGCGCTCGGCGAACAGCTGCTGGTAGGCCCCGCGCGTGGCGCGCTGCACCGAGAACAGCACCAGCCCGGCGGTCTCGCGGTCGATGCGGTGGATGGGCACCAGCGCCTCGATGCCAAGGCGGCGCTTCAGGCGCACCAGCAGGCTTTGCTGGACGTAGCGGCCGGTCGGCGTGACGGGCAGGAAGTGCGGCTTGTCCACCACCAGCAGGTGCGCGTCCCGGAACAGGATGGTTTCGTCGAACGGGACTGGCGCTTCTTCCTCGGCGAGCGCGCGGTAGTAGTACACGCGCAGCGGCGACCGGTGGCGGCGCGTCGCGGTGACGGGCTCGCCGTGCTCGTCGATCACCTCGCGCGCTTCCATGCGTGCGAGCCAGTCGGCGCGCGGCACGGCCGGGAAGCGCTCCGCCAGAAAGTCGGCGATGGTCGGCCACGGCCCGGCCGGCAGCGCGACGCAGCTGGCGCTGACGCCGTCGCGCATGGGCAGCGGCAGCCGCTCGGGCGGGGGCGGGCGGCTCATGTCGGATGTGCCCTCAGCTGCCGACGATGCCGCCGTCGCGCCGCCGCACCACCACGGTGGCCGAGCGCGGGCGGGCGCTGCCGGGCACGGTGCCGTCGGGCCAGGCGCTGTTGGGCGTGTCGCCGCCGTCCTCGCGCCGCTCGCCCGGGTGCTGGATGTTGACGAACAGCGTGCGCCGGTCGGGCGCGACCACGCAGCCGGTGATCTCGCAGCCGTTCGGGCCCGTCAGGAAGCGCCGGATGCGCCCGGTCGCCGGGTTGGCGCACAGCATCTGGTTGTTGCCGAGCGCCGCGTAGGGGCCGGTGCCGATCAGCGGGCCGCCCATGTCGGTCTGGATCCACAGCAGGCCGCCGCTGTCGAAGTGCAGGCCGTCGGGCGAGCCGAAGGCGTCGGCGTCGGCGCTGGGGTAGCGCACGCCGGCGCCGGGTGCCTGCGGGTTGCCGGCCAGCGCGAAGTGGTCCCAGTCGAAGCCGGTGGCGCCGGCGTCGCCGCCGTCCTCGCGCCAGCGCAGGATGCCGCCGAAGAGGTTGTCGGCGCGCGGGTTGGCGGCGTCGGGCGCAGGCTTGCCGGGGGTGCCGCGCTGGCTGTTGTTGGTGAGCGTGACGTAGACCTCGCCGGACTGCGGGTGCACGGCGATCCACTCGGGGCGGTCCATCTTCGTGCCGCCCGCCACGTCGGCGGCGAGGCGCGCGTGCACCAGCACCTGCGCCGCGTCGGCGAAGCCGCTCGCCGCGTCGATGCCGTTTTGTCCATGCGCGAGTTCGAGCCAGGCGCCGCGCCCGCCGGCGTCGTAGCGCGCCACGTACAGCGTGCCGTGGTCGAGCAGCTCTCGGTTGGCCGCGCGCGCCGCCGCGTCGCGGCCCGGGCGCACCCGGTCGCGGCTGACGAACTTGTAGATGTACTCGAAGCGCGCGTCGTCGCCCATGTAGACCGCCACGCGGCCGTCCCGGGTCAGCGTGCAGGTCGCGCTTTCCTGCGCCTTGCGGCCGAGCGCGGTGCGCTTGACGGGCGTGGAGGCGGCATCGAACGGGTCGATCTCGACCACCCAGCCGAAGCGGTGCGGCTCGTTGGGGTGCCTCGTCAGGTCGAAGCGCTCGTCGAAGCGCCAGTACTCGGCCCACTGCGAGCCCGGCACGGTGCCGTAGCGGCGCTGCGCCGGCGTGGCCGCGCGCGCTGCTTCCTTGGGGCCGCCGAAGTAGCCGTGGACGTTTTCCTCGCAGGTGAGGTAGGTGCCCCATGGCGTCACGCCCATGGCGCAGTTGGCGAAGGTGCCGAGCACGGCGTCGCCTGCCGGATTCGCGGCCGTGCGCAGCCAGGGCGTGCCGGCGGCCGGGCCGGCGAGGCGCATCGGCGTCGCGCCGTGAATGCGCCGGGCGTAGGGCGAGGGCCGCACCTGGCGCCAGCCGCCGCCGTTTGCCGTGCGCTCGATCTCGATCACCGAGACGCCCATGGCGCGCAGCGACTTGCGCACCTTGGCGGCGCTCCATTCGCGGGTGCCATCGGCGTGCAGCAGCTGCTCGTCGGTGTACTCGTGGTTCATGACCAGCAGGGCGCGGTCGGGCCGGCCCTCCAGGGGAAAGAAGTGCATGCCGTCGTGGTGCATGCCGGCCTGCGCCGCCTGGTCGTCGGCGCTGTTGGAGGCGTCGGGCGCCCAGGGCGGCATCGCGCCGGCCAAGCCGGTCGGCGTGCCCCACGGGTAGAGCACCTGGTGCTCGTAGCCGGGCGGCAGCACGATGGCGTCGGTGAGCGAGGCGGGCACGCTGGCGAAGCCGGGCAGGGCGGCCGCGTCGCCGCCCGGACTGGCCGCGAGCGGCGCGCAGCCCTCGCCGAGCAGGGCCACGACCGCCGCGGCGGCGCCGGTCTTGAGGAGTTCGCGTCGGGCAAGGGTCATGCGGAAAGCGGAAGGGAAAGGTAGGGAAGAAAGAAAGAAAAAGATGGAGCAGGCCGGCCGGCGGAAGCGGCGTCGCCCGCGCGACCACACCGCATCATCGCCGAACGGCGCTGCCGCCATACTGCGACAGCCGGGTGCGGCCCGCCATGGCGGCGTGCCGGGCCCGCGCCGAACTCCCAAGGAGAGACACCGCATGACGACCGAACGAATCGAATCGACGCGCCACCCCGACGGCGTGGTCGAGCTGCTGCTCGCGCGCCCCGACAAGATGAACGCGCTCGACCCGGCGATGTTCGACGCGCTGCTGGCCACCGGCGAGCGGCTGCGGCACGACCCCGCGGTGCGCGCCGTCGTGATTTCGGGCGCCGGCCGCGCCTTCTGCGCCGGGCTCGACATGCAGTCGTTCGAGCGCATGGGCCAGGGCGCCGGCAGCGCCGTGCTGGGCGCGCAGGCCACCGGCGCGGACTTGGTCGCGCGCACCCACGGCATCGCCAACGCGGCGCAGCAGGTCGCGTACGTCTGGCGCCAAGTGCCGGTGCCGGTGATCGCCGCGGTGCACGGCGTGGCCTTCGGTGGCGGGCTGCAGGTCGCACTCGGCGCGGACATCCGCATCGTCGCGCCCGACGCGCGCCTGTCGGTCATGGAGATCAAGTGGGGCCTGGTGCCCGACATGGCCGGCATGGTGCTGATGCGCGAGCTGGCGCGCACCGACGTGGTGCGCGAGCTGACCTACACCGGGCGCATCTTCGACGCCGAGGAGGCGCTGCGCATCGGCTTCGCCACGCGGCTGGCGGCCGATCCGCTGGCCGAGGCATTGCGGCTGGCGCGCGAGATCGCCACCCGCAGCCCCGACGCCATCCGCGCCGGCAAACGGCTGCTCAACGCGGCGCTCGGCCAGAGCGCGGCCGAGCTGCTGGTCGCCGAGTCCGCCGAGCAGCAGCGCCTGATCGGCGGCGCCAACCAGGGCGAGGCGGTGCGGGCGAATCTCGAAAAGCGGTTGCCCCGCTTCGTCGATCCGGCGCCTTTCTGAGCGGGGCCGGGCGGGACCGGCTGCCGCATCGGCGGGCAGGGCCGGGATCAGGGGCAGGATGGCGCCGCCGTCTCGGGACCGAAGGCAGCAGGCCACCGTGCTGTGCCGGCTGCCATGGCCGGCTTTTTTTCTCAGTGCAGGCGCGACGGCTGCGGATAGACCAGCGCGCCCAGCCCCTTGCGGGCGAACGGCTGCCAGTCGTCCTCCGGCTGCGCCAGCCGGTCGGCCACGGCGTAGAGCACCGACGCGTTCGCGCCCAGGCCCAGGTGGCTGGCGTACACCTCGATGCTCTCCGACTGCGGGCCTTCCCGCTCGACGCTGCCCTGCCAGGCGACGATGCCGTCGGTGCGGCTGTAGATGGAAGTGGTCGGCACCGGCGGGGTCGGGTGCACGTACTGCTTCAGGCTCGGGTCTTCGGCGCTGCGGCCGCTCACCCACTCGTACAGGCGCCAGGCCCGGGTCGAGTGCGCATCGGCGGCGAACGGACTGCCCAGGGTGATGACGCTGCGCACCAGGTCGGGGCGCTTGGCTGCCAGCAGGCGGGCGTAGGCACCGCCCAGGCTCCAGCCGACGAGGCTGACCTTGCGGCCTTCCCGTTCGTAGAGGCTTTCGAGCAGACGGAACATGTGGTCCTCGACGCCATCACGCGGACCCAGGTTGCGCCCGAGACCCCAGCCGTGGACGTCGTAGCCGCGCTCCTTCAGGTAGCGGCGCAGCAGCTTCGTGGAACTGTCCGCGGCCACCAGGCCCGGCAGCACCACGACGGGATGGCCGTCGCCACGGGGAGCGAGCTTCAGCAGGGGCCACAGCGAAAGCGTCGCGCCCAGTTCACAGAGGGCGCGGCGCCCCTCGGTGAGCTGGAGGAAGCGCGACGGCGGCGGAACGGAGGCATGGAGGGTGGTGGCTGTCATGAGAGAAAATCGACTTTCGCGGAGGAATGAAGACAAGCCGAACCCGCCAGAGCGGCGGTTCGGCATCAACTACACAATGTATTTACTGCGCAGGTAATCCATGTAAGCACGCGAGTGCGAATCTATATAAGGCGAAAGCAGGGTGAGCGTGTAGTACGCGGCCTGGGCTGTGTCGGACGGGTCCGACATCGTCCGGGTCGAGACAAGCCGCTCGAACGACAGCCACGACGTGGTCGTGAAGACGATCTGCAGCGCCAGCATTTCCGCCTGCTCGGCCGTGGCGTTGAGAACGCCGGCCTCGACCAGGCTGTCGCACAGCGCACGCATGCCCAGCAGGCTCTGTCCGACCAGCGCGCGCAGGCGGGCCGCCGTTTCCGGATACTCGCCTTCGATGTACGCCATGTCGCGAAAGACGAAGCGGTACTCGTTGACGGCCTCGAAAGTCAGGTGCAGGGACACCCAGAGATCGTCGACAGCGCGCACCGCCTCGGCGGCCTGCCCCAGGACGGTCAGGCGCTGCGTGAAGCGACGAACCAGCCATTCGACGATCAGTCGCTTGGCCTTGAAGTGGTAGTGCAGGTTGCCGGGACTGATGCCCAGTTCGGCGGCGATGCGGTGCGTGGAGACCGACGGCAGGCCGTGCGCGTTGAACAGCGCCAGGCTGGTCTCGAGGATCCTGTCGCGTGTCTTGGAAGTGGCCACCGGCAGGGGCGCGCGTGGAGGCGGGAGCCGCGGTCGCGGCGGCTCAGCGCTTGCGGGGGCGGGGGCGGGAAGCCGGGGCGGGTTCGGCGCTCTTGTCCTGCATCAGCGCCTCGACCTGCAGGCGCAAGGCCTCGAACTCCTGCGCCGAAGGCACGCCGAGGCGCTTCAGCGCGGCGGCGATGCGCTGGTCGAACACGTCTTCCAGCTTGCGAAAGCCGAGCGAATCGCCCAGGGAGTCCAGCGCGGACCGGGAACCGTCCGCCGCTTTGCTCGCCTGACGGGCATCGGAGCGCGTGGGTGACTGGATGCCGAGCAGCGTCTCGACGACGCGCGTCTGCCGCTGCACCACGCCGTCGTGCACTTCGCCGATCGCCTTGAGGCCGGCCTGCAGCAGGCTCTTGGGGTCCGGCCTGGCGGCAGCGCCGCCGGTCGGGTTCGCAGCCTGGGCGGCCACGGCCGGTGGGCGGGCCGGACGTGGCGCTGTCTTGCGGGCGGCCGCAGCGGGCGCCGCGGTGCCGAGCGATGGCTCGGCGGCGGCGTCCGTCGTCTTCCTGCGCGGCTTCTTGGCAGGGATGGCTTTTTCGGCGGGTCGGGTGGCCACGTCAGCTCCGGTGAAAGGATTGATTTTCAGCGCACCGACCCGGCAGGCGCGATCAGGCGGCCTGGCTCACGCTGCGGCGCGCCGGCTTGACCTGCACGTCGGCGATCTCTTCCGCAGCCGCGCCGATGGCTTGGCCGGTGGCCGAGGACCAGGACGGAGCCTTGCTCGTCACGGGCGGCGACACGCGCCTCGACGGCCTTGGCGCCTTCGGCGATCTTCTCCGCGACCTGCAGGGCGATGTGCGCCGCCGGCATGTTCAGCTTGCGCACGGTCTCGACCGTGGAGGGCGACACGTTGAAGGCCGTCTCGATGCGCGCCGTGGTGTTGGCGATGGCGCTGATGCCGCTCGTGGCGCGCGCGGCCACGCTGTCGATGGCCTGGACGGTGCGGTCCGAACCGGCATTGACACCCTTGACCACCAGGCCGGCGAGCGTCTGCTGGGCGTCGATCAGGTTGGCCTTGACGCCTTCGCTGACGAAAGGCAGCGAGCGGCTGTGCACGAACGCCGAATAGCGCGAGCCGACCTGCTCGATCACGCGCGAGACGCCCGCGCGGTAGGCCTGGGCCAGATGGGTGCCGGCCGCGTTGTACTGGCCGACGACGTCGATGGCGACAGAGCTGAGAGTTTGCATGGACATGGCGATTTTCCTCGAATCAACAGGGGTTTGAAAACACGGGCCGGGATGCTCGATGCGGCGCTGGCGGCCTCTGCAATCCCGACGTGACGTGGCGATCATCGCCGCAGCGGGGTAGTCGGAAAAAGCTAGAAACCTCCGAAATCTAGTCCAGTTGTCCTAGGGTCCGGAGGCCTCACAGCGCCGCGGTCACGCCCAGGCGCAGCGTGCGCGGCGCGCCGGGGAACAGGTAGACGTGGCCGAATTGGTAGGGCGATTCCTTCCAGTAGCGCCGGTCGAAGACGTTCTCGACCGCCAGCGTCCAGTTCAGCCGGGTGCCGCGCCACTGCGTCGCGTAGCGCAGCGCGGCGTCGAAGCGCGTCCAGGCGGGCAGCGTGATCGAACCGTCGGGCAGCACGTTGCGGCGGCCCTCGTGCGACAGCTGCCCCTGCAGCTCCAGCCCCGGCACGGCGGCGACGCGGTACGCCGCCTGCGCGCGCACCACTTGGCGCGGCACGTTGGTCGGGCGCTGGCCGTTGGTGGCGGGCTCCAGCAGGCTGCCCTCGCGCCGGGCGTCGAGCAGCGTGATGCCGCCGGCCAGCCGCCACGGCCCCTGGCTCCACTGCGCACCGGCCTCCAGGCCGCGGTGCCGCGCGCTGCCGTCATAGCCGCCTTCGCACGGCACGATGCCGAGGCGGCCGCAGGCGTCCAGGTTGCTCATCGGCCGGGTGATGTCGAAGTACGCCACCTGCCAGCCGAGCGCGGCGTCGCCGCCCTTCAGGCCCAGCTCCCACTGGCGCGACGCCAGCGCGGGCAGCGCGACGCCGGGGTTGCTGTACTGCGAGGGCTTGCTGGGCACGATCTGCGACTCGACGCCCTGGCCCCAGCTCGCGTAGGCCATCAGCCCGGGCCGCAGCGCGTAGCTGGCGGCCAGCCAGGGCGTTGTCAGGCTCTGGGCGTAGCCGGTCGCCCCCGTGCCGTCGGTCTGGATGCTGCTGCGGTCCAGCCGCGTGTGGCGCACACCGAGCCAGGTGGTGAAGCGGTCGTTCCAGCGGATGGCGTCCTGCACCGACAGCTCGGTGCTGCGCTCGTCGCGGTTGGTGTTGGGGCTGGTGAGCGTCGGGTCGGGCGGCACGACGGCCGTGCCCAGGACGTTGCCGGTGCCCACGAAGTTGAAGGCCTGGTCCTGGAAGCGGTTGCGCACGCGGCTCTCGATCAGCCCGAAGGAAAGATCGTGGCGCACGCTGCCGGTGATCGCGCTGCCTTTCAGGGCCAGGCTGCCGGCGGTCAGGCGGCGGCGTTCGTTCTCGCTGCGGAAGTCGTAGAAGTCGAAGGTGCCGTCCGAGCAGTAGCGGTCGAAATTGCCCTCGGCGCTGCAGCCGAAGGCGTAGGCGAGCCGGTCGTCGCTTTTGAGGCGCTGCTGCCCGAGCTGCGCGCTCCAGCGCCAGTCGTTGCCAAGCGCCTGCGTGAAGCGCAGCGTGCCCGTGAGCGCGTCGAACACCGAAGGCTGCGACCACGCCTGGTTGTTGAGGTTGATGCGCGGGTCCACCGGTGGCGGCAGCACGCTGCCCAGCAGGCTGTAGCCGTTCTGGCTCGGCTGCGCCTTGTGGCTGCGCTCGACCTCGAATTCCAGCAGCGAGTCGCGCGTGACGCGCCAGTCGGCCGCCAGCGAGAACAGGTTGCGGTTGCCGTCGAGGTTGTGGATGAGCGGCCTGAGGTTCTCGTTGACCACGTTCAACCGATAGCCGAACTCGCGCTGGGCGCCGAAGCGCCCGCCCAGGTCGACGGCGCCCAGCACGCTGCCGCGGCTGGTGGCTTCGAGGCGGACTTCGCGCAGGTCGCGCTCGGTCGGGCGCTTGACCACGTAGTTGACCAGCCCGCCGGGCGCGCTGGTGCCGGCCTGGATGCCGCTGGTGCCGCGCAGGATCTCGACGCGCTCCTTGTTGTCGAGCGGGATCGTGGTCTCGGCGCTGATCGGCAGGCCTTCCCGCCGGTAGTTGAAGCGGTTGTCCAGCACGAAGCCGCGCACCGTCAGGTAGTCCCAGTAGCCGGGCGAGTTGTAGGCGTCGGTGACCGAGGCGTCGAACTGCACGAGGTCGGCCAGGCGCCGCGCGCCGCTAGCCTGGATCTGGCCGCTGTCGATCACAGTGGCTGAGACGGGCACCTCGCGCAGCGGCAGGTCGCCGAAGCCGCTGACGTCGGCCTGCGGCGGCGCGCTGCGCTCGTCGACGGTGACCTGCGGCAGCGAGGCGTCCTGCGCGCGGGCGGCGCTCGCTATCAAAAAGAGAGCTGCCACCGCAAGCGGGACGGGCGCCAGGCCGTGTTTTGGCCTGAAAGGAAGAAAAGGTTCTGGATGTGCCACGACGTTCTTTCGACGCGATGGCAGGTCGGCCTGCGCGGCCCGAGGATGGCGGCCTGAGAGGGCGGCCGGGCCGGTGACATGCTTCCCTGCGCGAGGATGACCTCAATCAGGTTCAAAGGGACTTTCTCAGTCCCTCGCACGGCCGTGGCCGCACGAGGGACACCCCCAGCGAATGCCGCGCACCGCAAGGCGCGCAGCGGGCACGATTCTAGTCAGGAAAGCGGTGCGTGCGGCGCGTCAGCTGAGCGCCGTGACCGGCAGCGCCGCGCCGTGGACGGCACGCGCGCCGTCCGACGCCAGGAAGACGATCACGCTGGCCAGGTCCTGCGGCGCCACCCAGCGCGCGGGCTCGGCGTCGGGCATCGCGGCGCGGTTCTCGGGCGTATCGAGGATGGTCGGCAGCACGCAGTTCACATTGATGTTCTTCTCGCGCAGCTCGGCCGCCATGGCCTCCGTGAGGCGGATCACCGCATCCTTGGCGGCGCAGTAGGCGCCCATGCGGGCCAGGCCCTTTTGCGCCGAATACGCGCCGACGTTGACGATCCTCCCGCCGCCCGCGTCGATCATGCGCGGCACGACGGCGCGCACCGCGTGCAGCAGGGTGCGCGCGTTGATGTCGAGCAGGAAGTCCCAGTTCGCATCGGCCGTCTCGTGCACGGCCTCGCCCATGCGAAAGCCGCCGGCCAGGTTGCACAGCACGTCGATGCGCCCGAAGCGCTCGGCGGCCACCCGCGCCACGCCGTGGGCCTGCTCCTGCGCGAGCAGGTCCGCGGGCGCGAACAGGCGCCGCGCGTCCTCGGCGCCGAAGGCCGCCTCCAGATGTTCAAGCCGCAGGTCGACCAGCACGAGGTTGGCGCCTTCGGCCTCGAAGGCGCGGGCGACGCAGCGGCCCAGGTTGCCGGCGGCGCCGGTGATCATGACGGTCCGGGTCGTGCGCGCATCCACCTCATTGCTCATCTCATCGCTCCTGTCGCTTGTCGTCGAAGTAGCGGCCGGTGCCGCGCGTGATCAGCGTGTCGCTGTCCAGAACCTGGCCCGGCGCGTAGTCCGGCTGCCCCTGCACGCGCTCGTAGAGCGGGCCGAAATCGATGCGGGCGAGTTCCAGCAGCTCGTCGAGGTCGCCGATGACGAAATAGCTCTCCTGGAAGTCGTCGATGCGGTAGTGCGTGCGCATCACGCGCTCCAGGTCGAAGCGGATGCGGTTCGGCGAGGGGTCGTCGAGGGCGAACACGCTCTCGGTGTACGACGAGGCGATACCCGCGCCGTAGATGCGCAGCCCGTCGGACTGCTGCACGAGACCGAACTCGACCGTGTACCAGTACACGCGCGCCAGCTTGTCGAGCACGCCCAGTTGTTGCGCGCGCAGGCCGCCTTCGCCGTAGGCCTGGATGTAGTCGGCGATGGCCGGGTTCATCAGCATCGGCACGTGGCCGAACACGTCATGGAAGACGTCGGGCTCCTCCAGGTAGTCGAGCTCGTGCGGCTTGCGGATGAAGTGGCCGGCCGGAAAGCGGCGGTGGGCCAGGTGCTCGAAGAACACGTCGTCGGGCACCAGCCCCGGCACCGCGACGACCTGCCAGCCGGTGCGCTTCATCAGCACGTCGGAGAGGCGCCGGAAGTCCGGGATCTGCTCGGCGCCGATCGGCAGGTCGCGCATGCCCTGCACGAACTCGTCGCAGGCGCGGCCCGGCAGCAGCTTCGTCTGGCGCTCGAACAGCGTCTTCCAGGTGGCGTGTTCCTCGGCGCCGTAGTGTTCCCAGCCCTGCTCGATGGTCCAGTCCGCCCGCGCCGGGGTCCCGGCCAGGCCGGTATCGCCGCCGTGCTTCTCGATTCCGCTCAATTGGCGCTGCATGATCGATGACCTTGGTTGCCTCTGTTTCGTCCCGGACGCGGGCGCTGCGTGGGCGCCGGCCGTGGGAGCGGGTTCATGGTGATGAGGCTCAGCCCGTCTGCAGCACGCCGCGGCGCACCTGGTCGCGCTCGATGGACTCGAACAGCGCCTTGAAGTTGCCCTCGCCGAAGCCGTCGTCGCCCTTCCTCTGGATGAACTCGAAGAAGACAGGCCCGAAGGCCGTCTCCGAGAAGATCTGCAGCAAGAGGCGCCGGTGGCCGCCCTCGGTGCTGCCGTCGAGCAGGATGCCGCGCGCCTGCAGCTCGGGCACGGGCTGGCCGTGGCCGGGCAGCCGGGTCTCCAGCATCTCGTAGTAGATGTCGTTGGGCGCGGTCATCAGCGGCACGCCCGCCAGGCCCAGCCGGTCGATGGTGTCCAGCAGGTTGTCGCTCAAGAGCGCGATGTGCTGGATGCCCTCGCCGTTGAACTTCATGAGGAACTCCTCGATCTGCCCCGCGCCCTTGGAGGACTCCTCGTTGAGCGGGATGCGGATCTTGCCGTCGGGCGCCGTCAGCGCCTTGGACGTCAGGCCCGTGTATTCGCCCTGGATGTCGAAGTAGCGGATCTCGCGGAAGTTGAAGAGTTTTTCGTAGAAGTTGGCCCAAAAGGCCATGCGGCCGCGGTAGACGTTGTGCGTTAAGTGGTCGATCACCTTCAGGCCGTGGCCGGCGGGGTGGCGCTCTGCGCCCTCGACGAACTCGAAGTCGATGTCGTAGATGGACTTGCCGTCCTCGAAGCGGTCGATGAGGTAGAGCGGCGCGCCGCCGATGCCCTTGATGGCGGGCAGGCGCAGCTCCATGGGGCCCGTGGCGATCTCGATGGGCTGCGCGCCCAGCTCCAGCGCGCGCGCATAGGCCTTGTGCGAGTCCCGCACGCGAAAGGCCAGCCCGCAGGCCGAGGGCCCGTGCTCGGCAGCGAAGTAGGCCGCCGGGCTGTGGGGCTCGCGGTTGACGATGAAGTTGATGTCGCCCTGGCGGTAGAGCACCACGTCCTTGGAGCGATGCTTTGCCACCAGCTCGAAGCCCAGCTTCTCGAAGAAGGGCTCCAGGGTGTCGGGCGTGGGCGAGGCGAACTCGACGAACTCGAAGCCCATGAGGCCCATGGGGTTCTCGAACAGATCGGTCATGTGTGTTGCTCCTTTGGGAGAGTGGGTTATAGGGTGGGCGGGCGGCTTCAGACAAGCTGCGTCAGCGCATTCTCGAACGCGGTGCGGGCGATGCCGGTGCGCTCGCCGGAGCGCGCGTGGCAACGCTCGAGCGCCGCGGCCACGGTGGCCGAGACGTCGCCGAAGATCGCCTCGTCGGAAATCTCGGCATTGCCTTCCATCAGGAAAGCGAAGGCGCGCGCCATGCCGCAGTTGGCGATGAAGTCGGGAATCACCGACACGCTGGCATCGGCGTGCTCGTAGATGGGGCCGTAGAAGATCTCGCGATCGGCGAACGGCACGTTGGCGCCGCTCGAGACGACTTCGAGGCCGCCTTCGATCAGCCGGTCGACCTGCTGCCGCGTCACCAGGCGCGATCCGGCGCAGGGCAGGAAGACCTGGGCGCCCGCGCTCCACACGCTGCGGTCGATCTCGTCGAACGGGAGCATGCCGTCGGCGGCCAGCTGGTTGCCCCGCTTGTTCAGGAACAGCGCACGGACCTGCTCGAAGCCGAGGCCCTCCGTGTCGAGCAGACCGCCCTCGCGGTCGATGATGCCGACGATGCGGGCACCGGCGCGCGCCAGGTAGTAGGCCGCCGTCGAGCCCACGTTGCCCCAGCCCTGCACGACGACGCGCTTGCCTTCGATGCCGCCGCCGTACAGCCGGTAATAGTGCAGCACCGATTCCGCCACGCCCCAGCCCGTAATCAGGTCGGCCACCCGGTACTTGCGGGCGGGGTCCGGGGTGTAGCGGGGGTCCTCGACGACCTTGGCCACGCCCACGCGCAGCTGCCCGACCTTCTGGATGCGCTCGCTCTCGCTCGGCGCGAAGTGGCCGTTGACGACGCCTTCCTGCGGGTGCCACAGGCCGTGGCTCTCGGTGATCGGGATCACCTCGTGCACCTCGTCCACGTTCAGGTCGCCGCCGGTGCCGTAGTAGGTCTTGAGCAGCGGCATCACCGCCTGGTACCAGCGCCGCAGCACGCCGTCCTTGCGCGGGTCGGCGGGGTCGAAGTCGATGCCGGACTTGGCGCCGCCGATGGCCGGGCCGGAGACGGTGAACTTGACCTCCATGGTCTTGGCCAGCGACTCGACCTCGCGCCGGTCCAGGCCCGGGCGCATGCGCGTGCCGCCGCCGGCGGCGCCGCCGCGCAGCGAGTTGATGACGGCCCAGCCTTTGGCGGGCGTCTCGGCGTCGTGCCACTCGAAGACGATCTCGGGGGCCCGGGTCTCGAAGCGGTTCAGCAGTTCTTTCATGTCGGTCTTTCGGAATGGGGTTCAGGGTGGGCGGCCGCCGGCTACACGAGCAGCAGCTTGTCGTCGTCGAGCTTTTCGCCGCGGGTCTGCTCGAACATGCGCAGCAGGTCGGGCACGTCCATGCCGGCGCGCTCGGAGCCCTCGATGTCGAGGATCACGCGGCCCTCGTGCAGCATCACCGTGCGGCTGCCGTAGTCGAGCGCCTGGCGCATCGAGTGCGTGACCATCATCGCGGTGAGCCCGCTGTCCTCGACGATCCTGGCGGTGAGTTCGAGCACGAAGGCGGCGGTCTTGGGGTCGAGCGCGGCGGTGTGCTCGTCGAGCAGCAGGATGCGCGACGGCTGCAGCGACGCCATCAGCAGGCTGACGGCCTGGCGCTGCCCCCCGGAGAGCAGGCCGATGCGGTCGGCCAGGCGGTTCTCCAGCCCGAGCTTGAGGATGCTGAGCTTCTCGCGGAACAGCTCGCGCAGCTGGCGGTTGAGCGAGAAGCCCAGGCCGCGGCGCGCGCCGCGCTTCCACGCCAGCGCCATGTTCTCCTCGATCGTCAGCGCCTCGCAGGTGCCGGCCATCGGGTCCTGGAAGACCCGCGCGACCAGCCCCGAGCGCTGCCACGCCGAGCGGCGGGTGACGTCCTGGTCGTCGATCTGGATGCTGCCGCGATCGACCATCAGGTCGCCGCTCACCGCGTTCAGGAAGGTCGACTTGCCGGCCCCGTTGGAGCCGATCACGGTGACGAACTGCCCGGTGGGGATGCTCAGGTCCAGCCCGCGCAGCACGCGGTTTTCGATCGGCGTGCCGGGGTTGAAGGTGATTTCGAGACCTTGGGCGCGCAACATCACTTGACTCCCTTGACGGTAGCGGCTGTCGAATTGGCGCGCGCCTTGGGCCACAGCCCGGCCAGCTTGCGCCTGTAGCCTGGAACGAGCAGGGCCAGCGCGACCAGCAGGGCGGTGACCAGGTTCAGGTCCTGGGCCTTCAGGCCGATGAAGTCGCTGTTGAGCGCCAGCGCGATGAAGAAGCGGTAGAGCACCGCGCCCAGGATGCAGGCCAGCGTCGTGACCACCAGGCTGCGCGCCGGCAGGATGGTCTCGCCGATGATCACCGCCGCCAGGCCGATCACGATGGTGCCGATGCCCATCGAGATGTCCGCGCCGCCCTGGGATTGGACGAACAGCGCCCCGGCCAGCGCCACCAGCGCGTTCGACAGCGCCAGGCCCCACACCGTCAGCCGGTCGGTCGAGATGCCCTGGGCCCGCGCCATGCGCGGGTTGCCGCCGGTGGCGCGCATCGCCAGGCCGACCTCGGAGGCGAAGAACAGGTCGATCAGCACCTTGGCGACGATCACGATGACCAGCAGCACCAGCGGCTTGGCCCAGTAGTCGGGCAGGCCGCCGAAATCGAGCAGGCTGAACACCGTGGGGTCGTTGATCAGCGCGACGTTGGGCTTGCCCATGATGCGCAGGTTCACCGAGTACAGCGCGATCATCACCAGGATGCTGGCGAGCAGCTGCATGATGCGCAGGTGCACGTTGAGCCAGGCGGTCAGGTAGCCGGCCAGGGCGCCGGCCACGATGGCGGCCGCGGTCGCGGCGAACGGGTTCCAGCCGGCGACGATCAGCGCCGCGGCGACGGCGCCGCCGAGCGGGAAGCTGCCGTCGACCGTCAGGTCCGGAAAATTGATGATGCGAAACGACAGGAAGACACCAAGCGCGACCAGTCCGAATATCAGACCGATCTCGATGGCGCCCAGGGAAGCAATGAGCGACATGGCAGAGATCTCGAAAAGGAGGAAGGTGGCCGCGGCGTCGCGTGACGCGCCGGGCGAAGAGGCGAAGGGAAGCGGAAGGGCCGGCAGGTGAAGCCGGCGTGGCCGGTGGGCGGAGCGCGCCGCACGCCCCGCCGGCCAGGCTTACTTGACGTCGTCGACCTTGGCCGACTTGACCAGCGCCTCCGGCAGCGTCACGCCCTGCTTCTGCGCGGCGGCCGGGTTGACGTGCAGCTCGAAGGTGGTGCTGGTCTGCGAGGCGATCCTGCCCGGAGCCTCGCCGTTGAGGATGCGCACCACGATCTTGCCGGTCTGGCGGCCGATGTCGTAGTAGTTCAGGCCCAGCGCCGCGACGGCGCCGCGCTTGACCGCGTCGGTGTCGGCCGCGATGACCGGGATCTTGGCCTGCTGCGCCACCTTGACGATGCCCTCGAACGCCGACATCACGTTGTTGTCGGTCGGCGCGTAGATCGCATCGACCTTGCCGACCAGGCTCTGCGCCGCGCTGGCGACATCGACGGTGCGCGCCGCGGCGCCCTCCACCAGCGTCAGGCCGGCGGCCGGCATGGCCTTCTTGAGCGCCTCGACGATCGCCACCGAGTTGGCCTCGCCAGGGCTGTAGATCACGCCGACGCGCTTGGCGTTCGGCACGATCTGCTTGATCAGCGCCAGGTGCCGGTCCAGCGGCGACAGGTCGGACACGCCGGTGACGTTGGTGCCCGACGCCTCCCAACTTTTCACCAGCTTGGCCGCGACCGGGTCGGTGACCGCGCTGTAGACGACGGGGATGTCCTTGGTCGCCGCCACCACGGCCTGGGCCGATGGCGTGGCGATGGCGACGATCGCGTCCGGCCGCTCGCCGACGTACTTGCGGGCGATCTGCGCGGCCGTGCCGTTGTTGCCCTGGGCGCTCTGGTACTCGTACTTCAGGTTCTTGCCGGCCTCGAAGCCGGCGGACTTCAGCTCGTCCTTGACGCCGTCGCGCACCGCGTCGAGGGCCTTGTGCTCGACGATCGCCGTGACCAGGACCGACTTCTCGGTCTTGTCGGCGGCGTGGCCGGGAGCGGCGACGGCGGCCAGCGCGAAGGCGAGGGCCGTCAGAGGGTTGCGCAGGAAAGAATGTTGCACGTGGGATCCTGATGAAGGGTGGAGGCGAGGGTTCGATGTCGAAAACCGCTCCGGCCGAGGACTGTCGAAGCCACGCCGCCGAGCCGCTTTCTGAGGGGAGAAGTGTGAACTCCGTCACGAAAAATCTGCTTTCATTGCAGGCTGGGGCTAACCCTTGGGCAGGAAATATGATTGCGCGTCGCGGTCAACGAAGGAGAGGATCTTGTACGAGCTTGATCTGGATCAAATCGACCGGAAAATCCTCGCCTTCCTGCAGGGCCACGGCCGCGCGTCCAACCTGGAGCTGGCCGAGGCGATCGGCCTGTCGCCCGCGCAGTGCCACCGCCGGCATCGGCGGCTGGAGGAGCAGGGATTCATCGAACGCTACGAGACGCGCCTGAACGCCGCCCGGCTGGGCCTGGGCGTGGTGGCCTTCATCCACGTGGCGATGGAGAAGGGCCACATCCGCGACCTGCCGAAATTCACCGACGTGATCGTCGACCTGCCGGAAGTCCTGGAGTGCTACTCGGTCACCGGCGACTTCGATTACGTGGTCAAGGTGATCGAGCACGACCTGAAGTCGCTGTCGCAGTTCCTGATGGACAAGCTGATGCGGCTGCCCGGCGTCAACAGCGTGCGCTCCAGCGTCTGCCTCGACGAGATCAAGTGCACCGGCGCGCTGCCGCTGCCGAGATAAAGCTCACCCCCAGGCTTGCCCACTTCGTGTGGCCGCCCACCCCCCACCGGGGGCAACACCAGTGGCCCGGCGGAGCCGGTTCCACGGTGTTTCCCGAAGGGGCCTCGTTTCGCTGGCCCTGGTGTCACGTTCGGTCTTTACCTCACGCCCAGCAGCTCGTGCAGCCGCGTGCTGGTGGTGGTGTATTGCAGCGGCAGGCGCCGGTCCGGGAATACGATCTCCGCAGCGCCCCACGCAGCCAGCGTCGCCTCGTGGAAGCCGCACACGATGAGCTTCTTCTTGCCGGGGTAGGTGTTGATGTCGCCCACCGCGAAGACGCCCGGCTCGCGGGTCTGGAAGCTCTCGGTGTCCACCGGCACCTGCTTGCGCTCCAGCGCCAGCCCCCAGTCCGCGATCGGGCCCAGGCGCGGCGAGATGCCGAGGAAGGCCAGCAGCGCGTCCGCCGGCAACTCGACGGCGGTGGCCTCGGGCGTCTCGACGATCAACTGCACCAGCCTGCCGTCGGCATCCTCGACGACGGCCGCGATCTGGCCGACGACCAGGCGCAGCGCCTGCGTCTCGTGCAGCGCGCGCAGGCGCACCACGGCGGCGTCCTCCGCTTGGTAAACGTCGCGCCGGTGCAGCAGGGTGACGCTGGCCGGGCGCGCGTCATCGTCCTGGCCGGCCAGCGCGATGGCCGCCTCCAGTGCCGCGTCGCCGCCGCCGTTGACCACCACGTGCCGCCCGGCGAAGCCTTCGAGCGTCGCCGGGTGGTAGCGCAGCTGCGAGCCTTCGAAGCGCTCGATGCCCTCAACCGCGATGCGCCTGGGCTGGAACGCGCCGACGCCGGCGGCGACGATCACGGTCCTGGCGAGGAAGTCGAGGCCGGCCGAAGTGCCCAGGCGCAGGCGCCCGTCCGGCTCGCGCGAGAGCGTCGTGACCTGCTGGCCCAGGTGAAGGCGCGGCCCGAACGGCGCGATCTGCCGGAGCAGCGAGGCCACCAGGGCGCGGCCGGTGGTGGCGGGCGTGCCGGGGATGTCGTAGATCGGCTTGTCGGCGTAGAGCTGGATGCACTGGCCGCCCGCCTGCGGCAGGGCATCGACCACGTGGCAGGACATCTCCAGCAGGCCAAGCTGGAACACCTGGAACAGCCCGACCGGGCCGGCGCCGATGACCAGCGCGTCGGTCTCGACGGGCGCCGCCGCCGTGCTCAGCGGATCAGCTCCGGGAGCTTGTTGGTCTTGTCTTTCCACTCTTCCGCGTCGGGCAGGGCCGGCTTGCGCTTGGTGATGCTCTTCCAGCCCGGGGCGAAGGCCAGCTCGGCGTTGAGCTGGGTGAAGTGCACCTGGTCGGCCGGCAGGTCTTCCTCGGCGTAGATGGCGTTGACCGGGCACTCGGGGATGCACACCGCGCAGTCGATGCACTCGTCCGGGTCGATCACCAGCATGTTGGGGCCTTCGCGGAAGCAGTCCACGGGGCAGACATCGACGCAATCGGTGTATTTGCAGCGGATGCAGGAGTCGGAGACGACGTGGGTCATGTTCTTTTGGGCAGACAGCAAATAAGCGGCGAGACGCCCGATTTTAGGCGCGGGGTGCAAGGCAGCGCGGACGGTGGGCTCATTGCTTGACCTGCGTCACCAGCACGGCCGCCGCGGTGCGGTGCGAGGCGGCGTCCACCAGCACCAGCGAGCCGAGCGCGCGCGAGCGCGCGAAGGGCAGCACCGCCAGCGGCTGCTGCAGCGCCAGCACCACGTCGCCGATGGCGTTGGGCTCCAGCCGGTCGGCGGGCTCGCGCTGCAGCGTGCCGATGTCGACGCGATCGAGCACGCGCGCCACCCTGGCCTTGACCCAGCGGTGGCCCTGCAGCGCCCAGTAGACGCGGCCCGCCACCAGCGGCTCGTCGTCGAGCCAGGCGACGGTGGCGGTGATCTCGCGCACCGGTTCGAAGGCGCCGGGCGCCAGCAGCCAGTCGCCGCGCGAGACGTCGAGCTCGCGGTCGAGCACGATGCCCGCGCTGCGGCCGGCCTCCACGGCGAGCGGCTGGCGCGTGTGGTTGAGCACCTGCGCCACGGTCGCCGTCTGCCCTCCCGGCAGCACGGCGACGCGCTGGCCGGGCGCCGCCTGGCCGCCGGCCACGCGGCCCCAGAACACGCGCCGGCCCTGCGAGGTGTCGGCCGAGTGCGGGAACTTCTCGACCCACTGCACCGGGAAGGCGAAGGGCACGTCCTCGTCGGGCGCGGTCACCGGCAGGCCCTCCAGCCATTCGAGCAGGCTCGGGCCGTCGTAGCCGCACCAGCCGGCATGGCGTGAGGCGACGTTCCAGCCCTTCAAGGCCGACAGCGGCACCGTCGCCGCGACCGCGATGCCCGCCGCTTCGGCGAACGCCGCGAGCGCGCCCGATATCCGCCCGAACGCGAGCGCCGCGTCGCCCACGGCGTCGAGCTTGTTGACTGCGAACACGATCGACGGCACCCGCAGCAGCCGGCACAGCAGCACGTGGCGGCGCGTCTGCGGCAGCAGCTCGCGCCGCACGACCTCGCCATCCTCCACCTCGGCGGCCCAGGGCAGCTTGGTGGCGTCGACCAGCACGACGGCCGCGTCGGCGCTGGAGGCGGCCGTCACCATGTTGCGCGTGTACTGCTCGTGGCCGGGCGCGTCGCCGATGACGAACTTGCGCCGGGCGGTCGAGAAATAGCGGTACGCCACGTCGATCGTGATGCCCTGCTCGCGCTCGGCGGCCAGCCCGTCGGTCAGGAGCGCCAGGTCGGTCTCGCCGCCGCGCTGCACGCCGGCGAGCTGGTCTTGCAGCACCGCGCGGCTGTCCACCAGCAGCCGCCCGATCAGCGTGCTCTTGCCGTCGTCCACGCTGCCGCAGGTGATGAAGCGCAGCGCCGCGCCGGTGTCGCCCTGCGCTGCGGAAATCTGGTCAAAAGAGGCTCCAGCGCCCGTCCCGCCTGCACCATCAGCTATCAAAGTCGTAGCACTCATGTCAATTCTTCTTCCCATGCAACCTGCAATCAAGCGTTTTTCAAGAGCCGGAGCTTTCTTCCAGAAATCCCGCGACACCCGCCCATCCCCGCAGCCCCGTCTTTTCCAGAAATACCGTGGATCCGGTTTCGCCGGGCCACCGGTATTGCCCCCGGTAGGGGGTGGGCGGCCACACGAAGTGGGCAAGCCTGGGGGCGAGCTAAAAGTACCCGTCCTTCTTGCGCTTCTCCATCGACGCTTCCGAGGTCTTGTCGTCCATGCGCGTCGCGCCGCGCTCGCTCACGTCCACGGCCAGGGTTTCGAGCACGACATCGGCCGCGTCGGCCGCCAGGCTCTCGACCGGGCAGGTGCAGGTGATGTCGCCCACGGTGCGAAAGCGCACGTCGCGCCACTCGGCCGTCTCGCCCTCGCGCGGCGGCGTCAGCGGCGTGACCGGCACCAGGAGGCCGCGGCGCTCGACCACCTCGCGGCGGTGCGTGTAGTAGAGCGAGGGCAGGGCGACCTGCTCGCGCTCGATGTACTGCCAGACGTCCAATTCGGTCCAGTTCGAGATCGGGAACACGCGGAAATGCTCGCCGGGCGCCAGCCGCGTGTTGAACAGCGTCCACAGCTCGGGCCGCTGGTCCTTGGGCTGCCACTGCCCGAAGCTGTCGCGGTGCGAGAAGATGCGCTCCTTGGCGCGCGCCTTTTCCTCGTCGCGCCGGGCGCCGCCGATCAGCGCGTCGAAGCCGAACTCCTCGATGGCTTCGAGCAGCGTGACCGACTGGTGCACGTTGCGCGACTCGCCGGCGTGGGCGAGGCGCACCGTGCCGCGCGCCATCGAGTCCTCGACGCTGCGCACGATCAGCTTGGCGCCCAGCTCGGCCGCGCGCCGGTCGCGGAAATCGGTCACCTCGGGAAAATTGTGGCCGGTGTCGATCATCAGCAGCGGGTACGGGATGCGCCCGGCGCCGAACGCCTTCTCGGCGCACTTGAGCAGCACCAGCGAATCCTTGCCGCCCGAGAACAGCAGCGCGGGCCGCTCGAACGAGGCGGCGACTTCGCGCAGGATGAAGATGGTCTCCTCCTCCAGCGCGTCGAGGTGCGTGTTCGACAGCAGGTGCGCCGGCGGGTATGCGGGCGACGGTTGCAGCAGGTCGGGTGCGGTGCGGGCGTTCATGGGCAAAAAAAATTCCGGTGTTCGGGGCTTCGGGTTCAGGCGATCGCGCGGATCGGGATGACGGAAGAAGGGGCGGCAGAAGAGGGGGCGGCGGCGCCCACGTGAAGGCCGCACTCCTTGGCGCCTTCGTTTTCCCACCACCAGCGCCCGGAGCGGAAGTCCTCGCCGAGCGTGACGGCGCGGGTGCAGGGGGCGCAGCCGATGCTCGGGTAGAACTGGTCGTGCAGCGGGTTGTAAGGCACCTTGTGCAGGTCGATGTAGTGCCACACGTCGCCCAGGGTCCAGCGCGCCAGCGGGTTGACCTTGGTGCGCGTGGCGAAGGGCTCGCCGTCGGCCGCGGCGAGGGGCGCGTGTTCGAGGAAGGGCACCTCGGCGCGCGCGTCGGACTGCTCGCGGCGCAGGCCGGTGATCCAGCCGCGCCGGCCGGCCAGCGCGCGCGCGAGCGGCTCCATCTTGCGGATCTGGCAGCAGGCCTTGCGCAGGTTCAGGCTACGGTACATCGCGTCCTCGCCGTTCTTCTCGACGAACGCGGTGGCGGCTTCGGCGTCGGGATGGTAGACGTCGACCTGCCGCACGTAGTGCATCTGCAGCCGGCGCAGCAGCGCCAGCGTCTCGGGGTGCAGCCGGCCGGTGTCGAGCACGAAGATGTCCGCGCGCACCTCGAAGCGGTGCAGCAGGTCGGTCACCACCATGTCCTCGGCGCCCAGGCTGGAAGCCTGCGTGAGCGGCGCGAACTCGGCCGCCGCGCGGCGCAGCAGCGCGGCGCTTTCGGCCACCTTGGCGTCGAAGTCGGCGGAAGGCCGGGCGTGGAGGGCAACGGCGGTCATGGCGTGTCGGTCGGTTCGGCGCTCGCTCGGGCGCCCGTCCGGAGAGTGCCGCCGTCGGGCTGCAGGCTCGCGGCGCGCTCCGGGGAGAAGATCGGCGCCGTCTGCAGGTCGCCCTGGTAGAAGGCGGCGAAGCGGTCGAACTGGCGCTGCGCGTCGGTGGCGTCGACGCCTTCCTTGAGCACCGCGCTGGAGAACCCGGTGCGCTGCATGTGCACCAGCTGGTCGATCAGCACGTCGCCGGTGGCGCGCAGGTCGCCCCGGAAGCCCAGCCGCCGGCGCAGCAGCACCGCCTGGCTGTAGGCGCGGCCGTCGGTGAACTTCGGAAAGTGCAGGTCGATGCGCTGCACGTCCGCCAGGCACACCTCGATGGCCAGCGGATCGGCGTCGTTGCCCAGCTGCAGCACCGACGGCTCGCCGTCGTCCACGTGGTCCTCGGCGGCGATGAGTTGCAAAGTGCGGTTCATTCGGAAACCTCCGCGCTGCGCGCTGCGGCATTCGCCTTGGGAGCGGCCCGGCGGTGCATCAGGAAACCTCCGCGCTGCCGCGCTGCGGTATTCGCCTTGGGAGCGGCCCGGCGGCTCATACAGCCACCTCGGCCTTGGAGCGCGCGCCGTTGGCCGCGGCCTTGAACGGGTCGATGCCGACGCGGCGCAGGGTCTCGACGAAGCTCTCGCCCGGCTGGCGCTGATCGCGGTAGGTGCCCAGCACCGCCTCGATCACGTCGGGCACCTCGGCCGCCGAGAACGACGGGCCGACCACCTTGCCGGGCCGCGCCGCGCCGCTGCGGGCCGACCCGTCGGCGCCGCCGAGCGTGACCTGGTACCACTCCTTGCCGTCCTTGTCGACGCCGAGGATGCCGATGTGGCCGCTGTGGTGGTGGCCGCAGGAGTTGATGCAGCCGCTGATGTGCAGGTCGATCTCGCCCAGGTCGTCGAGCTCGTCGAGGTCCTGGTAGCGCTCCATGATCGCCGCGGCGATCGGGATCGAGCGCGCGTTGGCCAGCGAGCAGAAGTCGCCGCCGGGGCACGAGATCATGTCGGTCAGCAGGTGCAGGTTGGGGCTGGCGAGGCCCAGCGCGCGCGCGGCCAGCCACAGGGCATGGAGGTCGTCGGCGTGCACCCAGGGCAGCAGCAGGTTCTGCGCATGCGTCACGCGCGCCTCGCCGGCCGAGAAGCGGTCGGCCAGCTCGGCGGCGGCCTCCAGCTGGCCGGCCGTGGCGTCGCCCGGCGACTGGCCGACGCGCTTGAACGACAGCGTGACGGCGCGCAGCGCCGGGTTCTTGTGCGGCGCCACGTTGCGGCCGAGCCAGCGCGCGAAGGCCGGGCTGTCGGCCGCCTGGGCGCGCAGCGCGGCGTGCGTCTCCTCGGCGCTGCGGCGCGGCTCGCGGGCGGGCAGCGCCGGCGGCACGAACGAGGCCGCGACGCGGTCGAACTCGGCCTGCGTGATCGTGTGCGCGGCGCCGTCGTGCGCCACGATCTGCGCGAACTCGGCCTCCACGTCGTCGATGTAGCGCTGGCCCTCGGCCTTCACCAGGATCTTGATGCGCGCCTTCCAGACGTTGTCGCGCCGGCCGTAGCGGTTGTAGACGCGGATCACCGCTTCGAGGTAGTTCAGCAACTGCGGCCACGGCAGGAACTCGCGCACCACGGTGGCGATGATGGGCGTGCGGCCCATGCCGCCGCCGACCTTGACCCGGAAGCCCAGCTCGCCCGCGGCGTTCCTGTGCAGCTGCAGCCCGACGTCGTACCAGCCGGTGGCGGCGCGGTCCTCGACGGCGCCGGTCACGGCGATCTTGAACTTGCGCGGCAGGAAGGCGAACTCCGGGTGCAGCGTGCTCCACTGCCGCATGATCTCGGCGAAGGGGCGCGGGTCGGCGATCTCGTCGATGGCGATGCCGGCCAGCTCGTCGCTGGTGATGTTGCGGATGCAGTTGCCGCTGGTCTGGATGCCGTGCATGTCCACCGAGGCCAGCAGGTCCATCACGTCGGCCGCCCTGGCGAGCGGAATCCAGTTGTACTGGACGTTGGTGCGGGTCGTGAAGTGCGCGTTGTGCGTCGGCAGCCGGGCGCTGCCGAGCGCGCCCTGCACCTCGTTGGCGTGGCGGTACAGCTCGGCGTCGGGCGCGTCGTACTCGCGCGCGATGCGGGCCAGCACGCGCAGCCGCGCGCTGGAGAGCTCGCCGTAGGGCACGGCCACGCGCAGCATCGGCGCGTAGCGCTGCACGTACCAGCCGTTTTGCAGCCGCAGTGGCTTGAACTCGTCCTCGCTCAGCTTGCCGGCCTGCCAGCGCTCCAGCTGGTCGCGGAATTGCGCGGCGCGCAGGTGCACGAATTGGCGGTCGAAATCTGTGTATTGGTACATCGTCGGTCTTGGAGCGCGGTGCGCCCGGGCGCGCACCAGCAAGAGGCCGCGACTGTAGAGGTGGGCCTTATGAATCCAAACGATTTTTTGGTTCGCGCCTTATGCGGATAAGCTAATTCGCCAGTCTTCATGCGGCCTGCCGGGCGACGGACATGCATTTGCGGATAAGGGCATAGGCGGTCTGACGGCGCGCTGCGGCGGTCGAGTCCGGGCGTTCCACGCCCGTCCGGTGGCCCACGCCACGCTGCAGCGAACGGACCCTGCGGCCGCAGGCAGCCGCCAGGCGTCCAGGGCCGCTCAGTGGCACATCCGATAGCCGCCGGTCTCCAGATGGAAGTGGTCGCGGTGCACCGCGTTGTAGTCGGGCCCGAGCACGCCGTCGAAGAAGCGGCAGGCGCCGCGGTGGGCATCGCGCAGCAGCAGCGCCGCCGGGCCGGCCGCCGCCGTGGCGGCGCTGTCGCCGGCGTTGCTGCCACCGGCGTCGCCACCGCCGCGCCACTGGCCCAGCACCCGGACGCGCCGCCCGTCGGCCAGCGTGAAGCCGGCGACGTCGAGCGCATTGGCGGTCGCGTGGCGGCTGCGCGAGGCGTCGGCCGCGCCGGGCGCGGCGCCGTCGCCGTCGCCGCGGTTGATGTTGCGGCAGGCGTAGCTGCCGAGCTGATCGATGGCGACGATGCGCTCGCCGAAGCGCGCCAGGGCGGCCGGCTGCAGCGCGTGGCGCTCCCACATGAAGAACGACAGCGCCATCGGGCAGCTGAGCGCCAGCGGCGCGCCGAGCCGCACCTCGGCCTCTCGCAGCCGCACCGCGTTGTCGAAGCCGCAGCCGGGCGCGGTGACGCGGTCGGGCAGCGCGTCGTAGCGCATGCCGGTGCGCGCCAGGGCGTCGCGGCAGCGCGCCGGGTCGCTGTGCGCGCGCGCCAGCTTGAAGTCGGTCAGCCAGTCGGGCGGCGCGGCCACGTCGAGCGGCGCCCAGGGGTTGAAGCGCTCGGGCACGACGATCGTGCCGCGCCACAGGCCCCAGCCGGCATACGCGGCGGCGGCGCACAGCGAGAGCGCCAGCCAGCGGCCGAGGCGCGGCCGCGCCGGCGCTGGCACAGGCGTGGGCGTGGGCGTGGGCGTGGGCGTGGGCGTGGGCGCGGGCGCGGGCGGCGGGACCGGCGGCGGATCGGGCGGGGAATCCGGCGGTGGCCCGGCGGGCGGGCGGGAGGAGGGCGGCACCCGCGGGTTATAGGTCGAAACCGGCTTCGGCGCTGGCCGCACGGGCATTGCTTACTACTGAGAAAATAGCATCCGACACGCACGGCGCCGCGTGACCGACGCGCGCGGCGTGCAGGGACCTGGAACGCCATCACAGGCCCCGCCGGATGTGCAGCCGGCGCGCACGGCGTGCAGGCGCCCGCCTGCGGCAGACACGCCTTGCCAGCGGTGTCTGGCAGCGCTTGCCGCCGCGCAGGCCTACAACGCGGCCTTGCGGTGCCGCCGGCGCCGATTCCCCACCGAAGGAAGCCGCCCCCATGCCCACCGCCCAGCCTGCGCCCGCAGCCGCGTCCGCGCCATCGCCGTCTAAGTCAGACCCGGAAGAATCCGGCCACGCCCCGGCGCGGCTGCCCGGCGTGCGCATCGACAGCTACAGTCTCGAGCTGCGCGACGACGACGACGCGCTGGTCGGCGACCGCGCCAGCCAGACGGCGTTCCGCGAGGTGCTGGAGCGCTGGCGCCAGCGCACCCGCCACGAGGGCGACGACCCGCTGGGCGAGACGCCGAGCGCCGAGCTCGACAAGCAGGCGCTGGACCGCGCCGCGCGCCAGGACCCCGAGGCCGCGCGGCTGGTGCTGGGCGCCGCCGAGGCCTTCGCCGACGACCTGGCCGGGGTGATCGAGCAGTTCATGCACCAGCCGGCGTGGCGCGGCGTCGAGCGCATCGTGGTCGGCGGCGGCTTCCGGCAAAGCGAGGTGGGCGCGCACGCCATCGAGCGCGCCGGCGTCGTGCTGCGCAGCCGGGGCGTCCAGGTCGAACTGCGCCGCCTGCGCCATGCGGCCGACGACGGCGGGCTGATCGGCTGCGCGCACCTGGCGCCGCGCGCGCTGCTGGCCTCCGGCCACGACGCCCTGCTGGCGATCGACCTGGGCGGCACCAACGTGCGCTGCGGCATCGTGCGAGCGCACCTCGATGACGCCGACGACCTGTCGCAGGCCGCCGTGGTGGCGAACGACAAATGGCAGCACGCCGACGACCAGCCCGACCGCGCCGGCCTGCTCGACGGCATGGCCGAGATGCTCAACCGCCTGATCGCGCGGGCCGCGCGCGAAGGCATCGCGCTGGCGCCCTTCGTCGGCGTGGCCTGCCCGGGCATGATCAGCCGGGACGGCTCGATCGCCGCCGGCGCGCAGAACCTGCCGGGCGACTGGGAGCGCCGGGACTTCCACCTGCCCGGCCGGCTGGCGCGGGCGCTGGAGCCGGTCGGCGGTCGCCTCCCAGTGGTGCGCCTGCACAACGACGCGGTGCTGCAGGGCCTGAGCGAGCTGCCCTTCACGCGCGACGTGCGGCGCTGGGCGGTGCTGACCATCGGCACCGGCCTCGGCAACGCGAGCTACACCAACCTCTGAGCCGCACGGGCAGGGAGGGTGCGCCGCGCCGGCGCGCGCCGCATCAAAACTGTGAGCCCGGCGACTGTCGAGTCGGCGCAGCGCGCGCCGGTGCCGCGGCGGGCGGCGCTCCTTGCAGCCGCTCCAGCCGGGCGGTGTCGAGCGCGGCGGCCAGCCTGGCGGGCAGCGGCAGCGGCTCGCCGTGCCAGCGCGCCGCCAGCAGCTCGGCGCACAGCGCGGCGAAGGTCAGGCCGCGCGAGCCCATCGCGGTGCACAGCCACACGCCGGGCCACGCCGCGGCGTCGAGCGGCCCGACCAGCGGGCGCCGGTCGGCGCTGGCGCAGCGCACGCCGGCCCATGCGTGTGTGCTGCCGCGCGCGAAGACCGGCGCCAGCGCCGCCGCGGCACCGGGATGCAGCCGGGCCAGGCGTTCGAGGTTGGCCCGCGTGTCGGCCGCGTCGGGCGCGGTGTCGCGGCGGTCGCGCCCAAAGGTCGCGCCGGTCAGCCAGAGTGCGCCGTCGCCGTCGGCGTCGGCGACGTGGGCGATCAGCTGGCCGTCGCCGTTGACCGGCACGATGGGCAGATCGGGCGCATCGGCCATGCGGCCCCATTCCAGCTGCCCGCGCACCGGCTGCAGCGGCCACGCCGGGGCGAAGGCGCCGCTTTCGAAACCGGCGGCGACGACGACGCGGTCGGCCTGCGCGAGCGGGGTGCCGCGGGCGTCGAGCAGCGTCCAGGCTCCCTCGGGCGACGCGGCGGCGACGATCCGGGCCACGCGCCGGCCGCCCTCGAAGGCGATGCCGGGCTGCGCGAGCCAGGCGTCGATCAGCCGGGCCGGGCGCACCCAGCCGGCGCGGGCGTGCCACAGCGCGTCACCCGGATCGCCGCCGGGCAGGCCGGCCGCGCGCAATCGGGCGGGCGTGGCGTGCCAGCTTTCGTTGGGGCCGTCGGCGCGCCAGTCGGCGGGCAGGCGGGCTGCGCCGGCGGCGCGCCGCTCCAGCACGCCGCTGGCGCGCCAGCCGGCGCCGGCAGCGCCGTCGCCCAGCAGCGTTTCGAGCTGCTGCCAAGTGATGCGCACGCCGGCGCGCGTCAGGCGCGACAGCAGCGCGTCGTCGGGCGAGACGTGCGGCGCCAGCAGGCCCGCCGGCAGCCCCGAGGCGCCGCCCGCCGGCCGTGCGGCCGCATCGAGCACCGTGACGCGCCAGCCGCGCCGCGCCAGGCTGGCCGCCACCGCCGCGCCAGCCAGGCCGGCGCCGATCACGGCGCAGTGGCCGGGTGCGGCCACCGGAGCATCCGAAGGCGGTCCTGCGGCAACGCGGCGACGCAGCGTCCAGGCCGGGGCGAAGCAGGCCCGCAGGCTCTCGCGCTTGGGCGGCAGGCCGGGCACCTTGCGCACGTCGAAGCCGCATTGCGCCAGGGCGTCGCGCACCGGGCGCGCGACGCTCCAGGTGGCGAGCCCGGTGCCGCGCCGGGCGAAGCGCGACACGCCTTTCAGCGTGTCGCCGGCCCACATGACGGGGTTGCGCGCGGGGCTGAAGCCGTCGAGGAAGATGCTGTCGGCCTCGAAGCGCTGTGCCCGCAGCATGGCGCGCACGTCGCCGACGCACAACGTGAGCAGCACGCGGCCGCCGTCGAAGGCCAGCCGGTGGAAACCGGGCAGCAGCCCGTGCCACTGCGCCGCCAGCGCCTGCGCCAACTCGGCCAGCTCGGGATGCGTCGCGGCGGCGCGCAGCAGGTCGCCCCGCGACACCGGGTGCGCCTCGATCGAGACGAAGTGCAGCAGGTTCGGGCGCCGCGGGTCGTCGCGCCACGCCTGCCAGGTCGCGAGAAAGTTCAGCCCGAGCCCGAAGCCGGTTTCGAGCACCGTCCATTGCGCCTGCCCGCCCCACGCGCCGGGCAGGCCGCAGCCGGCCAGGAACACGTGGCGCGCCTGCGCCAGGGCACCGGTCTCGCTGTGGTAGATGTCGCCGAAGCGCGGGCTGCGCGCGACGCCGTCGGGGTGCCATTCGACGGGTTCGGCCATGGGATCGCGGCCGTCCGCCCCGGGTGGCGCAGGAGGTCGGGGAAGGGCGGTCAGTGCGACGGCGGCACGTAGCCCTGCACCGCGTCGGCGCCTTCGCCGAAGAAGTATTTTTCCATCTGGCGCGCCAGGTACTGGCGGGCGCGCTGGTCGGCCAGGTTCAGGCGGTTCTCGTTGACCAGCATGGTCTGGTGCTTGAGCCAGGCCGCCCAAGCTTCCTTGCTGACGTTCTCCCACAGGCGCTTGCCCAGCTCGCCCGGGTAGGGCGGAAAGTCGAGTCCCTCGGCTTCCCTGCCGAGCTTGATGCAGTGAACCATGCGTGCCATTTGGATTGCCTTTGCGGTAAGGGAGGGGCGGGCGCCGCCGTCCACATTCATGAGCTAATTAAATATAAGAAACTGAAAAAACAGTATTTTCAGTTTTAAGGAACGCCTTCCAGAATGCGCCGCTCCTGCTGCAGAGCCGTCTGAAAGAACTTTCCATGCACCTTCGCCGCGACTTTATCAAGCTTTTCCTGGCCGCCGCTTGGCCGGCCGGCGCCGTTCTGGCCGCACGCCCCGCGCTGGCGCAGGCCGTGACGCTGCTCAATGTGTCGTACGACCCGACGCGCGAGCTCTACGTCGAATACAACGCCGCCTTCGCCCGGCACTGGAAGGCGAAAACCGGCCAGGACGTGGTGGTCCGCCAGTCGCACGGCGGCTCGGGCAAGCAGGCGCGCTCGATCATCGACGGGCTGGAGGCCGACGTCGCCACGCTCGCGCTGGCGGGCGACATCGACGCGCTGGCCACGCACGGCGCGCTGGTGGCGCCCGACTGGCAGAAGCGCCTGCCGCACAACGCGGCGCCCTACACCTCGACCATCGTTTTCCTGGTGCGCAAGGACAACCCGAAGGCCGTCAGGGACTGGGACGACCTGGTGCGGCCCGGCGTGCAGGTCGTCACGCCCAACCCGAAAACCTCGGGCGGCGCGCGCTGGAACTACCTGGCGGCGTGGGAATTCGCCAAGCGCAAGCACGGCGGCGACGCCAGGGCGCAGGAGTTCGTCGGCCGGCTGCTCGCCAACGTGCCGGTGCTCGACACCGGCGCGCGCGGCGCGACCAGCACCTTCGTGCAGCGCGGCGTCGGCGACGTGCTGCTGGCCTGGGAGAACGAGGCCTTCCTCGCGCAGAAGGAGTTCGGCCGCGACCGCTTCGAGATCGTGGTGCCGTCGATCTCGATGCGGGCCGAGCCGCCGGTGGCGGTGGTCGACAAGGTCGTGGACAGGAAGGGCACGCGCGCCGTCGCGGAGGAATACCTCAAGCACCTGTACTCGGACGAGGGTCAGGACATCGCCGGGCGCCACTTCTACCGCCCGACCTCGGACAAGGCCCGCGCCAAGTACGACGCGCAGTTCCCGAAGCTCACGCTGGTCGGCATCGACGAGGCCTTCGGCGGCTGGGCCAAGGCCGACAAGGTGCACTTCGCCGACGGCGGCACCTTCGACCAGGTCTACACGCAGAAGCTGAAGTAAGCGTCCGGGCGCGGCGCCGGCCGGCCGACGCATCGCGGGGCCGTGGGCGGCGCTCCAAAGGCATTACGCTTGCGGCGTCGCGCCCGCAGGCGGCGCGCACCGATCCACTCTCCTCGAAAGACCCGCATGGCCCAACACTGGAAGTTCGAAACCCAATCCGTCCACGCCGGCTACAGCGCCGACCCGACCACGCATTCGGCCGTGCCGCCGCTCTACCAGACGGTCGCCTACACCTTCGACAGCGCGCAGCACGGCGCCGACCTGTTCGACCTGAAGGTGCCGGGCAACATCTACACGCGCATCATGAACCCGACCACCGACGTGCTGGAGCAGCGCCTGGCCGCGCTCGAGGGCGGCATCGCGGCGCTGGCGCTGGCCTCGGGCATGGCGGCCATCACGGCGGCGATCCAGACCATCGCCGAGTCGGGCGACAACATCGTGTCGGCCAGCACGCTCTACGGCGGCACCTACAACCTCTTTGCCCACACCTTTCCGCAGCAGGGCATCGAGGTGCGCTTCGCCGACCCGCGCCAGCCCGAGAGCTTCGCCGCGCTGATCGACGAACGCACCAAGGCCGTCTTCTGCGAATCGGTGGGCAACCCGCTGGGCAACGTGACCGACATCGCGGCGCTGGCCAAGGTCGCCCACGACCACGGCATCCCGCTGATCGTCGACAACACGGTGCCCAGCCCCTACCTGTGCCGCCCGATCGAGCACGGCGCCGACATCGTGGTGCACGCGCTCACCAAGTACCTGGGCGGCCACGGCAACAGCATCGGCGGCGCGATCGTCGATTCGGGCAAGTTCCCGTGGGCGGCGCACAAGGCGCGCTTCAGGCGCCTGAACGAACCGGACGTGAGCTACCACGGCGTGGTCTACACCGAGGCACTGGGCGCCGCCGCCTTCATCGGCCGCGCGCGCGTGGTGCCGCTGCGCAACATGGGCGCGGCGCTGTCGCCGTTCAACGCCTGGCTGATCCTGCAGGGGATCGAGACCCTGGCGTTGCGCATGGACCGCATCAACGCCAACACGCTCGCCATCGCGCGCCACCTGAAGGCGAGCGACGCGGTCGAGTGGGTCAACTACGCCGGTCTGGAAGACCATCCCGACCACGCGCTGGCGCAAAAGTACCTGGGCGGCACGGCCAGCGGCATCCTGACCTTCGGCCTCAAGAGCCGGGGCGGCGACGCGCGCGCGGCCGGCGCGAAGTTCCTCGACGCGCTGCAGCTGTTCCTGCGGCTGGTCAACATCGGCGACACGCGTTCGCTGGCCACGCACCCGGCCTCGACCACGCACCGCCAGCTGGCGCCCGAGGAACTCGCCAAGGCCGGCGTGTCGGAGGAAACGGTGCGCCTGTCGGTCGGCATCGAGCACATCGACGACCTGCTGGCCGACCTCGACCAGGCGCTGGCTGCAGCGTCGTAAGCACCGGGATTTTCAAGGGAAATACGGCTTCAGCGCTCACCCTGTCTGCATTGCTTGCTATTTTATCGATAGCATCGTGCAGACCGAGGCGACACCACGTCTCGTGGGCGCGGTGGTGCCACGCGGCGCCTGGATTCCAAAACGGTGCGATGCTTCGCAGCTTCCGAATTGACAGACAGAGGCAAGCGATGGCCGGATTCCAGATAGACGAGATCGTGACGGCGCTGCACCGGGTGCGGCGCGAATGGCGGGGCTCGCAGCAGCGCTCGCAGGACGGCGGCGAGCGCGAGCTGCCGTCGCGCGACGTGATGGCGCAGGTGGTCGAGGCGCTCACCGGCGCCCTGTTCCCGATGCGCCTGGGCCCGACCGACCTGCGCCAGGAGAGCGAGGACTTCTACGTCGCCCACACGCTCGACGCCGCGCTGCACGACCTGCTGGGCCAGGCCACGCTGGAGCTGCGCCACGCGCGGCGCCACACGCCGGCGGAGCTCTCCGAGCTGGCCGACGACGCGCTCGCGCGCGTGCGCGACTTCGCTGCCGCGCTGCCGGGCATCCGCGCGCTGCTCGACACCGACGTGATGGCCGCCTACCACGGCGACCCGGCGGCGCGCAGCGTCGACGAGGTGCTGCTGTGCTATCCCGGCGTGCTGGCGATGATCCACCACCGCCTGGCGCACCGGCTCTACCGGCTGGAGCTGCCGCTGCTCGCGCGCATCGTCTCCGAGCGCGCGCATGCCCAGACCGGCATCGACATCCATCCCGGGGCCACCATCGGCGCGGGCTTCTTCATCGACCACGGCACCGGCGTCGTCGTCGGCGAGACCGCCGTCATCGGCGAGCGCGTGCGGCTCTACCAGGGCGTGACGCTGGGCGCCAAGCGCTTCCCGACCGACAGCGAGGGCCACCTCAGGAAGGGGCTGCCGCGCCATCCGGTGCTGGAGGACGAGGTGGTGATCTACGCCGGCGCGACCATCCTCGGGCGCGTCACGATCGGCCGCGGCGCCACCATCGGCGGCAGCGTGTGGGTGACGCAGGACGTGCCCGCGGGCTGCAGCGTGACGCAGGCGCAGTCGCGCGAGGTGACGCACGACCACGGCGCGGCGCCGCCGGGGACGGTGGTCCACGGTTGACCCGGAGCGCAGCGGCGCCACGGTCGCGGCGGGCCGGCGCCGCCGATGGGCCCGGGTCCGGTGGCTGCGCATAATGAATCCCACCCGCGTCATCCCTTTTTTTCCAAGGAGCTTCCATGAGCCAGACCAAGATCGCCGTCCTCGTCGGCAGCCTGCGCAAGGATTCGTTCAACAAGAAGCTGGCGCTGGCGCTGGCGCACCTGGCGCCGGAGGATTTCACCTTCGAGCACCTGCGCATCGACGACCTGCCGCTCTACAACCAGGACGACGACGCGAACCAGGCGCCGGCGGTGCGGCGGCTGAAGTCCGAGATCGCCGCCGCGCAGGGGCTGCTGTTCGTCACGCCCGAGTACAACCGCTCGATGCCCGGCGTGCTCAAGAACGCCATCGACCACGCCTCGCGCCCCTACGGGCAGAGCGCCTGGGCCGGCAAGCCGGCCGGCGTGATCGGCGTGTCGGTCGGCGCCCTGGGCACCGCGCTGGCGCAGCAGCACCTGCGCAACGTGCTGGCCTACCTCGACGTGCCGACCATGGGGCAGCCCGAGGCCTTCGTCCAGAACAAGGAAGGCCTGTTCGACGACAAGGGCCACATCGGCATCGAGGACACCCGCAAGTTCCTGCAGGGCTGGATGGACAAGTACGTGGCCTGGATCAAGCGCCACACGCAGGGTTGACCCGGCCTTATTCGACGGCGGCCATAACCAAACAAGCAGACGGTCGTTTGTCGAATAAGCGGGAACCCGCACAATGAGAGGTTTTCATCCATTCGAGGACCGACCATGGCCACCCTGCGACTCGGCGACACCGCCCCCGACTTCACGCAAGACTCCAGCGAGGGGCCCATCCATTTCCACGAGTGGGCAGGCGACTCCTGGGTGGTGCTGTTCTCGCACCCGGCCGATTTCACACCGGTGTGCACGACCGAGCTGGGCCGGACGGCGGCGCTGTCGGGCGAGTTCGCCAAGCGCGGCGTCAAGCCGATCGCGGTGAGCGTCGATCCGGTCGACAGCCACCATGGCTGGATCAAGGACATCAACGAGACGCAGAGCACCACCGTCGACTTTCCGATCCTGGCCGACGCCGATCGCAAGGTGGCGACGCTCTACGACATGATCCACCCCAACTCGCTGGCCAACGCGACGGTGCGCAGCGTGTTCATCATCGACCCGAAGAAGATCATCCGCGCCACGCTGACCTACCCGGCGAGCACCGGGCGCAACTTCAGCGAGATCCTGCGCGTCATCGACTCGCTGCAGCTCACCGACAGCCACAAGGTGGCGACGCCGGTCGATTGGCAGGACGGCGACGACTGCGTCATCGTGCCCAGCATCCAGGACCCGGCCGAGCTGGCCCAGCGCTTCCCCAAGGGCTACACCGCCGTGCGGCCGTACCTGCGGATGACGCCGCAGCCCAACAGGTAAACCGCCGCAGCGCGACCGGGGCGCGAGCTGCGCCCGTCGTCCTCGGGCACGGCCGTCGGCCATGCGCCGCCCGGCTGCCGCCGCGGCACATGCCGCAGCCCTGGTGCCCGGCTCCGTTCGCCCATCGCCCTCTGCACGGCCCGCGCGCTGGCCCTGCCGGGGAGCGTGCCGGCCATGAAATCCATCTCCGACCCATGACCTCCAGAACCAAGCTCCTCCTTGCCGGCCTCGCCCTGCTGGCCGGCTCCGCCGCGCTGGCGCAATCGAACACGCTGCTCAACGCGTCGTACGACGTGGCGCGCGAGTTCTACAAGGACTACAACCCCGCCTTCATCGCGCACTACAAGAAGGCCACTGGCAAGGACGTCAAGGTCGACCAGGCGCACGGCGGCTCCAGCGCGCAGGCGCGCGCCGTGGCCGACGGGCTCGACGCCGACGTGGTGACCATGAACACCTCCACCGACATCGACTTCCTGGCCAACGCCGGCGTGGTCGCCAAGGACTGGCGCAAGCGCTTTCCCGACGACGCGTCGCCCACCACCTCGACCATGCTGATGCTGGTGCGCCACGGCAACCCGAAGGGCATCAAGGACTGGGACGACCTGATCCGGCCCGACGTCAAGGTCGTGGTGGTCAACCCCAAGACCGGCGGCAACGGCCGCTACGCCTACCTGGCGGCCTGGGGCTACATCAAGAAGAAGGGCGGCAGCGACGCGCAGGCGGCCGAGTTCGTCGGCAAGCTGTTCAAGAACGTGCCGATCCTCGCGCGCGGCGGGCGTGACGCGACCACGGCGTTTTTGCAGCGCAACATCGGCGACGCCCTGATCACCTTCGAGTCCGAGGTGCTGTCGATCGACCGCGAGTTCGGCGCCGGCAAGGTCGACACCGTTTACCCGTCGATCAGCGTGCTGGCCGAGAACCCGGTGGCGGTGGTCGAGCGCACCGTGGCCAAGAAGGGCACGGGCGAGCTGGCCAAGGCCTACCTGGACTACCTGTACTCCGACGAGGCGCAGGAAATCGCCGCCAAGCACGCGCTGCGCCCGCGCTCGCAGGCCGTGCTGAAGAAATACGCGTCCACCTTCAAGCCGGTGCAGCTGTTCACCGTGCAGGAGCTGTTCGGCGGCCTGGCCGAGGCGCAGAAGGTGCACTTCAACGACGGCGGGCAGTTCGACAAGCTCTATACCCCCGGCGGTAAATGAAGCTCACCCCCAGGCTGCGCGCACTGCGTGTCGCTTCGCCCACCCCCTCACCGGGGCAACGCCAGCGGCCCGGCGGAGCCGGTTCCGCGGCGTTCCTGGCGCGTCCTCCGGCTTTGCGCACGGCGTGTCGTTTCGCCTTCTCGCAGAGTGCGACACCGGCGGCCCGGCCGATTCTGCGGTGCTTCCGGAATGAACCTCGCTGAATCATGAGTGGTGTTGCTTCCTCGGCGCTGCCGGCCGCGGCGCTGCCATCCCTGGCGCCGCGAGCGGCACGCGGCACGACCCGTCGCGTGCTGCCCGGCTTCAACCTCACGCTCGGCTACACGCTGATGTACCTGGGCCTGATCGTGCTGCTGCCGCTGTCGGCGCTGGTCTTCAAGACCTTCACGATGAGCTGGGAGCAGTTCTGGGCGGCGGTGAGTTCGCCGCGCGTGCTGGCGTCGTACCGGCTGACCTTCGGCGCGTCGTTCATCGCCGCGCTGGTCAACGGGGTGTTCGGGCTGCTGGTGGCGTGGGTGCTGGTGCGCTACAAATTCCCGGGCAAGCGCATCGTCGATGCGCTGGTCGATCTGCCCTTCGCGCTGCCGACCGCCGTGGCGGGCATCTCGCTCACGGCACTGCTCGCCGGCAACGGCTGGGTCGGCCAGTACCTGGAGCCGCATGGCATCAAGCTGGCCTTCACGCCGGCGGGCGTGGTGATCGCGCTGATCTTCATCGGTCTGCCGTTCGTGGTGCGCACCGTGCAGCCGGTGCTCGAAGACACCGAAAAGGAGCTGGAGGAGGCCGCCACCTCGCTCGGCGCAACGCGCTGGCAGACCTTCCGCCTGGTGATCCTGCCGTCGATCCTGCCGGCGCTCTCGACCGGCTTCGCGATGGCCTTCGCGCGCGCCATCGGCGAGTACGGCTCGGTGATCTTCATCGCCGGCAACATGCCCATGATTTCCGAGATCACGCCGCTCATCATCATCGGCAAGCTGGAGCAGTACGACTACGCGGGCGCCACGGCGGTCGCGCTGGTGATGCTGTTCTTCTCGTTCGTGCTGCTGCTGGTCATCAACGGCCTGCAGGCCTGGCAGCGCCGCCGCGCGGGAGCCTGAGATGAGTGCACCGTCCAGAGTCGTCCGCCGCGCGCAGGCCGGCACCACCGAATCGCCCTGGGTGCGCTGGCTGCTGATCGGCCTGGCGCTCGCGTTCATGTTCCTGTTCCTGGTGCTGCCGCTCGCCGCCGTGGCGGCCGAGGCGCTGCGCAAGGGCCTGGGCGCGTACCTTGAAGCCCTGAAGGAGCCCGACGCCTGGAGCGCCATCCGCCTGACGCTGCTCACGGCCGCGATCGCGGTGCCGCTCAACCTGGTGTTCGGCGTGGCCGCCGCCTGGGCCATCGCCAAGTTCGACTTCCGCGGCAAGGCGTTTCTCACGACGCTGGTCGACCTGCCGTTCGCGGTGTCGCCGGTGGTGGCCGGCCTGATCTACGTGCTGGTGTTCGGCGCGCAGGGCTGGTTCGGCCCGTGGCTGGCGGCGCACGGCATCAAGATCATCTTCGCCGTGCCGGGCATCGTGCTGGCGACCGTGTTCGTGACCTTTCCGTTCATCGCCAGGGAGCTGATGCCGCTGATGCAGGCGCAGGGCACCGACGAGGAGCAGGCCGCGATCGTGCTGGGCGCCACCGGCTGGCAGACCTTTCGGCGCGTGACGCTGCCCAACATCAAGTGGGGCCTGCTGTACGGCGTGATTTTGTGCAACGCGCGCGCCATGGGCGAGTTCGGCGCGGTGTCGGTGGTCTCGGGCCACATCCGCGGGCAGACCAACACCATCCCGCTGCACGTCGAGATGCTCTACAACGAGTACCAGTCGGTCGCCGCCTTCGCCGTGGCGTCGCTGCTGGCGATCCTGGCGCTGGTCACGCTGGTGATCAAGTCGGTCATCGAGTGGCGCCACGAGCGCGAAATGAAGGCCATCGCCGAACTGCCGCCCGAGCCTCCGCAGGCCGCCGCGATGGCCTGAAGGAAAGAAGCATGAGCATCGAAATCCGCAACGTCAGCAAGCGCTTCGGCGACTTCCAGGCGCTGGGCGACGTGAGCCTGGACATCGACTCGGGCGAGCTGGTCGCGCTGCTGGGGCCGTCGGGCTGCGGCAAGACCACGCTGCTGCGCATCATCGCCGGGCTGGAGACGGCCGACGCGGGCAGCATCCTGTTCTCGGGCGAGGACACGACGACCAAGCACGTGCGCGAGCGCCAGGTCGGCTTCGTGTTCCAGCACTACGCGCTGTTCCGCCACATGACGGTGTTCGAGAACGTCGCCTTCGGCCTGCGCGTGAAGCCGCGCGGCCAGCGCCCGGGCGAGGCGCAGATCAGGCAGAAGGTGCACGAGCTGCTCGACCTCGTGCAGCTCGACTGGCTGGCCGACCGCTACCCCTCGCAGCTCTCGGGCGGGCAGCGCCAGCGCATCGCGCTCGCGCGCGCGCTGGCGGTCGAGCCCAAGGTGCTGCTGCTCGACGAGCCCTTCGGCGCGCTCGACGCCAAGGTGCGGAAGGAATTGCGCCGCTGGCTGCGCCGGCTGCACGACGAGCTCAACGTGACCAGCATCTTCGTCACCCACGACCAGGAGGAGGCGCTCGAGGTCGCCGACCGCGTGGTGCTGATGAACCGCGGCAAGATCGAGCAGATCGGCTCGCCGCAGGAGGTCTGGGACCACCCGGCCAGCCCCTTCGTCTACGGCTTCCTGGGCGACGTGAACCTGTTCCATGGCCGCGCGCACGAGGGCGAGGTGCAGGTCGAGGGCATCCGCATCGCCGCGCCCGAGCACAGCCGGGTGCAGGACAGCAAGGCGCTGGCCTACGTGCGGCCGCACGACCTGGAGATCGCCCGCTACGCGCCGGGCGCGGGGCGGCCGCGCGGCATCGTCGCCACCATCGAGCGCGCCATCGTGGTCGGCCCGATCGCGCGGCTGGAACTCGAACCGGTCGATGCGAATCCCGATAATCCGGCGTCCGGAACCCTCATCGAAGCGCAACTCCCTGCGCAGCAGTTCCGGGACATGGGCCTGCGCGAGGGCGACCAGGTGACCGCCACCCCGCGCCGGGCCCGCGTTTTCGTGGAAGGACAGTGATTTGCTCGACTGGTTTTTTGGAGCGCCGCGCCGCGCCTGGTGGCTCGTCTGCATCGCGTGCATCGGCATGCTGGCCTTTGGCCTCTACCTGCAGCACGTCGTCGGGCTGGAGCCGTGCCCGATGTGCATCGTGCAGCGCTATGCTCTCATTCTGGTAGCACTCTTCGCAGCAGTGGCGGGCGCCAGCGGCCGAAAAGGCTTGCAAACGACGGGCGGCGGGCTGGCCCTGCTGGCGGCGCTGGGCGGCGCCTACACCGCGGCGCGCCAGAGCTGGCTGCAGTGGCATCCGCCCGAGGTGGTGTCCTGCGGGCGCGACCTCTACGGGATGATCGAGACCTTCCCCCTGAAGCGCGCGCTGCCGATGATCTTCCGCGGCGGCGGCGACTGCAGCCAGATCGACTGGACCCTGCTCGGGCTGTCGCTGGCCAACTGGTCGTTCATCGCGTTCTGCGGGCTGGCCGTGGTGGCGCTCGCCCTGCTGCTGGTGCGACGCCGCACGCCGCGCGCGGCCGTGGCGGCCTGAAACAACCTCTCAGGGGCGCCTGCTGCCACCGTAGAAGGTGTGAAGAAATCGTGGCGAGCGGCTCGAGGTCGCGCAGCAGATTGATTCACACCTTCTCAGCGCGGCACCATCGCGAGCAGCGGTCCCAGGCTGCCCAGCAGCCAGTTGTGGCTGAAATCCATCGCCGCGCGGCGGTACTTCTCGTCGGCCTGCGCGGCCATCAGGTCGAGCCGGGCGACGACTTTCGAGAGTTCGCGGTCGGCCACCAGGTTGCGGCCGCGCTCGCTGATCTCGGTCGACAGCAGCAGGGGCTGGCCGTCCTCGCCGGTCCTGGAGGCCAGCAGCCACAGCGAGATCTCGACGTTGCGCGCGGCGCGGTAGGCGTTCTCGGCGCTCACGCTGTCGAGCAGGGTCTGCTCCCAGGTGTCGCCGTTGGCCTGCCGCAGCAGGCTGCCCCAGCCCGTCACCAGGGCCGCCACGCGGTCGCCCTGGAAGCCCTGCGGGCCGGTGTCGAACGCCAGGCGGATGGCCTCGATGCCGGTGGCGCCGCGCAGCTCGGGCAGCGGCGCGCCGTCCATGACGGCCGCCCACACCCGGCGGCTGGCTTCTTCCTCGCTGGCGGCCCACTTGCGCCACTCGCGCGGGTTGCGCCGGTAGAGCGTGAGCTGCACCCGGCGGATCGACTGCAGGTTGTCGCGCAGCGACAGGTTGGCGATGCGGTTGGCGCCCGACTGCAGCCACTCGCTGCCGTGGAACTCGTCGGCCCGCCGGGTCGAGCCGAGGGCGCCGCAGCCGCCCAGGCCCAGCGCCAGCGACGCCGCCAGCGCGGCCAGCGTCGCGCGCCGGCGCCGGGCGGCGGCAGGGGTGCGAATGCGGAGGTCGCGCATGGGCGCCACGTTATCATCCCGCGCTGCGCGAGTCGCCTCTCGGCGGCGCATTTGTCGTTGCGAATCAACATCTTGGACCGGCATCCCGGCCCGCCTTCCTTTTCCTGTGCGCCTCAGTTCCATCAAGCTGTCCGGCTTCAAGTCGTTCGCCGAGCCCACCACCTTCGTGCTGCCGGGCCAGCGCGTCGGTGTGGTCGGGCCCAACGGCTGCGGCAAGTCCAACATCATGGACGCGGTGCGCTGGGTGCTGGGCGAGTCGCGCGCCAGCGAGCTGCGCGGCGAGTCGATGCAGGACGTGATCTTCAACGGCACCACCACGCGCAAGCCGGCCGGCCGCGCCAGCGTCGAGCTGGTGTTCGACAACGCCGACCACCGCGCCGGCGGCCCGTGGGCGCGCTTCGCCGAGATCGCCGTCAGGCGGGTGCTGACGCGCGACGGCACCTCCAGCTACCACCTCAACAACCAGCCGGTGCGCCGGCGCGACGTGCAGGACGTGTTCCTCGGCACCGGACTGGGCCCGCGCGCCTACGCCATCATCGGCCAGGGCACCATCAGCCGCATCATCGAGTCGAAGCCCGAGGAGCTGCGGCTGTTCCTCGAAGAGGCGGCCGGCGTCTCCAAGTACAAGGAGCGCCGCCGCGAGACCGAAAGCCGGCTCGCCGACGCGCGCGAGAACCTGACGCGCGTGGACGACATCCTGCGCGAGCTCAACGCCCAGCTCGAAAAGCTCGAACGCCAGGCCGAGGTCGCGGCGCGCTATCACGCGCTGCAGGACGGCGCGACGCGCAGGCAGCACCAGCTGTGGTTCCTGAAGCGCGCCGAGAGCGCCGCCGGGCAGGACCGCGCCGCCGCCGAGGCCGTGCAGGCGCGCGGCGCGCTCGACGCCCGCACGGCCGAGCTGCGCCACATCGAGGCCACGCTCGAAGGCGTGCGCCAGGCGCATTACGCGGCCGGCGACGAGGTCGGCCGCGCCCAGGGCCGGCTGTACGAGGCGAGCGCGGAGGTCGGCCGGCTGGAGAGCGAGATCCGGTTCGTGCGCGAAGGCCGGCAGCGCGTCGGGCAGCGCCTGGCGCAGCTGCGCGAGCAGGCCGCGCAGTGGTCCGCGCGCCATGCGGGCGCCGAGGCCGAACTGGAAGCGCTCGACGTGCAGGAGCGGCAGGCCGCGGAACAGGGCGAGGCGCTGGCCACGCAACTGGCGGAGCACGAATCGCGCCTGCCCGAGCTGGAAACCCTGCAGCGGCTCGCGCAGCACGAGGCGGGCGCGCAGCGCACGGCCGTCACGCAGCTGCAACAGCACATCCAGGTGCTCGCGGCCGAGCGGCGCCACATCGACGAGCAGTCGCGCCAGCTGGCGCAGCGCGCCGGGCGGCTGCGCACCGAGCGCGATGCGCTGGCGCCGCCCGACGCGGCGCGCCTGGACGAACTGCAGGCCCGGCACGCCGCCGCGCAGGCGTCGGCGGCCGAGGCCGAGGCGCGCCTGCGCGCGCTGCAGGAACAGGCGCCCCGGCTGGAGCAGGAGCGCCGCGCCTGCCAGCAGGCGGCCAACGCCGAGGCGGCGCGGCACGCCGAGCTGTCGGCCCGGCTGAAGGCGCTCGAAGCGCTGCAGGAACGCCTTCGCACCGACGGCCGGCTCGCGCCCTGGCTCGCCAAGCGGGGCCTCGGCGGCGCGCAGGGCCTGTGGACGCGCCTGCGCATCGAGCCCGGCTGGGAGCGCGCGCTGGAGGCCGCGCTGCGCGAGCGCCTGGGCGCGCTGGAGCTCGACCGGCTCGACGCCGCAGGCTCGTTCGGCGTCGACGCGCCACCAGCCCGGCTGGCCGTCTACCATTCGCCGGACGGCCCAGCGCCACAGCAGCAGGAAATGACATCGCCGCCGCCGCAGCCCGCCGCGCCGCCGCGCCTGCTGGAGTTGCTGCAGCTGCACGACGCCGGCCTGCAGGCACTGCTGGCCGGCTGGCTGCACGGCTGCCTGACCGCCGCCAGCCTGGACGACGCGCTGGCCCTGCGCCCGCAATTGCGCCCCGGCGAGCTCGTCTACGTGCCGCAGGGGCACGCGGTCGGCGCGCACAGCGTGAGCTTCTACGCGCAGGATTCCGAGCAGGCCGGCCTGCTCGCTCGCGCGCGGGAGATCAAGGACCTGCAGCGCCAGGTGCGGGCGCAGGCCCTGATCGACGGCGAAGCGCAGGCCGCGCTGGCACGGGCCGAAGCGGCCTGCGCGGACGTCGCGCAGCGCCTGGCCGCCGTGCGGCGCGATGCCGGTGGATTGCAGGCGCAGGCCCATGCGGCGCAGGTCGAGGCGCTGCGCGTGGCGCAGCGCGCCGAGCAGGCCCAGGCCCGGCGCGGCCAGCTGGACCGCGACCTGGACGAAATCCAGGCCCAGTCCGAGCAGTTGCACGAGCGGCGCGCCGAGGCCGAGGCGCGCTTCGGGCGGCTCGAAAGGCAGGTGGCCGAGGGGCGCGAGCGCCTCGACCGGCTCGAAGCACACGCGGGCGGCGCCGCCCGCACGCTCGGCGCCGCCCGCGAGCAGCACCGCGTCCTGGAGCGCCAGGCGCAGGAGGCCGCCTTCGCCCGGCGCACGCTGGCGGCGCGCCGCGCCGAGCTGGACCGAGCCCTGTCGAGCGCGGCGCAGCAGGCGCTGGCCCTGAGCGAGGAGGCCGAGCGCACGCAGGCCGAGCTGGCGCAGCTGTCGGATGCCGCGGCGCAGGCCGGGCTGCAGCAGGCGCTGGCGGCGCGCCAGGAGCGCGAAAACGCGCTGGGCGCGCTGCGCAGCCGCCACGACGACCTGGCGCAGCGGCTGCGCGTCGGCGACGAGCGCCGCCTCGCGCTCGAGCGCGAGCTCGATCCGCTGCGCCAGCGCATCACCGAACTGCAGCTGGACGAGCAGGCCGCGCGGCTCGGCGTGGAGCAGTACCAGGCGCTGCTGGCTGACGCGCAGGCCGACCTGGCGGCGGTGGCCCGCAGCATCGACGAGGACGGCACGCGCCTGAACGGCCTGCAAGGCGAGATCGACCGCCTGCAGCGCGAGATCGCGGCCCTGGGCGCCGTCAACCTCGCCGCCCTCGACGAGCTGGCCGCCGCGCGCGAGCGCCGGGGCTTTCTCGACGCTCAGGCGGCCGACCTGAACGAGGCCATCGCCACGCTCGAGGACGCCATCCGCACCATCGACGGCGAGACGCGCGAGCTGCTGGGCGGCACCTTCGCGAGCGTCAACGAGCACTTCGGGCGCATGTTCCCGGAGCTGTTCGGCGGCGGCACGGCGCGGCTCGTGATGACGGGCGACGAGATCCTCGACGCCGGCGTGCAGGTGATGGCGCAGCCGCCCGGCAAGAAGAACCAGACCATCCACCTGCTCTCGGGCGGCGAGAAGGCGCTCACCGCCATCGCGCTGGTGTTCGCCATCTTCCAGCTCAATCCGGCGCCGTTCTGCCTGCTCGACGAGGTCGACGCGCCGCTGGACGACGCCAACACCGAGCGCTATGCCAAACTCGTGACCCGCATGAGCGCCGGCACCCAGTTCCTCTTCATCAGCCACAACAAGATCGCCATGGAAATGGCCGGGCAGCTGATCGGCGTGACGATGCAGGAGCAGGGCGTTTCGCGCATCGTGGCGGTCGACATGGAGCTGGCCGCGACGCTGGCGCAGGCGGCGTGACTTTCATCTTCAGGCGGGCACCGTACTCATGAGCAATCTCACCCTCGCGCTGGCCATCCTGGGCGGCCTCGTGCTGGCCGGCGTGATCGGCTACAACACCTGGCTGGCGCGCCGCAACGCGCCGCGGCTGCCGGACGCGCCCGAGGGCGCCGCGACCGCCGGGCCGGCGCCGGAGCCCGGCGGCAGCGAGCCCGTGCTGCGCGCCGAGCCGCACGCGGCGGGCCCGGGGGATCGCCACGAGCCGCTGTTCGACCCGGACCTGCCGGCGCCCTCGGCGCTGCCGCTGCAGGTGGTCGAGCGGCGCGGCACGCTCGACCCGCTGATCGACGTGATCGCGCCGGTCGCGCTCGACACCCTGACCGGCGGCGACGCCGCGCTCGCCGCCATGCCCGCCACGCGGCGCGTCGGCAGCAAGCCGCTGGCGGTCGAGGGGCTCAACGAGCACACCGGCCAGTGGGAGCAGCCGGTGGCGGGCCAGCGCTACGGCGCCTTCCAGGTCGGCGTGCAGCTGGCCAACCGCACCGGGGCGCTCAACGAGATCGAATACTCCGAGTTCGTCGTCAAGGCGCAGGCCTTCGCCGACGCGGTCGGTGGCACCGCCGAGTTCCCAGAGATGCTGGAGGAGGTGGCGCGCGCGCGCGAGCTCGATCAGTTCGCCAGCGCGCACGACGCCCAGCTGACCTTCGTGCTGCGCGCGCTGCACGCCGCGTGGAGCCCGGGCTACGTGCAGCAGCACGCGGCGCGCCACGGCTTCGTGCCGGGGCTGATCCCCGGGCGCATGGTGCTGCCGACCGCCGAGATCGGCCTGCCGCCGGTGCTCGGGCTGTCGTTCGACACCCAGGCCGCGCTCGGCGACGACCCGGCGCAGTCGGCCATCCGCGACCTCATGCTGAGCCTGGACGTGCCGCAGGTCGACCGGGTCGAGCGGCCGTTCGAGCGCCTGCGCGAGGCGGCGGCGTCGCTGGCCGCCGAGATGGACGGCGTCGTCACTGACAGCGACGGCCAGCTGCTGGCGCCCGAGACCATGGACATCATCGCCAACGACCTGGAGCAGCTCTACGACGCGCTGGAGTCGCGCGACCTGGCCGCCGGTTCACCGCTGGCGCTGCGGCTGTTTAGCTAGACATGCGTCAATGCGGGTGTCATGTCGGGCTGCTACCAGTGCTCCTGATGCAGAAAGTTCAGGGAACCGATGGCGCAGCCGCCGTGCCGGATCGGAACGTTGATGGCGGACCGGCAGCCCAGTGCGTCAATCAGCGCGTGGACGGGAAACGCGTGGCGGCAGGCGTCCCGGTCGATGCAGATGCGCGCTCGACCGTCCGTCACCACCTCGTGAAAGAAGTCGTCGTCCTGGTGCAGCGGCTTGGTTCTGCCGCACGGGTTAGGAGCAAATTCACGCTGAGCAGCCGTAGCCGTAGCCGTAGCCGTAGCCGTAGCCGTAGCCATAGCCGCAGTGGCGGATGTAGTTGGCGCGCTCGGCAGCTGAGAAGCGGTCGAGCAGCGTGCTGATGGCGCTCCAGAGCGACTCCACAGTACGCGCAGCCGTCCTTCGCAGCAGGCCTTTGAGTTTGGCGAATACCTGCTCGATGGGATTCATGTCGGGGCTCTAGGCAGGCAAGTAGCGCAGTTCATGATGCCCAAGATGCTGGGCTTGGCCTTGCGATGGGCCACAGCCAGTCACTGGCGCTCGGCCACCAGCATGGCCAGTTACCTGCAGCGCACCACCAAGGCGGTGAGCTCACGGCGCTGCTCGTCGGCCAGGGGCGCGGGGCTCGTGGCCCTGGGCGTCCAGCATGGCGGCAAAGCTGCGCAGGGCCTGTGCGTCGAGGCGGTCGGTCTTGGCCAGCCTGCCCGTACAGCGCGCGAAGTCACGCGCTTGGCGCGGATTGATCACCAAGACGTGAAGGCCCGCGGCGGCCAGCGCCAAGGCCAGATCCTGCTTGTAGCCCCGGTCCCCTCCAGCAGCACCGAGCGCGGCGCCAAGAGGATCACGAAGCTGTTCTTGGCCACGTCAATGCCTACGTAAACAAGAGTTCACTCAGGACAGTTCTCCGGCTCTCAGCCAACGAATACGAAATGTGTTCGAGCAACCATTCTGGATGCTGCAGAACAAAGAGACCACCAGCACCAATGTGTGCCTTGCGCTTTTATACGGGCTCGCGTCCCAAGGGAGCCCAAGCTGCACGCTGACGAGTCAACCCGTTCAGCGATCAAGCACGTGACCCACGGCTCGATAACTGAAGTTCGAGTCAATTCAAAAATATTAAGAGAAATCGCTACCCAGGCGCCAGGGCGCATCCGCCTGCCTACACAATGGGCGTGTACGCACCTTCAGTTCTTTTTCAGGTCGATCTGCCGCGCGATCTGCCCGAACCGGGCGAGATCCAACTGGGCCCGGGCCGCCGCTTCGGCGGGCGAGCTGCCGATCGGCGTCCAGCCCGCAGCGAGCAACTTCTTGCGCATCTCGGGCTGGGCCATGCCCTGGACGATCACTGCGTTGAGCTTGTCGATGATGGCCTGCGGCGTGCCCTTGGGCGCGGCCAACCCGAACCATCCCGAGGTGACGAAACCGGGCAGCCCGGCCTCCTGCGCCGTGGGCACGCCGGGCAGGGATTCGCTGCGCTCCTGCGTCGTAACGAACAGCGCGCGCACCTTGCCGGCCTGCACGTTTGGAACCTGCGCAGCGGCATTATCGATCATGGCGTCGATGTGCCCGCCGAGCAGGTCGGTGATCGCACCGGTCCCGCCCTTGTAGGGAACGACGTTGGCCGAGATGCCTGCCTCCTTCATGAACATCATCTGCGTCAGGTGGGCTTGCGTGCCCACGCCCGCGTTCGCGAACGAGATCTTCCCCGGATTCGCCTTGGCATGCGCAATGAACTCCTTGAGGTCACGCGCAGGAAAATCCGGTCTCGTCACGACCACGAAGGGAATGTCGACCAGAATCGTGATCGCCGCCAGATCGTCTACCGGCTTGTATTTCAAGTCGTAGAGGTAGGGGTTGACGGCCATCGTCCCGCTGGCCGTCAGAACCAGCGTGTGCCCGTCCGCGCTTGCGCGCGCCACCTGCTGCAGCGCCATGGATCCACCGGCGCCCGGTTTCGCTTCCACGATGACCGGCTGGCCGAGCGCTTTGGCGATGATGTCGCCAATTTGACGCGTCATGGCGTCGGAGGCACCCCCGGACGCATAGGGATAGACGATCGTGATCGGCTTGCTTGGATAGCCCGGGCCGGCGGCTGCACGCGCCTTCGTGGCGAGTGGTGCCGCGCACAGCGCCGTAGCCGCGTTCAGAACGAAGGTTCGGCGATGGATCGTCATATTGGCATCTCAGCGTGTCGAAACCGAAGAAGTGGGGGCGCGGCCAGTTCTGCGAAGATGCAGCGCTCTGGCTCCGCCGCACGGGTAAACCGCCAGATCGCTGGTGGACAGGCGCCGGCGCGCAGCGAGGGAGCTGTCGTTCGCCAGGACCGTGAACAGCCTATGTCTGGCGCTACACGTGGTCCAGGAGTCTCGAAGGCCTGCTCGCATGGCTCGGCCGAGGGTGGGCCCATGGCACTCACTGCGCGATGCCCAGGCGGTCGATGACGGGCCCCCAGGCGGCCGAATCACGCTGCGTGAATTTCAGGACGTCGGCCGGAGCCGACCTGACTGCGGTCAGCATCTGGCCAGCCAGGCGTTCCTTCATTTCGGGTGTGTCCAGGGCCTTGTTGATCTCGGCGTTGAGCCGCGCGACCGCGTCGCTGGGCGCTCCTGCGCGCGTAACCACGGAGTACCAGCCGGGCACCTCCATGTCGATGCCCAGCTCCTTGAACGTGGGCACGTCCGGCAGCTGCGGCAGCCGCCGCTCGCCGGTGACGGCCAGTGCCACCAGCTTGCCACTCTTGACCAGCGGCACGACGCCGACCGGGACGGTCGTCATCACCGGCGTATCTCCCGCCATCACACTGGTCAGGGCGTTGGGGCCGCCGGCGCCGCTGATGGGGACGTGCTGCATCTGGATGCCGGTGCGCGACTTCAGCAGCTCGGTCGCGAGATGGGTGGAGTTGCCGATGCCGGCGGATGCGAAGCTGAGCCGCTGCGGATCGGCCTTGGCCATCTTGATGAGTTCCGGCAGCGTCTTCACGCCCAGGCTCGGCGCCACGACGGTCACGAACGGGGTGTCGGCGACGACGGCGACGCCGGTGAAGTCGCGCGCCGGCTGGTGCCCCAGCGACTTGTACAGGTGCGGGTTCCACGACATGTTCGAGACGCCGGCCAGGAACAGCGTGTAGCCGTTCGCAGGCTGCGAGAGCACGTAGGCCGCCGCCAGCGTGCCGTTCGCGCCCGGCCGGTTCTCCACCACGACGCTCTGCCCCAGGCTTTTCGCGAGCACGTCGGCCAGCGTGCGCGCCAGCGTGTCCGGCCCCGAGCCGGCCGGCTGCGGGACCACCACCTTGATGGGTTTGGCAGGGAATCCCTGCGCAAAGGCGGGGGCGGCGAGCAGCGAGGCTGCAACGGCCAGAGCTGAAAGGACGGTGCGACGGGTGCTCATGTTGAGGTCAAGGTCGGTAGGTTGCGAAAGCAGGTACGGTCGGCCTCAGCCCACCGTGGCGTAGTCGAGCGACTTGGGGGTGGCGGTGAGCACGCGCGGCGTCGTGCCGACCACGACCGTGTCGTCGATCCGGAAGCCGCCCACGCCGTAGACGTACAGCCCCGGCTCGGCCGAATAGACCTCGTTGTCGAGCAGCGGGCGCTGGCTGAAGGCCATGTCCTCCGGGTACTCGTGGTGCACGATGCCGATGGCGTGGCCCGTGCGGTGGCGGATGCAGTGCGCGAAGCCGGCGCGTTCGATGACGGCCTGGGCCGCGGCGTCGATCGCGCACACGGGCCGGCCCGTCACGGCCGCGCCGATGGCCGCGTCGGTCGCGTCGCACGCGGCCATCCACAGAGCCTTCTTCTGCTCGTCGGGACGCCCGCAGAACCAGGTGCGCTCGTTCTCGATCGTCAGGCCGTTGAGGCGGGGGATCACGATGTTGACCAGCACGTCGCCTTCGCGGATGCGTGCGCCGCAGGAGGCACCGTCGCCGTGCGGCGAGGCCGAAGCCGGGCCGCTGAGCGTCCAGCAGCGCACGACCTCGAACTGCTCGCCGGGGAAGCGCTCCGCGGCCTCCTGCACGAACAGGCTGGCCATGGCGCAGTCCATCTCCTGCACCAGGCGGCCGGGCCAGATGGCTTCGCGGTAGCGGTCCTGCAGCCAATCGGTCAGTCCGGCCATGGCCTGCATGACGGCCAGTTCCTCGGCGTGCTTTTGCCAGCGCAGGCTGCGGACCTCCGCGGTGGCGACGCGCACGCTCAGGTCGGGCAGCAGGCGCTGCACGGCCGCCATCACACTGCTGCCGGCATCCAGGGCAATGCGCGAACGACGCAGGCCAGCGCGGCTCAGGCGCTCGGCGAGGATCTCCGGGAGCTGCGACACGAGCGGCAGGCGGTTCTGCACCATCGGATGCTCGGCATAGAACGTGATATCCGTGATCCACACCTTGTTGGCTTCCATGGAGAAGCGCATGTGGTTCGTGGACAACTCGTTCATGACCAGGAATCCTTCGCCCTGGCGCGGCACGACCGCGAAGATCGGCCGCTCCCAGGGCTGCACGTCCGTGTGGAAGTTGGTCGCGAACTGGAAGAAATCCGCCGTGGTGAACACCAGCGCGTCGACGGCGAGTTCGTCCATCAACCGGATCATCTTGTCGTGGCGGTACCGCCAGACGGCTTGCGTCAGCTTGGGCATGTCGTTTCCTCGAAGGGGCCGGACGCATCCCGGCAGGTTTCAGAACAGTTGGGGAACGCCGGCTACAGCGCGTCGAACTCCACCACGCCGGCCTTCATCACGAGGAGGACCTGCGCGTCGCCTGCCGCGATCGGCCTGTCAGACACCTCGCGGGTGGTTTCACCCTCGACCAGGATGTCGTGGCGGCCCTGCAGCTCGGGCTCCAGCGGATCGAGCAGGCGGACACTCTTGACGAGAACGGTCTGGGTCATGGGAGTCTGCGGGGTTCCGAGGGCATGGGCCGTGAGGGATGACCGGATCGTAGGATCGCTGCAGAATTCCGAAAAATTTATATGCTGAATCCGGTCCATCGACTGCGTGAATGGTTGCAGTGCCCCAATCCATGAACTACCGCGACGCCGATCTGAACCCGCTGAAGGTCTTCGAGGCCCTCATGAACGAAGGCAACGTCACGCGCGCCGCTCAAAAGCTATCGCTGACGCAGCCCATGGTCAGCGACGCGCTGCGCCGGCTGCGGGAAACCTACGGCGCTCCCCTGTTCGTGGCCACGGCGCAGGCATCCGCCCGACCCGGCGCGCCATGGCGTTGTGGGCGCCGCTATCCCGCTCGCTCCGCACCATCCGAGGCCCGCTCGAGCGGGAGAGTTTCGATGCGTTGCGCAGCGACGCACGCGTGTTGATGTCGATGACCGACTACGTGGCGCGCGTCGTCGGCCCCACCCATCTACGACGAGTTGCACGCGTTGCTGCAGACCCTCATCATCCCACTGAAGCTGCTCACGCGCCGGGGCCTGCTGGTGAAAGAGATGGACCAGGCTTGCCTGGCCGAGCCGGATGCCGACGGGGAAGAGGCGCGCGCACTGCAGCCACTGCAGACCGCAGCCATCACTTCGCATGGCATTCGGCACGCGCGCCTGGGGCCGGCTCGGATCTCAATCTCGCTCAAGCATGGCGACCAGCAGGTTCCTGAGCCACTGGTGCACCGCCGAGGATTCGTGCCGCTCGTGCCAGAACAGCTCGATGGTGCGTGCGGGTGCCGTCAGCGGGGGCGGCACGCGGCGCAGGCCGGCCATGCGTCCTGTCTCCAAGCCGTCAGACCAGGGCAGCACCGCGATCAGATCCGACCGGCGCACGACTTCGTAGGCGGCAGCGTAGTGGCTCACCGTCGCGACCAAGTTGCGTTGCTGCCCGCGGCTACGCAGAACGCGGTCATAGATGGTACCCGGGTCGGGCGGCAGGCTCACGTCCACATGGCGCGCGTTCAAGAAACTTTTCAATGGAATCTTGCTGAACTGGCTGAGCGGATGGCCGCTGCGCATGAAGCAGGGAAAGGTCACCGGCCACAACGTGCGTGAACGCAGGAAGCCCGGGCGTTGTATTTCGTCGTTGTAGGCACCGATCGCGAAGTCGGCTTTGCCGTCGGCCAACGTCCGGCAGAAGTCCACTACTGTGCCGTGAAGAGTGTGGATCTGCATCCCCGGCGCGACCTCGCTGAGCCGCTCCAGCAGCCGCGGGGCAACGATGCTGGCCACGTAGTCGGACATCGTGATGCGCAGTACCTCATTGGTGCGCAATGCGTCGAAGGTTTCGCCCTCGATCGCGCCACGAATGGCTTGCACCGAACTCGCAAGCGACGGCCACAACTCCATGGCTCGACGCGTGGGTCGGATGCCAGCACCCTTGCGCGTGAACAACGGGTCACCGAAGGTCTCGCGCAGCCGGCGCAGCGAGTTGCTGACCGTGGGCTGGGTCAGTGATAGCTTTTGAGCGGCGCGCGTAACGCTGCCCTCCGTCATGAGGGCTTCAAACACCTTCAGCAGGTTGAGGTCGGTGGTGTGATAGCGCATGGTCGATGGATCTTCGTGCGAGTGGCCGCCTTGGCAAGGACATTCACACGGTCGATGGAATGCATTGCAAATATAAATTATTCGATATCCCGCGTCGTTCCTACGATGACCGTCGATGGAATCGGCACCAGTTGTGCGTCGCCCGATCCCAAAATTGGAGACAGCCTCACCATGACCATGATCTCGGCCCGCGTAGAGCGGCTTCCATTCTCCGGATTCCATCGCAAACTGCTGCTTGCCGGCGGCCTGGGCTACACCTTCGACGCGATGGATGGCGCAGTCATCGCCTTCGTCATACCGGCGCTGCGCACGGCCTGGAACTTGTCCACCACTCAACTCGGCATGATGGTCAGCGCGGCCTTCGTCGGCGCCATCGTCGGCGCGTTCTCGGCCGGCACGCTGGGCGACCTGATCGGCCGGCGCAAGGTGATGATGTCCGCGCTGGTCCTGTATTGCCTGGCCTCGGCCGCCAGCGCGCTGGTCAACGACTGGCACGTCTTTGTGGCACTGCGCATCGTGGCCGGCATTGGCGCCGGCGCCGAGAGCGTGATCATCGCGCCCTATCTCTCCGAGTTCGTCGCCCGCCGCTACCGCGGCATCTTCACGGGGGCGCTGGCGGGCTTCTTCTCGTTCGGCTTCGTGCTCGCGGCGCTGCTGGGCTACTTCATCGTGCCAGCCTCCCCCGATGGCTGGCGCTACGTCATCCTCATCACGGCCGCGCCGGTCGTGATCCTGCTGTGGTGGCGCCGCACCCTGCCCGAGTCGCCGCGCTGGCTCGAGAGCCAGGGCCGCGCTGCCGAGGCCGAGGCCACCTTGACCACGATGGAGGCCTCCGCCATGCAGCGCGGCGGCGCGCTCCCTGCGCTGGATCCGGAGGAAGTCGCCTCGCAGCCGCCGAGCGCCGAGCGCGGCTCGCCGCTGAAGAACTACGCCACGCTGCTGTCGGGCAAGCTCAGGCGCATCACCCTCATGACCTGGGCGCTGTGGATGTCGCAGGCCTTCAGCTACTACGCCTTCTTCACCTGGATCCCGAGCCTGCTGGTGCAGAACGGCATGTCGATGACCCGGAGCTTCGGCTTCTCCATCGTGATGTACATCGCGCAGATCCCGGGCTACTTCTCGGCCGCCTGGCTCAACGAGGTCATCGGCCGCAAGGCCGTCATCGTCTCCTACATGCTGCTGGGCGGCGTGTCCGCCATCACCATGGGCCTGGCCACAGGCGAGACCCAGATCATGTTTGCGGGGATGGCGCTGTCCTTCTTCATGAACGGCGCCTACGCCGGCATCTATGCCTACACACCGGAGGTGTTCCCGACCCAGGTGCGCGCCACCGGCACCGGCATGGCCTCGGGCATGAGCCGCTTCGGCGGGGCCGTCGCGCCCCTGGCGGTGGGCCTCGTCTACCCCGCGGCCGGTTTCGTCGGCGTGTTCGGCATGACGACGGCCGTGCTGCTGTTCGGCGGGCTCGCCGTGCTGATCTTCGGCGTTTCCACCAAGAACCGGTCGCTCGAAGCCATTTCGGCGGAAGAGATGGCCCACTGAGCACAGGAGTCACACCATGCAATTCACCCCATCCTGCGAGAACCCCGACCCATCGGAAATCTCGCGGCGCCTTTGCGCAGTGCAGGCCGAGATGGCCCGGCAGGGCCTGGACTTCTACCTCAGCCACGACCCGTCGAACGTCTACTACCTGACGAACTTCAAGAACTACGTCCACGAGCGGCCGTTCATCCTTCTGGTGCCTGCCAGCGGTGCGCCGACCCTGCTGTGCCCGAAGCTGGAAGAAACGCACGTGCGCTCGCGCGCCGTCGGCGAACTGCGGCTCCTGACCTACTTCGAATTCCCCGCACCGAAGGGGCAGATGTGGTTCGACCGCCTGAACGAGGTGCTCGAGCCGTCGCATCGCGTCGGCGTCGAATCGCTGTGCCCGCTCGCCGTGTTCAAGGCGGTTCCCGGCACCGCGGTGGAGACCGACATCGTCGACACGGTGCGCGAGATCAAGTCGGCCTACGAGATCGGCCGCCTCGCGTATGCGGGCCAGTGGCTCAGCCGCGGCCATGCGCGGCTGCTTGCCGCCGCCAGGCCCGGTGCCTCGACGCTGGCCCTGAACTCGCAGATCGGCGGCGCGCTCGTCGGCGAGCTGCTCGCCGACAACCCGCGTGCCAACGTGCTGGCCTGCGAGGCGATCGCGGTGGCCACGCCGCCCGCGTTCTCCCATGACCCGCACCTGGTGCCCGACCTCTCGTGCAAGCTGGTCGAAGGCGGGCCGCACGTCACGCTGCTGTGCGGCACGGCGAACGGCTACGGCGCGGAAGTGGAGCGGACCTTCTTCATCGGCCACGTGCCGGAGGCGGCGGTGCGGCCCTTCCATGCGATGCTCGAAGCGCGCGCCCTCGGCTTCGAGTTGACGGTGCCGGGCGCCGACATGGCCGAGGTGGACCGAAGGGTCAACGATCTCCTGAAGGCGCGCGGCTACGGCGACCACCGCCTGCATCGCACCGGCCACAGCTTCGGGGTGACGCGGCACGAAGCGCCATTTCTCGCTGAAGGCTATGCGCGCGAGATCAAGCCGGGAATGCTGTTCAGCATTGAACCGGGGATCTACCTGCCCGGCATCGGCGGCTTTCGTTTTTCCGACACGGTGCTGGTCACGGAAACCGGCAACCTGTCGCTCACGCAGGCACCCGAGACGCTGCAGGAGCTGACGCTGGAGGTGGGCGCATGAGAGTGCGGTCATTGCTCAACCTGCGCGTGCATCCAGGCCAGCGCGAAGCGGCCGCGCAGGCCTTTGCACGCAGGCGCGTGCTCGAAGAATGCGCCGAGGCCATTGCGGGTTTTCTCGGCGGTGAGCTGATGCTGTCGCAGGATGATCCCGACGTCATGTGTGTGAGCGCGTTGTGGGACGGCGAGGCGTCGTACCAGCAATGGCTTGCAAGCCCGGTGCGTGCGGCGCAGGGCCCCGATCTGGCCATCTTTCTTGCGCAGGCGCCTTCTTCCGCCCTGTTCGACATGGCCCATTCCTGCGCCACAACTGCGAAGGCCCCATGACCATCAACATTCCAATCCCCTGGCAACGAGCGCGGCCCCACGAGGATAGCAATGGAATTTGAGAAGTTCTGCATTTTGAAACGAATTTCTTGCGGAGTATTCGGATAACCCTGCGCTGGCCAGCGATTTCGTATTGAGCTGGATTTTCTCGCGGCCATCAATATTCTTGAAGGAATGAAATTCTATGACTGATTGCAAACTGAAAACTGGAATCGTTCGTACTATCGGAAGGCTTCTGTGCGCGACGTTCGCGATAACGGCTATTGCAGTATCGGCGCAAGCGCAGGATGCAGCCAAGTCAGTTACTTTGATCAACAACGCGCGCATCTTCGATGGCCATTCCGACAAGCTTACCGCGCCGATGAGCGTATTGATTGATGGTAACAAGATCACGAAAATCGCCGCGTCAATTACGGCGCCCCCGGGTGCCGTCGTGATCGATGCGGGTGGGCGCACGATGTCGCCGGGCTTTATGGACGCTCACGCCCATATCATGTGGCAACAAACGGTCGCCGAAAGCTTTCGTTCCGATGCGGAATATACGGCGCTATTTGGTGCGCAGATGGCCAAGCTCTATCTGTCGCGCGGCTACACGACCATCCGCGATGTCGGCGGAAATGACTTCGCGCTCAGGCGGGCGATCGACAAGGGGCTGGTGGAGGGGCCGCGAATCTACTCCTCGGGCGCGTTTATCTCGCAGAGCGGCGGGCACGGCGACCTGCGCCTTCCCACCGACGCTACGGTGTTTGAGGGTGGGCAGCAGGCCTCGCTCGTGAAATTCGGGCACGCCATCGTTGTCGACGGTGTCCCGGATGTGATGAAGGCGGTGCGCGAGAACCTCCGAAAAGGCGCTTCCCAAATCAAGCTCGTTGCCGGCGGTGGAGCCGCCTCCGAAAGCGATCCTCTCGATGTGGTCCAGTACACCCCGGAGGAGATGCGTGCCGCGGTGCAGGTAGCGACCGATTGGGGCACCTATGTTACGGTTCATGCCTATACCCCTGCGGCCATTCGTCGTGCCGTGGAGGCCGGTGTGAAATGCGTCGAGCACGGCAACCTGATAGATGAGGCTGCCATGCAGCTCATGAAGGAGAAGGGCATCTGGCTCAGCCCGCAGGTGACGGTCTACACCAATTTCCCGAAAGGCTACACACCGGACCAGTACAAAAAGTTCGAACTGGCCAAGTCCGGGATCGACAAGATGTTCACCACGGCGAAGAAGATCGGGTTCGACAGGATCGGATTCGGCACCGACATCATTGTCGACGCAAAGGCAATTGCGAACATCAACGAAGAATTTGTGCTCCGCAAGCAATGGTTCAGCAACGCCGAGATCCTGAAGCAGGCAACTTCCAACAATGGACAGCTTGTCGCCTTGTCAGGGGCGCGCAACCCCTATCCGGGGAAGCTCGGTGTAATCGAGGAAGGGGCTTTGGCAGACCTCCTGCTGATCAATGGGAATCCGCTTGCCGACATTTCGATCCTCACCAATCCCGAAGCGAACCTCGCGCTGATCATGAAGGATGGCAAGGTCTACAAGAATCTCATTGCCGGGGGTTCAGCTTCTGCGAGCAACTAGCTGTGATGTTTCAATAGGTTGTTTACCCGAAAGGTTCTGGGAGACTGGAGTCACGACGCTTCAGACCTCACAGAGGAGACGACCGGGTGAACAGCCATAAGAATGCCAGATTGACCTTCGAGGGACGCAAGTTGCTCATCGAACGCATCGCGGTGATGGGGCTGATGCAAGCAGCCGAGGCTGCCGGCATCAGCCCTCGCACAGCCCGCAAATGGCTGCGGCGCTTCGACGCGCAGGGCAACTCGGGCCTGTATGACCGCAGCTCGCGGCCGACCAGGACGCGTTGCCGGGTGGATGCCCACCTGGCCGAGCGCATCGAGCAGTTGCGTCGCGCGCGTATGCCCATGCGGCGCATCGCCGCGGTCGTCGGGCGCAGTGCGGCAACCATCAGCCGGTTGCTCGCGCGACTGGGGCTGTCCAGCCTGAAGGCACTCGATCCTGCGATGCCTGTGGTGCGCTACGAGCGCAAGGCGCCTGGCGAGTTGCTGCATATTGACACCAAGAAGCTCGGGCGCATCGTGCGCCCGAGCCACCGTATCACGGGCGATCGGCGCGACTCGGTCGATGGTGCGGGCTGGGAGTTCGCGCACGTGGCCATCGACGATCACTCGCGTGTGGGCTTCGTGCAGATGCACAGCGACGAGCGCAAGGCCTCGGCGGTGGAATTCCTACAGGCGGCAGTGGCGCACTACGCGGCGCTCGGCGTGACGATCAAGCGCCTGATCACCGACAACGGCGCGGCCTATCGCTCGCAGCTGTTCGCTAGGACTTGCCAAGCCCTGGGCATCAAGCACACCTTCACCAGGCCTTACTGGCCGCAGACCAATGGCAAAGCCGAACGCTTCATCCAGACATGTTTGCGTGAGTGGGCCTATGGCCGCATCTGGGCTAACAGCCAGGAACGCACGGCATGGCTACCTGCCTTCCTGAGCTACTACAACGCCCGCAGGCCGCACTCCGCTCTCGATTACAAGCCGCCAGCCTCTCGCCTCGGCGGGAAGAACCTATTGCAACTCGACAACTAGCGCACCGCATTCGGCGCGACGACAGTTGCTGGGCGCCGCAGCGGTCTTCGGCCTGACCGCAGCGCTACCGGCATGCGCGGGCAGCGCTGCACGCAGCAACGATACAAACACCCTGCTCACTGCTAGTCAGGCTCTGGCGCAGTCGTTGGGGGCGGTTCCTCAGCCCGAGGCCGGGCTACGGGCGCTCGACCAGGCGCTGGCCCAGACCGTTGGACACAAGCTATTCACGGTGCTCGTGCTCAACTGGGCAAAAAAGGAAAATCAGCGCTATTACAGCAATCAGCCCAAAGCCTACCCGGTGGGGGGCAGCAAGCCCATCTTCGAGGCGGGCTGGTTCTACGAGCAGGTGATCGTGGCTGGCCGGCCGCAGATCCAGCGCAACGCCGACGACATCGTGCGCGCCTTTCCGGACCATGAACTAATCCTTTCGCTGGGCTGCGAGAGCGCCATCAACTACCCGCTGCGCTTTGCTGGCCGAACCATCGGCTCGCTGAATCTGCTGCACGAAGCCGGCTGGTACACGGAAGCCGATGAACCCGCGCTGCAGTTGTTTGCGGGCCTGGCGATGCCCCTGGTCATGGAGATCGTCCGGGTGCAGAACTGAGACGGAGTGGGCAGCCTCAACGTACTCGGTCAACCGCTCGAGATGTCCCCGTAGCGGCGTGAACAGCACGTCATGTACCGGTCAGTTGCGGCTGGACAGGTAGACAACGAAGGCACACCGGAGGCTCGGTGCGATGTCCTCGTGCGCGAAGAGTTGTAGATCGAACAGGTCAAGCGGATGGCGCCGATTCAGCGCCGCCCCTAGCCCCCGCCGTGCACCTCCTCTGGCGACATCGCCGGGGCTTTCAAGTCGTGTCCGCGCCGAAGCAAATTTTTGCCACCGTTGGAGTGAGCCCCTGCGGCTGGACCGCCGGGAGTCAGATCTAAGCCGCTTGCTGGATCAGTTGAGAACACCTTCAGCAGGTTCAGATCGGCATTTCGGTAATTCATGGACAAGGCATCAACCATTCATACAAGCGATGGAACGGATTCAACATATAAATTATTGGAATTCTGCCGCGACCCTACGATCCGGGCATCTCTCACGCCCATGCCCTCGGAACCTGGAAGACTCCCATGAACCAGATCGTCCTCGTCAAGAGCGCCCGCCTGCTCGACCCGCTGCAGCCCGAGCTGCAGGACCGCCATGACATCCTGATCGAGGGCGACACCATCCGCGAGGTGTCCGACCGGCCGATCTCGGTGGGGGCGGCGCGCGATGCGCGGGTCATCGACGCCGCTGGCAGGACCGTGATGCCCGGTCTGATCGACCTGCACGTGCACCTGGTCGCCGTCGATCTGAATCTGCAGCGCCAGGCGCTGCTGCCCAATGTCCTGGTGACGCTGCGCAGCCTGCCGATCCTGCGCGGCATGCTGCGTCGCGGCTTCACGACCGTGCGCGACGCCGGCGGCGCGGGCCACGCGTTCAAGCAGGCGGTGGAGTCGGGACTGGCGCAGGGGCCGCGCCTGTTCGTCTCCGGCCGCGCACTGAGCCAGACCGGAGGCCATGGCGACGGACGCGCGCGCTCCGACTACCTGTTGGCCAGCGGCGTATGCCCCAACTGCGCGCGCGTGGGGTCGATCGCCCGCGTGGCGGACGGCGTGGACGCCGTGCGCAAGGCCGCGCGCGAGGAACTGCAGATGGGAGCGGACCAGATCAAGATCATGGCCGGCGGCGGCGTGGCATCGCCCACCGACCCGGTCGACGCGCTGGGCTACAGCGAGGACGAGATCCGCGCCATCGTCGCGGAAGCGGCAGCCCGCAACACCTACGTGCTGGCACATGCTTACACCCCGGCTTCGATCGAACGCGTGGTGCGCTGCGGCGTGCGCACGATCGAGCACGGCAACCTGGTCGACGCGCCGACCGCGGCGCTGATGGCCGAGCGCGGAACCTACGCGGTGCCGACGCTGGTGACCTACGACGCCCTCGCCAATGAAGGCGCAGCCCTGGGGCTGCCGCCCGCCAGCGTGGCCAAGGTGGAGGACGTGCGCGGCGCCGGGCTGCGCGCGCTCGAAATCTACCGGTCGGCGGGCGTGAAGATGGGCTTCGGCTCCGACCTGCTGGGCGACTCGCACCGCCTGCAGAGCGACGAGTTCCGCCTGCGGGCGCAGGTGCTGTCGCCGGCCGAGGTGATCACCAGTGCCACGCTGGTCGGCGCCGAGGTGCTGGGGATGGGCGATCGGCTCGGCCGACTGATCCCGGGCGCGCTGGCGGACCTGCTGCTGGTCGACGGCGATCCGCTGCGCAGCGTCGATTGCCTGCTGGGACAGGGCGAGCGCATCCCCCTGGTGATGAAGGCGGGCGTGGTGGAGTTCGATGCGCTCCAGGGATGATCGTTCTTCAATGAATACCGCATGACCACTGCCTTCGAAAACTTCGCCCCGCCCAGCGCGTTTGCGAGCCCCCTGCGCTCGGCCATCACCCAGGCTTGGCGCAAGCCGGAGCCGCAAGCCGTCGCCGAACTGCTGGAGGCCGCCCGCCAGGCGCCCGGCGATCGCCGACCCACGCAGGAACTCGCGCACCGCGTCGCCCAGGTACTGCGCCAACGCAAGGCGTCGGCCGGCCGCGCGGGCCTGGTGCAGAACCTGCTGCAGGAATACGCGCTCTCCTCGCACGAGGGCGTCGCGCTCATGTGCCTGGCCGAGGCGCTGCTGCGCATTCCCGATACCGCCACCCGCGATGCGCTGATCCGCGACAAGATCGCCCAAGGCCAATGGCAGACGCACCTCGGCCGCAGTGCCTCGCTGTTCGTGAACGCCGCCACCTGGGGGCTGCTGATCACCGGCAAGCTGGTGGCCACGCACAGCGAGTCCGGCCTGTCGTCCGCGATCGGCCGCGTGCTGGGTGCGGGCGGCGAGCCGCTCATCCGCAAGGGCGTTGACATGGCCATGCGGATGATGGGCGAGCAGTTCGTAACCGGCGAGACCATCGCACAGGCGCTCGAGAACGCCCGGCCGCGGGAGGCTGAGGGCTTTCGCTACTCCTTCGACATGCTGGGCGAAGCTGCGCTGACCGCGCACGATGCGGAGCGCTACCTGCGGGACTACGAAGCCGCCATCCATGCGATCGGCAAGGCGTCGGCGGGCCGCGGCATCTACGAGGGCCCCGGCATCTCGATCAAGCTCTCGGCCCTGCATGCGCGCTACAGCCGCGCGCAGTACGACCGGGTGATGGGCGAGCTCTACCCCGTGCTGCTACGCCTGAGCACGCTGGCCAAGCGCTACGACATCGGCCTGAACATCGACGCCGAGGAGGCGGATCGCCTGGAGCTGTCGCTCGACCTGCTGGAGCGGCTGTCGTTCGAGCCGCAGCTGGAGGATTGGAACGGCCTCGGGTTCGTGGTGCAGGCCTATCAGAAGCGCTGCCCCTTTGTGGTCGACTTCCTGATCGACCTGGCCCGGCGCAGCGGGCGCCGCATCATGGTCCGCCTGGTCAAGGGCGCCTACTGGGATTCGGAAATCAAGCGCGCGCAGGTGGACGGCCAGGAGGACTACCCGGTCTACACCCGCAAGCCCTACACCGACCTGTCCTACCTCGCCTGCGCCCGCAAGCTGCTGGCGGCGGCGCAGGCGGTGTACCCCCAGTTCGCCACGCACAACGCGCATTCGGTCGCCGCGATCTACCAGATGGCGGACCCCGCCCGCTACACGCCGCAGCAGTACGAGTTCCAGTGCCTGCACGGCATGGGCGAGCCCCTGTACGAACAGGTCGTCGGCCCGGTGGCGGCCGGCAAACTGGGTCGGCCCTGCCGCATCTACGCCCCGGTCGGCACGCATGAAACGCTGCTCGCGTACCTGGTGCGGCGACTGCTGGAAAACGGCGCGAACACCTCGTTCGTGAACCGCATCGCCGACCCGTCGATCCCGCTCGACGAACTGGTGCGCGATCCGATCGAACAGATCGAAGCCATGGCCGCCCAGGAAGGTCAGGTGGGCCTGCCCCATCCGGCCATCCCGCTGCCGCGCGACCTGTACGGGGCGGGACGCCTCAATTCTTCCGGCATCGACCTGACCAACGAGGCGGCGCTTGCGAGTCTTACGCAGGTGTTCCGGGATGCCGCGACTGCCCAGTGGAGCGCGCCGCCGCTGCTGGCGCAGGACACCGAGGACGGCGGGATGCAGCCGGTGCGCAACCCGGCGGACAACGCCGATGTGGTCGGCCTGACGAGGGCCTGTTCGCCCGCCGAAGTTGACGCGGCCCTGGCGAAGGCATCCCAAGGCGCGGCCGCCTGGGCTGCCACGCCACCGGCGCAGCGCGCGCAGATGCTGCAGCGCGCCGCCGACCTACTGGAGGCCGACATGCCACGCCTTATGGCGCTGCTGATCCGGGAAGCCGGCAAGACCGCGGCGAACGCGATCGCGGAAGTGCGCGAAGCGGTCGATTTCCTGCGCTACTACGCCGCCCAGGTGCGCGACCGGTTCGACAACACCAGCCATGTCGCGCTCGGCCCGGTCGTGTGCATCAGCCCGTGGAACTTCCCGCTGGCGATCTTCGTCGGCCAGGTATCGGCCACGCTGGCAGCGGGCAATACGGTGATTGCCAAGCCGGCCGAACAGACCCCGTTGGTCGCGGCCGAAGCGGTGCGCGCCTTGTGGCAGGCCGGCGTACCAAGGAGTGCCGTGCAGCTGGCGACGGGAGAGGGTTCCGTGGTCGGCGCCCGGCTGGTGGCCGACCCCCGCGTGCAGGGTGTGGTGTTCACCGGCTCCACCGAAGTCGCGCGCATTTTGCAACGTTCGATCGCCGGCCGGACGGACAGCCGGGGCAACCCCATTCCTCTGATTGCCGAAACCGGCGGCCAGAACGCCATGATCGTCGACTCATCGGCACTCGCCGAGCAGGTGGTGATCGACGTGCTCGGCTCGGCCTTCGACAGCGCCGGCCAGCGCTGCTCCGCGCTGCGCGTGCTGTGCGTGCAGGAAGAGGCGGCCGACCGCGTGCTGGACATGCTGCTCGGCGCCATGGCGGAATTGCGCGTGGGCAACCCGGACCGGCTGACCTTCGATGTCGGGCCGGTGATCGACGAGGAGGCTCGAGGCAACATCCAGGCGCACATCGATGCCATGCGCAGCAAGGGTCGCCGCGTGCACCAGATCGCGGGCCGCGCGCTGCACTCCCTGCACGGTGGCACCTACGTGCTGCCGACGCTGATCGAGCTGCAAAGCCTGTCCGAGCTCCAGCGCGAGATCTTCGGCCCGGTGCTGCACTTCGTGCGCTACAAGCGGGCGGAGCTCGACGGCCTGCTGGCCCAGATCAACGCGACGGGCTACGGCCTCACGATGGGGCTGCACACCCGCATCGACGAAACCATCGCGCGGGTGCTGGACGCCGGGCACGCCGGCAACATCTACGTCAACCGCAACATGGTGGGCGCGGTGGTCGGCGTCCAGCCCTTCGGCGGCGAGGGACTGTCGGGCACCGGCCCCAAGGCCGGCGGCCCGCTCTATCTGTACCGGCTGCTGGCCCGGCGCCCCGACGACGTGATGGCGCGCGCGGTGCAGGCGTCGCCTGAAGCAGCACCCCCGCCGCAACGGCCTGCGCTGCAGAGTCTGGCGCAATGGGCCGGCCGGCAGCCCGGGCGCGCTCCGCTGGCGCAGGCCTGCGCACGCTTCGGCCCGTTGTCGCGGGCGGGGGCATCGGAGGTGCTGCCCGGTCCGACCGGCGAGCGCAACGTCTACAGCCTGATGCCCCGCAACGCGGTGCTGTGCCTGGCGGCCGCCGATGACGACCTGCTGGTGCAGCTCGCGGCCGTGCTTGCGGTCGGCAGCCTGGCCCTCTGGCCGGCGACGGCGCAGCCCTTGCTGAACAGCCTGCCGGCCGAGGTGCAGTCGTCCATTGCGCTGGTCAACGACTGGCGTGTGCCGGAAGTGTCGTTCGACGTGGTGCTGTTCCATGGCGCCGACGCCGAACTCGAAGGCCTGCGCCGGGAGCTGGCCCAACGGGCGGGGCCTATCGTGACGGTGGAGCGCCGGCACCCCGGCGAGCAGGACGTGCCGCTGGAGCGCCTGGTCGTCGAACGCGCGGTCAGCATCAACACCGCCGCCGCCGGCGGCAACGCCTCCTTGATGGCGATTGGCTGAGTCCCTAGGCGCTCGGCCGCGGCAGCGATTCCGCCCGCGTCGTCGAGCGCATCAAGCGCTACGTACGGTCGCCGAAGGCCATTGAGACGAAGCCATTTTCCAAGCGCGGGGTCTACAAGACGCCGTGACCCATGCGTCAACGAATGCCCATGGGACTTTTTATTTCTGAAGAGTTGTTTTCTAACGAGGAGAAGCTTGCAATGAAAAATAAGCCCCTGATCACCTTGGCTGTCCTGGCTGCCGCCGGTGCCGCCTCGGCTCAGTCGTCCGTCACGCTGTTCGGCGTGGTGGATACCAGTATCAGCCGATACACCACCGAGAGCACGTTCTACAGCAGCACGCTGTTCGCCGTGCCCCCGCTGGGCGCACCGGCCAGCGTGAAGCGCAGCCAGACAGCGCTATCTCGCAACGGCTACAACTCCAACCGGCTCGGATTCCGCGGCACGGAGGATCTCGGCGGCGGCCTGGCGGCCAGCTTCTGGCTCGAAACCAGCATCAACCCCGACGACGGCAGCAAGGGCATCAACAACTTCGACCGTCGCTCCACCGTCAGCCTGTCGGGCGGCTTCGGTGAGATCCGCCTCGGCCGCGACTATGTATCAACCTTCTGGAACGACACCGTGTTCGACCCGTTCGGCACCACCGGCGTGGGCGCCAACCTGATCTACAACGTCAACATCAACCTTCATGTTGCCCGCGGCCCGGGATCCCTCCTTGCTGACAACTATGTCCGCACGAGCAATAGCATCGGCTACGTCCTGCCGCCGAACCTGGGCGGCTTCTACGGCCAACTCCAGTACGCGCTGCACGAGAACGTGAAATCCAGCGACGCCTTCGACAGCCCATCGACGAAGGGCCGCTACGTCGGCGGTCGCTTCGGCTATGCGAACGGTCCGCTAGACGTGGCGGCGTCCTACGCGCAGAGCACTGCGGCCGACGCGGTGGTGGCCGGCCTCGCTTCCGAGAACAAGCTGAACACCTTCAATTTCGGCGCATCGTACGACTTCGGTCCGCTCAAGCTCTTTGGCGAATACTCGCGCGTGGAGGACAAGCTCAAATCCGCAGTGGCGGTACCGGGCTTCGGCGCCTTAGCCACGACCGATAGGGACAAGTACACCGGTGGTCTCGTGGGCATGACGGTGCCGGTCGGCCCAGGTCTCATCCGCGCGTCCTACTCGCGGGTTAAGTACAAGAACGACCTGCCCTACAACGCCCCCATGCTCTTCGGCCTGAACAACTTCGACGCCTCAGCCAACAAGATCGCGATCGGCTACGTGCACAACCTGAGCAAGCGCACCGTCCTGTACGCCACGGTGGCCCGCATCCGCATCAAGGACGGCCAGAACAACCCAGCCATCATGGGTGCGACCACTGGCGGCAGCCCGACTTTCGCCTCGACCGGCGGCGGTACCACCGGCCTCGCGCCGTATACCGCGACCGGCTACGACTTCGGCATCCGTCACGCTTTCTGACCTGACGGTGGACGGCGCAGCCGTCCTCGCAGTATTGAGCATCTGAAGAGTCTGCTGAACCAGATGGCTATTGTCGGCATGAGGCGAGGTCGGCCACTCTACAGACTGCCACGGTCGGCTGCGGCCAAGACTGAGATAGCCCCCTGAATCCCCGGACACGTTCTATCGCTTATCTTTCGAGATAGGAGTAGGACTGTGAGTACGACTAGGTGTTTAGTCCCGGCATCTGATGGAGCGGGTCAAGGATGAAGCGCTGCGGCTCGCTTGGTCCAGGCCTTGCAGATGTACTGGTAGGGCGTCAAGCCCTTGAGCATCTTGAGGCGACGTGCGAAGTTGTAGGCCGTCACGAAGTCGTCCAAATGAGCGCGCAGCTGCTCGTGCGTGTCGTAGCAGTAGCGCTTGGGCGGTGGCTTCCTTGAGCGTGCGGGTTCATGCGCTCGACCAAGCCCGTTGGTCCACGGATGGCGCTCGACGTAGACGAACTTCGAGGTGCGGTCGATGGCCACGAACAGGTAGAGCTTGCCCTGCTCGGTGCGCACCTCGGCGAGGTCGACATGGAAGTAGCCTTGTCGGGTAAGCCTTGAACCTGCGCCGTTCGGGCTTGCCGCCTGTGACTTCGGGCAGGCGGCTGATGCCGTGGCGCTGCAGACAGCGATGCAGCGACGAGCGCGTCAACTGCGGGATGCTGGCCTGCAAGGCGTACAGGCAGTCGTCCAGGAGCAGCAAGGTGTGGCGGCGAAACGTCACGATGGCGGCCTCATGCTCGGGTGACAGTACCGTCGAGTGCGGGCGCTTGGGGCCCGGGCACTCTTCGGCCGTCGAGGCGCGCGAGCGCCACCAAGGCCACTGTCTTGGGGTCGATGCCGTGGCGCCGGGCCAGTGCTCTCAGGCTCTCTTGACCATGTTGTTCCCTCGACGCACCGCCTCTGTCGTTGTGGCGCAGCCGTGAAGAACCTGTCCCATAGTGCCTCCTTCCATCCAAGGGAAAAGATTGCACCATCAAACCCTGGGACGAAACATCTAGAGACTGGCGCTCTTGCGAGGCAGTTACCTGGAAGGTCTTCTCGGTCGACCCGGCGAACCGCGAGGAGCGGCCGTGGCGTCATCAGAGCCGGCGCTGCACGCGCAATAGCCCGGGTTCGCCGGCGGGCACCACGCGCCAGCGGCGCGGCGCCACCGATGTGCCACGGCTGGTGCGGCAGGCCGGTATCGTGAGCACGGCTGGCGTGCGGTCCACGGCGCCGAGCGTGCCCATCGCCGGCGAGCCGTCCGCGAACTCGACCGCCGCGCCGTCGCCGCTCGCCAGGCGCGCCAGGCCGGGCGCATCCTAGCAGCGCAGCAGGATACAGGTGGGTGTTATTGGCAAACAGGCACCAGAGGGCCATCGCGGGGCATCTTTGCGTTGGTTCAATCCACGGGCAGCGCCAGCCGCGCCGAGTTCTTGACCTCTTCCATCACCGCATAGGTGCGCGTCTCGCGCACGCCGGGCAGCTGCCACAGCACGCTGCCCGCGAAGCGCCGGTAGTCGCCCATGTCGGCGCTGCGCGTCTTGAGCAGGTAGTCGAAGCCGCCGGCCACCATGTGGCATTCCATGATCTCCGGGCGCACCTGGACTGCGGCCTTGAACTCGTCGAACACGTTGGGCGTCGTCCGGTCGAGCAGGACCTCCACGAACACCAGCATCCCGGCGCCCAGCTTCAGTGGGTTCAGGCGCGCCTCGTAGCCCAGGATGTAGCCGTCGCGCGTCAGGCGCTGCACGCGCGCGAGCACGGCCGTGGGCGACAGGCCGATTGCCTCGGCCAGCTTCAGGTTGGTGATGCGCCCGTCCGCCTGGAGGGCCGACAGGATGCGCAGGTCCAGCCTGTCCAAGTCGAGCAGTTCGGCGGCTTCCTGTAGTGGTTTGTTCTGCATATTGCGATAAACTCGAACAAAAATTCGGCGGAATGCCGGGCATTATGCGTGATATCCCATTCAACGCAGCAAACCTCCATGGACACGCGCGCACAGATCGATCCCGCAACGCTTTTCCGCGGCTTTGCCGGTGGGCCCACCGGGTCCGTCGAGCTTCGCGAGCGCATCACCAGGGCTTGCCGGCTGCCCGAGCCCGCGGCGGTGGCGAGCCTCCTGCCGCAGGCCAGAATGGCGCCGCAGGCCAGTCTCCGCGCCCACGCGCTCGCCCTGCAGATCGCGCAGCGCCTGCGCGAGCGCAAGAACTCCGCCGGGCGGGCAGGCCTGGTGCAGGGCCTGCTGCAGGAATATGCGCTGTCCTCGCAGGAAGGGGTGGCCCTCATGTGCCTGGCCGAGGCGCTGCTGCGCATCCCCGATACGGCCACCCGCGACGCCCTCATCCGCGACAAGATCGCGCGCGGACAGTGGCAGGCGCATGCAGGCCGCAGTCCGTCGCTGTTCGTCAATGCCGCCACCTGGGGCTTGCTGCTGACCGGCAAGCTGGTGTCCACCCACAGCGAATCGTCGATGTCCGCGCTGCTCACGCGCCTCATCGCCAAGGGTGGCGAGCCGATGATCCGCAAGGGCGTGGACATGGCCATGCGCATGATGGGGGAGCAGTTCGTCACCGGCGAGACGATCCAGAACGCGCTGGACCATGCCCGCGGCCTGGAGGCTCAGGGCTTTCGCTATTCGTACGACATGCTCGGCGAGGCCGCGATGACGGCCGAGGACGCCGACCGCTATCGCGAGTCCTACGAGCAGGCGATCCACGCCATCGGCAAGGCCTCGGCCGGCCGCGGCGTCTACGAAGGCCCGGGCATCTCCATCAAACTGTCGGCGCTGCACCCGCGCTACAGCCGCGCCCAGCACGCGCGGGTGATGGACGAGCTGTATCCGGTGGTGCGGAGCTTGGCGATACTGGCACGGCGCTACGACATCGGCTTGAACATCGACGCCGAGGAAGCCGACCGGCTGGAGCTGTCGCTGGACCTGCTGGAGAAGCTGTGCTTCGAGCCGGCGCTGGCCGGCTTCGAAGGCATCGGCTTCGTGATCCAGGCGTATCAGAAGCGCTGCCCCTTCGTGATCGACCATGTCATCGACCTGGCGCGTCGCAGCCGCCACCGCCTGATGATCCGGCTGGTCAAGGGCGCCTACTGGGACAGCGAGATCAAGCGCGCCCAGGTGGAGGGGCAGGACGGCTTTCCCGTGTTCACGCGCAAGGTCTACACCGACGTGTCGTACCTGGCCTGCGCGCGCAGGCTGCTGGCGGCGCCGGCGGAGATCTACCCGCAGTTCGCCACCCACAACGCCCACACCATGGCGGCGATCTACACGCTGGCCGACCCGGCCGCATACCAGAGCGGCCAGTACGAATTCCAGTGCCTGCACGGCATGGGCGAGCCGCTGTACGAGCAGGTCGTCGGCCGTACCGAGGACGGCAAGTTGGGCCGCCCCTGCCGCATCTACGCGCCGGTGGGCACGCACGAGACGCTGCTGGCCTACCTGGTGCGCCGCCTGCTGGAAAACGGTGCCAACACCTCGTTCGTCAACCGCATCGCCGACCCCTCCATTTCGCTGGAGTCGCTGGTGGAAGACCCGGTGGCGGCCGTGGAGCACATGGCCCGGGAGGAGGGCGAGATCGGGCTTCCCCATCCTGCCATTCCGAGCCCGGCTGATCTGTACGGCCAGGCGCGCCGCAATTCCACCGGCCTGGACCTGTCGAACGAGCTGACGCTGCGCGCGCTGGAGTCGGTGCTGGTCGAGAGTGCGGCAACCCTATGGAAAGCCATGCCCTTGCTGGCCCAGGGATCGGGCGCGGCGGATGCAGCCTGGAAGCCGGTACTCAACCCTGCGGACCACTGCGACGTGGTGGGACACGTGCGCCCTGCCAGCGAGGAGGACGTCGACGCGGCCCTGCAGTCCGCCAGCGCCTTCGCCCCGGCCTGGGCCGCGACGCCCGCTGGCGAGCGGGCCGGCGCTCTGGAGCGGGCCGCCGACCTGCTGCAGGCGCAGCTGCCGTGCCTGCTGGGCCTGCTCGCCCGCGAGGCGGGCAAGACCTGCGCCAACGGCGTGGCCGAGGTGCGCGAGGCGATCGACTTCCTGCGCTTCTATGCCGCCCAGGCCCGCGCGGACTTCGACGGCAGCACGCACCAGCCGCTGGGACCGGTGGTGTGCATCAGCCCGTGGAACTTCCCGCTGGCCATCTTCGTGGGCCAGGTCGCCGCGGCGCTGGCGGCGGGCAACCCTGTCCTGGCAAAGCCCGCGGAGCAGACCTCCTTGACCGCCGCGCAGGCCGTGCGGCTGATGCACGAGGCCGGCGTGCCGCCGGCAGCGCTTCAACTGCTGCCAGGCCGCGGTTCGGTCGTGGGAGCGCGGATGGTCGCCGATGCACGGGTGCAGGGCGTCATGTTCACCGGCTCCACCGAGGTCGCGCGCCAGTTGCAGCACACGCTGGCCGACCGGCTGGGCCCGACCGGCGCGCCCGTGCCGCTGGTCGCCGAAACCGGCGGGCAGAACGCGATGATCGTGGACTCGTCTGCGCTGCTCGAGCAGGTGGTGGTGGATGTGATGGCTTCCGCCTTCGACAGCGCCGGCCAGCGCTGCTCGGCGCTGCGCGTGCTGTGCGTGCAGGACGACGTGGCCGATCGTCTGCTGCACATGCTTCGCGGCGCGATGGCCGAGGCGACCGTGGGCAACCCCTGCACGCTCAGCACCGACGTCGGTCCGGTGATCGATGCGGGTGCCCGCAGGGCGATCGAGGACCACATCGAGGCGATGCGCTCGCGCGGGCGGCGCGTCCACCGCCTGGGCCGCTGCGTGCACGACGTCATCGAGGGCGGCACCTACATCGTGCCCACCCTGATCGAGCTGGAAAGCATTTCCGAACTGAAGCGCGAGGTGTTCGGCCCGGTGCTGCACGTGGTGCGCTACGCCCGGCAAGATCTGGATTCGCTGATGGCCCAGATCAACGCCACGGGCTATGGCCTGACGATGGGTCTGCACACCCGCATCGACGAGACGATCGGCCGGGTGCTGTCCGGCGCCCGGGTCGGCAACGTCTACGTCAACCGGAACATGGTGGGCGCGGTCGTCGGCGTACAGCCTTTCGGGGGCGAGGGCCTCTCGGGCACGGGACCCAAGGCCGGTGGGCCGCTGTACATGTATCGCCTTCTGGCGGCGCGGCCGCAGGATGTGCTCGCGCGTGCCGTGGAACGCGGCCTGCCGGGGTCGACTGCAGAGGGCGCTGTGGCCCCTGCCTCGGCAGCCTTCGAGGCGCTGATGGCCTGGGCGGTCCGGCATCGGGATCGTCAATTCGCGACACACTGCCAGCGCTCCATCCAGTTGGCGGGCGCGCGTCGCAACCGGGTATTGGCCGGACCCACTGGCGAGAAGAATGTCTACTCGCTGCATCCGCGCGAGGCTGTGCTGTGCCTGGCCGAGTCCGAGGAGTCGCTGCTGTTTCAGCTGGCCGGCGCGCTGGCGGCCGGCTGCCGGGTCATCTGGCCTTCGAATGCCGACACGCAGGCGCTGCGGGCCAGCCTGCCGCTGGACGTGCAGGAGACCATTGCGCTGGCGAGCGATTGGGCCGCGCCGGGCGTGGAGTTCGACGTGGCCCTGTACCAGGGCAGCCGCGAGGGCCTGCTGGCCGCTTCGGCCCGGCTGGCCGAGCGTGAAGGTCCGATAGTCAGTCTCAGGCGCTTTGCCGACGGCGGGGAGCTTCCGCTGGAGGCCTTGGTGCTGGAGCGGGTCGTGAGCACCAACACGGCCGCTGCCGGCGGCAATGCGAGCTTGATGACGATCTCCTGAAAAGGGTCTCGCTGGCGAAGCATGCTGGCCGCTACTGCGGCCGGCGTGGGCTCGATTGCGCAGGCACCTCGACATCGGTGAGGACCAGCGGATCGTCTGCGGCATCAAGGACCCAGTCTCGCGCGGCCCGCGCCAACCTGATTTTCTCAATGCCTGCTCCAGCAGGCTGCCGCCCTCGCGCGGCTCGACTGCACCGTGCGCCATTTGGGGAAAGTCGCTGGGCAGTGCGCGCCACCATTCGCGGGTCGCGCGCAGCGTGGCGGAGCCACTAGGATGACGGCTTCGCCGCTCGCTGCGGCGTGTGTTTTCTGGCCGCATCGCCGCACGGCGCATCGGCCTTTCCTGCCCCATGAATCCTTCCGACATCCCTCCAGACATCGTCCGGGAAGCCGCCGAGCTGCGCGAGCAGCTGCGCCGCCACGCCCACCTGTACTACGTGCTCGACGCGCCCGAGCTGCCCGACGCCGAGTACGACAAGCTGTTCCGGCGGCTGCAGGCCATCGAGGCCGAGCACCCGGCGCTGCGCACGGCCGATTCGCCGACGCAGCGCGTGGGCGGCGCGGTGCTCGAAGGCTTCGCCCGGGTGCGCCACCGGGTGCCGATGCTGTCGATCCGCACCGAGACCGACATCGGCGACGGCGGCGCCATCGCCTTCGATGCGCGGGTGCGCCGCGAGCTGGGCCTGGCCGACGACGCGCCGCTCGTCGGGTACGTCTGCGAGCTCAAGTTCGACGGCCTGGCGGTCAACCTGCGCTACGAGCACGGCGTGCTGGTGCAGGCCGCCACGCGCGGCGACGGCGAGATCGGCGAGGACGTCACGCAGAACATGCGCACCGTGCAGCAGATCCCGCTGCGGCTGCGGGGCGACGCGGCGGCGCCGGTGGTCGAGGTGCGCGGCGAGGTGTACATGCGCCGCGACGACTTCGAGCGGCTCAACGAACGCCAGCGCGAGCGCATCGCGGCCGGGCAGAAGAACGAGAAGGTGTTCGTCAACCCGCGCAACGCCGCGGCCGGCGCGGTGCGCCAGCTCGACCCGGCCATCGCGGCGGCGCGGCCGCTGAGCTTCTTCGCCTACGGCCTGGGAGAGGTCACCCCGGCGGCCGAGGGTGGGGTGGAGCACGCCACTCAGTTCGACTGGCTGCGGCAGTTCGATGCATGGGGTTTTCCGGTCGCAGCGCAGACTGCACGGGCTTCGGGTGCTATTGAATTGGTAGCATTCCACGAAACCGTCGCGCGCCAGCGCGACGCCTTGCCCTACGACATCGACGGCGTGGTCTACAAGGTCGACAGCGTGGAGCTGCAGCGCCGCCTGGGCTTCGTCTCGCGCGAGCCGCGCTGGGCGGTGGCGCACAAGTTCCCGGCGCAGGAACAGCTGACCACCGTGCAGGCGATCGATGTGCAGGTCGGGCGCACCGGCAAGCTGACGCCGGTGGCCAAGCTGGCGCCGGTGTTCGTCGGCGGCGTGACGGTCACCAACGCCACGCTGCACAACGAGGACGAGGCCCGGCGCAAGGACGTGCGCCCGGGCGACACCGTGATCGTGCGGCGCGCCGGCGACGTGATTCCCGAGGTGGTCGGCGTGCTGCCCGAGAGCCTGGCCCGGCCGGCGGAGCAGCGCGGCCCGGTGTTCGCCATGCCGCGCCACTGCCCGGTGTGCGGCTCGGACGCGGTGCGCGAGGAGGGCGAGGTGGACTGGCGCTGCTCGGGCGGGCTGTTCTGCGCGGCGCAGCGCAAGGAGGCGATCCTGCACTTCGCCGCGCGGCGCGCGGTGGACATCGACGGCCTGGGCGACCGGCTGGTCGAGCAGCTGGTCGATTCGCACCTGATCCGCACGCTGCCCGACCTGTACCGGCTCGGCCTCGGGACGCTCGCCGGGCTGGAGCGCATGGCCGGCAAGTCGGCGGGCAACCTGGTCGCCGCGCTGGAGAAGTCCAAGCACACCACGCTGCCGCGCTTCCTGTTCGGCCTGGGCATCCGCCACGTGGGCGAGAGCACCGCCAAGGCGCTGGCGCGGCATTTCGGCCGGCTCGACGCCATCATGGACGCCAGCGAGGCGCAGCTGCTCGAAGTCGCCGACGTCGGGCCGGTCGTCGCCAGGAGCCTGCGCACCTTCTTCGACCAGCCGCACAACCGCGAGGTGGTCGAGCAGCTGCGCGCCTGCGGCCTGCGCTGGGAGGAGGGCGAGCCGGCGGCCCGCACCCCGAAGCCGCTGGCCGGCAAGACCTTCGTCGTGACCGGCACCCTGCCCACGCTCAGCCGCGACGAGGCCAAGGAGCGGCTCGAAGCGGCGGGCGCCAAGGTCGCGGCCTCGGTCAGCAAGAAGACCGACTGGGTGGTCGCCGGCGCCGAGGCGGGCGGCAAGCTGGCGAAGGCGCAGGCGCTGGGCATTGCGGTCATCGACGAAGCGGGCATGCTCGCCCTGCTGGACGGCGACTGAGCCTTACCAGGCGTTACATGGCTTCACGCGGCGGAAGTAGACACCGCCGCCGGGGCGACGTTATGAAGGTTCCTTCAAGGAGATCCTTCATGAACAGTCTGCGTGGCCTGGGTGGCGCCGCGGCGCTCGGCGCGCTCGCATTGCTGGGCGGCTGCGTCGCCGCGCCGGTGGCCTATCCGACGTATCCGGCGTACGGCACCTACGGCGAGCCGGTGTATGTCCAGCCGGCACCGGTGGTGGTGGGGCCGCCGGCGGTCTCGATCGGCATCGGCGGCTATTTCGGCGGCTACCGCAGGGGCCCTTATTGGGGCGGCCGTCCAGGCTATTGGGGACGCGGCGGCTACTGGGGTCGGGGCCACTGGCGCTGAGGCGGGCGTCGCGCGCGCACGCCCATAATCGCGCATGGCCATCCGCGACATCCTGAAGATGGGCGACCCGCGGCTGCTGCGCATCGCGCGGCCCGTTGACGCCTTCGATACCGACGAGTTGCACCTGCTGGTGCGCGACATGTTCGAGACGATGCACGCGGTCAACGGCGCGGGCTTGGCGGCACCGCAGATCGGCGTGGACCTGCAGCTCGTCATCTTCGGCACCGACCTGCCCAACCCGCGCTATCCGGAGGCGCCGCCGGTGCCGCGCACGGTGCTGCTCAATCCGGTCGTCACCCCGATCGGCGACGCGCAGGAAGAGGACTGGGAAGGGTGCCTGTCGGTGCCGGGCCTGCGCGGCGTGGTGCCGCGCTTCGCGCAGGTGCGCTACAGCGGCTTCGACCCTTATGGCGACCCGATCGAGCGCACCGCGAGCGGCTTTCATGCGCGCGTGGTGCAGCACGAGGTCGATCACCTGCTGGGCGTGCTGTACCCGATGCGGGTGCGCGACTTCTCGCGCTTCGGCTTCACCGAGGTGCTGTTCCCGGGGCTGGACGCGGGCGCGGACGACTGAAGGAAGCAGCGCCGCCGCTGCCGCGCCGGCCGGGCCGGCCGCTTTCTTCAGTGCCGGGCCGGCTTCAGTTCCACCGGCCGCTCGCGCCGCCCAGGCTGAAGCGGCCCGCGCCCAGGAAGGCAATGGCGATGGCGGTGAACAGGTACATGCCCTGCAGCTCCAGCGCCCAGCCCCCGGTCTTGCCGAGCACGAACAGATCCTTCATGTGCACCAGCCCGAAGGCGAACAGCATGTTGATCACGACGACGCACGCCGCGGCGCGCGTGCCCACGCCGACGATCAGCAGCACCGGCGCCACGATCTCGCCCACATAGACCAGGTAGGCCAGCGCGCCGGGCAGGCCGTGCGAGGCCAGCATGCCGGAGATGAACCCGACGCCCGAGCCGAGCTTGGAGATGCCGTGCAGCAGCACCAGGATGCCCAGCGCGAGGCGCAGGATGAGTTTGCCGGTGTCGTCGGATCGGGTCATGGGGTCAAGCCTTTCTGTTGAAAGCGGCGTGCGCGGGAAGGCGCGCCAGTTCAGGAAGATGGCATTGTCGGCCATGCCGCGCCTGCTCTGCAGTGTGGCGGCGTCGCCGCCGCCGCTGGTTCCTGCCGGCCCGATGGCCGGCGCGCCCGTAAACTCCTGGCGCCGTACTTGAGGAGATCGCCACATGCCCCGCTTCCGCTCGCCGTCCGCCGCCCTGGCCGCCCTGTCCGTCACCCTGGCGCTCGCCGCCGCGCCCGCCTTCGCCGGCAAGACGCTCGACGCCGTCAAGCAGCGCGGCACGCTCAAGTGCGGCGTCACCAACGGCGTCGCCGGCTTCTCGGCGCCCGACACCCAGGGCCACTGGTCGGGCCTGGACGTGGACACCTGCCGCGCCATCGCCGCCGCCGTGCTGGGCGACGCGAAGAAGGTCGATTTCGTGCCGCTCAACTCGCAGCAGCGCTTCTCGGCGCTGCAGGCCGGCGAGATCGACATCCTGGCGCGCAACACCACCTGGACGCTGACGCGCGACGCGTCGCTCGGCTTCAACTTCACCACCATCAACTACTACGACGGCCAGGGCTTCCTGGTGCCGAAGAAGCTCAAGGTGACCAGCGCCAAGCAGCTGAAGGGCGCCACCGTCTGCACCCAGTCGGGCACCACCAACGAGAAGAACGTGTCGGACTGGTCGCGTGCGCAGGGCATTCCCGTCAAGACGGTGGTGTTCGAGAGCTTCGAGGCCGCCTTCAAGGCCTTCTTCGCGGGGCGCTGCCAGGCCTTCACGACCGACGCCTCGGCGCTCGCCGGCCTGCGCAACAAGGAGGCGCCCAACCCCGACGACTACCTCATCCTGCCCGAGCTGATCTCCAAGGAGCCGCTGGCGCCGCTGGTGCGCCGCGGCGACGACGACTGGTTCGCCATCGCCAAGTGGGTGCCCAACGCGCTGATCGAGGCCGAGGAGTACGGCATCACGCAGGGCAACGTCGACGAACTCAAGGCGAACAGCAAGGACCCGGCGGTGCAGCGCATCCTGGGCACCAGCGAGGACCTGGGCAAGCTGCTCGGGCTCGACAGGGAATGGGCCTACCGCGCGCTGAAGGCGGTCGGCAACTACGGCGAGATCTTCGAGCGCAACGTCGGGCCGAAATCGACGCTCAAGCTGCCGCGCGGCGTCAACAACCTGTGGAGCAAGGGCGGACTGATGTACGCGCCGCCGGTGCGATGAAGGCGACGGGCCGCGGCGCACGCGAGGGCGTGCGGCAAGGCGGCAGCGCTACGCAGGATGCCGCGCGGCACGGCCGTGGCGTGGAAGACGGCCCGGAACCGGGCGGGAGCGTGGCCGGGACGGCCCACCGTCCGCCCGGGGGCGCACCGGCAGCCCTGGCGCCTCCGGCCGGTCGCGCCTGGCTCGGCTGGGCGGTGCAGGCGCTGCTGATCGCCGCCGTGCTCGCCGCCGTGGCCTGGAGCGCCCAGCATGCGCTGGAGGTGCTGCGCGCGCGCGGCGTGCGCTCGGGCTTCGACTTTCTCTGGCAGCCCGCCGGCTTCGGCATCGGCGAGGGCTGGCTCGACTTCGACGCCGCCCAGCCGCTGTGGCGTGCCTTCCTCGCGGGTCTGGTCAACACCGTGCGCGCGGCGGTGCCGGCCGCGGTGCTTGCCGTGCTGCTGGGCACCCTGCTGGGCATCGGGCGGCTGGCGCCGCACGTGCTGGTGCGGGGTCTCTGCACCGCCTACGTGGAGGCGCTGCGCAACGTGCCGCTCCTGGTGCAGATGCTGATGCTGTACTTCGCGCTGACGCAGCTGCTGCCCGACGCGGCCGAGGCGATCCGGCTGGCGCCGGGCGTCTGGCTCGGCAAGGACGGGCTGTCGATCCCCTGGCCGGTGACCGACGCGGCGGGCGGCTGGCGCCTCGACCGGCCCGAGCGCGGCCCCTTCAACGTGAGCGGCGGCGCGGCGCTCAGCCCCGAATACCTGGCGGTCACGCTGTCGCTGGCGCTCTACACCGCCGCCTTCGTCGCCGAGATCGTGCGCGCCGGCATCGGCTCGGTGCCGGACGGGCAGAAGCTGGCGGCCCGCTCGATGGGGTTCTCGCCCTGGCAGCAGCTGCGCCTCGTGGTGCTGCCGCAGGCGCTGCGCGTGATCGTGCCCGCGCTCACCAACCAGCTGCTGAGCCTGGTCAAGAACTCCTCGCTGGCGGTGGCGGTCGGCTACCCGGAGCTGGTGTCGGTGGCCAACACCGCGCTGAACTCGACCGGCCGCGCCTTCGAGTGCATCGCGATCCTGATGGCGATCTACCTCGGCCTGTCGCTGCTGATCTCGGCGGTGATGAACCGCTACAACGCGCGCGTCGCGCTGCGGGGCTGGCAGTGAGCGCCGCGTCGTGCCGTTCCAGGTGCGCGGGCAACGGCGGCGCGCTGGCGCCGCACGGAGCCGGCTCGTGAGCGCCGCTGCACCCGTGGCGTGGCGGCGCGAGCTGTGGGGCTCGCCGTGGCGCGCCGCGGCGAGCCTGCTGCTGCTGGCGCTGCTGGCGTGGGCCGCCTGGCACGCCTTTGACTGGGCCGTGCTGAACGCCGTCTTCCGCCCCGACGCCGAGGCCTGCCGCGCCGCGCGGCACGGCGCCTGCTGGGGCGTGATCGCCGAAAAATGGCGCCCGATCCTGTTCGGCCGCTACCCCTACGACGACCAGTGGCGCCCGGCCGTCGCGGTCGCGCTGCTGTCAGCCGTGACGCTGCTGAGCGCGTGGCCGCGCAGCTGGCGCGCCTGGCTCGCGCCGCTGTGGCTGGGCACGCTCGCCATCTTCGTCGTGCTGATGCGCGGCGGCGTGTTCGGCCTGGCCTACGTGCCCACCGGGCGCTGGGGCGGTCTGCCGCTCACCATCTCCCTGGCGGTGGTCGGCCTGGCGCTGGCCTTTCCGCTGGCGCTGCTGCTGGCCTTGGCGCGGCGCTCGGGCTGGCCGGTGGCGCGCACGCTGGCCACCACCTACATCGAGCTGGTGCGCGGCGTGCCGCTGATCTCGGTGCTGTTCATGTCGTCGTTCCTGCTGCCGCTGCTGTGGCCGCTCGGCTGGCAGCCCGACGTGCTGCTGCGGGTGCTGGCGGGGCTGGCGCTGTTCGTCGCGGCCTACCTGGCCGAGATCGTGCGCGGCGGCCTGCAGGCGGTGCCGCGCGGCCAGATCGACGCGGCCATGGCGCTCGGCTTCGGGCGCTGGCCGGTGCAGCGCGACATCGTGCTGCCGCAGGCGCTGCGCATGGTGGTGCCGGCGCTCATGAACACCGTCATCGGCACGCTCAAGGACACCTCGCTGGTCACCGTGGTCGGCCTGTTCGAGCTGACCGGCGCGCTCGGCCTGGCGCTCGGCGGCGACCCGACTTGGCGGCCGTTCTACCTGGAAGGCTACCTGTTCCTGGCGCTCCTCTATTGGGTGATGTGCTTCGGGCTGTCGCGCTACAGCGCGTGGCTGGAGCGCAGGCTGGCGAGGGGGCGGGATTGACAGGCAAATCAAGGTGAGCGCCGCCATCCACTTGCTTTTGATTCGGGTCCTGGCTCAAGCGGTCGTCTGTGCTTCCAGCAACTTCGTCGGTGTAAAATTATGACCTCATGTAGTCATAAACAGGTCTTTCATGAACACCGTGCAAATCCGCGACGCCAAAGCCGGCTTCTCTTCACTGATCGCCGATGCCGAGCTCGGCCGTCCCACGTTGATCACGCGCCATGGGCGTCCGTCGGCCATGGTCGTGCCGGTGGAGGCAGGCCGGCGCCTCTATGCGCTCGAAGCGCCCAACCTGGCGGCGTACCTGCTGGGCCTGCCTGACGCGCTGGAGACGCAGCGCGACACCACGCCGCTGCGGGGTGCCGATTTGTGAGCGGAGGCGCTGCCTCCTTCAACGGCTACCTGCTCGACACGAGCGTCATCTCGGCCTTGGCGCCAGGTCGCGAGCTTCATTTGCCGGCAGGTTTTTCCGACTGGCTGCTGGCGCGGGCCGAGAGACTGTTCGTTCCCTGCATCGCCGTGGCCGAACTGGAACAGGGCATCTGCAAGCTGCGACGCGCCGGCGCCATACTGCGTGCCGAGCGGCTGGGCCTGTGGCTCGATGGCTTGGTGCAGGGCTATGGCGAGCGCATTCTGCCGCTGAATGCGCCGGTCGCGCGACTGGCGGGACGCCTGTCGGAGGCTGCCATGGCCCAGGGCCGGCATCCCGGCTTTGCCGATGTCGCCATTGCCGCCATCGCCCGGCACGCCGAACTGCTGCTGTTGACTTGCAACATCAAACATTTCGAGCCCCTGGGCATCCCCTGCCGCGATCCGCTCGCGCAATTGCCGGAGTGAGCCACCCACGGCTGCTGTCAAAAGAGGCCTCGATGCCCGGCAGGCCGACAGGCAGGATTTGCGCCTACATCCCGCTCGGGTACGTCTCGGGCACTTCCCCGTCCGATTTCGCTGGGAAGTGCAGCGCGTCGAGCGCGCGGGTCTGGTCGATGTAGAGCAGCGCGTCGTAGCGCCGGGGCACGACGGTCGGCACGTAGTTGCCGTAGCGCTCGGCGTCCGGGTCGTACACCACGCCGATGGCGCGGTGGTCGAGCCGGGCGCCGAGCCCCGGCACGCCGCCATCGTCCTCGCCGTTGAAGACGAGCAGCCGGTCGGCGCCGGGGCCGTCGGGCGCGCTGCCGCCGTCCCCGCCCTGCACGGCGCGGTGCAGCAGGTCTTCCAGGCTGCCGGCGCGCGCCTCGGGCATGTGCATGCGCTGCATGGGCGCGCCCCAGGCCTCGCCGGCCATCACCGTCCCATGGTGCGTTGCGAAGCCGGCCAGCAGCACGCCGTCGGCCGCATGGCGCTCGCGCACCAGCTGGCCGACGTTGACCATGCCGGCGCGCGCCATGTCGGTGAAGCGGGCGTCGCCGATGTGGGTGTTGTGCTCCCAGACGATCGCCTTGGCCTGCGGACCGTGGTGCGCCATCAGGCGCTCCAGCGTGTCGACCATGTGGTGGTCGCGCACGTTCCACGAGGTCGGGCCGCCGCGCACCATGGCGCGGTAGTACTGCTCGGCGCCGCGCGCCGTGAGCGCGTTCTGCTCGGCGTTGAAGTAGGCCTCGCGCCCGTCCTCCCGGTACTCGGGCGCCCGGGCGCGCAGCGCCCGCAGCACCTCCACGGCGGCGTCCTCGCACGAGGTGGGGACCATGACGGTGGCCCGCGCGTACTCCTGCACGTCGCCGGCGTAGGGCTCGAAGCAGGTGTAGGCCTTCTTCGCGGCGTGGGCGAACGCCGGATCGACTTTTTCCAGGTAGCCGACCACCTCCGCCATCGAGTCCCACAGCGAGTAGACGTCGAGCCCGTAGAAGCCCGCCTGCCGCTCCTCGGGTTGCGTGCGGTTGTGGTCGCGCAGCCACTGCGCGAAGCGCACGATCTCGCGGTTGGCCCACATCCAGGTCGGCCAGCGCTCGAAGGCGTGCAGCACCTCGGCCGCGCTGCCGCCGGAGTCCGGGTAGCCCTTCACGAAGCGGTTGACGCGGTAGCAGTCGGGCCAGTCGCCCTCGACCGCGACGAAGGAGAACCGCTTCTCCTGGATCAGCCGCTTGGAAAGCTCGGCGCGCCAGGCGTAGAACTCGTGCGTGCCGTGCGAGGCCTCGCCCAGCAGCACGTAGCGGGCATCGCCGATGGCGTCGAGCAGCGGGTCGAGGTCGGCGGGGGTCTTGAGCGGCAGCGCCGCATGGCGCAGCGCCGCCGCCAGGGGGTGGTCCGATCTGCCGCCGAGCGCGGCCTTGGGTCTGTCGAAGATCATGGTGATGTTTCCCTTCCTTGGCCTGTCGCATCGCCTGCGCCTGCGCCGGGCGGCGGCCCGAGGTGCTGCGCGAACCAGTCGCGCGCGAGTCGCGCGACCTGCTCCAGCGCGCCCGGCTCCTCGAACAGGTGCGTCGCGCCCGGCACGATGTCGAGCCGGGTCACGCCCGGCATGCGGCGCCGGGCCTGCCGGTTGAGATCGATGACCACGCCGTCGTGGCCGCCGACGATCAGAAGCGTCGGCGCCCGGACTTTGGCCAGCGCGGCATCGGCCAGGTCGGGCCGGCCGCCGCGCGAGACCACGGCGGCGACGGCACCGGGCCGCCGTGCCGCCGCGACCAAGGCCGCGCCGGCGCCGGTGCTGGCGCCGAACAGGCCGATGGCGAGCCCGGCGGTCGCCGGCTCGCCGCCCATCCAGTCGATCGCCTCCACCAGCCGCCCGGCCAGCAGGCCGATGTCGAAGCGCAGGTGCCGGGTGCGCAGGTCGGCCTGCTCCTCCTGCGGCGTGAGCAGGTCGACCAGCAGCGTCGCGAAGCCGGCCGCTCGCAGCACCTGCGCGACCTGGCGGTTGCGCGGGCTGAACCGGCTGCTGCCGCTGCCGTGGGCGAACAGCACGACGCCGCGCGCCTGCGCCGGCCGCAGGGGCAGGCCGAGCGTGCCGTCGAGCGTCGCCGCGCCGGCGGCGATCCGGACCTCGCGCTCGGGCGCGGGCTCGCCTCCGTCCGCGGCCCGCGTGCGGTCGCCGGGCGTCATGGCGCACGCCTCGGCGCGCCGGCGGCGTCGCCACCGGCCGCGGCAGGAGGAGGGCGCGGGCAGCCCTGTCGCGCCAGGTCGAGCAGCCGGTGCACTTCCTCGTCGCCGGTCTGCGTGAAATCGTCGTACCAGGCCCCGACCGCATGGAAGGCATCGGGCGTGCGCAGGCACACGAGCTCGTCGACTTCGGCGCGCAGGGCCTCGCAGGTGTCGCGCGCCGCGACCGGCACCGCCACCACGATGCGCGCCGGCGCCTGGGGCCGCAGCGCGGCGACGGCCGCGCGCATCGTCGCGCCCGTGGCCAGGCCGTCGTCCACCACGATGGCGGTGCGCCCGGCGATGTCGGCGCCCGGGCGGCCGCCGCGGTAGCTCTGCTCGCGCCGCTGCAGCTCGCGCCGCTCCGCCTCGGCGACCCGGTCGATGTCGCGCTGGCCCACGCCCAGGGCCTGGATCACGCGGTCGTTGAGCACGACGATGCCGCCGCTGGCGATCGCGCCCATGGCGAGCTCCTCATAGCCCGGCGCGCCGAGCTTGCGCACGATGAAGACGTCGAGCGGCGCGCCCAGCGCGCACGCGACCTGGAAGGCCACCGGCACGCCGCCGCGCGGCAGCGCCAGCACACGCACCTCGGGCCGGCCGGCGTACCCCGCCAGGGCCGCCGCGAGCCGCTGCCCCGCCTCTTCGCGATCGCGGAACCGGGTCATCGTTTCACCTCCGTTCTGCTGCCTGCGGGCCGGCGCCGGCCGCCCGGAGCCTCGCCGCGGCCGCTGTCGGCAATGCGTGCGCCGCCGCGGCGGGCCGGACGCCGGCGTGTCCGGTCGCAGGCTGTTGGTTCGGAGCAATCCGCAGGCCCGCGGCTGCGGCGTGCGGCACCTGGCTGCGGTGCTGCGCCTCGGCTGCTATCGGAACGATAGCTGAAGACGCACGGCTGGCGTGCGCTACAGCCCGTTTTGACCTGAAATTCAGGGCGCGGCCAGCGCCGCGAGCAGTTCCGTCTCGATCGCGAGCTGCGCGCGCTGGCTTTGCAGCTCGGGGCCGCTGATGAGGAAGGTGTCCTCGACCCGCTCGCCGAGCGTGGTCACCTTGGCCAGCTCCACGTTGAGGTGGTGGCGCGCCAGCACCAGCGCCAGCGAGTAGAGCAGCCCGGCGCGGTCGCTGGCCGAGACGTTGAGCAGCCAGCGCTGCGCCCGCTCGTCGGGCAGCAGATCGACGCGCGGCTGCACCGGAAAGCTGCGCACCCGGCGCGACACCCGGCCGCGGCTGGGCGCCGGCAGCGGGCCGGCGGCGTCGAGCATCCGGGCCAGGCCGCACTCGACCATGCCGATCAGGTCGCGGTAGTGCTCGGGCTCGTAGGTGGCGACCACCTGGAAGGTGTCGAGCGCGCAGCCGTTGCTCGCGGTGTGCACCTTGGCGTCGAGGATGCTGAACGCGGCGGCGTCGAAATAGCCGCAGATGCGGGCGAACAGGTCGGGCTGGTCGGGCGTGTAGACCAGCACCTGCAGGCCTTCGCCCACCGGCGACAAGCGGGCGCGCACGACGGCGCCGGTGCCGGTGCCGCTGCCGCCGTCGCCACCGCCGTCATGGCCGCCGCCGGCGCGGCCGGCAGCCGGCACGTGGCGCGACAGCTTGCGCGCGTGCCAGGCGATCTCGCCGGGGTCGTGGCGCATGAAGTAGCCCACGTCGAGCGTGCTTCCACAGCGCTTGGTGCGACGCCGCTCGGCAGCGCGTGCAGGGCCAGCTGCGCCAGCGCCTCGCGCTTGCGCGCCTCGATCTCGGCGCCGAGGTCGGGCAGGTGGCCGCCGAGCACGCGCAGCGTGGCGTGGTACAGGTCCTCCAGCAGCTTGCCCTTCCAGGCGTTCCAGACGCGCGGCGAGGTGCCGCGGATGTCGGCCACGGTCAGCAGGTACAGCGCCGGTCAGGTGGCGCTCGGTGCCGACGCGCCGGGCGAAGGCGGCGATCACCTCCGGGTCGCTCAGGTCCTGCTTCTGCGCCACCGTGCTCATGGTCAGGTGCTCGGCGCACCAGGAACTCGATCAGCTCGGCGTCGTCGCCCGTCGATGCCGTGCTGGCGGCAGAAGCGCCGCACGTCGCGCGCGCCCAGTTCGGAGTGGTCGCCGCCGCGGCCCTTGGCGATGTCGTGGAACAGCGCCGCCACGTAGAGCACCCACGGCTTGTCCCAGCCGGCGGCGAGCTGCGAGCAGAACGGGTACTCGTGCGCGTGCTCGGCGATGAAGAAGCGCCGCACGTTGCGCAGCACCATCAGGATGTGCTGGTCGACCGTGTAGACGTGGAACAGGTCGTGCTGCATCTGCCCGACGATGCCGCGGAAGACGCGCAGGTAGCGCCCCAGCACCGAGGTCTGGTTCATCAGCCGGAAGCGCGTGCGTGATGCCGCGCGGCTGGCGCAGGATGCGCATGAAGGTCGCGTGGTTGGCCGGATCGCTGCGGAAGCGCGCGTCCATCACGTGGCGCGCGTTGTAGAGCGCGCGCAGCGTGCGCGCCGACGAGCCCCTTGACGCCCGGGGTCTGCTGGTAGAGCAGGAAGGTTTCGAGAATGGCGTGCGGCTCGCGCAGGTACAGGTCGTCGCGCGCGACCTCGATCATCCCGGCCTTCTCGAAGAAGCGCTCGTTGATCACGATCGGCGTCGCGGCCTGCGGCTGCAGCCGCGCGGCGATGTTGAGCAGCAGGATCTGGCGCAGCTGCGCCACCGCCTTGGCGACCCAGTAGTAGCGCCGCATCAGCTGATCGCTGGCCGGGCGCTGCTGCTGCGATTCGCCGTCGTAGCCGAAGGCGGCGGCCACGGCGGTCTGCAGGTCGAACACAGCCGGTCCTCGCGCCGGCCGGCGATCACGTGCAGGCGGGCGCGCATCTGGCTGACAGCGCCTCGTTGCGCTTGAGCTGCTGGACCTCGAAGGCGGTGGCCAGGCCGTTGCGTCGCCAGGTCGTCCCAGCAGCGGCCGAAGCCGGCCGCCTTGGTCATCCACAGCACGGTCTGCAGGTCGCGCAGGCCGCCGGGCGACTCCTTGCAGTTGGGCTCCAGCGCGTAGGGCGTGTCGTCGAACTTGTGGTGGCGGTGGCGCATCTCCTGCGACTTGGCGGCGAAGAAGGCCTGCGCGTCGAGCGCCGCGGCAAAGCGCTCGCGCAGCCGGGCGAAGAGCCGCCGGTCGCCGGCGACGAGGCGCGATTCGAGCAGCGCCGTCTGCACCGTCAGGTCGGCGGCGGCGACCTCCAGGCACTCCGCGACGGTGCGCACGCTGGAGCCGATCTCCAGCCCGGCGTCCCAGCAGCGGCCGATGAAGGCCTCGATGCGCGCGGCGCGCCCGGCGCCGCCGCTCCCGTTCGGGTCGCCGGAACCGTCGGGCAGCAGCACCAGCACGTCCACGTCCGAATGCGGGAACAGCTCGCCGCGGCCGTAGCCGCCCACGGCCACCAGCGCGGCCTCGCCGCCCAGCCCGGCTTCGCCCCACAGCGCGCGCAGCGCGTGGTCGGCCAGCCCCGCGAGCTGCCGCAGCGTGGCGTGCACGTTGCGCACGACGCCGGGCACGCGCAGGCGCTCGAAGACCGCCGCGCGCCGCGCCCGGTAGTCGTCGCGCAGCGACGCGGCCGGGTCGCCCGCGGGTGACGGCGGCAGCGGCGACGACGGGCGCACCGGCCGGCTCCCGCGCCTCAGGCCGCGGCGGCGCCCGCGACGAAGGCCGGCGGCGGCGGGCAGCCGGGCGAGAGCGTCAGCACCTCGTAGCCGGTGTCGGTGACCAGCACCGTGTGCTCCCACTGCGCCGACAGGCTGTGGTCCCGGGTGACGATGGTCCAGCCGTCGTAGCGCCCGCCTCGGGCGTCTTCCTTGATGTCGCGCTTGCCGGCGTTGATCATCGGCTCGATGGTGAAGGTCATGCCGGGCTTCAGCTCGTCGAGCGTGCCGGGCTTGCCGTAGTGCAGCACCTGCGGCTCCTCGTGGAAGCCGCGGCCGATGCCGTGGCCGCAGAACTCGCGCACCACCGAGAAGCCGTGGCCCTCGGCGAAGCGCTGGATCGCGTGCCCGACGTCGCCCAGCCGCGCGCCGGGCTTCACCTTCACGATGCCGTGCCACATCGCCTCGTAGGTCACGGCGCACAGGCGCCTGGCCGCGATCGACGCGTCGCCCACGATGAACATGCGGCTGGTGTCGCCGTGCCAGCCGTCCTTGATGACGGTGATGTCGAGGTTGACGATGTCGCCCTTCTTCAGCGGCTTGTCGTTCGGGATGCCGTGGCACACCACGTGGTTGACCGAGGTGCAGATCGACTTGGGGTAGGGCGTGCTGCTGGCACCCAGGTAGTTCAGCGGTGCCGGAATCGCCCCCTGCACCTGCGTGATGTAGTCGTGCGCCAGCCGGTCGATCTCGTTGGTGGTGGCGCCGGGCTTGACGTGCGGCGCGAGGTAGTCCAGCACCTCGGCGGCCAGCCGGCACGCCACGCGCATGCCGGCGACGCCTTCGGCGTCCTTGTAGGTAATGCTCATGGCCGAATTATCCCATTCGGGGTCCGGAACCTTCGAGTCCCGCGCGGCTTGCCGGTGGCGGCGGCCGCCGGCCCGGATGCGGTCGCTGGCGGCGGGACGGCCGGCGGGCCCGGGCCGCGTGCGGAATGGCCGGCCGTGCCCGGCGCGCCGCGGTGGAAGCCTAAAATTCGGCTCTGCGTGAAGGTCCCGGCCGGCGGTTTCCGCCGGGCCTTTCACGGCCTTTCCGGCTTCTGAGCCCCGCTTTCTTCCCACACCCGGCCCCAGAGGCCCGCCGACCCGTGACGCAGCCCCGGTCCATGCCCGACTCCCCGCCTTCCTCCCTGGTCGTGACGCGTTTCGAGGGCGGCGACGCGCTCGGCGGCTTCCGGGCGCGCCGGCTGCTGCCCCGGCTGCAGGCGGTCGACGCGCGCATCGCGGGCGTCGCGGCGCGCTTCGTGCACCTGGTGGCCACCGAAGGCGCGCCGGACGACGCCGGGCGCGAGCGGCTGCGCGCGCTGCTGACCTACGGCGAGCCCTTCGAGGCCGCGCCCGCCGGCGCCACGCTGGTGGTCGCGCCCCGGCTGGGCACGGTGTCGCCCTGGGCCTCCAAGGCGACCGACATCGCGCACAACTGCGGGCTCGCGGTGCGCCGCATCGAGCGCGTCACCGAATTCCGCCTGGCGCTGAAGAAGCCGCTGCTGGGCAAGGCGCCGGCGCTCGATGCCGGGGCGCTGGCCGCCGTCGCCGCGCTGCTGCATGACCGCATGACCGAGTCGGTGCTGCCCTCGCTCGACGCCGCCGCGGCGCTCTTCGCCGAACTGCCGGCGCCGCCGCTGGCGCACGTGGACATCCTCTCGGGCGGCCCCGAGGCCGGCCGCGCCGCGCTCATCGCCGCCGACCGTGCGTTCGGCCTGGCGCTGGCCGACGACGAGATCGACTACCTGCTGGAGGCCTTCACCCGGCTCGGGCGCAACCCGAGCGACGTCGAGCTGATGATGTTCGCGCAGGCCAACAGCGAGCACTGCCGCCACAAGATCTTCAACGCCGACTTCGTGATCGACGGCGTGGCGCAGCCGCATGAGCCTGTTCGCGATGATCCGCCACACCGAGCGGCGGCATCCGCGGCACACCGTCGTCGCCTACGCCGACAACGCCTCGGTGATGGAGGGCGGCGCCGATCGAGCGTTTCAGTGCCAAATCGGCCGCCGGCGCAGGCGGGACGGGGGTTTCCAGCTATCGAAAAGAGAGCGCCCTGAGCCACGTGCTGATGAAGGTCGAGACGCACAACCACCCGACCGCGATCTCGCCCTTCCCGGGTGCCGCGACCGGCGCCGGCGGCGAGATCCGCGACGAGGGCGCCACCGGCCGCGGCTCCCGCCCCAAGGCCGGGCTGACCGGCTTCACGGTGTCCAAGCTCTGGCCCGCGGCCGGCGACGATTACGGCCGGCCGGAGCACATCGCCAGCCCCTTGCAGATCATGACCGAGGGCCCGCTCGGCGGCGCCGCCTTCAACAACGAGTTCGGCCGGCCCAACCTGCTGGGCTACTTCCGCGAGTACGAGCAGACGGTGGCGAGCGACGTCGACGCGGTGCGGCGCGGCTACCACAAGCCCATCATGATCGCGGGCGGTCTGGGCGCCATCGACGCGGCGCAGACGCACAAGGTCCGCTTTGCGGCCGGCACGCTGCTGATCCAGCTCGGCGGCCCCGGCATGCGCATCGGCATGGGCGGCAGCGCCGCGAGCTCGATGGCGAGCGGCGCCAACGCGGCCGCGCTCGACTTCGACTCGGTGCAGCGCGGCAACCCGGAGATCGAGCGGCGCGCGCAGGAGGTCATCAACCACTGCTGGCAGCAGGGCGCGGCCAACCCGATCCTGGCGATCCACGACGTGGGGGCGGGCGGGCTGTCCAACGCCTTCCCCGAGCTGACGAACGACGCCGGGCGCGGCGCGCGCTTCGACCTGCGCGCCGTGCCGCTGGAGGAGTCGGGCATGTCGCCGCGCGAGATCTGGTGCAACGAAAGCCAGGAGCGCTACGTGCTGGCCATCGCGCCGGCGTCGCTCGACGTGTTCCGCGCTTTTTGCGAGCGCGAGCGTTGCCCGTTCGCCGTGGTGGGTGTGGCGACCGAAGAGCGCCAGCTCGTGGTGGGCAACGTGGACCTGCCCCTTCCCCTGTCGGGGGAAGGCAGGGATGGAGGCGCGGCGCCCGCTGCCGTCTGCATGCCGATGGATGTCCTGCTCGGCAAGCCGCCCAGGATGCTGCGCGACGTGCAGACCGTGGCGCGCCGCTTCCGGCCGCTCGACCTCACCGGCGTCGATCTGCAGCAGGCCGCCATCGACGTGCTGTCGCACCCGACGGTCGCCTCCAAGCGCTTCCTGGTCACCATCGGCGACCGCACCGTCGGCGGCCTGACGCACCGCGACCCGATGGTCGGCCCGTGGCAGGTGCCGGTGGCCGACTGCGCCGTGACGCTGGCCGATTTCGACAGCTTCGCCGGCGAGGCCATGAGCCTGGGCGAGCGCACGCCACTGGCCGCGCTCGACGCGCCGGCCTCCGGGCGCATGGCGGTCGGCGAGGCCATCACCAACCTGCTGGCCGCGCCGATCGAGCTGTCGCGCGTCAAGCTGTCGGCCAACTGGATGGCGGCCTGCGGCGAGCCGGGCGAGGACGCGGCGCTGTACGAGACGGTCAAGGCGGTCGGGCTGGCGCTGTGCCCGGCGCTGGGCATCTCGATCCCGGTGGGCAAGGATTCGCTGTCGATGCGCACGCAGTGGCAAGGCGACGATGGCGCGCAGAAAAAGGTGACCTCGCCCGTCAGCCTGATCGTCACCGCCTTCGCCACGCTCACCGACGTGCGCGGCACGCTCACGCCGCAGCTCGACCGCGACGAGCCCGACACCACCCTGGTGCTGGTCGACCTGGGCCGCGGCCGCCAACGCATGGCCGGCAGCATCCTGGCGCAGACCCTGGGCCAGAGCGGCGACGCGGTGCCCGACCTGGACGACCCGCAGGATCTGGTCAACCTGGTGGCCGCCGTCAACGCGTTGCGCGCCGAAGGCAAGATCCTCGCGCTGCACGACCGCAGCGACGGCGGCCTGTTCGCCTGCGCCTGCGAGATGGCCTTTGCCGGGCAGGTCGGCGTGGCGCTCAACGTCGACCTGCTGGTGACCGAGGGCGACGGCATCGCCGACAGCCGCGCCGAGTACGGCGATGCCAAGAACTGGGCCGGCCAGGTGAGCGCGCGCCGGCAGGAGCTCACGCTGCGCGCTCTGTTCAACGAGGAGCTGGGCCTCCTGCTGCAGGTGCGCACCGCCGAGCGCAACGAGGTGATGCAGCTGCTGCGCGCGCACGGCCTGAGCCGCCACAGCCACTTCGTCGGCAAGACCCGCCCGATGGGCTCGGCCATCGACGCCGGCAAGGGCAAGGTCGAGGTCTGGCGCGACACCAAGGCGGTGTTCAGCGCCGGCCTGCACGACCTGCAGCAGGTGTGGGACTCGGTGAGCTGGAAGATCGCCCGCGAGCGCGACAACCCCGAATGCGCCGACGCCGAGCACGCCGCGGCGGGCGATCCGGCCGATCCGGGGTTGCACGTGCACCTGAGCTTTGACCCGGCAACGGCAGCCAGCGCCCCCGCGCTCCTGCTGGCCCGCCCCAAGGTCGCGATCCTGCGCGAGCAGGGCGTCAACTCGCACGTCGAGATGGCCTGCGCCTTCACCGAGGCCGGCTTCGAGGCCTTCGACGTCCACATGACCGACCTGCAGGCCGGCCGCGCCGACCTGGGCGACTTCAAGGGCATCGTCGCCTGCGGCGGCTTCAGCTACGGCGACACGCTGGGCGCGGGCGTCGGCTGGGCGCGCAGCATCACCTTCAATCCGCGGCTGGCCGACCAGTTCGAAGGCTTCTTCGCCCGCGCCGAAACCTTCGGCCTGGGCGTGTGCAACGGCTGCCAGATGTTCGCCGAGCTGGCCGGCATCATTCCCGGCGCCGAGCACTGGCCGCGCTTCACCACCAACCGCAGCGAGCGCTTCGAGGCGCGCCTGTCGATGATCGAGGTGCCCGCGTCGCCCAGCCTGTTCTTCGCCGGCATGGCCGGCAGCCGCCTGCCGATCGCGGTGGCGCACGGCGAGGGCTTTGCCGATTTCAGGCACCGCGGCGACCCGGGCCGCGCCATCGCGGCGCTGCGCTTCACCGACAACCATGGCCAGCCGACCGAGCGCTACCCGTTCAACCCGAACGGCAGCGCCGGCGGCCTGACCGGCGTGACCACGGCCGACGGCCGCTTCACCGCCGTCATGCCGCACCCTGAGCGCGTGTTCCGCAACATCCAGACGAGCTGGACGCCGCTCGACGCGAGCGCCTTCAGCCCGTGGATGCAGCTCTGGCGCAACGCGCGCAGGTGGGTGGGTTGATAGAGCGCCTCCGGCAGCGTGCGGAGGGTGGAGGGCTCATCGGGCGGCCGTCCGTCGAGCCATTGAATAACACGCTTGCCGGGTCCACTTGTTCAGCATTGCGCTGCATTCAAGCCGGCGCTCTGACGGCAAGATCATGACTCCTCTATCGTCCCTGACCGAAGCGGCCGCACCCTTCACGTCGCTGAAAGCGTCGCCGCGCATGCCGGTGCTGTTCGTCGGCCACGGCAGCCCCATGAACGCCATCACCGACAACGCCTGGCGGCGCAGCTGGCAGGCGCTGGGCGCGGAATTCGGAACGAAGTACCCGGCGCCACAGCTGGTCCTGTGCATCTCGGCGCACTGGCTCACGCGCGGCGGCTGGTGGCTCACGGGCATGGAAAAGCCGCGCACGATCCACGACTTCGGCGGCTTCCCGCAGGCGCTGTTCGACCAGCAGTACCCGGCGCCCGGCGCGCCGCGCGCCGCCGCCGAGATCGCGCAGGCGCTGAACCCCCCGCCGGCCGGCGCCGCCGTGGGGCTGGACCGCGACGAGTGGGGCCTCGACCACGGCGCCTGGTCGGTGCTCAAGCCCATGTTCCCCCGGGCCGACATCCCGGTGGTGCAGCTCAGCATGGACTACGCTCGCCCGCCGGCCGAGCACGCCTTGCTGGGCCGGCGGCTGCGGGCGCTGCGCGAGCGCGGCGTGCTGATCGTCGCGAGCGGCAACCTGGTGCACAACCTGCGCGCCTTCCGGCAGGGCACGGCATCCGACCAGGCCTACGACTGGGCCGTCGAGTTCGACCAGACGGTGGCCGGCTGGATCGGGCAGGGTGACCTGGACGCGCTGTCCGGCTTCCAGCGCCTGGGCGACCTGGCCCGGCAGGCGCACCCGACGCACGAGCACTACCTGCCGCTGCTCTACGCCGCCGGCGCGGTGGAGGCGGGCGAGGCGCCGCGCTTCTTCAACACCGACTTCCAGGCGGCGTCGATCTCGATGCGCTCGGTGCTCTGGGCATGAAAAAAGCGGCCGAGGCCGCTTCTCTTTTCTTCTCTTTTTTCTTGACAGCTCGTCCGCCGTTCCAGGAACACCGCGGAACCGGCTTTGCCGGGCCGATGGTGTTGCCCCCTCGCAGGGGGGTGGCGGCCACACGAAGTGGGCAAGCCTGGGGGTGAGCCGCTATTCGACCTTTGCCTTGGCGCGCAGCTCTTCCTGGTACTTCTGCAGCCTTTGCTGCTGCAGCTGCTGCGCGATCTGCGCCTTCACGTCGTCCAGCTTGGGCATCTGGGCTTGGCGCACGTCGTCCAGGCGGATGACGTGCCAGCCGAACTGCGACTTCACCGGCGCCGGGGTGGTCTCGCCCTTGTTGAGCTTGATCATGGCTTCGGAGAACTCGGGCACGAAGCTCGCCGGGCTGGCCCAGTCGAGGTCGCCGCCGTTGGCGCCGGAGCCCGGGTCCTTCGACTGCTTCTTGGCGATGTCCTCGAATTTGGCGCCCTTCTTCAGGTCGGCGATGATCTTTTTGGCCTGGTCCTCGGTCTCGACCAGGATATGGCGTGCCTTGTATTCCTTGCCGCTGTTGGCCGCGACGAACTTGTCGTACTCGGCCTTGACCTCGGCGTCGGTCACCGGGTGCTGCTTGCGGTAGTTCTCGAACAGCGCGCGGATCATGATCGCCTGGCGAGCGAGCTCGAGCTGGTTCCTGTAGTCGTCGGTCGCGTCGAGCCCCTGCTTCTGCGCGTCCTGCATGAAGACCTCGCGGGCGATGACTTCCTCTTTCAGCTGCGGCTGCATCTCCGGCGTCACCGGCCGGCCGGCGGCGGCCAGCTGCTGCGCCAGCACGTCCATGCGCGCCTTGGGCACCGGCTTGCCGTTGACGATGGCGACGTTCTGGGCAACGGCGCCCAGCGAGGCCGCCGACAGCACGGCGGCGGCCGCGACGGTTTTGAGGAATTGTTTGTTCATGGGTGGAATGGCGATGCAGAAGAGATCGCGGGAGGGCGTCCCGGAGGCGGGGCGATGATGAAGAGAAAGAAGCCGATCCGGCCACGCAGCGCGTGGCGGTCGGCCTCAGAGCGTTTCGATGGCGATCGCGTGAACGCCCTGGGCGATGAAAAAGTGCAGCGCATCATACACAAGGCGGTGCCGCGCCACGCGCGGCCGGCCCTCGAACAGCGGCGAGGCCACGCGCACCCGGAAGTGCGTGCCGTAGCCCTCGGCATTGGCGCCGGCGTGGCCGGCGTGGGCCGCGCTCTCGTCGATGACCTCCACGAAGGTGGGTTGCAGCGCGTCGCGCAGCGCGGCTTCCAGGGCGGCGGGGGTGGGGAGGGTCATGGGCTCGGTCTCGGAAAGAAAGCCGTGGCGGCGGGCCGGCCGGTCAGGCCGCGGGCGTGTCGTCGGACTTCAGGTGCGGCGAGATGTAGAGGCCCTGCGCCAGCAGAAACACCACCGGGAAGACGTAGCCCCAGAGCTTGAAATCGACCCAGGCCTCGGTGCTGAAGTACAGCGCCACGTAGGCGTTGAGGGCCGACATGAACAGGCAATAGCCGATCCACGCCACGTTCAGGTGGCCCCAGATGCGCCCGGGCAGCTGCAGCTGCGCACCCAGCATCGTCTGCAGGAAGTTCTTGCGGAAGCCCCACAGCGCCACCGCCAGCGCGACGGCCATGGCGCCGTAGAGCACCGTCGGCTTCCACTTGATGAAGCGGTCGTCGTGCAGCGCCAGCGTCAGGGTGCCGAACAGCAGGATCAGCGCCAGCGTGGCCTTCTGCATGGTCTGCAGCCGGCGCTCCGTGGCGTAGACGATGCCCATCTGCAGCACCGTGGCGGCCATCAGCACGCCGGTGGCGACGTAGATGCCGGCCAGCTTGTAGGCGCCGAAGAACAGCAGGATCGGGAAGAAGTCGAGCAGGAGTTTCATGCGGCGAGGCAGTGGGAGGTGCGGGGAGAGAGGAGGCTTGCCTGCGGGCCTGCGGCGTTCAGGCTGAGGACTTGCCGTCCTTCGGCTGAAAGTCGAGCGAGGCGGAATTCATGCAGTAGCGCAGCCCGGTGGGCGCCGGCCCGTCCGGGAACACGTGGCCCAGGTGCGCGCCGCAGTTGCTGCACACGTTCTCGGTGCGAACCATGCCGTGCGAGCGGTCGACGATGTTGGTGATGGCGCCCGGCACCGCCTCCTGCGAGAAGCTCGGCCAGCCGCAGCCGGCGTCGAACTTGGTGCCGGACTCGAACAGCTTGGCGCCGCAGCACACGCAGTGGTAGCTGCCGTCGGCCCAGTGCGCCTCGTACTTGCCGGTGAAGGGCCGCTCGGTGGCAGCGCGGCGCGTGACCTCGAAGGCACCCGGCTCGGCGCCTTTCTCGGCGAGCAGCGCCTTCCACTCGGCGTCGGTCTTCTGGAGCTTCGGGGCGGGGGCAGAGGAGGGGTTCATGATGAGCAGCTGATCTCGATGGAGGACGCCCAGTCGGGCGGGAAGCCGGCGTACGCGTCGAAGCCGGGATGTTCGTCAAATGGGGACTCGAGCAGCGCGAGCAAGGTCGCCACGCCCGAGAAGTCCTTGTGCTGCGCCGCCTCGATCGCCTGCTGGGCCAGGTGGTTGCGCAGCACGAACTTCGGGTTCGCCCTCAGCATCGAATCGGCCGCCAGCGCAGACGGGACGTGGGCATGCCGCTCTGAAAACGATAGCAGCCAGGCGTCGATGCCTGCCAGGTCGATGAACAGCTCGCGCACCGGCGCCATGTCGCCGGACCGCACCGCGTGCGACAGCCGGCGCCAGAAGATGGTGTAGTCGGTGCGCTCGGCGGCCAGCAGCTTGAGCACGCCGCCGACCAAGACCTGGTCGCCTTCGCGCGGGTCGTCGCCCAGCCCCAGCTTGGCGGCCATGCGGCGCGTGAACTCGCGCGGGAACACGCTCTTGTACGACTCCAGCGCGGCAACGGCCACTTCCTGCTCGCCGATCAGGGGCAGCAGCGCCTGCGCCAGGCAGAACAAACTCCAGTAGGCGACGTTGGGCTGCTGGTTGAAGGCGTAGCGGCCGGCGGTGTCGCTGTGGTTGCAGATGTGGCGCGGGTCGAAGCCGTCGAGGAACTGGAACGGCCCGTAGTCGATGGTGAGCCCCAGGATGCTCATGTTGTCGGTGTTCATCACGCCGTGGCAGAAGCCCACCGCCTGCCATTGCGCCAGCAGCGCGGCGGTGCGCTCGCTCACCGCCTCCAGCAGCGCGGCGTAGGCGTTGCCCCCGAAGCGGTCGGTGGCGCGGCAGGCCGGGTAGAAGCGGTCGATGACGTAGTCGGCCAGCACGCGCAGCTCGGCGTCGCGCCCGGCGGCGGCAAAGTGCTCGAAGTGGCCGAAGCGGACGAAGCTGGGCGCGGTGCGCGTGACGACCGCCGCGGTCTCCAGCGTCTCGCGGCGCACCGGCTGGTCCGAGCCGGTGACGCACAGCGCGCGCGTGGTCGGGATGCCTAAGGCCTGCATCGCCTCGCTGCACAGGAACTCGCGGATGCTCGATCGCAGCACCGCGCGGCCGTCGCCCATGCGCGAATAGGGCGTGCGGCCGGCGCCCTTGAGCTGCACTTCGAGGCCGCCGGCCGTCTCGCCCAGCAGGATGGCGCGTCCGTCGCCCAGCTGCCCGGCCCAGACGCCGAACTGGTGGCCGCTGTAGACGCTGGCCAGCGGCTCGGTGCCGGGCCACCCGGCGTTGCCGGTGAGGATCTCCAGCGCCTCGGCGCTGTCGAGCCAGGCGGGATCGAGCCCCAGCTCGCGCGCCGCCGCGGCGCTGTGCGCGACCCGGTAGGGCGCGGGCAGGGGCGTCGGGCGCAGCCGCGTCGAGAACGCCGGGCCGAGCGCGGCGAAGCCGTTGCGCCAGCGCAGGCCGCCCGGCGCGGCGGCGGGCTCCTCGGGACGGGGGCTTTGCCCGTCCGGCGGGGCCGCGGCGCCCGTGCCGCTCGCCGGGATGGCATCACCGTCCGGTGCGAGCGGCGCGCAGCGGGACGCGACGGACAGGTCGCCGGGCGGCGATGCGGCGGCAGCGGAAGAGGTCATCGGGCCATTGTCCCGCAGGTGGCGCGGCACCTGCGCGCTTACGGGCATTCCCGCAGCCTGCTCGCGCCGTGCCGCGCAATACTCCGCAGGGTTGTTTCGCGCGCCCGAGCGCCTTCTTTTCTTTCCTGTCTCTTTGTCCGCCACCTCCAGGAGTTGCCCGATGCTGGGTTTGATGCAAGACCAACCGCTGCTGATCTCGTCGCTGATCGAGTTTGCCGAACGCCACCACGGCGACGCCGAGATCGTCTCGCGCCGCGTCGAGGGCGACATCCACCGCACGACCTGGGCCGGCGTGGCGCGGCGCGCGCGCCAGGTGGCCCGCGCCCTCGACGCCGAGGGGCTGGCCGCCGGTGAGCGCGTCGCCACGCTGGCCTGGAACGGCTACCGCCACCTGGAGCTGTACTACGGCGTGAGCGGCTCCGGGCGCGTGCTGCACACCGTCAACCCGCGGCTGCACCCCGACCAGATCGCCTGGATCGTCAACCACGCCGAGGACCGCATCCTCGCCTTCGACCTGACTTTCCTGCCGCTGGTGCAGGCGGTGCAGGCGCGCTGCCCGGCCGTCCGGAAATGGGTCGCCCTGTGCGACGCCGACCGGCTGCCCGCCGACAGCGGCGTTGCCAACCTGGTCAGCTACGAGGCCTGGATCGGTTCGCAGCCGGACGACTACGACTGGCCCGTCTTCGACGAGAACTCGGCCTCGAGCATGTGCTACACCAGCGGCACCACCGGCAACCCCAAGGCCGCGCTCTACAGCCACCGCTCGACCCTGCTGCACGCCTACGCCGCGGCGCTGCCGGACGTGATGCGCCTGTCGGCGCGCGACGCGGTGCTGCCGGTGGTGCCGATGTTCCACGTCAACGCCTGGGGCATCCCGTACTCGGCCGCGCTGGTGGGCTGCAAGCTGGTGTTCCCCGGCCCGGCGATGGACGGCAAGTCGATCTACGAGCTGATCGAGGGCGAGCACGTGAGCTTCGCCGCCGGCGTGCCGACGGTGTGGCAGATGCTGCTCAACCACATGGAGGCCAACGGCCTGAAGTTCTCGCACCTGGAGCGCACCGTGATCGGCGGCTCGGCCTGCCCGCCGGCCATGATCCGGGCGTTCCAGGACCGCTACGGCGTCGAGGTGCTGCACGCCTGGGGCATGACCGAGATGTCGCCGCTGGGCACGCTGTGCACGCTCAAGAACAAGCACCTGGCGCAGCCGCCCGAGCAGCAGCTCGCCATCCGGCTCAAGCAGGGCCGGGCGATCTTCGGCGTCGACATGAAGATCGTCGACGAGCGGGGCGCCGAGCTGCCGTGGGACGGCAAGACCTTCGGCGACCTGCTGGTCCGGGGCCCGTGGGTCGTCGGGCAGTACTACAAGGCCGAGGGCGCGAGCCCGCTGGTGGACGGCTGGTTCCCGACCGGCGACGTGGCGACCATCGACGCCGACGGCTACCTGCAGATCACCGACCGCAGCAAGGACGTGATCAAGTCCGGCGGCGAGTGGATCAGCTCGATCGACATCGAGAACATCGCCGTGGCGCACCCGGGCATCGCCATGGCCGCGTGCATCGGCGTGCCGCACCCGAAGTGGGACGAGCGGCCGATCGTCGCCGTGGTCAGGAAGCCCGGCGCGGAGGTCACGCGCGAGGAGCTGCTCAAGTTCTACGAGGGCAAGACCGCCAAGTGGCAGATCCCCGACGACGTGGTGTTCGTCGAGTCGATCCCGATCGGTGCCACCGGCAAGATGCTCAAGACCAAGCTGCGCGAGCAGCTCAGGGACTACCGGCTGCCGGGCCTCTGAGGCGCGGCAGCCCCGTGGAGAGAGGGAGGCGGTATTCATAGCCCCCTTGCGGGAAACCCCGGTACGCCATGGCGCGCGGCTCCGCTACCTTGACCCTGGACCCGGCGCCCTGCCGTGCATTCCGCGCATTCAAAGGAGATTCCATGAAGTTCAGCATGAAGCTGGTCGCTGCCGGCGTTCTCGCCGCAAGCTCGGCCGCCGCCCTGGCCCAGAAGGGCGAAACCGTCAAGATCGCCTGGCTCGACCCGCTGTCGGGCCTGATGGCGGCCGTCGGCACCAACCAGCTCAAGACGACGCAGTTTCTGGCGGAGGAGTTCAACCGGAAGAATGCGTCGGGCGTCAAGTTCGAGGTCATCGGCATCGACAACAAGCTCAGCCCGCAGGAAACCACCGGCGCGCTGCGCTCGGCGCAGGACCAGGGCGCGCGCTACGTCATGCAAGGCAACGGCTCGGGGCCGGCCCTGGCCATCATCGACGCGCTGGAGAAGAACAACGCCCGCAACCCGGGCAGGGAAATGGTGTTCATCAACTACGCCGCGGTGGACCCGGACCTGACCAACAGCCGGTGCAGCTACTGGCACTTCAGGCTGGACGCCGACACCTCCATGAAGATGGAGGCGCTGACCACCTACATGAAGGACCAGCCCGAGATCAAGAAGGTCTACCTCATCAACCAGAACTACTCGCACGGCCAGCAGGTCTCCAAGTTCGCCAAGGAGGACCTGAAGGCCAAGCGCCCGGACATCCAGATCGTGGGCGACGACCTGCATCCGCTGGCGCAGGTGCGCGACTTCTCGCCCTACATCCAGAAGATCAAGGCCTCGGGGGCGGACTCGGTCATCACGGGCAACTGGGGCTCGGACCTGGCCTTGCTGATCAAGTCGGCCAACGACGCGGGGCTCGGCGATGTCAAGTTCTACACCTACTACGCCTACGGCACGGGCACGCCGACCGCCATGGGCGCCGGCGCCGACGGACGCGTCTACGCCGTTGGCTATGGCCACTACAACATGGGCGGCGAGATCCAGCGCCTGATGGCCGACTTCAAGAAGAAGATGAACGACGACATGGTGCAGACGTCGATCTACCACGCCTTCGCAATGCTCGACGCCGCTTTCGTCAAGGCCAAATCCACCGACCCGGTCAAGGTCGCCGCGGTCATGGAGGGCATGAAGTTCAAGAGCTTCAACGGTGATGTCGAGATGCGCAAGGCCGACCACCAGTTGCAGCAGGGGCTCTATGTCACACGGTGGCAAAAGGCTGGCGGCAAGGCGCCCTACGACGCAGAAAACACGGGCTACACGATGGCGCCCGTCAAGTACTATGAGGCTTACGTCGCCAGCACGCCGACCACCTGCCAGATGAAGCGCCCCGGCGCCTGAAGAAGGCGAAGCGCCGGTTTTTTGGCCGGCGGCAAAACGGCGCCCGGGCTTGTCGCATGGGTGATAGAAAAGGGCCTTGCGGCCGGGGCCTTACGGGCATTCCCTGAGGGGCGGCCCTGCAAAGGCTTGTAATCTCGAATGGATTTTGTCCATTCCGACCTGGAGAAAAAACTTGCACCTCGCTCTCAAAATCGTAGCAGCCACCGTTGTTGCAGCCAGCGCCACCGGGGCTTTGGCCCAGAAGGGCGAAACCGTCAAGATCGCCTGGCTCGACCCGCTGTCGGGCCTGATGGCGGCGGTCGGCACCAACCAGCTGCGGACCTTCCAGTTCTTCGCCGAGAAGTTCAACGAGAAGAACGCCGCCGGCGTCAAGTTCGAGGTCATCGGCATCGACAACAAGCTCAGCCCGCAGGAGACCACCGGCGCGCTGCGCTCGGCCATGGACCAGGGCGCGCGCTACATCGCGCAGGGCAACGGCTCGGGCCCGGCGCTCGCCATCATCGACGCGCTGGAGAAGAACAACGCCCGCAATCCCGGCAAGGAGGGGCTCTACCTGAACTACGCCGCGGTGGATCCCGACCTGACCAACAGCAAGTGCAGCTACTGGCAGTACCGCTTCGACGCCGACACGTCGATGAAGATGGAAGCACTCACGACCTACATCAAGGACCAGCCCGAGATCAAGAAGGTCTACCTGATCAACCAGAACTACTCGCACGGCCAGCAGGTCTCCAAGTTCGCCAAGGAGGACCTGAAGGCCAAGCGCCCGGACATCCAGATCGTGGGCGACGACCTGCATCCGCTGGCGCAGGTGCGCGACTTCTCGCCCTACATCCAGAAGATCAAGGCCTCGGGGGCGGACTCGGTCATCACGGGCAACTGGGGCTCGGACCTGGCCTTGCTGATCAAGTCGGCCAACGAGGCCGGGCTCAACGTCAAGTTCTTCACCTACTACGCCGTCACCAGCGGCACGCCGACGGCCATGGGCGCGGCCTCGGCCGGCAAGGTCTACCAGGTCGGCTACGCCCACTACAACATGGGCGGCGAGATGCAGAAGTACGCCGACGAGTTCAAGAAGAAGTTCAACGACGACCTCTACACCACCGACATCTACACCGTGTTCCAGGCGCTGGTCGACGGCATGGTCAAGGCCAAGTCGACCGATCCGGTCAAGGTCACGGCGGCCATGGAGGGCATGAAGTTCAAGAGCTTCAACGGCGACATCGAGCTGCGCAAGTCCGACCACCAGGCGCAGCAGGGCCTCTACATCGCCCGCTGGGAGAAGGCCAGCGCCAAGTACCCGTACAGCCCCGAGAACACCGGCTACACGCTGGTGCCGGTGAAGTACTACGACGCCTACGTGGCAAGCACGCCGACCACCTGCCAGATGAAGCGGCCCTCCTGAGTCCGGCCGGCTGACCGCTCCAGGCTCGGCGTCGCAAGGCGCGGGCCTTTCTTGTTTTGAAGCACGGATGCGCCGATGAACGTCGAATTCTTTGTGATATCGCTGCTCAACGGCGTCAGCTACGGCCTGCTGCTGTTCATGCTCAGCTCCGGGCTGACGCTCATCTTCAGCATGATGGGCGTGCTGAACTTCGCGCACACCAGCTTCTACATGCTGGGCGCGTACTTCGCGTACAGCATCTCCAACGTGGTCGGCTTCTGGCCGGCGCTGGTGCTCGCGCCGCTGGTCGTGTTCGTGCTGGGCGCGCTGTTCGAGCGCTACAGCCTGCGGCGCGTGCACAAGTTCGGCCACGTGCCGGAGCTGCTCATCACCTTCGGGCTGTCGTACGTGATCCTGGAAGTGGTGCAGCTGGTGTGGGGCCGCTCGACCGTGCCCTACGGCCTGCCCGAGCAGCTGCAGGGCCCGCTCTTCACGCTCTACGGCACCCAGTTCCCGAAGTCGCGCTCCTTCATCATGCTGGTGGCGCTGCTGATGCTGCTGTCGGTCTGGCTGCTGCTGACGCGCACGCGCATCGGCCTGGTGATCCAGGCGGCGCTGACGCACCCCGACATGGCCGAGGCGCTCGGCCACAACGTGCCGCGCGTCTTCATGCTGGTGTTCGGCGGCGGCTGCGCGCTGGCCGGGCTGGCCGGCGTCATCGGCGGCAACACCTACGTCACCGAGCCGGCGATGGCCAACTCGGTCGGGGCGATCATCTTCGTGGTGGTGGTGGTGGGCGGCATGGGCTCGCTGGCGGGCGCCTTCCTGGCGTCGCTCCTGATCGGCATCGTGCAGACCTTCGCCGTCGCCATGGACCAGTCGTTCGCGGGCGCCTTGCAGTCCCTGGGCGTCGTCGTGACCGAGCAGACCCCCGGCTACGAGCTGCTCCGGCTGACGATCTCGCAGGTGGCGCCGATCCTGCCGTACCTGCTGCTCGTGCTGATCCTGATATTCCGGCCGCGCGGCCTGCTCGGCACGCGGGAAGGCTGATCCGATGTCCACCTCCACCACCACGCATTCCACGGCCCCGGTCTTGCCCCGACGCCCGGTGCGCCCGAACACAAGCCGCGTCGTGATCTGGTCGCTGTTCGCACTCGCGCTGATCGCGGCGCCGCTGGTGTTTCGCAGCAGCCTGGCGCTCACCATGCTCTCGCAGATCGGCTATCTCATCATCATCTGCCTGAGCTTCAACATCCTGCTGGGCCAGGGCGGCATGCTGAGCTTCGGCCACGCCGTCTACACCGGGATGGGGTCCTTCATCGCCATCCACGCCATGAACCTGGCGGCCAAGGGGAGCCTGCCGGTGCCGCTGGTGCTGATTCCGCTGGTGGGCGGGCTGGGCGGCATGTTCTTCGCCATCCTGTTCGGCTACGTGACGACCAAGAAGTCGGGCACCACCTTCGCCATGATCACGCTGGGCATCGGCGAGCTGGTGGCCTCGATGGCGCTGATGTTCCCGACCTTCTTCGGCGGCGAGGGCGGCATCACCACCAACCGGGTCTACGGCACGCCCTTCCTGGGCCTGACCTTCGGCCCGCAGATCCAGGTGTACTACCTGATCGCGGTCTACTGCTTCATCTCGACCGCGCTGATGTACGCCTTCACCGGCACGCCGCTCGGGCGCATGCTCAACGCGGTGCGCGACAACCCCGAGCGCGTCGAGTTCATCGGCTACAACACGCAGCGCGTGCGCTATCTCTCGTTCATCGTGGCGGGCTTCTTCGCCGGCATCGGCGGCGGGCTGGCGGCGATCAACTTCGAGATCGTCAACGCGGCCGACAGCCTGAGCGGCATCCGCTCGGGCGGCTACCTGCTGTTCACCTTCCTGGGCGGCGCGACCTTCTTCTTCGGCCCGATCATCGGCGCGATCCTGCTGGTGTTCGCCTCGGTGCTGCTGTCGGAGCTGAGCAAGGCGTGGCTTCTGTACCTGGGGCTGGTGTTCCTCTTCATGGTGATGTTCGCGCCGGGCGGCGTGGCCAGCCTGATCATGATGAACGTGCGGGTGGCGCGCTTCGGCAGGTTCAGGCCGTTCTGGGCGCTGTACGCGGGCCTTATCGTCACGGGCGCGCTGCTGGTGGCGGGGCTCGCCGCCATCGTCGAGATGATCTACCACATGCAGCTCAACGCGGCGCTCGGCCCGAACCTCGGCTTCTTCGGCCTGACGCTCGACACGTCGAGCCCCGCGAGCTGGCTCGGCGCAGTCGCGCTGGCGGTGGTCGGCCTGGCGCTGCTGGAGCCGGTGCGCCGGCGCTTCGTGCGCGTCTGGGGCCAGGCGCAGGAAGAAATCGAGGCCGAGATCAGGCAGGCGCAGACCGGGCGCGCGGAGGTGGCGGCATGACCTGTGCACTCGAACTCAAAAACCTGCGCAAGAGCTTCGGCAAGACCGAGATCATCCGCGGCGCCAACCTGGCGGTGAATGCCGGCGAGCGCATCGCCATCATCGGGCCCAACGGCGCGGGCAAGTCGACGCTGTTCAACCTGATCAGCGGGCGCCTCGCGCCCACCAGCGGCGAGGTGCTGCTGGGCGGCCAGCGCATCGACGGCAAGCAGCCCTTCGAGATCAACCGGCTGGGGCTCTCGCGCAGCTTCCAGATCAGCAACATCTTCCCCAAGCTCAGCGTCTTCGAGAACCTGCGCTGCGGCGTGCTGTGGAGCCTGGGCTACGGCTACACCTTCATGCGCTTCCTCTCGAAGCTCGACGACGCCAACGAGCGCGCCGAAAAGCTGCTGCACCAGGTCGGCCTGGAGCGCAAGCGCGACGTGCTGGGCATCAACCTGACCTACGCCGAGCAGCGCGCGCTGGAGATCGGCGTGACCATCGCCGGCGGCGCCGACGTCATCCTGCTCGACGAGCCGACCGCGGGCATGAGCAAGACCGAGACGCAGCACTTCATCGCGCTCATCAAGGAGGTCACCGTCGGCAAGACCCTGCTGACGGTCGAGCACGACATGGGCGTGGTGTTCGGGCTGGCCGACAAGATCGCCGTCGTGGTGTACGGCGAGGTCATCGCCTTCGACACGCCCGCCGCGGTGCGCGCCGACGCGCGCGTGCAGGAGGCCTACCTGGGCTCGTCCGTGGCCGATGCGCAGGGCGCGGGACACTGACCGACCGACATGCTGCAACTCAAAGACATTCACGCCTACTACGGCAAGAGCCATGTGCTGCATGGCGTCTCCTTCGAGGTCCATCCCGGCGAGATCGTGGCGCTGCTCGGGCGCAACGGCTCCGGGCGCTCGACCACGGCCAAGGCCGTCATGGGGCTGGTGCACGCGGAGGGACAGCTGCTCTGGAAGGGGCAGAGCATCCTGCGCAGGAAGGCCTACGAGATCGCCCACCTCGGCATCGGCCTGGTGCCCGAGGCGCGCGAGATCTTCCCCAGGCTCACCGTGCACCAGAACCTGCTGCTGGGCCAGAAGGGCTCGGGCAAGGGCAGCCGCTGGAGCTTCGACGACATGTACGCCATGTTCCCGCGGCTGAAAGAGCGCCAGCACACCGAGGCCGGGGTGCTGTCGGGTGGCGAGCAGCAGATGCTCACGCTGTGCCGCACGCTGATGGGCGACCCCGACCTGATCATCATCGACGAGCCGACCGAGGGCCTGGCGCCCAAGATCGTCGAGCTGGTGGGCGAGTACCTGAAGAAGCTGAAGGACCGCGGTATCTCCGTGCTGCTGATCGAGCAGAAGCTCACCATCGCGATGGCGATCTCCGACCGCGCGCTGGTCATGGGGCACGGCAGCATCGTGTTCCAGGGCACGCCCGACAGCCTGCGCGCCGACGCCGCGACGCGCAAGGAATGGCTGGAGGTGTGAGGCGTCGCGCGGCCGCGCAGGGCCGGGCGGCCTTTGTCCCGGCAGCGACTGCGCCGGGTTGTCCGCAGGCGCGGAGTGCCTAGAATTCGAGAAGAAATCGAACACTCGTGCTTTTTTATGCCGCCGGCTTGGGAACGGCTGTCCATCGTTCCGTGGCGCGCAGTGTCGATCGACCGTTTTCCCCACCTTCCTCACCTTTAAGGAATGCAGCATGACCGCTGAATACAAAGTGAACGGCGACGTGGCCGTGATCACCCTCGCCAACCCGCCCGTCAACGGCCTCGGCCTGGCGACGCGGCAGGGCATCACCGAGGGGCTGGCGCGGGCGCAGGCCGACGACAGCGTCAAGGCGATCGTCCTCACCGGCGCCGGCAAGGCGTTCTCGGGCGGCGCCGACATCCGCGAGTTCGGCTCGCCCAAGGCGGTGCAGGAGCCCAACCTGCTGAGCGTGATCAAGGCCGTCGAGGACTCGTCCAAGCCCGTGGTCGCCGCCATCCATTCGGTGTGCATGGGCGGCGGGCTGGAACTGGCGCTGGGCTGCCATTACCGTGTGGTGGCGCCGGGCACGCAGGTCGCGCTGCCCGAAGTCAAGCTCGGCCTGCTGCCGGGCGCCGGCGGCACGCAGCGCCTGCCGCGCGTGCTGGGGGTGGAAACCGCGCTCAACATGATCGTGAGCGGCGAGCCGGTCAAGAGCGAGATGCTGGCCGCCCTGCCGGGGCAGAAGCTGTTCGACAAGCTCGCCGCCTCGCCCGAGTCGCTGATGGACGAGGCGATCGCCTTCGCCCGCTCGGTGGCCGGCCGGGGCGACAGCCTGCCGCGGGTGCGCGACCTGCCGTGCAAGCACCCGCAGGGCGAGGCCTACTTCGGCTTCGCGCGCAACATGGTGAAGGCCATGTCGAAGAACTACCCGGCGCCGGCCAAGTGCGTCGACGTGGTCGAGGCCGCGACCCGGCTCAAGTTCGACGCCGGCATGGCCGAGGAGCGGCGCGTGTTCATGGAGCTGATGATGACGCCCGAGTCGAGCGCGCTGCGCCACCTGTTCATGGCCGAGCGCGCTGCGAGCAAGATCCCCGACGTGCCCGAGGACACGCCCCGGCGCGAGATCAAGTCGGTTGGCGTGATCGGCGCGGGCACCATGGGCGGCGGCATCTCGATGAACTTCCTGAACGCGGGCATCCCGGTCAGGATCCTGGAGATGAAGCAGGAGGCGCTCGACCGCGGCGTTGCCACCATCCGCAAGAACTACGAGGCCCAGGTCAAGAAGGGCAAGCTGAAGGCAGACAAGTACGAGCAGCGCATGGCGCTTTTGTCCACCACGCTCAGCTACGAGGACCTGAAGGAGTGCGACCTCATCATCGAGGCCGTGTTCGAGGAGCTCGGCGTCAAGGAAAAGGTGTTCAAGGAGCTCGACCGCATCGCCAAGCCCGGCGCCATCCTGGCCTCCAACACCTCCACACTCGACGTCGACAAGATCGCCGCCTTCACCCAGCGCCCGCAGGACGTGGTCGGCATGCACTTCTTCAGCCCGGCCAACGTGATGAAGCTGCTGGAGGTGGTGCGCGGCAAGGAAACCGCCAAGGACGTGCTCGCCACCGTCATGGCGCTGGCCAAGAAGATCAAGAAGACGGCCGTGGTCTCGGGCGTGTGCGACGGCTTCATCGGCAACCGCATGATCGAGCAGTACTCGCGCCAGGCCGGCTTCTTGCTCGACGAGGGCGCCACGCCCGAGCAGGTCGACCGCGCCATCGAGAAGTTCGGCTTCGCGATGGGGCCGTTCCGCATGGGCGACCTGGCCGGCAACGACATCGGCTGGGCCATCAGGAAGCGCCGCGCCACCGAGCGCGCCGACATGAAGTACAGCCGCACGGCCGACAAGCTCTGCGAGCTCGGCCGCTTCGGCCAGAAGACCGGTGCCGGCTGGTACGACTACCAGCCCGGCAAGCGCGACGCCATCCCGAGCCCGGTGGTCAAGGAGCTGATCGAGCAGCACCGCAAGGACGAGGGCATCACGCCGCGCAAGATCTCCGACGAGGAAATCGTGCAGCGCCTGGTCTACGCCCTGGTCAACGAGGGCGCGCACATCCTGGAGGACGGCATCGCCAGCAAGTCCGGCGACATCGACATGGTGTACCTCACCGGCTACGGCTTCCCGATCTGGCGCGGCGGCCCGATGCACTACGCGGGCCAGGTCGGCCTGTACAACGTGGCCGAGACGATGAAGCGCTTTGCCAGGAACCCGCACGACGACGCCAAGTTCTGGGAGCCCGCGCCGCTGATCCAGAAGCTGGCGGCCCAGGGCAAGAGCTTCGATTGAGCGGGGACGGGAGGGCCGCGGCCCTCCGCTGCCGCCCCGAGATGGCATGAATCCATCCGATCTTCAACCGCCGCGCTTCGAGCCGCGGCTCCACCGTCTTTCTCCATTCAAAAGGAAATCACCATGACCCGCGCCGTCATCGTCTCCACCGCCCGCACGCCGCTCGCCAAGAGCTGGAAGGGCTCCTTCAACATGACACACGGCGCGACCCTGGGCGGCCATGCCGTCAGGCACGCCATCGAACGCGCCGGCATCGAGGCCGCCGAGGTCGACGACGTGATCATGGGCTGCGCCACGCCCGAGGGCGCCACCGGCTCCAACATCGCGCGCCAGATCGCGCTGCGCGCCGGCTGCCCGGTCACCACCTCGGGCATGACCATCAACCGCTTCTGCTCGTCGGGCCTGCAGACCATCGCCACCGCGTCGCAGCGCATCATGGCGGGCGAGGGCGACGTGTACGTGGCCGGCGGCGTCGAGAGCATCTCGTGCGTGCAGAACGAGGCCAACCGTCACATGATCACCGACCCGTGGCTGCTCGAGCACAAGCCCGAGATCTACTGGAACATGCTGCAGACCGCAGAGCAGGTCGCCAAGCGCTACAAGATTTCGCGCGACGCCATGGACGAGTACGGCGCCGCCAGCCAGCAAAAGGCCACGGCCGCGCTGGAGGCCGGCCGCTTCAAGGAAGAGATCGCGCCGATCACCGTGATCGCCGGCGTGGCCGACCCGGTGATGGGCTTGCGCACCAAGGAGGTCACGGTCGAGAACGACGAGGGCATCCGCCCCGGCACCACCAAGGAAGGCATCAGCGGCATCCGCCCGGCCATTCCGGGCGGCGTGATCTCGGCCGGCAACGCCAGCCAGTTCTCCGACGGCGGCGGCGCCTGCGTGGTGGTGAGCGAGACCTATGCCGAGCAGAAGGGCCTGAAGCCGCTGGGCCGCTTCCTCGGCTTCGCGGTGGCGGGCTGCGAGCCCGACGAGATGGGGATCGGTCCGGTGTTCGCGATCCCGAAGGTGTTGAAGCGCCTGGGCCTGACGGTGCAGGACATCGACCTGTGGGAGCTGAACGAGGCCTTCGCCGTGCAGGTGATCTACTGCCGCGACAAGCTGGGCATCCCGGCGGACCGGCTGAACGTGGACGGCGGCGCCATCGCGGTCGGCCACCCCTACGGCGTGAGCGGCCAGCGCCTCACGGGCCACGCGCTGATCGAGGGCCGGCGCCGCGGTGCCAAGAAGGTGCTGGTCACGATGTGCATCGGGGGTGGCATGGGCGCGGCAGGGGTGTTCGAGGTCCTTTGACCCGCCCCCAGGCTGCGGCGCACTGCGTGTCGCCTTCGCCCACCCCCCGCCGGGGGCAACACCTGCGGCTCGGCGGAGCCGGCGCCGCGGTGTTTCACGAACTGGCCTGTGCGCTGCGGCTTTTCAACTGGGAACGACCATGAGCCTTCGCTCCACCCTCGACTTCCTGCTCTACGACTGGCTCGACGCCGGCGCGCTCAGCCAGCGCGAGCGCTTCGCCGACCATTCGCGCGAGACCTTCGACGCGGTGCTCGACACCTGCGAGCGCATCGCGCGCGAGAAGTACGCGCCGGCCAACCGCACCGTCGACACCCAGGAGCCGCATTTCGACGGCGAGAAGGTCGTCCTGCCGCAGGCCACGCACGACGCGCACGACGCCTTCGCCGCCTCGGGCATGCTGAGCGCCGCGCAGGACTACGCCATCGGCGGCATGCAGCTGCCCTACACGGTGCAGGCGGCGGCCAACAGCTTCTTCGCGATGGCGTCGGTCAGCATCGGCTCGGGCATGCTGACCAGCGGCAACGCCAACCTGCTGATGGTGCACGGCACCGACATGCAGAAAGAGGTGTTCGCGAAGAACGAGTTCTCCGGGCGCTGGTCGGGCACCATGTGCCTGTCGGAGCCGCAGGCCGGCTCGTCGCTGAGCGACGTGGCGACGCGCGCCGTGCCCGACGGGCCGGGCTACCTGGACGACCCGCTCGGCCCGCGCTACCGGCTCACCGGCCACAAGATGTGGATCTCGGCCGGCGACCACGAACTGACCGAGAACATCGTGCACATCGTGCTGGCGAAGATCCCCGACGCCGAGGGCAAGCTGGTGCCGGGCACGCGTGGCATCTCGCTCTTCATCGTGCCGAAGTGGCTGGTCGATACCGAGGGGCGGATGACCGGCGAGCGCAACGACGTGGCGCTCGCGGGCCTCAACCACAAGCTCGGCTGGCGCGGCACCACCAACACGCTGCTGAATTTCGGCGAAGGCAAGTACCCGGTCGGGGGCAAGGCCGGCGCCATCGGTTATTTGGTCGGCGCGCCCGGCAAGGGCCTGCACTGCATGTTCCACATGATGAACGAGGCGCGCATCGGCGTCGGCATGGCCGCCACCATGCTCGGCATGGCCGGCTACGAGGCCTCGCTCGACTACGCGAAAACCCGCCCGCAGGGCCGCGCGGTGCAGAAGGCCGGCGCCGACGGCAGCGTGGTCAAGGACGCGGCGCGCCCGCAGGTTCGCATCATCGAGCACGCCGACGTGCGCCGCATGCTGCTCGCGCAGAAGGCGTACTGCGAGGGCGCGCTGGCCATGGAGCTGTACTGCGCCCGGCTGGTGGACGAACAAAAAACCGGCGACGCGCAGGCTGCCGACGACGCGCGGCTGCTGCTCGAAGTGCTGACGCCCATCGCCAAGAGCTGGCCGAGCGAGTGGTGCCTGGAGGCCAATTCGCTCGCCATCCAGGTGCACGGCGGCTACGGCTACACGCGCGACTTCCCGGTGGAGCAGTACTGGCGCGACAACCGCCTGAACATGATCCACGAGGGCACGCACGGCATCCAGGCGGCCGACCTGCTCGGGCGCAAGGTGCTGATGGAAGGCGGGCGCGGCCTGCAGCTGCTGGGTGGGCGCATCGAGGACACCGCATCGCGCGCCGCCCGGGTGCTCGAGCTCGCCGCGCACGCCCGCGCGCTGCAGGCGGCGTGGGGGCACGTCGTCGCGGCCACGCGGGCGGCCTGGTCGGGCGGCGACCCACAGGCGGCGCTGGCCAACGCCGTGCCCTACATGCAGGCTTTCGGCCACACCGTCATCGCTTGGGTCTGGCTCGACGTGGCGGCGCGCGCGCTGGCTCTCGATGCTACCAAATCGAGAGCAGAAACCCAAGGAAGGACGGGCGCTGCAGCCTATTTCTTCCACTACGAGCTGCCCAGGATCGAGGCTTGGCTGCAGGTCGTTGAGAACCGCGACCTGACCTGCGCCGCGCTGCCCGAGGAAGCGTTCTGATGAATGGCACCCCAGCGCGGCCGGCCGACGACAGGCGGCCGAAGCCGCACGCCGCGCTTGACAACTGGATCTGGGTGCTGATCTATGGCGGCCTGTTCCTCGTCATCCTCGGCATCGCGACCGGCCGCACCCAACCGGCCCTCGGCTGGTCGATGGCCGTGCCCGGGGCGGCCCTCGCGCTGACCGGCGTCGTGCTGATCTATGTTCGTTCGAGGCTCAAGTGAAGCCCGACCGCCATCAACCTCCGGAAGGACCGCCATGCTGCATCACATCGTGATCTGGAAATTCAAGGAACACGCCGAAGGCGCCGACAAGGCCGCCAACCTCGCCCGGGCCCGGGCGCTGCTCGAAGCCTGCGCCACCCTGTCGCCCGGCACGCGCCGCTTCGAGGTCGCCACGGCCCAGCCCGGGCTCGAAGCGACCTACGATCTGATCCTGAACACGGAATTCACCGACGCCGCCGCGCTGGCGGCGTATGCCGAGCATCCGCAGCACCGGGCGCTCAAGGCCGTCATCGGTCCCATGGCCGAGGCCCGCCAGTGCATGGACTACGAGATTTAACAACCAGGAGTCTTTCCAGATGACCGCTCGCAACGTCAGAGAACTGTTCGACCTCACCGGCAAGACCGCGCTCGTCACCGGCGGCTCGCGCGGGCTGGGCCTGCAGATGGCGCACGCGCTGGGCGAGGCCGGCGCGCGCATCATGCTCAGCTCGCGCAAGGCCGACGACCTGGAGCAGGCCGCGGCCGAACTGCAGGCCGCGGGCATCGACGCGCGCTGGATCGCCGCCGACTGCTCGAAGGAGGAGGACACCCGTCGCCTGGCCGACCAGACTCTGGAGCGCATGGGCGCCATCGACATCCTGGTCAACAACGCCGGCGCGAGCTGGGGCGCGCCGGCCGAGGAGCACCCGGTCGAGGCCTGGGACAAGGTGATGAACCTCAACGTGCGCGGCTACTTCATCCTGTCGCAGCAGGTGGCGCGCGGCTGCATGATCCCGAAGAAGGCGGGGCGCATCATCAACATCGCCTCCATTGCCGGGCTCAACGGCAACCCGCCCGAGATGCAGACCCTGGCCTACAACACCTCCAAGACGGCGGTGATCGGCTTCACCCGCACGCTGGCGGCCGAGTGGGGCAGGTACGGCATCAACGTCAACGCGATCTGCCCGGGCTTCTTCATGACCAAGATGGCCGCCGGCCTGATCCGGAGCCTGGGCGAGGACAAGATGGCCGCCAGCGCGCCGCTCGGCCGGCTGGGCGACGAGGAGGACCTGAAGGGCATCACGCTGCTCTACGCGAGCGACGCGGGCAAGCACATCACGGGCCAGTGGCTGGCGGTGGACGGGGGCGTCAGCGTGGTGCTTGGAGCCTGAATGACCTCCGCCTCCGACGACATCAACGTCCGCTCCTACACCAGCCAGATTCCGTTCGCGCGGCACCTGGGCTTCGTGCTGACGAAGTTCGAGGGCGGCGAGTCGGAGATCCGCTATACCGCGAAGCCCGAACACCTGAACACCTTCGACGTGACGCACGGCGGCGCGTGCATGACGCTGCTCGACATCGCCATGGCGGCGGCGGCGCGCAGCCAGACGCCCGAGACCGGCGTGGTCACGATCGAGATGAAGACCAGCTTCATGCGGCCCGCCGTCGGCCCGCTGGCCGCGCGCGGGCGGCTGATGCACCGCACCGCGACGCTGGCCTTTACCGAGGCGACGATCTACGATGAACAGGATCGCGCCTGCGCCCACGCGACCGGCACCTTCAAGTACGTGGCGCGGCGCCTGCCGACCGGGCCGGCCAGCGCCAACGCGCAGCGCCCGCCGTCAACCGACTGAACCGGATTTTCAGCCCAAAAGGCCCGTATCGCCCGCCAGCCGGGTGCAATCAGCTATCAATAGCATAGCAAGCAACCAGGAGTCCTCATGCCGACCAACCGTCAACAACTGCTCGACAACCGCCCCGAGGGCGAGGCCGTGGCGAGCAATTTCAGGCTCGTCACCACCGAGACCCCGCCGCTGCAGGACAACCAGGTGCTGGTGCGCCACCACTACCTGAGCCTCGACCCCTACATGCGCGGGCGCATGAACGAGTCCAAGAGCTACGCGCAGCCGCAGCCGCTGGGCGAGGTGATGCAGGGCGGCACGGTGGGCGAGGTGGTCGAGAGCCGGCACCCGAAGTACGCGCCGGGCGACAAGGTGGTCGGCTTCGGCGGCTGGCAGGAGTACAGCGTCGTCGACGCGTCGCAGCCCGGCGCGCTGAAGAAGGTCGACACCACGCACGTGCCGCTGTCGCACTACCTGGGCGCGGTCGGCATGCCGGGCGTGACGGCCTGGTACGGCCTGGTCAAGATCATCAACCCGAAGGCCGGCGACACGGTGGTCATCACCGCCGCCAGCGGCGCGGTCGGCAGCGCCTTCGGCGCGCTGGCCAAGGCGCGCGGCTGCCGCGTGGTCGGCATCGCGGGCGGGCCGGAGAAGTGCAGCTACGTCACCGACGAGCTCGGCTTCGACGCCTGCATCGACTACAAGCAGTATCCGGACGTGAAAAGCATGAGCGCCGCGCTCAAGCAAGCCTGCCCCAAGGGCATCGACGGCTACTTCGAGAACGTGGGCGGCTACATCTTCGACGCCGTGCTGCTGCGCACCAACGCCTTCGCGCGCGTGGCGCTGTGCGGGATGATCGCCGGCTACGACGGCCAGCCGCTGCCGCTGGCCAACCCGCAGCTCATCCTGGTGAACCGCCTGAAGATCGAGGGCTTCATCGTCAGCGAGCACATGGAGGTCTGGCCCGAGGCGCTGGCCGAGCTGGGCCAGCTGGTGGGCTCGGGCAAGCTGCGCCCGCGCGAGTCGATCGCGCAGGGCATCGAGAGCGCGCCCGAAGCCTTCCTCGGGCTGCTGAAGGGCAAGAACTTCGGCAAGCAGCTCGTCAAGCTGGTCTGACCTTTCGCGGGGTGCGGCCATGGACGCGACGCACGAGGTTTTCAACCAGCCCTCGCCGCTGGTCGGCTACAACCTGTTCACGACCAACCGGCCGCTGCAGGATGCGCTCAGGTTCAACGCGCCCGGGCTCGACACCGCGCCGCTCGAAGCGCTGGGCGCGCGGCTCGGCACGGCCGAGATGCAGGCGCACGCACGCCTGGCCAACACGAACCCGCCGGTGCTGCACACGCACGACCGCTTCGGGCGGCGCATCGACGAGGTCGAGTTTCACCCGAGCTACCACGCGCTGATGGCGGCGGCGGTCGGCGCCGGGCTGCACGGCGCGGCGTGGATGCCGGATGCCGGCGCCAGCCCGCACCTGCTGCGCGCCGCCGGCTTCATGCTGTTCACCGAGCTGGAGCCTTCCATCCTGTGCCCGGTCTCGATGAGCTACGCCGTCATGCCCGCGCTGCGCGGCAACGCGACCGTCCTGGCCGACTGGGCGCCGGGGCTCGCCAGCCGCGCCTACGACCCGGCGCTCAGGCTCTGGCGCGACAAGCCCGGCCTGACCATGGGCATGGGCATGACCGAGAAACAGGGCGGCTCGGACGTGCGCGCCAACACCACGCGCGCCGTGCGCGTCGGCGCCGACGCCTGGGGCGAGCGCTACGAGCTCACCGGCCACAAGTGGTTCTTCTCGGCGCCGATGTGCGACGCCTTCCTGGTGCTGGCGCAGGCGCCAGCCGGGCTCACGTGCTTCTTTTTGCCGCGCGTGCTGCCGCCCTGGCTCAACCCGCTGGACGAGCCGGCACGCAATGCCATCCGCATCCAGCGCCTGAAGGACAAGCTCGGCAACAAGGCCAACGCCAGCTCGGAGGTCGAGTTCCACGGCGCGACGGCCTGGCGGGTCGGCGAGGAGGGCCGCGGCGTGCCGCAGATCCTGGAGATGGGCACCATGACGCGGCTCGACTGCGCGCTCGGCACCAGCGGCCTGATGCGCCAGGCGCTGGCCCTGGCGCTGCACCACACCGCCGAGCGCAGCGCCTTCAGCCAGCCGCTGATCGAGCAGCCGCTGATGAAGAACGTGCTGGCCGACCTGGCGCTGGAGAGCGAGGCCGCCACCGCGCTCGCGCTGCGGTTGGCGCGCAGCTTCGACCGCCGGGACGACGAGCACGAGCGGCTGATGGCGCGCCTGCTCACGCCGGTGGCCAAGTTCTGGATCTGCAAGCGCGGCAGCGCCTTCGCGCAGGAGGCGATGGAATGCCTCGGCGGCAACGGCTACGTGGAGGAGGGCGGCGAGGGCACGATGGCGCGCATCTACCGCGAGATGCCGCTCAACTCGATCTGGGAGGGCGCGGGCAACATCATGGCGCTCGACCTGCTGCGGGGCCTGCGCAAGGGCGACGCGGTGAGCGCCATCGCGCGCGAGCTGGCGCCGGCGCGCGGCCACAGCGCCGCGCTCGACCGGCTGGCCGACGCGCTGCCGACGCGCATCGAGGCCATGGCGAGCGAAACAGAGGCGCGCCGCCTCGCGCAGGACGTGGCGCTGGCCGTGCAGGCCGCGCTGCTCGTGCAGACCGCGCCGCCCGCCGTGGCCGACGCCTTCTGCGCCTCGCGCCTGGGCGGCGACTGGGGCCAGGCCTTCGGCACGCTCGGCGCCGGCTGCGACTTCGACGCGATCATCGGGCGGGCGATGCCGGCCTGAACGGCAGCGGCATGGCGCCGCGCCACGCCGACGCGGCCGACCCCACGACTCCCTGAACCCTTCCACCCCTCCCCAAGGAACCCGATGGCCGACCTGATCCTGCACCACTACGCGACCTCGCCCTTCTCCGAGAAGATCCGCCTGGCCCTGGGCTACAAGAAGCTGCCCTGGAAGTCGGTGATCATCCCGCAGACCATGCCCAAGCCCGACCTGCTCGCGCTCACCGGCGGCTACCGCAAGACGCCGGTGCTGCAGGTCGGGGCCGACATCTACTGCGACACCGCGCTGATCTGCGACGTGCTCGAACACATCGCGCCGATGCCCTCGCTCTACCCCGAGCCCGGCAAGGGCCTGGCCCGCACGATCGCGCAGTGGGGGGACGGCACGGTGTTCTGGGCCGCGATGGCCTACAACTTCGGCGGCAGCGGCGCGGCCGACCTGTTCGGCAAAGCACCGCCCGAGGTCGCCAAGGCCTTCGCCGAGGACCGCCGGGCCATGAGCGCGAACATGGTCCGCCATCGCCCGGACGACGCCGCGGCGGCCTACAAGTCGTACCTGCGCCGCATGTCCGACATGCTCGACGACGGCGACTTCCTGCTGGGCGCGCTGCCCACCGTGGCCGACTTCGCCTGCTACCACCCGCTGTGGTTCACGCGCAAGCGCACCCCTTCGCGCGCCGGCATCCTGCAGCTGACGCCGGCCGTGCTCGACTGGATGGACCGCATGGCCGCCATCGGCCATGGCGCGATGGAAGCCCTCGACGCCGAGCAGGCGATCGCGGTCGCGCGCAGCTCGATGCCGCACACCCTGCTCGCGGACAGCACCTTCCAGGACGAGCACGGCATCCCTCTCGGCAGCCGCGTCACCGTCGCCGGTGAAGCCTTCGGCCCCGAGCCGACCGAGGGCGAGCTCGTCGCCGCCACCCGCACCCACTACACGCTGCGCCGCGAGGACCCGCGCGCCGGCACGGTGCACGTGCACTTCCCGCGCATTGGGTACGCGCTGCGCCGGGTCGAGGGCTGAGCGGCCGCCACCGCGGACCGGACGCAGGCGTGCCGGCTTCAATGACCAGCGCTTCCGCAGGCAGAAGGCGCCTGCTGCAGGGGGCGGCCGCGCTGCCGCTGCTCTGCGGCAGCGGTGTCCCGCTGCTGGCGCCGGCGCGTGCCCTGGCGGCGGCGCCCCGCACGCGCGTGCGTCCGGGCGAGCCGGGCTGGCCGTCTCCGGCCCGCTGGAAGCAGCTCGACCAGGCGGTCGGCGGGCGCCTGATCGAGGTGCACTCGCCGCTCGCGGCCTGCCTGAAGGAGCCCGCGGGCCCCGCCTGCACGCAGCTGTTCGCAGGCAAGGAGCTCAGGAATCCCTATTTCCTCGGCGACGAGGTCGGGCTGACGCAGACCCTGGGCTGGGTCGACGCCTGGACCTCGGCGCCGAGCGTGTACGCGGTGGCCGCCCGCGGCACGGCCGACGTCGTGGCCGCCGTCGATTTCGCCCGCGAGAACAACCTGCGCCTGGTCGTGAAAGGCGGCGGCCACAGCTACCAGGGCACTTCCAACGCGCCGGATTCGCTCCTGGTCTGGACGCGCCAGATGAACGACATCGTCCTGCACGACGCCTTCGTCGGCGCCGGCTGCGCGGGACAGGCGGTGCCGCAGCGCGCCGTCACGGTCGGCGCCGGAGCCATCTGGGCGCAGGTCTACGACGCCGTCACGACCCGCACCGGCGGCTACGTGCAGGGCGGCGGCTGCATGACGGTCGGGGTCGCCGGCCTGGTGCAGAGCGGCGGCTTCGGCAGCTTCTCGAAAGCCTACGGGCTGGCCGCGGCGAGCCTGCTGGAGGCCGAGGTCGTCACCGCCGACGGCGCGGTGCGCACCGCCAACGCCTGCACGAACCCCGAACTGTTCTGGGGCCTGAAGGGCGGCGGCGGGGGCAGCCTGGGCGTCGTCACCCGGCTCACGCTGCGGGTGCACGCGCTGCCGGAGTCCTTCGGCGCGGTGAACATGACGGTCCGGGCCACGTCGGCGCCCGCTTTCCGCCGGCTGGTGGGGCTGATGGTCGATTTCTACGGCCGCAGCCTGATGAACCCGCACTGGGGCGAGCAGATCCGCTTCCAGTCCGACAACGCCCTCAGGGTCGCCATGGTGTTCCAGGGGCTGGACCGCAGCCAGGCGCAGGCGGTCTGGCAGCCGTTCCTGGAGGCGATCGACGCCGCGCCGCAGGATTTCAAGATCGATTTCGCGCCGCTCAAGATCGTGGCGACCTCGGCGCGCACCTTCTGGGCGCCCACGATGTTCAAGAAGCTGCTGGGCTTCATCGCCAGCGACGACCGGCCCGACGCGCCCGAGGGCAACGTGTTCTGGCCGGGCGACCAGGGGCAGGCCGGCCAGGTGCTGCACGGCTACGGGTCCGCCTGGCTGCCGGCGGCCCTGCTGCGGGACGACCGCAGGACGGCGCTGGCGGACGCGCTGTTCGCGGCGTCCCGGCACCGGAGCGTGTCGCTGCACGTCAACAAGGGCCTGGCCGGCGCGCCGGACGCGGCGCTCGCCGCCGCCCGGGACACGGCGATGAACCCGGCCGTGCTGGACGCCTTCGCGCTCGCCATCTGCGCGGCGAACGGGCCGCCGGCCTGGCCCGGCGTCGCCGGCCACGAGCCCGACGTGCCGCTGGCGCGGCAGCAGGCGCAGGCCATCGCACGGGCCATGGACGAGCTGCGCAGGCTCGTCCCCGACGCCGGCTCCTACCTCGCGGAAAGCGATTTCTTCGAAGGCGACTGGCGGCGGTCGTTCTGGGGGCCGAACCATGCGAGGCTGCTGGCCGTCAAGCAGCGCTACGACCCCGAAGGCCTGTTCTTCGTGCACCACGGCGTCGGCAGCGAGCATTGGAGCGCCGACGGTTTCACGCGGCTGGCCTGATGAGGCCTGCGGTCGCGCGAACGACAGCCGGCGCGCTGGCGAAGCGGTTCAATAGGCGGCTGTCGCGGCCCCTCCGTGCGGCCGCCGGCGCAACCCTTTCTCCGGCCCCGATCCCGGGAAACTCATCAAAGGACGCTATTTCATGATTCAGGACTTCAACGGCAAGACCGCCGTGCTCACCGGCGCCGGCTCGGGCTTCGGCCTCGAATGCGCGCGCATCGGCGCCGCACGCGGCATGAACCTGGTGCTGGTCGACGTGCAGCAGGATGCGCTCGACGCCGCCCGCGCCGAGATGGAGGCCGCCGGCGCGCAGGTGCTGGCGCGCAAGGTCGACGTGGCCGACGCGGCGCAGATGGAGGCGCTGGCCACGGCCGTCTTCGAGCGCTTCGGCGCGCCGCACTTCGTCTTCAACAACGCGGGCGTCGGCGCCGGCGGGCTGGTGTGGGAGAACACCGTCGCCGACTGGGAGTGGGTGCTGGGCGTCGACCTGATGGGGGTGGTGCACGGCGTGCGGCTGTTCACGCCGATGATGCTGGCCGCCGCCGCCAAGGATCCGGCCTGGCGCGGCCACATCGTCAACACCGCCAGCATGGCCGGGCTGCTGACGCCGCCCAACATGGGCATCTACAACGCCGCCAAGGCGGCCGTCGTCAGCCTGACCGAGACGCTCTACCAGGACCTGAAGCTCGTCACCGACCAGGTCGGCGCGAGCCTCCTGTGCCCGTACTTCGTGCCGACCGGCATCACCCAGAGCGAGCGCAACCGCCCCGGCGCGCTGGCCTCGGGCGAGATGACCAAGAGCCAGCTGATCGGCCAGGCCATGAGCAACAAGGCCGTCAGCAGCGGCAAGGTGAGTGCGGCCGAGGTGGCGCAGAAGGTGTTCGACGCCATCAGCGCCAACCAGTTCTACGTGTTCAGCCACCCGAAGGCGCTGGGCAACGTGAGGAGCCGCATGGAGAACATCGTCGCCGGCATCAACCCGGCCGATCCGTTCCTGGAGCGCCCGGAAATCGGCGCCGGGCTGCGCGCCGCGCTGCGCGGCGCCTGAGGGGGCACCGCGCCTCGGGCGCGTGCGCGGCGCACGGTCCGGAGGAGGCGGACGATGGCAACGTCGCTGGACGCGAGGGGGCGGGCGCGCTAAGGTGCTTCGTTGCGATGGCGGCGCCTCGGCCGACGTCCGGCTCCCGCCTTCGCCTTCCGCCTCACCTTTCACACTTCAAGGAGACCGCCATGGCCTATGTCGATGGATTCGTCGTCCCGGTGCCCAGGGACAAGCTCGACGCCTACCGCGAGGTCTCGATGCGGGCCGGCAGGATCTGGCGCGAGCACGGCGCCCTCAGCTACCGCGAATGCGTGGCCGACGACGTGCAGCCGGGCCAGCTCACCTCGTTCCCGCAGAGCGTGATGCTGAAGGAGGGCGAGACGGTGGTGTTCGCCTACATCGTCTACGAGTCCCGCTCGCAGCGCGACGAGGTCAATGCCAAGGTGATGGGCGACCCGCGCATGGCCGACATGATGGACATGAAGAAGATGCCCTTCGACGGCAAGCGCATGTTCTTCGGCGGCTTCGAGGTGCTGGTCGATCTGTGACCCGTCGGGCATGAAATCGGCCCGCAGCGCCCGTCCCGCCTGCGCGGGCAGCTATTGAAACGATAGCAATGGGCGCTCCCCGGCATTTCGCGCTGTTCGACACCGCGATCGGCCCCTGCGCCGTGGCCTGGGACGGCGGCGGCGCGCGCCTGGTCGGCCTGGAGCTGCCCGAGGCCAGCGCCGCGGCGACGCGCGCGCGGCTGCTGCGCCATGTCGGCGCGGCCGAGCCGGCGCCGCCGCCGCCCGCGGTGCGCACGGCCATCGAGGGCATCCAGGCCCTGCTGCGCGGCGAGCCGCGCGACCTGCTCGACATCGAGCTCGACATGACCGGCGTGCCGGACTTTCACCGGCGCGTCTATGCCGTGGCGCGCCGCATCCCGCCCGGCGCGACCCGCACTTATGGAGAACTCGCCGCCGAGCTGGGCGACGCGCGGCTGGCGCGCGCCGTGGGGCAGGCGCTCGGGCGCAACCCGTTCGCGCCGGTGGTGCCGTGCCACCGCATCCTCGCCGCCCACGGCCGCCCGGGCGGCTTTTCCGCCGGCGGCGGCGCGCTGACCAAGCTGCGCATGCTGGCCATCGAGGGCGCGGCGCCGGGCGGGACGGCGTCGCTGTTCGACGGCTCCGTGCCGTGACCCCCGACTGGAGCGGATGACAGGACGCTCCCGCACGGGCATGCGGCCTGCTCGGATGCCCGTCGAGGAACCGACGAACCGGACGAGGCGTTGCACGGCGCCATGCGGCTCGAACGAAATCGGGCTCCAGGCATCAAACGTAGGGTTTGATCGCGTGGAGGAGGCGGGACATGTCTTTCGCAGGCTCTCTTCATCTGGCCCACCAGCTCCTGGCGAAGCCGGTCGCCCGGCCCGCGCTGCTGGGCTGGCGGCGCTGGCGGTTTTTCTCCGGCCACGGGTTTGCCGCGTACTACGGGGTCTTCGCGAGTTTCGCGGCGGCCCGCGCCTGGCTGCCGCGCACGCCGGAGTTCGACCACGCCGCCCTCGCGAAAGAGTATGTGGAAGTGCGGACCCGCAAGGTGTTCGCCTACGACTACCCGGTCCTGTGGTGGCTGCAGCACGCCTTCCGCGCGGGCGCGGCGCATGTCCTCGACATCGGCGGCTCGGTGGGCGTGCACTACTTCGCCTACCGGCGCTATCTCGACCTGCCCGCCGGACTGACCTGGCAGGTCGTCGAGGTCCCGGCGATGGTCTCGATCGGGCGCGGGCTGGCGCAGCGGCACGGCGCCGGCGCCCTGAGCTTCACGCCGGACCTGCCCGGGGCCCTCGCCGAGGGCGAATGCGACGTCTGGCTTTCCGCGGGCGCCCTCCAGTACGTCGAGGACGCGCGGCCCAGCCGGCTGCTCGAGCGCTGCGCGGCGCGGCCCCGGCACCTGCTGCTCAACAAGCTGCCGCTCTACGCGGGCGAGGATTTCGTCACGGCGCAGAACATCGGCGAGGGCTGCTACGCGCCGGTATATGTCTACAACCGGGACCGCCTGGTGCGCGACATCGAGGCGCTCGGCTACCGGCTGCGGGACGAGTGGGCCGTGCACGAGCGCGCGTTCGACCTGCCCGGCCACCCTGAGCGGTCGTTCCCAAGCTTCAGCGGCCTTTATTTCGACATGGCCCCGGCACAGGCCGGGGAGACGCCGATGCCGCGTCCTTCGTTTTCCCGAGGTGTGTCCAGCGCCGGAGCCCGGCACCGGCAAGTCCCCTTTCCTCCCGGGCTGGCCGCGGGGTAGGAATCGCGTCTCTCTGGCCGGAGCCCTGCGACTGGGCGGGCTCTCGCCGCCGCTTGCGCATCCTCGCGTCCAACGGGGCGCGGCGCTCCCGCCGACAATGCTGCGCACGCCGTGGCCCGTGGGGCCGTCATCCTCTGCAGCCAACCGGAACCCGCCCCATGCACACGCACGACCTCTCGGCCTGGACCCACGAACACGTCTTCGACGCCGGCACCCATGCGGCCGAGCGCGGCACCCGGGCGGTCATGGGGATCACCGCCGCGATGATGGTGGTGGAGATCGGCGCCGGTTGGTGGTTCAACTCCATGGCGCTGCTGGCGGACGGCTGGCACATGAGCTCGCACGCGGTCGCCATCGGATTGAGCGCCTTCGCCTATGCCGCGGCGCGGCGCTATGCGCGCGACCCGCGCTTCGCCTTCGGCACCTGGAAGATCGAGGTGCTGGCCGGCTTCGCGAGCGCGCTCTTCCTGCTGGGGATCGCGGCGACGATGGTGCTCGGATCGGCCGAGCGGATTCTTTCGCCCCAACCCATCCATTACCGGGAGGCGATGGTCGTCGCCGTCGTCGGGCTGCTGGTGAACCTCGTCTGCGCGGCGATCCTGGGAAAGGCGCACGACCATGGCCCGCACGACCACGGCCATGCTCATGGCCATAACCCCAGCCAGGATCACGGCCACGGCCACAGTCAGGGCGAAGACCTGAACCTCAAGTCGGCCTACCTCCACGTCGTCGCCGATGCCGCCACCTCGGTGCTGGCGATCGTGGCGCTGGCGGGCGGCTGGCTCTACGGCTGGTCCTGGCTCGACCCGGCGATGGGAATCGCGGGCGCCCTGCTGGTGGCGGTCTGGGCGAAAAACCTCGTCGCCCAGACCGGCAAGGCGCTGCTCGACCGCGAAATGGACCATCCGGTGGTGGACGAGATCCGCGAAGCCGTCGAAACCGGCCCCGACGGCGGGGCGACCCGCATCGCCGACCTGCACGTCTGGCGCGTCGGCAAGCAGGCGTATGCCTGCGCGCTCAGCCTGGTGACGCACGACGCCACGCTCACACCGGCGCGGGTGCGCGAGCAACTGGCCGTGCATGCCGAGATCGTGCACGCCACGGTCGAGATCAACCATTGCGTCGCCCGGGCGCCTGCGTAGAGCCGGCGCCCGCGCCACAATCCAGCCCAGCCGGCCGCTTCCCGGGCCGGCCAAGGAAACCCATGCACGCACAGGACGGCTTGCCGCCACCGCAGCGCCGCAGCGCGCTGCTCGTCATCATCCTCGGCCTGCTGGTGGCGGTGCTCGACGGCACGGTCGTCAACCTGGCGCTGCCGGGCATCGCGCGCGATCTGCAGGCCAGCGCCTCGCAGTCGATCTGGGTCGTCAACGCCTACCAGATCGCCACGCTGGCGCTGCTGCTGCCGCTGGCCACGCTGGGCGACCTGGTGGGCTACCGGCGGGTCTACCTGGCCGGGCTGGCGCTGTTCACGGTGGCGTCGCTCGGCTGCGCGCTGGCCGACCTCGCTGCCCCTGCTGGCGGTGGCGCGCGCGGTGCAGGGGCTGGGCGCGGCCGGCATCATGAGCGTCAACGCGGCGCTGGTGCGGCAGATCTTCCCGAGGGCGCTGCTCGGGCGCGGCATGGCGATCAACTCGATGGTGGTGGCCACCGCCACCGTGGCGGGCCCGACCGTGGCGGCGCTGATCCTGTCGGTGGCGCCGTGGCCCTGGCTGTTCGCGCTGAACCTGCCGCTGGGCGCGCTCACGCTGTGGCTCGGGCGGCGCGCGCTGCCGGACGACCAGGCGCAGCGGCCGGCCGGCGCGCGGCTGCCGGCGCTCGACGTCGCGCTCAACATCCTGATGTTCAGCCTGGTGTTCCTGGGCGCGGACACGCTGGGCACGCGCAACGCCGCGCTCGGCGGCGCGCCGCTGCCCACCGGGCTGGCGCTGCTGGCGGCGGGCGCGGCCGTCGGTATCGTGTACGTGCGCCGCCAGCTGCGCGAGCCGCTGCCGCTGTTCCCGCTCGACTTGCTGCGCATCCCGGTGTTCGCGCTGTCGATGGGCACCTCGGTGGCGGCCTTCAGCGCGCAGATGCTGGCCTTCGTCGCGCTGCCGTTCCTGATGCTCGACCACTTCGGCCGCACGCCGTTCCAGGCCGGCATGCTGATCACCGCCTGGCCGCTGGCCATCGTGGTGGTGGCGCCGGTCGCCGGCTGGCTGATCGGCCGCCATCCGGGCGGGCTGCTGGGCGGCATCGGCTTGGGGCTGATGGCGACGGGGCTGGCGGCGATGGCGCTGCTGCCGGCGCGGCCCACCGACCTCGACATCGTCTGGCGGCTGCTGCTGTGCGGCGCCGGCTTCGGCCTGTTCCAGTCGCCCAACAACCACACCATCGTGTCCTCGGCGCCGGTGGCGCGCAGCGGCGGCGCCAGCGGCATGCTCGGCACGGCGCGGCTCACCGGCCAGACACTCGGGGCGGTCGTGCTGGCAGTGATCTTCAGCATCTGGAACCCGCACGACGGGCGCGGGGCGTTCATCGCGCTGGGGCTGGCGGGCGCGCTGGCCGCTGTCGCCGGCGTGCTGAGCGCACTGCGGCTGCGCACCGGCGTGCCGGTCCACTCCTGAGCCGGCACGATGGGTCCGAAGAGCGCCCCCTGCGGTTTTCGGCAAAATGCACGTCCTTTGGCTGCCGGTCTTTTCCATGGTTGAGGTGCCCGACGTGATCGTCTGCGAGGGCTGCGACGCGGTCTGGCGCAAGCCGCGCCTGCGCCCGCGCGAGGTGGCGCGCTGCCCGCGCTGCGCCACCGAGCTCGAGCGCCACGCCGGCGGCCAGCGCCGGCGCATCCTGCCGCTGGCGGTGGCGAGCCTGATCCTGTTCGCCATCGCCAACCTGTTTCCGATCGTCGAGATCGAACTGCGCGGCCTGCGCAGCCAGACCACGCTGCTGGGCGCGGCGGTCGCGCTCACCGGCGAGGGCATGTCGGAGGTGGCGCTGCTGGTGCTGGCGACCACGCTGCTGTTTCCGCTGCTGCAGCTGTGCATCCTGCTGTACCTGCTGCTGCCGGTGGCGCACGGGCGCCGGCTGCCGGGCTTCGCCCTGCTGGTGCGCATCATGCAGTCGCTGCGGCCGTGGGGGATGATCGAGGTCTTCCTGCTCGGCGTGCTGGTGGCCATCGTCAAGCTCTCCAGCATGGCGAGCGTGGTGGCGGGGCCTGCGCTGTGGGCCTTCGTCGCGCTGACGGTGCTGCTGACGGCGGTGCTGTCCTTCGACCCGCGCCTGTTCTGGCAGGCGGCGTTTCCGGCGCCGGCACCGGTGCCGGGCGCGGCCGGGGCGGCGCCGGGCCTGCCGGGCGGGCGCGGCGCATGATGCGGCCGCGCGACGCGGTGCGCGCCACGCTGCGCTCGGCGCGCGGCGAGCTCGACGCGCCCGAGCCGGTCGCGACCGCCGCGCAGCTCGGCCTGCGCGAATGCCACCGCTGCGCCGCCGTCTGGCGTGACGCGCGCGACGGCGAGCCCTGCGAGCGCTGCGGCGCCCGGCTGCGCCAGCGCAAGCCCGACAGCATCCGCCGCACCTGGGCGCTGCTGATCGCCGCCGCCGTCATGTACCTGCCGGCCAACCTGCTGCCGGTCATGGTCACGCGCAGCCTGTTCGGAACGCAGCAGGACACCATCCTGAGCGGCGTCATCTATTTCTGGGTGTCGGGCGCCTACGGGCTGGCGGCGATCGTCTTCATCGCCAGCTTCCTGGTGCCGCTGTTCAAGCTGGCCACCCTGTTCGTGCTGGTGCTCGCGGCGCAGCGGCGCAGCGGCTGGCGACAGCGCGAGCGCGCGCGTCTCTACCACGTGATCGAGACCATCGGCCGCTGGTCGATGCTCGACGTGTTCGTGGTCGCGCTCCTGACCGGGCTGGTGCGCATCCGCGGCTTCGCCGAGGTCTCGGCCGGCGTCGGCATCGCGGCCTTCGCCGCTGTGGTGGTGCTGACCATGCTGGCCTCGCTGAGCTTCGACCCGCGCCTGACCTGGGACACGGACGCCGGGCGGGCCGGCGCCGCGCCGCCCGGCACGCCTGCGCAGAAAGAATCCCGACCATGAGCCAAGAGCAGGGCCGTCCGCCGGCCATCCCCCCGCAGCCGGACGCCGTGCCGCCATCGCCGCCGCCGCTGTCCGCGCCGCGCGTGGTGCGGCGCCGCGACTGGGTGCCCTCGCTGATCTGGCTGATCCCGATCGTCGCGGCGCTGGTCGGCCTGACCCTGGTGGCCAAGCTCCTGACCGACCGCGGCCCCGAGATCACGCTGCTCTTCAAGACCGCCGAGGGGCTGGAGGCCGGCAAGACGGCGGTGCGCTACAAGGACGTGCAGATCGGCCTCGTGCACGCCATCAACCTGTCGCAGGACCGCGCCACGGTGCGCGTGAAGGTCCAGCTCACCAAGGAGGCCAGCAGCTTCACCGCCGCCGACACGCGCTTCTGGGTGGTGCGCCCGCGGCTCGACACCTCGGGCATCTCGGGGCTGGGCACGCTGCTGTCGGGCGCCTACATCGGCGCCGACGCCGGGGTGTCGGAGGAGACGGCGCGCGTCTTCACCGGGCTGGAGGTGCCGCCGGTGGTCACGCGCGACGTCTCGGGGCGCGAGTACCTGCTGCGCGCGCGCGACATCGGCTCGCTCGACATCGGCTCGCCGGTGTTCTTCCGGCGCATCAAGGTCGGGCAGGTCGCCTCCTACCAGCTCGACGGCGACGGCCGCGGCGTGACCCTGCGCGTGTTCGTCGCCAGCCCCTACGAGAGGTTCGTCGGCGTCAACACGCGCTTCTGGCACGCCAGCGGCCTGGACGTGCAGCTGGGCGCGGCCGGCGTCACCCTGCGCACCCAGTCGCTCGCCACCATCCTGCTGGGCGGGGTGGCCTTCCAGGCGCCCGACGACGAGGCCGGGCCGGTGGCGCCCGACAACACCATCTTCAGCCTGGCCGACGACCAGGCGAGCGCCATGAAGCCGCCCGACGGTCCGGCGCTGGCGCTGCTGCTGAACTTCAACCAGTCGCTGCGCGGCCTGGGGCCGGGCTCGCCGGTCGATTTCCGCGGCGTGGTGATCGGCGAGGTCAAGTCGATCGGCGTCGAGTTCGACCGCAACGGGCGCGAGTTCCGCATGCCGGTGCTGGTGCAGGTCTACCCCGACCGGCTGCGCCGCCAGGACGAGCTCGACCGCCAGTCGCACACCACCCACCGCGAGCGCCTGCAGCTGCTCATCGCCAAGGGCCTGCGCGCGCAGCTGCGCACCGGCAACCTGCTGACCGGGCAGAACTACGTGGCCCTCGACTTCTTCCCGAAGGAAAAGGCGGTCAAGGTCGATATCGAGAAAAGCCCGATCGAGCTGCCGACCGTGCCCAACAGCCTCGACGAGATCCAGTCGCAGGTGCAGGAGATCGCCGCCAAGATCAACAAGATCCCGTTCGAGCAGCTGGCCGCCGACGTGCGCCGCTCGCTCGCCACGCTCGACCGGACCCTGAGCAGCGCCGAGCGGGTGGCCAGCGGCATCGACCGCGACGTGACGCCCCAGATCGCCGCCGCCCTGAAGGACGCGCGCAAGACCCTCGACACCGCCGGACGCACCCTGGCCGAGGACGCGCCGCTGCAGCAGGACCTGCGCCAGACGCTGCAGGAGCTCTCGCGCGCCGCGGGCTCGATCCGCGTGCTGACCGACTACCTGGAGCGGCATCCCGAGTCGCTCCTGCGCGGCAAGCCGGACGACAGGAAGCCATGAAGCGTCTTTTCCATTCTTCATCACGTTCATCCGATCCGGGCCAGCTGCGCGCGTTCGGGGCCACGGCCCGCTGGCGCGCCCGGCTGCTGGCCGCCACCTTGTCCGCCGCCGCCCTGGCGGCCGGCTGCGCCGCAACGCCGACGCTGTACTACACGCTGGCCGCGCCGCCGCCCGTCGCGACCGCGACCGCGACCGCCGGCGGGCCGACCGCCCCGGGCGGACCGGCCGACGCCGCTCCGCTCGTGATCGAGCTCGCGCCCGTCGCCATGCCCGAGCGGCTGGCGCGGCCCCAGATGGTGGTGCGCCGGCCCGGCGACGGCCCGGGCGCGCGCGTCGAGGTGCTGGAGCAGCACCGCTGGGCGTCGTCCTTCGACAGCGAGCTGCGCGACGCGCTGTCCGGCGGCATCGCCGCGCGCCTCGGCGCGGTGGACGCGACGCGCGGTGCCCGCCCGCCCGGCCAGCCGGCGTGGCGCATCGCCGTGCAGCTGCGCCAGTTCGACGCGGTGGAAGGCTCGCGCGTCGACGCCGCCTTCGGCTGGACCGTGCGCCGATCGGACGACGGCCGCACTGCGGCCTGCCGGTGGCAGGCGAGCGAGCCGGTCGGGCCGGGCCTCGACGCGCTGGCGCAAGGCGCGCAGCGCATCGTCGCCCAGGCCGCCGACGCCATGGCGCGCCATGTGGCGGCGCTGCGGGCCGGCGCTTCGGTTCCCTGTCCGGCTTGACATGAAAACGGGCTCCAGCGCCCGTCCTTTCTGCTTGGCAAGCTGCGAAAAGAATAGCAACAGCGCAGGCCGCCGCAGGACCGGCCGGCGCGTGCCGCAGGTCTCCGGCGACGGATGACGCGGCCTGCCGGCGCGCACTGCAGGCACCCGATGCCGGGTTTCAGGCGCCGGTGCCGGCCGGCCCCTCGAACAGCGCGCACGTTTTCCCGAACAGCTCGCTGGCCGGATCGGCGAACCGGCGCAGCAGGCTGAAGTGATCGGCCTGCGCCTCGACGTGGAGCTGGCTGGCGTTGCCCGCGCCGTCCCACGCGGCGTGCAGGCGCCGGCTTTGCTCGACGAAGGCCGGCGTCTCGTCGCCACCCACCGCGACCAGCACGGGCGCCGCGCCGGACCGGATGCGGTGAAGGGGCGAGCCCGCCGCCGCGCTGGCGCCATCGAGCCGCAGCGCGTCGTTGAGCGAGGTCGCCACCAGCGGGGCCAGATCGTAGATGCCGCTCAGCGCGGCCACGCCGGCCAGCCCGAGGTCCGGCGAGCACGCCAGGGCCAGCTCGACGGCGATGTGCGCGCCCGCCGAATGACCCGAGGCGACGAGTGGGACCGGCGCGCCGCCGGCCTGCGCGGCAGCAGCATGGGCGCGGATGGCGGGGATCGCCGCCTTCGTGCTCTCGACCAGCGCGGCGAGCGTGACCGCCGGGCACAGCGGATAGTTCGCCAGCGCGACGTTCAGCCCGGCGCGGTTGAAGGCCGGCGCGATGAAGCGGAAGGTCGACTTGTCGCGCGACTGCCAGTAGCCCGCGTGGAAGTACACCAGCGTGCCGCGCGCCCGGCCGGCCGCGGGGAAGAAATCTAAGGTCTGGCGCTCCGCCGGCCCGTAGCGCAGGTCGAGCGCGCACGCCGGCGTGCGCGCCGCCGCCAGGCTCTCGGCCTCGCAGGCGGCCAGCAGCGCGGGCCAGCCCGCCCGGGACTGGCCCTGCACGTACTGGAATTGCGCGTCGTCGGTCATCGGTCCGGGTGCCATGCCGTCACACCAGCCGCCGGATCGCCTTCTTGCGCCACACGCCGCGGTAGTACGCCGTCTGCAGCGCCAGCATCGCGATGAAGGTGACGGGGTAGGCGATCCACACGCCGTTCAGGCCGATGCGGTGGCTCAGCACCCAGGCCACCGGCACCTCGACCAGCGCGATGCAGGCGATGGCGATGCCGGTGGGCACCAGCACCGAGCCGCTGGCGCGCATGATCCCCGACAGCACCGAGGCCATGCCGAACACCACCGTGCCCCACAGCTCGATGTGCAGCAGCGTCTGCGCCACCTCGATCACCGGCTCGCTGGTGATGAAGAAAGCCATCAGCCGGCGCGAGAACAGGTAGCCCAGCAGCACCAGCGCGCCGGTCAGCACCAGGTTCATCAGGAGCCCGGTGCGCGCGATGGCGCCCAGCTGCTGGGTGCGTCCGGCGCCGATCGCCTGCGCGCCCAGGATCGACGCCGTGATGGCGATCGAGATCGCCGGGAACTGCACGTACGCCACCACCTGGTTGACCGCGCCGTAAGCCGCGGTGGCGTTCGAGCCGAAGCCGTTGACCATCGACAGCAGCGCCAGCTCGGCCAGCGAGATCACGATCATCTGCACGCCGGTCGGCACGCCCACCTTGAGCACGGTGCGCAGGATCTTCGGGTCGATGCGCATGCGGTGCGCGAAGTCGGCGTCGGGCGCCAGCGGGCTGCCGATGGCGCGCAGCCGCCACCCCAGCCAGAGGGTCGCCACCACGAAGGACACCACGGTCGCCGCCGCGCCGCTGGCCACGCCCAGCATCGGCAGCCCGAGCCAGCCGCGGATCAGCGCCGGCGTGAGGAGCAGCCCGATCAGCGTCGAGATGCCGAGCGTGAACAGCGGCGTGATGGTGTCGCCCACGCCGCGCAGCATGGCGGTGGAGAGCAGGAACACGAACAGCCCCGGCATCGCGATCAGGATGATGCGGGCGTAGCGCGTGGCGTCGGCCAGGATGTCGGGCGGCGTGCCGAGCGCCAGCAGCATCGGCTGGGTGAAGAGCCCGCCGAACAGCGCCACCAGCAGCCCGAAGGCGACGCCCACCGCGAGCGTGGTGCCGGCCACCGCCTTGCACTTGGCCGCGTCGCGCGCGCCCCAGGCCTGGCCGATCAGGACCGAGGCGCCCGCGCCCAGCCCGATGGTGAAGGCGATGAAGAAGAACATCACCGGAAAGAAGCTCGACACCGCCGCCAGCGCGCCCACGCCCAGCATCTGGCCGATGTACACGTTGTTGAGCGTGCCCGAGAGCGACTGCAGGATGTTGCTCAGCAGCATCGGCGCCAGGAAGGCCGCGAAGATGCGCCACAGCGGCCGGTGGTCCGGCACGCGCAGGTGCGGCGAGGGTCGGGCGGGGCGCGCGGACGGTTCCGGCGGCGCCGGAACCCCGGCGGCGGTGCCGGCGGACGGGTCGACCTGCTTCATGCGTCACTCCAGGCGGCGCCCGAGAGCTTGGCCAGGTGCGCGCGCACGTCGTCGGGCCACGGCCCGACCAGCGTCTCGAAACGCGTCCGGTCGCCCGCGAACAGGGCGCGCGCGGCCTCCTCGAAGCCGGCCAGGCAGCCGACGATGGCGCTCATGAAGCGGTAGGTCGCCTCGCGCGCCTCGCGCACGGTGTCGCGTCCCTGGTGGACGCGGCGGGCGTCCTCGACCAGACGGCGCAGCGCGACCGAGGCCCCTCCGGGCTGGCGGTTGAGCCAGTCCCAGTGGCGCGGCAGCAGCGTGACTTCGCGCGCCACCACGCCCAGCCGCGGACGGCCGACGCCACGGACAGGGGCCTCCGTGGCTTCCGGCGGGCTCGCGGCGGGAGCGCCCGCGGGGTCCGCAGGCCCGCGCAGGTCGAGATCGAGCGGCGCGCCGGTCGCGTCGTCGAAGACGAGCAGCGGCGCGTCCGGCGGCAGCGAGGCGGCGCGCAACTGCGCCACGACGTCGCCGCGCCGGCCGCTGGCGATGCGGTTGAATCCGGCGAAGGCGGTGAGGAGATCGTTCGCCGGTGCGGGCGACACGCAGGGGGGAGAAGAGGGCATGGCGGTTTTCTGAGGCATTGTTTTACCCGGGTCAAATAAGGATAGCATATTGTCCGGGTAAAAAGAAGGCAATGGAAACGGCAGGCGGCTGTTTTCGCATGAAAACAAGCCTTGGCGCCCGTCCCATGGGCGTGCCTAGCTATTGAAGCGATAGCAAGCTCAGCCGGCGCGCCGCAGCGTGCGCCACCAGCGTCGCGCGCCCGCCTTGAACGCGCGCACGGCCCGCCAGGGCGCGCTCTGGCGCACGGTCGCGAGCACGCCGTCCTTCCAGTCCTTCCAGCGCGGGTACCAGCGGGCGAACCACGCGATGCGCATCAAGGCCGGCTGCGTCAGCTGGAACAGCCGCGCCACCACGGCCGTGCCGACCAGCTTGGCGCTCAGCAGCAGCGCCAGCGCGCTGCTGTAGTGGCCGAGCTCGAGGAGGTAGAGCGCCAGCAGCTTGATCGGAAACAGCGCCAGCGTCGGCACCATGAACACCAGCAGTGCGCCCCACGGCGGCAAGTCGCCGATCCAGCGCTCCAGCCGCCCCCACAGCGGCAGGCGCGCCAGCTGCGCCGCCAGCGCGGCCAGCGGCGCCCAGCCCCACTCCTCGAACAGCAGCACCGGCACCAAGAACGCGGTGAGCACGGCCCGCACGGCCCGGCGCAGGGGGTGCGGCGGCGTGGCGGCAGCTGCAGCGGACGGGCGGGGCGGCGGCGAAGCGGGCAAGCGGCCTCCGGAAAGCAAAGGAAGCCCATTGTGGATGAGATGGCGACCGCCCACGACCCGTCGGCCGGAGCCGCACCGGCGGTTGCTATGCTTTCGATAGCTGCCGGCGCAGGCGCGAAGGGCGCCACGGCCCGTTTCGACATGAAAATACGGCGATGCAAGCACTTCGTCTCTACGCCGGCCCGAAGGCGCGCGAGCACATCGCCCGGCACGGCCTCGCGGCGCGCGACGTGCGCGCCATCCCCGGCGCGGCGGGCGGGCCCAAGGGGCTGGTCCTCGGGCCGCTCGACCGCTTCATCTTCGGCCACTGGCTGCCGCAGTCGAGCCAGCCGGTCAATCTGGTGGGCGCCTCGATCGGCGCCTGGCGGCTGGCCAACGCCTGCCTGGCCGATCCGGTGGCCGCGTTCACCGCCTTCGAGCAGGGCTACATCCAGCAGAAGCTCGAGCCGCCACCGGGGCGCCGGCGGATCGCGCCGCGGCAGCTGAGCCAGCGCTTCGCCGAGGATTTGCGCGCCTTCTACGGCGGACGCGTCGGCGAGGTGCTGCACCACCCGCGCTTGCGGCTGCACGTGGTCACGGCGCACGGGCGGCACCTGCTGCGGCGCGAGGGCGCGGCGCGCACGCCGGCGGGCTACCTGGGCGCCTTCGCCACCAACGCGCTGCACCGCAGGAGCCTGGGCCTGTGGCTGGAGCGCGTGGTGTTCTCCAGCCCCGGCGCGGCGGCGCTGCCCTTCGCCACCCGCGACCTGCGCACGCGCCGCGTCGCGTTGAGCGAGGCCAACTTCGAGGCGGCGCTGCGCGCGTCGTGCTCGATTCCCTTCCTGCTCGAAGCCGTGCACGACATCCCCGGCGCGCCGCCCGGCGCCTACTGGGACGGCGGCATCACCGACTACCACCTGCACCTGGACTACGCCGCTGGCGACGGCATCGTGCTGTACCCGCACTTCCAGCGCGCCGTGGTGCCCGGCTGGCTTGACAAGGGGCTGCGCTGGCGCCACCGGGCGAGCCGCTTCCTCGATCGCGTGCTGGTGCTCGCGCCCGACCCGGCGTGGGTGGCCACCCTGCCCAACGGCAAGCTGCCGGACCGGCACGACTTCGTGCGCTACGCCGGCGACACGGCCGCCCGGTCGGCGGCGTGGGCCGCGGCGGCCGCGGCCAGCCGGCAATTGGCCGACGAGTTCGCCGAGTGGCTGGAGCGCCCCGATGCGAGCCGGTGCGAGGCGCTGTAGCGGTGACGTCCGGGTTGCCGCTCTCTGCCGGCTCCGTTCCAGTGCGCAACCTGGACATTGTTGCCATAATGTCCACATATCCACCCAGCCGCCTTCGCCTTCCGCCATGACACACCCGCTTCGCAGCCTGGACGACCTGCCGCGCCAGAACGCCTCCCACGTCAAGAACAAGTGGGGCGACGTGGTGCGCCAGGTGCGCCATTCGGGCAGCGTGGCCATCACCCACCATGCCGCGGTCGAGATGGTGCTGCTGGACGCGGCCGTCTACCGGCAGCTGGCGCAGGACCTCCAGGCCGTCAAGGCACGCGAGCAGGCCGTGCTGGACGAGCTGGCCGGGCGCTTCGACGCGCGCCTGGCGGCGTTGCAGCAGCCCGACGCCGGCCAGCGCGTCACGGCCCTGATGGAATCCGCAGGCCGGCTGGCCGCGCCGCGTCCCAAGGCGGGCGCGGCGTTCTGATGGCCGCCGGCCCGGCCGACGCGCGCCCCTTCATCTTCGTCCTGGCCGGGGTCAACGGCGCCGGCAAGAGCTCGGTGGGCGGCGCCCTGCTGGCCGCCCACGGCCTGAGCTGGTTCAACCCCGACAGCTACGCCCGCGAACTGGTGGCCCAGCTGGGGCTGGCGCCGTCCGAGGCCAACGGCCGCGCCTGGGAGCAGGGCCGCCTGCGGCTGGAGGCCGCCATCGCCGGGCGCACCAGCTTCGCCTTCGAGACGACGCTGGGCGGCCGCACCATCGCCGACCTGCTCGCCCAGGCCAGCCGCACGCACCGCGTCGTGATGCTGTTTTGCGGCCTCGACTCGCTGGAGCGGCACCTGCGGCGCGTCAGGCTGCGGGTGGCGCATGGCGGCCACGACATCCCGGAGCCCAAGATCCGCGAGCGCTGGGTCGCGTCCCGCGCCAACCTGGTCAGGCTGCTGCCGCGGCTGGCCTGGCTGCAGGTGTTCGACAACAGCGCCGAGGCGCCCGCCGGGCAGGACATCCCGGACCCGGTGCGGGTGCTGGAGATGAAGGACGGCCAAGTGGTGTTTCCCGCGCCGGACGACGCGGCGGCCCTGCAGGCCACGCCCGAGTGGGCCCGGCCGATCGTGCAGGCGACCATCGAGCGGTCACGCGGGCTGCCGTAGCACCCAGGCCGCGACGGCGGCGCCCACTGACGCCAGGGTCGTGTTGCGCGCCGCCATCGGCGCCGCCGTTTCCGTCAGGTAGGCCGTCACCAGCACCGGCGCGCGGCCGGGCGGCCGCAGGATGCCGATGTCGTTGGCGGTGCCCTGGTCGCCCGAGCCCGTCTTGTCGCCCACCCGCCAGTCCGCCGGCACGCCCGCGCGCAGCCGCTGGCCGCCGGTCTGGTTGGCGTCGAGCCATTGCAGCAGCTGCGCGCGCGAGGCGCCCGACAGGGCTTCGCCCAGCAGGACGGCCTGCAGGTCGTCCAGCATGGCGCCGGGCGTGGTCGTGTCGCGCGGGTCGCCCGGCCGGGCCTCGTTGAGTTCGGTCTCGATCCGGTCGAGCCGGGTGTGCGGGTCGCCCAGCGAGCGTGCGTAGGCCGTGAAGCCCCGCGGGCCGCCGAAGCTCGCGAGCAGCAGGTTGCCGGCCGTGTTGTCGCTCTGGGTGATGGCCGCCTCGCACAGCTCGGCCACCGTCATGCCGCCGCCCTCCGCATGCCGCCCGGTGACCGGCGAGTAGGTCACCAGGTCGCGCGGCCCGAACATGACGCGGCGCGACAGGCGCTCCCGGCCCTCGTCGACGCGCGCCAGCACCTGGGCCGCGGCCAGCAGCTTGAAGGTGCTGCACAGCGGAAAACGCTCGCCTTCGCGGTGCCCGGCGCGCCGGCCGGTGGCGACGTCGAGCGCGCAGACACCGAGCCGGCCGCCGCTGGCCTGCTCGATGGCCGCCAGCCGCTCCGGCAGGTCCGGCGCAGGCTTGGCATGCGTATGCAAGGCGGTGCCGGCCAAGGGGGCGAGCAGGGCGCGGGAAAAGTTCCGTCGGGTGATCATGAAGAGGAAAGACCGTTGAAAGCGGAGAGCCTCTCAGGTTACATCGACGCTTCCAGCATCCGCCGGTAGTCCTCGCGCGTGGCGAGGCGCGGGTTGGTCTTGTGGCAATGGTCGGCCATGGCGCCGTCGATCACCTTGTCGAACAGGTCGGGCGTGACGCCGACCTCGGCCAGCCCCTTGGGCAGTCCCAGGCGCGCGCCCATGTCGCGGATGGCCTCGCCCAGGTCGCCCGGCTGATCGAGGTGCATGGCGCGCGCCATGCGCTGCAGGCGCTGCTCCTTCTGCACCGACTCGGCACCGGCGTTGAACGCGATCACGGCCGGCAGGAAGAGGGCGTTGAGCGTGCCGTGGTGCAGCCGCGGATCGACCCCGCCCAGGCTGTGGCTGAGCGAATGCACGCAGCCCAGCCCCTTCTGGAACGCCATCGCGCCCTGCATCGACGCGCTCATCAGGTTGAGCCGCGCCTCGCGGTCGCTGCCGTCCCGGGTCGCGCGCTCGATGTGGCCCCAGGCGCGCTCCAGCCCGTCGAGCGCGATGCCGTCGGCCGGCGGGTTGAAGGCGGCCGACATGAAGGTCTCCATGCAGTGCGCGATGGCGTCCATGCCGGTCGCGGCGGTGAGCCTGGGCGGCAGGCCGAGGGTGAGCTCCGGGTCGCAGATGGCGGCCCTGGGCATCAGGTGCCAGCTGTGGAAGCCGAGCTTGCGGTGGTCGTCCACGATGATGATGGCGCCGCGCGCCACCTCGCTGCCGGTGCCGCTGGTGGTCGGCACGGCGATGAGCGGCGCCACGCGCTCGCTGATCTTCGGCGAGCCGCCCTCGATGGTCGCGTAGGTGGCGAGCGGCCCCTCGTGCGTGGCGGCGATGGCCACGCCCTTGGCGCAGTCGATGGCCGAGCCGCCGCCCACCGCGACCAGGCCGTCGCAGCGCCCGGCCCGGTAGGCCTCCACGGCGGCGCGCACGGCGGCTTCGGTCGGGTTCGACGGCGTGCCGTCGAACACCACGGCCGGCAGGTCGCCGAGCGCGTCGAGCGCCTTTTGCAGGATGCCGGCCGCGCGCACGCCGGCGTCGGTCACCACCAGCGGCCGCGCGATGCCGATGCGCCGGCACTCGCTCGCCAGCAGCCCGATGGCGCCGTAGTCGAACTGGATCTGGGTCAGGTACTGGATGAGGGCCATGGTGGTTTTTCCTGTGTTGCCGGGCGGTACGATGCGGGCCGCCCAGCAATCTACCAAGAGGAGACCGCCTTGCCCACACCTGTCGCCCGCGGGCTTGTCGCGCCTGGCACAGCGGCAGCGCTGCCGGCGGCCGGCCGGTGAAGCCGGTGAAGCGCTTTTCGCCCGCGCCGTCCGGCCTCACGCCGCGCATGGCCGACGTGATCGACCGCATGGCGCGCGCCGGCCACCCGCCGCTGCACACGCTGACGCCGCAGGCGGCCCGCGCCGCCTACGAAAAAGGCGCCGGCGTGCTGGAGGTGCCCCGGCCGGCGCTCTCGCGCGTCGAGGATTTCCACATCGCCGCGCGCGACGGCCACCCGCTGCCCGCGCGGCTCTACGCGCCGGACGGCAGCGCGGCGCTTCCGGCGCTGGTGTATTTCCACGGCGGCGGCTTCACCGTCGGCAGCATCGCCACGCACGACACCCTGTGCCGCGTGCTGGCCGCGCAAGGCGGCTGCGCCGTGGTGTCGGTGGACTACCGACTGGCGCCGGAGCACCGCTTCCCGACGGCGTCGAACGACGCCTGGGACGCCGTCCATCACGTCGCCCGCCACGGCGCGGCGCTCGGGCTGGACGCGGGCCGGCTTGCGCTGGGCGGCGACAGCGCGGGCGGCACGCTGGCCGCGGTCTGCGCCATCCTGGCGCGCGACGCCGGCCTGCCGGTGGCGCTGCAGCTGCTGTTCTACCCCGGCACTTCGGCGCACCAGGACAGCGCCTCCCACCGCCGCTTCGCTCACGGGCCGGTGCTGGACGGGGCGCTCGTCGCCTGGTTCTTCGACCAGTACCTGCGCTCGCCCGCCGACCGCGGCGACTGGCGCTTCGCGCCGCTCCTGGCCGACGACCTCGAAGGCGTCGCGCCGGCGTGGATCGGCCTGGCCGAGTGCGACCCGGTGGTCGACGAGGGCATCGAGTACGCCGACCGGCTGCGCGCCGCCGGCGTGCCGGTCGAGCTGGAGATCTACCGCGGCGTGGTGCACGAGTTCGTCAAGATGGGCCGCGCCATCCCCGAGGCGCGGCAGGCGCAGGCCGACGCGGCGCAGGCGCTGCGCCGGGCGCTGAATCCGTAATGCTATTGAAACGATAGCTGCCGGCGCACGGCTGGCGGGCGCTACAGGCCGATTCGATCGATATCGTGGCCCGCCGGGCACGGTCGGCGTCGCACGCAGGACAAGGGCGGGCGGCCGGCTTGCGGCACAGTCCGGCTTCCTCTTCGCAACCACACCTTTTTCTGGAAGCCAAACGATGCAACGCAGCGATTTCCGCTTTTTCCACCGCCTGCGCGTGCGCTGGGCCGAAGTCGACATGCAGAAGATCGTCTTCAATGCGCACTACCTGATGTACTTCGACACGGCCATCGCCGACTACTGGCGCGCGCTGGCGCTGCCTTACGAAGAGGCCATGGCGAGCCTGGGCGGCGATCTCTACGTGCGCAAGGCGACGATCGAGTTCAGCGCCTCGGCCCGGCTGGACGACGTGCTGGACGTCGGGTTGAGGTGTGAGCGCGTCGGCACGTCGTCCATCGTGTTCCAGGGTGGGCTGTTCCGCGGCGAGGCACTGCTGGTGTCGTGCGAGCTGGTCTACGTGTTCGCCGACCCGGCCACCCAGACCTCGCGGCCGGTGCCGGCGGCGCTGCGCGCCATCTTCGCCGCCTACGAGGCGGGCGAGCCGATGCGCGAGGTCGCGACCGGCGACTGGGCCACGCTGGGCGAGGGCGCCGGGGCGCTGCGGCGCGCGGTCTTCATCGACGAGCAGCGCGTCCCGGCCGAGCTGGAATGGGACGCGCAGGACGCCACCGCCCTGCACGCCGTGGCGCGCAACCGGCTCGGCCTCGTGATCGCGACCGGGCGGCTCGTCGCGCAGGCGCCCGGCGTCGCGCGCATCGGCCGCATGGCGGTGCACCGCGCGCTGCGGGGCGCCGGCAGCGACGGCCACGGCGCGGCGGTGCTGCGCGCCCTGGAGGCCGCCGCCGCGGCGCGCGGCGACCGCGAGGTCGTGCTGCACGCCCAGCGCGCGGCCGAGGGCTTCTATGCGCGGCTGGGCTACCGGCCGTGCGGCGAGCCTTTCGAGGAGGCCGGGATCGCCCATGTCGAGATGCGCAAGGTGCTATCGAATCAGTAGCATGAAGCCCTGATGCGGCCTGCACAAGGGCCGCAAAGCCCGCGTTTTCGGCAGGCGTGGACCGCACTGGGCGGGTCCGTGGATAGCTAGGGTCCGCACGGGGTCACGCCCGGCGGCGGGCCGGCGTATATTGGCAGTCATCTTTTTCCGGGGAGATTTCGCATGCAGAACATGGGCCGCCACCTCGTGTGGCTCGTCGTGGCCGTTGTCGGCGCCTTCGCCCTGGGCACGGTCGCCCTCGGGCGCGGCGAGGCGATCAACGCGCTGTGGATCGTGGTCGCCGCGGTCTGCATCTACCTGATCGCCTACCGCTACTACAGCCTGTTCATCGCCGAGCGCGTGCTGGGGCTCGACCCCAGCCGCAAGACGCCGGCCTGGCGCCACAACGACGGGCTGGACTACGTGCCGACCGACAAGAACGTGCTGTTCGGCCACCACTTCGCCGCCATCGCGGGGGCCGGCCCGCTGGTCGGCCCGGTGCTGGCGGCGCAGATGGGCTACCTGCCGGGCCTGCTGTGGATCCTGGCCGGCGTGGTGTTCGCCGGCGCGGTGCAGGACTTCATCATCCTGTTCATCTCGGTGCGCCGCGACGGCCGCTCGCTGGGCGACCTGGTCAAGCAGGAGATGGGCACGGTGCCGGGCATGATCGCCCTGTTCGGCACCTTCATGATCATGATCATCATCCTGGCGGTGCTGGCGCTGATCGTCGTCAAGGCCCTGGCCGAGTCGCCGTGGGGCACCTTCACCGTGGCGGCGACCATTCCGATGGCGCTGTTCATGGGCATCTACCTGCGCTACATCCGCCCGGGGCGCATCGGCGAGATCTCGATCATCGGCTTCGTGCTGCTGATGCTGGCCATCTTCGGCGGGCAGGCCGTGAGCCGGAACCCGGCCTGGCGCCGCTGTTCACCTTCGATGGCCGCACGCTCACCTGGCTCCTGATCGGCTACGGCTTCGTCGCCGCCAGCCTGCCGGTGTGGCTGCTGCTGGCGCCGCGCGACTACCTCTCGACCTTTCTGAAGATCGGCACCATCGTCGCGCTGGCGATCGGCATCGTGATCGTCGCGCCGACGCTGCAGATGCCCTCGGTCACGCAGTTTGCGCAGGGCAACGGCCCGGTCTGGTCGGGCAACCTGTTCCCGTTCCTGTTCATCACCATCGCCTGCGGCGCGGTGTCGGGCTTCCATGCGCTGATCTCCTCGGGCACCACGCCCAAGATGCTCGACAACGAGCGCAACGCGCGCTTCATCGGCTACGGCGGCATGCTGGCCGAATCCTTCGTGGCGATGATGGCGCTGGTGGCGGCATCGGTCATCGAGCCCGGCGTCTACTTCGCCATGAACAGCCCGCCGGCGCTGGTCGGCACCACGGCCGCGGCGGTCGCGCAGACCGTCTCGGGCTGGGGCTTCGTCATCACGCCCGACGTGCTCACGGAAACCGCCCGCAACGTGGGCGAGACCACCATCCTCGGGCGTGCCGGCGGCGCGCCGACGCTGGCGGTCGGCATGGCGCACATCCTGCACCAGGTCGTCGGCGGCCAGGCCATGATGGCCTTCTGGTACCACTTCGCCATTCTGTTCGAGGCGCTCTTCATCCTGACCGCGGTCGACGCCGGCACGCGCGCCGGGCGCTTCATGCTGCAGGATCTGCTCGGCAGCTTCGTGCCGGCCCTCAAGCGCACCGACTCGCTGCCGGCCAACCTGGTCGCGACCGCGCTGTGCGTGGCGGCGTGGGGCTACTTCCTGTACCAGGGCGTGGTCGACCCGCTGGGCGGCATCAACACGCTGTGGCCGCTGTTCGGCATCTCCAACCAGATGCTGGCCGCGGTGGCGCTGCTGCTGGGCACGGCGGTGCTGTTCCGCATGAAGCGCGAGCGCTACGCCTGGGTCGCGATGGCGCCGGCCGCCTGGCTGCTGGTGTGCACGCTGACGGCGGGCTGGCAGAAGATTTTCTCGTCCGATCCCAAGGTCGGCTTCCTGTCGCACGCGTCCAGGTACGCCGACGGCTTGGCGCAGGGCGTGCTGATCGCGCCGGCCAAGACGCCCGAGGCGATGGCGCGCATCGTCTTCAACGACCGGCTGGACGCCGCACTGTGCGCGCTGTTCATCTTCGTCGTGGTGAGCATCCTGTACTACAGCGTGCGCACCTCGCTGGCGGCGCGCGCGGCCAACCGCCCGACCACCCACGAGACGCCGTTCGAGCCACTGGCGCCGACGACGGTGGGCACGTCATGACCACCACCGACGACAGCGTCGTTCGCGCGCCGGGCACCGGGCACTACCTGGCCCGTGCGCTGACGCAGTCGCTGCGTCTCATGGTCGGCGTGCCCGACTACCAGACCTACCTCGACCACATGCGTCAGACCCACCCGGACCGCACGCCGATGAGCTACGAGGCCTTCTTCCGGGAGCGCCAGCAGGCGCGCTACGGCGGCGGCCGGGGCGGGCGCTGCTGCTGAGAGGGTCGAGGGTCTCTCGGCGCGCCGCTGCCGTTCCGGGTGGAAGACTGCCGGCGCGCTGGCGTATCGACGTGTCGTGACGCTATCGGAACGCGGCAGGCGTGCCTGCACGCACCAGGGTAAGAACCGACCGGAGTCGACCGTCAGATGTCCGCCAGCAGCGGATAGGGCAGCGGCTCGACCGTCAGTGCAGGGCCGGCGACGCTGCCCGCATGCAGGCCGCCCGCATCGAGCGCGGCGACCTGCATCGACACCAGCGCCGCCCAGCCGCCGCCGTCTGGCGCCTGCGCCGCCTGCGCCACCGTGCCGACCGGCTGCTCGGCATCCTTCCCGGCGAACACTTCCTGGCCGGCCGCGAGCGGCGCGCCAGCGCCGACCAGGAAGGCGCGGCGCTTGAGGGTGCCGCGGAACTGGCTGCGCGCCACCACCTCCTGGCCCGGATAGCAGCCCTTCTTGAAATTCACGCCGCCGACCGACTCGTAGTTGAGCATCTGCGGCACGAAGGCGTCGACCACCGGCGCGGTGAGCGTCACGATGCCGCTGCGCACCTCGCTCCAGGCCCACAGCGCCGCATCGAGCGGCGCGCCCGCCGGCGGTGTCGCGCCGGCGGGCGCGATCCACAGCGCGCGCGGCACGCCGTCGGCCGGGTACAGCGAGACGACGCGGGCCTCGCCGCTGGCGCTGCACTGCCCGGGCGGCGCGGCGGCGTCGATGCCGTTGGCCGCCAGCGCCGTGCCGGCCAGGCCGTACAGCGCGAAGTCCTCGGTCGCGTCGCTCAGCTTTGCCTTGGCGCGCAGCACATACATCGACAGCCGCTTGAGCGTGGCGGCCAGCAGGTCGCGGCTGCACACCAGCAGGACCAGGTCCGGCCGCGGGCGGATGCCGATGAAGCTCGCGAGCATCCGTCCCTTCGGACTGCACAGCGCCGCCAGCCGGGCCTCGCGCTCGTCCAGCAGTGCGAAGTCCTGCGTCAGCTGTCCGTGGAGGAACTTCGCGGCCTCGTCGCCTTCCGCACGGATCACGCCGAACTGAGGCAGGGGGGCTGTGCCATCGAGCAAAGGGGTTGTCATGCCTCAATTATCATGGCCGGCTGCACGGCCGGTTCCCCTGAGGGCAATCACCGTTTTTGAATTAACTGCATGCGCCGTTTCTTTCTGACCCTGTTCCTGCTGATGGCGCTCGCGGTGCTGGGCAGCGGTACGTTCGCGCTCTGGTGGCTGAACCAGCCGCTCAAGCTGCCGGCCGCGACGCTCGACCTGTCGGTCGAACCCGGCGCCACGCCGCGCTCGATCGCCCAGGCTGTCGCCGACGCCGGAGCGGATGTCGACCCCGAATTGCTCTATTTGTGGTTCCGCTTCTCCGGCCAGGACCGGCAGATGCGCGCCGGCAGCTACGAGCTGGAGCAGGGCGTCACGCCGCGCAGCCTGCTCACGGTGCTGGTGCGCGGCGAGGAGGCGACGCGCTCGGTGGTGCTGGTCGAGGGCTGGAATTTCCGCCAGGTCCGCGCCGCGCTCGCCAAGGCCGATCAGCTCAAACCCGAGACGATCGGCTTGGCCGACGAGGCGCTCATGGCCCGGCTCGGGCGGCCCGGCGTGCCGCCCGAGGGCCGCTTCTTCCCCGACACCTACACCTACTCGAAGGGATCGACCGACGTGGCGCTGCTGCAGCGCGCCCTGCGCGCGATGGACAAAAAGCTCGAAGCCGCCTGGGCGCAGCGCGCGCCCGACCTGCCGCTCAAGACGCCCGACGAAGTGCTGGTCCTGGCCAGCGTGGTCGAAAAGGAAACCGGCCGCGCGGCCGACCGCGCCGAGATCGCCGCGGTGTTCGTCAACCGCCTGCGCGCCGGCATGCCGCTGCAGACCGATCCGTCGGTGATCTACGGGCTCGGCACCGCCTACGACGGCAACCTGCGCAAGAAAGACCTGCAGACCGACACGCCCTGGAACACCTACACCCGCGGCGGCCTGCCGCCCACGCCGATCGCCATGCCGGGCAAGGCCGCGCTGCTGGCCGCCGTGCAGCCGGCCCACAGCGAGTCGCTGTACTTCGTGTCGCGCGGCGACGGCAGCAGCCACTTCAGCCGCTCGCTCGACGAGCACAACCGCGCGGTCAACCGCTACCAGCGGGGTGGCCCGTGAACAACGCCTCTGGCACGCGGGGCCTGTTCGTCTCGCTGGAGGGCATCGACGGCGCCGGCAAGTCGAGCCACCTGGAGGCGATCGAGTCCGCCTTCCGCGCTGCCGGGCGGCGGGTGGTCCGCACGCGCGAGCCGGGTGGCACGCCGCTGGGCGAGACGCTGCGGGCGCTGGTGCTGGAGCAGCCGATGGATGCGCTGACCGAATCGCTGCTGGTGTTCGCCGCGCGCCGCGAGCATGTGCTGCAGGTCATCGAGCCGGCGCTCGTGCGCGGCGACGTCGTGCTGTGCGACCGCTTCACCGACGCCACCTTCGCCTACCAGGGGGCAGGGCGCGGATTCGATCCGCACGTGCTATCGTTTCTGGAGCAGTGGGTGCAGGCAGGACGGGCGCCGCAGGCCGATTCGACCGAAAACGCGACGCTGCTGCAGCCGGACCTGACGCTGTGGTTCGACCTGCCGCCGGAAGTGGCGGCGGCGCGCCTGTCGGGCACGCGCCTGCCGGACCGTTTCGAGTCGCAGCCGGTCGAGTTTTTCCGGCGCGTGGCCGCCGGCTATGCCGAGCGCGCACAAGGCGCCCCGCGTTTCGAGCGCATCGACGCCCATCAGCCGCTCGACGCCGTGCGCGCGCAGGTGATGCAGGCGCTCCTGCGCAGGGGGCTGATCGCATGAGAGCGCCTTGCCGCGTTTCTTGGCCTGCGCAGGCCCCGCGTCGTGCCGTACGGACACGCCCATGAGCGCCACTGCGTCCAATGCGATCGACCTGGCGCCCTGGCTGGCCCGCCCGCTGGCCGAACTGCTGCGCCAGCGCGGCCACGCCTGGCTGCTGCACGGCGCCTCGGGGCTCGGCCAGTACGAACTGGCCCTGGCGCTGGCGAGTGCCTGGCTGTGCGAGCAGCCCACGGGGCAGGGCGCCTGCGGACACTGCGGCAGTTGCCACGCGGTGGCGGTGCGCACCCATGCGGACCTGTGCGTGCTGATGCCCGAGGTGGCGATGCAGGAGCTCGGCTGGCCGCTCGACGAGAAGGCGCAGTCCGAGCTCGACGACAGGAAGCGCAAGCCCAGCCGGGAGATCCGCGTCGAGGCCATGCGCGACGCCGTGCGCTTCGCCCAGCGCACCAGCGCGCGCGGACGCGGCAAGGCGGTGCTGATCTACCCGGCCGAGCGCATGAACGCCGTGACCGCCAACGCCCTGCTCAAGACGCTGGAAGAACCCGTCGGCGACGTGCGCTTCGTGCTCGCGACCGAGGCGGCCTGGCAACTGCTGCCGACTATCCGCAGCCGCTGCCTGGGCTTCACGCTGCCCTGGCCCGAGCCCGACGAGGCCCTGAAATGGCTGGTCGCGCGCGGCGTTGCCGCCGGGGATGCCGCCACGCTGCTGCGCGCCGCCGGCGGGCGCCCGAGCGATGCGCTCCGAATGGCGCGGGACGGCCAGTCGTCCAGGGCCTGGGCGCAACTGCCGGGCGCCATGCTGCGCGGCGACGCCGCCGCGCTCGCCGGCCGCTCGCCGGCGCAGGCCATCGACGCCCTGCAGAAGCTCTGCCACGACCTGATGTCGCTGCGCTGCGGCGCCACGCCACGATTTTTCGATGCCACCGACCTGCCGCCGGCGCCGCCCGCCGCGGCGCTGGCGCACTGGTCGAGATCGCTGGCGCAGTCCGCCCGCACGGCCGAGCACCCGTTCAATGCCGGCCTGCTGCTTGAGACGCTGGCGAGCGACGCGCACAATGCGCTCACACCGCGACCCCCGAGCCGCCCACGAGCATGATGAGTCCCTCCACCCCATCCACCGCACCTGTCGACACCGCCGCCGGCTCCGCCACGCCGCGTCCGAGCGTCATCCAGCTGTCCATCAAGGAAAAGGCTGCGCTCTACGCCGCCTACATCCCGCTGTTCGACGAGGGCGGCATCTTCATTCCGACCTCCCGCGAGTACCGTCTGGGCGACGACGTGTACGTGCTGCTGACGCTGCCGGACGATCCGACGCGCTACCCGGTGGCCGGCAAGGTCGCCTGGATCACCCCGCAGCGCGCCTCGGGCAACCGGGCGCCGGGCATCGGCATCCGTTTTCCGGCGGACGACAAGTCACGCCAGCTCAAGCAGCGCATCGAGGAGACGCTCGGCTCCGCGCTGGCGTCCAACCGGCCGACCCAGACCGTCTGACGCACAGCACATCGTGCGCCGCTGCGCACGGTCCTGTTGGCTGTGATTTCACGCGGTGCTCGCGCGCCGCGCACCCCAATGTTCACCGATTCCCACTGCCATCTGACATTTCCCGAACTGGCGGCCGAGCTGCCGCAGGTGCGCGCTGCCATGGCGGCCGCGCAGGTCGACCGCGCCCTGTGCATCTGCACCATGCTCGAGGAGTTCGAGGCCGTGCACTCGCTGGCCCTGCGGCACGACAACTTCTGGGCCAGCGTCGGCGTGCATCCGGACAGCGAAGACGTCGCGGAGCCGACCGTCGAGGATCTGGTGAGGCGCGCCGCGCTGCCCAGAGTGGTCGCCATCGGCGAGACCGGCCTCGACTACTACCAGATGGAAGAGCGCAAGGGCGGGCGCCATGTGGCGGATCTCGACTGGCAGCGTGACCGCTTTCGCGTCCACATCCGTGCTGCCCGGCAGGCGGGCAAGCCGCTGGTGATCCACACGCGCAGCGCGTCCACCGACACGCTGGCGATCCTGAAGGAGGAGGGCGAGACCGGCGCCCCGGGCTCGGCGGGCGGCGTCTTCCACTGCTTCACCGAAACCGCCCAAGTGGCGCGCGCCGCACTCGATTTGGGCTTCTACATTTCCTTCTCGGGCATCCTGACTTTCAAGAAGGCGCAGGAACTGCGCGACGTCGCCGCTTTCGTGCCTCTCGACCGCCTGCTGATCGAAACCGACAGCCCTTATCTGGCGCCCGTGCCGTACCGCGGCAAGGTCAACAATCCGTCCTACGTGCCGTACGTGGCGGCCCAGATCGCGCAAGTGCGAGGCTTGCCCGTCGAGGTGATTGCCCAGGCAACCAGCGTCAACTTCGAAGCGCTGTTCAAAGGAGCCAGATCGTGAAGAGTTTTGCCAAGGTATTGATCCTTCTCGTGGCCGTCACGGCTTCTGTTGCGGCCGGAGCGGGCTCTTACGACGACTTCTTTCGGGCCGTGAAGAGCGACAACGCCGGCGCCGTGAGCCAGCTGATCCAGCGCGGATTCGATCCGAACACGCGCGATGCGAAGGGGCAGACCGGCCTGTTGCTGGCGCTGCGCGAGCCGTCGCACAGGGTCAGCATGGTCCTGATCGATTTTCCCAAGACCGACCTCGATATCGTCGACCCCAATGGCGAGAGTGCCTTGATGCTGGCGGCACTCAAAGGCCAGCGGCAAGAGGTCGATGCCTTGCTCAAGCGCGACGCTGCCGTCAACAAGACCGGCTGGACGCCACTGCATTACGCCGCCACATCGGGGCAGATCGAGATCATGAAGCAGCTGCTCGAAAACTACGCGTTCATCGACGCCCAGTCGCCCAACGGCACGACGCCACTGATGATGGCCGCCATGTATGGCTCGACCGCCGCGGTCAAGCTTCTACTCGACGAGGGCGCAGATCCGTTGATGAAAAACGAACAAGGCATGACCGCTGTCGATTTCGCACGGCGCGCCAATCGGTTGGAGGCTGTCGAACTCGTGAATGGGGCAATTCGCAGCAAGGCGCCCCTGAGTGAAGGCAAATGGTAGAGGACAGGCTACTGCATGAAGATTGGGGATCTATGACTTTATACAATGTATATTATGTTAACTCGCGCCGCCGCCGTTTCCGCCTGGCTGCGCTCGATGTTGCGCTGCGCCTGCTGACGCGCGTCGCCGACTTGGCCAGCGCTGGCACCAGCCGCGCGCGGGCATTGCTGGGTGCCGTAGACGAAGCAACCATGCGGCACTTCTGCGCGCTGCGGCAGCTCGTCAGCCCTATCCTAGCAATCGCGACAACCGTCAGTGTTGTGCTGCACAAATCGCGTATCGCCAGCAATCGAAATAGGATCAGTGTCGCCAGCAGCGTCTTTCATCATCATCAAGCGTCCTATGCGCCCAAAACACATGTTGTTGAGACGGCGCACGTCAGTCTGCTGCGCAATCCGCACGCCGTCCGACGCCCACAAGTCTGTCACACTGTGGCTCTCAAACACGCTGCTGCCACCCGGCACGACAGACGAACAAGGTCCCTATACCACTGGCCTTCCGTCTTGGCGTGCTCGCACTCAATCATTATTGACGGACGCCGGATAAATCACGAGTCCTGCTCCGGGCGGCAAAACAAAAGGTTCTTGCAGAGTGCGGATAAACGTTAATCTTAATTAAATTTAAACTAACTTTTGCTCTTATTTTTAAGAGCAAAATCGGATTACATAAAGTTAAAAGTTAGTTTACTCTGACTCGATCACACCAAACAAAATCAGCTGGCTCCATGCATACATTCTCACAACCTGACAACTCCTCACCATTTGCCATTCAGGTCATTGACCGCATGTTTTCGCTGATCAACGTACTGTCCTCTCAGGAGGAAGCCATGTCCTTAAAGGAAATCAGCGAACGGACAGGGCTGCACCCTTCGACTGCCCATCGCATCCTGAACGACTTGGCTGTCGGCCGCTTCGTCGATCACCCTGAGCCAGGCACTTATCGCTTGGGGATGCGTTTGCTGGAGCTGGGCAACCTGGTCAAAGGTCGTCTCAGTGTACGAGACGCAGCACTGGCACCGATGCGAGAGTTGCACAGGCTGACCCAGCAGCCCGTCAATCTCAGCATGCGCCAAGGAGATGAGATTATTTATGTAGAACGCACTTTCAGCCCCCGTTCAGGGATGCAAGTTGTGCGTGCAGTGGGAGGTCGCGCTCCCCTGCATCTGACGTCTACCGGCAAGCTATTCCTCGCTGCCGAAGACCTCCATCAGATTCGCAGCTATGCCACGCGTACAGGTCTGCCCGGTCACACGAGAAACAGCATCACGCAACTGCCGCTGCTGGAAAACGATCTGGCCAAAGCTCGTCAAACCGGCACGGCCCGCGACAACGAAGAACTTGAAATGGGTGTCCGCTGCATGGCGGCCGGAATTTACGACGACCAAGGAAGGCTTGTTGCCGGACTCTCCATTTCGGCCCCAGCCGACCGGCTCGACGAAAGCTGGCTGCCTAAACTGCAAGCGACTGCTGGCGAGATCTCCGAAGCACTGGGCTACGACGCGGGCACCCTCAGCAATCGATCGATTCCTTGATGGGCCTACCCGGCCGAGCCCACGCTTGCCACGCTGTGCATGGCTGGTGTCGACATCATCCGGGTGGCCTCAACCCAACGGCGAACACGCTCGGCATCGGCAATACGGCTCAGCTTGCCAGCCGAGTCGAGAAAAACCATGATCAGCTTGCGCCCGGCGATTTTGGTCTGCATTACGAGACACTGGCCAGCTTCCGAGATATAGCCTGTTTTTTGCAGTCCGATATCCCACTCGGGACTTTTTACCAGGCGATTGGTGGTGTTGTATTGAAGTACGCGGTTGCCCACTTCGACTTGGTGCTCCGGTGACGTCGAAAGCTGACGCACGGTTGCATCGGCATAGGCAGCGTTGACCAGCAGAGCCAAGTCTTGCGCGCTCGACTGATTCTGGCTTGAAAGTCCAGTGGGCTCAACGTAACGCGTACTTCTCATGCCCAGCATCCGAGCCTTGGCGTTCATGACACTGACGAACGTTGCCAACCCCCCCGGGTAAGTACGTCCCAAGGCATGCGCAGCCCGGTTCTCGCTCGACATCAGCGCCAGGTGAAGCAGTTCGCCGCGTGACAGGACGGTACCGATGGTCAAGCGCGAACGGCTGCCCTTTTCGGTGTCCACGTCGTCCTGCGTGATCGTGATCAGCTCGTCCATCGGCAACTGAGCCTCGCTGATGAGCAGGCCTGTCATCAGCTTCGTCAGGGAGGCGATCGGCAGCACCGCCTGATCGTTCTTGCTGAACAGAACCTCGCGCGTGTCCTGATCGATCACCAGCGCCGCACTGGACCTCAGGTCAAGCACGTCGGCCGTGCCGTGCAAGCCCGCCATCTGCCCGAAAGACAGGCGTGGCGGCGGCGCATCCACCACGCGCACCAGCGATCGCCGGTGCACGGCCACCACCGTTCGGTCGCCTTTTTTGCGGATTTCCGCAACCACATTGCGGCCGGCGCGAACGGTCCTGCTCTGGGCGGCAACGCTGGCGGCAGGGCGACGTGTGGCCACTGTCCGCGAAGCTTGAGCTGCCGGCTTCGCGGCTCTGCGGCCGGATTCGCTGGCGGCGGCGTGCTGCTTCTTGACTGGGGCGTGCCTGGCTGCATGGGCCGAGGGCAGCAACATGGCAGCCGTGCAGAACGCCACTGCCATGATCCGCGACACGTGCGCCCGCAAGGAGACTGTGTGAACCGATTGAAGACTCGCTTGCGACATCACACGCTCCAAGGCGGCCAAAGAAGTGCGAAGTTTAGCGAACGTGGAAAGTTCAGGCAATATCAATTACTTGCGTTCCCTTCTTAATTTGAAAACCCGGATCAGTACCCAGCTTAGCCCTGTGCCGCCACTTTCTCCGCTTGGCTCTGTAACTTGTTGAGGGCATTCAAATAAGCCTTCGCCGACGCGACGACGATATCCGGGTCCGCGCCGACGCCGTTGACCACTCGGCCGGCGTTCTGAAGCCGAACGGTCACCTCACCCTGGCTTTCCGTCGATCCGCTGATGGCATTGACCGAATACAGCACCATCTCGGCTCCGCTGTTGACAAGGGACTCGATGGCCTTGAGCGACGCATCGACCGGCCCGTTGCCCTCGGAATTCCCTTCCACCTCCCTGCCCTGCATCGTGAAAACGACGCGTGCCCGGGGCCTTTCCCCGGTTTCACTGTGCTGCGACAGCGACACGAAACCGAACTGTTCCCCAACGTGCGATCCTGCCTCGTCGCTGACGAGCGCCAGGATGTCCTCGTCGAAAATCTCGGTCTTGCGGTCCGCCAGTTCCTTGAAGCGCATGAAGGCCATGTTGATGTCAGCCTCGCTGTCCATCACGACGCCCAGTTCCTGCAGCCGCTGCTTGAACGCATTGCGGCCGCTCAGCTTGCCCAGCACGATCTTGTTGGCGGTCCAGCCAACGTCTTCGGCCCGCATGATCTCGTAAGTGTCGCGAGCCTTCAGGACGCCGTCTTGGTGGATGCCCGAGGCATGCGCGAACGCGTTGGCACCCACCACGGCCTTGTTGGGCTGCACGACGAAGCCGGTGGTCTGGCTGACCATGCGGCTGGCCGCCACGATGTGCTGCGTGTCGATGTTGAGGTCGAGGCCGAAATAGTCCTTGCGGGTCTTGACCGCCATGACGATCTCTTCGAGCGAGCAGTTGCCGGCGCGCTCGCCCAAGCCGTTGATCGTGCACTCCACCTGTCGCGCGCCGCCGATCTTGACGCCCGCCAGCGAGTTGGCCACCGCCATGCCGAGATCGTTGTGGCAGTGTACCGACCAGATCGCCTTGTCACTGTTGGGCACACGCTCGCGCAGCGTCCTGATGAAGTTGCCGTACAGCTCGGGAATGGCATAGCCCACCGTGTCGGGCACGTTGATGGTCGTGGCGCCCTCCCCGATCACCGCTTCAAGCACGCGGCAGAGAAAATCCATGTCACTGCGGTAACCGTCTTCCGGGCTGAATTCCACGTCGTCGACCTGGTTGCGCGCGAATCGCACGGCCAGCCTGGCCTGCTCCAGCACCTGTTCGGGGGTCATGCGCAGCTTCTTCTCCATGTGCAGCGCCGAGGTCGCGATGAAGGTGTGGATGCGGGCACGCACCGCACCCTTGAGCGCCTCGGCGGCGCGCGAGATGTCGCGGTCATTGGCGCGCGACAGACCGCACACGGTCGAGTCCTTGATGACCCTGGCGATCGCCTGCACGGCCTCGAAGTCGCCGTTCGAGCTGGCCGGGAAACCTGCCTCGATCACGTCCACCTTCAGACGCTCGAGCTGGCGCGCGATGCGCAGCTTCTCGTCACGCGTCATGGAGGCGCCGGGCGACTGCTCGCCGTCGCGCAGGGTGGTGTCGAAAATGATGAGTTGGTCGGTCATCGTGGATCTCCTTTGCTCGTATTGCGGCGTCAGGCGACTTCAGCCATCGATTTTGCGCCGTGGCGTGCGCTGCGGCTCCTCGCTCGCTGCACGCCCGAGACGATCGCCTTCAAAGAGGCCGAGATCACGTTCGCGTCGATGCCGACGCCGAACAGGGTCTGGCTCTCATCGACGCGCAGCTCGAGGTACGCCACTGACTTCGCATCGGCGCCAGCGCCGATCGCGTGCTGGTGGTAGTCCATCACGCGCACCGTGTGGCCGGTCGCCTTGCTCAGTGCCTGCGTGAAGGCGTCGATGGGACCGTTGCCGCGGCCTTCGATGGCGCGGACTTCACCCGCCCACGACAAGTCGCCGCGCAGGACGAGGACCGCATCGGCGCCCTCGCCTGCCTCCTCGATCATGCGGTGCTGCAGGCCATGGGCGGTCGCAATCCCGTATTCGCGCTCGAACAGATCCCACAAATCGGTGGCGGTGAGTTCCTTGCCGGCCACGTCCATGACGCGTTGCACGGCCTGGCTGAATTCCATCTGCAGGCGGCGCGGCATTTCGAGACCGTATTCGCTTTCGAGCAGGTAGGCGATGCCGCCCTTGCCCGACTGGCTGTTGACGCGGATCACCGCCTCGTAGCTGCGACCCACGTCCTTCGGGTCGATGGGGAGATAGGGCATGTCCCAGATGTCGCCGTTCTTGCGCGCGGCGAAGGCCTTCTTGATCGCATCCTGGTGCGAGCCCGAGAACGAGGTGTAGACCAGGTCGCCGACATACGGGTGGCGCGGGTGCACGGGAAGCTGGTTGCAGTGCTCGACCGTGGCGCGGATCTCGTCGATGTTCGAGAAGTCGAGCTCCGGCGATACGCCCTGCGTGTAGAGGTTGAGCGCGACATTGACGAGGTCGAGGTTGCCGGTGCGCTCGCCGTTGCCAAACAGACAGCCTTCGATACGCTCGGCGCCGGCCATCAGCGCCAACTCGCCAGCGGCGGTGCCGGTGCCACGGTCGTTGTGCGGATGCACGCACAGCACGATCGAATCGCGGCGCGCGAGGTTGCGGTGCATCCACTCGACCATGTCGGCGAAGATGTTCGGCGTGGAATGCTCGACCGTCGTCGGCAGGTTGACGATGCACTTGCGCTGAGGCGTCGGGGCCCAGACTTCCGTGACCGCATCGACCACGCGCTTCGAGAAAGCGACGTCGGTGCCCGAAAACATTTCGGGCGAGTACTGAAACCTCCACTGCGTGTCCGGCTGCTTCGCGGCGTACGCGTTGAACATGCGCGCATGGCTGCTGGCGAGCTCGACGATCTGATCTTCGTCCATGCCGAGCACCACACGACGCATCACGGGAGCCACGGCGTTGTAGAGGTGCACGATGGCGCGCGGCGCGCCCTGGAGCGACTCGAAGGTGCGGGCAATGAGGTGGTCGCGCGCCTGCGTCAGCACCTGGATCGTCACGTCGTCGGGGATGCGGTCTTCCTCGATGAGCTTGCGCACGAAGTCGAATTCGATCTGCGAGGCGGAAGGAAAGCCGACTTCGATTTCCTTGAAGCCGATCGCCACCAGCGTCTCGAACATGCGCATCTTGCGCGCGACATCCATGGGCTCAACCAGTGCCTGGTTGCCATCACGCAGGTCCGTCGACAGCCAGACCGGTGCCTTTGTCAGCACGGCATCAGGCCAAGTGCGGTCCTTGAGGCCGATCGGGGCAAAGGCGCGGTATTTGGCTTGAGGTTGCTTCAACATGTCGGTTTCTCCGTGGTGGTTGGGAATCCACCAGCAACCCCAAAAGACAAACGGCCCGTTGCTGGTGCAAACGGGCCGTGATGAGGGATTTGCGCGTGCGCTACCGTCTCCGCCCGTGAGGGAAGGCTAGTAGGGCCAGCAGCGAAATCTTGGTCATGAAGGTGGCGAATGTAGCACAGCCTTCGCCGGCCCGCGAACCGGGACGTCAGTTGTGCAGCCCGCGCTCGTCGGGCTCCTCGGTCGAGACGCTGATCACGCTGGTGGGCTGGCCCTTGAGTCGGCGCCAGCCGTAGACCACGTAGCCGCTGAGTCCGTAGGCGACGAACAGCGCGAACAGCACCGTCGGCGGGTGGATGTTGATGACGGCGATGCCGAGCGCGATCAGCACGATCACGGCGAAGGGCACGCTTTTCTTCATCTGCACGTCCTTGAAGCTGTAGAACGGCGCGTTGGTCACCATCGTGAGGCCCGCGTAGAGCGTGAAGCCGAAGGTGACCCAGGTGATCTGCTGCCACGTGAGGAAAAGAGCATCGCCGCCGCGCCGGCCCCATTCGGTCATGAGCCAGATGAAGCCGGCCACCAGCGCCGCGGCGGCCGGGGACGGCAGCCCCTGGAACCAGCGCTTGTCGATGACCGCGGTGTTGACGTTGAAGCGGGCCAGCCGCAGCGCCGCGCAGGCGCAGTAGACGAAGGCGGCGATCCAGCCCCAGCGCCCCATGCCCTTGAGCGACCACTCATAGGCGATGAGCGCGGGCGCGGCGCCGAAGGACACCATGTCGGAGAGCGAATCCATCTGCTCGCCGAACGCGCTTTGCGTGTTGGTCATGCGCGCCACGCGGCCGTCGAGGCTGTCGAGCACCATGGCCGCGAACACGCCCAGCGCGGCCTGGTCGAAGCGCCCGTTCATGGCCATCACGATCGCGTAGAAGCCGCCAAACAGGGCCGCCAGCGTGAACAGGTTGGGCAGGATGTAGATGCCCTTGCGGCGCTTGCGCAGGGGGAGGTCGTCGTTCACGACCGTGTCGTCATGCATGAAAAAGGCTCCCGGCGCAGACACAGCATGCGCATTCAGCTATCGGATTCGTAGCATCGGCAGAGGAAGATCAAATCGCATGGTGTTAGTTTATTTTCAGCACTATCACCAGGAGGACCTGCAAAGACAAGAGCCACCGCAGCGGGTGGCTCAGGGTGGGCCGCCGCCGGGGAGCGGCGCCGGGCGTCGCGCGAAGCTCAGTTGCGGGTCTGATCGACCAGCTTGTTCTTCTTGATCCAGGGCATCATGGCGCGCAGCTTCTCGCCCACCACCTCGATCTGGTGCTCGGCGTTCAGGCGGCGGCGGCTGATCAGCGTCGGCGCGCCGCCGGCGTTCTCCAGCACGAAGCTCTTGGCGTACTCGCCGGTCTGGATGTCCTTCAGGACCTGCTTCATGACCTTCTTGGTCTCCTCGGTCACGATGCGCGGGCCGGTCACGTACTCGCCGTATTCGGCGTTGTTCGAGATCGAGTAGTTCATGTTGGCGATGCCGCCTTCGTAGATCAGGTCGACGATCAGCTTGAGCTCGTGCAGGCACTCGAAGTACGCCATCTCGGGCGCGTAGCCGGCCTCCACCAGCGTCTCGAAGCCGGCCTTGATCAGCTCCACGGTGCCGCCGCACAGCACCGCCTGCTCGCCGAACAGGTCGGTCTCGGTCTCCTCGCGGAAGTTGGTTTCGATGATGCCGGCCTTGCCGCCGCCGTTGGCGGTGGCATAGCTCAGCGCCAGGTCGCGCGCCTTGCCGGTCTTGTCCTGGTGCACCGCGATCAGGTGCGGCACGCCGCCACCCTGGGTGTAGGTGCTGCGCACGGTGTGGCCCGGCGCCTTGGGCGCGACCATCCAGACGTCGAGGTCGGCCCTGGGCTGCACGAAGCCGTAGTGCACGTTGAAGCCGTGCGCGAAGGCGAGCGAGGCGCCTTCCTTGATGTTCGGTGCCACGTCGTTCTTGTAGACGTTGGCGATCTGCTCGTCGGGCAGCAGGATCATCACGACATCGGCCTGCTTGACGGCATCGGCCACCTCGGCGACCTTCAGGCCGGCCTTCTCGACCTTGGGCCACGACGCGCCGCCCTTCCGCAGTCCGACCACGACCTTGACGCCGCTGTCGTTGAGGTTCTGCGCGTGCGCATGGCCCTGGCTGCCGTAGCCGATGATCGCCACGGTCTTGCCCTTGATCAGGCTCAGGTCGGCGTCCTTGTCGTAATAAACCTTCATGGGTTTCTCCTTCGTTGAATTGCAATGTTGATTGAGGTGTTTCGTGCCGCTGCCTTTTCAGGAACACCGCGGAACGGGCTCTGCCCGGCCGCCGGTGTTGCCCCGGCGGAGCGACACGAAGTGCGCGAAGCCTGGGGGGCGAGCTAAACCCTCAGCACGCGCTCGCCGCGGCCGATGCCGCTGGCGCCGGTGCGCACCGTCTCCAGGATCGCGCTGCGCTCGATGGCGTCGAGGAAGGCGTCGTTCTTGGCGTGGTCGCCGGTCAGCTCGACCGTGTAGCTCTTGTCGGTCACGTCGATGATGCGGCCGCGGAAGATCTCGGCCATGCGCATCATCTCCTCGCGCTCCTTGCCGACGGCGCGCACCTTCACCATCATGAGCTCGCGCTCGGTGTAGGCGCCCTCGGTCAGGTCGACCACCTTGACCACCTCGATCAGGCGATTCAAGTGCTTGGTGATCTGCTCGATCACATCGTCCGAGCCGGCCGTGACGATGGTCATGCGCGACAGGCTCGCGTCCTCGGTCGGCGCGACGGTGAGCGATTCGATGTTGTAGCCGCGGGCCGAGAACAGCCCGACCACGCGCGACAGGGCGCCGGGTTCGTTTTCCAGCAGAACGGCGATGATGTGTTTCATGGATGTGCGCGACGCCTCTTTTCGCCGCCCTCCCCCGCGCACGGTAATGCGCGGGCTCGGCGGGCAATAGATTCGTCGGGAAGAAAGATGGAATGCTATCGAAACGATAGCTGCCCGCGCAGGCCCCGCCTGCGCAAACGCCTGTTTTCGCTCAAAGATCCTCGCTGCCGAGCAGCATTTCGGTGATGCCCATGCCGGCCTTGACCATCGGGAACACGTTCTCGGTCGGGTCGGTGCGGAAGTCCATGAACACGGTGCGGTCCTTCAGCTTGCGGGCTTCGCGCAGCGCCGGCTCCACGTCCTGCGGCCGCTCGATCAGCAGGCCGACGTGGCCGTACGCCTCGGCCAGCTTCACGAAGTTGGGCAGCGCGTCCATGTAGCTGTGGCTGTAGCGGCCCGAATACTCGATCTCCTGCCACTGGCGCACCATGCCCAGGTAGCGGTTGTTGAGCGAGACGATCTTGATCGGCGTGTTGTACTGCAGGCAGGTGGAAAGCTCCTGGATGTTCATCTGCACCGAGCCCTCGCCGGTGATGCAGAACACTTCCGACTCGGGCCTGGCGAGCTTGATGCCCATGGCGTAGGGAATGCCCACGCCCATGGTGCCCAGGCCGCCGGAGTTGATCCAGCGCCGCGGCTCGTCGAAGCGGTAGTACTGCGCCGCCCACATCTGGTGCTGGCCGACGTCGGAGGTGATGTAGGTGTCGGTGCCCTTCGTCATGTTCCACAGCGTCTCGACGACGGACTGCGGCTTGATGACGTCCTTGTTGCCGCGGTCGTACCGGAGGCAGTCGCGGCCGCGCCAGGCCTCGATCGTCTGCCACCAGTCGGCCAGCGCGCCGGCGTCGGGCCTGGCAGTGGCCTCCTTGATCATCGAGATCAGCTCGGTCAGCACGTCCTTCACGTCGCCGACGATCGGGATGTCGACCTTCACGCGCTTGGAGATCGACGACGGATCGATGTCGACGTGGATGATCTTGCGCTCGTTCTGCGCGAAATGCTTCGGGTTGCCGATCACGCGGTCGTCGAAGCGCGCGCCGACGGCCAGCAGCACGTCGCAGTTCTGCATCGCGTTGTTGGCCTCGATGGTGCCGTGCATGCCGAGCATGCCGAGGAATTTGGCGTCGCTCGCCGGGTAGGCGCCCAGACCCATCAGTGTGCTGGTGACCGGGTAGCCCAGCAGGTCCACCAGCGTGCGCAGCTCCTGCGTCGCGTTGCCCAGCAGCACGCCGCCGCCGGTGTAGATGTAGGGGCGCCTGGCGGCGAGCAGCAGCTGCAGCGCCTTGCGGATCTGCCCGCCATGGCCGCGCCTGACCGGGTTGTACGAGCGCATCTCGACCTTGGCGGGGTAGCCCGCGTAAGGCGTCTTCTTGAAGGACACGTCCTTCGGCACGTCCACCACCACCGGGCCCGGACGGCCGCTGCGCGCGATGTGGAAGGCCTTCTTCATCGTGAGCGCCAGGTCCTTCGCGTCCTTGACGAGGAAGTTGTGCTTGACGATGGGGCGCGTGATGCCGACCGTGTCGCATTCCTGGAAGGCGTCGAGGCCGATCGCCGCGGTCGGCACCTGGCCCGAGACGATCACCATCGGGATCGAGTCCATGTAGGCCGTGGCAATGCCGGTCACCGCGTTGGTCAGGCCCGGCCCGGAGGTGACCAGCGCCACGCCGACATCGCCCGTGGCGCGGGCGTAGCCGTCGGCCGCGTGCACCGCCGCCTGCTCGTGGCGCACCAGCACGTGCTGGATGGTGTCCTGCTTGTAGAGGGCGTCGTAGATGTAGAGCACGGCGCCGCCCGGGTAGCCCCAGACATAGCGCACGCCTTCGGCCTGCAGTGCCTTGACCAGCACTTCGGCGCCCATGAGCTCTTCGGTTTGACGGGCGCCAGCGGCGGCCGCGGAGGCGAGTTCCGCCTTGGAGATTTCCATGATGATGAACCTTTCGAGTTTTCGGGAACGAAAAACCTTGGGTGCCCCTTGCCGGCCCTTGTGGAGCTGCGCCAGGACTTGGGGCCAAGGCCATGAGCGGACTGGATGAACCGCCGGACCGTGACCCGTTTGCGTTGTGACTTGCAGGGCGGATTATGACATTCGCCGCCGTCGCCGGCTGACATCCGCGCGCGGCGACACGGCGCGCCGCAGGGCCGATGCCATAATCCGCCCGGCAAAAAACTGCTTTCCGAGAGACAAAGCCCATCCAGCGCCTGGCAGCGCCGCCTTCCGTTTGGCCACCGAAACCGAACTCTCCGACTTCCTGAAAAGCGTCGAGCGGCGCGCATTCAAACGCTCCGTCTACCACGTGCGCGACGAGGAAGCGGCGCTCGACATCGTGCAGGACAGCATGATGAAGCTGGCCGAGCACTACGGCGACAAGCCGGCCGGCGAGCTGCCGATGCTGTTCCAGCGCATCCTGTCGAACTGCACGCTCGACTGGTTCCGGCGCCAGAAGACGCGCCGCGCCCTGTTCTCCAACCTGAGCGACTTCGAGGCGCCCGACGACGAGGGCGACTTCGACCTGCTCGAGAGCTACGCCACGCCGGCCGATTCGCGCGAGACCGAAAGCGCCGAAGACACCACGCGGCGCGCGCAGATTCTTCACGAGATCGAGGAACAAATCGCCGCCCTTCCAGGTCGTCAACGCGAGGCTTTTCTGATGCGTTACTGGGAAGAGATGGACGTGTCCGAGACGGCTGCGGCGATGGGCTGCTCCGAAGGCAGTGTCAAGACGCATTGTTCGCGCGCCGTCCACGCCCTGAGCAAGGCTCTCAAGGCCAAGGGAATCCAGCTATGAAATCCACACCCTCGCCCTCCAACGACGCCTTCGAGCAACGCTTCGGCCGCCAGATCGCCGAACGCCTGAGCACCGGCAGCCGCGATCTGCCGCACGACATCGGTGAACGCCTGCGCGCGGCGCGCGTCCAGGCCGTCGCACGCCGGAGAGTGACGCCCGTGGCGCATACCGCTCCCGTCGTGGTGGCTTCCGGCAGCGCCGCCACGCTGGGCGGCGGCTGGTGGAGCCGGGCCGGCGCCGTGCTGCCGCTGGTCGCCCTGGTGGTGGGCCTGATGGCCATCAGCACCGTGCAGGACGAGCGGCACGCCCGCGAGGCCGCCGAAGTCGACTCCGCGCTGCTGACGGACGACCTGCCGCCGGCCGCTTTCACCGACCCGGGCTTTGCGCAGTTCCTGAAGTCGGTGCATCCGAACGCGCCGCGCTGAGTTCCGGACGCGCGGCCATGCCCTCGTTTCTTCTGCGCCATGGCGCCGCGCGGGCCATGCCGGGCCTGTCCGATGCACGCATCTGGGCAGGCGCCCTGCTGCTCGGCTCGACGCTGGCACAGGCGCAGCCGGCCCCTGTGCCGGCGGCAGCGGCGCCCGGGACCGAGCGGGCGGCCGCCCCTTCCGAGGCGGGCAGGACAGCAGCGCCGGCCAAGGCGCCAGCATCCCGCTCCACCGCCACCCAATGGGCCCGGCTGACTCCGGCACAGCAGGCGGCCCTGAAGCCGCTGGAAACCCAATGGGACGGCCTGAGCGATCCGCAAAAACGCAAGTGGCTGGCACTGTCGCGCAATTACGCGAGCCTGCCCGCCGAAGAGCAGGAAACCATGCACGCCCGCATGACGGGTTGGGTGGCGCTCAGCCCCCGCGAGCGGGCCCAGGCCCGGCTCAACTTTGCCGAAGTCAAGCGCCTGCCGCCCGATGAACGCAAGGCCCAGTGGGAGGCCTACCAGGCGCTGAGCGAGGAGGAAAAGCGCCAGCTCGCAGCCAAGGCCGCGGCGCGACCGCACAGCGCAGCCGTCGCCTTGCGCCCGGTGCCCGCGCAGAAGCTGGTGCAGCTGCCAGCCGCCTCCAGGGATCAGCACGGCGCACGCATCGAACTGGCTCCGTCCGGCGCCAGGCATGCCCCTCGCGCTGCCGTGCCGGCGCAAGCCGCCACGGCAGCGCCGCCGGCGGGTGCGACAATCCCTGCCGTGCCCGGCGAACTGCTTGCGCTGCCTCTGCCTGCCCCTCCTCCGGTTCGCACGACCGATCAGCCTTCTTCCGCACCCTGAGCCCTGCTGCCGCTCCGCCGCCTTCGATGTCCGGCTTCTCCGAACACTCAAAGCCCGTCCCGGCCTCTGGCCCGCGCGCGTCTGCGGGCGCCACCCCTTCCACCCTGATGGCACCCGGGCTGTGGCGGCGCATGGCCTGCTGGCTGTACGAGGGCATGCTGATGTTCGCCATCGTCTTCATGGCCGGCTGGCTGTTCAGCACGCTGGGCCAGATGCGCGACGCGATGGACTCGCGCAGGCATTTGCTGCAGGCCTTCCTGTTCGTGGTGTTCGGGGTCTATTTCACCTGGTTCTGGACCCATGGCCAGACGCTGGCGATGAAGACCTGGGGCATCCGGGTGGTCGACCGCCACGGCCGGGCGCTGACCCAGGGCCGTGCCCTGCTGCGCTACCTGCTGTGCTGGGTCTGGTTTCTGCCGCCGCTCGCCGTGCTGGCGCCGTTCAAGGTGACGGGCGGCGAAGCGGCGGTCCTCACGGCCGGCTGGGTCGCGGTCTGGGCCCTCCTGGCGCGCTTTCATCCCGAGCGGCAGTTCTGGCACGACGCCTGGGCCGGTACCCGGCTGGTCGCGTCGAAGCCGCTCAGCCGGTGAACCGGCCCGATCCCACGGTCAACCCGCAAAAGGCGCGGCGCGGCGCAGCACGCGTCTGGCATGCCGCCTTCATTTCGCTGGCCGGCCTGCGCGCCGGCTGGAGCGAAGCCGCATTCCGGCAGGAGGCCGTCGCCGCCGCGGTGCTGATCCCGGCTTCGTTCTGGCTCGCGCGCGGCTGGGTCGAGGCCGCGTTGCTGGCCGGCAGCGCCGTGCTGGTGCTGATCGTCGAGTTGCTCAACAGCGCCGTGGAAGCGGCGATCGACCGCGTCGGGCCCGAATGGCACGTCCTGTCCAAGCGCGCCAAGGACATGGGCAGCGCGGCGGTGCTGCTGTCACTGCTGCTGTGTGGCGGCATTTGGTTCGCTGCCCTGTGGCAGCGCTTTGCGGCTTGACCGCCCGGGTTGCCCGATGAGGACCGCTGGCCCGGCCTCCATTCCAATGCCGACCGCCGTATCGGACAGCACCGTCATGAACCATGCAGCGCGCCGCGGCGCATCATTCCGAGCCATGAAACCTGCGTTTTCCATCTGCGTCTACTGCGGCTCGAGGCCCGGCCAGCAGCCCGTCCACACCGAAGCCGCCGAGGCCGTCGGCCGCTGGATCGGCGAGCAGCGCGGGGAACTGGTCTATGGCGGCGGTCGCACCGGACTCATGGGCACGGTCGCCGAAGCGACGCGCGCCGCGGGTGGGCGCGTGGTCGGCATCATCCCGACCGTGCTGGTCGACAAGGAGGTCGCCAACCCGCTGTGCGACGAGCTGCACGTCGTGGACACCATGCACCAGCGCAAGGCCATGATGGGCGAGCGCGCCGACGCGTTCGTCGCGCTGTCCGGCGGCATCGGCACCTTCGAGGAGCTGTTCGAGATCTGGACCTGGCGCCAGCTCGGCTACCACGACAAGCCCGTCGGCATCCTCAACGTCGCGGGCTACTACGACCGCATGCTCGACTTCATCGCCCACAGCGTGCGCGAGGGCTTCATGAACGACTGGCAGATGGGACTGGTGCAGGTCGGCGACGAGCCGCACGCCCTGCTGGCCGCGCTCATCGCGCAGGTGCCGCGCCACCCGTCGGGCGACCGGCTCTCGGAAGTCCTCTGAGGCGGCGCGCCTGCGGGTGCCGTGGCGCGCGCCGCCCGCTCAGATCGCGCTCTCGTTTTCCTCGCCGGTGCGGATGCGCACGATGCGTTCCACGGCGGTGATGAAGATCTTGCCGTCGCCGATCTTGCCGGTGCGCGCGGCGGCGACGATGGCGTCGACGCAGCGCTCCACGTCGGCGGTGTTGACCACCACCTCGATCTTGATCTTGGGCAGGAAATCGACCACGTACTCGGCGCCGCGGTACAGCTCGGTGTGGCCCTTCTGGCGGCCGAAGCCCTTGACCTCGGTAACGGTAAGCCCCGTCACGCCCACCTCGGCCAGGGCCTCGCGTACGTCGTCGAGCTTGAAGGGTTTGACGATGGCGGTGATCTGCTTCATGGGTTGGTGCTTCCGGGTGACTTGAATTCGCGGGCGACAAGGGTAACGCCAATCGCACCCGGGCCGCGGCGCACGAGCCGGAATCGCGGCATCATCGCCACCGCGCCGGAGTCCGGATGCGCCTGCAGGCGCTCCGCGACGCCGGCACCGGAAAATCCAGCCATGAAGGATCGCTTGAACGACCATGTGATGCGGGTGCACGCCGCGCCGGCGGAGATTGCGGCCGAGCCCTGGAACGCCCTGCTCGCGCTGCAGGCCGAGCCCACGCCCTTCATGCGCCACGAATACCTGAGCGCGCTGCACGAGAGCGGCAGCGCGACGCCCGCCACCGGCTGGACGCCGTGCTTCCTGGCGCTGTGGCGCGGCGACACGCTCGAAGCCGCCTGCCCGCTCTACCTGAAGGAGCACTCGTACGGCGAGTACGTGTTCGACTGGGCCTGGGCCAACGCCTACCAGCAGCACGGGCTGGCGTACTACCCCAAGGCACTGGTCGCGGTGCCCTTCACGCCGGTGCCGGGCACCCGGCTGCTGGCGCGCGACGCCGCCGCGCGCGCCGCGCTGGTGCGCGGGCTGGTTGCGTTCTGCCGGCGGCAGGGGCTGTCGTCGGTGCACCTGCTGTTCGGCGCCGACGACGACATCGCCGCCTGCGCCGAGGCCGGGCTGATGCTGCGGCACACGGTGCAGTTCCACTGGAAGAATGTGGCCCCCACGCTCCCCACTGCGTGTGGTTCGCTGCCCCCCGAGGGGGCCGCCCCCGCCTTCGGGCGGCCGGGCGGCGGGGGTGTGGCCCCCACGCTCCCCACTGCGTGTGGTTCGCTGCCCCCCGAGGGGGCCGCCCCCGCCTTCGGGCGGCCGGGCGGCGGGGGTGTGGCCCCCACGCTCCCCACTGCGTGTGGTTCGCTGCCCCCCGAGGGGGCCGCCCCCGCCTTCGGGCGGCCGGGCGGCGGGGGTGTGGCCCCCACGCTCCCCACTGCGTGTGGTTCGCTGCCCCCCGAGGGGGCCGCCCCCGCCTTCGGGCGGCCGGGCGGCGGGGGTGTGGCCCCCACGCTCCCCACTGCGTGTGGTTCGCTGCCCCCCGAGGGGGCCGCCCCCGCCTTCGGGCGGCCGGGCGGCGGGGGTGGCCCCACGCTCCCGGGTGCGTGTGGTTCGCTGCTCCCCGAGGAGGCCGCAGCCCCCTTGGGGCAGGCCGGCAACGAAGCGCGTCCCTGGGGCGACTTCGAGACGTTCCTGGGCAGCCTGTCGCACGACAAGCGCAAGAAGATCCGCCAGGAGCGCCGCAAGGTGGCCGAGGCGGGGGTGCGCTTCCGCTGGTCGCGCGGCGCCGGCATCGCGCCGGCCGACTGGGACTTCTTCTATCGCTGCTACGCCCGCACCTACCGCGAGCACGGCAACGCGCCCTACCTGACGCGCGACTTCTTCCGGCGCATGGCCGAGACGCTGCCCGAAGCCTGGCTGCTGTTCGTCGCGGAGCGCGCGGGCCGGCCCATTGCTACAAGTCTGATAGCGCTCTCCCTGGACGGGGCAAGCGCTGGCGGCGTTTTCGATGCAAAAGTCGCGCCCCGCGCCGCCTACGGCCGCTACTGGGGCGCCGTCGAGCGCGTCGACTGCCTGCACTTCGAGGCCTGCTACTACCAGCCGCTGGCCTGGTGCATCGCGCACGGCGTGGCGCGCTTCGAGGGCGGCGCGCAGGGCGAGCACAAGATGGCGCGCGCGCTGATGCCGGTGAAGACCACCAGCGCGCACTGGCTCGCGCACCCGGCGTTCGCCGACGCGGTCGAGCGCTTCCTGGAGCGCGAGGACGCGGGCATCGAGCGCTACGTCGAGCACCTGGACGCGCGCAGCCCGTTCCGGCATTCCTCCTGATACGGTCACCCGTTCGCGACGCGTGGGTCGACGGCCGCGGCCGCGGCTGGCCCACGGATGCGACGAAGCACAATCCGCAGTCCCGCAACCGCTGCCAGCACCGAAGTCCATCGATGGGAAACGCCGACCCCCACAGCCACGAGCATGGCCACGCCCATGACCACACCGCCGGCGCCAACGCCAGATCGCTGGCCTGGGCGCTCGGCCTGACCACGGCCTTCCTGGTCGTCGAGGTGGCCGGCGGCATCCTGACGCAGAGCCTGGCGCTGATCTCCGACGCCGCGCACATGCTGACCGACGCGGCGGCGCTCGCCATCGCGCTGGCGGCAATCAAGATCGGCCAGCGCGCGGCCGACCACCGGCGCACCTTCGGCTATCACCGCTTCGAGATCCTGGCGGCGGCGTTCAACGCGCTGCTGCTGTTCGGCGCGGCGGTCTACATCCTGGTCGAGGCGTACCGGCGCATCCGCACGCCGCCCGACATCCACTCCGGCGGCATGCTGCTGGTGGCCGTCGTCGGCCTGGCGGTGAACCTGGTCAGCATGCGCATCCTCGCGGGCGGCAAGGACGCGAGCCTGAACGTCAAGGGGGCCTACCTGGAGGTCTGGAGCGACATGCTGGGCTCGCTCGGCGTGATCGCCGGCGCGCTGGTGATCCGCTTCACCGGCTGGACCTGGGTCGATCCGCTGATCGCCGTGGCGATCGGGCTGTGGGTGCTGCCGCGCACCTGGGTGCTGCTGAAGTCGAGCACCAACATCCTGCTCGAAGGCGTGCCGGAGGACGTCGACCTTAATGCGGTGCGCGCCTGCCTGCTCGCGGTGCCGGGCGTGGCGAGCCTGCACGACCTGCACGTGTGGGCGCTGACCAGCGGCAAGACCAGCCTGACGGCGCACGTGGTGCGCCACCCCGGCGCCGACGCGGAAGCCGAGCTGCTGCCGGCGATCCACGCGCAGCTCTCCGCACGCTTCGGCATCACGCACACGACGGTCCAGGTCGAGTCGGTGGCGTGCCACCAGGCCGACGAGGCGCACCGCTTCGAGGCCGTCGTGCCCGCCGCGGCAGCGCACGGCTCGCATGCCGGGCACGCGCACTGACCGGATGCGCCACGGGCACGACGCGCATCGGCCGCGCCGCCCCGCGCACGGGCATGTGTGCACGGCAAAACAAACGCCCCGCGTCCGAAGCCGCGAGGCTTTGCTTCTTTTTCGATAGCACAGGATGCCCGCGGAGCGGGCGCTGGCGACGTCTTTCGCTTATTTCTCGTAGTTGGCGATGCCGTCCGTGATTTCCTTCCTGGCCGCGTCGAGCCCTTCCCAGCCGAGCACCTTGACCCACTTGCCGGCCTCCAGGTCCTTGTAGTGCTCGAAGAAGTGCGTGATGGCCTTCAGGCGCATCGGGTTCACGTCGTCCACCGTCTTCCAGTGGCTGTAGATCGGCAGCACCTTCGTCGTCGGCACGGCGAGCACCTTGCCATCCACGCCGGCCTCGTCCTCCATCATCAGGATGCCCAGCGGGCGGCACGGCACCACCACGCCCGGCACCAGCGCCCAAGGCGTGATGACCAGCACGTCGACCGGGTCGCCGTCGCCCGAGAGCGTGCGCGGCACGTAGCCATAGTTGGTCGGGTAGTGCATGGCGGTCGTCATGAAGCGGTCGACGAAGATCGCGCCGGACTCCTTGTCCACTTCGTACTTGATGGGGTCGGCGTTCATCGGGATCTCGATGACGACGTTGAATTCTTCGGGGACGTTCTTGCCGGGGGAGACTTTGTCGAGGGCCATGGTGGAGGGGAGTGGTTAAAAAACGGCGCAGCGGTGCGTGAAAACCCGGAGTTTACTTTTGGCCTCCCCACGTTTCTCACGAAACGCGGGGTTTGGCGGTAAATTGATTTCGTTGGCCAATCGCTTCCACCCCATCCCGGGCCGGACGCCGAGGAAGCAACGCGACGGCAGCACAGGCCCGTACGCGTTGCGCGCAGGGCCCGCGCTGGCGTCTCCACAAGTCACAACGAACGGATGGAGAAGCAACGGCATGACTGGCAACACCCCCCTCGTCCTCGCCATCGTCTGCGGCCTGGTGGCCGTGGGCTACGGCATCTGGGCGCGCAGCTGGATTCTTTCCAAGGACGCGGGCAACGCGCGCATGCAGGAGATCGCCGCGGCGATCCAGACCGGCGCCGCGGCCTACCTGGCCAAGCAGTACCGCACCATCGCGGTGGTCGGCGTCGTGCTGGCGATCCTGATCGGCGTGTTCCTCGACGTGACCACCGCCGTCGGCTTCGTGCTGGGCGCGGTGCTCTCGGGCGCCTGCGGCTTCATCGGCATGAACGTGTCGGTGCGTGCCAACGTGCGCACGGCGCAGGCGGCCACCAAAGGCATCGGCCCGGCGCTCGACGTGGCGTTTCGCGGCGGCGCCATTACCGGCATGCTGGTGGTGGGGCTGGGCCTGCTGGGCGTGACGGGCTTCTACTGGTACCTGTCGGGAAGCCATGCCGGCGCCAACCTGTCGACGACGCTCAACCCGCTGATCGGCTTCGCCTTCGGCTCGTCGCTGATCTCGATCTTCGCGCGGCTGGGCGGCGGCATCTTCACCAAGGGCGCCGACGTGGGCGCCGACCTGGTCGGCAAGGTCGAGGCCGGCATTCCCGAGGACGACCCGCGCAACCCGGCCGTGATCGCCGACAACGTGGGCGACAACGTGGGCGACTGCGCCGGCATGGCGGCCGACCTGTTCGAGACCTACGCCGTGACGCTGATCGCCACCATGGTGCTCGGCGCGCTGATGGTGACGGCGGCGCCGGGCAACGCGGTGCTCTACCCGCTGGCCCTGGGCGCGGTGTCGATCGTCGCGTCGATCGTCGGCTGCTTCTTCGTCAGGGCGTCGCCCGGCATGGTCAACGTCATGCCGGCGCTCTACAAGGGGCTGGCGGTGGCGGGGCTCCTGTCGCTCGTCGCGTTCTGGTTCGTCACGGCCTGGCTGATTCCGGACAACGCGGTGGCGCCCTCGGGCAGCGCGCTCAAGCTGTTCGGCGCCTGCTTCGTCGGGCTGGCGCTGACGGCGGCGCTGGTGTGGGTGACCGAGTACTACACCGGCACCCAGTACAAGCCGGTGCGCCACATCGCGCAGGCCTCGACCACCGGGCACGGCACCAACATCATCGCGGGGCTGGGCGTGTCAATGCGCTCGACCGCCTGGCCGGTGATCTTCGTGTGCATCGCGATCCTGGCGTCGTACTGGCTGGCGGGGCTCTACGGCATCGCGGTGGCGGCGACGGCGATGCTCTCGATGGCCGGCATCGTGGTCGCGCTCGACGCCTACGGCCCCATCACCGACAACGCCGGCGGCATCGCCGAGATGTCGGGACTGCCGCAGAGCGTGCGCGACATCACCGACCCGCTCGACGCCGTGGGCAACACCACCAAGGCCGTGACCAAGGGCTACGCCATCGGCTCGGCCGGGCTTGCCTCGCTGGTGCTGTTCGCCGACTACACCCACAAGCTGGAGGGCTACGGCCAGGCCATCAACTTCAACCTGAGCGACCCGATGGTGATCGTGGGACTCTTCATCGGCGGGCTGATCCCCTACCTGTTCGGCGCGATGGCGATGGAGGCCGTCGGCCGCGCCGCCGGCGCCGTGGTCGAGGAAGTGCGCCGCCAGTTCCGCGACATCCCCGGCATCATGGAAGGCACCGGCAAGCCCGAGTACGGCCGCGCCGTCGGCATGCTGACCGGCGCGGCGATCAGGGAAATGATGATCCCGAGCCTGCTGCCGGTGGTGGTGCCGATCGTGGTCGGCCTGCTGCTGGGCCCGAAGGCGCTCGGCGGCCTGCTGATGGGCACCATCGTCACCGGGCTGTTCGTCGCGATCTCGATGTGCACCGGCGGCGGCGCCTGGGACAACGCCAAGAAGTACATCGAGGACGGCCACCACGGCGGCAAGGGCAGCGAAGCGCACAAGGCGGCCGTGACCGGCGATACCGTGGGCGACCCCTACAAGGACACGGCCGGCCCGGCGGTCAACCCGCTGATCAAGATCATCAACATCGTGGCGCTGCTGATCGTGCCGCTGGTGGTCAGGTTCCACGCCGGCGAGGTGGCGGCGGCACCGGCGGCACCGGCCGCGCAGGCGACGGCCGCGGCGGTCCTCGGCGACGGCCCGGCCATCCGCAGCGAGAACGGCGTCGTCACCTTCTACTTCGCTACGGCCAAGGCCGACCTGGCCGACGGCAGCAGCCCGGCGCTGGCCGAGATCGTCAAGGCCACGCAGGGTGGCCGCACCGCGCTGGTCAGCGGCTACCACGACGCCAGCGGCGACGCCGCGCGCAACGCCGAGCTGGCCCGCCAGCGCGCGCAGGCGGTGGCGGGCGCGCTCAGGGCCGCGGGCGCGCCGGCCGACAGGATCGAGCTCGCCAAGCCGGCGCAGACGCGCGCCGACGGCCCGCCCGCCGAGGCGCGCCGGGTCGAGGTGACGCTGCGGTAGAGAAAAAGCGCACGCCGGCGGGCTCGCTCATCGCTTGCGCCGCTCGCAAGCCTTGCCGCCGCCTTCCAAAATCAAACGAGGCTGCGGCAGCGCAGCGTCAGGGATAGTCGAACGAGATGTGCAGCTCGGCGATGGCGCCCAGCACGGAGCGGGCCCTGGGCAGGGCCGTGCAGGTGGCATGGCCGAGCTTGTCACGGGCGCGCTCGAAGACGACGGCGGCCATGCGGTCGTTGAGATGGCGCGACACGTAGAGGATGCCGTCGACCGCCTGCGGATGCCGGTGGACCGCCATGGCCCACAGCTGGGGCAACTGGTAGGGCACGACGGTGGACAGCGAGCCGTCGGCGCCGAGCGCCTTCAGCGAGGGGCCGGTCAGGTTCGCCAGCACCAGCGGCCCGCCGCCCCTGAAGCGCACCAGGTGGCGCGACGCGAAGTCGCCGTAGGCCAGCGAGAACTTGCCGCCAGCCGGCAGTTCGTCGTGCAATACCGTCTCCGAGATTGCGGTTTCCAGGTCGAGCCCGCAGTAGCAGGTGCCATAGCGCCGGTGCCTGGCCCGGGCGCGGTCGTCGAACCGGTTGCTGGCCGCCCGGCCGAAGTACGGCTCGCCGGCGGCGTGACGCGAGATGCGGTAGAGCTTCGAGGCCTCGACCGTTCGCGTGGCCAGCGGGATGCTGCCGAGGTTGCGCGGAGGCGGCGAAAGCGGCAAGGCGGCCGCTCACATCTGCGCGAACGCTTCGGCGGCGGCCTTCGCCGCGGCGACCTGGCCTCGCGCCAGCGCCTGCAGCGGGGTCAGCCCGGCCAGCGAGCCCTTGGGCGTCGTCATGAACCGGAGCTTGGCCGCGCCCGGGAGATCGCCCAGCGCCTTGGACACCGCCTCGACCTGCCGCCGCTCGCAGCCGGCGTCGGCGAAGAACGCCGGGTAGTAGCGGGCGCCCTGCACTTCCACGAAGAACACCCGGCGCGCGGCCAGCGCCTTGCTCAGCGCCTGGCGGGTCCAGCCGAGCCGGTGGGCGAACTCCGCAGGCTCCAGCAGCGCCTGCTCGCCGACCAGCCGCTCCAGGCGCGCGTCGCCCCGGTGCCGCGCGGCCTCGGCGATGCGGCCGACCTGCTCGTCCTGGAGCGTCTGGCGGATCTGCTCGAAGCGGCGCGTCAGCACGCTGATGTGGCGCAGCAGGCTGTTGGCTTCGGCCCAGGGATTGTCGGAGGCCGACAGCTGCTCCAGCAGGTGCTTGCGGGGCAGCTTTTCCACCCTGTCGGCGTGGCGCGTCAGGGCTTCGAGCGAAGACAGGAATTCGCGGACCGGCTGGGCGGGCGGGCTGGCCGGGGAATGTCGGGCGGCGGTGGAGGACAAGGGGCTTTCTCCAGGGAGGGCTGGACCGCATCCTAAGGCACGGATGTCAACCAAGTCAACCTCATCGAAACCAGCCGGCCTGAGCTGCGTCATGCAGCGCCAAGCCGGCCGATCGCCCCCGCTATTGAAACAATAGCGATCAACGCTCGTCCAACAAGGGCTGCAAGCCCTTTTGGCTTCGATTCCGCCACCGCAACCCGCTACAGCAGGTCCTCCGGCACGAACAGGCCAAGCACGGCGTCGTTCAGGCGCTGCAGCCAGCCCGCCTCGGGCTCCGAATCCAGCACCACCTCCCGCTCGCCCTCGGTGTCGAGCCACTCGACGGCGCCGGTGCGGGCATCGAGCCGCAGCCGATAGGCGTTCTCGACCTTGTTGATGTCGATCAGGCGCAGCAGCTCCTGCGCCACCGGCGGGCTGTCGATCATCACGCCCAGCTCGGTATTCTGCGTGGCCGAGCGCGGGTCGAGGTTGGCGGAGCCGACGAAGGCCCAGCGGCCGTCGATCACCGCCGTCTTGGCGTGCAGCCGCCCGACCGAGGAGCCCGACGCGCCCGACAGGCCCGGCACGCTGAAGCGCGTGTTGCGCCTGACGCGCGCCGGGCTCAGCTCGTAGAGGTCGATGCCGTCGCGCAGCATGCGCGCGCGGTAGCGCATGTAGCCGGTGTGCACCAGCGGCTCGTCGCTGGCCGCCAGCGAGTTGGTCAGCAGCGTCAGGGCGATGCCGCGCCGGCGCAGCAGCTCGAAGGCGGCCATGCCGCGCTCGCCGGGCACCAGGTAGGGCGAGGTCATGACCACCTCGCGCTCGGCCAGCAGCAGGCGGCTCCAGAAGCGCATCGTGACGCTGTCGGCCAGCGCCTGCTCTTCCGTCATGAAGCCCGGCTTGGCGGGCGGATCGGCCACCGCGCCGGCCTCGCCCCACAGAAGGCGCAGGCGTCCGGCGTCGAGCTCCGCGCCGATCGGCGCGTAGCCCAGCACGTCGGCGGCGGGCAGCACGACCTTGGCCGGCGGGCGGTCCATGCCGACGCGCTCATCGAACGCGCGCGCCAGCGTGGCCGCGTCGGCGCGCGGCGGCGCGAACTGCGCGAGCGGCCAGGCCTGCGGGCTGTTCCAGTAGGTGTCGAAGATGGCGCCGAGCTGGCCGACCACCGGGCCGGCGAGCAGCGCGTCCAGGTCGATGAAGTTGCGCGCCGGGTTGAGCGTGAAGTACTCGTCGGCGATGTTGCGCCCGCCCATGATGGCCCAGGCGCCGTCGGCCACGAACAGCTTGTTGTGCATGCGGTGGTTGAGCCGCCGCAGGTCGAAGGCCGACGCCACGAAGCGCCCCGCCAGGCTGCCGCGCGCGCAGCAAAACGGGTTGAACAGCCGCACCTCGACGTTCGGCGTGGCCGCCAGCCCCGCCAGCAGCGGCCCGGTGCTGGCCGTGTAGAGGTCGTCGATCAGCAGGCGCACGCGCACGCCGCGCTCGGCGGCTTCTTTCAGCGTGCGCAGCAGCAGGCGGCCGGAGCCGTCGTCGGCGATGACGTAGTACTGCACGTCGAGCGTGCGGCGGGCGCGCCGCGCCAACTCCAGCCGCGCGTCGAGCGAGTAGACGCCCAGCGGCAGCAGCCGCATGCCCGAATGCCCGCCGGGCGGCGTCGACGCGGCGGCGGTGCGCGCGAGCGGACTCGATGCATCGGGCGCCAGGGCATGGCTCGGGGCGGCCGGCCGGGACGGCGGCAGCGTGCCGCAGGCGCCCAGCACGAGGGTCGCCAGGCACAGCAGCACCCGGCATGCAGCGGTGGCGGGGCGCGGCAACCGCGCCCCTAGAATCAGCGCGATCATTTTCTGGATGGCAAAGAATGCGGCAGCGGGCAGGATGGATTCCGATGACGACGACGCTCGCGGCTGGCTGCAGCGAGCCGCGAGCGGCGCATCGCATCCGGCACCGTCGGCGTCGCGAAGGAATTTAACGCCGATGAGACGCCTTCGCTCGCTGGCCCCCTGGCTGCTCTGGAGCGCCGCCCTGCTCACCCATGCGCAGCCCGCCGCCACCGCCCTGAGCTTCGAGGCGGCGCGCGCGCAGCTGCTCGAGCGCTCCGACAAGCTGGCCGCGGCGCGCGCGGCGGTCGATGCCAAGGACCTGCAGGGCGCCGCGCTGCGGGGGCTCGGCGGCCCGGTGGTGAGCGTCAGCGGCCTGGCCTATGCCTACAACGCCAACCTGAACCTCGACCTCGACCCGCTCAACCAGCGCCTGGCCCAGATCGGGCAGGCGCTGCCGGCGTCGGTGCAGGGCTTCATCGCGCGCCTTCCGACCCCGCAGCTGCCTTCCAGCTACACGCTCAACCGGCACGACAGCGGCGCCAACGTGTCGATCGCGGCGGTCTGGCCGCTCTACCTGGGCGGCGCTCCCGAGGCGGCGCGCGGCTTCGTGGCGGCGCAGTCGCGCGAAGCCGAGGCCGACGCCGAGCAGGCGGCGCACGAGGTCGACACGCTGCTGGTGCAGCGCTACTTCGGCGCCCAGCTCGCGCGGCGCGCGGCGGCGCTGCGCGCACAGGCCGAGCAGACCATCGCACAGCACGACGACGCCGCGCAGAAGATGCTGGCCGCCGGCGTGATCTCGCGCGTGGAGCGGCTGCAGGCCAGCGTCGCCCACGAAAACGCCCGGCGCGACGCGCGCAAGGCCGAGAACGACGCCGAGCTGGCCGCCGTGGCGCTGGCGCGCACCGTGCGCGCGCCGGGCACCGTGGCGCCGCTGACGCCGCTGTTCGTGATGAGCGAGCCGGTCGAGCCGCTCGGCTACTTCGTCGACGCCGCGCTGCTGCACCATCCGGGCCTGGCCAAGGTGGCCGCGAAGAAGGCGCAGGCCGAGCGGCTGCACGAGGGCGGGCAGGCGCTGCGCCGCCCGCAGGTCATCGCCTTCGGCACACGCCAGATCAAGGGCGGCAACGCCGACTGGATCGCCGGCATCGGCGCGCGCTGGACGCTCTACGACGCGATCGACCGCGACGCGCTCGCGGCCTCGTCGCAAAAGCAGATCGAGCAGGCCGAGCGCAGCGACGCGCAGGCGCGCAGCGACATCTCGCTGCTGGTCGAGCGCAACTGGCGCGCCCTGGACAACGCGCGCCGCCAGTACCTGGCGATGGCGCCTTCCGTCGAGCTGGCGCAGGAGGTGCTGCGCCTGCGCACCGCGGGCCTGCGCGAAGGCACCAGCACCACGCTCGACCTGATCGACGCCGAGACCAACCTCGCCAAGGCGCAGACCGAACGCGCCCAGGCCGCCAACGACTACGTGCAGGCGCTGGCGCAGCTGCTGGAGAGCGCCGGCCTGTCCGAGCGCTTTCCCGAGTACATCCGGCGCGCCGACATCCGACTGGACTGAAGAACCGATGAGCACCCGAACCAAGCAACTGATCGCCCTCGCGGCCGCCCTGCTGCTGCTCGCGCTGCTGGCCTGGGGCTTCTGGCGCGCCACGCGGCCGGCGCCCGAGGTGTTCCAGGGCCAGATGGAGGCGCGCGAGACCGACGTCGCCGGCAAGGTGACGGCGCGCGTCGCCGAGGTGCTGGTCAAGGAGGGCGACGCGGTGCAGGCCGGCACCCTGCTGGTGCGCCTGGACAGCCCCGAGGTCCGGGCCAAGCTGGCGCAGGCCACCGCGGCGCAGCAGGCGGCGCAGGCGGTCGCCGACAAGGCCGCCGGCGGCGCGCGGCCGCAGGAGGTCGAGATGGCGCGCCTGCAGTGGCAGCGCGCCGAGACGGCGGCCGAGCTGGCCCGCACGTCGTTGCGCCGCGTCGAGGGTCTGGCGCGCGAGGGCCTCATCGCGGCGCAGAAGCGCGACGAGGCCGAGGCCAACTGGAAGGCCTCGCGCGACGCCGCCGCCGCGGCCCGGGCGCAGTACGACCTGGCACGCACCGGCGCGCGCAGCGAGGACAAGGCCGCCGCCAGCGCGCAGGCGCGCCAGGTCGCCGGCGTGCTGGCCGAGGCCGAGGCGGCCAGGGCCGAAACCGAGCTGCGCAGCCCCGTGGCGGGCGAGGTGGCCCGGGTGCTGGCCAAGGTCGGCGAGCTGGCGCCGCAGGGCGTGGCGGTGGCGACCATCGTCGATCTCGCCGACCAGTGGGCGGTGCTCAACGTGCGCGAGGACCGTCTCGCGCGCTTCGCCGTCGGCCAGGAGTTCGATGCCACGCTGCCGGCGCTGGGTCCGGGCGGCGCCGGGCGGGTCCGCTTCAAGGTGTACTACAGCGCCCCGCTGCCCGACTTCGCCACCTGGCGCGCCACGCGCGGCGGCGCCGGCTTCGATGTGCGCACCTTCGAGGTGCGGGCGCGCCCGCTGCACCCGATCGCCGGCGCGCGGCCGGGCATGAGCGTGCTGGTGGAATGAGGCTCACCCCCAGGCTTGCCCACTTCGTGTGGCCGCTCAGGGTCGCTGCCAGAGGCAGCGGCTCTTCGGCCCGTCCGAGCCTGCGCAGGCAGGCTCGGAGCCGCGGGCCTCAGCCCCCTCAGGGGGCAACACCGGCGGCCTGGCGAAGCCGGTTCCGCGGTGTTTCCCGAAACGGCCCGGGTTCATGGGGCGCGGGCATGGCATCGCGCAGCGGGCCTTCGGGATCGACATGAGCCTGCGCGGCTTTGCCTTCGCCAGCGCGCGGCGCGAGCTCGCGCTGCTGCGCAGCCGGCCCTGGGACCTGGCGATGGTCTCGTGGGTGCCGCTGCTGGCGGTGGCGCTGGTCTGGTGGATCTTCTCCGCCGGGCTGCCGACGCGGCTGCCGATCGGCGTGCTCGACCAGGACGCCTCGGCGCTGTCGCGCCAGCTCGTGCGCTTCCTGGACGCCACGCCCGGCCTGCGCGTCGTGCAGCGCTATGCCGACGAGGCCGAGATGGACCGCGCGCTGGTGCGCGGCGAGGTCGATGCCGCCGTGGTCCTGCCGCGCGATCTGGCGCAGGACATCAAGCGGGGGCGCGCCGGACAGGTCGTGCTGCTGCACAACGCGCAGCTCGGCACGCACTCGGGGCTGATCCAGCGCGACGTGCGCACCGCCGTCGCCACGGTCTCGGCCGGCATCGAGCTGGCGGTGCGCAACCGGCGCGGCGAGCCGATGGCGCGGGCGCGCGCCGGCATGGAGCCGATCCGCACCAACCTGGTCACGCTGTTCAACACCTCGCTCGACTACGAGCGCTTCCTGGGCGCCGCGCTGATCCCGGCGGTGCTGCACATCCTGGCGATGACGGCCGGCGCCTGGAGCGTGGGGCGCGAACTGCGCGACCGCACGCTGGGCGCCTGGCTCGGCGCCGCGCCGCGCCGCAGCGAGGCGCTGGCGGCGCTGGCCGGCAAGCTGGCGCCGCCCTTCGCCAGCCTGACGGCTGTGGCGCTGCTGGCGATGCTGTGGATCACCCTCGGGCGCGGCTGGCATCCGGCGGGCTCGCTCGGCTGGACGCTGGTGGCGCTGGTCGTGTTCCTGGCGCTGTCGCTGGCGATGGGCGCCTTCGCGGCGGCGCTGACGCGCTCGCTGCGCACGGCGCTCTCGGCCACCGGCTTCATCACGGCGCCGGCCTTCGCCTTCGGCGGCGTGGCCTTCCCGCTGGTGGCGATGGCCGCGCCGGCGCGCGCGTGGGCGCTGCTGCTGCCCTACACGCATTACATGAAAGTGCAGATGCAGCAGCTGGTGATGGGCGCACCGCTGGCATATTCGCTGGCGACGCCGCTCTGGATGGCGCTCGCCACCGCCGTGCTGCTGGCCCTGTCGGCTCTGGCGCTTGCCCGCGCGGCGCGTGCGCCACAGACCTGGGGCGCCCGTTGAGCACCGACGCGCCCCACACACCGCGTCCGGGCTTCGTCGCCGCCTGGCACGACACCCTGCGCGCCGTGCTGCGCGACCGGGGCGTGCTGCTGATCCTGCTGCTGGCGCCGGTGATCTACGGCTTTTTCTACCCCTGGCCCTACGGCACCGAGGCCGTCACGCGCGTGCCGGTGGCGCTGGTCGATCAGGACCACACCGGCCTGTCGCGCCAGATCGCGCGCTTCGCGATGGCCAGCCCGCGGCTCGACGTGCGCCTGGTCACCTCCGACGCGCGCGAAGCGCAGCAGGCGCTGTGGCGCGGCGACATCGAAGGCTACGCCGTGCTGCCGGACGGCCTCAAGCGCGACGTGCTGCGCGGCGCGCCGGCCGTGGTCGCGGTGGAAGGCAACGGCGCCTACGCGCTGCTCAACAAGGCGGTGCTCTACGGCTTTGCCGAGGCGGTCGGCACGGTCTCGGCCGGCATCGAGATCCGCAAGCTCCAAGCCGCCGGGCAGAGCGCGCGCCAGGCGGCGCAGAGCCGCAGCCCGCTCAACCTGCAGGCGGTCGCGCTGTTCAACCCGACCGAGGGCTACGGCAGCTACGTGGTGCCGGCCGTGGCGCTGCTGATCCTGCAGCAGACCCTGCTGATGGGCGCGGCCATGCTGGCCGGCACCTGGGCCGAGGCCGGGCGCCTGCGCGCGGGCGCCGGCGCGTGGCTGGGGCGGGTGGCGGCACTGTCGGCGGTGGGGTGTTTCAGCGGCCTGTTCTATTTCGGCTGGGTGTTCACGCTGCAGGACTATCCGCGCGGCGGCAACCCGGCGGGCGCCTTGCTGCTGCTGGCGTTCTACGTGCCGGCCATCGCCGCCGCCGGCTTGGCTCTGGGCTGCTGGCTGCGCGACCGCGAGCGGGCGCTGCAGGTGGTGCTGTTCACCTCGCTGCCGATGGCGTTCCTGTCGGGCTTCTCGTGGCCCGTCGAGGCGCTGCCCGCGCCGCTGCAGGCGCTGCGCTGGCTGCTGCCGAGCACGGCCGGCATCCAGGCGTCGCTGCGGCTCAACCAGATGGGCGCGCCGGTGTCGGCGGTGCTGCCGCAGTTGCTGGCGCTGGCGGCGATCGGCGGCGTCGCGCTGCTGGCGCTGCTGTGCGTGCGCCCGACAGCCCCGCACCTCGACGCGGACGCCAGGCGCGCCGCCTGGCGCCGGGCGGTGCGCGGCTGAGGCGGCGCCATCGCACAATCCTGCCCATGCAACTCCACTTCATCGCCAACGAAAGCGTCGCCTCCGCCTCCGGACGCACGCTGCCCGTGATCGACCCGTCCGACGGCCAGCCCTTCGACGAACTGCAGCGCGGCAACGCCGCCGACATCGACGCCGCGGTGCGCGCGGCGCGCGAGTGCTTCGAGGGCGGCTGGCAGCGGTTGGGCGCGGCCGAGCGCGGGCGGCTGCTTTACCGGCTGTCGCAGAAGATCGCCGAGCACACCGACGAGTTGGCCGCGATCGAGCAGCGCGACTGCGGCAAGCCGGTCAAGCAGGCGCGCGCAGACGCGCTGGCGCTCGCGCGCTACTTCGAGTTCTACGCCGGCGCCTGCGACAAACTGCACGGCGAGACCCTGCCCTACCAGGACGGCTACAGCGTCTTCACCTGGCGCGAGCCGCACGGCGTGACCGGCCACGTCATCCCCTGGAACTACCCGATGCAGATCTTCGGGCGCAGCGTGGGCGGCGCGCTGGCGGCGGGCAACGTGTGCGTGGTCAAGCCGGCGGAAGACGCCTGCCTGTCGCTCATCCGCGTGGCGCAGCTGGCGGCCGAGGCGGGGTTCCCGGCCGGCGCGATCAACATCGTGACCGGCTACGGCCACGAGGCCGGCGACGCGCTGGCGCGCCATGCGGGCATCGACCACATCAGCTTCACCGGCAGCCCGAGGATCGGCACGCTGATCCAGCAGATCGCGGCCGAGCGGCACTGCCCCGTCACGCTGGAGCTGGGCGGCAAGAGCCCGCAGATCGTCTTCGGCGACGCCGACCTGGACGCGGCGCTGCCGGTGCTGGTCAACGCCATCGTGCAGAACGCCGGCCAGACCTGCTCGGCCGGCTCGCGCGTGCTCGTCCAGCGCGACATCTACGAGCCGCTGCTGGAGCGGCTGGGCCGCGCCTTCGAGCGGCTGCGCGTCGGCCCGGCGGCGATGGATCTGGACGTCGGCCCGCTGATCCGCCAGACGCAGCAGCAGCGCGTGTGGGATTTCTTGTCGGATGCGCAGCACGCCGGCATCCCGATGGTGGCGCAGGGCGTGGTGGTGGAAGAAGCGCCCGAGAGCGGCTTCTACCAGGCGCCGACGCTGCTGCGCGACGTGCCGCCGGGCCACCGGCTGGCGCAGGAGGAAGTGTTCGGCCCGGTGCTGGCCGCCCTGCCCTTCGGCGACGAGGACGAGGCCGCAGCGCTCGCCAACGCCACGCCCTTCGGCCTGGTGGCGGGCGTGTGGACCCGCGACGGCGCGCGCCAGTTCCGCATGGCCAGGAAGGTGCGCGCCGGCCAGGTGTTCATCAACAACTACGGCGCCGGCGGCGGGGTCGAGCTGCCATTCGGCGGCGTGAAGTCCTCGGGCCACGGACGCGAGAAGGGCTTCGAGGCGCTCTACGGCTTCACCACGCTCAAGACCGTGGCGGTGCGCCATGGGTAAGGCTCGCCCCCAGGCTTGCCCACTTCGTGTGGCCGCCCACCCCCTCACCGGGAGCAACACCGGCGGCCCGGCGAAGCCGGATCCGCGGTGTTTCCCGAAGGGGCATCGCTTCGCTTGCCGCTGGGTTTAATGGTTCGCGATGGTGTGTGGCACGGCGGGGTCATTGACATAAAAAGAGCCGTCGATGAACAAGCCAGCTGAAAAAACAGTGCCCAATTTCGTCAACGAGACCGAGGAGCGTGTCTTCTGGGAAACGCACGACTCCACCGAGTACCTCGACTGGTCGAAGGTCCGAAAGGTGGCACTGCCCAATCTGAAGCCCTCGACCCGGGCGGTCCCGCTGCGCCGGCCGCCACGCAGGTCCGAACCCGAAAAGAAACGATAAAAGGCCGCCAGCGCTTGCCCCACCTGCGCTATCAGCTACCGAATCCATAGCAAAAGGAGACTCATCGCATGCGCGTCCAAGACAAATCCATCATCGTGACCGGCGCCGGCAGCGGCATCGGCGAAGGCATCGCGCGGCGGCTGGCGGCCGAGGGGGCGCGGGTCGTGGTCAACGACATCGACCCGGTGGCGGGCGAGCGGGTGGCCGCGGCGATCCGGCAGGACGGCGGCGCCGCCTCCTTTTTCGCGGCCGACATGACGAAGTCGGCCGAGGTGCGGGCGCTGGTCGCGGCCGCGCTGGAGCGCCACGGCCGGCTCGACGTGATGGTCAACAACGCCGGCTGGACGCACCGCAACCGCCCGGCCCTCGAAGTGGGCGAGGACGAGTTCGACCGCTGCTACGCGGTCAACGTCAAGAGCATCTATCTCTCGACCATCCATGCGGTGCCGGCCTTTCGCGCCAACCCGGACCGGGGCGGCGGCAGCTTCATCAACATCGCCTCGACCGCCGGCGTGCGCCCGCGCCCGGGCCTGACCTGGTACAACGGCTCCAAGGGCGCGGTCATCACCACCAGCAAGTCGCTCGCCGCCGAGCTGGGCCCGGACAACATCCGCGTCAACTGCATCAACCCGGTGTTCAACCCCGACACCGGCCTGGCCGCCGAGTTCGCGGGCGGGCCGCTGACCGAGGAGCGCAAGGCGCTGTTTCGCGCCAGCATCCCGCTCGGGCGCTTCTCCACCGCGCTCGACGTGGCCAACGCGGCGCTGTACCTGGCCAGCGACGAGGCGGCCTTCATCAGCGGCGTGTGCATCGAAGTGGACGGCGCGCGCTGCGTGTAAGCCCGCTTTCCGCCCGCCGCTGAATGCGGCGAAGCTCGGGGTCTGTCCACGGAGGTGCGCCCCATGCAAGCCGCGAAGATCCCCACGGTTTACCTCGACGCCGGCGACGTGGCCCGGCTGGTGCAGCGCAAGGGGCTGCCCGCGTGCATCGCCGGCATCGCGCAGCGCATCGAGCGCGACTTCCTGCGCTGGAACGAGTTCGACAAGAGCGCGCGCGTGGCGTGCCACTCGGCGCAGGGCGTCATCGAGCTGATGCCGATCTGCGATGCGCAGTGCTTCGCCTTCAAGTACGTCAACGGCCATCCGCGCAACATCGAGGCGGGGCTGCCCACCGTGATGGCTTTCGGCGTGCTCGCCGACGTGGCCACGGGGGCGCCGCGGCTGCTCAGCGAGCTGACCCTGACCACCGCCATCCGCACCGCGGCCATGTCGGCCCTGGCGGCGCGCGCGCTCGCGCGCCCGGACAGCCGCGCCATGGCGCTCATCGGCAACGGGGCGCAAAGCGAGTTCCAGGCGCTGGCGTTCCGCGACCTGCTCGGCATCCGCGAGCTGCGGCTGTTCGACACCGACCCCGCCGCCACGGCCAAGCTGGAGGCCAATCTGGCCGGCGAGGGCCTGTCGATGCGCGTCTGCGCCAGCACGGCCGAGGCGGTGCGCGGCGCGGACATCGTGACCACGCTCACGGCCGCCAAGGCCCGCGCCGCGGTCCTGACGCCCGGGATGATCGAGCCCGGCATGCACCTCAACGCCGTCGGCGGCGACTGCCCGGGCAAGACCGAGCTGCATCCCGGCGTGCTGGCGCGCGCCGCGGTGTTCGTCGAGTTCGAGCCGCAGACGCGCATCGAGGGCGAAATCCAGCAGATGCCGCCGGACTTTCCGGTGACGGAGCTCTGGCAGACGCTCGCGGGCCTGCGGCCGGGTCGCACCGGCGACGCCCAGGTGACGCTGTTCGACTCGGTCGGCTTCGCCCTGGAGGACTATTCGGCGCTCGCCTTCCTGCGCGACGCCGCGGCCGAGCTGGGCATCGGCCAGGCGCTCGAACTGGTGCCGCGGACCACCGACCCGAAGAACCTGTTCGGCGTGCTGCGCCCGCAGGCCGCACCGCTGCCGAGCGAACGGGGTCAATCGGCGGGGGCGGCGCTGCCCCGCGCGCCGATGCGGTAGATTGGACCGATCATGAGAAGCGAAGCCATCGTACCCATCGCAGACATCGGCCGGGCCCGCCGCGCGGCCGCCTTCCCGCCGCAGCCCGACCTGGCGCCGACGGGAAGCCTGCTCGACCGCCTGCACCGCCCGCTGACCGACCTGCGCATCTCCGTCACCGACCGCTGCAACTTCCGCTGCAGCTACTGCATGCCCAAGGAGGTGTTCGACAAGACCAGCACGCTTCCTGCCGCACAGCGCGCTGCTGAGCTTCGAGGAGATCACGCGGCTGGCGCGCCTGTTCGCCGACGCACGGCGTGCGCAAGCTGCGCCTGACCGGCGGCGAGCCGCTGCTGCGCAAGAACCTCGAGCTGCCTGGTCGGGCAGCTGGCCGCGCTGCGCACGCCCGACGGCGCCCCGCTCGACCTCACGCTCACCACCAACGGCTCGCTCCTGGCGCGCAAGGCGCGCGGCGCTGAAGGCGGCCGGGCTGCGGCGCGTGACGGTCAGCCTCGACGCGATCGACGACGCCGTGTTCCGCCGCATGAACGACGTCGATTTCCCGGTGGACGACGTGCTGGCCGGCATCGACGCGGCGCGCGCCGCGGGGCTTCGGGCCGATCAAGGTCAACATGGTGGTCAAGCGCGGCGTCAACGAGCGCGAGATCCTGCCGATGGCGCGCCACTTCCGCGAGCGCTACGGCGGCGAGGTGGTGCTGCGCTTCATCGAGTACATGGACGTGGGCGCCACCAACGGCTGGCGCATGGACGACGTGGTGCCCTCGGCCGAGGTGGTCGAGCGCATCGCGGCCGAGTTTCCGCTGGCGCCGCTGGAGGCCAGCGCGCCGGGCGAGACGGCGCAGCGCTGGGCGTACGCCGACGGCGGCGGCGAGGTCGGCGTCATCAGCAGCGTCACGCAGGCCTTCTGCCGCGACTGCAGCCGCGCGCGCCTCTCGACCGAGGGCCGGCTGTACCTGTGCCTGTTCGCCGGCGCAGGCCACGACCTGCGCCCGCTGCTGCGCGGCGACGCATCACAGGGCGCGGCGCCGGCGGGCGACGCGCAGATCGCCTCGGCCATCGGCCGCATCTGGCAGGGCCGCGGCGACCGCTATTCCGAGCTGCGCTCGTCGCTGCGCGGCGGCGAGGACGACGGCACCGCCCTTGCGCCGCAGCGCGTCGAGATGAGCTACATCGGCGGATGAGCGGCGGCCTGCGCGGCGCGTCGGTGCCGTCGATCGCGCGCGAGCAGATCACCGGCGTGGTGCTCGCCGGCGGGCGCGGCTCGCGCATGGGCGGCGTCGACAAGGGCCTGCAGCTTTTTCAGGGCGTCGCGCTGGCGCGGCACGCGCTCGACCGGCTGCGGCCGCAGGTCGGGCCGACCCTGGTGGTCGCCAACCGCAACCTGCCGGCCTACCGGGACTTCGGCGCGCCGGTGCTGAGCGATGACCTGCCCGATCACGCCGGCCCGCTGGCGGGCTTTCTGGTCGCGCTCGACCACTGCGCGACGCCATGGCTGCTGACCGTGCCGTGCGACGCGCCCTGCTTTCCGCAGGATCTGGCGAGCCGGCTGGCGGAAGCGGTCGTGGCGGGTGGCGGCACCGCCGCCGTGGCGACCGACGGCGCGCGGCCGCAGCCCGTGTTCTGCCTGCTGCACCGCTCGCTGCGCAATGATCTGCGCGACTTCCTGCGGCGCGGCGAGCGCAAGATCGGCGCCTGGCTGTCCGGGCAGGCGGCGCTGCGCGTGCCGTTCGGGCCGCCGGAGGCGTTCGTCAACATCAACAGTCTCGAGGCGCTGCGCGCGCTGGAGGCGCAGCAGGCGCCGCCCCCGGAACAGGGCGCTGGTTTTCAAGGAAAACGGCCTCCCGCGCAATAGGGGCGTGCCTTTTTAGCTATCGAAACGATAGCATCAGGGTCGCCGGGCCGCTTCGGACTGCCGGCGCTCGCCGGGTGATGTCCATGGCCTGCAGGCGCCATGCGGCCGCGTGGGCGCCGCGGGCTTTTACCGTCATTGGGAGGGCATCAGGCAATTCGCGCCCGCTCCGAACGCGCGGTCAGCCAGGCCAGGACGGCGGCGACCAGCAGCAGGGCGGCGCTCGCCACGAAGGTGGCTCGATGGCCGCTTCCATCGAACAGCACGCCACCGAGGGTCGAGCCCAGCGCGATGGAGAGCTGGATCATGGCCACCATCAAGCCGCCGCCGGCTTCGGCGTTCCTGGGCAGCGTTCGGGCCAGCCACGACCACCAGCCGACCGGCGCGGCCGTCGCCACCAGCCCCCACAGGCCCAGCAGCACGAAAACCGCCGCCACCGAGCCGCCGAAGGCGATCAAGGCCAGCGCGATCGCAGCCATCACCAGCGGGATGCCCACCAGCGTGCGGTACATGCCTTTCTTCAGGAATGCGCCGATGAGCGTCGTGCCGACGAAGCCCGCGATGCCGAGCACCAGCAGCATCATCGACAGCGTGGACACATCCACCTGGGTGACGGTTTCCAGAAAGGGGCGCACATAGGTGAACAGCACGAATTGCCCCATGAAGAAGGTGCCGACCGCCAGCAGGCCCAGGGCGACCAAGGGGTTCCCGAACAGCCTGAAGACATTGCCGGAGTCCGCCGCGCGGGGCTCGGCCTTCATGGGAGGCAGGCTGACCCACTGCCAGGCCAGGGCGATCAGCGCCACCGGCACCAGGCAGAAAAAGGCGCCGCGCCAGCCGATGATCCCGCCCAGGTAGCTGCCCAGCGGCGCGGCCACGACCGTGGCCAGCGCATTGCCGCCGTTGAAGATGGCCAGCGCCTTGGGCACGCTGTGGGTCGGCACCAGCCGCATGGCCACCGCCGCCGACATGGACCAGAACCCGCCGACCACGACCCCGATCAGCGCGCGGCCGATCATGTACGTCACATAGTTGGGCGCCAGCCCGATGACCAGCCCCGAGACGCACATCAGCCCGGTCAGCAGCAGCAGCAGGGTCTTGCGGTTCATGCTGCCGGCCAGCGCCGGGATGGACAGACTGGTCAGCACCGCAAAGGCGCCGGAGATCGCGATGCCGTAGCCCGCCAGGCCTTCGCTGACCCGGAGCTCGGCAGCCATCGGCGTCAGCAGGCTGACCGGCATGAATTCCGAGGCGATCAGCGCGAAGACGCACAGCGTCATCGCGAAGACGCCGCTCCAGTGGGTGGGTCGGTCCCCGGTCCCGAGCTGAACGACCGGATCGACTGCTGGGGTGTCGCAGACTTGGGCTGTCATGCAATGCTTTCTTGCGCGAGGTGCCGCTCGAAGAACGACGTCAGCTTGCCCCACGGGATCAGGTCCACTCGGTCGTACAAATCGACATGGCCGGCGCCGCGAACCCACACCAGCTCCTTGGGTTCAGCCGCTCGCTGGTAGGCGTCTTCGCTGAACTCCCTGGAGTGCGCCTGATCGCCGGTGATGAAGAGCAGCGGACGCGGAGAAATCGTCTCGATGTCGTTGAACGGATAGAAGTTCATGAACCGGACTTCACTGGTCAGCATGCGGTTTTGCGTCAGCTCCAGCGTCCGGCCTTCAGGGATGGCGATGCCGCGCGGCGTGCGGTAGAAGTCCCAGAATTCGCGCGTCACCGGGTCGGTATCCGGACCCAGCTGTGCGGGCAAATAGTTCAGGAATATCCCTTTTCCGGTGGCAAATTCGCTGTAGCGTTGTTCTGCCGCTTTGACGAGCAAGGCTTTGCGTTGCTCCAGCGTCAGCGAATGGTTCAGGCCATGGCGGGTGACGGCACCCATGTCGTACATGCTGACGGTGGCAATGGCCTTCAGGCGCGGGTCGATCTTGGCGGCACCGATGGCAAAGCCGCCGCTGCCGCAGATGCCCAGCACGCCAATGCGGTTGCGGTCGATGAAATCCCGGGTGCCGAGGTAGTCAACGGCCGCGCTGAACGCTTCAACATACACTTCAGGTGCCACCAGGTTGCGGGGGTGCCCCTCGCTTTCACCCCAGAACGGCAAGTCGATCGCCAAAGTGACAAAGCCTTGCTCCGCCAGCTTTTTCGCATAGAGCATGGAGCTTTGTTCCTTCACCGCTCCCATCGGGTGGCCGACGATCACGGCAGAGGCCTTGACCTTCCGATCGAGGCCCTTGGGCGTGACCAGATTCCCTACAACATTCATCTGGTACTGGCTCCTGAAGCTGACCTTCTGCACGGTCACTTGGCCGCTTTTGTAGAAATTGTCGGCACCCTCGGGTGCGTTCGGCGCCCGCTGCCTATCCGCCGCGAAGGCCGCGCCGCCAGCGACCGACAGGACGCCCAGCGCGGCCGCGCCGGTGCCGGCCGTTTTCAGAAAATCGCGTCGGCCGGAAGTGGCATCGGGGGACGCTGCCGCGGTTTCGCGGTTTTGACGGGATGGCGTGTTCATGTTCGATGTTCCTGTTGACGAGGGAAATGGATGACTGCATCAAGAGCGCACCCTCCATTTTTTCGAAGGCGGAACGGCTTGACTAGCTAATGAATTCTTAAAATAGATATAAGAATAGCTAATCAGTGTTGCGCAAGGGAGGTCCATGGCCAGGCACAACTTCAACGACCTTCTGGCCTTCGTCACCGTGGCGCGCGAAGGCAGCTTCACCCGGGCCGCCGCGGCGCTGGGCGTGACGCAATCGGCGCTGAGCCAGACCATTCGCGGCCTGGAGGAGCGGCTGCGCATCCGGCTGCTCACGCGCACCACGCGCAGCGTGTCGCCCACTTCGGCGGGGGAGCGGCTGATGCGGGCCATCGGCCACCGCTTCGACGAGATCGAGGCCGAACTCGATGCCTTGACCGAATTGCGCGACAAGCCAGCGGGCACGGTCCGCATCACCTGCGGCGGCAGCGTGCTGCAAGCCGTGCTGCTGCCCAGGCTCGCGCCGCTGCTGCGCGAGTACCCGGACATCACGCTGGAGTTCGACATGAGCTACGGCTTGCGCGACATCGTGGCCGACCGCTTCGATGCGGGCGTGCGCCTGGGCAACACCATCGACAAGGACATGATCGCCGTGCCCATCGGCCCGCCGCTGCGCATGGCGGTGGTGGCCTCGCCGGACTACTTCGCCCTCCACCCGGCTCCCAGAACGCCGCACGACCTGATGGCGCATCGTTGCATCAACCAGCGCATGCCCACGTCGGGCGGCCTGTACGTCTGGGACTTCGAGCGCCGCGGCCACCAAGTGAACGTGCGCGTGGACGGGCCGCTGATCTTCAACACCTCGCCGCCCCAGGTGGACGCGGCGCTGGCCGGGCTGGGCATCGCCCTGCTGCCCGAAGATGAACTGATGCCGCACATCGAGGCAGGTCGCCTGGTGCGCGTGCTGGAGGACTGGTGCCCGAAATTCGCGGGCTACCACCTGTACTACCCCAGCCGGCGCCAGCCGTCGCCGGCGTTTTCGCTGGTGGTGAAGGCGCTGCGCGTCAATGAACCCGGGCGCTAATCGGTTCCGGCTCTGGTGCCGGCCGCGCCCACAGCAGCAGCGATGGCCGCGCCCACTTCCACCGTGGAGGCCGTACCGCCCAGATCCCGGGTGCGTGGCCCCTGCGCCAGAACCTGCTCGATGGCCGCGACGATGGCGTCGTGCGCCGGCTTGCAGCCCAGGAAGTCGAGCATCAGCGCACCCGACCAGATCGCCGCGATGGGGTTGGCGATGCCCTGACCGCAGATGTCGGGCGCCGAGCCGTGCACCGGCTCGAACAGCGACGGGAACTTGCGCTCGGGGTTCAGGTTGGCCGAGGGTGCCAAGCCGATGGTGCCGGTACACGCCGGCCCCAGATCGCTCAGGATGTCGCCGAACAGGTTGCTCGCCACCACCACGTCGAAACGCTGCGGCTGCAGCACGAAACGCGCCGTGAGGATGTCGATGTGCTGCTTGTCGACCTCGACCTCCGGGTAGCCCTTGCCCACCGCGTCGGCGCGACCGTCCCACCAGGGCATGCTGATGGCGATCCCGTTGCTCTTGGTGGCCACCGTCAGGTGCTGCCGCGGGCGTGACCGCGCCAGCTCGTAGGCGTACTTGAGCACGCGGTCGGCGCCGAAGCGGCTCATCACCGTCTCCTGGATCACGACCTCGCGCTCGGTTCCCTCGTACATGATGCCGCCGAGGTTGGTGTACTCCCCCTCGGTGTTCTCGCGCACGACGAAAAAGTCGATGTCGCCAGGCTTGCGGCCGGCCAGGGGGCAAGGCACGCCCTCGAACAGCCGCACCGGCCTGAGGTTGATGTACTGGTCGAACTCACGACGGAACTTCAGAAGCGATCCCCACAATGAAACGTGGTCGGGGACCGCGGCGGGCCACCCCACCGCGCCGAAGTAGATCGCGTCCTGCCTTTCGAGCTGCGCCTTCCAGTCGTCCGGCATCATCTGGCCGTGCCGCTGGTAGTACTCGCAACTGGCCCACTCGATCGGCGTGAAGTTCAGCGCCAGGTCGAAACGCTGCGCCGCGGCTTCCAACACGCGGACGCCCTCGGGAACAACTTCCTTGCCGATGCCGTCGCCCGGAATGAGCGCGATGTTGAATGAACGGGTCATGGATCTCCTTGGTGTCGGTTGGATGTTGCCTGGCCTGCAGATCGAGGCGCCATTGCGCTTGCCGGTCGGCGGCCTCGGGGGAATGCGGCTGCCTGCAGGGGATCAGGGCCGCCGCTGGGTCCGGTTCTCCGGGGCTCAGATGCGCCCCAGCGCCCGCTCGACGCCCTTGTTGGCCAGCATGTCGGCGCGCTCGTTGCCAGGGTCGCCCGAATGGCCCTTGACCCAGCGCCACTCGATCAGGTGGCCGCCGCCCTGCACCAGCTGGTCCAGGCGCTGCCACAGCTCGGCGTTCTTCACCGGCTGCCGGGTCGAGGTGCGCCAGCCCTTGGCCTTCCAGCCATGGATCCACTCGGTGATGCCCAGGCGCACGTACTGGCTGTCGAGGTAGAGCAGCACCTTGCAGGGGCGCTTCAGGGCCGCCAGGCCCTCGATCACGGCCATCAGCTCCATGCGGTTGTTGGTGGTGTTCAGCTCGCCGCCGAACAGCTCCTTTTCCACCGCGCCCGACTTGAGCCACACGCCCCAGCCGCCCGGCCCCGGGTTGCCCTTGCAGGCGCCGTCGCTGTAGATCTGCACTTCGTTCAACGCTGTTCCCTCTGTTCGTCCATGTTCGATGATGATTCCTCGCTGCGATTGACCCGTCCCGCCACCGGCACCGGCGCCGCGACGACCGGCCGGGCGCGCTTCCACTGGGCGTTGAGCAGCGTCATGCCGCGCACGCGCTTGACCGCGACCACGAAGTAGACCGCGCCGAAAATCGGCCACCAGCGCTCGCCCACGCGGTCGAGCCAGCCGAAGCGCTCCAGCCAGGCCTCGCCGCGCACTGCCGGCCGGTACAGCCCGAAGCGGCTCGACTCGACCTCGAAGCTCAGCAGCCGCAGCCAGTCGCGGATGCGCCAATAGGACAGGAACTCGCCGGTCTCGGGCAGGAACGGCTCGCCCACGCCGAAGCGCCGGTACAGCCGCGCGCGGCGCTGGCGCAGCCCCCACAGGCTCGCCGGGTTCAGGCCGCAGACGACGACGCGACCCTCGGGCACCAGCACGCGCTCGACTTCGCGCAGCGTGGCGTGCGGGTCGGGGCTCAGGTCGAGCGTGTGCGGCAGCAGCACCAGATCGAGGCTGTTGGCGCCGAACGGCAGCGCGGTGGGATCGGCGCACAGCGCCACGCGGGGCATCGTCGCCTGCGGCTGCAACGCGGCGAGCCAGCGGTGCAGCATGCGGTTGTCGCGCAGCCCGGCGATCTCCGGCAGCCCGAGCTGCAGCGCGTGGTAGCCGAAAACATCGGCCACGGCGCGGTCGAATTGCGCCTGCTCCCAGGCCAGCAGGTAGCGGCCCGGGGGGGTGTCGAACCACTGCTGCAAACCTATAATCTCGCCGCTCATGAATCTCGTTGCGTTGCCCGCCTTTGCCGACAACTACATCTGGGTGCTACAAAACGGAGCCAGCGCGATCGTGGTGGATCCGGGAGAAGCAAAACCGGTGTTCGGCCACCTCGAACGCGAGGGCCTGCGGCTCGCAGCGATTCTAGTCACGCACCATCACGCCGATCACACCGGCGGCGTCGACGCGCTGCGCGACGCCACCGGCGCCGCCGTGTTCGGCCCGGCCACGGAACGCATTCCCAAGCCGTACACGCCGCTGGCGCAGGGCGATCGGGCCGAGGCGCTGGGCCTGCGCTTCGACGTGCTCGACATCCCCGGCCACACGGCGGGCCACATCGCCTACGTGCTGCCGCGCAACGCGCAAAACGACGCCACGGCGGCCCTTCCCGGGCCGCTGGTGTTTTGCGGGGACACACTGTTCTCGGGCGGCTGCGGGCGGCTGTTCGAGGGCACCCCGGCGCAGATGCTGGCCTCGCTCGACAGGCTGGCCGCGCTGCCCGACGACACGCAGGTATGCTGCGGCCACGAATACACCCTGGCCAACCTGCGCTTCGCGCGCGCCGTCGAGCCCGGCAACCCCGCGATCGCGCGCTACGCCGCGCAGTGCGAGGCGCTGCGCGCCCAGGGCCGGCCGACGCTGCCCTCCAGGCTGGGCACCGAGCGCCAGGTCAACCCCTTCCTTCGCAGCCGCGAAGCCAATGTCATCGCAGCGGTGCGCACGCACGCCGGCCTGGGCGCCGGCGCGGACGACACCGAGGTCTTCGGCGCGCTGCGCCAATGGAAAAACGACTTCCGATGAAATTCCTGATCGCCGCCTGCCTCGCGGGCTCCCTTTTCCTCGTGGGCTGCGCCAGCACCACGCCTCCGGTGTCCAGTGACCAGCTGCGCCCGGGCGCGGCCGGCAACCCGACCAGCACGACCGCTTCCCAGGCGGCGCTGTCGCCCATCACGCAGGGCGAGATCGGCACCTCGTACGCCGTGGTGCCGCTGGCGCCGCCGGCCGACATGTGGGAGCGCATCCGCCGCGGCTTCAAGATGCCCAACCTGGAGGGCGAGCTGGTGCGCGACCGCGAGCAGTGGTATGCCAGCCGACCCGACTACATCGAGCGCATGACCGGGCGCTCCAGCAAGTACATCTTCCACATCGTCGAGGAGCTGGAGCGGCGCGACATGCCGACCGAGCTGGCGCTGCTGCCCTTCGTCGAGAGCGCGTTCAACCCGCAGGCGGTGTCGAGCGCGCGCGCCGCCGGCATGTGGCAGTTCATGCCGGGCACCGGCAGCGACTATCAGCTGAAGCAGAACATCTTCCGCGACGACCGGCGCGACGTGCTGGCCTCCACCCGCGCCGCGCTCGACTACCTGCAGAAGCTCTACGGCATGTTCGGCGACTGGCAGCTCGCGCTGGCCGCCTACAACTGGGGCGAAGGCAGCGTCAGCCGCGCCATTGCCAAGAACCAGCGCCTGGGGCTACCCACCGGCTACACCGACCTCAGCATGCCGGCCGAGACGCGCCTGTACGTGCCCAAGCTGCAGGCGATCAAGAACATCGTGGCCGACCCGCAGCAGTTCAACGCCGAGCTGCCGCCGATCGGCAACCACCCGTACTTCCAGACCGTCACGCTCACGCGCGACCTCGACGTCGAGCTGGCCGCGCGGCTGGCCGACGTGCGGCTGGAGGACTTCCGCGCGCTCAACCCGGCCGCGCACAAGCCGGTGCTGCTGGCCGCCGGCACGCCGCAGATCCTGCTGCCCTGGGACAACGCGGCCGTCTTCAAGCGCAACTTCGAGGCCTACCGCGACGGCCAGTACGCCAGCTGGACCGCCTGGACGGTGCCCGGCACCATGACCGTGGCCGAGGCCGCCGAGCGCGCCGGCATGAGCCCCTACGACCTGCGCACCGTCAACAACGTGCCGCCGCGCATGCTGATCAAGGGCGGCTCGACGCTGATCATCCCGCGCACCCCGCAGGTGCACGAGGACGTGGACGCGGCGGTGGCCGAGAGCGGCCAGCTGAGCTTCCAGCCCGAGATCGTCACGCGCCGCACCACCGTGCGCGCCCGCCGCAACGACAACGTGGCGAGCATCGCTAGCCGCTACCGGGTGGCGCCGAGCAACGTGGCGCAGTGGAACGACGTGCCCCCGACCCACGCCTTCAGGAGCGGCTACCAGGTGGTGGTCTACCTGCCGCTGCAGGCCGCGCGCGAGGCCGACGCCGCCCGCGCGAGCGAGGCCGCCGCGGCCGCCCACGCGCACGGCACCGGCCGCGCCAGGGCGACGCTGCGGCAGCCGCTGTCGTCGCCCCTGCGCGCCTCGGCAGCGGTGCGCGCCGGCGCGGCTGCGGCGGCATCCCTCGCCCAGCGGCCCGCTGCCGGCAAGCCGGTGATCGTGCAGCAGAAGCACGGCGGCACGCCGGCCAGAAAGAAGCGCTGACTCCGGGGGCCTGCGGTGCCTGCCGCCGCGCATCGAGCTGCCCGCGCCTGCCGGCCCTGGGCGGCGCCGGCCCGTCCGCTCAGAGCTTCTCGGTCACGCCGCTCGCCGGCTGCCACTTCATGAGGCGGCGCTCGACGGCGCCGACCGCGGCGTCGAGCGCCAGCGCGAAGGCGGTCAGCACCACGATGCCGGCGAACACCGTGTTGACGTCGAAGGTGCCCTCGGCCTGCAGGATCAGGTAGCCGACGCCGCGCGCCGAGCCCAGGTACTCGCCCACCACCGCGCCGACGAAGGCCAGCCCGACGGAGGTGTGCAGGCTGGAGAACACCCAGCTGGTCGCGCTCGGCAGATAGACCGTGCGCAGCAGCTGACGCCGGTTGGCGCCGAGCATCCGCGCATTGGCGAGCACCACCGGGCTCACTTCGCGCACACCCTGGTAGACGTTGAAGAACACGATGAAGAACACCAGCGTGACGGCCAGCGCCACCTTGCTCCAGATGCCCAGTCCGAACCACAGCGCGAAGATCGGCGCCAGGATCACGCGCGGCATCGAGTTGGCGGCCTGGATGTAGGGCTCCAGGATCAGGCTGGCCGTGTGGCTGAGCGCCAGCCACAGCCCGCACGCGAGCCCCAGCACGGTGCCGATCCCGAATGCCAGCGCCGTCTCCAGCAGCGTGGTGCCCAGGTGCCGGTAGATGTCGGCGTTGCCGGGCAGCCCGTCGGCGAACAACGCGTTGGGCGGAAGCGCGAGCGGCGAGAACCAGCTCCAGATGCGCCCGGCCACCTGGACCGGCTCGCCCAGGAAGAACGCCACCTGGCTGTCGCGCGACGCAAGGTGCCAGCCCGCCAGCAGCGCCACCAGCAGCGCGACCTGCCAGGCGCGTGCCCCGCCCCGCCCCAGGCGCGCGCTCATCCCGCCGGCTTCCACGGAGTTGATTCCGGAAATACCGCGGAACCGGCTTCGCCGGGCCGCCGGTGTTGTCCCCTCGAAGGGGGCTGAGGCCCGCGGCTCCAGGCCTGCCTGCGCAGGCCTGGACGGGCCGAAGAGTCGCTGCCTGTGGCAGCGGACACTGGGCGGCCCCACGCAGTGGGCAAGCCTGGGGGTGTGCTCATGTTTTCAACTGCTGCGCATAGCCCTTGAGCACCTCGTCGCGCAGCACGCCCCAGATCTGCCGGTGCAACTCGACGAAACGCGGGTGCGTGCGCACCTCGGCCACGTCGCGCGGGCGCGCCAGGTCGATGGCGAACTCGCCGATCGGGTGCGTCGCCGGCCCCGCCGAGAGCACCACCACGCGGTCGCTCATGGCGATCGCCTCGTCGAGGTCGTGCGTGATGAAGAGCACGGCCTTCTTCTTCGCGCTCCAGAGTTCGAGCACCTCGTTTTCCATCAGCTGGCGCGTCTGGACGTCGAGCGCGCCGAAGGGCTCGTCCATCAGGACGATGTCGGGGTCGAGCACCAGCGTCTGCGCCAGCGCCACCCGCTTGCGCATGCCGCCCGAGAGCTGGTGCGGATAGCGGTCGCCGAAGCCCGCCAGGCCGACCCTGGCCAGCCATTGCTCGGCCTGCGTGCGCGCCGCGGCGTCGGGCACGCCGCGGTACTGCAGGCCGACCATCACGTTGGCCAACGCGCTGCGCCAGGGCATCAGCGCTTCGGTCTGGAACATGTAGCCGGCGCGCGCGTTGATGCCCGCGAGCGGCTGCCCGAACACCCGCACCGTCCCCGCCGACGGCGCCAGCAGCCCGGCCGCGACGTTCAGCAGGGTCGACTTGCCGCAGCCGGTGGGCCCGACCACCGAGACGAACTCGCCGGCGCCCACGCGCAGCGTGGTGTGCGCCACGGCGGTGTAGCGCTGCTGCCCCGCGCCGTCGCCGGTGCCGAAGGTGCATTCGATGTCGAGCAGTTCGAGCGCGGCCGCTGAGAACTCCGGCATGGCGGCGCCCGCGACCGGCTCAGGCCTTGAACCTGTCCTTGGCGCGCCGCGCGAAATCGTTGGTGAAGGTCCTGGCCAGGTCGATCCTGTCGGCCCTGACCGAGCTGTCGAAGCTGGCGATGGCGTTGAGCGCCGTCTGCGGCCCGTCGGCCATGACGATGCCGTCGGGCGAGATCGACTCGCGCACCTTGTCGAAGGAGGCGAGATACAGCGCCCGGTCACCCAGCAGGTAGCTCTCGGGCACCGTCTTGATGATGTCGCCCGGCCCGGCGGTCTGCAGCCACTTGAGCGTGCGCACCATGGCGTTGGCCAGCGCCTGGCAGGTGTTGGGATTCCTGTGCACGAAATCGACCGGCGCGTACAGGCAGGCCGCGGGCATCGGGCCGCCGAACACTTCCTGCGTGCCCTTCAGGGTGCGCGTGTCGCTGACGATCTTGACGTCGCCCTTCTGCTCCAGCATGGTCATCACCGGGTCGGTGTTGCTGATGGCGTCGATCTGCCCGGAGCGCAGCGCGGTCAGCGCGCCGGCCGACACGCCAACGCCGATGTAGCTCACGTCGCTGGCCTTCAACCCGCCGCGCGACAGCACCAGGTTGGCCACCATGTTGGTCGAGGAGCCCGGCGCCGACACGCCGATCTTCTTGCCCCTGAGGTCGGCGATGCCGCTGTAGCCGGGCATGTTGCGGGTCGAGATGCCGACTGCGATCTGCGGCGCGCGGCCCTGCAGCACGAAGGACTGGAAGAACTGGTTCTTCGCCTGCAGGTTGATGGTGTGCTCGTAGGCGCCCGAGCACACGTCGGCCGAACCGCCCACCACCGCCTGCAGCGCGCGCGAGCCGCCGGCGAAGTCGGAGATCTCGACGTCCAGTCCTTCGGCCTTGAAGTGGCCGAGCTGCTCGGCGATGGTCAGCGGCAGGTAGTAGAACGCCGCCTTGCCGCCCACGGCGATGGCGACCTTCGACTTCTCGGGCTTGGCCTGCCCGTAGACCCGGGGCAGCGCGACCGCGGCGGCGGCAAGGGCGGAGGCGGTGGCGAAGGTGCGGCGGGTGAGCATGGGGGAATGGTTGGGCAGGCGGCCTTGCAGGGGCCGCCAGCTTAAGGACGCCCTTTCCCCACGGCATCGGGAACATCCCCGGGGGGGTTTCCACGTAATGCGAAAGTCCTCTTTTTTCGCCCCGTCAGGCGACGAAGAGAATCGCGATGTTGACCAGGAACCCGAGCAGCCAGACGGCGCTGCGCAGCGAGCCCAGGCCACGCACGTACAGCACGATGTAGACCACGCGCAGCGCGACGTACGCCGCGGCCAGCGCGTCGATGCGCCCCTGCGCCGCGCCCAGCTGGTGCGCGATGACGACCGCGCCGATGAAGAACGCCAGCCCCTCGAAACTGTTGGCCTGCGCGGCGTTGGCGCGGGCGCGCCAGCCGGTCTGCTTTGCGCCCCACTCGCGCGGCTGCACGTTGTCGCGCGGCGTGAAGCTGCCCGACTTGGCGATGAAGGCGCAGGCGTACGGCAGGAATGCCGCGGCCAGCACGCACCAGTAGGCGACGGTCAGCGAGTGAAAGCTCATGGGCACCTTCCGGGTTTGGAATGAAATCGGGCCTCGGCGCACGCGGTTGCTGCGCTTCCAGCTATAAAAATAGTAGCACACGGCGCGGCGCGTGGCACCGCTGCCGACCTCAGCGCCGGTCCACCAGCGCGTGCGCGATGGTGCCCAGGTCGACGTACTCCAGTTCGCTGCCTGCCGGCACGCCGCGCGCCAGCCGCGTCACGGCGAGGCCGCGCTCGCGCAGCGCCTCGCCGATCACGTGCGCCGTGGCCTCGCCCTCGGCGGTGAAGTTGGTCGCGAGGATGACCTCCTGCACCGTGCCGTCGAGCGCCCGCGCGAACAGCCGGGCCAGGCCGATGTCGTTCGGGCCGATGCCGTCGAGCGGGCTGAGCTTGCCCATCAGCACGAAGTAGTAGCCGCGGAACGCCCCGGTGCGCTCCAGCGCCGCCTGGTCGGCCGGCGTCTCGACCACGCACAGCTTGGTCCCGTCGCGCCGCGGGTCGCGGCACACGCTGCAGACCTCGGCCTCGGTGAAGGTGTTGCAGCGCTCGCAGTGGCGCACCTGCCCCACCGCCTGCTCCAGCGAACGCGCCAGCCGCCGCGCGCCCTCCCGGTCGTGCTGCAGCAGGTGGAACGCCATGCGCGAGGCCGACTTGACCCCCACCCCCGGCAGCCGCCGCAGCGCCTCGACCAGCGCATCGAGCGAGCCGGAATCAGCCAATAGGTTCTCCCGAAGCAAGCCTCATAGCGTGTGCTTCATTAAAACGGCAGTTTCATGCCCGGCGGCAGGCCCGGCATGCCGGCGGTCAGCTTGCCCATCTTCTGCTCGCTGGTCTCCTCGGCCTTGCGCACCGCGGCGTTGAAGGCGGCGGCCACCAGGTCCTCCAGCATGTCCTTGTCGTCGGCCAGCAGGCTGGGGTCGATGGTGATGCGCTTCACGTCGTGCTTGCAGGTCATGACGACCTTGACCAGCCCGGCGCCCGACTCGCCCTCGACCTCGATGGTGGCGAGCTCGTCCTGCGCCTTCTTGATGTTGTCCTGCATTGCCTGCGCCTGCTTCATGAGGCCGGCCAGTTGTCCCTTGTTGAACATCGTTGATCCTGTGAAAGGTAAAGGTAGGGGTGAAAAAGAAAAAAGAATAGCGGCAAAGCCAATTAATAAAGCGCCGCGCCGCCCGCGGCGGGGTCGCTGCGGCCCTACTCGGGCCGCAGCGACCCCGGCACGATCCGGGCGTCGAAGTCGCGCATCATCGCCTGCACCAGCGGGTCGCTGCGGATGGCCTCCTCGGCGGCGCGCTGGCGCTCGCTGGCGGCCAGCGCGTTGCGACGCGCCGGGCTGTCCTGCACGGCGCCGATCTCGACCACCAGCCGCACCTCGTGCCCCAGCGTGGCGAGCGCAGCCTGCAGGCGCTCGCGGCTGCCGGCCGAGTTCAGCGACTCGCGCTCGACGCGCAGCAGCCACTGGCCGACGTCGCGCGCGACCAGCTGCGACTGCAGGGCCAGCTCGCGCGCCAGCGCGGCGATCGCCTCGGCGGTCACCAGCCGGCTGACCACGTCGTGCCAGAAATCGCCCTCGCCGCTCGGCGCCAGCGCCGCCGCCGCTGCCGCGTCGGGCTCGCGCGGCGCCTCGCGCGGTCCCGGCGGCGGCTGCACGCGCAGCGGCAGCGCTACGATATTGGTAGCACTCCGCGCAGCATCGGCGGGCGCCCTGGCGCCATTGGGGCGCGAAACGAGCGGCGCCGTGCTCGCGCCCGTGTCTGCTTCCATGGCGGCGCGAACGGGACGCCTGTCGGCCGCGAGGGCGGTCGCGGCAGCCGCTGCGGCGTTGGCGCGCGGCGCTGCGGCCTCCTGCACATTGATCTCTTGGAGCGCGGCGGCGGCCTGCCCTTGCTCCGGCCCCTGAATCCGAGGCGCCGGCATTCCGGAGCCCGCGCCTGCGGCTCCCGCCCGCCCGTGCGGCGCGTCGGCCGGCATGGCCATCGCGGACGGCCCGAAGCGGCGCCCTTGCGGCCCGACGCGCCCCGCACCCGCAGCGCCTGCGATGCCCTCGGGGTCCGCCGCCGGGCGCGCCGGCCTCCTTTCCGCCGCTAGGTCGGCACCGGCGGGCTTGAACGCCAGCAGCCGCAGCAGCACCATCGTGAGGCCCGCGTACTCGTCCGGCGCCAGCCCGAGCTCGGCGCGGCCGTGCAGGCAGAGGCTGTAGAGCAGCTGGGTTTCGTCGGGCGGCATCAGCGCGGCCAGGCGCGCCGTCTCGGCGGCGTCCGGGTCGGCGGCGCCGGACAGGAGCGCCGCGTCGGCGCGCGCGGGCACCGCCTGCAGCACCGCCATGGCCTGCAGCACGGCGGTCATCTCCTCCAGCGTCGAGGCGGCCGCCAGGCCGTCGCGCCGCAGCGCCTCGGAGGTTTCGACCACCGTCAGGCCGTCGCCCCGCGCCAGCGCCTCGATCAGCCCGAACACGTGGCCGCGGTCGGCGCTGCCGAGCATCTGGCGCACCCCCGCCTCCTGCAGCGCGCCGTTGCCGAAGGCGATGGCCTGGTCGGTGAGCGACAGCGCGTCGCGCATCGAGCCGCGCGCCGCGCGCGCCAGCAGGCGCAGCGCCTGCGGCTCGGCCTCGACCTGCTCGGCCGAGAGCACCTGCGCCAGGTGCTCCATCACCGTCTCGGGCGCCATCGGGCGCAGGTTGAACTGCAGGCAGCGCGACAGCACCGTGACCGGCACCTTCTGCGGGTCGGTGGTCGCCAGCACGAACTTCAGGTACTCGGGCGGCTCCTCCAGCGTCTTCAGCATCGCGTTGAAGGCGTGCCCGGTGAGCATGTGCACCTCGTCGATCATGAAGACCTTGTAGCGCCCGGCCACCGGCTTGTAGACCGCCTGCTCCAGGAGCGCCTGCACCTCGTCCACGCCGCGGTTGGAGGCCGCGTCGAGCTCGGTGTAGTCGACGAAGCGCCCGGCGTCGATGTCGCGGCAGGCCTGGCACACGCCGCACGGCGCGGCCGTGACGCCGCCCTGCCCGTCCGGGCCCTGGCAGTTGAGCGACTTGGCCAGGATGCGCGACACGGTCGTCTTGCCCACGCCGCGCGTGCCGGTGAACAGGTAGGCGTGGTGCAGCCGCCCGGTCGTCAGCGCGTTCGAGAGCGCCTGCACCACATGCTCCTGCCCGACCATCTCGCTGAAGGTCTTCGGGCGGTATTTGCGGGCGAGCACGAGGTACGACATCGGGGTGATTTTAGGGCGGGCCCGGCGCCACCCCGGCCCGATGGACAAGCCCCAAAGCCGAGCGCAGCGAAGGCTGGCGAAGAATCCAGCAACCGCCGTGGAACCGGCTTCGCCGGGCCACTGGCGGTGCCCCCCGCAAGGGGGGTGGGCGGCTACAGGCCGCAACGCGGCCCGAGCAAGCCTGGGGGGTTTACAATAGCCTTTGACGGGCCTCCCCGCATGGTGAAGCGGCCAACCGGGTCAGGTGGGGAACCAAGCAGCCCTAACTGCGTAGCCAGTGCCGGGGGTAAGGCTCGTCAACCTCATACCGTAAAACCTTGAGCTGCCCAGAGCTCAAGCGCCATCGCATCCCATACCAGCACCCGTGCGGAGCCTGCGCCTGCTGAGCAGGCAGGCACGCGCCGCCCGCGACGTATGTGATTCCGCTCAGCGCCTCCCCAGCACTCCTTCTCCCGCCACCACGCCGCTTGCCATCGACGCGGTCAGCAGATAGCCGCCGGTCGGCGCCTCCCAGTCGAGCATCTCGCCGGCGCAGTGCACGCCCGGCAGCGCGCGCAGCATCAGCCCGGCATCGAGCGCCTCGAAGGGCACGCCGCCGGCGCTGCTGATGGCCTCGGCGACCGGCCGCGGCGCCACCACACGGATCGGCAATGCCTTGATGGCCTCGGCCAGCCGCTCGGGCGCGTGGGTGCCTGAGGGGCCGAGCACTTCGTGCAGCACGGCAGCCTTGATGCCGTCGAGCCCCAGGCGGCTCTTCAGGTGGCTGCCGAGCGAGCGGGCGCCGCGCGGGTGGCGCACCGCCGCGGCCACCTGCTCGGCGCTGCGGTCGGGCAGCAGGTCAAGCTGGAAGGTGGCGCTGCCGTGCGCCGCGATCTCATCGCGCAGCAGCGCCGAGGCCGCGTAGACCAGGCTGCCCTCGACACCGCCGGCCGTCGCCACGAACTCGCCCTTGCGCTCAAAGCGCCGCCCGGCCGAATCGATGAAACGGATCGCCACCGACTTGAAGGGCCGGCCCGCGAAGCGCTCGGCGAAGAACGCGCTCCACGGCACGTCGAAGCCGCAGTTGGCCGGCACCAGCGGCGCCACCGGCACGCCGCGCGCCGCGAGCCACGGCGCCCAGGCGCCGTCGGAGCCCAGCCGCGGCCAGCTGGCGCCGCCCAGGGCCAGTACGACGGCGTCGAAGCGGGCTTCGATACGGCTGACGGCGGGCGCGGCGCCGCGCACCTCGAAGCGCAGCGTGGTCGGCGCGCCCGGCTCCGGCCAGCCGGTCCAGCGGTGCCGCATATGAAGGCGCACGCCCGCCGCGCGCAGCCGCACCAGCCAGGCGCGCAGCAGCGGCGCGGCCTTCATGTCGGTCGGGAACACCCGGCCCGAGCTGCCGACGAAGGTGTCGATGCCCAGGCCGTGCGCCCAGGCGCGCAGTTCGTCGGGGCCGAAGCGCCGCAGCAGCGGCTCGACGTCGGCACGGCGCGCGCCGAAGCGCCCGGCGAAGGCGTCGAAGGGCTCCGCGTGCGTCAGGTTCAGCCCACCCCTGCCGGCCAGCAGGAACTTGCGGCCGACCGACGGCATGGCGTCGTAGAGGTCCACCCGCGCGCCGCCCGCGACCAGCACCTCGGCCGCCATCAGCCCGGCCGGCCCGCCGCCGACGACCGCGACGCGCCGTGCCGCGGGGCCACCGGGCGACGCACCAGCGCCGCCGCTGTCGCTGTCGCCGGCTGCACCTTCGCTCATAAGGCAGGCTCCCGGTTGCCGAAGGTCGCCGAAGTGCTCATTCGACGACGACCAGCTCGCCCTGCCCGGTCAGGAACGCCGCGCGCACCGTCTCGCCCGGGCAGGCGCCGCGCACCGCCTCGCGGCAGCGGCGCAGCTGCGCGACGAGCGCCGGGTCGCGCCCGGGGCGGGCGGCGGACTTGCAGTCGAGCACCCACCAGGCGGCGCTCTCCCGATGCCGCACCAGGCGGTCGATGCGCAGCGTCCGGCCGGCATGGCACAGCGTGACCTCGCTGCCGTGCCAGTCGAGCGCGGCCGCGTCCCAGGCCCAGGCGGCAGCGCCGGCGCGGATGCGCTCGGCCATGGCCGCGGCGTCGCGCGCGGCGCTGGCGTCGAGCAGGAATTCGCGCTGCGCCGCGCGCACCTGCGCCGGCGTCAGCGCGACGCCCGGGCGGGCCCATTCGAGCAGCCGGTGCACCGCCTGGCCGAACACCGCCGTGCGCGCATCGGCTTCTTCATTTGCTACGCTTTCGATAGCTGACGGCCCAGGCTGGACGGGCGCTGTCGGCCATTCGAGCATGAAAAACACGTCGCCTTCCGGCGCGCCGGACGCGTCGGCCGCGGCGTCTGCGGCAGCGACGGGCGTGCACGCCGGCGCAAGCCGGGACCACCAGTTGCGCGGGTTCTCGGCGCTCGCGCGCACGGCCGAGAGCACCAGCCGGGCGCGCGCGCGCGTGGTCGCGACGTACAGGGCGTTGAGCTCCTCGCGCTCGCGCGCGGCCTGCTCCCCGGCCAGGGCGTCGCTGGCGCAGGCGGGGGGCCGCTTCTCGCTGGCGACGAAGACGAAGCGCTCGGGTGCGCGCTTCTCGCCCGGCCAGACCACCAGCACGCCCATGGCCTGCGCCCTTTGCGGCGCGCTGTCGCAGTCGAGCAGCAGCACGGTGTCGGCCTCCAGCCCCTTGGCGCCGTGCACCGTGAGCAGCCGCACCGCGCCCTGCGCCGCCACCGACGGCGCGATCAAGCCCCCGGCGCGCAATGCGCGCACCAGCGCGTAGGGGGTCGCGAAGCGCGCGCCGTCGAGCTCCAGCGACGCCGCCAGCAGCCCGCGCAGGTTGGCCAGCACGCCGCGACGCTGGGCCGGGGACGCGGCGGCGGCAAAGCGCCCGGGCACGTCGCCGTCGTGGTAGATGGCGGCGAGCGCGTCGTGCGGCGGCAGGGTGTCGACCCAGTGGCGCCAGCGCAGCAGGGTTTGGCCGACGGCGGCCAGCGCCGGCGGCGCGTCGTCGCGCTGGAGCAGGTCGAACCAGCTCGGCACGTCGCCGGAGGACGGATCGCCGGGCGGGCCTGCCGGGTCGTGCGCTCCGACGGTGCCGTCCACGTTGCGCATGTCGTCCGTGCCGCCTGCGCTGCTCATGCCTCCTGCGCCGGCCGCGTCGTCGGAACCGTCCGCATCGCCGAGGGTGTCGTCGGCATGGCCGGACCCGATCCCGGCGCCGCCCGCCCCGGCCAGGCCCGCCGCGCGGGCCTGGCGCTGCAGCACGGCCAGCTCCACCAGCGCGTCGTCGTCCAGGCCGAACAGGGGCGAGCGCAGCGCGCGCGCCAGCGACAGGTCGTGCCCGGGCGACACCAGCGCGTCGAGCAGCGCCACCAGGTCGCGCACCTCGGGCGCGTCGTTCAGGTCGTTCTTCTCGGGCTGCTGCACGGCGATGTGCAGGGCGCGCAGCTCGTCCTGCAGCACGCCCAGGGGCGCGCGCCTGCGCGAGAGCACCATGATTTCCGAAGGCGCCACGCCCTCGGCGATGCGCGCGGCAATCCAGCGCGCCGCCTGTCGGCATTCGAGCGTCTGCAGGCGCTCCTCGGGCAGCACGCGCGGGGTCGTCAGGCTGTCGCGCCAGGCGATGCCTTCGCCGTCGCCGTCCTCGTCGTCCGACGCCGCGGCGCCGGCGGCATCACGCTCGATCGCCGGCAGCGCGAGCGCGACGCCCTCGGCGCGCGACTCGGTCGTGTGCTCGCGGAATCCCGAGAACTCGCCCGCCTCCTGCGCCGCGCGCATGACGCCGTTGACCAGCCCGAGCACGCCCGGCGCGTTGCGGTGGGTGTGGTCGCAGCTGAGCCGGTCGCCGCCGAGCTCGTCGGCCACGAAGCGCTGCGCCGCGACGAACACCTGCGGCTCGGCGCGGCGGAAGCGGTAGATGCTCTGCTTGGGGTCGCCCACCAGGAAGATGCTCGGCATGCGCCCGCCCGCGCCGGCGTAGCCCGACAGCCAGGCGTAGAGCGCCTGCCACTGCGTCGGGTTGGTGTCCTGGAACTCGTCGATCAGCAGGTGCCGCACGCGCGCGTCGAGCCGCTCCTGCAGCCAGCCGGAGAGCACCGGGTCGGACAGCAGCAGGTGCGCGGCCGCCTCGACGTCGTTCATGTCGATCCAGCCGTTCTGGCGCTTGGCCTGCGCGTAGGCGGCGATCAGCCGGCGCGTGAGGCGCGCCATGCGCTGCTGGTGCAGCCAGGCCTCGTGCTGCGCCTGCGCCGCGCACAGCAGCTCCAGCTCCTGCCCGGCCGCCTGTGCGGCGGGGAACCTGGCCAGGTTGTTGTTCAGGCGGTCCGCGTCGGCGACGAAGAACGCCCGGCGCAACGCGGGCAGCGCCGCCGCGCCCGCGTCCAGCGGGCCGGCGCCGAAGACCTCGACCACGGCGGCGGCGGCCTTCTGTGGCGTCTTGTTCTTCTCGGCCCCCAGCGCCTTCGCCCAGGACATCCAGCGCGCGCGCGCCGGCTCGCCGCACAGCAACTGGTGCGGCGCGTCGAGGCCGGCGAGCGCCGGGTACTGCTCGGCAAAGGGCCGCACGGCGCCGTCGACCCGCCCCTCGGCATCGGCCAGCGCGAACTCGACGCGCCGGGTCAGCGCCTCGTCGAGCGCACGGGCGGCTTGCGTGCGCCCGTGCGCATCGACCAGCGCCTGGTAGTCGGCGGCCGCGGCGGGGTCGTCGCGCAGCGCGGCGAAAAAGAGCGGCCGGGCCAGCCGGCGCGCCTCGTCCTCCTCCTCCAGCAGCTGGTAGACGTGCGGCAGCTCCAGGCGCTCCAGCGCCACCAGCGGCGCGTGGCGCAGCAGGCCGGCGAACCAGCCGTGGAAGGTGCGGATCTGCACCGCCCGCCCGCCTTCGAGCAGCCGGCGGTACAGCGCCTTCAGGCGCGGCGCGGCGGCCTCGGCGGCGGCCGGCCCCAGGCCGCGCATGCGCAGCTCGGGCACCAGCTGCGCGATCTCCTGCTGCGCGAAGCGCTGCAGCCACTCGTCGAGCCGCGCGCCCATCTCGCCGGCGGCCTTCCTGGTGAAGGTGATGGCCAGGATCTCCTGCGGCTCGCAGGCGCCATCGCCCTCCTCCAGGAGCGCACGCACCATGCGCGAGACCAGCATCCAGGTCTTGCCCGCGCCCGCGCAGGCCTCCACCGCCACCGAGCGGCGCGGATCGCAGGCGACCTGATAGAAGCGCTCGCGCGCGACCAGCTCGCCGTTGTGGCGGAACGCCGGCTGCGCAGGCTCGGGTGGCGAAGCACACGCAGTGGCGAACCGGGGGACCTCACCGACCGCCGCCGGGCCGCCCCAAAGCGGCCGAGCCTCCTCCGAGGGGCTGAGGCCTGCGGCTCCGAGCCTGCCTGCGCAGGCTCGGACAGGCCGAAGAGCCGCCGCGTCTCGCGGCGACTCGTCTGGCGAAGCACACGAAGTGGCGAGCCGGGGGGCCTCATCCGTCCAGAAGTCCTTGCGGCACAGCCCGCGCGCGGCGCAGTATTCGCAGACGCTGCCCTCGCCCAGCGCGGGCAGCTCGGCGCCCGCCGCGATGCGGCCGAAGTCGTCCAGGATGCCGGCCACCAGCGCGTCGCGCGCGCCGACCACGTCGTGCTGCTCGGCGATGGCGGTGCCGCCGGACTTCTCGCCGACGCTGACGTAGGCCGCGCGCAGCGTGTCGTCGTCCAGCAGCGCGGCGTAGAAGGCGAGCCGCGTGTCCTCGCCCGGCTGCCTGACGCGCCTGCGGCTGGCGTCGATCGATTCGGCCTTGTAGTCGATCAGGAAGGCGCGGCCGTCGGGCAGCCGGTCGATGCGGTCGATGCGCCCGGCCAGGCGCAGCGCGCCCAGCGGCTGCTCCTTCCAGACCTCGGCCTCGCGGAACACGGCGCCCTCGCGGGCTTCGTGCCGGGCCAGCCAGTCGAGGTAGCCGTCGCGCACCGCCGGCCAGGCCGCGGCGAAAGGCGTGAACTCGGCCTCGGACAGGGCCAGCTCCCGGGTGGCCCGCTCCGCCGCTATCGAAACCAGAGCACGGCGCGCAGACAGGTCGGGCGCCGGCGAGCGTTTCAGTGCCTCGTGGAAGTGCCCGAGCACGGTGTGCAGCCAGTGGCCGAAATCGCGCTTGCCGAGTTCCGCGTCGAGCTCGTCGGCGTCGCCCAGACCGAGCTGGCGCAGCGCGAAGAAGCGGTAGGGGCAGCGCCGCAGATCCTCGTAGGCGCTGGCCGAGAGGGTGTCCAGGGGCAGCCGGTCGCCGTGCGGCCGCGGGCGCGGGGTCGGCTGGGCGACGCGCTGGCGCACCTGGCGCGGCTCGCTCGACGGCGCCGTGCCGCCGTCGAGTTCGAGCAGTTGCACCAGCGGGCTGCGGCGCACCGGCTCGCCGCCGGCGTCGGCGCGGCGCCACAACAGCTCGCAATGCGGCGCCCGCAGCGCCGCCGTCCAGGCGGCCCGCTGCGCCGCCGCCACGTCGTCGCGCGACGGCAGGCCCAGCGCGGCGCGCTGCTCGGCGCTCCAGGCGCCCGCCAGCTCGGGCACCGCCGGCAGGCGCTGGTCGTCGCAGCCGGCCACCACCACCGCGCCGAAGCCGCGGCCGACCAGCTGGTAGAGCGGCAGAATGACCACGTCGGGCGCGCCCTGCGGCGGCTCCGGCAGGAAGTTGGCGGCCTCCAGCACGTCGCGCACCCAGGCGCGGAACTCGCCCGGCCCGATGCGGCGCGCGCCCGGCCGCGGCCCAGCGGGCGCAGACAGGCGCGCGGCGGCCTCGGGCGTCAGGCCCAGCGCGTCGATCACGGCGGCGCCGGCGCGGTCGGCCGCCAGCGCGCCCCACTGCCCGCTGGCGTGCAGCAGCGCCTGCGTGGCCCGCAGCCAGTCGCCCAGCGCGCGGCCGGCGGCCAGCGGCGCGCGCAGCGCCTCGACGGCGCGCGTGAGCTCGCGCAACGCGCCGTCGCCGGGCTCCGTCGCCACCGCGGCCAGCGCGCACCAGTCCGCCCAGTTGCGCAGCCCGAGCCGCCGCAGGCGCGCCTCGAGCCGCCGCACCGCGCCGGCGTCGAGCGCGGGCACGCCCTTGAGCCAGTCGAGCACCGCGTCGCCCGACGCGTCGCTCGCGCAGGCGCGCAGCGCGGCCATGAGGGTCGCGGCGGCGCGGGTGGTCGACAGCCGCCAGCCGGTCTCGTCGTGGACCGACGCGCCATGCGCTTCCAGGCGCGGGCGGATGCGCCGCGTCAGCGCCCGGTCGATGGCGGCCAGCGCCACCGGCGCGCGGCCCAGCGCCAGCTGGCGCAGCACGCAGGCAGCGGCGCGCTCGGCCTCGTCCTCGGCGTCGTCGGCCTCGTGCAGCGCGGCGCGGCCGGCCGGTTCCTGCGCATCGGCGAGCGACAGCTCGAAGCCGCGCTCGCCGAACAGCGCGGCCAGCGCGCGGTGCAGCGGCTCGGCCTGCGGCCCCCGCAGCACGACCAGCGCGTCGGCCTGCGAGAGCGCGGCGCCGCCCAGCAGCGCGTCGGTGACGTAGCCGGAGGTCGCCACCCAGGCGACGGCGATGCGCGCCAGCGCGGTCTCCAGCGCGAACCAGGGCGACTCGCCCAAGCCGGGGGCGCCGGCCACGATGGCGTCGGCGCGCGCCCCCCAGGCCGCGCGCCCGGCCGGGGGCACGGCGCACGCCAGCGGCGCCAGCTGGACGGCGATCTCGACCAGCCGCGGAGCCAGCGCCGCCTGACGCGCCGCCAGCCCGGTGCGCGCCAGCAGCGACTGGGCGGTGAGCAGGTCGCGCGCCATGTCGAGCGCGAGGTCGTCGCCGTCCGGCGCGAAATCGCCCACGGCGCGTGCCCAGGTGCGGCTGGTCTCGAAGCGCGGGACGAAGCCCGCGGGCCCGCAGCGCGCCCACATCTCGCGCCCGACGCGCATCAGCGGCGCGTAGGGCACCAGCACCACGACGCGCGCGGCGTGCAGCCGGTGGCGGCCCAGCAGCTCCGACAGCCGCCGCACCAGCCCGGCTTCCGGGTGGCACCACACGCCGGGCCGGGCGGCGCCCGCAAGCTCGGGCGTGGAGAATTCAGACGCCCTCATCGGGATTGTCGAAGGTTTTTGCTATCGGCTTCATAGCACTTTGCAGACCGCGCCGGCACCGGGTTTCTGTCACAATGCCCAGCACTTTAGCCGCACCGGCACTCCGGTTGCCATCGCGTTCGAGGACAAACACACCATGGCCAGCGATCTCATCAAACACATCTCCGACGCCACCTTCGAAGCCGACGTGCTCAAGTCGAGCCAGCCCGTGCTGGTCGACTACTGGGCCGAGTGGTGCGGCCCCTGCAAGATGATCGCGCCGATCCTCGACGACGTCTCCGCCGCCTACCAGGGCCGCCTGCAGATCGCCAAGATGAACGTCGACGAGAACCGCGACATTCCGGCCAAGTTCGGCATCCGCGGCATCCCGACCCTGATGCTGTTCAAGGACGGCCAGCTCGCCGCCACCAAGGTCGGCGCCATGAGCAAGGCGCAGCTGACCGCCTTCATCGACCAGCAGCTCGCCTGAGCACCTCGTTTTCCCGCAGGCCGCGCGCAACGCGCCGCCCGCCGGTTTGCCGCCATCTGTCATAATCGACGGCAAATCACCGGCGCACCCGAGCGCCGGTTCGAGTTCCCCGGTTTGCGAAGCAGCTCTTGCCTCGCGTCAAACCTCCCCCTCTCTTCGCGCTTTCAACATCCGATTGCCCCGCTCGGGGTCGTTTTTATGCACCTAAACGAACTCAAGGCACTGCACGTGTCCGAAGTCCTCAAGCAGGCCGAGGCCCTGGAGATCGAAAACGTCGGCCGCATGCGCAAGCAGGAGCTGATGTTCGGCATCATCAAGAAGCGCGCCAAGGCCGGCGAGCAGGTGTTCGCCGACGGCGTGCTCGAAATCCTGCCCGACGGCTTCGGCTTCCTGCGCAGCCCCGACACCAGCTTCACCGCCAGCACCGACGACATCTACATCAGCCCGAGCCAGGTGCGCCGCTTCAACCTGCACACCGGCGACATGATCGAGGGCGAGGTGCGCATCCCCAAGGACGGCGAGCGCTACTTCGCGCTGACCAAGCTCGACGCCGTCAACGGCGGCCCGCCCGAGCAGAACAAGCACAAGGTCATGTTCGAGAACCTGACGCCGCTGTTCCCGAAGGTGCAGATGAAGCTCGAGCGCGAGGGCGTGAAGAACGACGAGAACATCACCGGCCGCATCATCGACATCATCGCGCCCATCGGCAAGGGCCAGCGCGCGCTGCTGGTGGCGCCGCCCAAGAGCGGCAAGACGGTGATGATGCAGCACATCGCGCACGCCATCGCCGCCAACTACCCCGAGGTGCACATGATGGTGCTGCTGGTGGACGAGCGGCCCGAGGAAGTGACCGAGATGCAGCGCACCGTCAAGGGCGAGGTCATCGCCTCGACCTTCGACGAGCCGGCGGCGCGCCACGTGCACGTGGCCGAGATGGTGATCGAGCGCGCCAAGCGCCTGGTCGAGCTGAAGAAGGACGTGGTGATCCTGCTCGACTCGATCACCCGCCTGGCGCGCGCCTACAACAACGTGGTGCCGTCTTCGGGCAAGGTGCTGACGGGCGGCGTCGACTCCAACGCGCTGCAGCGGCCCAAGCGCTTCCTGGGCGCGGCGCGCAACGTCGAGGAAGGCGGCTCGCTCACCATCATCGGCACCGCGCTGATCGACACCGGCAGCCGCATGGACGAGGTGATCTTCGAGGAGTTCAAGGGCACTGGCAACTCCGAGATCCACCTCGACCGCCGCCTGTATGAGAAGCGCGTGTTCCCCTCGATCCAGCTCAATCGCAGCGGCACCCGGCGCGAGGAGCTGCTGCTCGCGCCCGAGATCCTGCAGAAGACCCGCATCCTGCGCCAGCTCATGTACAACATGGACGAGATCGAGGCGATGGAGCTCATGCTCAAGAACATGAAGGCGACCAAGACCAACGTCGAGTTCTTCGACATGATGCGCCGCGGCGGCTGAGCCTGCGCCCGGCCGCTATGCGATAATCGAAGACTTCGCGAAAAGTGCTGGGCAAATCCCTGCCCCGTGGCTCTCGCAATCGACTCCAAGGAAACGGCATGAAAGAAGGCATCCACCCGAACTACCGCGAAGTGCTCTTCGTGGACCTGTCCAACGGCTTCAAGTTCGTCACGCGCTCGTGCGTGAACACCAAGGAAATGGGCCAGACCGACGACGGCCGCGAGCTGCCGCTCTACAAGCTCGACACGTCGAGCGAATCGCACCCCTTCTACACCGGCACGCAGAAGTCGGTGGACAACATGGGCGGCCGCGTCGAGAAGTTCCGCAACCGCTTCGGCAAGACCGCCGCCAAGTAAAAGAGGCGACGGTTTCCGCATCGAGGGCAGCCCGGGCGACCGTGCTGCCCTTTGTTTTTGTCAACCCCGCTGCGCCCTTGAACCAGCCGACGCCCGCCATCGTTGCCCAGAGCGCCGTGCGGCGCCTGCCGCGCATCGCCCTGCTGCTGCTGTGCGCCGCCTACCTGCTGCCGGGGCTGGTCGGCCGCGGCCCCTGGAAGGCCGCCGACATCGCCGCCTTCGGCTACATGGCCGAGCTCGTCAGCCCGGCGGGCGGTGGCCTGGCGCGCTGGCTCGACCCGATGCTGCTGCAGCAGCTGCGCCCTGACGTGCCGGCGCTGCTGCCGTACTGGATCGGCGCCTGGGCCATCCAGCTGGCGCCCGACTGGCTGCGGCCCGACCTGGCGGTGCGCATCGCGTTCGCGCTGCTGCTGTGGGGCACCTTCACGGCGACCTGGCACGCGGTGTACGCCCTGGCGCGCACGCCGGGCGCGCAGCCGGTGGCCTTCGCCTTCGGCGGTGAGGCGCGGCCCGTCGACTACGCCCGCGCCATGGCCGACGGCGGCCTGCTCGCGCTGATCGCCTGCCTGGGGCTGGCCCAGCTCGGCCACGAGACGACGCCGGCGCTGGCGCAGCTGTTCTTCGCGGCGTGCCTGTTCTACGGGGTCGCCGCGCTGCCCTGGCGGCGATGGCGCATGCCGGTCCTGATGCTGGCGGTCGGCGCGCTGGGGCTGACGCTGAGCGGCGCGCCGGCGCTGGGGCTGGCCCTGGGACTCGGCAGCAGCGCGATCGCATGGCGCGAGCGGCCGAGAAGAGCGTCCGGCGGGCCGGGCGAGCCCGGCGAAGCGCTTTCCGACACCCACAACGGCACCGACGCGCCCTTCCCGCCCGCGGCGATCGGGGCCATCGCCGTCGCGACGGCGCTGGCCGCCCTGCTGGCGCTCGGGCTCGGCCTGTTCCGCTGGAGCATCGTCTGGCCCGGCCACCGGGTCGGCGTCACGCTGGGCGCCGAGCTGCACAGCCAGGCCAAGCTCCTGCTGTGGTTCACCTGGCCGGCCTGGCCGCTGGCGCTGTGGACGCTGTGGCGCTGGCGCCGGCAGCTCGCGGCGCGCCACGTCGCGCTGCCGCTGCTGTTCGCCGCGGTGCCGCTGGCCGCCACGCTCACCACCGACGCGTCGGACCGCTCGCTGCTGCTGGCGCTGCCGGCGCTGGCGACGCTGGCGGCGTTCGCGCTGCCGACCTTCCGGCGCAGCGCCGCGGCGCTGATCGACTGGTTCACGCTGCTGTTCTTCAGCGGCTCGGCGATCATCATCTGGGTCATCTGGATCGCCATGCAGACCGGGGTGCCGGCCAAGCCGGCGGCCAACGTGGCGCGGCTGGCGCCGGGCTTCGTGCCCGAGTTCTCCCCGCTGGCCTTCGCCTTCGCGCTGGCCGGCAGCGTCGCCTGGTGCTGGCTGGTCAAGTGGCGCACCGGCCGCCACCGTGCGGCGCTGTGGAAGACCCTGGTGCTGCCGGCCGGCGGCGCCGCGCTGTGCTGGATGCTGCTGATGACGCTGTGGCTGCCGCTCCTGGACTACGCGCGCAGCTATGCGGCGCAGGTGCACGCCGTGGCCGAGCGCGTCGGCCGGCCGGCCTGCCTGTCGGAGCTGGGGCTCGACCGGCCGCACCTCGCCGCGCTGCGCCACCACGGCGGCTTCGTGCTGCGCCCGCTGTCGGCCAACCCGTCGGACAACGGCTGCCCCTGGCTGCTGGTGGCGCCGGAAGCGCTGGCCCGGCTGCCCGGCTTCGGGCCGCTGGAGCGCTGGCGCTTCGCCGGCACGCTGCGGCGGCCGACCAACATCAGCGACGACCTGCTGCTGTTCCGCCGCGCCGGGCCGGCCGCACCCGCGCCGCCGGGAACACCAGACTGAAGCGCGAGCCCTCGCCCAGCCGGCTCTCGATGCGCAACTCGCCGCCGTGGCGCTGCGCCACGTGCTTGGCGATCGCCAGCCCGAGCCCGGTGCCGCCGGTCTCGCGCGAGCGGCTGCGGTCGATGCGGTAGAAGCGCTCGGCCAGCCGCGGCAGGTGCTCCGGCGCGATGCCCGGGCCGCTGTCCTGCACGGCGTACTCGGCCCGGCCGTCGGGCAGCAGGCGCCAGCGCACCTCGATGCGGCCGCCCGCGGGCGTGTAGCGCACGGCGTTGCACAGCAGGTTCGACATCGCGCTCTGCAGCTCGGCCGGCGCGCCGCCCAGCTCGCTCTCGGCGTCGACGTGCACCTCGAGCGGGCGCCCGGTGGCGCCGAGGCGCTCCGCCAGCCCCGCCGCCTCGTCCTGGCAATGCGCGATCAGGGCGCGCACCGGCGTCCACACGTGGACGGGCGGCGGCGCGCTGCCTTCGAGGCGCGAGAGGGTCAGCAGGTCGCCGACCAGCGTCTCCATGCGCTGCGCCTGCTGGGCCATCAGCGAGAGGCAGCGCGCCTGCTCCTCGGGCGGCAGCGCCAGGCCCTGCAGCGTCTCGACGAAGCCGGCCAGCACGGTCAGCGGCGTGCGGATCTCGTGCGACACGTTGGCGACGAAATCGCGGCGCATCGCCTCGGCCTGCTCCAGCGCCGTGACGTCGCGCGTCAGCAGCATGCGCCGGTTGCCGGCATACGGGTGCACCTGCACCGACAGCCGCACCGCCGTGCCGCGCCCGGTGCGCGCGGACGCGGCCGGCGCGTCGATCACCACCTCGCGGCTGTAGTTCCACGACGCGAGGTACGCCACGAAGGCCGGGTCGCGCACCAGGTTGGCCAGGTGCTGCTGGCGGTCGCGCTCGGCGTCGATGCCGAACTGCGCCGCCACGGTCTGGTTGCACCACTCGATGCGGCCCTGGTCGTCGAGCAGCACCACGCCGTGCGGCGAGGCCTGGATGGCGGCCAGGAACTCGTCGAGCCGCGCCTCGGCCTGGGCGATTTTCTGCTCGCGCGCGCGCAGCTGGTGGCGGATGCGCTCGGCCAGCTCGCCCCACACGCCCGGCCCGCGCGCGGGCAGCGCGGCCGCGTCGCCGCGCAGGAGCCGCAGCAGCCGCGCGGCGCGCCAGGCGTCGAGCAGCAGCCACGACAGGGCACCGAGCCACGCGCCCCAGGCAATGAAATTCAAGCCAAAAACCGCTGCAGCGCATGCCCCGCCTGCGATGGACGCTATTAAAAAAGTAGCAATGCGAAACCCCATCACCTGCTCCGGCCCGCGCCGCCCGCCATGCTCAGATCGCGGCCTGCGCCGTCAGGCGGTAGCCGGTGCCGCGCACGGTCTCGACCATCGGCGCGGCCGCGCCGAGCGCCTCGCGCAGGCGCTTGACGTGCACGTCGACCGTGCGCTCCTCGATCTCGACGTGGTCGCCCCACACCTTGTCGAGCAGCTGCGCGCGGCTGTGCACGCGCTCGGCGTGGCGCATCAGGTGGGCCAGCAGCCGGAACTCGGTGGGCCCGAGCCTGAGCGGCTCGCCCTGCCACGTCACCCGGTGCGTGGCGGCGTCGAGCGCCAGCGCGCCGACCTCGATGCGCTCGGGCGCCGCCTCGGGCTCGCGGCGGCGCAGCGCGGCGCGCACGCGCGCGAGCAGCTCCCGGGTCGAGAACGGCTTGGTGATGTAGTCGTCGGCCCCGGCGTCGAGCCCGGCCACCTTGTCGGGCTCGTCGCCGCGCGCGGTCAGCATCAGGATCGGGATCGCGCGGGTGCGCGCGTCGCGGCGCCACAGGCGCGCCAGCTCCAGGCCGCTTTGCCCCGGCAGCATCCAGTCGAGCAGGATCAGGTCCGGCAGGCTCTCGTGCACCGCGTGGCGCGCGGCGGCGCCGTCCTCGGCCCACAGCGGCTCGAAGCCGTTGTGGCGCAGGTTCAGCGCCACCAGCTCGGCGATGGAAGCTTCGTCCTCGACGATCAGGATGCGGGGTTTTTTCATGGTTGCCCGGATTTTGTCCGGCGTGGCAGGCCTGGAGCCGCCCTCACCGCAAGGCGGATTCGATTTCTTCCATGGAAGTGTGGCGCACGTCGGCGCCCTTGACGACGTAGATGATGAACTCGGCGACGTTCTTGGCGTGGTCGCCGATGCGCTCGATCGCCTTGGCCAGGAACAAGAGGTCGAGGCTGGCCGAGATGGTGCGCGGGTCCTCCATCATGTAGGTGACCAGCTTGCGCACGAAGCCGTCGAACTCCTGGTCGATCAGGTCGTCCTCCTTCAGGATCGACAGCGCCGCCGCGGTGTCGAGCCGGGCGAAGGCGTCCAGCGCCTTGCGCAGCAGGCCCGAGGCCAGGTCGGCCGCGACGCGGATCTCGGTGGCCGGCAGCGAGCGCGCGGCGCCGCTCTCGATGATCGACTTGACCATGCGCGCGATCTTGTTGGCCTCGTCGCCCACGCGCTCCAGGTTGGCGGTGATCTTCGAGATGGCGATCAGCAGGCGCAGGTCGCGCGCCGTGGGCTGCCGGCGCGCGATGATCGACGATAGCTCGCGGTCGATCTCGACCTCCATCGCGTTGACGCGGTGCTCGGCCGCCATCACGCGGTCGGCCGTCTCGGCGTCGAAGCGCGACAGCGCGTACACCGCCTGCTGGATCTGCGACTCGACCAGACCGCCGAGCTCCATCACGCGCGAGGACACGCCGTTGAGCTCGCTGTTGAACTGGCTGGAGAGATGCTTTTCGGTCATGGGTTTTTCTTTCGTCGGTCAGACGGCTCGGCAGTGGCCCAGGAACCGTAGCGAGCGGCGCAAGGTCGCATCGAGGAGCGGACGCGTACGCAGGTACGCCGAGCACCGGAGATGCGAGATTGCGCCGCGCAGTAGGTTCATGGGTTGCTGCCTCAACCGAACCTTCCGGTGATGTAGTCCTCGGTCTCGCGGCGCCGGGGCTTGAAGAACATCTGCTCGGTGGCGCCGAACTCGACCAGCTCGCCCAGGTACATGTAGGCGGTGTAGTCGCTGCAGCGCGCGGCCTGCTGCATGTTGTGGGTGACGATGACCACCGTGTATTCGCTCTTCAGCTCGGCGATCAGCTCCTCGATCTTGGCGGTCGAGATCGGATCGAGCGCCGAGCACGGCTCGTCGAGCAGCAGCACCTCGGGCTTGATGGCGATGCCACGCGCGATGCACAGGCGCTGCTGCTGGCCGCCCGAGAGGCCCGCGCCGCTCTGGTGCAGCTTGTCGCGCACCTCGGTCCAGAGCGCCGCCTTCTTCAGCGCCCACTCGACGCGGTCGTCCATCTCGGTGGCGCTGAGTCTTTCGAACAGCTTCACGCCAAAGGCGATGTTGTCGTGGATCGACATCGGGAACGGCGTGGGCTTCTGGAACACCATGCCGATCCTGGCGCGGATCAGCGCCACGTCCTGCCTGGAGGCGAGCAGGTCCTCGCCGTCGAGCGCGATGACGCCTTCGGCGCGCTGCTCGGGGTAGAGCTCGAACATGCGGTTGAAGGTGCGCAGCAGGGTCGACTTGCCGCAGCCCGAGGGGCCGATGAAGGCCGTCACCCGGTTCTCGGGGATGTCGAGGCTGATGCCCTTCAGGGCGTGGAACTTGCCGTAGTAGAAGTTCAGGTCCTTGACCGAAATCTTCGAGCGCACGGCCGGCGGAGAAAGAGTTGCCACCATGAATGTGCCTTTTCAGTTTCTTGACGCCGCAGCCGCGGCAAGCAAAGCGAAGCCCTTTCGGGAAACACCGCGGAACCGGCTTTGCCGGGCCGCCGGTGTTGCCCCCTGCAAGGGGGTGGGCGGCCACACGCAGTGGGCAAGCCTGGGGGTGTTCATAATTTCTCGCGCGTCAGCACGCGCGCGAGGATGTTGAGCGCCAGCACCGCGACCGTGATCAGGAACACGCCGGCCCAGGCCAGCTTCTGCCAGTTCTCGTACGGGCTCATGGCGAACTTGAAGATGGTGACCGGCAGGCTGGCCATCGGCTGCGTCGGGTCGGCGCTCCAGAACTGGTTGTTGAGCGCGGTGAACAGGAGCGGCGCCGTCTCGCCCGCGATGCGCGCCACGGCCAGCAGCACGCCCGTGACCACCCCGGCGCGCGCGGCGCGCAGCGAGATGGCGAGGATCACCTTCCACTTCGGCGTGCCCAGCGCGTAGGCCGCCTCGCGCAGGCCCGGCGGCACCAGCTGCAGCATGTTCTCGGTGGTGCGGATCACCACCGGAATCACGATCAGCGCGAGCGCCATCGCGCCGGCCAGACCCGAGAAGCTCTGCATGCGCGCCACCACGACGGCGTAGACGAACAGGCCGATCACGATCGACGGCGCCGACAGCAGGATGTCGTTGACGAAACGCGTCACCGACGCCAGCCAGCCCTTCGGGTCGTACTCGGCCAGGTAGATGCCGGCCATGACGCCGACGGGCGCGCCGACGCCCGTGGCGAGCGCCACCATGACGACGGAGCCGAAGATCGCGTTGGCGATGCCGCCCGCCTCGTTGGGTGGTGGCGTCATCTGGGTGAAGGTGGCGAGCGCCAGCCCGCCCAGGCCCAGGCGCAGCGTCTCCCACAGGATCCACACCAGCCAGAACACGCCAAAGGCCATGGCCGCCAGCGAGAGCGTCAGCGCCATCCGGTTGACGCGCTTGCGCGCGGCGAAGCGTGCGGCGCGGGTCTCGTTGAGCGTCCTTGCCGCGAGCAGTTGTTCCGCGGTGGTCATGATTTGACGCCTTCACCTTTCTTCATGCGCTGCAGCAGCAGCTTCGACAGCGACAGCACCACGAAGGTGATGAAGAACAGCACCAGGCCCAAATACATCAGCGCCGCCTGGTGCAGGCCGGCGCCGGCTTCGGCGAACTCGTTGGCCAGCGCCGAGGTGATGCTGTTGGCCGCCTCGAACAGCGAGGGCGAGTCGAGCTGGTTCATGTTGCCGATCACGAAGGTGACGGCCATCGTCTCGCCCAGCGCCCGCCCGAGTCCCAGCATGATGCCGCCGACGACGCCGGTCCTGGTGTAGGGCAGCACCACCCTGGAGACCACCTCCCAGGTGGTCGAGCCGAGCCCGTAGGCCGATTCCTTGAGCAGCGCCGGCGTCACCTCGAACACGTCGCGCATCACCGCGGCGATGAACGGGATGATCATGATGGCCAGGATGATGCCGGCCGACAGGATGCCGATGCCCACCGGCGGGCCCGACACCAGCGCGCCGAGCCAGGGCACGCCCGCCAGCAGCTTCTGCAGCGGCTGCTGCACGTACGTGGCCAGGATCGGCCCGAACACCAGCAGCCCCCACATGCCGTAGACGATGGAAGGCACCGCGGCCAGCAGCTCGATGGCGATGCCCAGCGGCCGCTTGAGCCAGGCCGGCGACAGCTCGGTCAGAAAGAGCGAGATGCCGAAGCTCACCGGCACCGCGATCGCCAGCGCGATCAGCGAGGTGGTGAGCGTGCCGTAGATCATCACCAAGCCGCCGTACTCGTTTTGCACTGGGTCCCAGACGCTGCTCGCCAGGAAGCCGAGCCCGTACCTGGAAATGGCGGGCCAGGCGCCGTCCAGCAGCGCCAGCAGGATGCCCGCGAGCAGCGCCAGCGTCAGCAGCGCGGCACCCTTCGCGGCCCAGCCGAACAGGCGGTCGGCCAGCGGGCCGGAGCGCGGCGACCTGGCAGGCGGCGGCACCGCCGCACGGCGGCGGACAGCCTCCTGCCCGTGCGCGAGGCCGAGCGGAGATGCGGCTGGGAAGGTGGATGACACGGATCGTTCCAGGATGTGGCGGGTGGCGGGTGGCGGGTGGCGGGTGGCGGGGCGCGTCGCGGGCTCGGCGCACGCCGCCGCCTGGGCGCCGGCCGGCCTGCAGCTGCGCGCCCGAATGGCTTTACCTGGCGGCCACGCTCGCGGCCAGCGGCTTGCCGTTCGCGTCCTTCAGCTCGCCCCAGGCACGGACGATCTGCGCCTTCACGGCGTCGGGCATGGGCACGTAGTCGAGGTCGCTGGCGGTCTTGTCGCCGCTCTTGTAGGCCCAGTCGAAGAACTTCAGCACGGTGGCGGCCTTTTCAGGCTTGTCCTGCACCTTGTGCATCAGGATGAAGGTGGCCGTGGTGATGGGCCAGGCATCCTTGCCGGGCTTGTTGTTCAGGATCTGGTAGAAGCTCTTGGACCAGTCGGCACCGGCCGCGGCGGCCTTGAAGGCGGAGTCGTCGGGCGATACGAAGACACCGGCGGCATTTTGCACCTGGGCATACGTCATCTTGTTTTGCTTGACGTAGGCGTATTCCAGATAACCGATGGAGTTGGGCAGGCGGCCCACGAATGCGGCCACGCCTTCGTTGCCCTTGCCGCCCGCGCCGGTGGGCCAGTTCACGGCCGTGCCTTCGCCGACCTTGCTCTTCCACTCGGGGTTGACCTGGCTCAGGTAGTTGGTGAAGGCAAAGCTGGTGCCGGAGCCGTCGGCGCGACGCACCGGGGCGATCACGGCGTCGGGCAGGGCCAGGGAGCCGTTCAGGGCCTTGATGGCCGGGTCGTTCCACTTGGTGATCTTGCCGAGGTAGATGTCGCCGATCACCGCGCCGCTGAGCTTGAGCTCGCCGGGCTTGATGCCCTGGATGTTGACCACCGGCACCACGCCGCCGATCACGGTGGGGAACTGCATCAGGCCCTTGGCCTGCAGTTCCTCGTCCTTCAGCGGCGCGTCGGAGGCGCCGAAGTCGACCGTCTTGGCCTCGATCTGCTTCAGGCCGGCGCCCGATCCAACCGACTGGTAGTTGACCTTGACGCCGGTGGCCTTGTGGAAGTCCGACGCCCACTTGGCATACAGCGGCGCCGGGAAGCTGGCGCCGGCGCCCGTCACATCCTGCGCGAAGGCCGCAACCGGCACGAACGCCGAGGCGACGAGGCCGAAGGCGGCGAATCTAAAGGTCGATTTCATGAGGGATTCCTTGTCGAAGTGCGGAACAATTCCCGTACCGGGCTTGCCACGAACTGTAGAAACCCTGTATGACATCCCCGTGACACCGCCTCGCCGCTGAAAATACGCCTGCTGAATCCGTGACGGCGCGCCGCCGTCATGACGCCGACATGTCCGCACCGCAGCATCGCCCGCCCTCCTCCAAGCTTCTTTTCCATCCGCCCGCCTCCACCACCATCATGCAAAACGGAACCCGCCTCGCCGCGGTCGATCTCGGCTCCAACAGCTACCGGCTCGAAATCGGCCGGCTCGACCACGGCCAGATCCACCGCACCGAGTACCTGAAGGAAACCGTGCGCCAGGGCAACGGCCTCGACAGCGCGCGCAACCTCACGCCCGAGGCCATGCAGCGCGGCTGGGACACGCTGGCGCGCTTCGCCGAGCGGCTGGCGGGCTTCGAGCCGCAGCAGGTGCGCGCGGTGGCGACGCAGACGCTGCGCGAGGCGCGCAACCGCGAGGAATTCCTGCTGCGCGCGCGCACCGTGCTCGGCTTCGGCATCGACGTGATCTCCGGGCGCGAGGAGGCGCGGCTGATCTACCAGGGCGTGGCGCACCTGCTGCCTCACACCGACACCTCCGAGCGCGAGCGCCGCCTGGTGATCGACATCGGCGGACGCTCGACCGAGATGGTCATCGGGCAGGCGCTGCAGGCGCACGCCATGGAGTCGTACCGCGTCGGCAGCGTCGCCTGGTCGATGCGCTACTTCTCCGAGGGGCAGTTCACCGCCGGCGCCTTCCGCGCCGCCGAGATCGCCGCCAAAGCGGTGCTCGACGATGCGCTCACCAGCTACTCGCGCGAGCACTGGGACGTGGCCTACGGCGCCTCGGGCACCATCGGCGCGGTCGCCCAGGTGCTGGCCACCGCCGGGCAGCCCGCCGGCACGGTCACGCGCAGCGGGCTCGACTGGCTGCGCGACCGCCTGCTGAAGGCCGGCAGCGTCGAGCGGCTGCGCATCGAGGGCATGCGCGAGGACCGCAAGGCCGTCATCGGCGGCGGCCTGGCCGTGCTGCGCGCCTGCTTCGAGCTGCTCGGCATCGACGAGATGAAGGTCGCCCAGGGCGCGCTGCGCCACGGCGTGCTCTACGAGCTGCTGGAGCGCGACAGCCAGGCGGCCGACCTGCGCGCCGCCACGGTGGCGCGGCTGGCCGAGCGCTTCGGCGCCGACCCGGCGCAGCGTCGCCGGGTGGCCGACGCCGCGGCGGCGCTGTTCGTGCAGATCGAGCACGCCGCCGGCGCCCCGCCGGCCACCGCCGCTGCCGGCCGGTCGCGGCGCCAGCTCGGCTGGGCCGCGCAGCTGCACGAGATCGGCACGCTGGTGTCGCACAGCGACTACCACAAGCACGGCGCCTACATCCTCGACAACGCCGACGCGCCGGGCTTCAGCGCGGGCGAACTGCACTGGCTCGGCCTGCTGGTGCTCGGACAGCGCGGCAAGCTGCGCAAGCTGGGCAGCGCGCTCGACGACGCCGACTTCGTGCGGCAGCTGCTGGCGCTGCGCCTGGCCGTCATCCTGTGCCACGCCCGGCGCGACCCCGAGGCAGGGGCGCTCACGGTGGCTGCAACGGGCGAGCGGCGCTTCGCCATCGCCTGCCGTCCCGGCTGGGCCGAGCGCCTGCCGCAATCGGCGCACCTGCTGCGCGAGGAGGTGCTGGCGTGGCAGAAGACCGGCTGGACGCTCGAGCTGAAGGAGTGAACAGGATCGTGCTATTTTTTCAATAGCATAAAACCCAATGCGGGCGTGCGTTACAGCTTACTTTCATACAGATCAAGCCTGGAGGTGTTACATCATCTCTGGCGACTGCACCGCCACCACCACGGCCTGCATGTCGCCGTCGCGCTCGCGCGTGCGGATCCACCACAGGGCGCCCTTGCGCACCGGGCAGCTGTGCTGCTTGAGCCCGAGCAGCAGCGCGATCGCCTGGCCGATCGAGGGCTGGTGGCCCACCACGAGGACGACCGACTTGCCGTTGGGCCAGCCGGCGGCCGCCAGCAGGGCATCGACCGGCGCACCGGGCGCCAGCTCGGCGCGCACCTTGCCGGGCCGCCCCAGCGCCTGCAGCGTCTGCTCGCAGCGCAGCGCCGGGCTGCACAGGATGCGCGTGCCCTCGGGCAGTTGACGGTCGAGCCAGGAAGCCATGCGCTTGGCCTGCTTCCTGCCGCGCGGCGTGAGCGCACGCGCCAGGTCGTCGCCGCCCTCGGGCGCGTCCTCGGCCTCGGCGTGGCGCCAGAACAGAATGTCCATCGGCTTCCTCCCTAATCTCTGAGGGCGACGCGGCGTGCGCCGCGGAATGCGTAGCGGTTCATCAGCGCGGCCTGCGCACCGTGGGCCTCGATCGTGCGGGAGGCGCCGTCCTCGCCGGCGTGGCTGTCGCCGTCCACGCGCCGGTAGCGGCCGTCGGGCTCCAGCTCCCAGGCGTCGCGCCCGTCGTGCAGATAGGCCACCAGGCACTCGTCGATCAGCCGCTGGCGCAGCGCCGGGTCGGTCACGGGCCAGGCGATCTCGACGCGCCGCATCATGTTGCGGTTCATCCAGTCGGCGCTCGACAGGTAGAGCGACTCGTCCTTGCCCTGGCGGAAATAGAACACGCGCGAATGCTCCAGGAAGCGCCCGATGATCGAGCGCACCCGGATGCGATCGGTCAGCCCCGGCAGCCGCGCCGGCAGCGTGCAGGCGCCGCGCACGATCAGGTCGATACGCACGCCCTTCTGCCCGGCGGCGACGAGCGCGGCGATCAGCGCCTCGTCGGTCAGCGCGTTCATCTTGGCGACGATGCGCGCCGTCTCGCCGCGCGCGGCCGCGGCGCCCAGCACCTCGATGCGCTCGACCAGCTTGCCGTGCAGGTCGAAGGGCGCCACCCAAAGCCGATGCATTTTCGGCAGGCGGCTCTGGCTCGCCAGGTGCACGAACAGGGCTTCCATGTCGGCCGTCAGCGCCGTATCGGCCGTCAGGTGGCTGATGTCGGTGTAGAGCGCCGCTGTGCGCGGGTTGTAGTTGCCGGTCGACAGGTGCCCGTAGCGGCGCAGCCGGCGGCCCTCGCGGCGCGTGACCAGCAGCATCTTGGCGTGCGTCTTCAGGCCCACCACGCCGTACACGACCTGCGCGCCGATGGCTTCGAGCATCTCGGCCCAGTTGATGTTGGCCTCCTCGTCGAAGCGCGCCTTGAGCTCGACCACCACCGTCACCTCCTTGCCGCGGCGTACCGCCTCGCGCAGCAGTTCCATCAGCTCGGAGTCGGCGCCGGTACGGTAGATGGTCTGCTTGATCGCCAGCACGTGGGGGTCGAGCACCGCCTCGCGCAAAAAGGCCAGCACGCCGTCGAAGCTCTCGAAGGGCTGGTGGATCAGCACGTCGCCGCGCCGCAGCCGGCTGAAGAACGACTGGCCCGGCGACAGCGTGACCGGGTACGACGCCTTGTACGGCGCGAAGCGCAGCGCCTGGAAGCGCGGCGCATCGGCCAGGTCGATCAGCTGCGTCAGCCGCGCCAGGTTGACCGGCCCGTGCACCCGGTAGAGCGCCGGCGGCGGCAGGTTGAACTGCGCCAGCAGGAAGCCCGCCAGCGGCTCGGCGCAGCCGGCCGACACCTCCAGCCGCACGGCCTGGCCGTACTGGCGGTGCTGCAGGCCCTGGCGCAGCGCGGCGCGCAGGTTCTTCACGTCCTCCTCGTCCACCGCGAGGTCGGAGTGGCGCGTCACGCGGAACTGCGAGAACTCGCTCACCTCGCGCTCCGGGAACATGCTCGCCAGGTGCGCCCGCACGATGCTCGACAGTGCCACGCACAGCATCCGGCCGTCCGACACCTTGGCCGGCAGCCGCACCACGCGCGGCAGCACGCGCGGCACCTTCAGGATGGCGACCGGGTTCTCGCGCCCGAAGGCGTCCTTGCCGCCCAGGCGCACGATGAAGTTGAGCGACTTGTTGGCGACCTGCGGGAACGGGTGCGCCGGGTCGAGCGCCACCGGCATTAAGAGCGGCCGCACCTCGCGCTCGAAGTACTCGGCGACCCAGCGGCGCTGCGCCGCGTTGCGCTCGCCGTGCGAGACCATCCGGATGCCGTGCGCCGCGAACGCCGGCATCAGCGCGTCGTTGTAGAGCGCGTACTGGCGCTGCACCAGCGCGTGCGCGATCCCAGTCATGGCGTGGAACGACGCCACCGTGTAGTAGCCCGCATGCTCGTTGGCGCTGCTGGCCGCCAGGTAGGGCGCGGTGCGCACCTCGAAGAACTCGTCGAGATTCGACGAGACGATGCACAGGTAGCGCAGCCGCTCCAGGAGCGGCACGTCGTCGCGCTCGGCCCAGTTGAACACGCGCTCGTTGAACGCCAGGATGCTGTGGTCGCGGTCGAGCAGGATCGGGGCGCGGTCCGGGGAGCGTTCGGTGAAGGTGTCGGAGGCAGGCGGCATGAAGGGAATTCTGGGGCGAACGTCGCGCGCCCGCTGCCGGGCATCGCGTCGCGCCGACGGTAAGACAGCCGCATGACAGCACGGTGACAGCGGACGGCGTGCCCCGGCGTGCCCGCGCGGCGTCTAATACGGCCCTCCCAACCCGACACGGAGTTCTCCATGGCCCCCACCGCCGCCGCCCCGATCGACGTCTACTCCTGGCCGACGCCCAACGGCCACAAGGTCCACATCATGCTGGAGGAGTGCCGCCTGCCCTACGTGGCGCACGCGGTGGACATCGGCGCGGGCGAGCAGTTCGAGCCCGGCTTCCTGGCGATCAGCCCGAACAACAAGATCCCGGCCATCACCGACCCCGACGGCCCGGGCGGGCGGCCGATCTCGCTGTTCGAGTCGGGCGCCATCCTGGTCTACCTCGCCGGCAAGACCGGCAAGCTGCTGCCCCGGGGCGACCGCGAGAAGTACACCGTGCTGCAGTGGCTGATGTTCCAGATGGGCAGCGTCGGCCCGATGCTGGGCCAGGCGCACCACTTCCGCATGTACGCGCCCGAGAAGGTGCCCTACGCCATCGAGCGCTACACCAACGAGGCCCGGCGGCTCTACGGCGTGCTCGACCGCCAGCTGTCGAAGCACCGCTTCGTCGCCGGGCGGACGTATTCGATCGCCGACATCGCCATCTTCCCGTGGCTGCGCAGTTGGGAGAACCAGGGCGTCGCGCTGGACGACTTCCCGAGCGTCAAGGCCTGGTTCGAGCTGCTCGCCGCGCGCCCCACGGTGCAGCGCGGCGTCCAGGTGCTGGCCGAGCGGCGCCAGCCCATCACGGGCGACAGGGAGCGCGAGATTCTCTTCGGCAGCACGCAGTACCGGAAGCGCTGAGCAGGACCGACGGTGGCGCGGGTTAGAATCGTCGGCTTGTCGGGGCGTAGCGCAGCCTGGTAGCGCATCTGGTTTGGGACCAGAGGGTCGAAGGTTCGAATCCTTTCGCCCCGACCATCTTTTCCGGGGACGACCACCAAGCACGCCATGGTCGTCTTGCTTTCAGAGCACTTTCCCTTTCTGTCCGTAGCTCAGTTGGATAGAGCATCGGCCTTCTAAGCCGAGGGTCGGGGGTTCGATCCCCTCCGGGCAGGCCATTTTCAAACTTCAACCCGCTTGATCTCGTCCGTGACTCACGGTTGCAGACAGGTCAAACTCAGCCTTCAGTGGCCAGCAATCGACCGACGGCGCCGAACACTCGATAAACGGCAAGAGGTACTTTTAACCTCTAGTTACACTAAGCCGTGCTCATTCTGAACATACGGTTCTCGAAAAGATACCCTTCCTCATGCTCTCGCATCGAGCGTGGCTTTACCTTGGTGGAGTTGATGGTCGTCGTTGCCATCGTTGCTATCGTCACGATGATCGCACTGCCGTCGTGGCGCCATCTGATGCTTGCCAACCGGATTCGCGGTGTGGTGAATGACTTTGCTCTGGCAGCGAGTTTTGCGCGCGCCGAAGCAGTACGCCGCAATACCCAGGTTATTTTCTGTCCAAGCACCAACGGCAGCGCCTGCACTTCATCGGATTACGAGCAGGGATGGATCGTCAAGACCGGTGGCGTCGCGTCGGCGCCGGCAGACGTGATCTTGCAAGATTACCAGCCGGTGGATTTCGTCACCATTACCAGCAATAAATCGTCAAGGATCACAGGTATCAGTTATCTGTCCAATGGCTTGCCCATTGGAAATTTTGCTGGATTCCGAATCACAATCCAGCCTCGCTCGGGCCCAGATGCGAGCTTGAATAGATATCTGTGTGTCAGCCGCACCGGGCGCGTTCGCGTTTTCAATGAAACTGACTATTTGGCGCTGCCTGCCAGCGCATGTGGCTGATCGAACCATGCAGGACAGACAATGTGGAGCAACCCTCATCGAAGTGCTGGTGACCATGGTCATTGTGGCAGTTGGACTGCTTGGTGCCGCCGGGCTCCAGCTCGCATCGATCCGGTATGAACAGACAGCAATATTTCGCACACAGGCGCTTGTTCATCTCCAGCAGATTCGAGAAAAAATAAGCGCCAATATTTTGGGTGTGAGCGGGGGAGCTTATCTCGCGCCCGACGACTATTCGGCAGCGGCCTCTCAGCCCGCAGATCCCGGTTGCGGACTGGGAGGCCAGCCAGACTGCACGCCGGCTCAAGCCGCCCAGCGCGACTTGCGCGAGTGGCGGCGCAACCTTGCCCGCGAATTGCCCGGCGGACGGGGAGCGATCTTCCAGGTGTTGAGTGCCGGCCCCACGGCTCGCCGAATATTCGTGATGTGGAATGAAAAGCCCGATTCCGACAATAACATTGCTGGTGGCGCCATCGATCCAACTTGTCCACCGACCCAGGTTGCCGGCATTCGGTGCCTGAGCTGGGTGATCACGCCATGAAGCGCCGCGTCCATCAGCATGGGTTGTCTCTGATTGAATTGCTGGTCAGCATCACGATTGGCTTGGTCATTCTGCTGGCTATCGGACTGGTTTTTCTGAACGGCAGCCAGAGTGAAAAGCAGCGCGAAGATCAAACGGAGCTCAATGAGCCCGCGCGTGTCGGGCTTGGATTGATGCGCACGCTGATTTCCCAGGCGGGCTTCGTGGACCTCATGGATGTCGATGCGACAGCACGCACCCAAGCCGCGCAACTTTTTTCTCCTGGAAACTCCGGACTCAACAACGTCTACATTCGACAACCCGGCTCGGCGCCGCTGAGCGCACCATTGACCCTTCTGTTTCCGGGCTTGCTGCCCGTGTACGGATGCGATGGGGCCATGCTGAGCACCCCCAGCGCACTGGCGACGACCGCCACGCCACCGGCACTCGTCCTGGGCTGCGGCGCGGCCAGCGCTCTGCAGCAGACACTTCAGCTGGCTCAACAGGTCGTTCCTCGCTCCGCGACACCGGAACTGACGGTCAGCCTGCTGCCCGACAGTGCGACCACGGGCAACGGACGCGATTGCCTGCAGCAGCAACTGCCCAGTGGCGCCGGACCGGGTTCGAGAATCGTGATCAATCGTCTCTTCATCAGCAACACGGACGGGGTCAACGAACTGCACTGCGCCGGATCCGGCAATGCGGTTTCCCAACCTCTCGTACGTGGCGTCGAGGAACTGGTGTTCCGCTATCAGATGCCAGTGCAGACGCCGGGCTCCACCGAGGTCGCGGGTGCGGCTCAGGCACGCTACGTCAGCGCATCGGCCGTGAGCGCAGACCCGATCGGTTGGGCTAATGTGACTGCTGTCGAGATTTGCCTGGTTTCCGCCACCGCCAATCTGGGCGGCAACGCTGCACAGGGCACCGCGCTGCTGCAGCCCACACGACCGACCTGTGCGCGCGACCCAACGAGCGGCGCCTTCGCGGCCAATGTGGCCCGTGCAGCGGGCGATACCCGCTTATGGCGCCGCTTTACCTCGGTCGTGGCCGTTCGCAATGCCCTGTATGCCAGCCCGAACTGAAACGATGAGCAGATCTGCGCCCCCACTGCAACGCCAGCAACAGCGCGGTTTCGTGATGGTGACCGCGCTGATCCTGCTGGGCGTTCTTGCACTTCTGGGTGTTGTCGCCATCCGCGGCTCGATGTTCACCGAACGCATGTCCGCCAACGACCGAGACTTGGCGATTGCCCGGGAAAGCGCCGAACTCGCCCTGCGCGACGCCGAGCGCGACGTTCAGGGCTTGCGCTTCGATGGCCAATACTGTCGAACTGCCGGCGGCTGCGGCACTTTGCGTCCGGTCGGTACGCGTCCGAGCAGTGCGGCCGATGCGCAAAACTTCTGGAACGTCCGAACTTTGATGGACATGGCAGCTGACTTGGCCTATGACGACGGAGGACTTTCTCAATCTGCCAATAGCAGGGGCGTCTACACGGCCCGCTCGGCACTGGCCTGCGGCAAGCCCGTATGGAGCGGCGCAGACTGGGGCGATGGCGTAACCCGCACCTGTGCAGGGGCGATTGCCGCTGCCGTTCCGACGGTTGCCTATGGCAGCTTCACCGGCGCCATCAACCCGAGCTTTGCTGCCAACAACGTGCCCCTGCCGCGTTACCTGGTCGAGATGTTCAGCGCTGAGGAACTGGGCATCGCACCTGTCTCAAGCAAGCTGTTTTTTCGCATTACCGCAGTCGGATTTGGCCGCACTCGAACCGCGGGCGGCGCCCCTGTGTCGGTGACGCTGCAATCCGTTTTCTCGCCACTCTAATACCAGGCCCTGACTGCCATGTCGAAAAAAAGTATTCTGTCCATCGGCAACCGCTTGTTGGCCGTACTGGCAGCCTGCGCCGTTGTCAGCTCATACGCCTTTTCGCCCGTGCAAAAACCCAGCGACGGCAGCGGGCCTCCAGCCAACGTGCTCCTGGCTTTGTCGGTCGAATTCCCCACGGGATTGCAGGTTTCCTACAGCACCACCAGCTATAGGTTCTCCAACGGACCCCACGACGGCTATTTTGACAACCGCAAGTGCTACAGGTATGACGGGCCCAATGAAGTCTTCCGGCCTGTGAGCGCGATGAACGCCACCACCGGCGGGTGTCCCGGCAGCGATCAATGGAGTGGCGATCTGCTCAACTGGCTGACGATGACCAACCTCGACCAGTTCCGCTCGGTATTGACGGGAGGTACCCGCGATAATTTCTCGACCATGAACGCGACGGCGCCTGGAGACACGACCGCATCGACGATCCTGATCCGCTCGTTCAGTGATCGCAACTCATATAACCCCGTGAAGACTTTGTCTGGGGGAACGCCGGGCATGCCACTGGCTGGCAACTGGTCCGCTCGCTCCGGCGGCTATGGCTCCAAATTCTTCGTCAGCAGCAGTGATTTTACCGATCTGAACGCAACACAGCAAAGGGAGAATTGCGCATCAACCGTGGCGCGCGGCCTCAGCGGAATGAACCAATGCTACAACATCCGGGTGGAAGCATGCAAAATCATTCCGGCATCCGGCACCACGCCGGCTGTCGGAATGGAAGCCAATTGCCAGCCCGTCTACTCGGGTGTTCCGAAGCCGGAAGGATTGATTCAAGGCTACTCATCGACTCTGCGGTTTGGAGCCTTCGGGTATGCGAACGACACAGGCAACGGGCGCAATGGCGGCGTTTTGCGGGCCGCCATGAAGAGCGTCGGCCCTTTGGCTGCAACAGCGACAGTGCCGGTGGCCAATAGCGCCAAAGAATGGGATCCGGCTACTGGAGTGATGATCGACAACCCAAATCCTGCCGATGCGCTGGCTACTGGAGTTTCCAGTTCCGGGCTGATGAATTACCTCAACCAGTTCGGCTACGCTGCCGGCTACAAGGGCAATGATCCGGTCAGCGAGTTGTATTACGCCGCCCTCCTTTATTTGCGCAACAAGGCACTGCCCCCGAGCTACTCGGCCGGGCTGACCGCTGCGATGAAAGACGGCTTTCCGGTCATCACCAGCCCGCCCGATCCGGCAATCAACAGCTGCCAGAAGAACTTCATCATCGGCATTGGCGATATCTACACCCATTGCGACGGAAATTTGCCCGGTGGAAACGATGGGGGCTGCCCTGGGCCGACACCCGCTGATCCGGATGGACTCAATGTCGAGTCTCTCTGGAGCACTGTGGCCTCGCTTGAAGGGAGTTCGTCCTGGGTCGGTGGCTCTAACCAAGGCAGGCCCTACATTGCCGGGCTCGCGCACTGGGCCCATACCAATGATATCCGCGCCGATCTCACCGGAAAGCAGACCATCGATACTTATTTTGTTGATGTTCTCGAGAATACCAATGGCCAAGGTTCGGTTCTTGCGGCAAGCCGGCTCAAGACCCAGTATTGGTTTGCCACCAAATACGGCGGCTTTCGCAGTGACCTTGTGCCGGGCAATGATCCAAATGCTAATCCATTGTCCTGGCAAACCGGTGGCGACACGATCCCGAACACCTGGTTCGCAGGCAGCACGCCCGGCTCTCTGAAAGCTGGATTGACTCGTGCTTTTGCCGATATCCAGCAACGCACTGGCAGCGGATCCGCATCAGGCGCCGCAGTTTCTTCAACTCGGCAAACGAGCGGCAGCCAGGTTCTCTACGCAGGCTACGAAGCAAAGACATGGTCCGGCACTTTGCGCAGTTGCGCTCCGGGAGCCAGTGTCCTGTCGTGCACCACGTCTCCGGTGTGGGAAGCGTCGCGCTGGCTGGACAGCAGCTATACCCTGGGTGCCCTGCCCAAGCTCACCGCGGCAACGCGCAAGATCATTACATCCGACCCAACGGCCGTTCCAACCAAGATGCCATTTGTCTGGACGTCGCTCAGCGCCAATCAAAAGGCCTTGTTAAATGCTGGCGATGGCTTGGGTCAAAACCGTGTCGCATTTCTTCGGGGAGACCGCACGGACGAGGGCACGCTCTTCCGTACCAGGGGAACATCGCTGCTGGGTGACATTGTCAATTCCGGTGTCACCTATGTGGGTACGACGACCACTCCCCGGAGCGGACCGAACTTTCCTGGCTATTCATCCTATCGAGCCAGCGTCAGAGCACGACCTCCGGTGGTCTACGTCGGCGCAAACGACGGCATGCTTCATGCCTTCGACAATACAAATGGACGCGAATTGTTCGCCTACGTCCCATCCAGTGTTTTCTCGAATCTACCTGCTCTGAGCGCACCCGGCTTCGAGCATCGCTATTTCGTGGACAGCACTCCGATGGTCGGCGATATCGAAACGGCGCCTTCGACCTGGGGCACGCTGCTCGTAGGCGGCTTGGGCGGCGGCGGCAAAGGCTACTACGCGCTCGACATCACCCAGCAGGCCAGTTTCTCCGCCGCAAGCGAGACGTGGCTTGCCAGCCTGCCACGCTGGGAATTCACGAGCAACAATGACGCCGACCTGGGGTACACCTTCAACGAACCATCGACAGATCCCATTTCCGGAGCGCACCGCCAAATCACGAAGGTTGCGGACAACGCTACCGCAACCGGGGTCTGGCGCGCCATCGTAGGCAACGGCTACGGCGCCACGGCCGGCAATGCCGTGTTGTTCATGCTGGATGCGAACACAGGCGCCGCCGCGACCAAGTTGCAGGCTGCGGGGGGCCCATCGAATGGTCTTTCCACGCCGACTCCGGTCGATACCGACCGCGACGGACTGATCGACACCATCTACGCCGGCGATCTGGCCGGCGCCCTCCACAAATTCCAGTTTTCGAAGGCGAGCGGTGGGAGTTTCGTTGTTGCGAAATCCGGCGATGCGGCCGGGCAGTGGCGCTATCTGGGCAAGTTGTACGACACGGGCGAGCCCATCACGACCGCGCCCTCGGTGGCACCGTCATGTGATCTGACAGGCTGGAACGTCATGGTCGGAACCGGCAAGCTCAATGAAGAAGCCGACTACATCGACACCTCGACTCGTCGGTTCATCTCCGTGATCGACAATGCGCCATCGACATCGCTGTTGGTGAATGCCGCCCAACTGGCCACTCTTTCGCCCGTGGTGTCGACGACCGGTTCCGGGGCGGTGGTGCGCAATTGGACAGCGCCCAACATGAGCGGCAGGAAAGGCTGGCAGATTGTTTTCAGCGGGGGCGAGCGGGTGCTGTCGAACTCGACCTTGCCGCCCGATACGGGAACCGTCCTGTTCGCCACCAGCAAGCCTTCCGGCAATGTCTGCACGCCAGGGAATTCCGGCTTTCTCATGTCGGTCAACATGTGCAGCGGAGCAATCGGAAACCTGGTCTTCGGCACCGAGACCGCGGGCGGCCTGTCCATGGGCAGTTCGGGCGTACTCAAGGTCAGCGACACGATCACCCGAAGCGACAACAACCAAGGGGTCATCTGCAATCAGGATGATTGCAAGAACAAGAATCCGGCGGTGGTGATGTCGATCACCGGCCGGGGTCGTTATTCCTGGCGCGAGGTTCTGACCAAATGAAGCAATCGAAATTCACTGACGCACGGCACAAGGTGCGAGGTTTTACCCTCATCGAGATCATGATCACCGTGGCGATTGTCGGCATCCTTGCAGCCATTGCGCTGCCGAGCTATCAGCGCTACGTCTTGCGCAGCTATCGTGCCGATGCACGCACCGCTCTGCTGGGCCTCGGGCAACGGCTTGAGCAGAACTACAACCTGGCTGGCGTCTACAACGCGACACAGGCCGGCACCGCGATCAATGACGCACAGATTGCTGCGTGGGGCATGGATCAGGTTCCCTTGGGCGGCGCTGCGCGCTACACGCTGACGTTTGCGGCCGGCCAGCCGACGGCTTCGACCTTCATTGTGCAGGCAACGCCGGTCGGGGCGCAGGCAGGCGACACGGAGTGCGGCATCCTGATGATCGATCATCGCAATGTCAAGGGCGCGCAGGGGACGCTCGATAACAGGGCGGCCGCAACGCTCAACTGCTGGAGCCGATAGTTCATTGACGCCAGGAACAGCGTGAGCGCACCAACCGATATGCCTGTTGAAATCGCCGGACAGCAGGCGCTCTCAGCCATGGGACTCAGTGATCCGAACCCGCGCGTGGGTTGCACCCTTGTCGATGTCTTCGGGCGCGTTCTGGGCACAGGGCATACGCAGGCACCCGGCAACCCCCACGCCGAGATCATGGCCCTGCGCGACGCCGCAGCGCGCGGCAACCCGGTCGAGGGCGCCATCGCCTACGTCACCCTGGAGCCCTGCTCGCACCACGGCCGCACGGGGCCGTGCTGCGATGCGCTGATCGCGGCCGGCGTCAGGAAGGTGGTGGCGTCGATCGCCGACCCGAACCCGCTGGTGGCGGGCCGGGGCTTCGCGCGGCTGCGCGCGGCGGGCGTCGAGGTCGAGATCGGCCCCGGCGCCGCCGAGTCGCGCGAGCTCAACATCGGCTTCTTCAGTCGCATGATCCGCAAGACGCCCTGGGTGCGGCTCAAGGCGGCGGCGTCGCTGGACGGCAGGACGGCGCTGGAGAACGGCACCAGCCAGTGGATCACCTCCGAGGCCGCCCGCGCCGACGGCCACGCCTGGCGCGCCCGCGCCAGCGCCGTGCTGACGGGCGTGGGCACCGTGCTGGAGGACGACCCGCGGCTCGACGTGCGGGCGGTCGAGACGCCGCGGCAGCCGCACCTGGTGGTGGTCGACAGCCGGCTGCAGACGCCGCCCGATGCTCTCATTTTCATAGCGCAACGCCCAGTCTGGATCTACGCTGCCGCCCGAAACGGCTCCAAACAGGCGGCTCTCGAGGCGCGCGGCGCCACGGTCACGTACCTGCCCGATGCGCAGGGCAAGGTCGATCTGGCGGCGATGCTGCGCGACCTGGCCCGGCGCGAGGTCAACGAGCTGCACGTCGAGGCCGGGCACAAGCTCAACGGCTCGCTGCTGCGCGCGGGGCTGGTCGACGAGCTGCTGCTGTACCTGGCGCCCAAGCTCATCGGCGAGGGCCTCGGCATCGCCAGCGGCGCGCACGCGGGCGGCCCGCTCGCCACGCTGGCGGGCGCGCTGCCGCTCGACTTCCGCTCGGTCGATCGGCTCGGGCCCGACCTGCGCATCGTCGCGCGCGTGACCGGGCGCGACGCCTTTTGAGGGCCGGCAGCGGAACGACGTCTGCCGAGCCGCCCTCAGGGTGGCGAATGACACGCTGCAAAGCGGCGTGCAAAGCCGGGGGGCATCATTTCTCTGCGAAAATGCCCCGATGTTCACCGGAATCATCACCGGCGTGGGGCGCATCGCCGCCGTCCACGACCTCGGCCGCTCTTCGCTCCACGGCAAGCGCCTCGACATCGTGGCGCCCGCAGGCTACCTCGACGACGTGGGGCCGGGCGACAGCATCGCGCTCAACGGCGCCTGCATGACAGTCACCACGCTCGACGCGGCACGCCACACCTTCAGCATCGACATCTCCGCCGAATCGCTCGACAAGACGGCCGGCCTCGACGCCGCCGCCGGCGCCGTCAACCTCGAGAAGGCCCTGCGCGCCGGCGACCGGCTGGGCGGGCACATCGTCTCGGGCCACGTGGACGGCATCGGCACGGTGACCCGCTTCGCGCCGGTGGGCGAGAGCCGGGAGCTGCGCATCCGGGCGCCGGCCGCCCTCGCCCGCTTCCTGGCCTACAAGGGCTCGATCACGGTCAACGGCGTGAGCCTCACGGTCAATTCGGTGGCCGACGGCGATGGCGGCAGCGAGATCAGCATCAACCTCATTCCCCACACGGTCGAGCACACGGCGCTGGGCACGCTGCGCGAAGGCAGCCGCGTGAACCTGGAGATCGACACCGTCGCGCGCTACGTCGAGCGCATGCTCCAGGCCGGCGCCCGGCCCGCCGCGAGCGCCGACGCTTCCCCATCGACGACGAAAGACTGCGCATGAACGCCTCCGTCACTCTCATCACGGCGCCGCGCGCCGGTGCCGCCGGCCGCGCGCCGGCGCCCGTCTCACCGGTCGAGGACATCGTGGCCGAGCTGCGCGCCGGGCGCATGGTGATCCTGGTCGACGAGGAAGACCGCGAGAACGAGGGCGACATCGTGCTCGCCGCCGACCACGTGACGCCCGAGGCCATCAACTTCATGGCGCGCCACGCCCGCGGGCTGATCTGCCTGACGCTCTCGCGCGAGACCTGCGAGCGGCTGCAGCTGCCGCCGATGGTGGCGCGCAACGGCGCCAAGCATGCGACCGCCTTCACGGTGTCGATCGAGGCCGCCGAGGGCGTGACGACCGGCATTTCGGCGGCCGACCGCGCACGCACGGTGCAGGCCGCGGTGGCGCCGGGCGCCGTGCCCACCGACCTGGTGCAGCCCGGCCACATCTTCCCGCTGCAGGCGGTCGATGGCGGCGTGCTGATGCGCGCCGGCCACACCGAGGCCGGCTGCGACCTGGCGGCGATGGCCGGCTGCTCGCCGGCGGCCGTCATCTGCGAGGTCATGAACGACGACGGCACCATGGCGCGCCTGCCCGACCTGCAGCTCTTCGCCGCCGAGCACGGGCTGAAGATCGGCACCATCGCCGCGCTGATCGAGCACCGCAGCCGCACCGAGTCGCTGGTCGACCGGGTCGGCAGCCGCGAGATCCAGACCGCGTACGGCCGCTTCACCACGCACGCCTTCCTCGACAAGCCGAGCGGCGGCGTGCACCTGGCGCTGGTGCGCGGCGACTGGTCGCCCGGCGACGTGGTGCCGGTGCGCGTGCACGAGCCGCTGTCGGTGCTCGACGCGCTGGAGCTGGAGCGGCCGATGCACTCCTGGAGCCTGGACGCGAGCCTGAAGCGCATCGCCGCCGAGGGCCGGGGTGTCGCCGTGCTGCTCAACTGCAACGAAAGCGCCGCCGAGCTGCTCAGCCAGTTCGAGGGCACCGCCCGCCCGGCACAGGCGCCCGAGCGTGGCCGCATGGACCTGCGCAGCTACGGCGTGGGCGCGCAGATCCTGCGCGAGTGCGGCGTGCACCGCATGAACCTGATGGGCAACCCGCGCCGCATGCCGAGCATGACGAGCGGCTACGGCCTCGAAATCGTTGGCTATCTCCAGAAAGAAGACTGAAAGCGATGCTTCACGCAAACAAGGGCGCGGCGCCGCCGCTGGACGGCAGGGGCCTGCGCATCGGCATCGTGCGGGCGCGCTTCAACGAGGACGTCACGAACGCGCTGGCCGAGGCCTGCGACCGGGAGCTGGCCTCGCTCGGCGTGGCCGACGACGCCATCGACCGCCTGAGCGTGCCCGGCGCGCTCGAGGTGCCGCTGGCGCTGCAGGCGCTGGCCGAGCGCGGCGGCTACCAGGCGCTGATCGCGCTGGGCTGCATCGTGCGCGGCGAGACCTACCACTTCGAGCTGGTGGCCAACGAGTCCGGCGCCGGCGTGAGCCGCGTGGCGCTCGACTACCGCATTCCGATCGCCAACGCCATCCTGACCGTCGAGGACCAGGCGCAGGCGGTGGCGCGCCAGACCGACAAGGGCCGCGACGCCGCCCGCGTGGCGGTGGAAATGGCGCGGCTGCTGGCCCGGATGGGATGAGGCCCGCCCCCAGGCTTGCCCCCTGCGTGTGGCCGCCCACCCCCTTGCAGGGGGCAACACCAGCGGCCCGGCGAAGCCGGCTCCGCGGTGTTCCACGAATGGGGCTTTAGCGGGCCGCTGGCTCGTGCGCAGCAGCAGGGGCGCCAAACAACTTTTATGACCGAACCCGACACCAAATCCCTTCCTTCCGCCGGCCGGCCGCCGCGCCAGTCGCGCACCGGGCTGACCGCGACCGGCGCGCGCAAGGCCTCGGCCAAGTCGGCGCGCACCCGTGCGCGCGAGTTCGCGCTGCAGGCGCTCTACCAGCACCTGGTCGGAGGCAACGAGGCGGCCGCGATCGACGAATTCACGCGCGACCTGGCCGGCTTCCACAAGGCCGACGCGGCGCACTACGACGCGCTGCTGCACGGCTGCATCGCCGAGGCGGCCGAGCTCGACGCGCTGATCGTGCCGCTGCTCGACCGCGAGCTGGCGCAGATCTCGCCGATCGAGCACGTCGTGATGTGGATCGGCGTCTACGAGTTCCGCCACTGCCTGGACGTGCCGTGGCGCGTGGTGCTCAACGAGTGCATCGAGCTGGCCAAGGAGTTCGGCGGCACCGACGGCCACAAGTATGTCAACGCCGTGCTCAACGGGCTGGCGCCGACGCTGCGCAGCCTGGAAGTCGAAGCCGATCGGGCCCGTCCGGGCCGGGAGCGCGCGCGGCCTCCTGCCGCCGCGGCGGACGCCGGCGAAGTCGAGCGCAACGCGCCCAGCAGCCTGGGCCCTGCCGAGAACGAACCCGTGCCAGCGCCGGAGGCGGACGCGCCATGAGCACGCCGGGCCGCCCCAAGGGCGAATACCGGAGTGCGCAGCACGAAGGTTCATCAGCGACCCTGCGCATCTCGCAGCGCGCCGCGCGCATCGAGCCCTTCCACGTGATGGAGGTCGCCAAGGCGGCGTCGGCGCTGGCGCGCGAGGTGGCCGGCACCGGGCGGCCGATGATCTTCCTCAACATCGGCGAGCCGGACTTCACCGCGCCGCCGCGGGTGCAGGAGGCCGCCGCGCGAGCGGTGCGCGACGGCGCCACGCAGTACACGCAGGCGCTCGGGCTCGACGCCCTGCGCGAGCGCATCAGCGGCTGGTATGCCGAACGCTTCGGCGTCGCCGTGCCGGCGCGGCGCATCGTGGTCACGGCCGGCGCCTCGGCCGCGCTGCAGCTGGCCTGCCTGACATTGATCGAGGCCGGCGACGAGGTGCTGCTGCCCGACCCGAGCTACCCGTGCAACCGGCACTTCGTCAGCGCCGCCGACGGCCGCGCGGTGCTGGTGCCGACCACCGCGGCCGAGCGCTTCCAGCTCAGCGCCGCCAAGGTCGAGGCGGCCTGGGGCGACAAGACGCGCGGCGTGCTGCTGGCCTCGCCCTCCAACCCGACCGGCACCTCGATCGCGCCCGACGAGCTGCGCCGCATCCACGAGGTGGTGACGCGGCGCGGTGGCGTCACGCTGATCGACGAGATCTACCTCGGCCTGTCGTACGACGACGCCTACGGCCAGACCGCATTGGCCATCGACGACCGGATCGTCAGCGTCAACAGCTTCAGCAAGTACTTCAACATGACCGGCTGGCGCCTCGGCTGGCTGGTGGTGCCCGACGCGCTGGTGCCGGTCGTCGAGCGGCTGGCGCAGAACCTCTTCATCTGCGCGAGCACGGTGTCGCAACACGCCGCGCTCGCCTGCTTCGAGCCCGACAGCATCGCCGAGTACGAGCGCCGGCGCGCCGAGTTCAGGGCGCGGCGCGACTGGTTCGTGCCGCAGCTCGACGCGCTGGGCCTCGCCGTGCCGGTGATGCCCGACGGCGCCTTCTACGCCTGGGCCGACTGCTCGGCGCTGTGCGAGCGGCTCGGCGTCGCTGACAGCTGGGACTTCGCCCACGAGGTCATGCACCGCGCCCACGTCGCCGTCACGCCCGGGCGCGACTTCGGCACGGCCGAGACCGGCCGCTTCGTGCGCTTCTCGACCGCCAGCTCGATGGCGCACCTGCGCGAAGCCGTCGCGCGCCTGCGCACGATGGCCGGGCTGGCGCCGCTGGACGCCGCCGCCCCCGCCGAGGCTGCGACCGCGGGATGAGAACACAGGATTTCACCGTTCCGGCGCGCCGGGATGCGTCCGGACAGCCCGGCCAAGCCGGCCGGCCTGAACCTGGCCGCGAGGGCCGCCGGTGAGTTTCGAGCTGCCCGTGCGCGTCTACTGGGAGGACACCGATGCCGGCGGCATCGTGTTCTACGCCAACTACCTGAAGTTCATGGAGCGCGCCCGCACCGAGTGGCTGCGCTCGCTCGGCATCGCGCAGCGGCGGCTGCGCGAGGAGACCGGCGGCATGTTCGTGGTGAGCGAGGTGCAGATCAAATACCACCGCCCGGCCCGGCTCGACGACGAGCTGCTGGCCACCGCCCAGCTGCTCGAGAGCCGCGCCGCCTCGCTCGTCATCGCCCAGCGCGTGCTATCGAAACCGGAGCACCAAAGCCACGCCCACGGTGCGCTGCCGCTGTGCGAGGGCACCATCCGCATCGGCTGGGTCGATGCCGCCACGCTGCGGCCGGCCCGCATTCCTTCGCACGTTGCGGGAACCCTGCCGCCCGCCGTGCGCTCCACGCCTCACACTCGACTGCCATGAACCAAGACCTCTCGATCGTCAACCTTCTCCTGCACGCCAGCTTCGTGGTGCAGCTGGTCGTGCTGCTGCTGGTGCTCGTCTCGGTCGCCAGCTGGGCGGCCATCATCCGCAAGTTCTTCGCGCTCCGGCGCACGCGCGAGTTGAACGACGACTTCGAGCGCGACTTCTGGTCGGGCACCAGCCTGAACGAGCTGTTCGCCTCGGCCGCGCAGAACGCCAAGCTGGCCGGGCCGATGGAGCGCATCTTCGCCTCGGGCATGCGCGAGTACCAGAAGCTGCGCGAGCGCCACATCGCCGACGCCGGCACGCTGCTCGACGGCGCACGCCGCGCCATGCGCGCGAGCTTCCAGCGCGAGCTCGACGCGGCCGAGCAGAACCTGTCGTTCCTGGCGACCGTCGGCTCGGTGTCGCCCTACGTCGGGCTGTTCGGCACCGTGTGGGGGATCATGCACGCCTTCACCGGGCTGGCGAGCCTGACGCAGGTGACGCTCTCGACCGTGGCGCCGGGCATCGCCGAAGCGCTGGTGGCGACCGCCATCGGGCTCTTCGCCGCCATTCCCGCCGTGGTGGCGTACAACCGCTTCGCGCGCGAGATCGACAAGATCGCCATCGCGCTGGAGACCTACATCGAGGAGTTCTCCAACATCCTGCAGCGCAACCTGGCGGCCGTGGGCGGCGCGCCGGGGGCGGCGGCAACGTCGGCCACGACCTCGTCGGGCCACTGAGCCGGAGTCCGCCCCCATGCCAGCGATTTCCTCCCGCGGCCGCGGCCGGCGCACCATCAACGAGATCAACATGGTGCCCTTCATTGACGTGATGCTGGTGCTGCTGATCATCTTCATGGTGACGGCGCCGCTCATCACGCCCAGCGTCATCAACCTGCCGAGCGTGGACCGCGCCAACAAGCAGCCCGACAAGCCGATCGAGATCGTCATCAAGAGCGACGACGAGGTGCAGCTGAAGAAGGATCCGTCCACCGGCAGCGGCGGCGCGTCGATCCCGTTCACGCAGCTCGGCGCGGCCGTCAAGGCGGCGCAGGGCGGCGACGCCGAGCGCCCGGTGGTCATCAGCGCCGACAAGTCGGTCAAGTACGAGACCGTGGTGAAGGCGATGAACCAGGTCAAGCGCGCCGGCGTCGAGCGCGTCGGCCTGTCGGTGCAGACCACCGGCGGTAAATAGCCCTGCCTACGCCTTGATGCTGCACCACGCTCCCGAACGCCCCGAGTTCGCCCCGCCGCCGCAGCGCGGCACGCTGCGCGCGCTGGCCCTGGCGCTGCTCGCGCACGCGCTCCTGATCGCCGCGCTGACCTGGGGCGTGCGCTGGAAGCGCGACTCGGCCGAGGACGCGGTGGAGGCGGAGCTCTGGTCGTCCACCGTGCAGCAGGCCGCGCCGCGGGCCAGCGCGCCGCCTGCACCGGCTCCGACGCCCGCGCCGCCGCCACCCCCACCGCCCCCGCCGGCACCTGCACCCAAGCTGCCTCCGCCACCGCCCGCTCCGGCGCCGAAGCCGCCGCCCCCGCCGCCTCCCCCACCTCCGCCGCCGCCGCGGGCCCAGCTGGCGCAGCCCACCCCGGCGCCGCGCCCGCCCGACATCGCGCTGGAGCGCGAGAAAAAGCTGCGCGAACAGAAGGAACGCGAGCGCGAACTGGCCGAGGCGCGCGAGGAGAAGAAGCGCCAGGAAGCGGCCCAGAAAGCCGCCCAGGAGAAAAAGCAGCTCGAAGCCCGGCGCCGCGCCGAGGAAGAGGCCGAGCGCAAGCAGGAACAGCAGCAGCAGCAGCAGCAGCAGCAGAAGCTGGCCGAGGCCCGGAGGAAAGAAGCCGAAGCCAAGCAGGCCGAGGCGAAGAAAAAGCAGCAGGCCGAACAGGCCCGGCTGGCCGAGGCCCGGCAGCAGGCCGACGCCAGGCAGAAGGCGGAAGCCGCTGCCGCTGCCGCCAAGCAAAAAGCCGACGCCGCCGCCAAGGCGCAAGCCGCCGCCGACGCCAAGCAGAAGGCCGACGCCGCTGCCAAGCAGAAGGCCGATGCCGCCGCCAAGGCGCAAGCGGCGGCCGCTGCGGCCGACCGTGCCGCCCAGCTGAAGCGGCTGCAGGGCCTGGCCGGCGCGAGCGGCAGCGACGACGCGCGGGGCAGCGCGTCGAAGTCATCCGGCCCGTCGGGCAGCTACGGCGGGCGCGTCGCCGCGGCGGTGCGGCCCAACGTCGTGTTCCCGGACGCGGACCTGGTCAGCGGCAATCCGTCGGCCGAGTTCGACGTCCGGCTGGCGCCCGATGGCACCATCGTCGGCACGCCGCGGCTGGTTAAGTCGAGCGGCCTGCCGGCGTGGGACCAGGCCGCGCTGCGCGCCCTGCAGAAGACCGAGAAGCTGCCGCGCGACATCGACGGGCGGGTGCCGACCGCACTGATCGTCGACCTGAGGCCCAAGCGCTGACGCTACGGTTTCGATAGCGCCCGACGCAAGTCCGACGGGCGCTGCAGGCACTTTTGCCTCAAAACTGCCGCGCGAATCTCGTCAGCAGCTTCTGGCATGTGGCAACTTACGCAGCGCATGGAACCGGCGCAGTGGCCTTCTGGGAACACCGCGGAACCGGCTTCGCCGGGCCGCCGGTGTTGCCCCTGCAAGGGGGTGGGCGAAGCGACACGAAGTGCGCGCAGCCTGGGGTGAGCCTATTCATAGACGATGGTCGCGCGACCGGCCTCGGCCTGCGCCATCCAGCCCGCCAGCGCGGCGTCGGTCGGGAAGAACTTGGCCTGCTCGCCCAGCTGCAGCTCCACCCGCGCGCCGCCGCGCGCCAGCGACAGCCGAACCGGCAGGCCGCGCACCAGTGGCTGGCCCTGCTCGCCGGGCTCGGTGCGCGGCGGGTGTTCCTTGACCAGCTGCGCGATGTCGGGCGCGCGGCCGTTGACCGCCACCCGCAGGAACTTGCCGAAGCGGCAACGCGCCGTCGCCAGGTCCCACACCTGCTGCACCACGAAGCGCGGCTCGAAGCCGCCGCGCCCGGGCTGCAGCCGGCCGCTCACGACGACCAGCTCGTCGTCCTTGAGCGCGTGGCGGCTGGCGTTCATGACGGCCTCGTCGGCGGTGGCCTCGATGACGGCGGACTTGTCGTCGAGCACGAAGAGGGCCAGCCGCCCGCGCTGGCCGTTGATGACGCGCAGGCCGCTGACGATGCCGGCGACCACCTGCGGCTCGCGGCTCTCGGGCAGGTCGGCGATCTCGCGCCTGCAGAACTGGCGCACCTCGCGGGCCACCTCGTCGAACAGGTGGCCCGACAGGTAGAAGCCGATGGCGGTCTTCTCCAGCGTCAGGCGCTCCTTGACGCCCCAGGGCACCGCTGTCGCCAGCTCGGGCTCCTGCGTGCCGGAGCCGTGCGCGTCCTCGCCCAGGTCGAACAGGCCGCCCTGGTTGGCGTTGGCCGCGACCGTGCTGCCGAACTCGAACGCCATGTCGAGCGAGGCGCACAGCGCGGCACGGTTCGGCTCCAGCGAGTCGAAGGCGCCGGCCTTGATCAGCGCCTCGACCGTGCGCTTGTTGATGCGGGCGCGGTCCACCCGCACGCAGAAGTCGAACAGGCTCTTGAACGGCCCGCGCTCGCCGCCGGAGGGGCCGTCGCCGCGCCCCTCGCGCGCCGCGACGATGGCCTCGATGGCGAGCTGGCCGGTGCCCTTGATGGCGCCCAGGCCGTAGCGGATCACCTTGTCGCTGACCGGCTCGAAGCGGTAATGGCCGAGGTTGACGTCCGGCGGCTCGAAGGTGATGCCGAAGTTCTTCACCGCGTCCTGGAACAGCACCCGCAGCTTGTCGGTGTCGTCCATTTCCACCGTCATGTTGGCGCAGAAGAACTCGGCCGTGTAGTGCACCTTGAGCCAGCCGGTGTGGTAGGCCAGCAGCGAGTAGGCGGCGGCGTGCGACTTGTTGAAGCCGTAGCCGGCGAACTTCTCCATCAGGTCGAAGATCTCGTCGGCCTTCTCCTGCCCGATGCCGTTCTTCGCGGCACCGGCGCGGAAGATGGCGCGGTGCTCGGCCATCTCCTCGGCCTTCTTCTTGCCCATGGCGCGGCGCAGCAGGTCGGCGCCGCCGAGCGAGTAGCCGCCCAGGATCTGCGCGGTCTGCATGACCTGCTCCTGGTAGACCATGATGCCGTAGGTCTCCGAGAGCATTTCCTCCACCAGCGGATGCGGGTACTCGACCGGCTCCCTGCCGTGCTTGCGCGCCACGAAGCTCGGGATCAGGTCCATCGGCCCGGGGCGGTACAGCGCGTTGAGCGCGATCAGGTCCTCCAGCCGGGTCGGGCGCGCGTCCTTCAGCATGCCCTGCATGCCGCGCGACTCGAACTGGAACACGGCCTCGGTCTTGCCCTCGGAGAAGAGCTTGTAGGTGCGCGGGTCGTCGAGCCGGATGTTCTCGTAGGCGAAGTTTTCCTGGCCCTTGTGACGCGCGACGATAAATTCCTTGGCGATCTCCAGGATGGTGAGCGTGGCCAGCCCCAGGAAGTCGAACTTGACCAGGCCGACCGCCTCCACGTCGTCCTTGTCGTACTGGCTCACGGCCGAGCTGCTGCCGGGCTGCTGGTAGAGCGGGCAGAAGTCGGTCAGGCGGCCCGGCGCGATCAGCACGCCGCCCGCGTGCATGCCGACGTTGCGCGTCATGCCTTCCAACTTCTGCGCCAGCTCGACCAGCATGCGCACCTCTTCCTCGCGCTCGATACGCGCGGCCAGCTGCGGCTCGGCGGCGATGGCGTACTTCTCCCGCTCGTCCGCCGACAGCCCCTCGGGCGGGTACTGCAGCGTGACGGGCTTGCCCGGCTTGTTCGGGATCAGCTTGCTGATGCCGTCGCAGAAGGTGTAGCTCATGTCGAGCACGCGGCCGACGTCGCGGATCGCCGCGCGCGCGGCCATGGTGCCGAAGGTGGCGATCTGGCTCACCGCGTCGCGGCCGTACTTGTCCTTGACGTAGTCGATGACGCGGTCGCGGTTGCTCTGGCAGAAGTCGATGTCGAAGTCGGGCATCGACACCCGCTCGGGGTTCAGGAAGCGCTCGAACAGCAGGTTGTATTCGAGCGGGTCGAGGTCGGTGATCTTGAGCGCGTAGGCCACCAGCGAACCGGCGCCGGAGCCGCGTCCGGGGCCCACCGGCAGCCGTTCTTCTTGGCCCAGTTGATGAAGTCGCCGACGATCAGGAAGTAGCCCGGGAAGCCCATCTTCAGGATCGTGGCGATCTCGAACTCCAGCCGTTCCACGTAGCGCGGGCGCTCGGCGTCGCGCTTGACCGGGTCGGGGTACAGGTGCGCCAAGCGCTCCTCCAGCCCCTCGAACGAGGCCACGCGGAAGTACTCGGCGATCGGCATGCGCGCGCCGTCGACCTCGGGCGTCGGGAAGTCCGGCAGCTGCGGCTTGCCCAAAGTGAGCGTCAGGCTGCAGCGTTTCGCGATCTCGACCGTGTTGGCCAGCGCGCTCGGCACGTCGGCAAAGAGCCGTGCCATCTCGGCGGCCGGCTTGAAATACTGCTCGCGCGTGAAGCGCCGCACCCGGCGCTGGTTGCCCAGGATCTCGCCCTCGGCGATGCACACGCGCGCCTCGTGCGCCTCGAAGTCGTCGGGCGTGGCGAACTGCACCGGATGCGTCGCCACCACCGGCAGGCCGAGCCGCGCCGCCAGCTGCACGGCGGCGACCACGTGCGGCTCGTCGTCGGGGCGGCCGGCGCGCTGCAGCTCGACGTAGAAGCGCTGCGGGAACATCCCGGCGAGCTGCCGTGCGACCTCGGCGGCGCGCTCCAGGTTGCCCTGCAGCAGCGGCGCGCCGAGCGGGCCGGCCTGCGCGCCCGACAGCGCGATCAGCCCGCCGCCCAGCTCCTTGAGCCACGCCGGCTTGACGGCCGCCTGCGCCTGGCCGCGCCCGACGTTCTGCGTCCAGGCGCGCGCCAGCAGCTCCGACAGGTGCAGGTAGCCCTGCGAGTCCTGCACCAGCAGCACGATGCGCGTGAGCGCGGCGGCGTCCGGACCCAGCCCTTCGAGAAAAACCTCCGCGCCCAGCAGCGGCTTGACGCCCCGGCCGCGCGCGGCCTTGTAGAACTTGACCGCGCCGAACAGGTTGTTGAGGTCGGTGATGGCCAGCGCCGGCTGCCCGTCGGCGGCAGCGGCGGCGACCACCTCGTCGATGCGGTTGGTGCCGTCGACGACGGAGAATTCGGTGTGCAGGCGCAGGTGGACGAACATCGCGCCATTGTAGAAAACCGCTTCGCGCGGGTGCGCCAGGGCGCAGCGGGATCCGGGCGGGAGGCGCTGGCGCGCAGGGCGCGGGCCCCTCATTCCTTGATGTTCGCCGCCTTCACGATCTTGCGGTTGCGCTCGTATTCCGCCTGCACGAAGCGCCCGAGCTCTTCGGGCGAGCCGCTGCCGGGCAGCGCGCCCTGCTCCTGCAGCTTGGCGCGTACTTCGGGGTCTCCGAGCACGGCGTTGAGTTCCTGGTCGAGGCGGGCGACGACAGCCGGCGAGGTTTTGGCCGGCGCGAAGATGCCGGTCCAGCTCACCATCGAATAGCCTTTCAGGCCCGGCATCTCGTCGAAGGCCGGCACGTTGGGCAGCGCGTCGAGCCGCTGGCTGCCGGTCACGCCGAGCGCCTTCAGGCGGTTGCCGTTCACGTGCGGGATCGCGCTGGTGCTGACCAGCATGGCCAGGTCGACCTGGTTGCCGATCACGTCGGTGGCGATCTGCGCGCCGCCGCGGTACGGCACGTGCGTGACGAAGATGCCGGTGCGCTCCTTGAGCAGTTCCATGGCCAGCTGCAGCACGGTGCCGACGCCCGAGGTCGCATAGTTGTACTGGCCCGGCGCCGCCTTGGCGAGTTTGACGAAATCGGCGAAGGTCTTGACGGGCAGGCCCGGGCGGGCGACCAGCACCATCGGCGCGGTGTTGAGCATGCCCACCGGCGCCAGGTCCTTGAGCGGGTCGAACTTGAAGGCGGCCGGGTTGACCAGCTTGCCGATGGCGATGGCGCTGTCCGGCCCGGCGACCAGCGTGTAGCCGTCCGGCGCCGCGTTGACGGCCTTGGCCACGCCGATGGCGCCGCCCGCGCCGGTCACGTTCTCGATCACGACCGACTGCTTGAGCCGCTCCCCCAGCTTGGTGGCGACCAGGCGCGCGTTGAAATCCACGCTGCCGCCGGCCGAATAGGGAACGATCAGGGTGATGGGCTTGGCGCCCGGCCAGGCCGGCTGCGCCGGCGCCACGCCGGGCAGCGCGGCAAAGAGCGTCGAGGCCAGGAGCAGGGGCTTGAGGATGGGCATCATGGTCATCTTTCGGAAAGGGGTAGGTCTTGCGGCAGCTGCGAGCGCAGCGCGTCGAACTCGTCGCTCCACCGCGCGCGCCATTGGCGGCGCAGCGCGTCGTCGATCCAGGCGCCGTCGAGCCCGTTGTGCATGAAGCCGCGCAGGTCCTCCAGGCCGAAGCCGAAGTCGCGCACCATCATCCCCCAGGCCTGCGTGGGCGTGACCTGGTGCAGCGTCGGGTCGTCGGTGTTGGGATGGATGCGCAGCCCCAGGCCCGGCATCCGGCGGATGGGGTGGTCGAGCGCCCAGCGCTCGGGCGCCAGCGTGCGCAGGTAGTACGAGTTGGTCGGCACCACGGTGAACAGCACGCCGCGCTCGGCGCACTCGCGTGCAAATTCGGGCTGATCGACCACCGTGTAGCCGTGGTCGATGCGGTCTACCCGCAGCACGTCGAGCGCGGTGCGCACGTTGGTCCAGGGCATGCCGAACTCGCCGGCATGCGCGGTGGTCCTGAGTCCGGCACGCCGCGCGTCGCGGTACGCCTGCAGGAACATTTCGGGCGGCCGATCGACCTCGCGGTAGTCGATGCCGATGCCGATCACCTCCTCGCAGCGGTTCGCCGCGACCCACGACACCATCTCCACGGCCGCCTCGGGACTGGCCTCGCGGTCGATGGCGGCGATCAGCCGGCCGGTGATGCCGAACTGCCGCTGTGCATCGAGGATGGCGCGCACGATCGCCTCCTGCGCCAGCCGGTAGCCGATGCCGGAATCGCGCACCGTGCCGGTCGGGTTCCAGAAGAACTCGCTGTAGCGCACGTTGTGCGCCGCCGCGTCCTCCAGGTATTCGAGCGTGAGCCGGTGCAGGTCGTCGGCGCTGCGCACCAGGTGCGCGTCGAGCGCCCGCAGCACGCGCAGCACGCCGACCGGCTTTTCCCCGCGCGTGTAGAAGCCTTCGATCTCCGCCTCGGCCAGCGGGGCGCCGGCGCGGCGGTTGAGCTGCGCGAAGGTGGCGTGGCGCACCGTGCCGAACAGGTGGCAATGCAGTTCCACCTTCGGGATCGCGCGCAGGAAGGCTTCGAGCGCGGGCTTCGAGGGGGCCATGGCGTGGGTCATGCAGGCAGTCTAGGGCGGACGATCCGATAAGAAAAATTTTGAATTTTTATAATTCGATTCACGCAATTGATCCCAGGCCGATGACATCATCCTTGCCCCTGCGTGCGTTGACGCTGCGCCAGCTGCAGTTCTTTTCGGTGCTTGTCGAAGAAGGGCAGTTCGGTCGCGCGGCGCGCCGCCTTGCCATCACGCAGCCGGCCCTGAGCAACGCCATCAAGCAGATGGAAAAGCTGCTCGGCGCCGAGCTGCTGACCCGCTCCACCCACCGGCTGGAACTCACGGCGGTGGGCATCGAAGTGCTGGCGCGCACGGATTTCCTGGTCAACACTTTCGAGGTGGCTCTGCGCGACATCGAAAGCATCGTGCAGCGCGGCCGCGCCTTCGTGCGGGTGGGCGTGATTCCATCGGCCAGCGCCCGGGTGGCCGCCGTCGTTCACGATTTTCTCCGCGGTGCCCAGCACGAGGTGGAATTCGCCTGGCGCGATGCGCCCTCCACGGCGTTGCTGGCCGAGGTGCGCAACGGCCAGCTCGACATGGCGGTGGCCGCCATTACCGAACCACCAGGCGGCCTGGCGTGCGTCGAACTTTTTCGCGATCCGCTGGTGCTGGTGGTTCGGCGCGACCACGCGCTGGCGCTGGCTGGCGAAGCGAACTGGGAGGCCATCGGCCGCGAGCAGCTGGTGCTGTTCGAGAGCGGCAGCATGCCGGCCCTGGGCGATCCCGCGCGCGCGCAGTTCGCGCAAGGCTCGAAACCCTATCGGGTCGGCTATTCCGAGACGCTCTATGCGCTGGTGCGCGGGGGGCTCGCACTCGGGTTGATGCCGCGGCTCTACACCTCGTCGCTGCGCGATCCCGAGCTGGTGATGCTGTCGCTGCACAAGCCACGCATCGAGCGGCGCGTGGTGCTGGTCTACCTGCCAGGGCCGATGCGCAACAGGGTGGCGCAGGAACTGATCGCCTTCCTGCGGCAGCGGCTGCCTCTCCCTCCAGCCGCCGGATGACCGGTGCGGCAGGCGCTGCACGCCGGCCTCCATCGCCATCCAGTTGGGCTCCCGGCGCCTGCGGCGCCTCCCAGGCACGGCACACTTTTAAAATCCCGGGGTGTCTCCCATTCTCAACATCGCCGCCTACCTCTTCACCGCCATCGACGATGCGCAGGCGCTGCGCGCCACGCTGCTCGCGCGCGCCCGGGAGCGGCAGCTGCGCGGCACCGTGCTGCTGGCGCCCGAGGGCATCAACCTGTGCCTGGCCGGCGGCGCCGGAGACGTGCGCGGCTTCGTCGATGAACTGCGAGCCGATGCCCGCTTCGCCGCGCTGGAGACCAAGGAAAGCTGGTCGGCCACACAGCCGTTCCGGCGCCTGCTGGTCAAGGTCAAGCGCGAGATCATCCGCATGGACCACCCGGCGATCCGGCCCGCCGCCGGCCGCGCGCCGGGCGTGGACGCGCCCACGCTCAAGCGCTGGCTCGACCAGGGCCACGACGACGGCGGCCGGCCGCTCGCGCTGCTCGACACGCGCAACGCCTTCGAGGTGGACCACGGCACCTTCGAGGGCGCCATCGACTGGCGCATCGAGCGCTTCACGCAGTTCCCGCAGGCCGTGCGCGCGCACGGCGGGCAGCTCGCCGGCAAGACGGTGGTGAGCTTCTGCACCGGCGGCATCCGCTGCGAGAAGGCCGCCATCCTGATGCGCGAGCTGGGCGTGGCCGACGTGCTGCAGCTCGAAGGCGGCATCCTGAAATACTTCGAGCAGGTCGGCGGCGCGCACTACCGCGGCGACTGCTTCGTGTTCGACGGCCGCACCGCGCTCGCGCCCGACCTGAGCGCGCGCGGCGCCGCGGCCAGCGCGCGGGCGGCGGAAGATCCGGACCTTGCTATCAAAAAGTGAGCTACCGACGCAGGCAGGCCGTGCGCTGGCGGCCTTTTTGACCTGAAAACCGGCTTTCCGCTTCCCGGCTTCGCGCTTTGCGGACGGCGCCGCGACGCCTACACCGGCGTGCTGCCGGTGTCCGGCTCCCGCACGCCGAAGGGCTTGCCCGGCAGCGGGATGAACTCGGTCTCGCCGGGCACGTGGCCCATGCGCTGGGCGGCCCAGTCGGCGCCGGCTTCGAGGATGCGCTCGCGCCGGCTGGAGACGAAATTCCAGGTGACGTAGCGCGGCCCGTCGAGCGGCTCGCCGCCGATCACCACGAGACGCGCGGCGGCACCGGCGCCGCTGCGCAGGGTCGCGCCCTGCCCGGCGGGCAGCACGGCCATCGTGTGGCGGGGCAGCGCCGCGCCGTCCACCGACACCTCGGCATCGACCGCGTACACCGCCAACTCGGGCGCCAGCGCCGGCAGCTCGAACACGCCGCCGCCGGGCAGCTGGATATCGAGGTAGAGCGTGGGTGCGAAGGTCTCGACCGGTGAGCGCGCGCCGAAGGCCTCGCCGACCAGCACCCGCACCTCGGCGCCCTGCTCGCGCAGCGCCGGGATCGCCTCGGCCGGCGTGTGCGTGAAGCGCGGCGCGGTCTCCTCGTGCGCCTGCGGCAGCGCGGCCCACAGCTGCAGGCCGTGGTTCACGTAGGTGTCGCCCCGCAGCCGCTCGGGCTTGCGCTCGGAGTGCACGATGCCGCGGCCGGCGGTCATCCAGTTGATGGCGCCCGGCTGGATCTCCTGCACGCTGCCCAGGCTGTCGCGGTGCATCATCGCGCCCTCGAACAGGTAGGTGACGGTCGCCAGGCCGATGTGCGGGTGCGGCCGCACGTCGTGCTGCGCGCCGGGGCGCTCCTCGGCCGGGCCGAAATGGTCGAAGAACACGAACGGCCCGACCGAGCGCCGCTGGGCCGAGGGCAGCAGCCGGCGGACCTCGAAGCCGCCGCCGAGGTCCTTGTCGGCGGGACGAAGCAGTTGCGCGATGCTCATCTTGAGACTCCTGGTTTGCGGATCGTTCAGGTATTGACCGCCGGCTTCCGGCGGTGACGCGGCTCGCCGGCCGCCGGGCACGCTCAGCCGCGCGAGCGTGCCGCTTCGGCCACCCGCTCGCCGAAGGCGCGCGCGGTGTCGAGGTCGCCGCGCGCCATCTCGCCCGGGCTGGCGTCCGTGGGCGAGGTGGTGAGCAGGCCGCCGTAGCCGCCGACGTAGTTGGGCGAGTCGCGCCGCGCGGCCCGGTCGTTGCTCGGCTTGACGCCGAGGCTCACCCACAGGCCGCTGTGCTGCATGGCAAGCGTCCACAGGTAGGCGAGCGTGGCGAACTTGTCGCCGTTCATGGCGGCGCTGTTGGTGAAGCCGGCAAAGAGCTTGTCCTTCCAGCCCTGCACGTACCAGACCTTGGACGACGCGTCGGCGAACTTCTTGAACTGCCAGCTGGGCCCGCCCATGTAGGTCGGCGCGCCCAGGACGATGGCGTCCGCCGCGGCCAGCAGCTCCCAGCCGCCGGGCGGCAGGTTGCCGTCGGCGTCGATCGCGACGAGCTGCGCGCCGGCACCGTCGGCCACGGCCTGCGCCACGCGCTGGGTGTGGCCGTAGCCGGAATGGAAGACGACTGCGATGTCGGGCATGGGGCTCCTTTGCAAGATGACTTGAGAGAAATTGGCCTGCCGCGGCTTGGAAGGTGTGAAGAAATCGTAGCGAGCGGCCCGAGGTCGCATCGAGGACCGGAGCCGTACAGGCGTACGGTGAGGACCGCAGGTGCGAGATCGGATCGCGCAGTAGATTGATTCAGACCTTCTCAGGACGCCAGGTCGAACACCAGCACTTCGGCGTCGCGCCCGTGCGCCAGCGCCAGGGTTTTCTCATTGTCGAGCAGCACGGCATCGCCGGCCGCCAGCGGCTGGCCGTTGACTTCGAGCGCGCCGCGCACCAGGTGCACGTAGGCCTTGCGGCCGGCCGGCAGGGAGCGCTCGAGCGTCTCGGCGCCGTCGAACAGGCCGGCGTACAGCCGGGCGTCGGCGTGCATCGAGAGCGAGCCCTCGGCGCCGTCGGGCGATGCGATCAGGCGCAGGCGGCCGCGCTTGTCGGCCGCGTCGAAGCGCTTCTGCTCGTAGCCGGGCGCCACGCCGCGGGCGTCGGGCACGATCCAGATCTGCAGGAAGTGCACCGGCGCGGTCCTGCTGTGGTTGAACTCGCTGTGCATCACGCCGGTGCCGGCGCTCATGCGCTGCACCTCGCCCGCCGGGATGCTCTCGACGTTGCCCAGGCTGTCGCGGTGCGCCAGGGCGCCTTCGAGCACGTAGCTGACGATCTCCATGTCCCGGTGGCCGTGGGTGCCGAAGCCGCCGCCCGGCGCCACCCGGTCCTCGTTGATGACCCGCAGGTTGCCCCAGCCCATGTGGGCCGGGTCGTGGTAGTCGGCAAAGGAAAAGCTGTGGAACGAGCGCAGCCAGCCGTGGTCGGCGAACCCGCGATCGGAGGATTTTCGAACCTGCAACATCGTCTTTCTCCTGGGCCGCGCAGCCGCGTGGCCGGTTGTGCCGCGGGGCCGCACGGTGCGCGGCCAGGTGGCTGCTGGGATGCCGCGCCCCGTGCGCGGCGGACAGGAAGAACTTTAGGAGCATCGCCTTCGCCCCGGAGCCTGGCGTTTCGATGGCACCATTCGAATTTTTCGAACGCTCGGGAGCCCCATCCATGCCGACGCCCCGCGAAGTGCTCACGCCCGAGGCGTTGTCGATGCTGCAGACGGTGCACGGCGCCGGCAGCTTCGCCGCGGCGGCGCGCGCGCTCGACCTGGTGCCCAGCGCCCTGAGCTACCGCGTGCGCCAGCTGGAGGACGCGCTCGACGTGCTGCTGTTCGAGCGCGGCGCGCGCCAGGCGCGCCTGACCGAGGCCGGCGCCGAGCTGCTGCGCGAAGCCCCGCGCCTGCTGGCCGACACCGACGCGCTCGCCAACCGCATCCGGCGCATCGCCACCGGCTGGGAGCCCCTGCTGACGCTGGCGCTCGACGGCGCGATCGCGCGCGACCCCGTGTTCGACCTGATCGGCGACTTCTACGCCCTGCGCGCGCCGACCCGGCTGCGGCTGCGCGACGAGACGCTGCTCGGCACGGCCGAGGCGCTCGCCCGCGGCGAGGCCGACCTGGCCATCGGCACCGTGCTCGATGCGGCGGCCCTCGCCTTCACGGACAGCGGCATCCGCAGCCGGCCGCTGGGCGAGCTGCGCTTCGTCTACGCGGTGGCGCCGCGGCATCCGCTGGCGCGCGCCGCCGAGCCGATCGGCGACGCGGTGCTGCGCGCGCACTGCGCGGTGGCCGCGGCCGACTCCGCGCGCGCCGGGCCCGGCATGACGGTCAACCTGGTCGGCGGGCAGGACGTGCTGACCGTGCCGACGCTCGGCGCCAAGCTGGCCGCGCAGCTGCACGGGCTGGGCGGCGGCTTCCTGCCCGAGCCGATGGCGCGCCCGTACCTGGCGAGCGGCGAGCTGGTCGAGCGCCGCACCGAGCGCGTGCTGCCGCCCAGCCCGCTGCACATCGCCTGGCGCGAGCGCGCCGCCGGCGGCCCCGGCCGGGCACTGGCCTGGTGGCTGGAACGGCTGGCGTCCGAGGCAACGCGCCGCGCGCTGCTGGAGCGGCACCGCGTGCGCTGAGGCGTCCTGCGGTGCACGGCATGCCGGCCTCGCACCGACCTCGCGCCAGCTTCATGCCAGCCTCCGGGGGCGCCGGACGCACCGCCCGCCCTGCAAGCGGCGTCGGCGGCGTTAGAGTCGGATCACACCGCAGCACGTCGCCTCCGCCCGGCACGGCCCGCAGCTCGACCAGAAAGGCTTTTCCTCATGACCGCACGCCCTCCCGCCGACCGCCACCGAAGCACCCCCTCCCGCCGCTCCGCCGCGCCCGCCGCGTCCGTCGACAACCCTCCAGGCAAAGACCGCCACTTCGCCGTCGTCGGCGCCGGCATGGCCGGCGTCGCCTGCGCGCGCACGCTGGTGCAGGCCGGCCACCGGGTGACGGTGTTCGAGCGCGAGGCCGCGGCCGGCGGCCGCATGGCGAGCGAGCGCACGCCCTTCGGCCGCTTCGACAGCGGCGCCCAGTACTTCACCGTGCGCGACGAGCGCTTCGTGCGTGCGCTGCAGACCGCGCCGGCGCTGTGCAAGCCCTGGAGCGCCAACGCGGTGCGCGTGCTCGACCCCCACGGCCGCGTGGCCGAGGCGGCGCTGCCGGCGCGCGAGGCGCACTGGGTCGCGCTGCCGGGCATGGACGCGCTGGTGGCGCACTGGGCGGCGCCGCTGGGCGCCTCGCTCGTGACCGGCACCCGCGTCGTGCGCATCGAGCGCGACGCCCTCGACGCCCGCCGCTGGCAGCTGCGCACCGAGGGCGCGAGCGACGCGCCGCCGGTCTACGGCGGCTTCGACGCGGTGCTGCTGGCCGTGCCACCGACGCCGGCGCGCGCGCTGCTGGCGGTGCCGGCCGGGGAAGCGCGGGCGCCGGCATCGCAGGAGCCACAGGAGGCGAAGGACGCGCAGGACACCCAGGAAGGGCCCCTGTCGGCCCCGCTGGCGCGCCAGTTGATGCCCGTGCGCGCGGCGCCCTGCTGGACGCTGATGATCGCCTTTCCGCAGGCCACCCAGCCGACCCTGTCGCACCTGGGGCCGCAGTGGAACGCGGCGCGCAGCACGCACCACCGCGTCGCCTGGCTGGCACGCGAATCGTCCAAGCCCGGGCGCGACACCATCGAACGCTGGACGCTGCAGGCCAGCCCGGCCTGGTCCGAGGAGCACCTGCACGATGGCGCGGCGCGCGTCGAGGCCAAGCTGCTGCGCGCGTTTTCCGAGATCACCGGCATCCGTGCCACCCCGTCGCACGCCCGCGCGCGCTGCTGGCCCGAGGCGCAGACCCAGGTGCCCGCCGGCCGGCCGCACCTGTGGGACGCCGGAAAGCGCCTGGGCGCCGCCGGCGACTGGTGCACCGGGCATCGGGTGGAGGACGCTTTCCTCTCGGGTCTGTCGCTGGCGCTGGCCGTGGCCTGAGCGCCATGCCGGCCGCGCCCGCGTCGCGCCCGTCCGCCGGCGCCCCCGGCGCGGGCCATGCTGCCGCCGCGGCGCCCGCCGAGCGCGCCCGCGGCACGGGCGACGATGCCGCCACGCCTGTTGCGCCGCGTCCGTCCGGCCTGCCCACCGGGCGCTTCGCCCCCTCGCCCACCGGCCTGCTGCACGCCGGCTCGCTGGTCGCCGCGCTGGCCAGCTGGCTCGACGTGCGCGCGCGCGGCCCGCGGGCGCGCTGGCTGGTCCGCATCGAGGACGCCGACACCGAGCGCTGCCTGCCCGGCCTGGGCGAGCGCATCCTGGCGCAGCTCGCCGCCCTGGGCCTGCGGCCCGACGCGCCGCCCCTCTGGCAGACGCGGCGCGGCGCGCTCTACCAGCGCGCGCTCGACCGGCTCGTGGCCGCCGGCCTGGCCTACCCCTGCGCCTGCTCGCGCCGCGACATCGACGCGGCGCTGGCGCGGCAGGGCGCGGCGCACCGGCGCCACGGCGAGCGCGTCTACCCCGGCACCTGCCGCGACGGCCTGCACGGCCGCCCGGCACGGGCGTGGCGCTTCGCCACCGTCGAATTCGAGTCGAATCCGGCCCCGGCGCCCGTCCCTTCTGGACCTCCAGCTATCGAAACCATAGCAAACGGCATCTGCTGGACCGACCGCCGCCTGGGGCGCCAGTGCCAGCACGTGGGCCGCGAGGTCGGCGACTTCGTGCTCAGGCGCGCCGACGGCCCCTGGGCCTACCAGCTCGCCGTGGTGGTGGACGACGCCGAGCAGGGCGTCACCGACGTCGTGCGCGGCGAGGACCTGGCCGACAACACGCCGCGCCAGATCCTGCTGCAGCGCGCGCTCGGCCTGCCCACGCCGACCTACCTGCACACGCCGCTGGTGCGCGCCGCCAACGGCGAGAAACTCTCCAAGCAGAACGGCGCCGCGCCGCTCGACACCGCCACACCGCAGGCCGCGCGCGCCGCGCTGGACGGCGCGGCGCGGGTGCTCGGCCTGCCCCCGGCCGCCGGCGCCGGCCCGGCCGAGGCGCTGGCCGGCTGGATCGGCGCCTGGCGCGCTCTCTACAATCCGCGCCCGTGACGAAGCCCCCCACTCCCGCCGCCGATCGCGTCGCCGATCCCGCCGACGAGCCGGGCACGACGGCGCCGCTTCCAGGACCTGCCCCGGACCCGGCTCCAGCCCTGCCTGGCGCCCCTGCCGTCCCTGCCACTGCGGCGAGCGACAGCACCGCTGCGCCCCCTGCGGCAGCTGGAGAAACCGCGCCGCCGCACCCGCTGCACCGCCGCCTCCGGAGCTTCGTCAAGCGCGGCGGCCGCACCACCGAGGGCCAGGCCAAAGCCTATGAGGATTTCGGTCCGCGCTTCCTGCTGCCCTACTGCGCCGCGCAGCTCGACCTCGACGCCGCCTTCGGCCGCCACGCGCCGACCGTGCTGGAGATCGGCTTCGGCATGGGCGAGGCGACGGCGCACATCGCCCTGCTGCGCCCCGAGGAGAACTTCCTGTGCTGCGAGGTGCACGAGCCCGGCGTCGGCAAGCTCTTGAAGCGCTGCGGCGAGCAGGGCATCGGCAACATCCGCATCGTGGCGCACGACGCGGTCGACGTGCTGGGCGACATGCTCGCGCCCGGCACGCTGGCCGGCGTGCACGTGTTCTTTCCCGACCCGTGGCACAAGACGCGCCACCACAAGCGCCGCCTGATCCAGCCGCCGCTCGTGCGCAAGCTGGCCGAGCGCCTCGCGCCCGGCGGCTACCTGCACTGCGCCACCGACTGGCAGCCCTACGCCGAGCAGATGCTCGACGTGCTGTCGCACGAGCCACTGCTGCGCAACACCGCCGGCGCCGGCAGCGGCGGCTACGCGCCCAAGCCCGATTACCGGCCACTGACCAAGTTCGAGAACCGGGGCCTCAAGCTCGGCCACGGCGTGTGGGACCTGGTGTTCGCGCGCGTGTGATGCCGCTGCCGGCCGGCGCGGCGCACCGGCCCCACAGCGCGCGCTCCGCTCCGCCCGCGGAAGCACGCTGCCGGGCCCGGGGCTTGTCCGCTGGCGGACAGCGCCGGCCCGCGCGCCGGGCTACAGTGTCCGCCCCGGCCGCGCCGCGGCCCGAACCGCAACCCGACAAGGAGCCTTCGCATCATGAACGCCGCCACGCCCTCCGACATCCGGCAACGCGTCTCCGCCGAAGAATGGCAGCTGCGCGTCGACCTGGCCGCCTGCTACCGGCTGGTGGCGCTGTACGGCTGGAGCGACCTGGTCTTCACGCACATCAGCGCGCGCGTGCCGGGCCCGGAGCACCACTTCCTGATCAACCCTTATGGCCTGATGTTCGACGAGATCACGGCGTCGAGCCTGATCAAGGTGGACAAGGACTGCAACAAGGTGATCGAGTCGCCCTTCCCCGTCAACCCGGCCGGCTTCGTCATCCACAGCGCGGTGCACGAGGTGCGCGACGACGTGCAGTGCGTGCTGCACACCCACACCCGCGCGGGCGTGGCGGTGAGCGCGCAGAAGTGCGGGATCCTTCCGATCAGCCAGCAATCGACCTTCGTGCTGGCGTCGCTCGCCTACCACGAGTACGAGGGCGTGGCCTTCCGCGACGAGGAAAAGCCGCGCCTGCAGGCCCATCTGGGCCAGGCCAACTTCCTGATGCTGCGCAACCACGGCCTCCTGACCTGCGGGCGCAGCGTGGCCGACGCCTTCTTGTCGATGTACACCTTCGAGGCCGCCTGCAAGATCCAGATCGACGCGCTCTCCGGCGGCGGCGAGCTCACGCACGTGCATCCGCAGATCGTCGAGGGCGTCGGCAAAGCCATGAAGGTGCAGACCGGCGGCCTGGGCGGCGCCTTCGTCTGGCCGTCGCTGATCCGCAAGCTCGACCGGACCGACCCGGGCTACAAGCTCTGATGCTATCTTTTCGGTAGCTACCCGCTCTTCTGCCACGGGCGTCGCCAGCCTTTTTGTTCCGGAAACCCGCCATGACCCTTCGTTCCATGTCGCTCACCCGCCGCGCCGCGCTGCTGGCCGCCGCCCTCGCCCTGGCCGGCTGTTCCGGCATGGGCCGCGTGCCGCCGGCGCAGGAAATCCATGTGATGACCTCCGGCGGCTTCACCGCGGCCTACAACGAGCTGACGCCGCAGTTCGAGCGTGGCACCGGCTACCGGGTCCAGACCGCCTACGGCGCGTCGATGGGCGCCGCGAGCGATTCGATTCCAAGCCGCTTGGCGCGCGGCGAACCGGCCGACGTGGTGATCCTCGCGCGGCCGGCGCTCGACGCACTGGTGGCGCAAGGCCAGGTGGTGCCCGGCAGCCAGGTCGACCTGGTGCGATCCTCCATCGGCCTGGCGGTGCGCGCCGGCGCGCCCAGGCCCGACATCGGCACCGTCGATGCACTCAGGCGCACGCTGGCCGCCGCGCCTTCGATCGCCTACTCGGCCAGCGCCAGCGGCGTCTACTACGAAACCGAGCTGCTGAAAAAGCTCGGCATCGAGGAGCAGGTCAAGCCCAAGAGCAAGCGCATCCTGAGTGAGCGCGTCGGCACCGTGGTGGCGCGCGGCGACGCGGCGCTCGGGCTGCAGCAGGTGAGTGAGCTGCTGCCGATCCAGGGCATCGACTTCATCGGCCCGCTGCCCGATGCGGTGCAGAAGGTCACCGTCTTCTCGGCCGGCATCTCGACCACGGCCCGCCAGCCGCAGGCCGCGAAGGAATTGATCCGCTACTTCACGTCCACCACGGCCGCACCGGTCATCCGCAAGACCGGGCTGGAGCCGGTGGCGTCGCGCTGAGCTTCACGCGGGCGGCCCCGCTCGCGGCCCTCCCGCCCGCCGCACCGCCCCTGCGCGGATTCAGCGCCGGCCGGCCGGTTTGGGCGCCGCGTCCGAGCCGGCCTCTTCTTCCATCGCCTGGCAGTACCGGCGCAGCTTCAGGAGCGCGCGGTACATCGTGTCGCGCTCGCAGGGCGTGAGCACGCGCAGGGCCGCCGCCTGCCTCCGGCGCGCGACCAGGATGGCCTCCGCGTGCAGCGCCTGGCCGGCCGGCGTGACGGCGCAGAAAACCTTCTTTCGCGGCGTGCTGCCTTCGGACTGCAGCTGCACCAGGCCGCGCGCCTCCAGCAGCTTGAGCGTGCGGCTGACCAATGCCTTGTCGGAGGTCGACTGCGTCACCAGATCGCTGAACGCCAGGCGCCCGGCATGCCCCAGGAGCGACAGCACGCGCCATTCGGACACCGAGAGGCCGAACTGCTCGGCGTAGGGCAGCGTGACGGTGCGCCGCAGGGCATTGCCCACCTGGCTCATCAGGGTCGTGATGAAGGCGTCCACGGTCAGGTCGGTGCCCGCCTCGTCGAGTTCGGTCCAGGGCGTGGCCGGACCGGAAGTCGGGGAACGGGGAAGGGTTTCGTCACTCATGCAGCCGCATTGTTTCATGCCGGTGCGCGGGGTGATTCGCCTTATAGACCAGCATATTTTTATTTTTGTCAATTGGCGTTATCGGCAGGTTGATTCATCAACTGACGACATGACAATCTTCATTCGCCAATGAATCCCTGTTTCATTGGCGAATCATCCAGCCCTTCCACTTACAAGTCGTCAGCCATGCACCGCAGGCCGCATGGTTCCCTCAGGAGACATGATGCACCCAACCCGTCGCAAGGTTCTTCTCGCGGCCACGATGGCGGCCTGCGCCATGACCGCCGGCCATGTCCTCGCCCAGCCGGACTACCCGGCCAAGCCGATCAGCGTCATCGTCTCGTACCCGCCCGGCGGCGACACCGACGCCATCGCGCGACTATTCGCCGACAAGCTCTCGCAGCGGCTGAAGCAGCCTGTGGTCATCGACAACAAGCCCGGCGCCGGCGGCGCCCTGGGCAACAACTTCGTGAGCCGCGCCGCGCCGGACGGCTACACGCTGCTGTTCACGCCCAACCCCTTCACCACCGCGCCGCTGGTGATGAAGCTCTCCGCCAGCGCCGGCTATGACGTGCTGCACGGCTTCGAGCCGATCATCAACACGGCGACCCAGCCGCTGGTGCTGGTGGCCAACCCGAAGGTCGGCGTCAGGACGCTGCCCGAGCTGATCGCGGCCTCCAAGGCCGGCAAGGCCGTCACCTACGCCAGCCCCGGCGCCGGCTCGCCGATGCACATCATCGGCGAATGGCTCAACAAGGCCGCCGGCGTGAAGTTCACGCACGTGCCGTACCGCGGCGTGGGCCCTTCGGTCACCGACGTGGTGGCCGGCCACGTCGACACGGCCTGGGTCACCTTCGGTCCGGTGCGCCAGTATCTGCAGAACGGCCGCCTCATCGCGCTGGCGGTCGGCGACGCGCAGCGCTCCAAGCTCGCGCCCGAGGTGCCGACGCTGGCCGAGATGGGCTACAAGGACGTGGTGGTCGGCGCCTGGAACGGCTTCTTCGCGCCCAAGGGCACGCCGGCATCGGTCGTCCGGCTGCTCAACGAGCACCTCAATGCCATCGTCAAGGAGCCCGAGGTGGTCGAGAAGCTGGCGACCTTCGGCGCGCTGCCCGCCGGCGGTGCGCCGGACATGCTCGGCAGGATCAACGCCACCGACTACGCGGTCATGGGCAAGGTGATCCGTGACCTGGGGATCTCCGCGGAATAAGCTCGCCCCCAGGCTGCGCGCACTGCGTGTCGCTTCGCCCACCCCCTCACCGGGGGCAACACCGGCGGCCCGGCGGAGCCGGATCCGCGGTGTTTCACGAAGGGGCTTCGCTGCGCTCGCCTTGCTCGGGCGGCGCGGGCAAGTGGAATGAAGAGCCAGAACTGAGGCTTTGAATCATGCGCAATCCTCCGAAGATCGAACAAATCGACAGCAGCACATCGACGCTGGGCGTCGACATCCCGCAGGTGACGGCGCGCGCCAAGGTCATGGGGCGCGCCATGTACGCCGGCGACCTCAAGGTGGCCGGCATGCTGCACGGCAGGATCCTGCGCAGCCCCTACCCGCACGCGCGCATCGTGTCCATCGACACCTCGGCGGCCCGGGCGCTGCCGGGCGTCAAGGCGGTGCTCACCGGCGCCGATGCGCCCGCCACGCTCTGGGGCGTGCACCACAAGGAGCGCGCCGTGCTGGCCCGGGACGTGGTGCGCTACTGCGGCGAGGAAGTGGCCGCCGTGGCGGCCGTGAGCGACGAGGTCGCCCGCGACGCGCTGGACCTGATCCGCATCGAGTACGAGGAGCTGCCGGCCATCCTCACGCCCGAGGAAGCGCTGGACGAGGAGGCGCCCGGCGTGCACCCCGGCCGCGGCAACGTGGCCCACGAGATCCGCTACGAGCGCGGGGACGTGGCGGCCGGCTTCGCCTCGGCCCACCTAGTCCACGAGCAGACCTACACCACCCACTCGCAGTACCCGGGCTACATGGAGCCCATGGCCACCGTGGCCGCGCTGGACCCCGACGGGCGCCTGGTGCTGTGGACCTCGACGCAGGCCGTGAACCTGGTGCGCATGCAGGTCGCGATGACGCTGGGCCTGCCCGTCTCGCGCGTGCGCGTGGTGCAGGCCACCACCGGGGGCGGCTTCGGCGGCAAGATCGTCGAGGACGACAACCAGCTCGTCGCCGGCCTGCTGGCGCTGCGCACGCGCCGGCCGGTGCGTCTGGCCAACAACCGGCTGGAAGACTTCCAGGCCGCCTGCTCCAGCGTGCCCGAGCGCATCACGCTCAGCCTGGGCATGGACCGCGCGGGCCTGATCGTCGCCAAGGAGGTGCGCATCGTCGCCGAGTGCGGCGCCTATGCGGGCCTGGCCGGCGACGTGATGCACGTGAGCGCCATGCGCAGCGACAACATGCACCGCAATCCCAACGTGCGCTCGCACGCGACGCTCTGCTACACCAACAACCCGCCGCGCGGCGCCTTCCGCGGCTTCGGCGGCACGCAGATGCAGTTCGCGCTCAACAGCCACATCCACACCATGGCCGAAAAGCTCGGCCTGGATCCGGCGGAGGTGCACAAGCGCAACGCGCTCGAGAAGGATGACGTGTCGGTGCACGGCTGGCACATCGGCAGCACGGGCCTGGTGGAATGCATCGACCAGGCCACCGAAGCCATCGGCTGGGCTGCCAAGCGCGGCCGGCCCCAGGCCACGGGCCCCAGGCGCCGCGGCGTGGGCATGGCCGCGGCCATGCACGTCAGCGGCAACCGCACCATCGGCAACTGGGACGGCTCCACCGTCGTCGTCAAGATCAACGAGGACGGCCGCGTGTTCATCATGAGCGGCGAATGCGACATGGGCCAGGGCGCGGCCACCATGCTCAGCCAGATCGTGGCGCACGAGCTGGCGCTGCCCCTGGCCGACGTGTACGTGGTGCCGCCGGACACCGACATCGCGCCGGTGGCGGTGGGGACGCTGGCCTCGCGCGTGACCATGTCGGGCGGCAACGCGGCCATCGTCGCCGCGCGCAGGGCGCGCGACGAGCTGTTCGCGCTGGCGGCGCAGCGCTGGAGCGTCGAGCCCGCCGCGCTGGCCATCGGCGGCGGCGCCGTGTTCGTGAAGGCGCAGCCCGAGCGGCGCGCTACGCTGGCCGAGCTCGCGCGCCTGCACATCTGGAGCCACGGCGGCGGCGGCATCCAGGTCAGCGGCAGCTGGGACCCCGGGACCGTCATGCACGACGCCAAGCTCTACGGCAACATCGCGCCGGCCTACTCGTTCTGCGCCCAGGCCGTCGAGGTGGAGGTGGACACCGAGACCGGCCAGGTCACGGTGCTCGACAGCTACGTGGCCGACGACTGCGGCAAGGCGCTCAACCCGGTCGCCATCCACGGCCAGACCAACGGCGCCACGGTGCAGGCCTTCGGCTGGGCGCTGTACGAGCAGCTGCAGTTCGAGGGCGGCCGCCTGATGAACGGCAACTTCGCCGACTACACCCTGCCCACGGCCGACGCGGTGCCCCTGCTGCGCGGCGGCTTCGTCGAATCCAACGACCCCAACGGCCCCTATGGCGCCAAGGGCGCGAGCGAGACGGCCATCCTGCCCGGCGCGCCGGCCATTGCCAACGCGGTGTACGACGCCATCGGCGTGCGCATCACGGACCTGCCCATCACGCCCGAGAAGGTCCTGGCCGCGCTGCGGGCCCGGCGCAAAAGGGAAAAGGAAGAGGCCCGCCATGCATGAATTCGACTACCTGGAGCCCGCCTCCATCGACGAGGCCAGCCGCATGCTGGCCGACCTGGGCGACGAATGCCGTGCCATCGCCGGCGGCACGGCGCTGATGCTGGGCATGCGCCAGCGCATGCTCTCGCCCACGCACCTGGTGTCGCTGGCGCGGCTGGAGGCGCTGCGCGGCATCGATTTCGACGAGCGCCACGGCCTGCGCATCGGCGCGCTGGCGCGCCACGTCGACGTGGCGAATTCGCCCGTGGTGCGCGCGCATTACCCGGTGCTGGCCAGCATGGCGTCGCGCGTGGCGAATCCGCAGGTGCGCAACCAGGGCACGATCGGCGGCAACCTCTGCTATGCCGACCCTTCCACCGACCCGCCGGGCTGCCTGATGGCGCTCGACGCACAGGTGGTGCTGGGCAGTGCGCGCGGCGAGCGGGTGCTGGGCATCGAGGAGTTCCTGGTCGACTACTACGTGACGGCGCTGGAGCCCGACGAGGTGGTGGTCGAGATCCGCGTGCCGCCGCCACTGGCCGGCGTCTCGGGCGTGTACACGCGCTTCCTGCGCACGGCCGCCGAGCACCGGCCGCTGGCCAGCGTCGCGCTGATCGCGCGGCGCCAGGGCGCGCTGTGCCGCGAGGCGCGGCTGGCCGTCGGCGCATCGACACCGATTCCCACGCGGCTGCGGCGCGCCGAGGCCTTCCTCGAAGGCCGCACCGTCACCGCCGACATCGCGGCCGAAGTGGCCGACATCGTCGCCGCCGACATCGAGCCGGTGTCGGACGCGCGCGGCTCGGCGGAATTCCGCCGCGACATGGTGCGCGTGGTCGCGCGCCGCACGATGGCCGAGCTGTTCGGCCTGGCATGAAACTCACCCCCAGCCTCGCCCACTTCGTGTGGCTCGGACACCCCCTCTCCGGGGGCGCACCCAGCGGACCGGCAAAGCCGGTTCCGCGGGCGCCCTGGACTGGGCTGCGCCGGTTTCGCGCGTCGAGAGGCACACCAAGCACGTTGGAAAACTGAAATGACTCAACACCGCATCGAATGCAGCGTCAACGGCGAGGCGCACAGCGTCGAGGTGCCGGCGCGCCGCCTGCTGTCGGACTTCCTGCGCGACGACCTGCACCTGACCGGCACCAAGCGCGGCTGCGAGACCGGCATCTGCGGCGCCTGCTCGGTGCTCGTTGACGGCGAGGTGGTCAAGTCCTGCCTGATGCTGGCCGTGCAGGTGCGCGGCCGCGAGATCATGACCGTCGAGGGCCTGGCCCAGGGCGACGAGCTGCACCCGCTGCAGGAAAGCTTCATGCAATGCGGCGGCTTGCAGTGCGGCTACTGCACGCCGGGCTTTCTCATGACCTCGTGCGCGATGCTCAGGAACAACCCCAATCCGACGGCCGACGAGGTGCGGCACGGCCTCAACGGCAACCTGTGCCGCTGCACCGGCTACACCCAGATCGTCGAATCCATCCTGAACGCCGCGGAGAAGATGCGTGGAAATTGAAAAGACATTGACGGTGGCGGCGCCGCCGCAGCGGGTGTGGGCGATGCTGCTCGACCCGCAGGTGATGGGCGGCTGCGTGCCCGGCATGCAGTCCATCGAGGTCGTGAGCGACGTCGAGTACGTGGCCCTGATGCACGTGAAGATCGCCTTCATCAGCGCCAAGTTCAGGCTGCGCACCACGATCGTGGAGCAGCGCGCGCCCGAGTACCTGCGCGCTGAAGGCACCGGCGAGGACGCCTCGGTGGCGAGCTCGCTCAAGCAGCAGAGCGAGATCTTTCTCACGCCCACGGCTGACGGCGGCACGGAGCTGCGCATCAAGGTGCAGGTCGATGTGCTCGGCCGCCTGGGCACGTTCGGCCTGAGCGTCATGAAGACCAAGGCCGATCGGATGTGGGAGGAGTTCGGCGCCAATCTGGCCGCGCGCATCGATGGCGACGGCGCGCCGTCGACCAAGGTTGCGCCGACCGCAGCCCAGGCGCCAGCGCCCGACGCACTCCGGACGCCCGCAGGGGCGCCGGCGCGTGCTGCGCCGGCGGCCGTTCTGGCGACGGCCCCGTCCCTGTCCCCATCTCCGTCACCGGCTTCGGCTTCGGCTGCCGTGCCGACAGCCGCTGGCGCGCGCACGGCGGCTGCGGCCAGCGAGGCAACGGCGGTGCCCGTGGCTGCGCCGGCCGCCCCTGCCGCGCGGCCGGCCGCCGAGGCCATCGAGCCGCAGGCCGAATCCGGCTGGTGGTCGCGCCTGCTGGGCGGCAAGTCCGTCCGTTCCGCAGGCCCGGTTGCCGCCCCGGGCCGCTTCATCCGCATCGAAGTGCGCCAGCTGGACAAGACCATCAGCGTCGAATGGCCTGTGGAAGGGGCCGAGCAATGCCAGTCCTGGCTGCGCGAGCTCATGCGCTGAGAACGCCGCTGCCGAAGGCGCTGGCGGTGCGCCGGGATCGCAAGCGGCACTGCGCCGCTTGAGAGAACCAAGCTTTGCAGTTCCCGGTCGGCAAGGGCCCCGACCAGGCGCAGCCTGCGCATGCAACGCCATTTGTGCGAACATGTGGCGTGGCGGAAGAGATCCCTCAGGCACCCGACAGCCTTCGAATCACGAAAAACGAAGCTTTGAGCGCATCAGCCCATCGACCGGCGCGGCTCGACTCCTTTCCGGTTTCCCATGCGTCTGCTCCTCCGAAAGCCATTGCGCCCCTGAATTCTTCCGCACCCGCGCTCGCCACGCCGCTCGCGTGGATCGAGACCGCGAAGGACGCTCCCTACTTCGTGACCGAAACGGGCGATGCGTGGACGCCCGTCGGGCACAACGACGCCGTGTCGTGGGTCGATCTGGCGGGCCTGTTTCGCGGGCGCGACCTGCGGTCGGTGGACGACTACCTGCGCATGCTCTCGCAAAGCGGCGTCACCGTGCTGCGCCTGATGCTGGAGTGCGCGCACCAGCGGCACCGCTATCTGGAGCGTCCGATCGGCCGCTTCGTGCCCGCGATGGTCAAGGCGTGGGACGACCTGTTCGCGCTGTGCGAGCGCCACGGTCTGCGCCTGCTGCTCACGCCCTACGACACGTTCTGGACCTGGGTGAGGTGGCGCCACCACCCGTTGAACCGTGCCAACGGCGGGATCTGCGCCAAACCGGGACAGTTGCTGCTCTGCGCTGAAACGCGGCGGGCGATCAAGCAACGCCTGAGCTTCGCGGTCGAGCGCTGGGCGGGCAGCGGCGCGCTGTTCGCGTGGGATCTGTGGAACGAGATTCACCCGGCGCATGCCGCAGACCGGGACGACTGCGTTGACGTGTTCAACGAATTCATCGCAGACTTGAGCGACCATGTGCGCCGGCTCGAGCTCAGGCTCTATGGACGCGCGCACCCGCAGACCGTCTCGCTCTTCGGCCCCGAACTCGAGCAGCGTGCGCACCTGCCGTTGTCGGACGCGGTGTTCCGCCATCCCGAACTCGATTTCGCTTCGATCCACATCTACAAAACCGGCACGATCGACGACCCGCGCAACACGGTCGCGCCCGCGATCGACACGGGACACATCGTGCGCCGCGCCTTGTCCGAGATACGCGATGGCCGCCCTTTTCTCGACACCGAGCATGGCCCGATCCACCGCTTCAAGGACAAGAAGAAAACATTGCCCGAAGCCTTCGACGACGAGTATTTCCGCCACATGCAGTGGGCGCATCTCGCCTCGGGCGGCGCGGGCGGCGGCATGCGCTGGCCGAACCGCTCCCCGCACCGGCTGACTCCGGGCATGCGCCGGGCGCAATCGGCGCTGAGCGCATTTCTGCCGCTGATCGACTGGACGGTGTTTGCGCGCCGCAACCTGAACGATGAAATCCGTGTGTCGGGCCGGTCGTTCGCCCGCTTCGCCTGTGGCGATGAAGAGCAAGCCATCGTGTGGCTGCTGCGCACCGACAGTCTGGATCGAAGCGGCATGGTCGGCCCGCGCCGCGAGGCGGAATTGATCGAGGTGAGCATCCCCAGTCTGCGGCCGGGCAACTACCAAGTGACGTCCTGGGACACGGCCGGGGGCATGCAGGTCGAACGCTTCGAAGTTGCGCATGCCGCGGACGCGCTCAGCTTCCGAACTCCGACGCCTTTATCGGATTGCGCTTACGCCGTGCGGCGCGTGGCGGACTCGAATCGATGAGATGATGTTCTTTCGTGTGCCTTCTCGGCCCTGTTCGCGTCGCCCAAGCCGTGGCATGCGTCAAGGAGCTGTACCGATGAGGCTGTACCCACCCTTTGGCCGACCGGTACGCAGATGAAGATCGTCATTTTCGGTTTGACCGTCAGTTCTTCGTGGGGCAACGGGCACGCGACGCTGTGGCGCGGACTGCTCCGCGCGCTCGTCGAACTCGGCCACGAGGTCGTCTTCTTCGAGCGCGACGTTCCCTATTACGCCGCGCATCGCGACCTGACCCGGCTCGATGGCGCGCGGCTCGTCATCTACCCGGACTGGGGCGAGGTGCTTGGCCTGGCCCGCGAGCAGTTGCGCGAGGCGGACGTCGCCATCGTCACGTCCTACGCCGTCGATGCGCTGGCCGCGATCGACCTCGTGCTCGACTCGCCCGCGCGACTGCGCGTGTTCTACGACCTCGACACGCCCGTGACACTCGCGCGGCTCGAACGCGGCGAGCCGGTGGACTACATCCCTGCGCGCGGACTTGCCGGCTTCGACCTGGCGCTGAGCTATACCGGTGGGCGGGCGCTCGATGAACTCCAGCGCCGGCTCGGCGCGCGTCGCGTCGCGCCGCTCTACGGCAGCGTCGATCCGGCGGCACACCGGCGGATCGAGCCACGCCGCGAGTACCAATCCGACTTCTCGTACCTGGGCACCTACGCCGCCGACCGCCAGGCGAAGCTCGAAGCGCTGTTCATCGAGCCCGCGCGCCAGCTCGCGTCCAAGACCTTCCTCGTCGGCGGCTCGCTCTACCCGCAGGCGTTCGGCTTGCCGAACCTCAGGCACGTCGAACACGTCGCGCCACCCGACCATCCGGCGTTCTACTCGTCTTCGCGCCTCACGCTCAACATCACGCGCGCGGCGATGGCCGAGATGGGCTGGTGCCCCTCCGGGCGTCTGTTCGAAGCCGCCGCCTGCCTGACGCCGGTCGTGAGCGACTGGTGGGCGGGACTCGACGAATTCTTCACGCCCGACTCGGAGATCATCATCGTGGATTCGCCCGCAGAAGCCATGCGCGCCGCCGAACTCGGCGACGAGGAAGTGGCACGCATCGCACGCCGCGCACACGAACGCACGCTTGACGAACACACCGCGCTGCACCGCGCCCACGAGCTGGAGCGTCTGCTCGACGACGCGCTCAGAGAGATGCATCCGACATGTGGGGAATAATCCCGGCCGCAGGCATCGGCAGCCGCATCCAGCCGCTCGCCTTCTCGAAAGAACTGCTGCCCGTCGGCAGCCGCTTCGACGGCAAGCAGGAACGCCCGCGCGCGGTCAGCGAGTACCTGGTCGAACGCATGGTTCTCGCAGGCGCGACGCGCATCATGTTCGTGATTTCGCCCGGCAAGTCCGACATCATGGAGTACTACGGCGACGGCGTGTGCGACGCCGACGTGTGCTACACCGTGCAGCCGCGCCCCGCCGGCCTGTGCGATGCGATCTTTCGTGCCGTGCCGTTCATCCGCAAGGACGAGTCCGTCGTGGTGGGTCTGCCCGATACCGTGTGGTTTCCCGAAGACGCGCTCGGCCGCCTGCCCGACGACGTGCTGTCGTTCCTGCTCTTTCCGGTCGAGAAGCCCGAACTCTTCGACGCCGTGGTGACGGACGAAGCCGGACGGGTTTCCGAAATCCAGGTGAAGCAGAAAAACGCCCGTTCGTCGTGGATCTGGGGTGCATTCAAGATGCCCGGCGCGGTCCTGCACGACCTGCACGCCCTGTGGCACAGGCGCAAACAGGAAGACGAGTACATCGGCACCCTGGTCAACGCCTACCTGGCAGCAGGCAACACCGCCCGCGGGGTGCGCGCGGGCCAATCCTACGTCGACACCGGCACGCTCGGCGGCTGGCGCGATGCGATCAGGCTCCTGAGCGCCGAGACCCGCGAAGATGGAAACACATAGGAAGCGAACTCCCTTCGCGTATGGCTTGTGGAACCTCGATCTTCTGGAGCAATGAATTGAATCGAACGGGAACAACGGTGGCGCACGGTTCGGCGCAAGGGCTTTCCACCGCCGACATCCGGCGGCGCGCGGGCGAACTGGGCGAATGGTTCCACAACCTGGACCTGCGCGGGGTGGAGACCGCGCCCGGTCACTTCCTGGGCGATTTTCCGCGCCAGATGTGGCGGGCGTTCGCACACCTCATTCCGCAAGATTTGACCGGCAAGACCGTGCTCGACATCGGCTGCAATGGCGGCTTCTACTCGATCGAGATGAAGCGACGCGGCGCGAGCCGGGTCGTGGGGATCGACTACGACTCCGGCTACCTGGCGCAGGCCCGCTTCGCGGCGCAAGTGTTGGGGCAGGACATCGAGTTTCGCCAGCTCTCGGTGTACGACGTGGCGGAATTGGGAGAGAAATTCGACATCGTGCTTTTCATGGGCGTGCTCTACCACCTGCGCCACCCGTTGCTCGCGCTCGACCTCGTGCACGAGCACGTCGCCAAGGACGTGCTCGTCTTCCAATCCATGCTGCGCGGCAGCGCCGAGACGCAAACCGAAGCCGAGGATCATGCGTTCGACCGGACGGACATCTTCGCGCGCGAGAGTTTTCCGCGCATGTACTTCATCGAGCAACGCTACGCGGGCGACGAAACCAACTGGTGGATTCCGAACCGCAGCTGCATGGAAGCGATGCTGCGATCGTCCGGCTTCGACATCCTGCAACACGTTCCGAGCGAAGTCTTCCTGTGCCGCCGACGCGAGATGCCCGACGATCCGCGTCGAGGTCTGCTGCGCCACCGCAGGGTGGACTGACTTTTTCTTGCCTTTGTCACCGGAGAAGGCTTGCGCATCCTGTCCACGAGTTCATGTGCACCGACGACGAGCACGATGACAAAAAGAACCCATGGCGCTTTCGCGTGCCGGACGAACGTAAAACGGAAGACACGCGTCGGCTGAGCGTTCTGAACGTCGCTTACCCGCTCGCGCCCGTCGGCTCCGACGCGGTCGGCGGTGCGGAGCAGGTCCTGGCGATGCTCGACGCTCACCTCGCGCTCTGCGGCCACCGGTCGCTGGTCGTCGCATGCGAAGGATCGCGCACGGCGGGTGTGCTGCTTGCCACCTCGCGCCCGCGCGCGCCGTTCGACGACGACGTGCGGCGCGCGGCGCACGAAGCGCATCGCCGCACCATCGACGAAGCGCTGCGCAGCGGGGAGGTGGACCTCGTCCACCTGCACGGTATCGATTTCCACGAGTACCTGCCGCAGACGCGCCTGCCGGTGCTGGTCACGCTGCACCTTCCGCTCGCGTGGTACCCCGAGAGGGTGTTGCGCGATGTGCCGCCCAACGTGCACCTGCTGTGCGTCTCGCGCTCGCAGGCGGCGACGGCCCCACCCGGCATCGGCCCTCTGCCCGTGATCGAGAACGGCGTCGCGATCGAAGCGTACGGCCGCGTGCGGCACGTCAAGCGCGATTTCGCCTTGTGTCTGGGGCGCATCTGCCCCGAGAAGGGCTACGACATCGCACTGCGCGCGGCGCGCGCGGCCGACGTCGCGCTGCTACTCGCGGGCCACGTGTTCCCGTACGAGGCGCACGAGCGCCATTTCCGCGACTGCATCGAGCCTTTGCTCGACGGCCAGCGACGCTTCATCGGCACGGTCGGCTTCAAGCGCAAGCGGCGCCTGCTGGCGGCCGCGCGCTGTCTGGTGGTGCCCAGCCTCGCGCCCGAGACCAGTTCGCTGGTCGCGATGGAGGCGCTCGCGTGCGGCACGCCCGTGGTCGCCTTTCCGTCGGGCGCGCTCGCCGAGATCGTCGAAGAGGGACGCACGGGATTCCTCGTGCACAGCGAAGGCGAAATGGCGCAGGCGATTCGCGCGGCGTCTCGACTCGGTGCGGACGCCTGCCGTCGCGCGGCGCGCGAACGCTTCGACCTCGCGCACACCGCACGGCGCTACCTCGAGCTCTATCAGAGTCTTGCAGCGGCAGGGACGACGAATGACTGATTCGCGACCAACGCGCGGACACGAGATGTCGGCCGCGTGCGGCTCCATGGAAGGTACGGATCTGATCGTCGAGGAGCTGACGACCGTGGAGGCGCTGGAACGGCTGCGTCCGGAATGGACGCGCCTTTTTGCCCAGTGCCCCCGCGCAACCGCCTTCCAGTCGCCCGAATGGTTGCTCGCATGGTGGCGTCATTTGGGCGGTGGCGAGCTGTTTTCGCTCGCGCTGCGCGACCGGGACTCGCGCCTCGTCGGATTCGCGCCGCTTTTCCTCTGGGAACACCCGGCGCAAGACTCCGATGATGCGCGCGCAATCTCTTCGCCACCGGCCTCGCGTCTCACGCGCGATCTGCTGTTCATCGGCACGGGGATCACGGATTACGCCGACGTGCTTGCCCTCCCCGGTGACGAAGCGGCGGTCGCGCAGGCCCTTCTGCGGCACCTGGACTTGCGACGGGGACACTGGCGGCTCTGCGATCTACAGGCCCTGCCCGAACATTCGCCGCTGCTGCTGGCCGCCGTCAACTGTCCGGAACATCTCGTCTGCGACAGGCAATTCGCCGATGTCTGCCCCGCCGCTGCGTTGCCTGCGACGTGGGATGAGCACCTGGCGAGTTTGACCGCCGTGCATCGCCGCAACTGGCGCACGGCGTGCAAGCGCGTGGCGCAGGCCGGAGAGGTCCGCTTCGAGCAGGCCACCGGCGAGACGCTCGACGAATGCATGGACTCGCTGTTCGAGCTGCACGCCGCATGCTGGCGCGAGCGCGGCGAGGCCGGTGTGCTCGCCGATGCACGGGTGCAGGACTTCCATGCGCAGGCCGCGCGCGACATGCTCGGGTGCGAGGCGCTGCGGCTGTACGTGCTGCGCCTGGACCACCGCATCGTCGCGGCGCAATACAACTTCGTCGCGCACCGCAAGGTCTACGCCTACCTCGCAGGCTACGACCCGGCGCGGCGCGACTTGAGCCTCGGCACGCTCATGGTCGGCCATGCCATCGGGCAGGCGATTCAAGAAGGCCTGACGGAGTTCGATTTCCTGCGCGGGCGCGAGAGTTACAAGTACCTCTGGGGCGCGCGCGACCGGAACACCTGCCGTTTGCGCTTGCGCCCGCGAACGGTGGAGCCCGCTTGACGATGCACCCGACGCACGGCGAAGCATGAGCGAAACAGCAAAAGACGACACCTACTCCGGATACGACGCGCTCGCGTGGTTTTACGACCGCTACTGGGGCAGGGAATTTCATCAGCGAGCGCTTGTCGCGCTCGACAACATCGTGCTGCGCGGCTTGCCGCCACATGCGCGCGTGCTCGACCTGTGCTGCGGCACCGGACACCTGACCGAAATTCTGGCCGGTCGTGGATTTTCCGTGGTCGGGGTGGACGGCTCGACCGGGATGCTGCGCTTCGCGCGCGAACGCGCGCCGCAGGCCAGCTTCATCGCCGCCGACGCGCGCACTTTCGAGCTCGGCGAGGAAAAGTTCGACCTCGTGCTCTCGACTTTCGACAGCATGAACCACATCACCGACCCGCGCGCCCTCGCCCAGACCTTCCGGCGCGTGCATGGAACCCTGGCCGAAGGCGGCAGCTTCGTGTTCGACGTGAACACCGAAGAGGCGTATCTCTCCGAATGGGGCAAGTCGTCGGCCATCGTCGAGGCCGACAACGCCTGCATCGTGCGCGGCAGCTACGACGCGCACGAGCGCATCGGCCGCACCGAAATCACCCTGTTCCGTCTGCTCGGCGACCGATGGCGGCGCACCGACGTTTCCATTTCCCAACGCTGCTATGACGCCGGGGAGATCGTGTCGCTTCTCGAAGCTGCGGGCTTCGGCAAGGTCGACGCGATTCGTGCCGCAGACGCTGGCATGGTGGGTGATCTGGGTGTGGGCAGATGCTTTTTCCGCGCCTTCAGGTCGTGAGACGCCGACGACGCGGCGTCGGACCTCAAGCCGGCGTCGCACCGACGCCGGGCAACCCCGGCCTGCGCTCGCGCAGCCACAGCACCAGGCCGCAGGCGAACACCACCAGCTGCGTGCCGATCAGCACGGCGAAGCCCGCGAAGAATCCCGCGGACGATCCGCCGGGTGTGGCGGAGCCGGCCGACACCGCGCTGATCACGCCGCCCATCAGCGCCGGCATGAAGCCTGCTGCCAGGCTGCCCACGCCATTGGTGACGCCGAAGGCGCTGGCGACGTGCTCGGGGCGCGAGCAGTACTGGATCGTGCTCGGAATGGCCGGGCTTTGCAGACCCCAGAAGAAGTTGGCGGCGATCAGGCTGTAGGCCGCCAGGTAGCGGCCATGCGCGTTGATGGCCAGCAGCACCGCCAGCGCCACGCCGATGCTCGCGCCCATGAAGAGGACAGGAACGTGGCGGCGCTCGATGCGGTCGATGATCACGCCACCGATCAGCACGGCGACGACCGTCGCGTACTGGGGCAGCGAGGCGAGCCAGCCCATCTCTCGGAGGGAGAAGCCTCGCGCCTCTTTCAAGTAGGCGGGAAGCCAGTTGCTGGCGCCCCACAGGTAGCCCAGGAACGCCGCCGTCAGAAGGGTCAGCACCCAGAGATTGCGCGTCTGCAGCGCGCCCTTCGCGTTGCCGGCCACGCGCCGCATGGCATCGCCGAAAGACGTCGGCCGCGTGCTGCCCAGAGACCCTGCCGGCATGCGGATGAACGCAATCACCAGCGGGATGCCCAGCGCGATGTTCAGCACGCCGAGCACGTGGAAGGAAGCCTCCCACTCGTAGCTGGCCAGCAGGTAGCCGATCAGCGGAAAGCCGACCGCCAGGCCGAGTCCGGTACCCATGTTGACCAGCGAATTCGGCTTGCCGTTCTCGTGGTTCTCGAAGTGCGCCTTGATGTACGCCGAGGCGAGCGAGAAGAGCGGGCCTTCCGACACGCCGAGCAGGATGCGCGACGCCAGCAACAGGCCGTAGCCGGGCAGCCAGGGCGTCGCGAAGGTGACCACGCCCCATAGCGTCAAGCCGTAGATGAGGCTCCTGCGCACCCCGAAGAGCGCGGCACAGAAGGGCGTCAGCACGAAGGCTGAAATGCCGTAGCCGAGCATGAAGGCCGTGGCCAGCAATCCCTGGTCCACGCGGTCCGTGCGGACCATCCCCGCATGGCTCAGGAAGGCCGGATCGGTGATCAGCACCGCGATGTTGATCCGATCGACGTACGAGATGGCGACGATCACGAACAGCGTGACGACGCCGTACCACCGTTGCGTTTTATGGAGCTGCATTGCATTTCCTTTGATCGTTGGCGTGGGCGCGATGGCTGCCCCGTCGTGCCGCATGGCCGGAATCCGCCCGGCCTGTCCGATGCCCGCGCGGCTAGAACGCGTGGCGGAAGCCGACTTCGGTGCCGCTCGACGCGCGGTTGGGGGCCGTGGTCACGCCGGCAAGCGCCTGCGTGGCGCCGTTGCCGTTGGTGAGGCGGGCCACGGTGGCGTAGGCCGCGCTCCGCTTCGAGAAGTTGTACACATAGCCCAGCGCCAGCTTGGCGGTCACCGGGTCCGGCACCGGGCCGACCGGGTTGCGCTTGTAGCGCGCGTACGAGCCCTTGATCTCGCCGACGCCCACCGGAAGCACGAAGCCCACCAGGGCACCCTTGCCGCCCACCGCGCCCAGCGACTCGGTGTAGTACTCGCCGGTCAGCTTCAGCCGCATCAGCCGGTCGTCGAAGGTGTAGGAGGCGCCCAGGTTGGAAACGCGCAGGTCACCGGTCGCATACGTGGTCCGGCCCGTGGCGATCGCCACGTTCACGCCGCCGCTGGCGTAGCCCGCGCGCAGGCCGGCGTAGTCGCCGTCCTTCCTGTTGGAGATGAGGGTGCCCGGCAGCACCGAACCGGAGAGGTTCTCGCCCAGCGCATACATCACCTGGCCGTAGAAGCCGCCCAGGTTGGGCGGAAGGAAGTAGCCGACACTGTTCGACGCGCGCGTGCCGGTGGGCGCCGTCAGGCCGCCCAGCCCGGAGAAATAGAGCTGGTTGGCGCCGATGCCGCCCCCGGTGCCGAACGGATCGAACAGCGCCGTGCTCCAGAAGGTCGGCGTGTAGTCGCGGCCCAGCCGCAGCTCGCCCCAGGGCCCCAGGAGGCTGACGGTCGAGCGGCGGTTGAACGTGAGGCCGCCGATGCCGGCCGTGCCGTTGGCCTGGTTGTTGGCGTTGGTGGCGAAGCCGGAGCCCGTGTCGTTCTGCAGGCCCGCTTCCAGCCAGAAGCCCGCCGACAGGCCGCCGCCCAGGTCCTCCGTGCCGCGA
>CAWJZE010000001.1:1915000-3144606 GCA_963847265.1 uncultured beta proteobacterium | reverse complement strand
GCGCGTGTTCATCCACGCTTCGAGGCTCGCGCCTTCGGGGCGCTGCCAGCTCGGCGCGTTGGCGTCGACGGTTTTCTGTTCGGAAAGATCGCTCATGGGGTTGCTCCTTCGATGGGTTTCAGTGCATGACAAAGCCGCCGTTGACGGCGAGCAGCTGGCCGGTCACGAAGCGCGCCAGGCCAGACAGGGAAAACAGGACCGCGCCGCACACGTCGACCGCCTGCTGCTCGCGCGGGATGGCGCGGCCTTCCAGGTATTTCTGGTGGCGTGCCATCGGCACGTACTCGGTGGCCTCCACCAGCGTGAGGCCGGGCGCCACGGCGTTGACGGTGATGCCGTCGCCGCCCCACTCGCGCGCCAGCGAGCGCGTCATGGAAATCACGGCGCCCTTGCTCGACGCGTAGGCCAGCAGGTTCGGCGCGCCCCACAGCGCGGTGTCGGACGCCAGGTTGACGATGGCGCCACGCCCGCCTTGGGCGAGCGCGGCCCGGCAGGCGCGGCTCATCAGCCAGGTGCCGCGCACGTTGACGTCCATCACGCGGTCCCAGGTGTCGATGTCGAGCGCGTGCGCGTCGCGGCCGCCCGAGTTGGTGATGGCGGCGTTGTTGACCAGCCCGTCGAGCCCGCCCAGCAGGCCGACCGCCTCGGCGGCGCCGGCGGCGATGGAGGCCGGATCCGACAGGTCGACCGCCAGCGCGTGCGCCGTGAACCCGGCATCGCGCAGCGCCTGCGCCTCGGTCTGCGCCAGCTCCGAGAGGATGTCGGCCAGCACCACGCCGGCGCCGGCGGCGGCGATGCATTTCGCGAACGCGAGCCCCAGCCCGCGCGCGGCGCCGGTCACCAGCACGCGCCGGCCCGCGAGCAGGTCGGCAGGCAATTCGGCCAGCAGCCCCTGCAGGCTGGCGGGATCGGGTGTGGCTTTGACGTCGGTCATGATCGTCTCAATCGGCTTGGATGCCGAGCTCCTTGATGATCCGGCCGAAGCGCTCCAGGTCGGCGGCGTTGGTCTGGGCCAGCGTCTCCGGCGTGCCGCCCAGCGGAAGCGCGCCCAGCGTCGCCATTTTCGCGACGACGTCCGGCATCTTCAAGATGGCGTTGAAGTGGCCGTTGAGCGTCTTCACGACCTCCACCGGCAGGCCCTTGGGCCCGAACAGCCCGTGCCAGGCGCTGACCTCCACGTCCTTGTAGCCCAGTTCCAAGAAGGTCGGCACATTGGGCGCGAGCGGCGAGCGCTGGCGGTCCGCCACCGCCAGCGGCACCATCTTGCCGTTGGGGACGTAGGGCGCCACCGGGCCCCAGGTGATGTAGGTCAGGGGCACGTGGCCGCCGAGGACGTCGTTGACCGCTGGCGCCACGCCGCGGTACGGCACGTGACGCAGGTTCACGCCCGCCGCCTTGTTGACCATCTCGCCCAGGATGTGCATCGGCGAGCCGCTGCCGGGGCTCGCGTACGCCAGCGGCTGGCTCTTGGCGGCGGCCACCGTGTCCTTGAAAGTCTTGATCCCGGTGCCGGAGCCCGCCACCAGGAACAGCGGCAGGGTCCCGGTCTCGACGATGGGGGTGAAGCCGTGCAGCACGTCGTAGCCCGACCCCGTCCCGGTCTTGAGGACCAGCTGCGCGATGGAAAACGTGCTCGGCGCCAGCAGCAGGGTGTAGCCGTCGGCCGACGCCTTGGCCACATAGCTGCTGCCGATGACGCCGCTGGCGCCCGGCCGGTTGTCGATCACCACCGGCTGCCCGATCCGGGTCGAGAGCTTCTCGGCGAAGACCCGCGCGAGCGCGTCGGTGTCGCCGCCGGCGGGGTAGGCCACCACGATCGTCACCGGCTTGCTCGGATAGCCCTGGGCCCAGCCCGGAGCGGCGGCGCAGGCGGCCGCGATGGCTACGGCGAAAGCGATCGTCTGGCGACGGGTGTATTTCATGAAGAGCTCGTTCCGTGCGGAGGTGAAAACTTGAAAAACCGGGCTTTGCCACAGCCCGAGTGGCCAACGAGCGGTGCCCAACGGTGCAAGCCACTCATTTGCCTCATTGTTTCTCTAATAAAACATTGATTTATTAGTAGAACACAGGCCATGAGAATACTCGCACCGACCGGCAGGCGAATAGGTGAAAACCCTGATATCTCTCCATTGCAAACAGGACCGGCGCCTTTGGCGCACATGCCCGCCGGGCTCCTCTAGACTGGCGAAATCCCCCGATTCATCCTACGCAGAACCCATGCCCCTGTCGAACCAGCCCTCCCTCGTTTCCGCCTTCGCGCCCACCGGCGCGCTGCGCGCCTCGATCAACCTCGGCAACCCGATCCTGGCCCACCGCGACCCGCGGACCGGCGAGCCGGGCGGCGTGTCGGTCGATCTGGCGCGGGCGCTGGCGCAGCGCCTGGGGATCGTGGCCGATCTGGTGGTGTTCGACAAGGCCGCGCAGTCGGTCGAGGCGGTGAAGTCCGGCCAAGCCGACATCGGCTTCTTCGCGGTCGATCCGGCGCGCGGCGAGGGCCTGCGCTTCACGGCGCCGTATGTGCTGATCGAAGGCAGCTACCTCGTGCCCGCCGGCTCGGCGCTGCACGACAACGCGGAAGTGGACCGCGAGGGCACGCGCGTCGGCGTGGGCTCGGGCAGCGCCTACGACCTGTTCCTGACGCGCGAGCTGAAGGCGGCGCACATCGAGCGCGTGTTCAACGCGCAGGCCGTGGTCGAGGCGCTGCGCGACGGGCGCATCGACGTGGCGGCGGGCATTCGCCAGCAGCTCGAGAGCCTGGCGCGCGCCGACGCCGCGCTGCGCCTGCTGCCGGGGCGCTTCATGGTGATCCAGCAGGCCATGGGCCTGCCCGTCGCGCGCGGCGCGGAGGCCGCCGCGGCGCTGGCCGCCTTCGTCGAGGAGATGAAGGCCAGCGGCTTCGTGGCGGATGCGCTGGCGCGCCACGGCGTCGAGGGCGCGACGGTGGCGCCGCCGGCGGGCTAAAACGTTCCGCGCCCGCGGCGGGTCTGGTTCACAAAAGCCGGCGCTGGCGGCGCAGGCACCGGCATGCTCCGCCGGACCCGACGCCTAAAGGCCGAGCGCCTGGGCCAGCGCCCCGGACGACAGCTTCTCAGGCGGCCGCGGCCATGCGCCGTCGAGCAGCTCGACCATCTTCGCGTTGCGCGGCGCCGTGAGCCCGTGCGCGCGCGCCAGCCGCGCCACCTCGCCGCAGATCGCGTCGATCTCGGTGCGGCGCCCCAGCGCCAGGTCGTCCGCCATGCTGGAGCGCGCCTGCGCGTCGATGCGCAGCATGCGCGCGGCAACGAGGCGAAACAGCCAGTCGGGCAGGCGCAGCAGCGCGGGCAGGCGCCGCGCCGGCACCGCCGCGAGCTGCGCCGGCGCGATGCCGGCCGCCTGCAGCACCTCCAGCGCCTCGTCCATCAGCGCGGCGAGGCAGCGGCGCCAGCCGTGCTGCATCAGTTCTTCGCGCAGCGGCAGGCCCGACAGCGCGTTGACCGGGTTGTTCAGGTTGAGCAGCAGCTTGCCCCACTGCACCGGGCGCAGGTCGGCGTGCAGGTCGAGCGGGATGCCGGCGCGCGCGAACACCGGCTGCCACGGCCGCAGCGCGGCGTCGTCCTGCGCGGCGAGCCGGCCCTCGGTGCCGCGGTGGAAAGTGGCGGGCCGCAGTTCGGCGACGTTGAACGGCACCATGCCCGGCAGCACGCGCAGACCCGGCGCGGCTTGCGCGGCGACGGCGGCGTTGGAGATGCCGTTCTGCATCGAGACCACGAGCGTTCCGGCCGGCAGCGCCGCCGCGAGCTGCGCCGCCGCCTCGGCCGTGGCGCCGCTCTTGACCGCGAGCAGCACCAGCGCCGGCCGCGCGCCGGCGGGCACCGCCTGCGCCAGGCGCAGCATGCCCGCCGGCACCCAGCGGCGCGCGCCGTCGAGGTCGGTCGTCATCAGGCCGTGGCGCGCCATCGCGTCGAGCGTGCGGGCGCGGCCGACGAAGGTCACCGGCACGCTGGCCGCCGCCAGGCAGCCGCCCAGGTAGCAGCCGACGGCGCCGGCGCCCATGACCAGCACTTCGCCGGGGGATTGTTCGGTCATCGATGGCAGCGTGGACTACGCCCGCTCGGCCACCCAGCCGCGCACCGACTGCAGCGCCGCCGCCAGCCCACCCGCGTCGCTGCCGCCAGCCATCGCCATGTCGGCCTTGCCGCCGCCCTTGCCGCCGACCTGCCGGGCGACGAAGTTGACCAGCTCGCCGGCCTTGAGCCGGCCCACCGCATCGCTGGTGACCCCGGCGGCGAGCTGCACGCGGCCGGCGCCATCGACGGCGGCCAGCACGATGGCGGCGGTCTTGAGCTTGTCCTTCAACTTGTCCAGGGTGTCGCGCAGGCCCCGGGCGTCGGCGCCGTCGAGCTGGGCGGCGAGCACCCTGATGCCGTTGACGTCGATGGCCTGCGACGCCAGCTCGTCGCCCTTGGACGATGCCAGCCGGCCCTTGAGCGCGCCGACCTCGCGCTCCAGCGACTTCACCTGCTCCAGCACCTGCGCCAGGCGCCCCTGCAGCTCCGCCGCCGGCGTGCGCAGGGTCTGTGCGACGCTCTGCACGGTCGCTTCGAGCTCCTGCAGGTAGGCCAGCGCGTTGGCGCCGGTCACCGCCTCGATGCGCCGCACGCCGGCGGCGACGCCGCCCTCGCTCGTGATCTTGAACAGGCCGATGTCGCCGGTGCGCGCGACGTGGGTGCCGCCGCACAGCTCGCGGCTGCTGCCGATGTCGAGCACGCGCACCGTCTCGCCGTACTTCTCGCCGAACAGCATCATGGCGCCGGTCTGCTGCGCCGCCTCGATGTCCATCTCGCGCGCTTCGGTGGCGTGGTTCTGCAGGATTTCGGCATTGACGCGCGACTCGATCTCGCGGATCTGCGCCGGCGTCACGGCCGCGTTGTGCGCGAAGTCGAAGCGCGTCTTGTCGGCATCGACCAGCGAGCCCTTCTGCTGCACGTGGCCGCCCAGGACTTCGCGCAGCGCCTTGTGCAGCAGGTGCGTGGCGCTGTGGTTGCGCATGGTGGCGGCGCGACGCGCGGTGTCGACGCGCGCCATCACCGTGTCGCCGACCTTCAGCGTGCCTTCCGTCAGCGTGCCGTGGTGGCCGAACACGCCGGCCCTGATCTTCTGCGTGTCCTCGACACCGAACAGCACGCCCTCGCCCGCCAGCGCACCCTGGTCGCCGACCTGGCCGCCGCTCTCGGCGTAGAACGGCGTGGTGTCGAGCACGACGACGCCGGGCTGGCCCTCGCCCAGCTGCGCGACCGGCGCGCCCTCGAAGTACAGCGCCACGATCCGCGCCGGCGCTTCGAGCAGCTCGTAGCCGGTGAAGGCGTTGGCGGCGCCGGCGTAGTCGAGCGCGCGGTCCATGCGGAACTTGCCGGCCGCGCGGCCGGCCGCCTTCTGGCGCTCCATGGCGGCGTCGAAGCCGGCGGCATCGACCTCGACGCCGCGCTCGCGGCACACGTCCTGCGTCAGGTCGAGCGGGAAGCCGAAGGTGTCGTGCAGCTTGAAGGCCAGCTCTCCAGGCAAGACCAATTTGCCTTCGCTGAGCTCAGCCTCGAGAAGGTGCATACCTTTTCCAAGCGTCTCATAAAAGCGTTCTTCTTCTGCCTCTAAAACCGCTGCGATGCGCTTTTCATCTGCGCGTAGCTTGGGATACGCATCACCCATCAGCTGGACTAAATCCGGTACTAAACGGTACAAGAAGGGAGACAACCATCCCAATTTGTAGCCGTGGCGGACCGCGCGCCGAATGATGCGCCGCTGCACGTACCCGCGACCTTCGTTGCTCGGCACCACGCCATCGGCCACCAGAAAGGCAGTGGCGCGGACGTGGTCAGCGATCACACGCAGGCTGGCATTTTCATGACTGTTGGATGGCTTCATGTACGCCATAAGACCACCGTCGCCCGTCTCGCGCGCAGCCGCTTTGATCAGCACCTTGAACAAATCGATCTCGTAGTTGCTGTGCACGTGCTGCAGGATCGCGGCCAGGCGCTCCAGGCCCATGCCGGTGTCGACGCACGGCGCGGGCAGTTGCTTCACGCTGCCGTCGGGCTGCATGTCGAACTGCATGAACACGTGGTTCCAGATCTCGATGAAGCGGTCGCCGTCCTCGTCGGGGCTGCCGGGCGGGCCGCCGGGAATGTGCTCGCCGTGGTCGTAGAAGATCTCGGAGCACGGGCCGCACGGGCCGGTGTCGGCCATCATCCAGAAGTTGTCCGACGCGTACTTCGCGCCCTTGTTGTCGCCGATGCGGATCACGCGATCGGGCGGCAGGCCGATCTCCTTCGTCCAGATGTCGTAGGCCTCGTCGTCCTCGTGGTAGACCGTGGCCAGCAGGCGCTCGGGCGGCAGCTTGTAGACCTGGGTCAGCAGCTCCCAGCCCCACTTGATCGAGTCGCGCTTGAAGTAGTCGCCGAAGCTCCAGTTGCCCAGCATCTCGAAGAAGGTGTGGTGGCGCGCGGTGTAGCCGACGTTTTCCAGGTCGTTGTGCTTGCCGCCGGCGCGCAGGCAGGCCTGGACGGAGGCGGCGCGCACGTACGGGCGCCGGTCGATGCCCAGGAACACGTCCTTGAACTGCACCATGCCCGAGTTGGTGAACATCAGCGTCGGGTCGTTGGCCGGCACCAGCGAGCTCGACGGCACCACGGTGTGGCCCTTGCCTGCGAAGAAGTCGAGAAAGGTCTTGCGGATGTCCGCGACGGTGAAGGTGTTCTGGGTCATGGTGGTGTGCGCGGGACGGGCGGCACCCGGGCGCTGGAGACCAACGCCTCTCGAAGCGGCAACCGGCGTGCGGACAAACCTGCAATTTTAGGTTTGTTCGGGCTTTTCAAGAGAGACAAGCGACCGCTGTCATGGGCCGGAATGCCCTCCAGCGCCCGTGGGATGTACGGTATTCGCTCTCGATTCGATAGCAAACGGGCGGATCGGGGGCCGGGCAAGCCCGAACGGCGTCAGCCGATGATCTCGTACCGCAACCCGGCAAAGTATTTCAGGCGGGTCAGGTCCACCAGCGGAGCGCCCATGCTGAAGGTGCGCTGGACAAAGGGCGGCGGCCCGGTGGCAGCCGTCGCCTGGGCGCCCAATGCCACGATCTTCGCCACCGGCTTGTTGTGGCGCATGATGATCATCTCCTCCCGGCCTCGGCCCAGGTGACGTATTCGCTCAGGCGGGTCTTGGCTTCAAGAATGCCAATGGCTTGCACGTGGGCCTCCGCCATTCTGGTTGAATCAACCATATTTCAGTTTCAGTCCCGGACAAGGTGCCGCGCCATGACAACTTCGGCCCCGAACAGGACAATGCGCAGACCAGCGCCGGCAGCCTCCTGCCGCCGTATCGAACTCACCCACTCCGACGTCACCAGGAAGCCGCCATGGACATGAAGACCTCCCCGCTCGCCCTGCTCAAGGACCCGACCCTGCTCAAGACCGACGCGCTGGTCAACGGCCAGTGGCTTGCGGGCGCCTCCCGCTTCGACGTGCACGACCCGGCCACCGGCCGCAAGCTCGCCGACGTGGCCAACCTGGGCCCGGCCGACGCCGAGGCTGCCATCGCCGCGGCCGACGCCGCCTGGGCCCCCTGGCGCACCCTGACCGGCAAGCAGCGCAGCGGCATCCTGCGCAAGTGGTTCGACCTGCTCATGGCGCACGCCGACGACCTGGGCCGCCTGATGACCGCCGAGCAGGGCAAGCCCTTTGCCGAGGCGCGCGGCGAGGCACTCTACGGCGCGAGCTTCGTCGAATGGTTCGCCGAGGAGGCCAAGCGCGTCAACGGCGAGACCCTCCCCCAGTTCGACAACAGCCGGCGCCTTTTGGTGCTGAAGCAGCCCATCGGCGTGTGCGCGGCCATCACGCCGTGGAATTTTCCGCTGGCCATGATCACCCGCAAGGTCGCGCCGGCGCTCGCCGCCGGCTGCCCGGTGGTCATCAAGCCGGCCGAGCTCACGCCGCTCACGGCCCTGGCCGCGGCCGAGCTGGCGCTGCGCGCGGGCATCCCGGCGGGCGTGCTCAACGTGCTGACCGCCGACGCCGCCAACAGCATCGCCATCGGCCGGGTCCTGTGCGAGAGCGACACGGTGCGCCACCTCAGCTTCACCGGCTCAACCGAGGTCGGCCGCATCCTGATGGCGCAGTGCGCGCCGACGGTCAAGAAGATGTCGCTCGAATTGGGCGGCAACGCGCCCTTCATCGTGTTCGACGACGCCGACCTCGACTCGGCCGTCGAAGGCGCCATGGCCAGCAAGTACCGCAACGCCGGGCAGACCTGCGTGTGCGCCAACCGCCTCTACGTGCAGGACGGCGTATACGAGGCCTTCGTCGAGAAGTTCGCCGCCAAGGTGAAGGCCCTCAAGGTCGGCAACGGCTTCGACGAGGGCGTGGCGCAGGGCCCGCTGATCGAGCCCTCGGCGGTCGAGAAGGTCGAGCGCCACGTCGCCGACGCCCTCGCCAAGGGCGCGAAGCTCCTCGCCGGCGGCCACCGGCTCGAAGGCCAGTTCTTCGAGCCGACGGTGGTGGCCGGCGCCACCGCCGACATGCTGTGCGCGCGCGAGGAAACCTTCGGCCCGCTGGCGCCGGTGTTCCGCTTCCACGCCGAGCAGGAGGCCATCGACGCGGCCAACCACACCGAGTTCGGGCTGGCGAGCTACTTCTACAGCCGCGACGTCGGGCGCATCTTCCGCGTGGCGGAGGCACTGGAGTACGGCATGGTGGGCATCAACACCGGCGTGATCTCGACCGAGCACGTGCCCTTCGGCGGCGTCAAGCAGTCGGGGCTGGGCCGGGAAGGCTCGCACTTCGGGATGGACGACTACCTGGAGATCAAGTATCTCTGCCTCGGGGATATCCAGAAATAGGGCAGTCGCGCGGCAATCATCGAACGGTCGGCCTGGGCGCCGGGTCGCGTTGCTCAACCTGGGGTATGCGCTGCTGCCTCGCGTGTGGCGCGCGCAATGGGACCGATGCCCTCGAGGCCCGCGCGGCCGTCGGACGGGCGCATTTGCAACGCGCGCATCACCGCCGCGGTGCGTGTCTCGACGCCAAGCTTCACGTAGACGTGCTCCAGATGCTTTTGCACCGTGCGCGGGCTGATGGACAGCAGCGCCGCAATGTCGGCGTCGGTCTTGCCGCGGGCGAGCCAGTGCATCACCTCGCATTCGCGCAGCGTCAGGTCCGCGGGACGCGGCTCGGGCTGGAGCGGCATCGGCGCTGTCGCCAGGGCTGACGCAACCGGTAGCTCAGCATGCGCCCCGCAGACCTGCCGGTACAGGAAAGCGATGTGCGGGCGCAGCAGTTCGAGCCGCTCGCGGTCGCGTGCGCTGAAGTCGATCCCGTGCCGGTTGAGCACGATGCTCACCAGCGTGTGGCTGTCGGCGAACAGCGGCATCGCGGTGGCGTGTTCGGAGCCGACGGGCAGGCAGTACTCCGCATGCAGCGGCGCTCGGCGGAAGTGGCGCCCACCCAGCGCATCCGGAATCCGGAGCATGTCGGGGTTGCACTCGATGCCGTGGTAGCGGACCGGTGAATGCTCGAAAAAACGCCGGTCGAACACGGCAATGTCCTCAGCCCCGAGCCGCTGGCCCGACAGGCCCGCCACCTGGCAGCGGCCGGTGACCCGGTCGCACACCGACAACGTGGCCAGTTCGGAGGCCACCCATCCGCCCACCGCCACCAGCGCGGCCGCTACGAAGCCGGGCAGGTCGCCCGTGCGCGACTCCAGCTGCGCCAGCAGGTGCATGGCGCCGGCGTAGTCGTTGCGCGTCAGGTGGTTCATTTGCGCGCTCCTTCGCCCCGCATACGCATTGCTGCGTATGGAGCTTTCGGCGGCCGCACGCGACGATTCTGCCTGCGGGCCGCCCATGTCTTTTTCAGTATAGGCAGCGGCCCGGTGCGCCGCCAGTGGGCGGCAGGGAGAAAGAATCATGGCCATCGAGGAGACGAAACTCAACGAGTTCATGGGCAATTTCGTCCACGACATCGGCGCGGTGATGCACGCGGCCACCGTAGTGGTCGGCGACCAGCTTGGGCTCTACAAGGCCCTGGCCGAGGGGCCCGCTACCGCCGAGGCGCTGGCCCGGCGCACGCAGACCGACGCGCGCTACCTGCGCGAATGGCTGTCGGCCCAGGCGGCGAGCGGCTACGTGCAGTACGAGCCCGAGGGCGAATGCTTCTCGCTGTCGGAAGAACAGGCCTTCGCGCTGGCGCAGGAAGGCAGCCCGGCCTTCATTCCCGGCGCCTTCCAGATCGCGGTCGCGCAGTTCAAGGCCATCCCGAAGATGGTGCAGGCCATGCGCACCGGGCTGGGCATCGGCTGGCACGAGCACGACCCGGCGCTGTTCAACGGCACCGAGCGCTTCTTCCGGCCGGGCTACGCGGCCAATCTGGTGAGCCAGTGGATCCCCGCGCTCGACGGCGTCGAGCAAGCCCTGCAACGCGGCGCTCGCGTGGCCGATGTGGGCTGCGGCCATGGCGCATCGACCCTGCTGATGGCGCAGGCGTACCCGGATTCCAGCTTCGTCGGCTTCGACTATCACGCCCTCTCGATCGAGCAGGCGCGCCAACGGGCGCAGGAAGCCGGCCTGGGCGAAGGACACCTGCGCTTCGAGGTGGCGAGCGCCAAGGATTTTCCGGGCAGCGGCTACGACCTGGTCGCGATGTTCGACTGCCTGCACGACATGGGCGACCCGGTCGGGGCCTCGGCCCACGTGAAGGCGAGCCTCAAGCCCGAAGGCGCCTGGATGATCGTCGAGCCCTTCGCCAACGACCGGCTCGAGGACAACCTCAACCCGGTCGGCCGGATTTTCTATTCGGCGTCGAACTTCATCTGCACCCCGGGCTCGCGCGCGCAGGAGGTGGGCCGATGCCTCGGCGCGCAGGCTGGCGAGGCGCGCCTGCGCGAGGTCGTCACCGATGGTGGCTTCACGAAGTTCCGGCGTGCCGCTCAGACCCCGTTCAACCTGGTTTTCGAAGCCCGTCCCTGAGGATGAAAGGAGAGCCGCCATGTCACGCTACTACATCGATTGCCGCGAAGCCCCGAGCGACATGAACTGCACCGTCGCACTCGCGGCCGACAGCGAAAACGAACTGCTCGAAGCCGCTGTGCAGCACGTCGTCGCGGTGCACAGCCACGCCGACACGCCCGAGCTGCGCCAGATGCTGCGCTCGCAGTTCAAGGCCGGCACGCCGCCGCTGCAAGCAGCGCCAGCCGAGTCAGCGCCGGCATAGCACCGGCACGGCGCTGGCTGTTTGACCGCCGCCCTCTACACAGCCGGGAATCAGTGATCTCCGATCGCGTAAACTTGCCGGCTGTGCGGGCGTAGTTCAATGGCAGAACGGCAGCTTCCCAAGCTTCATACGAGGGTTCGATTCCCTTCGCCCGCTCCACTTCCAGTCTCCATGCGCCAGCGTCTGGCTCGGCCGCAGAAGCGCCTGAACCACCTCCACCGGCCCTATCCGCTCTTGCCGGCAAGGAAGGCCCAGCCGTCCCAGTGCTCGAACGGCTGGGATCCGGGCTCGATCACCCGAAGCGCGACTTCTTGCGACAGCCGGGCGAAGTCGGCGCGGTCGAGCTCGGCAGTGCGTCCATAGCTGAGGTCGAGCACGGCCAGCCTGCCGCCCGGGCGCAGCACGCGGGCGGACTCTTGAAAATGGCGTGCGAGCAGCGGCCACCCGGACTGGAAGAGATAGGGAAACGAATCCACCGCCAGCACCAGGTCGAAGCTCGCGTCGGCGAACCGTGCGAGGTCGCGCCCCTCGCAGTCGAGCACCGTGACGTTCGTCAGCTTCCCGCAGCGTCTTTGCGCCTCGCGCACCATCGCGGGAGACACATCGATGCCGGTCACCGTGCGCATGGCGGGCGACAGCGCCTGTTCGAAGCGGCCGATGCCGCAGCCGATTTCAAGCGCATCGCGTTCCTGGCCCAGCACGTCGTGACGCCGCAGCCAGGCCACGATTTCCTCCGTCGCGGCCGCGAGCAGGGCGGGGTTGCCCAGCGAATACAGCGCAACGCTGGCTTCGGGAGACTGCCGCACCGACCAGTCGAACAGCCGCCGGCAGAACGCGATACCCTCCTCCACGCTGCGTGCCGGGCGGCTGGAATCGACGCCGCTGGCGAGCATGCCGGCAATGCGCCGGCAACCCTCCCGGTTGGCGGCCAGCATGTCCCGGAGCGACGACAGCGAAGGCTCTGCCGTGGAGCGCCCGACCGTCGCCGCATGGTCGAGAACACCCAGGCATGCCTCGATCGCCTCGACCTCGTGGCCGAGCATGAGCCAGTACATCAGCGTCATCTCGGCCGACAGCTGGCCCTGCCGGAAACGAGTCAGCAGCGCGGCCAGCGCTTCGCCGAGGCCGTGTGAGGCGAGATCCTCCTGCAGGTTCTTCATGGGTGCGTCGCGAATCGGGCCGAGGGCATGCCAGCCGATGGTGCCATGGGCTGCTCGGCAGCCAGCCCGTCCGGCTTCTTGTCGCGCCCCGGACAGCGGCCTTGCCGACAGCACCCGTGGGCCGGTTCTCACAACGCCGAGCCTCCTTCGCTTCCAAAGTGGACCGGTTTTGCAACCAAGTCCATTTGAAGGAGCCCCATGGCCACCAGCAGCATCCTCGGCGGCGAGCACGCCCCCATGCAGCCCCGCGGCACCGACATCGACGCGCTCGGCCCGAGCGACACCAGCGACAGCGGCAGCGACGTGCAGACCGACCTCAACCGCTCCGCCCTGCCCGACGACGATTCGGAAGGCGCCATCCCGATGGTCCACGACAGCGACAGCACCTCGACCGGCACCGGCGAGCGCGCCTCGGCCGATCCGACCACGCGCGGCACCGACACGGACATCCTGCCCGACCGCATCGGCATCGTGCCCGCCGATGCGCTCGACGCCGCCGTCTCGATCGACGACCCGGAGGCGGTGTCGGTCGAGGAGCTTGCGGCGACGGAAGACGACGGCAGCGACGAGGCCGACGAGGATGAGGACGACGCTGGTGACGACGACGGTGCGGCCGCCGGCCGCGGTCGCGCCTGAGCCGTGCTCCCAGCAGGCCCGCCCCGCATGCCGAAACGCTCCCCTGCCGATACTTCGCCCGCGCGCCTGTCCACCGTACTGCACGGGGTGTTCGGCCTCGAGCGCCTGCGCCCCGGCCAGCGCGCGGTGATCGAGCGCGTGCTGGCCGGCCGGTCGACCCTCGCGGTGATGCCGACCGGCGCGGGCAAGTCGCTGTGCTACCAGCTCCCCGCGCTGCTGCTCGAAGGCCGCACCATCGTGGTGACGCCGCTCATCGCGCTGATGAAGGACCAGTGCGAGAAGCTGCGCTCGCACGGCGCCGCCGCGGTGCAGCTCAACAGCCAGCTCGCCGCCGACGAGCTGCGCGCGGCCGAGCAGGCCATCGCCGAGGGCACGGCCAAAATCGTGCTGACCACGCCCGAGCGGCTGGCCGACGCCGACTTCCTGGCGCTCCTGCAAACCCACCCGACCGCCCTGCTGGTGGTCGACGAGGCGCACTGCATCTCGCAGTGGGGCCACGATTTCCGTCCGGCCTTCCTGGAGATCGGCCCGGCGGCGAAGGCGCTCGGCCACCCGCCGGTGCTGGCGCTGACGGCCACCGCCGGCGACGCCGTGGCGCGCGACCTGATGGAGCGCCTGGGGATCGACAAGGCCGGCCTGATCGACACCGGCAGCTACCGTCCCAACCTGCACTACGCGGTCGAGTCCGTGGCGCGCGAGAAGGACAAGCTGGAGCGCACGCTGGCCCTGGTGCGCGCCCAGGCGGGCAGCGGCATCGTCTACGCCGCGACCGTCAAGGCGGCCGAGATGGTGCACGAGGCGCTGCGCGCGGCCGACGAGTCGGTCGGGCTCTACCACGGCAAGCTCGGCGCCGAGGAGCGCCGGCAGGCGCAGGACGCCTTCATGGCGGGCGAGACGCGCGTCATGGTCGCCACCAACGCCTTCGGCATGGGCATCGACAAGCCCGACATCCGCTTCGTGCTGCACTACCAGATGCCGGGCGGGCTCGACGCCTACTACCAGGAGTCGGGCCGCGCCGGGCGCGACGGCGAGGCGGCGGCCTGCACCCTGCTCTTTTTGCACCGCGACAAGGCGGTGCAGCAGTTCTTCCTGGCGGGCCGCTACCCGGAAGCCAAGGATCTCGACGCCGTGTACCACGCCCTGCAGGCGCCGCCCGCCGATGCCCCGGCCTGGACGCTCGCGGCCCTGCAGAAGCAGCTCGAGCGCCCGCGCGCCAAGGTGCAGGTGGCGCTGAGCCTGCTGCGCCAGCAGCGCGTGGTGCGGCAGGACCGGCAGGGCCAGCTGCGCCTGCGACGCGCCGACCTCGCCGCCGACGCGCTCGACGCGCTGGTCGCCGCCTACCGGGACAAGCGCGAGCAGGACCGCATCACCCTGGAGCGCATGGTGTTCTACGCGCAGACCGGCCAGTGCCGCTGGCAGGTGCTGCTCGCCTACCTGGAGGAAGAAGCGCCCGGGGAGCGCTGCGGCACCTGCGACAACTGCCGGCGCATCGCGCAGCACGAGGCATCGCTGGCCGGGCCGATCGTCCTGCCGCCCGCCGAGCCGGCGCTGCGGCAGCCGGCGCCCGCGCCGCTGCCGCAGCCGGCCTTCGCGCCGCACGACCGGGTGCGGGTCAAGCGCTACGGCGAAGGCGAAGTGGTGAGCGCGGACGCCGTCTCCGTGACGATCGAGTTCACGGACGGCGAGCGGCGCTGCTTCCAGACGGAGTACGTCCGGCGCGCCCCCGTGCGCCGCGCCAGGGCCGCCGCGCAGGCGGGCGTGGCGCTGCCGGCCTGATCCGGCCGCTTCAGCCGCACTCGCCGGCGTCCGACAGGAAGCCCTGCGTCTCCTCGTCGAAGCCGCCGACCGGCTGCGCCTTGGCCAGCGCCATCCACACGCCGAACGGGATGCGCTCGGCAGGCCGGTACGCGGCCGGGCGGGCCACGCGCAGCCGGTCGTTCTCCAGCAGCATCACGCCGCACTCCGCCGGCACCTCCTCGGGCGCCGCGATGGCGCGGCCGCGCCGGTCCTGGCCCAGCACGTACCAGCACTCGCCGCCCAGGTCGAGGTAGGCGGCGCGCTTGGCGGGCCGGCGCAGGTCACCCAGCAGGTCGGCGCGGCTGACCTTGACCTCGTGCACCACCGGGTGCGCGTAGGCCTCGACGCTGGTGTTGCGGATGGAAAACACGTCGGGCCGCGCCACGCACCAGCGCGGCTTGTCGTCCGGGTGGGCGCCGGGCACGCGCGCGCGCAGGCTCAGGCCCCGCCAGGCGATGCGCCCGGCGCGCGTCATCTCGCGTGCCACGCGCTCGACCAGCGCCTCGTGCGCCGACAGCGCCGCGCGGTTGACGACCAGCGCGACGGCGATGTGCGCGATGCCGGCGTCGGTCACGCGCAGCGTCTCGCGGCCCTGGGCGCAGCGCACGCGCTCCAGCAGGCCGGCGGCCAGCAGGTCGATCTCGACGGCGTCGCAGCACGGCCAGCCGGCCGAGCGGTAGACCTCGCGCAGCCGGCGCGCGTGCACGCGGCCGAGCTGCAGCGCGCCCGGCGGCGGCTCCGTGACCGGCGGCGTGCCGCCCGGCTCGGTGACGGGCAGCTCGCTCGGCGGCGGATCGACCGCCGGCGGCGGTGCCGGCGCGGGAGTCGGCGCTGGCGGCAGGTCGGGCGCGGGCGGCGGCGGGCCGACCGGCGCATCGGTGACGGCCAAGGCGGCCAAGGCGGCGGGGAATTCGGGCGTGGCGAAAGACATGAGCGCAGCGTAGCGAATTCGCAAAGGCTTGGCACGCCCGGAGGACGCCGCTGCCTACACTCGGACTGCCGATTGCTGGCGATGCGGCGCGTGCCGGAAGCGCTGAAGGGTGCCGCTGTCCGGGTTCAGGCCCTCGGTCGTCTCTCCAAAGCGCGGGTTTCCGCCCGACCACTTTTTTCTTGCAAATGCCATGACATCCCTGCTCGCGCCCTTCTCCTCCTCGCCTTCGCAGCCCGACGTCGCGGCCGACTTCATCGTGATCGGCGCGGGCATCGCGGGCGCGTCGGTGGCGCGCTGGCTGGCGCCGCACGGCCGCGTGATCGTGCTGGAGCGCGAGTCGCAGCCGGGCTACCACGCCACCGGGCGCTCGGCCGCGCTCTTCATGGAAAGCTACGGCACGCCGCAGGTGCGCGCGCTCACGCGGGCGAGCCGGACCTTCCTGGAGGCGCCGCCGGCGGGCTTCGCCGAGCATCCGCTGCTCGCGCCGCGCGGCGCCCTGACGGTGGCCTCGCCGGGTCAGCAGGAGGCGCTCGAAGCGCATTGGCAGATTCTTCGCTCGGTCACGCCTCATGCGCGGCGGCTGACGACGGCCGAAGCCTGCGCCATGGTGCCGGTGCTGCGCCCGGAACGCATCGCGGGCGCGGTCTACGAAGCCGACGCGCAGGACATCGACGTGCACGCGCTGCACCAGGGCTTCCTGCGCGACTTGCGGCGCTACGGCGGCCAGCTGGTGTGCGATGCCGAGGCCGAAGCCCTGGCGCACGACGGCGCGCAGTGGCGCGTGCACGCCGGCGGCCACGTCTGGCGGGCGCCGGTGGTGCTCGATGCCGCGGGCGCCTGGGCCGATTCGGTGGCGCGGCGGGCCGGCGTCGTGCCGCTCGGCGTCGAGCCGCGGCGCCGCTCGGCCTTTGTCTTCGCGCCGCCGTCGGACGTCGATCCCGGCGGCTGGCCCATGACCATGGGCGCCGACGAATCGTGGTACTTCAAGCCCGACGCCGGCCTGCTGCTCGGCTCGCCGGCCAATGCCGATGCGGTCGAGCCGCAGGACGCGCAGCCCGAGGAGCTCGACATCGCGCTCGCCATCGCGCGCATCGAGGAGATGACCACGCTCGCCATCCGGCGGCCGGTGCGCACCTGGGCCGGCCTGCGCTCGTTCGTGGCCGACGGCGACCTGGTCGGCGGCTTCGACGTCGCGGCGCCGGGCTTCTTCTGGGTCGCGGCGCAGGGCGGCTACGGCATCCAGACCGCGCCCGCCATGGGCGAGGCCTGCGCGGCGCTGGCGCGCGGCCTGCCGCTGCCGGGTCACCTGGCCGATTTCGGGCTCACGGCGGCGATGCTGTCGCCGGCGCGGCTGCCGGGCGCTTCCGGCGACGCCGCGTCCGCCACGGCCGGCGGGCCGCCCTGAAGGCGCCGGCGGCGGGCGGCGGTTCGCCGGGCCTTGCCGGCCTGCCGCCCAGCCTTGCCCATCGCCCCAGCCGCCGCGCCGGCCTTTCAGGGTCGCGCGCCCGCCACCTGCTGCCGGAACTGGGCCAGCTTGGCCTTCAGGCGGCGTTCGTTCTCCAGCCCGACCCGGACCATGATCTTCTGCCCGGCCGAGAGGGCCTCGAGTTCCGGGTCGGCGAACTCGTAGCGCGTCCACGGCCGGGTCGAAGGCACCTCGCCCTTGACCTCGACCAGCCGCAGCCGCACCGGCCCTGTGGGCTCCGGCGCCTGCAGCAGGTGGTCGATGACGGCGACCACCCGGTCGTTGAAGTAGCGCTTCGGGTAGCCGAGCTCCACATACGCCTGCTGGAACAGCGGATAGAACCGGCGGTAGAGCGCCGCGGTGCGGGCCGCATCGACCGACTGCACCAGCGCCACGAAGCCGGCGTAGCGCTTCGCGTTGACAGCGGCGAGCGTGGCCGTGGCACCCGCGCCATCGACCGTGAAGCGCTGCGGGGCGGGCTGCACCGGCCACAGGCTCGCCGGCGCCAGCGGGCGGTCGAGGTTGTCGATGGTGGCGACCGCGCGGCGCACGAAGCCGTCCGTCCGCAAAAAGGACTGCACCGCCGGGCGGCCGAGCAGCCCGGCCAGCTCGGTGCCGACCGGGCCGTCGGACGCGGACAGCGCCGGCAGCGGGGCGGCGGCGTCGGTTTCCAGCGGGTGCGCGGGTCCGGACGCGGCCGCCATCGGCGCGACGGGCGCCGCGTCTTCCGGGCCGGGCTGCTCGGGCGCCGTGGCGGTCGCGGCCTCCTGCATTTCCGCCTCGTGCTGCGACCACCAGCGCCAGCCGAACAGCGCGGCAATGGCGATCAGCACGGCCAGCAGCCAGAGCCAGCCGGAACTGCGGGAACGGGAACGGGAGCGGTAGCGGTCTTCTGCCATCTCGATGGTCTCCTTGAGGGCGTCGGCGTCTCAGGCCGCGCCGGCGTGGGGCCGCGTGAGCCCCGTGAAACGCCAGGCCGCGCGCAGGCTCTCGCCCGGCGCCAGGGCAGTGCCGCCGACCGGCAGCGTCGGATCCTGCCGGTGCAGGTTGATCCAGTCGGTGCAGTTCGAGACCGCCTCCATGGCGAAGAGGTCCTGGTCCGCTGGGGTGTAAAGCACGAAGTAGTCGAGCGGCGGCTCGCCGTGCAGCGTGAGGCCGCTGCCGTCCGGCCAGCGTGCGTGGGCGTCGTGCCCGAAGCCGGTGAAGTTGTTGTCCAGCGCGAAGCGGTCGAGCCGCATGCCCTGGCGCAGCGCGGCCAGCGCCGGGTCGGTGGTCGAGAGGACGGTGGGCATCGTCTCGGCGTCGCTCTCCCACATGGCGGCGACCTGCGTCTGCACCACGGTGCCCGCGCCCTCGCGCCGGTGCGGGAAGAACGGATGATGGCCCAGGCCCGTGGGCATCGACTGCCCCCCGGTGTTGGTGAGGGCGAGCTCGACCGACAGCCCCGCGTCGTCGAGCGCGTAGCGCTGGCGGCACTCGAAGGGGAAGGGCCACGCGCCGCGGCCGTCGCAATCGAAGCCGAGCGTGAGGCTGGCCGCCGCGGCCTCGACCACCCGCCATGGCCGCTGCCAGCCCAGGCCGTGGATGGTGTGCGGCGAATCGCCGAAGTTGGGCGCCAGCTGCACGATGCGGCCCTGCCATTCGAAGCGCCCGTCGCGGATGCGGTTGCACCACGGCACCAGCGGAAAGCTCGCCATGCGCAGCGGGTCGCGCGCCGCCAGCGCGTCGGCGGTCGCGGGGCGCAGCCAGTCGTGCCGCGCGGTGCCGGGTCGCCCGCCGCTGTAGAAGGCGGCCAAGGCACCGCCCACCGCCGGCGCGACCTCGGCGGTGAAGTCGCCATGGACCAGCTTCACGAGATCCTGCATCGCCTGTGCCTCCACTGCAGCTGCCGGGGAGGCGCCGCCGAGCGGCCCATCCGTATCGGCTTCGACCTACGGCAGCGAAAAAAGTCGCTGTCTATCATGCCCTGGCGCCGCCCGCCGCGGCGGCGCTCCGGTTCCCCCATCCTATTCCGATTCATTTCCATGCAAAGCAACTGGCCTCAGACCCTCTGGATCGTCCGCCACGGCCAGAGCGCCGGCAACGTGGCGCGCGACGCCGCCGAGGCGGCCGGCCTGGCGGTCATCGATATCGACTGGCGCGACATCGACGTGCCGCTGTCCGACCTGGGCCGGGAGCAGGCCGAGGCGCTGGGCGACTGGTTCGCCCGGCTGGCGCCCGGCGAGCAGCCCGAGGTCATCCTGTGCTCGCCCTACCTGCGCGCCAAGGAGACGGCGCGCATCGTGGCCGAGCGCAGCGATCTGCCGCAGGACAGGGTCAAGCTGCGCATCGACGAGCGGCTGCGCGAGAAGGAGTTCGGCATCCTCGACCGGCTGACCAAGTACGGCATCCAGCAGAAGCACCCCGACCTCAACGAGCAGCGCGTGCACGTCGGCAAGTTCTACTTCCGCCCGCCCGGCGGCGAGAGCTGGTGCGACGTGATCCTGCGGCTGCGCAGCCTGCTGGAGATGGTGACGCGCGAGTACGCCGGGCGGCGCGTGCTGGTGGTGGCGCACCAGGTCATCGTCAACTGCATGCGCTACCTGCTGGAGCAGATGGACGAGCGCCAGATCCTCGACATCGACCGCCAGGGCGACGTGCCCAACTGCGCCGTCACCTCGTACCGCGCGGTGCGGGGCAAGGACGCCGACGAGGTGCTGCAGCTCGACCTGGTGAACTTCCTGGCGCCGCTGCGCGAGGCTGCCACGCCGGTCACCAGCGCGCCGGACCAGCCCACGGCCGCCAAGCCCTGACGCCCCGCGCAGCCCGAGCCATGGCCACCGCGCGCGCCAAGCCCCTGACCGAAGCCACGCTCGCGCGCTGGCCGCTGCCCGACACCGGCGACGACGCCGACAAGGAGGCGCGCGGCCACGTGCTGGTGGTGGCGGGCAGCCATGAAATCCCCGGCGCGGCGCTGCTGGCCGCCGTCGCCGCGCTGCGCGCCGGTGCCGGCAAGCTGACCATCGCCGCGCCCGAGCGCGTGGCGCAGGGCCTGGCGCTGGCGATCCCCGAGTCGCGCGTGATCGCGCTGGCCGAGACGCGCGGCGGCGGCTTCCAGGCGCGCGGCTGCGATGCGCTGGCGCCGATCGCCGGGCGCGTCAGCGCGGTCGTGGTCGGCCCGGGCATGCAGGACGAGGAGCGCAGCGTCCCATTCGTGCGCGCGCTGCTGCCGCTGTTTCGCGAGAGCACGGTGGTGCTCGACGCCTACGCCATGTCGGCGGTCGAGGATGGCGGCTTCCAGCAGCCGGTGGTGATGACCCCGCACGCCGGCGAGATGGCGCACCTGAGCGGCCAGACCAAGGAAGCCATCTGCGCCGACCCGCAGGCCGCCGCCGCCGAGGCGGCCCGGCGCTGGAACGCCTGCGTCGCGCTCAAGGGGGGCGTGACCTTCATCGCGCAGCCCGACGGCGCCGTCTGGCGCTTCGACGGCGGCACGCCGGGCCTGGCGACCTCGGGCTCGGGCGACACGCTGGCCGGCCTGATCGGCGGGCTGGCCGCGCGCGGGCTGGCGCCGCTGCCCGCCTGCGCCTGGGGGGTGCTGCTGCACGCGCGCGCCGGCCACGCGCTGGCGAAGAAGCACGGGCCGCTCGGCTATCTGGCGCGCGAGCTGTCGGCGCAGGTGCCGGCGCTGATCCATGAAATCGGAAAGCGGGCCGGGGCACGGGCCTGAGATGCCGCATGCGAGCCGCCACGCTATCGAATTGATAGCTGCCGACGCATGCCCGGCGTGCGCTGGAGGCCGATTTGGCACTTGTTTCCGGCCGGCAACCCCGCCGGGAAATCCGGTCGCATCGCGCGGCTCAGATCAGGCCCAGATCCTTGGGCGCCACGCCGGGGAACACGCGCTCCAGCTGCGCCGGTGACAGCCCGTACATCCGCGCGAACAGCCCGCCCAGCACCGCGCGGTATTCGTTGAGCACCGGAAAATCCCGGTTCTGGAACAGCGCCGGCTGCGACACCTCGGCCTGCTCGCCGATGACCCGCCCGCCGGCGCGCGCCGCCAGGCCGCCACCGAGCAGCCAGTACACCGTGCCGTGGCCGTGGTCGGTGCCGCCGTTGCCGTTCTCGCGAAAAGTGCGGCCGAACTCGCTGATGACGACCACCACCGTGCGGCGCCAGTCCGCCTCGCCCATCTCCTCGGCGAAGCCGGCCATGCCACGGCCCAGTTCGTCGAGGCGCCGGGCAAGGTAGCCGGTGGCGCCGCCCTGCCCCACGTGCGTGTCCCAGCCGCCGACATCGACGAAACCGATGTCGAAGCGCTCGCGCATCAGTCGCGCCATGCGCCGCGCCACCGCCTCGAAGCCCCGCGTGCTCAGGGCGTTGCGCCCGGCCGCGTCCATCTCGGCCTGGACGGCGCGCTGCACCTCGTCGCGCACCGCGAAGCCCTCGGCCACCGGCCGGGCCAGCGGCGTGTCGCGGTACATCGCCTGGATGACCTGGCTCTGCCGCGCGTCGATACCCGGACGGCCGGCTGCGCCGAGCGCCATGTTGACGGCCCGGGCGTCACCGCGCAGCACGATCGGCAGCTGGTCGGTGAAGGCGATGGCCTCGGTCGCACCGGAGGCCGCCCCGCCGCGCAGCACGCCCGCCAGGCGGTTGAGGAAGCCCGAGCGGTAGTCGCGCCCGCGCTCGGGCGCCTGGCCGAGCTCGATCGCGTCCTGCGTCTCGAAATGGCTGCGGCTCAGGTCGTCGATGCCGGCGAAGGGCAGGAAGGCGGCCTGCCCCTGGGTGTAGAGCGGCATCACGCTCGCGCCCAGCACCGGGTGCAGCCCCCAGCGCGCGTCGAGCGACAGAGCGCCCTCGGGCTCGCCCGGCCGCGCGATGGCGATGCGCGGCCGCGCCTCGTAGTAGAACGGGCTGGCGTGCGGCACCAGCAGGCTGGCGCAGTCGTAGGCGCCGCGCAGGAACACCACCAGCAGCTTGGCGCCCTGCGCCGCCGGCGCTGCGAGCAGCCGGCCCGCCGCGCCGGCGAGCGGTGCGGCGGCCAAGGTCTTGAGCAAATCACGGCGTTGCATGGCGAATCCTTATCTCTTCATGAATTCGGGCGACGCCAGCCAGAAGGTGTTCCAGTCCTGCGGCGTGGCGGCGCTGGCGAGCGCTTCGCGCGTCGACGCGCCCAGTGTCGGTTGCAGCGCAGCCACCACCGGCGAGCCGGCGATCGGCGGGAAGGCCGGCTGCTCCAGCGGGGCGCCGGCGTCGGCGCGGAACAGCACCGCGCCGCCGGCGCCGAGCGCCCGCGCGATCTCGAAGCGCGTCGTCATCTGGCCGGGGCTGGCCCAGGCGGACTGCACGAGCGGGTAGCCGTCGGGCGTCTCGTGGCCGTACAGCGGCTCGCCCATGCGGGCGATCCAGCCGATCATCGGGTCGACGTTCACCGCCACGCGGTCGCCGTATGCCAGCCGCACGCCCGCGACCACGTAGTGCACCGGGTCGCGGAACCGGTGCCCGAGCGAGGCCCTGAACTCGGGCGAGGCGAACAGCGTCGCCAGCGTGGCGGCGATGTCGCCGTCGCTCGCGCGAAAGGTGGCGGCCATGCGCTCGACCAGCGCCGCGGGCGGCTCGTCGGCGACGAAGTACACCGCGAGCTTGCGCGAGATGAAAGCCGCCGTGGCCGGGGCGCGCGCCAGCCGGTCGAGCGCCTCGTCGGCCTCGGCCAGGCCGTGGCTGCGGACCGGCGCGCCGAGCAGCGTCTTGGCGCCGTCGTCGTGGCGCGCCGGGTTGAACTCGAACAGGCCGGCGCGCACGTACCCGGCGCGCAGCGCCGGGCGCAGGTTGGGCGGCGGCGCGTCGAGCGGGCGCAGGGTGATGCCGACGCCGGTCAGCACGCGCGCGAGCTCCTGCACGTCGGCCTGCGAGTAGCCGCCGCCCACGCCCAGCGTGTGCAGCTCCATCAGCTCGCGCGCGTAGTTCTCGTTCAAGCGGCCGACGGCGTTCTGCGCGTTGTCGAGGTAGCGCAGCATGGCCGGATGGCGCAGCGTGGCGCCCAGCAGGTCGCGGAACCTGCCGAGCGCGTGCGGGCGGATCGCGGATTCCTCATAGTCGCCGACCAGCGCGCGGATCGCGTCCTTGCGCGCGTTGACGCTGAAGTGGTTCATCCAGAACCAGGTCATCTGCTCCTGCAGCTGGTTCGGTGAATACAGCGCGCGCAGCAAAAAGCGCTGCTGCGCCTCGCGCGCCAGCCGCGTCAGCTCCCGCTGGTAGGCCTGGCGCGCGGCTTTTTTCTGGTCGTCGTCGGGCAGCGCGTCGGCGGCGCGGCGCTGCTCGGCCAGGGCGATGGCGAGCTGGTCGACCGGCGTGCGCGAGATCGTCAGGGCGTCGATCTGCGCCTGCGCCGCCGGCGGCAGCAGCGCCGGGCGCGGGTGCAGCTGCCCATGCAGCCAGGCGGGCAGGCCGCGCCGGGCCAGCTCGGCCTGGGCGGCGGGCGTGGCGCCCCAGGTGACGCGGTCGAGCCAGCGGAGCTGCGCCACGGCGTCCGGCGCCGCATCGCGCAGGCTCGCGAGCGCGTCGTCCCGCGGCGCGGACCACGGCGCGCAGCCTGCCAGCCCGAGTGCGCAGGCCGCAGCAACGCAGGCGGCCGCGGCTGCGGCCGTGCGGGCGCGCCGTCGTCCGATGAGAGAGCCTGGGGCGAAGATCATGCGATGTTCAACCGGCGCGCACCGTGCGCGGTTGACGCATTTCACGCCCGCCAGGTAAAGCTGGTGAGAACGCCCCGTTTCGAGGCGCAACCTTTTTCAGGCCGTGGCGGCAGCGGGGGGCGCGGCGCCGGCGACCTGCCGCAGCGCGCGCTCGAACACCTCGACCGGCTGGCCGCCCGAGATCAGGTGCCGCCGGTCGATGATGATCGCGGGCACCGAGTGGACACCGGCGTCGAGGAAAAGCCGTTCCTGCGCGCGCACCTCGGCGGCGTATTCGTCGCTGGCCAGGATCTCGCGGGCGCGCGCCGCGTCGAGCCCGGCCCCTGCGGCCAGGCGCGCCAGCACCTCGGGGTCCGACGGGTTCTCGCCGTCGGTGAAGTAGGCCTTCAGCAGCGCCTTCTTGAGCGCGAGCTGGCGCCCGCCGCCTTCCAGGCCGGCCCAGTGCAGCAGCCGGTGCGCGTCGAAGGTGTTCCAGACGCGCTGGCGCCGCTCCCTATCGAAGATGAAGCCGACCGCCGCGCCGCGCTGGCGGATCGCCTCGCGCGCCTCGGCCTGCTGCGCGGGCGTCGAGCCGTACTTCTCGCGCAGGTGCTCGGCCATGTCCTGGCCCTCGGGCGGCAGGGCCGGGTTCAACTCGAAGGGCTGGATGTGCAGCTCGGCCGTGATGCCGGGCGCCACGCGCGCCAGCGCGGCCTCCAGCGCGCTCAGGCCGATGGCGCACCAGGGGCAGGACACGTCGGAGACGAAATCGATCCGGAGATGGGAAGTCATGGCGGAGGGCGCACGGCGCCGTAAGAACAAGGGGCGATTCTTACCGGCGACGGCTTGCGCTGCTCGTTCAAGGGCTTGATGGCCGACGGCCCGGGGCCGCCACGCCGAAGCATTGCTATTGTTTTCATAGCTGAAGAGGCCCGCCGGGCATGCGCTGCGGGCGTTTTTCATCCTCATTCCCGATCACTCGCTCTCGCCGCTGCCGCCGCCCGCGCCGCGCGAGCGCTTGAGCGCCGAGCGCTGGCGCTTGCCTTCCAGCCGGCGCTGCTTCGAGCCATGGGTCGGCCGGGTGGCGCGACGCACCGCCGGCGCGGCGGCCACGCTGTCGACCAGCGCCTGCAGCCGCTCCAGCGCCTCGGCCTGGTTCATCGGCTGGCTGCGGTGCCGCTGCGCCTTGATGACGACCACGCCCTGCTGCGTGATGCGCTGGTCGCGCAGCGCGAGCAGCCTTTCCTTGACCGGCCCGGGCAGCGACGACGCGGCGATGTCGAAGCGCAGGTGCACCGCGCTCGACACCTTGTTGACGTTCTGCCCGCCCGCGCCCTGCGCCCGGATGGCGGTGAACTCGACTTCGCGGGCATCGACGGGACATGCAGCGGTTAACAAACGGTTTCGTGGTGGCTCGGGAAAACCCTGCATGAAAGTACCGAAGGAAGTTCCTAAACTTTATTCAACTTGAATTAATTAATTGCCTGGCGCTGCCGCCGCGCAAAAAACCCGCAAAGGAGACAGACGTGACCTCAGCCGGCCCCGGTCGCGGGACCAACTCGGTGAATCTGCGCTTATACAACGAGCGCATGCTGCTGCAGCGGCTGCGCCGCGCGGGCGAGGCGTCCAAGGCCGACCTGGCGCGTTGGGCCGAGCTCACCAACACGGCGGTCGGCAGCATCGTGCAGTCGCTCGAAGAGGCGGGCCTGATCGAGCAGGCCGGGCGCCGCCAGGAAGGCCAGCGCGGCCAGCCCGCGGGGCTCTACCGCATCGATCCGCGCGGCGCCTACGGCATCGGCGTGCGGCTCGACCGCACCGGCATCGAGACGGTGCTGATCGACCTGGGCGGCACCATCCTGGCGCGCGAGACGCACGACCTGCTGCTGCCCTCCCCCGAGCGGGCGCTGGCGATGGTGCGCCAGGACGTGGCGCGCATGCTCGCGGCGCTCGACGCGGTGCAGCGGCGCCGGCTCGCCGGCATCGGCCTGGCGCAGCCCTACAACCTGGGCAGCTGGCTGCGCGAGCTCGACCTGCGGGCCGACTTCCGCGTCTGGGACGAGGTCGATTTCGGCGCCCTCCTGCCGCAGGCCGTCGACTTGCCCGTCTTCAAGGAAAACGACGGCAACGCCGCGGCCATCGCCGAGCTGTTCTTCGGCGTCGGGCGCGAGGAAAACGATTTTCTCTACGTCTTCGTCGGCGCGGCGATCGGCGGCGGCGTGGTGATCGGCGGCGAGGGCCTGCGCGGCAGCAGCGGCAACGCGGCCGACATCGGCATGATGCCCGTGCCGCCGAGCCGGCTGCCCTCGGCGCCGGTGTCCGGGCAGCGCTGGGACATCCTGCTGTCGCGCGCCTCGCTCAATGCGCTGGTGCGCCACCTGCGCCACCACGGCAGCGAGGTGCGCGGCCACGCCGGGCTCGAAGCCTGCGTGCGCGCCGGCCGCGCCGAGGTGCGCGAATGGCTCGACGACTGCGTCGATGCGCTGGTGCCCGCCGCTGCGCGCCGCGCTGGCGCTGCTCGACGTGCCGGACGTGGTGATCGACTGCGACATCGCCGGCGGCCTGCTAGACCAGCTGATCGCGCGCGTCGACGCGCGACCTGCGCGCCAGCGCGGCCGAGGCGCGCATGCCGCCGGCGCTGCTGCGCGGCAGTTTCGGCGCGATGCCGGCGCGCATCGGCGCGGCGACCTTGCCGATGTTCTTCAACTTTCGCCCCGCGCCGGCGTGCTCGCGCGGCCGCATCGAACCACCCCCATCCCACTGTCGAGGTTGCCCATGCCTGAACGAACGCCGCCGCCCGACGCTGCTTCGAATGCGCAAGCATCTCCAAGACCTTCCCCGGCGTGAAGGCGCTGAACGACGTGCGGCTGCGCGCCATCGCCGGCGAAGTGCATGCGCTGATGGGCGAGAACGGCGCGGGCAAGTCGACGCTGATGAAGATCCTGTCGGGCGCCTACATGCCCGACGCCGGCGGCGAGATCCTGATCGACGGCCAGCGCGCGCACATCGACGGGCCGCTGGCGGCCAAGCGCCTGGGCATCGCGGTGATCTACCAGGAGCTGAGCCTGGCGCCGAACCTGACGTGGCCGAGAACATCTACCTGGGCCAGCCGCAGCGCAAAGGCGGCCTGGTCGATCGCGCCGGCATGGCCGCCTCGTGCGACGCGACGCTGAAGCGCCTGGGCGCGAACTTCGGCCCGGCGACGCGCGTGGAGACGCTCTCGATCGCGCAGCGCCAGCTGGTGGAGATCGCGCGCGCGGTGCACTTCGACTGCCGCATCCTGGTGATGGACGAGCCGACCACGCCGCTGTCCACGCACGAGACCGACCGGCTGTTCGCGCTGATCCGCCAGCTGCGCAGCGAGGGGCTGGCGATCCTCTACATCAGCCACCGCATGGACGAGATCTACGAGCTGGCCGACGAGGTCACGGTGCTGCGCGACGGCACCTACGTCGGCACGCTGACGCGCGCCGAGCTCTCGCGCGACCGGCTGGTGAAGATGATGGTCGGGCGCGACCTGTCGGGCTTCTACAACAAGGAGCACCAGGGCGGGCACACCGGCCAGAAGGTGCTGGAGGTGCGCGACTTCGCCGACGGGCGGCGGGTGCGCGGCTGCAGCCTCGATCTGTACGCCGGCGAGGTGCTGGGCCTGGCCGGGCTGGTCGGCGCCGGCCGCACCGAACTGGCGCGGCTGGTCTTCGGCGCCGACGAGCGCACCGCGGGCAGCCTCTCGCTGGAGGGCGCGCGCTGAAGATCGAGCGGCCGCAGGACGCCATCGCCGCGGGCATCGTCTACCTGACCGAGGACCGCAAGGCCCAGGGCCTGTTCCTCGACATGAGCGTGCGCGACAACATCAACGTGATGGTCAGCCCGCGCGACGCGCATGCCGGCGGCATCCTGGACGGCCGGCACGCCGCGCAGCGCGCGCTCGACGCCATCCGGCAGCTGTCGATCCGCGTGGCTTCGCCGCAGGTCAACGTCGGCTCGCTGTCGGGCGGCAACCAGCAGAAGGTGCTGCTCGCGCGGCTGCTGGAAATGTCGCCGAGCGTGCTGATCCTCGACGAGCCGACGCGCGGCGTGGACATCGGCGCCAAGTCGGAGATCTACCGCCTCATCGACGAGCTCGCGAGCCGCGGCATCGCCGTGCTGGTCATCTCCAGCGAGCTGGCCGAGGTGGTCGGCATCTGCGACCGCGTGCTGGTGATGCGCGAGGGCGCATCGCCGGCGAGGTCGGCGGCGCGGGCGGCCTGCCGATCACCGAGGAAAACATCATGGCACTGGCGACGGGCGCCGGCGTGGCGGACAGCCTCCCGCCGGTCACCCTGCACTGAGGCCGCCGCACGGCCCGCCACGAAGGAACAGAACCATGAACGATCCGGTCACCACCCCTGCGGTCTCCACGGCCGCCACCACCGGCGGCCCGCCGGGCGCCTCCGCCTGCCGGCCACCGGCCAGGCCAGCGCGCGCAGCAAGGAAATCCTGCGTGCGCTCGGCATGCTGCCGGTGCTCGTGCTGCTGTGCATCGGCTTCAGCCTGGCGAGCGAGGACTTCGCCAGCCTGCAGAACCTGTCGATCGTGACGCAGCAGGCCTCGATCAACATCGTGCTGGCCGCCGGCATGACCTTCGTCATCCTGACCGGCGGCATCGACCTGTCGGTCGGCTCGATCCTCGCGGCCTCGGCGATGGCGGCGATGATGGTCTCGACATCCCCGGCCTGGGCATGCTCGGCATCGCGGGCGGGCTGGGCGCGGGGCTGCTGTTCGGGCTGGGCAACGGCGTGCTGATCGCGTTCATCAGGCTGCCGCCGTTCATCGTCACCCTCGGCTCGCTGACCGCGGTGCGCGGCCTCGCGCGCCTGCTCGGCAACGACACCACGGTGTTCAACCCGACCTGCCGTTCGCCTTCATCGGCAACGGCGCAGCTGCTCGGCGTGCCGTGGCTGGTCATCATCGCGTTCCGGTGATCGTCGCTCTCCTGGCTGATCCTGCGGCGCACCGTGCTGGGCGTGCACATCTACGCGGTCGGCGGCAACGACGCGGCGGCGCGGCTGGCGGGCATCAAGGTGTGGGCGGTGCTGCTGTTCGTCTACGGCGCCTCCGGCCTGCTCGCCGGGCTCGGCGGCGTGATGCCGGCGGCCCGGCTGTACGCCGCCAACGGCCTGCAGCTCGGCGCAGTCCTACGAACTCGACGCGATCGCGGCGGTGATCCTCGGCGGCACCAGCTTCGTCGGGCGGCATCGGCTCGATCTGGGGCACGCTGATCGGCGCGCTGATCATCGCGGTGCTCACCAACGGCCTCATCCTGCTCGGCGTGTCCGACGTCTGGCAGTACATCATCAAGGGTTGCGTCATCATCGGCGCGGTCGCGCTCGACCGCTACCGGCTGCGCGGCTCGGCCCGCACCTAACGTACCACGAGATCTGGGCGCACGGCCATCCTGGGCGGCCATGCGCACAGCAATCACTCACCGCACCAGGAGGATAGAAAACATGCTGAAGAAAATGCTGCTCGTCGGCGCTGCGCTGGCGATGACCACCGGCTTCGCCTCGGCCAAGGAACTGAAGTCGATCGGCATCTCGCTCGGCTCGCTGGGCAACCCGTTCTTCGTCGCGCTCTCCAAGGGCGCCGAGGCCAAGGCCAAGCAGATCAACCCGAACGTCAAGGTCACGGCGCTGTCGGCTGACTACGACCTCAACAAGCAGTTCTCGCAGATCGACAACTTCATCGCCGCCGGCGTCGACCTGATCCTGCTCAACGCGGTCGACGCCAAGGCGATCGAGCCCGCGCTTCGCAAGGCGCAGAAGGCCGGCATCGTGGTGGTGGCCGTCGACGTGGCGGCCAACGGCGCCGACGCGACGGTGCAGACCAACAACGTGCAGGCCGGCGAGATCGCCTGCCAGTTCATCGTCGACAAGCTCGGCGGCAAGGGCAACGTCATCATCCAGAACGGCCCGCAGGTCTCGGCCGTGATCGACCGCGTGAACGGCTGCAAGTCGGTGTTCAAGAAGCACCCGGACATCAAGATCCTGTCGGACGACCAGGACGCCAAGGGCTCGCGCGACGGCGGCCTGAACGTGATGCAGTCCCACCTGACCCGCTTCCCGAAGGTCGACGGGGTGTTCACCATCAACGACCCGCAGGCGATCGGCACCGACCTCGCGGCGCAGCAGCTCAACCGCAAGAACATCGTCATCGCGTCGGTCGACGGCGCGCCCGACATCGAGGCGGCGCTGAAGGCCGACACCCAGGTGCAGGCCTCGGCCAGCCAGGACCCGTACATGATCGCGCAGAAGGCGGTGGAGATCGGCCAGGACATCCTCAACGGCAAGAAGCCCGCGCAGCCGATGACGCTGCTGCCCTCGACGCTGATCACGCGCGCCAACGTCAAGGACTACAAGGGCTGGTCGGCGCCGCGCTGATGTGGCCCCCACGCTCCGCACTGCGTGTCGTCGCTGCCCCCCGAGGGGGCCGCGCTGCGCCTTGGGAGCGGCCCGGCGGCGCAGCGGCCCCCACGCTCCGCACTGCGTGTCGTCGCTGCCCCCGAGGGGGCCGCGCTGCGCCTTGGGAGCGGCCCGGCGGCGGAGCGGACAGTGCTCTGGCGTCTGAGTTTTTCTTGAGGAAATGACATGTTCGTGGTCTGCGGCGAGGCGCTGATGGATGTCTACATGGGCGAGGCGACGCCCACCGGCATGACGCTCGATGCGCGCATCGGCGGCTCGCCGCTCAACGTGGCGCAGGGGCTGGCGCGGCTCGGACGGCCGGTGGCCTTCCTGGCGGGGCTCTCGACCGACGCGCTGGGCGAGCGGCTGCTGGCGTCGCTGCGCGCCGAGGGCGTGGACACGTCGCTGGTGCTGCGCAGCGACGCGCCCACCACGCTCGGCGTGGTCAGCGTCGATGCCGCCGGCGTGCCGCGCTACGCCTTCCACGGCGACGGCGCGGCCGACCGGCAGCTCACGCACGACACGCTGCCCGCGCTGCCGCCGGCCGCCCGGGTGCTGCAGTTCGGCTCCTACGCGCTGGCGGTGGAGCCGGTGGGCAGCGCCCTGCGCGCGCTGGCGGCACGCGAGCGCATCCACCGCCTGATCGCCTACGACCCCAACGTGCGGCTCAACGTCGACCCGGACCTGGCGCACTGGCGCGCGGTGGTCGAGCACATGGTTTCCCTGGCGCACCTGGTCAAGGTCAGCGACGAGGACCTGGGCCTGCTGTATCCGGCCGAGACGCCCGGGCAGGTGGCGGCGCGCTGGCTCGGCCAGGGCGCGACGCTGGTGGCGGTCACGCGCGGACGCCACGGCGCGAGCGCCTGGACCCGCGCCGCGCAGGCCGACGCGCCCTCGCCCGCCACGGCGGTTGTCGATACGGTGGGGGCCGGCGACACCTTCCAGGCGGCGATGCTGACCTGGCTCGACGAGCACGACGCGCTCGCGCCCGAGGCGCTCGCCGCGCTCGATGCCCGGGCGCTGGAAGCGCTGCTGCGCTTCGCGGCGCAGGCCGCCGCCCTCACCTGCGCGCGCCGCGGCGCCGACATGCCGCGGCGCATGGAGCTGCCCCGGTAGCTCGCGTTGCTATATCTTCGATAGCTACAAAGCCGTACGCCATGGGCGCTACGGGCACTTTTCGCCCAAAGCGTGTCGCCCATCGCCAAGCCGTCCCGAACAGGCGGCGACCCTTCGCAACCCGGCTGCATGCACAACGCTGCGCGCCCAGGGACGGCCCCCGGGAGCGCATCGAGACTCAATCGTCGAGATTGGCGTGGTGGGCCGAGGCACCCTGCTTCCAGTACGCGGCCACCCGCATCGCCTCGCGCGGGTGCTGCTTCTCGTCGAGCAGCACCTGGCGCAGCCTCTTCATGGCGGCGGCCTCCCCGGCGGCCCAGACGAATCCTTCGCCGGCAGGCCACTGCAGGCGACGGACCGCCGAGACCAGTTCCTCCGCCGTCGCCACCCACTCGACGGCCAGTCCCCCGGGGCCCGTGAAGTCCCTGCGGTCCGCCTCGGGGGCTTGCACGATCGCCATGACCCGGGCGCCTTCGGGCAGCTCCTCGAGACGCCGGGCGATGGCGGGCAGCGCAGCGGCGTCGCCCGCCAGCAGGTGCCAGTCGAAGTCCGTCGGGATGATCATGGAGCCGCGCGGGCCGCCGACGGCAACGCGCTGGCCCACCGCCGCCTGGCGGGCCCACTGGTCGGCGCTGCCGGCTCCGTGCATCGCGAACTCGATCGTCAGCCGGCGCTCGGCCTGGCTGAACCGCCTGGGGGTGTAGTCGCGGCCGACGGTCTGCCCCGACTCCTCCGGAAAAAGGAACTTGACGTGATCGTCGAAGGACTGGGAGACGAAATCGGCGAGCGATTCGCCCGCAAAGGTGACTTCGACGAATCCCGGGCTCAGGGACTCGATGCCGACCACCTCCACCTCGCGGCGCTGCAACTCATGGCGTACCCGCACGACGCGGCGGGCAGGAGAACTTGAACTCATGAAAATAAACCCTGGTATTTAGTTGATAATGTCTCCATCATGACCGAACCAGTTGATATTGTCAACGAAAAGGCGCGCAGCCAGACCGGCGATGCTCTCGATCTCGTGCACGCCGTCATGCACCTCTACCGTTCGCAACAGTTCCGTGTGCTGCGCGATGCGGCGCAGGGCGTCACGCACATGGAGAGCAAGGTGCTTGGATTCTTCGCGCGCCACCCCGGCGCCACGCAGACCGACCTGGTGGCCCACTCGGGGCGCGACAAGGCCCAGTTGGCGAGGCTGATCAACGGGCTGAAGGAGCGCGGGCTCCTCGAGGCGCGCGAAAATGCCACCGACCGCCGCAGCGTGCGGCTCCAGCTCACGGCCAAAGGCGAGTCGACGGCCCAGGCCTTGCGGCACCAGGCGCGCGCCCTGTCCACCGTCGCCCTGGAAGGGTTCCGCGAGGACGAGCGCGATCAGCTCGTCGCCCTGCTCGACAGGGTCAAAGCCAACCTGGAAGCCGTGCAGAAGACGGACTGACGGGGACCGCGTCCAGGATGCGGTCCTTCAGGCCGGTTCCATGCTGAGCTCGCGCCTGCCGCGCTCAAGGGTCTTGTCGCTCAGGCCCGTCATGCGAGCAACAAGCCGGATGTCGCCATGGCCGTCTCACTGAGCCTCGAGTGCGTCATACCAGCGACGCTGCTGCTCGTCGAGGTGCGCCAAGAACAAGTTGACCTGGTGATGCATTTTGCGCGTCGCCTCATCGGCGCCTGATACTAATTTGCCTTCAAAGAAATAGAAGTGATCCATTCGAACCCGGTCAGTGACTGGGTTCGGCGTTGATCCTTCTCCATGGTGTGCAAGCCCGCAGCCAAGGCGTCCTCCGCGGCGTCCAGGCTGGCAAACACCGTGTTGGCAAGGCACTCCTCGCGCAGCGCGCGCCACAGGTGCTCGGCCGGATTGAGCTCGGGGCTGTAGGGCGGCAGGAACAACAATCGCATGTTCGCGGGCACTGCGAGATCGCCCGCGACGTGCCAGCCCGCCTGGTCCATGACCATGACGATGAACTCCCGGGCGTGACGCTTGGCGACCTCGGCGAGGAACAGCGACATCATCTCGGCGTTCACCCACGGCAGGACCAGGCTGTCCATGGCGCCGTCGTGCGGGCTGACGGCCGCGAAGGCATAGGTGAACTGGCGCACCAGGCGCGCGCCGACGATAGGCCGCAGGCCCCGGGGCGCCCAGCACCGCCTGGGCCTGCCCAGGAGGCCGAAGCGGCCCTCGTCCTGGAACATCAGCCGCACGGGCCGCCCCTGCCGGGCCTGGCGCTCAACCTCGCGGCGCAGCGTGGGGCGCAGTTTTTTTAAAAGCCACCTGTGCCGCAACGTCGGCCTTGGGGTGCCTCGGGCGCGGCACGACCTTGCGCCAGCCGTGGCGATCGAGCAGCCGGTAGACAGTGCTCGCCGCCACTGCCCTGCCCACGCGCTGCTCGTAGGCATGCCGCACCTGCGCCACCTGCAGCACGTCCCCGGCGCGCGCAGCGGCAATGAAAGGGGTGAGCAGCCCGGCCTCGTCCTCGAGCGTGAGGTGCTGGTGGCGGCGCCCGCCCCTGGGCTTGAGATCGAAGATGGCGTCACCCTCGCGTGCCCAGCGCGAGTGGATGTTGTACACGGTGGGGGTGGCCCAGCCCAGCACCCGCGCAATCTCGGCGGCCGAACTCCCCAGTGTGGCGCGCAGCAACACGCACTGGATGCGCTGGTACTCGGAGTGCCCCCTGGCCTTCTTCAGCCGCTCGGCCAGGCGCTCGATGGTCGAACAGTCCCCCTCGATCAAGGTCTTCATCCGCTTCTCCCATCGCGACAGGATGAATGGGATTATCTACCTTATTGAAGGCTCATTGGTATAACTGGCCGCAGGACTCGATCGGGCAGGCCGTTCCGTACGGTATCTACGAGGTGTCTGCCAACTGCGGCTACGTCTGCATGGGTGATTGCTTCGACACGCTTCGCTTTGCAGTCGAGGCGATCGCCGACTGGTAGCGCGACCGGGGGCTACCGGTCCTACCGCCGTGCCCTCAGACTGCTTGTCCTCGTCGATGCAGGCGGCTCCAACAACTGCCGCTCGCGCGTATGGAAGGCACAGCTGCAAGAGCAGTTGTGCAACGCCTGCGGCCTTGCCGTGACCGTATGCCACTATCCCACGGGCTGCTCGCATGGAACCCCGTCGGGCATCGGCTCTTCGGCCTCACCAGCCTGAGCTGGGCGGGCGTGCCGCTGCGCTCGTTCGGGACTGTCACGCGCTACATCGCCGGCACGACTACCGTCACGGGGCTGCGTGTCAGGGCCGTGCTCAAGCGGAGTGGCAACGAGACTGGCGAACGCGTCAGCGCCAAGGACTGGCTGCGCTTGCGGCTGCGCATGAAGTCGCACGCCGTCTGCCCGCAATGGAACTACACACTGCGGCCGCGGACGCGCCTGCATTGATGCAAGTGGCTATCTTGTTTCTTGCCGTGCCCTCACGCTGATTTCGAAAACAGCCGCACGCCAGGCAAACCCTCGAAGTGCCCGTCGCAGGTGAGCAGCTCGGCACCGTGCCGGCGTGCCGTCGCATAGACGATGGCGTCGGCAGTCGCCAGCTTGTGTTGCCGGTGCAGGTCGGCTGCCAGCAGCGCCATGGCAGTGTCCAGCGCAACGACGACGCATTTCTGCGTGTACGCGATGACCCGGTCGGCCTCCTCTTCCCCTGTCTCGCGCACCAGCCATTTCGACAGCTCGAGCTGCACGATGGTCGGCACGATGCAGCGCTCTTTCCCGGGAAACTCCCCGCCCAGCGCCTTGCCGAGCGCGCTCCCGGTCAGCCATTCGATCCAGGCGGAGGTATCGACCACGCACGCGGGTGCCGCCATCAGTAGCGGTCCTCGCGGTCGCGATAGCCCTCCTTGCTGGCGCCCTTGGCGATGCCCGCCAACTGGTCGAACTCCGGCACCGGCATGACCAGCACGCCCTGGCCCTTGGGAATGAACACGAACTCCTGGCCAGCCTCCCAGTGTTGCTCTTCCCGCACGGCCTTGGGAATGGAGATCTGGAACTTGCTCGACAGCGTCGCGGTAGCAGGCATTTTCTTACCTATTCTTAATAGATGGATGGTTCGCAAGAATGTACCCGTTTCCCCTCGTTGCTGAATGCGTACGTGACTGCGATACAAGCAGAACCATACTTTCCTATGGCTGCGCAGGCATGGCCGCCTCGTGGGCGGCTCAGCAGGACATCAATCACGGTGGCGGTTGGCGTTGGCCTTCCAGAACCCCCGCATCGCCCTGATCCTCTCGTCCCTCTCCGTCGTGAGGTAGCCCGAGGTGGTGCCGATGGAGGCATGTCCCAGGTTGTTCTGCACCACCTGGATGGGCACTGGGCTCTGCCCCTCCCTGCCCTGCAGCGCATGCGAGCCGTGCGAGTGGCGCAGCCAGTGGGTGCTGGCCCTCCTCAACTGCTGCGCGTCGAGGCCCTCCAGGCGCTCAGCCGCGTGGGCCAGGAATGCCTTGACCGCCTTGTACAGCCCCGAGGCCGACCAGGGCAGGGGCTGCTCCATGTCAGTGTCGAAGCGCGCGAGCACCGCGATGGCCTGGTTGCCCTGCGCTGTCACCCGCGGCTCCAAGCCCTGGCGGGCGAGCTCGTCCTCGAGTTCCTCGATCAGCTCTGCCGGAACGGGCACTTGGCGGCTCCTGCCTCCCTTGCCGAGGACGGCCAGCAGCCAGCCGCGGGCAGCGGCGCCCTCGGGTGTGTGGTAGTCGATCGCCTCCAGGTCACAGCACCTGGCAGCCGTGATCTCCGCCAGCCGCAGCCCCGTCGCATACAGCCAGCGCATGGCGCGGCCCAGGCGTCTTGCGGCCTCGGTCTCGACCTCGTCCTGCAGCAAGGCCTCGATGTGGTCCCACTGCGCGAAGCTCAAGGTCCGGCTCGATCCCAGCGGCCTCTGCGGCTGCGGCGGCAGCGCCACGGCCGCAAAGGGGTTTCCCAGCAGGTAGCCCTGGCTCATGAGGAAGGCGTAGAGGCTCCTCAAGATGGTGATCGCCTGGCGCAGCGCCACGGCCGAGAGCGGGCCCTCCAGTGGCCGCCACAGGGGCGACCACCTCTGGTGGTGGCGCGCTCCGCACCAGGCAGCCGGCGGCGCGGCCAGGAAGGCCCGGTAGGCAACGGCATCCTCCACCGACAGCGAGGACAAGGGCTTGCCCTGCTCCAGGACGGCCCACAGCAAGAGCCGCTCGGCCTCCTTGCGGTAGGCGCGCTGGGTGGGCGAGAGCGCTCCGGCGGCCGCGGCTGCGGCCGTGCCCGCCCCCTTGGCTTGGAGCCAGGCGCCGATGGCCTCATGCCGCGTTCGCCTTCTCTTGAATGGCTCGGCACTGCTGGAGGAGGACGTCGAAAGATTCGACCTCATCGAGGAGCAGGCCATCGTCGACCATGTGCCGGTAGTCAGCGGCCAACCTGGCCAAGGCGCCCTTGTCAGGAACGAGGCGCAGGCCGCCTGAGACTGCGGCGTGGTAGTCGATCGGTTCGCCCTCCCCGCTCTTCTCCGCGAAGAAGATGCTCTTGTGGTCAGCCACTGCCTTCGTCAGCGCCGTGTCCGCGACGGCCGAGTCGGCGAAGCCGGCGGCGTCCAGCCGGGTCACGTCGTGCCAGTGACGAGCAAACCGGTCACCACCGCGAAAGGCGCCTTGCACACAGAAGACGTGGATCGCCGTGGCCTTCTCCCAGAAGGTCCGCTCGGCGCGCATCACCTGCGGCGTCGCCTCGGGGAACTCCACGCCTTGCAGGTGCATGGCGGCATCGCAGTGAACGGAGCGCAGTTCGCAAGGCTCGCCGGTGGACCGCGCGCCGAACTCGAGCATGACCGCCGACGGCACATAACCCGTCCCCGAGGCCAGGGGCGTGTAGTCGATGAACACCTTGTCGCCCTCGGCTCGGACCGTGGCGGGCAGACCCTGCTGTCCAAGGTCCTGCTGGAGCCGCGAGACGACTTCGGTGGTCACCCAATCGGCCAAGCGGGCGCGGATCTCCTTGCTCCACTTCTTTTCCTGGCTCTTGCTGGTGGGGAGCGGCGCAGCCGCATTGCCGATCAGATCGCCAGCGATGGCGCGGATGTCGTAGGTGAGGTCCACGTCCTCGGAAAAACGCCGAATGACGCCGTAGGCCTTCGACAGGGAGGTGCCGCCCTTGAAGACAAGATGCGGCGCATAGGGCGCGGCGAACAGGTGCCGCAGGGCCCACACCACCCAAACATCTTTCTCCAACAGGTGGGGAGGTCGTCCTGAAGCGCTGGCGGCCTGGACAAGGGCCTCCAGGCGCTCAGCAACGGAGAGCTCGAAGAACTCAGCCATGCGGCACCAGCGCGCTCACCTCCTGCGCCATCCACGTTGGCAGGCGCGTGCGCGCCGACGCCACTTCCTTCATCTCGGCCGGCGGCAGCTTGGCGCGCAGCGCGCGCAGCGCTTCGCTGGCCTTCTCCGGCCCCAGCCATGCCAGCGCCCGCACCACGTCGCCGGCGGCGCGGCCTGGAAAGATCAACTGCCACATGGGCGCGTGCCGCAACTCCACGGTCTGGGCCCCCAGCTTCAGGTGGCGGCTGGGGCCGGACGTCAGGTAGACCGCCCGCATCGGCACCTGGGTGGTGAGGCCCAGCGCGTTGGCGGCGGCCGCCCCGTGCGACACGATGGTTTCCCCGCGCCGGGTGGCCAGCCCCTCGACCATCTTGACGGTCGAGGGTGCACGCGAGCCGAAGCGGCCCTCGACCGGCAGCACATAGATGCCGCGGCCCGCGCGCAGTAGGGCGCCGCGCTGCACGAGGCGGGACAGGACTTGGTCCACGGCCGCCCGGCTCCCCAGGTGCAGCAGCTCCTTGGCGGCCAAAGGTGTGCCTTCCGGCAATCCGGTTGCGTGCTCCAGAACTTGTTGGGCGAGGGTCTGCATGGCAATCACTCCTGAGTGGTAGAAGTATGAGGCTGTTTATGACACTTTCAACGCTCGAAGTTGATCCGTGCTTCGGATCTGTCGCCAAGCAATAAACCACCGGACGAGGTACAACCCATCGACTATCGAGCGACTCATGAGTGCATGTCTAGCCCGAGATCGCTTCTTTTCCAAAGCCTGCGTGCCACTCAGCGCTCTTATTGACAGCTGTATGGATATCCAGCTATAAATAGGAAATCGGAAAGGACCCTCCACATGGACACGGTGGTCAGCGCGGAGAACGTGCTGCGAATCATTGAGCGGACGCGGGGCTACGAGGTCGGCAGCCTCTGGATCGACCGCGGCGAGGTTTGGCGGCGAGACGAGAAGGCCACCTGAGGGCGCTCTGCGCCGTGGGCAGCGAGCCTTGGCTGGGCTACAGGGCAGCCGAGCTTGCCTGTCGTGCGCTTGTGGACGCCAAGGGGGCGCCGCTGATCATGTCGCTGCGCGAGCCAGGTGGAGGCAGGCAGTAGACACAGGAGCACAGCGGGTTCCGCCACCGAAGGCCTGTCCTGCTACGCTGCCACGGGCCGGATGTCGGCAATGACCTGAGCGCAGCGCCAGGTGGCTGAACGGAATCGCATCCGCTGGAGGTGAGAGGCTCCCTGCATGCACCGACTGTCAATAACGCAGCGTTTCGGCCCTCTGCAGAGGATCAGATTCAGGCTCAGTCGGCTACAGCTGCCGGCTTCCAGTCATCGCCCAGGACTTCAGCGATGGCCGTGAGTCCGTCCACAGCCCCCATGGGCAACCCCACGTCCCGAAGCGTCGGCACCGCAGCTTCACGCGGGTTGATCCGGATCAGCCGCCCGCCCCGCTGGCGAACGACACGCTGGCTGAAGTGCCGCACCGAGGGAATCGCCGTGCCGGCACCGATTTCGATCACCACGGGCCGGTGGACCGAGGCCAGCCACCCCTCCAGCCGGGCCGCCTGCGCCTGCTCGCGGACTTCGCTCCAGCCATAGTCGCCGAACATCAGGATGTTGGGCCGGGCCAATCCCGCGCAGCGCGGACATACCGGAGGGGCGTTGATCAACCTGCAGTCGCCTTCGTGCACCTCCGGGGTGAACCCGTCGGCCCTCCAGATATCTTCACTACAAGGCGCCAAGCACTGCAGGTGCCCGTCCAACCCCTGGCCGTGAGCTGCGCTTCGCTGGCAGGGACCACCGTTGCAGACACGACGTTCACGGCGGCGCAGGACGTGGCTGAAGGCAAGTTCGTGACCCCTGCAGGCGCGACCATCACCGACCTGCCGTCGTTCTGCCGGGTGGCGGCCACGTTGAAGCCCACCACCGAGTCCGACATCAAGGTGGAGCTCTGGATGCCGGCCAAGTGGAACGGCAAGTTCCTCGGAACGGGCAATGGCGGCGCCGGCGGCACCATCCGCTACAACGACCTGGCGATCGGCTTGCGGCGCGGTTATGCCGTGGCCAATACGGACATGGGCACTGGCCCAGACGGCGTGAGCACCGTGGTTGGGAAGATGGAGAAGATCGTGGACTACGGGTATCGGTCGACGCACCTGATGACCACCCTGTCGAAGGCCATGCTCAAGCAGTTCTATGCAGCCGACCCGTCGCGCTCGTATTTCTTCGGCTGCTCCACCGGCGGCGCACAAGGGGTGGCCGAGGCGCTCAGGTTTCCGCAGGACTACGACGGCATTGTCGTCGGCGCCATGGACCACAACCGCGTGCCGGCCCACGTCGCGGGGCTCTGGGCTTATGCAGTCACGCAGAAGGACATGACGACCTACCTCACCCCGGCCAAACGCCAGCTCTGGGCCGACAAGGTGATGGCCAGCTGCGATGGACTCGACGGAGTCACGGACGGGGTGATCGGCCGCCCTGACAAGTGCACCATCGACCCTGCCGTCCCTACAGTGCACATCCGGTGACAGTGCCAATTGCCTGTCCGCGGGCCAGGTGGACGCGTTGCGCAAGATCTATGAGGGGCCGACGCATGCCATCACCGGCGAAAAGCTCTATCCCGGGTTCCTGCGGGGCACCGAGCTGAGCTTCACGAGCGCAGTTCCGTCACCCACCAACATTTCAGACGGCGGCAACTTCCTGTTCCAGTGGATCTGGGGCAAGAACTGGGATTGGCGGACCTTCGACTTCGGCAGCGACGTGGACGTGATGCGCAACACGCTCAACTTCGCCGTGGACAACAACAGCGGAGAGCTCTCCGCATTCAAGGCGAACGGCGGCAAGATGCTCATGTTCCAGGGTCTGGCCGACCCCGTCGCGGCGCCGGAAGAAACGCTGAACTACCTCAAGTCGGTGGAGAAGGCATTACCCGGCCAATCCGACCAGTTCGTCAAGTTGTTCAACGTGCCGGGCATGGGCCACTGCCGCGGTGGCGTGGGTCCGAACTACTTCGGCAACTGGGCTGGCGGTCCCGCCGTCCCCTTTCCGCAGCAGCCGAACGATCCGGCCCAGGACCTGCTGGCCGCCATGGAGCAATGGGTCGAAAAGGGACGTGTGCCGAACCAGATCATCGCGACCAAGTACGCGGGCAACCAGCTGACCGGCGCCGTGGAGCGCACGATGCCCCTGTGCGCGTGGCCGAAGGTGAGCAAGTACAAGGGAACGGGGGACGTCAATTCCGCGGCCAGCTTCAGCTGCGTCGATCCGGATTGAGCCGGCGAGAAGCGCATCCATGAAACTGATTCACAAACTCTTGTTGTGCCTGCTGGCTCTTCCCTTGGCAGGAATTGCAGCCACCGCCGCAGACACTTTCCCCGAGCGTCCGATCCGCATCATCGTGCCATTTCCGCCGGGCGGCGGCACTGACACGGTGGCACGCATCGTGGCGGCCAAGCTGAACGAACGCTGGAACGTGCCCGTCACGGTGGACAACCGCCCTGGCGGCAACACGGTGATCAGCGCAGAGCTGGCCGCGCAAGCGGCACCGGACGGCTACACGCTGTTCCTGCCGATCGACTCCACGCTCGCGATGAACCAGAGCCTGTACGCCAAGCTGCCGTAAGACCCCATCAACGGCTTCGTCCCGGTGTCGCTGGCGATCACCATGCCCATGGTGCTGGCGGTGCATCCCTCGGTGGAGGCGCGCAACGTGAAGGAGCTGATCGGCCTGACCAAGGCGAGCGGCGGCCAACTCGCTTACGCGCACGGCGCGCTGCCGGCGCAGGTGGCCGGCGAGGCATTCAAGTCGGCGGCCAAGGTCGACATGGTGGCCGTTCCCTACAAGGGCAGTGGCCCGGCCATGACGGACGTGGTCGGCGGGCAGGTGCCGGTCATCTTCGATGCGCTCGGCCCGGCCATGGTGTTCGTGAAACCCGGCAAGGTCCGGGCGCTGGCGGTCACCAGCGCGAAGCGCTCGCCGTCGCTTCCGGATGTTCCGACCTTGGCGGAATCTGACCTGCCCGGCATGGACCTGGTCACCTGGATCGGCTTCGTTGCGCCTGCAGGGACCGACCGCGCAATTGTGACCAAGCTCAACGGCGAGATCACGCGCATCCTCAAGCTGCCCATAACCACGCAGAAGCTGGGCGCGATGGGCATGGACGCGGTTGCTAGCAGCCCCGCGCAGTTCTCGCAGACGATCAAGGACGATGCCGTGAAGCTGGGCGCCATCATCAAGGCCGCGGGCATCAAGCTCGATTGAATCGAGCGCGGCTTGCCGCTGAGCCGTCGGTGCTTGCCGGCGGCTCAGTGGCTTATGGCTTTCAGAACGCCGCGATGCCGGTCTGCGCGCGCCCCAGGATCAGCGCATGGATGTCGTGCGTGCCCTCGTAGGTGTTGACCACCTCCAGGTTGACCAGGTGGCGCGCCACGCCGAACTCGTCCGAGATGCCGTTGCCGCCCATCATGTCGCGCGCCAGCCGGGCGATGTCCAGGGCCTTGCCGCAGGAGTTGCGCTTCAAGAGCGACGTGACCTCGACCGACGCCGTGCCCTCGTCCTTCATGCGGCCCAGCCGCAGGCAGCCCTGCAGGCCCAGCGTGATCTCGGTCTGCATGTCGGCGAGCTTCTTCTGAATGAGCTGGTTGGCCGCCAGCGGCCGGCCGAACTGCTTCCTGTCGAGCACGTACTGGCGCGCGCGGTGCCAGCAGTCTTCCGCCGCGCCCAAAGCGCCCCACGAGATGCCGTAGCGCGCCGAGTTCAGGCAGGTGAAGGGGCCCTTCAGGCCCCGCACCTCGGGGAAGGCGTTCTCCTCGGGGCAGAACACGCCGTCCATCACGATCTCGCCGGTGATGGAAGCGCGCAGGCCGACCTTGCCGTGGATCGCCGGGGCGCTGAGGCCCTTCATGCCCTTCTCCAGCACGAAGCCGCGGATCGGGCCCACGGCGCCGCCCTCGCTCACCTCCTTGGCCCAGACCACGAACACGTCGGCGATGGGCGAGTTGCTGATCCACATCTTGCTGCCCGAGAGCGAGTAGCCGCCGTCGACCTTCTTCGCGCGCGTCGCCATGCTGCCGGGGTCGGAGCCGTGGTCGGGCTCGGTCAGGCCGAAGCAGCCGATCCACTCGCCGGCGGCGAGCCGGGGCAGGTATTTCTGCTTCTGCGCCTCGGTGCCGAATTCGTTGATCGGCACCATGACCAGCGAGGACTGCACGCTGGCCATCGAGCGGTAGCCCGAATCGACGCGCTCGACCTCGCGCGCGATCAGCCCGTAGCACACGTAGTTGAGGCCCGGGCCGCCGTACTGCTCGGGAATGGTCGGGCCCAGCAGGCCCAGCGCGCCCATCTCGCGGAAGATGGCCGGGTCGGTCTCGCCCGTGCGGAAGCCCTCCAGCACGCGCGGCAGCAGGCGCTCCTGGCAGTAGGCGTTGGCGGCGTCGCGCACCATGCGCTCGTCGTCGGTCAGTTGCTGGTCGAGCAGCAGCGGGTCGTCCCAGTGGAAAGCGGCCTTGGTGTTGCTTGCCATCGTCTTACTCCGGGATGACCGCCGTGGCCTCGATCTCGACCTTGGCGCGATCCTCGATCAGCGCCTTGACCTCTACTGCGGTCATGGCGGCGTTGTAGCTGCCGATAATCTTGCGGAAGGCCCGGCCCACTTCCCGGCCGGCCGCGAGGTACTCGCGTTTGTCGGTGACGTACCACGTGATGCGCACGATGTGCTCGGGCTTGCCGCCCGCCTCACGCAGCACGTCGACGATGTTCTGCAGCGCCTGCTGCGCCTGCCCGGCGAAGTCGTCGGTGTGGAAAACGCCCTGAGCGTCCCAGCCGATCATGCCGGCGATGTAGACCTGACGCCCGGTGGCGCTCACGCCGTTGGCATAACCCTTGGGTCGAGGCCAGCCGGGAGGAAAAATCACTTGCATGGGGTTCCTTTCAACAATTCGCGGGCGATGATCAGCTGCTGTACTTCGGTGGCGCCCTCGTAGATGCGCAGGCTACGGATCTCGCGGTACAGGCGCTCGATGGTCGTGCCGCTGCGCACCCCCAGACCGCCAAACACCTGCACGGCCGCATCGATGACCTGCTGCGCGCCTTCCGTCGCGTTCATCTTGGCCATGGCCGCCTCTTTCGTCACGGTGCGGCCCTGGTCGCGCAACCAAGCGGCCCGGAAGGTCAGGAGCGCCGCGCTGTCGATGGTCGTCGCCATCTGCGCCAGCTTGGCCTGCGTCAACTGGAAATCCGCCAGGGTCCCGTTGAACATTCTGCGGGTTGTGGCCCGTTGCAGCGCCTCTTCGAGCGCGCGGCGGGCGAAGCCCAGCGCCGCGGCGGCGACCGACGTGCGGAACACGTCAAGCGTGCGCATCGCCACCTTGAAGCCCTCGCCCGCGGCGCCAATGCGATTCGATGCGGCAATGCGGCAGTTCGTGAAGTGCAGGCGTGCAAGCGGGTGCGGCGCGATCACGTCGATGCGCTCGGCGATCTCGAAGCCCGGCGTGCCTGCCTCGACGATGAAGGCGCTGATGCCCCGCGCCGCCGGTGCCTCGCCGGTGCGCGCGAAGACGACGTACACATTGCGCGAGCCAGCCGGCATCGCCGAGCATCTTCACCAGCCGGCGACAGTCCGCGTCGACATCGTCGCTGTGCACGTCCGCGACATGCGCCGCAGCCCAGGTGTCAAGGTCACGTTCGAGATCGCGATGTCGCTGCTCGAAAAAGGGCCAGTCCAGATGTCCGTGCGGCATGTCAGTTCCCCTCGAAGCGCGGCTTCTGCTTGGCGACGAAGGCTTCGTACGCGCGTGTGAAGTCCTGCGTGAGCATGCACAGTGCCTGAGCCTGCGCTTCGGCCTCGATGGCCTGCTCAATGGTCATTGCCCACTCCTGGTGCAGCATGGTCTTGGTGATGCCGTTCGCGAAGGTCGGTCCTTCGGTGAGCTGGCGCGCGAGGGTTTGCGCCTCCTGCAGCAGCGCCTCGGGCGCGGCGAGCCGGTTGAGGAAGCCCCAGCGTTCACCCTCCTCGCCACCGAGTGCACGACCGGTGTAGAGCAACTCGCTCGCGCGGCCCTGGCCGATGATGCGCGGCAGCATGGCGCACGCACCCATGTCGCAGCCGGCGAGGCCGACACGGTTGAACAGGAACGCCGTCTTGCTGCGCGCCGTACCGACGCGCAGATCGGACGCCATCGCCACGATGGCACCCGCACCGGCACACACGCCATCGATGGCGGACACGATTGGCTGCGGGCACCCGTGCATCGCGTTGACGAGATCGCCGGTCATGCGCGTGAACATGAGCAGTTCGGGCGCCTTGAGCCTGACGAGCGGGCCAATGATCTCGTGCACGTCCCCGCCGGAACAGAAGTTGCCGCCCGCGCCGTGAATCACCACCGCCTTCACGTCGTCCGCGTACTTCAGCTGACGGAACAGGTCGCGCAGTTCGGCGTACGAGTCAAAGGTGAGCGGGTTCTTGCGCTCGGGCCGATTGAGCGTGACCGTGGCGAGCCCCGCATCCACCCCCCAGAGGAAGTGCGTCGCGCGGTAGTCCGCGGCGGGGCGGCGGTTGCCTGCCAGCAATGCGGGGTCGAGCCGCGCGTCGTTGTTATCCATGAGGTCTCCTGGTTGCTTCACATCACTTCGCCGCACGACACCGAGATCGCCTGACCGGTGATCGCCGCCGCCCCGCTCCCGCACAGCCAGCGCACTGTGTCGGCCACTTCTTGCGGCTGCACGATGCGCTGCTGCGGATTGCCCTTCGCGAACTCCGCCATCGCATCGGCTTCGCTGCGACCGGTCTTCGCGACCACGTTCGCAATGCTCTCGCGCAGGATGTCCGTCTCCGTGTAGCCGGGGCACACCGCATTGACGGTGATTCCCTTCTGCGCGACTTCGAGCGCGAGCGAGCGCGTCAGCCCCAGCACGCCGTGCTTGGCGGCCACATACGCGGCAACGTACGCGTAGCCCTTCTGCGCCGCCGTGCTCGCGATGTTGACGATGCGGCCTCCGCCTTGTCCCAGCATCTGCGGCAACGCGGCTTGCGAGCAGAGGAAAGTGCCCGTGAGGTTCACGGCCAGCATGCGCTGCCAGAGCTCGAAACTGGTCTTCGCAAAAGGGGCGCTCTCGGCCTGCCCCGCGTTGTTCACGAGGATGTGCAAGGCGCCGCGTTCGGTGCGCGCGCGTTCGAACGCCGCATTGATTTCATCGGCCTTGGCCACATCCGCGACGACGATGCCGTGGCTGCCCGGCAGTTCCTTCGCGAGCGCGCTCAAGGCGGCTTCGTTGCGCCCGAGCAGCGTCAGGGTCGCGCCTTCTTCCGCCAGCGTGCGCGCGATGGCCGCGCCGATGCCGCGCGCGGCACCGGTCACGAGTGCGTGTCGGCCCTGCAGCATTACACCCCCAGCGCGCGGTTCGCCTGCTCCAGCGCGGAGAGGCCCGCCGCCTGGCTCGCGGCTGCGCGTTCACGTTCGAGATTGCGCTCGAGCTGCACCTTGGCCGAGCGGTATTGCTGGGGCCACGCGAGATCGAGGTAGCCGATTTTCGCCGCTTCCATCAGCGTCCAGGCAGGGTTCGCGAGGTGGGGACGGGCGACAGCGCAGAGGTCCGCGCGACCGGCCGCGATGATGCTGTTCACGTGGTCCGCCTCGGAGATGGCGCCGACCGCGATGGTCTGGATGCCGGCCTCGTTGCGGACACGGTCGGCGAAGGGCGTCTGGAACATGCGGCCGTACACCGGCTTCTCCTGCTTGCTCACCTGGCCCGAGGAGCAGTCGATCAGGTCGGAGCCTGCCCGCTTGAACGCACGCGCGATCTCCACGGCGTCATCCGGCGTGATGCCGCCTTCCACCCAGTCGTGCGCCGAGATGCGCACGGACATCGGCAGATGGCTGGGCCATACGGCGCGCACGGCGTTGAAGACTTCCAGCGGATAGCGCAGCCGGTTCTCCAGCGAGCCGCCGTACTCGTCCGTTCGCTGGTTCGTCAGCGGCGAGATGAACGACGACAGCAGGTAGCCGTGCGCGCAGTGCAGTTCCAGCCAGTCGAAGCCAGCCTCGGCGCCACGCCGCGCCGCCGCCACGAAGTCAACGCACACGCGGTCCATGTCGGCGCGCGTCATCGCGCGCGACCACTGGCTCACGCCGTCGATGTACTGCTGCGGCGAGGCCGAAATCAGCGGCCAGGCCTCCGATTCGTCCACCGGCTGGTCGATGCCCTCCCACGCCACACGCGTCGCGCCCTTCGCGCCCGCGTGGCCGATCTGCAGCGCGATCTTCGCGTCCGAGTTGGTATGCACATACTCGACGATCCGCTTCCAGGCATCGCGCTGTTCGTCGTTCCAGATGCCGGGGCATCCGGGTGTGATCCGCGCGTCGGGCGAGGTGCAGGTCATCTCCACCATCACCATGCCGGCGCCGCCCATGGCGCGGGCACCGAGGTGCACCAGGTGATAGTCGGCGACGAGGCCGTTCACGCAAGAGTATTGCGCCATCGGCGAGACCATCACGCGGTTCTTCAGCGTCGTGCCGCGCACGGTGAGCGGCGTGAACATCGGCGGCACGGGCATCTGCTTCAGATGCCGCTGCACGCCCGCGCGCTCTGCCATCCAATCCTCATAAGCCTCGACGTACTTCTTGTCACGCAGCCGCAGGTTCTCATGGCTGATGCGCTGGCTGCGCGTGAGCAGCGAGTACGCGAACTGCGATGGCGGCAGCTTCGCATAGCGCTCCACGTTCTCGAACCATTCCGTGGAGTTGCGCGCGGCGTTCTGGATGCGCAGCACGTCGATGCTTCGGATGGCCTCGTACGCTTTGAGCGCCTTCATGAGTTCGCCCGGGGTCTTGGCAATGCAGCGTGCGAGCTCGATCGAATCCTCAAGCGCGAGCTTCGTGCCGGAGCCGATCGAGAAATGTGCGGTGTGCGCGGCATCACCCATCAGCACGACCGGGGCTTTGCCGTTGTGGTGGATCCAGCGCTGGCAGACCACGCGCGGGAAGCGAATCCACTGCGCAGAGCCGCGCAGGTGCGAGGCATTCGAGACGAGGCGGTTGCCGTCGAGGTACTTGGCGAAGAGGCGCTCGCAGAACTCGATGGACTCTTCCTTTTCCATCTTGTCCATGCCCGCGGCCTGCCAGACTTCCTCGGGTGCCTCCACGATAAAGGTGGAGGTCTCGTCGTCGAAGCGATAAGCGTGCGCCTGGAACCAGCCGAACTCCGTCTTCTCGAATGCGAAGGTGAATGCGTCGAAGAGCTTATGCGTGCCCAGCCAGACGAAGCGGCAGCGGCGCGTGTCGATGTCCGGGAGATAGGTCTCCGCGTACTTGGTGCGAAAGCGGCTGTTCAGGCCGTCGCTCGCGATGATGAGGTCGGCATCAGGGTAGGCGGCGTCGTCCTGCACATCGGTCTCGAAGACGAGCCTGACGCCGAGCTCTTCGCAGCGCTCCTGCAGGATGTTAAGCAGGCGCTTGCGGCCAATGCCGCAGAAGCCGTGGCCGCCCGAGCGGAACTTCTGGCCGTTGATGTTGATTTCGATGTCGTCCCAATGGTTGAACGCATCGAGGATCTTCGCGGCCGTGGGCGCGTCAGCCTGCTGCAGGTTGCCCAGGGTCTGGTCCGAGAACACCACGCCCCAACCAAAGGTGTCGTACGGGCGGTTGCGCTCGACCACAGTAATGTCGTGAGCCGGATCCTGCTTTTTCATCAGTAGCGCGAAGTAGAGGCCGGCGGGTCCACCGCCAATGCAGACGATCTTCAAGGTGCTCTCCTGTTCAGCTTCCGTCCACCGGATTGTTGAATTATCATATATTTAGACTTAAACAATTCTAGTGCGGAATCCGGGTGAGAACAACTGTCGCTGGAAAAGTCAGGCCACCCCAGAACGCATGCAGGCCTTCGCGGGAATGACAGTCGGGACCACCTCCATCATCCCGGCGAAGGCGGAGATGCAGTGCGTGCTTCTGCCGTCACTTGCGCTGCTTCAGCGGCTTCTTGTCGGTCTTGCCGACCGATGTCTTCGGAAGCTCTGCCAGGATGTCGAGCGTAGCCGGCAGCTTGTATTTGGCGATCTGGCTCCTGCAGAAAACAAGCAGCTCATCGGCAGTAACCTTGCTGTCCAGGCGCAAGGCGACGAAGGCCCGCATCACCTCCCCACGGTACGCATCGGGTTGGCCCACCACGGCGGCTTCGCGCACCTCCGGGTGCGTGTAAAGCATTTCCTCGACCTCGCGGGGGTACACGTTGTAGCCGCCGACGATGACGAGGTCCTTCTTGCGATCACGGATGTAGAGGTAGCCGTCGCTGTCGAACTCGCCGATGTCCCCCGTGTAGAGCCAGCCGCCGCGCAACGACTCCCGGGTTTCCTCAGGAAGGTTCCAGTAGCCGCTCATCACTTGCGGACCGCGTGCACGGATCTCGCCGCGCTCTCCGGCGGGCAGCACGCGCTCACCGGTTTCGATGTCGACGACTTGCAGATGTGTTTCAGGCACGGTGACACCCACGGAGCCGATCTTCACCACGCCGTTCGACGGATTGAAGCTCAGCACAGGACCCGCTTCCGTTTGCCCGTACCCCTCGTACACGCGCGAACCCGTGGCCGCCTCCCAGCGCTCCAAAGTCTCCGCCGGCAGTGCGGCCGAGCCCGAATAGCAGGTGTGAACCCTGCGCCAATCCGTCACCGCAAAATGCTCGCAGTTCATGAGTCCGACGAAGATCGTCGGGCTGCCAGGAAAGATCGTGATCTGGTGGCGCTCCACAGCGTCCAGCACGCGCTCGGGGTGATAGCCCGGCAGAATCACCAGCGTCGCCCCCGCGTACGCGCAGAGGTACAGCCCCATGGCCATCGCGTACGAGTGGAACAGCGGCATCACGCACAGCACGCTCTCCTGCCCGCGCGAGACGGGCAGCAAGGCCTCGCGCTGTGCGATGTTGGCGTTCACGGCCCCATGCGACAGCTGAACGCCCTTGGGCCGACCGCTGGAGCCGCCCGTGTATTGCAGGAGCCCGAGCGCGTCAGGCGCAGGGTCGGATACGCCAAAGCGGCCGTCGCTTTCGCTCATGCGCCAGGCATCGAATCGCGCCAAGATTTCGGATGTCGGCAGCACGGCGCAATGCCGGCCGAGCAGCGGCTCGACGAGGGGCGCCAGCGCATCGTCAACGATGAGCAGCGACGGCGCGGCGTCGTCCAGCATGTAGCCGAGCTCGCGCGCGGTGTACAGCGGATTGAGGGGAATGTGCACCCGCCCTCCCGCCGCGATGGCATAGGGAGCAATGGCTGCAAGAATCGAATTGCCCAAAATCGTCGCGACCCGGTGAGCTCCTTCTCCCGCTTGCGGGAGGAGGCGGGGGATGAGGGTTCTCTCATCAGCGCCGACCCTCACCCCAGCCCTCTCCCGCGAGCGGGAGTGTTCTGGGGCAGATGATCCATCGCGCCCGCCAATGAGCCGAGCCAAGGCGCCCACACAGCGTCGCATCTCGGCGTAGCTCACCGCACTGTCGCCCTGGACCAGTGCGACACGGTCCGGGAAGGCTGCGACCGCATCATCCAGCATCGCAACGACGCTGGCGTGCACCTTGCCCAGCGTCGCGGTCATGCGCGCCTTCCACCGTCGTCCACCCGCACCAGCACGGCCATCGCACTGTCACCCGCTGCGCATCCGGTGAACAGACCGACGCCGCCGCCTTCAGCGACCATCTGCTCGATCAACTCGATGACGGCGCGCATGCCGGTCGGCCCTTGCGGGTGCCCCCACACCAGCGAGCAACCGTAGCCGTTCATCTTCTCCAGCGAAAACCCAAGCTCGCGCGACACGAGGATATCGCCGATCACGAACGGGTTGTGCGTCTTCACGTGCGTGATCGAACGCGTGTCGATCCCGGCGCGGGCGAGCGCATCACGCGCGGCAGGCACGGGCGCAGCGGGCATGTAGCCCTTTTCCACGCGCGCCTGTCCGGTGGCGAGGACTTGGATGCGAATCTCCGGCCGGGTCGAAAGCGCACGTGCGCGCTCCTGCGAGCACACGAACATCGCCGCGTTGCCGTCGGCAGGATGCGTCTGTCCGCCGAAAGTGACAGAGCCACCTTCGAGCACCGGCTTGAGTTGTGCCAGACCAGCCGCCGTCGTGCCATGAATCCCCTCGTCGCCTTCAATCGTCCCCACGATGCGCCTGAAAGCCTTATCGGGCACCTCGAATGGCAGGCGCATGTAGCACTTCTGGAACGTCCTGTCGTTCGCGAGCGCATCCTCGTACTGCGCATAGCGCCGCAGCGCGACCTCGTTCTGCTCGGACGTCGAGATGCCGAAGCGACGAGCCACGTTCTCCGCGGTCTGCAGCATCGAGAGGCCGGCGAACGGATCTTTCTGGAAGTTGTCCATCACCCAGCTCTCGTGCGTGCCGTTGCCCCCTGGCCCGGACGGATCGGGGTAATAGAAGGGCCGGGCCGTTGCTCACGCGGTCGGCCGCGAGCAGGAACGTGCACTCTGCGCTGCCGGCGCGCACCGCATCGGCCGCAGTCGCGATCGCGCGCGCCGAGGTGGCACAGGCCTGCGAAAGGGTCGTGCCGCCCACGTGCTCCAGCCCTATCATTCCCGTGACCCATGGCAGGCCGTAGAAGGCGCCCTGCTGCGGCACTGTCGTGCCGAGCACCGCGAAATCGATTGGTGCGTCAGCCAGCGAGCGCGCCGCCAGTTCCCGCTTCGCATGCCAAGCGGCGAAGCGCAGACTGTGCAAGTGCGACAGCGCTCCCTGCCATCGCGTGAAGGGCGTACTCCAGTAGGGGATGTAGGCTGATTGGTCCATGCGCTGTGACCTCCGGAGATTACGATTTGATGGCTGCCCGCAAATCGGCTGGGATCTCGATGGCCCGGTGCGTCTCCAGGGATGTGGTGACGATCACTTGCCGCATCGCCATGCGCAGTTCGCCGTTGCCCACCGCCACGCACTGCCATACCAAGGTCAACGACTTTCTGCCCATGCGTTCGACCTCCAGGCGCAGGCTCACGTCGTCGCCGAAGCGGCTCACCGCATGGAAGTCCGCTTCGATGCGCACGCTGGGCAGGCCGATGCGGCGCTGCGCAACGAGCTGGCTGAAGCCGATACCGAGCGCATCCACCCAGTCCTCCATCGCGCCATTGAAGAGCACGAAGTATTGCGGATAGAACACGATGCCCGCAGGATCGCAGTCGGCGAAGCGGATGCGCCGCTCGGTGCGGAAGCTGCGCATTACGCGCTCCCCGCGCGGTCCCAGCACCCGGTCGGAACGCCGCGCTCGCGCAGCTTGTACTTCTGCACTTTGCCGTTTTCGGTGCGGGGCAGCTCGGCGACGATGTCGATGAAGCGCGGAATGGCGAACTTCGGCAGGCGCGCTTCGCAGAACGTCGCGAGTTCGTTGGGCTGCAGTGCGTTGTCTTCCTGCAGGATCACGGCGGCCATCACCTCGTCTTCCGCCAGCTCGGATCGCACGGGATACACGGCCGCCGCCGCGATCGCGGGATGCATCATCAGCACCTGCTCCACTTCCCACGAGGAGATGTTCTCGCCACGACGGCGGATCGCGTCCTTGATGCGGTCGACGAAACGGAAGGCCCCGTCGGACTCGAGCACCACGCGATCGCCCGTGTGGAACCAGAGGTTGCGCCATGCTTCGACCGTCTTGTCCGGCTTGCCGAAGTAGCCGCTCGAGAAGACGAACGGTTCATCGGAGCGCAACACCAGTTCACCGGGCTCACCCGGGGGCAGTTCGTTGTCCCACTCATCCACGATGCGCGCATCGAAGCCCTGCCGGAGCCAGCCCATCACGCCTCGGCGCGGTGATTCGGTTTCCGTGGCGATCACGAAGTTGGTCTCGGTCGACCCGTAGCCTTCGAGCAGCAGCACGCCGGTGCGCTCGCGAAAGGCCACTCCTGCGGCTTCGGGCACGCCCGGGCCGAGGCCGATGCGAACCCGGTGCTGGCGTTCCGCCTGCGACACGGATTGTGCGAGCAGAATGGGCACCATCGCGCCCAGCAGGTACACAACGGTGGCACCCACACGCGTCATCGCAGGCCAGAACCCAGAGGCAGAGAACTTGTCCAGGAAGTGCGCCTGGCATCCAATCACGCTCGCCTGCGCAAACGTATTGAGGGCGTTGATGTGAAAGAGCGGCAGCGTCGTGCAGAGCACGTCCTGCGCATGCACGCCGAGCACGTCGGCGCTGTGCACGCCCCACCAGTAGTACTGCGCATGCGGGCACAGCACGCCCTTGGAGGGCCCGGTCGTGCCGGACGTGTAGAGGATCGCGAAAGTGTCCCCAGGCAGCATCTCGTCGGCCTCGACTTCATCGGTCGAGGCGGGCCAGTCCACCACGCGCACTGCGGAAGGCGACTCGACACGAAGCGGCTCGCTTCCGACCACCCACACCGTCTGCAGCCCCGTGCTCGCGAGCTCCGCCTGCTGCAGCCGTTCGACGAAGCGATCTTCCATGACCAGCAGTCGCGCCCCGCTGTCCGTGAGCAGGTAGCGCAACTGCGGCCCCATGGCCGCGCCGTTCACCGGCACGGATACCGCGCCGATCCAGCCGCAACCGAGCACCGTCTCGAGAAACTCCGCGCGGTTGCCGCACATGATTGCCACGCGATCACCGCGCTGCACCCCGGCCGCGCGCAACGCCGCCCCACGACGTGCCGCCACGCCGCACAACTCGTCGTGCCGCCATGATGCGCCCGGCGCACTCACGCAGGTCTGCCCGCCAAACAGACTCGCCTGCCGCCGCAACATCTGCGGCAGCGTGCGCTCGCCCGGCGTGACCAGCCAGTCAGTCTTCATCCGTCGCACCGCCGAGGTACGTGGCCTGCACGCGCGGATCGCTCGACAGGTCGTTGGAAGCACCGCTGAGCGCGATCTCTCCGGTCTCTAGCACGTAGCCGTGGTCTGAACTTTCCAGGGCCGCACGGGCGTTCTGCTCCACCAGCAAGACCGACACGCCCTCGCGTGTGAGCCCGCGCACGAAGGTGAGGATCTCCTGCACGATCAGCGGCGCGAGACCGAGACTCGGTTCGTCGAGCATCATCAGGCGCGGCGACGACATCAGCGCGCGCCCGATCGCGAGCATCTGGCGCTCACCGCCCGAGAGCGTGTCGGCGCGCTGCTTGCGACGCTCGCCCAGGCGGGGGAAGCGCTCGTAAACGAAGTCGAGCCGGCTGCGCAGCGCGCCACCGCGCAGGCGACGCGGAAAACCGCCGAGCATCAGGTTGTCCAGCACGGACAGCTCGCCGAACAGCTCGCGCTTTTCCGGACACAGGCACAGGCCCCGCTCGACGCGTGCCTCCACGTCCATGTCGTGCAGGTCCTCGCCTTCGAAGCGCAGGGTGCCGCGCGAGGGCAGCAGGCCCATCGCCGCGGACAGCAGCGTGGTCTTGCCCGCGCCGTTGGGCCCAATCACGGACACGATCTGCCCGGGCTCCAGCTGCAGCGAGATGCCGCGCACAGCCTCGACCTGTCCGTAGCTCACATGCAGGTCACCGATCTCCAGCATCGCGGCAGTCATCACAGGCCTCCGGCGACGGCTTGGCGCGGCTCGGTCGATTTCGCACCTTGCGATGCGGATGCCGGCGTCGGCGTAGTAGCCGCGACCGGCCCGCCGAGGTACGCCGCCTGCACTTGCGGGTCGGCGCGCACCATGGAGGGCACGCCTTCGGTCAACTTGGAGCCAAAGTTCATCACGACCAGTCGGTCCACCAGTTTCATTACGAAGTCCATGTCGTGTTCGACAATGAGGATGGTCACGCCTTCACCGCGCAGCTTGCGCAGCAGCTCGCCGAGCTCCTGCTTCTCCTTGCGGCGCAGGCCCGCGGCGGGTTCGTCGAGCACCAGGAGCACCGGGTCGGCGGCGAGAGCGCGCGCGATTTCCAGAATGCGCTGGGTGCCCAGCGGCAAGCTGCCGGCGAGCTCGTGCGCACGGCTGGCCAGGCCAATGCGCTCCAGTTGCTTCCACGCTTCGGCGGTGACCTGCGCTTCCTCGCGCCGGTCCAGCCGCAGGCCGGCGGCGAGCAGACCCGAACGGGTGCGGCCATAGGCGCCGAGCGCCACGTTGTCCAGCAGGCTCATGTGCGGACGCAGCTTCACATGCTGGAAGGTGCGCGCCATGCCGCGCAGTGCGATCACTCGCTGCGAAAGCCCGCTCACGCGCTCGCCCATGAACTCGACTTCGCCGGTGGTCAGCGGTGCCGTGCCCGTGACCAGGTTGAACATCGTCGACTTGCCTGCGCCGTTCGGACCGATGAGACCCACGATTTCGCCCGCCCGCACATCGAAGCTGACGTCGTTCACCGCGACCAGACCGCCGAAGCGTTTGACGGCGTTGCGCACGGACAGCAGCGGCCCGCCGCGCTGCGGCAACTGGCGGTGCGGCAGCGGCGTCGCCGCGGGCGGCGCGACTGCCACCCGGGGCGCAAAGCGTCCACGCGTCCAGCGCGTGACGAACCCCATCAGGCCGCCGCGCGCGTAATGCAGCAGCAAGAGGAACAGGACCGCGAACGCGACGGCTTCGAGCTCGCCGCTGCGCTTGGTGATGAGCGGCAGCACGTCCTGCAGCGAGTTCTTCATGACCAGCACCACGGCCGCGCCGACGATCGCGCCGCTCAGCTGCCCCAGTCCGCCGGCCACCGCCATCAGCAGGTACTCGATGCTCGCGCGCACGTCGAAGGGCGACGGACTGACGAATCGGTTCGTGTGCGCGTAGAGCCATCCCGCGAGACCGGCAAACAAAGCAGCAACGACGAACAGGGACAGGCGCACGCGGAACGCGTCGGCCCCCACGCTCGCCAGCAGAATGCCACCGCCGCGCAGGCTGCGGATCGCGCGCCCCGGCCGCGACTGCAGCACGTTGTACGAGAACAGGCAGGCGAGCCCGACCACGATCCAGATCAGGTAGTACATGGCTCGCGCATCGGCGAGCGACAACGGACCGATGGACACCGGGGGGATCTTCGACATGCCGGTGTGGCTGCCCAGTGCTTCCATGTTGCCGAACAGCAAGGCGATAGACAGTCCCCACGCGATGGTGGAGAGCGGCAGGAAATGGCCGCCCAATCGAAGTGTCAGCAGCCCGATGGCGAGTGCTGCGAGGCCGGTCAGCGCCAGCGCGAACAGGAGCCCGATCCATGGTGAAAGACCGTGCACCGTCGTCAGCCATGCGGTCGCATACGCCGCGATGCCGACGAAGGCGGCCTGGCCGAACGAAGTCGCACCGCCTACGCCGGTGAGCAGCACCAAGCCCAGCGCCACGAGCGCGCCGATGCCGACGTCGTTGAGCAGGCTCACGCCGAAGTTACCCAGCGCGAGCGGCGCCAGGCCAATTACGACGACGCTGATTCCCACCAGCGCGTAGTGACGCCCCTGCTGGTTCATTGCTCGATCTCCTCGACTTCTTCCTCGGAGTGCGTGGTGAGCGCGGATCGCAGCATCAGCACCGGGATGAGCAGGCTGAACACGATGACGTCTTTGAGGGCGCCGCTCCAGAACGAGCCGAAGCTCTCGACCACGCCGACCGCCACGGCGCCCAGCGCGGTGAGCGGGTAGCTCACGAGTCCTCCAATGATGGCAGCGACGAACGCCTTGAGACCGATGAGGAAGCCCGAGTCGTAATACATCGTCGTCACCGGCGCGACGAGCACGCCGATGAGGCCGGCGAGCAGCGAGGCGAACGTGTACGCGAGCAACGCGGTGCGCGCGGGACGGATGCCCACGAGCCGCGCGCCCACGCGATTGACGGCGGTGGCACGCAGCGCCTTGCCGATCGCAGTCCGCTCGAACGCGAGGAAGAACAGGCCACTGAGCACGACCGCTGCGGCGATCATGAGCAGCACCTGGCCGGTAACGGTGAATCCGCCCCCGAGCGAAATCGAACCTTCGACCAGCGGCGCGGTGCGCGAGCCTTCAGGTCCGAAGAAGAGCAGGCCCAGCCCCGACATCAGGAAATGCAGCGCGAGCGACGCGATCAGCAGCACCAGCACCGACGCGTCTGCAATGGGCTGCAATGCGATGCGCGCCACCAGCGGCGTGATCGGCACGACCAGCAGGATGGCGGTGACGATCAGGAGCGCATGCGGCGCCTGCCTGCCTGCCACGCCCCACGCCAGCAGGCAAGGCAGCGCGGGCAGCACGCCCCAGCCCAGCACCGCGCGCGGTATGCGCGACATCTCGCCACGGCGTACCAGGGCGATCACTTCCACGATGACCGCGATCGCTGCCAACGTGAGCACCAGCCCGATGGTGGCGGGCGCGCGGCCTGCCTCCAGGGCCGCCAGACTCAAGGCCGAGAAGGCGGCGACGTCGCCGAACGGGACGAAGACCACCCGCGTCACGGAGAAGATGAGAACCAGACCGAGGCCGGCCAGCAGGTACACCGCCCCGTTGGCCAGACCGTCGATCCCGAGGATGAGTGCTACGTCCCAGGTCATGTTACGGCACCAGCTTCCAGTGGCCGTTGTCGAGCTTGACGATCACGCGGGCGCGCTCGTCCACGCCGTACAGCTGGCCAGGCTTGAAGTTGTACACGCCGTGCGTGCCCACCACTTCCTTGGTGCTCATGATGGCGTCGCGCAAGGCCACGCGGAACGCGGGCGTGCCGGGCTCGGCCGTCTTCATGGCGCGGGCGGCCGCGTCGGCGAACACCAGGTAGCCGTCGAAGGAGTAGGCCGAGAACGCGTCGGTCGTCGGCGTGCCGTTCACCTTCTGAAACACGCTGCGGAACTCGAGCGCCACCTTCTTGGTCGGGTAGTCGTTGGGCAGCTGCTCGGCCACGATGACCGGGCCCGTCGGCACTTGCGTACCCTCAGCCGCCCTCGCGCCGACTCGCACGAAGTCCGCGTTGATGAGGCCATGCTGGCCGTACACCGGGCCCCTGAAGCCGCGCTCCTGCAGCGCCAGGTACGGCAGCGCGCCAGGCGTGCCGGCACCGCCGGTCATCACGGCGTCGGGACGGGTGGCGATGATCTTCAGCGCTTGGCCAGTCACCGACGCGTCGGAGCGCGCGTAACGCTCGTTCGTGACGACCTTGATGCCGACCGGGCCGGTCGCCTTCATCAGCGCGTTGTAGACGAGGTCGCCCCACGCATCCGAGAAGCCAATGTACGCGACGGTCTTGACGCCGTTCTTCTTCATGCGGTCCACCACGGCATCCACCATGAGATCGGTGGGCTGCGCCACGGTCACGATCCAGTCGAGGTCCGGTCCCTGCAGGGAGGATATCGGCGTGAGGCCGATCATCGGCGTCTTGGTTTCGCGCGCGACCTGCGCCATGGCAACGGCCGCAGGCACACCCGACGTTCCCATGATGACGTCCACCTTCTCTTCCTCGATCAGCTTGCGCGCATTGCGGCCGGCGGTCGTGGGGTCAGAGCCGTCGTCGAGCACGATCAGCTGCACCTTGCGGCCGTTGATCTCCGGCTTGTAGGCGACCGCCGCCTCCATGCCCTTGGCGTACGGCACGCCCAAAGAAGAGTTCGGGCCGGACAGCGACACGCTGAGACCAACCTTGAGATCGGCGGCCGACGCAGCGCCCGTGACGATGCCAAGGGCCAGGGCTGCGCCAAAGGCGCGACGGGTAAGAGCATGCAACACGGTTGTCTCCAAGTTGTAGAAGCCTCAGGGGAAAAGCTGTATGGCGGGCAGCGCCTCGCCGGCGTCGAGGAGGTCGACGCGCTTGAGGTGGATGCGCCAGCTCTCGCCGGCACGCTCCAGGCGGTGCGTGAATGTGCCCGCCAGCATCAGCTGGCGCTCGCCGCGGGATTCGATGTAGAAAAAGGGCGTGCGCAGCTCGCAAGCTTGCGCGTTGCCGGCGACCTGCGTCGATGCCTGCAACACGTGCTGGCAGCGGCTGCGCGGATGTTGAGAGTGCGCCTTGGGATTCTTCAGGCGCTCGATGCGAAGCGACAACAGCAGCCGGTCTTCGTCGGCGAGCGCGTTGTGAACCTCGCCTTCGGCCTGCGCGGCGCCGCCCAAGGGCACCCAGTAGCGGCCATCGTCGGTGAAGAGCGCAAGCCACTCGTCGAAGCGCTGCTCGTCGATGAGTCGGGCTTCATTCGCGATGAACTCGTGCGGTGTCATGGCGGGTGTCCTCATTGCGGCATGTCTGCGGCCATGAACTGCGCCCACGCGCGGAACTGGTTGCGCATCAGCCATTCGTTCGTGCCGTTCACCTCGATTGACACGCCCTGCTCCAGCTCGTCGGCGCGGAAGCCGCGGTGCAGGCTCACCCACTCGTTGCGCCCCGCCCTGAGGCCATGCTGCATGCTCTCGAACAGGTGCACATCGTCGTGCGCGACGATGGACATCGGCGAGAACACGAGCCGGTTGTACGTCATGGAGCGCTCCAGCAGCAGCTCCGGCGCGCCCTCGACACGGAAGCTCCACGCTTCGATCAGGGTGCGGTCGGCCGCCAGCGGGCGGATCACACGGATCGCCTGCGGCGAGCTCTTGACGGAGAGGTTGGGAAAGAACACCGAGTTCTGCGGCGAGCGCTGCAGGATCTCGGCCGTGCGCTCCGCGCCATGTGCGGCGACCAGCGCCGCTTCGTAGGCGGGCACCTGGCCGTAGCCCGAGTGGATGCTGAAGTTCGTCCCCAGCATGCTGTGGCCGTTCGGATAGACGCGGCCGCCCATGCGATCGAAGAAGTCGTAGCCGGCGCCGAACGGCAGGATCTGCTCCATGGCCATGGGCTTGGGTGCGTCCGCCGGCTTGCCCTGCCACAGCACGTTGGCGGCCTGCGTCGCGGACTCATGCGCCGACTGTGGATGCACGGTGTCGTTGATGTTCTCCAGGTACATCTTCCAGTTGCAGTGGACGATGTTGCGCAGGATGCCGCCCTCGACCGTGAGCTTGCCGGTGGGCGAGCGGTCCACCAGGTTGTCGATGGCCGCGAGCACGCCACCGAAGTACGCGCGGAAGTCTGGCCCACCTTCGTTAAGCCGCGCGAAGACAAAGTCGCGATGGACCTCCACGTCCTTCACCGCGCCCATGCCCTGTCCCGATTCGCACTCTTTCAGCCGCGTGCCCTCGTAGCCGTTTTTGATCGGAATGGCGAGCGGCGAGCCATCGAGCTTGTACGTCCACGCGTGGTACGGGCACCGGAAGAATTTGCCCGTGTTGCCGCATGCGTCGGTGGCCAGCGGCATGCCCTTGTGCGCGCAGCGGTTGTTGAGCACGCGGATGCTGCCATCCGGCTGGCGCACCATCAGGAGCGGCTGGCCGGCGATTTCCACGGCGACGAAATCGCCCGCATTGGGCACCTGGCTCGCGTGGCCGACGAAGTTCCAGGTGTTGGCGAAGAAGTGGCGCTGCTCCAGCGCGAACAGCTCGTCGCTCAGGTAAAGGTCGCGGTGGACGCGGTCCTCCTGCACCATCGCCAGAATGTCCTTGCGGGTCAGCGCCATGGCTTCGCCTCTTTCTGTCACTGCGCTATTGCGCGAGCTTCCACTGGCCCTTATCGAGCCGGATCATCACTGCGCCGCGTTTGTCAAGACCATCGGGGCTGCCGGACTTGAAGTTGAAGACACCGTGCGTGCCCACCAGCTCCTTGGTCTGCCAGATCGCGTCGTGCAAAGCCTGGCGATAGGCGGGCGTGCCGGGTTCCGCCTTGCTGCCGACGCGGGTCGCCGCATCGGCGAACACCAGCCAGGCATCGAAGGTGTAGGCCGAGAAGGCGTCCTTGGGCGCTTCGCCGAACTTCTTCTGGTAGGTGGCGCGGTAGTCGAGCGCGACCTTGCGAATCGGGTTGCTCTCCGGCAGCTGGTCGGCCACCTGCACCGGGCCGCTGGGCACCAGCAGGCCATTGCCTGCACTGCCCACCACGCGCACGAATTCGGCGTTCACCAGGCCATGAGTGCCATAGAGCTGGCCCTTGTAGCCGCGTTCGGCGAGCGTGAGGAAGGGCAACGCGCCGGGCGTGCCGGAGTTGCCGGCGAACACCGCGTCGGGCCGTGCGGCCAGGATCTTCAGCACCTGGCCCGCGACCGAGGCGTCGGCCCGCCCATAGCGCTCGGTGGCCACGATCTTGATGCCGGCCGCAGCTGCGGCCTGCTCCAAGGCCTTCAGGGTCTGGTCCCCCAGCGCGTCCGAGAAGCCGATGAAGGCCACCGTCTTGACGCCGTTGGCCTTCATCTTGTCCACGGCCGCGGACATCACCAGCGGGAACGACTGCGAGACGGTGACGGTCCAGCCGCCGTCATCCGGCGCAACGCTCACGGGCGTGGGCGAGATCAGGGGCGTCTTGGTTTCGCGCGCCACGGCGGCGATGGCCATGGCGCCGGGCACACCGGACGTGCCGATCAGCACGTCAACCTTGTCCTCGTTCACCAGCTTGCGCGCGTTGCGTGCGGCGGTGGCCGGATCGGACGCATCGTCCAGCACGATCACCTGCACGTTGTGGCCGGCGATGTTCGATTGGTAGGCCTGTGCGACCTCGATGCCCTTGTTGTACGGGACTCCGAGCGCGGCCACGGGGCCCGACAGCGAAGTGATGACGCCAACCTTGAGATCCGCGGCGATCGCGCCACAGGCCAGGGCGGTGGCGGCCGCGAGGACCGTGGTGCAGATAGCGAGTTTCTTGAAGTCCATCATTGCACCAGTTTCCATTGGCCTTTCTCAAGCCTGACCATCACGCGTGAACGCTCGTCAGAGCCATAGCGGTTGTCCGGCTTGAAGTTGTAGACACCGTGCGTGCCGACCAGCTCCTTGGTGTTCACGATGGCATCGCGAAGCGCGACGCGGAACTGAGGCGTGCCCGGCTCGGCCTTGGCGTTGATGGCGCGCTGCGCGGCGTCGGCGAACAGCAGCCACGCATCGAACGAATAGGCCGAGAAGGCGTCCGTCGGCGCGGCGCCGTTGGCCTTCTCGTAGGCACTGCGGAAGTCGAGTGCGACCTTGCGCACGGGATTGCCCGCGGGCAGCTGTTCGGCCACGATCACCGGACCGGTTGGCGCGAGCAGGCCTTCCACGGAGGAGCCGCCGATGCGCACGAAGTCGGGGTTGATCAGCGCGTGCGTGCCGTAGATCTGTCCCTTCCAGCCCCGCTCGGCGAGCGCGCGGTAAGGCAGCGCGCCGGGCGTGCCCGAGGTGCCGGTCAGGACAGCGTCCGGCTTCGCGGCAATGATCTTGAGCACCTGACCCGTCACGGACGTGTCCGCGCGTGCGAAGCGCTCGTTCGCCACCACCTGGATGCCGGCGGCCTTCGCAGCCGGGACGAGCGAGTCGTACACAAGGTCGCCCCAGGCGTCGGAGAAACCGATGTAGCCCACGGTCCTGACGCCGCTCGCCTTCATGCGTTCAACGACGGCGTTGACCATCAGCGGCGCGGGCTGGGGCAGTGTCACCATCCACTCGCCCTCCGGTCCGGGCAGGTTGGCGTTGGCGATGGAGATCAGCGGCGTCTTCGTCTCGCGCGCCACGCCCGCAATGGCGAGCGCGCCAGGCGAGCCTGCCGTGCCGATGATCACGTCGACCTTGTCTTCATCGATCAGCTTGCGCGCGTTGCGCGCCGCAGTGGACGGATCGGACTGGTCGTCCAGCTGGATCAGCTGCACCTTGTGGCCCGCGACCGTTCCCTTGTACGCGACAGCCGCTTGGATGCCCTTGTTGTACGGAATGCCCAGCGAGGACACCGGCCCCGACAGGGACGTGATGAAGCCGACCTTCAGGTCGGCCGCGAGCGCATTGAGCGTGAACACGGCACCGAGCGCCGCGGCTGCGATGGTCTTGATGGCTTTCATGATGTCTCCTTTGTTCTTAGAGCGCGAGGCTGCCGAGGCTCGCGCCACCGCAGACATAGAGCACCTGGCCGGTGATGAAGCCGGCGTCGGGGTGGATGAAGAACGAGACCGTGCGCGCGACGTCGTCGGGCTCGCCGATGCGGCCCACCGGAATGGAGGCGGCGAGCTTCTGTTCACGCTCGCTGCCCGCGGGGATCACGTCGTAGAACATCTCCGAATGGATTGGACCGGGCGCGACGACGTTCACCGTAATGCCTTCGGGCGCGAGCTCCAGCGCCCAGGTGCGCGCCATGCCCAACATGCCGGCCTTCGTCGCGGAATAGCTGGTGCGCGTCTGCGCGCCCAGCGCCGCGCGTGACGACATCAGCAGGATGCGGCCATAGCGGCGCTCGCGCATGCCGGGCAGCGCGGCCTGCACGAGCAGGATGGCCGAGGCCAGGTGCAAGTTCACCAGCGCATCAAGGTCTCCGAGCTTCACGTCCGGCAGCAGCGCGCCGCGGATCACGCCTGCGTTGTGAATGATCGCGCCGAGCTCGAAGCGTGCGGCGATGTCCGCTGCCGCTTGCGCGGTCGCCTTGCGATCCATCAGGTCGACTTCGACCTCATGCAGTCGCGCATGATCGATGCCGCTGCGCCGGCGCGCGAGCGACACCACCTCGTAGCCTTCGGACAGCAGCCGCTCCACGATGGACTTACCGATGCCCGCGCTGCCACCCGTGACGGCCACTGCGCCGCGCGGTCCCTTGCGTGTGTTCATGTCCACCCTTCAGCCCTGCACCAGCGCCAGCACGCGCAGCGGACTGCCGCTGCCCTTCTGGATCTTCAGCGGCGGGCAGATCAGCATCGCGCCCGTCGGAGGCAGCAGGTCCAGGTTGGCCAGGCACTGCAAGCCATACCGTCCCGCGCCGTGCATGTAGTAGTGGCAGGGGTACGGCGGCCGCAGGTGGTAGCCCTGCCCGGCGTCCGTGCCGATCGCCTCGGAGCCGAAGCCCAGCACCTGGCGCTGCTCCACCAGGAACTGCACCGCCTCGGAACTCGGCCCGGGCGTGTGCTGGCCGGTCTCGTCGAAGTTCTGGTACGCCTCAGGGTCGCTGCGCTTGGACCAGTCGGTGCGCATCAGCACCCAGGCACCGGCCGTGATGCGGCCGTGTTGCTGCTCGAAGCGCTCGATGTCCTCGACCGTCAGCAGATAGTCGGGATCGCTCTTGACCTGCTCGGAGCAGTCGATCACGAAGGCTGGCGCGACGAAGTTGCGCACCTCGATGGTGTCGACCGAGTTGTTCGGCAGGTCCTTGCCCGAGATCCAGTGGATGGGCGCGTCGAAGTGCGTGCCCGTGTGCTCGCCGCACGAGAAGTTGTTCCAATACCAGCCCGGCCCGCGCTCGTCGTAGCGCGAGACTTCCTCGATGCGGAACGGCCAGCACTGGCCCATCTCCGGCGGCAGCGCGATCTGCGGGAACTCCGGCGTGAGCGTCTGCGTGAGATCGACCACGCGTACCTGACCCGTGGCCAATGCGATGGCGAGTGTCGCGAGCACGTCGCTGCCGGGCTGCGTGCCTTGCGGCACCTGCTTGAGTTGTGCGTTCATTTCAGGATCCTCCCGCTGCGAGCTCGCGCTCCAGCACCTTCGGGTTCTCGCGCCAGCGTTCCAGCCACTCCTGCGCGACGTCGCCGGGATAAACGTCCTCGATGCCTTCCTTCAGCGCCTTGACCATCGCGCTGGCGAGCGCCGAGGGCGCGACCTTCGGCGGCGGCATGTTCTGGTTCCACTCGTCGTCGATCGGCCCGGGAAACAGGTTGATCACGCGGATGCCCGAGGGACGCATCTCGGCGCGCAGGCACTGCGCCAGCGACAGCGCCGCAGCCTTCGACGCGGAGAAGGTCCCGTGCGGCGGGAAGTTCGCCAGTGCGTACACCGACAGCAGGTTGACCCACGCAGCCGCGTGGGTCACGCCGTCGGCGGAGCGCGCGCGCAAGGCCGGCCCGAACTCCTGCGCGAGGCGCAGCAGGCCGAAGTAGTTGATCTCCATCTCCATCTTCGACACATCGGTGCCCCGGCGGTTGCCGATGCCGAAGGTGCGATGCACCTCCGCGTTGCTGACAACGATGTCCACCTTGCCTCCGATCTCGCCGGCCAGCTCGGTGACGGAGCGCCCGTTGGTGAGGTCGAGCGGGACGAGCGTGACCTCTTTCAGCTGGGTGATGTCCTCGAATCCCGGCAGCTTCTTCCAGGGCTCGGCATGGCCGACCCACACGATCTCGGCGCCGGCCTTTACCAGGGCGTGAACCATCGCCTGGCCGACTTCACTCTTGCCGTCGGTGACCAGCACCTTGCGAAACTTCGGGTCGCTCGTCATCTCGCGCAGCATCGTGTCGTTCGCCATGTGTTCGCTCTCCGTCGCGGGAAACCCGATCAGCACCGCCTGGCCCGCGCGGTCCAGGCGTGCTCCCACCTTCACGCGCTGTGGCGCGTCGCCGACTTCGCCGTGCAGGTGCACGATCAGCGAAGGTCCGTTGTCCAGCTGCACCAGCCCCAGCCGCCACGGCAGGCGCTCGCGGAAGAACAGGTCGTTGCTGTGGTGAAGCGTGGTGAGTGAAATGAGCGTGCCTTCGCCGGACTGCGTCTTCCACGGCAAGGCCGCCGAGAGACACCGATGGCAAGCCTCCCGCGGCGGGTACTGCACCGCGCCGCAGTCCTCGCAGGTCTGCAGCACGAAGCGGCCTTCCGCCGCGGCCGCCGTCATGCCGAGTGCGACGCGACCACGCGCCCAAGGCGGCAGGTTCATCTGCCGCGTGCGCAGAACCGGGTTCTTGCGCTTGGGCTTCATGAAGGGCATCGTCATGCGGCGCTCCCCAACAGCACGGCACCGGTGCACAGACACCGGTCGTAGGTGACCATTCCGAATCCGCCCACCAGACCCAGCTTCGCGTCCCTCACGGCGCGCTCGCCGGCCTGTCCGGTGAGCTGGCGGATCGACTCCGTCATGCCCAGGAAGCCGCCCGCCGCGCCGGCCTGCCCGCAAGAGAGCTGCCCACCGCTCGTGTTGTTCGGGAAGTCGCCGTCGAACGTGGTGGTATGCGAGCGAACGAACGCCGGTCCCTCGCCCTTCTCGCAGAAGCCGAGGTCCTCGAACTGGATCATCACGATCACGGGATAGTCGTCGTAGGTCTGGATGAAGTCCACGTCCTGCGGCTTCGCACCCGCCTGTGCGTAGAGATCGTCGCGGTCCATGCGCCAGCCGCCGCGCACCATGATGGGGTCGTCCGAGTACGCGTTGTGGCGCTCGATCGCACCGCGCACCAGCGCATGCGGAAGGCCGAGTTCGCGCGCACGTTCCTCGCGCATGACGAGGAACGCTTCCGCGCCGCCACACGGCATCACGCAATCGAACAGATGGATCGGATCGGAGATGGATCGCGCGCCCATGTACTCGTCCAGCGTGAGCGGCTTCTTGAACAGCGCATTCGGATTGCGCAGCGCGTTCGTGCGCTGATCCACCGCGATACGCCCGAAGTCCTCGCGCTTCGCGCCGTACGTACGCATGTAGTTCGCCGTGATCATCGCGAAGATGGAGTTCGGCCCGCCCGATCCGTAGGGGTAGCTTGCGTCGCGCGCGAAGTGGCTGAACGAGCCCAGCGTGAGGCGAAACGACTCGACATGGTTGGTGTCGGCGGACACGCAGGCCACGATGTCCGCGTCGCCCGCCTGCACCGCTCGCGCCGCGCGGCGCAGCGACATCACGCCGGAGGCGCCGCCAGTGGGGATGTGATCGAGCCAGCGCGGGGAGAGACCCATATGCTGCGTGACGCCGACGGCCGTGTCGGGTGCGAGCGAGAAGCTGCTCACCGTCAGGCCGTCAATCTGCTCCTTCGTGATGCCGGACTCCTGCACGAGTTTGTGCAGCGCCTGGCCGATGAACCAGTGCGCGCTGCGCGTGGAGTAGCGCACGTACGGCACGGTGACGGGCACCGCTACCGCAATGCCTTCGTAGGACATGCGAGTGCGTTTCATGGGCTACGTTTTTTCATGGTGCGCGTGTCGATGCAACACGCCTGTGAAGGCAGGGAGCGGGCCAGGTCTCGCAGTTGACCGCGCTGGATCTTCTGCGAGGGCGTGAGCGGCACCTCGTGGACGAATGCGACCCAACCCGGGGCCTTGTGATAAGCCAATTGCGAGAGCGCGTGCTGCACGATGCTGGCTGCGACGTTCGCACGTTCGGCCTCGGGCACAGGATCGCGCGTGATGACGCAGGCCAGCACCTCGTCGCCGCGCACCTCGTCGGGCGTCGCAGCCACCGCGGAACTCTTCACCGCGGGATGCTGGTTCAGCACGCTCTCCACTTCGACGGCGGAAATGTTCTCGCCGCTCCGGCGGATCACGTTCTTCTTGCGATCGACGAAATACAGGTGACCGGCTTCGTCGCGACGAACCATGTCGCCCGTGTGGAACCAGCCGCCCTCCCACGCTTCGGCCGTCGCCTTCTCGTCCTTCAGGTACTCGGAGAAGAAATAACGGCGCGGGTCGGCTCCGCTCGAGCGCACCAGCAACTCGCCCGGCACGCCGGAAGGCACCTCGTCGCCCGCCTCGTCCACCAGCCGGATTTGGACGAAGGATTCGGGCTTGCCGAAACAGCTCGTGCCCACATGACGCGGGTCGTGCGTGGCCATGATGCACGCGGCCGCACCGGTCTCCGTCATGGCCCAGGCCTCCACCAGCGGAAAGCCGAATCGCTCCTCGAACACCGCGTGGTTCTTGCGGTCCACGCCGGCACCGAAGCCCCAACGCACCGCGTGCTGGCGATCGGTCGGCGCGGGCGGTGCGGAGAGCAGCATCGCGGGCATCACGCCGAGGTAGTGCACGATGGTGGCGCGGCTGTCGCGCACGCTTTGCCACCAACTCTTGGGATGGAAGCGATCGAGCTGGACCAGACAGCCACCGGCCGTGATGACAACCATCGTGGAGAACGCCATCGCGTTCACATGGTTCAGCGGCAGCGGCGTGATGATGCGCTCGGCATCGGGGCGCACCGAACACACGCCTTGGAGCTCGGCATACCAGTTGCCCGCTCGCAGGAAATACTCGTTCGACAGGCGGCATCCCTTGGGCCGGCCGGTGGTGCCGGAGGTGTAGAGCAGCGCGCATTCGGTGGACGCACCGGGTGTGCTGCCTTGTGCGGGCGCTGCCTTCGGAGCAGAGGGCGGTGAGACGCCTTCACCGCCCCACGTGACCATCGCCACGCGTGCGGCATCGGCCGCCGCGCGCAGGTCGGCTTCGCGCGCGGCCAGGGTCACGGCCAAGACGATTTCGCTGTGGCCGATCAGGTATTCGAGTTCTGCCGAGCGCATCTCGGCGTTGATCGGCACCACGCTGGCACCGACCGCGTTCAACGCGAACCAGTGGAACAGGAACGCGGGGCGGTTCTCCAGCAGCAGCCCCACGCGGTGGCCATGTCCATAGCCTGCGTCTGCATACGCTGCGCGCAGACGCTCGACCTCGTGCACCGCCTGCGCCCACGTGATCGGCGTCGCCGGAATGCCGTACACCTGCGCCGTCACCGCATCGATGAAGAGGAACTCGGCCTCGGGCGCACGCGCCGCGGTGCCCCGGAAGCGCTCGTAGACGGTGCTCATGCGTCAGATGAAAAGCTGGACTGCCGGCAGCGCCGCGTCCGGGTTGAGCAGGTTCACCCGCTTCAGCTTGATGCGCAGCGCGCCGTCCTGCAAGCTCAAGTGATGCACGGCGTGGCCGACGAAGAAGTTCAGCTCGTCGCCCTGCGATTCGGAGTAGTGGAACTCGGTGCGCACCACGTGAAGATTGCCGGCAGGGTCGAACGATTCGACGGTCGGCGTCTGCAGCAGGTGGTGGCAGCGGCTCGGCGGCTGCTGCGAGAAGGCACGCGGTCCCTTCAGGCGCTCGATGCGAAGCTCGCGCAGCAGCTTGTCCTCGTACAGGTGTGAGGTGTGGTTAATGCCATCCGGCTGGTTCGGCACCAGCGGCACCCAGTAGTACGCGTCGTCCGTGAAAAGCGCGTTCCACTCCTCGTAGCGTCTCTCGTCGAGCAGGCGCGCTTCGTGCACCACGAAGTCGACCAAGTCCTGGCGTGTGATGTCGCTCATGGTGCGCCTCACATCGTGAGCGTCATGTACCGGGCCCAGGCACGGTACTGGTTGCGCATGGAGATTTCGCTCGTGCCGTTGGCCGTCAGGTCGCGCTGGCCGATCTCCGACTCGTCGTAGTTGCGATGCAGGCTGATCCAGTCGTTGCCGCTCGCATGCAGGCCCGCCTGGATGCCGCGGTAGGCCTGCAGGTCGTCATGGCCTACAACCGAGAACGGCGAGTTGATCAGGCGGCTGTACATCGTCGTGCGCTGCAGCAGCTCCGGCGGTGCGCCCTTGAGCCGGAAAGTCCAGCTCTCCACGAGCGTCTTGTTGGCTGCGATCGGCTTGGCCACGCGGATCGCCTGGATCGCGCCCTTGATGGTGAGGTTCGGGTAATAAACGGTGTTGTGGCGCGTCAGGCCCAGGATCTGGTACGCGCGCTCCTCGCCGTAGGCCGCGTTCATCGCCTCCTCGTACGCGGGGATGCCCGAGTACTTGCTGTGGATGCTGAAGTTCACGCCCGAGAAGCTGTGCCCATTGTCGAACACGCGCACACCCATGTCGTCGAAGAACTTATAGTCGGACATGAAGGGCACGAACTGCTCGACGGCCATGGGCTTCGGCGCATCGGCCGGCTGGTCGGCCCACATCTTCTTGGCCGTGCCGGCCGACGACTCGTGCGCCACCATGGGATGCATGGTGTCGTTGAGGTTCTCGACGAACATCTTCCAGTTGCAGTCGTGCATGAACCGCAGGCACCCGCCCGCGACCTCGAGCTCGCCTTCGGGTGAGCGGTCAGCCATGTTGTCGATGGAGCTGAGCGAGTCGCCGAAGTACTCCTCGAAGTCCGGCCCGACATCGTTGATCTTCACGAAGATGAAGCCGCGATACACCTTCACATTCCTGAGCGTGACCAGGCCCTTGCCGGTTTCGCACTCGGACAGCCGCGTGCCCTCGTAACCGAGCTTCATCGGAATTGCGAGCAGGCTGCCGTCGGTCTTGAAGGTCCAGGCGTGATAGGGACAGCGGAAGAACTTGCCCGTGTTGCCGCACGCATCGCTCACCAGGCGCGAGCCCTTGTGCGCGCAGCGGTTCATCATCACGCGCACCGACGCATCTGAGTGGCGCACGATGATCAGCGGACGTCCGCCAACCTCGTTGGTGATGTAGTCGCCGGGCCTCGGAATCTGGCTGTCGTGGCCGACGAAGTTCCAGGTGTTGGCAAAGAAGTGTTCCTGCTCGAGCTCGAACACTTCCTGGCTGATGTAGAGGTCTCGATGGACGCGGTCCGGCTGGACCAGCGCTTGCAGCGCCTGCGGATGGCCCCGGTAGTCTTGGGTACGATGCATCGACGGGCTCCTTATAGATCGAGCACGAGACGGGGACCGCGCGCGCGCGAGACGCAGATCTGCATCACCTTGCCGCTGGCCTTCTCGGCGTCGCTGAGGAAGTAGTCGCGGTGGTCCACCTCGCCTTCAAGGACAACCGCGGAACACACGCCGCACTCGCCGCGCTTGCAGTCGAACATCGGATCGCAGCCGGCGACGATGAGGCAGTCGAGCACGGTCTGGTGCGCACCGACCTGCAGCGTTCGGCCGCTCTGTGCCAGCACGACCTCGAAGGCGCGGTCTCCGGCTTCCTCGGCGGGCGACGTGAACACTTCGAAATGCAGTTGCGCCTGCGGCCAGCCGCGCGCATTCGCGTTCGCAAGCATGGTGTCGAGCAGGGGCTTGGGGCCGCACACATGGATCTGGTCGGAGGCATCGCAGCCGGCCAGCAATGCGTCGATGTCCAACGGTGCGCCGGCGACGCTGTCCTCGTGCACGCACAGGTCGTCGCCGAGCAGTTGCTGCAATTGCGGCAGGAAGGCCATCCACTCGCGGCTGCGGCCGGCGTAATGCATGCGCACAGCGTGCCCTTGCGCGCGGCAGCGTGCTGCCATCGAGGCCAGCGGCGTGATGCCGATGCCGCCCGCAACGAGGACGGCCGTGCCGCCACCCGTGCGCAACGGAAATTCGTTTTTGGGTTCGCGCGCCGTCAGTGCGTCGCCCGGCTTCAGCGCGTGCATGAAGCGCGAGCCGCCGCGGCCCTCGTCCTCTCGCCGCACGGCGATCGTGTAATGGCGCGGCGCCTGCAGGTCGGCCGACGGATCGAGCTCCACCAGCGAATAGTGACGCCAGTCCTCGCCACCCCCCGCGAGCCGCACCTGCACCTGGATGTGCGCGCCGGCCTCGAACGCCGGCAAGAGCGCCCCATCGGCGCTCGCGAGTCGCAGCTGACGGATCAGCGGATTGAGTTCCATCGCCTCAACGACCTGCAATGCGAGTGTCATGCCGGTTCTCCCACTTGTATCCCGCGCGCTTTCGCGGCACCGCGAGCTTCCGCCCCACCCAGCCCGAGCCGGGCCAGGGTCGCGCGCAGCTTGTCGCCGCGCTCGTCGGCCAGCGCCGCATCGCGCAGTTCACGCACGGTGGCCGGCGCCATGCGCGCACCCGTGCGCTCGACCACTTCCATCAGCGTTTCGTAGTTGCGCAAGCCGCGCTCGTGCGTCTCGCCGTAGCCCTTCACCAGGCGCTGGCATTGCGCGATCTCGGTGGCGAGTTCCGGGTTCAGTTTCGCGGCGCCCGTGATCCGGCGCAGCCAGTCTTCGATACGCTGCGTCTCGAGCTGGTAGCGCAAGGTCGATCGACGCCACCGCTTCATGCCGGACAGCGTGTACAGCAGCATGAAGCCGGGCAGGGAACTCGTCGTGATCACACGGCCCTTGTGCGTGAACCGCTCGACGAAGCGCTTCGGTGCGCCCGAGTTCGCGAGCCAGCGGCCCAATCCCGCGGGCATGGTCTCGCAGATCTCCTGCACGCGCGGATGCATGAATTCGTTGATGGCGAGTAGCTGATCGTTCTTCAGGCGCACCTCGGAGGTCACGCGTTCGAAGCGGCTGCTGCGCGTCTTGAGCTCCGCGACACGGATCGTGTCCTCGTAGGACATCCACAAGGCAAGATGCCGCGCCGTCTCGGCGAGCAGCATCGGATCCTCGTTGGCGAAGGGCGCGAGCCGCTGCAGATACAGCTGCGAGTAGGCCGGGTCCTGATAGTCGATGAGCCTGCGCACGCCCTCCATGAGGACGGGACTCGCGGTCGCGGGGAAGTCGCGCGCGATCCGCTCCAGCAGTGCCCGCACCTGCGGGTCCCCAGCCTGCGCGGGGGTCGGCACGGTCACGGGTGCCACTGCTTCAGGCGCATGCGCCGCCGTCGCCCGCGTGAACCCGGCGCCGAAGGCCTTCAGGCTCGCCTTCACGCCGACGCCGCCGCGCTCGATCGTCTCTTCGAACTGCGCTCGGCTGAACGGCAACACACCTGTGCCCGCGAGCGCGCCGAAGAGCACGGCACTGATCACGCTGCCGTTTTCGTCTGCGACCTTCTCCATGTCGAAGTGCACGAAGTGCTTGGCCGCACGTTGCGCGTGTACCAGCAGGTTGTCGCTGTCCACGCGACCATCACCCATGGCGATCTTCTCGGCGATGGAGAACACGCGGTGCGTCGACGAAATCAGCGTGGTCCGGTCCGGCGTGACCAGGCCGCGCTGCACGGCACGGCCCGCTTCCATCAGCTCGGAAGCGATCACGACGTCCACATCGCCGGGCAGGGGCATGAGTGCCAGCACGGGCTGGCCGCCGTCGGCTTCAGCCTGCGCGCGCGGGTACATCTCGACGTAGTAGATCGTCGCGCCGGTCCGCTGCGCGACGCCGGGCACCGACGTGGTCTGAGCGAGGTAGCCGTTTGCTTCACCGAGATCCACGATCCAGTCCGCGAGCACGCCGCCGCCCTCGCCGCCCATGGCGAGGATCGCGATCTTGATCGGCTGCACTTGATTCACCCCGTCCCTCAGAACGCGTAGCGCTCGCGCGCCCTGGCATTACGCCGCTGCAGGTGGCCGATGACGGCGCCGCGCACACGATGGCGCAGGCGGTCCCAAGGGGTGGGGTTGGTGGTGATCTGCGCCTTGTAGAACGAGGGGCAGAGCACAGCCGCGTGCGACACCTCGCCGCACAAGCCGCAGCCCACGCACGAATCGAGCACGGTGGCGATCGGGTCGGTGCGCAGCGGGTCCGGGTTGGCCTTGATCGACAGCGACGGGCAGCCGTTCAGACGGATGCACGAGTGGTCGCCGGTGCAGGTGTCCGAGTCGATGCCGAAGCGCTCGCGCACCACGCGCTTGCCGTCGGCGACCGCCTTGCGCACCTGCGGCTTCTCACGCCGCTGCTTGTTCAGCATGCACTCCGATTGCGCGATGAGAACCTTTGGACCCTTCTCTTTCGTGGTCAGTGCCTCGCGCAAGGCGTCGCGCATGGCCCCCAGGTCGTAAGTGCGGCGAATGGTCCTGACCCAGTTCACGCCCACGCCCCGCGCGGCTTTCTCGATGGCATGGCCGGTGCTGCGGGACTTGTTCTGCGCCGTCGACGACAGGATGTCCTGTCCTCCGGTGGCGGAGGTGTAGCTGTTGTCGACGACGATCGTCAGGTTGTCCGTCTTGTTGAACACGCCGTTGGCGATCCCGCTGGTCAAGCCGTTGTGCCAGAAGCCGCCGTCGCCCATCACGCTGATCGCGCGCTTGTGGCCTTCGGGCGCGTTCAGCGCCGCGGCGCCTGCGGCTCCAAGCCCGTAGCCCATCGTCGTGTTGCCGAGGTTGAACGGCGGCAGGATCGAGAACAGGTGGCAGCCGATGTCGGCACTGACGTGGTGTGGACCGAGCTCGCGCTCGACAAGCTTCATCGCGGAGAAGATGGGGCGCTCGGGACAGCCCGTGCAAAAGCCCGGCGGCCGCGCGGCGACGCTGTCGTTCAGCGGTTTGAGCGGAATCACCTTTGGCGCTGCGGCGGGCAGCGGCAGCGGCTCGAGGCGTCCGTAGCGTTCGAGGAAGGCGCGCACGCCCTTGAGCGCTTCACCTGTGGTGTATTCACCCGCGACGGGCAGCACGTCCTTGCCATGAAGCGCGGTGCTCGAGCTAGCTTGGCGAAGGATCGTGGCGATGTTTTGCTCGACGAAGTTGGGCTGCCCCTCCTCCACCATCAGCACGGCGCGCTTGCCCTCGCAGAAGCGGAGCACCTCGCTGTCCACGACGGGATAAGCGACGTTCATGCAATACAGCGGGATGCGGCTGTTGCCGTACACGTCGGCCAGGCCCAGCCGCTCGAGCGCCCGCACCAGCGTGTTGTACGAGCCGCCCTGCACGACGATGCCGATGTCGTCCGCACCTTCGGAGAAGAACTCGTTCAGGCCTTTCTCTTCGATGTACTTGACCGCCGCGGGCCAGCGCTGGCGCACCTTCTCCTGCTCGTGCACGAAGCTCGCGGGCGGCAGCACGATGCGGCCTACGTCACGACGCGGGTTGTCCACCGCGTCGGCGATCGTGAACGACGACGCCCGGTTGGCGGAGGCGACGAACTCGCCATGCACATGGCAGGCGCGGATGCGCAGCTGCAGCATTACCGGCGTGTTGCTGGCCTCCGAAAGTTCGAAGCCCTGCTTGACCGCCTGCACGATGCTCGGCAGGTTGGGTCGCGGGTCCAGCAGCCAGATCTGCGACTTCATCGCGAACGCATGGCTGCGCTCCTGCATGATCGAGGAGCCCTCGCCGTAGTCCTCGCCGACGATGATCAGTGCACCGCCCGTCACGCCGCCGGATGCGAGGTTCGCGAGTGCGTCGGAAGCGACGTTGGTGCCTACCGTCGCTTTGAAGGTGACGGCGCCGCGCAACGGGTAGTTGACCGACGCGGCAAGCGTCGCCGCGGCTGTGGCCTCGCTGGCGCTGTTCTCAAAACGGATACCGTATTCGGCAAGGATGTCCTGTGCATCGGCCAGGACGTCCATCAGGTGTGAAATTGGCGCGCCCTGGTAGCCGGCGACGTAAGCCACGCCCGACTCCAGCAGCGCCTTGGTAACGGCCAGGATGCCCTCGCCGCGGAAGACTTCACCTTCCTTCAGACGCAGCTTCTTGACCTCTTCGACAAACGATCTTTCAGCCATTCAATTTCCCTGTGTGGAAGCCACGTCGCCCGGTATCCTGCATCGCTGAAAATTAGTTTAAGTCAGAACATATGAAAAGTCATGAGATTTTTAGTGAGGGATAACCCGGACGAACTCATCGGTTTTCGTGTTGCCTGCGAGCCCGGAACGACAGGCATGGCAATCCGACCGGGACGCACACGCCGGCCATGCCCGATCGAGTCCGGCATGGCGGCTCAAGCCCGTGTCACCCGGTCCCGTTGCCCGCCGTGAGCACCGCGCGTCCAGCGTGTCCTCGCTGAGCGATCCATCCCAAGGCATGCGCCGCCTGCTCCAGCGGAAACGTCGTGACGGCGAGATCGAGTTCGCGCCGCCCGATCATCTGCAACAAGGCGGGCGCGCACGCGCGGCCCGCGGCCTCGCGCCGCAGCATGTTCAGTGACAGCAGCGACACATCCCGCTGCAAGAGCTCGGGCAGGTCGAGCTCGGTCCGGGTTCCGCCTGCGCAACCGACCAGCACGGCCCGGCCTCCAGGTGCCACGCCTCTCAGCGCGGACGGCAGCGCCACGCCTCCCACGGTGTCGATCAGCAGCGCGTCCGGCTTGAGGTCTGCGGCTGCGACGTGTTCGACGTGCAGAGGCAGCCGCGCAGCCTGTGCCGAGTCGAACATGACCGCAATAGGTTGGGCACCAGCGATGCGTGCCAGCTGCAGTGCCATTGAGCCGACCGCGCCAGAGCCGCCTGTGACCAGCACGCGCTCACCCGGCGCGACCCGGCCGACCTCGTGCAGCGCCACCCAGGCGGACGTGCACGGCGAAAAGAACGCGGAGCCCAGCTCGAACGGCACGTCGTTCGGCAAGGCGTCCAATGCATGATCGGGTGCTTCGACGATCTCGCGCCAGGTGCCGTCACGGGTCACGCCGAGCCCTGCGCCGCGCAGCCATACCCGCCGGCCGGACGCAAAGACGCTGCTGCGGATCACGACGCCGGCCGCCTCGACGCCGGGCACGTAGGGCAGCGCGGGGCTGCGCGGGGCTGCGCATGAAGGTGCCGCTCCAGACGGACCGGTCGATGTGCCCCACCGTCGCGGCATGCATACCAACCAGGCTCAGCCCCTCGCCGCCGACAGGCTCAGGCAGTTCCTCGATGCGCGGCGCCTCGCCCCATGCGTGAACGCGCGCGGCTTTCATGGCTGCGCGTCCAGAAAGCGCAGCACGGCCGCGGCGAAGGCCTCGGGCATCTGGTCTGGCAATGGCACCATGCCGCCTTCGATGTCGACGAGCTGCGCCTGAGGCAGCAGCTCGCGCCATTCCTCGGCATGGGGCGCGGCGTACGGATCGCGGGTCGCGCGAATGACGAGCGCCGGCTGCGTGATGCCCGCCACACAGTCCCCCATGCGGTACGCGGCCACCGCACGGTGCCCTGCCTCCACGTCCCCCGTCACCTTGAGGGCGTCGAGCACGAAAGCCTGCAGCAGGTCGGGACGGTCCGCGGGATAGAACGCCTGGCGGTTGCGCCAGAGTTGCACCAGGTGCGAGCCGTCGCCTGCCTGCTCGACCGCGTCGATAGGGGGTCGCTCTGCCCGGGCGCGGCGGAAAGCCTTGTTGGTGAAAGGCGTCGAGGACAGGACCAGCGAGCGAACCCGCGCAGGATGCCGGAACGCCAGCTCGACCGCGATCACGCCACCGGTGTGATGCCCCACCACATGCGCCGCGGGGATCGCAAGGGCCTGCAGGAACTGCGCCGCGATGCTGGCCCACACTTCGATGCACGGCTCGGACGCGGGCGCATCCGATGCACCGAAGCCTGCGGTGTCCATCGCGATCGCGCGGTAATGTGCACCGAGCCGCGGAAGCACCTCGCGGTATTCGGCCCAGCTGCGTGGCGTCTGGTGCAGCAGCAACACGGGCGGCGCATCTGGCGCGCCGCACTCGGCGTAGTGCACCTGCCCGTGCGGAAGCTCGACGTAAGCGCGGTGCAATTTCACGGGAGTGTCCGCTCGGCCGGCGCGCGCCAGAGGCCCGCCTCGCGCAGCTGGCCGAGCACGCGCGAGAGCACGTCCAGCCGGTAGGCGACGACGTCACGGCCCGTGTAGTCGTAGAAGCCGCTGCTCGACTTCAGTCCCACGCGGCCCTCGGCCATCATGCGTCCCACGATGTCCGGCGCGCGATAGCGCTGCGCATCGATGGTGCCGGCCATTTCTCGGCTGGCGTGGTGCAGGATGTCGCAGCCGCCGAAGTCAATGAATTCGACGACGCCGATGGCTGCGAAACGCAGGCCGAGCCCGAAGCGCGTCGCTTTGTCGATCTCTTCGGCCGTGGCCACGCCCTCCTCCACCATGCGCGCGGCCTCGTTCATGATCAGCGCCTGGAGCCGCGGCACGATGTAGCCAGGCGCCGGGCCGCACACCACGGGCAGCTTGCCGATGCCCTCCATCAGCACGCGCGTGCGCTCCAGGACCGCTGCGCTCGTGCCGCCGTGCGTGCTCAGTTCCACGACGGGAATGATGTAGGCCGGGTTCAGCCAGTGCATGTTGAGGAACCGCTCCGGCTTTCTGACCAGCTCGGCCATCTGCGTGACGAGGATGCTGCTGGTGGTGGAGGTCAGGATGGCCTCGTCACTGCAATGTGTGTTCAAGGCGTTGAAGGCATCGCGCTTGGCCTCCATGGTCTCGGGCACGCCTTCGAACACCAGCTCGGCTGCGGCCAGCGCTTGCGCCGCACCGTCGGCATCGACGAGCTCGACGCGCGATGCGATCTCGGCGATCTGCTCCTCGCGCAGAGCGCCGAGCTTCGCGAGGCCCTGCAATGCGGCGCGGATCTCGCCGCTCGCCTCGTCTCGCAGCGCCTGACATGCTTCGGGCGTTCGACGGCGCAGGTCTACCAAGGCGATCCGGTGCCCCGCATACGCGCAGCTCACGGCGATGCCGCGGCCCATGCGCCCGGCACCGACGGCGACGAAGCCGGGCGCGTTCATTCGCCGACCCGCAGCAGTTGGCGCAGCGCGTCACGGTCGAGCTCGTGCAGCCCAAGCGTCTCGAGCGTGCGCTCGCCACGGCGCAGGTCACGTCCGAGGAATCCGCCCACGACCGCAAGCAGTCCGTGTGCAATCGGCGCGTCGGTGCCCGTCCAGCGCGCGACCGAGGTCAGGAAAGCCAGGCCGAGTTCGGTGTCTTCGGTCACGTAGCGATGCGACTGCAGGTCGATGTTCTCGCGCCAGTCGCCAGATTTCACAAGCTTCTTGTGCGCATCACCGTACATCCACTGGTCGTTGAGATAGTGGTCCGACAGCGGGTAGTGCGGCGCGCCATAGCCGAGTGCCTCGCGCACAGCCATGCGTTCCTTGTCGAGCCGATCGGTCACCGCGCGGACCACGGGCTGCGTGCCCTCGTTGTGGATGTCCCAACGCTCGAAGTGCTGCAGCGGCGCCGCATTCATGACGATGAGCGGCGGGTGGATGATGGGCCCGGCATTCATCAACGCGCCGGACAGCGCGTCGCCGCAACCATGCACGCTCGGGTAGGCCTCGCGGATCACCGCCAGCGCATGCTCGGCCTTTCGCTCCGGATAGACCCCCGTGGGCAGCCGCACCGCCCGGATCGTCACGTTCACCTCCCGATCGCCGTGCTTGCGCGCGAGATAGGGCAAAGTACCGGTTTCAGCCCATGCCACGTCGGCTCGATTACCTGCAGCGCGCACGATGCGCGACATTACGAAGCTGCCGAATGTGCCCGGCGGCAGGAACACCACCTGCCCGTCAACGAGGTGCGGCGCCATCTCGCGGGCGATGTCCTCCTGGGCGATGGCAGGCGACGGGATGACGATGAGCTGTGCCCCGTTCAAGGCTTCACGGATGTCGGCGGTGGCGCGCGTGACGCGGACCTCGCGCGCTCCGTCTGCGTCCTTCAGCACGATGGTGCCGCTCTCGATCACGGGACGCAGGGCTGCGGTGTCACGGCGCCACAGGCGAATTTCATGGCCTGCTTCTGACAAGTCCGCGGCGGCGGCATAACAGCCGTGACCGCCGCCCAGGATGGCAATTTTCATTCCAAACTTTCTCCAGGTGAGTTGCGCGGGGGTGCGCGGCTTGCACATCTACATTACTTTTCATATATTCATCTGTCAAGAAAATTGGAATTTGACGTAACGCCGTCAGGCAGAGCCCACGGGCGGCGAGAATCGGACCATGAGCGACAAACCGGTTGATGGCGCTTTCGTGGACAGTTACCTACCCGCACTGCTGGCGCAGGCGAGTCACCTGATCTCGGGCGAGTTCCACCGCATCGTGGCTCGCAAGGGGCTGACGGTGTCCGAGTGGCGTGCGCTTGCCAGCCTTGCGGGTGCGCAGCCGATGAGCATTGGTGAACTCGCGCGGATAGCGGTGATGAAACAGCCGACGCTCACGCGTGTCCTCGACCGCATGGAGGCGCGCGGACACGTCCGCCGGATTGCGGACGAGACGGATCGGCGCATCACCCGCATCGCCATCACGCCTGCAGGCAGCTCTCAGGTAGCAGACCTGATCGAGCTTGCCAACGAGCACGAGCGGCGGGTGCTTGAGCCCTTCGGCATGGGGCAATCACTGCAACTCAAGAAGACCCTCAAGCAGATGATCGAGATGCACAAGAACCTGGCGGGAGAGGCACCAGACTCCGAAGCCGGCGATTGACTCCAGGCTGCCGCGTTTACACGCCGTTCGTCTCGGGCCTTTGTAACACCATTGCCGTCGAGGCGAACCCAGGGGCGTGGCTGGAGACACATTGAGGCAGCGCGAACGCGCTTTACAAGCAGCGGTTCGATGCTCCCGCGCTTCGATACGTTGCGCGAGGAACTGGCGAGGGTTCGTCAGCAGCCCTGGCCGTCCGCGACGGACATCCAGGCGCTCATTGTTGCGCCGGGGAATTTTGCCGCCGAACTGACGTCGAGCCTGTTTGCCTGCGAAGAAGAATGCGACGACCTGCTGCGGCTGCTGACGCAGCCCGTGCCGGGCTCCTCTTCCGCTGCCGGCGAAGATCGCGCTCAGGACATCGATTCACGGCTCTGCCGGCTCCGAATGATGCTCATGAAGCCGTTCGATTCGGTGAGCGGGTACGCCGGGCTCAAGGGGGTGATGCTTGAGGTCCGGGACGGACGGCTGGTCCGGGGCTGTCTGAATTTTTGTGTTCGAGGCGCTCTGCAGACTTGTCCACGGCGGCGGGCGTTGCTTGCGACGAACGCACGCCGCGGTGGACAAGTCGGTGCATCTTACGCAGCGGTCCTGGTGAAGCGGTCTTCGTAGAGGATCGCGAACTGGTTCATGGCTTCTTTCCATTCCTTGGCCGCGCGCCCCCAGTCCTCGGTGATGCTGCGCCATGCCAGCCAGATCAGCTTTGAGGCCTCGTCGTCACTGGGGAAGTGGCCGCGGCTCTTGATGATCTTGCGCAGTTGCGAGTTGATGCTCTCGATCGCGTTGGTCGTGTAGATCACGCGCCGAATCTGCGGCGGAAACACAAAGAACGGAATCACGTGGCTCCAGGCGCGCCGCCAGGCCGCTGCCACTGTTGGAAATTTCTGCCCCCATGGGCCTTGCTCGAAGACGTCCAGTTCGGCCTCGGCCGCCTCGGCGGTGACTGCCGTGTAGATCGGTCGTATCGCCCTGGCCAGCGTCCTGCGCTCCTTCCAACTGGCGTAGTCCAGGCTGTTGCGAATCAGGTGCACGATGCACGTCTGCAGGGTCGTGGCCGGGAACACCGCGCTCAGAGCCTCCGACATGCCTTTGAGGCCGTCAGTGACCGCGATCAGGTGTCGCCGACCCCACGGGTCTTGAGGTCGTTGAACACCTTCATCCAGAACTTGGCGCCTTCGGTGCCCTCGATCCAGAGGCCCAGGATGTCGCGGTTGCCATCGCGCAACACGCCCAGCGCCAGGTAGATCGCCTTGTTGCGCACGACTCCGTCTTCCTTGATCTTCACGCGCAACGCGTCAAAGAAGACCACCGGGTACATGGGCTCGAGCGGGCGTGATTGCCAGGCCGTGACTTCAGCCATCACAGCCTCGGTGACCGAGCTGATGAATTCTCAGATGTTCGAGAAACTGCAGTACCGTGACCAGCGCCAGTCGCCAGGGCCGTTTCTTCCCCAGGCACGCCATCCGTAAAAGCTTTTCTGAAATAGTTCCACGGCGAAGCAGCAAGAAGCTGTCCTCGGGGAAGGGATCCTGACAGTCACGTCGTCGGCGCAGTGGCGAGCGCTCAGGCTCGTAGCGTGCTCCCCAGCATCGCGCGTCATCGTCTTGGCATGGTGAAAGTCGCCCATGGGCTTCAGTTCATTCCGACCAACGGCCGACCCAATCGGCAATGCTCTGCGCACTTCGGAACTCGTCCACCGAGCGCGCAGGAATCCGCGGATGGTGCTGGTTCCACATGCGTGCCAGCGCCTGCCCCGGCCCGATCTCCAGCACGCATTGAATCCGGCGGGCAGCGATGTCCTCCATACAGTTGTCCCAGCGCACGGTATGGTCGATCTGTCGGGCCAGCGCTGCCTTGAGTTGCGTGACGGTCGTGACCCTGCCGGCAGCATTGCTGAACAACACGGTTTGTGGCGCCCTGAACGGCAGTGGTGCGATCAGGTCGGCGAAGGCGCAGGCCGCGTCGGCCATCCATGGCGTGTGAGATGCGACATGGACGTTGAGCTGGGTGCCATGCGCGCCCTGGCGCTGCACGGCCTCTGCCGCTGCCAGCAGCGCCGCTTGAGATCCACCGACGACCACGCCGTCGACACAGTTGCGAATGGCGACAGCCAGTTCGAAGTCGGAGCACAGCTGCTCCAGCGGCCGCGCGGCCAGGCCGCTGATGCCGAGCATCCCCATGGGGAAAGCCTCGGCGCTGTGATCCATCAGCGCGGCGCGCTGCTGTGCCAGTGCGATTGCGGTGGTGCTGTCGTAAGCGCCGGCCGCCGCAAAGGCTGCGAGTTCACCGACGCTGTAACCAGCCATGGTGCTGGGTGCAGGCAGCAGGGACGCAAGTTGCCCCCATGCCGCCAGCGCCAAGCCTGTTAACAGCAGTTGCGCGTTTGCATTGCGGCCGGCCCACGCACGATCCCCCAAGCGTTCGCGCCAGTCGGCACCAAGTGCGTGCTCGACGGCGCGCACCATATCGTCTCGTGCCAGCCACGGCAGCATTGCGGGATGCTGCATGCCCTGTCCCGAGAAGAGCAGCGCGTAGCTCACGTGGTCCCGCAAAGGCGCAGCACCCAGCAGGCTGCGGCCAGGGTGTCGGCCGCACCGCCGGGTGACAGGCGCCTGGCGACGAAGTCGCGGTGGATGACCCGTGCCGCATCGAGGCCGCCGCTGCGCGCGGCGCCTCCCTGCGCGAGAAAGTGGCATGCCGCTTGCTGCGCGTGGCGCAAGCCCGGCAACCCGCCGCGGTGCGCGATGTTGCTGTCGTCCAGCGACGCGATGACCGCAAACAGCGTGTCGACGCGTGCCTGCTGCGTGGTGAGGCCACGCCGCAGCGCACCGGCCAGCGTGGGCACCGCAATGTCGAACAACACCGGGAATCCGAGTGCCGCTTCCTGCGAGGCACTGCGGAGGCCATGGCGGCGTGCGGCGATCCCCCCCGGCAATGTGGAGACGCGCTGGCTGCGCGCCGAGAGCGCGTGGCCCCAACGCCGGCATAACGTCGCGCGAAGCGCTGCGGAATGCATCGCTTCGCCATCACGTTGTGCTGCGCCCGCCGCAGCGCACAACAAACCCAGGGTGAAGATGGCACCTCGATGGGTGTTGATGCCGTCGGTCGCCTCCAACATGCGCACCTCGGCAGCCATGCCGCAGGATTCCAGCGCGTCGAAGGGAGCGTGCGCCTGGCCCAACGCGGCTGTCTGGACAAAGTAGTGGCGTAGCGCAAACAGGCTTCGCATGAAAGTGTGCGCGTCCATGTCGTTGTGGCTGCCGCTGTCGACGAAGGACACCAACCCTGGCTTGGGTGCCAGCGCGAGCTCATCGTGCAACGCCAGGGTGGCAGCACGACCGATCTCATGCGGCGTGAGACGGTTTGCCGGCGCCGCACACCCCGCTTCGATAGTGGCGGCAGTCATGCTGCCGACTCCATCGCTCCCCGCTGTCCAGGCACGAAGGATTGGCTTGCCAACGCCGCTCCGCTTACATGCCTCACCAGCACGCTCCGGGTCTGCCCGGCACGCCAAGCCATCCATTCGCGCCAATGGACGGCACTGCCGTCACCGAACACCAACTCCCCGTCCAGGCGCGGGTGCTTCGCCGCGAAGTCCTGCAGACGAGACCCAACGACGTCGGCGTGAACGGCGTCATCGATGGCGATCCACAGGTCGAGGTCGGAGGTGGCGCGCAGATAACGCAGTTCACTCAAACTTTGCCAACCATAGCTGCCATAGATGCGTGCCGGGGCGTGGCAGGCCGCCAGCGCCCCCATCAGCATGCGCCATGCCGGGCGCGCACCGCGCGGCAGCAAGGCCATTACCTCGGATGCCGTCGGAAATTCACCGAAACATACGATTGCGGTGCACGGCACCTGCAGGGTCAGCCGGCGTCGGCTCCACTGCGCCGGCGCCGGCAGGCCGAGCGCGATCCCGGTCCCGGCACCAGGCGCGGGCTGCCGCGTCACGACGAGCGGCAGTCGGTGCAAGGCCCAATGGTCGAGGCAAGCCTGCGCCTCGATGTCCCATCCACGGGCCAGCACGGCCGCCCACCCGTCGGCGGACAGGTGGGCGAGTTGATGACGGCGCAGCGGCATCACTGTCAGGTCTCACGCCACATCCAGCACACGTTGCGTCACGGCGGCTGCGAGCCGGCGCCCACCACGCGCAGCACCGTCCTGAGCGCGGCAGTCGTCGGTTGGCGCATCGACCAGTGCGTTGCGCAGCGCAGCGGCCAAATCACCCTGCCAGAGCGCACGCACCCCGCCCATTGCCACGTAGTTGCCAACGCCGGGCGCAAACACCGGGTTCGACTCCGACAGCGTCGCCAGCATCTCCTCGGGCAGCTTGGTCACACGTGCCATCGCAGGGATGCGCATTACGCGGATCTCGGCCTCGGGCAGCGCATAGCAGGCGTCGGCAATCAGGCCCGAGGTAATGAAGCCGCCCGAGAGCGCTTGGTCGTACACCAGCCCGAGGACGCGATGGCCGCGCCGGCGCGCCAAGTCAACGGCCATGCCCAAGTGCGCCATCGCGCGGTTGATGCCCAGCAGTTCATCACGCCGGCGCAGTTGCTGCCCCTGGGTGTCGATCAGCAGCACGATCGGACGGCCCGGATGCCGCGCAACGGTGTTCAGCACCACGCGCGCCTGCGCCAGAGCCAGCGCGACGCCGATCGGCGCGTGGTGGGTCGTGCCGACCACAGTGATCGGCCGTCCGTCCAACTGCGCCGTGCCGTGCAGGAAGTCGCCATCGACGCAAATGTCGTGATCGGCGCCGAACAGCCGGGTGGCGAGGGTGTTCCATTCCATATCGTGTCCTCTTTTCAAGCCGGGCGCAGCGCACGCAGGGCTGCTACATCCATGTCGGGAACGCGCGTCGCTTCGGGCACGCCCAGGCGCTCCCACACCGCCATCGCGTCATCATGGCCAGGGCTGGCCGTGGGCAGTTCGCGCAGGCGGGCCATGAGCAGCGCGTGCTCGTCTTCGAGCGCATCCAGCGTCACCGGCCTGGCGGCGCCGAGCCCGGCGATGGCGGCATCACGGAAGGCCTGCACGTCGTCTTCCACCAGCACATCACAGTCACCGGTGAGCCAGCGGTGCTTGCCGCCGGTGGTGCGCCACACCAGTGCGCGGTCGCGCGAATCGAATTCCTCGACGCCGAACGATGCCTCGATCACCTCGGGGCCGGACATTGCCAGCCGGCCGACATCGCTCATCACGATGTGGTCGGCGCAGCGCGCCACGATGCCCATGCCGCCGAAGCAGCCGTTGCCGCCGCCAATCAGCACGACCACCGGGATGCCGGCGGCGCGCACGTCGAGCACCGAGCGCATCACCTCCGACACCGCGATCAGCCCTGCGTTCGCCTCATGCAGCCGCACCCCGCCCGACTCGGCCAGCAGCAGCACCGCCACCGGCCGGTCGCGCAGCGCACGCCGCAACAGACCGACCAGCTTGGCCCCATGCACCTCGCCGACACCACCGCCCATGAACGCACCTTCCTGCGCGGCCACGAACACGGTGCGGCCATCGAGTGTGGCGCGGCCGATGGCCACGCCGTCGTCGAAGGACGACGGTACGCCAAGCTGTGCCAGGTGCGGGCTTGTCAATCGCTCCGCCGGTGGGAGCCACTCGTGGAAGCTGCCCATATCCAGCACATGGGCCAGGCGCTGGCGCGCCGAGCATTCGGCGTAACTGATCATCATGGCCTCACTCCCGGAAGTTCGGCCACGGCCTGGTCGAGACGCAAGCTCACGACGGCGGGCGTGGCACCCATGTCGTTGATCGAGATGCGCACGCCGGCCAGCGGATGGCGCCCGTGGAAGTCATTCAGCACGGCCTGCCAGATCGGCCCGAAGCCGCGCGCCGAGGTCTCCACGCGCACCGCGCAGGCATCGCCCATGGCGGCCTCGAGCATCACCTCGAGGTTGCCCGAACCGACCACGCCGACCAGCACCGGCGCGAAGCTGCCGGCGGCCTTCTTGCCGGGGAAGGAAAAATCCAGGATTTCGAGTCCCGTGGAAATGCTCATGATCGTTTGCTCCTACCAGTTCCTGAATCGCTTGGGCGGCTGGTACAACCCGCCCGAGGCACGTACCAGGTCGCGCATGCTGCGGGCGGCCAGCAGATTGCGCGTGGCGTCGCGCGGGTCGATGCCCAGATCCTCCGGGCGGCGAATCACGCCGCGGTCGCGCAGGTTCTCGACCGCGCGCTTGTCGCGGCCCAGCCCGGCCGCCGTATAGCCCGCCACGCCGCGGATCGCCTGCTCGCGCTCGGCATCGCTGCGGCACAGCAGCAGGTTGGCTATGCCTTCCTCAGTTAGGACGTGGCTCACGTCGGCGCCGTAGATCATGATCGGCGGCAATTCCATGCCCGCCTGCTCGGCGAGCTGCCAGGCGTCGAGCTGTTCGACGAAGGCCGGATGCATGTGCTCGCGGAAGGTCTCGACCATCTGCACCACCAGCTTCTGGCCGCGCGGCGTGCCGGCGGCGCCCCCGCGGCCGGCGCGCGACTCCTTGCCGGCCTTGAGCCACGCCGGGCTGGCATGCCGCCGCCCACGTGCGTCGGCCCCCATGTTGGGCGCGCCGCCGAAGCCGGTGATGCGACCCAACGTGGCGGTTGAACTGTTGCCGTCGAGGTCCATCTGCAGCGTCGAGCCGATGAACAGGTCGCAGGCATAGTGGCCGGCCATTTGGCAGAAGGCGCGGTTGCTGCGCAAGTTGCCGTCGGGGCCATTGAAGAACACGTCGGAGCGCGCACGAATGTAGTCCTCCATGCCCAGCTCGGAACCGAAGGAGTGGATGGATTTGACCCAACCCGCTTCGATGGCCGGAATCATGGCCGGGTGCGGATTCAGCGCCCAGTGGCTGCAGATCCTTCCCTTCAGACCCAGCGATTCGGCGTAAGTCGGCAGCAGCAGTTCGATGGCAGCGGTGTCGAAGCCGATGCCGTGGTTGAGCCGCTGCACGCCATATTCGGCGTAGACGCCCTTGATCGCCATCATCGCCATCAGCACCTGGATCTCGCTGATCTGGGCTGGGTCACGGGTGAAGAGCGGCTCGATGAAGTTGGGCCGCGGCGCCTTCACCACAAAGTTTACCCAGTCGGCCGGGATGTCGATGCGCGGCAGCGTCGTTGTGCGGCCATCCACCAGTTCGTTGACCTGCGCGATCACAATGCCGCCCGAAAAAGCCGTGGCCTCGACGATCGCCGGCGTATCCTCGGTGTTAGGCCCAGTGTACAGATTGCCTTCGGCATCGGCGGCGTGCGCCGTGACCAGCGCCACACGCGGCGTGAGGTCGACGAAGTAGCGTGCGAACAGTTCCAGGTAGGTGTGGATCGCGCCAATCTCGATGCGCCCGGCCGATACCAGCTTGGCTAGCCGCGCGCCCTGCGGGCCCGAAAAGCTGAAGTCCAACCTGGCAGCCACACCGTTCTCGAAGACATCAAGGTGTTCGGGCAGCGCGAGCACCGATTGGACCATGTGCAGGCCGTGCACCCGTGCCGAGTCGAGTTGCACCAGCGCTTGGGCAAGAAAATCGGCCTGCTTCTGATTGTTGCCTTCCAGGCAGACCCGGTCGCCGGGCTCCAGCACGGCTTCGAGCAGCGTACCTACCCCCTCGGCGGCCACCTGCTTTCCCTCGCGCTGCGTGCCCAGCGCCTGGGCTGCGCGTGCCAGCCGCTCGGAGCGGTTGGCGGTCTTGGTGTTCCAGTTCATGCGGTTCATGGTTTGTGCCTCAGCCCACCAGCGCTTTGGTGGCGAAGAACAGAAGCGACGGGCCCAGCAGGCAGCCCAGCCCGGTGTGGAAAGTGGCGACCAGGGCGCCATAGGGCACCAGTTTGCGGTCGGTGGCGGCGAGGCCGGCGGACACGCCGCTCACGGTGCCCGCCAAGCCGCCGAAGACCATCGCCGAGCGTCTTCAGCCCCAAAAAGCGAGCGGCTATGGGCGTGCCGACCATCACGATGATGGCCTTGACCAACCCGGTCGCGATGCTCAGCGCCATCACGTCGGAGCTGGCGCCGATGGCCGCGCCCGTGACCGGACCGACGATATAGGTCACCGCGCCAGCGCCGATGGTCGTCATGCTGACGGCATCCGAATACCCAAAGCTCCAAGCGACCGTGGCACCGACGATGAATGGCAGCAGCGTGCCGAGCAGCAACGCGACCACGCCGACGAGGCCTGCCTTGCGTGCCTCGGTGGCTTGCACTTCGAAAGCCGTGGCGACGATGGCGAAATCTCGCAGCATGGCTCCGCCCATGAGTCCGATGCCGCCGAACAGCGACATATCGGCCAGGCCCTTGTGGCCGCCGGTCTGTGTGCCTCTCCAATAGGCCAGTGCGAGACCGATCACGATGACGATGGCCGAGCCGTGTGCGGCATGGCGCTACTCCACCGACATGGCCGCGGCCGTGCACGTCACGGCGAAGATCGGGACGGCCTGCATGTGGAAGATCTCGCCCTTGCCGCGCGCGGCCGCGGCCGCGCTGATGCTCGATTTGGACGGGCCGCTCTACTGCGGCTGCAGGTTGATCGACTTGGCAATGGCCCGGTAGCGGGCGATGTCGCGTTCGTACAGCTGCGCGAGTTCGTCCAGCGAGGTCAGAGGCACCGGCGAAGTGCCTTGCGCCAGGATCGATTGCAGCACCTCCGGCCTCGTCGCGACCTCGCCCACCAGCTTGTTGGCGCGCAGCGCGATGTCCTGCGGCGTGCCCTTGGGAAGCTCCAGGCCATTCCAGACCCCGAAGACAAAGTCTTCCATGCCCTTGGTTTCCTTGATCAGCGGAATCATGCCCAGCGTCGTGTGCCGCGCTGCCGCGGCCAGGCCGAGCGCCTTGACCTTGCCGCCCGCGATCAGGTCGGGAATATTGCCGGCCAGCGGCATGAACACGATGTCGATCTGGCCGCCCATCAGGTCCTGCACCAGCGGTGCACCGCCCTTGTAGGGCACATGCAGCATCTTCGCGCCGCTGAGCTGGCCGAAGCGCTCGGCAACGAGGTGGTAGAGCGAGCCGGGGCCGAGGCTGCCGAAGGAGATTTCCTTTTCGCCCGGGCGCTTGGCCAGCGCGATGAGTTCTTCGACGTTGTTCGCGGGCAGGTCCTTGCGCGCCAGCAGAACCATCGACGTGGTGCTCCACAGGCCCACCAGGCGCAAGTCTTCGGGCTTGTATTTCGCGGCGGCGATGCTCAAGGGGGTCAGCACGAGTTCCATCGGGGTTCCGATCAGCATCGTGCGGCCGTCGGCCGCCGCGCTCGCCACCTTCTGCACGCCGATCGCACCGGCTGCGCCGGCCACGTTTTCCACGATCACCGGCTGGCCGAGCTGCTTCGACAGCTCGGGCGCGACGACCCGCGCGATGGCATCGGAGCCGCCGCCGGCTGGATAAGGTACCACGAGCGTGGTGACCTTGCCGGAAACGCCCTGGGCCAGCGTGGCGGAACCCGCAAGGACGCTGCAAGCCAGCAGCGGTTTGACGAAATCAAGCAATCTCATGAGGTACCTCTTGTTGAAGAAAATGTCATGCGTCCAGCAGCGCGGGCCGCTGCCGCGCAAACGGCGTGGCCTGCTGCCAGACGTGGGCCAGTTGCAGCACCTCCAGATCGGCCTGCGGTCGCCCGATGATCTGAAGGCCCATCGGCAAGCCCTGGTCGTTGAAGCCCGCCGGCACGCAAATGACCGGCAGCCCGGCCAGGGTGCCGCCGATGACCACCTCCATCCAGCGGTGGTAGGTGTCCATGCTGCGCCCGCCGACCACGCGCGGCCACGGCGTTTCCACGTCGAACGGGAACACCTGCGCGCTGGGCAGCACGAGGAAGTCGTGCTGCTCGAACAGCGCGCAGATCGCGCCATACCAGGCGGACCGGTCGCTGGACGCGAGGTAGACGTCCCGCGCCGAAACATGCTGGCCCTGCTCGATCTCCCAGAGGGCCTCGGGTTTCAGCAGCTTACGCTGCTCGGCATCGGCATACAGGGGGGCCAGGTTGCCGGCCACCAGGAAGCTGCGCAGCGTGAGCCAGACCCGCCACAGCCGTGCCATGTCGAACGCCGGCGCGGCGGCCTCGACCTCGCAGCCGATGTCGCCGAAGTAGCGCAGCGCGCTTTCGCACAGGGGCAGAACGCCCGGGTCCATGGCCAGGTACCCGCCATGGTCGGCCAGCCAGCCGATGCGCGCGCCCTTGAAGTCGCGCGCCAGCGAACCGGCAAACACGGCAGGGTCGTCCGTCAGGGACAGCGGCACACGCGGGTCGCGGCCGGCCTGCACCGACAGCAGCATCGCCACGTCCTGCGCGGTGCGGCCCATCGGCCCGGCGCAGCCCAACTGCTGGAAGAACTGGTCGCCCAGCGGCCCCGAGGGCACGCGGCCGAACGAAGGCCGCATGCCGTAGACGTTGTTCCAGCCGGCCGGATTGCGCAGCGAGCCCATCATGTCGCTGCCGTCGGCCACCGGCAGCATGTCGAGCGCCAGCGCCACCGCCGCGCCACCGCTGCTGCCGCCGGCCGACAGGCGCGTGTCCCAGGCATTGCGCGTGGCGCCGAACACCTGGTTGTAGGTGTGCGAGCCGAGCCCGAATTCGGGCGTGTTGCTCTTGCCCACGAAGATGGCGCCGGAGCGCCGCATGCGCTCGACGAAGATGTCGTCGTGCGCCGGCACCTGCTGCGTGAATCCGCGAAAGCCCATGGTGGTGGCGATCCCGGCCGTGGCCGACAGGTCCTTCGGCGCCTGCGGAAAGCCGTGCATCCAGCCCATCGACTCGCCGTGCCCGAGCTGCTGATCGCGCGTATCGGCCTGGCGCAGCAGGTCTTCCGGGTCCTGCAGCGACACCAGGGCGTTGACCTGCGGATTGAGCCGCTCGATCTGCCGCAGGTAGGCTTGCATCACTTCACGGCACGACACCGCGCGGCGATGGATCAGGTCGGAAAGCGCTGTCGCGGACAGCGCGACGAGTTCGTTGTCTGCCATGGTTCGGGCCTCAGGCGCCATGCAGGCCCGCCATCTCGTCGATCAGCTGGCGCTGCAGGGCCATGAAGCGCTCCGACGGCTGCTGCAGGCTGAAGATTCCGCCGAACGGGTCCTGCACCTCGGTGCGATGCCCGGCCAGTTCCTCGACCACGGCGAGGCCGCAGAACGGCACGCAGGCCTCGGCATAGCCGCCCTCGTGCACCACGGCCAGCTTGCCGCCGCAGTGGCGCTCGGCCAGTTGCATCGTCATGCGCGTCATCTCGCGGAACGAATCCGCATACAGCTGCATGCGCGCCAGGGGATCGACGCCGTTCGCGTCGAGGCCGCTGGCGACCACGATCAGCTGTGGCCGGTAGCGGTCCACGATCGGCAGCACCATGCGCTCGAATGCATACATGTAGGAGGCGTGTCCGCCGCCCGGCAGCAGCGGGATGTTGACGTTGAAGCCCAGGCCCGCGCCCTCCCCGCGGTCTTCCGCGCCGCTGTAGCCGAACGGGAAGCAGCCCTCCTGGTGCAATGACAGCGTCAGCACGTCGGGGCGGTCGTAGAAGATCTGCTGGGTGCCGTTGCCATGGTGTACGTCCCAGTCGATCACGGCCACGCGCTCGACGCCGTGCCGGGCCCGGGCGGCTTCGACCGCGATCGCGATGTTGTTGAACAGGCAGAAGCCCATGCTGAGCTCGCGCAGCGCATGGTGGCCGGGCGGGCGCGACATCGCGAACGCGTTGCGGTGTTCGCCGCGCAGCACGCCGTCGACGGCCGCCGTGGCCAGGCCGGCCGACAGCTTGGCGATCTCGTAGCTGCCGGGCCCGAACGGCGCCACCTCGCCCAGGTCGCCGCCGCCCGCATCGCTGACTTGCTTGAAGCGCTCGACATAGTCGCGTACGTGCACGCGCAGCAGGTCTTCCTCGCTCGCCATCGGCGCGCTGCGCACATCCAGGTGATCGCCAAGGCCCGACACATCGATGAGCGATTTGATGCGCCGCTTGGAATCGGGCGACTCGGCCATGCCGCTGCCGGCCATCGGCTGGACCCAGCCGCCGACAGGCAGGAACAGTGCGTGCAGTCCGCCCGGCACATGCCAGAGCGTTCGTTCGTCGTGATAGAACGCGGTCGTCTTCATGGGGTACTCTCGCTGGAAGGGGTTGGCCGCTTCGGCTGCGGCTGCGCCGGCCCGGCTTCATCGGGCGGCGGCGGGAAGCGCTGGACGGTCAGGCCCTTGAAGCCCCACCGGTCGCGCGCCACGCCCCACAGCCCGCGCGGCGCGACCAGCATCACGACGATGGCGATGCAGCCCATCGCGATCAGGTACCAGCCGCCCGACATCGAGAAGAAGCCGCCGAAGAATTCGCGCAGGCCGAAGTAGATGACGGTGCCGATCAGCGGCCCTTCGATGGTGCCGATGCCGCCGATGATCACGATGAACATCATCGCCACCACCCAGTTGATGTCGAAGGCCGAGTCGGGCGACAGGAACATCGTGCCCATGTAGTGCGCAGCGCCCGCCATGCCCGAGCCGAAAGCCGAGATGACGAAGGCGACGAAGCGGTTGCGCCACACGTCCACGCCGACGCTGCTGGCGGCCAGCTCGTTGTCGCGCACCGTCATCAGGCCGAGCCCGAAGGACGAGCGCATCAGCAGGTAGACGCCCACCACCGACGCCAGGCCAATAGCGCCGGAGATCCAGAAGGTCGTGGCCTGGAAAGACTCGGCATCGACCAGCCGGATCGCCTGCAGCGGAACGCCCGACTCGCCGCCGAGCACATCGAACTTGGTCACCAGCAGCCGCACGATCTCGGCGAACACCCACATGCCGATCGAGAAGTAGGCATCGCGCAGCCGGAACATGAGCGGCGCGACCAGCGCAGCCATCAGGGCCGCGCCGGCGCCCGCGACCGGGACCATGAGGTAGGGCGAGATGTTCCAGCGATCCGACACCACGAACAGCAGGTAGGCGCCCGCGCCGATGAAGGCCTGGTGCCCCATCGACACGAGGCCGGTGTAGCCGGCCAGCAGGTTCCACATCTGCGCCATTGCCAGCGTGAGCAGGATCTCGCTCAACAGGCGCAGTACCCCGCCGTCGGCGTAGCGCGGCGCAAGCACGATCAGCAGCACGGCGGCCAGCACCAGCGTGGCGGGGACCCACCCGCGGGGGGCAGCGCTTTGTCTCGTCATTGGCGCGCTCCGGCCAGGCCACTGGGCCGGATCATCAGAATGACGAAGAACAGCAGGTGCGAATAGAGCGCACCGGCGTTCGAATCGAAGCGCTGGCCCACCAGCTGCGCCACGCCGAGCGCGATGCCACCGGCCAGCGCGCCCCAGAAGGAACCGAGCCCACCGATGATCACCACCTCGAACGCGCCGAGCAGCCGCTCGACCCCCGAGAAGGGCGTGAACGACGTCCGCATGGCCAGCAGCAGCCCGGCTATCGACGCGAACACCAACGACACGCCCATCACAATGCTGTAGACATGGTCGGGCTTCACGCCCATCGCGCGCACGATGCTGCGGTTGTCGGAGGTGGCACGCACCACCAGGCCGAAACGCGTGTGCCGCAGCAGCCACTGAAGGCCGGCGAACGACACTACGGCCACCGCGAGCACCAGCACCGGATAGAGGCCGATGCGCACGCCCGCCACATCGAAGCCGGCGGTGGCGATGGCGCCGCCGTCGATGGCGCGCGGATCGGCCCCGAACAGCTCGACCATCAGGTTGCGCAACACCACCGCGACGCCAAAGGTGAGCAGCACCGGCACCAGCGGATCGGCGGAGGCCACGGCCCGGTTGACCAGGCCGGCCTGCAGCAGGTAGCCCACCGCGAAGGCCACCAGCGCCACCGGCACGATCAGCAGCAAGGGCGAGACGCCGGGGAACATCGTGCTGAGGAAAGAGGCGAAATAGGCCGCCAGCACCACGAACTCGCCGTGCGCGAGGTTCACCACCCTCATGACGCCGAACACCAGGGCCAGGCCGAGGCCGAACAGCGCATACAGCCCACCGAGCAGGATGCCGTTGATGATGGTTTCGATCCATGCCATGTTCAGCTCCCGAAGTACGCGGCGCCGATCTGCGCGGGGGTCAGTTCGGCCGGCTTGCCCGACAAGGTCATCCGGCCCTTGAGCAGGCAGTAGACCTGGTCGGCCACCGCGCAGGCCCGCGACACGTCCTGCTCGACCACCAGCAGCGACAGGCCCTGCGACCGGATGTCGGCGAAGGAGCGGTAGATCTGGTCGATCACGATGGGCGCGAGGCCGAGCGAGATCTCGTCGCACAGCATGAGGCGCGGGTTCGACATCAGGGCCCGCCCGATGCTCACCATCTGCTGCTGGCCGCCCGACAGACTGGTCGAGGGCCGATGGCGGAATTCCTTGAGGATCGGGAACAGCTGGTAGACGGTCGCCAGTGTCCAGTGCCCGGGCCGGCGCGTGTTGCCGCCCATGATCAGGTTCTCTTCCACCGTGAGCGACGGAAACAGCAGGCGGCCCTCGGGCACGAGCGCGATCCCCAGGTGCGCGATGCGCTCGGCCGGCAGTTGATGAATGGGCTGGCCATCGAAGTCGATGCGGCCCACCTTGCGCGAGCCCAGGCCGGCGATCGCGCTGATGAGCGTGGACTTGCCGGCCCCGTTCGCACCGATCAGCGCGATCACCTGACCCTCCTCGACCTGCAACGACAGGTCGAACAGCGCCTGCAGGTCGCCGTAGTGGCTGCTGAGGCCCTGGACGTCAAGCAGCGGCATGGTCGCCCGCATGGCTGTCGATCACGCCCATGTACACCTCGCGCACCTCGCGGCTGGCCATCGCGGCCTGCGGCGTGTCCTCGAGCAGCTTGCGGCCGAAGTTCAGCACCATGATGCGGTCGGCCACGGCCATCAAGGCCTGCGCGATGTGCTCGATCCAGATCATCGCCACCTGCGATTTGAGGCCGAGGATCAGTTCGGTCAGCACATGAACCTCCGGCTCGGTGAGGCCGCCGGCGATCTCGTCGAGCATCAGCAGCTTGGGCCTGGCGGCCAAGCCCTTGGCCAGTTCGAGGCGCTTGCGGTCCAGCAGGGGCAGCCGTCCGGCGGGCTCATTCGCCTTGGCGGCCAGCCCGGTCTGCACGAGTGCCTCCATCGCCTGGCGCGTGGCCTGTGCGTGCGGCAGGCCCGCCGCGAAGGTGGCGGCGGCGAGCGCGTTCTCGTAGGCCGTGAGGTGCGGGAAGGGCTGCGGAATCTGGAAGGCGCGTGCGATCCCGAGCCGCGCCCGCGCGCTCGGCGGCATGCCGACCAGCTCTACGCCGTCGAGCTTGACGCTTCCCGCGTCGGGCACGGCCACCCCGGTGATCAGGTTGAACAGCGAACTCTTGCCCGCGCCGTTCGGGCCGACCACGCCGAGGCATCGCCCGCGATCGAGCGTCAAGGACACGTCATCGGCGACGACGATCTCGCCGTAGCGCTTGCGCAGGCCGCTGATGACAAGGCAGGTCGGCACAGGGGGCTCGCGCTGTGGCTGCGGACAATCGGTCGGGCGGGTCAGGCCTTTGCCAGCTGCGAGATCAGTTTCAGCCCGTCTTCCACGGGGATGGCCTTGGCGGTGCTGTTGTGCACGATCACGAGCTCGTACGGGAACTTGCCGCCCTTGGTCTTGCGCCACTGGCCGCCGCACATGCCGGTGACGGCAATGCTCTTGATCGGGCTGCCCTTGAACCTGATCGGGCCGACGATCGACTCGAAGTCGAGGTTGGCGATCGCATCGCGCAGCGCCTTCCTGTCCTTCGGGTTCGCGGTGGCCTTCAGCGCGGCAATCCCTACTTCGAACAGCGCATGGCCGTAGCCGATCGGCTGCGTCCACTGCTTGCCAGTGCTCTTCTCCCAATCAGCCGCCAGCGCCTTGGCGCTCTGGCCGGTGATCGACGATTTGTACGGGAAGCTGGGCGTCCACCAGACTTCGCTGGACATCCCGTTGCCCGCCGCGCCGAGCGACTCGACCGCGCTCGGGAACAGGAAAGCCGCCGCCATGGTGACCACTTCGGGCCGGAAGTTGGCCTGCTGCGCCTGCTTCCAGAAGGTGGCGAAGTGATTGGCGTAGGCAAAGCCCGACACGATGCTGGTGTTGGCGGCCTTAAAGGTGGAGACCTGGTTGCTGAAGTCGTCGTTCGCGATCTTGAAAAAGCCGCTGTTGACCTCTTTGTAGCCACGCGCCTTGGCACCGCCCGGTATGCCGGTCACCGGATCGGCGAACGCGTGGCCGGGTCCGTTGTCGATGTACATGGTGCCCAGGTTGTGCTCGACCTTGACGCCGTCCCACATGCCGAAGAAGTTCTTCAGCACATCATCGGCGCCCCAGAAGAAGTGGAACGAGTACGGGAAGCCCTTCTCCGGCGTGGAGCCGCGGCCGAAGACGATCGCCTGCCACGGGCCCATCGTCGAGATCATCGGCACGCCGTTGACATCGCAAAGCTGACCCGCAGCGAGCGCCGCGTCGCTGTCCTGCACCAGCAGCAGGTCGACCTTCTCGCGCAGCACGAGCTCGCTCGACATCGTGGCGCCGCGATTGGCGTCCGACTGCGTGTCGCGCACGACGATCTCGACCTTGTAGTTCGTGCCGCCGATCGTCAAGCCGTCCTTCAAGGCGGCACGGATGCGCTCCAGGCTCCAGGCGTCGGCCTCGCCGAAGTTGGCGCGCACGCCGGACAGCGTGGTGAGGTAGCCGATCTTGATGGTCCTGGACGACTGCGCCAGCGCGACGCCCGGCAGGCCCGCCAGGGCTGCGGCGCCGCCGGCCACGCCCGCTGCCACCAGCTTGCGCCGGCCCCGGCTGACTGGCCCCTTCGTCGCATCGAATCCTTCAACAGCATCGGGCAAAGACATGGGAGGCTCCTGTGGGGATCAATGGGACAACGGACAGACGATAAGGACTGTTTGTTTCGTTGTCAACGGTATTTGTTTGAAGTCAGAACCCGCGCGCGTGCGTGGCGATGCGTCCGCCGCCGTCGGCCACGAGCACGGCCCCCGTGACGAACGACGCCTCGTCACTGGCGAGGAAGCGGATGCAGCTCGCGATCTCTTCGGGCCGCGCCACCCTTTTCAGCGCGATGCGATCGGCCATGACGGCGAACTCGGCTTCCATCGTGGTGCCGGCCAGCGCCGCCGCTTCGCCCATCTCGCGCTCGGCCATCGAGGTGCGCGTCCAGCCGGGGCACAGGCAGTTGGCACGGATGTTGTCTGCGCCGTGCACATAGGCGATGTTGCGGGTGTAGGCCACGACGCCCGCCTTGCTCGGCGCGTAGCTGGCGCTGCCGGGGGTCGAGTTGAAGGCGGCCACCGAAGCCACGTTGACGATGGCGCCACCGCCCGCCGCGCGCAGCAGCGCAATGGCGGCCCGGCAGACCCGCATAGTGCCGGTGAGGTTGACCGCGATCATGCGCTCCCAGGTCGCGTCGGTCACGCCCTGCGGATCGTCGGCCGCGACGACGCCGGCGCCGTTCACCACGACATGCGGTCCGCCCATGGCGGCCAACATCGCCATCGCGCGATCGACGTCCTGCTGTTGCGTCACATCGCCGACGAAGGCGGTGGCGCCCGTTCGACGGGCTAGCGCATCGAGCGCCTCGGCGCTGCGGTCGAAGGCAAGCACGCGCGCACCCTCGGCGGCCAGCCGTTCGACGGCCGCGGCGCCGATACCGCTGGCCGCGCCGGTGATGAAGACGATCCGATCTTTCATGTCCTTGGCCCCAGGCAATGCCTTCACGCGCGGGCCGGCAGGCCCGGCACGATCCGGCCCTCACGAACCCAGCCATCGAAAATATCGAGCACCGTGTCGGTGAACAGCGCATCGTTGATGTGCGCGTCGATCTCCACCAGCCGGACCGGGGGCTTCACGCTGCGACGGATCTCGTCGCTGAATGCCGCCAGGCCTTCCGGGTTGTGCAATCCCTCGCCGGGCCGGTCCCACGCCTCGATGCCCTGCAGCGGCGAAATGAAGGCCGTCGGCCCAGTCGCCTTGCCCAGCTTCGCCGCCACCAGCCGCGCGGCGGCGCGGCGCTCCGTCGGTGTCATCAACACGGAGGCGATCAGGCGGTTGTGCGCGTGGTATGGCCGGCCTTCGTAGTCGGCCCGCAGCGGCTTCCAGGTCTGCATGTCGATCATGTCGATGCCGCCCGGCGCCACGATCTGCGGAATGCCTTGCAGCCCCGCGCCTTCGAGCCGGTCGGCGCCGGAAGTCACGACCGAACCATGGGCCTCGTTGCCGACCTCCTGCAGGCACAGGTCCAGCACCGCGGCAAAGCGGCGCTGCTTCGCCAGCGACTCGATGGCGCGTCCGCCCATGCCGGTGCAGTGGAACACCGCCACCTCGTAGCCGCGCGCCTCCAGCGCGGGCTTGAGCGTGACCATGTAGCTGAGGCAGCTCTTGCCGAGCGAGCCGATCGCGACCATCGGCGCGCCGGTCACCGGACGGGTGACGGTGCGGCAGGCGCCGAGGATCGCGCCCGCGGCCTGGCTGAGGATGGACTGGCAGATGCTGTTGAGCCCGTACAGCCCGCCCGCCCACAGGATCATCATCAGGTCGGGCGCCAGGCGATCGGGCGGGATCAGGTGCGAATACGCGACGGTGGAGACCACGAACTTCGGCATGCCCAGCGGCAGCGCGCCCGTGACGTCGAGCGCCAGGTCGGTGCCCATGGTGCCGCCCAGGGCCAGCACACCGTGGACACGCCCCTGCGCATACAACTTCAGGGCGACATTCACCGCGCCGGCGGCCATTTGCGTCATCGCGGCGTTCTCGTCGCCGAGCGCGGCGATCGCCTCGATCGTCGTTCCGGCCGCTGCCGCCACTTCGGTGTGGGGCACCTCGGGTTGGAACGCGGGTCGGCCCAGCACGCCCACGTCCATGATCAGCGCCGCGCCGCCTGCGCGTTCGATGCACTGCTTCATGAACAGCAACTCGTCGGCCTTGGTGTCGGCCGTGCCGATGATCAGGATCTGGGGGGTGTCCATGCGCTCTCCGTTCACGCGGTCAGGCAGCGTCGTCCTGCCACAGTTCTTCCATCACCTGCCCCGATTCGGGCAGAGTCATGCCACCGTCGACCACCAGGGTCTGGCCGGTGACCCAGCGCGCCTCGTCGCTGGCCAGGTAGAGCATTGCGAAGGCGATGTCGTCCGGCTCGCCGGCCGTGCGCAGCGGGATGTAGCGAACGAGCCGTTCCTTGACGGCCGGCTGGCTGAGCCGCCCGCGCGGCTTGGCGACGAAGCCCGGCTCAACGCCGTTGACGGTGATGCGGTGGCGGGCGAGTTCCAGCGCCGCCGACTTGATGAATCCGTTCACGCCCGCCTTCGCGGCCGCGTAGTGCGCGGCGCCCACCATCGCCACGCGCGGCCCGGTGACCGAGGAGGTGACGACGATGCGTCCGCCCTGCTTCTTCAGCGGCGACAATGCGGCCTGCGTGAGCCAGAAGCAAGACTTCAGGTTCAGGCTCAAGGCTTCTTCGAGCACTTCACTCGTCAGCGACTCGATTGGCGACCAGGGGCAGGCGCCCGCGTTGTGGATGAGGATGTCCAGCCGGCCGAAGGCTGCCAGCGTGGCCTTCACCGCCTGCGCGCAGCCGGCCTCGTCGGCGACGAAGGGCGTGGCCTGGGCGGCCAGCGCGCGCCGCCGCAAGCCAGCGGCCACCTGCTCGGCGGCATCGAACGAGCGGTTCGCCAGCATCACACCCGCCCCCGCCTCGGCCAGGTGCGTCGCGGCCGCCGCGCCGATGCCGCGGCCGGCACCGGTGACCAGCGCAACCTTGCCATCGAAGCGAAAGGCGGTCATTTGCCCGCATCCCTCACGAAGCATGCCGCGACCAGGTCGGTACAGAAGGACTGCAGCACGCTCACATAGCGATCGCTATCGGCGCGCTGCGACGCCGGGCACATCAGCAGCATGCTGTGGAAGGGCGTGATCAGCACGCCGCGGTTCATGAAGTACACATGCAGCAGCGACTCCAGCGCCCCGTCGCGGCCGCGCCGCACGTCGCTCGCATCGCGCGGCGACTCGGCCGTGTACATGGTCTCCATGCGCGCGCCCACCTGTGCCACGTACCAGGGCAGCCGGTGCTCGGCGATCACTTCGCGCACCCGGCCGGCCAGCGCCGTGGCCAGCGCGGTCATGCGCTCGAAGGCCTCTTCGGTCAGCACGCTGGAGAGCACTGCCCGCACCGCCGCCACCTGCAGCGCGCTGCCGGCCAGCGTGCCGCCGAAGCCGAGGTGCGCGCTTTGCCGCACCCGTGTCGGATTGACCTTCGGCACCACTTGCCACATGCGCCGTGCCACCTCTTCGCTCACGCCGTACAGCCCCACCGGCACGCCGCCGCCGACCGCCTTGCCGACCACGAGGAAGTCGGGCTGGTAGCCGTGCAGGCCGGTGTAGCCGCCCGGGCCGCTCGAGAAGGTGTGCGTCTCGTCCATCACCAGCAGGGTGCCGGTGCGCCGCGTGATGTCGCGCAGCGCGTCGAGGAAGCCGGGCTGCGCCTCGATCATCCCGTAGTTGGTCATGAAGGGCTCGGCCAGCACGCAGGCCACATCGCCCGGCACCAGCGCGGCCTCCAGGGCCGGCACGTCGTTGAACTCGGTGACCTTGGAAACACGCGCATGGTCCACCGCGTTGGGATGGATGCCGTTTCGCATCTCGATCCCGCCGTCCGCGCCGAGGGCGACGTGCGCTTCCTCGACCGAGCCGTGGTAGCAGCCGTTGAACACCAGCACCTTGTCGCGTCCGGTCACCATGCGCGCCATGCGGATCGCGGCGCGGTTGGCGTCGCTGGCCGAGGTGGTGAAGCCCCAGTAAGGCAAGCCGAAGCGGCGCGCCAGCTCGGCGCCGACCCATTGCGCGTCATCGGTCGGCAGCATCAGGGTCGAGCCTTTGGCGAGTTGCGAGGCGACGGCTTCGGTGATGGCCGGGTCGCCATGGCCGCACATCCCGCCGGTGTCGCCGAGGCAGAAGTCGACGTAGTCCAGGCCGTCGACGCAAGTCACGCGGGTGCCGTGCGCGGCCTTGACCGCCAGCGGGAAACCGCCGGCCCAGCGCCGCATCCAGTGCGAGGGGGCGCCGTAGAGGTAGTGCTGCTGGCCGGCTTCGAAGGCGGCGCGAGAGGCGGGGTGTAGCGTGGAGAAGAGCGCCTGCTCGCGGTCGAGCATGGCCTGCACGGCCGTGGGGTCCAGCGTGATCATGTCCGGTGTCCTTGCTCGATGGGGCGCGGGCTCAGGCCTCGACCTTCGCGAAGGCGGCTTCGAGGGCATCGCACAGAACGTCGATCTCCTGCCGGTTGATCGTCAAGGCGGGCGAAAGGATGATGTTCGGGCCGGAGGTGCGCACCATCGCGCCCAGCCGGTAGGCCTCACGCGCCACCGCGGTCACCTCCTTGGCACCACGCGCAAAGGAGGCCTTGGTGGCCTTGTCGGCCACCATCTCGATGCACACCATCAGGCCCACGCCGCGCACGTCGCCGATCAGGCGCGAACGCTGGCCGAGCGCCGTGAGGCGTTCCAGCAGGTGGCGGCCCTGGCGGCCGGCATTGGCCACCACGTCGTCGCGTTCCAGGATGTCGAGCGTGGCTAGCGCCGCCGCCGCGGCAATTGGATGGCCGCTGTAGGTATAGCCGTGCGCCACCGATCCCATCGCTGCGTCGCCGGCCTGGAACGTGTCCGCCACCTTCTTCGAAATGGCGGTGGCGCCCAGCGGCACATAACCCGACGAGATGCCCTTGGCCAAGCACCAGAGGTCGGCCTGCACGCCCCACAGGCGGGTGCCGAACATGTGGCCGGTGCGGCCGAAGCCGGTGACCACCTCGTCGGCGATCAGGAGCACGCCGTGCTTGTCGCAGACCTTGCGGATCAGCGGCCAGTAGCTGGCCGGCGGCACGATCACGCCGCCCGAGCCCTGCACCGGCTCGGCAATGAAGGCGGCCACCGTGTCGGGCCCCTGGAAAGTGATCTCGCGGTCGAGCAGGTCGGCGCAGATCTCGGCCAGCGCCACCGGATCGTCGGTGTAGGGGTTGCGGTAGAGCCAGGGCGTGTCGACGTGGAAGCAGCCCGGCAGCAGGGGCTCGTAGGCGCGGCGGAAATTGGTGTTGCCGTTGACGCTCATGCCGCCGAAGTGCACGCCGTGGTAGCCCATGCGCAGCGAGATGTACTTGGTGCGATCGCCCTGCCTTTGCAGCTTCCAGTACTGGCGCGCCAGCTTCAGCGCGCCTTCCACCGCGTCCGAGCCGCCGTTGCTGAAGAACACCGAGGCCACGCCGTCGGGCTCCATCAGTTGGACCAGGCGCGTCGACAGCTCGATCGCGCGCGGATGCGTGGTGCCGCGAAAGGTGTTGTAGAAGGCGAGCTCGTCGAGCTGCGCCACGATCGCGTCGCGGATCTCGGCGCGGCCGAAGCCCAGGTTGGCGCTCCACAGGCCGCCCACGCCGTCGATCATCCTGTGGCCGTCGATGTCCCAGATCCAGCTGCCCTCGCCCCGCGCGATGATGTCGGGCGGCGTGTCCTGCATGCCCTTCGGGTGCGCCATCGGGTGCCACAGATAGCGGGCGTTGGCCGCCTTCAGCTCTTCGGTGCTCATCTTGCTCATGGGGACTCCTTGATGCTCAGCTGGAGACGCGCGGCGATCGACGCAATGTTGCCGTCGATGTCGCGCAGGTCGAAGTAGTGGGTCTGAAGGCCGGCCTTGACGCCGCCGGCCACGTTGCGGAACTGGTCGTCGACGAACAGGATCTGCTCGGGCTTCAGGCCCATCGCCTCGATCGCCATCGCATAGGCGCGCGGATCGGGCTTGAGGATGTTGTTGTGCGTGGCGTCGACGATGGCCTGCATGTGCCGCAGCACGTCCATACGCTCGAGAAACGGCTTGCCGTAGAACAGCTCCATCTCGTTGGTCAGGATGCCGACCTTGATGCCACTGGCGCTCGCAGTTTCGATGAGCCGTTTCATCTTCGGCCGCACCACCGCGTTCGGATCGACCTGGCGGATGCGGGTGAGCATGGTCAGCACATCCCAGCGATCCTCGCCGACCATCCGGCCCAGCTCTTGCGCCCGCGTGGCCCAGTAGTCGCGCTCCGTGATCTGGTCCTGCTGCATCGACTGCCACAACGCATCGGTCTCGGGCGCGAGCGGCCCCATCCAGGTGAGGCTGCCGCCGGCCAGCCCAAGCACCGCCTCGGTCTCGCGGTGGCGCTCGAACACCGACACGCTGATCACGCTGCCGAAGTCCAGCAGCAGACCCTTGGGCGGTGGCTGGGTCAAGCTGGGGCCGCAAGAGACCCCTGCCGGTGGATTCGCCATGACGTTCGTCTCCATGCCGTGATGCACCCGGGTGGCCCTCAGGCAGCGATGCTCACCAGCTTGACCTCGGTGTAGCCCAGCAGGCCCTCCAGGCCGCTCTCCTGTCCCAGGCCGCTGTCCTTTAGGCCGCCAAAGGGCGTTTCGGGCTGCGACACGCCGAAGTGGTTGATGCCGACCATTCCGGATTCGAGCTCCTGGGTCAAACGGTGCGCCACGGCGAGATCGCGCGTGAAGGCGTAGGCGGCCAGGCCATAGGGCAGCGCGTTGGCACGTTCGATCGCGGCGTCGAGATCGTCGAAGACATCGAGCAAGGCGATGGGGCCGAAGGGCTCCTCGTTCTGCGCGCGAGCCGTCAGGGGCGCGTTCTCGAGCACCGTCGGCGCGTAGAAGCACCCCGGGCGATCCAGACGCTGGCCCCCGCAGGCCAGCGTCGCGCCTTGCTGCAGGGCATCGTCGACGAAGCGCTGCATCTCGTTGATGCGCCGCTCGTGGATCAGCGGGCCGAACTGCGTGCCTTCGTCCAGCCCTGCTCCCACCTTCAGCGCCTGGGCCCCTTCGACGAACGCGCCGCGGAACGCCGCGTACTGCGAGCGGTGCACCAGAAAGCGGATCGGGGAGGCGCACACCTGGCCGGCGTTGCGGAACTTCGCAGGCACCGCCAGCCTGGCCACCGCGGCGCCATCGGCATCGGCACACACGATCACCGGTGCGTGGCCACCCAGTTCGGCGGTGTAGCGCTTCATGTGGCGCGCGGCCTGCTCGCCCAGCATCTTGCCGACCGGCACCGAGCCGGTGAATGAGATCTTCGCAATCACCGGACTTGCGATCAGCGCGGCGGAGATCTCCGCCGGGTCTCCGAGCACCATGTTCAGCACACCGGCCGGCAGCCCGGCGTCATGGAAGGCGCGCACCAGCTCCATGCAGGTGCCGGGCACCTGTTCGTCCGGCTTGATGATCACGCTGCAACCGGCACTGAGCGCGCCGCCGAGCTTGCGCGACGGGAGGTTTGCGGGGAAGTTCCAGGGCGTGAAGGCGGCCACCGGGCCCACCGGCACGCGCATCACCGTCTGGCTCAGCACATTGGCCAGCCGCGGTGGCACGCCCCGGCTGGCCAGGCGTTTGCCCTCCTCTGCCAGGAAATCGATGATGTCGGCGGAAAGCGTGACTTCGCGCAGCGCTTCCGCCAATGGCTTGCCCTGCTCCAGCGTCAGGATGCGGGCGATGGCTGGTGCACGCTCGCGGATCAGCTGCGTGGCTCGGGTGATGATGCGAAACCGATCGATGGGCAGCGTGCGCGACCAGAGCCTGAAGCCCCGCGCGGCCGCATGTTGCGCAGCAAGCAATTCAGCTGCGCCAGCCACCGGCAGTTCACCGAGCAGCGAACCATCGGCCGGGTTCAGGATGTGCCGAGTGCCCGAATCGGTCCGCTCGACCCACTGGCCGTCGATGAACAGTTTGATGACTGGATAGGACATGGCGTGAGGCTTGGTGTTGGCTGGCTTCGACTCGCGGCGCAACGCAAAGACAGGGTGGTGTCGAATGGCGCCGCTTCAGGATTCGGATGATGCGCAAATCTTGTTTCGTTGTCAACAAAGTATTCTTTCAATACACTCGCCGTCGACAAGCCAATGGATGCCAAGCCGTGAAGGCTCATGTCGACGGAACTTGCGTTGACATCTCACACCGCCTGTGTTTCATTGACAACGAGTGATTCTGTAAAGGCGTACATGACGCACAATATTGGGCGCGTGCCCGTCCTGAGGCCGACGACCTTCACCTTCCTTTAGATTCCCTGATGGCGACGACTGCGAAAACACCAGCGAAGACCACCCCAGCCCGCAAGCGAGCGAAGCCCGCCGTGCGGCGCGTCACCGTGAAGCGGTCCAACCTCGGCCCGATAGGCAAGCTCGAGGACTTCATTCCGCACAAGCTGTCGGTGGTCGCCAACCGGGTGTCACAGTCGATCGGCCGGCTCTTCGAAACGCGTTTCAACGTCCAGATCCCCGAGTGGCGGATCATCATGGCGCTCTATGCCTACAACGACCTGGTGTTCAACGAAGTCGTCGATCGAACGAGCATGGACAAGGCCCGCGTATCGCGAGCCCAAAGGCGCCTCGTGGATCTGGGGATGATCGAGACCTTCGGTGATCCCGAAGATGGCCGAAAGGTCATCCTGTCGTTGACGCCAACCGGCGTCGAGGTGTGCGAACAAATCTTGCCCGAAGCCGCCAAACGGGAGGCCTGGTTTCTCGCCGCGCTGGACGACCACGAGCACCAGCAACTCGACATCATTCTCGACAAGCTGATGAAGCGAAGCCTGGAGCTTTGACGATTGGTAACGAAGGCCGCTGGCCGCGTGCGCCAGCAGCGGCACGGCCAGCCAGGTCACGATGAAGGAAATCGCCAGGGCGGCGGCCATCGTCAGCGACAGCGCCCTGAAAAACGCGCCCGTCACGCCCGACAGAAACGCCAGCGGCGCGAAGATCACCAGCGTGGCGGCGCTCGATCCCGCCAGCGGGTGCAGGAACTCGACGGCCGCGCGCGCAACGTGGCCGGCCGCGCCGGCGTCGCCGGCCGGGTGCGAGGGCGAACGGGCCGCTTCGGCAAGCCGGCGCTCGATGTGCTCGATCATCACGATCGCATCGTCGATGATGTGAGACCCACGGCCGCGGCCATCCCGCCCAGGGTCATGATGTTGAAGCTCATGCCGAGCAGGTAGAGCAGCACGACCGTGATCGAGAGGACGGCCGGCACCACGACCACCGCGATGGCCGTCACCCGCAGGTTGCGCAGGAACACCAGCAGCACGGTGGCCGCCAGCCCGACACCGATCAGGATGGCATCGCGCACGCTGGCCGCGGCCGCCGTCACCAGCTGGCTCTGGTCGTACCAGTTGGCGAGATGGACGCCGCCGGGCAGCTTGCCGCCCTCGCTGTGCAGCGCCGCGTCTACGTCGGCGGCGATCTGCACGCTGTTGCTGCCCGGCTGCTGGCGTATGGACAGCAGCACTGCATCCTTGCCGTCGGCCGTCACACGCACCCACTCCGGACGCGTCAAGCGCGCGACATTGGCCAGATACCGTTGGCGAATTCAAGCTGACAGGGGCGCCAGTCGAGCGAAGCGAGAGACACGCGTTCTGGCATGAGTGCCGCAGCCCAGCCAGCCGACGATTCGTAGTGCGTTGATGCCGATTGCTGCCAATACCTGCTGCAGCGTGGTCTTGGCCAAGCCCACGTAGCGGCTTCGTCGCATGCCGAATGCTCGAACCCCCTGCGACAGGGTGCCTTCGACGCCGGCGCGCACCCGGTACTTTTTCTTCCAAGCAGGGTCGTGCATTCGCCGGCGAGCCTTGTTGAGCGCCTCGTACTCAGAGGGTGTTGAATAAATCAACCGAGTCTGGCGAGCCGAGCTGCGAGCCTGCAGGTGTCTGCCAGCCACACCCAGGCACGGCTGATGTCCACGCGCCGATCGTGATGCATGACAAGACGGCGCCAGCGCTCGTTCCATGCGTGAGTGCGCTCGACGATCCAGCGCCTGGGCAAGACAACAAAGCCTGAGGGTACGGCGGGAGGCTGTGCGGACGCGCTGGCGCGCTGATCCTGAAAGACATGGGCGTTGCGGTTGCCCGGATGGCGAACGACCTCCACATCGAGCCCATGCGCGGCTTGCAGCCTCCGGGCACACTCACCCGCATAAGCCCCGTCGACCCAGAGCTTTTGCAGCGTCGGATGGCTGCCGCAGGCTTGAGCGATGGCGGCCGGCGCTCCATCACGGTCCTGCACACTCGCCGCTGTGATGCTGACCGCGAGGATGATGCCCAACGTGTCGACCACAATGTGGCGCTTGCGGCCCGAGACCTTCTTGCCTGCATCGAATCCGGCTTCCCCGCCCTGGGGCGATGAGCGCGTCGATTGCGAATCCAGCACTGCGCCAGTCGGGCCAAGGTGGCGCCCCAGGCGCTGTCGCCACTGTTGACGCAGGCGATCGTGCATCGTCTCGAACAGGCCCATGTCCGCCCAGCGCACGAACGCCTTGTACACCGTGGTCCAGGGCGGGAAGTCGCGTGGCAGCAGTCGCCAGGCGCAGCCTGTCCTGAGCACGTAGCAGCAGGCGTCGACCAGCGCCTTGCGCTCGAACTTGCCCGGTGCGCCGCGTGCACGGGGATCGCGCTCGAAGAGATCGGCGACCAGGGCCCATTCGGCCTCGGTCAGCGCGCAGCTGTACGACGCTTCCCGGGCTTGGCGCCGATGGGCATCGGTATAGCCGTAGCGCGCGGGCTTGCCTCGCGCCTGAGGCACGGCGTGGCGCTGGGGCTTGACGCGCTGGATGCCCGCTGCCGCCAGCGCGCGTCGGATGGTCATGGTGCAGGCCTTCACGCCCTGGCGCTCATGCAGCTGCTGCGCCAGCAATTCCAGCGTTGCGGCCGGATTGGCTACGGCAAGGGCGCTCAGCAGTTGCACGTGCTCTGCGTTGAGCACGGGTGGCCGGCCAGGGGGCCGCGCCGCTTTGTGCGGCTGGCCCGGATCGTCACTTCTGGGCATCTTTGCCTCCTCGGCATCATCGATGCCCAGAGTAACGACAACTATTTATTTATACCAAGATCCTGCGCGACTGGTCCGACGAGACGCCCGCTGCCCGCCGCCGCACGCCATTGAAGAAGTACCTGCAGGACGCGGAAGACGACTTGGCGGGACACCTCGTCGACAGCTACAAGGCGCTCGGGCGCAAACCCGAAGGCGTCATCGGTCACACCATGGTGGACAAGGGCGGCGTGCTGCGCTGGCCGTCTTCCACCTACTGGAGCGGCCTGCGGACGTTCGGCATCATGCGCCGCGATCAGTCGCTGGCCGAGTTCTGCCGCGAATGAGGCGCCGTCGGCCAGTTCGCCGAGCGGGTCGCGGCCGATCTAGGTGTTTGGTCCCAGGTTTTGATGGTGCAATCTTCTCCCTCGAATGGAAGGAAGCACTATGGGCCAGGTTCTTCACGGCTGCGCCACCACGACAGAGGCGGTCCGTCGAGCGATACAACATAGTCAAGAGAGCCTGAAGGCGCTGTCCAAGCGCCATGGAATCAACCCGAAGACGGTGGCCAAGTGGAAGCGGCGTACCTCCACATCTGATCATCCGACAGGCCCAAGGCAGGCCAAGTCGACCGTGCTCTCGCTGGAGGACGAGGCGATCATCGTTGCCTTTCGCAGGCATACACTGCTTCCGCTGGATGACTGCCTGTACGCGCTGCAGCCCACGCTTCCCCATCTGACCCGCTCATCGCTCCACCGCTGTCTGCAGCGTCATGGGATCAGCCGGCTTCCTCAGGTCGAGGGCGACAAGCCAGCGCGAAAGGCGTTCAAGCGCTACCCGATCGGCTACTTCCACATCGACATCGCCGAAGTTCGCTCAGCAGAGGGCAAGCTCTACCTGTTCGTGGCCATCGACCGGACTTCCAAGTTCGCCTTCGTGCGCCTGGAAGAAAGCGCCACGGTCGAGACGGCCGCCGCGTTCCTGCAGGCGTTGATCGATGCGCTGCCCTACAGGATTCACACGGTGCTCACGGATAACGGCATCCAGTTCTGCGACCTTCCCTCGCGCAGGAGTGGGCCAACGGCTAGGCTGCGCATGCACATGTTCGATCGCATCTGTGCGGGCAACGGCATCGAGCACCACACGACCAAGCCCAACCACCCCTGGACCAACGGGCAGGTCGAGCGCATGAATCGGACGATCAAGGAAGCCACCGTCAAACGCTACCACTACGAAGGCCACGCTCAGCTCAGGCAGCACCTGCACGACTTCATCGACGCCTTCAACTTCGCCCGGCGATTGAAGAGCCTCAAGGGGCTGACGCCTTATGAGTACATCTGCAAATGCTGGACTTCAGAGCCCGAACAATTCACCATTGACCCGATCCATCAAATGCCGGGACTGAACACCTAGTCCAATACACATCAAGCGCATCGTGCGGCCGATGCTCGGATTCAAGTCCTTTCGCTGCGTGCGTGGTCTCATTGCCGGCATTGAACTGATGCACATGATCAGGAAGGGTCAGCTCGATTGCGTTGACGGCGAAGACACGTCTGCAGCATCTCAGTTCTGTGCCTTGGCCTTTTGAGCGGCAGCTTGCTGCCCCGCTTCGTCGGACTTCAGCGCTATCGCGACCCTTCCGGACACGAGTCAGCCCTGACCAGGCTGCGAGGCTTTCTTGCGACACTGCTGCAGCCCATGCCGTTCGGTCCCCGATTGCTGCCGCTCGCGCCGTGCCCAGGACGGTTCGCGCCCATGCGGGCCCGCGGCGCCGGCCTGCGGATAGAGTCGCGTGGTCCGCCTGCCGTGGCGGCCCGTGACCCCCATGCCCTACCTCCGCCTCCCCTTGAGGGCGACCACAGCCCCGGCCCAGCTGCTGCAGCTGCTGCAGCTGCTGGCCGTCACCTTCCTGTTTTGCGTGCTCGTCGCGGCGATCCTGACGCTGGCGCGCCCGGCCCTGGGCAGCTTCTGGCGCAACCTGTGGTTCTCGGAATGCATCGGCCTGTGGGTCTCCGGGTCGGGCGCGCTGGTCCGGCAGTTGCCTCGTGTTCGCGACCTGCGCGATCCGCTGGCCACGATCGTGGCCTTTGCACTCGCGCTGCCGATCGGGTACGTGCTGGGCTACACCACCGCCTACACGGTCCTGGGCGAGCCGGTGCGGATCGCGGGCCTGTCGAGCATCCGGGCCGTGGTCATTGCCACCACCGTGCTGGCCGCCGGCTTCGTCGGCTATCTTGCATGGCTGCACAATCGCCTGGCCGAGGAGGCACAGGCGCGGGCACTGGCCCAGAAGCTGGCTGCCGAGTCCGAGCTGCGCATGCTGCGCGCCCAACTGCAGCCGCACATGCTGTTCAACACCCTGGCCAACCTGCGCTCGCTGGTCGAGGACGAACCACGCGAGGCGGTGCACATGATCGACATGCTGATCGCTTACCTGCGCGGCGCGCTGGCCGGCTCGCGTTCGAACAGCGCCACGCTGGCATCCGAGTTCACGCAGCTGGCGGCGTACCTGGAGATCCTCTCGCTGCGGCTGGGCAACCGGCTGCGCTACCGGCTCGACCTGCCGCCCGAGCTCCAGCAGGTCGCGGTACCGGCCATGCTGCTGCAGCCCTTGGTCGAAAATGCAGTCAAGCATGGCATTGAGCCGAAGATCGGAGGCGGCACGGTCACCGTCACCGCACGCCGCGATGCGGGTGCGCTGGAAATCGTGGTCGCGGACACCGGCCTCGGCCTGCCGCCCGATGCAGATCCCGAGCGCAGCGGCGGCAGCTACGGCCTGGTGCACGTGCGCGAGCGCCTGCGGGCCCTGTACGGGCATCGCGCCGTGCTGCGCCTGGAGAGAAACGACCCTACTGGAACCCGCGCCATCGTGAGCCTTCCCGCATGACCCCTCCCGAGTCGCCCACCGCCCTGATCGCCGAAGACGAGCCCGTGCTCGCCCGAACCCTGGGCCGCCTTCTCAAGCAAGCGTGGCCCGAGCTGCAACTCCTGCCGGTGGCCGAGGACGGTGTCCAGGCCACGGAACAGGCGCTGCAACACCTTCCGGAGCTGCTGTTCTTCGACATCCAGATGCCGGGGCGCACCGGGCTGGAGGCCGCCGAGGCGGTCATCGACGATTGGCCGGAGGACCGGCCGGCACCGCTGCTGGTGTTCGCCACCGCCTATGACCAGTTCGCGGTCAGCGCCTTCGAGCGCGCGGCGGTGGACTATCTCCTGAAGCCGGTCACGGGCGAGCGCCTGCAGTCCACCGTGGCTCGCCTGCGCGAGCGGCTGGCGGCGCGTCGGCCGCACGCCGGGTCCGGCGACGCTGCCGCGCAGTTGCGCAGCATGCAGTCCCTGACGCCCACCGATGCACCGGAGCACGAACGCATCAAGGTCATCCGCGCAGGCGTCGGCAACACGGTGCGCATGATCCCGCTGGAGGAGGTGATCTGCCTCGAAGCCACCGACAAGTACGTCAGCGTGGTCTCGGCTGCAGGCGAGGCGCTCGTGCGGATGAGCCTGCGCGAGCTGATGTCACGCATCGGCAGCTCGGAGTTCACTCAGGTGCACCGCAGCGTGCTGGTCAACAGCCGCTACATCCTCAGCGCCACCCGGGACGAGCTGGGGCACTGCAGTCTCAACGTGCGCGGACTGCAGCGGCCCGTGAAGGTCAGCCGCGCGTTCGCGCATCTCTTCCGGCCGATGTAGGCGCGACCCGCTGCAGCCCGGTGCCTCCGGATTGCAGCTTGCGGACGCATTCGGGCAGTTCGTCGCGCACCGGTTTGCAGCCGCAATGACGGTTTCTACAGTGACTCCCGATCGAGGCACCCGCCTCGACAAGCCAACCCCAAAGTCACTCGCATGAACACACGCATCCGCCACCTCCTGCTGCCGGCGCTCCTGCTGGCACTCGCTTCCACGGCCAACGCCTTCGACCTCACCGTCGAAGTGCTCAACGCCAAATCGGACAAGGGCAGCGTCGCCGGCGCCCTCTACACCGCGTCCAACTGGCTTGGCGACCCGCAGCAGGGCGAGCGGCAGCCCGCAGGTGACAAGGCGGTGCTGGTCTACCGGAACCTGCCCGCGGGCAGTTACGCCGTGTCGGTGTTCCACGACGAGAACGGCAACGGCAAGCTCGATTCCAACGTCGCCGGCGTACCGCTCGAGCGCTACGGGTTCAGCCGCGACGCGCGCGGCCGCATGGGCCCGCCCACCTTCGCGGACGCGGCGATCGATCTGCAGGCCGACACGACCGTCACCATCCACCTGCGCTGAAACGCCCGCCACGAGGAGAGCCGCCATGAACCGCCGCAACTTCTGCCAGTCCGTGCTCGCTGCAGCAGGGTTCCTGGCCCTCGCCGCCCGTGCGGCCAGCGCACCTGCCACCGACGAGTGGCAGGCCGCATTTGACGCCAACGCGGCCACGCAGCCGTGGACGATGGGGTACGTCGGCCTGCAGCAGGACGCCGCGCCGATGCCACTGCGCCTGCGCGGACGCCTGCCGCTCGCGCTGCGAGGTGCCTTCTACCGCAACGGGCCGGCGCGCCACTCGCTCGGCGGGCAACGCTACCACCACCTGTTCGACGGCGATGGCATGCTGCAGAAGTACACGCTGGACGAACAGGGCATCACGCACCGGGGGCGGTTCGTGCGCACCGAGAAGTTCCTGGCCGACAGTGCTGCCGGCCGGCCGGTGCGTGCCTCATTCGGCACCAACCCGCCCGGGGCGGAGCCGATTCCCGCGCCCGACGCGATCAACGTCGCCAACACCAGCGTCGTGCAGCACGGCGGCGAACTGATGGCGTTGTGGGAAGGCGGTTCGGCCACCCGCATGGACCCGGCGACGCTGGAGACGCGCGACCTGAAGGTCTGGTCGCCCGAGTACGCCGGCATGCCGTTCTCGGCGCACCCGAAGATCGAGCCGGACGGCACCTTGTGGAACTTCGGCGTGACCAGCTCGCTGGGCCTGCTGTCGATCTACCGGGTCAAGCCGTCAGGCGAGCTGGCCGAGGCCGTCACGCTCAAGATCCCGAACATGAGCATGGTGCACGACTTCGCCGTCACCGAACGTCACCTCGTCTTCCTGCTGCCCCCGCTGGTGTTCGACAACGAGCGCTCGCTGGCCGGTGAAACCTTCCTGGACAGCCACGTCTGGAAGCCCCAGCTCGGCATGCGCGTGCTGGTGCTGCGCAAGGGCGACCTGCAGCGACCCCAGTGGTTTGAGCTGCCTGCCGGTTTCGTGTTTCACCTCGGCAACGCATGGGAGGACGGCGGAACGGTTCGCTTGGACTACATCCGCTCGGATACTGCATTCACCGCCACCACCGGGCTCAAGGAGTTGATGCAAGGCAAGGACCCCAGCGGCGAGCATCCACAGGTGGCCGTGGTGGAGATCGACCTGCGTGCCGGCAAGGCTGGCCAGCACCTGCTCCCGCACCGCGCGGAGTTCCCGCGCGTGGATCCTCGCGTGGTCGGGCGGCGCTACAGCCAGGTGTTCGCGGCCGAGCGGGTCAACCCTGGCAACCGCCCGGGATTCGACAGCGTCATGCGCCTGGACGTCACGACGGGAAAGGCCGACCGCTACCGCTATGGGGCCGACGTGATGGTGGAAGAGCACATCTTCGTGCTGAACCCGGCCCGCAGCGGTCGGGAAGGCGAGGGGTGGGTCCTGGGCACGGCGCTGGACCTGATGCGCCGCGAGATGCTGTTCTCGGTGTTCGACGCCCAGCACCTTGCGGATGGCCCGATCGCCCAGGGCACGCTGCCGCGCGTGATGCCCCTGGGCCTGCACGGCCTCTTCGTGCCCGCCTGAACCAGGAGCGCCCGTGCCCACGCTCACGGACACCTTCGCCGGGCGCTACCTGCTGTGGCACTCGCCCAGCGACCGGGACCACCTGCGCTTTCCGATGGAGCCCGCCAGCGGCCCTGGCGAGGCCCCCGAACTGCCGAGGGCGACGACCTTGCGCGCGCCGGAGCAGGTCACCGTGCCCGCGGCACAGGGCTGGGCTGGCAGTGCGCTGGATGCCTTGCTGCGCAACACCGGTACGACCGCGTTCGTCGTGCTGCGGCAAGGCGCGATCGTCTGCGAGTGGTTCGCGGCAGGCAGCGATGGGCAGACCGTGCGGCGCAACCTCTCGGTGACCAAGTCGGTCGCGTCGCTACTCGTCGGCCAGGCCATCGCCGACGGTCGCCTGCCCGGCGTCGATGCACCCATCGGTGACCTCGTCGACGGCATAGCGGACCGGGACGTGGCTGCCCTTACCATGGCGCAGTTGCTGCGCATGGCCTCCGGCATCGGCTACCGCGATGGCGTGCTGCCGTGGAGCCACGATGCCCGCACCTACCACGGCACCGACCTGCGCGAAGCGGTCCGCCGCGTCCGGGTCGCAGAGCCGGTGGACCGCTTCTTCCACTACGACAACTGGCATCCGCTGCTCCTGGCGCTGGCGCTGGAGCGCACCGGCGGCGCGAGCATCGCCCACCTGCTGGCGCGTGACCTCTGGGAACCGCTGCAAGCCGGGCGGGCCACCATGACGCTGGACCGGCGCGGCGCCGGCGCGCTGGCGCACCTGGAAAGCGGGCTCAACTGCAGCGCCTACGGGCTGGCCCGCATCGGGCAGCTGGTGCTGCAGCGTGGCGCCTGGCAAGGAAGGCAGCTCGTAGCGCAGGCATGGCTCGCGCGGCTGGACGACCTGTCGGATGCGTGGCGCGACCCAGGCGATTTCAGGTACTACCTGCGCCTGCCCTGGAGCCGGCCGCTGGCGAGCGGCCATGTCGCGTACAAGGACTTCTGGTGGCACCACCTGCCGCGGCCCGGTGTGCACGACGTGTTCGCCATGGGCGCGCTGGGCGCGCACGTCTATGTGTCCCCCGACACCGGCTGCGTCATCGTGCGGCAGGCCAGCCGATTCCCGCGCGGTCTCTGGTGGGCGGGGCTGCTGCGGCAGTTGGCCGAGGAGCTGGCCTGAGCACACGCGGAGGGTGTTGACCTTGCGTGTGCGGCGACACCTAAGTCTTGCGCGAGGCACTCGCGAAACTAGCGCATGGCTACTAGCCGAGCCACTTTCCTTGCACCGAAATGAGGATCTTCATGATTGAAATCAGAACCGAAATCGAGATCGCCGCGCCTGCGGCGCGTGTGTGGGCGATATTGATGGACTTTCCCGAGCATCCACACTGGAATCCCTTCATCCGCAGCATTTCAGGGACTGCCGTACCGGGGCAGCGCCTCTGCATTTCGATCCAGCCGAAGGCCGGCAAAGGCATGACTTTCCGACCAACGGTCCTGGCTGCCACTCCGGAGAGAGAGCTCAGATGGCTCGGGCGCTTCCTGGTTCCAGGGCTCTTCGATGGAGAACACTTCTTCGAGCTGCACGAGACCGGCTCGGAACGCACTCGGTTCGTCCACGGCGAGCGCTTCAGTGGCCTGCTCGTCGCCTTCGCCAAGTCAAGCTTCGAGGGCCCGACGCGATCAGGGTTCGAGCGGATGAACCGCGCCCTGAAGGAGCGTGCCGAACCAGGTGACTGAGGGCCGTTCTCGGGGCCAGTGGCCAGCGACAATTATCTTGAGCCGCGTATTGCCTCACGAAGGAATGTTACCCGACGGCTGGTTGTCGTTTGGTCGTCTTTTCCAATTCTTTAGTTGAAGGCTGTGGGCATGTGGGCGAAGGCTGCGGCGGTGGGCAACGCAGCCGCGCAGCCGCGTTGTCCACGGTCGCAGCCGGTGCGCCGCAGGCGCATCGTCCACATGTCCATGGCCTGCCGGGCGCGAAGCGCCCGGCCCCCTCGGCATCGCGTAAGGTGATCGACTGCGTTCAGACTTCGACTGGCACTGCATCAGCCTTGCGCAGACCGCCCAGGACCATTTCGGTGACGCGCGCGCAGCGCCAGGCCTTCACCGGCGCTGCCTCATGGCTGCATGACTTGGTGTACGTGGAAACGAGGCAGGGTCATGTCGATGCCGGCACGGCACGCGGACAGTCGGCTGCCGAACATGCAGGGTCGCCTCCTCAAAGCTGGCCTGATTCCCGGTAATCGGGAACGGTCACCGGCCAGCCATGGCGTTCCTCGACCGCCAGCCGCAGCGCGTCGGCCGCCACGGGCTCTCCGTGCGTGACGAAGACGCGCTGCGGCGACCGCTGCGTGTCCAGCCAGGCGAGCAGCTGCGCTCGGTCGGCATGTGCAGACAGCGTATCGATCTGGGCCACCTCGGCACGAACTGGCACGTAGGCGCCATGAATCTTCACAGAGTCCGCACCGCCTACCAGCGCTGCCCCTCGCGTGCCCGCCGCTTGGAAGCCGGTGAACAGGATCGTATTGCGCGCACCCGGCGCATAGGTGTTATACTAATTTGCCTTCAAAGAAATAGAAGTGATCCATTCGAACCCGGTCAGTGACTGGGTTCGGCGTTGATCCTTCTCCATGGTGTGCAAGCCCGCAGCCAAGGCGTCCTCCGCGGCGTCCAGGCTGGCAAACACCGTGTTGGCAAGGCACTCCTCGCGCAGCGCGCGCCACAGGTGCTCGGCCGGATTGAGCTCGGGGCTGTAGGGCGGCAGGAACAACAATCGCATGTTCGCGGGCACTGCGAGATCGCCCGCGACGTGCCAGCCCGCCTGGTCCATGACCATGACGATGAACTCCCGGGCGTGACGCTTGGCGACCTCGGCGAGGAACAGCGACATCATCTCGGCGTTCACCCACGGCAGGACCAGGCTGTCCATGGCGCCGTCGTGCGGGCTGACGGCCGCGAAGGCATAGGTGAACTGGCGCACCAGGCGCGCGCCGACGATAGGCCGCAGGCCCCGGGGCGCCCAGCACCGCCTGGGCCTGCCCAGGAGGCCGAAGCGGCCCTCGTCCTGGAACATCAGCCGCACGGGCCGCCCCTGCCGGGCCTGGCGCTCAACCTCGCGGCGCAGCGTGGGGCGCAGTTTTTTTAAAAGCCACCTGTGCCGCAACGTCGGCCTTGGGGTGCCTCGGGCGCGGCACGACCTTGCGCCAGCCGTGGCGATCGAGCAGCCGGTAGACAGTGCTCGCCGCCACTGCCCTGCCCACGCGCTGCTCGTAGGCATGCCGCACCTGCGCCACCTGCAGCACGTCCCCGGCGCGCGCAGCGGCAATGAAAGGGGTGAGCAGCCCGGCCTCGTCCTCGAGCGTGAGGTGCTGGTGGCGGCGCCCGCCCCTGGGCTTGAGATCGAAGATGGCGTCACCCTCGCGTGCCCAGCGCGAGTGGATGTTGTACACGGTGGGGGTGGCCCAGCCCAGCACCCGCGCAATCTCGGCGGCCGAACTCCCCAGTGTGGCGCGCAGCAACACGCACTGGATGCGCTGGTACTCGGAGTGCCCCCTGGCCTTCTTCAGCCGCTCGGCCAGGCGCTCGATGGTCGAACAGTCCCCCTCGATCAAGGTCTTCATCCGCTTCTCCCATCGCGACAGGATGAATGGGATTATCTACCTTATTGAAGGCTCATTGGTATTAGCGCCGATGTAAAACTGACCCACTGCGCCGAAGTAAAAGTGACCCACCTGGACAAGGATGACGGCCTTTGGGCCGTCGATGTTGACCCAGGAGCAAGCAGTGGAGATACGAGTGATGGCCCGCAGGGGCGAGAGCGTGAGAGCGATCGCGAAGCAGTTGGACTGCTCGCGCAACACGGTGCGTCGATACCTGAGGGACGAAGCGGCCAGGCGTTATGGTCCGCGAAGCGCGGGAGTGCAAGCTCGACGATTACAAGAGCTATTTGTGTGAGCGCGTCGAGCAGGCGCACCCGCGGTGGATTCCGGCGACCGTGCTCTTGCGGGAGATTCGCGAGCGCGGCTACGCGGGTGGCATCAGCCAGCTCAAGGCGTGGCTGGCGCGCTTGAAGAAGAACGAGCCCGAGCCGTTGGTGCGCTTTGAGACGCCGCCGGGCAAGCAGATGCAGGCCGACTTCACCTATGTGCGTCGCGGCCGTGATCCATTGCTGGCCTTTGTGGCAACCATGGGCTACAGCCGGGCGAGCTATGTGAAGTTCCTCGCCAGCGCGGGCGTGACCTGCCCCCTTCAGCCGTGCCGATGTTGAGTTAGCGAGTCCAAGATTGTGGAGACTACTTGATCTCCGGTGATTGCCCGGCATCGCCAGCGCGCTGGCGATGCCGGGCAGCGAACTTGGCCGGTGCGATGCGACCCAGCGAGCTGTGCGGGCGAAGCTCGTTGTAGTCTCGCCGCCAGCGGGCGATCTCTTGCCTGGCCTGCGCGAGCGTCTCGAACCACTGTTCGTTCAGGCACTCGTCGCGAAACTTGCCGTTGAAGCTCTCGATGCAGGCGTTCTGGGTCGGGCAGCCGGCATCGTTGAGCAAGTGCCGAACTCCACGTGCCGCGGCCCAGGCCATGAACGCTCGACTGGTGAATTCCGGCCCTTGGTCCGTGCGGATGGCCAATGGATAGCCCCGAAACTGCGCTGCCTGATCCAGCAGCCTCGTTGCGTATTCGCCGCCTATGCCGTAGTCCACGGCAATGTCCACGCACTCGCGGCTGAAGTCATCAACGATGGTCAAGCACTTGATGCGCCGGCCGTTGGCCAGCGCGTCCATCACGAAATCGGTGCTCCAGGTGTCGTTGATGTGTCGGCTGGCTGTCAGGGGCTGACGCTCACCTGTGGCCCGCTTGGCCTTGCGGCGTTTGCGCACTGGCAAGTTGGCCAGCTTGTACAGCCGCCACACGCGCTTGTGGTTCACCTGATGGCCCTCCAGGGCCAACAGATCGTGGATGCGCCGGTAGCCGAAGCGCCGGCGTTCGTGGGCCAGCTCGACGATGCGCGTGCTCAGGCTCGCTGTGGGCTCGTTCATGCTCGGCGGCTCCCGGTAACTGGTTCTGGACAACCCCGCACAAGCGACAGGCTCGGCGCTCGCTGATGGCCAATTGCTCGATCATCCTGGCGGCCGCCTCGCGTCTGGCCTGCGGGGTCAGCGCTTTACCCCAAAGCCCACCTTCAACGCTTCAATGTGCAGGTGCGCCTCGGCCAGCAGCTTCTTGAGCTTGGCGTTCTCACTCTCGATCTCGCGCAGCCGGGTGGCCTCACTGGCCTGCATGCCGCCGAACTTGGCGCGCCACTTGGTAGTTGGTCGCGTCGCTGAAACCTCCCAGACGGCACAACTCCTTGACCGGCATCCCACCCTCGGCCTGCTTGAGAAAACCGATGACCTGCTCGTCGGTGAATCTGCTCTTCTTCATGTCCGTTCTTCCTGGTGAAAACGGACTCTACTAACCTTCAGCTGGTACGCCCTATGGGGAGCAGGTCACAGATGGTAGCCCTCGAACTTCGACACCAATCCTCCAGTACGCGCAGGAGCTGGCCTGACTGCATGTACGGCATCAGCTCATCTTCCGGCAGCAGCGCAATGCCCGCTCATCCTGCAGCAGCAAGCCTACGTCGAAGAGATCGCGCGGATGCTGCCGCGACAGCGCCGCCGCCAGCTTGCCGGCATAGAGGTCGGCGAAATCCAGCACCTGCGCCTCGCCGAAGCCGAACGCCTCCTCCACGCGTGGGCGCACGACCATGCTGCGCACCGGATGCACCGTGCCGCGCATGACCGGTGTCGTCTCGATCTGCACGCGCGCGCGACCGCGACTGGCCACCAGCCGCGTGACCGCGCCGCCCTCGCCCGCCGAGGCCTGCACCTGCAGTTGCAAAGGCCGCGCACGCAGCTTGTCGGCCAGTTGCCCGAGCGCTTCGGCAATCAGCCTCGCATCCTCGGCATAGTCATGCACCGGCAGCCAAGCCAGATCGATGTCCACCGACAGGCGCGGCAGATCGTGCTCGAACAGATTGATGGCCGTGCCGCCTTTGAGCGCGAAGCGCGGCTCCTGCGCCAGCACCGGCAGGATCTCGACCAACAGCCGCACGCGGTCCGTGTAGCGCTGATCCCAATGGTCAAGCCAGGTGCTCATCGAGGTCTCCCGGCAAGGTGATCTGGTAGGTGGGATGCAAGCGCCCGCCGGGCACGAGCGCGCGCTTGCCTCGGCCCAGGTCAACGCCTTCGAGCGACACATGCGCCAGCCATGCATGCCGATGGCGATCAGCCAGGGCCAGGAACAGCCGCGTGGCCTTGATGCTGCGGCAATGCCGCAATAGCAGGCCGACCCGCTGCGGCCGCAGCGTGGTCATGGCCTGCATGAGCGCATCTACCTCGTAGACCCCTGCGGCATCCGACACGCCATCGCACAGCTCCAGCATCGCCCGCTCGGGCGAGGAGCACACCAGGAGGTCGGTGCTGGGCCCGGCCCGGTACCAGGCCAGCCCCTGCGCCGACAGTGCCGCCTCGGACATGTCGTCCGTGAACGAGAGGGCAGGCAGATCGAGCGGCCCCTTGCCCAGGTATTCGAAGCGCTGCGCCATGGACAGCTTGTCCACCCAGCCCGGCGGTCGGTTCGGCCCGTAGAGGGTCACCGTCCCGGCATCGCCCAGGCGCAGGTAGTGCTCGTGTCCCTGCAGGGTCAGCGCAAAACGCCCTCCGACGTGCAGCGACGAGCCCTCCCCGAGCTGCAGGCTGCGGACCATGCCCTCCCACTGCAATCGCCCTCCCTTGCGCAGGTAGACACCCCGCGCGGGCGACACCAGCCAACCGCTGGCGACATAGCGCGCGACCAGGCTGTTGGAATAGCCATGCGCCCGCAGCCAGCGACTGGACACCAGGCGCGTATCGCCCAGTTCGGCCAGCAACCGGTTCAGTTTTCCTGAATTTTGAGCATCCATAGTGCTCAAAATAACAGATTTATAAACTCTCGCCAAGGCGAAGCAGTTTGGCAGGAATTGAAAACGATCACCCAGAGTGATCTTTTCTCGATGAATGCAAACCTCGCGCTGCCCACCGACAGCGAGTCCTGATGAAGGCATCATGCGGCCCCTCACAAAGCCGCACTGAGCACCGGGACCGACACGTTATCCGGCAGCAGCTTCGGCACATGGGTCCGCCCGTCGATCCAGGCATCGACCATGTCCGCCCACTCCTGCAGCATGTGGCGCCGCTGCTCAGCGTACTCGGCCTTGTTGTAGACCGAGCGCGAAGAGCGCCCTTCCTCATGCGCCAAGCACTTCTCGATCCAGTCGCCGTTGAAGCCCACTTCGTTGAGCAGCGTCGAGCCGGTACGGCGCAGGTCATGCACCGTGAAGGGCTCCAACGGCAGGTCCGCGGCCTTGGCCCGCTCCACGATGAGTTGGGTGACGCGGTTCAAGGTCGCATGCGACATGCAACGGGTCGGCTCGTAGCGCGAGGGCAGCACGAACTTCGAGCCAGCAGCGCAGGTGTGCAAGGCCACGAGGATGTCCATGGCCTGTCGCGACAGATAGACCACGTGCGGGTTGCGTCCCTTCATGCGCTGCTTCGGGATCGTCCAGGTGGCATTCTCGAAGTCGATCTCGCTCCAAGCGGCCTCGATCAGCTCGCTCTTGCGCACCAGGGTCAGCAGGACCATGCGCAGCGCCAGGCGGATCGTCGGATAGGTCGCGATGGACTCCAACTGATGGAACGCCAGCCGAATCTCGGCCGGCGACAGCGCCCGGTCTTTCGGCACAAAGGTCGCGATCGAGGCGGCCGCCACATCATTAGCCGGGTTGTCCACCTTCTCTCCGTGCAGGATGGCAAAGGCATAGACCTGCTTCACGATATCGCGAACATGGACCGCGGTCGCGGGCGCGCCGCGCGCCTTCACCTTGTTGCACAAGGCCCGCAGGTCATCCGCAGTGATTTCGTTGAGCAGCCGATTCTGGAACGCCGGCAGGATGTCGCGGTCGACAACGTGCTTGCGCATGGCGCGCGTGCTGTCGGCCATCCGGGCATCCGCCAGCCACTTGACGGCGACATCGCCGAAGTTCTTGGCAGCGGTCAGCCGGCGCTTCTCACGCTGCTTTTCCAGTGCCGGAGAACGGCCAGCAGCGACGGCCTTCTTGGCGTCGAGCAGCTTTTCACGGGCCAGTGCCAACGAGATGCCGCCAGGGCCATAACGGCCGATGGTGAGGGTCTCACGGCGCCCGTTGAGACGGTAATCGTAGCGGAAGGTGACGGTACCGACGGTCGATACCGTCACGTACATCCCATCCCGGTCAGAAGCCTTATAAGTCAACGACTTAGGCTTCAGATTGCGCAGTGCTGTGTCGGTAAGCATCAAGGTTTTCCTCCTGTTTCGTGACGGCTTTTACCGTCAGGGGTCAGGAGACCTGCTGATGCCTGGAAAGCCGCATGAAACAAGCTTTCCAGAGGAGCTTTTTACCGTCAAAGACCGATTTGGTCTCAATAGTAAACGGGAGGGTCTTAATCCGACCTCCGGTTCTTACCGTCCGTTCTACCGTCAACCCGTTTTGCTGGCCGGCGATAGCCACCGATAGATGCCGTGACGTATTTTCTTTTAAATCAACACGCTACGGCAGTTTTTCGATAGCTGGCGATAGTCCCCGAAGGACCTGATTTCACTCCCACTCGATCGTCGCCGGCGGCTTGCTGCTCACGTCGTATGTCACGCGGTTGATGCCGCGCACCTCGTTGATGATGCGGCCCGATACTTTCTTCAGCAGCGCGTAGGGCAGTTCGGCCCAGTCGGCGGTCATGAAGTCGCTGGTCTGCACGGCGCGCAGCGCGACCACGTAGTCGTAGGTGCGGCCGTCGCCCATCACGCCGACGCTCCTGACCGGCAGGAACACCGTGAAGGCTTGGCTGGTCAGGTCGTACCAGCTCTTGCCGGTGTCGGGGTCGATAAAGTTGCGCAGCTCTTGGATGAAGATGTCGTCGGCCCGACGCAACAGGTCGGCGTACTCCTTCTTCACCTCGCCCAGGATGCGCACGCCCAGGCCCGGGCCGGGGAACGGGTGACGGTACACCATCGCGTGCGGCAGGCCCAGCGCCACGCCGAGCTCGCGCACCTCGTCCTTGAACAGATCGCGCAACGGCTCCAGCAGCTTGAGGCCGAGCTGCTCGGGCAGGCCGCCGACGTTGTGGTGGCTCTTGATGGTGACGGCTTTCTTGCTCTTGGCGCCGCCGGACTCGATCACGTCGGGGTAGATGGTGCCTTGGGCCAGCCACTTGGCGCCCTTGGCGCCGGCACTGGTGAGCTTGGCCGCCTCCTGCTTGAAGACGGTGACGAACTCGCCGCCGATGATCTTGCGCTTGGCCTCCGGGTCGCTCACGCCAGCCAGCTTGCCGAGGAACAGCTCGCTCGCATCGACGCGGATCACCCTGGCATGCAGCCGGCCGACGAACATCTCCATCACCATGTCGCCCTCGTTCAGGCGCAGCAGGCCGTGGTCGACGAACACGCAGGTCAGCTGGTCGCCGATGGCGCGATGGATCAGCGCGGCGGCCACGCTCGAATCGACGCCGCCCGACAGGCCCAGGATCACCTCCTCGTCGCCCACCTGCGCACGGATCTTCTCGACCGCCTCGGCGATGTGGTCGCGCATGACCCAGTCAGGCCGCGCGCCGCAGATGCCGAGCACGAAGCGCTCCAGAATCGCCTTGCCCTGCGGCGTGTGCGTGACCTCGGGGTGGAACTGCAGCGCGTAGAAGTGCCGCGCCTCGTCGGCCATGCCGGCGATCGGGCAGCTCTCGGTCGAGGCCATCAGCCTGAAGCCGGGCGGCAGCTCGACGACCTTGTCGCCGTGGCTCATCCAGACGTTGAGCATGCCGTGCCCCTCGTCGGTGGTGAAGTCGGCGATGTCGCGCAGCAGCTCGGTGTGGCCGCGCGCGCGCACTGCCGCGAAGCCGAACTCGCGCAGGTGGCCGCCCTCGACCTTGCCGCCGAGCTGGTGCGCCATGGTCTGCATGCCGTAGCAGATGCCCAGCACCGGCACGCCCAGCTCGAACACGGCCTGCGGCGCCTTGTCGGTGGTGTCTTCGTACACGCTGGCGTGGCTGCCCGACAGGATCACGCCCTTGAGCGTGCCGTCGGCCGCGTAGGCGCGCACCCAGTCGTCGGTCACGTCGCAGGGGTGCACCTCGCAGTACACGTGCGCCTCGCGCACGCGCCGTGCGATCAATTGGGTGACTTGCGAGCCAAAGTCGAGGATGAGGATTTTTTGATGCATCAGCAGCATTCAGAAAAAAAGGTGCCCGTCGGTCCGAAACCAGGCGCATCCCATTCCGGGAACACCGCGGAACCGGCTTGGCCGGGCCGCCGGTGTTGCCCCCTTGAAGGGGTGGGCGAAAGCGACACGAAGTGCGCGAAGCCTGGGGGTGAGTCAGTCACTCCTGTAGTTCGGCGCTTCCTTGGTGATCTGCACGTCGTGTACGTGGCTCTCGCGGATGCCGGCGGTGGTGATCTCGACGAACTCGGCCCTGCTCTGCATCTCCTCGATGGTGGCGCAGCCGCAGTAACCCATGCTGGCGCGCACGCCGCCGGCCATCTGGTAGACGATCGAGACGATCGAGCCCTTGTAGGGCACGCGGCCCTCGATGCCCTCGGGAACCAGCTTGTCGGTGTTGGGGTTGCCGGTGGTCGATTCCTGGAAGTAGCGGTCGGCGCTGCCCTGCTGCATGGCGCCGATCGAGCCCATGCCGCGGTAGCTCTTGTAGCTGCGGCCCTGGTACAGCACGATCTCGCCCGGCGCCTCCTCGGTGCCGGCGAACATGCTGCCCATCATCACGGTGCTGGCGCCCGCGGCGATGGCCTTGGCGATGTCGCCCGAGTAGCGCACGCCGCCGTCGGAAATCAGCGGGATGCCGCTGCCCCGCAGTGCCGTTGCGACGCTGTCGACCGCCATGATCTGCGGCACGCCGACACCGGCCACGATGCGCGTGGTGCAGATCGAGCCCGGGCCGATGCCGACCTTGACCGCGTCCGCGCCCACATCGGCCAGGGCGCGCGCCGCGTCGCCGGTGGCGATGTTGCCGCCGATCACGTCGACCTGCGGATAGTTCTTCTTGACCCAGCGCACGCGCTCGATCACGCCGGCGCTGTGACCGTGCGCGGTGTCGACCACGATGGCGTCGACGCCGGCCTTCACCAGCGCCTCGACGCGCTCCTCGGTGCCCTCGCCCACGCCGACCGCCGCGCCCACGCGCAGCCGGCCCGCCGCGTCGCGCGCGGCGTTGGGAAAGCTGGTCTGCTTGGTGATGTCCTTGACGGTGATCAGGCCCTTCAATTCCCAGGCGTCGTTGACGACCAGCAGGCGCTCCAGCTTGTGCCTGTTGAGCAGCGCCTTGGCGTCGGCCAGCGTGGTGCCGTCGGGCACGGTGACGAGGCGCTCGCGCGGCGTCATGATCTCGCTCACGGGCGCGTTGTAGCGCGTCTCGAAGCGCAGGTCGCGTCCGGTGACGAGGCCGACCACCTTGCCCGCGTCGCACACCGGAAAGCCCGACACGCCGAGCTGGTCCGACAGCGCCATCACCTCGCGCACGGTGTGCGACGGCGTGATGACGACCGGGTCGCGCAGCACGCCCGACTCGTAGCGCTTGACGCGCGCCACCTCCGCGGCCTGCTGCTGCGCCGTCAGGTTCTTGTGCACGATGCCCATGCCGCCTTCCTGCGCGATGGCGATGGCCAGACGCGCCTCGGTCACGGTGTCCATGGCGGCCGAAACCAGCGGCAGATTGAGGCGGATGTTGCGCGAGAGCTGGGTGGAAAGCGAGGTGTCCTTGGGCAGGACCTGGGAGAACGCTGGCACCAGCAACACGTCGTCGAAGGTGAGCGCTTTGCCGAGAAGGCGCATGGGGGGAAGCTCCAAAAAACGGATTGTAGCGAGGGGTTCGCAGCCCACCGGGCAGCGTGCCGCAGGCGCCGGCGCGCCAGCAGGGCCGGCCCAGGCATCCTCTCGGCGGCTCCGTGCCGTTGAGATGCCGTGGCATCGCCGACGGCCGCCGCTACACTGCGGCGCTATGAAATCAGCTAGCGCATGGGTGCTCGGCCTGGCCTGCCTGCTGCCGACGATGGCCGGCGCCCAGTGGCAATGGATCGACAAGGGCGGCAAGAAGGTGTTCAGCGACCAGCCGCCGCCGCTGGACGTGCCCGAGCAGGCCATCCTGCACCGTCCCGGAACGCCGCCGCGCCCCGGCGCCTCCGCAGCGACGCCCACAAGCGGCGCCGCCGCGCCTGCCGGCGTGGCCGGCGCAACGCCCGCGCGTGCCGCCGCCGGCGCCGCCCCGCCCCCAGGCGTCGACCGCGAACTGCAGGAGAAAACCCGCAGGGCCGAGGATGCCGAGAAAGCCCGGCGCGCCGCCGAGGAGCAGAAGATGGCTGCGGCCCGCAGCGACAACTGCGCGCGGGCTCGACAGGGGCAGGCCGCCCTCGACAGCGGCATGCGCATCGCGCGCCTCAATGCGCAGGGCGAGCGCGAGGTGCTGGACGACGCCGGCCGCGCCGCCGAGCAACGGCGCCTGCAGTCGGTCATCGCCAGCGATTGCAACTGAAACCGGCCGCTGCGCACGGCGTGTTTGGGTAGTTTGCTCTTCTTTCGATAGCAGCGCCGTCGCATCCGCCGGCGAGGTTCAGCCGACCTTGTCGCCGGCGCCGCGCGGTCGCGCGAACAGTCCGGCGGTGCGCGTGCCTTGGCGCTGGAAGCGCTCGCGCCGCGCCACCTTCGGATCGACCCGGAGCGGCCGGCACAGCTCGATGCGGTCGCCCGCGCTCAGCCGCTCGTGCCATTCGGCAGCGCGGCCCCAGATGCCGGGCGCCAGCGTGGGCCAGTCCAGCCATGGAAAGCGCGCGGGCAAGGCGCTTGCGATCACGGCGTCGCGCACCGTGGCGCCGTCGGGCAGTTCCAGCACCTGCTCGAACACCTCGCGCGGCGCTGTAGAGCAGACCAGCACGACCTGGAGGGTTCCCATCGCCTCAGCTGCCGCCGTAGACCTGCTCGGCGCGCTTGACGAAGGCTTCGACCAGCGAGTTGGCGATCTTGTCGAACACCGGTCCGACCAGCGCCGACAGCGCGAAGCTGTCGAAGCCGTAGCTCAAATCCAGGTTGACGCGGCAGGCGCGCTCGGCATCCTTGCCGTCGGCTGCTGCGGGCGCACCGACCGGGGTGAAGGTCCAGACGCCGTCGAGCTGCGAGAACGGTCCATCGACCAGCTTCAGGCGCACCTCGCGGCCCGGCACGTGCGTGTTGCGCGTGGTGAAGCTCTGGCGCAGTCCGCCCAGCGACAGGCCGACCTCGGCGGTCATGCCGCTCGCGTCCTGCTCGATCACGCGTGAGCGGTCGCACCACGGCAGGAACTCGGGGTACTTCGCCACGTCCGTCACCAGCGCGTACATCTCCTGGGCGCTGTACCAGATCAGGACGGACTTGTGGACGGTTTTCATAGAATGGGCGCGAGCGTGCGCGACGGATTGTATTGAAGCCATGCGAACCCACCTTCGACAGCCATGGCCACCAAAAAGAAGCAAGACCCCGCAAGCCGCATCGCCGACAACAAGAAGGCGGCGTACAACTATTTCTTCGAGGAGCGCTTCGAGGCCGGCATGGTGCTCGAGGGCTGGGAGGTCAAGTCGCTGCGCGAGGGCAAGGTGCAGCTGACCGACGGCTACGTCATGATCCGCGACGGCGAGATGTTCATCGTCGGCTGCCAGATCAACCCGCTGCGCAGCGCCTCGACGCACACCACGCCCGACGCCATCCGCACCAAGAAGCTGCTGCTGAAGAAGGACGAGATCCGCCGCCTGACCGGCAAGGTCGAGCAGAAGGGCTACACCCTGGTGCCGATCAACCTGCACTGGAAGGCCGGCAAGGTGAAGTGCGAAATCGCGCTGGCCAAGGGCAAGGCCGAGCACGACAAGCGCGATGTCATCAAGGACCGCGAGGGCAAACGTGAGGTCGAGCGCGCCATGAAGAGCCGCAGCCGCTGACGCGGCGCGGCTGCCGCGTGCCGCCCGGGCTGCGGAGCCATAAACTACGCCGACCCCAACCCGAACGGAGAATGCCCATGAAACTGCTCAGCGCCACCATCCTCGCCGCCGCCCTGCTCGCCGGCTGCGGCGGCATGCAGACCGCCTCGATGCCCGACGCCCCGACCCGCACGGTGGACGGCGTGCTGATCGGCCCCAACGGCATGACGCTCTACACCTTCGCGGGCGACGCGGCCGACAGCGGCAAGTCCACCTGCAACGCCCGCTGCGCCGAGAACTGGCCGCCCCTGCTGGCACCCGCCACGGCCCGGCCAATGGGCGGCTACACCGTCATCACGCGCGACGACGGCAGGAAGCAGTGGGCCTACAAGGGCTGGCCGCTGTACTACTGGTCGAAGGACAGCAAGGCCGGCGAGCGCAACGGCGAGGGCGTGTCGAGCGCATGGAAGGTGGCGCGGCCCTGATGAGCCGAGCGGCCGCCCGGCGGTGTCGGCGTGCGGCTTTGCGTCAAAAAGGCCATGTCGATACCGGCCTTTTCAAACGTCGAATCGTGTCCTGGCGCATGCCCGACGGGCACTTTCAGCTATCGAAAGCATAGCAATCAGGTCGTCTCTGCGGCGCTGGCGCCCTGCCGCCTGCAGCAGCGACAGCAGCGTGAAAGATCGCCAAAAAGTTAGTTCGAAACTTCGAACCTGCTCCAGCTGACGCGTCACCACGCCGGCCGTCGCCCACAGCAGCGTCACCCCGACCATCAATCCCGCCGCGCGGCCGTGCGTGAGTTTCATGGAAGGAAGGGCCTCAAAAACTCCGGGAGCGCAGCGAGCGAAAAGCCGGGCCGGCCCAAGGCGGCCGCGCCAGGGCCGCCTCCAGAGGACGGCGGCTCTTCGGGCCGTCCGGGCCTGCGCAGGCAGGCCCGGAGCCGCGGCCCTCAGCCTCCTCGGGAGGTGGCGAAGCGCACCAGTGGCAAGCCGGGCGGCCAACATTCACTCGCGGCTGGCGCGCTTGCGCTCGTGCTCCTTCAGGTGGCGCTTGCGCAGGCGCACGCTCTTGGGTGTGATCTCGACCAGTTCGTCGTCCTCGATGAATTCCACGCCGTATTCCAGCGTCAGCTGGATCGGCGGCGTGATCTTGATCGCGTCCTCCTTGCCGGAGACGCGGAAATTCGTCAGCTGCTTGGTGCGCGTGGCGTTCACCACCAGATCGTTGTCGCGGCTGTGGATGCCGACGATCATCCCCTCGTACACCGGGTCGTTGGGCCGCACGAACATGCGGCCGCGGTCGTCGAGCTTGCCGAGCGCGTAGGTGAAGATCTCCCCGTCGTCCATGCTGATCAGCACGCCGTTCTTGCGCCCGCCGATCTCGCCCTTGTGCGGCTCGTAGCTGTCGAAGATGTTGCTGATGAGGCCCGAGCCGCGCGTCAGGTTCAGGAATTCGTTGGTGAAGCCGATCAGGCCGCGCGCCGGGATGCGGTACTCCAGGCGCACGCGGCCGCGGCCGTCGGGCTCCATGTTCACCAGCTCGCCCTTGCGCTCGCCCAGCGCCTGCATCACGCCGCCCTGGTGCTGGTCCTCGATGTCGACGGTCACCATCTCGATGGGTTCGTGGCGCACGCCGTCCACGTCCTTGAAGACCACGCGCGGCTTCGACACCGCCATCTCGTAGCCCTCGCGGCGCATGTTCTCCAGCAGGATGGTGAGGTGCAGCTCGCCGCGGCCCATGACTTCGAAGACGCCCTCCTCGCCCGTTTCCCTGACGCGCAGCGCCACGTTCGACTGCAGCTCCTTCTGCAGCCGGTCCCAGATCTGCCGGCTGGTGACGTACTTGCCCTCGCGGCCGGCCAGCGGGCTGGTGTTGACGCAGAAGTTCATGGTCAGGGTCGGCTCGTCGACCTTGAGCATGGGCAGCGGCGCCGGATTCACCGGGTCGGTCACGGTGACGCCGATGCCGATGTCGGCGATGCCGTTGATCAGCACGATGTCGCCCGGGCCCGCTTCGGTCACCTGCACGCGGTCCAGGCCCTGGAAGGTGAGCACCTGGTTGACCCGCCCCTTGAAGGACTTGCCGTCCGGGCCTTCCATCACCATGACGTCCATCATCGGCTTGAGGGTGCCGGCATTGACGCGGCCGACGCCGATGCGGCCCACGAAGTTCGAAAAATCCAGAGCCGAGATCTGCAGCTGCAGCGGCGCGGCCGGGTCGCCCTCGTGTGGCGGCACGTGCTCGAGCACCGTGTTGAACAGGGCCGACATGTCGGGGCCCCATTGCTCGCCCTGCGCGCCCTCCTCCATCGAGGCCCAGCCGTTGATGCCCGACGCGTAGACCACGGGGAAGTCGAGCTGCTCGTCGGTGGCGCCCAGCTTGTCGAACAGGTCGAACGCGGCGTTGACCACGTAGTCGGGGCGCGCGCCGGGCTTGTCCACCTTGTTCACGACCAGGATCGGCCGCAGGCCCAGGGCCAGCGCCTTCTTGGTCACGAAGCGCGTCTGAGGCATCGGGCCTTCCTGCGCGTCGATCAGCAGCACCACGCCGTCGACCATGGACAGCGCGCGCTCCACCTCGCCGCCAAAGTCGGCGTGGCCGGGGGTGTCCACGATGTTGATGTGCGTGCCCTGCCAGCTGACGGCGCAGTTCTTGGCCAGGATCGTGATGCCGCGCTCGCGCTCGATGGCGTTGTTGTCCATCACGGTGTCGATGACTTTCTCGTGCTCGGCGAAGGTGCCGGACTGGCGCAGCAGCTGGTCGACCATGGTGGTCTTGCCATGGTCCACGTGGGCGATGATGGCGATGTTGCGGATTTGCTTGGGCGTGCTCATGGTGTCGCTTGGGTCGGGGGTGCGTTCAAAGACAGGATTTGCTGGATTTCGATGGGGCTCAGCAGCCGCCCCGGGATCAGTTCGCCGGCCGTGACGTGGGCGGTGCCGAGGAGGATGTCTGCCCCCCGGCCTTTCACTCGCTGCGCTCGTGTAACTCCACCCCCCGAGGGGGCTGAGGGCTGCGGCTCCAAGCCTGCCTGCGCAGGCTTGGACAGTCCGAAGAGTTGCCGCGTCTCGGCGGCGACCCTGGCGTGGTCCGCCTTGGGGCGGCCCGGCGGCGGCCGCAGTTCGGTCCCGAGGGTTGCTGGTTCGTGTGCCTGCCCGTCCTGGGGCGCAGAAGCGAATACGGCCACCTCGGCGGCGTCGGGCCAGGCGCCGCGGCGGCGCAGGCCCGAGAGGAAGCGCCCGGCATCGTCGGGGCCGAGGGTGACGCGGGCATGGCCCGCGACGAGGGACTCGACCGGCAGCAGCTGCGCCAGGCGCTCGTCCTCGTCCATGGCGTCGAGCGCTTCGAGCGTGATGCACTGCGATGCGTCGAAGCCGCCGGTGGCGGTGCGGCGCAGGGCGGTCAGGTGCGCGCCGCAACCGAGCGCCTCGCCGATGTCCTCGCCGAGCGTGCGGATGTAGGTGCCCTTGCTCACGCTTGCTACTATTCTGATAGCTGCCTGCCCAGGCGGGGCGGGCGCAAACGCCACATTCAGCCTGTAAACCACGACGTCGCGCGCGGCCCGCTCGACCTCGACGCCTTCGCGCGCGTACTCGTACAGCGCCCGGCCGTCCTTCTTGAGCGCGCTGTACATCGGCGGCACCTGGCGGATCGGGCCGGTGAACCGCGCCGCGACCCGCGCCAGGTCGTCGGGCGTGACGTGCGCCGAGGAACGCTCGGCGACCACCTCGCCCTCGGCGTCGCCGGTCGCGGTCTTGAGCCCCAGGCGCGCCGTGGCCTCGTAGGTCTTGTCGGCGTCGAGATGCAGCTGGCTGAACTTGGTCGCCGCGCCGAAGCACAGCGGCAGCACGCCGGTGGCGAGCGGATCGAGCGTGCCGGTGTGGCCGGCCTTCTCGGCGCGCAGCAGCCACTTGGCCTTCTGCAGCGCCTGGTTGCTGGAGAGACCCAGCGGCTTGTCGAGCAGCAGCACCCCATGCACGGGGCGCCGCGGCACCCATGTGCGTGGCGCGGACATCGTCAGTCGTCTTTGGAACGGGAGGCGACGGCCTGCGCGATCAGCGCATTCATGTCGGCGGCGCGCTCGGTGGTGCGGTCGAACACGAAGTGCAGCGTCGGCACGGTGTGGATGTGCAGCCGCTTGAACAGGCCGTTGCGCAGGAAGCCCGCCGCCTGGTTCAGCGCCTCGGTGGTCTGCGCCGCATCGCCCGTCAGCACGCTGAAGAACACCTTGGCGTGCGCGTAGTCGGGCGTCACCTCGACGGCCTGGATCGTCACCATGCCGACGCGCGGGTCCTTCAGCTCGCGCGCGATCAGCTCCGTCAGATCCCGCTGGATCTGGTCGGCGACCTTGAAGGCGCGGTTCGGGGTGGCGGTTTTTCTTTTGGGCATGTCAGAGGCTCATCAGACTGCGATCAGCTCACGCACACCTCGGCACCGCTGCTTCGGGGAACACCGCGGAACCGGCTTCGCCGGACCGCTGGTGTTGCCCCCTGCAAGGGGGTTGGCGAAAGCGACACGAAGTGCGCGAAGCCTGGGGGTGATCACAAGGTACGCGCTATTTCCTTGATCTCGAAGACTTCGAGCTGGTCGCCTTCCCTGATGTCGTTGTAGTTCCTGAGCTTGATGCCGCACTCGAAGCCTTCCTTGACTTCGCGCACGTCGTCCTTCAGGCGCTTCAACGACTCGATCTCGCCGGTGTAGATCACCGTGTTGTCGCGCAGCAGGCGGAAGCGCGCGTTGCGCGTGACCACGCCCGAGGTGACGTACGAGCCCGCCACCGTGCCGATCTTGGAGGCCACGAACACCGTGCGGATCTCGGCCGTGCCGATGATCTCCTCGCGCTGCTCGGGCGCCAGCATGCCCGACATGGCGACCTTGAGCTCGTCCACCGCGTCGTAGATGATGCTGTAGTAGTGCAGCGGCACATTGTTGCCCTCGGCCAGCTTGCGTGCGCCGGCGTCGGCGCGCACGTTGAAGCCGATCACCATCGCCTTGGACGCGATGGCGAGGTTGACGTCGCTCTCGCTGATCGCACCGACCGCCGCGTACACCACCTGCACCTTGATCTCGTCGGTCGAGAGCTTGAGCAGCGACTGCGACAGCGCCTCCTGCGAGCCCTGCACGTCGGCCTTGATGATGATCGGCAGCGTCTGCACCTCGCCGGCCGTCAGGTCGGAGAACACGTTCTCCATCTTGGCGGCCTGCTGCTTGGCCAGCTTGGTGTTGCGGAACTTGCCGGCGCGGTAGGTGGCGATCTCGCGCGCGCGGCGCTCGTCGGTCATCACCATGAACTCGTCGCCGGCCTGCGGCACCTCGGTCAGGCCCTGGATTTCCACCGGGATCGACGGGCCGGCCGTCTTGATGGTCTGGCCGTTCTCGTCGTTCATGGCGCGCACGCGGCCGTAGGTCGAGCCGGCCAGCACCACGTCGCCGGTCTTGAGCGTGCCGGACTGCACCAGCACCGTCGCGACCGGGCCGCGGCCGCGGTCGAGCTGCGCCTCGATCACCAAGCCCTTGGCGGCGGCCTCGACCGGCGCGCGAAGCTCCAGCACCTCGGCCTGCAGCAGCACCTGCTCGAGCAGGTCGTCCACGCCCTGGCCGGTCTTGGCCGACACCTCCACGAACGGGGCGTCGCCGCCGTACTCCTCGGGCACCACCTGCTCGGTCACCAGCTCCTGCCTGACGCGCTCGGGGTGCGCGTCGGGCTTGTCGATCTTGTTGATCGCCACCACGATCGGCACGTCCGCGGCCTTCGCGTGCTTGATGGCCTCGCGCGTCTGCGGCATGACGCCGTCGTCGGCCGCCACCACCAGGATCACGATGTCGGTCGCCTGCGCGCCGCGGGCGCGCATGGCGGTGAACGCCTCGTGGCCGGGGGTGTCGAGGAACGAGATCGTGCCGCGCGGCGTCTCGACGTGGTAGGCGCCGATGTGCTGCGTGATGCCGCCGGCCTCGCCCGTCGCCACCTTGGTGCGGCGGATGTAGTCCAGCAGCGAGGTCTTGCCGTGGTCGACGTGGCCCATGACGGTCACGACCGGCGCGCGCGGCAGCGCCTCGGCGTTTTGCGCCGACACGTCCTCGTCGGTGAAGGCTTCCGGGTCGTCCAGCGCCGCCACCAGCGCCTTGTGACCCATCTCCTCCACCACGATCATGGCGGTGTCCTGGTCCAGCGGCTGGTTCATGGTGGCCATCTGGCCGAGCTTCATCAGCTGCTTGATGACCTCGGACGCCTTGACCGCCATCTTGTGCGCGAGCTCGGCCACGGTGATGGTCTCGGGCACGTGCACTTCCAGCACGCGCGCCTCGACCGGCGCGGTCTGAGGACGCATGTCGTCGTGGCCACCGTGGGCGCTGCCGCCGCGGCGACCACGCGGGCCGCCGCGCCAGTTGCCGCGGCCGACGCCGCCGCTCGAATCGCCGCGGGTCTTGATTTCCTTCTTCTTGGCCGGGTCGCCCGCCCAGCTCGACGAGAGCTTGGCCGACTTGACTTCCTTGCCGGCGCCGGGCGCCGCCGGCGCCGCAGCGACCGGCGCACCGGGGCGCGCCGGCGGCGTCGCCGGCTTGTGCAGCGTGCCCTTGACGGCGGGCTTGGGCGCCTCCTTCTCGGGCGGCTTGTGCGGCACCAGCACGCGCGCCGGCGCGTTCATCATGGCGCGGATGGCCTCGGCCTCGGCCAGCGCCTTGCGGCGGCGCTCGTCGAGGTCGCGCGCGCGCACGGCCTCCTCCTCGGCGCGGGCCTTCGAGTCGGCCGCCGCCTTGGCCTTGGCGTCTTCCCGGGCCTGCGCGGCGCGGGCCTCGGCGTCGGCCTTGTCGGCCGCCGCCTTGACGCGCGCGGCGCGGTCGGCGGCGATGCGCTCGGCCTCTTGCATTGCTACGATCTTTGTAGCGTCGCGCGAAGGCATGGCGGGCGCTGCGGCCTCTTTCCTTTGGGCTTCCTCGGCCTTGGCGCGCTGCTCGGCCTGTTGCGCCTGTCGCGCCTGCTCGGCGAGTTCGGCCTGCTCGCGGGCCTGCGCCTCGGCGGCCTCGCGGGCGCGGCGCTTCTCGGCCAGCTCTTCCTCCTGGCGGCGCAGCAGCTCGGCCTGGCGACGCGCGTTTTCCTCGCGCCGCGCCAGCTCGGCCTCGTCGATGCGGGGCGCCGCCGCGGGAGCCGGCGCCGCGGCGGGCGCGGCCGGCTCGGGAGCGGGCGCATGGGGCTCGTCGCGCTGGATGAAGGTGCGCTTCTTGCGCACCTCGACCTGGATGGTGCGCGCGCGCCCGGTGGCGTCGGCCTGCTTGATCTCGCTGGTCGATTTCTTGATGAGCGTGATCTTCTTGCGCTCGGGCTCGGCCACGCCATGGCCGGCCTTCAGGAATCCGAGCAGGCGCTGCTTGTCGGCCTCGGTCAGGGCGTCGGTGGCGGCCGCCTTGGGCACGCCGGCGCTCTTGAGCTGGTCAAGCAGGGTTTCGGGGGTCTTCTTGAGTTCGCTGGCGAACTGTGCAACGGTGATGCTGGACATATGTGCTTTGTGCCTCCATGACCGTCACGCTTGGCCTGCGAACCAGTGCTCGCGGGCTTTCAAGATGAGGGCTTTGGCGTCATCGGCGCTCTGGCCGGTGATCTCGGTGAGTTCGTCGACGGCCAGGTCGGCCAGGTCGTCGCGGGTGTGGACGCCCGCCTCGTTCAATTTCGCGATGTGCCCGGCGTCGAGGCCGTCGAGGTCGCGCAGGTCCTGCGAGACGCTCGCGCCGCCCTCGGCCTGGGCGATTTCCATCGTCAGCAGCGCATCCTTGGCGCGCGAGCGCAGCTCGTTGATGGTGTCCTCGTCGAAGCTCTCGATCTCCAGCAGCTCGGAGATCGGCACGTAGGCCACCTCCTCCAGGCTGGTGAAGCCCTCGCCGATCAGGATGTCGGCGATTTCCTCGTCGACGTCGAGCTTTTCCATGAACAGCCGGCGGCTGGCGTCCGTTTCGCTCGCCTGCTTCTGGGCCGACTCGTTGGCGTCCATGATGTTGATCTTCCAGCCCGTCAGGTCGGAGGCCAGGCGCACGTTCTGGCCGCCGCGGCCGATGGCGATGGCGAGGTTTTCCTCGTCCACCACCACGTCCATGGCGTGGCGCTCCTCGTCCACGACGATCGACGACACGTTGGCCGGCGCCAGCGCGCCGATCACGAACTGCGCCGGGTCCTCGCTCCACAGCACGATGTCGACGCGCTCGCCGGCCAGCTCGTTGGTGACGGCGTTGACCCGCGTGCCGCGCACGCCGACGCAGGTGCCGATCGGGTCGACCCGCTTGTCGTGGGAGAGCACGGCGATCTTGGCGCGGCTGCCGGGGTCGCGCGCGCAGCTCTTGATCTCCAGCAGGCCCTGCTCGATCTCGGGCACCTCCTGGCGGAACAGCTCGATCATGAACTCGGGCGCCGAGCGCGACAGGATGATCGGCGCGCCGCGCAGCGTGAGGTCGACCTCCATGATCATGGCGCGCACGCGGTCGCCGTTGCGCAGGTTTTCCTTGGGGATCATCTCGCTGCGGCGCAGGCGCCCCTCGACGCGGCCGGCCTCGACGATGATGTCGCCCTTGTCCAGGCGCTTGACGGTGCCCACGAAGATCTTGTCGCCGCGCGACATGAAGTCGTTGAGCAGCATCTCGCGCTCGGCGTCGCGGATCTTCTGCAGGATGACCTGCTTGGCCGCCATGGCGCCGATGCGCCCGATCGGCACCGATTCCACGGCTTCCTCGATGTACTCACCCTCCTCGATGTCGGGCATTTCCTCGCGCGCCTCGAACAGCAGGATTTCCTGGTCGGGCAGCTGCAGGCCGGCCTCGTCGGGGACGACGTGCCAGCGGCGGAAGGTCTCGTAGTCGCCGCTGTCGCGGTCGACGGCCACGCGGATGTCCACGTCGCCCTGGTGCAGCTTCTTGGTGGCCTGCGCCAGCGCGGACTCGACCGCGCCGAAGACGACGTCACGCTCGACGTTCTTCTCGCGCGAGATCGCATCCACCAACATCAACATTTCGCGATTCATGCCACCACTCTCCTGTGTTCTCTCTCAGTCCGGCACGCTCTTCGTGCCGGCACCGTCTGCAACCGGCGCGGGGGCCGGGCCCGAGGTCTCCGCGCCGGTCTTGGCCTTGCGGCCCTTGAAATCCACGATCGGCGCGAGGCGCGCCTCGCGCAGCTCGTCCAGCCTGAAGCCGAGCGCCTGCAGCGCCGCGGGCGGGCGCTTCTTGCCGACCTTGCGCCCGGGCTGGGGCGCGGGCTCGTCGCTCCAGACGATGCGCCAGCCGCCGTCCTCGGCGCGCTCCAGCGTGCCGCGGAACTTCTTGCGGTTGGCTGCCACCTGGCCCTGCGCCGCGGCGCCCATCGGCGCCTTGAGCGTGATGTCGATCACCTCGCCCGTGAAACGTTCGAAATCGCGCTCGCCGCGCAGCGGGCGGTCGATGCCCGGCGAGGACACCTCGAGCCGGCGATAGTCGACGCCGTCGACCTCCAGCGCGAACACCAGCTGGCGCGTGACCTTCTCGCAATCCTCGACCGTGACAAAGGCCTCGGGCGCCTGGAACGCCGCCCCGGCGCCGGCGGCCGGAACATCCGACGTGGGGCCGGACCAAGGCAAATCAATCGTGACGCGCAACAATCCCCCGGCCGAGCGTTCGATCTCGATCAGGTCGTAGCCCAGGCCGGCCACGGTTTGCTCCACTGTCTGCTGCAATGCCACGTGTCTGAAGGTGCCCCGAGAAGTGCATGGCAAACGCGCCGGAGAGATGACCCGCCCCGCCGCGATGTCGAACCCAACCACGATTTGCCCTGAAAACGATCGACCAAAAAAAACGGGCGGTTGTTACCCGCCCGCTCGGTCGTGAACCTCGAATTATATGCCAGTCGCGCCGAGAAAGCCAGTTCTCGGGCCGTCCCGGGCGCCGTTTCCCGCGCCGGATCGCGCAGCTCAGCCGGGCCTGCGCGAGGCGCGCCGCCAGACGGCTGCGAACAGCAGCGCTCCCGCGGCGAGCGCGGCGGCGGCCACCCCCAGCGGCACGGCGAACGAGCCGGTGCGCTGCGCCAGCGGCGCGGCGAACAGCGGGCCGACGATCTGGCCGACGCCGTAGGAGGCGGTGGCGTAGCCGATCAGCCCGGCCGCCGCGTTGCCGCGCAGGCGGCGGGCTTCCCGCATCGCGAACAGGGTGATGGCGGTGAACGGCATGCCCAACAGCAGGCTGCCGAGCGCGAAGCCCCACAGGCTGGGCCAGGCCACCGACAGCACGACACCCAGCGCCTGCAGCGCGTAGGCGGCGGCCAGCAGCAGCCGGTTGTCCCAGTGGGTCGGCGCCCGCGCGCCGATCAGCGCGCCGGGGATCACCGCCAAGCCGAACAGCGGCCAGAACAGGTCGGGCCAGGGCGATCCGGGCAGCGCCTGGCGCGCGATGACGGGCAGGAAGGTGGCGGTGATGATGTAGCCGAAGCCCGCCAGCCCGTAGAGCGCGACCAGCCAGCGCGCGTCGCCACGGGCCGCGGCCAACGCCTGCGTCTGCGCCTCCTCCGGCACGGCGGGCGCGGCGGCGGACGCCGTCGTGTGCCGCCCGTCGTCGAACACGCGCCAGACCGGCACGGTCAGCGCCAGCGCGACCAGGCCCAGGCCGACCCAGGCCGCCTCCGAGCCCCAGCGGCCGATGGCGCCGCCCAGCAGGCCGGTCACGGCGATGCCGATGCCCGGGCCGGTGTAGATCACGCCGCCGAGCGTCGGCGCGTGTGTCTCGGCCAGGCGCCGCAGGCCCCAGCCCGAGGCGAAGACGAAGGCCCAGGCGCTCATCACGCCGGCGGCGGTGCGCAGCGCGCCCCAGAAGGCGAAGCCGTGCCACAGCCCCATGCCCAGCAGCAGGGCCGCGGTGGCCACCAGCGCGCCGCGCACCATGGTTTCCGGCCGCACGCGAATCGCCGCGCACGACAGCGCGCCGACGAAGTAGCCCAGGTAGTTGAGCGAGGCCAGCAGCCCGCCGCCCTGCAGGTCGAGCTTTTTCTCCGCCAGCATGACCGGCAGCATGGGCGTGAAGGCGAAGCGCCCCAGCCCCATCGCCACCGCGAGCGTGACCATGCAGGCCAGCGCGGCGCGCCAGGCCTCGCGGCGCATCCGGGTGTCGGGTGCCATCGGCAACAGGGCCGTGTCGTCGCTCATGGTCCGGCTCTCAGGTCGCCAGCGCGGCCGCGACCAGCTGGCGGGTGTAGGGATGGCGCGGCGCGTCGAGCACCTGCAGCGCGGGGCCGGCTTCGAGCACGGCGCCGTCCTTCATCACCAGGATCTCGTGCGCCATGGCGCGGATCACCTCGACGTCGTGCGTGATGAGCAGATAGCTCAGGCCGCGCTCGCGCTGCAGGCGCTGCAGGAGGCCGAGCACCTGCTTTTGCACCGTCACGTCGAGTGCGCTGGTCGGTTCGTCGAGCACCAGGATGCGCGGCTCGACGATCAGCGCCCGCGCCACCGCCAGCCGCTGGCGCTGGCCGCCGGAGAACTCGTGCGGGTAGCGCGCCAGCAGCCCCGGGTGCTGCGCCTCGCCCAGGCCCACGTCGGCCAGCGCGGCAAGTACGCGCTGGCGGCGTGCCGCCGCGTCGAGCCCGGGCGCATGCACCCGCAGGCCCTCGCCGACGATGGCCTCGACCGTCATGCGCGGCGACAGCGACGAAAAAGGATCCTGGAACACCACCTGGATGACGCGGCGCAGGTCGCGGTCGCGACGCCCGCCCTGCCAGCGGCGGCCGGCCACATCGAGCGTGCCGCCGTGCGGCAGCAGGCCGAGCGCGGCCAGCGCCAACGTGGTCTTGCCGGAGCCCGACTCGCCGACGACGCCCAGCGTGCGGCCGCGCCACACGCTGAAATCGGCACCCTGCACCGCGACGAACTCGCCCTTGCGGAACCAGCCCTTGAGGCCGGGGCGCGGCACCGGATAGCCGACGCGCAACGCGCGGGCCTGCAGCACCGGCTGCGGGTCGGGCGCGCCGGCGGGCGCCACGTCGCGCTCGGGGCGGCTGTCGATCAGCTTGCGGGTGTAAGGGTGTTGCGGCGCGTCGAACACGGAGCGGACCGTGCCGTGCTCGACGATGCGGCCGCTTTCCATCACCGCCACGCGGTCAGCGAAGCGGCGCACCAGGTTCAGGTCGTGCGTGATGAGCAGCACGGCCATGCCGTACTGGCGCTGCAGGTCGGCCAGCAGCGCCAGGATCTGCGCGCGCACCGTCACGTCGAGCGCGGTGGTCGGCTCGTCGGCCAGCAGCAGGCGCGGCCTGCAGGCCAGCGCCATGGCGATCATGGCGCGCTGGCGCTGGCCGCCCGAGAGCTGGTGCGGAAACGCGCCGGCGCGCCGCGCGGGCTCGGCGATGCCGGTGTCGGCCAGCAATTGCACCGCCCGGGCGTGCGCCGCGCGGGCGGCGAGGCCCTCGTGCAGCTGCAGCACCTCGGCGACCTGGTCGCCCACCGGGTAGAGCGGGTTGAGCGCGGTCATCGGCTCCTGGAAGATCATGGCGATCTCCCGGCCGCGGATGCCGCGCAGCGCATGCTCCGAAATCGATAGCAGGTCACGCACGCCGGACGTGCGCTGCGGCCCGAAAAGGCTTGCAGCGCCGGAAATTTCCGCGTTGGGCACCAGCCGCAGCAGGCCGAGTGCCGTGACGGTCTTGCCCGAGCCCGACTCGCCCACCAGCGCCAGCTTCTCGCCGGCGGCGATATGGAGGTCGACGCCGTGCACCACCTCCTTGCCGTCGAAGGCGATGCGCAGGTCCTTCACCTCCAGCAAGGGCTCGCTCATGCCGTGCCCCCGGGTGCCCTCTCCCCCCTGTGGGAAAGGGTCGGGGCGGGGGCCGGCCAGGAAGGCGCAAGACCTCGGGCAGCGTTCATCGATCCACTTTCCTGGGATCGAGCGCGTCACGCAGCGCGTCGCCCATGAAGGTCAGGAGCATCAGCGTGACGACCAGCACGCCGAAGGTGGAGATCGAGATCCACCAGGCGTCGAGGTTGTCCTTGCCCTGCGCCAGCAGCTGGCCGAGCGAGGGCGTTCCGGGCGGCACGCCCAGGCCGAGGAAGTCGAGCGAGGTCAGCGCCAGGATCGCCGCGCTCATGCGGAATGGCAGGAAGGTGACGACCGGCACCATGCTGTTGGGCAGGATGTGGCGCCACATGATCTGCAGATTGCCCACGCCGAGCGCGCGCGCCGAGCGCACGTAGTCCATCTGGCGGTTGCGCAGGAACTCGGCGCGCACGTAGTCCGACAGGCCCATCCAGCCGAACAGGCTCAGAAGCACCAGCAGCAGCGCCACGCTCGGCGCGAAGATGGCGCTGAAGATGATGAGCAGGTACAGCTCCGGCATCGACCCCCAGATCTCGATGAAGCGCTGGAACGCCAGATCCGTCTTGCCGCCGAAGTAGCCCTGGACCGCGCCGGCGACGACGCCCAGCACCACGCCGATGGCGGTCAGCGCCAGCGCGAACAGGACGCTGACGCGAAAGCCGTAGACCAGCTGCGCCAGCAGGTCGCGCCCGCGGTCGTCGGTGCCCAGCAAGTTCTCGCGCGACGGCGCCGCCGGGTTGGGTGCGCTGGCGAAGTAGTTGAGGGTTTTCGGGCCGTACGGGTTGGGCGCGTACACCGCCCAGTTGCCGCCGCGCGTGATGCGGTCGCGGATGGAAGGGTCGAGGTAGTCGGCCGGCGTCTCGAAGTCGCCGCCGAAGGTCTTTTCGGAATAGTCGCGCAGCACCGGGAAATAGGTCCGGCCCTCGTAGCGCACCACCAGCGGTTTGTCGGTCGAGAGCACCTCGGCGAACAGGCTCAGCACCACCAGCGCCGCGAACGACCAGCAGGCTCCAGTAGCCGAGCCGGCTGCGCCGGAAGCGCCGCCAGGCGCGCCGGCCGGGCGACATGTGGACGGCGGCAGTTGCCGCGCCCGGCACTTCGTCCGCGGAGGGCGGGCCGGCCGGCGAACCCTCGACGCCGACGCCCGATGCCACGACCGAGGCGCTAGTCAAATTTCACCCGCGGATCGACCCAGACATAGCACAGGTCGCGAGATCAGCTTGGTCACCAGGCCGATCAGCGTGAACAGGTACAGCGTGCCCAGCACCACCGGATAGTCGCGCCGGATCACGCTCTCGTAGCTCAGCAGGCCCAGCCCGTCGAGCGAGAACAGCGTCTCGATCAGCAGCGCGCCGGTGAAGAAGGCGCCGATGAACGCCGCCGGAAAGCCCGTGACGATCGGGATCAGCGCGTTGCGGAACACGTGCTTCCACAGCACCTGCCGTTCTCCCAGCCCCTTGGCGCGCGCCGTCAGCACGTACTGCTTGCGGATCTCTTCCAGAAAGGCGTTCTTGGTCAGCATGGCCGTCACGGCGAAGCTGCCCAGGACCATCGCCGTCACCGGCAGCGCGATGTGCCACAGGTAATCGACGATGCGCGCGCGGCCAGCTCAAGGTACTCCCAGTTCGCCGAGGTCAGCCCGCGCAGCGGAAACCACTGCAGCTGCGCCGCCGAAAATCACCAGCAGCGCCACGCCCAGCACGAAGCCGGGAATGGCGTAGCCGACCAGCACGACCAGCGTCGTCAGCGAAGTCGAAGCGCGAGCCGGCGCGCACCGCCTTGGCCACGCCCAGCGGCACCGCGATGCAGTAGCTGATGAAGAAAGTCCACAGCCCCAGGCTGATCGACACCGGCATCTTCTCCTTGACCAGCTGCCAGACGTCCTTGTGCTGGTAGAAGCTCTGCCCCAGGTCGAAGCGCGCGAACGACTTCAGCATCTGCCAGAAGCGCTCGGCCGGCGGCTTGTCGAAGCCGTAGAGCCGCTTGATCTCCTCGATGCGCTTCTCGTCCAGGCCCTGGCGGCCGCGGTAGCCGGCGCCGGCGCTCGCCGCGCGCTCGCCGCCCGAGTCGCGCCCCTGCAGTTGCGCCACCATCTGCTCGACCGGCCCGCCCGGCACGAACTGGATCACGACGAAGGTCAACAGCAGCACGCCCAGGAGCGTGGGCACCATCAGCAGCAGGCGCTTGAGGATGTAGCCGGCCATGCGTCAGGCCCGACGCCGGGTCGTGGCGGCAGCAGCCTGCGCGGCTGCGGCGGGCGGCAAAGGCATGGGAGCTTCGGAGACGACGACCATCGGTTACTTGTTGCTCGCTGACGCCCACCAGGTGCTCAGGGCCCAGGTGTCGGGCTGGTAGTACGGCGGAATCACCGGCGGCAGCACGAAGGGCTTCGGCCGGTAGCCGATCAGGAAGGCGTCGCCATAGTACTGCGGCACCGAGTAGTAGCCGTGCGACAGCACCCGGTCGAGCGCGCGCACGGCCGCACCCAGTTCGGGCCGCGTCGTCGCGCCCACCACCTTCTGCAGCAGCGCATCCACCGCCGGGTCGGCGATGCCCCAGATGTTGGACGAACCCTTCGTGACGGCCGCCCGCGAGCCGAACAGCTCCAGCAGCTCGCCGCCGGGCGCCGTGCTGCCGGGCAGCCGCACCGTGGTCATCTCGAAGTCGAAGTTGTCCATGCGCTGCTGCGCCAGCGAAAAATCGACGGTGCGAAAGTTCATCTGGATGCCGAGCTTCTGCAGCGCGGTCTGGAACGGCGTCGCCACGCGGATCAGCGAGGGCTGGTCGTTCAGGAACTCGATGGTGAAGGGCTCGTCCTTGGCGTTGCGCAACGCGCCGTCGCGGTAGGTCCAGCCGGCCTCGGCCAGCAGCGCGCGGGCTTGGCGCAGGTTCTCGCGCAGGCTGTGCGGCGGCGCGGTGCTGGGCGGGATCACGGCCGGGCCGAACACCTCCGGGCGCAGCCTGGCGCGCAGCGGCTCCAGCAGCGCCAGCTCGTCGGGCTTCGGCAGGCCCTCGGCGTGGAACTCGCTGTTGGGGAAATAGCCCTGCACGCGCTTGTAGAGCCCGTAGAACAGCTGCCGGTTGAGCCACTCGAAGTCCATCGCCAGCCCGATCGCCTGGCGCACGCGGATGTCCTGGAACTTCGGGTTGCGCAGGTTGAACACGTAGCCCTGGAAGTCGCCCGGGTTGCGGTTGGGAAAGGCCTGCTTCTTGACTTCGCCCGAGGCGAACTGCTTGCCCGTGTACTGGCGCGCCCAGTTGCGCGAGGTGAATTCACGCATGAAGTCGTACTCGCCGGCCTTCAGGCCCTCGAAGCGGGAGGTGTCGTCCAGGTAGATCTTGAAGGTGACGCGGTCGAAGTTGAACTGGCCGCGGCGCACCGCGAGGCCGGCGCCCCAATAGCCGGGATCGCGCACATAGGTGATGTCGCGGCCCATGCGCGGATTGCCGATCCTGTACGGGCCGGAGGCGATCGGCACGTCGGTGGTCACCTGGTCGAAGGGCTTGCCGGCGCCCCAGGCGCGGCTGAACACCGGCATGGCGCCGACCACCAGCGGCAGCTCGCGGTTCGGGCGGGCGAAATCGAAGCGCACGACGCGCTCGCCGAGCACCGTGGCACCCTTGACCTCCGCGTAGAGGGTGCGGAACTGCGGCGCCGCCAGCTTGCCGTTGAGCGTGTCGAAGGAATGCGCCACGTCGGCCGCGAGCACCGGAGAGCCGTCGCCGAAGCGGGCTTCGGGGCGGATGCGGAAGGTCGCGGACAGCCGGTCGGGCGCCACCTCGACGTCTTCCGCCAGCAGGCCGTAGGCGGTGGTCGGCTCCTCCGAGTTGCCCACCAGCAGGCTCTCGAACACCAGCGTGCCCAGCCCGTACGGCGCCGTGCCCTTGAGCGTGAACGGGTTGAACTTGTCGAAGTTGGTCGGCCGCGTCGGCGGCACCATGCGGATCTCGCCGCCCTTGGGCGCATCGGGGTTCACGTAGCCGAAATGCGCGAAGCCGGCCGGGTACTGGATGTCACCGAACTGCGCGTAGGCATGGGCGGCCCATGACGGAGCCGCCAAGACAGCCAGCACCGGGAGCAGCCAACCTCGCATGCGAGAATTCTGCCCAAGATTTCCAAGCGGCCACCAGAAGGACAGACACATGGGTTTTCTCGCCGGCAAGAAACTGCTGATCACGGGCGTGCTGAGCAACCGCTCGATCGCCTACGGCATCGCGCGCGCCTGCCGCCAGCAGGGCGCCGAGCTCGCCTTCAGCTACGTTGGCGAGCGCTTCAGGGAGCGCATCACCGAGTTCGCCGCCGACTTCGACTCGAAGCTGATCTTCGACTGCGACGTCGGCGACGACGCGCAGATCGAAAAGCTCTTCGCCGACCTGTCGCAGGCCTGGCCCAGGTTTGACGGCTTCGTGCACAGCATCGGCTTCGCGCCGCGCGAGGCGATCGCGGGCGACTTCCTCGACGGCCTGTCGCGCGAGGGCTTCCGGGTCGCGCACGACATCAGCGCCTACAGCTTTCCGGCGATGGCCAAGGCCGCCCTGCCCTTCCTGAATGACAAGTCCGCGCTGCTGACGCTCACCTACCTGGGCGCGCTGCGCACGGTGCCCAACTACAACACCATGGGGCTGGCCAAGGCATCGCTCGAAGCCTCGGTGCGCTACCTGGCCGAGTCGCTCGGGCCGCGCGGCATGCGCGTCAACGGCATCAGCGCCGGGCCGATCAAGACGCTGGCGGCCAGCGGCATCAAGGACTTCGGCAAGCTGCTCGGCGTGGTGGCCGCCGCCGCGCCGCTGCGGCGCAACGTGACCATCGACGACGTGGGCAACGTCGCTGCCTTTTTGCTCAGCGACCTGGCCGGCGGCGTGACGGCCGAGATCACCTACGTGGACGGCGGCTTCAGCCACACGGCGGGCATGTCGCGCGACAGCATCGCCGCCTGAGGCCGCGGTTTCAAGCCGAATCGGCCGCCAGCGCCCGCCGCTTCTAGGTTTCCCGCTATGCTTTCGATAGCAAATGCCTGATTTCTCCCTGCGCCGCCGGGCGCTCGTCTCGCTGCTGGCCGGCACCGCGCTGGGCGCCTTCGCCGGCCGCGCGGCCACTGCGGCGGCGGCCGAGGCGCCGCGCCTGATGCTCGCCGGGGTGTACCGGCGCGGCATGCCGCTGGACGACTACTGGGTCAGCGAGAAGTACGACGGCCTGCGCGGCTACTGGGACGGCCGCCAGCTCTGGACACGCGGCGGCGAGCGCGTCGCGGCGCCGGCTTGGTTCACGGCGCCGCTGCCCGCCACGCCGCTCGACGGCGAGCTGTGGGCCGGGCGCGGGCGCTTCGACGCGGCCGTCTCCACCGTGCGCAGCCAGGCGAGCGACAGCGCGGCGTGGCACGACATCCGCTTCATGGTGTTCGACCTGCCGGCGCAGCCGGGCGACTTCACGGCCCGCCTGGCCGCGCTGCGCCGGCTGCTGCCGATCACCGCCGCGCCGTGGGTCGTCGCCGTGCCGCAGCAGCGCGCGACCACGCACGCCGAGCTGCAGGCGCTGCTCGACAGGACCGTCGCCCTGGGCGGCGAGGGCCTGATGCTGCACCGCGGCGCGTCGCCCTACCGCGCCGAGCGCGGCACCGACCTGCTCAAGTTCAAGCCGTACGACGACGCCGAGGCGCGCGTGGTCGGCCACATCGCCGGTCGTGGCAAGCACGCAGGACGGCTGGGCGCGCTGGAGGTCGAGACGCCGGAAGGCCGGCGATTCAGGCTGGGCAGCGGCTTCACCGACGCGCAGCGCGAGCATCCGCCGGCCGTCGGCAGCTGGGTCACCTACCGCTACAACGGCACCCATCCCGGCGGCCTGCCGAGGTTCGCGCGCTTCATGCGGGTGCGCGCGGACCTGCCGTCCTGAGCGGGACGCGCTGGCGGCCGGGCGGCCGGCGCGGCCCGGCGCCGGGGCCAGGGCCGCTCGGCACGCTCACTCAGTAAGTCCGCGCGATCTCCGCGTCCGCCGCCATCAGCATCACCGGCTCCTCGGCGCTGGCCGAGGGCACCGTGTCGGCCACCGGCGCCGCGGCCACGCAATCGGCGTAGTAGCGCTTCTTGCCGCTCTCGTCGAAGCGCGCCACCAGCCCGTGGATGTCGGTCTCGAAGCCCGGGCACGCGGTGTTGAACTCGCGCGCGAACCTGAGGTAGTCGACGATCTTCCTGTTGAACACCTCGCCCGGAATCAGGAGCGGAATGCCCGGCGGGTACGGCGTGATGAGGCTGGTGGTGATGCGGCCTTCGAGCTCGTCGATCTCCACCCGCTCGGTCTTGCGGTGCGCGATGTGGGCGAAGGCGTCGCTCGGCTTCATGGCCGGCGTCAGGTCCGAGAGGTACATCTCGGTGGTCAGCCGCGCCACGTCGTGCCGCGCGTAGAGCTGGTGCACGCGCTGGCACAGGTCGCGCAGGCCCAGGCGCTCGTAGCCCGGGTGCAGCTTGCAGAACTCCGGCATGATCCGCCACATCGGCTGGTTGCGCGCGTAGTCGTCCTTGAACTGCTGCAGCGCCGTGAGCAGCGTGTTCCAGCGGCCCTTGGTGATGCCGATGGTGAACATGATGAAGAAGCTGTAGAGCCCCGTCTTCTCCACGATCACCCCGTGCTCGGCCAGGAACTTGGTCACGATGGAAGCCGGGATGCCGGTTTCGGCGAACTTGCCCTCCAGGTCGAGCCCCGGCGTCACGACGGTGGACTTGATCGGGTCGAGCATGTTGAAGCCGTCGGCCAGCTTGCCGAAGCCGTGCCAGTTGCGCGCCGAATTCTTCGTCTTGCGCCCGCCGTTGCTCTCGCCCTTCATGATCCAGTCGTCGGCGCGGCCGATGCCCTCCTCGACCAGCTTCTCCGGCCCCCAGACCTTGAACCACCATTCGTCCTGGCCGAACTCCTCCTCGACCTTGCGCATGGCACGGCGGAAGTCGAGCGCCTCCAGGATGCTCTCCTCCACCAGCGCGGTGCCGCCGGGCGGCTCCATCATGGCCGCGGCCACGTCGCAGCTGGCGATGATGGCGTACTGCGGGCTGGTCGAGGAGTGCATCAGGTAGGCCTCGTTGAACAGGTCGCGGTCGAGCGCACGGTTCTGCGAGTCCTGCACCAGCACGTGGCTGGCCTGGCTGATGCCGGCGAGCAGCTTGTGGGTCGATTGCGTGGCGAACACCAGCGAATTCTTCGGCCGCACGCGCCGCTTGCCCATGGCGTGGTAGGCGCCGTAGAACGGGTGGAACGCGGCGTGCGGCAGCCACGCCTCGTCGAAGTGCAGCGTGTCGATGTAGCCGTCGAGCATGCCCTTGATGGTCTCGGTGTTGTAGATCACCCCGTCGTAGGTCGATTGCGTGAGCGTCATGACGCGCGGCCGGACCTTGTCGGCATCCACCCCCGCCAGCAGCGGGTTGGCGCGGATCTTGGCGCGGATGGCGGCCGGCTCGAACTCGCTTTTCGGGATCGGGCCGATGATGCCGAAGTGGTTGCGCGTCGGCTTCATGAACACCGGAATGGCGCCGGTCATGATGATGGCGTGCAGGATCGACTTGTGGCAGTTGCGGTCCACCACCACCACGTCGTCGGGCGCCACCGTGTGGTGCCACACCATCTTGTTGCTGGTGCTGGTGCCGTTGGTCACGAAGAAGCAGTGGTCGGCGTTGAAGATGCGCGCCGCGTTGCGCTCGCTGGCGGCCACCGGGCCGGTGTGGTCGAGCAGCTGGCCCAGCTCCTCGACCGCGTTGCACACGTCCGCGCGCAGCATGTTCTCGCCGAAGAACTGGTGGAACATCTGGCCGATCGGGCTCTTCAGGAACGCCACGCCGCCCGAGTGCCCCGGGCAGTGCCACGAGTACGAGCCGTCCTCGGCGTAGTCGATCAGCTCCTTGAAGAACGGCGGCTGCAGGCCTTCGAGGTAGCTTTTGGCCTCGCGGATGATGTGGCGCGCCACGAACTCGGGCGTGTCCTCGAACATGTGGATGAAGCCGTGCAGCTCGCGCAGGATGTCGTTGGGCAGGTGGCGCGAGGTCTTGGTCTCGCCGTAGATGTAGATCGGCACGTCGGCGTTCTTACGGCGCACCTCCTCGATGAAGCTGCGCAGGTTGACCACCGCCGGGTCCAGGTCGGGGCCGGGCGTGAACTCCTCGTCGTCGATCGACAGGATGAAGGCGCTGGCGCGGCTTTGCTGCTGGGCGAACTGCGACAGATCGCCGTAGCTGGTCGCGCCGAGCACCTCGAAGCCCTCGGCCTCGATCGCCTGCGCCAGCGCGCGAATGCCCAGGCCCGACGTGTTCTCGGAGCGGAAGTCCTCGTCGATGATGACGATCGGGAAGCGGAATTTCATGGGGCAGCTCCGGCCCGGGGTCCGGGCGAAAACAGGTCGGGGCCGGCGTAGCGGCCAAAGAGCCGCGCAGTGTAAGGAATTCACCGGCCGCCCCGGATGACCCTGCTGCTTTATGACCCAGAATCGGGCGACATCCCTGCGCGAGGAAGAAAGAACATGGCGAATTCCACCGTCTGGTGGCTGGTGGCGGGCGGCCTGGTCGCCATCGAGCTGATGTCCGGCACGGTCTATCTGCTGCTGCTGGGCGCCGGGTGCGCGGCGGCCGCGCTCGTCGCGCACGCCGGCATCGGGCCCGCGGGGCAGCTCGTCACGGCCGCGGTGGTCGGCGCCGGCGCGGTCGGCGTCTGGCACGCGGTGCGGCGCCGGCGCCCGGCCCGGCTGCCGAGCGAGGCCAACCGCGACGTCAACCTCGACATCGGCGAGAGCATCCAGGTCGATGCCTGGAATGCCGACGGCACGGCGCAGGTGCGCTACCGCGGCGCGCTGTGGACCGTGGTGCCGCGCCCCGGCGTGGCGCCCTCGACCGGCGCGCACCGCGTTGCCGAGGTGGTCGGCAACCGGCTGGTCGTCGACAAGATCTGAACCGCCGAAGCACCCAAGCGAAAAGCAAAAGGAGAAAAACCCGCCATGGAAATCATCGCCGTCGTCCTGCTCGTGGTCGCCGTCATCTTCGTCAGCCAGTCGATCCGGGTCGTGCCGCAGCAGCACGCCTGGGTGAAGGAGCGCCTGGGCAAGTACGCGGGCACGCTCACGCCCGGCCTGAATTTTCTGGTGCCCTTCATCGACAAGGTGGCCTACAAGCACAGCCTGAAGGAAATTCCGCTCGACGTGCCGAGCCAGGTCTGCATCACGCGCGACAACACGCAGCTGCAGGTGGACGGCATCCTGTACTTCCAGGTGACCGACCCGATGCGCGCGAGCTACGGCTCGTCCAACTACATCGTCGCCGTCACGCAGCTGGCGCAGACCTCGCTGCGCAGCGTGATCGGCAAGCTGGAACTCGACAAGACCTTCGAGGAGCGCGACATCATCAACGCGCAGGTGGTCGCCGCCATCGACGAGGCGGCGCTCAACTGGGGCGTGAAGGTGCTGCGCTACGAGATCAAGGACCTGACGCCGCCCAAGGAGATCCTGCTGGCGATGCAGGCGCAGATCACCGCCGAGCGCGAGAAGCGCGCGCTCATCGCCGCCTCCGAGGGCCGCCGCCAGGAGCAGATCAACATCGCCACCGGCGAGCGCGAGGCCTTCATCGCGCGCTCCGAGGGCGCCAAGCAGGCCGCCATCAACAACGCCCTGGGCGAGGCCGCCGCCATCACCGCCGTGGCCGATGCGACCGCCGGCGCCATCGAGCGCGTCGCCGCGGCGATCCGCCATCCCGGCGGCGAGCAGGCGGTGCAACTCAAGGTCGCCGAGCGCGCGCTCGACGCCTACGGCCGTGTGGCGGCCGACGCCAAGACCACGCTGATCGTGCCGAGCAACATGACCGACACCGCCGCGCTCATCGCCTCGGCCATGCGCATGGTGCAGGCCGGCGGCGCGCCGGCGGGCGGGACGGCAGCAGCTAGGCCGGTCTGGCCCGGACCTTCGGAGAGCCGCTGATACAATCGTAGGCTCGGAGCGGTGGATGAGTGGTTTAAGTCGCACGCCTGGAAAGCGTGTGAGGGTTAACAGCCCTCCGCGGGTTCGAATCCCGCCTGCTCCGCCAGGTTTCTAGGTTTCATGCGGGTTTCAGAGCGATCGCACGCCAGCGTTGCTGCCAGGCGCTGCACTCCAGGCTTTTATGCCGGCGTTGTTTCACGCGGGGCGATCTCCCTGACGATGGCCTTGCCGCTGGTCTTCGCGGCGATCTTGAAATCGTAGGTCGCCTGCATGTTGATCCAGCCTTGCGCGTCCGCTTCCTCGCCGCCGAAATAGCGCGTCAGGCGCAGAGCGGTGTCGGGCGTCACGCCGCGGCGCTCCAGCACGATGTCATTGATGCGCGACGCCGGCACGCGCAACGCCTTTGCCAGGGCGTTCGCGCTCATGCCGAGAGGCTTGAGATATTCCTCGCGCAGCACCTCGCCGGGATGAACCGGCCGCATTCCATTCTTGAGCATGGGCTCTGCCTTTCCAAGATTCCGCCGATCAAGCGGGCCATCTGGTGACGTCAAAAGTAGAGATTCAAAGATCCAAAGGGTTGCCGGGACAAGCCGCCCGGCATCGGCATCAATGTGGGTCGCAAACCTCCACGTCATAGGGGCCGAACTCGTCCCATTTGAAGCGCAGGCGCCATTGCTGGTTGATCCGCACGTGCCACGCCCCGTCGTATTCCTTCAAGTCGTTGCCGGGCGGCAGCCTCATGAAGTTCAGCGTCGGCGCTGCGTCGAGTTGCGTCAGCTTGCGCGTCGCAGCCATGGCAATGTTGGCGAACCGCCTTGATTTACCAGTGCGAAACAGTTCCTCTGTGTCGGCATCGGAGAAGGATCGGATCGCCACATTTACATTTTATACCGCAGAGCGGTAAACGGTAAAGCAATGCCCACGAAAGAGCCCGCGCGCGGCGGCCTTGGCGGGCGGAAAGTAGCTGCCGCTCCTGAGGCGCCGACCATGCCGACGAAGGAGGTCACCAAGGCCGTTGACGGCCGGTCCGACCCGCGGGGCCGCTCGCTTCCCGACTGCGACCGGCGCCATCAGAGCCAGGAAGGGTCGTCCGAGCCGAGCTGGCGCGCAGGCAGATCCCAGCGCATCGGCGTGCCGGCGATGATGGCCGGCGGGCGCAGGCGCTGCGCCTCTCCCCAGGAGGTCTGCTCGATGCCGGGCGAGTGGTCCGCCGCCGTTTCAGGTTCAAGCGGGGGTTGCAGGCCCTCGCTGGGCCATTGAAGCAGCAGCATCGCGGTGCGCGCCAGGGACAGTCTCGCCGTCAACGCTTCGCCGCTGCCGAGGCGTTGCGCAATGCCGCGCACGGCCGCCGCCGCCATCAGATAGCCGGTGGCGTGGTCCAGCACCTGCGCCGGCAGCGGCACCGGCTGGTCGGCACCCCGCCACGCCATGCCGGCGTCTGCAATGCCTGCGCTCATCTGCACCAGGCTGTCGAAGCCCCTGCGCAGGGCCCATGGGCCCGACCATCCATAAGCATCCAGGCCGATGTCGACGAGCCCGGGATTGAGCAGCCGGCGCTCGCTCGCACCGAATCCGAGAGCCTCGAGCGCACCCGGGCGCAAGCCGTGGACCAACACGTCCGCTGTCGACAGCAGCCCGGCGAAGACGACGCGATCCGGCTCCAACCGAAGGTCGAGGCGGGCGTTTCGCTTCCCGAGGTTGACCTCGGGTGCCACGGCGGGCTCGTCCCACCCCGCAGGATCGACGCGCAGCACCTGCGCGCCGTATCCGGCCAGGAAGCGGGTTGCCACGGGACCCGCCAGAACGCGCGTCAGATCCAGAACCCGTATGCCGTCGAGCGGCCGATGAAGCGGCACCCGCCAGCCCGGCCGCGACGCCCCCTCGCGCAGGGCCGTGTGAACGAGAGGTTCGTCGGCCACGGCGCCTCCCTGGGCATGACGGCGCCAGGCGTCGATCGACCGCATTTCCGCAGCGCAGCCGCCCGCGGCGACGATGGCCGACTCAAGCTCGGTCTTGTCCCAGCGTGCCACGGCCCGTGCCATGTCGGCTCGATCATGATGAGCACCCAGGATGCGCTGGGCGGCGGCGCGATGATGGGGAGCGTTCGTGTGCAGCCTGATCCATCCGTCGCGACACGCGTAGTCGCCTGCGATCGAATCCCAAGGCGGGCCCATGCTCCAGGAAACGGGCCGGACACTCGACTGGAACCAGAACGAACTCAGGCGCCTGTCGATGTCGATGGAAGGCGCCTCGCCATGCTGCTGCCTGAGCAAAGCCGCGATGGACAGCGCGGCCGTGGCGATGGCCGCCGAGGCGAAGGCCGTGACCGAGAACGCACTCGGAAGCTCTCCCGAGCCGCTGAACGTCACGTTCGAGCGCACCTCTCCGGGGAGGTCGAGCTCGCCTGCCATCTGCTGCGCAATGCGTTGATCAATGGTCATGACTTCAGTCCTCCGGTGCCATTGCGCGGCATTCTCCCGCTACCATGGTTGACGTCAATCTTGATCAATTGCGTCAACATGAACAGATGGCTCACGGCACATCAGGCCCTCGCTTCGCTCGATGTGCGGCCGCAGACGCTGTACGCGAACGTAAGTCGTGGACGCATTCGCGCCAGGAAGGATCCGAAGGACTCCAGGAGAAGCCTCTACAGCGCCGACGATGTCGGCAGGCTGGCGGCACAGCGAGCAGGCCGACGGCCGACCGACGTGGTGGCGGCACAGACCATTCGCTGGGGCGATCCCATCCTGTCTTCGGCCATTACCCAGGTCGCGGACGGGCGCCTGTACTTCCGCGGACACGATATCGTCACGCTGTCGGAAAGCGCTTCGTTCGAATCGACCTGCGCCCTGCTGTGGGAGGTCGGGCAGACCCCCTGGAATCCTCCGCCCGGCAAGACGCGCCCACCCGATGTGGCGCCGCTGGAGGCGGCGTTGAGCGCCCTCGCGCGCCGGGCGGGCCACGATCTGCCGTCGAGCGGGCGGTCCCTGACCGTGCTTGCGAACGAAGCAGCAGAACTCGTCGGTCTTGTCGCCCTCTCCATCCTGGGCGATGCCGGACGACGCGATGGGGCGCTCGTCATGCACGAGCGAATGGCGTCCGTCTGGCGTGCCCCCGCGGCGTCGGACGTTCTTCGCAGAAGCCTCGTGCTTCTGGCTGACCACGAGCTCAATGCCTCGACGTTCGCCGTCAGAGTGGCAATCTCGACAGGAGCGCCATTGTCGGCCGGACTGCTGGCGGGCCTGGCCACGCTGGCGGGTCCGCTCCACGGCGGGGCGGCCGCCGCCCTGCAATCACTGGTCGAGGCCGCGCAGGGGCAGCACGGTGCGATGGCTGCGGTCCGCGACTGGCTGGCGCAAGGCAAGGCGCTGCCGGGCTTCGGCCATCCGCTCTACCCCCTCGGCGATCCGCGTGCAACGGCGTTGCTGGCGCACGTTCCCATTCGGCGGGCGTACTCGGAGCTGCGCGCCGAGGTCGAGTCGGCAACCGGCGAATTGCCGAACATCGACTTCGCGCTCGCGGCGATGGCCGACGCCTTCGGCCTGCCGGCATACGCGCCGTTCACGATCTTCGCGATCGCGAGGTCGGCCGGCTGGGTGGCTCACGCGCTGGAGCAGGCGCGCAGCGGTGAGCTCATCCGTCCGCGTGCCCGCTACACGGGCGTGCCGCCAAGGTCATGACGCCATCCCGCTGCGCTCGGCCGCCACGTTCATCGCCCGCTCACATCCCTGCAGCCCGGCTCTGCCGCCAACGTGTCGCACCAGCATTGCGGCGCAGGAACGATGCGCGCCCCAGCACTTGCCTCTCCTGTCCGATGCCGCGCATGCGGTCCGGCCTGCGTCCTACAGCCATGCCTGCGCTGGCGAAGGAGAAAGGTGTTTTTCCCATTCCCAAGGAGCGATCCGTGCCCCAGCCGAAGACAGACCCAGGCCAGCGCGTGGCCGACCCTGCCGCCGTCACGGGCGAGGAGCCCGCGATGGGCGCGCCCGATCCATCGAGGTTGAAGGAAGGCATGACCGATGCGTTGAAAGGTTCCGACGACAAGCTGAAGGCACGGGAGAACGCGGCCGAGCAGGACGGCTCGGCCGTCCGACCCCAGCACCGCGAAAACAATGCCGGCCAATAGCCGCTGCTTTCCCGACGGCTGAAACTCCGCGCGCGGTTTCGCGCCCGCTACGGCGCCCCTGCCGCCAGCTGCGCCATCAGGCTGCGCGCGTTGCGCTGACCCTGGTCGCCGTTGTTGTTGTTGAAGATGACCTGCAGCATCTCCACCCGGCGCTCCAGCGCGCGGATGTCGGGCACGAGGCCGGCCAGTTCCTCGTCGCTGTAGTCGTAGTTGAAGCGCTCGGAGGCCGAGCTCGCGCCCTTGATGTTCCAGGTCTCGTGATTGCGCCCGTGCAGGCGCAGCACGGCCAGATGCGTGGAGGTGATGTCCCAGACCGGCGGCACGCTGTTGGCAAAACCCTGCGGGCCGTCGACCACGACGTGGGCGACGCCGAGCTCGCGCTCGAATTCCAGCGTCTCGGCAGTGTGCTTGGGATCGAACCAGGTCTTGTTGCGGAACTCGACGGCGAGCTGGTGGTCCGCCATGCGCTCGGCGCATTCCTGCACGAAGGCGTGGCCGTCGCGGTTGCGCACGATCCACGGCGCGAACTGGAAGTGCACGGCGCCCAGCTTGCCGGCATGGCGCAGCGGCGCCAGCGCCTGGATGAAGCGCCGCCACAGCTCGTCGAGGATCTCGGGCGGCATGTCCTTCTGGTAGAGCATCTTCTTGGACGACGGCGGCAGCGCCTCGCGCAGGTCCTTGTGCAGCGCCGTCGGCGACGTGGGGTGGCCGGTGAACAGGCGGAACGCCTTGACGTTGAAGACGAAGTCCTCGGGCGTGCGCTCGGCCCACAGCTGGGCGTTGGTCGCCGAGGGCATGGCGTAGTAGCTGGAGTCGACCTCGACCGTCGGGAACTGGCTGGCGTAGTAGCGCAGCCGCGCCTCGGCGCTCTTGGCTTCCGGCGGGTAGAAGGTGCCTGCCTCGACGAGGCTCTTGTCGGTCCAGGAGGCGGTGCCGATGAGGATGGTCATGGCCGCATGCTAGCGGCTCGTGCGGGTGGGTGGGCGGGCGCGCCGTCGTCAATCGCCGCGCCGGAACGCATCCGGCAGCCGGTGCGTGCGCAGCGCGTCGGGCGCCACCGATCGCTCGGCGATGTCGCCCAGGTGGCGGTGGTGCGTGAACACCAGCACCTGGCCCTGCGCGGCGAAGCGCTCCAGCGCCCGGAACATGTGGGCGGCGCGCTCGTCGTCGGCGGTCATGAACACGTCGTCGAGCACCAGCGGCATGGTGCGCTCGGGGGTGCGCTGCACCTCCAGCGCGGCCAGCCGCAGCGCCAGGTACAGCTGGTCGGCGGTGCCCTCGCTCAGCGCCGGGATCGGGACCGGCCGGCCGCCGCCCGCGGGCTGCGCCATCAGCATCGGCGTGTCGCCATCGGCGTCGACCAGCAGGCGGGTGAAGCGCCCGCTCGTCATCAGGCCGAAATACTCGCCGGCCAGTGCCACGACCGGCCCCTGCGCCTTCTCGCGGTGGCGCCGCACGGCCTCGGCGAGCAGCGCCTGCGCCAGCTTGAGCTGCGCCCAGGGGCGCACCCCGGCGCGGTAGCGCGCCACGGCGCTTTCCATTTCCTCGCGCGCCTGCGCGGCGGCGTCGGAGGTGTCGATCGCGGCGAGCGCGCTGCGGCAGTCCTGCTCGGCGGCGATGGCGGCGCGCTCCTCGGCCTCCAGCTGCTCGATGGCGGCGGCGCTGGCGTCCTTTTCGAGGTCGAGGGCGACGGCGTCGCGTCCTTGCAGGGCCTCGCGCAGCACGGCGGCGGGCCGGGCCGAAATGCGCGAGAGCTGGGTCTGCCGCTCCTGAAGGCGGCTGTGCGCCTCGCGCCTGCGCGCCGAGTGTTCCTCGGCCTCGGGCAGCTCGTCGCAATGCGCCACGCCGGCCTGGCGCACCAGCGCAGCCAGCCTTTGCGCTGCCGCTTCGGCGTTCGAGGCCGCGCGCTCGCGGCGCAGCGCCTCGGTTGCTCTTTGCTGCTGCAGCGCGGCGCGCTCGCGGCTGGCCTCGCGCGAGCGCGCGAGCCGCTGCGCCAGCTGGTCGAGCCATGCATCCAGCGACTCCTGCACCGGCTCCTGCAGCAGCCGGCCCAGCGCCGCGGCCTGCTCGCCGATGGCCGCTTCGGCGGCGCGCAGTTGCGCGAGCCGCTCCAGCTGCCGCAGGTGCGCCTCGCGCTCGTGCGCCCATTGCTGCAGCTCGGCAAAGCGGGCCTTGAGGGCTGGCGCGCTGGCGCCCTCGTCCAGCCCGACACGGCGGCAGGCGGCATCGAGCGTGGCGCGGCAGGCATCGAGCCGGGCCTGCAGCTGCGCCTGGTCGGCTTCGGCCACGTCGATGTCATGCCTCACGCGGGCCTGTTCGGCCGCGCGCTGCCGGATCGCCTCGCGCACGGCGATCAGCTCGCGCTCGACTTCGGTGGCGAAGGCCAGCAAGGTGCGCAGGCCGGGTGCCGCGCCGCCGCCACGGAGGGCCGCGTCGGGCGCACCTGCGCCACCCCCGCCTTCGTCCCCACCGTGGCCCGGGCCGCGCCCGAGTGCCCGCAGCGCCTCGGTCAGGGCCGCCGCCGCGCCCGCGATCTGGCGCTCGAGGCGCCCGTGCTCCGCGCGCGCCTCGACGGCACGGCCGTGCTGCTCCAGCGCCTCCTGGCGGCGCAGCAGCCACTCGCGCAGGGCGCCGGGCGGCATCTCGGGCAGGCCACGCTGCGCGAGGATGTCGCGCCAGCGCCCATCCAGCGCGGCGAGCGACTGTTCGGCCCCTGCACGGGCGGCCCGCAGCCCGACGAGCTCTTCGTCCAGTTCGCCGATGCGCTGCTGGCATTCGGCGATCTGCGCGGCACGCTCGGCACCCTCGCGCAGCAGATCGGCTTGCCGGTCGGCCTCGTGCTGGGCACGCTCGAAGACTTCGATCAGGGCTGCGGCGCCGGGTGCGGCCGGGTGCCGGTCCGGGGCTGCGGCGCCGGCCGCGCCCGCGATGGGCACCTCGACCGCCGGCGCGGCGAGCCGCTGGCGGATGTCGCCCCAGCGCACATCGCGCTGCGCCCGCGCCGCCTGGAGCGTGTGCGCGCTCACGACCTCGCCCGTGGCGGCCAGGGCGCTGCGGCGGCGCTGCTGCACGGCCAGATCGGCGGCGCGCTGCTGCATGGCCTGCGCGTGACGCGCGATGGCGTCGAGCAGATCGGCGCGAGCGCGCTCGTGGCCGTCGATCTCGGCGGCGGCAAGCCAGCGCGCCCCGGCGAGCCGGTCGGCCGAATCGACTTCCAGCGCCTTCAGCTGCGTGTCGAGCCCGCGCTCGTGCGCCTGCCACTGGCGATGCAGCTGCACGAGCTGCGCCTCGGCATCCCCCAGGGCGCGCGCCTCGGCCAGCGCCAGTTCGAGCATCCGGCACAGCGCCGCCGCGGGTTCACGCAGTTCCTCGGCTGCGAGCCGGGCCTGGCGCTGCAGCGCGTCGCGACAGCGGCTGCGGGCGTGCTGCAACTCGAGGCCGAGCGCCTGGAACTGCTCCAGCGCCTCCTCGGTGCACGCCTGCTCGGCCGCCGTGGGCAGGCGCAGCAGGAAGTCCTGCAAACGATCGGGCACGGCGGCAGCGGCGGCCTCGGCATCGGCCCCGCACAGGCGCGCTGCGCGCAGTGCGAGCTCGCCGGCCTCGGCGGCGGTGGCGGCTTCGAGCGCCCCGCGCTCGGCGCGCGCGTGCCGCACCACCGTGAGGTCGGCCTGCAGCCGGTCGATGGCGTCGGCGTGCGCGAGCAGCGGCGCCTCGGCGTGCAGCGCGCCCAGCTGGCGCTCGCATTGCGCGAGGGCCTCGTCGGCCTCGGCCATGGCGGCTTCGGCCTGCGCGCGCTCCAGCAGCGCCGCCCTGCGGCGCTCGCCGGCGTCGGGGGGGAGCGCGACGTCGCCCTGCACCCGCTCCCACTCGGCAGCGGCCAGGTCGAGCTCGCCCAGCAGCGGCTCGACGGCGCGCAGTTCCGTGAGTTCGGCCAACTGGCGGCGCTGCGCGGCCAAGCGCGAGCGCACGTCCTCGAGCCGGTCCGACGCCTCTTCGTGCACGCGCTTGAGCGACTTCCACTGCTCGGGCCGGGTGACGGCCTGCTTGTGGCGCTGGCGGGCCTCTTCGATCTGGCGCGCCGCCTCGTTGAGCACCGGGTTCTTGCCCTTGGGCAGGAAGAACCGCTCGCCGTCCCTGGCCAGCTGCTGCAGCATCGACTTGACGCCGACGCTGCCGCTGCCCGCCTCGAACAGCGCAGCACCCAACTCGCCCTCGCCGCGCATCAGGCTTTTGCCGCCTTCGCGCAGCGAGGCCGAGTTCAGTCCCCAAAGAGTGTGGAACTGCTCGCGCGTGATGCCGCCGGTGAGCGCGGCGAGGAGCTGCGGCGCGACCTGGCTGCCCGCCACCGGTTCGCCGGTGGCGGGGTGCGCCAGCATGAGCGTGTCGCGATTGCCCTTGCGCCGCGCCAGGCCGATCGGCTGCCCGGCCGCGTCCTCGAAGCAGCCCGCCAGCAGCATGGCGCGGAAGTCGTGCACGAAGTTGTCCTCGCTGCGCATCGGGATGCCGTAGCGCAGGTCGGCCATCGCGCGCAGCGCCGAGCTTTTGCCGGCCTCGTTGGCGCCGTAGATCACGTGCAGGCGCGCCGCGCCGGAGAAATCGAGCGTCGTGTCGCTGAAGGGGCCGAAGGCCTTCAGAAAGAGATGGCGGATTTTCATGGGGTGGGGGTTGCGGCATCGGTGCCCAGCCGCGCGAGCAGCGTGGCCTCGGCGTCGGCCAGCAGCGATCGCAGCGCGGCCACGTCCTCGAGCGCCGGCACGTCGGTCGCGGCGCCCTCGCGCTCGACGGCGACGCGAACTTCGGCAGGCAGCTTGCCGAGCACTTCGGCCAGGTGGTCGCGGCAAAAACCCTGCAGCGCCGCGGCGTCGGCGAACAGCACATCGACCCCGCGCACCAGCTCCCCCAGGGCGCCGGCGCCCTCGGCAAGCTGCGCGCGATCGATGGGCGAGCGCAGGTCGATGCGCACCTGCTCGATCCAGACTTCGGGCGGCGCGACGTCGTGCGCCGCCGCCTGCACCGCCGCTTCCAGCGTGCCCGGCAGGCGCGCTTCGTGCGCGTACAGCGGCGTGCGCCCGGTGAGCGTCACGCGCACGGCATGCAGCGCCTGCGGCGCGTCGTCGCCAATGCCGGCAACAAGGGCCTGCCGCAGGTGGGCCGACAGGTCGTCGTAGTGCGCGACCGCGCCCAGGTCGATGTCGAACTGGTGCCAGCGCACCACGTCCAGCGGCACGAAGCGCGTCTCGACGGCGCCGCCCGCGCCTTCGGCCGCGACCAGCTCGCAGCCCTTGGCACCGGTCTCGCGCGCGTGGCGGCCCTGCAGGTTGCCGGGAAAGACCACGCGCGGGCGCTCGCTCATCACCTGGCGGGCGTGCACGTGCCCCAGCGCCCAGTAGTCGTAGCCCTTGGCGCGCAGCACGGGCAGGCTGGTCGGCGCGTAGGTGTCGTGGCCCTCGGCGCCGGTCAGGCTCGTGTGCAGCAGCCCGATGTTGAAATACCCGGCCACGGGCGGCGGGTAGCCCGCCACCAGATCCTCGGGCACCTTGCGATCGGGAAAGCTGTGGCCGTGGACCGCCACCCCCAGCGCGTCCAGGCGCACCGTCTCGGCGCCGCGGCTGGAGAACACCTTGACATTGTCCGGCCACGGCACCTGGCGCGAGATGACGCCGTGCGCGTCGTGGTTGCCCTGCACCACGAAGACGCGGATGCCCGCGCGCGCGAGCCGCACCATCTGCTCGCGCACGTACAGGCCGGTGTGGAAGTCCTGCCAGTCGCCGTCGTAGAGGTCGCCGGCCAGCAGCACGAAATCGACCCGCTCGTCGAGCGCCAGATCGACCAGGCGCTCCAGCGCCCGGCGCGTGGCGCCGCGCAGGCGGTCCAGCGGCGCGCCGGGATAGCGGCTCAGGCCCCGCAGGGGGCTGTCGATGTGCAGGTCGGCGGCGTGGATGAAGCGCATCTCGTTTTCGGGGGTGGTTCGTGCCTGGATGATGCGGCGATGATGCCGCTGCTGGAGCGTGGTCCGGCCTTGCCGGGCTTGCCTCAGGCCGCGTCGAGCGCCGCGCACAGCGCGTGCAGGCTCGGCACGATCAGCTGTGGACGGGCGCCGTGCTCCCATGGGCGCTCCTCGCGCACCAGCCAGGCGGCCTGCATGCCGACGGCCTGCGCGCCCACGACGTCGAGCGCCGCGTCGTCGCCCACGTGCAGCATGGCGCCGGGCGCGAGGCCGAGCGCGGCGGCCGCGGCGTGGAAGATCGGCGCGTGCGGCTTGGCGCTGCCGACGTCGCGCGCGCTGAGCGCCGCCCGGAACCAGCGCCCGACACCGGCCAGCCCGACATCGGCGTTGCCGTTGGACACCGCCACCAGCGGGTAGCGCCCGCTCAGCCAGCGCAGCGCGGGCAGCGCGTCGTCGTAGAGCGTGACGCGCTGGCGCTCGGCGTAGAAGACCTCGAACGCTGGCTCGGCCAGCGCCGGGTCGTCGCCGGCGTGGCGCAGCGCGGCGCGGATGGTTTCGCGGCGCAGCGCGCTCAGGTCGTGCGCCAGGTCGGAGCGCGCCTTGGCGGTGGCATGGCGGAACTCGCGCAGCAGCTCGGGCACGGTCCAGGCCGCGGCGGTGCGCGGGGCGTGGTCCTGCAGCCAGCGGGTCAGCGCGCCCTCGGCGCGCTCGATGGTCGGCCAGATCGGCCAGAGCGTGTCGTCGAGGTCGAGCGAGACGCCGGCGATGCGCCGCACGTCGAGCGGCGGGGACGAATCGGCGGGGGTCATGACCCCAGAATAGCGCATGCCCGCCCCTCGCTCCGACCCTGCCGCCTCCGGCCTTTCCTCCACCTCCGGTTCCGCCGAAAGCGCTGCCGGGCACACCGCCGTGCTCTGGTGCAACCTGGGCTCGCCCGACGCGCCGACCGCCGCCGCGCTACGCCCGTACCTGGCCGAGTTCCTGGGCGACCCGCGCGTGGTGGAGATCCCGCGGGCGGTCTGGCTGCCGATCCTGCACGGCATCATTCTGCGCACGCGCCCGGCCAAGTCGGCGGCCAAGTACGCCAGCATCTGGACCGCCGAGGGCTCGCCGCTCAAGGTCTGGACGGCGAGGCAGGCGACGCTGCTGGCCGGCTGGCTCGGCGGGCGCGGCCACGCCGTCGCGGTGCGCCCGGCGATGCGCTACGCCAGCCCGTCCATCGCGTCGCAGCTCGACGCGCTGCAGGCCGCCGGCGCGACGCGCATCCTGGTGCTGCAGGCCTACCCGCAGTACTCGGCCACCACCACCGCCAGCGTGATCGACGCGGTCAACGCGTGGAGCGCCGGCGTGCGGCGCCTGCCCGAATTCCGCTTCGTCAACGACTGCCACGACGAGCCGCTCTACATCGAGGCGCTGGCGCAGGGCGTCGAGCGGCACTGGCGCGAGCACGGCCGCAGCGGGATGCTGGTGATGAGCTTCCACGGCATTCCCGAGCGCAACGTCCGCCTGGGCGACCCGTACCAGGCGCAGTCGCTCGAAACCGCGCGGCTGCTGGCCGCGCGGCTGGGGCTGGACGCGGCGCAGCACCGCGTCACCTTCCAGTCGCGCTTCGGCCGCGCCAAATGGCTGGAGCCCTACACCGAGCCGACGCTGCGTGCGCTCGGCGCGGCCGGCACCGGCCGGGTCGACGTGATGTGCCCGGGCTTCCCGAGCGACTGCCTGGAGACGCTGGAGGAAATCGCCATCGAGGGCCGCGACGCCTTCCTGGCCTCGGGCGGCAAGGAGTTCCACTACATCCCGTGCCTGAACGACAGCCCGGCCTGGATCGAGGCCCTGGGCGCGCTCGCCGAGCGGCACCTGGCCGGCTGGCCGACGCGGCCGGCGGCGGCGGCTCCGGACGCCGGCTGAGCGGATCCGCGCTGCGCTCTACTATCGTTTCGATAGCACCCTGCGCCCGTCCCGCAAGCGCCAGCGCCCTGAAACGCCTTGAAACCCCGCCCCGTCCGCGAGTGCCGGCCGGCCGCTTGCGCTGTAGGCGGGCGCCCGCGCCAAGTCGAGCGCACGGACGATCGGGCCGCGGCCGGCCGCCTGAATGATGAGGCCACCGTTCTTTCCGGATCGCCGCGCCGTCATGGAACCGAAGCCAGACCCCTCCGCCGACGACCCCCCTGCCCGCGTCGAGGCCGATGGCGCCCGCCGCGGCGTGGTCACGCTCACGGCCGGCCATCACAGCTACGACAGCGACCACGAGCAGGCCACGCGCGCCGAGGTGGCGCGGCGCCTGGCGGGCCTGCTGGGGGCCGGCTTCCTCGGCGAGCACGACAGCGCACGGCACCGCGCGACGCCGCTCTACTTCGTCCCGAGCGACACGCTGGTGGCGGCGCCCGCGACCGAGGCGCTGGGCATCGGCGGCGCGCGCGACCTGTTCGGCGGCGTGGTGCCCCACGCCTTCGTGGCGACCAAGGCGATCGCGCACCCGCTGGTCGCCCCCGGTGCCGCCAGCCCGCCGGGCTGGAGCGTCGCGTTCGGCGAGCAGGTGCGGCAGGCGGTGCTCGACGGCTTCTCGGCCTTCTCGCTCGAGGACGCCCGCCGCGCGGGCGCGCTGCTGCTGGCGCGCCATGGCGCCGTGCGCGTCAAGCCGACGCGCGCCACCGGAGGGCGGGGACAGGTCGTCACCGACACGCCCGACGCGCTGGAGCGCTGCCTGGACGCCCTCGGCGCGCCGGACATCGCCCGGCACGGCGTGGTGCTGGAAGAAAACCTCGACGCCATGGCGACGTACAGCGTCGGGCAGGTGGTCGTGGGCGACACCGTGGCCAGCTACCACGGCGTGCAGCGGCTGACGGCCGACCCCGGCGGCGAGCAGGTGTATGGCGGGTCGGACCTGACGGTGGTGCGCGGCGGCTTCGACGCGCTGCTGGCGCTGCCGCTGGAGGCCGAAGTGCGCCGCGCGGTCGAGCAGGCGCGCCTGTTCCACGCGGCGGTGGTCGGGTGCTTTGCCGGCTTCTTCGCGTCGCGCATCAACTACGACGTGGTGCGGGGATTGGGGGCGGGAGGCGGCTGGCGCTCCGGCGTGCTGGAGCAGTCCTGGCGGCTGGGCGGCGCGACGGGCGCCGAGATCGCCGCGCTCGAGCTGTTCCGCGACCGGCCGGACTGCGCGCGCGCCGACGCCTCCACCGTCGAGGTGTACGGCGAGGGCGAGCCGCCGCCCGGCGCCACGGTCTACTTCCGCGGCATCGACCGGCAGGTCGGCCCGCTCGTCAAATACAGCATCATCCGACAGCAGCACCATGCCGACACGCCATAACGCCATCGACATCCCGGTCGACGGCCAGCACATCGAGGGCACCCTGTTCGCGCCGTCCAACAAGGTGCCGGGCGTGCTGCTGGTGCACGGCTGGGACGGCAACCAGGCGCAGTACCTGGCACTCGCCCAGCAGGTCGCCGTGCTCGACTGCATCTGCCTGACCTTCGACCTGCGCGGCCACGCCCGCCACCAGGCCCAGCGGCTGGACGTCACGCGCGAGGACAACCTGCGCGACATCCTGGCGGCCTACGACACGCTGGTCGGCCATCCGGCGGTCGATCCGGCCTCGGTCATGATCGTCGGCAGCAGCTACGGCGGCTACCTCGCCGCCATCGCGACCGCGCTGCGGCCCGTCCGGTGGCTCGCGCTGCGCGTGCCCGCCCTCTACCGCGACGAGGACTGGGACGTGCCCAAGGGCCGGCTCGACCGGGCCGACCTCGCCGCCTACCGGCGCAGCGCCATCCCGCCGCGGGGCAACCGCGCCCTGGCCGCGTGCCAGGACTTCCGCGGGGACGTGCTGCTGGTCGAGTCCGAGAACGACAAGACGGTGCCGCATCCCGTCTACGAGAACTACCTGGCGGCGTTCAGGCAGGTGCGCTCGGTCACCTACCGGATGATCGCGGGCGCCGACCATGCGCTCTCGACGGACGAGGCGCGGCGCGACTACGGGCGGCTTTTGCTGAAGTGGATCACGGAGATGGTGGTGGGCGAGCGCTCCGCCGCCAGCCCGCCTGCGCCTGCCGAGCCGCGCCTGAAGGAACCCAGCCGCTCGACGCGCGCCGCGGGGGCGGGCAAGATCGGCGAGGCGGCGGCCGCGGAAGTGCCCGGCGCGCCGGCCTGATCGACGCCGGCGCACCGGCCTCGACCGGCGCCGGCCGGCCGCCTCAGCGCGGCCCGGTGGGCAGGACGTCCTCGACCCGCGCCGACGCCGGCATCGCCCGCCGCGCCGCCTGCGCCCGCAGCCGCCCGACGATGCCGGTCGGGAAGTAGTACACCGACAGCACGAACAGCACCCCCAGCCACAGCAGCCAGCGGTCGGGCGACAGCAGCGCCGCCAGCCACGGCAGGCCGGCCGCGGCCTCGCTGGCGAGGCGCAGCAGATCCTGCAGGTAGCTTTGCGCGACCACGAACAGCGCCGCGCCGAGGGCCGCGCCGTAGATCGTGCCCATGCCGCCGATCACCACGATCAGCAGCACGTCGACCATGATCTCGAAGGAAAGCGACGTGTCCGGCCCGTTGTAGCGCAGCCAGAGCGCCAGCATGGCGCCGGCGAGCGTCGCGAACAGCGCCGACAGCACGGCCGCCGTGGTGCGGTACACCACCACCCGGTAGCCGATGGCCTCGGCGCGGAACTCGTTCTCGCGGATCGCCTGCAGCACCCGGCCGAAGGGCGAGTTCACGATGCGCAGCAGCGCCAGCACCAGCACCAGCGCGACGACGAACAGCAGGTAGTAGCACAGCAGCCGCCCGTCGAGCGAGACACCCAGGAACGGCTCCTCGCGGAACTCGAAGCTCGGCGAGATCAGCCCCGGCAGCCTGAAGGTCAGCCCGTCCTCGCCGCCGGTGAACTGCGACAGCTGCGACGCCAGGGTCTGGAACGCCGAGGCCACCGCCAGCGTGATCATGGCGAAGAAGATGGCGCGCACCCGCAGCGAAAAGAGCCCGATCGCCAGCGCCAGCACGAGCGACACCGCGAGCGACGCCGCCAGCCCGGTGCCCACCGCGCCCCAGGTCGGCCCGATGCGCGTGGCCGCGATCGCGATGCCGTAGGCGCCGATGCCGAAGAACATGGTGTGCGCGAAACTCACGATGCCGGTGTAGCCCAGCAGCAGGTCGAAGCTCGCCACCAGCACGATGAACACCAGCACCTTGGCCGCCACCCCGAGCGCCTTGACGCCCGGGAAGACGAACGGCGCCAAGGCCAGCGCCAGCAGCAGCAAGGCGAGCAGCACGGCCAGCAGCCGGCTGCGCGGCAGGTCGTTGGAGAGAAGGCGTTTCAGCATCCCGGCTCCTCAGCGGTTCGCCACTGAATAGACGCCCTGCGGCCGCCACAGCAGCACCGCCACCATCAGCGCGATGCTGGCGAACTGCGTCGCGACCGGCAGCAAAAAGCCGATGTAGTTGGTCACCAGCCCCACCAGCAGCGCGCCGATCAGCGCCCCGCCGGTCGAGCCCAGCCCGCCGATGATGATGACGATGAAGATCAGCACGTTGACCTGCGCGCCCATCTGCGGCACCAGGTTCTGCTGGAACAGCCCCCACATCACGCCGCCCAGGCCGGCCAGCGCGCTGCCGGCGACGAACACCCCGACGAACAGCCGCCCGATGCGGTAGCCGAGCGACTCGACCATCTCGCGGTCCTGCACGCCGGCGCGGATCAGCAGGCCGATCTTGGTGCGCCCGAGCGTCCAGGCCAGCGCGGCGAACACCGCGATGCCGACCGCCACGGCGAGCAGGCGGTACTTGCCGATCGCCGCGTCGGCCACCAGCACCGAGCCGCGCAGCGCCTCGGGCAGCGGCAGCGGAATCTGCCCGGGGCCCCAGATCACCTTGATCAGCTCCTCGCCGATGATCATGCCGCCCATGGTGACCAGGATCTGCTTCAGGTGCTGGCCGTACACCGGGCGCACCAGGAAGCGCTCGAACACCCAGCCGATGGCGCCGGCCACCGCCATGGCGACCAGCATCGCCGGGAACACCGCCGCCAGGTTGCGCCAGAGTTCCTGCGAGCCGGTCCAGTCGCCCATGGCGCCGAGCACGCTGCTCGCGACGAAGGCCCCGAGTGCGATGAACACGCCGTGGCCGAAGTTGAGCACGTCCATCAGCCCGAAGATCAGCGTCAGGCCCGAGGCGATGATGAAGATGATCATCCCCATCGCGAGGCCGGCCACCGTGAGCGTGAGCCAGGTCGAGAGCGAGCCGGTGAGCGGCAGCGCCAGCAGTGCCAGCACGGGGGCCAGCAGCAGCGGCTTCCAGTCGAGGTCGAGGGTTTTCATGCGGCGGCTCCGGCGCGGCGTGGCGCGTTCGGGTGGGCGCGGCCGTCACGGCTGTCGCTTCTGCCGCCGTTCGCTATGTTTTCCATAGCTTCAAACCCACGCCCATCATGGGCCAGCGGCACTTTTTTCATATGAATCCTCACAGCGCCAACCCCAGCAGCGACCGCTGCAGCGCCGCGTCCCCGGCAAAGGCGGCCATGCCGCCGGCGTGCACCACGCGGCCGTTGTCCATCACGGCCACGCTGTCGCCCAGGCGCTGCGCGAAATGGAGGTTCTGCTCGACCAGCAGAATGGTGACGCCGCTGCGTTTCAGCTCGCCGAAGGCGTCGATCATGTTGTTGACGATGGCCGGCGCCAGCCCCTTGCTCGGCTCGTCGACGATCAGCAGCCGGCGTGGCTCGACGATGGCGCGCGCCACCGCCAGCATCTGCTTCTGCCCGCCCGAGAGCTTGCCTGCGGGATGGTTCCAGAACTTCTCGACCGCCGGGAACAGCCGGAAGATCCACTTCAGGCGCGCGTCGTCCATGTCGGCCACCCGACGGGCGCCGCGCGCGGCCAGCAGCATGTTCTCCCTGACCGTGAGGTCGGCGAAGATGCCCATGTTCTCGGGCACGTAGGCGATGCCCAGCTCGGCGATGCGCGGCGTCGGCCAGCGCGTGATGTCGAGCGACGGCGCGCCACCGGCCGCCGCACCGTCATCACCGCCGGCGAAGCCCACCCGCCCCTGCGACGCATGCCACAGCCCCATGATGGTGCGCAGCGTCGTCGTCTTGCCCGCGCCGTTGCGCCCCAGCAGCATCGTGAGCTGCCCCCTCGGCACCGCGAGATCGACGCCGTGCAGGATGTGGTAGGCGTCGATGTGGGTGTGCACGCCCTCCAGCGTCAGCAGGTTGCCGTGGCTCATGCCGCCTCCTTCGCCACGCCCAGGTAGGCTTCCTGCACGATCGGCGAGGCGATCACCTCGGCCGGCTCGCCGTCGGCCACCAGCTGCCCGTTGTGCAGCACGACGATGCGGTCGGCCAGCTCGCGCACCACGTCCATCTTGTGCTCGACCAGCAGGATGGTCTTGCTCTTGTCGCGCTTGAGCCGGCGGATCAGGTCGAGGATGACCGGCGCCTCGGCCGCGTTCATCCCCGCCGTGGGCTCGTCGAACATGAACACCCGGGGTTCGAGCGCCATCAGCAGCGCCACTTCGAGCTTGCGCTGGTCGCCGTGCGGCAGGCTCGCCACCGTCGCGCGCGCGCGCGGCTTGAGCGCCACGTCGTCCAGGATCTGCTCGGCGCGCTCGACCGGCGCCCGGTGGTCGCTCCAGATGCTCCACAGGTTGAGCCCGCGCCGGTGCGCGCCCTCGCGCGTGGCCTGCACCGCGAGGCGCACGTTCTCCAGCACCGTGAGGTTCGGGAACAGGTTGGTCAGCTGGAAGGCGCGCCCCAGCCCGGCCCGCGTGCGCGCCGACGCCGGCAGGCCCGACAGCAGCCGCCCATCGAGCCACACCGTGCCCGCCGTGGCCCTGAGCTGCCCCGAGATCAGGTTGAAATACGTGGTCTTGCCCGCGCCGTTGGGGCCGACGATGGCCGTCAGCGTGCCGGGTGCGAACGCGCAGCTGACCGCGCTCACCGCCACGTGCCCGCCGAAGCGGATCGTCAGGTCTCTGGTTTCGAGCATGGAGGTCGTGTGCTCTACCTCTTGTTCTTGATGGGGATGTCCATCTCCGACGCCTTGATCTCGTGCACCAGCTCCGGCACGCCCCAGGCGAAGGCCGGGTCGACCTTGATCCTGAAGTGGTACATCGACTGCATCGCCTGGTGGTCTTCCTTCCTGAAGGTCATCGGGCCCTTGGGCGTGTCGAAGGTCATGCCTTCCATTGCCGAGATCAGCTTGCTGGTGCCGGTGTCGCCGCCCGTCTTCTTGAGCGCCGTGACGATCGCCATCGCCGCCGAGAAGCCGCCGGCGGTGAAGAAGTCCGGCGGCGTCTTGAACTGCTTGTAGTGCATCGAGACCAGCGCGTCGTTCACCGGATTCTTCGGGATGCCGAAGTAGTAGTAGGTCGCGCCCTCCATGCCCGGGAACTGCTTGTAGCTCGCCATCGCCGGCAGGATGTTGCCGCCGGTGGCGATCTCGATGCCGTAGCGCTTCAGGTCCATGTCGGCGATCTTGAACGGGTTGCCCGCGCCGGCCCAGACGATCCAGATCACCTTGCGACCCGGCTTGTCCTTCAGCGCGTCGATCAGGCGCTGCGCGCCGGCGGTGAAGTCGGTGGTGTTCTGCGGCAGGTACTCCTCGTGGACGATCTTGGCCTTGTGGATGGCATCCTTGAAGGCCTTCACGCCGTCGCGCCCGAAGGCATAGTCCTGCGCCAGCGTGGCGATGGTCACGCCCGGCTTGTCGAGCGCGACCGCGTTGCTGATCGCGTCCTGGCTCGAATTGCGCCCGGTGCGGAAGATGTACTTGTTCCACTTGTCGCCGGTGATCGAGTCGGCCACGGCGGGCTCGACGATCAGGATCTTCTTGTACTCCTCGGCCACCGGCAGCATGGCCAGCGCCACGCCCGACGAGGTCGGCCCCACCGCCAGCGCCGCCTTGTCGTCGGCGTAGGCCGCGGCCAAGAGCGACTTGCCCAGGTCGGGCTTGCCCTGGTCGTCCTTCTCGATCACGACGATCTTCTTGCCGGCGACGGTCATCGTGCCGCCGGTGGCGTAGTCGAGCCCCATCATCAGCCCGGTCTGCGTCTGCTTGCCGTAGGCCTCCAGCGGGCCGGTCTTGCTGTAGACGTGGGCGATGCGGATCTCGTTGGATTGGGCATGGGCCGCAACGCTGAAGGTGCTGGCGACCAGCGTGGCGAGAGCGGCCAGGGCGATGAAGGGGCGACGGTGCACTTGTGGGTCTCCTGAAAACGACGGTCGAATATTGCACAGTTCGCGCCGTCGCCAGGCGGTCGTTTTCAGGGGAAAGGCTGTCGAAAACCCTTGCTGGCGCCAACCTGTGGCGCCCGACAGGGGCTTGATGGGGTGCCCGCGCAAGGCGCTCGACTCCGCCGCCGGACTGCTCCTCGCGGCTGCCGGCATCGTGCGCTGAAGCTAGAAGGTGACCTGCAGCGCCAGGCCGGGGGTGCGCCTCGCCACCACCGCGGGCACGATGGCATAGCCGCGACCGTCGGGCCGCTGGCTGTTGAAGCCCACCACCCCCTGGCCGACCAGAACGCCGATGGCGGCGCCGGCGAGCACGTCGGAGGTGAAATGCGCGTTGTGGTAAATCCTGGAGAAGCCCACCAGGCTCGCGGTGCCGTAGGCGGCGTAAGGCACCCAGTCGACGTCGCTGTAGTGCGAAGCGATCACCGTCGCCATCGCGAAGGCCTGGGTGCTGTGTCCGGACGGAAATGACGCGTTGCCTTGGCTGAACGGCTGGAAGTGGCCCGTGCCGAGGTCTGCGTTCGGCCGGCTTCGACCGACGGCGAACTTGAGCACCGGCACGATCAGGCCCGAGGCGATCAGGCTGGTGGCCAAGCCGTCCTTGGCGACGTCGATGGCGCGCTGGTCGCCGGCGAACGAGCCGTATCCGTAGAACCCCGCCAGTATCAACGCCGAGTATCCGGCGCTGCCGAAGGGCTCGAAACGCCGTGCCAGGGTGTCCAGGCCCGAGCTGCGGTGGCGCTGGACGGCGTCCTGGATCGGCCGATCGAGAAGCAGCCCCACGCCCAGCACGGCGCCCGAGAGCCAGGCCGCGCGCCTCCAGTCCTCCGGGTCCCAGCGTGCCGGCGCGGTGAGAGCGTGCTGGGCGTCCTTGACCAGCAAGGTGGGCAGGCCGACGGGCGGCGCCGTGCGGCTCAATGCCGACGGCGTGCCGTTGTCAGCCTGCGCGCTCGTGTCGGCCTGCTCGACCGTCGCTTCCGGGAAAGCCTGCGCCACGGTCGGCTGACTTGACCAGGCTTCGGCGCCAGGCTCCGATTGCGCCGAGGCGAGCGGCGAGAACAGCAATCCGGCACAAAAACACAGGCCGGTCCAACAGGGGACCCCGTCCAGGCCGAGCATGCTCAGGGATGAGCGCCTCCGAAAAGAGCCAGGGCCCGGCTTGCGATGAGCCACAAACGAACGCCATGGACGGATGAAACCGACAGGGGCCGCAACGATCTTGACACCGCACATGCAGATACTCCTCTTGGACGGACCACGCATTCACGCGCACCGAGGAGGGGCCAGGGCAATCCGGAGTCCTGTGAGCCTGCTGTCAATCGATCAAACCCCCGCAAGCGGCGGCTGAGCGGAGGCGGATGGTGTCGACATGGTGCAGTTGGCGGGAGGCGGGCCGCTTCAAGCCTTTGTCGTTCACGCATTCCGGCTTGCGACCGCCTTCACTCGCCGGCCGGTGCCTTCGACGGCTTCATCACGAAAGAGGCGATGGCATCGGCATACCGTTCGTACTGCTCGACCGGTCCGAGGTGTGCCGCGCGGCTCACCGCCACCCGAACGGACGACGGAATGTCGCGTTCCATCCGGTCGCTGGCCGAAGGAAGGGTGGTCACGTCCTCGTCGCCGGAGATGATGAGGGTCGGCACCCGGATCTGCTTGAGAACGTCGGACCCGTCCCAGTGCAGCATGCCCAGCACGCCCTGCGCGACCACGCCCGTGGACGAGCGGTAGGCGTAGCTGGCCATCTCGTCGAGCTGCTCCCAGGTCTCGGCACCGGCAAAGGACTGCCGGGCCAGCTGGACATGCGCCAGGCCGCTCTGGTAGGCGAGCCAGCCGAGTGCGCGCCCCACGGGGGACGTCCAGGTCACGACGTGCAGCAGCGGCTCGTAGACCGGCTTCTGAAGCTTGCGGGAAAGCTCCGCCCCCTTCTTCGTCTCCACCGGGTTGGTGTAGGTGGTGTTGACCTGCACCAGGGCGCGCACGTCGCGTCCCATCTTTTCTGGAAAGCGACGGGCGTATTCGATGTTGAGGATGCCGCCGATGCTGTGGCCCACCAGGATCACCGGCCGGTCCTTGATGCTGGAGACGACGCTGTCGAGGTCACCGGCCAAGGTCTGCATCGAATAGTCCTTTGCCCTTGAGGATTCCCCCAGGCCGGGCAGGTCCCACACGACGATGTGGAAGCGGTCCTTGAACGCGCCGATCACGTAGTCCCAGTCGTGGCGATCGGCGCCCCAGCCGTGCGTCAGCACCAGCGTCGGCGCCCCTGCCGCTTCAAGGCCATAGTGCGCCACCGTCAGGTCCGCGCCGCTGGCGCCGCGCACCTTGCCGAGGGTCGCCGCCGGGAGGTTCAGCGGCTCGCGCGCGGCTGGATAGAACGCGTGGACGAGGTGCCTGCCGGCAAACACCCACAGGAGCATCGCGATCGCCAGGCCCATCAGCAGGGCCTTGCGTCGAGGCGCGCGCGGGCGCACGACGACCTGCTCCGCGGGAGCGGGATCGCCGGCATCCCGCCTCGTCCTGACGACCCTCGCAGGGAGCGGCCGGCTGGCCAGGTAGAAGAGACAGACCGCCGCCCCCAGAACCATCAGGGCACCCAGACCGAGCAAGAGCAAAAGCAGGATTTGAGCGGGATATGCAACCATGGAAACCTTCCTCGTTGGCCATGGTCCAGTCTTGCGGAGCCCGGTTCGGGTTCCCTGTAGTCAAATGGGATCATCCGGCGTCCGCCTGCCGGGGCAGTTCCAGCCCCTTCGGCTTCGGGCCCCGATCACCTTGCGCTCCGGACCCGCTCGGGCCGCACGCCGATCCCGACCAGGTAGGCCGGGATCTTGCGCAACGCCGGAAAGCGCCCCAGCAACCGCACCGCCCGGGGCACGCTCAGCGGCTTTGCCGTGGCTTCGGAGCGCGACAGCAGCGGCATCAGCACCCGGTTCTGCGCCATCACCTGGAGCGCCTGCGTCACGCGCGCCGGGAACAGGCGCCGGCGCTGGACGGCGGCCAGCAGCGGCGTCAGCGCTGTCCCGGGAACGGCGGCATCGGCCAATGCGGGGCCCAGCAGGTTGGCCGCAGCCACCGCGTCCTGCACGGCGAGGTTGATGCCGACGCCGCCGATGGGCGACATGGCGTGCGCGGCGTCGCCGATGCACAGCAGCCCCGGCTTCCACCACCGCTCCAGCCGATCGACCGTCACGCTCAGCACCTTGACGTCGTCCCAGCCGGCCACACGGTCGACGCGGTTGGCCAGGAACGGCGCCGCGGCCGCCAGGCCCTTCCGAAAGGCATCGAGGCCCTGGGCACGCACCGCCCCGATGCCGCCCTTGCCGATCACGTAGGCGCACTGCCAGTAGGTGCCGCGGTTGATGGTGACCAGGAAGTGGCCGGGTCCGATGTAGCCGCCCAGCTCGTCGGGGTCGCCCGGCAGCCTGGGCAGCCGCAGCCAGAGCACATCGACCGGCGCGCCGAGGTCGTGCACCCGCATCCCGGCCGCGGCGCGCAGCGTCGAGCGGCGGCCGTCGCAGGCGACCACCAGATCGGCCGCCACGTGCAGCGGGCCCGCCGCGCCGCGCGCCTCGACGCCGGTGACCTGCGCTTCGGCGCCCGGGCCGCCGCGGGCGAGCCCGGTCGCCTCGGTGTCGAGCAGCAGGCGGAAGTCCGGATAACGGGAGGCTTCCTGGCGCAGGAAGTCGAGCAGCTCCCACTGCGGCATCATCGCGATGAAGCCGCACGGCGTCCTGAGCCGCGTGAAATCGGCCACGGTGCAGTGCTGCCCCGAGATGGTGACGCTCAGGGTGCGCGCCTCGTCGTGCGGCCGCTTCAGGAGCGCCTCCAGCAGCCCGAGGTCGGCCATCACCTGGAGCGTGGACGGATGCACCGTGTCGCCCCGGAAGTCGCGCAGGAAGTCGCCGTGCTTCTCCAGCACGACCACCGGCACCCCGGCGCGCGCGAGCAGCAGCCCGAGCATCATGCCGGCCGGGCCGCCGCCGACGATGCAGCAGCGCGTGGAGATCGAATCGTTCATGGCGGACCTCTCCCGTCCGGACAGACCTCGTACCTTCTTGTTCCTGCCGGTTTCGACGGCGCCTCCGGATGGCAGGAACCAGTGTGGCAGCTTGGGCGGCAAAGTGGAATCCATGGATCAATCAAACGATTGATTCAAGTGCTCTAATGCACCCGATGCCTTCCCCTTCCCTGCCGCCCCCGCCCGCCCGCGGCAACGGCGCCGAGGCCCGCGAGCGGCTGCTGCGCGCCGCCCTGCGCCTCTTTGCCGAGAAGGGCTTCGCCCGGACCTCGACGCGCGAGATCGCCCAGGCCGCCGGCGCCAATGTCGCGGCCATCAGCTACTACTTCGGCGACAAGGCGGGGCTCTACAACGCGACCTTCGCCGAATCCGCGGGCGGTGACGCGAGCGGGCTGATCGCGCGCTACGACGACCCCGCGCTGCCGCTCGAAGCCGCGATGCGCATCTTCATGGCCGGCTACGCGGAGCCGCTCAAGCAGGGCGAGGCGGTGCGGCACACCATCCGCCTGCACCTGCGCGAGATGGTCGAGCCGACCCGCCAGTGGATGACGCAGCTGGAGCGCGACATCCAGCGCCCGCACGAGGCGCTGGTGCGCGTGCTGTGCCGCCACCTGGGGCTGGCGGCGCCGGACGACGACATCCACCGCTTGGCCCTGACCGTGGCCGGCATGGCGATGCAGCTCTACCTGATGCAGGACGTCATCGACGTGCTGAAGCCCTCGCTGCTGGCCGACACGACGGCCATCGACACCTGGGCCGACCGGCTGGCCCGCTACGCCGTCGCGCTGGTGGCCGCCGAGGCCGGGCGGCGCAACACGAACGCCGCAACGCCGCCCGCGAGGCGCGGCGCCGCCCGGCCCGCAGCAGCAGCAACAGCGACGCTCGCCCACGAGGCCCCACGCCCATGAAATCACCCCGACTGCCCGGCGTGCTGGCCTGCGTGCCGCTGGCGCTGGCCCTGGCGGCCTGCGGCGTGGCGCGGCCGCCGCCCGCCGCCACCGCCGCCATCCCGGCGCAATGGAACACGCCGCTGCCCGCATCCGCCCTGCCCCACGGCGGCTCGCTGGCGGCGCTGGCCGGCTGGTGGCGCCGGCACGACGACCCGCTGCTGGTCGAGCTGATCGAGGCGGCGCAGGCGGCCAGCCCGACGGTGGCGAGCGCGGCGGCGCGCATCGCCGAGGCGCGCTCGGCGCGCGTGGCGGCCGGCGCGGCGCTGGCGCCCCGGCTCGACGGCGCGCTGTCGGCCAGCCGGGGCCCGACCACGGCCGCCGGCGGCTTTGCGGGCGCAGGCCTCGGCACCGGCGGCAGCGCGGCGGCTGGCGGCACCCCCGCCGCCAGCACGCTGGCCGAGACGCCGCCACTCACCACGTTGCAGGCCGGGCTGCAGGCCAGCTGGGAGCTCGACCTGTTCGGCGGCCTGCGCGCCAGCCGCGACGCCGCCCAGGCACGCGCCTCGGCGGCCGACGCGCGCTGGCACGACGCGCGGGTCTCGGTCGCGGCCGACACTGCCAACGCCTACTTCAACGAGCGGGCCTGCCGGCGCCAGCTGGCGGTGGCCGAGTCCGACACCCGCTCGCGCGCCGAGACGGCGCGCCTCTCCGAGCTGTCGGCGCGCGCCGGCTTCACCGCGCCGGCCGACGCGGCGCTGGCGCACGCCGGCGCGTCGGACGCTTCGGCGCGGCTCACGCAGCAGCGCACGCAATGCGCCGCGCTGCGCGCCGGGCTGGTCGCGCTGACCGGGCTCGACGCTGGCATTCTGGAGCAAAAACTGGCCGCAGCGCCCGTAGATCGTGGTCCGACAGCTATCGAATCGATAGCGTCCGTGCCGGCCGAGGCGCTGGCGCAGCGCCCCGACGTGTACGCCGCCGAGCAGGCCGTGGCCGCCGCCAGCGCCGACGCCGGCGCCGCCCAGGCGCAGCGCTACCCGCGCCTGGCGCTCGCGGGCTCGATCGCCGCGCTGCAGATCCGCGTCGGCGGCTTCCGCGAGAGCCTCCAGACCTGGAGCGTCGGCCCGGTCTCGCTCAGCGTGCCGATCTTCGACGGCGGCACGCGCGCGGCCAACGCCGAGGCCGCCCGCGCACGCTACGACGAGGCCGTCGCGCTCTACCGCGCCGGCGTGCGCCAGGCGGTGCGCGAGGTCGAGGAGGCCCTGCTGCAGCTGCAGGGCACCGCCGCGCGCGCCGCCGACGCCGACGCGGCGGTGCGCGGCTACCAGGCGTCCTTCGACGCCACCCAGGCGCGCTACGCCAGCGGCCTGGCCAGCCTGTTCGTGCTGGAGGACGCGCGCCGCACGCTGTTCGCCGCGCAGACCGCCCGCGTGGCGCTGGAGCGCGAGCGCGCGCAGGCGTGGGTGGCGCTCTACCGCGCGATGGGCGGCGGCTGGTCGAGGCCGGAGGGCTCGATCGCCTCGAGCGGCCCGGATGGCGCAGGCGATCCTCGCAATGCCGGCAACGGCACGGCCACGCCACGCCCCCGGACCGACCACTCGCCTGAAAGTCCCGTTTCGTCTCCGGGAACGGCACGGCCCGCGCCCTCTCTCACCGCATCGACCTCGCCATGAACCGAACCCAGCGCTCCACCCTCGTCGTCGTGCTGATCGCGCTGCTGCTGGTCGCGGCCGGCGCGTTCTGGCTGCGCCGGCCGGCCGATGGCGGCGCGGGCGACCCGTCCGCCACCACCACCCCCGCCGCCGGCAAGGGCGCCGGAGCGCAGCCGCGCCCGACCCTCACCGTGACGGTGGCGCGGCCCGAAGCCGCCGAGCTGGCCGTCACGCTCGCCGCCAACGGCAACATCGCCGCCTGGCAGGAGGCCAGCGTCGGCTCCGAATCGAACGGCCTGCGCCTCGCCGAGGTGCGCGTCAACGTCGGCGACGTGGTGAAGAAGGGCCAGGTGCTCGCCACCTTCTCCAGCGAGACGGTGCAGGCCGACGTGGCGCAGGCGCGCGCTGCGCTGGCCGAGGCCCGGGCCACCGCCGCCGACGCCGCCGGCAACGCCGCGCGCGCCCGCACGCTGGAGGCCACCGGCGCGCTCAGCCAGCAGCAGATCAACCAGTTCCAGACCGCCGAGCAGACCGCGAAGGCCCGCGTGCAGGCGGCCGAGGCCGTGCTGGCGGCGCAGCAGGTGCGCGGGCGCAACGCGCAGGTGCTCGCCCCCGACGATGGCGTGATCTCGGCGCGCACCGCCACGGTCGGCAGCGTGGTCGGCGCCGGCACCGAGCTGTTCCGCCTGATCCGGCAGGGTCGGCTCGAATGGCGTGCCGAAGTCACCTCGGCCGAGCTGGGCCGCATCGCGGTCGGCACGCCGGCCGTGGTCACCAGCCCCGGCGGCGCGCAGGCGCGCGGCCGGGTGCGCAGCGTGGCGCCCACGGTCAACACGCAGACGCGCGCCGCGCTGGTGTACGTCGACCTGCTGAATACCGCCCCCACGCTCGGCACTGACGTGTCCTCGCTGCCCCCCAAGGGGGCGCTCGCGCCTCGGGACGGCCCAGCGGCGCTCAATGCCCTGCAGAGCAGCGCCTTCAAGGCCGGCATGTTCGCGCGCGGCGAATTCGAGCTGGGCCGCAGCACCGCGCTGACGGTGCCGCAGGCCGCCATCGTGCCGCGCGACGGCTTCAACTACGTGATGCTGCTGCAGCCCGACAGCCGCGTGGCGCAGTTCAAGGTCGCCACCGGCCGGCGCGTCGGCGACCGCGTCGAGCTGACCACCCCGCTGCCGCCCGACGCCCGCGTGGTGGTGCAGGGCGCGGGCTTCCTGAACGACGGCGACCTGGTGCGGGTCGTGGACGCGCCGGCTCCCGCCGGGCCCGCGGGCGGCAGCCCTGCCGGAAACGGCGCGGCGGACCGCACTTCCACGCCGAATCCGGCCCTGGCGCCCGCCACGCCTGCGCCTGTCGCTATCAAATGAGGAGCAAGGGATGACCAGCTCGCGCCCGCTTCTCCTGCAGCCCGTCCAAGGGGCGGCCAACGCCCTTCCGAGCGTCGAGAGGGCACCGTCATGAACGTCTCGGCCTGGTCCATCCGCAACCCGATTCCGGCGGTGATGCTGTTCGTGCTGCTCACCTTCGGCGGGCTGCTGTCCTTCAACGCCATGAAGGTGCAGAACTTCCCCGACATCGAGCTGCCGACCGTCACCGTGACGGCGTCGCTGCCGGGCGCGGCGCCGTCGCAGCTCGAAACCGACGTGGCGCGCAAGCTGGAGAATTCCATCGCCACCGTCCAGGGCCTCAAGCACATCACCAGCAAGGTGCAGGACGGCACGGCCACGCTGATCGTCGAGTTCCGGCTGGAAAAACCCGTGCAGGAGGCGGTGGACGACGTGCGCTCGGCGGTGCAGCGCGTGCGCGCCGACCTGCCGGCCGACGTGCGCGACCCGGTCGTCACCAAGCTCGACTTCGCCGGCCAGCCGGTGCTGGCCTTCACCATCGCCTCGTCGCGCATGGACGCCGAGGCGCTCTCGTGGTTCGTCGACAACGACGTGACGAAGAAGCTGCTGGCGCTGCCGGGCGTGGGCGCCGTCAACCGCGTGGGCGGCGTGACGCGGCAGGTGCACGTCGACCTCGACCCGGCCAAGCTGCAGGCCCTGGGCGCCACCGCGTCCGAGATCTCGCGCCAGCTGCGCCAGGTGCAGACCGAGAGCGCCGGCGGGCGCACCGACCTGGGCGGCAGCGAGCAGCCGGTGCGCACGCTCGCCACGGTGCGCGCGGCGGGCGAACTGGCCGATTTGCAGATCGCGCTGGCGGACGGCCGGCGCATCCGCCTCGGCGAGGTCGCGACCGTCAGCGACACCATCGCCCAGCCGCGCGCCGCCGCGCTGCTCGACGGCCGGCCGGTGGTCGGCTTCGAGGTCGCGCGCAGCCGCGGCGCCAGCGAGGTCGAGGTCGGCGCGGCGGTGCAGAAGGCGCTGGCCGAATTGCGAACACAGCACCCGGACATCCGCCTCACCGAGGCCTTCAACTTCGTCGAGCCGGTGAAGGAGGAGTACGAGGGCTCGCTGCACCTGCTCTACGAGGGCGCGATCCTGGCCGTGATCGTGGTGTGGCTTTTTCTGCGCGACTGGCGCGCCACCTTCGTCTCGGCGGTGGCGCTGCCGATGTCGGTGATCCCGGCCTTCATCGGCATGTATCTGCTGGGGTTCTCGGTCAACGTCATCACGCTGCTGGCGCTGTCGCTGGTGGTCGGCATCCTGGTGGACGACGCCATCGTCGAGGTCGAGAACATCGTGCGCCACCTGCGCATGGGCAAGACGCCGTACCAGGCGGCGATGGAGGCGGCCGACGAGATCGGGCTGGCGGTGATCGCCACCACCTTCACGCTGATCGCCGTGTTCCTGCCGACCGCCTTCATGAGCGGCATCGCCGGGCGCTTCTTCAAGCAGTTCGGCTGGACGGCGGCGCTGGCGGTATTCGCCTCGCTGGTGGTGGCGCGGGTGCTCACGCCGATGATGGCGGCGTACCTCCTCAAGCCCATCGTCGCGGCGGAGAAGGAGCCGGGCTGGCTCCGGGACTACATGCGCGCGGCCGAGTGGTGCCTGCGGCACCGGCTGGCGACGATGGTGCTGGCGACGCTGTTCTTCTTCGGTTCGGTGGCGATGATCCCGCTCCTGAAGACCGGCTTCATCCCGCCCGACGACAACTCGCAGACGCAGGTCTACCTGTCGCTCGCGCCCGGCGCCACGCTGGCGCAGACCACCGCCAGCGCCGAGGAGGTGCGACGGCGCGTGATGGCGATCCCGCACGTCAGGAGCGTCTACACCACGGTCGGCGGCGGCAGCGCCGGCGGCGACCCGTTCGCCAACTTCGGCACCCCCGAGACGCGCCGCGCCACGCTCACGCTGCAGCTCGACCCCCGCGGCGAGCGGCCGCGCAAGCAGGTCATCGAGAACCGGATCCGCGCCGCGCTGGAGTCCCTGCCCGGCGTGCGCAGCACCGTCGGCCTGGGCGGCTCGGGCGAGAAGTACATCCTGGCGCTCTCGGGCGACGACCCGGCGGCGCTCGCCGGCGCCGCGCGCGCGGTCGAGCGCGACCTGCACACCATCCCCGGCCTGGGCAACATCACCTCGACCGCGAGCCTGGTGCGCCCCGAGATCGCGGTGCGCCCCAACTTCGCGCGCGCCGCCGACCTGGGCGTGACCAGTTCGGCCATCGCCGAGACGCTGCGCGTCGCCACGCTCGGCGACTACGACGTGGCGCTGCCCAAGCTCAACCTGGCGCAGCGGCAGGTGCCGATCGTGGTCAAGCTGGAGGATTCGGCGCGGCAGGACCTGTCGCTGCTGGAGCGCCTGTCGGTGCCCGGCGCGCGCGGCCCGGTGATGCTGGGCCAGGTCGCCGACCTGACGGTGGAAGGCGGCCCGGCCGTGATCGACCGCTACGACCGATCCCGCAACGTCAACTTCGAGATCGAGCTGTCGGGCGTTGGCCTGGGCGACGCCAAGGCGCAGGTCATGAAGCTGCCCTCGATCCGCAGCCTGCCGCCCGGCGTGCGCGTGACCGAGGTGGGCGACGCCGAGGTGATGACCGAGCTGTTCCAGAGCTTCGGCCTGGCGATGCTCACGGGCGTGCTGTGCATCTACATCGTGCTGGTGCTGCTGTTCAAGGACTTTTTGCACCCGGTGACGATCCTGTGCGCGCTGCCGCTGGCGCTGGGCGGCGCCTTCGTCGGGCTGCTGATCGGGCAGAAGGCGCTGTCGATGCCGTCGCTGATCGGTCTCATCATGCTGATGGGCATCGCCACCAAGAACTCGATCCTGCTGGTGGAGTACGCCATCGTGGCGCGGCGCGGGCACCCGGCAAGCGACGGTCGGCCGGCCGTCGCGGGCATGAGCCGCTGGGACGCGCTGCGCGACGCCTGCCACAAGCGCGCCCGCCCGATCATCATGACCACCATCGCCATGGGCGCGGGGATGCTTCCGATCGCGGTCGGCTTCGGCGCGGCCGATTCGAGCTTCCGCTCGCCGATGGCGATTGCCGTGATCGGCGGGCTCATCACCTCGACCGTGCTGAGCCTGCTGGTGGTGCCGGCCGTCTTCACCTACATCGACGACATCGAGCACTGGCTCGCACGCACCGCGCGCCGGCTGCGCGGGCGGCCGGCCGATCCGCGTGCGGACGACGACCTGCGAGCGCTGCCGAGAAGGGCCAGGCCCGCCGGCGGTCGCGCGACCTGAGCGGCGCCGGGTCTTTGGAACATTCCGTAGCCGAAGTCGCAGGCACGCTTGACAGCCTTCGCCGACCGGCGCAGGCTGCCTGCGCGCGCAGCCGGCCGCACGTGAGGCGCGACGCCGGGCGCTTGCTCTTTCACCACGGAGTGCATGCCCATGAAACCGTCTGTCCTTTGCCGGACCGCTGCCCTGCTCGCCGCCGGCGCCGCGGCTTCATCGCTCGCCTGGGCGCAGCAACGGCAGGGTGGCGTGTCGGCCGCCGCCGCCGAGCAGAGCTACGAGCGCCTGATCGCGCAATGCAACAGCGGCACCCTGCCCGCGCCCGAGCGCGCGGCGTGCGTGCGCGCGGCGGGCCGCACGCTCGACCGCACCCTGGGCGGCCCGCCGGTCGAAGCGCCCCGGACAACCCCCGACGGCCGCTCCACCGTCGTGGCGCCCGTGGACGCGGCGCGGCCCGCCGACGACTCCGACACCACCACCTCGCGCGACGGCCGGGCGACCATCGTGCTGCCGGCCGACCGCTCGACGCCGCGCTGAACCGGTTCAGCCTGGCCCGGTCTCGCCCGATCCCGCCTCGTCCGGCCCGGCGTCGGCCGGCTTCGAAGGGCCGGCGGCCGGAACGGGCGGGCTGCCGTAGCCGCCGAACAGGCCCGAGCCGTCCTGGCTGCCCTGCCAGTTGCCCGGCTCGGCAGCGTCGGCCACGCCGGGTGCGTCGGGCGCATCCGGCTCCGGAGAGCCTCTGCCGCCCTGCGGCCGGGGGCGGTCGGGCGATGGAAGGTCGTCTGCGGGCATGTCGGATCTCCTGTCGGGCATCGTCACCGGCCTGCTATCGAAAACGTAGCTCGCGGCGCACGTCCTCCGTGCGCCGCGAGCGTTTTTGGCCTGGAAATCGGCAGCAGCATCAGCCGGCGCCCGCCAGCCGCTCCCGCCGCCGTGTCCGCGCCCGGGCGACACGCGGCAGCACCAGCACGGCCAGCACGATCACGATCAGCGCCAGCGACATCGGCCGCTCGAAGAAGACGCGTGCGCTGCCCTCGCCGATCGACATGGCGTTGCGCAGCTGCGCCTCGGCCAGCGGCCCGAGGATCATGCCGACCACCACCGGCGCGGTCGGGAAGTCGAAGCGCCGCATGACCACGCCGACGATGCCGATGGCATACAGCAGGTACAGATCGAACGCGCTCTGCCGCATGCCGTAGACGCCGACGGTGGCGAAGATCAGGATGCCGGCATAGAGCTGGGGCTTGGGGATCTTCAGCAGCTTCACCCACAGGCCCACCATCGGCAGGTTGAGCACCAGCAGCATCACGTTGCCGATGTAGAGCGAGGCGATCAGCGCCCACACCAGCGCGGCCGAGGTGGTGAAGAGCTGCGGCCCGGGCTGGATGCCGTAGTTCTGGAAGGCGCCCAGCAGGATGGCGGTGGTGTTGGAGGTCGGGATGCCGAGCGTCAGCAGCGGGATCAGCGCCGTCGTCACCGTCGCGTTGTTGGCGGCTTCAGGGCCGGCCACGCCCTCGATGGCGCCGCGCGTGCCGAACTCGGCCTTCTCCTGCGGGTCCTTGACCAGCTTGTTCTCCACCGCGTAGCTCAGAAAGGTCGGGATCTCGGTGCCGCCGGCCGGGATGCAGCCGAACGGCGCGCCGATGGCGGTGCCGCGCAGCCACGCCGGGATCGAGCGCTTCCAGTCGCGCGCGCTCATGTGCACGCGGCTCATGCGGTTCTGGCCCTCGACCATGCGGCCCTCGTAGAGCACCGCGTAGAGCGCCTCGGCCACCGCGAACAGGCCGACCGCCACCAGCACGATCTCGATGCCGTCGAGCAGCTCCGGGATGCCGCCGGTGTAGCGGCTCTGCCCCGAGATCTGGTCGAGCCCGACGCAGCCGATGGCCAGCCCGGCGAACAGCGCCGTCATGCCGCGCAGCGCGCTCTTGCCGAGCACGGCGCTCACCGTGGTGAAGGCCAGCAGCATCAGCATGAAGTACTCGGGCGGCCCGAGCCGCACCGCGAACTCCGCCACCACCGGCGCGAACAGCGTGACGACCACGGTCGCGATGGTGCCGGCCACGAACGAGCCGATGGCCGCCGTGGCGAGCGCCGCGCCGGCGCGCCCGCTCTTGGCCATCCGGTTGCCTTCCATCGCCGTCACGATGCTGGCCGTCTCGCCCGGCGTGTTGAGCAGGATCGAGGTGGTCGAGCCGCCGTACATGGCGCCGTAGTAGATGCCCGCGAAGAAGATCATCGAGGCCGTGATCTCGACCTTGGCGGTGATCGGCAGCAGCATCGCCACCGCCACCGCCGGGCCGATGCCCGGCAGCACGCCGACCGCCGTGCCCAGGGCACAGCCGACCAGGCACCACAGCAGGTTGACGGGCGTGATGGCGGTCGCGAAACCGTGCAGCAGCGCGTTCAGGATGTCCATGTCGTGCTTTCTTTCTCTTCTTTTTTCTTGCCGCGCGCTCAGAGCCAGCCGCTGGCCGTCAGGCCGGGCAGGCTGATCGCCAGGAACTGGGTGAAGGCCCAGTACACCGGCGCCGAGATCAGCAGCCCGGTCAGGAGGTCGACGCCCCAGGTCCGCGGGTGGTTCGACGCGGCCTGTCCGGCGGCGCGCCGCAGGCCCTGCACCGCGAGCACGTAGCACAGCGTGCAGCTCAGGATGAAGCCCAGCGTGGTGATCAGCGCCGCGTTGGCCAGCAGCCCCGCCGACACCCAGACGAAGCCCGACCAGCAGGTCGGCCCGTGGAACTCCTGCGGCTCCATGGCGCGAAAGCCGCCGGTGCGCGCCTCCCACACCATCCAGGCGCCGCACGCGGCGAGCGCGATGGCGACCAGCCACGGCAGGAAATTGGGCCCGACACCGCCGTAGCCGGCCTCCGACGAGATGCCGATCGCGCCGAAGCCGAGCGCCACCCCGATCAGCAGCACGGCGACGCCGACCAGCGTCTGCGCGCGGACGGCGGCGGCCGTGGCGGGCGGCGGGGGCGGACCGGCCGGCGCCAGCACGGGCGGTATCTCCGGCGCCATGGTTCCCGAGGCTTCGACGTTCGACATGCAGCTTTCCTTCACGTTCGGCAAAAAACCCGGTTCACACCATGCCGGACTTGGTCATGGTGGCGCGCAGGCTGGCGAACTCGTCGTCGACGAACTTGCCGAAGGCGTCCCCTGCGAGCACGGCCGGCGTCCAGTCGTTCTTCTTGAGCGACTCGGCCCAGGAGGGCGTCTTGACGGCGGCCAGCACCATGTCGATGAGCGTCTTGCGCTGCGCGGCGGTGATGCCCGGCGCGCCGTACACGCCGCGCCAGTTGCCGATCTCGACGTCGATGCCCTGCTCCTTTAGCGTGGGAATGTCGACGCCGGGCAGGCGCGCGCCCGAGGTCACGGCGATCGGCCTCATCTTGCCGGCGGCGATGTACTCGGCGAATTCGCTCAGGCCGCTGCCGCCGACGGTCACGTTGCCGCCCAGGACTGCGGCCGTCGCCTCGCCGCCGCCGCGGAACGCCACGTAGTTGATCTTGGACGGGTCGGCGCCGACCTTCTGCGCGATCATGGCCGCGGCGATGTGCTCGGTGGAGCCGCGCGAGCCGCCGCCCCACTTGACGCTGGCGGGGTCCTTCTTCAGCTGCGCCACCACGTCGGCCATGCTCTTGAACGGCGAGTTGGCCGGCAGCACGAACACGTTGTACTCGCTGGTCAGCCGCGCGACGGGCGTCGCCTGCGACAGGTTGACCGGCGACTTGCCCGTGATGAGGCCGCCCAGCATCACGGCGCCCATCACCATCAGCGCGTTCGGGTCGCCCTTGGAGCCGCTCATGAACTGCGCCAGACCCAGCGCGCCGGCCGCGCCGCCCTTGTTGTCGTAGGAGACGGTGTCGGCCAGCTTGGCGTCCGTCAGCGCCTTGCCGAGCGCGCGGCCGGTGGTGTCCCAGCCGCCGCCCGGGTTGGCCGGGATCATCATCTTGAGGTTGGCCGCGGCCCGCGCCGACAGGGGCAGCGAACCGGCGGCGGCCAGCGCGGCCAGCGACTTCAGAAAGGTGTCTCGACGCATGGTGTCTCCTTGGAAAGATGGGTATCCGACCCGTCTATCATGCGTCGCCCGCCTGTCAGTTGGCTGTCCGCCAGATTGGGGTAAACACCGAATTCCCGTGGCATGAAGCTCCTGCTCGTCGAGGACGACCCCTCGATGCAAACCACCCTGCGGCGCGCGCTCGACCGCCGCCGCATCGACGTGCACCTGTGCGGCGACGGCGCCGCCGCGCTCGGCCAGTGGCGCGAGACCGAGCCCGACGTGGTCGTGCTCGACCTGAGCCTGCCCCATCTCGACGGCCTGCAGGTGCTGGCCCAGGCCCGCGCGGCCGGGCTGCGCACGCCCGTGCTGCTGCTGACGGCGCGCGGCACGGTCGGCGACCGCATCGTCGGCCTGAACGCCGGCGCCGACGACTACCTGCCCAAGCCCTTCGACCTCGACGAACTGGAGGCCCGCGTGCGGGCGCTGCGCCGCCGCACCCACGCCTTCGAGGCCGAATCGGCCGCCAGCACACAGCAGGTGGGCGCACTTCGCTATGAAAACGATAGCGGCGCCATCTACCACCGCGGCGAGGTGCTGGAGCTCACGCCGCGCGAGCTGGCGCTGCTGCAGGCCCTGATGGCCCGCCCCGGCCATGCCGTCTCGAAGGAGCGCCTGTTCGAGCTGGTGTTTCCGGGAGAGGCCGACGTGCAGTACGAGGCGATCGAGGTGGTGGTCTACCGGCTGCGCAAGAAACTGGTCGGCACCGGCGCGATGCTGATGACCCTGCGCGGGCTGGGCTACCTGCTGAAAGCAGCATGACTCACCCCCAGGCTTGCCCACTGCGTGTGGCCGCCCACCCCCTTCGAGGGGGCAACACCAGCGGCCCGGCAAAGCCGGTTCCGCGGTGTTTCCCGAATGGGGCGAGCGATATTCTGGGATGGCGCGCGTGATGCGGCCCGCGTCGCTGCGCTCCAGATTGCTGGTGGGCATCCTGGTGCCGGTGGCGCTGCTCGTCGCCGTCAACTCGGTCAGCCTCTACCGCCGCAGCCTGGCGGCGGCCACGGTGGCCTACGACCGCACGCTGCTCGCCTCGGCCAAGACCATCGGCGAGCAGCTCGACGTGGAGGGCTACGACGAGCGCGCGGTGCTGCTCGCCAAGGTGCCCTACTCCGCGCTCGAAGCCTTCGAGGCCGACAACCAGAGCCGCATGTACTACCGCGTGTCGAGCCTCGACGGCGAGGTGGTCTCCGGCTTTGCCGATCTGCCGTTCTGGCACGGCCGCATTCCCGACCGCGGCGCCTACGCCGCGCTGGTCGATTTCTACGACGCGCGCTTCCGCGACGAGCCGGTGCGCGTGGCCGTGCTGCTGCAGCCGGTGGCGGGCGCGCGCGGCCGCGGCATGGCGGTGGTGCAGGTGGCCGAGACGCTGGAGCTGCGCGAGACGCTGGCGCGCCGCATCCTGCTCGACACGCTGTGGCGCCAGCTGCTGCTGCTGGCGGTGATCGGCGCGCTGGTGGTGGCGGTGGTGCAGCGCGCCACCCGGCCGGTGCGCCGCCTCAGCGCCGAGCTGGAGGCACGCTCCGAGGACGACCTGCGCCCCATCGACGCCCCCGACGCGCCGCGCGAGCTGCGCCCTCTGATCCACGCGACCACCGCCGTGATGGGCCGGCTGCAGCGCCTGCTCGACCACCAGAAGCGCTTCGTGCGCGACAGCGCGCACCAGCTGCGCACGCCGCTGGCCGTGCTCAAGGCGCAGGTGCAGTCGGCGCGGCGCGGCGACATGCCGCCCGGGCAGGCGCTGGACGAGATCAACGCGACGGTGGAGCGCGCCGGCGCGCTGGTCAACCAGATGCTCTCGCTCGCCAAGGTGGAGCAGCTGCGCCAGCAGCCCGAGTCCGAGCGCATCGACTGGGCCGAAGTGGCGCGCCAGGTGGCGCTCGACCTGTCGCCGCTGGTGGCCGACAAGGCGCTCGACTTCGGGTTCGACGCCGAACCGACGCCGGTGCGCTCGCACCGCTGGATGCTGCAGGAGCTCACGCGCAACCTGCTGCACAACGCCATCCGGCACAGCCCGCACGGGGCGCCGCTCGGCGTGTGTCTGCGCGCCGTCGGAGGCGAGGCCCGGCTCGCGGTACGGGACCGCGGCCCCGGCATCCCGGCCGAACTGCGGCAGCGCCTGTTCGCGCCCTTCGCGGCCGGCGACGTGCTGCGCGGCTCCGGCCTGGGCCTGGCGATCTGCCGCGAGATCGTGCGGGCGCTGGACGGCAGGATCGCGCTCGACAACCAGGAGGACGCGGAGGGCCGCGTGACCGGGCTGCGCGCCAGCGTGCGGCTTCCGTTGGACAATGGCTGACGATGGAACGAATGCGTATCGACAAATGGCTCTGGGCGGCGCGCTTCTTCAAGACCCGCTCGCTCGCGGCCGAGGAGATCGGCAAGGGCCGGGTGCAGGTCAACGGCGGCCCCGCCAAGGCGTCGCGCGAGGTCAAGGCGGGCGACACGGTGGCAATCCGCCTCGGCGCCCTGACGCGCACGGTGACGGTGCTGGGCCTGAGCGGCCAGCGCGGCGCGGCGCCGGTCGCGCAGCAGCTCTACGCCGAAACGCCCGAGAGCCTGGCCGCCCACGCCGCGGCGCGCGAGCAGCGCCGGCTGGCACGCGAACCCGCGCTCAGCATCGCGCAGGGCCGCCCGACCAAGCGCGAGCGTCGCCAGCTCGACGAGAACGCGCGCGGCTGGGGCAGCCGCTGGAGCGCCAGCGTGGACGACGAGCCCGACCCTTCGCGGTAGGCGGGCTGCTGCAGTAGGCTCGGGGCTTCGCATTCCAGGGAGGCCGTGCATGGCTGGCTTCAAGAACTACCGCATCGCGCGCGGCAAGCGCAAGCTCTCGGACATCGACCCGGGCGACACGCCCTTCGCGGACGGCTCGGAGGACGAGCAGCGCGCGCAACTCGACGCGCTCGCCTCCGAGCTCGACGGGCTGCAGAACCTGCTGCACGCCGAGGGCCGGCGCAAGGTGCTGCTGGTGCTGCAGGGCATGGACACCAGCGGCAAGGACGGCACCATCCGCTGGGTGTTCTCGCGCACCTCGCCGCTGGGCGTGCGGGTGGCCGCCTTCAAGGCGCCGAGCGAGGAGGAGCGCGCGCGCGACTTCCTGTGGCGCTGCCACGCCGTGGTGCCGCGCACGGGCGAGCTCGCCGTGTGGAACCGCAGCCACTACGAGGACGTGCTGGTGCCGGTGGTCGAGGGCACGCTCGACAAGGCCCAGACCCGGCAGCGCTACGACCAGATCAACGATTTCGAGCGGCTGCTGGCGCAGACCGGCACCACCATTGTCAAGTGCATGCTGCACATCAGCCGCGACGAGCAGCGCGAGCGCTTGCAGGCGCGCATCGACACGCTAGCCAAGCAGTGGAAGTTCAGCATGGGCGACATCGAGGTGCGACGGAAGTGGGACGCCTACCAGCGCGCCTACGAGAAGGCGCTCACCGCCACCTCGACCGACGAGGCTCCCTGGTACGTGATCCCGGCCGACCACAAGCGCCACCGCAACCTGATGGTCGCGCAGCTGCTGGTCAGGACCTTGAAGGACATGCGCTTCGAGCCCCCCGCATCCGACCCGGCCCTGAAGGGTCTTGTGATCGACTGACGCGGGCACACAGGTAACATTGCTTCATGGCGCTTCTTCAGACACTCGAAAAAACCGAAGCCATCACCGCGGACGTGCAGCATGTCTCGCAGCAGCTTGCCGTGGTCAACGCCGTGCTTGAGGAAAGCCTGCCCGAGGAGGTCCAGGTCGGCGACGTGGCGCAAGCCATCAGCCAAACCGGGGAGCTCGAGAAAAAGCTGGCCGAATCCGCACACGCCCTGGCCGAGGTGAGCCTGGCACTCGAACACGAAATCGGAAAGCGCAAAGAGGCCGTCGCACAGCTTGGCGACGCCAGGGCACGCTTCAGAGCGCGCTGACAGGTGACAAGGCGGGCGTGGATACCTGAAGACGACGCCCGTGCCGGCTCACCCTCTCGAAACGTTTTCCTTCATCTTCGCCAGCGCCACCATCAGCGCGGTGCCGCCCAGTACCTTGATCAGGCCGGCGTGCTGCGCGTAGAACTGGCTGACCTGGTCGACCACGCCGGGTTGCTGCTGCTCGGCGTGAGCCGCGATCTCGGTGACCTGCGCCGGCGAAAGCTGCGAGGCCTGATCGGGCGTCACCCGGGTCTGGCCCGGCTGCAGCATGCGGCCGAGCACACCGCCGGCCACCCCTGAGAGCGCCGCCGGGCCCAGCGACGCCAGGATCTGGTTGAGCAGGCCGGCCTGCTGCGTCGACGACGAATGTCCGAACAGCTGGCCCACCATGTGGCCGAACGGCGGCGTCTGGTCGGAGCGCATCGCCGCGGCGACTCCCGCGCTCAGGTCCTCGCTGGAGGCGTTCTGCGCCACCTGGTCGAAGTGTGCATCGGCGTTGCCGCTGTTCAGGGCCTGTTGAAGGATGTCCAGAAGTCCCATGGCGTATGTCTCCTTAAAACAGTCAGCATCGGCGCTCCGGAGTGGCGCGGACGTCGGATGAAAACGCGTCACCACACCGGAAGGTCGATGACACGAGCTTGTCCCCGAAAGGAAACTCCGGACCCTCGCGAGCCTGGCTGCAGCCGCTGACCCATTTCAGCAAAAAAGCCGAATGCATACCACTCACCCGGCCTTTCATCTTGAAAATGCACACTTTCGTTTGCAATCCTTTTGAACTTATGTAAGCATTCGTCAGGAGGAAAACAAAATGCACTCGTTTCAAGAGGTCCTGCTGCCGGGCACCTATGTCAAGAAGACCGCGGGCTATTGGGAAACCCCGCTTGCCGACCCATCGCCGGCCATCCAGGCCAACGCGTTCTACTTCAGCAATCCGGACTGGGCCGAGGAGTACTTCACCTACTGCCACAGGAACGAGCACTTCAGGAATCGATGGCTGGCCGCAGCCGGCGACTGGACCGGCAAGGTCGTGCTCGACGTCGGCTGCGGGCCGGGCAACGTCTTCGCCACCCTGGGCGGCAAGCCCAGGCTGCTGATCGGGGTGGATGTGGCCGGCGGCTCGCTCGAGATCGCCGCGAAGCAGGGCTACACCGGGCTGCTGGCCGACGCTGCGAAGCTGCCGCTGCGCTCGGGCTTCGCCGACATCGTCGCGGTCAACGCGTCCATCCACCATTGCGAGGACATGGGCGCCGTGCTGACCGAGGCGGCGCGCGCCGTCAAGCCCGGTGGCATGCTCATCACGGACCACGACCCGCAGCTGTCCGCCTGGAACTACAAGGGCCTCGCCAGGCTGCTCTGGAACGCGCGGCTGATGGTCTACCGCGTGATCGGCCACGGCTTCCACAAGACGGCCACGCAGCAGAACTGGGGCCTGCAGACCGAGATCCATCACCGGCCGGGGCATGGCGTGACGAGCGACTTCTTCGTGCGCACGCTGGAGCCGCTGGGCTTCGAGGTCAGCGTCTACGCCCACAACCACGACATCGGCGCCGAGGCGCTCAGCGGCCAGACGGGGCGGGCCGAATGGAAGTACCGCCTCGGCAATCTTCTCTCGGGCCGTCATCCGGATGCCGCGCACAGCGCCCTGTCGCTGATGTGCGTGGCGCGCAAGAGGGCCGAGCAGACCCTCGGCGCCTGACGCGCCGGACCGGGCGAACGTCATCCGGAAAAAGAAAAAGCGCTCCGAGGAGCGCTTTTTCTTGCTTGCTGTCTGGCGGAACCGGAGGGATTCGAACCCTCGATGAGGCTCTACACCCCATACTCCCTTAGCAGGGGAGCACCTTCGGCCACTCGGTCACAGTTCCTGAAGAAGATTCAGCCGGCATTATGCCAGCTTCCCGCCGCGGTTCAGGCCGGCGGCCGGTCCAGGTCGAACGCCTTGTGCAGCGCGCGCACGGCCAATTCCATGTACTTCTCGTCGATCACCACCGAGGTCTTGATCTCGCTGGTCGAGATCATCTGGATGTTGATGCCCTCCTCGCTCAGCACGCGGAACATCTTGGACGCCACGCCCGACATGGCTGCGCATGCCGATGCCGACGATGCTGACCTTGCAGATGCGGGTGTCGCCTACCACCTCGGCGGCGCCCAGCGTGGGCAGCACCTTCTCTTTCAGCAGCTCGATGGTGCGCGCGTAGTTGCCGTGCTGCACCGTGAAGCTGAAGTCGGTCTTGCCGTCCTTGCTGATGTTCTGGATGATCACGTCGACTTCGATGTTGGCATCGGCCACCGCGCCCAGGATCTGGTAGGCGATGCCCGGCTTGTCGGGCACGCCCAGCACCGAGACCTTGGCCTCGTCACGGTTGAAAGCGATGCCGGATACGACGGCTTTTTCCATGTTTTCGTCTTCCTCGAGAGTGATCAGCGTGCCCGAGCGGGCCTCTTCGTCGATGTCGATGTCCCACGGCGTGAAGCTGGAGAGCACGCGCAGCGGCACCTTGTACTTGCCCGCGAACTCGACCGAGCGGATCTGCAGCACCTTCGAGCCCAGGCTCGCCATCTCCAGCATTTCCTCGAAGCTCAGGGTGGCGAGGCGGCGCGCCGAGGGCTCGATGCGCGGATCGGTGGTGTAGACGCCGTCCACGTCGGTGAAGGTCAGGCATTCGGCGGCCTTGAGCGCCGCGGCGATCGCCACGGCCGAGGTGTCGCTGCCGCCGCGCCCGAGCGTGGTGATGTTGCCGGCTTCGTCCACGCCTTGGAAGCCGGTGATGACCACCACCCGGCCGGCATCGAGGTCGGCGCGCACGCGCGCATCGTCGATGCTCTCGATGCGCGCCTTGGTGAAGGCGCTGTCGGTGCGCACCGCCACCTGCCAGCCGGCGTAGCTCACCGCCTGCAGGCCCTCGGCCTGCAGCGCGATGGCCAGCAGCGCCGAGGAGGCCTGCTCGCCGGTGGCGGCCAGCATGTCGAGCTCACGCTCGTAGGCCTCGGCCGTGCGCTCGGGCGCCAGCTCCTTGGCGAGCGCGAGCAGGCGGTTGGTCTCGCCGCTCATCGCGCTCGGCACCACGACCATCTGGTGGCCGGCGCGCGCCCACTTGGCCACGCGCTTGGCCACGTTCCTGATGCGCTCGGTCGAGCCCATCGACGTGCCGCCGTATTTGTGAACGATCAATGCCATGGGTGAATTCGGGGAAAAGAGGTAAGGGCCTCGAAGGAGCCTGTTGCGTGGCCTGCCGCCGCCTGCCGCATCGCGCGGCAATCCGGCGCCGCGGCCGGTGCGCTGCCGGCGGTTCACGGCGGCTCAGGGCGGGGGCGCGGCATTGTACCAACGCAGCACCTCGCCCTCGCGCCGCAGCGTGCCGTCGGCGATGCGCAGGTGAATGCCGTGGCCGCGGGTGGTGCACGCTTCGAGCTGGTCGAGCAGTTGCTCCAGCTGCGCCGCGCTCGGCGCGCGGCCATGCGCCTGCATGAGCCAGTGCCGCAGCGCGTTGGCGCGCCGCGCGCGCGAGAGCTGGCGCAGCGCCGTGATGCGCGGCGGCTGGCCCGTGGCGGCCAGGTCCTGCGCCGCCAGCTCGGCCAGCAGTGCCTCGGCCTGCGCCGCGTGCGCCGCGCTGCGCGCAAAGGTGCTGCGGAACTGCGGAAAGACCTGCTCCAGCGCCGGCAGGAGCTGCGCGCGGATGCGGTTGCGGGTGAAGCGGGCGTCGGCGTTGCTCGCGTCCTCGATCCACGGCAGGCCGCGCCCCGCCAGCCAGGCGCGCAGCTCGGCGCCCGGCACGGCGAGCAGCGGGCGCCACAGGGTCAGCCCACCGCGCGTGGCGCGCGCCGGCATCGCCGCGAGCCCCGGCAGGCCGGCGCCGCGCGACAGGGCCAGCAGCAGCGTCTCGGCCTGGTCGTCGGCGTGGTGCGCCAGTGCTATTTCTTTGATAGCACCCAACCCAATGTCCATGCGCCCCATCGCCGAAAACGCCTCATAACGGACGTGGCGCGCGGCGGCCTCCGGGCTGGCGCCGGCCGCGGGCCGCGCGTCGACCCGGCGCACGGCGAGCGGCACTCGCAGCGTGGCGCACACCGACCGGCAGTGCCGCTCGAAATCGTCGGCCGCCGCCTGCAGGCCGTGGTGCACGTGAAAGGCGCAGACGCCGCCGGGCCAGCGCGCCGCGCAGGCCGCCAGCAGCGCGGTCGAGTCGGCGCCGCCGCTGTAGCCCACGGCGAAAGGCAGGGCTGGCGCGAACGCCGCCATGGCCCGCTCGAAATGCTCGAAGTCGAGGTTCACTGGCTGCACCCAGCTGCCGGATGCCGGCCTCAGAGTCTGGCAAGGGGCCGGCGCGAACGTCGCAATTCCGGGACGCCCGTCCGGCGCACCCCTGCCCTGCCTTGGCCGAGCGTGCGCCCGGCGCCTAGCGGCCGCCCTCGGCCCGGGTGTCGTTGAAGCGGCCGTAGCTCTGCAGCCGCTGGTAGCGCCGCTCCAGCAATTCCGCGGGCTTGAGGTCGGCGATCTGGCGGTACGCGTCGCCCAAGGCGCGCTTCAGGAAGACGGCCATCTGCCGGTGGTCGCGGTGCGCGCCGCCGACCGGCTCGTTGACGATCTTGTCGATCAGGCCCAGCGCCTTCAGCCGGTGCGCCGTGATGCCGAGCGCGTCGGCCGCCTCCTGCGCCCGGTCGGCGGTCTTCCAGAGGATGGAGGCGCAGCCCTCGGGACTGATGACCGAGTAGATCGAGTACTGCAGCATCAGCAGCTGGTCGCCCACCGAGATCGCCAGCGCGCCGCCCGAGCCGCCCTCGCCGATGATGGTGACGATGATCGGCACTTCGAGCTGCGCCATCTCGAAGATGTTGCGCCCGATGGCCTCCGACTGGCTGCGCTCCTCGGCGTCGATGCCGGGGTAGGCGCCGGGCGTATCGACGAAGGTGAACACCGGGAGCCCGAACTTCTCGGCCGTCTTCATCAGGCGCAGCGCCTTGCGGTAGCCCTCGGGCTTGCTCATGCCGAAGTTGCGCGCGGTGCGCTCCTTGGTGTCGCGGCCCTTCTGCTGGCCGACCACCATGCACGGCATGCCGTTGAAGCGCGCCAGGCCGCCGACGATCGACAGGTCGTCGGCGAAGTGCCGGTCGCCATGCAGCTCGACGAAGTCGGTGAAGATCTCGCGGATGTAGTCGAGCGCGTAGGGCCGCTCGGTGTGGCGCGCGATCTTGGTGATCTGCCACGGCGTGAGCTGGCCGTAGATGTCCTTGGTGAGCTGCTGGCTTTTCTTGCCGAGCTGGTCGATTTCCTCGGAAATATCGACCGCCGACTCGTTCTGGACGTAGCGCAGCTCTTCGATCTTGCCTTCGAGCTCGGCGATCGGCTGCTCGAAATCGAGGAAGGTTCTTTTCGCCAAGGCCGCTCTCCCTGCTGTGTGTGGATGGCTTCTTCTTCAGTACGCGACCGGCAGCGGGTCGAGCGAGCGCCAAATATACCAAGTGGCCACGCTGCAGAACGGCGTCCAGGCGCCCGCCACCTCGCGCAGGTCGCTGCGGCTGACCGGCTCGCCCGAGAAGTAGTTGCGGCTCACGCCCTTGGCCAGCCCGACGTCGTCGAGCGGCAGCACATTGGGCCTCAGCAAATGAAAAATCAGAAACATTTCCGCCGTCCAGCGCCCGATGCCGCGGATGGCGACCAGTTCGGCGATGATCGCCTCGTCGCTCATGTCGTCCCACGACCGGACATGCACGGCGCCCGCGTCGAAGTGCACCGCCAGATCGACCAGGTACTCGACCTTGCGCGCCGACAGGCCGCAGGCGCGCATGTCGTCGACCTTGAGCTTGAGCACGTTGGCGCCCGTCATCTCGCCGGGCAGCTGCGCGAAGCGGTCCCACACCGCCTGCGCGGCCTTCACCGAGATCTGCTGGCCGACGATGCTGCGCGCCAGCGTGGTGAAGGCGTCGCCGCGCGAGCGCAGGCAGGCGTCGCCGAACTGCGGGATCAGCCGCTTCATGACGCGGTCGCGCTCCGAGAGGTGGCTCTGGGCCTCCTGCCAGTACGCCGGCGTGGCGAGGTCGACGGCCATGCGCTGGAGTCCGAGCATGTTCGGAGCGCCCATCACTGCACCGCCGCCCAGGTGGTGCCCGCGGGCGAGTCCTGCAGGGCGATGCCGCTTTGCAGCAGCTCGGCGCGGATGCGGTCGGCCAGGGCGAAATCGCGCGCGGCCTTGGCTGCCGCGCGCGCCTCGATCCGCGCGCGGATCGAGGCCTCGTCGAGTGTCGCGCCGGCCTGCAGGAAGGCGGCCGGGTCGCCCTGCAGCAGCCCCAGGCAGCCGCCGAGCGCCTTCAGCAGCCCGGCGAGCTCGCCCGAGCGCGTGCGGTTGACCTCGCCGGCCAGATCGAACAGCACCGCCACCGCCTCGGGCGTCGCGAAGTCCTCGTCCATGGCGGCCTTGAAGCGCGCGGCGTGCGGCGCGCGCCAGTCGATCGCCGCCGACGCGGCGGGCGCCACGCCGTGCAGCGCCGTGTAGAGCCGCCGCAGCGAGGCGCGCGCGTCGTCCAGATGCACGTCGCTGTAGTTGAGCGGGCTGCGGTAGTGCGCGCGCACCACGAAGAAGCGAACGGTTTCGGCGTCGTACTTCTTGAGCACGTCGCGGATCAGGAAGAAGTTGCCCAAACTCTTGGACATCTTCTCGTCGTCGATGTTGATGAAGCCGTTGTGCATCCAGAAGTTGGCCAGCGGCCGGCCGGTGGCGCCCTCGCTCTGCGCGATCTCGTTCTCGTGGTGCGGGAACTGCAGGTCGGCGCCGCCGCCGTGGATGTCGAGCGTGTCGCCCAGGAGCTCGCGCGCCATGGCCGAGCACTCGATGTGCCAGCCGGGACGGCCGGCACCGAAGTCGCTCGGCCACTTGGCGTCCCCGGGCTCCTCGGGCTTGGCGCGCTTCCACAGCACCGGGTCGAGCGGGTCATCCTTGCCGGCTGACACCGCCACGCGCTCGCCCGCGTGCAGTTGGTCGAGCGACTTGCCCGAGAGCTTGCCGTAGCCGGGGAACTTGCGCACCGCGTAGTTCACGTCGCCGCTGTCGGCGCGGTAGGCCAGGCCTTTTTGCTCGAGCGTTCCGATCATCGACAGCATGGCGGCAACGTAGTCGGTGGCGCGCGGCTCGTGTGTAGGCCGCTCGATGCCCAGCGCGTCGGCGTCCTGGTGCAGCGCCAGGGTCATGCGGTCGGTCAGCGCGCGGATGCTCTCGCCGTTCTCGACCGCGCGCCGGATGATCTTGTCGTCGATGTCGGTGATGTTGCGCACGTAGGTCACGGCGTAGCCGCTGGCCTTGAGCCAGCGCTGCACCACGTCGAAGGCGATCATCGAGCGCGCGTGGCCCAGGTGGCAGAAGTCGTACACCGTCATGCCGCAGACGTACATGCGCACCTGGCCGGGGCGCTGCGGAACGAAGGTCTTCAGCTCACGCGACAGCGTGTCGTGGATGCGCAGGCTCATGGAATCGGGGGACAAACGGCAAAACGGCGCGCAACCGGGCGGGCAGACAGCGACGGGTTTCCAGGGTACGGGAACAGCGGATCGGGCGAGGTTGCGAGGGCGCCGGACGCAACCCCTCCGCTACAATCGATCCAGTATAAACGGCCGCTGCGGCGCCGGCCCGGCGCTTCGCCGCTCTTTCCGGGCGCCGCTTGCGGCCGGTCGCCAGCCCGACTCCGACGCCCGGCGCGCGACCTTCCCTGAGGTTCCATGACGCAGCACCGCCTCTCCTCTCTCCTCTCTCCCCTTTCCTCCTTCCTGCAGGCCGCCGCCGTCGTGCTGGCGCTCGGACTGGGCGCGGGCACGGCGCGCGCCGACGACTACGCCGACGTCAACCAGCTGCTGCGCCAGGGCAAGCCCGCCGAGGCGCTGGCCAAGGCCGACGCCTACATCGCTGGCAAGCCGCGCGATCCGCAGATGCGCTTCCTGCGCGGCGTCATCCTCAACGAGCAGGGCCGGCAGGCCGACGCCATCGCCGCCTTCACGCAGCTCACGCAGGACTTCCCCGAGCTGCCCGAGCCCTACAACAACCTGGCGGCGCTGTACGCCGCGCAGAGCCGCTTCGACCAAGCGCGCGATGCGCTGGAAACCGCGATCAAGCTCAACCCCAACTACGCCACGGCGCACGAGAACCTGGGCGACGTCTACGCGCGGCTGGCCGGCCAGTCGTACACCCGCGCGCAGCAGCTCGAACCTGCCAACGCCAGCGTCGCGCCCAAGCTGGCGCTGATCCGCCAGCTGTTCGCCGCGGCGCCGGCGCGCGACGCGGCCGCGCTGCCGCCCGCCATTCCGCCGGCGCGCAAGCCGGTGCGCCGCTAGCGCGAGCCGGACCGTGGCGGCATGCAGGCACGGCGGAACATCTCTCCTCCGGTGAGCGCCGAGCGACTGCGGTGCGACGACGTCCGCCATGGCTGCGTTGCATCTGCCGGGGTTGTCTGCCGACGTGCCACTCTTTTCCGTATTCTTTTTGAAAGCGAGGCTTCCTTGAATCTTCCCGCCACCACCCGCCGCGCGGCGCTCGCCGCCGTCGCCGCACTGGCCCTGGGCAGCGCCGTCACCGTCCACGCCGCCACCGACGCGCCGCGCGTGCGGCTCGCCACCTCGATGGGCGACATCGTGGTCGAGCTCGACCCGGCCAAGGCGCCCAAGACGGTCGAGAACTTTTTGCAGTACGTGCGCGACAAGCACTACGACGGCACCGTGTTCCACCGCGTGATCGACGGCTTCATGATCCAGGGCGGCGGCTTCACGCCCGAGCTGCGGCAGAAACCCACGCGCGCGCCGGTGCCCCTGGAGGCCAGCAACGGCCTGAAGAACGACAAGTACACGATCGCCATGGCGCGCACGGGCGATCCGAACTCGGCCACCTCGCAGTTCTTCATCAACGTCAAGGACAACGCCATGCTGAATGCGCCCAAGCCCGACGGCCATGGCTACACCGTGTTCGGCAAGGTGGTCTCCGGCGCCGACGTGGTCGACAGGATCCGCGCGGTTGCGACCGGCAACAGGGGCGGCATGCAGGACGTACCGCTCGAGCCCGTCATCATCAAGTCCGCCACCGTCGTGGCGAAATGAAAACCCATCCGAAGGAGCACCCCATGAGCAATCCCAAAGTCCAGCTGCAGATCAAGGGCTACGGCGACATCGTCCTCGAACTCGACGCCGCCAAGGCGCCCAAGACGGTCGCCAACTTTCTCGACTACGTCGGCAAGGGCCATTACAACGGCACGGTGTTCCACCGCGTCATTCCCAACTTCATGATCCAGGGCGGCGGCTTCGCGCCCGGCATGTCGCAAAAGCCGACCGGCGCGCAGGTCACCAACGAGGCCAACAACGGCCTGAAGAACGACAAGTACACCGTCGCCATGGCGCGCACCAGCGCGCCGCACTCGGCCACCGCGCAGTTCTTCATCAACGTGGCCGACAACGGCTTCCTGAACCACACGGCGCCGACGGCGCAGGGCTGGGGCTATGCGGTGTTCGGCAAGGTGGTCGAGGGCCGGGACGTGGTCGACCGCATCGCGGCCGTCAAGACCGCCAGCCGCGGCGGCCACGGCGACGTGCCGCAGGAAGACGTGCTGATCGAGAAGGCCACCGTCCTGCCGTGAGCGCACTGGCGCCGTTCGCCGAGCGCATCGCCCCGGCGGACTGGCGCACGGTCGATTTCATTTCCGACCTGCACCTGCAGGCGGGCGAGCCGGCCACCGTCGGCGCATGGCTCGACTACCTGCGCACCACGCCGGCCGACGCGGTCTTCATCCTGGGCGACCTGTTCGAGGTCTGGGTCGGCGACGACGCCGCCGCCGCGCCCGGCTTCGAGGCCGATTGCGCCGCCGCGCTGCGCGACGCCGCCGGCCGCCACGCCGTCTTCTTTATGCACGGCAACCGCGACTTCCTGCTGGGACCCGCCTTTGCCGACCAGTGCGGCCTGGTCCTGCTCGACGACCCGACCGTGCTGGCGCTGCACGGCGAGCGCTGGCTGCTGAGCCACGGCGACCTGCTGTGCCTGGACGACGTCGAATACCTGCGCTTCCGCGACGAGGTGCGCGGCGCCGCGTGGCAGACCGCCTTCCTGGCGCGCCCGCTGGCCGAGCGCCGCGCGCTGGCGCGCCACATCCGCGCGCAAAGCGAAGAGCGCAAGCGCGGCGCTGCGGGCATCTGGGCCGACGTCGATGCCGCCGCCGCGCGCGCTTGGCTGCGGCACGCCGGCGCCCGCACGCTGGTCCACGGCCACACGCACCGCCCCGCCACGCACGACCTGGGCGAGGGCCTGCGGCGCATCGTCCTGAGCGACTGGGACGCCACCGCCGAGCCGCCGCGCGCGCAGGTGCTGCGCGTGACGGCCACCGGCGCCCGGCGCATCGAGTTGCGGCCCGCAGGACCTGCCGCCTGATGCGGCCGGGGCGCTGACATGCTCGGCTGGCTCCGCGCCCTGCGCACCGCGCCCGGGATTCCCGACGCGCACTGGCAGGCGGCGCTCTCGCGCTACCGCTTCCTGGCCGAGCGCCCGGCGGCCGACGTGCAGCGCCTGCGCCAGCTGGCGGCAATGTTCCTGCGCGACAAGGAATTCCACGGCGCGCACGGCTTCGTCATCACCGACGAGGTGGCGCTCGCCATCGCCGCGCAGGCGGTGCTGCCCATCCTGCACCTGAAGGGCGGCCTGGCCTGGTACGACGACTTCGTCGGCATCGTGGTGCACCCGGCCGAGGCGCTGGCGCACCGCAGGGTCACCGACGCGGCCGGCATCGTCCACGAGTACGACGAGGTGCTGGCCGGCGAGGCGATGGAGCGCGGCCCCGTCATGCTGAGCTGGCAGGACGTGCTGGCCGGCAGCGCCACGGCCGAGCGCGGCTACAACGTCGTGATCCACGAGTTCGCCCACAAGCTCGACCTGCGCGACGGCGCCGTCGACGGCTGCCCGCCGCTGCCTGCGGGCTTTGCCGGCACGCGCTCGGCCGCCGCGGCGCGCGCCGCCTGGATGGGCGCGCTGCAGCCGGCCTACGAGGCGCACCGCGAGCGCACCATCGTCGCGCAGCGCTTCGGCGGCGAGCCGCCCTGGCTCGACGCCTACGGCGCCGAGTCGATCGGCGAGTTCTTCGCCGTGGCGTGCGAGGCCTATTTCGTGAACCGCGCGCGCTTTGCCGGGGAGTTTGCGGCGCTGCTGGCGCCGTTCGACGCGCTCTTCATGCAAAAACAGGCTTGAGCGCCCGTTCTGCCTGGGTCTGATGCTCTTTTTTCGATAGCGCTTCAGCGCACGCCGCGCCGGTGCATCAGCCACAGCAGGTAGCTGCCGCCCAGCACGGCGGTCAGCACGCCGACCGGCAGCTCCTGCGGCGCGACGAGCCAGCGCGCCAGCAGGTCCGCCGCCATCAGCAGCAGGCCGCCCGTCAGGGTCGAGAGCACGAGCAGCCCGGCATGCCGGGTCCTGGCGGCCGAGCGCACCAGGTGCGGCGCGGCCAGGCCGACGAAGGCGATCAGCCCGGTCTGAGCCACCGCCGCGCCGGTGGCCAGCGCAACGACGCCCACCAGCGCCGCGCGCATCGCGGGCAGCGGCAGGCCGAGGCTGGCGGCGGTCGCCTCGCCGAGCGCCAGGGCGTCGAGCACCGGCGCCATCGCCCAGGCGAGCGCCAGGCAGAGCGCGCCGCACGCGGCCATCACGACGCAGGCGCTCCAGCCCACCAGTGCGGTGCTGCCGAGCATGAAGCCCTGCAGCGCCTGCAGAACGTCGGCATGGGCCAGGGTGACGAGGTCCTTGGCGGCGCCCAGCACCACGCCGACGATCACGCCGGCCAGCAGCAGGCGCAGCGTCTGCTGCACGCCGCGCGCCAGCGCCAGCGTGAGCAGCACCGCCGCCACCGCGCCGACGAAGGCCGCGCCCGTCAGCCCGAGCCGCAGCGCCCATTGCGCGCCGGCGGGCGAGACCCCGGAGGCGAGCAGCGCCAGCGCCACGCCGAGCGACGCGCCCGAGGCGCTGCCCAGCAGGTACGGGTCGGCCAGCGGGTTGCGAAACAGCCCCTGCGCCACCGCGCCGGCCAGCCCGAGCAGCGCGCCGGCCAGCCACGCGCCCAGGGTGCGCGGCAGGCGGATGTCACGCACGATCTGCCATGCGAGCGGATCGTGGCGCGCCGCCAGAACGCTCTCGAAGCCGGTGCTGCCGATGCCCAGCCCGAGCGCCAGCACGGCCAGCCCCAGCCCCAGCAAGACCCCGCCCAACACCAGGGGCCGCCGGTGACTCATGCGTGCGCCCCAGCCCCGGCCAGCCCCCCTTCGCGGGGGCCGCCGCGCGCGGCCGCCCGAAGCGGCCGGCCCGCCCCCGGCAGAGGGGAGGCGGACCGACACGAAGTGCGGGCAGCCTGGGGGCGAGCAACAACCTTTTCCCGCAGGCACTGCGCCATCAGCCGCGCCGCCTCGCCCATGCGCGGGCCGGGCCGCACCAGCACGTCGATCTGCGCGGCCGTGAAGCGGCAGATGCGGTGCTCGCGCACGGCGCGGATGCCGTCCCAGCCGGGTCGCTGCGCCAGCCCCTGCGCGCTGCGCTCGCCCACCATGATGAGTTGCGGGTCGGCACGCACCACGTACTCCGGATTGAGCTTGGGGAACGGCCCGAGCGCCGCCGGCACGATGTTAGCGGCGCCGAGGCGCTTCAATGTCTCGCCGATGAACGACGCCTCGCCCGCCGCATAGGCGCCGCCGCCGACCTCGAAATACACGCGCGTGCCGCGCACGCCGGCGGGCAGCGACTGCGCCGCCGCCGTCACGTCGGCATCGATCCGATGCCACACGCGCTCGGCGTCGCCGCTGCCGAGCAGCCGGCCGAGCTGGCCCAGCACGCGGTGCACGTCGGCGTAATTCTTCGGCTCCAGCGCCACCACCTTCTGCCCCAGCGCCTCCAGCCGTTGCGCGGCGCGCGACGAGCCAGCCAGCAGCACCACGTCGGGCCTGAGCGCGAAGATCGCCTCGACGTCGGGGTTGAGGCCGTCGCCGACCCGGGCCACGGCTCGCACCGCGTCGGGCCAGTTGGAATGGCGGTCCACCCCCACCAGCCGGTCGCAGGCGCCCAGCGCGCAGACCGACTCGGTCAGCGACGGCAGCAGCGAGACGATGCGCACCGGTGGCCGCGGCAGGCGCACCGCCACGCCGCGCTCGTCGGTCACTTCGGTGGCGTCGAGCGCGTGCGCCGTCAGCGCCGCCAGGGCCAGGGCGGCGGCAGCCAGCGACAGGGCGGCGCGACGTCTTCTCATGGAGCCCTTTTTACAGCGGCGTCCAGCGCAAGCCGACATAGACGGTGCGCCCGGGCGTGGCGTAGCCGCGCGCCAGCGTGTAGTCCTTGTCGGCCACGTTGTCGATGCGCGCGACCAGGCCGAGGTCGCGCGTGAGCTGTGTGCTCGCCGCCAGGTTGAGCAGCGTGTAGCCGCCGAGCACGCGCGTGTTGGCGGCGTCGTCGTAGCGCTTGCTGGAGGCCTGGACTTCGGCGCCCAGCGTCCAGCCGGCCACGCGCCAGTCGGCGCCCAGCGTGGCATGGCGCCGGGCGCGGCGGGCCAGCAGGCGGCCGGTGTCGAGGTCGCGCGGGTCCTGCAGGTCGAGCGAGGCGCGCAGCGTGATGTCGCCGATGCGGTGCCCGCCCGACAGCGTGACGCCCTCGTAGGCCGCGCGCGCCGTGTTGGCGTAGCAGCCGGGGTACTTCGACAAGCAGCCGGTGGCCGAGCCGTCGAAGGTGATCAGGTCGCGCACGCGGTTGCGGTAGACCACGACGGCGGCGCTGGTCGCGCCCTCGGCGTAGCGCAGCCCGACCTCGACGTTGCGGCCGGTTTCGGGCCGCAGGCTCGCCACGCCGTACTCGCTGAAGCGCTGGTAGAGCGTCGGCACCCGGAACGCCGTGCCGGCCGAGACGGTGGCGCGCCATTGCGGCGTGATCGCGTAGCCGTAGGCGGCGCTGCCGGTGGTCTTACCGCCGAACTCGCTGTCCTGGTCGTGGCGAGCCTGCAGCTGCAATGTGTGCGGGCCCTGCACGAAGCCGTAGCCGAGCGATGCGCCGTCCTGGTGGCGGTCGCGCGCCAGCAGCGGCGCCGACGCGGTCGGCGCGTTTTCCAGCGCGTCCTCGCGCCGCTCCAGCGCGGCCGTCACCCGGTGCGCGCCGAAGCGGAATTCGTTCTGGAACAGGTAGCCGCGCAGCGCCGTCTCGGTGCGGTAGAAGCTGGGCTCGCTCTGGTAGACGGTGCGCGAGTCGGTCACCTGCAGGCGCGTGCTGTAGGTGTCGCTCCACTTTGCGAGCCAGGCCGCGCCCGCCGTGCGCAGCCGCGTCGTGCCGACGTCGTTCGGGTACACGAGCGGCGCTCGGGCGGTGAATTTCGGGTTGTCGTAGTCCGCCCGCAGGTCGCTGTAGAGCACGCTGGCCTCGACGCGCTGCGCCGGCGTGATCTGGAAGCCGAGCCGCGCGTTGCCGGAGTCGCTGCGCCAGCCGTCGCGGTCCGGGCTGGTGAAGCCGTCGCGCGACGGCGTGCGCCTGGCCAGCGGCTGGCTGTCGAAGCCCCGACTGCCCTCGTGCGCGACGCCCAGCGAGTAGTCGAAGGCGCCGCCCTCGCCGGCCGCGCCAGCGACGCCGGCCTCGGCGCGCCGCAGGCCGTAGCTGCCGAGGCCGGCGCCGACGTACGGCGCCGCCGCCCCCTCGCCGCGCCGCGTGAAGAGCTGCACCACGCCGCCGATGGCGTCGGAACCGTAGACCGCGGCGGCCGGGCCGCGCAGCACCTCGATGCGGTCGATCTGCGCGAGCGGGATGGCCTCCCAGGGCGCCCCACCGGTGGTCTGCGTGTCGACGCGCACGCCGTCGACGTAGACGGCCGTGAAGCGCGCCTCCGCGCCGCGCAGGAACACGCTGGTCGCGCTGCCGATGCCGCCGTTGCGCGAGATCTCGACGCCGGGCAGGCGCGCCAGCACATCCGCCACGCCGACGGCGCCGCTGCGCTCGATCGTGGCGCGATCGACGATCGAGACGTCGGCCACCAAGTCGGCCAGCGGCTGCTCGACGCGGCTGGCCGTGACGACGGTCTCGCGCAGGGTGGATTCGGGTGGCGCGGGTTGCGCCAGCGCCGGAAACGTAGCAGCCAAGGCCAGCGACAGCGCGGCCGTGCGTGCAGGCGCGGACCGGTGCGCGCCTGCGGGAACAATGCAAGAAATCATGGAGAGAGCTCGAAAGAACGAAAGGCCCTGTCCGGCTTCCCCGCCGGACACTGGGCGTCACGACCGCGCGGCCCACGGATGGGCGCGCGCGGTCTCCTCGTTGGCCGGTATCCGGGCTGGCAGCGCAACCCCGTCGCCTTCCCAGGCGCCTGTTTCAGGGCGCCCAGTGGCGGATTGACGGGGGCGGCGCCGCATGCGTCGTGGCATGGGCGCCGGCTGCTTGACCGTTGCGGGGGCAGCGCAGGCGGCTTCGGTCCGGTGGACGCTCGGCTCCTGCTTCCCGTTGAACTGCGCCGCGTGAACCACGGCGCGAGCACCAACGCGCGGCATTCTAGTGGGAACGGCGGGCGTCGATGGAGACGACGCCACGCGAACGCGGTGTTGTCGGACCTGCGGCCACACCGCGAAAATCTACAATGTCCGACTATGTCAGCATCCGACCCTCTCGATCAGATCGCCGAGCGCGTCGAGCGCCTGCTGGTGCGCCACGAAGAACTGCGACGCACCAACGGACTGCTCGGCGAACAGCTGGACGCCGTCACGCGCGAGCGCGACGCGCTCAGGCAACGCCTGGAAGCAGCGGTCAGCCGGATCGATGCGGTGCTGGAAGAATTGCCTGCCGAGCTGCCGTCGGATACAGCAGCGGCAGCGGACGCCGGCTTTTACGGCGGCTCCGCCGCGCACGAGGACGGGCTTCCTCCATGAAGCAGCTCGAAGTCCAGATCATGGGACAGGGCTACCTGCTCGGCTGCCCGGAAGGTGGCGAGGTGCCCCTGCGCGAGGCGGTCAAACGCGTCGACAGCACCATGTGCCGCATCCGCGACGCCGGCAAGGGCAAGGTGCGCGAGCGCATCGCCGTGCTGGCCGCGCTCAACATGGCTTTCGACCTGGTGAGGCAGGAGGCGGCTGCGGCCGCCGCGCCAGCATCAGCATCAGAACTCCAGGATGCAGCGGGGGGCGCGCAGCCGGATGACGCCGAGGCCGCCCGGATCGCACGCCTGGTGCAGCGTCTCGACCAAGCCCTTGCCGGCGACGGCCATCTGCTCTGATGACAGGGCTGTGCATTCACGTCGCCCGGGTTTAAAATAGAGGCGTCTGCGGTGTGGCCGGGCTTTATATTTCCTTGAACCAATGCTCCTTGGAGCCGGGCTTGGTACATTGCCTGGCGGGCGTGATCATCTCGCGTCAGATGAACCCGAAGCCTTGCTGCCCTCGCCCACCTGAACCCTGCGTTCAGGATGCCGGTCCGGTTGCATTCGCAGACACCTTTTCTTGAAACAGCGGCCCTTTCGGAGCCGCTGTTTTTGCTTGAGTCTTGCACTGCGCCCGGCAGCACATCGTCCTGCCAGCTTGAATCCCGCAGCACCCGCCGGCCATGTGGCCACCGCGGCCTCCGATCCGCCCGACAGCCTCGCTCAGGCGCACCACAACTCGATCTGACGGCGCAGGTCGATGCCCAGGGCCTGCAGCGCGACCAGCGCCAGCACCGCGCCCGCCAGTCGCGTGCCCCATTCCTTGCGCGAAGCGCTGAACCTCCAGCGCAGCCGCTGCCACAGCCACGGCGCCACCACCAGCGAGACGCCGCTGCCCGCGGCGAAGAGCGCCATCACGAAAGCGCCCTGCACCGGGCCATTGGCCAGGCTCGCGAGCATGAGCGCCGAGTACAGCAGGCCGCACGGCATCGTCACCCACAGGGCGCCGGTGGCGAGCACGCCGAAGGCCGAGCCGGTCAGCGGGCGCAGGCGCGCGGCCAGCAACCGGCCCACGCGATGCGCCCACAGCGGCTGGCGGCCCAGCGCGGCGAGCATCAGGCCCCAGGCCAGCACGAACACATGCAGCAGCACCCACGCCGGGCGCAGCGCCGCCACGTACGCGCTGGCAAAGGCCACGCTCTGCACGGCGGCGGCGGCGACGGCGCCGGCCGCCGCATAGCCCGCGACGCGGCCCGCATGAAAGGCGACCGCGCCCGCCGAGGAGCGCGGGAATCCTTCGAGCGCCGCGACGCTCCCCTGCGACGGCGCACGCACGATGCGGATGACGCCCGCGCAGGCCGCGCCGCACATCGCCACGCAGTGCGGGCCGCCCGCCAGGCCCATCAGGAGTGCCGTGCCGGCCAGTGCGCTTTGCTGCATGCCTAGATGATGCGCGAAAAGCGCGTGCGGTTGCGGTCGGCCTGCAGGTAGCGGTCGAACACCATCGCAATGGCGCGCACGAAGTACCAGCCGGTCGCCGTCACCTCGATGCCGCGCCCGGTGATGGCGACCAGCCCCTGCTCGGCCAGCGGCGCCAGCGCGGCCAGCTCGGCGGCGAAGTGGTGGCGGAAATCGACCAGATGGGCCAGCGCGACGGACTCGAAATCGACGCTGCCCTGGCACATCAGCGCCATGATCACGGCGCGGCGCAGCACGTCGTCGCGCGACAGCGCCAGCCCCCGCACCACGGGCAGCCGACCCTGGTCGAGGTGGTCGTAGTACTCGTCGAGCGACTTGGCGTTCTGGCTGTAGGTGGCACCGATGCGGCCGATCGCCGAGACGCCGAGCGCCACCAGGTCGCAGTCGGGCTGCGCGCTGTAGCCCTGGAAGTTGCGGTGCAGCCGGCCCTGGCGCCTGGCCACGGCCAGGGCATCGTCGGGCAGCGCGAAGTGGTCCATGCCGATGTAGACGTAACCCGCCTCGGACAGCGCGGCGATCGAGCGCGACAGCATCTCGATCTTGGCCGACGCGCCCGGCAGCTCGATGGCGTCGATGCGGCGCTGCGGCTTGAAGCGCTCCGGCAGGTGCGCATAGGCGTAGAGCGCGATGCGGTCGGGCCGCAGCCGGCCCACCTGCGCCAGCGTGCGGTCGAACGAGGCGGCGGTCTGCAGCGGCAGCCCGTAGATCAGGTCCACGTTGACCGAGGCGAACCCCAGCCGGCGCGACGCCGCCACCAGATCGAACACCTGCTGCGCGGGCTGGATGCGGTGCACCGCCTTCTGCACCGCCGGCTCGAAGTCCTGCACGCCGAAGCTCAGGCGGTTGAAGCCCAGCTGCGCCAGATGGGCCAGGCGGCTCTCGTCGACGGTGCGTGGGTCGACCTCGACCGAATACTCGCCGTCGGGCGCCAGCGTGAAGCCCTCGCGCAGCATGGCCATGAGGTCGGCGAGGCCGACGTCGTCGAGGAAGGTCGGCGTGCCGCCGCCCAGGTGCAGCTGGCTCACCACCGCCCCGCGCCCGAGCTGGGCCACCTGCAGCTCGACCTCGCGCGCCAGGTAGCGCAGGTATTCGGCGGCCCGCCCGGGGTGGCGCGTGATGACCTTGTTGCACGCGCAGTAGTAGCACAGCGATTCGCAGAACGGAATGTGGACATACAGCGACAGCGGCTGCAGCCGGGCGCCCGGCCCGGCCCGGCGCTGGCGCAGCGCCTGCGCGTAGTCGTCAGCCGAGAAGGCCTCGACGAAGCGGTCGGCGGTCGGGTACGAGGTGTAGCGCGGCCCTGGCACGTCGAAGCGTTGCAGCAGGGCGGCCGACAGGCCTGCTATCGCGTTTGGTGCCGGCGGCGCGTTGACGGCGAGAGTTGGCATTGGGGTATGGTGGGCACGAGGTCGATGCGTGACTTTGCTGCGAATCCGCCCGTTCCTTATTGACCCTGATCAAGGCGCCCGCTCGCGGGGCGTCGGACAATGCCTACAGGAGTTCAGACCTTGCCATGACCCCGGAAAACATCAAAGTTGCCTGCTCCAGTTGCAACCTGCGCGAGTTGTGCATGCCGATCGGCCTGCAACCGGACGAATTGCGGCGCCTGGATGAGGTCGTCGCCACGCGGCGCAAGGTCAAGCGGCGCGAGACGCTGTTTCGCAACGGCGAGCGTTTCACCTCGCTTTACGCGATCCGCGTCGGCGTCTTCAAGACCCGCGTGACCACCGAGGATGGCCGCGATCAGGTGACCGGCTTCCAGATGGCCGGCGAGATCATCGGCCTCGACGGCATCGTGCACGACCACCACACCTGCGACGCCGTGGCGCTGGAGGATTCCGAGGTCTGCGTCATGCCCTTCGACCGCATCGAGGAACTGTCGCGCGAAGTGCCCGCGCTGCAGCGCCACGTGCACCAGATCATGAGCCGCGAGATCGTGCGCGAGCACGGGGTGATGCTGCTGCTGGGCAGCATGCGCGCCGAGGAGCGGCTGGCGGCCTTTCTGCTGAACCTGGTGCAGCGGCTCCACGCGCGCGGCTTCTCGCGCTCGGAACTGGTGCTGCGCATGACGCGCGAGGAGATCGGCAGCTATCTCGGGCTCAAGCTCGAAACCGTGAGCCGCACGCTGTCGAAGTTCGTCGAGGACGGCATCGTCGAGGTGCAGCAGCGCCACGTGCGCATCGTCGATGCCGACGCCCTGAGGCGCCTCGTCACTCCGCCCAGTCACCCTCTGGCGTGCTGACCTCGCGCTTGGGCAGCGACAGCAGCACCGTCAGGGCGCTGGAGCCCATGGCCAGCAGCCAGAACACGAAGAAGCTCGCCGTGTAAACCCCTTCGCGCGACAGGTTGATCATCTCGCCGTGCCACTGCATGTCGCGCGGGTCGACCAGCGCGAACACCAGCATCTCGATCACGCAGGCCAGCAGGAAGGCGGGCCAGACGATCAGCATGAAGCGACGGTGCCGCATGACGTCAGTGCGCCTTGGGCAGCGGAAGGTCGCTGCCGGGTGTCGCCGCATGGTTGCGCCCGGCCAGCGCCGGCATGAGCTTCTTGTCCGTCAGGGTCTTGTTGATCTCGATGCCCTGGCGGTAGTAGTCCTGGGCCACGACCGGGTCCGGCGCGCGGACCGCAAGCCACAGCGTGTAGAAGCCGGCCAGCACGACGGCGGCAGGGCCGGCAATCACCATCCAGACCAGCGGAAACTTCCACCAGGGGGCGCCCGGCGGGGGCGAAGCATTGCCGGAAACGTTCATCTCGTTGTTCTCCAGTTCAACGTGGCACCAGGAAGGTGGCCTTCTCGGACACCTGTGCGCCGCTGTCGGCCGAGCGCACGTTGAAATACACCGTGTGCGAGCCGGGGGTGGTGCTGCCGTAGGGCAGCTGCAGTGCCACCGCCACGCCGCGCGACTGGGCGGGCTCGACCACCACCGCCTCCAGGGGCGACACCGTCAGACCGTTCAACCCGCTGGCCTCGATCCTGTAGTGCTGCGTCCGCTCGGTGGCGTTCATGATCTGCAGGCGATAGACGTTCTCGATCCTGCCGTCTTCCACGATCCGGGCAAGCGATGCGCGATCGCGCATCACGTCGACCTTGAGCGGCGTGCGCACCACCAGGCTCGCCAGCAGGCCGATGCACAGTGCCAGCAGCACGCCCGTGTAGAGCAGCACGCGCGGCCGCAGCACGCGGCGCAGCACCTGCCGGGGCGTCCAGCGGTTGGCCAGGCCATTCTGCGTGGCGTAGCTGATCAGGTTGCGCGGGTAGTCCATCTTGTCCATGACGGTGTTGCACGCATCCACGCACAGGCCGCAGCCGATGCACTCGTACTGCAGGCCCTCGCGGATGTCGATGCCGGTCGGGCAGACCTGCACGCACAGGCCGCAGTCGATGCAGTCGCCGAGGCCGATCTTGTGGGGATCCGGGCCCTTGGCGCGTGGACCGCGCGGCTCGCCACGCTCGACGTCGTAGCTCACGATGAGCGTGTCGCGGTCGAACATGGCGCCCTGGAAGCGCGCATAGGGGCACATGTACTTGCACACCTGCTCGCGCATGAAGCCGGCGTTGCCGTAGGTCGCGAGGCCGTAGAAGAACACCCAGAACACCTCCCACGAGCCCATGCGCGTCTGCAGGAAGGCCATGCCCAGCTCGCGGATCGGCGTGAAGTACCCCACGAAGGTGAAGCCCGTCCACAGCGCGATGCCCAGCCACACGATGTGCTTGAAGACCTTCTTGACGAGCTTTTCCAGCGAGAAGGGACCCTGGTCGAGCCGCATGCGGGCGACGCGATTGCCTTCGATCTTGTTCTCGATCCATAGGAAGATCTCGGTGTAGACCGTCTGCGGGCAGGCATAGCCGCACCAGAGGCGCCCCGCCACCGCGGTGAACAGGAACAGCGACATCGCCGAGATCACCAGCAGGCCGGTCAGGTAGATCAGATCCTGCGGGTAGAGCACCAGCCCGAGGATGTAGAAGCGCCGCGAGGCCAGGTCGAACAGCACCGCCTGGCGCTGCCCCCACTCCAGCCAGGGCAGGCCGTAGTAGATGATCTGCGTGACGAACACCATGACCCAGCGCCAGCGTGCGAACACGCCGTCGATGCTGCGCGGATACACCTTCTTGTGCGCCGCGTACAGGCCAACGCTCTCCTCGGCCACCGCGATCGGAATCACGGGGCGCGACGGGCGCTTGGAAGCAACGGGTTCGGGCAAGCGATCGACCTCAGGGGTTGGTGGTGCCGGACCGGTTCGACAGGCCCCAGACATACGAGGCCAGCACGTGGATCTGGGCCTCGGTCAGACGGCCCTGCTGGGCCGGCATCTGGTTGGTCTTGCCGGTGTTGATGATCGAGATGATGGCATCCTGCCCGTAGCCGTGCAGCCAGATCCTGTCGCTCAGGTTGGGGGCGCCCAGGGCCTGGTTGCCTTTTCCGTTCATGCCGTGGCAGGCCGCGCAGGCGGTGAACTTGGGCTTGCCCAGGCCGGCGCGAACCGAGTCGTGCGGGCTGCCCGACAGGCTCAGCACGTAGTTGGCAACGTTCTTCACGTCTTCCGCCGTGCCGACCGCGGCCGCCATGGGCGGCATGACGCCGGTGCGCCCACCGGTGATCGTTTCCTGGATCTTCTCGGGCGAGCCGCCGTACAGCCAGTCGTTGTCGGTCAGGTTGGGAAAGCTCTTGCCGCCGCGCGCGTCGGAGCCGTGACACTGGGCGCAGTTGTTGAGGAACAGGCGCTCGCCGATGGCCATGGCCTGCGGGTCGGCGGCCACACGCTCGGCGGGCATCGCCGCGTACTTGGCATACACCGGCTCCAGTTCGCGGTTGGCCCGGGCGACATCCTTGGCGTATTCGTTGTCGGTGCTCCAGCCCAGCTCGCCCTTGTAGCTGCCCAGGCCCGGATAGGCGATCAGGTAGCCCAGGGAGAACACGATGGTCAGCACGAACAGCCCCATCCACCAGCGCGGCATGGGATTGTTGGCTTCGCGCAGGTCCTCGTCCCAGACGTGCCCGGTGGTGTTGTCGGAGGCCGAAGCGGTGCGCCCGCGCGCCGTCAGCCACAGCAGCAGCGCGCATCCCACGATGCCGCCCAGGGTCAGGACGACGACGTAGCTCGACCAGAAACCGTTGATGAAATCGCTCATGAGGCCCTTTCAGTCCTGCTCGAAGGGCAGCTGTGCCGCTTCGTCGAAGCTCTTTTTATTGCGGCGCGAGTACGCCCAGATCACGATGCCGATGAAGACGACGAAAGACGCCAGCGTGGCCACGACGCGCCAGAAGGTGATGTCCACGCCTCGCTCCTCAACGCAGGGCCCGGCCCAGCGACTGCAGGTAGGCGACCAGCGCGTCCATCTCGGTCTTGCCGGCCACCTCCTGCGGCGCGGCGGCGATCTGCTCGTCGGTGTAGGGCACGCCGGCGCGGCGCAGTGCGCGCATGTGGGCGGCCGCGTCGTCCGCGAGGGGCGTGTTCTCGAGCCACGTGTAGGCGGGCATGTTCGACTCCGGCACCACGTCGCGCGGGTTGTTCAGATGGATGCGGTGCCACTCGTCGCTGTACTTGCCGCCGACGCGGTGCAGGTCCGGGCCGGTTCGCTTGCTGCCCCACAGGAACGGGCGGTCGTAGACGAACTCGCCCGCCACGGAATAGTGTCCGTAGCGCAGCGTTTCGGCACGGAACGGCCGGATCATCTGCGAGTGGCAGCCGACACAGCCTTCGCGCACGTAGATGTCGCGCCCGAGCACCTGCAGCGCGGTGGGCGGCTCGACGCCCTTGACCGCCTCGGTGGTCGATTTCTGGAAGAACAGCGGCACGATCTCCACCAGGCCGCCGATGGCGATCACCAGCAGGATCAGCACGATCAGCAGCGTGTTGTTGGTCTCGATCTTCTCGTGCGTGAAGCCGGCCGAAGGATTCTTCGAACTCATGTGCGTTCCTCAGGTATGGGCGACGGCGACCTGGGGGATCGGCGCGTTCACCGAGCGTCCCGAAATCACGGTCATCCAGACGTTCCAGGCCATCACCAGCATGCCGGCCAGGTAGAGCAGGCCGCCGAGCATGCGCACCACGTAGTACGGGTAGGTCGCCTTCACGCTCTCGACGAAGGTGTAGGTCAGCGTGCCGTCGGGGTTGACCGCGCGCCACATCAGGCCCTGCATGACGCCGGCGATCCACATGGCGGCGATGTAGAGCACGATGCCGATGGTCGACATCCAGAAGTGCAGCTCGATCGCCTTCACGCTGTGCATCTCGGTGCGGCCGTACATGCGCGGGATCAGGTAGTAGAGCGAGCCCATCGTGATCAGCCCGACCCAGCCGAGCGCGCCGGCGTGCACGTGGCCGATGGTCCAGTCGGTGTAGTGGCTCAGGGCGTTGACCGTCTTGATCGACATCATCGGGCCCTCGAAGGTCGCCATGCCGTAGAACGACAGTGCCACGATCAGGAAGCGCAGGATCGGGTCGGTGCGCAGCTTGCCCCAGGCACCCGACAGCGTCATGATGCCGTTGATCATCCCGCCCCAGCTCGGCGCCAGCAGGATCAGCGAGAACACCATACCGACCGACTGCGTCCAGTCCGGCAGCGCCGTGTAGTGCAGGTGGTGCGGGCCGGCCCACATGTAGGTGAAGATCAGCGCCCAGAAGTGCACGATCGACAGCCGGTACGAGTACACCGGGCGGTTGGCCTGCTTGGGGATGTAGTAGTACATCATCCCGAGGAAGCCGGCGGTCAGCAGGAAGCCCACCGCGTTGTGGCCGTACCACCACTGCACCATGGCGTCCTGCACGCCGGCATAGGCCGAGTAGCTCTTCATCGCGCCGGCGGGGATGGCCGCGCTGTTGACGATGTGCAGCAGCGCGATGGCGATGATGAAGGCGCCGTAGAACCAGTTGGCCACGTAGATGTGGCGCACCTTGCGCCGGCCGATGGTGCCGAAGAACACGATGGCGTAGGACACCCAGACGATCGCGATCAGGATGTCGATCGGCCATTCGAGCTCGGCGTATTCCTTGCTGGAGGTGTAGCCCAGCGGCAGGCTGATGGCCGCGGCGACGATCACCGCCTGCCAGCCCCAGAACGTGAGGGCCGCCAGCTTGGGCGCGAACAGCGGCACCTGGCAGGTGCGCTGCACCACGTGGTAGCTGGTGGCGATCAGCGCGCAGCCGCCGAAGGCGAAGATGACCGCGTTGGTGTGCAGCGGGCGCAGGCGGCCGTAGCTCAGCCACGGCACGCCGTGGATGAGGTCGGGCCAGGCCAGCTGCGAGGCGATGAGCACGCCCACCGCCATGCCGACCACGCCCCACACCACCGACATGAGGGCGAACTGCCGCACCACGGTGTCGTTGTAGACCGCTGCGGGAGGGTTCGGAGATTGCATCGTCGAGCCTTTTCTTGAGATTCGTGAGTGTCCGCGCGCCAGCGGCGCGCCATGTTGATCAAGATCAATCGTCGTGAAGAATGCGCTCGCCCTCGCGCTCCACGTCCTCGAACTGCCCCCGGTCGACCGCCCACCAGAGGCCGCCCAGGATGACGAGCACCAGCACGACCGACAACGGGATCAGCAGGAACAGGATGTCCATCAGGACGCTCTTCTGGAGGGTGTCCCGAGCCGTGCCGCGTTGAGCACCACCACCACCGAGCTGGCCGCCATGCCGAGCCCGGCCAGCCAGGGCGGCAGCCAGCCGACGAAGGCGAACGGCACCCACACCACGTTGTAGCCCGCCGCCCACCACAGGTTCTGCCGCACTACCCGCAGCGCGCGGCGCGCCTGCGCGGCGGCCTGGGGAATGGCCATGAGCGAATCGCCCAGCACGATGAAGTCCGAGCGCGCCTGCGCCAGCGGCACCGCCTGGCCGAAGGCGAACGAGGCGTGCGCGTGGGCCAGCACGGGGCCGTCGTTCAGGCCGTCACCCACCATGGCGACGCGGCGCCCCTGCGCCTGCAGCTGCTGGAGCGCGCGCAACTTGTCCTCGGGTGCGCAGTCGCCCCGGGCCTGATGGATGCCGGCCCGCGCGGCCACCTCGCGCGCGGCCGCGTCGCGGTCGCCGGACAGCAGCTGCACCGCCAGCCCCTGCGCCTGGAGGGCGGCGACGGCGGCGCGTGCGTCCTCGCGCAGGTCCTCGGCCAGCACGAAGCTGGCGACCCAGCCGTGCTCGTCGGCCAGATGGACCTGGGCCTCGCCCGCACCCGCCATCGACGCGGCGCCGCAGAAGGATGCCGAGCCCAGGCGCATGCGGCGCGGCGCGCCAGCAGGCGTTGTTGCGCCCTGCGGCCGCAGCGTGCCCTCGACGCCCTCGCCGGCCCGCTCGGCGAGCCCCGACACGTCCCAGCCGGGCAGCGCGGCATGCCGCGCGCCCCAGGCCTTGACCATCGCCCGGGCGGCCGGGTGCAGCGACTGCGCGCCGAGCGCCGCCGCCAGCGCCAGCGCCTCGTCCTCGTCGACACCCGGGCGGCGGTGGAGGCGTTCGAGCCGCGGCGTCTCGCGCGTGAGGGTGCCGGTCTTGTCGAACACCACCGTGTCGATGCCGGCCAGCGCCTCCAGCGCCTGCAGGTTGCGCACCAGGGGCCGCCGCGTGCCAGCGCGCCGGCGCTCGCCAGCATCGCCGCCGGGGTGGCGAGCGAGAGCGCGCAGGGGCAGGTCGCGATCAGCACCGCCACCGCCACCATCAGCGCGCGGCCGGAATCGACCGGCCACCACAGCGCTGCCGCCAGCGCCGCGGCCAGCAGCACGGCGACGAGAAACGGCCGCGCCACGCGGTCGGCCAGCCGGGCGAGCCGCGGCTTGTGCAGCGCCGCGCTTTCCATCAGCGCCACGATCTGCGCGAAGCGCGTGCCGGGCCCGACCGATTCGATGCGCACCTGCACGGCGGTGGCCAGGTTGTAGCTGCCGGCCAGCACGCGCGCGCCACAGCCGCGCGGCACCGGGCGCGACTCGCCGGTCAGCAGCGCCTCGTCGGCCGAGGTCTCGCCCGCGACGACCTGCCCGTCGGCCGGAAAGGCCTCGCCGGGCAGCACGCGCACCACGTCACCGGGCGCCAGCCGCCGCACGGCGACGCGCGCGAAGGCGCCGTCGGCCTCCAGGCGCTCGACGCTGTCGGGCAGCCGGTTCATCAGCGCCTCCAGCGCGCCGGCGGTGCGCCCGCGCAGCCGCGCCTCCAGCCAGCGCCCGGTGAGCAGGAAGAAGACGAACATGGTGAGCGAATCGAAATAGACCTCGTGGCCGAGCGGGCCGGCCGGGTCGAAGGTGGCCGCCGTGCTCGCCACGAACGCGATGGCGATGCCCAGTGCCACCGGCAGGTCCATGCCGACGCGGCGCTGCCGCAGGTCGCGCAGCGCGTTGCGGAAGAACGGCCCGCACGAGAACAGCAGGACCGGCAGCGTCAGCACCCAGGAGGCCCAGCGCAGCAGCTGCAGGGCGTCGGGCGTGATGTCGCCGGGCTCGGCGATGTAGGCCGGGTAGGCGTACATCATGACCTGCATCATGCAGAAGCCCGCGACCAGCCAGCGCCACAGCGCCAGCCGGGCTTCGCGACGGCGCTGCATGCCGGCGGACACGTCGCCCGCCGGCAGCAGCCGGTAGCCGGCGGCCGCCGAAGCCTCGAACCAGCGCGAGGGCCGCACGGCCGCGGCCGACCAGACCACGCGCGCGCGGCGGCTCGCCGCGTTGACCTCGGCCTGCAGGACGCCCGGCACGCGCGCCAGAGCCGCCTCCACCGTGAACGCGCAGGCCGCGCAGTGCATGCCCTCGACCACCACCTGCGACTCCCAGCGCCCGGTGGCGGCGTCGGCGTCGAGCGCGCGCCCGAACGCCGTCCATTCGGCCGGGTCGTCGAGCAGCGACCAGTGCGTCGCGGGCGCCTGCGGGTCGGCCCCTTCGGCCGGCAGGCCGGCCGAGGCGAGCGGAAGGGCAGCTTGCATCGTGCAAGGATAGCGTCTGGCGGACACTGCGATTTGACCTGGATCAACCTCCGAACCGGCCACTCGTCTAAGCTGATGCCGTTTCAATTCGGGGAGGAAAGCCATGTTCGAACGCATCCTGGTGGCCACCGACGGCTCGGAGCTGTCCCGCAAGGCCGTCGCCACGGCGATCGGCATGGCGGCCCAGAACAACGCCGAACTGGTCGTGCTGACCGTCGTGCCGCGCTACCCGAAGAATTATTTCGACGGCGCGATGGTCTTTTCGCCGGACGACGTGGCGCGCATCGAGAAGAAGTGGACCGAGGCGGCGCAGGACACCCTCGACGCCATCAGCGCGCAGGCGGCCGCCAGCGGCGTCAAGGCGAAGACCGCCGCCATCAACTCCGACCTGGTGGCCGAGGCCATCATCGCCGCCGCCAAGAAGCACCGCAGCGACCTGATCGTGATGGCCTCGCACGGCCGCAGGGGCCTGCAGCGCGTGCTGATGGGCAGCGAGACCCAGCACGTGCTCACGCATTCCAGCCTGCCGGTGCTGGTGCTGCGCTGATGGCGGGCAGGAGCCAAAACAGGCCTCAGCGCATGTCCTTCTTAGGCTTTCAGCTATCGAAGTCATAGCAATCGCTCCTGCCCCGTTCGCGGACCAGGAGGCCGTTGCCACGATCCACCCCCCGAGAGGAGTCCATGAAGATCCTGATTGCCGTCGATGGCAGTGCCTGCACGCAAAAGGCGCTCGACTACCTGGTGACGCATCGCGCCATGTTCGCCGACGGGCACGAGCTGGCGCTGCTGCACGTGGGCCCCGCCCTGCCCGCCGCCGTGACCCGGCACCTCGACAAGGAAACGGTGGCGGGCTTCTATGCCGAGGAAGACGCCAAGGTCACCCAGCCGGCGCGGCTCTTCCTGGAGCGGCATGGCATCGCCGTGCGCGCCGTCGGGCAGCGCCACGGCAATCCCGCCGAGCAAATCCTCGAAGCCGCCGGCGAGATGGGTGCCGGGCTGATCGTCATGGGCACCCACGGCCACGGCCTGCTGGGGCGCGCGCTCATGGGGTCGGTGGCGACCAAGGTGGTGGCGGAGGCCCGCACGGCGGTGCTGCTGGTGCGGTAGCGCCGCCGCCGCGCCGCCACGCTCAGTCGGCGGCGGATTTGCTGTACTGCTCGCGCAGCAGCGCCTTCTGCACCTTGCCCATGGCGTTGCGCGGCAGCTCCGGCACCACGACGCAGCGCTTGGGAATCTTGAAGTTGGCCAGCCGGGCCTTGAGCGCGGCGAGGATGGCCTCGGCATCGAGCGTGGCGCCGGGCCGGGCGACGACCACGGCGACACCCACCTCGCCGAAGTCGGCATGCGGCACGCCCACCACGGCGCTCTCGGCGACGCCGGGCAGCTCGTTGATGCAGCCCTCGATCTCGGCCGGATAGACGTTGTAGCCGCCGCTGATGATCAGGTCCTTGCTGCGCCCGACGATGGTGACGTAGCCCAGGTCGTCGATCAGGCCGACGTCGCCGGTCCTGAAGAAGCCGTCGTCGGTGAACTCCTCGCGCGTCTTCTCGGGCATGCGCCAGTAGCCGGCGAACACGTTGGGGCCATCGACCTCGATGTGGCCGATCTCGCCGTCCGGGCACGGCTCGCCCCGGTCGCCCTGCACGCGCAGCTGCACGCCCGGCAACGGAAAACCGACCGTGCCGCCGCGCCGCTCGCCCTGCGCCGCGCGGTAGGGGTTGGACGTCAGCATGACCGTCTCGCTCATGCCGTAGCGCTCCAGGATGGTGTGGCCGGTGCGCTCGCGCCAGGCGTTGAAGGTTTCGATCAGGAGCGGCGCCGAGCCGGAGATGAAGAGCCGCATGGCGCGGCACGCCTCGCGCGTCAGCCCGGGCTCGGCCAGCATCCGCACGTAGAGCGTCGGCACGCCCATGAAGACGGTGGCCTCGGGCAGGCGCTCGACCACGCGCTTCGCATCGAACCTGCCGAACCAGATCATCCGGCTGCCGTTGAGCAGCGCACCGTGGATGGCGACGAAGAGCCCGTGCACGTGGAAGATCGGCAGCGCGTGGATCAGCACGTCGCCGCCCTCGGCCTCGGTCCGCCAGCCCCAGCAGTCCTTCAGCACCTCGGCGTTGGAGCGCAGGTTGCCGTGCGTCAGCATGGCGCCCTTGCTGCGCCCGGTGGTGCCGCTGGTGTAGATGATGGCGGCGATGTCGTCGTCGCCGCGCTGCGCCACGGCGTGCTGGTCGCCGTGCCCGGCCGCGGCGTCGAGCAGCGTGCCGGTGCGGTCGTCGTCGAGCGTGAAGACGTGGCGGGTGCCGGCGGCCTGCGCGATCGGTGCCACCCAGTCGGCGTTGCGGCTGGTGCACACCACCACGGCCGGCTCGGCATTGCCGAGGAAGTACTCGATCTCGGCGCTCCGGTAGGCGGTGTTGAGCGGCAAGAAGACGTGGCCGGCGCGCAGCGTCGCCAGGTACAGCACCATCGCCTCGACCGATTTCTCGACCTGCACCGCGATGCGCGATCCCGGCGCCAGGCCGAGCGCATCGAGCAGGTTGGCGATCTGCGCGCTGCCGCGCTCCAGATCGCGCCACGAATAGCGCAGGCCGCAGTCGGTGTCGACCGCGGTGCGGTCGAGGTCCTCGGGAAACGCCGCGCGCAGGGCGGCAAACAGGTTGGCGTTGGGCAGGTTCATGGGGTGCAGCGGTGGTTTTCAGAAAACGGGCGCTCGCTTGGCCAGGAAGGCAGCGATGCCTCGCGGTGCTCGGCCGAGCCGGCACGGCGGTAGGCGTCGGGCAGTGCCTCTGCTATTGGATCGATAGCACACTGTGCCCGTCCGCCGTGCGCTGCGGGCCGATTCGATGCGGAAATTGCGGAAAAAATACGCTTGTCGAGGCGCGCCGTGGCCTGCGCCAGCGCGGCGATGCGCCCGGTGTGGGAGCGCGGCGCGGCGTCGCCGTCGGGCGGCGCCTGGGCCGCGATGCTCGCGCCGAATCTGTCTGCCATTGGCGGTAGTCCTCCAGGGGGTCGTCGCCTCAGCCGCGGGGGTGGTGCTGCGCGTGCAGCCGCTTGAGCCGCTCGCGCGCCACGTGCGTGTAGATGGTGGTGGTCGAGATGTCGGCATGGCCCAGCAGCAGCTGCACCGCGCGCAGGTCGGCGCCGTGGTTTAGCAGGTGCGTGGCGAAGGCATGGCGCAGCGTGTGCGGCGACAGCGGCGCGTGGATGCCGGCGGCGGTCGCGTGCTTCTTGACGACGAGCCAGAACATCACGCGCGTCATGCCGGCGCCGCGCGCCGTCACGAACAGGTCGGGGCTTTGCCGTCCGGCCAGGATCTGCGGCCGCGCGTCGGCCAGGTAGCGCTCGATCCAGCGCCGCGCCTCGCCGCCGAAGGGCACCAGCCGCTCCTTGGCGCCCTTGCCGAGCACGCGCAGCACGCCGTCGTTCAGGCTCAGCTCGATCACCCGCAGCGCCACCAGCTCGCTCACGCGCAGGCCGCTGGCGTACATCAGCTCCAGCATGGCGCGGTCGCGCAGGCCGAGCGGCGTGCCGGTGTCGGGCGCGGCCAGCAGCGCCTCGACCTGCGCTTCCGACAGGGTCTTGGGCACGCGCAGCGGCTGGCGCGCCGGCATCAGGCGCAGCGTCGGGTCGGCCGCGATGCGCCGCTCGCGCAGCGCCCAGCGGTAGTAGCGCTTGAAGACGGTCAGGCGGCGGTTGGCCGAGGTCGCCTTGCCATGGTCGAGCAGGCGCGTCGCCATGTACGCCTGCAGGTCGGACTCGCGCGCCGCATCGAGCGCCAGCGCGCGCGATGCGAGCCAGCGCGCCAGCAGTTCGAGGTCGAGCCGGTACGCCGCCAGCGTGTTCCTCGACAGGCCGTGCTCGAGCCACAGCGCGTCGATGAAGAGGTCGATTTCGGGCGCGGCCGGCGGTCCGGACGCCGCCGCGTCGGGCACGGCGCTCACTCAGTCCAGCCTGAGCTTCTGCTTGGCGACGACCTGCTTGTAGATGTCGAACTCGGCCTTGATCTGCGCGGCGAACTGCTCGGGCGAGTTGGCGACGATGATGGCGCCGGTGTCCTCGATGCGCTTCCTGACGGCCGGGTCCTCCAGCGCCTTCCTCACCCCGGCGTTGATCGTGTCGACCACCTCCTTCGGCAGCCCTTTGGGGCCGAGGATGCCGTAGTAGGCCAGCCGGTTCACCGGTTCCAGCCCCACCTCCTTGAAGGTCGGCACGTTGGGCAGTTCCTTCAGCCGCGAAGGCGCCGCCACGGCGATCGGCACCAGCTTGCCGCCCTTGATGAAGGGCAAGGCCGAAGGCAGGTTGTCGAAGATGATGGGCACCTGCCCGGCCACCGTGTCGGTCAATGCCGGGCCGGAGCCGCGGTACGGGATGTGCGTCAGGAAGGTGCCGGTCAGGCTCTTGTACAGCTCCATCAGCAGGTGCGCGATGCCGCCCGTGCCGGATGTCGCGTATGAATACTTGCCCGGATTCTTCTTGATCTCGGCCAGGAATTCGGTGTAGTTCTTCGCCGGAAAGGCAGGATTCACGGCCAGGACGTTCGGCGTCGCGGCGATGTTGATGATCGGCGTGAAGTCGTTGATCGTGTCGTACGGCGTCTTCGGGTTGATGGCCGGGTTGGTGGCCGTGCTCGACACGGTGGCGATGCCGAGCTTGTAGCCGTCCGGCGCCGCGCGCGCCGTCTCGGCCGCGCCGACGGCGCCGCCGCCGCCCGCCCGGTTGACCACCACCACCGGCTGGCCCAGCACCCGGCCCAGCGGGTCGGCCACCACGCGCGCGATGATGTCGGTGGTGCCGCCGGGGGCGAAGGGCACGCTCAGTTCGATCGGCCTGCTCGGATAGCCCTGCGCCATCGCGGGCGTGGCGATGGCCGCCAGAAAAGCATTGCCTGCCAGGGCAAGCCAGGAGCGTCGGTGCATGGATGGGTCCTCGTCGTCAACAATGTCAGGACCACATCGTAGAAGCGAAAACGGGCCCCAGGCGCCTGGCGCGCCCCATCCCGGGGAAAACCAGTAAGGCCGCGCAGGCTCCAGTGCACGCAGGTTTCAGTGCAGGTGACGGGGCCGCCGGCCGCCGCCGTGTCCGCTGCCCGTGCCGCTGCCGCCCCGCGGGTACTTGCCGATCTCCAGCGAATTGACCAGCGCGTCGAAGCGCTCCCCGAACAGCTTGTCGATCTCGCCGACCACGCCGCCGAGCTCGGCGCCGTCGAAATGGCGCTCCATCAGGTTGACCACGTCCTCCACCAGCAGGTCGCGCTGCACCTGCATGATGGCCGCCGGGTTGGGGCCGACGAACATCAGGATGAAGTCGTCGCGCGACTCCTCGTCGGGGTCGCCCTCCTCCTCGTCGAAGTCGGTGTCGTAGAACGTCACCTCGATGGCCGCGCCCTGCTCGGCGAGCTCGTTGAGCGCCATGCACATCTCGTCGAGCGCCTGGCGGAAGTCCTCGTCGCCGGCCACGGTCCAGCACATCTGGAGCATGTGCTCCTTCTGCTCGAACAAAATACCGGGCTCTTCTTCGTAGACGCTGCTGGCGCCATCGGCCAGCGAGCGGGCGCCGGCGTACTTCCAGAGCGGCTTGAGCGCTTCCTGGATCTGCTCGAAGGTGACGTCGGCGCGCAACGGCACATCGCCGTGCACGTGGATTTCAAACGGAGCGTTGTAGCGAGGCATGTCTTGCTCCCTTGGAGGTTGGTGCCCGGAACCGGGGTCGAACCGGTACGCCCCTTGTGCAGGAAGCGGCGGAGTTTAAGTCCGATGTGTCTACCAATTTCACCATCCGGGCCGAAGCGGATCACGACGATACCCCAAACGACCGCAGCCCCGACAACGAAGGTTGGCGGGGCTGCCGTCGCATGGAGCGGGTGGAGGCGCGACCCGGAGTCGAACCGGGCTGGACGGATTTGCAATCCGTTGCATAACCGCTTTGCTATCGCGCCGTCGTGAATCTGCGTGAGAGGTTTGCTGTCGAAAAAAAGGGAAGCGCTGGGCTTCCCTTTTCGAATCTGGAGCGGGAAAAGAGTCTCGAACTCTCGACCTCAACCTTGGCAAGGTTGCGCTCTACCAACTGAGCTATTCCCGCGTTTCAAGCCTCGAATTATAGAGCAGTTTTCGAAGGTTCCGCAAGCTTCGCTTCAATGTTTGATCGAAACTTCCGTGGACTGCGTCGCCTCGCGCTGCTTGGCCAGATCGGCCAGCACCGCTGCGGAGGCGGCCACCTCCTCGTCCGACAAGGGGTTCGGCATTTTCTCCAGGGCGATCTCGAGCACCTTGTCGATCCACTTGACCGGCACGATCTCCAGGCCGCTCTTGACGTTCTCGGGGATGTCCTGCAGGTCCTTGGCGTTCTCCTCGGGGATCAGCACCGTCCTGATGCCGCCGCGCAGGGCGGCCAGCAGCTTTTCCTTCAGGCCGCCGATCGCGGTGATCTCGCCGCGCAGCGTGATCTCGCCGGTCATCGCCACGTCGCTGCGCACCGCGATGCCCGTCAGCGCCGAGACGAAAGCGGTGGCCATGGCCGCACCCGCGCTCGGGCCGTCCTTGGGCGTCGCGCCGTCGGGCACGTGGATGTGGATGTCGCGCTTCTCGAACATCTCGTCCTTGATGCCCAGTCGCCGCGCGCGGCTGCGCACCACCGTGCGGGCGGCCTCGACCGACTCCTTCATCACGTCGCCCAGCGAGCCGGTGCGGCTGATGACGCCCTTGCCCGGCATCGTGACGGCCTCGATGGTGAGCAGGTCGCCGCCGACCTCGGTCCACGCCAGCCCGACCACCTGGCCGACCTGGTTCTGCTGCTCGGCGCGGCCGAAGTTGTACTTGCGCACGCCCAAGAAATCGTTCAGGTTGTCGCCGGTGACAACGACCCTGGACTGTGTCTGCTTGAGCTGCGCCGCCTTGACCACCTTGCGGCAGATCTTCGACAGATCACGCTCCAGCGAGCGCACGCCGGCTTCGCGCGTGTAGTAGCGGACGATGTCGCGCACCGCCGCCTCGGTGATTTCCAGCTCGTCCTCCTTCACGCCGTTGTTCTTCATCTGCTTGGGCAGCAGGTACTTCAGCGCGATGTGCGTCTTCTCGTCCTCGGTGTAGCCCGACAGCCGGATGACTTCCATGCGGTCGAGCAGCGCCGGCGGGATGTTCATCGAGTTCGAGGTCGCGACGAACATGACGTCGGAGAGGTCGAAATCGACCTCGACGTAGTGGTCGCCGAACTTGTGGTTCTGCTCGGGGTCGAGCACCTCCAGCAATGCGCTCGAAGGGTCGCCGCGGAAATCGGTGCCCAGCTTGTCGATCTCGTCGAGCAGGAACAGCGGGTTGCGCGTGCCGACCTTGTTCAGGCTCTGCAGCACCTTGCCCGGCATGGCGCCGATGTAGGTGCGCCGGTGGCCGCGGATCTCGGCCTCGTCGCGCATGCCGCCAAGCGCCATGCGGACGTACTTGCGCCCGGTGGCCTTGGCAACCGACTGGCCAAGCGAGGTCTTGCCAACGCCCGGCGGGCCCACCAGGCACAGGATGGGCGACTTGACCTTGTCGACGCGCTGCTGCACCGCGAGGTATTCGAGGATGCGGTCCTTGACCTTGTCGAGGCCGTAATGGTCCTCGTTGAGCACCTGCTCGGCATGGGCCAGATCGTGCCGGATCTTGGTGCGCTTGCTCCAGGGCAGGCCGACCAGCACGTCGATGTAGTTGCGCACCACGGTGGCCTCGGCCGACATCGGCGACATCAGCTTGAGCTTCTTGAGCTCGGCCTCGGCCTTCTTCAGGGCCTCCTTGGGCATCCTGGCGAGCTTGATCTTCTTCTCGATCTCCTCGATGTCGAGGCCTTCCTCGCCTTCGCCGAGCTCCTTCTGGATCGCCTTGACCTGCTCGTTGAGGTAGAAGTCGCGCTGGTTCTTCTCCATCTGGCGCTTGACGCGGCCGCGGATCTTCTTGTCGACGTTCAGGATGTCGACCTCGCGCTCGAGCTGGCCGAACAGGTTCTCCAGGCGCGCCTTGACGTCGTCGAGATCCAGCACCGCCTGCTTGCTGTCGAGCTTGAGCGGCAGGTGCGCGGCGATGGTGTCGGCCAGGCGACCCGGATCGTCGATGCTCGCGATCGAAGTCAGGATCTCGGGTGGGATCTTCTTGTTGAGCTTGACGTACTGGTCGAACTGCTGCATGACCGCGCGGCGCAGCGCCTCGACCTCGGTGCCCTTGGGCTGCGTCTCGACGCGCTCGAGCGGCATCACGTGGGCGGAGAAATGCGTCTCGCTGTCGTCGATGTGGCTGACCCGCGCGCGCTGCTGGCCCTCGACCAGCACCTTGACGGTGCCGTCGGGCAGCTTGAGCATCTGCAGGATGGTCGAGATGCAGCCCACCTCGAACATGTCCTCGACCGAGGGCTCGTCCTTGGCGGCGGCCTTTTGCGCCACCAGCATGATGCGGCGCTCCGCTTCCATGGCGATCTCGAGCGCCTTGATGCTCTTGGGGCGTCCCACGAACAGCGGGATCACCATGTGGGGAAACACCACGACGTCACGCAGCGGCAGCAGCGGCAGATCGATCGCGGTGGCAGGCAGGGAGGTGTGACCGGACATGGGATCCTCTGGAATGTGAAGGAAAGATGGACGGTGACGCGCGATTTTCAAGGTCGCGCGGCATCCGTGGCAAGGGTGCGGCGCCGACGCCGGCGCCTCAGGAGGGGCGAGACGGCGGCGCCACGCCCACGGCATGCGACCGCCGGCGCGCCCCAAGGTGGGCTGCCGCCGCTGCCGGGCACGGCGGCAGGGCCTGGAGAGAAAGGGCGGCAGGTCGGCGGCTCAACGTCCCGTCAGGCTTTCTTGGCCGCCTCGCGGTACACCAGCAGCGGTGGTTTGTTCTCGTCGATGGTGGATTCTTCCACCACCACCTTGTCGACGTTGACGGCGTTGGGCAGCTCGAACATGGTGTCGATCAGGGCCTGCTCCAGAATCGAGCGCAAGCCCCGCGCGCCGGTCTTGCGCGCCAGCGCCTTGCGGGCGATGGCCTTGAGCGCGGCCGGGCGGATCTCCAGGTCGACGCCCTCCATCTGCAGCAGCTTGACGAACTGCTTGACGACGGCGTTCCTGGGCTCCGTCAGGATGCGCACCAGCGCGTCCTCGCTCAGTTCGGCCAGCGACGCGACCACCGGCATGCGCCCCACCAGTTCGGGGATCAGGCCGAACTTGATCAGGTCCTCGGGCTCGACCTCGCGGAACACCTCGGTGATGCTGCGCTGCGCCTTGCTCTTGACCGAGGCGCCGAAGCCGATGCCCGAGGCCTCGGTGCGGTTCTCGATCACCTTCTCCAGCCCGGCGAAGGCGCCGCCGCAAATGAACAGGATGTTGGTCGTGTCGATCTGCAGGAAATCCTGGTTCGGGTGCTTGCGCCCGCCCTGCGGCGGCACGCTCGCCATGGTGCCCTCGATGAGCTTGAGCAGCGCCTGCTGCACGCCCTCGCCCGAGACGTCGCGCGTGATCGACGGGTTGTCGGACTTGCGCGAGATCTTGTCGATCTCGTCGATGTAGACGATGCCGCGCTGGGCGCGCTCGACCTCGTAGTTGCAGCTCTGCAGCAGCTTCTGGATGATGTTCTCGACGTCCTCGCCGACGTAGCCGGCCTCGGTCAGCGTGGTCGCGTCGGCCATCACGAAGGGCACGTCGAGCTGGCGCGCCAGGGTCTGCGCGAGCAGTGTCTTGCCGGAGCCCGTGGGGCCGATCAGCAGGATGTTGCTCTTGCTGAGCTCGACATCGTCGGCGCCCTTGTTCTTTTCCTTGTGGCGCAGCCGCTTGTAATGGTTGTAGACCGCCACCGACAGCATGCGCTTGGCCGGCTCCTGGCCGATCACGTAGTGGTCGAGGTTGCTCTTGATCTCCAGTGGCGTCGGCAGGTCGCCCCGGCCTTCGCCGCGCACCTCGCCCTCGGCCGGCAGTTCGTCGCGGATGATCTCGTTGCACAGGTCGATGCACTCGTCGCAGATGAACACCGACGGCCCGGCGATCAGCTTCTTGACCTCGTGCTGGCTCTTGCCGCAAAACGAGCAATAAAGCGTTTTTTCGCTGGAAGCGCCTTTTTTCTCGGCCATGAGGACTGCCCTAAAACTGAATTTTCAATGATAACCAAACAAAAAACGGCGTTCTCCGTGTGGAAAACGCCGTCGTTGCGCCGACGCCGCAGGGGCGCCCGCCCGCTCAGCCGCGCTGCGCGATGACCTGGTCGACCAGTCCGTAGTCCTTGGCTTCGCCGGCCGTGAGGAAGTAGTCGCGCTCGGTGTCGCGCGCGATCTTCTCCAGCGGCTGGCCGGTGCGCTCGGCCAGGATGCGGTTCATCTGCTCGCGCGTCTTCAGGATGTCGCGCGCGTGGATCTCGATGTCGGTGGCCTGCCCGCGCGCGCCGCCCAGCACCTGGTGGATCATGATCTTCGAGTTGGGCAGCGAGAAGCGCTTGCCCTTGGCGCCCGCCGCCAGCAGGAAGGCGCCCATGCTGGCCGCGAAGCCGATGCACAGGGTCGAGACGTCGGGCTTGATGAACTGCATGGTGTCGTAGATCGCCATGCCCGCGCTCACGCTGCCGCCAGGCGAGTTGATGTAGAACGAGATGTCCTTGTCCGGGTTCTCGCTTTCGAGGAACAGCAGCTGGGCCACCACCAGATTGGCGGTCTGGTCGTTGACCTCGCCGACCAGGAAGATCACGCGCTCCTTCAGCAGGCGCGAATAGATGTCGTAGGACCGCTCGCCGCGGCCCGACTGCTCGATGACCATCGGAACCATGCCGAGGCCCTGAATTTCTTGTGCGCTCATGTGTGCTTTCGGGAAGAGGGAAAAAGACTGTACCGAAACGAAATGGGGCTTGCGCGTGCAAGCACAAGCCCCATGCGGCAATCGCGGGAATCAGCCCTGCTGCGCCATCAGCTCGTCGAACGAGACCTGCCTTTCGTTGACCTTGGCCCGGCCGAGCACGAATTCGGTCACGTTGTTCTCGAGCACCACCGCCTCGACCTCGGCCATGCGGTTGCTGTCGCCGAAGTACCAGCGCACCACCTCGGCCGGCTTCTCGTAGCTGGCGGCCAGCTCGTCGACGTGCGCCTTGAGCTGCTCGGGCTTCGCCTGCAGGTCGTTGGCGCGCACCAGCTCGGCCACCACCAGGCCCAGGCGCACGCGGCGCTCGGCCTGCGGGCGGAACACCTCCTCGGGGATCGGCGCCTTGTCGGCGTCCTTGATGCCGCGCTGCTTCAGGTCGGCGCGGGCCGCCTCGACCATGCGCTCGACCTCGGCCTGCACGCTGGCCTTGGGCAGGTCGAGCTCGGCGTTGGCGAGCAGCGCGTCCATCACGGCGGTCTTGTTGCGCGAGAGCAGGCGGAACTTCACCTCGCGCTCCAGGTTGCGCCGGATGTCGGCACGCAGGCCCTCGACCGTGGCGTCGGCGATGCCCAGCGACTTGGCCAACTCGCCATCGACCTCGGGCAGGTGCGCGGCCTCGATCTTCCTGACCGTGACCAGGAAGTCGGCCTGCTTGCCGGCCACGTCCTTGCCATGGTAGTCGGCCGGGAACGACAGCGGGAAGGTGCGGCTGTCGCCGATCTTCAGGCCGCGCACGGCGTCCTCGAATTCGCTCAGCATCTGGCCCTCGCCGACGATGAACTGGAAGTCCTCGGCCTTGCCGCCCTGGAACGGCTCGCCGTCGATCTTGCCCTCGAAGTCGACCGTCACGCGGTCGCCGTCCTGGGCGGCGGCGTCCTGCGGGCGCTGCGTGAAGGTGCGGCGCTGCTTGCGCAGGATGTCGAGCGTCTTGTCGATGGCGTCTTCTCCCACCTCGGCCGTGAGCTTCTCGACCTCGGCGCCCGACAGGTCGTTGATCTTCACTTCAGGGAACACCTCGAACACCGCGTCGAACGCCAGTTCGCCCTCGGGCGCCTCTTCCTTCTCGGTGATGCGCGGCTGGCCGGCCACGCGCAGCCTGGCCTCGTTGGCGGCCTGCGCGAAGGCCTGGCCGACCTTGTCGTTCATGACCTCGTAGTGCACCGAGTAGCCGTAGCGCTGCGCCACCACGTTCATCGGCACCTTGCCGGGGCGAAAGCCGTCCATCTTGACGGTGCGCGCCAGCTTCCTGAGGCGCGAGTCGACTTCGGACTGGATGGTGCCGACGGGCAGGGTCAGCGTGATCTTGCGCTCGAGTTTGTCGAGGGTTTCAACGTTCACGGTCATAGAGGTTCCAGAAGAATGAGACAGGGACTGGTGCGCGGGGCCGGACTCGAACCGGCACGTTCTTGCGAACGTCAGGACCTAAACCTGGTGCGTCTACCAATTTCGCCACCCGCGCCGTTCCAGTTTTTTTCAGGTGAATGCCGCTGCAGGCCTGCGGGCCAACCCGGCAATGGATGCGCTCGGGCCCCGCGTTCAGGACCCGAGCGCTCGAAATCGGTCAACCGGCTATTTTATGCGCACGCAGCCGCGGCATTGTCTCGCTCCGACGCGGGCCGCGACCGGCGCCCGCGCACCGCCGCCGAGGCCGGACGGGCACCGTCCTCTGCGCCATTTCGATGCGCCGCTCACACCAGGCGCTGCCCCATCTCGACCACCCGGTTGGGCGGCAGCATGAAGTAGTCCGACACGCGGCCGGCATTGCGCTGCATCCAGCGGAACAGCGCCTGGCGCAGCGGGTTCATGCCCTTGAGCGGCGCGCCGACGATGCTGGCGCGCGAGACGAAGTAGGACGTGCTCATCGATTCGATCGCCAGCCCCTTCTGGTAGGCCAGCACGCGGATGAATTCCGGCACGTCGGGCCGCTCCATGAAGCCGTGGCGCGCCGTCACGGCCCAGACGCCGTGGCCCAGCGGCTCGGCCTCAATGCGCCGGGCCGGATCGACGCGCGGGGTGCTGACGGTCAGCACCGTCAGCACGATCACCTGGTCGTGCAGCACCTGGTTGTGCTTCAAGTTGTGCAGCAGCGCGTGCGGCACCACGTCGGGCCGCGGCGCGACGAACACGGCCGTGCCGCGCACGCGGTGCGGCGGATGGGCCAGCAGCCCCTCGATGAAGGGCGCCAGCGGGATCTGCTCGGCCGCGTTCAGCGCGATCAGCAGCTGCCGCCCCTTGTACCAGGTGGTCAGCACCACCATCACCACGACCGCCACGGCCAGCGTGAACCAGCCGCCGTGGGCGATCTTCAGGCTGTTGGCCAGCACGAAGGTCAGGTCGACGATCGCGAACAGCGTCACGCCGACCACCACCGCCACGCGGTTCCAGTGCCACAGCCGGTAGGCCACGACGCCGGCCAGCAGCGTGGTCGTCACCATGGTGATCGACACCGCGATGCCGTAGGCCGCCGACAGCGCGTCCGAGCTGCGGAAGCCCATCACCAGCAGCAGCACGCCGACCATCAGCACCCAGTTGACGGCCGGCAGGTAGATCTGGCCGATCGCCTGCCCCGAGGTCTGCACCATCCGCATGCGCGGCAGGTAGCCCATGCGCATCGCCTGCGCCGTGAGCGAGAAGGCGCCCGAGATGACCGCCTGCGAGGCGATCACCGTGGCCATGGCCGCCAGCAGCACCAGCGGCAGCACGCCCCACGGCGGGAACAGCCGGAAGAACGGGTTGTCGACGGCCGCCGGATCGGCCAGCACCAGCGCGCCCTGCCCGAAGTAGTTGAGCACCAGCCCCGGCAGCGCGATGAACAGCCACGCCAGCCGGATCGGCCGCGCGCCGAAGTGCCCCATGTCGGCGTACAGCGCCTCGCCGCCGGTGAAGGCCAGGAACACCGCGCCCAGCACCGACAGCGCCTGCGCGCGGTGCGTCAGCAAAAAGCCGACGGCGTGGCGCGGGTCGAGCGCGGCGAGCACCTGCGGCGCGCGCAGGATCTGCCACAGCCCGGCGACCCCGATCGCGCCGAACCACAGCAGCATGATGGGCCCGAACAGCCGCCCGACCACGCCGGTGCCCTTGCGCTGGATCGCGAACAGCCCCACCAGCACCGCCAGCGTGATCGGGATCACGAAGGGCTTGAGGTGCGGCGCCTGCACCTCCAGCCCCTCGATGGCCGACAGCACCGAGATCGCCGGCGTGATCAGGCTGTCGCCGTAGAACATCGCCGCGCCCACCAGGCCGAGCAGGCCCAGCGCCTTGAGCACCCAGGCGCGCGCGCCGCCGTCGCCCTCGACGGCCTGGCGCGCCAGCTCCTGCAGCGCCAGGATGCCGCCCTCGCCGTCGTGGTCGGCGCGCAGCACGAACACCACGTACTTGAGCGTGACGACCACCATCAGCCCCCAGAAGATCAGCGACAGCAGCCCCAGCACCACGTCGGGCGCGAAGGCGAGGCCGTGCTCGGGGTTGAGCGTTTCCTTGAAGGCGTACAGCGGCGAGGTGCCGATGTCGCCGAACACCACTCCCAGCGCCGCCACCATCAGCCCGACGCCGGCCGCGTGCGGCACGGCCGGGCCGGCGGCCGGCGGCGCCAGCTGGGCAGGCGGAGCGTGGGTCGATGCGGTCATCGCGTTTCTCCTGAAAACGAAAGTTCGCCAGCATAGGCCCGCCGGCCAGGGCACACACGCGGCCGCCACGGCTTTTTGTGCCGGGCCGTGACCGACAATCGCGGCGTGCCCGGTCTGCCGCCCATCCAGTCATCGTCCGCCCATTCCCCGTCGCGTGCAACTGGCGCCGCAGCGGACGTTGCGACCGCGCCGCGCGCCGCGCCGATCGCCCACTACGAGAACTTTCCCGTGGCGTCGTGGCTGTGCCCGCCGCGCCTGCGCCCGGCGGTGGCGGCGATCTACGCCTTCGCGCGCACCGCCGACGACATCGCCGACGAGGGCGACGCCAGCGCCGCCGAGCGGCTCGACGCGCTGGCCGCCTACCGCGCCGACCTGGCCGCCGCGGCGCGCGGCGCGCCCGCTTCGGCGCGCTGGCCGCAGGTGTTCGCGCCGCTGGCGCACGCCCTGCGCGCCTTCGCGCTGCCCGAGGCGCTGCTGGCCGCGCTGCTGTCGGCCTTCGTGCAGGACGTGCAGAAGACCCGCGACGGCAGCGGCTACGCCGACCGCGCCGAGCTGCTCGACTACTGCGCGCGCTCGGCCAACCCGGTGGGCCGGCTGCTGCTGCACCTCTACGGCGTGGACGACGCACTCTCGCTGGCGCAGAGCGACGCCGTCTGCAGCGCGCTGCAGCTCGTCAACTTCTGGCAGGACCCGAGCATCGACCTGCCGCGCGGGCGCTTCTATTTCCCGCTGGCCGACTGCGCCGCGCACGGCTTGGCACCCGCCGATTTCAGGTCTTTTGCGCCGCTGGCGCCCGTCCAGCCTGCGCCGGCAGCTATCAAACTCATAGCAGACGAGGTGGCGTGGGCGCGCGCGCTGATGCACCGGGGCGCGCCGCTCGCGCGCCGCCTGCCGGGCCGCATGGGCTGGGAGCTGCGCCTCGTGGTGCAGGGCGGCCTCGCCATCCTCGACAGGATCGAGGCGATCGGCTTCGACACGCTGCGCCGGCGCCCGACCCTGGGCGCCGCCGACGCGCCGCGGCTGGCCTGGCGCGCGCTGCGCATGTAGAGGGCCACCACCGGCCCGCGACGCCGGACCGCGCATGGGCGGCCGGCACGGCACTGCGGCACTGCATCCGTAGCCACCACGGCGCTGCCGGCAGCGCCGACCCCGCGCCCAGCCGTCGCCGACAATCGCCAGCCATGACTCCACACGCCCGATGAAGCCCGAGCAGTACGTCCAGGACAAGGCCGCCGCCTCCGGCAGCAGCTTCTACTACGCCTTTCTGTTCCTGCCCAAGCCGCGCCGCGCCGCGATCACCGCCTTCTACGCGTTCTGCCGCGAGATCGACGACGTGGTCGACGAGGTGCGCGACCCCGGCGTCGCCGCCGCCAAGCTCGCCTGGTGGCGCGGCGAGGTCGCGCAGTCCTTCGCCGGCGAGCCGCACCACCCGGTGATGAAGGCGCTGATGCCCTTCGCGGCCGAGTTCGGCATCGAGGCCGGGCAACTGCAGCAGGTGATCGACGGCTGCCAGATGGACCTGGAGCAGACGCGCTACCTGGCCTTCCCCAACCTGGCGCGGTACTGCCACCTGGTGGCCGGCGTGGTCGGCGAGGTGGCGGCGCGCATCTTCGGGCAGACCGAGGCCGGCACCACCGCCTACGCGCACCGGCTGGGCCTGGCGCTGCAGCTCACCAACATCGTCCGCGACGTCGGCGAGGACGCGCTGCGCGGGCGCATCTACCTGCCCATCGACGAGCTGCAGCAGTTCGACGTGAAGGCGCACGAGATCCTCAACCGCGTGCACTCCGATCGCTTCGTCGCGCTCATGCGGTTCCAGGCCGAGCGCGCGCACCGCTGCTACGACGAGGCGCTGGCGCTGCTGCCCGCGGCCGACCGGCGCGCGCAGAAGCCCGGGCTGATGATGGCGAGCATCTACCGCACGCTGCTGCGCGAGATCGAGCACGACGACTTCCGCGTGCTCGACCGGCGCATCGGCCTCACGCCCACGCGCAAGCTGTGGCTGGCCTGGCGCGTGCAGGCGCTGGGGAAGTTATGAGGCTCGCCCCCAGGCTGCGCGCACTTCGTGTCGCTCCGCCAACCCCCTGCCGGGGGCGACACCGGCGGTCCGGCCAAGCCGGTTCCGCGGTGTCCCTGGCTCGCTACCCGGCTTTACGCAAGACGTGTCGCATTGTTTTCCGTCTGTCGTGTTGCTATGGTTTCGATAGCTGAGTTCGTATACCCAGCAGGCGCTGGCGTCCTCTTTTGCTTGAAAACCCGGCCATGAACATCGCCATCGTCGGCGCCGGCTGGGCCGGCTTGGCCGCGGCGGTCGCGGCCATCGGGGCCGGACACCGCGTCACCGTGTTCGAGGCCGCGCGCACGCCCGGCGGCCGCGCGCGGGCGGTGCCGGCGACGCTCGCCGACGGCCGCCGCGTGCGGCTCGACAACGGCCAGCACATCCTGATCGGCGCCTACGCCGAGAGCCTGCGCCTGATGCGCGAGGTCGGCGTCGACGTCGAGGCGGCGCTGCTGCGCCTGCCGCTGGCGCTGGTGTTTCCCGACGGCAGCGGCCTGCGCCTGCCCAATGCGCCGGCGCCGCTCGACGCGCTGGCGGGCATCCTCGCGGCGCGCGGCTGGTCGTGGCGCGACAAGGCCGCGCTGCTGCGCGCCGCTTTGCGCTGGCGGCGCGACGGCTTCGAATGCCCGGCGCAGCTTTCGGTGGCCGACCTGTGCGCCGGCCTCACGCGGCCGGTGCGCGACGGGATGATCGAGCCGCTGTGCGTCGCGGCCCTCAACACCCCCGCCGGGCAAGCCAGTGGGCAGGTGTTCCTGCGCGTGCTGCGCGATGCGCTGTTCGGCGCGCGCGGCGGCTCCAACCTGCTGCTGCCGCGCACGGACCTGGGCGAACTGTTTCCCGAGGCTGCGGCACGCTGGCTCGCCGCGCGCGGCGGGCGCGTCGTGGCGGGTTGCCGCGTGCAGGCCCTGGCGCCCGCGGCGCCGGGCTGGCGCGTCGACGGCGAGCGCTTCGACCGGGTCGTGCTCGCCTGCCCGCCCGGCGAGGCGGCGCGGCTGGTCGAATCGAGCGGCTTGGCGGAGGCGGCGCTCCGGGCCGGGGCGCGCTCGCCCGCCGTCGCCAGCGCCTGGTGCGCGCGGGCGCGGGCGCTGCGCTTCGAGGCCATCGCCACGGTGTACCTGGCCGGCGGCCACCGCCTGCCCGCCCCCATGCTCGCCTTGCGCGCCGGCGCGGAAGCGCCGGCGCAGTTCGTGTTCGACCGCGCCCGGATCGGCCATGCCGACGGCCTGTGGGCCCTGGTCGCGAGCGCCAGCGCCACCGAGCGCGCTGCGCTGGAAGCGCAGGTCTGCCGCCAGGCCGAGCGCCAGCTCGGCTGCCGGCACCCGAGCGCCGTGCTGACCGTGGTCGAGAAGCGCGCCACCTTCGCCTGCACCCCCGGTCTCGAGCGCCCCGCCGCGCACATCGCGCCCGGCCTGTCGGCCTGCGGCGACTACATCGACGGCCCCTACCCGGCCACGCTCGAAGGCGCGGTGCGCAGCGGCCTGGCCGCGGGCAGGGCGATGGGCGAGGAGGTGCCGTCGCCCGCTTCCGCGATGCCGGGACCCAGGCGGTGCTTGTCCATCAGGCGGTAGAGCGTCATGCGCGAGACGCCGGGCTCGCGCGCCGCGTGCGTGACGTTGGGGCCGACGCGCCCGAGCGTGTCGGCGATGGCGGTGCGCTCGGCCTGATCGCGCGCGGCGTCCAGGCCCAGGGCGGCCGGCCCCTGCGTCAGCGCCAGATCCAGGTCAGTGCCCCAAGGCCTCGCCGCGCGCCGCCCCGCTGCCGGACCTGCCTTCCTCGGGATGCGCCATCTGCTTGACCGCCACGGCGATGGCGGACACCACGCCGGCGAGCGCGACATACATGAAGATGGCGTCGATCCCCAGATGACGTCGCGTGAACTCGGCGACGATGAACGAGCCCGCGATGCCGCCGAAGCGCCCGATGCCGAGCATCCAGGCCACCCCCGTCGCGCGGCCCTGCGTCGGGTAGAACCCCGCGGCCAGCGCCGGCATGGACGACTGCGCCGTGTTCATGACGGTGCCCGCCACGAACACCACCACCATCAGCCAGCCGACGTGGCCGGTCACCTGGCCGATGGCATAGACGGAGGCGGCCGTCAGCGCATAGCCGGCGGCGATGATCCAGTTGGCGTTGAAGCGGTCCATCAGCCAGCCGAACAGGATGGCGCCGACGCCGCCGAGCGGGAACAGGGCCGAGATGAGCGTGGCGGTCTGCGCGCTCAGCCCGGCGTCGCGCAGCAGGATGGGCATCCAGTTGATCAGCGCGTAGAAGATCACCAGCCCCATGAAGTACGCCAGCCACAGCATGAGCGTCCCCACCACGTAGGGGCGCGACAGCACCACACCGGCGCCGCTGCGCGAGCGCCCCATGGAAGCGGCCTCGGTCATGAAGAACGACGTGGCGGCGACCGCGCGCCCGGCAATCCGCGCCAGGATCGCGCGGATGCGCTCGGCCGGCGCGCTGCGGGCCACCAAGTAGCGCACCGACTCCGGCAGCACCCACAGCATGGCCAGGCCCAGCACCAGCGGCGCGATGCCGCCCAGCAGCAGCACGCTGCGCCAGCCCCAGGCCGGGATCATCCATGCCGCCAGAAAGCCGCCCAAGGCGGCACCGAGCGGAAAGCCGCAGAACATGGCGTTGGTCAGCATCGCGCGCCGCTGGTCGGGGCAGTATTCGCTCATCAACGTCACGGCATTGGGCATGGCCGCGCCCAGGCCCAGGCCCGTGACGAAGCGCAGCAGCACGAGGTGGTCCAGCGTGGTGGCGAACGCCGAGGCGGTGCACGCCACCCCGAACACCAGCACCGACGCGACCAGCACCGTCTTGCGCCCGAAGCGGTCGGCCAGCGGCCCGGCGCCGAGCGCACCGGCTGCCAGCCCGAACAGCGCGGCGCTCAGCACCGGCCCGAGCGCCGAGCGCTCCACGCCCCACTCCTTGACCAGCGACGGCGCGATGAACCCGATGGCCGCCGTGTCGAAGCCGTCCAGCAGGACGATGACGAAGCACAGCGCGAAGATCATCCACTGGAACGCGGAAAACCCGTGTTCGTTCAGGAAGATCTGGACGTTGAGGGCTGCGGGCTGACGCTCGTTCATAGGGGTCTCCGGTGGAACGCTCGACTGCGCGGGTACACAGGACCATGCACCCGGCAAGCCTCGTGCCGGGTGCGAAGAGCGGCTCGGGCCGCACGCTTCCCGAGCGTGCAGGGTCAGCGCACCCTGCCCCTGCGCACGAGGTTCACGATCGCGAGCAGGATGACCGCACCGATGAGCGAAGAGAGGAGCCCCCGGAGGCTGAAGTCGTTCTGATTGACCGTGGCCGAGCCCAGCAACGGCGCGATCAGCCAGCCGCCCAGCATGGAGCCGACGATGCCGACGATCACGTTGAGAAAGACGCCTTGCTGAGCGTCCGTCCTCATGATCATGCTGGCGACCCAGCCGATCAAACCTCCCACGATGAGCCAGATGATCAGGTTCATGGCATTTCCTTTCGAATTAAAAACACCTACCGTACGCCGTTTTTTTGTTTCACGATGACTCCAGCCCGGTAGTTCGCTGGACTGCGCCGCAGCTCGATACAGCAGGTTTATCAATAGCTTACGCGCGTCCATCATATGCCGGTGCTTTCTGAAACTTGACCCGGTTTTCCCTCGCGCCGCTCCTATCTGGCTCTTGGAATCCGGGTCGTTCCAAGGAGTCATCATGGCAAAGATCAAGCTCACCAAGACCGCCGTGGAGGCGGCCCAGCCCCAGGCCAAGGATGTTGAACTGCGGGATACCGTGGTGCCTGGCTTCCTGTGCAAGATTACCCCGACGGGCCGCCGGGTGTTCATGCTCCAGTACCGCACGAACTCCGGCCAGCCCCGCAAGCCCTCGCTGGGGCTGTACGGGGAGCTGACCGTCGAACAGGCACGAGTCAAGGCACAGGACTGGCTGGCCGAGGTTCGCCGGGGCGGTGACCCCGGCGGCGCCAAGGCCGAGGCGCGCAAGGCGCCCACGATGGCCGAGTTGTGCAAGAAGTTCATGGAGGACTACTCCAAGAAGCGCAACAAGCCCAGCACGCAGGACGGCTATCAGGGCGTCATCGACCGCAACATCATCCCGCTGCTGGGCCGCAAGAAGGTGCATGACGTGAAGCGGCCCGACATTGCCGGGCTGATGGAGAAGCTGGCCTACAAGCCGACCGAGGCGAACAAGACCTTCGGCGTGCTGCGCAAGATGTTCAACCTAGCCGAAGTGTGGGGCTACCGCCCGGACGGCACGAATCCGTGCCGCCACGTCCCGATGTACCCGCCGGGCAAGGAAACCCGGCTCATCGTGGACGAGGAAATGGTGCGGATCTTCCGTCATCTGGAGAAGCTGGAGGCGGAAGGGCTGGAGAACTACGTCATCCCGCTGGCGATCCGGCTGCAATTCGAGTTCGCCGCCCGGCGCTCCGAAATCTGCCCGCTCGAATGGAGCTGGCTGGACTTCGAGAACCGGCGCGTGGTGTGGCCCGACAGCAAGGTCGGCGGCATTTCCAAGCCCATGAGCGAGGAAGCCTATCGGCTGCTTTCGACGGCGCCGCGCCGGGAGGGCCGCCCCTATGTCCTGCCATCGCCCAACGACCCGACCAAGCACCTGACCTTTGGCGAGCACTATGGCGGCTGGTGCCGGGTGCTCAAGGCCACGGGCGTGGCCCATGTCGGCACACACGGCATCCGCCATCGCTCGACCACCGACATTGCCAATTCCGGCGTGCCGACCAAAGTGGGCATGAAGTTGACGGGCCATAAGACCGTGGCGATGTTCATGCACTACGTCCACACCGAGGACAAGCCGGTGCGCGATGCGGCCGAGCTGGTGGCCAGCCGGCGCCAGGCCATCACGGGCGCGCGCCAGCTTGCGGAGGCGGCAGCATGAACACGCGCCGGTCATCCGCAGCGTCGCCCGCAGCGCCTTCGGCGCTGCTGGGCGACATTCGGGCACTGATCGAGGCGGCGCGCAAGCGCGCCGCCTCGACGGTGAATAGCGAACTGACGATGCTCTACTGGAGCATCGGCCAGCGCATCCATACGCAGGTCTTGGACGGGCGCCGGGGCGCTTATGGCAAGGAAGTCCTGCCTACCCTGGCGGCGCAGTTGGTGAAGGAGTACGGCAACAGCTTTGCCGAGCAGAACCTGCGCCGCATGGTGCAGTTCGCAGTCACCTTCCCCGACGAGCAGATTCTCGTATCACTGATACGAGAGTTTGTCTATTCTGCGTTGATTGCACCATTGACTAACATAACGATAGTTCTTCCAATCGAATGCCAGCCACCAATAACCTTCATGCAGCGAGTCACCATCAACCCGATTCTTCGGGCGAAAGTGATCGACATTTTTATCGGCAGTTGGATTCTTGCTCTCCGAGTACCAGCACTTCTCTTTGATTATTTCGGCAGCACAAACGTTGAGGTCCTGCCAAACAGACATGCGTGCTGTCTTCTTGAGGCCGTCCGAAATGGCTTTCTTTCGGGCCACCGAGATATCTGCTCCAGAGGCAATCGCAGCTTGTTCTGCTTGATTAATTTCTTCTCGGAGTTCATTTAGAGCGTCCGTCGCTCGCTGTTGCCATCCAGGGGGCAATTTCAGCCCCAGTTCATCAATGTCGACGTAACGCATCAGTCACCTACCTCCTGATTTACCTCCGATATCGCCTCTTCTAGTACTTCCTTGGCAACACGTTCAATTTCAGCACGTTGAGCATCCGTAAGAAATTGCTGTCCGGCCATCAGTTGATGGTACTTGCGTCCCCAAGCTCGAACAAATGCCGCATAATATGGATTACTAAATGCTTTCTGAAATCCAGCTTCCGAAAGTCGCTGATCAATATCTTGCAATTGTTTTTCTTCTGCGGGAACAAGGGCACTATCTTTTGCCATGAGCCGAACCTTATCGTCCAGGTCGGCTAGGGTTGAATCGTCTAGGTCACTGCGAAATCCAAACATCTCACTTGTCAAGATTCCGGTAAAACCCAAACCTTTTGGATTGACGCTCGCTTCCGACCATTCGTATTCCCCGGTTGCCTTATCGCGCTTCATAAGGTGCACTTGCTCTTTTACCAATCCGGCAATGACTAATGGATCGTGAGTTGAGATCAGAATCTGACTAGTCTGTTGCTCGTCGGACTCCTTCGGACCATCCTTCATGATATCCGTCAGTAGACGGAGATACTCAACACTCCAATGAGGATTGAGATGAGTGTCAGGTTCATCAAGAAGAACGAGCGATTGGTAGGACTTCGTAAAGCGCATGAGTCCTAGTACCATTAGCAACTGCTGCTCCCCTTCGCTCATTTCTCTAAAGGTGATGGCAGCATTATTCGAGCCAGAAGTATGAACTCGAACTTGAATTTTCACATCGGAGATAAGCTCCGAGAAATCGGTACTTTCGAGCGCCAGGAAAAAGGTACGTGCATTTTCATACTCAGCGGCAAACGCATGTAGCCTCTCTAAATCTGGCAAGAAGAAGTAGTAGTGATCTTCTTTGGCGGTGCGATAACCATCGTTTATGCTTTGTTCGACCACCATTGGTGCGACCGAGAATTCTCTCAGGCGCTCAAGAACACGCCGCATTACACCCGTTGCGCCCCAAAAATCTGTCGCACTTGTTCCCGGACGAGCCCAGCGCGGCTTCCGTATGACAAATAATGCGGATTCGAATGCCTCAATGCGAAGACGAGTCTTCAGGAAAGCCGATATGTCGGCATCTTCTTTATGGCAAAAAGCAAGCAATACATACTTTGCATGATGAGTCTCTGCGCAAAAGAAACGCCTCTGTTCAAGAAGGTGGGCAAGCGTGCCCGGATCATCGCTGGTGGCCTCCCGCAAGCGAACATAGTGAGCCTGATTCATCGGCAAAAAATGTTCTGCAAGCCGATTGGTTGGCCCCGAGTAGTATCCAAAAATAAATTTCGGAAGTGGAAGTGAGCTTCGCTCAACATTCGTTTTAGAACCAAATTTCTTAGTCCGCTTAGACCATTTTGCACTTGTAATTGACGGGCGCTTTGCATCGCTTGGATTCCAAGTCACACAAATCAGTTGCTCGTTGATTTCATATACCAGCCGATATGCATGCATAGGATCATCAGGCCAACGATTTCTAGACCACCACTCATGAAGATCCCGGAAAATAATTACTAATGATTCGAACAGGTTTGATTTTCCTGTGCCATTCCATCCCATAACCACATCTAGTCCGTGCGCAGATTCAAAAGTGGCGGTGTAGTTCTTGAGATTCTTAAAATCTTCCAACCATAGTTCGACCAAGCGAAAGCGCCCGCTTTGCGCTTGTGGGGCCGGCACAACACGGGGGTGGCGAGAGTTTCTGGTCGTTTTTAATTCGCGATCGAAGTGGGCACGAACATTTGGTGCAGCCTTTACTGCTCCGTAGAACTCCGCGACTTGATCCGGTTTGCAGCCAGCTTCGGCGAAAAGCTTTTCGATTGTCGAAGTTGGGCCGATTCTCTCCAGTGTTTCCGCCAAAAGCGCAGGGGTAATAGAGAGAGTTTTCATGGCGACCCCTGAAATCTTGATTGATGGGTTTGAATCAATGTGGCGCACTGCTTCCGGGGTGGGTGAGGAATTTTTTCCGGCTTTAAGCTGCTCTAACATCTTCAGAGCGGAGACATCCGTGCCGCTTTGTGGCACGAGAATGCCGGTGAAAGCATTATTTAATAGTAATTGCCTTGCTTCGCGCGAGCGTGTGAGCTGAAGATCGATTTTTAATGTCAGTTGATCTGCCACCCCTAAGCGATCTTCCACTTGACGAACGATTTCGTTCTGCTCATCAGTGGGCGGCAATGGGATGGCCAAGCCAGCAAGAAGATCTAAATTAATATTCTTCTGTGCGGTAGCCGGAGCGTATCGCTCCAATTCTGCCCTTTTTGATCGAATGAAATATTCTATGAATCTGACATTCAAGAGATCAGCCTGCTGCCGAAAGCCAACCACGCTATCCGGGAAACATGCCGGGTACGTCAATATAGCGGTTTCCGCTATATTGGCTGCAATAGTTATGCAGAGCGTTCCCGCAGGCCAAATTCGACTCTGCGCCAATCCCATCTCGTTATATGTTTGAGAGTGTTGGCGAAGCGTTCCGTCAGAGCGGCGTATATCACCAGTCTGGATGAAAGGATAAGGGCCTCCATACAAACGAGAATCACCCCGAGGACGATGTTTCGATCGACCACGGCTTAATTCCCCAATTTCATCAAGAGAAACCCATGCCCATTCTTCGGGAAGACCCGGCAGATCGTGAGTGCGAGCCTTTACAGGCTTTGGATAGCGATTCTTCCAATTCGCCGCCTTTGGAGAGCTCCCATCTTGAGACTGGCGGTTGAATTCAGTCGTCTCCCACTCATCGCGGCGGATAACAGCAAGTTGACGAATTAGTTCAAGGGCAGATCCACCCGCGTTTTTCGACTTGCGCCTTTCTACGCGCCAAAGATTGGTAAGCTCACCCGACACGGCTCTATCTAGCACGGTCGATCGATACTGCGCGAGACGAGTTTTTGCTCGCTCGCTAGCGATGTCAGCCCTTTGCAACGCGCCAAAAACTAACTCAAGCTTCGAGACTATTCGCTCCTGCTCTTCTGCTGGTGGAAGCGGAAGAGGGAAGCTGGCGAGCTTACTAAAATGGACGCGCGGCCGCTCGCCGCTGGATTGCGAGTTCGAAAATTCAACAAAATCTTTGGCGGTTAATCGTAGCGCAAGGATTTTGTGTTTAAACCTGGTCGTTCTGGCAGCACCATAAATTCTGATGAACAAACGCCATCAAATTCGGCACGCCATACCTTATTCAAATATGGCCGCATCTTTCCATACAGAACATCCCCCTTCTTAAAATGTACGGAACTGCTTTTAACCTCACTTGCATTCCTAGTGCCCAATAGCTGCATCGTATGGGGCTCAATGTGTTCCAGCCCAATATACAGGGCACCAGAATTTGGGTCAGGAGCAGCACGGCTGCTTGAGGGCTGGACGATTTCTCCCAATGTTGTGAGTACCCATCCTTTGGGAATTTTCTTAGTCATTGTTCTTTTTCTCATGACGACGCCCGGCTGCCGCACTATGCTCGCCTTGGGGAATAGCTCCGTTCACATCAAAAGGAAGGGCCTTATCAGCTGCAACTCGGGTAAGCAGCATCCGAATAGCGTCCGAGACTGAAAGGCCCATTTGCGCCAGGACGGCGGTGGCTTCCTCTTTGACATGCCCGTCAATCCGGGCACGAACTACGTCGCTAGTGGCCATGGCATGTACGCAAAATATTTGTAGCTACATTGTGGCCCTTTTGGGCCTCTTAGTCACTCATTTTTGCTGAAGCAGCGTGCCAAATCACGACCATCCCATTTTCCCTTGGTGTCTCTGGCCTAGCCCTGCCCCACGTCTGCGCGCGCCGGCGCGACCTGGCTGCTGACCGAGATTGATCCCGGCGACCACGACCACACCTTTGGTCTTTGCGACCTGGGGCTGGGTGAGCCGGAAATCGGCTGGGTCAGCCTGGGCGAACTGGCGAGGGGTGCTTGGCGGGCTGGACCTGCCGATCGAGCGTGACCTGTCTTTCCGCGCCGAGAAGCGGTCGAGCGCCTATGCGCGATGCGCGCCTGGCCGGACGGATCGTTATCTGACCCGGCCTTGGGAGCGTCGCAAGGCGCTCCTTGCGCTTCTCAACCTTCGCAGGAGATCAATGCCATGAGCAGCCACCACGACTACATCGAAATCACGGCGCAGCACGATGCGCTCAAGCTGTTCACGCCGGAGAACGACCAGCCCTTGCGCTTCAAGATCGGCGACGCGGTGATCTACACCAACGAGTACGGCGCACACTTCCGGCGTCGCGTCACCGGGTTCTACCAGTCCACCGGGCTGTCGGGCCTGTACGCGCGCGGCGCGCGCTATCTGCTGGACTCGTCATCGCCTTGGATGCCGGTATCGGAATCCAGCCTGCGCTCTGACGACTCGGCGCGATGCCTACGCGCCCCTTGCGGGGCGCTGCGCGCTTCGCTTGCCTCCAGGGGGAAGCCCTGCGGGTTATCCCCGCCGCGCGATGCTTGGCGCCCCTCAAAGACCGCCGAACCGGCTGCGCCGGATCGGCCAGACCACAGTAGTCGCTGTCGAACCTGTTTCCCGATGACTGGCGCATGAGCTTGTGCATCAAACATTGAAGGCTGTGCGTCCCCGGCCAAGAAATATGGCCGGTCGCGCTGTCGTGCGCGTGGCGCATCGAGCCGCCTGCGGCGTCTCGCCCCTGACGGGCTTCCATCGTTCCCTCGCTCCGCTCGGCTGACGCCTCCGGCCCGGATTCCTAGATCCGGGCCTGCGCGCTTCGCTTGCGTGCGGTCTGCACGTAGGGGCGGCCGCTGCCATGTCCAGCCGTCTTCCCTGACTCCATCACCTTGCTCGCGACTGTAGCCCGCGGTCGTGCGCCATCAAGGCGCGCAGGGCCGTGTCCTCGGCTGCGCCTGCGGGCCGCACCAACCCTGCGCTTGTCTCCTTGACGGCCCCCGTCCACGGGCTCCCTTTCGTCGCGGGCGATGAACTCAGGAAAGACGGTGGCAACAGGGCCAACCGGGTTCCTCGTGCCGACCGCACCGAACAGCCGAAAGGCTGGGCTCCGAATCTAGGAATCCGGTGTGCAGTGAACAGCAAACCCTTTTTTCTTTGTCAGGAGAAATGCCATGCAACTCGCATCCCGCTTCGCTTCCCGTTCCCCGGTGCTGCGTTCGGAACGTCCCTTGTCCGATGACCAAATCCGGGCCGTGGCCCCGTCCATCTACGCGGAAGCCCCGCACGAAAGCCGTTCCGAGCGGTACAGCTACATCCCCACCGCGACCGTGCTGCAAGAACTGCGCGGGGAAGGCTTCGAGCCTTTCATGGTGACGCAAACCCGCGTGCGCCACGACGACCGCCGCGACTACACCAAGCACATGATCCGGTTGCGCCACGCCAGCCAGATCAACGGCCGCGAGGCCAACGAAATCATCCTGCTGAACTCCCATGACGGCACCAGCAGCTACCAGATGCTGGCCGGGATGTTCCGCTTCGTTTGCAGCAATGGCCTTGTCTGCGGCGACACCGTGGCCGACGTGCGCGTGCCGCACAAGGGCGACGTAGCCGCCCATGTCATCGAAGGCGCTTACGAAGTCCTGCACGGCTTCGACCGGGCGCAGGAATCCCGCGATGCCATGCGCGCCATCACGCTCGACGCAGGGGAATCGGAAGTGTTCGCCCGCGCTGCGCTGGCGTTGAAGTACGACGAGGACAAGCCCGCGCCCATCACGGAATCGCAAATCCTGATGCCGCGCCGCCATGACGACGACCGCCGCGACCTGTGGAGCGTGTTCAACCGCACGCAGGAGAACTTGACCAAAGGCGGCCTGTCCGCCCGCGCCGCGAATGGCCGCCGCCAGACCACCCGGCCCGTGCAGGGCATCGACCAAAGCGTGCGCCTGAACCGCGCCCTGTGGCTGCTGGCCGATGGCCTGCGCCAGTTGAAAGCCTGAATCTCCACGCGGCAGGGGCAGGCAGCAGCCCTTGCCGCTTCTCTCGCTGCTGCATCCCAACCGCTAGGAGAAATCACCATGAACGCCGTACTCAAAACCGAAACCGTCGCTATCGAAGCCGCCGCACCGCTGGAAGTGGCCGACCCGACCAAGAACCTGATTTTGGTTCCGCTGTCGCAACTGTTGCCGCGCCGCTCCAAGCGCAACGTCCGCAAGACCCCGCGCCAGTCCATCCCCGAACTGGCCGCAAGCATTGCCCGCATCGGCCTGCTGCAAAACCTGATCGTCATCCTTTCCGCCGATGGTGAGGCTTACGAGGTGGTGGCAGGCGACCGCCGCCTGACCGCTTTGAAGCTGCTGGCGAAGAAGAAGCACATCCCCACCGACTACGAAGTGCCGTGCCTGCTGGTGGCCGATGCTTCCGCCCGCACTGTCAGCCTCGCGGAGAACGTGCAGCGCGAGAACATGCACCCCGCCGACCAGTTCGCGGCCTTCGCCGCGCTGGTCAAGGAAGGACGTCCCGTCGAGGACATTGCCGCCGACTTCGGCGTGTCCCCGCTGGTGGTGCAGCGCCGTTTGAAGCTGGCGAACGTCTCGCCGCGCCTGATGGCCGACTATCGCGCCGGTGGCGTGACGCTGGAACAGTTGATGGCCTTGACCATCACCGACGACCACGCCGCGCAGGAAGCCGCGTTCTATGGTGCGCCGGAATGGCAGCGCAGCCCGTCCAAGCTGCGCGAGCGCCTGACCGAGCGCGAAATCGACGCCGCGCACGCGCTGGTGCGCTTCGTCGGGCTGGACACCTACCGGCAGGCGGGCGGCGGCATCCGCCGAGACCTGTTCTCGGAAGGCGATGCCGGAACCTACCTCACCGATACCGCAGTGCTGGAAACGCTGGTGCGCGACAAGCTGGCAACGCTGGCCGAGGACGTGCGCGCCGAGGGCTGGGCATGGGTGGAGGCCGTGCCGCATCTGGCCTACGAGGAACGGCAGGCGTTCCAGAACGCTCCGCGCCACCGCCGCGAGCCGACCACCCGTGAGGCCCGCCGCATCGCCTCGCTGGAAACCCGCCTCGAAAAGATCGACGCCGAACTGGAAGAAGCGTGCGACGCCGAGGACGAGGCCAAGGCCGAGAAGCTGGAACAGCGGCGCGATCAGTTGGTCGGGGAACTGCAAGACGCGGAGGACGCCTTACAAGGCTACGCCCCCGAAGTGCGCGAGGTGGCCGGTGCCATCGTCACCATCGACCGCAACGGCGAGGCCGTCATTCATCGCGGCCTGCTGCGCGAAGCCGAGGCGAAGGCGCTGCGCACGCTGGAAAAGCTGCGGCGCGGTTTCGGCAGTGTCGAAGGCGAAGCCGCCAACGACGAGCACGACGACGCCGACGACGCACCCAAGGCCGCGAGCCTGTCCGACCGGCTGGCGCAGCGGTTGAGTGCCCACCGCACGGCGGCGCTGCAAATCGAAGTCGCCCGGCACCCGCACGTCGCGCTCGCCGCGCTGGTGCATGGCATGGTGCAGACCGTCTTGCAGGAAAGCCACTACGGCCACGACCTGCCGCTGGGCGTGCGCCTCACGGCGCAAGACCGGCTGGAAGGTATGGCCCCGGACTGGCCGGAATCGCCTGCCGCCGTGGCGCTGCGCGAACTGCAACAGGTAGCCGGTGAAGCCTTGCCGGAGGACAGCGCCGAACTGTTCGCCGCGTTGCAGGCGAAGTCGCAAGACGAGTTGGTGCGGCTGCTGGCCGTGTGCGTGGCTTCCACGGTGGACGTGGTGACGCCTCGTGCCACGCCGCACCAGCCCGGCGAAGAACTGGCGCAGGCCGTGGGCCTCGACATGGCCGCATGGTGGAAGCCGACCGCCGAAGGCTACTTCAAGCATGTTTCCAAGGCCGTGATTCTGGATGCCGTGAGCGCGGTTGCACCGGAATCCGTCACCCGGCTGGCGAAACTCAAGAAGGCCGACATTGCCAGAGAAGCCGAACGACTGGCTGATGCTACGGGCTGGATGCCCGCCATCTTCAAGGCGGAAGGCCCGCAGCAGGCAGTGCAGGAAAGCGCGCAGGAGGCAGGCGCGGAGCAGGACGCCCCGGAGGATGCCGAAGCAATGGCGGATGAACCCGCCGAGGCACTGGCCGCTTGACCCGTGCCGAAGGCAAGCGCCCCGGCCCTGAACTGACCCCAAGAAGTTGGATAGCCATCCAACCTTTGGGGTCAGTTCACCTCGACCGGGGTGCTTCGCTCCAAGGAGAAGCCCCCATGACCCGCACCACCACCAACCGCCCGCGCATGGCGGCGATCTACGCCCCCGGCACGGTACGCGCGCGCCGCTGGCACGGCGCAGACGATGTGAGCGGCTACCGTCCGCCATCGGGCTGGACGGCCCGCGCCGACCTCACCGAAATTCACCCCATCACGGGCCGCGCCTTGCCGCGTGCCGCGTGGTGGATCATCGAGACGAAGGAATAACCACGATCAGCACCGCGCCCAGGCCGTTCCGCCCTTGGCGCGGTGAACTCAAAAATCCGGGCGCGGTGGTGGCCGCGCCCGGTGTCGAAGGCGAACAGCCGGAATACCACGCCGCCGCCTTCGCTTGTGCTCAGGCGGCGGCGTTGAAGGCATCGCAATACCGCGCGATGCCTTCTTTCATTGCCCCCATGAATGACGAGAGCAATTAAAGTGAAGTGATATTGGGGGCAATATCTAATGAGCAAAGAACATCGTCCGCATGGCAAGGCTCCTACCGCATGGGAAGCCGACATTCTCAAAATCCGAGCCTTTGAGATGGTGCTGATCCTTTTCTACATGGAAGATTTGCGGCGCTTCATCATGGGTTCCATCGAGGCGACCGACAAACTGCATGGGCTGAATCGGCTGAGTGATGGCAAACCCAAGACCAGGGAAGGCAAGAAGCTGGAGCTGGCCCGCGCCGTGCTGGTTTCCGAAGGGGTCATTGACCAGGCGGAGAGCGATGAACTCAAGGAATTGGTGGACTACCGCAACATCATTGGGCACACGATCCATGACCTGACCGTGGATGTGGGCGCCTATTCTGATCTGACCAGACAGCGAGACTCCAAGACCTTCAAGCCGATGCCTTTGTATGACTACACGGCCGCCAAACGAGCCAAGGCGCTGCGGCAGAAGGTGAGCAAAGGCATGATGAAGAAGTTCATGATGATGGCGTCGCTCGACTTCCTGGCCTTTGAAGCGGCGGAGAAGACCTACGTTGCGGAGATCGAGCGGCTGAAGAAGCGGGTCAACCAGGGCATCGTGAAGGCCAACAAGGTGATTGCGGAAACGAACCGCATCATGAAGGCCATCCCGGAGTCGGTCATGGAATCGGCCCAGCCCGGCCACCCGAGGAACATCAAGGAAAACGGTGCCCTGAGCAAGCGTGGAGCGGATTGCGTTTTCCAGCTCTTTGAAGCCCATGCAACCCCGTTGGCTGCGGCTTACCTGATGAGGATTTCGCTTCGTTCGGCCACGCATTGGTTTGCCAAGTGGAAGGCCAGCAAGGCATAGCGCTTTCCGTCTGCACTGTTCGGTTGAATACCTTGGGCGTGTCGGCGCAATGCGCCGCCGGGCTTTCGGGCTGTGCCCCGTGCCGACTTCGCCGTCACGGCCATTCGGCTTCAATCCACTCACGCCTTCGCGCCTGCGGCGCTGCGCGCTTCGCTTGCCTCCAGGGGAAAGCCCTGCAGGCTATCCCCGCCGCGCACAGCTTGGCGCCCCTCGATGCCTCCGAACCGGCGATGCCGGATCGGCCCGGCCAGCGCCCCGCCGCAGTGGGCAGGGCTGGGACGGGTACACCGGGGCTTGCTGCGGCAGGTTGTGCGAATGCGTGCCGTCCTCAACGCTGACGGTTCTCGCCCATCACGTCACGAAGGACGGTTCACGGACATCCCGCCCGGCATCGCTATGGAGCTTCCACGCCACGCCTCAAGACTGGCGTCGCAAGGTGCGGCAGGGGCGTTCTCGCCCGTCGTTGGGGTGTTGGCCTGGCCCGTGTCCGGGAGCGAGCCGGTGCAGCCTTCGTGCGGGGATGCCGAGTCGGCCCTGTCTCCTTTCGGAGCGGTTCGGCCCAAGGCGTCCTTGTGTTGTTGTGAATCCTGGCGGTGGCGCGGCTGCGCCTCGGGCTTCATGGCTGCAACCGTCCGGCGAAAACAATTTCCCCTCTGCTGCGCAGATTCCTCGCGGGCCAAATTGTCTTCGCCTCCCGGCTCTCCACTGCGTTGCGCCCGCAAGCGGTGCAGCCAGCCCGTCCCCCGCCGGCCGGATCACAACAAGGACGCGATGGGCGCGAACCTTGTTCCACCAAAAGGAGATCCATCATGGCCAACATCGGCACCTTCACCGCAGACAAAGACGGCTTCACCGGCACGCTCCGCACCTTGACGCTCAATGTCAAGGTCAAGCTGGTGCCCAACGACAAGGGTGACAACGAGAAGGCCCCTGACTTCCGCCTGCAGGCCGCCAGCCACGACATCGGCGCGGCGTGGAAGAAGACCAGCGAAGCCGGGCGGGAGTACATCTCCGTGACCCTTGACGATCCTTCGTTCCCGGCCACGGTCTACGCCCGCCTGATCGAAGGCGAGGACGGCTCGCACGACCTGATCTGGTCGCGCAGCAAGCCCCAGGCGGCCTGACGGCCCCCAACGCCCCGCCCACTGCGGCGGGGCGCTGTGCTGCTGTTCGCAGCACATCACCGCATCACGCGCGCGGCTTCGCCGCGTTGCGTTCCTTCAACATCGCCTCCAGCTGCTGGCGCACCTGCGCCAGCAGCTGGAGGCCTTGCGCGGGCTATTGCCCGCGTAGGCCAGATGGCTGTAGAGCCGTTCAATACGGTACGCCGTCCAGTCGCCCCATCTTGCCGCCGAGGAAATCGCGTTTCGCCTGCACGATGCGTTCCGGCGTGTCCATCACGAAGGGGCCGTCGAAAATGAGTTCGCCCTCGACCGGAGCGCCGCCGAGCACGGCGACGCTGGCCGACTGCCCCTCCGCGGCCTGCACGACGGCCTGCGTGCCTGGCCCGAACAGCGCCAGCGTGCCCGGCCCCAGCGCTTCGCCGTCCGGCCCTTCGATAGCGCCCTCCAGCACGTAGCAGCCCAGTTCTTCGGCCTGCACGTCCAGCGCGATCCGGGCGCCGGGGTCCAGCAGGGCGTGCGCGAACACCGTCGGCGTGGCGTTCTTCATCGGCCCGGTCACGCCGTCCACCGTGCCCGCGATGACGCGGACGCTGGCGCCCGGCAGGCGGATCTCCGGGATGTCGGCGGCGCGGAACGAGGCGTAGTCCGGCTCGGCGAACTTCATGGCCGGCGGCAGGCTGGTCCACAGTTGCAGGCCATGGCGCCCGCCGGTCGGCTGTTCCGCATGCAGCATGCCGCGCCCGGCACGAATCCACTGCGCGTCGCCGGGGCCGAGACGGTCGCGGAAGCCCGCGCTGTCGCGGTGCTCCACGCCGCCATCGAGCAGGTAGCTGATCACCTCGATGCCGGCATGCGGGTGCGGCTTGTCGCCGATGCCGCGCTGGCTGTGGTGGCGATAGTGATCCAGGAAAACGAAGGGGCCGAGCGAAGGCCGCCGCTCCACGGGCAGCGCGCGACGCAGCAGCATGTCGCCATCGTCGATGACGCGATCCTCGGGCAATGCAGTTTCGATTCGCCGCTGGCTCATATGAATACCCCTGAATAAAGCTTGTCCATGAGAATATCCCGAAACGAAGCCGGGATGCCGGTCGTCATCCACGCTCGATGACGTGCCTATGCAGGGCCGTCGGGTCGGCGCATAGTCGTCCAGCGACGAGTATTCTGATACCTGAAGGAAAAGACATGAACAAGCCCAGCCGGCCCATCACCTCCCTGGTGGAACTGATGTCAGCGCTTGCCGCACCGGAGCCTGGCCCCCTGGAGTTGCAGACCTCGGTGGCCTGTCCCCATTCGATCACGCTGCCGCCCGGCTGCTCGCTGACGGGGGCGGACAAGAGCCGCTGCATCCTCAGCTTCGGCAATGGCGACGGCATCGGCTTGACCGCCGACAACTGCGTCTCGAACCTCACGGTCATCGCGCCGGCCAGCGCCCGCGCGATCTACACCCAGGCCGGCCTGGCCGACATGGGCACGATCGCGCTTTCCGACCTCGTGGTGACGGGGCAGGTCTCGATCATCATCCGCTCGGGCACGAAGAAGCTGAACGTCTCGGTGGACGGGCTGCACGTCGCGGCCTGCGACGCCCGCCGCTACAGCGAGCAGCCGCAGAAATACGGCGTCAACGTGTACCAGGGCGCCTTGACCGTTTACAACTTCAACGGCGACGCCGATTCGCTGATCCGTGCCAGCCTGAAAAACATCTCGGCCGGCGCGCCGCATGCGCCAGTGCTGGGCTCGGGCATCTTCGTCAGCGGCTTCGGCGACGTGGGCGGGCAGGTGGAACTGGACATCCTCACCACCGGCGCAGTCCACTCCACCGGCATGCTGCCCTACGGCACCGCCGACATGATCACGGGCGGCGTGTTCGTCGTGTACGGCATCCACGCCAAGCGCGTCGAGCATTTCGGCGAGACGGTCACCTACGGGGTCAACGACATGGTGCTGGACACCTGGGGCACGGTGGATGAGTGGATCGCGCACGCGCCGGTCACCTCGTATGGGCCGAGCGGCATCGGCTTCGTGAACTTCGGCACCGTGGGCGATTTTCTGGCAGAGGCTGCCATCACCACTTATGGCTTGGGCGCGCGTGGCTTCAACCAGTACGACGGCACCGTGCGCAACATCCGCTTCAAGTCGATCGAGACCTTTGGCGACGGCTCCATCGGCATCCAGGTCAGCAAGCCGGTGGGCACGATCACGGTGGATGAAGGTGTCACGACCCACGGCTCGGTCGGCAACACGTTGGTCAAGGGCGTGATCATGCAACTGCCCGCGGAGGCGTTCAGCGTGAAGCCCGGCGGCGTGGTCGATAAGCTCATCGTCGGCGGCGACCTCGTGACGCATGGTGCCAAGGTCAATACCTATGCCGTCGAAGGCGGCAAGGTGCTCGCGCTGGACATCAAGGGCAAGGTGTTGGCGAACGGTGAAGGCTCCAACGCCGTGCTGGTCGCCGACAAGGGTTCGACGCCGCTGACCAACGTGCGGGCATCTGCCAAGGCCGGCAAGGCCCTGCAACAAAGCGACGGCGAAATCACCGATCGAACGGGTTTCGTGGACGCATGACCGTCATTGGGCCGCGTTACCCGTCAATGCCGCCTCTACAAACACAAGTGGAAAGTTCGCCTATAAAAGCCCTGTTCAACGCTTCTTCTGAGGGTTTTCTACGGCGCTTTGCGCGATGAGTTCCAGCTCCTGGCGCACCTGCGCCAGCAGTTCGTCGGCCTTGTGCGGGCTGTCGCCCGCGTAGGCCAGCGTCAGCAGCGTGAGCGGGTGGATCTCCATCACCGCGCACAGCTCGGCCAGCTTGTTCAAGGTCGGGCTTTTGAGGTCGCGTTCAAGGGTGCTCATATAGGTGCGGCTGGACACGTCAGAGAAGGCTTCCTGGCTCAAGCCACGCGCCTTCTAACGGTCTTCAACGCCTTCGCCAATGAGTTCCCAGCCGCCACCTATGGTTTCCCTTAAAAAACCAAGATGACATCCCATTGCGCCCTATAGGACTACAATCTATAGTGTTCATTTGGTGTTCTGCGTTTTTGTGCCTTTACGGAAGTCCGCATCGGCGGGTTTCAGCAAAGCCACGCAAGCGCATCCGTGCTTGCGCACGAAGGCGTAAATCCGGTTTGGCGGTTCTGCGCTTGGGCGTGAAACCGTATCCGTGCATCATTGGATTTGTGGGATTGCCGACCATGCCCCAGCCACTCGCCACCGCCTCGGAGCGCGCGCAACTGCTCGCCTACGGCGAGGCCCGCGCCGCTGGCCGGGCCATCGACCCGGTGCCCGTGGTGCGGCTGTTCACGCCGGACGCGCATGTGACTTGGCTGCTGGCCGCGCTTGATCCCGCCGATGGCGACACCGCCTGGGGACTCATCGACTTGGGAATCGGGATGCCCGCTCAGGGCACCGTCAAGCTGTCCGAGCTGGCCAGCATCGTCGGGCCGCGCCAGCAGCCCGTGATGCGCGACCTCTATTTCCGCCCCACGTGCACGCTGTCGGAATACACCCGGCTGGCCGAGCGAGACGGAGCGATCCCGGACTGAATACGACCTACTGTGACTTTTTTAGTCTGGTGTCATACCGGGTAAGTCTCAATCGAGATTCTTGCGGCGTAGCCGCACCAGTCTGATCCAAATAGACATGATCCGTGGCGCTGGCTGCCGCAGGCTGGCTTGTGCAGTAGCCCCGGTCGGGGCGCTGCCGCCGCAGCATTGAGACGAATACCGCAACACATCGGAGCCAATCGGTCTTGACAGCACCATCCGCCTTTTTTACCCATGACTTCCGACGAGGGCGATGTAGCGCGTAGTTCTTCCGTGGCGGCGAGTCCTGTTCGCAGGAGGAGGCGTCATGGTCAATCCTCATCACCTCGCGCATTGGTATCCCACTGCCGCATACCTGTATGTCTTTTGGCTGGATGCGCTCGCGCTCGCTTGGGAGTACCTGCGCAGGCATCCCGACTACCGGCTCGACTGGCTGCGCCGTCATCGCCGGCCTGAAGCAGCGCATCGCTGGGGCTTGCGCCTGCTGGAAGATCCGATGCTGGATGCGCGTGACGCGCATCCAGCCTGGCTGCCTGGTCATGCCGCCGTGGTGCAGCTCTACCCCGACGCTGATCCGCCGCAGGATGCCACCGCCTTCGCGTTCTGGCGCATCCCCGGCCACAAGCAACTGTTCCACGACGGCAAGAAGCTGGCGCTGATCGCGCGCAGCCCAGGCCATTGCCTGCGCTTTGCGCTGGCGCCCGGCCTGGAAGACGGCATGGCCGTGGCCTATGCCCAACGGAGCGGCACTGCCGCGCCTGTGCGCGGTCATGCACGCGGCGCGACCTTCGCTGCCATCACTCCCAGGCCAACACCTTCCGCGCTGCTGGAACTGCACACTTTGCAGGCGCTCGACGCGACCCTCGCGGGTGCGTCCTTGCGCGATGTGGGCGAAGGACTGTTCGGTGCCGACGCCGTGGCCGACTGGTACAGCGACGGCGGCCTGCGCTCGAAGGTGCGCCGCCTGGTGCGGCGCGGCGATGCGCTGATGCGCGGCGGCTATCGCCACCTAGCACAGCTTCCGCCGCTTGAGAAGGGTCGTTTTGATGGCGACGCAAAACGACCCTGAGCACGCGGACCGCGTTTTCTGAGACTGCCTCCATCCGGTTGCGCTGTGTGGCCGGAGCTTTGAAAGCTATGGAGGTTCACACCATGCGTCCCGCTCCCTTGCGGCCTGCCGCCACTGTCTCGACCGCTGCCGCGCAGCCCCAACGCTATCTCACCAACGACGAAGCCGCCGAGTACCTGCGCCTGTCGCCGCGCACGCTGGAAAAGCAGCGCGTGATCGGCGGCGGCCCGCGCTTTCGCAAGTTCGGCCGCCGCGTGATGTACGCCGTGGCCGACCTCGATGCTTGGGCCGCCGATCGCAGTTTCGAGACGACTTCCGACCCCGAATACGCCGAGCACCACTCGGCCGACAGCCGTGCGCGCTGATCGGCGGCGCGCGGCAGGCCATCGCCATGTCCAGCACCGCGCTGCCGTCCCGGCAGCGGCCGTTGCCGGAGCGCGAACAGCTCGATCTGTTCCGCGCCTTGCCGGGCGACATGGCGCCGCGCGACAGCCAGGACTTGATGGCCTATCCGTTCTTCTCGCTCGGCAAGTCGAAGCGGGTCAAGCCCATCGACTTCCGAGCGGGCAACGTGACAATCCGCGTGGAAGGCACGCAGGAGCATGGCATCGCCACGATTTGGGATGCGGACGTGCTGATATGGGCAGCGTCTCAGATCGTGGAGGCGAAGGACGCGGGATTGCGCCCATCGCGGCTGATGCGTGCGACGCCCTACGAGATCCTGCGCTTCATCGGGCGCGGCAAGTCGCTGCGCGACTACCGGCGCCTCAAGGCCGCGCTCGACCGGCTGCAATCGACCACGGTGGCCACGTCCATCCGCGAGACGACCGGACGGCGCCTGCACCGCTTCTCGTGGATCAACGAATGGAAGGAACTGGCCGATGCCAGCGGCACGCCGCTGGGCATCGAACTGATCCTGCCGGACTGGTTCTATGCGGGCGTGCTCGACGCCGCCCTGGTGCTGACCATCGACCCGGCGTATTTCCGGCTCACGGGCGGCATCGAGCGGTGGCTGTACCGCCTGGTGCGCAAGCACGGCGGCAAGCAGGAACACGGCTGGCAGTTCGACTTTCGCTACCTGCACCAGAAATCGGGCAGCACCGCCAAGCCCTACGACTTCGCCTGCGACCTGCGGGCGCTGGTCGCGCGGCAGTCGCTGCCCGGCTACGTCCTGGGCATCGAGAGGATGCCGGACAACGGCATGGAGCTGCTGACCTTCCGGCCCGTGCTGCATACGGCACGGGGATAACTCCGGGAATGCCTGTGAATGGCGTCGTGCTATCAGGCGTGTGGGGTATCGTGCTATCAGGCGTGGGACTATCGTGCTATCAGGCGTGCCGATCGTCCGCAAACCCGCGCCAGCATTGGGTTTACGCACCCTCTAACTTCCCTAACTTAATTTCTCTAACTTTTAGTAGGGAAACGCCGCTGCGGTGGACAACGACCACGCGGCCACAAGCGCAGCAGCAAAAGCCCGGCTTTCCAACACGGAGGGCCGCGCCATGATCGTCGCTCTGCTCAACCAGAAAGGCGGCGTGGGCAAGACCACGCTCGCCACGCACATCGCCGGCGAGCTGGCGATGCGCGGTCAGCACGTCGTCCTGCTGGACGCCGACCCGCAGGGTTCATCGCTGGACTGGACACAGCGCAGAAGCCAGCAAGGCTTGCCACGGCTGTTCAGCGCCGTGGGCCTTGCACGCGAAACGCTGCACCAAGAGGCGCCAGAACTCGCCAGGCGGGCCGATCACGTCATCATCGACGGCCCGCCACGCATCGCGGCACTGGCGCGCTCCGCGCTGCTGGCGGCCGAGCGCGTGCTGATCCCCGTGCAGCCCAGCCCTTACGACTTGTGGGCCAGCGCCGAGATGGTGGCCTTGATCCGGGAAGCCCAGGTGTTCCGGCCTGCGCTGCGCGCGGCCTTCGTCATCAACCGGCGCGTCAGTACCACCGTGATCGGACGCGAAGCACGCGGGGCGCTGGCCGAGCAGCCCCTTCCTGCGCTGCGCGCGGAAGTACGCCAGCGCATCGTGTTCGCCGACAGCGTGGCCGCCGGCCGGCTCGCCTGCGAAACGGCACCGGACAGCGCCGCTGCGCGCGAAATCACCGCACTGGTGGACGAACTGCTGCGGTGGCCGACATGACCGCGAAGCCGCCACCGAACAGCAAACGCACGGGCAAGCGTGTCGGCATCGGCGCACGTCCACCCGCGAATCCGCACGCCGAGGCGTGGATTCGCCAGGGCGACGCCGATGCGCTGGGCAAGGGCGACCTCTACACGGCCCGCCTGACCCTCGACATCACGCCCGCCATGCGGGCGCGCATCAAGGTGTCGGCCTTCACGCAAGGCGTGACCGTCGCCGACCTGCTGCGCGGCCTGCTGGAACGGGAGTTTCCAGAACACCGCAGGGAGAACACCCCATGACCGCATCCGCTTCGCCCTCCGCTGGCGCGGCCACGGCTGCGCTCGCAGCACCTTCCGGCCAGCCTGCCAGCGCGCCGCTGACGCGCGTGGCGCTGGCCTGCATCGAACCGCGCTTCAAGCTCTATTTGCGCTTCGGCGAACCCGCACGCACGCACCAGCTCGACCGCTGGCGGCGCTGCGCCGTGTTCCTGCCGGGCGCGGTATTCTGCCGCATGCGCTGGCAGGCGAACGACTACGGCACGATCCGCTGGCAGCTCATGGTGATGCAGGCTTGCACGCCGCTCGATGCGGCGCAGCGCATCCCCGGTGTACAGCCGGGCGCGCGCCTGCTGCTGCACGCAGAAGGCGAGAACCAGGTGCGTGCCGTGCTAGAGCGCATCGATGCCATTGAGGCTCTGGGCATCGCGCCTGTCGGCGCCTCGCCCGCGTACTGGCGCACGCTCGCCAACCGGCTCGCTGCGCGCCTGCCGCTGCCCGAATACACCACCGAGCGGCACGCCGCTTGGCTGACCGGGAGGGCGCTGCCATGACGCATCCGTCCGCCGTTGCCGGTGCAACCTACGTCCCGCCGCGTCCTCGCTCGCGCTTGCGCGCTCGCATCGTGCTAGCTTTCCTGTCTGCCTGCGGCCTCGCGGCGCTCGCCTGGGCGTCCTTCGTGCAGCCAATGCCGCGCCTGGTCTACAACCCGTCCGACAGCGTGGCGGTCGGCTGGTATCGCGTCGATCCGCTGGGCGACGGCACCGGCCCGCTGCCACGTCCTTTGTCCGTGGGCAGCATCGTTCTGACCACGCTGCCGCTAGATGCCGCCGCGCTGGCCGCGCAGCGCGGCTACCTGCCGGCGCGCGTGCCGCTGCTCAAGCGTGTGGGCGCCGTCCCGCCGCAAACGGTGTGCGTGTTCGATGCGCTGGTCTGGATCGACGGCGTGCCGGTGGCCGCCGTCCTGCCCGCCGACCGGCTGGGCCGTCTGCTGCCTTCCTGGCGGCAGTGCCGCCAGCTTCGGCCTGGCGAACTGTTCCTCTTGAGCGTGACCAACCCGGCGTCGTTCGACAGCCGGTATTTCGGCCCGGTCAGCGCGTCCGCCGTGATCGGCATTGCGCATCCGGTCTGGCTGGAATCCCGCCCATGATGGCCGTCGATTCGCTGCACGTTGCCGTGCATCTCATCGTGCCATCGGGCGTGTCGTTCTGCTGTCCGTCGCCGTGTCGTCGCGCGTGCAGTGCGGGTGCATTCGCACCGCACATCGCGCTGATTCGCGCGTTCGCCGGCGCGCTGGCTGCTCGCGCAGCAGCGCCGCCGGGCCGCCGCTGCCCTGAGCGCCAGCGAAGGGCAAAGGCGGAAGGCAAGACAAAAGGGGGCGGCACCTGTCGGCCCGCAAAGCCAGTCTGCACGTGGGGGTGGCGCGGCACGGCGCGGCTTCGCCGCCGTGCCGCAGGGGGCGCGTGGCCCGCGCCAATGCAGGCATGTCCGCGTGCTTCGCACGACCGGACACGCCATAGCTTCACTGGGGAACGGCCATGACCAAGCGTCGTGATGACGATTTCCGTATCCGCCCCAGCGCCCCGAAAAACCGGGGCCAGGGTTTCATCGCCAAGGTGCTCAAGCAGGCAGGCAAGGCCAGCGGCGGCAAGTCGGCGGTGCACCGTCCTGGTGCTGCCAGCGGCACCGGCAAACGGCCTGGCTCGCGCCTGGGGCGCGGCCACACGGCGGCGCGCTTCGCCGGGGCGAAGCTCACGCCCATGTCGCGGCGAGTGACCATCAAGACGCTGCTGGTCAACCAGCAGCGGGCCAGCCCGCAGTCACTCGCCAAGCACCTGCGCTACATCGAGCGCGACGGCGTGGGCCGCGATGGCGAGCCGGGCCAAGCCTACGGGCCACAGGCCGATACCGCCGACCTCGACGCCTTCAAGGAACGCTGCGCCGATGACCGGCACCATTTCCGCTTCATCCTCTCGCCCGAGGATGGCGCCGAGCTGGAAGACCTGCGCACCTACACGCGGCACCTGATGGGCCGCATGGAAGCCGACTTGGGCACGGGCCTCGATTGGGTGGCCGTCAACCACTGGAATACCGACAACCCGCACACGCATATCGTCGTGCGCGGGCGCGACGACACCGGCAAAGACCTCATCATCGCGGGCGACTACATCGCCGATGGCTTCCGCCATCGCGCGGCCGAGCTGGCGACCGAATGGCTGGGGCCGCGCCCCGAGCTGGAGATCCAGCAGACCTTGCAGCGCGAGGTGGATCAAGAGCGGTGGACGAGCCTGGATCGCACGCTCAAGCGCGAGGCCGGCGACGATGGCCAGGTGCAGATCGAACGCTTCAACGAACCACGGCTGCAACGCCAGCGCCTGCTGCTGATCGGCCGTCTGCAACACTTGCAGCGCCTGGGCCTGGCTGACGAGACGCAGCCCGGCACCTGGGCCATCCATGCCGACGCCGAAAAGACCCTGCGCGCCCTGGGCGAGCGCGGCGACATCATCCGCACGATGCAGCGGGCCATGCGCGGCGAGCCGCGCGAACTGGCGGTGTTCGAGCCGGGCCAAGATGCGGAGGGAGGTGGCCGAACCATCGTCGGTCGCGTGGCCGCGAAGGGGCTGGCCGACGAGCTACGCGACCGGGGCTATCTGGTCATCGACGGGGTGGACGGCAAGGCCCACTACGTCGCGCTCAACGCCCGCGACGAGCCGGCGAACTATCCGACTGGCGCCGTGGTGGAGGTGAAGGGATCGGCCGACGTGCGCGCGGCCGACAAGAACATCGCCGCGATGGCGAGCGATGGCCTGTATCGCACCGACCATCACCTCGCTATCGCGCAGGGCCAAGCCATGCCCGGGCGCGACCCGCAGGAGGTCGTGGTAGCCCACGTCCGGCGCCTGGAAGCCCTGCGCCGCGCCGGCATCGTGGAGCGCGTGGCCGAGGGGCTATGGAAGGTGCCGGACGACCTGCCCGAGCGTGGCCGCCAGTACGATGCGCAGCGCCTGGGCGGTGTGGCGGTTGAGCTGAAATCGCACCTGCCCATCGAGCGGCAGGCCCGCGTCATCGGCGCCACCTGGCTCGATCAGCAGTTGATCGGTGGAGGCAAGGGGCTGGGTGACCTGGGCTTTGGCGGTGAGGCCAGACAGGCGCTACAGCAGCGCGCCGACTTCCTGGCCGAACAAGGGCTGGCCGAACGGCGCGGGCAGCGCGTGATCCTGACACGCAACCTGCTTGGGACGCTGCGTAACCGGGAACTGGCGCAGGCCGCCAAGGATATTGCCGCCGAAACCGGCTTGAAGCATCGACCTCTGACCGACGGCCAGCGTGTGGCCGGCATCTATAGGCGCTCCGTCATGCTTGCCAGCGGGCGCTACGCAATGCTCGATGGCGGCATGGGCTTCTCGCTGGTGCCGTGGAAGCCCGTGATCGAGCATCGCCTGGGGCACCGGATCGCCGCGGTGGTGCGCGGTGGCGGAGTGTCTTGGCAAGTCGGACGGCAGCGGGGGCCATCCATTGGGTAGCACTATCGGCCCCTTTGTGTCCGGAGGCGCTCGGCAGCGGCACGCAGGTGCGCATCGCGGCGCAAAGCAATGAGGCGGTAGAGGTCGCGCTGATCGGTGGCCAGCCCATGCAGGGAAAACATCTGTTCTCCGGCCCCTTCGTGATGGATACGCCAGAGCGCCTGGAGGAGGCCAAGCGCGACTTCGTCTCCGGTCGTATGGGACTCATGGAGGGCGTACCGATTCTGATCGGATCTTTGCGAGACCGGGATGAGCGTTGATGGGCAGGCTGCGACCGCCTTCACTCCTCCAAAGAACCCCACTTTCGTTGGGTCACATATGCCATAAGATACTCGGAGAATGCTCGTGCGGCAGGAGAGATCACACGATCCTGCCTTGCGAGTAGATAGAACTTGCGCCGCACGCTGGGACTGCTCAGCGACCGGGTTTGAAGTCCGTAGAGATTGACCAGCGAACGGGCGTAGGGTAGGCAGACTGTGACGCCGATGCCGGTACCGACCATGCTTAACGCCGTGGTCATGAACGTCACTTCGCTCTTCGGCGTAAATGTCAATTGATCCGACGCCACCTGCAGATCGCGGCGCAGTATTTGCGTGTACCCCCCCTGCAGGGAAATCACCGGATAGCGAAGGAACTGCGCCCATGTCAGGCGTTTGAGCTTGGTCAGTGGATGGTCCGGCGGAAGCACCGCAACGAACGGCATATCGAACAGCGGTTGCGCTGAGATGTCCTGGTTCGGGGGACGCTCTGGCCCTATGCCGAAGTCCACCTCGCCGCTATGCACCTTGGGAAGCACGTCATCAACGATGCTGTCTGACAAACGAACGTCCACTCCTGGATGCCGTTTCGTGAAAGAGCCCACGACATCGGTCAACAGCGTGCAGGCCATCAGTTGCGGCGCGGCGACGCGCACAACACCGGACTTGAGCGCCTTGAGGTCGGCAATCGCCCGAAGGGCCTCGTCCAGATCTTGCAGGATGCGCGCGGTCAAAGGCAGGAACTCTTTGCCCACACCGGACAACTCCACCTTGCGCGTCGTGCGGTTGACGACCTGCACACCCAGCGCCTGCTCCAATTCCTTGACCAATCCACTGAGCGTGGATTGGGTGATATGCAGTTCTGCAGCCGCTTCCGTAAAGCTTCCCAGTTGGGCGACCGTGACGAAGGCGCGCAATTGACGCAGGGTGACATTCATCGCTTGTACCGATAAGTTGATCGAAAAACTCCATTTGTCCAATAAGACGATTGGCCGTTCAATGTATACGCATAACGACAAATGGAGACAAACATGTTCAATGGTCCTAGGCGTAGCGCGCCGGCGCACCCATACTCTGAACGCTGCGGTGTTGGCAGCTCATTGCCGGATGCTGTGCAGCACAGTCCGGTGGAAGGCCTTGTTGCATGAGCGCCACCCATACTGTCGACATCCCGTCGGTCATCGACAACAACAGGCTCAGCCGCAGCCAGCTGTGGATTCTGATCATGGTGGGCATCACCGTGGTCATGGATGGCTTCGACGTTCAGTCCATGGGCTACGTGGCCCCGGCCATCATTGCCGACTGGGGCGTAAGCAAAGCCGAGCTGGGTCCGGTGTTCGGGGCGGGGCTCTTCGGCATGTTGGTGGGCTCGCTCACGCTCAGCGTGCTGGCCGACAAGATCGGGCGGCGGCCCGTGCTGATCTGGGCCACGATCTTTTTCGCGCTGTGCATGCTGGTGACGGCCCAAGTGACGACGATTCCCCAGCTGCAAATCATCCGCTTTGTCACCGGACTGGGCCTGGGTGCCATCATGCCCAACGCCATGGCGCTGGCGGGTGAGTTCAGCCCCAAGAACAAGCGCGTCACGCTGATGATGCTGGTGTCGTGCGGTTACACCGTGGGGGCCGTGCTGGGCGGTTTGCTGTCGGCGTGGATGATTCCGGCGTGGGGCTGGAAGTCTGTCTTCTATCTCGGGGGCGCGTTCCCGCTGCTGATGGCCGTGCTGATGTACTTCTTCGTGCCCGAGTCCATGCAGTTCCTGGTGGCCAAGGGCCGCCGCCTGCATGAGGTGGGCGGGACCCTGCGCAAGATCGATCCCACGCTGAAGATCGACGCCGGCACGCGCTATGCCGTACCTGAGGCCAAGCAGGGCGGCGCACCGGTGATGGAGCTGTTCCGCGAGGGACGGGGAGCGGCCACGATCTTCCTGTGGGTCGTGAACTTCATGAACCTGCTGAACCTCTACTTCCTGTCGAGCTGGCTGCCAACCATCGCCACCAGCGCCGGCCTGTCCCCGACCACGGCGGTGATGGTAGGCACCGCACTGCAGGCCGGCGGTGTGCTCGGGACGCTGCTGATGGGGCCGGTGATCGACCGCATCGGCTTCTTCAAGGTGCTGGTGCCCTGCTTCGTCCTCGCCGCGGTCACCATCGCGATGATCGGACAGCCCGGGATCGCTCTGCCGCTGCTGTTCGTGGTCGTGACCGTGACCGGCTTTTGCATCATCGGCGGCCAGCCGGCGGTCAATGCCTTGGCGGCGACCTACTACCCGACCACGCTGCGCTCCACCGGTGTGGGCTGGAGCCTGGGCATCGGACGCTGGGGCTCCATCGCCGGCCCGGTGCTGGGCGGCGCGCTGATCCAGTTCAAGTGGACCAACAGCGAGATCTTCCTGGCGATGGCCGTGCCCACGGTGATCGCCGCGCTGATGCTGTTCCTGTTCGCTCGCACCGGCGGCAATGCGTCGCCGGCCCAGCTCAGCGGCGACGTGGACATCATGCATTGAGGCACGGGGGAGTCAAATTCCCCCGGCTCGCATTCCTGGCGGCTGGCCTTCTGGCCAGGCCGCCAGCCTGCATAAAAGGAGTAACACGATGACCGTGAAAAGTGATCCTGAAATCTGTGGCGGCACGCGCTACCTGCACGGTTTCGGAAACGAATTGGCCAGCGAGGCGCTGCCTGGCGCGCTCCCGACCGAGCAGAACTCGCCACAGCAGTGCCCCTACGGCCTTTATGCCGAGCAGCTCTCGGGCACGGCGTTCACCGTGCCGCGGCACGTCAACCGGCGCTCGTGGCTGTACCGCATCCGGCCCTCGTCGATGCATGAGTCTTTCGAGCGCATCGACAACGGCAAGCTGGTCAACGACTTCAGCGGGGCCGAAGCCTCGCCGAACCAGTTCCGCTGGAACCCGCTGCCGCTGCCGGAGCAGCCGACCGATTTCCTGCAGGGCCTGGTCACGATGGCCGGCAATGCCGACATCGCCATCCATCTCTATGCGGCCAACGCCTCCATGGGTCGGCGCGTGTTCTACAACGCCGACGCCCAGATGCTGATCGTGCCGCAGCAAGGCCGGCTGCATGTCGCCACCGAGTTCGGCCTGATCGACGCCGAGCCGCACGAGATCGTGCTGATCCCGCGCGGCATCCGATTCCGTGTCGAACTGCCCGATGGCGCGGCGCGCGGCTACATCTGCGAGAACTTCGGCGCGGACCTGCGGCTACCGGATCTGGGCGTCATCGGCTCCAATGGCCTGGCTGCGGCGCGCCACTTCGAGGTGCCCGTCGCGTGGTACGAGGACGTCGAAGGTGAGCACGAGCTGATTGCCAAGTTCAGCGGCAACCTGTGGCGCGCGAAGATGGACCACTCGCCCTTCGACGTGGTGGCCTGGCAGGGCAGCCACGTCCCGTGCAAGTACGACCTGCGGCGCTACAACACGATCGGCTCGATCAGCTACGACCACCCGGACCCCAGCATCTTCCTGACGCTGGGCGCGCCGTCGGCGGTGCCGGGCGTGGACACGCTGGACTTCGTGATCTTCCCGCCGCGCACGCTGGCGATGGCGCACACCTTCCGACCGCCCTGGTTCCACCGCAACGTCGCGTCCGAGTTCATGGGGTTGATCCACGGCGTCTACGACGCCAAGGCCGAGGGCTTCGCGCCGGGCGGCTGCAGCCTGCACAACAGCTTCACCGGCCACGGGCCCGATGCCGAGACCTTCGAGGGCGCCTCCACGCGCAACATCGACGAGCCTGACTACATCAAGGACACCATGGCCTTCATGTTCGAGACCCCGAGGCCGCTGATTCCCACGCCCTACGCCATGCAGTCGCCGCAGCTGCAGCGCGACTACGCGCAGTGCTGGCATGGACTGAAAAAGCACTTCAACCCAGACCGCCAATAAGCCCAGGAGAGACGACAGATGACCACCTTGAACGAAACGCACGATCCTGCGCTCGCCAGTTGGGTCGAATCCGCCAATCGGGCGGGCGGCGACTTTCCCATCCAGAACCTGCCCTTTGGCGTCTTCCGGCGCCGGGGCTCCAGCGAAGCCTGGCGCGGCGGCGTCGCCATCGGCGACCAGATCCTGGACATGCGCGCAGCCCACGCGGCAGGTGTTTTCGCCACCGAGGCGGCCGCAGCCGCTGGCGAGGGCAGCCTGAACCGATTCATGGGCATGGGGCCGGTCGCCTGGTCGGCCCTGCGTCTGGCGCTGTCGCGCGCGCTGCGCCAGGATGCGCGCGCGGCCGACGCGCTGCGCGGCTGCCTGGTGCCGCAGGCCGATGCCGAACACACGGTGCCCGCGCAGATCGGTGATTACACCGATTTCTACACCTCGGTGTACCACGCGACCAACATCGGCAAGCAGTTCCGCCCCGACAACCCGCTGATGCCCAACTACAAGTGGATTCCCATCGGCTACCACGGGCGCGCGTCCAGCCTGATCGTCTCCGGCAGGGACTTCCATCGCCCCTGCGGGCAGATCCTGCCGCCGGGTGCCACGGCGCCGGTCTTCGGCGCCAGCAAGAAGATGGACATCGAACTGGAGCTGGCGGTGTACATCGGCGGGGGCAACGAGCTTGGCCACGCCATTGCCTTGGCTGAAGCCGAGGCGCACGTGTTCGGCCTGTCGTTGCTCAACGACTGGTCGGCGCGCGATATCCAGGCCTGGGAATACCAGCCACTGGGCCCTTTCCTGTCGAAGAACTTCGCCTCCACCCTCTCGCCGTGGATTGTCACGCTGGAAGCCCTGGCCCCCTACCGCACCGCGCCGCCCGTGCGCGACGCGGCCGACCCGAAACTGCTGCCCTATCTGGATGCCCCTGCCGACCGAGCGAAAGGCGCGATCGACATCCAGTTGGAGGTACTGATGCAGACGGCGCGGATGCGCGCCGAAGGTCAGGCTGCCACGCACTTGACCGGCACCAGCTACCGCCATGCCTACTGGACATTTGCCCAAATGGTCGCGCACCACACGGTCAACGGCTGTAACCTGCGATCGGGTGACATGCTGGGCACCGGCACCCTGTCCGGCCCCACGCTCGACCAGGCCGCGGCGCTGATCGAACTGACGGTGGGCGGCAAGCAGCCCGTCGCGCTGCCCAACGGCGAGCAGCGCACCTTCATGGAAGATGGCGATCGCATGGAACTGCGCGGCTGGTGCGAGAAACCCGGCGCGGCGCGTATCGGTTTCGGCGAGTGCACAGCTACCTTGCTGCCGGCTCTGGCTTGAGCGTTCGCGGACGGTGAACCGTGCTCAAGCTCTACACCTACTTCCGCAGCTCCGCTTCGTACCGCGTGCGCATCGCGCTGAACCTGAAGCGCCTGGCCTGGGAGGCCGTGCCCGTGCATCTGGTGCGCGACGGTGGCCAGCAGCATGCGGCGGACTTTGCGGCGCTCAATCCGAATGAACTGGTGCCCGTGCTGCGTGATGGCAATACGACGCTGGTGCAGTCGATGGCCATCATCGAGTATCTGGAGGAGTGCCACCCGCAGCCCTCGCTGCTGCCGCCCGACCCGCAGGGCCGGGCGCGCGTGCGCGCATTGGCCCAGACCATCGCCTGCGAAATCCATCCGCTGGACAACCTGCGGGTGCTGCGCTACCTGGAGCAGCAGTTCGGCATCGATGCCGAAGGCCGCAATACCTGGTACCGCCACTGGGTCGAGACCGGTTTTGCCGCGCTGGAGCGCACGCTGGCCGACTCCCCGGACACGGGGTGTTTTTGCCACGGCGACATCCCCACGCTGGCCGACTGCTGCCTGGTGCCGCAGTTCTTCAACGCCGAACGCTTCAAGGTGCCGCTGATCTCTTACCCCACGATACGGCGAATTGCCGAGTACTGCCAGGCGCTGGAGCCCTTCCAGGCAGCCGCGCCCGAAGTGCAGCCAGACGCCGAGTAACCCCTCAAGAAATAAGGGAGACGACATGCTCAAAGGTCAATCCGCATTGGTCACCGGCTCCACCAGCGGCATCGGGCTGGGAATCGCCACCGCCCTCGCGGAAGTCGGCGCCAACGTCATGCTCAACGGTTTCGGCGATGCGGCCGAGATCGAGCGCACCCGCGCCGCACTGGCCGAGCGCTGTGGCGTGCAAGTGCTGTACTCGGGTGCCGACATGTCCAAGCCCGAGCAGGTCACGGCCATGGTGCACGAAGCGGAACAGCAGTTCGGCCGGCTCGACGTGCTGGTCAACAACGCCGGCATCCAGTTCGTTTCGGCGGTCGACCAGTTTCCCGATGCCAAGTGGGAGCAGATCCTGTCGATCAACCTGTCGTCGAACTTCTACGCGATCAAGGCCGCGCTGCCGGGCATGAAGGCGCGCAATGTAGGGCGCATCGTCAACATCGCTTCGGCCCACGGGCTGGTGGCCTCGCCCTTCAAATCGGCCTACGTCGCGGCCAAGCACGGCGTTGTCGGCCTGACCAAGACCGTGGCGCTGGAAGTGGCCGAAGCCGGCATCACCTGCAACGCCATCTGCCCCGGCTACGTGAAGACGCCGCTGGTCGAAGGCCAGATCGCCGACCAGGCCAAAGCGCACAACATGTCGCCCGAGCAGGTGGTGCGCGAGGTGATCCTGGCCTCCCAGCCGAACAAGCGCTTCGTCGAGGTGGCCGAGCTCGGCGCGCTGGTGGTCTTCCTTAGCTCGCCGGCCGGCGCGTCGATCACCGGCATCGCCTTGCCCGTCGAGGGCGGCTGGACGGCGCGCTGACCATGGACCCTCTCGCCCTGCAACTGTCCGCTAGCTCGGCGCAAGCCTCCGAGCGCGGCAAGATTGTCACCGCCGAAGAGGCGGTGCGCCTGATCCGCGATGGCGACACGGTGGCCACCGGTGGCTTCGTCGGCATCGGCTTCGCCGAGGAAATGGCCATCGCGCTGGAGCAGCGCTTTCTGTCCGAGGGTCATCCGAAGAACCTGACGCTGGTCTACGCGGCCGGTCAGGGCGACGGCAAGGACAAAGGTCTGAATCACTTCGGGCACGACGGCCTGCTCAAGCGCGTGATCGGCGGCCACTGGGGTCTGGTGCCCAAGCTGCAGCGCCTGGCAATCGAGAACCAGGTCGAGGCCTACAACCTTCCGCAGGGTGTGATCAGCCACCTGTTCCGCGACATCGCTGCGGGCCGGCCGGGCCATCTGTCGCGCGTGGGCATGGGCACCTTCGTCGATCCGCTCCAAGGCGGCGGCAAGCTCAACGAACGCACCACCGAGGATCTGGTCGAGCGCGTCACCGTCTGCGGCCAAGAGTACCTGTTCTACAAGAGCTTCCCGATTCACGTCGGCATCATTCGCGCGACCACGGCTGACCCCGACGGCAACCTCACGATGGAAAAAGAGGCGCTGACGCTGGAAGCGCTGGCCATTGCGATGGCGGTGCGCAACTCGGGTGGCATCGTGCTGGCGCAGGTCGAGCGCATCGCCGAGCGCAACACGCTCAACCCGCGCCAAGTCAAGGTGCCGAGTGTGCTGGTGGACTGCGTGGTCAAGGCCCGGCCGGAAAACCACTGGCAGACCTTCGTCGAACCTTACAGCGCGGCTTACGCGTCCGAGATCCGCGTGCCGGTCAGCGCCATCGAGCCGATGGGGATGAGCGCGCGCAAGATCATCGCGCGCCGCGCGGCGCTGGAGCTGCGGCCCAACAGCGTGGTCAACCTCGGCATCGGCATACCCGAGGGCGTCGCCAACGTGGCGACCGAGGAAAAGGTCATCGACCTCATCACACTGACCGCCGAGCCCGGCGTGATCGGTGGCATCCCGGCCGGTGGCCAGGACTTCGGCGCTGCGGTCAACACGCAGGCGGTGATCGATCAGCCCTACCAGTTCGACTTCTACGACGGCGGCGGGCTGGACATCACGTTCCTGGGCCTGGCGCAAGCCGACGCCCAGGGCAGCCTCAACGTCAGCAAGTTCGGTCCCAAGCTGGCGGGCGCGGGCGGATTCATCAACATCAGCCAGAACGCCAAGAAGGTGGTTTTCGTCGGCAGTTTCCTGGCCGGCAGCATTGACTTGAGCGTGGCCGACGGCCATGTGCGCATCGCTAAAGACGCCAAGGTACACAAGTTCGTCCGCGAGGTGGAGCACCGCACCTTCAGCGGCCCGGTCGCAGCCGAACGCGGCCAGCCGGTGCTCTACATCACCGAGCGCTGCGTCTTCGCGCTCACGCCCGAAGGACTGGAACTGACCGAGGTGGCGCCAGGTATCGAGATTGAACGTGACATCCTGGCGAAGATGGACTTCAAGCCCATCGTGCGTCAGCCGCGCCTGATGGACGAACGCATCTTCCGCGATCAGCCGATGCAACTGCGCCGCCAATTGCTGGCGGTGCCGCTCGCGCAGCGTTTCAGCTACGACCCGCAGCAGAACCTGTTCTTCATCAACTTCGAAGGCTTGGCGGTCAATATGGCGGCCGACGTGGCGGCGATCCAGGCTGAAGTCGAGAAGCGCCTGCGCCCGCTTGGCAAGAAGGTGCGCGCGATCGTCAACTACGACAACTTCACGATCCTGCCCGACGTGCTCGACGCCTATTCCGACATGGTGCAGAGCCTGACGCAGCGCTTTTACTCAGGCGTGACGCGTTACACCACGAGTTCGTTCCTGCGCGCCAAGCTCGGCGATGCGCTGGAGCAGCGCGCCGTCGCGCCCTATATCTACGAAAGCTCGGACGAGGCGCAGACACACCTACACCGGCTCGGACGCGCAGCTCATGAATCCTCGGACGAGGAGGGCCGTAAAACATGACAACCCCTTTTGACTCGAAGCAGGACGTGATTGCGCTCGCAGGGCACGTCCTGCTGGCACTGATCTTTTTAGTGCTGAGTTGGTACAAGTTCACTGCCTTCGACGCCACGCTCGGGTTGATCGCAGGCAAAGGCTTCCGCGATCAGTGACACAGTCGCACGCTACTTGCGCGCCGAAGAGCGCGCCGCGTTGGAAGGCAACCGCAATCCATCGAACCGGCTGCTCGACTTCTTCAACGTCGACATCGCCACGCTCCTGGCTGCCGGCAGGCTCCCGGCGGTCCAGCGGCGGCCCCAGAACTTCTTGCTGACGGGAGCATGTCTTTGCGTCGGCTACTGCCATCAGGACCGCATTGACGGGCGCTCCCATGGAACTTCGTCACCTACGATGCTTTCTTGCCGTCGCCGAAGAACTTCATTTCGCCCGCGCCGCCGTGCGATTGCACATCGACCAGTCGCCGCTGTCCCGCACCATCAAGGAGTTGGAAGAAGAGCTCGGCGCGCCCCTATTCGTTCGCACCACCCGAAGCACGCAACTGACCCGTGCTGGTCAGGTGCTCTTGGAACATGTGCCGCGCATCTTCGCGGCCCTGGACCAGGCCCGCGATAGCGTCAAATCTGCCGCCAACGGCTTTCACGGCCAGTTGCGCATTGCTCTGTCCGATGGCATCACGCCCTCGCGATTGCCGGCGCTGCTGGCGCAATGCCGTGAGGCAGACCCTGAAATCGAGGTTCGATTGTTCGAGGTCCCGCTGGCTCAGCAGATTAAGGGCCTGCACGACCACATGTACGACGCCGGCTTTTCGATGGCCGATGAGGTGGGCGATGGCATCGTGGCCAGCCCGGCCTGGGAGGACGAATTGATGGTGGCCTTTCCGACTCGCCATCCCATGCTCGCCTACAGGCGCGCTCCGTTGGAAGAAGTGCTGCGCTATCCGCTGGTACTTGGCGATCCCGCAGTATGCGAAGGCCATGCGCGCCAGGTTGATCGAATCCTGCGCAAGTGCGGGCAGGAGCCGCTGATCGCACAGCACGTTGCGACCTTCGACGTGATGATGACTCTGGTTTCCGCCGGACTTGCATTGGGTCTGGCAGGCGCGGCCCACATCGCATCCTGTCGCGAACCGGGCGTCGTGGCCCGGCCCTTGGCGGGCAAGCCGTCCATGCTCATCACCTACCTGCTGCGCCGCGATGCGGAACCTTCCGAGATGCTGGCCCGGTTCATCGAACGAGTGGCCCGCATTGACTCAGCGGATGACCTGGATACCACCAAAAATTCCTAATCCCACGTGACGAAAGGACAGGGGCCATGAGCAAGATGATGATGATGTTGTTGTTGATGATCGCTGCCACGTTGACCGCATGCGGTCTCTCTCAACCTTCCGAAACCGTGGACTTCCTCGTGGCCCATCCCGAACGGATCAAGGAGATTCAACGGCAATGCAAGGAAGACCGCGCGAAGGTCGGCGAAGAACTCTGTCGCCGTGCGGCAGAGGCCGCCAACCGGCGTTTCTTCGGTGATCGACCGGAGCAGAAACCCAAGTAGCTCCGTCCGCAGTCGCTTCGCTGCGACGAAGTTCTCGCTGTTACCTCACCACGCCGCAATGCGCTCGCATCTGCGGCGTTTCTATTGCTTTCGCCCCTGCAAGAAATCTGGCTTTTTCGGCCTGAATCACCGCCGTAACGGCCTTTGACCGGCCTGCACGCACGCCTTGATCCTCAGTGCCGCGGCACCTCCATGTGCCGCGATTGGAGGCAGGATCATGCAAGGGACGAACGTGCTGTTCGGTCAGATCTCCGTGGTGTTCGGCATCGTGATCGCCGGCGTGTGGGCAGCCACACAATGGACGGCCGCCGCCCTGGGCTACCAGCTACGCCTTGGCTCGCCCTGGTTCGATTTCTTCGACACGCCGATCTATCACCCGTGGCGGTTGTTCGAGTGGTGGTTCTTCTTTGACGGCTACGCGCCGCGCGTCTTCGACACGGGCGGAGCCATTGCCGGCGGCAGCGGCCTGGTGGCCGTGGTGGTCGCGATCGGCATGTCGATCTGGCGCTCGCGGCAGTCGAAGCTGGTCACGACCTACGGCTCTGCACGCTGGGCGAATGCGGAGGACATTCGCAAGGCTGGCCTCGACAACTCTGCCGGCGTGTTTCTTGGTCTGCACCAACGCCAGTACCTGCGCCATGAAGGCCCGGAACACGTCCTGACTTTCGCGCCCACGCGCTCGGGCAAGGGCGTCGGCCTGGTGGTGCCCACGCTGCTGTCCTGGCCCGCATCCGCCGTCATCCATGACATCAAGGGTGAGAACTGGAGCATCACCGCAGGCTGGCGCTCGCGCTTCTCGCACTGCCTGCTGTTCAACCCCACCGATGCGAAATCGGCAGCCTACAACCCGTTGCTGGAGGTTCGGCGCGGCGCGCATGAGGTGCGCGACGTGCAGAACATCGCGGACATTCTGGTCGATCCCGAAGGCGCGCTCGAACGCCGCAACCATTGGGAGAAGACTTCGCACGCGTTGCTGGTCGGTGCGATCCTGCATGTGCTCTATGCGGGTGAGGACAAGACGCTGCGCGGTGTCGCCAACTTCCTCTCCGATCCGGCATGCCCGTTCGAGCTGACCCTGCATCGGATGATGACCACGCCGCACCTCGTGAATGAGGAAGGTGGTGGCCCGCATCCCGTGGTGGCGTCCGCTGCACGCGAAGTGCTCAACAAGAGCGACAACGAACGTTCGGGCGTGCTGTCCACGGCCATGTCGTTCCTGGGCTTGTACCGTGATCCCACGGTGGCCGAAGTCACTTCGCGCTGTGACTGGCGCATCGCTGACCTGATCGCCACAGAGCATCCCGTATCCCTGTACCTGGTGGTGCCGCCTTCGGACATCAGCCGCACCAAGCCGCTGATTCGCCTGATCCTCAACCAGATCGGGCGGCGACTCACCGAATCGCTCGACGGCTCCGACGGCATCGAACGCCGCCACAAGCTGCTGTTGATGCTCGATGAGTTTCCAGCGCTGGGACGTCTGGACTTCTTCGAGACGGCCTTGGCCTTCATGGCGGGCTATGGCATCCGCAGTTTCCTGATCGCCCAGTCACTCAACCAGATCGACAAAGCATACGGCCAGAACCATTCGATCCTGGACAACTGTCATGTGCGCGTGACGTTCGCCACCAACGACGAGCGCACGGCCAAGCGCATTTCCGAGACGTTGGGCACGGCCACCGAGCTGCGTGCCCAGCGCAACTACGCGGGCCATCGGCTCGCGCCGTGGCTGGGCCACCTGATGGTGTCGCGCCAGGAGACGGCCCGGCCGCTGCTCACCCCCGGCGAGGTGATGCAGCTACCGCCCGACGAAGCCGTGGTGATGGTCTCCGGCGTGGCTCCGATCAAGGCCAAGAAGCTGCGCTACTACGCGGACGCCAATTTCAAGCGGCGCGTGTTTCCGCCGCCTGTGCTTGCTGCGGGACGCTATGCCGACGTGCCTCCCTCGCGGCCCGATGACTGGAGCGGGCTGGCGATTCCGTCCGTGCCGGCCGCACCTGTTGCCGATGCCGCCGAAGGCTTTGCTGCCGCGGTTGACGACGGCGGCCCGCGCCGCCAGCCCGAGCTTTCCGAAGTTGCCGAGTTCCACCCCGACATGGAGCCATCGGCCAGCGACTTGTCGCTGCTCGATGACGACGACCTGCCGCTTCCCCTTCCGCGCCAGCTTGATCCGGCCCTGCAGCGCACGGCCCGGCTGGCATCCCTCGACCCCAACGACGGAATCGAGCTATGACCCAGCACCGCCTCAATGTGTTTATCCAGCCCGAGCACAGCAAGCGGCTCGATGAGCTGGCCGCCAAGAAAGGCGTATCGAAATCCAGCATCGTCGCGGCGGCGCTCGCATCGTGGCTGTCGCCCGATGCCGCCGACCAGCGCGAAGCGGCGATTGCCAAACGCCTGGATCGCCTGTCGCGGCAGGCCGAGCGCCTGGAGCGCGACCAGAACATCCAGATCGAGACGCTGGCGCTGTTCATTCGCTACTACCTCACGGTCAGCACGCCGGTTCCCGAGGCGCACCAAGAGGCCGCCCGCGCTCAGGGCAAAGCGCGCTTCGAGCAGTTCGTTGAACAGTTGGGCCGCCACCTGCTGCGCGGGCGCAGCCTGGTGCGGGATGTAGTGGAGGAACTGCATCCAGACCCATCGCGTATGGACGATGCGCAGGAGCGTGGGTCATGAGTGCCGCTCCGTCCTCTTTCACGGCTACTTCGCTAGATCGCCGCATCCAGATGCTGCGCACGGCCATGGGGCCGCTGATCGCTGCTGCGCTGGAAGACCCGGACGTGGTGGAAATCATGCTCAACCCGGATCGAACCTTGTGGATCGACCGGCTTTCGTCGGGCCGCGCACCGATGGGCGTGGAGCTGCCCGAGGCCGATGGCGAACGCATCATCCGCCTTGTGGCCGCCCACGTCGGCGCGGAAGTGCATCGCGGCCAGCCGCTTCTGTCGGCCGAGCTGCCGGAGACGGGTGAGCGCTTCGAGGGCATCTTGCCGCCCGCCGCGCCGGGGCCGACCTTCGCGTTGCGCAAGCGCGCCGTGGGCGTGATTCCACTCTCGCGCTACATCGAAGACGGAATGATGACGGCCGAGCAGGCGGGCTTTCTGATTCGTGCCGTGCGCGAGCGTCAGAACATCCTGATCGCCGGGGCCACGAGTAGCGGCAAGACCACGCTCGCCAATGCCTTGCTCGCCGAGATCGCCGCCACCGGTGATCGCGTTCTGGTGCTCGAAGACACCATCGAACTGCAATGCGCAGCCCGTGACCATGTGCCGCTGCGCACGCGCCAGGGTGTGGTGTCGATGCAGGAACTGGTGCGTTCTTCGATGCGCCTGCGCCCGGATCGCGTCGTCGTGGGCGAGGTGCGCGGCGCCGAGGCGCTGGATCTCATCAAGGTGTGGGGCACGGGCCATCCGGGCGGCATCGCCACGATCCATGCCGGCTCCGCGCTGGGCGCGCTGCTGCGCCTGGAGCAACTGATTCTCGAAGTGGCGGTGAACCCGCCCCGTGCGCTGATCGCCGAGGCGGTCAACGTGGTGATCCACATCGCCGGGCGCGGGCGCAAGCGCCGCATCGAGAGCATCGCCCGCGTCGTCGGCTTCGACGGCGTGGGCTACCGACTGGCGGACGCGATGGAGGCCCCGTTTCCCGAGCTGCCGCCGATTTCCGATGCCGCACCCGCTGCGGTGACTTCCTCATCCCCTGACTCACTTGGAGAACTGCCATGACGCAGATGACCGTTCCTGCTTTCCGTCTTTCTGTAAATCCGGCTTTGCGCCTTGCGCGGCTGCGCAGCTTGGCCCGCCCTGCGGGGCAAGGACTGCTGCTGGCCGCGCTGCTGCTGTTCCTGGCTGGAACCGCACGTGCCGCCGGTTCCTCGATGCCGTGGGAAGGCCCGCTGCAATCCATCCTCGAATCCATCCAGGGGCCGGTGGCGCGCATCGTCGCAGTCATCATCATCATCGCCACGGGCTTGGCGCTGGCCTTTGGCGACACGTCGGGCGGTTTCCGCAAGCTGATCCAGATCGTGTTCGGCTTGTCCATCGCGTTCGCCGCGTCCTCGTTCTTCCTGTCGTTCTTCAGCTTCTCCGGCGGGGCCGTCGTATGAGTGCCCCGGACACCTTCGCGGCCGGGTTCGAGGTGCCGCTGCATCGCTCGCTCACCGAGCCGATCCTGCTGGGCGGCGCACCACGCACCGTGGCGATCGCCAACGGCACGCTGGCCGCCGCCGTCGGGCTGGGCCTGCAACTGTGGATTCCCGGCGTCGTGCTCTGGATCGTCGGCCATTCGCTGGCGGTATGGGGTGCGCGCGTCGATCCGCAGTTCATGCAGGTCTTTGCGCGGCATATCAAGCACCGCCCGCTGCTGGACGTGTGAGGTGATGCCATGCTGAACTTCGCCGAGTACCGCCAGCGCCCGGCCTTGCTAGCCGACTGGTTGCCCTGGGCCGGGCTGGTTGCGCCGGGTGTCGTCTTGAACAAGGACGGCAGTTTCCAGCGCACGGCCCGGTTTCGTGGGCCTGACCTCGACAGCGCCACGCAAGGCGAGCTGATCGCCACGTCCGCGCGCTTGAACAATGCGCTACGTCGGCTGGGGTCTGGCTGGGCCTTGTTCGTGGAGGCCGAGCGCCGCGCTGCCGCCGACTATCCGCACTCGGAGTTTCCTGAGCCTCTGTCGTGGCTGGTGGACGAGGAACGCCGTGCGTCGTTCGAGGAATCGGGTAACCACTTCGAGAGCGGCTATCACCTGACGTTGGTGTACCTGCCGCCCGAGGAATCACGCGCTCGCGCGGCGGGGATGCTGTACGAGAACCGGCCCACCGAGGGCGTGGATTGGCGCGAGCGCCTGACCGCCTTCATGGCTGAAACGGATCGCGTCTTCGATCTGCTCGATGGCGTGATGCCGGAAATCGCCTGGCTCGATGACGCGCAGACGCTGACCTACCTGCACGCCACCATCTCGACGCGGCGCTACCGCGTTGGCGTGCCCGAAGTTCCGTTCCACATCGACGCGCTGCTCACCGATTCCGCACTGGTCGGTGGACTGGCGCCCATGCTGGGCGAGCAGCACCTGCGCGTGGTTTCGGTGCGGGGCTTTCCGACCTCGACCTGGCCGGGGATTCTGGACGACCTCAACCGCCTCGGCTTTGCGTATCGCTGGGCAACCCGGTTCTTGTGCCTCGACAAGGCCGAAGCTGAGAAGGAGCTGGTACGGCTGCGCCGCCAATGGTTCGCCAAGCGCAAGAACGTCATTGCGTTGCTGCGCGAGACGATCTTCCAGCAGGAGTCGCCGCTGGTCGATACCGACGCCAGCAACAAGGCCGCCGATGCCGATGCCGCCTTCCAGGAGCTTGGCAGCGATCAGGTGTCCTTCGGCTACCTGACGGCGACCGTCACCGTCATGGACGAGGACGCCGCCGTGGCCGACGAGAAGCTGCGCATGGTGGAGCGCGTCATCCAGGGGCGCGGGTTCGTGACGATTCCCGAAACGCTCAACGCCGTGGATGCGTGGTTGTCCTCGATCCCTGGCAACGCCTACGCCAATGTGCGTCAGCCCATCGTCTCGACGCTGAACCTGGCGCACATGATGCCGGTGTCCGCCGTGTGGGCCGGGCCGGAAAAGAACGACCATCTTGATGGCCCGCCGCTGATCGTTACGCGCACCGATGGCGCCACGCCGTTCCGGCTGGTGACGCACATCGGCGATGTGGGCCACACGTTGATCGCGGGGCCGACCGGCATGGGCAAGTCGGTGCTGCTCGCCACCTTGGTGATGCAGTTCCGCCGCTATCGCGGCTCGCGCATCTTTGCTTTCGACATGGGCCGCTCCATGCGGGCCACCATCCTGGGTCTTGGCGGCGAGCACTATGACCTTGGAATGGATGGCGAGATCGCCTTCCAGCCGCTCGCGCGCATCGACCGCGAGGGCTACCGCACCTGGGCCGCCGAGTGGATCGAAGGCCGCTTGCTGCACGAAGGCGTGGCGGTCGGCCCCGACGAGAAAGCGGCCATCTGGTCGGCGCTGGGAAGTCTCGCAGGTGCGCCGCTGGAGCAGCGCACGATGACGGGCCTGTCGGTGCTCCTGCAATCAAACGCGCTGCGGCAGGCGCTCGCGCCCTATGTGCTCGGCGGCGCCCACGGCAAGCTGCTGGACGCCGACCACGACCGGCTGGGCATGGCCGACGTGCAGTGCTTCGAGATGGAGGAGCTGATGCACAGCAAGGCCGCCGTCATGGCCGTGCTGCATTACCTCTTTGCGCGCTTCGATGAACGCTTTGACGGTGCGCCCACGCTGCTGATCCTCGATGAAGCGTGGCTGTTCCTCGATGACCCGGTGTTCGCCGCGCGCATCCGCCAGTGGCTCAAGACACTGCGCAAGAAGAACGTCAGCGTCATCTTCGCCACGCAGTCGCTCGCGGACATCAAGGATTCGACCATCGCACCCGCGATCATCGAAAGCTGCGCCAGCCGCATCTTCCTGCCGAACCCGCAGGCGACCGAGCCGCAGATTCGAGCTATCTATGAGGGCTTCGGCCTCAACAGCCGTCAGATCGAGATCGTGGCCACCGCGCAGCCCAAGCGCGACTACTACTACCAATCCCGTCTCGGCAACCGCCTGTTCGACCTCGACCTGGGGTCGGCGACGCTGGCCTTCGCGGGTGCTTCCACGCCGCAGGACCAGCGCGCCATCGACGAAGTTCTTGACCGCGTGCTGCTGGACGCCGGCGTGCCCGGCTTCGCAGGCGCCTGGCTGCGCCATCGCGGCATCGATTGGGCGGCCGACCTGCTGCCCTCGTTCCCCGGCCTCACGCCGGGTTCCCTCCGTACTGCTGACCACCCACAGGAGAACCTGCCATGAAACCGCATGCCCCCAAACTCGCAGCGCTGGCCGCCGCCTGCGTGCTCGCCTTCGGCATCGCACAACCCGCCCATGCCTTGTTCGGCGTCGGCGACATCGTGCTCGACCCGACCAATCTGGTACAGAACACGCTCACGGCGATTCGCACGCTGGAGCAGATCAACAACCAGATCCGCCAGCTTCAGAACGAAGCGCAGATGCTCATCAACCAGGCGCGCAACCTGGCCAGCCTGCCGTCCAGCGTGGTCGGCCAGTTGCGCGCCAACCTGGCGACTACTCAGCGGCTGATCGCGCAGGCCAAAGGCTTGGCCTACGACGTGACCAGCATCGACCGAGAATTCGCGCGCCTGTATCCCGAGAAGTACGCCGCTACGGTGAGCGGCAATCAGATGTACCTCGATGCGCAGGAACGTTGGAAGAACACGCTCAACGGCCTGCAAACCACCATGCAGATGCAGGCCCAGGCATCGCAGAACCTGAGCGACGACGAAAGCGTACTGGCCGACCTCGTGAGCAAGAGCCAGTCGGCCGAGGGCGCGCTGCAAGCGATGCAGGCCATGAACCAGTTGCTGGCCTTGCAGGCCAAGCAGTCGATCCAGACGCAGCGGCTCCAGATCACGCAAGACCGGGCGGCCTCGCTGGAGCTGGCGCGGCAGGCGGCGGCCACGGAGCGCGCCCGCGAGGTGCGGCGGCGCTTCCTCGGCGAAGGTACGCCTTACACGCCGCAGTCCGTGAACTTCTACGGCAACTGACGGGAGGCCGCCATGCGATGCGTCCTCACCCTGTGTGCCGCGCTGCTGGCCGCTTGCGGCGAGCAGCCGGCCGACAACCTTGCCGATGCCCTGGCCGCCGATCCCGTACGGCTCAAGGCAGTGCGCGTGCAATGCGCGGCCCCCCCGCAACAGGTCATGCAGACCACGGGTGAGGACGCTTGCCGCGCCGCCGCCGAAGCCTTCCGGCGGCGCTTCTTCTCTGGCCAGGCCGGGCCGGATGAATACCAGACGCTGGCCGACCTGCCGCCGATCCCGCCGAGCTTCGAGGAACCGGCCGATGGCATGGCGCCGGCCGTTCCCGCCGAACCGGAGGACACGCCATGAATGACGTGACCATCATCGACCAGTTCCTCAACACCTTCGCCACCTACATCGACTCGGGTTTCGGGCTGCTGCGCGGCGAAGTGGCGTTCCTCACGGCCACGCTGATCGTCATCGACATGACGATCGCCGGCCTGTATTGGGCCATGAGCCACGCCACCGGACAGGGCGAGGACGTGATCGCCAAGCTGCTGCGCAAGGTGCTCTACGTCGGTGCCTTCGCCTACATCATCAACAACTTCAACTGGCTGGCCGGCATCGTCTTCCGATCCTTTGCCGGGCTGGGCATCACCGCCACCGGCTCGGCCATCACGATGGAGAACTTCTTGCAGCCGGGCCGGCTGGCGAAAGCCGGCATCGACGCCGGAGCGCCGATCCTGAAACAGATCGGGGAGATGACGGGCTTCCCCGAAGTGTTCGTGAACCTCGACCCCATCGTGGTGATGTTCCTCGCCTGGCTGGTCGTGGTGTTGTGCTTCTTCGTGCTGGCGATCCAGCTTTTCATCACGCTGATCGAGTTCAAGCTGACCACGCTGGCGGGCTTCGTGCTGGTGCCGTTCGCGCTGTGGAACAAGACCAGCTTCCTCGCCGAAAAGGTGCTGGGCAACGTCGTTTCCGCCGGCGTCAAGGTGCTGGTGCTGGCCGTGATCGTCGGCATCGGCTCGGGCTTGTTCGCGCAATTCCAAGTCCATCCCGCTGAACCGTCCATCGACCACGCGCTGGTCATCATGCTGGCCTCGCTCACCTTGCTGGCGCTTGGGATCTTCGGCCCCGGCATTGCCACGGGCCTCGTCTCCGGTGCGCCACAGCTCGGCGCTGGCGCAATGGCCGGTGCTGCTGTCGGCGCTGCCGGCACGGCCGTCGCCATCGGCGCCGCCGCGACGGGCGTGGGTGGCGCCGTGGCTGCTGGTGCGCGCATGGCTCCGGCTGCCGCCAAGCTGGCCGGTAGCGGTGCGCGCGCCGCCACGTCGGCGGCCAGCAGTGCGAAGTCGGCGTTCCAGGCCGGTTCCGCCGCCGCTGGCGGAGGCGCAAAGGGCGCGATCGCGGGCCTGGGCAACGTCGCCAAGACCGGCGCGCAGGCAGCCGGGCGAGGCGCTGCATCCCGCGCCTCTGCGGCAGGACAGCGCATGGCTGCGCCATTCCGCGAGGGATGGAATGGCGACGTTGGCGCATCAGCCGGCACCAGCGAAGCCCCCGCAGGCGCTGCCGCTGCACAGACGCAGGAGCAGCCCGCTTGGGCCAAGCGGCTGCATCGCCGCCAGCAACTCACCCATGCCGCAACCACCACCGCTCACGCGCTGCGCGGCGGCGATGGCGGCGGCTCCGGCCAGGGGCCGAGCCTGCGCGATTCCGATTCATAAGGAGAACTGACCATGCGATTCAAGAAACCGCAGGTGCGCTACGCCGACACGCCGCAGCCTGCCACGCCGTACCAAGCTGCCGGCCAGGTGTGGGACGAGCGCATCGGCTCGCCGCGCGTCCAGGCGAAAAACTGGCGCCTGATGGCTTTTGGCTGCCTGACGCTTGCGCTGCTGATGGCCGGCGGCCTGGTGTGGCGCTCGGCGCAATCCATCGTGACGCCCTACGTCGTGGAGGTGGACAACGCGGGCCAGGTACGCGCCGTGGGCGAAGCCGCCACGCCATACCGACCCAACGATGCGCAGACCGCGCACCACATCGCGCGCTTCGTGACGCTGGTGCGCTCGCTGTCCATCGACCCCATCGTCGTCCGCCAGAACTGGCTGGACGCCTACGACTACACGACCGACAAGGGCGCGGCCGTGCTCAACGACTACGCACGGGTCAACGACCCGTTCGCGCGCATCGGCAAGGAGTCGGTGACGGTGCAGATCACCAGCGTCGTGCGCGCCAGCGACACGTCTTTCAACGTGCGCTGGACGGAACGCCGCTACGTCAACGGCGCCGCTGCGGGCTTGGAGCGGTGGACGGCCGTAGTGTCCATCGTGCTCCAGCCGCCGCGCACCGAAGAGCGCCTGCGCAAGAACCCCCTGGGCATCTACGTCAACGGCCTGTCGTGGAGCCGCGAACTGGATTCTTCCGAAGGAGCCAAGCCATGAATGATCTTTTCCGTAAATCCGCCTTGCCGGTGATCTTGCTTGCCCTGGCGGGCTGCGCCACGCAGGGCAAGCCACCGCCGACCATCTCGCTCGATGAGCCGGTGCAGGCCCAGCCGCTACCCGAGCCACCCGCGCCGGTGGAGGTGGTGGCGATGCCCGAGGTGCTGCCGATGCCGGCGCAGTTGAAGCCATTGCCCGAAGCCGAGGACGCCAAGCCCACGCCGGAGCCAGCCGACGAGAAGGTGCGCGTCTCACGGGCCAATGCCGAGGCGCGCGTCGCACCCACGCGCGAGGGATACGTCAACGCGATTCAGGTGTGGCCGTTCACCGATGGCGCGCTGTATCAGGTCTATGCGGCCGTGGGCCGCGTGACCGTGGTTTCGCTCCAGCCGGGCGAGGAACTGGTGACGGTGGCCGCCGGCGATACCGTGCGCTGGATCGTGGGCGACACGTCCAGCGGCAGCGGTGCCGACCTGCGCGTGAACGTGCTGGTCAAGCCGATCCGCACGGGCCTCAAGACGAATCTGGTCATCACCACCAGCCGCAGGACGTACCTGCTGGAGTTAGCTTCGACGGAAAAGACGTGGATGGCGTCGGTGTCCTGGGAGTACCCGCGCGACCGGATGCTGGCCTTGCAGCGCCAGGCGCAGGCGGCCAGCGCCGCCGCGCCGGTGGACTCCGGCTTGTCGCTGGAAAACCTGCGCTTCCGCTACGTGGTCAGCGGTAGCAACCCGCCGTGGAAGCCGCTGCGCGCCTTCGACGACGGGCAGAAGGTCTATATCCAGTTCCCCGCCGGCATCGCGCAAGGCGAGCTGCCGCCGCTGTTCGTGATCGGGCCGGAAGGCGACGGGCAACTGGTCAACTACCGCTTCCGCTCGCCGTACTACATCGTGGATCGGCTGTTCGGTGCCGCCGAACTGCGCCTGGGCGGGGACAAGGGCGATGTGGTGCGGATCGAGCGCACGGACGGCGTTGCGCGGAGGAACTGACCATGAGCCAAGACGACACCCCCGACCTCGCCACGCCGCAGACAGGCAAGGTCGCGCCGGAAGCGGTGGCGCTGCGCGCCCAGCCGCGCCCGGTCACTCGCCTGAACCGGCGCACGCTGGCCATCCTCGTCGGCGGCCTGTCGGTCGCCGTCCTTGGGGCCACGATCTGGTCGCTACAACCGCAGCGACGCAGTGCGGGCGAGCAAACCGAGCTTTACAACGTCGATCGCGTCTCGAAGTCCGAAGGGCTGGATGCGCTGCCGACGGACTACTCGAAGCTGCCACCAGCCTTACCGCCCGATGTGCCCGAGCTGGGGCCGCCGTTGCCCGGCGACCTTGGCCCGGCCATCGTCGCTTCGCAGCAGCCGGTGACGCCGGGCTATTCGCCGCCAGGCCATGATCCCGAAGATGCCTTGCGCAAGGAGGCGGACGCGGCGGCGGCCTCGTCGGTGTTCTTCCGCTCGGGCGGCCAAGGGCAGACCGCCGCCACGGTCGCGCAGGCAGCGCCGGGGGCTGCAAGCACGCTTGCGGCCTTCGATCCGCTCGCTGCTGGGCCCGCCTCGACGGCGGCCCAGCCCGCCGACCCGACCGCCTTGCAGAACCGGCAAGACCAGAAAGAGGCGTTCCTGAAAGCCGGTTCTACGGAAACCCGCAATTCCGGCAATCTGGCGCTGCCCATGTCGCCGTATCAGGTGATGGCCGGAACGGTGATCGCCGGTGCGCTGGTGACAGGCATCAAGTCGGACTTGCCGGGCGACGTGATCGGCACTGTGACGGAGCCGGTCTATGACACAGCCACCGGCAAGTTCCTGCTGATTCCGCAGGGGTCGCGCATCCTCGGGCGCTACAACAGCCAGGTCAGCTACGGACAGAGCCGCGTGCAGGTGGTGTGGAACCGGATCATCCTGCCCGACACGTCCTCGCTGACGCTCGACAACCTTGTCGGCACCGACCCGGCCGGCTACGCGGGCTTGGAGGATGACGTGGACTGGCACTGGAACCGCATCTTTGCCGGTGCGGTGCTGACGACGCTGCTGGGCGTCGGTGCCGAGCTGGCCGCGCCGGAGAACCGCCAGGACGGCAATCGCATCGTCATCGCCGGGCGCGACAGCGCACAGGACAGCATCAACCAAGTCGGCGAGGAGATCACCCGGCGCAACATGAACATCCAGCCGACACTGACGGCGCGGCCGGGGTTGCCGGTTCGGGTGATCGTGGGGCGTGACTTGGTATTGCGCCCTTACCAGCCGTTGTTTTTCAACCGCGGAGCCTCGCAATGAGCACGACCAAGAAACTGCGGCTCGGGCCGCTGCCCAAGACCGAGAACGTCAAGCTGACCTTTGCCTGCCCGGCCAGCCTGAAAGCCGACCTCGACCGCTACGCCGCGCTGCACGCGCAGGCGTATGGGGAGGCGGTTGATGCAGAGAAGTTGATCCCGCACATGCTGGAGGCGTTCATGGCGGGGGATCGGGGATTCAGGAAGGGCACGGCCACGCGGAGCGCGCCATCGAAGTCGACATGATGGCGTCGCATCCCAACGTCATCCATCGAACGCGCAGCCTGGGGCTGCGCGTTCGTCATTCTGGATGCTGCCAAGCCATTGGGGCTATGATGGCCAGACAAGCTCGCCGTTCCTCGGCAATCTCGCACGCCCCAGCGCGATCCGGCTTTCTCTCCCGACGCTCCTATGTGGCTCCTAGCCCACGAGGCCGCACTTCCGCGAAGTGGTCTGAAAACGAGCTAACCTACTGTCCCATATACGGTTTCAAGCTCTGCGTGATTTGCGCAAAGGACTTGACACCGGCACTTTTTTGGCCGCCCTATAGGACAACCTCTCTCCGTAGCCGCACCATTCCATGGTTTTTTTGTAGTACCAATTGTCTATGGCGCCTGAACGGGACGCAGGGACGCCGCCGGATTCCACGCTGCTTTCACAGGCACCATGGAATTCCGAAGAGGCCCCTCCGCACAGGCCCCAGCAGGCCCACACTCATCTCTGGGCTTGCGGACGCTTCGAGGGCGTGTCCTTCGCCGCGTTGGCTGGGGCTGATTCGAGGCATTCCGGATGGCTGTCGGGACTGCCTGCGAACCACCACACGGCCGCCTGCGCGTTGTAGGCGACGAGCCGGACATGGGCCAGCCAGGGATGGGCCAGTTGGGCGTTGGAAGACCCCACCAGCCAAGTCGCCCGTGGCACGCACAGCTTCGCCGGGAGTTGGTCCGGTGCGACCAGCAGCGCCGCTCCCCGCTCAGGGTTGAACTGCCCCGCATCGTGGAGTTCGTTGCGCCAGTCGTCACTGGCCGCCAGCGAGGCGGGGCTCCAGTCGCCCAAGACCATGACGGGCCGTCGCAGCCGCCAGTAAAAGGGAATCTCGTAGAAGTAGGTGTCGAGCATCAGCACCTGGTCGTCCGGGCCGACGGCCTCGCCGGCGGGCAGGCGCAGCCGCGCCCCGGGCGGCACGCCCAGCAGGCCGGCCGAAGCGACCGCCGCGACGCAGGCCAGCCCCGCCAGCCCCGCCGTCCATCGCGCTGCACCGCGCGCCCGCCTCGACCGCGCTACCGCGGCCGCCACCGTGCAGGCGATCAGGCAAGCCAGCGGCGGCAGCGCGGGCAGCACATAGCCGATCAGCTTGGAGCGCGGGATGGAGAAGAAGACGACGATGGTCAGGCACCAGACCAGCATCAGCCCTTGAACATCGGGCAGCCGCCGACGCCCCGGACCCTGCCACCGAGCCAAAGCAAGCCAGCCGAACCACGGGAGCGTCAGGGCGCCGATCACCGGCAGGTAGAACCAGAAAACCTGCTCGTTGTTGAAGCCCGACGAGGCGAAGCGCCTGAAGTGCTGCGTCACGATGAAATAGTCGAAGAAAGCGGGAAAGCGCATCTGCATCGCCACGAGCCAAGGGGCGGCGACCGCCAGAAACAGGCCCCAGCCAGGCAGCCAAGCCAGCAGCCAGGCCGATTTGAGCCGCTGCGTCGCGGCACACCAGACCAGAAAGACCAGCCCAGGCAGCACCAGGCCGATCAGGCCCTTGGCCAGCACCCCGAGCGCGGCGAACAGGAACGCGCCGGCCAGCGCCGCGCGCCACGCCGCCCCCTGCTCCTTCGACAGCGTGGCATGCACCGCCGACAAGATCGTCACGGCCATGCAGCCGGCCACCAGCGTGTCCATGTTGGCGAACTGCGCACCGACGTAGAAGTACGGCATCGTGAGAAGCACGACGACGGAGAGCCTGGCCAGCCTCTCATTCGCCCAGCGACGCAGGAACAGCAGCAGGCCTGCCGCCGCCAGGGTGGCGGCAATGACCGACGGCAGCCTCGCCGCCCACTCGGAAGCGCCGAACACGGACATCGCCGCCGCGCTTGCCCAGTAGAACAGGGGCGGCTTGTGAAAGAACGGCAACCCGTCGAGCCGGGGCACCAGCCAGTCGCCGGAGCGCAGCATCTCGAACGCAACACCAACGTAGCGGCCTTCGTCCGGCGCCGTCAGCGGCCGAAACCAAGCCGTGACGGCAAGCCAGAGGAAGATGCAGGCGACGCCGAGACAGGTGCGGAGAAAGGCCGAGGAAGCGCGCCCCGGCCGGCCTCGAATGCGGCTCACGCGTGCGGGTTTCTTCATGCGGCCGCTTCCTTCCATCGGTTGCCTTCGAGCGCCTGCCACGAAGCCCCGTCCTACGCAGCCAGAAAAAAAGCCCTTGAGCATCGAATCTCAAGGGCCTTGCAGTCTGACCAGACAGGACTGGAATGATTATGAAATGGTCGGTGTGAAAGGATTCGAACCTTCGACCCCTTGCACCCCATGCAAGTGCGCTACCAGGCTGCGCCACACACCGAAGCGCGGGATTATAGCCGGCTGGATCAGGGCGCAGCGGTCAGGAGCTGGCGGATTTCCAGCAGCTCGCGACGCAGCGCACGCAGCCGCGAGCGCATCGCAGAGATTTCGGGAGATTCGCCCATCGAGAGGCTCTCGTCGCCGCCCACCCCGAGCTCCGCGCTGCCTCCATGTTCCAGCGGTCCCGCCTCGAGCCTTGGCTCTGCAGGTGCGCCGCCGCCCTCCCTGCGGCGGCCGCGTTCGAACTGCGCCAGCTCCTGCAGCCTGTTGCGCGCGCCGCTGATGGTGAAGCCCTGGTCGTAGAGCAGGTCGCGGATGCGGCGGATCATGAGCACCTCGTGGTGCTGGTAGTAGCGGCGGTTGCCGCGCCGCTTCATGGGCCGCAGCTGCGTGAATTCCTGCTCCCAGTAACGCAGCACGTGCGGCTTGACGTCGCACAGCTCGCCCACCTCACCGATCGTGAAGTAGCGCTTGGCAGGAATGGATGGAAGCGTTTTCTCCATGCGAATCAATGACCTGCGCGAAAATTCATCGAGATTACCCCAGCTTGCCGCAAGATGCCAGACGTTCAGCCGGCGCCCACGCTCCATTCGGCCTCACGGCCGATCTCGCCCTGGATCTGCTCCTTGAGCTTGGCGCTGGCATGGAAGGTCGCGACGCGGCGCGCGCCGATCGGAATCGCTTCGCCCGTGCGCGGGTTGCGCCCAGGGCGAGGCGCCTTGACGCGGATCTGGAAGTTGCCGAAGCCGGAAATCTTCACGTCGTCGCCCTCGATCAGGGCGTCGGCGATCAGCGTGAAGAAGGCGTCGACCATGTCCTTGGACTCGCGCTTGTTGAGGCCGATGCGCTCGAACAGCAGATCGGCCAGCTGCGCCTTGGTCAGCGCCGGCGTCTCCAGGGCTTCGAGGGTGAATTCCATGATCGTGCCCTTTTTTCTCTTTTCTTCAGCCGCGCAGGCGCGCACCGAAGCGCTCGGCGAGCCGCGCGACGATCGCGCGCACGGCGGCTTCGACCTGCTCGTCGGTCAGCGTGGCGGCGTCGCTGTTGAAGGCCAGGCGCACCGCCATGCTCTTCTCGCCGGCGGCGAGCCCGCCCGCGCCCGGGACCACCGGGGCCGCAACGCCGCGCGCCGCGGTCGGCGGCCGGAAGATGTCGAACAGGACGGCACCGCGCAGCAAGCCCCCGGTCGGGGTCTCGCGGATGGCGCCGATCAGCTGGTCGTGCGTCACCGCTTCGGCCACCACCACGGCGATGTCGCGCTCGACGGCCTGGTGCCTGGGCACCGGCTGCGCCGCCGGCAGCGGACGCTGCAGCACCGCGTCGAGATCGAGCTCGAACAGCACCGGCGGCTGCGGCAGCTCCCAGCCCTGGCGCCAGCGCGGGTGCAACTCGCCGACGACGCCGATGGCGCGGCCACCGACGCGCACCTCGGCCGCACGGCCCGGGTGCAGCGCCGGATGGGCGGTCGGCGCGAAGGTGGCTTCGAGCGGCGCCAGCAAGGCCTCCACGTCGCCCTTGACGTCGAAGAAATCGGCGCGCTGGCCGCGGCGATCCCACTGCAGGCCCTCGGGCTCGCCGAAGACCAGGCCGGCGACGCGCATCGGCTGCTGGATGCCCCGCACGGTCGTGTCGGTGGTGGCGACCGACGCATCGCGCAGGAACACGCGGCCGACCTCGAACACGCGCACCCGCGGTGCCCTGCGGTCGAGGTTGAACCTGAGCACCTGCAGCAGCGATCCCATGAGCGACGAGCGCATCACGTCCATCTGGCTGGCGATCGGGTTGAGCAGCCGCACGGGGTCGGCATTGCCGGCCAGTTCGCGCTCCCACCGGGCCTCGACGAAGCTGAAGTTGATGGTTTCCTGGTAGCCGAGGGCGGCAAGGCGGCGCCGCACGTCGAAGGGGCTGCGCCGCGTCTCGGGCCGCACACGCGCGGTGATGGGCGCCAGCGGCGCGCTGGTCGGCAGGTTGTCGTAGCCGATCAGGCGCGCCACCTCCTCGATCAGGTCTTCTTCCAGCCGCAGATCGAAGCGGTGCGGCGGCGGCGTGACGGCCAGCGTCCCCTCGCCCTCCCGGACCTCGAAGCCCAGCCGGCGCAGCGCGCCGCCGCACTCGGCCTGCGTCAGCGGCATGCCGATCACGCGGGCGGCGCGCGCCACGCGCAGGGTCACGGCCCGGGCTTCGGGCAGGTTCACGATCCGGTCGTCGACCGGCCCGGCCTCGCCGCCGCAGATGTCCAGGATCAGCCGCGTGACGCGCTCGATGACTTCCACCGTCCGGCTCGGGTCCACGCCGCGCTCGAAGCGGTGCCCGGCGTCGGTCGAGAAGTTGAAGCGGCGCGAGCGGCCCTGGATCGCCTCGGGCCACCAGAAGGCGGCCTCGACGTAGATGTTCCGGGTGGCGTCCGACACCGCCGTGGCGTCGCCGCCCATGATGCCGGCGAGCGACTCGACCTCGCGCTCGTCGGCGATGACGCCAACCTGCTCGTCGAGCGCGACCGTGTTGCCGTTGAGCAACCTGAGCTGCTCGCCGGCGCGGCCCCAGCGCACCGTGAGGCCGCCGTGGATCTTGTCCAGATCGAAGATGTGGGTCGGCTGGCCGTACTCGAACATGACGTAGTTCGAGATGTCGACCAGCGGCGACACGCTGCGCTGGCCGCAGCGCGCCAGCCGCTCGACCATCCAGGCGGGCGTGGCGACCCGGGTATTCACGCCGCGCACGATGCGGCCCGAAAAGCGTCCGCACAGCTCGGGCGCCTCGATGACGACCGGCAGGCGCTCGGCGAGTGCCGGCGCGACGGGCGCGACGGGTGCTGCGGCGAGCGGCGCGCCCGTCAGCGCGGCGAGCTCGCGCGCCACGCCGAACACGCTCAGCCCGTGCGCGAGGTTGGGCGTGAGCTTGAGCGTCAGCAGCGTGTCGTCGAGCCGCAGCGCCTCGCGCACGTCGACGCCCACCGGCGCGTCGGCGGCCAGCTCCAGCAGGCCGCCGTGGTCGTCGCCCAGGCCGAGTTCGCGCGCCGAGCACAACATGCCCTGGCTCTCGACGCCGCGCAGCTTGCCCAGCTTGATGGTGAACGGCTTGCCGTCCTCGCCCGGCGGCAGCTCGGCGCCGACCAGCGCGCACGGCACCCTGATGCCGGCGCGCGCATTGGGCGCGCCGCACACGATGTTCAGCAAGGCGCCCTGCCCGGCATCGACCTGGCAGACGCGCAGGCGGTCGGCATTGGGATGCTGCGCGGCCTCCCTGATTTCGCCCACCACGATGCGCGTGAAGGGCGGCGCGGCCGTGCGTCGCTCTTCGACCTCGAGGCCGCCCATGGTGAGCGTTTCGGCCAGGTCGGCGCTGGAGAGCGGCGGGTTGCAGAACTCGCGCAGCCAGGACTCGGGAAATTGCATGCTGTCAACCGTAGATGTGGACGTGTTCCAGATTCTTCACCAAGGCCACCGCGGAACCGGCTTTGCCGTGCCGCTGGCGGAGCCCCCCTGAAGGGGAGACGCCGAAGGCGCTTCGGAGGCGGGTCATCTGAACTGGCTCAGGAAGCGCAGGTCGCCGTCGAAGAACAGCCGCAGGTCGCTCACGCCGTAGCGCAGCATGGTGAGCCGGTCCGGTCCCATGCCGAAGGCGAAGCCGATGTAGCGCTCGGGGTCGAGCCCCATGTTGCGCACCACGTTCGGATGCACCTGGCCCGAGCCGGCCACCTCCAGCCAGCGGCCGGCCAGCGGGCCGCTCTGGAACTGGATGTCGATCTCGGCGCTCGGCTCGGTGAACGGAAAGAAGCTGGGACGAAAGCGCAACACCAGGTCGTCGCTCTCGAAGAAGCTGCGGCAGAAGTCGGTGAAGACGACCTTCAGGTCCTTGAAGCTGACGTTCTCGCCCAGCCACAGGCCCTCGCACTGATGGAACATGGGCGAATGCGTCGCATCGCTGTCGACGCGGTAGGTGCGCCCCGGCGCGATCACGCGGATCTCGGGCGCCCTGAGCATGCCGCTGGCGTCGGCCGCCGCGGCCTCGAAGGCGGCGGCGTGGCGCTTGATGTGCTGCTGGGCGTAGCGCACCTGCATCGGGCTGGTGTGCGGGCGCAGGTTGTACGCGATGCCGTCGTCGCCCTGCAGGTCGACGTAGAAGGTGTCCTGCATCGAGCGCGCCGGGTGGTTCGGCGGGTTGTTGAGCGAGGTGAAGCTGTGCCAGTCGCTCTCGATCTCGGGGCCGTCGGCCACGTCGAAGCCCATGCTGGAGAAGATCGCCTCGATGCGCTCCAGGGTGCGGCTGACGGGGTGCAGGCCGCCAGGCTCTCGCCGGCGTCCGGGCAGCGTCACGTCGAGCGCCTCGGCCTGCAGCTGCGCGGCCAGCTCGGCATCGGCCAGCGCCTGGCGCCGCTCGGCGAGCGCCGCCTCGATGGCCTGCTTGGCGACGTTGATGGCGGCGCCGCGGGTCTTCTTCTGCTCGACCGGCAGCGCGGCCATGCCCTTCATCAGCGCGGTGACGCGGCCCGACTTGCCCAGGAACTGCGCTTTGGCGTTTTCCAGGTCGGCCGGCTGCATGGCGGTCGTGAAGGCGGCGCGCGCGTCCTCGACCAGGAAATCCAGTTCGTTCATAGCCATTCAGATCAGAGGTCAGCGACGGTCCAAAAAACAAGGGCCAGTGCCTTTTCAAGCGCCAGCCCTTGTGCAGTCGACGTAGGCCGCTATCCAAAAGATAGCAGTCCGCCGTGCCGGATCAGGCAGCCAGCCTGGCCTTGACCTGCTCCACGATGCCGGCGAATGCGGCCTTGTCGTGCACGGCGATGTCGGCCAGCACCTTGCGGTCGATCTCGATGCCGGCCTTCTTGATGCCGTTGGCGAACTGGCTGTAAGTCAGGCCCAGCTCGCGCGAGGCGGCGTTGATGCGCGCGATCCACAGCTGGCGGAACACGCGCTTCTTGGTGCGGCGGTCGCGGTAGGCGTACTGGCCCGCCTTCATCACCGCCTGTTTGGCGATGCGAAAGACGTTGCCGCGGCGGCCGCGGAAGCCCTTGGCGAGGGCGAGAACTTTCTTGTGGCGGGCGCGGGCCGTGACACCACGTTTGACGCGAGGCATGTATGTACTCCTTGTTCGTTCGTCGGGTTAGATGCCGCGGCCGGGCAGCATCTGCGCCATGTGACCCATGTTGGTCTCGTGCACAGTCACCGCACCGCGCAGCTGGCGCTTGTTCTTGGTGGTCTTCTTGGTCAGGATGTGACGCTTGAAGGCTTGCCCGCGCTTGACGGTGCCACCCGGACGAACGCGGAACCTTTTCTTGGCCGCGCTCTTGGTCTTCATTTTGGGCATGTGAATGCTCCTCTTTGGTTGTGCTCGCGAGGCGCCGCGAACCTTCCGCGGACTTGTTGGCCCCGAGACACTTCTTTGATCCCGCCCCTCGCCGCACGCAGGCGGCACGGGGCAGAATTTCTCGATTCAAACTTTTTCTTCGCTGCTCAGGCCGTCGTGGCCGTGCGCGCGGCCGGTGCCGGCTCGGCGGCGGGCTTGGGCGCGCCACCCCCCACCTTCTTGCGGCTGGGGGCGATCATCATGATCATCTGTCGGCCTTCGAGCTTGGGAAACTGCTCGACCATGATGGTGTCGCCCAGATCGTCGCGGATGCGCTGCAGCAGGGCCATGCCGAGTTCCTGGTGCGTGATCTCGCGGCCGCGGAAGCGCAGCGTGATCTTGCACTTGTCGCCTTCTTCCAGAAAGCGGCGGATGTTGCGCATCTTGATGTTGTAGTCGCCCTCGTCGGTGCCGGGGCGGAACTTGACTTCCTTGACCTCGATGACAGTCTGCTTGGCCTTCGCCTCGGCGGCCTTCTTCTGCTCGTGGTACTTGAACTTGCCGTACTCGATCAGCCGGCACACGGGAGGGTTGGCCGCGGCCACGACTTCCACCAAATCCACGTCCCGGTCGCCCGCCATGCGCAGGGCTTCGGCAAGGCTCACGACGCCCAGGGGCTCGTTGTCTTCTCCGGTGAGGCGGACTTCCGGGGCCATGATTTCCCGGTTCAGGCGGTGTTGGCGTTCCTCGCGGTGGCGACGGTCACGAAATGCAGTAGCGATGGTTCGAATCCTCGATAGGTTGCTACAAAGACTGTAGCGGTCGGCCCAGATGTCACGCGGCCGCGCGGCCATCCGGGCAGGAAACAGCAGGGAACACAGGCACGCAGATCAGCGCTTGTCGGCAATGTCCTCGGCAATGCGCCGGGCGAAGGCATCGAGGGGCATTGCACCCAGGTCCTTGTTGCCCCGGGCACGCACCGCGACCGCGCCGGCTTCCTTTTCTTTCTCGCCGACAACGACGATGTAAGGAAGCTTCTGCAATGAATGCTTTCGTATTTTATACGTGATCTTTTCATTGTGAAGATCAAGGGTCACTCTAAACCCTTGATTCCGCAGCGTTTTGGCAACTTCCCCGGCGTACTCGGCCTGGCCCTCGCTGATGTTGAGCACCGCCACCTGCACCGGCGCCAGCCAGGCGGGCAGCGCGCCGGCGTGGTGCTCGATCAGCATCCCGATGAAGCGCTCCAGGCTGCCGACGATGGCCCGGTGCAGCATCACGGGGTGCGCCCGCCCGCTCGACTCGGTCACGTACTCGGCGCCCAGGCGCTCGGCCATGTTGAAGTCGACCTGGATCGTGCCGCACTGCCACTGGCGGCCGAGCGCGTCCTTGAGCGTGTACTCGATCTTCGGGCCGTAGAAGGCGCCCTCGCCCGGCGAGATCTGGAACTCGACGCCCGAGCGGCGCAGCGCCTCCATGCAGGCGTGCTCCGCCTTGTCCCACAGCGCGTCGGAGCCGACGCGGCTGTCGGGGCGCGTCGCGACCTTGTAGATGATGTCGGTGAAGCCGAAGTCCTGGTACACGCGCTTGAGCTGCTCGGTATAGACCACGCATTCCTCGAGGATCTGGTCCTCGGTGCAGAAGATGTGGCCGTCGTCCTGCGTGAAGCCGCGCACGCGCATGATGCCGTGCAGGCCGCCGCTGGGCTCGTTGCGGTGGCACTGGCCGAACTCGCCGTAGCGGATCGGCAGGTCGCGGTAGCTGCGCAGGTCGCTCTTGAAGATCAGCACGTGGCCGGGGCAGTTCATCGGCTTGAGCGCGTATTCGCGCTTCTCCGACTCGGTCGTGAACATGTTCTCGCGGTAGTTCTGCCAGTGGCCGGTCTTCTCCCACAGCGACTTGTCCAATATCTGCGGTCCCTTGACCTCCCAGTAGCCGGTGTCGCGGTAGACCTGGCGCATGTACTGCTCGACCACCTGCCAGATCGCCCAGCCCTTGGGGTGCCAGAACACCAGCCCCGGCGCCGCCTCGTCGATGTGGAACAGATCGAGCTCGCGGCCGAGCTTGCGGTGGTCGCGCCGCTCGGCCTCCTCGATGCGCTGGATGTACTGGTCGAGCTGCTTCTTGTCGGCCCAGGCGGTGCCGTAGATGCGCTGCAGCTGCTCGTTGTGCGCGTCGCCGCGCCAGTAGGCGCCGGCCAGCTTGGTGAGCTTGAACACCTTCAGAAAGCGCGTGTTCGGCACGTGCGGGCCGCGGCACATGTCGACGTACTCCTGGTGGTAGTACAGCCCCATGGCCTGCTCGTCGGGCATGTCGGCGACCAGGCGCAGCTTGTAGTCCTCGCCGCGCGAGGCGAACACGTCGATCACCTCGGCGCGCGGCGTCATCTTCTTGACCACGTCGTAGTCCTGCGCGATCAGCTCGCGCATGCGCTCCTCGATGGCGGCCATGTCTTCGGGGGTGAAGGGGCGCTCGTAGGCGATGTCGTAGTAGAAGCCCTCCTCGATCACCGGGCCGATCACCATCTTGGCCGTCGGGTAGAGCTGCTTGACGGCGTGGCCGACCAGGTGCGCCGTCGAGTGGCGGATGATCTCCAGGCCCTCGTCGTCCCTGGGCGTGATGAGCTGCAGCTTCGCGTCGTGGTCGATCACGTCGCTGGCATCGACCAGCCGGCCGTCCACCTTGCCGGCGACGGTCATCTTCGCGAGGCCGGGGCCGATGGACTGGGCCACCTCGGCCACCGTGACCGGGCCGGGATACTCACGGCGCGAGTTGTCGGGGAGCGTGATCTGGATCATGTGAAAGCCTTGAGGAGAAAACAAAAAAGCGCGGCCGGCGCCGCGCTTTGCTATGGTTTTGATAGCTGGATACGCCCAGCTCACGCGCGCTACCGGCCTATTGGGCCAAAAATCCTTGCGGGGTAGTTCGCGGTGTCATAACCAGAGTGCCTTTCTCGCTCTTGTAAGAGGAACGGGCTTCAATTTTAACAGGCCCTTTCAAAACACCCAGAAAACGGCTTTACCGACCTCCACGGCAGGCCGACTGGTCCAACCGGCTGACAATGCCTGCGTGCCAGGGCACCCCGCCGAATTCAAGGCAAGCGAAGCGCTGCCCCTTCGGGAACACCGCGGAACCGGCTTTGCCGGGCCGCTGGTGTTGCCCCCTGCAAGGGAGTGGGCGACCACACGAAGTGGGCAAGCCTGGGGTGCTCAGTGGAATTGCTCTTCCTCGGTCGAGCCGGTCAGCGCGGTGACGCTGGACTTGCCGCCCTGGATCACGGTGGTCACCTCGTCGAAGTAGCCGGTGCCGACTTCCTGCTGGTGGCTCACGAAGGTGTAGCCGCGCTCGCGCGCCGCGAACTCGGGCTCCTGCACCTTCTCGACGTACGCCGACATGCCGCGCTCGACATAGTCCTTGGCCAGGTCGAACATGTTGAACCACATCGAGTGGATGCCCGCCAGCGTGATGAACTGGTACTTGTAGCCCATGGCGCCCAGCTCCTTCTGGAACTTGGCGATGGTCGCGTCGTCGAGGTTCTTCTTCCAGTTGAACGACGGCGAGCAGTTGTACGCCAGCATCTTGCCCGGGTGCACCTTGTGCACGGCCTCGGCGAACTTGCGGGCGAACTCGAGGTCGGGCGTGCCGGTCTCGCACCACACCAGGTCGGCGTAGTGGGCGTAGGCGACGGCGCGGCTGATGGCCTGCTCGATGCCCTTCTTGGTCTTGTAGAAGCCTTCGGCCGTGCGCTCGCCGGTCAGGAAGGGCTTGTCGTTCTCGTCGTAGTCGGAAGTCAGCAGGTCGGCCGCCTCGGCGTCGGTGCGGGCGATCACCAGCGTGGGCGTGCCGCAGACGTCGGCGGCCATGCGCGCGGCGATCAGCTTCTGCACGGCCTCCTGCGTCGGCACCAGCACCTTGCCGCCCATGTGGCCGCACTTCTTGACCGAGGCCAGCTGGTCCTCGAAATGCACGCCGGCGGCGCCGGCGCGGATCATGGCCTTCATCAGCTCGAAGCCATTCAGCACGCCGCCGAAGCCGGCCTCGGCGTCGGCCACGATCGGCGCGAAGTAGTCGACGTAGCCCGCGTCGCCGGGGTTGGCGCCCTTGGACCACTGGATCTCGTCGGCGCGGCGGAAGGTGTTGTTGATGCGCTCGACCACCGTCGGCACCGAGTCCACCGGGTACAGCGACTGGTCGGGGTACATGGCGGCGTAGCTGTTGTTGTCGGCGGCGACCTGCCAGCCCGACAGGTAGATCGCCTTGACGCCGGCCTTGACCTGCTGCATGGCCTGCCCGCCCGTCAGCGCGCCGAGGCAGTTGACGTAGGGCTCGTTGTTGACCAGGCCCCACAGCCTCTCGGCGCCGCGGCGCGCCAGGGTGTGCTCGATCGGGAAGGAGCCGCGCAGGCGCACCACGTCGGCGGCGCTGTAGCCGCGCTTGATGCCCTTCCAGCGGGGGTTGGTGGCCCAGTCCTTTTCGAGGGCGGCGATCTGCTGTTCGCGGCTGAGTTGTTCGGTCAGGGTTTGCGGCATGGGGGCTCCGTGAGGTGAATGAAGATGAGGCCGGCGGCTGCATGGAGTGCCGAGCGAGGCCTCACTGTAACCTTTTTTCAGCTCTTATGTCTTATATAAGACATAAATTTTCAGGCGCGCACTCAGCGGGACGCGAGTGGCTTGCCACCGCGCGAAGAACCGGCCCGAGATCCCACAGCCGCCGGCGAGCCGGGGTCGCAGACGGGCATCGGGCATCATGAAGAATGAAGAGACAGCTTCTGTCCACCGCCCACCGTCCCTGATGAACACCGCCGCCCTCCCCGCCGCCGCGCCGCGCCGCCTGCTCGCCTGCGGCTGCCTGGCCCTCAGCATGTCGCTGGTCGGCAGCTACGTGGCGCTGTCGAAGCCGCTGGTGGCGGCGTTTCCGGTGTTCCTGCTGGCGTGGCTGCGCTTCGGCATCGCCGCGGTCGCCATGCCGCACTGGCTCAGGCGCCCGGCCGACGAGCCGCCGATGACCGGGCGCACGCGCGCGCTCGTGTTCCTCGAATCGTTCCTCGGCAACTTCCTGTTCTCGATCTGCATGATGTTCGGCGTCAGCCTGACCAGCGCGGTGTCGGCGGGCGTCATCATGGCGGCGATCCCGGCGGTGGTGGCACTGGCGAGTTGGGTGTTTTTGCGCGAGCGCATCGGCGTGCGCACCGTGCTGGCCATCGCCTGCTCGGCGGCGGGCATCGGCCTGCTGGCGCTGGCGCCGGGCCGCGACGGCGCAGGTGCCGCCTCCGGCGCGCCGGGCGCAGCCCCGTGGCTGGGCAACCTGCTGGTCTTCGGCGCCGTGCTGTGCGAGGCCGCCTATGCGGTGATCGGCAAGTCGCTCACCGGCCGGCTCGGGCCGCGCCGCATCTGCGCGCTGATCAACCTGTGGGGCTTCGCCCTCTCGACGCCGCTCGGGCTGTGGTTCGCGCTCGGCTTCGACTTCGCCGGCGTGGGCGGCGGCACCTGGCTGCTGCTGGTGTTCTATGCGCTGGCGGCGAGCATCTGGACGGTGTGGCTCTGGATGACGGGATTGAAACGCGTGCCGGCGGCGCAGGCCGGCATCTTCACGGTCATGCTGCCGGTGAGCGCGGCGCTGGTGGGCGTGCTGGTGCTCGGCGAGCGCCTGTCCGCGGTGCAGGCGATCGCCTTCGGCGCGGCCCTGTCGGGCGTGCTGCTCGCCACGCTGCCCGCACGCCGCTGAATGAGGGCTGCGCCGCCCCCGCAAAAACAACGGCCCCCAAGGAAAAAACCGCATTTCCGCTTGGAAACGCATTTTTTCTCCTTTAGCATCCAGACAACCAGTGGAGGCGACGTCCCCGCCTCGCGACACTCACCTCGAACAAGGAACAATCATGGCAACTGCAAAGAAAGCCGCAGCCTCCAAGACCCCGGCGAAAAAGGCTTCTTCGACCTCGCAAACCAAGCGCCCCGCCAACGCCGCCTTTATGAAGGCGCTCAAGCCCAGCCCGGAACTGGCCGCCGTGGTCGGCACGGCGCCGCTGCCGCGCACCGAGGTCGTGAGCAAGCTGTGGGAGTACATCAAGAAGCACAACCTGCAGGATGCCGCCAACAAGCGCAACATCAACGCCGACGACAAGCTGAAGGCCGTCTTCGGCAAGCCGCAGGTGACGATGTTCGAGCTCGCCAAGCTGATCGGGCCGCACCTGTCCTGATCCGCGCCTCCCGCATGAGACGAAAGCCGGCACCCGCCGGCTTTTTTTCGTCCCAGCCCTTCGGCGGCGCACCTGCACGGCATGCGTGCTTGGAGCACTTCCTGCTTAGAATCCGCACGGCTGCGGCCTCTGCCGCAGCCCGAGCGTTCTCAGGGCGGGGTGAAATTCCCCACCGGCGGTGATGGCGATGCGTTCGCACGAGCCCGCGAGCGCCTGCCGCGCCGCATGCGCTGCAGGGTCAGCAGATTCGGTGGGATTCCGAAGCCGACGGTCACAGTCCGGATGAAAGAGAGCGCGCTTCCGCCGGCTCGACCGCGCGCGTTTCGTCGTGCGGCCGACTCGACGGTGGCGCGTGCGCCCTGATTCAGGAAACCCTGCTTTCAGGAGGCATGCCGTGAATCAGACCAATGACCTTTCCCTCTCCAGACTGCCCTCGTGCGCCGAGTCCGGGCGCGTCGCCTTCGTCGAGGCGCAGTGGCACTGCGACATCGTGCACCAGGCCCGGGACGCCTTCCTCGCCGAGATGGCGCGCCAGGGGTTCGCGCGCGGGCGCATCGACGTGATCGACGTGCCCGGCGCCTTCGAGATTCCGCTGCAGGCCAAGCGCCTGGCGCTGTCGGGGCGCTACGGCGCCATCGTCGCCTGCGCGCTGGTGGTCGATGGCGGCATCTACCGCCACGAGTTCGTCGCCGGCACGGTGGTCGGTGCGCTGATGTCGCTGCAGCTCGACACCGGCGTGCCGGTGCTCTCGGCGGTGCTCACGCCGCACCACTTCCACGAGCACGTCGAGCACCGCAAGTACTTCCACCGCCATTTCGCCGTCAAGGGCACCGAAGTGGCCGACGCCTGCATCAGGACGCTGGCCGGGCTGCGCCGCATCGACGCGATGCTGACCGCTGAACCGGCCGACGGCACCCCGGCTGCAGCCGCCGCGCCGGCCGAGCCCGCGCAGGCCGGGACTGCGGCGGCAGGCTGACTCACACGGAATGCGACACGGCCGGCGCCTCGGGCGCCGCCGCGAGCCTGTCGCCAACGCGCCGCTGCGGGCGGACGGCAGCGCGCCCGGTGCGCCGTCTGCTTGGACTCCGCTCGACGCGCCGCGTGCGCCCCCTTGCCTACGCCGAGGCCGAAGCCGAGACCGGCACCCGCGCCTCGCGCCGGGCGCGCCGCACGTTGAAGGCGCTGACGATCAGCACGCCCTGCACCACCGCCAGGCCGACGATCACGCTGGTGTACTGGCCGTGGTCCATCAGCCGGCCGAACACCAGCGGCGCGAAGGCCTGGCCGATGTCGAGCCCCGCATAGACCACGCCGTAGACCCGGCCGGTGGCGTTGGCCGGCGTCGAGCGCTTGACCAGCAGGTCGCGCGAGGGCCCGGCGATGCCGGTGGCGAAGCCCATGACGCCGAACAGCACCGGCACCACGTCCGGCGGGAAGGTGGCGAACGCCAGCGCCAGCGCCACCAGCGCCGCGAAGCCGAAGCCGACGCCCACGATGCGCTCGCAGCGCGCCGGGTCGGACACCAGGAAGCCGCCGAGCACCATGCCGCCCGCGGCCGCCACCATGTAGGTCGTCAGGCAGATGGCGATCATCGCCACCGGCGCGGCGTGCAGCTTGCCGGCGGCGGCCGGCGCGAAGGTCTGCACCACGCTCAGCGCCATGGCGTAGAAGAAGAAGAAGCCGAAGCACATCCACACCGCCGGCAGCTTCAGGAACGCCAGCTCGCCGCCGACCACCGGCGCGTCGGCGCCGGTCGCCTTGTGCACCGCCTTCACGTCGAGCCACAGCGCGGCGCGGTTGGCCCACAGCACCAGCAGCACGACGAGGGCCAGCACGCCCGCCGCGGCCATCGCCACGCGCCACGAGTACGCCATCGCGATCGGCACCACGAACGCCGGCGCCAGCGCCCAGCCCAGGCTGCCGGTGATGCCGTGCACGCTGTAGGCGTGGCCAAGCCGCGTCGCGGCCACCTTGCGGTTGAACAGCGTGTAGTCCACCGGATGGAACACGCCGTTGCCGATGCCGCCCACCACCGCGCTGGCCAGCAGCATCCAGTAGCTCTGCGACAGGGCGTAGCCGAACGCCCCCACACCCAGCAGCCCCAGCCCGACGAACAGCACCGGCCGCGGCCCGAGCTTGTCCACTAGGAAGCCCGACGCCGCCTGCACCACGCACGAGACCACGAAGAACACCGTGAGCACCGCGCCGAGCTCGATGTAGCTCACGTGGAAGGCGTCCTTCAGCCACGGGAACAGCGGCGCCAGCACCAGCTGGCTGAAGTGGCTGATGGCGTGCGCCAGGCCGACCAGGCCGATCAGCCGGGCATCGTCGCGCAAGGTGGGGCCAGCGGCGGCGGGCAAGGAGGAGGTCGTCATGAGCGTCGGTCGGCAGGATGAAAGGAAAGGCGGGTGAGGCGCGGCCGCTGGGCCATGGCCCAGAACGGGCTGGGTCGACGCACTGCTGGAAAACCCTTATTCACGAATCGTAATCGGGAGCGGCACGGCAGAATGGCGACAGTGCGACAAGTTTTGTCGAAATCTTGCCAATGCCGACTTCCACCTCTGCCCCCACTCCCGCCGCCGCGGTCCCGCAGCCCAGGGCCAACACCGCCCCGGCGGCACTGCGCGTCGGCCCGCTCACGCCGCACCTGTTCGTGCCCGACGCCGTGCGGCCGCTGCGCGCCAAGGAGCACTTCCTGAAGGCCGACACGCTGGTCGAGCTGCACACGCACCCGTGGCCGCAGCTCACCTTCTCGACGCGCGGCGTGATCCGGCTCTCGACCGCCGACGGCAGCTACATCGTGCCGCCGTCGCGCGCCCTCTGGGTGCCGGCCGACGTGGCGCACAGCATCTCGCTGATCGAGGACGCCGAGCTGCGCACGGTCTACGTCCACGGCTGGCTGGCGCCGCCCTGGGAGCGCTGCCAGGTGCTGGAGATCAGCCCGCTGCTGCACGCGCTGATGCTCTCGCTCGACACCACGCCCGACCGCGCCACGCCGCCGGCCGACGCGCGCGCCGCGCAGCGCGAGCGCTGGATCGCCCCGCTCTTCATCGACGAGGTCGAGCGCGCCACGCAGATCCGCATCGACGTGCCGCTGCCCGCCGACAAGCGCCTGCGCGCGCTGTGCGAGGCACTGCTGCGCAACCCGGCCGGGCATGCCACGCTGGCCGAGCGCGCCGCGGCGGTCGGCGCCAGCGAGCGCACGATGGCGCGACGCTTCCGCGACGAGCTCGGCATGAGCTGGCAGCAGTGGCGCCAGCAGGCCGTGCTGGCCCACGCGCTGCCGCTGCTGGCGCGCGGCATGAGCGTCAGCCACGTCGCCGCCGCCAGCGGCTACGCCACCGACAGCGCGTTCTGCGCCATGTTCAAGGCCGCCACCGGGCAGTCGCCGACGGCGTTCCAGCATAAAAAGAGGCTGTAGCGCATATTCCGCCTGGGTATGCAGCTATCAATTAGGTAGCAATCCACTCGAGAGTGAGCGCACGGTCCCGAGCGCGATGGTGCGGCACCGTCCGCAAGTCACCAGTAGTTAGAATTTCCAACTTTCATACGGAGCAAGTCATGGGCGAGCTGGTGCGCGTCAAGGAAAAATACCAAGTCACCCTTCCCGCCGCGCTGCGCAAGGCGGTGGCGCTGGAGACGGGCGACTACCTCGAAGCCTCGCAGTGGGGCGACGGCATCCTGCTGCGGCCCGCCGCGCCCGGGAAGACCGCCCGGCCCCGGCCGGGCATCGTGGCGTTTCTCAACGAGCAGCGCGGCGCCGGGCGCACGCGCGAGGACATCGACGCCCAGGTCGTCGAAGAGCGTGCTGCCTGGGACAAATGACCGACGCGACCGCCATCGAACGCGGCGCCACGGTGTACCTGGACACCAACCCCATCATTTACCTGGTCGAGGGAAATCCGGTTTTCAGGCAGTCGATGGAGACGCTGTTCAAGGCAATCGAAGCGGCGGGTGCCCACCTGATCACCAGCGAGTTGGCGCTGACCGAGGTGCTGGTGCGTCCGCTGCGCCACCACGACAGCCTGCTGGTCGAGGCCTATGAACGACTCTTCGACACGCTGCTCGATGCCCGACCCGTCAGCCGCGAGGTGCTGCTGCTGGCAGCGCAGTTGCGCGCAGAAAGGGCTTCGCTCAGGATGCCCGACGTGATTCACGTCGCCACGGCCACGCTCGCCGGGGCTGACGTCTTCGTGTCGGCCGACGCAGGCATCCGCCGCCTCCCGGCCGGCATGCGGCGCATCGCGCTTTGAATGTCGACGAAAGACCGCAGTGCATGCTCCGACTGCGCCGGCAGCTGCATTTCCGATAGCAATCGGGTGTGGCGCAACACTGCACCAATTTGTACAATTCGCACGAATCGCACTTTTCAGGAGATTTCCATGATCGCCTACTCCGCCAGCGAGGCCAAGCAGAACTTCGCCGCCATGCTCGACGCGGCGGCCCGGGAGCCGGTGGTCATCCGGCGTCACGACCGGGATGTGGCGATGGTGATCTCGCCGGCCGAGTACCAGCGGCTGCACCGCCTGAACGTCGAGAAGCTGCTGGCATTGTGCGAGAAGGCGGGTGCCGAGGCCGAGGCCAACGGTTTGACCGACGACATCCTTGCGGAACTGCTGGCCCGCGATGACTGAAAGGCACAGCGGACCGCTTCGCTGTGTGTGCGATACCAACGTGCTCGTCAGCCTGCTGCTGCGCCCGGGCGGCACGCCCGGCCAAGCATTCACCCGCGCAGTGCGGGACGGCGGCAAGCTGCTGGTGTCGAAGGCGACCTTGGTGGAGCTGGACGACGTGCTGTCGCGGCCCAAGTTTGATCGCTACGTCAGCCGCGCGACGCGCAGCCAGTTCCTCGTTGATCTTATGCCGCTGATGGAGTTGATTCCGCCCAGCCTGCCCATCCGCGCCTGCCGTGATCCGCGAGACGACAAGTTCCTCGAAGTGGCGGTGCACGGCGACGCCGACGCGCTCGTCACGGGCGACGACGACCTGCTCGCGCTCGACCCGTTCCACGGCGTCGCCATCCTCACGCCGCAGGACTTCCTGGCGCGGTGGTCCGCCGGCACGGCGCCATGAAGCCGCCGGTCGCAACCCGCCTGCGCAGCGCCCGCATGGTCCGCTGGTTCCCGTTCCTGGCCTGGCCGCGCCCGGACCGCGCGACGCTGCGCGGCGAGCTGGTCGCGGGGCTGACGGTGGCGATGTTCGTCATCCCGCAGGGCGTGGCGTATGCGGCGCTGGCGGGGATGCCGCTGGTCACGGGCATCTACGCCTCCTTCATCCCCGGCCTGGTCGGCGTGCTGTGGAGCGCCTCGTCGCGGCTGTCGGTCGGGCCGACGGCGCTCACCAGCCTGCTGATCGGGGCGTCGCTGGCGCCGCTGGCGGTGGCCGGCAGCGCCGAGCGGGTCGCGCTGGCGGTGTGGATGGCCCTGATGGCGGGGGCGCTGCAGCTGGCGATGGGCGTCGGGCGCTTCGGCTGGCTGCTGAAACTCGTCAACTCGCCGGTGCTGACCGGCTTCACGCAGGGCGCCTCGGTGCTGATCGTGGTGTCGCAGCTGCCCGCGCTGCTCGGCTTCACCGGGCGCAGGATCGCGCAGCTGCCCGGCGGCCCGCCGCCCGACTGGACCGCCATCGGCTTCGGCCTGGGCACCATGGCGATTTTGTGGTTCACCAAGAAGCGCTGGCCGCGCCTGCCCTCGGCGATGGTGGTGGTGGTGATCGGCGCCGTTGTCAGTGCGGCGCTCGGCTACGCGCTCGCCGGCGGCGCGGTGATCGGCGCGCTGCCCACCGGCCTGCCCTCGTTCTACTGGCCCGGGCTGATCTCGCTCGACGACTTCGGCGCGCTGCTGGTGCCGACGCTGATGGTCACGCTGGTGAGCTTTCTTGAAACGGCGTCGAGCGCCAAGGTCGACAACGCGCGCGCCGGCCGGCTGTGGAACGAGAACCAGGACCTGATCGGCCAGGGCCTGGCCAAGATCGCCTCGGGCCTGTCGGGCGGCTTCGCCACCAGCTCGTCGTTCTCGCGCTCGGCCATCAACCTGTACGCCGGCGCGCAGACCGGCTGGGCCACGGTGGTGTGCGTGGCGCTGATCGGCGCGGCGCTGCTGTGGGTGATGCCGCTGCTCTACCACGTGCCGCAGGCGGTGCTGGCGGGGCTGGTGGTGACGGCCATCCTCGGCATCGTGCGGCCCAGGGTCTTCGTGCAGCTGTGGCGCATCTCGCGCATCGAGGCGGCGACGGCGCTGGTCACCTTCGTCGTGACGGTGGCGACGGCGCCGTCGATCTACTGGGGCGTGCTGGCGGGCCTCCTGATGAGCTTGGCGCACTTCATGTACCGCCACCTACACCCGCGCATCATCGAGGTCGGCCTGCACCCGGACGGCAGCCTGCGCGACCGCCACCTGTGGCAATTGCCGCCGCTGGCGTCCGACGTGTGCGCGCTGCGCATGGACGCGGCGCTCGACTTCGCCTCGGCCAGCACGCTCGAGCGCGCCATCGCCGAGCGCGTCGCGGCGCAGCCCGGGCTGCGCGCCGTGGGCCTGTTCGCGCACCCGATCAACCGGGTGGACGTGACCGGCGCCGAAGTGTTCGGCTCGATCCGCCAGTCGCTGGAGGCGCAGGGCATCGCGCTGCACCTGAGCGGCCTGAAGCTGCCGGCGCAGACCGTGCTGGAAAAAGCCGGCCAGCTGGCGCCCGGGCCGCTGCTGCACAGCCACCGCACCGACGCCGAGGCGCTGGCCGCGCTGGCGCAGGCGCACGCAGGGGCGTCGGCGCAGGCGCAGGCGCAGGCGCAGGGGCAGGTGGCGACAGCGTGGATGCGGGCGCAGGAGGAAACAGCGCCGGCACAGCCGGGAACGCAGGAAGCGCAGGCGCAGCAGCAGCAACAGCCCTCAGCGTGACGCGCGCCGCTCGCGCTGCTCGCGCATCGCACGGTCGATGCGCACCAACTCGTCGTCGGCGATCAGCCGCGCGGCCATGGGCAGCAGTTCGCGCTCCTCGCATTCGGTGTGGCGCCGGCACAGGCCGGCCAGCGCCTCGACCGCCTCCACCGCCCCGGCATCCAACGGCAACGCCGCATCGCCTGCCGCCATGCGTTCGAGCGACGCGCGCACGGGGCGCCAGGCCGCCTCCAGCGCGCGATGCTCGGCCGCGAGATCGCGCGTCAGCTCGCGCAGGCACACCGCGTCGGAGCCAGCCATGGATTCGATCAGCGCCGGGAACAGGAGGGTTTCCTCGTCCTCGTGGTGGCGCGCGAGCGTCGTGCCGAAGAAGTGCAGCAGGCGCGCGGCGGCGGCATTAGCATCGGCCCCGGCTTCGGCTTCGGCTTCGGCTTCCTGCACGACCTGCCGCGCTGCCAGGGCGCGCAGCGCGGCGCATTCCTGCTCCAGTCGGGCGTGGCAGTCCGACAGCAGGGCGAGCGCGACTTCGGGCTGCGGCACCGCCTGCGGGCCGGCGGTGGCCGCGGCAGGGGCGCCGGAGCGCTCGCACGATGGCAGGTTCGGATTCGTCATGCCCTGCACGGTAGCGCATCGCCGGCCTGCGCAAAGAGCCGGGCGCCGTTGTCCCTGAGGCCGTGCAGGGCCAGGCTGAGCGCCGGGGCGAACCTGTCAGCCGACCTTTATGACCACGACGCCCACGCAGGGCGCACCTGGGCACCAGCCCGTGCCTGCATCCAGGGCCGCATCCGGGCGCGACACGCCTCTTGAAATTTTTCCGGCCATCCCGAATGTCGGGACAAGGACGGGCCGGGGCGGCCGCCCTGGCCGTCCGATCAACTTCGATTGGAGGTCATCGCCATGTATGGATCCCTGTTTCCGCGCGACGTGTTCGCCGAGCTGGATCGCCTGCAGCGCGACATGCAGCAGGCGTTCGATCTTTCACCCACCATCCGCGGCATCGGCCGCGGCGGCTTTCCGGCGCTCAACATCGGCGGCACGCCGCAGTCGGTCGAGCTCTACGCCTTCGCGCCGGGGCTGGACCCCGTGTCGATCGAGGTCCAGCTCGACCGCGGCGTGCTGACCCTCGCCGGCGAGCGCGCATCGACCCTGCCGCAGGCCGACGCCAAGGCGGCCGTGCACATCAACGAGCGCTTCGCCGGGCGCTTCCGCCGCGTGGTGACGCTGCCCGACGACGCCGACCCCGACGGCGTCTCGGCGGACTACCGCGACGGCGTGCTGCACATCAGCGTCAAGCGCCAGGCCGCCGCGCAGCCGCGCCGCATCGAAGTTCAGTGACCCCCACCTTCGCAGTCAGGAGGACGAGATCATGAGCAACACCAGCACCAACACCGCCGTCGCCCGCGACGACCAAAACAGCAGCAAGACGCGCCAGCCCGCCGCCGGGCAGCAGCAGCAGCAGCGCCGCGACGAACCCGCGCTGCTGCCCCCGGTCGATGTGGTCGAGGACGCCACCGGCATCACCCTGCATGCCGACCTGCCCGGCGTCGCCCGCGACAAGCTGCACCTGCACGTGGACGCCGACACGCTGACCATCGAGGCCGAACTGGCCTTCGCCCTGCCCGAGGGCATGGAGGCCAGCCACGTCGAGGTGGGCCTGTCGCGCTACCGCCGCGTCTTCACGCTGAGCAAGGAGCTCGACACGGGCCATATCAGCGCCGAGCTGGCCCAGGGCGTGCTGAAGCTGCGCATCCCGAAGGCCGAGCACGCGCAGCCCCGGCGCATCGAGGTCAAGGTCGCCTGACGCGCCGCGAGCGGGTCGTCAGACCCGCTCAAAAATCGCCGCGATGCCCTGGCCGCCGCCGATGCACATGGTGACCAGGGCGTAGCGGCCGTCGGTGCGGTGCAGCTCGGCGATGGCCTTGGTGGTGATGATGGCGCCCGTCGCGCCCACCGGGTGGCCCAGCGAGATGCCCGAGCCGTTGGGGTTGACCTTGTCCGGGTCGAAGCCGAGTTCCTTGATGACCGCGCAGGCCTGCGCCGCGAAGGCCTCGTTGGACTCGATCACGTCGAGGTCGGCCACCTTCAGGCCGGTGCGCTCCAGCACCTTGCGCGTCGCCGGCACCGGCCCGATCCCCATGTAGGCTGGCTCGACGCCGGCGTGCGCGTAGCCGACCAGGCGCGCCAGCGGCTTCAGGCCCAGCGCCTGCACGCGCGCACCCTCGGCCAGCACCACGGCGGCGGCGCCGTCGTTAATGCCCGAGGCGTTGCCGGCGGTCACGCTGCCGCCCTCCTTCTTGAACACCGGCTTCATGCCCGCCAGCGTCTCCAGCGTGGCGCCGGCGCGCACGTGCTCGTCGGTGTCGAACAGCACCACGCCCTTGCGCGTCTTGATCTCGACCGGGACGATCTGCTCCCTGAAACGCCCGACCTCGATGGCCGCCGCCGCGCGCTGCTGGCTGGTGAAGGCCAGCTGGTCCTGCTGCTCCCGGGTGATGCCGTGGCGCGCCGCGACGTTCTCGGCGGTGATGCCCATGTGCATCTTCTTGTCCCACGGGTCGTGCAGGATGCCGAGCATGTAGTCCACCAGCACCGCGTCGCCCATGCGCGCGCCGTAGCGCGCGGCGGTGTCGAAGTAGGGGCCCCGGCTCATCGACTCGGAGCCCCCGCCGATGGCGATGTCGCAGTCGCCCAGCGCGATCGCCTGCGCCGCCGAGACGATCGCCTGCAGCCCGGAGCCGCACAGGCGGTTGACGTTGAAGGCCGGCGTCTCGACCGGGCAGCCGGCATCGATGGCCGCCACGCGGCTGAGGTAGGCGTCGCGCACGTCGGTCGGGATCACGTTGCCCATGACGACGTGGCCGATGGCGTCGGGCGCCACGCCGCTGCGCTCGATGGCGGCCTTGACGGCGGTGGTGGCGAGCTGGGTGTTGGGCACGTCCTTCAGCGAGCCGCCGAAAGTGCCGATGGCGGTGCGGGCGGTGCCGACCACGAAGATGTCGCGATTTGTCATTCAAGTCCTTTCAAAGAAGTGGCTGCCAGCGGCATTTGATCAGGTTCGGCCGTCGTGCCTCAAGGCTCAGCGCTTGGTTTGCGCTCTCTCATCAGAATGCGTGCCGGATGCCAACGTCGTAGCCCATGGCACCACGAGGCTGAAAGCCCCCAGTCGTGACATAGCTCGGCTGCGGAGCTATGGCAGGAAGGCTGATCACCAGCGGCGTGACGCCCATCACGGTGGGATTGTTGCGACCGTCCTGGATATTGATCTTCGCCACCGTGGCGTAAAGCGCCGTTCTCTTGGAAAGGTTGTGGACATAGCCCAGCGCAAGCTTGCTCGTGCTGGCGTCCGCGTTGACCAGAGGCGCTCCGTTGTCGTACTTCACTCTCGCGTACGAAGCGCGCACGAGTCCGACGCCGACCGGAATGGTCAGGCCGATCAGCGCGCCGTCGTACTTGTCGCTGGTCCGCAGAGCCAGCAGGCGGTCCGTCTGGTCCTTGACGCGCGACAACTCACCGAACAGCTTGACCACGCCGAAGTCGTAGGAGGCGCCGAGGTTGAGCGACTTGATCTTTTCGCTCGTGGTGGCCGTGTCCGCGACCGTGCTCTCGCCGTAGGCGATCGCCACATCGGCCGGACCGTTCGCCCATCCGAACCGGCCCCCGGCGTAGCGGCCCCGCCTGCCCTGATTGGCGGTGCCGGTCAGGCCGCTGACGTTTTCGTCCAACGCGTACTGGATCTGCCCGTAAAAGCCCCCGAGACTCTGGGGGAGGAAGTAGCTGATCGCATTGCTGGTGCGCAAATAGTTGTCCGTGCCCGCCGAAGCGCCGCCGCTCAGCAAGCCCCCGGTTGCGAGCGCGCGCGAGGCTGCAAGGTTGCTGTTGATCACCGCGATCAGGTTGGTGCCCACGCCGTTGACCGTCATGGGGTCGAAAACGCCATCGTTCCAGAAAGATGCCGTGTAGTCGCGCCCGAGGCGCACCTCGCCAAAGGGCCCGCTCAGGCTGACTGTCGAGCGACGTCCGAAATTCAGCGAACTTCCGCCGGTGTCGTTGGCCAGAGGCGCTTCCAGCCAGAAGCTCGCGGCCAGCCCGCCGCCCAGGTCTTCGGTTCCGCGGAATCCGAGGCGGCTTGAGCTATAGCCTGAAGGAGCCAGCACCGTCTGGCTCTGACGTATGTCCTGGGGCGCGAGGAGCGAAGCCGCTCCGTACGGCGTGCTTTTGGTCGAGTAGTGGCTCACGCCGGCATCGACGACGCCGAACAGCGTCACGGACGATTGCGCACAGGCGCTGCCAGCGCCGGCCAGCATGAGAACGCAAGCGAGTTTTTTGTGCATGATTGAGGTCTCCGATCCTTGTGTTGAGTGTTTTTCGATGACGGTTGTGAATCTGCGGTCTCGACGCCGGGGCCGCACAGCCACGCCGCAGGTCATGCCCTGCCCTGAATCACTGTGCTTCACGCGTCGTCCCTTGTGTTCTTTCAAAATGCCCAGCGCATCAGCGCGAGCACCAGCAGGGCAAGGAACACCGTCTCGCCCACCATCAGCACCACGGGCTTCAAGCCGACGACGACCAGCTCGCGCAACTGGGTCTTCATGCCGATGCCGGCAATGGCTGCCACCAGGAACCAGCTTGAAGTGACGCTGCCAGCTTCTGCCACGGCCTTGGGCAACCAGCCTGTGCTGTTGACAGCGACCAGCGCGGCGAAGGCGACGGCGAACCACGGCAGCAGCGGCGGGCGGGCGCCGGCCACGGCCTTGCCGGTGGCGCGCGTGTACATCACGGCGAACAAAATCACCGGCAGCAGCGCCGCCACGCGCATCAGCTTGACCAGGGTGGCGGTGTCGCCGGTAGCCTGCGACATACCGTAGCCCGCGCCGACCACCTGGGCCACGTCGTGGATGGTGGCGCCGAGGAACACGCCGGACGCGTGCTCGTCGAGCCCGAGGGCGCGCGCAATCAGCGGGTAGGCGATCATCGTCACGGTCGACAGCGCCGAAATGCCTACCACGGTGAACAAGGTGGCGCGCTCCTTCAGCGGGTGGGGCGGCAGGGCCGCGGACAGCGCCAGCGCGGCCGAGGCGCCACAGATCGCGGTGGCGCCGCCGCTGAGCAGGCCGAACAGGATGTTGAAGCCCATGAGTTTGGCCACGACCATCGACACGCCGATGGTCAGCACCAGCGACACCGCCACCACCAGCACCGGGTGCCAGCCCAGCGCCGCCACCTGCGCGGCCGTGATGCGCAGCCCCAGCAGCGCCACGCCCCAGCGCAGCACATGGCGGGAGGTGAACTCGATACCGGGCTTGCAGGCCCCCTCGGCCGAGAGGAAATTCATCGCCATGCCGAGGATGAGCGCGAACAGCATGACCGGCGCGCCGTAGTGCTGCGACAGGAAGGTCGCCGCGGCCGCGACCACGCCGCAGGCGAGCATGCCCGGAAAGAGCAGGCGGCCGCGCGCGGGCCAGGCGGCGAGGGACATCGTCGTCATGCGCGCCTCAGGCCGTGGCAGCCAGGAGGTGGTCCTGGTAGGTGTCGCGCAGCAGGTTCTTCTGCATCTTGCCGGTCGCACCCAGCGGAATGCTGTCGACGAAGACCACGTCGTCCGGCATCCACCACGTGGCGATCTTGCCGTTGTAGAAGCCGAGCAGTCCGTCGCGCGTCAGGTCGTGCCCGGGCTTCTTCACGACCACCAGCAGCGGCCGCTCGTCCCATTTCGGATGGCGCGCGGCGATGCAGGCCGCCATCGCCACCGCGGGGTGCGCCATCGCGATGTTCTCCAGGTCGATCGAGCCGATCCACTCGCCCCCGGACTTGATCACGTCCTTGCTGCGGTCGGTGATGTGCATGAAGCCATCGGTATCGATGGTCGCCACGTCGCCGGTCGGAAACCAGCTGTCCACCAGTGGGCTCGCGCCTTCGCCACGAAAGTAGCCGCTGGCAATCCAGGGGCCGCGCACCATCAGCTCGCCCGCCGTGCGGCCGTCGTGCGGCAGACGCTGGCCGGCGGCATCGACGATCTTCATTTCCACGCCGAACACGGCGCGCCCCTGCTTGGCCTGCAGGGCCTGCCGCTGCTGCGTGTCAAGAGCCGACTGGCACGGCGTGAGGCGGCTGACGGTGCCCAGCGGGCTGGTCTCGGTCATGCCCCAGGCATGGACGACCTGCACGTCGTGCTTCTGCTGGAAAGCCTCGATCATGGCCGGTGGACAGGCCGAGCCGCCGATGATGGTGCGGCGCATGGTGCCAAAGCGCAGGCCGTGGTCCTGCACGTGAGTGAGCAGGCCTTGCCAGACGGTGGGTACGCCGGCGGAGACCGTGACACCTTCAGCCTCGAACAGCTCGTAGAGCGATTTGCCGTCCAGCCAGGGGCCGGGAAACACCAGTTTGGCGCCAACCATGGCCGCGATGTACGGAATGCCCCAGGCGTTCACATGGAACATGGGTACGACCGGCAGCACGGTGTCATGACTGGAATAGTTGAGCGCATCGGGCAAGGCCGCACCATAAGCATGCAGCAGCGTGGAGCGGTGGCTGTAGAGCACGCCCTTGGGGTTGCCCGTGGTGCCCGAGGTGTAGCAAAGCGAGGAGGCGCTGCGCTCGTCCAGATCGGGCCATTCGAAGCTGTCGGTCTGCGCGGCCAGCAAGTCCTCGTAGCACAGCAGGCCGGGAATGGCCGTGGAGGCCGGCATGCGCGTCCGGTCCGTCATGGCGACGAAGGCCTTGATGGTGGCGGTGCGCGAGGCGACGGCCTCGACCAGCGGCAGAAAGGTCAGATCGAAAAACAGGATCCGGTCCTCGGCATGGTTGGCGATCCAGACCACCTGGTCTGCATGCAGGCGCGGGTTGAGCGTGTGCAGCACGGCGCCCGAGCCCGACACCGCGTAGTACAGCTCCATGTGGCGATGGCCGTTCCAGGCCAGCGTGGCCACGCGGTCGCCCTGAGTGATGCCCTGCGCGGCCAGCGCGTTGGCCAGCCGGCGCGCGCGCTGGCCCAGCTCGCGGTAGGTGGTGCGGTGCACGTCGCCTTCGACGCGGCGTGAGACGATCTCCTGCTCGCCGTGCTGGCTCTCTGCATGCGTGAGCAGAGAAGAAATCAGCAGCGGCCGATCCATCATTAATCCGTTCATTGCCAGGTTCCTCGTGTGGGTTTGATGATTGGCGTTCCGCGGGTCCGGTCCTTCAAGCTACCGCCCCGCGCAGGCTGCCGGGTCGGTCCGGGGAAGCTTCCTGCGCGGACTCGGCGGCGACGCGACGCAGGTCCTCGGCATAGCTGCGCGAGATGGCCGTGAACAGCCCGGCCGCCAGCAGGCCGAAGACCGGCATCACCGCCATCGCCGTCTCCAGCGACCAGGCGTCGGACAACAGGCCGGCGATCAGCGGGCCTGCGGCCAAACCTAGGAGGTTCTGGAACAGCGAGAGCACCGAGGCGCTGGTGGCCCGCACGCTCGGGTGCACCACCTCGATGGCCGCCGCCGTGACCACGCCCGAGATGCCAGTCATGAAAAAACCGCCCAGCGCGAGCAGGGCGAACTGCGCCTGCGCGCCCAGCGCCACGCCCAGACGCGGCGCCCCGAAGGCAAAACCCAGCACCAGCGCGGAGACCATGCACAGCAGCCCCACCACCCGCAGCTTGATGTGCGGCCGCGAGCGCGCGGCACGATCGGCCACGGCGCCCCAGACGATGGCGCCAGCCGCCCCGCACAGCACGACCAGCGAGGCGCGGATGCCGGCCTGGTCGGGCGGCAGACCGTACACGCGGTTGAGATAGCTGGGCAGCCAGGCCCAGACCGCGGCCACCAGGATCACCTGGGCCGGTGCCGCCAGGCACAGCCCCATGAGCGTGCGCGAATCGAGCAGGCAGCGCACGATGACGCGCGCCGCCTGCCGGGCCGGGACACGCGGGGCCGAAGCGGCGGCGGGCTGCGACTTGAGCGCGATGGTGCGGTAGTCCTTGACCTTCGCGTAGAGCAGGGCCAGCAGCAGCCCCGGCACGCCCACCACGCCGAAGGCGGCGCGCCAGCCCCAGTGCGTCGCGATCACGCCGCCGAGCATTACGCCCAACACCGAGCCGACCGAGGCGCAGGCCAGAAAGGCGGCCATCAGCGCGCCGCGCATGCGCGACGGAAAGTGGCTCGCGAGCAGCACCGCGCCGACCGAGCCGTAGCCAGCCTCGCCGAGGCCGACCACCGCGCGCGCAGCGAAAAGCTGGCCATAGCTGCCGACGAACATGCAGGAAATCGAGGCCAGGCTCCACACCAGCGCCATCAGGACGATGCTTTTCACGCGGCTGTAGCGGTCGGCCGCGAGCGCCACCGGAATGCCGGCCAGCGCGACCGTGACCGACACGATCGAGGCCAGGCCGCCGAGTTGCTTGTCCGACAGGCCCCAGGCCTGCTTGAGGTGCGGAAACAGCGAGACGACCACCTGCCGGTCGATGTAGTCGAACAGCATCAACCCGGCCGTCATCGCAAAGGCGAACCATGCATGACCCTTGCTCAGCAGATAGCCGTCCTGGCCATCCGGGTTTCCGTCCAGATCGAGCACATTCATGCTTTTCTCTTTCCGTGCAGGTCACGCGCCGGAGGGCGTGGCTTGCATTGTGAGCGTCTCATGCCGCAGGGTGTCTTCGACACGCTGCATGTCGGATTCGTAGCTGCGCTGCGCCATCAGGAAGGCGCCCGCAGCCAGCAGGGAAAACAGCGGCATCGCCGTGAGCGCCTGCGGGAGCGACCAGGCATCCGACAAGACGCCGGCGATGAGCGGGCCGAGCGCCAGGCCGAACAGGTTCTGGAACAGCGCCAGCACGGCCGCGCCGGTGGCGCGAATGCCGGGGTGGACCACGTCGATCACCACCGCGACGACGGGCCCGACCGTACAGGTCATCAGCAGGCCGCCCAGGGCGATGGCGGCGATCTGGCGCTCCGTGGTGAGCAGCCAGCCCAGGCGCGGCGCGCCGAACGCCGCGGTCAGGACCACCAGCGACGCGAGGCACAGCAGCGACAGGGCCTGCAGCTTGGCGCGTGGCCGGCGCCTGCCGGCCCGGTCCACGACCACGCCCCAGACCACGGCGCCGACGGCGCCGCACAGCACCACCAGCGCGGCACCGATGGCCGCCCGGTCGGGCGCCAGGCCATGCGCACGGTTGAGATAGCTCGGCAACCAGGCCCAGACCGCCGAGACCACGATCAACTGCGCCGAGCCGCCGATACACACCCACAGCATGGTGCGCGAGCGCGTCAGCGCCTGGACGATGGATCGCACCACGCCGCCGGGCGAGCGGGTCGCGCGGTCCAGCCGCGGCGTGAGCGCCACGGTGCGGTAGTCGCGCACCCTGGCATACAGCAGGGCCAGCACCAGCCCCGGAAAGCCGACCACGCCGAAGGCGGCCTGCCAGCCCCAGCGCGCCGAGATCAGCCCGCCGAGCAGCACGCCCAGAACCGAGCCGACCGAGCCCGCGGCGAAGAAGCCCGCGAGCAGCGCGCCGCGCATGCGCGCCGGGAAATGGCTCGCGATCAGCGCCGACCCCACCGAGCCGTAGCCGGCCTCGCCGACGCCGACCACGGAGCGCGCGGCCAGCAGTTGGCCGTAGCTGCGCGTGAACATGCACGAGATGGTGGCGAGGCTCCAGACGGTCGCCATCGCAACGATGCTCTTGACGCGGCTCGCGCGGTCGGCGAACAGCGCGATCGGCAGCGCCCCCACCGCGACCGTCACCGACACCACCGAAACCAGCAAACCCAGCTGCTTGTCCGACAGCGCCCAGGCCGCCTTGAGGTGCGGAAACAGCGACACGATCACCTGCCGGTCGATGTAGTCGACTGTCATCAGCGCGAGGGTCATCGCGAAGGCGAACCAGGCCTCGCGCGGACCGAACAGGTAGTCGTCGGCACCGGCGCGATGCTCGCCAAGCGCATGCATGTCCATGGCAGGCCGCCTTGCTCAGGGCACCAGGACGGTGGCGCCCGTGGTCTTGCGCGACTCGAGCGCGCGGTGCGCCTCGGCCGCGTCGGCCAGCGCGAAAGTCTGCTGGGGCTCGCTGACGATCCGGCCGGCGAGCACATGGTCGAACAGTTCCCTGGCCATGTCCAGCATGTGCGAGCGCGGCTGAATGTAATGAATCATCGCCGGCCGCGTGAGCCAGATGGAGCCCTTGGCCGCCAGCAACTTGGTGTCGATGACCACCGCACCCGACGAGGTGCCGTTGCTGACCAGCGCGCCGCGCGGCTGCAGGCTGTCGAGCGAGGCTTCCAGCGTGTCCTTGCCCACCGAGTCGTAGACCACCGGCACGCCTTGGCCGTCGGTGATCTCACGCACGCGCTGGGCGATGTTCTCGCGCGAGGTCACGATGGTGTGGGCGCAGCCGTTGGCCTTGGCGATCGCGGCCTTCTCGTCGGTGCTGACGGTGCCGATCATGGTGACGCCCATCGCCCGCGCCCACTGGCAGGCGATCAGCCCCACGCCGCCGGCGGCCGCGTGGTACAGGATGGTCTCGCCGCCCTTGAGCGGATAGACCTGGCGGAACAGGTACTGCGCCGTCATGCCCTTCATCATCAGCGTGGCCGCGGTGCGATCCGGAATGCCGTCGGGCAGCGGTATCAGCACCTCGGCAGGCATCACGCGCGCCTGCGAGTACGCGCCCTGCGGGCCGACCAGGTAGCCGACGCGGTCGCCCACGCGCAAGTCGGTCACGCCCGGGCCGAGGGCCTCGACCACGCCGACCGCGTCGGAGCCCAGGCCGTTGGGCAGCGCCAGCGGGTAGCGGCCGGTGCGGAAGTAGATGTCGATGAAGTTGACCGCGATGTAGCTGTGCCGCACGCGCGCCTCGCCGGGGCCGGGCTCGCCGACCTCGACGTCTTCCAGCTTGAGCACTTCGGGACCGCCGGTCTCGTAAAAGCGGGTGGCCTTGACCATGATGTGTTTCCTTCTCTGAATTGCCGTGGATGGAGCGGTGGACGCGGGTTCAGCCCGCTGCGAGCTCGGCGATGAGCTGCTTCGCGCGCGGCCATTCGCCATAGTCGGAAGCAGGATTGAGGTGGCCGACCTCGCCCAGGTCGACCAGGCGGCTGCCCCAGTCCTGGGCCATCTTCGCCACCCGCACGAAGCTCGCGAGCGGGTCGTTGCGGCTGGCGGCGACGATGCTCGGAAAGGGCAGCGGCCCACGCGGCACCGGCAGCCAACCGCCCTCGCGCAGCGCCTCGATGCGCGGGTAGCCCTCCGGCATCGGCCGCTCGAAGTCGGGCGGCGTGGCCAGCAGCGCACCGCGCACTGCACGGCGCGTGCGCTGCGACCAGTGCGCCAGCATCACCACGCCGCCGCTGTGGGCGACAATCACCAGCGGTCCCTCGACCGCCTGCGCCTCGCGCTCGATGGCTTCGACGCGGGCTGTGCAGTCGAGGTCCTCGCGGCCCATCGGCAGCACGCTCGCCACCGGCTGGCCGCGCTCGCGCAGGCCGGCCTCCAGCAGCGTTTGCCAGTGCTGCGGCACTGCGTCGCGCAGGCCGGGAACGATCAGGACGGTGGGGGCAGTCATGGCGGGGCCCGCAGCGCTCACTGGTTGAGCTGGATGTTGTAGGCCTTGACGATCTTCGCGTTGCGCTCGTATTCGTCGTGCGTGAGCTTGGCGAGCTGCTCGGGGCTCTCGCTGGTCATCGGCACGAAGTTCTGCGCGATGAGCCTCTCCCGCACCTTCGGCAAGGAGGCCACCTTCGTGAGGACCGCATTGATCTGCTTGACGATGTCGTTGGGCATCCTGGACGACACGATGGCGCCGGCCCAGTTCGAGAAGTCGATCTCGCCAAAGCCCTGCTCGGCCATCGTGGGCACATCCGGAAGCTGTGCCAGCCGCGCCTTGGCCCCGACCCCGAAGACCTTCACCTTGCCGGCCTTGATCAGCGGCAGCGACGTGACGATGCCGTCGAACATGATGTCCACCTGTCCGCCCATCAGGTTCTGCAGCGCCGGCGGCGAGCCGGGGAAAGGCACGTGCTGCAGGTCGAGCCCGGCCTTCTTGGCGAAGATGGCGCCGGCGTAGTTGGAACTCGTGCCCGCCGAGTAGGAGGCGTAGCTCGCGGGCCCGCCCTTGCCGCTCTTCAGGTAGGCGATCAGGCCCTTCAGGTCGTTGGCGGGCAAGCCGGGCGCGCCCACCAGCACCATGGCCGAGCGCGCCACCATGGTCACGGGCTTCACGTCCTTGATCGGATCGAAGCTGGTCTTCATCACCAGCGGGATCTCGGTCAGGATGTTGCTGACCATGAACATGATCGTCTGCCCGTCGGCCGGCGCGTTGAGCAGCGCGTTCACGCCGATCGCGCCACCGGCGCCAGGCTTGTTGTCGACGATCACCGGCTGCCCGATCTCGGCCGAAATCGCCTCGGACAGGACGCGGGCCACGACGTCCATGGTGCCGCCCGCGGGCGCCGGCACCACGATCCGGACCGGCTTGGTGGTCCAGGCATGGGCGAGCAGGGGCGCGGCGGCCAAGGCGACCGCCAATGGCCTCAGGCGGCGCAGGATGTTCCGAGTCCTTTTCATCGCGATGTCTCCAGTTGTTTTTGTGCCGGTGATGCGCGGTGCTCAGGCCGCCTTGCGCAGGAAGCCCTGCTGCCGGCCCGGAGCATTTGGCGCAAAGCCGTTAGCCGCCAGCGACTCTTCGGTGGTGTCGTAGAACACGCCGATCTTGGACATCTCGCGTGCCTGCTGGCCCGTGGCGATAGGGCGGCCGAATTCGCGCGAGATGCGAACGAGTTGCTCGACTTGCTTGGCGGTGCCGATCTTGGCCGAGCGATCCTGGTTCCACAGGTTGTCCTCGGTGCCGGTGCGCACATGCAGGCCCATGGCGATGCCCATCATGTTGATCGGCAGCACGTTGAGCACCGAGGCTTCCACCGTGACCACCGCGCCATCAGGCACGGCGCGCATGAAGTTGGCCAGGCTGTAGACGTTGGGCACGTCCATGCCGCCGCCGATGGCCACCCAGTTCATGACCAGAGGGCCCTTGTAGATGCCGCGGCGCATCAGCCGCTCGACCGACTCGAAGCTGTTGATGTTGTAGCACTGGAAGGCGCTCTGGATGCCGGCCTTGGTCAGTCGGCGGATGTGCTCCTCGGCCCAGCCGGGCTGCGAAGGCACGGTCATTTCCTTGTAGGCGTTGAAGGTGGCGGGGTCTTCCATCGACGTGCCCTGGATGTCGCGCAGGTCGAACTGCTCCATCACGTTCATCTGCGAGGTGTTGATGGTCACCGTCACCTGGTCGGGTTTGGGGTCCAGCTCGGCCAGCATGTGGCGCGTGTCGTCACTCAGCCACTTGGCGGCGGCACCGTCCGTCTCCGGGGCGAAGCTGATGGAGCCGCCCACCTGGATGATCATTTCCGGCACGCGGGCACGCACGCCGGCGATCAGTTCGTTGAACTTGGACAGGCGCTTGGAGCCACGGCCATCGAGTTCGCGCACATGCAGGTGCAGCACCGTGGCGCCGGCGTTGTAGCAGTCCACCGCCCGCTGGATCTGGTCCTCCATCGTCACGGCAATCTCGCCCGGGAAGTCCGAGGGCATCCACGAGGGCGCGTAGGGCGCGGCGGTGATGATGAGAGGCTGCTGGTTCTCGGGGAACAGGTGGCCGTCGAGGAAGTTCATGGTGGTTCTGGAAGAAGGTTCGTTGATTCGGTCAGTACGTGGCTTCGCCCATGATCCCGGCGCGCTCCATCTTGCGGTGGCAGGGCGGGTAGTCCATCACGGCGTAGTGCTGGGTCGAGCGGTTGTCCCACATCGCCACGTCGCCGGGTTGCCAGCGCCAGCGCACCTGGTACTCGGGGATGGCGGCCTGGCTGATCAGGTACTGCAGCAGGTCGGAGCCGCCGCGGGTGAAGTCCTGCCCGTAGCGCACGTTGGCCGGCGTGTGGAAGTTGCTGAAGTGGGTGGCGAAGCCGCTGACGAATAGCACCTTCTCGCCGGTGTCGGGATGCGTGCGCACCACCGGGTGCTCGGCATCGGGGTACTGCGCCTTCAGCGCCAGGCGCTTGTCGATCGGCATCGCGGCGCCGAAGGTGCATTCGATGCTGTGGCGGGCGCGCAGCGGGGCGATCAGGTCCTTGATGTGCTGCGGCAACTTCTCGTAGGCCAGCGCCATGTTGGCCCACATGGTGTCGCCGCCCACCGGCGGGCATTCCACGCAGTGCAGCACGCAGCCCATCGGCGGCTTCTCGCGAAAGGTGGCATCGCAGTGCCAGGAGTTCTCGTAGCGGTCGTTGGGCTGCTCGGGCGACTTGTAGATGCGCACCAGACCCGGGTGCTCGGGGTCGCTGCCGAGCACCGGGTGATCCTCCAGCTCGCCAAAGCGGCGGGCGAAGGCCACGTGGTCGGCGCGGCTGAGGCCCTGCTTGCGCAGGAACAGCACCTTGTGCTTGAGCAGAGCCGCCTTGATTTGGGAAAACAGCGCGTCATCGCGGGCCGCATCGGCCAGGCTGACGTCACTGAGCTGAGCGCCGATGGCGCAGGTCAACGGTTCGATTCGCATGTCTTTGTCTCCTGTGGTCAACCGCGGCGGGAGGCCTGCGGCTGCTTGTCTCTCTTTTTGCCTCCCCCTTTGCGATGTGGGCGGCATGGAGCGAACTGTAGAAGCCGGCTCCCGGCGTCGCTTTGCATTTCGTGCCATCTGCTTGCCATTTCGTGCCAGAATGAATCGACCAACCGGGGGGCATCGTGACGAGTCTGGTCCGCGCTGCGGCGCTCACGAACTTCGCGCAAATCGCCAAGGAACTGGGCATCGATGCCGACGCCGCGCTGCGCCGGGCGGGCCTGCGCCTGAACCTCGCGCAGCAGCCGGACCAGATGGTGCAGGGCGCGCGCGTGGCCCGCCTGCTGGAAGACACGGCCCAGCGCAGTGGCTGCGAATCGCTTGGCCTGCGCATGGCCGCGCAGCGGCAGTTGTCGAACTTCGGCGCCCTCAGCCTGCTGCTCATGCACCAGCCCACGCTGCGGCAGGTGCTGCTCACGCTGATCGAGCATCTGCATATGCTCAACAGCGGCCTGGCGATCCAGATGGAGGACGCGGGCAAGTTGGTCGTGCTGCGCGAGGAATTGATCGTGCCGCTGGTGGCGCGCCAGTCCATCGAACTGGCCATCGGCGTGCTCTACCGCATGTGCGAGGCGCTGCTGGCCGAGCGCTGGCAGCCCGCCAGCGTGTGCTTCAGTCACGAGGCGCCGGCGAGCGCGGCCTTCCACCGGCACTTCTTCAAGTGCCGGGTGGAGTTCGGCGCCACCTTCAACGGGCTGGTGTGCCGCGCGGCCGATCTGAATGTGCCCAACCCCGCGGCCGACCCGGTGCTGGCCGACTACGCGCGCAAGATGATCGAGGCGCTGCCCGGCGACCGGGAGCGCGCCATCGACCAGGAGGTGCGCAAGGCGATCTACCTCATGCTGCCGGCGGGGCGTGCCACCTGCAAGTCGGTGGCGCTGACCCTGGGGGTGAGCGTGCGCACGCTGCAACGCGAGCTCGATGGGCGCGCCCTGACCTTCAAGCAGTTGATCAACGAAGTGCGGCAGGAGCTTGCCCGCCGCTATGTGGCCAACAGCCGCTACAGCCTGGGCGAGGTGGCCGCCATGCTGGGCTACAGCTCACACAGCGCCTTCACCCGGTGGTTCGGTGCCCAGTTCGGCTGCTCGCCTGAAGCATGGCACGGCCGTTCGGCATCGCCGCCCCGCCGCGCCGATAAGGGAACGTCATAGCGCCAGGCAGAAGACCGCGCCGCGCGCGGTGCGGCCGGCGTCGCCAGAGTGACATGCGCGAAGCCATCAATGCACTGTGCCATCTCGTGCGCGTAGGCTGCGGCTGACCGATCAGAGCATGAAGACCGCCTGCCTTGTCCGGGCGCAGCCGTACACGGCGCGCGTGTCTGCTCCCGATCAGTGCCCAGTGCAGTCCATCAACCGGGGTTGAGACGCAGCAGCGTCTTGCCGCCTGTCGCCATCTGTACGCTCTGGCGCAGGGCTTCGGGCGTGAGCAGTTCCTGCAGGGTGCATTCGCGCGCATAACGGCATGCGAAGGTGGTGTTCAGTTCCGCCGCCACGCGCTCTTGAAGTTGCACGCGGCGCTCGGGCGCAAGAGCGCGCCAGAACGAGAAGACGAGCCATCCACCCAGACCCCAGGCCATGCCCAGGCCCTGCGGCAGCGTGGTGGGCGCGCGTTCCAGGTAGCCGTAGATATAGACCTGCTTGTGGATCTGGCTGCCGTAGCGATCGTAGGCGCGGCCCGCTTGTCGGGAAAGCGCGGCTTCCATGGCCTGGAGCAACTGGCCCGCCATCTGGCCGCCGCCTGTCGCGTCAAAGGCGAGGCGCGTGCCTGTTTCGGCCAATGCGTCGGTCAATCGTGGCATGAAGTCGTCTGCGCTGCTGTCCACCACGTGGTGTGCATTCAGGTCGTGCAGCAGCCTGGCTTGCTCCGGGCGTCGCACGATGCTGACCAGGGGTACGCCCTCCGCTTCGCACAGGCGCAGCAGCATCTGGCCCAGGTTGGACGCCGCAACCGTGAGGGCCAGGGACTTGTGACCTTCGCGGCGCATGGTTTCCATGCATGCCAAGGGCGGTGAGTGGGTTGACGAAGGCTGCCGCGCCATCGGCGGCACTCGCACGAGGCGGCAAGGCCAGACATTGGCCGGCTGCCGCCACGCGGTATTCGGCATACATGCCGCCACCCATCATGGCGACCTTGCGGCCCAGCAGGGCTTGCGCTTCGGGCGCGCCGCCTGCGGCGACCACGGTGCCCGCGCCTTCGTTGCCCACGGCCTGCGGCTGGCCCACGCGGCCGGCTTGCGCGGCCAGGGCAGCCGGCGGCACAGGGGCGACCAGCGCCGGCCACCCGTCCACGGATGCGCGCTGCGCGCCGCGCAGGTCGGCCCCGCCTAGCAGCAGCGCCATGTCGGAGGGGTTGAGTGGAGCGGCCTCCATGCTCACAAGCACTTGGTCAGGCGCGGTGATGCGAGGCCGAGCCCTCTCGACCAGCGAGAGCTCCAACTGGCCTTCGGGTCGTATCAGGGATTGCAATGCGAACATCAGCTACCTCCGTCTTGCTGATCGCCAGTGCATGTCCGAGAAGGGATCGGGGCTGATTTCATTCAAAGATGGCCCCACTTCGGGCTCTTGCCCGCCAGCACCTTGGTGTCGATAACCTCCGGGCCAAGGGAGTGCCGTTGCTGACCATCCTCAACGCAATGGCCAGAACTCGCAAACCGTTTTGCGCAACGCTTCATCTGGATTGACCTTCAAGACAGTTGCTTCTTGGTGGGGGTTATGGAGAGCTGTCGTCCGACGGGCGCAACTGTAGGAATCCAGGCGATTCCCTGCTTTGCATTTCGTGCCACCGGCTGTACTCTTTGCGCCAACTCGGGTTTCCTCCCAGGAGGTGTTGTAGATGGTGACCTTGGCGCGCGCGGCGGCACTGGCCGGCTTTGCCGAGACCATGCATGCCTTGGGCGGCGATGCCGACAAGGCCCTGCGCCAGCGGCTGTTCGCCTGCCGCGTGGAGTTCGACGCGGAACTCAACGGCACCGACTGCAAGGCGTCTGACCTGAACAAGCCCAACCCCTTGGCCGACCGCGCTGGCGCGCTCCGCCCAGACGCTAATGGACACCCGGATCAGCGCCCACGATGCCAACCTAGGCCAGCAGGTGCACCGCGCCATCTGCCTGCTGCCGTCCTCGGACCGCGCTAGCTGCGCGCCGCAGGTCTGGCGCAGCCCGAAATAAGCGATGGCCAAGGTCTTCGGCAGCCTCATCCGCAGCGCCAGCCTGAGCGGCTACGCGGAACTGGTGCAGTCCCTGGGCGGCAACCCGCAGGCGCTGCTGCGCAAGGTGGGTCTGCCGGCCCGGCTGCTGCAGGACCCCGAGGCGCTGATCCCCAACAACGCCGTGCGCGAGGCGCTGGAGCTCGCGGCCCGTGCCACGGGCGCGGAAGACTTCGCGTTGCGGCTGGCGGCGCGCCGTTCGCTGTCCAACCTGGGGCCGGTCAGCCTGGTGCTGCGCGAGGCTGCCACGCCGCGCGAGGCGCTGGACACGCTGTGCCGCTACCGCAAGCTGCTCAATGCCTCGCTGATCACGCGCGTGGACGACGAGGGCGGCAACACCATCGTCCGTGACGACCTGCTGCCCATCCACGGCCTGGCGACGCGCCAGTCCATGGAGCTGGCGCTGGGCGTGATGTTCCGCATCCTCACCGAACTGATCAACCCCGGCTGGCGGCCACGCAAGGTGTGCTTCACCCACGCGCCGCCCGCCAACGCGGCGGCGCACCGCGCCTTCTTCGGCTGCAGCGTGCTGTTCGACCAGCCGTTCAACGGCATCGTCTGCGCCGCCGCCGACCTGCGGCAGCCGCGCGGCACGCAGGACCCTGGCATTGCCGCTTCGCGCGCGACTACCTCGAATCCGCCCTGCAGCGGCGCGGCAGCCGCGCCAGCGAAACCTGCCGCGAACTCATCCAGGCGCTGCTGCCCGGCGGGCGCTGCACGGCGGACACGGTGGCGCGTCACCTGCGCGTGGACCGGCGCACGCTGCACCGCCATCTGGACGCCGAGGGGCTGACCTTCAGCGCCTTGCTCGATGAAGTGCGACGCGAACTGGCCATGCGCCACCTGCGCGGCAGCAACATGCCGGCGGCTCAGATCGCCCACCTGCTGGGCTTCTCGGCGCCCAGCGGTTTCAGCCATTGGTTCCGCGCGCATTTCGGCTGCAGCGTGACCGCATGGAGAAAACGGGCTACGGGCTGACCGCGGCGGACGCCGCCTGGCGCATCGCGCGCCACAGCACGTCCGCAGGCTGCGCGCCGGACAGGACCCAGGCCCGGTTGAAGACGAAGAAGGGCACGCCCTGCGATGCGGCTTCCATGTCGGGTTCGTCCTGGGCGGCGGGACCAGCCGGGTCCACGCCCTGCGCCGCCGCAATGGCCGCGAGCACGTCCGCGTCGCCCAGGTTCTCGCCCCGCGTGAAGTAGCCCTCGAACAGGCGCGTGAGCAGGGCGTCGAAGGCGGCGGGCGCCAACTGCGCCTTGCCTGCCGCCAGCAGGCGGTGCGCGGCGGCGGTGTTCGGGAAAACCGTGATGAGCGCGTAGTCGATGGGCGCACCCGCGTAGCGGGCGGCGTCCGCCACCTGCGCGCGGCGCGCCAGCACGGCCTCGCGACTGCCCAGGCGCTTTTCGTAGAACGCATCGAAGAGCCAGCCCTGCGGCGGCGTCTGCGGAATCAGTTGCACGGAATGCCAAGCCACCTCCACCTGCAGGCTGGGATCGGTCTGGTGCAGGCGCTCCAGGGCTTGAGCGAGGTTGTGCTTTCCGATCCAGCACCAGGGGCAGACGAGGTCGAACCACACGTCCACCGTGACCGCGTTAGTTGCCTGGGTCATGTCAAAAAGGGTCAGGCCGTGAACACCTTGCGCAGAAAGCCCTGGTTGGCCCCGTTGCGGTTGGAGGCAAAGCCGTTGGCCGCCAGCGACTCTTCCACGGTGTCGTAGAACACGCCGATCTTGCTGATCTCGCGTGCTTCCTTGGCGGTGGCAATCGGGCGACCGAACTCTTCGGAGATGCGAACGAGCTGCTCGATCTGCGACACGGTGCTGGCCTTGGCGCTGCGCTTCTGATTCCACAGGCAGTCCTCGGTGCCGCAGCGCACGTGCAGCCCGGCGGCAATGCCCCACATGTTGACGGGCAGCACGTTGCGCACGTTGCTTTCCACGGTGAGCACCGCGCCATCGGGCACGGCGCGCACGAAGTTGGCGATGCTGTAGAGGCTGGGCGCGTCCATGCCGCCGCCGATGGCCACCCAGTTCATGACCAGCGGGCCCTTGTACACGCCCTTGCGCATCAGCCGCTCGACCGACTCGAAGCTGTTGATGTTGTAGCACTGGAATGCACTCTGGATGCCCGCCTTGGTCAGGCGCCGGATGTGCTCCTCGACCCAGCCGGGCTGCGAGGGCACGGTCATTTCTTTGTAAGCGTTGAAGATGGCGGGGATCTGGCGCGAGGTGCCTTCGAAGTCGGCGTCCTCGGCCTGCTCGGTCACGTTCATCTGCGAGGTGTTCACGGTCACCGTCACCTGGTCGGGTACGGGCTCGAGCTCGGCCAGCATGTGGCGCGTGTCGTCGCTGAGCCACTTGGCGGCGGCACCCTCGTTCTCGGGCGCGAAGCTGATGGAGCCGCCGACCTGGATGACCATCTCCGGCACGGCCTTGCGCACGCCGGCGATGAGTTCGTTGAACTTCGACAGGCGCTTGCTGCCCTTGCCGTCGAGCTCGCGCACGTGCAGGTGCAGCACGGTGGCGCCGGCGTTGTAGCAGTCCACCGCCTTCTGAATCTGCTGCTCCATCGTGACTGGAATGTCTTCGGGAAAGTCGGACGGCAGCCAGCCCGGCGCGTAGGGCGCGGCGGTGATGATCAGGGGCTGCTGGTTTTCGGGGAACAGGTGGCCGTCGAGGAAGTTCATGGCTTGAGTCCGGAAAAGAGTTTTGAATGAAACAGGCCTCCAGCGCTTGCCCATCAAGCGCTGGCAGCTATGCTTTTTGATCAATATGGAATGTCGCCAACGATCCCCGCGCGCTCCATCTTGCGCGGCGCGGGGAAGTAGTCGTTGCACGCGTAGTGCTGGGTGCTGCGGTTGTCCCAGACCACGATGTCGCCCGGCTTCCACGACCAGCGCACCTGGTATTCGGGGATGCTGGCGCGACTGGTCAGGTAGTTCAGCAGCAGCGATGCGCCGGGCGATTTGTCGATGCCGTGGCGCACGTTCTCGGGCGTGCTCCAGTTCACGAAATGCGAGGTGAAGCCCGCGCCCACAAACAGCACTTTCTCGCCCGTCTCGGGATGGGTGCGCACCACCGGGTGCTCGGCGGCGGGATGCTCGGCCACGAGCTTGGCGCGCTCCTCGGGCGTCATCACCGCGCCGAAGCTGTGCTCGATGCTGGCCTTGGCGCGCAGCGGGGCGATCTGCGCCTTGACGTAGTCGGGCAGCTCCTCGTACGCCTTGACCATGTTGACCCAGATGGTGTCGCCGCCGGTCTCGGGGCACTCTATGCAGCGCAACACCGCGCCCATGGCCGGGTTGGGCCGCCACAGGCCGTCGCAGTGGTAGGTGTTTTCATAGCTGTGCGGGTTGTCGCTGCGGTAGATGCGCACCAGGCCTGGATGCTCGGGATCGCTGCCGACCACGGGGTGGTCCTCCAGCGGGCCGAAGCAGCTCGCGAAGGCCACGTGCTCGGCGCGCGTGATGTCCTGGCCGCGGAAGAACAGCACGCGGTGCTTCAGCAGCAAGGCCTTGATCTCCTCGAACAGGGCGGGCTGGCGCGATGCCTCGCCGAGATGGACCTCGGTGACCTCGGCGCCGATCGCGGGGGTGATTTGCCTGACTTTCATGGGGTCTCCTCGTGAGGTGGGGTGTGGCGCTTCAGTTCATCTGGATCCGGTACTCGCGGACGATGGCCGCATAGCGCTCGGACAACTGCCTTGTCTCTCGTGCGAGCGCTGGCGTATCGATGTTGACTTCGGGTTCCAGGCCCACGTCCTGGAGCTTCTGGCGCACCACCGGCGAACTCGCTGCGTTCGCCACGGCGGCATGGATCTTCTCGAGCAACTCGGGCTTGAGCCTGGCGGAGCCGATGAGTCCGACCCATCCAACGAACTGCAGTTCGGGGTAGCCGAGCTCCGCCAGCGTCGGCACCTCCGGCAGGTGCTGGGACCGGGTCTTGCCCGAGAAGCCGTAAGCCCTGAGCTTGCCGGCCTTGATAAGCGGCACGGAGGTGAGCATGCCGTCGAACATGATGTCGACCTGGCCGCCCAGCAGGTGCTGCAGCGCGGGCGGCGAGCCCGCATATCTCCGCCAGCACGTTGCTCGCCGCCATCACCAGCGTGTTGCCGTCTGCGGGGGCCTGCAGCATGGCCTGGATGCCGATCGAGCCGCCGGCGCCTGGCTTGTTCTCGACCACGACGGGCTGGCGGATCTCGGCCGACAGCTGCTGGCCAACCACCCGGGCGACGATGTCCATGGTGCCGCCGGCGGGTGCCGGGACGATGAGTTTGACGGGACGGTCCGTCCACGCCCATGCGGCGCTGGCCAGTACCCATCCCGGCAGCGCGACCGCTGCGCGAGCAAGCAATTTCATCTTGTTGTCTCCAATTGCGCGTGACAGGAGTTGCAAAGTTTGAGTTCTTCTTAAGCACCCGAAATTGTCAAAGCGGGACATTGAATTGCGGATGTGGGACATCCGACTTGCACCGCCCGTGGCTGCTGGGCGCCCGCGGCCAGGACGCAGGCAGTTCGTCTCCAGAGGTGCGGTGTAGGGGCCCGCTTGCGCCCCGCGTCCGAGCCGCTTGTCGGGACCTGAAAGGATGGGAAGCTGACAGCAACGCTTCAGCGCGGAGACCTCATCCGAAGTCACTGCCGAAGCGATGCTCCACCAGGCAGACTTCGTCGCTGAGCCCACCCTCTTTGGCTTGGCCACGGCACTCGGTGGCCATCATTGCTGGCCCAGGTCGATGGCTTCGAGTTTTGTGCACCTGCGCCAGGACAGCGCTTTGCTTGCTGGGCTGCCTATTCCGGCTGAAAACCGATGGATTTGAGCAACGCGGCCTGTTCCTGGTAGGCCGCCTTGCCATCCGCCATCATGGCTTCCGATGTGATCGGCTGGCCGGGTTCCATGCCCAGGTTCTGGAGGCTGCGCTTGACGGAGGGCTGGTCGAAATACCCGAGTGTCGCTTCCCTGATCTTCTGCTGGATTCCAGGCGCCACATCGGGCCGCGACCAGACCGCGAACCAGCTTGCCTGCGCCAACTGGGGGTAGCCCAGTTCCTTGAAAGTCGGCACGTCGGGCAGCGCGCCGATGCGCGTCGGGTAGCTCACGGCAATGGCGTCGATCTTGCCGCCCCTGATCAGCGGCAGCGAGGTGGTCACGCCGTCGAACATCAGCGGCACCTGGCCGCCCATCAGATCCACCAGGGCCTGGGGCGAGCCCTTGTAGCCCACATGGTGCATCTTGACGTGAGTGAGGTACCCGAACTGCATGCCCAGGGTATGCCCCTTCATGCCCGTCGCGTACGACGCGAAGTCCAGGCCGTCCCTTTGCGCCTGGCCGTACTTCACCACGTCGGCCACGCTGTGCAGGTTCAGCGCCTTGTTGGCCACCAGGACCAGGCCGGTGCGGCTGATCTGCGCCAGGGGCTTCATGTCCGTGAAGGGTTTGAACTTGACCCTGTTGACCAGGGGCATCTCGCTCACGGCGCCGACCTGGATCACGAGCAGGGTGTGCCCGTCTCGGCCGTTGGCGAGGAGGTCGTTGATGGCGATGACGCCCGATCCCCCGGGCTTGGCCTCGACGATCACCGGTTGGCCGAGGCCCTTCAAGCCCTCGGCCGCCATGCGTGCCAGTGCATCGGCGGTTCCGCCTGGCGGCCCGGCGACGAGCAGGCGGATGGGCTTGCTGGGCCAGGGGGCTTGCGCCAGCGCCGCGCCGCCGCAGGCCGCCATGGCCAGCCCGGCCGCCATCGACAGGCTCAGCCGCCTGACCTTGTCGTATGTCTTCATGCTGTCTCCTGGTCTTCGGCACCCGCGAGGTGTTCAGTAGGGCAGATCGCCGACGATGCCCGCGCGCTCCATCTTGCGGTGGCTGGGCGGGTAGTCCATCACCGCGTAGTGCTGCGTCGAGCGGTTGTCCCAGAAGGCCACGCTGTTCTTCTTCCAGCGGAAGCGCACCTGGTATTCAGGGATGTTGGCCTGGCTGATCAGGTAGCTCAGCAACTGCGCGGAGCCGGGCGCCTTGTCCAGGCCGAAGCGCACGTTGGCGGGGGTGTTGTAGTTGGTGAAGTGGGTGGTGAAGCTGCCGTTCACGAACAGGATCTTCTCGCCCGTCTCGGGGTGCGTGCGCACCACGGGGTGTTCGGCGTCCGGGTACCGGGCCTTCAGGGCCAGGCGCTTCTCGATCGGCATGACCGCGCCGAAACTCCATTCGATGCTGTGGCGCGCGCGCAGCGGCGCGATCCTGGCCTTGACGTCCTCCGGCAGCTGGCGGTAGGCCTCAACCATGTTGACCCACATGGTGTCGCCCCCTACCGGGGGGCATTCGACGCAGCGCAGCACGCAGCCCATGGGCGGAATCTCGCGCCAGGTCGCGTCGGTGTGCCAGGAGTTCTCGTTGCGCTCCGGCGGGCTGTCCGGCGTCTTGTAGATCAGGACCAACCCCGGATGGTCGGGGTGGCTGCCGGCCACGGGATGGTCTTCCAGTTGCCCGAAGCGCCGGGCGAACGCGACGTGCTCGGCACGCGTGATGTCCTGGTCGCGGAAGAAGATCACCCGGTGCCGCAACAGCAGCTGGCGCACTTCCTCCAGCAGGTCGTCGTCCTGCGCCACGGCGCCCAGATGCACGTTGCCGAGTTCGGCACCGATGGTGCAGGTCAGCGGCTCCACGCGGATGGAGCTGCCCAGAGAAGAGGCCCGCACCACGGCCGCCGCAGCCTGTCCGTCTTGCATCATGCCAGGAACCCCCATATAGAATGAATCAGTGCATCCAGTGTCGATTGACATCGAGAGCGATGCTTGTCTTTCGATGACAGGCGCTTTGCATTTCACGTCACCTTCCACGACCGATGGCAACGCTTGTCCGCGCCGCGTGCCTCACCAACTACCGTGAGGTCGCGAGCGCATCGGGCCTGAATCCGGAGCGCATGTTGCTCGACGCCGACCTGAGCCCCGGCGTGCTCGACGAGCCGGACTTGATGATTCCCGTGGAGCGCGTGGGTCGCCTGCTGCAGGCGTCGGCCCAGGCCTCCGGCAACGAGTGCTTCGGCCTGTGCATGGCGCGGTCCCGCTTCCTGTCCAACCTCGGAGCCGTCGGCCTGCTGATCCGCGACCAGACCACGCTGCGCGACTCCCTCAACCTGCTGATGCGCTACCAGGCCATGCTCAATGGCGCGCTCACGCTGGCGATCGAGGAAGGCGAGAGCACCGTGGTGATCCGCGAGGTGCTCATCGCAGGCAGCACGCACCAGCCCACCCGGCAGCGCGTGGAGCTGGCCTTGGGCGTCATGGTGCGCATCATTCGCCAGTTGCTGGGCAACGACTGGCGGCCGCGCCGGGTGTGCTTCGAGCACGCAGCGCCCAAGGATCAGGGCCTGCACACGCAGCTGTTCGGCCACAACGTCGAGTTCGGCTGCGAGTTCAACGGCATCGTGTGCACCCGGTCGGACCTGGATATGCGCAACCCCTCGGCCGATCCGGCCATGGTGCGCTACGCACAGCAGCTGGTGGACGCCTCGCTCAAGCAGCATGACGCCTCCATGCTCGACGACGTTCGTCGAACGGTCCTGCTGCTGCTGCCCAGCGGCCGGTGCAGCATCGAGAAAGTGGCCGAGCATCTGGGCGTGGTGCCCCGCACGATCCAGCGTCGCCTGGCCGAGCAGTCGCAAAGCTTTTCCGGCCTGGTCAACGACCTGCGCAAGGAGCTGGCGGTGCGCTACGTGCACGAAAGCGACCGCTCCCTGACCGAAGTGGCGGAACTGCTGGGCTTCACACCCAGCAGCTTCTCGCGCTGGTACCAGTCGCAGTTCCATTGCAGTGCCAAGGAAAGCCGGGCCCATCGGTAGCCCGGCCGCCCGCATGCCATGCGGGCGAGCTCACTTCTCGGCGACGTCCAGTTTCAGCTTGCCAATGTTCGCCCGGTTCTGGTCCATGGTGCTCGCCAGCTTCCGTTGCAGCTCTTCATAGGAGCTCGGCCTGGGCGCCTCCAGACCCTGGGCTGCCAGCATCTCGCGGAACCTGGGGGACTGCTTCACCCGCTCCACTTCGCTGCGGATGCGCTCGCGCATCGGCGTGGGCATGCTGCTGAGCACAAAGACGCCCACGCTGGCATCGGGCATGACGAACTCGGGACACCCCACCTCGCCCAGGCTGGGCACGCCCGGCAGCAGGGCCGAGCGGTCGGCCGACACCAGGCCCAGCGCCTTGAGCTTGCCGCTCTTGACCAAGGGTGCGACGTTGCTCACCACTTCGAAGGTCAACTGCACCTGGTCGCCGATCAGATCGGTCATGGCCGGCGCCGACCCTTTGTAAGGAACGGTCTGGATGTTGCCGCCGCTCTTGTCGCGCAGCATCTCGCCCAGCAGGTGGGAGCGCGTGCCGACGCTGAGGTTCGCGATGCTGGTCGAGTTCCTGTTCTGCTTGGCGTGGTCGATCACCTCCTGCACCGTGCGGGCGGGCAGGCCGGGGTTGGCCACCAGCACGTGGATCATGCTGGCCACGTCGGAGACGTAGGTAAAGGTCTTGAGGGGATCGAAGGGCGTCTTCACGATCAGCGGGAAGTCCGACAGGATGCTCGACGGGCCCACCATCAGCGTGTAGCCGTCGGAGGGAGCAGCCATCAGCGCCCGCTCCGCGATCACGGCCGAGCCGCCGGGCTTGTTGTCCACAATGACGGGCTGGCCCAGCTGGGTGCGCAACTGTTCAGCCACCAGGCGAGCCACGCCATCGGAAATGCCGCCGGGCGGCGCCGGCACGATGATGCGGATGGGCTTGGCGGGCCAGTCTTGCGCCTGGGCCTGAGCCGCCGGCACCGCCGCCATTCCGAGAGCCGCGGTCATCACGCCGCAAAGCAAATGCTTGAACAGACCTCGCATGGCGTCATATTCCTTGAAGGCAAGGGTGTCAGTCCAGCAGACGTTCGGTACTGTATGCGCCCAGGGTGTTGATGAAGCCGGTGTAGGTGACGCGGTCACCCTCCTTCAGGTGGGTCACGCCGGCACCTACGGCGGCGACCACGCCCGCGGCTTCGTTGCCCACGCCGCTGGGCAGTGGAACCGGATAGATACCGCTGCGGAAATACGTGTCAGCAAAGTTCAGACCCACGGCCTCATGGCGTATGCGCACCTGGCCAGCACCGGGATCACAGACTTCTGCTTTTTCCAAAAGCAAAACTTCGGGGCCGCCGGTTTTGTGAAATCTCACGACTGTGCTCATGCTTGTCTCCTGTTACTGATATCAAGTCACTGCGGCGAGGCTGGCCGGTGGGTTGCAGGCCATGCGCTCGCCGTGCTCGAAGGAGGGTTGCGTGTCCGGGAAGGCTTGGCCGGCTGCGTGTTCCTTGTGTCGCGCGGCCGCATGGCCCAGCCCGATGCCTGCCGGCAGGCAAGCTGCGTTGCAACCCCGTTGCGTACCGCCTGAGCCCTTGAAAAGCTGGGCTAGCCAGGCCACAGGGAACGCCAGCCTCCCCGGTCGCCTTACGCGAATTCCGGCTTGCGCAGGAAGCCCTGGTGGGCGCCGTTGCGGTTGGGCGCGAAGCCGTTGGCCGCCAGCGTTTCCTCCACCGTGTCGTAGAACACCCCGATCTTGCAGATCTCGCGGGCCTGGCTGGCCGTGGCGATCGGGCGGCCGAACTCGCCGGCGATGCGCACCAGCTGCCTGATCTGCTCGACGGAGCTCATCTTGCCCGTGCGCTGCTGATTCCACAGCACGTCCTCGATGCCGCAGCGCACGTGCAGGCCCAGGGCCATGCCGATCATGTTGATGGGCAGCACGTTGAGCACCGAGCTCTCCACCGTGACCACCGCGCCGTCGGGCACGGCACGCAGCATGTTGGCCAGGTTGTAGATGTTCGCCTGGTCCATGCCGCCGCTGATGGCCACCCAGTTCATGACCAGCGGTCCCTTGTAGACGCCGCGGCGCATCATGCGCTCGATGGTTTCGAAGCTGTTGATGTTGTAGACCTGGAACTCGCTCTGGATGCCGGCAGCCGTCAGGCGACGGATGTGCTCCTCGACAAAGCTGGGGTTCGACGGGACGATCATGTCCCTGTAGGTCTTGTGCAGGTGCGGAAAGCCGCGCGACACACCCTTGAAGTCGTCGACGCCGGCGTGCTCCGTCACGTTCATCTGCGTGGTGTTCACGGTCACCGTCACCTGGTCGGGCACGGGATCGAGGTCGGCCAGCATGTGGCGCGTGTCGTCCGAGAGCCACTTGGCCTCGCCGTCCGGGCCCTCGGGCGCGAAGCTGATGGAGCCGCCCACCTGGATGATCATTTCGGGCACGGCCTTGCGCACGCCGGCGATCAGTTCATTGAACATGGACAAACGCTTGCTGCCTTTGCCATCGGCCTCGCGCACGTGCAGGTGCAGCACGGTGGCGCCGGCTTCGTAGCAGTCCACCGCCTTCTGGATCTGCTCCTCCATGGTGACCGGAATGTCTTCCGGGAAGTCCGAGGGAATCCAGCCCGGCGCATAGGGTGCGGCGGTGATGATCAGCGGTTGCTGGTTCTCGGGATACAGGTGGCCGTCAAGGAAGTTCATGCTGATATGCCTCTGCTGAGTTGGAACGTGAATGCCGAGGATCGCCGGGAGCGGACAAGTCTTCAAAGCTGAACACGAAGCGGACCGAGCGTCGCGGCGATCCGCGCTGGCTCGACGTGGGGTGCTTCAAGGCTTTCATTCCGGATCGACTCATGACAGACCTTCTGCCCCTGCGATCGACGGCAATATCTTCTGAGCGTTGGTGCAACGGCACTTGGCTTTTGACGCCTTCCACTTGCCGTTAGACGACAGCGGGCCCTCAGCCTTCGTACGTCGGAGTGGGGATGGCTCTTGGCACGGTAGCTCGGCCATGCCGCGATCCTTCGCGGGGCGTTGACCGACAGCATGAACCAAGTGGCGTTGAGGCCTCCTGGCGCAGCCGACCGTTGGAGCTCCCTGCGTTGGCGTGACGATGGGGTTGCCCGGGCGGCTGAAATCTAGGGTCTGTCATTAATTTAGCCAAACAACCGCCGCTGCCAGATGAATGGCGCCCAAGAAGTTGCGGGCGGTCTTGTCGTAGCGGGTGGCGATGGCACGGTACTGCTTGAGGCGAGCAAAGAAGTTCTCGGCGAGGTGGCGCGCGGTAGAGGTGCCGGTCATAGCTACGCTGCGCCTGGCGTGAGCGCATCGATGGAATCACCATGGCCTTGCCTGCCTTGGCGAGTGGCTCTCACGCGTATCCATGCGTCAATAGGCGCGGTCTACGATGACAGCCTCAACCGGGCTGCCTTGGAGCAGCACATCGTCGCCTCCCAGGCGTGAGATGCAATCCTGTGTGCCTAGCTCTCGTTGATGGCGGAAGCCGGTGGCGCGAGCTGACGCAGCTTGGCTGCCGTACCCATCTCGCAGCCGAACCTCTTCCTCCATGCGCATGCCCAACTCGGCTTGCTTAAGGCAAGGGCGGTTTGCTCCTCGGCCGGAGGTCCAAAGGAAAAAGCCCCTCCCGCAAGTCGGGCGAGCGTTTCTCGCTACCGATTCGATAGCACCCGCCGCAAGTGCAGCGTCAGCGCTCGACCGGGCGTGCCACCACGTCGGTGACGGTCGCGGCTTCGCCGGCCCCGAAAGGCCCGCGCCGCGCCCGGCCGTGCGCGCCGGCGGCGGGCCGGGCCGCTGTCGCCGCTGCGGCGAACGGCCCCGCGCCGAAGCGCCCGAAGCCGGCGCGCGGATCGAAGAAGCGCATGGCCCAGGGCGCGACGGGCCGCCCCGTCAGGCGCAGCCAGCCCGAGCGCAGCGTCCAGGCCGCAGCCAGCAGCAGCACCACGCCGGCGGCCGCCGCCGCCAGCGCCAGGCCCGTGAGGAACAGGAAAGTGCGGATCAGAAAGTTCAGCATGCGCGCTTAGGCCACCGCCTCGGCCGAAGGTTCCCCGACCCGCCCGAAGGCGAACTGCCCCGGCGAGCGGATCGGGTCGGTCGTCACGCGGATCGTGTCCTTCGGCCCGAAGACGCCCTCGAGCAGCAGCTTCGACAGCGGGTTCTCGATGCGCTGCTGGATCGCGCGCTTCAGGGGCCGCGCGCCGAACACCGGATCGAACCCGACCTTGGCGATCTCGGCCAGCGCCGCGGGGGCCACATCGAGCGCCATGTCCATCCTGGCCAGCCGCGCCTGCAGCACCTTGAGCTGGATCGCCGCGATCGCCTCGATGTTCTTCGCGTCGAGCGCGTGGAACACGACGGTTTCGTCGATGCGGTTCAGGAACTCCGGGCGGAAGTGGTTCTTCAGCTCGTCCGTCACGGCCTCCTTGATCTCCTCGTAGGGCTGGCCGACCATCGACTGGATCAGCGGCGAGCCGATGTTGCTGGTCATGACGATCACCGTGTTCTTGAAGTTCACGGTGCGGCCCTGACCGTCGGTGAGCCGGCCGTCGTCGAGCACCTGCAGCAGCACGTTGAAGACGTCCGGGTGCGCCTTCTCGACCTCGTCGAGCAGCAGCACGCTGTAGGGCTTGCGCCGCACCGCCTCGGTGAGATAGCCGCCCTCCTCGTAGCCGACGTAGCCGGGCGGCGCGCCAATGAGCCGCGCGACCGAGTGCTTCTCCATGAACTCGCTCATGTCGACGCGGATCAGGTGGTCCTCGCTGTCGAACAGGAAGCCCGCCAACGCCTTGCACAGCTCGGTCTTGCCGACGCCCGTGGGGCCCAGGAACAGGAACGAGCCGGTCGGGCGGTTCGGGTCCGAGAGGCCCGAGCGCGAGCGGCGGATGGCGTTGGCGACCGCGCTGATGGCCTCGTCCTGGCCGACCACGCGCTCGTGCAGCCCGGCTTCCATCATCAGCAGCTTGTCGCGCTCGCCCTGCATCAGCTTGGCGACCGGGATGCCGGTGGCGCGCGCCACCACCTCGGCGATCTCCTCGGCCCCGACCTGCGTGCGCAGCAGCGTCGGCGCGTTCGACTGGCCCTTGTGGGCCTCGGCTTCCTGGGCTTCCTTCAGGCGCTTTTCCAGGCCCGGCAGCTGGCCGTACTGGAGCTCGGCGACCTTGTTGAAGTCGCCCTTGCGGGTGAACTCCTCGATCTGGAACTTGAGCTTGTCGATTTCCTCCCGCACCTGCGCGCTGCCCTGCGCCTGGGCCTTCTCGGCCTGCCAGACCTCGTCGAGGTCGGCGATTTCCTTCTGCAGCCGGGCGATCTCTTCCTCGATCAGCCCCAGGCGCTTCTGCGAGGCCTCGTCCTTTTCCTTGCGCACGGCCTCGCGCTCGATCTGCAGCTGGATCAGGCGGCGGTCGAGCCGGTCGATCGCCTCGGGCTTGGAGTCCATCTCGATCTTGATGCGGGCCGCGGCCTCGTCGATCAGGTCGATCGCCTTGTCGGGCAGGAAGCGGTCGGTGATGTAGCGGTCGGAGAGCTCGGCCGCGGCGACGATCGCCGGGTCGGTGATGTCGACGCCGTGGTGCACCTCGTACTTCTCCTGCAGGCCGCGCAGGATGGCGATGGTCGCCTCCACGCTCGGCTCGCCGACCAGGATCTTCTGGAAGCGGCGCTCCAGCGCAGCGTCCTTCTCGATGTACTTGCGGTACTCGTCGAGCGTGGTGGCGCCGACGCAGTGCAGTTCGCCGCGCGCGAGAGCGGGTTTCAGCATGTTGCCCGCGTCCATCGCGCCCTCGGCCTTGCCGGCGCCGACCATGGTGTGCAACTCGTCGATGAAGACGATCGTCTGGCCCTCGTCCTTGGCGAGCTCGTTCAAGACCGCCTTCAGCCGCTCCTCGAACTCGCCGCGGTACTTGGCGCCGGCCAGCAGCGCCGCCATGTCGAGCGACAGCACGCGCTTGCCTTTCAGCGAATCGGGCACCTCGCCCGCGACGATGCGCTGCGCCAGCCCCTCGACGATGGCGGTCTTGCCGACGCCGGGCTCGCCGATCAGCACCGGATTGTTCTTGGTGCGGCGCTGCAGCACCTGGATGGCACGGCGGATTTCCTCGTCGCGGCCGATGACCGGGTCGAGCTTGCCCAGGCGGGCGCGCTCGGTCAGGTCCATGGTGTATTTTTTGAGCGCGCCGCGCTGGGCCTCGGCCTCGGGGCTGTCCACGCCCTGGCCGCCACGCACCGCGTCGATCGCGGCTTCGAGCGACTTGCGCGTCAGGCCGTGGCTGCGCGCGATGTTGCCGATCTCGGCCTTGCTGTCGGCCAGCGCCAGCAAAAACAGCTCGCCGGCGATGAACTGGTCGCCGCGCTTGATGGCCTCCTTTTCTGTCGCCTGCAGCACCCGGCCGAGCTCGGGGCCGGCCTGCACCTGATCATGGCCCTCGACCTGCGGCAGGCGCTTGATCTCGGCCTCGGCGGCCTGCGCCAGGCCCGGCACGTTGACGCCGGCGCGCTGCAGCAGCGCGCGCGGGCCGTCGTCCTGGCGCAGCATGGCGGCCAGCACGTGCACCGGCTCGATGTAGGCGTTGTCGTTGCCCAGCGCGAGCGACTGCGCGTCGCTCAGGGCTTCCTGGAATTTGGTGGTGAGTTTGTCTTGTCGCATGGTGTTCTAAGTTTTGGAAAAAGCCTTCGCCTCCATATTGGGCAGGGGATGGGCGCTTCAAGGCCGGCCACCGCATCCGCCCTCGTGGAAAGCACCCGTCCGGCCGGGCCGATGGCTGGGGCAAACTCGCACTTTTGTGCATTCCTGGAGCTTCCATGTCGCTAACGAGATCGGCCGGCACCCCGCCGGCGCACCGCCCGGCGGGCCTGACACGCCGGCTGGCCCTGGCTTCCGCGCTCGGCGCCTGCCTGCTGGCGGGCAATGCCCATGCCCAGGGCGACACGCCGGTGCGCCTGCTGGTCGGTTTTCCGGCAGGCGGCGGCACCGACGCCATCGCGCGCACGCTCGCCGACAAGTTGAAGGACGAGCTCGGCCAATCGGTGGTGGTCGAGAACCGCGGCGGCGCCGGCGGCCAGATCGCCGCGCAGGCACTCAAGGCCGCGCCGGCCGACGGGCACACGCTGTTCCTGACGCACGACCACTCGATCTCGATCCTGCCGCAGGTGGTGAAGAACCCCGGGTTCGACCCGGCGCACGACTTCGTCGCCGTGGCCGGCTTCGCGACCTTCGCCAACGCGCTGGCGGTGTCGGGCGGTACGCCGGCGCGCTCGGTGGCCGAGTACGTCGCCTGGGTGCGCAACCAGCGCGGCGGCAAGGACACCATCGGCATCCCGGCGCCGGCGTCGATCCCCGAGTTCCTGGTCCGGATGGTCGCCGGCAAGTACCGGCTCGACCTGCAGGCCGCGCCCTACCGCGGCAGCGCGCCGATGATCGCCGATATGCTCGGCAACCAGATCAACGCCGGCATCGGCTCGGTGCCCGACTTCATCGAGAACCAGAAGGCCGGCAAGATCCGCGTGCTGGCCGTCATCGGCGACCGGCGCCAGGCCGTGCTGCCCAACGTGCCGACCTTCGCCGAACTGGGCCTGGCCGGGCTGGAAGACCTGCCCTACTACGGCATCTTCGCGCCGGTCGGCACGCCCCAGCCGGTGATCGACCGCTTCTCGCGCGCGCTCGAGAAGGTAATCGCCCTGCCCGACGTGCGCCAGCGCCTGACCGCCATGGGCCTCACGGTGGCTTACCAGCCGCAGGGCCAGTTCGCCGGCCGGGTGCGCAGCTACACGCAGACGTGGGCGCAGATCATCCGGAGCAGCGGCTTCAAACCCCAATAACCCTATGCGTTGCTGGCCGAAATACCCCAGCGCGCCAGCGCCTGGTCGTCGGACACGCGGGCATCGACCCAGCGCGCGCCCTCGGGCGTCTGCTCCTTCTTCCAGAACGGCGCCTGGGTCTTGAGGTAGTCCATCAGGAACTCGCACGCCCGGAAGCTCTCGCCCCGGTGCGATGAGGTCACGGCCACCAGCACGATCTGGTCCTGCGGCTGCAGCAGGCCGACGCGGTGGATCACGCGGGCGCCCAGGATGTCGAAGCGCCTGAACGCCTCCTCGCCCATCGCCTGGATCGACTTCTCGGTCATGCCGGGGTAGTGCTCCAGCTCCATCGAGGCGACGGCAGCGCCCTCGTTGCGGTCGCGCACGGTGCCGACGAAACAGCACACCGCGCCCACGCCCTTGTCCTGCGCCCGCAGCGCGGCCAGCTCGGCGGAGACGTCGAAATCGGTGGGTTGGATGGAGACGTGCAGTGGATTCATGGAATGCTCGGCATGAGCGACGGCGGAAGGACTTGGCCCAGAAACCGGCCCTCGATGGAAGAGTTAGACCGATGCATCGCGAAAGGCACGAAGCACTGTATTGATGCGGGTTTGATAGCCCGGCCCCTGCGCCTTGAACCACTCCAGAACGTCCTGATCGACTCGAAGCGAGATCGAGGCCTTGGGTGGCAGCGGTTGAAGCCCGCGACGCACCATGCCCCGAACGATGTGCTCGACATCGGCTTCGGGGTGCTCGGCAGTGGGTTCTCCCGGAGCGCCCATAGCTCGCAGGCGAGTCCAGTCAGTACCCGATTTGACTGAAGTAGATTTGCGCTTCGCGGTGGGTGGCCTTGCGGAAAGAGATGACGCGGATTTCATGATCGTTCTCCGTGTGGGCATTGAAACGGGAATGCCAGCCAGCAAGCCAAGCGTGATGAAGCGCTGCTCGCCGTAGGAGAGGCGGTCGTCTTCGTACGTGTACGTCGCTGCCTCGAACACGCTCCAGGCATCGAGAAAGTCGAGCCCGTGTTCCTTCAGGTTGAGGGCGCGCTTTCGCTCCGACCAAGTGAACTCCATTGCCGAAGTGTATATACGATGCGTATTGGCATCAACTTGGCGAACGACAACGATCCAACGTTCCACCTGAGCGGCGGGCAGAGGAAGGCGAAGCCGGCACTGGAGGACGCCTGCCTTGAACTGCGCGGCGGCAGTGGACCGCTGGCAAGAATGATTATTCGTGGGTACAATAAATCCGGTGCGAGTGACCTACGACGCAGCCAAAAGCCAGCGGAACGAGGAAGAGCGCGGCCTGCCATTCGCGATGGCGGAAAACTTCGACTGGAGTTCGGCTTTGATCGTGGAAGACACCCGCGAGAACTACGGCGAGAGACGCTACCAAGCGCTCGGCTGCATGGATGAGCACCTGCACATGCTGGTGTTCACCCCGAGAGACGGCGCAGTTCACGTGATCAGCCTGCGCCGTGCGAACCGAAGAGAAAGGATCCGCCATGCCGCGCAAACCCAACCCTGAATTGCTCGACCATGACGCTCCGGAAGCCACCGAGGAATGGTTCGCCAGAGCGCGCCCGGCTTCGGAAGTGCTACCCGAATTGTTAGGTCAGACCGCGGCCAAGGAAATGCTCCAGCCGAAGCGGGGGCGCCCTGTTCTGGCCGAGCCCAAAGAGCACATCAACATCCGCCTGGATGCCGATATTGTCGGGGCCTTCAAGGGCACGGGCACGGGCTGGCAAACTCGCATGAACGATGCATTGCGTGAGTGGCTGAAGACGCACCCCAAGGTCACTGAAGCTTAACGCTCGCTGGCTTAGGCCGCATTCTGAGCTTGCAGAAGACTTACTTCAAGCTCGTAGAGTTTTCGCTCGGCCGCCACCGGGAACGGGAGAACGACAGGCCTGACATTGGATAGAGACCAAGCCCAAAAGCCCGGCTTCCAGCCTTCCGAACAGGCCGCGTCAACTTCGCTGGCCAACCATTTGTGAACCTCAGTGACATCGACGAGCGCTACGGCGATGCCATTTGGATCAGTCGGGCTGTTCTCAGTGAGATAGGTCTGGTTCTCGACGACGAGAAGGTTCCGCAAGGGAAGCTCGGCGGGAAACCAGGACCGGACCTCAATTGTCTTGCGACCCGTGGCGATATTCTTCCCGTGAGGGGCGACGATTGATAACGCGAACACGGTAGATAGTGCTTTGTGTTCGGACACCTTGCAGGCGCTACTTGCAGTGACGCCACGATCGACTGGCAGGGAACATTCTGCGGCCTAACGTAATGTAGACCGCACTCAGACGCAGGCCATATCGGGCGCCTGCGGTCTAATACTAATTTGCCTTCAAAGAAATAGAAGTGATCCATTCGAACCCGGTCAGTGACTGGGTTCGGCGTTGATCCTTCTCCATGGTGTGCAAGCCCGCAGCCAAGGCGTCCTCCGCGGCGTCCAGGCTGGCAAACACCGTGTTGGCAAGGCACTCCTCGCGCAGCGCGCGCCACAGGTGCTCGGCCGGATTGAGCTCGGGGCTGTAGGGCGGCAGGAACAACAATCGCATGTTCGCGGGCACTGCGAGATCGCCCGCGACGTGCCAGCCCGCCTGGTCCATGACCATGACGATGAACTCCCGGGCGTGACGCTTGGCGACCTCGGCGAGGAACAGCGACATCATCTCGGCGTTCACCCACGGCAGGACCAGGCTGTCCATGGCGCCGTCGTGCGGGCTGACGGCCGCGAAGGCATAGGTGAACTGGCGCACCAGGCGCGCGCCGACGATAGGCCGCAGGCCCCGGGGCGCCCAGCACCGCCTGGGCCTGCCCAGGAGGCCGAAGCGGCCCTCGTCCTGGAACATCAGCCGCACGGGCCGCCCCTGCCGGGCCTGGCGCTCAACCTCGCGGCGCAGCGTGGGGCGCAGTTTTTTTAAAAGCCACCTGTGCCGCAACGTCGGCCTTGGGGTGCCTCGGGCGCGGCACGACCTTGCGCCAGCCGTGGCGATCGAGCAGCCGGTAGACAGTGCTCGCCGCCACTGCCCTGCCCACGCGCTGCTCGTAGGCATGCCGCACCTGCGCCACCTGCAGCACGTCCCCGGCGCGCGCAGCGGCAATGAAAGGGGTGAGCAGCCCGGCCTCGTCCTCGAGCGTGAGGTGCTGGTGGCGGCGCCCGCCCCTGGGCTTGAGATCGAAGATGGCGTCACCCTCGCGTGCCCAGCGCGAGTGGATGTTGTACACGGTGGGGGTGGCCCAGCCCAGCACCCGCGCAATCTCGGCGGCCGAACTCCCCAGTGTGGCGCGCAGCAACACGCACTGGATGCGCTGGTACTCGGAGTGCCCCCTGGCCTTCTTCAGCCGCTCGGCCAGGCGCTCGATGGTCGAACAGTCCCCCTCGATCAAGGTCTTCATCCGCTTCTCCCATCGCGACAGGATGAATGGGATTATCTACCTTATTGAAGGCTCATTGGTATAAGTTGGCCGGGGAAAACCGTGCAAAGGCGCTTGCTACAAGGCTCTGTGGCCGACAGGCTGCATGAAGCACCAGTACTGAAGTTAGCCATGAAACCCGCCGCCTTTGTTGCGTTGCGCGTCACACGGTTGCTGGATCAGGTCCATGCGCGAATTCATTAGAAACACTGTAGTCTGCGTAAGAGCAAACCTATGGCGGTGGGTTCGAACGTTTGCGAAACAGCGCGGCATGCAGCATTCTCGGGAACTGGCAGGCGGCGCTTACCCCCCGGTAACAGGCGGAAAAAACGCCACCTCGGCGCCCTCCCCCAATGGGACAGCCTCGTCGCCCAGCACCTGATCCACCGCCATGCGCACAGCCTTCCCGCGCGCCAAACTGCCAGCATAGTCGCCGCCGCGCGCAATCAGCTCGTCGCGCAACGCGCCCACCGTGGCGGCACTCGTTTCGACGCTTTCCTCGCTGCGCCCCAGCGCCTCGCGGATCGAGGCGAAATAGCGCACGTGAATTTTTTTCTTCATGCCTGCAGCTCCGCAAAACTGATGAACGACACGGTATCGCCGTGGGCAATGGTCCGGCCCGCGGGGTTGTCGACCAGGCCGTCGCCCCAGACGGCGGACGTGAGCACGCCGGAGCTTTGGTTGGGAAACAGGTCGAGTCCGCCCGCCGCGTTGCGCCGCACCCGCAGGAACTCGCGGCGCCGGTCGGCGCGCGGCCAGGCGAAGTGGGCCGGCAGCGGCACCGGCTCGGGCGCCAGCCGGGTCGCGCCCTGCAGCTTCAGCAGGAAGGGCCGCACCAGCACCAGGAAGGTGACGAAGCTCGACACCGGATTACCCGGCAGGCCGATGAAGTGGCAGAACGCCGCCGCGCCGCCGCCGCTGGTCACCGCATCGGCTTCGACTTCTGGTGTCGCCGCCAACCCGTCGCCGCCAATGCGGCCATAGGCGAAGGGCTTGCCCGGCTTGATCGACAGCTGCCACAGCTGCAGCCGGCCCAGCGCCTCGACGGCGGCGCGCACGTGGTCTTCCTCGCCGACCGAGACGCCGCCGCTGGTCAGCACCAGGTCGTGCGCGGCGCCCGCGTCGCGCAGCGCGGCGATGGTGTCGTCCAGCCGATCGGGCACGATGCCCAGGTCGGTCACCTCGCAGCCCAGCCGCGCCAGCAGCGCGCGCAAGAAGAACCGGTTGGAGTTGTAGATCGCGCCGGGCTTCATGGCCTCGGGCGGCACGTCGCCGGGCATCACGAGCTCGTCGCCGGTGGAGAACAGCGCCACCCTCGGGCGCCGGGCCACCGGCAGCCGGTCCATGCCGATACCGGCCGCCAGGCCACAGCCGGCAGGCGCGAGGCGCTCTCCTTTCGATAGCACGACGGCGCCGCGGGCGACATCCTCGCCGGCGTGGCGCACGTTCTGCCCGGGCTCCGGCACCGTGTCGAGCCGCACCCGCGCGCCGTCGTCGAGCGCGGCGGCCTGCTCCTGCATCACCACCGCGTCGGCGCCGGGCGGCACGGGCGCGCCGGTGAAGATGCGCGCCGCCGTGCCGGGCGCCAGCGTCGTGCCGGCGCCGCCGGCCGCGATGCGCTGCGACACTGTGAGCACCGTGCCGGCGGCCGGCACGTCGGCGGCGCGCAGGGCGTAGCCGTCCATGGCGCTGTTGTCGTGCGGCGGCACCTGCAGCGCCGACACGATGTGGGCCGCCAGCACGCGGCCGTCGGCGTCGAAGGTCGAGACGGTTTCGCTGTCGAGCGGCGGCCCGGCGTACGACAGCAACTCGGCCAGCGCGTCGTCGAGGCTTCGCAGCGACGCTCGCGCGCCGGGCGCCGGGGGCGCAGGGACGGCGGGAGAGAGGGCAGGATCGGTCATGGATGAGGCTCCACCTTGTAGTCAAAGCGCCCCGCGTGGTCGAGCAGCCAGCGCGCCACGCCCGGGGCGTCGTCGAGTCCGAGTATCGGCACATTCGCGGGCCACGGCAGCGCGGCCGGGACGTCGGTGGCGATGGCGCAAATCTGTCCGTCCTCGGGGTAGCGCACCGGGTGCGACCGGCCGTCCTTGCCGCGGGCGGCGGCGCGCCAGACCTCGATTTTCGGCAGGTCGCCGTGCCGGAAGCCCTCGACCAGCACCCAGTCGACGCCCGCATCCAGCTCGGCGATCAGCGCGTGCACCGACAGCTGCGTGGCCGCCTCGAACTCGCGCACCAGCGCCAGCCGCCGGTCGGACGCGACGACCACCTCGAAGGCGCCGGCCTGGCGGTGGCGCCAGCTGTCCTTGCCGGGATGGTCGATGTCGAAGCGGTGGTGCGCATGCTTGACCACCGAGACACGCTGGCCGCACGCCTTGAGCGCCGGGATCAGCCGCTCGATCAGCGTTGTCTTGCCGCTGCCGGAGTAGCCGGAGAAGCCGACGGCTTTCATGGCGCCGTTCCGTTCGAGCTATCCTTTCGATAGCACACTACGCAGGCACGGCGAGCGCTGCAGGCCGATTCAGCCACAATGCGCGGCGATGTAGTCCTTGACCGCCCCGGCATCGGCCGGCAGCCGCGTCACGCGCCTGGGCAGCACCTCGATACCCTCGAAGCGGGCCGGGCGGTCGGGCTCGCGGCCCAGCGCCTCGACCACGGTGGCGGCGAACTTGATCGGCAGCGCCGTCTCCAGCACGATCATCGGCACGCCCGGCTCGCGCTGCTCGCGCGCCACCTTCAGGCCGTCGGCCGTGTGCGGGTCGATCAGCACGGCGAAGCGCCGATCGGTGTCGCGGATGGTGGCGACGCGGTCGGCGTGCGTGCTGCGCCCGCTGGCGAAGCCGTAGCGCGCCGCGGCCTGCGCGAAGCACGCGTCGGCGCTCAGATCGAAGTGGCCTTCCCGGCTCAGCCGCTCGGAGAACAGCGCCTTGACCGCGGCGCCGTCGCGCCCGAGCAGATCGAAGGCGAAGCGCTCGAAGTTGCTGGCCTTGCTGATGTCCATCGACGGGCTCGACGTCTCGTGCGTGTCGCAGCCGGCGCGCACGCGGTAGACGCCGGTGCGGAAGAACTCGTCGAGCACGTCGTTCTCGTTGGTCGCGACCACCAGCCGCGAGACCGGCAGGCCCATCATGCGCGCCACGTGGCCGGCGCAGACGTTGCCGAAGTTGCCCGACGGCACGGCGAAGCTGACCTTTTGCAGCGCGGCCAGGTCGGCGCCGGCGGCGGGCGCGCCGGTCGCCTGGAAGTACCCGGCGAAGTAGTACACCACCTGCGCCAGCAGGCGCGCCCAGTTGATCGAGTTGACCGTGCCGATCCTGTAGCGGCGCTTGAACTCGAGGTCGTTCGATACCGCCTTCACGATGTCCTGGCAGTCGTCGAACACGCCGGCGATGGCGAGGTTGTGGATGTTGGCGTCCTGCAGGCTGAACATCTGCGCCTGCTGGAACGGGCTCATGCGGCCGTCGGGCGAGGTCATGAAGACGCGCACGCCCTTCTTGCCGCGCATGGCGTACTCGGCCGCACTGCCGGTGTCGCCGCTGGTGGCGCCGAGGATGTTGAGCTGCTCGCCGCGGCGCGCCAGCTCGTACTCGAACAGGTTGCCCAGCAGCTGCATCGCCATGTCCTTGAAGGCGAGCGTCGGGCCGTTGGACAGGGCCTCCAGGTAGACGCCGTCCTCCAGCTCGCGCAGCGGCACGATCTCGGCGCTGCCGAACACCTCGGGCGTGTAGGTCTTCGCGCAAATCGCCTTCAAGTCTGCGGCCGGGATGTCGTCGATGTAGAGCGACAGGATCTCGAAGGCCAGCGTGTGGTACGGCAGGCCGCGCCACTTCGCGAGCGTGGCGGCGTCGACCTGCGGGTAGTGCGCCGGCAGGTACAGGCCGCCGTCGGGCGCCAGGCCTTCGAGCAGGATGTCGCAGAAGCGGCGGGGCGTGGCGTCGCCGCGGGTGGAGAGGTAGTTCATCACCGGTCTTTCTTTGAAACCGCAAAAGGATGCCGTGCCGCAGGTGGCGGCCGCAGCTTGATCCGCATCGTCATTCCCAGGGATTCAACATCGCGATGCCCGAATCGCTGAAATGCCGGGTGTTGCGGGTCACCAGGGTCAGGCGGTGCACCGCGGCGGTCGCGGCGATCAGCAGGTCCAGATCCGCCTGCGGGCGCCCGATCGCCTCCACCGAAGCCCTGAGCCGGCCCCAGGCGAGCCACACGGCGTTGTCGGCTGCAAGCGTGCGTGCCGTGAACTGCGAGCACAGGCCATCGAACCACAGCTGCAAGCCGTTGCGCGAACGCCCGGGCGCCATGCGTTCGATGCCGTACTGGATTTCACCCAGGCTGACGGCGCTGAGCGCGGCATCGGCGGCATGGCGGGTCAACCACTGCACGACCCGCGCATCCGGCGTCTTGCGCGTGAGTTCGGACACCACGCAGGTGTCGAGCAGCCAGCGCACGAATCAGTCGCCCAGCATCGGCGCGGCCTTGCGGCTGCGCCGTGCCGGCAACTGCAGCGCCTCCCCACGCGGCATGGCCAGCAGGTACTGCGCGAAGCCATCGTCGATGCTCCCGCCGGCTGGTGCGGCATCGGCCACGGCCACGATGCGAACCACCGCCCGGCCGTGGCGCGTGACGGTCTGTGGGCCTTCCTTGAGAGCGCAGTCGATCACTTCGCTGAAGCGGTTCTTGGCTTCCTGCACTTGCCAGACGGCATTCATGTTTTCACCCACGAGGATCAATCTGGCCAGAATTATAGACAGAATGCCGCCCGCATCAGCGGCAATTCAACTCAGCTCCTCCTTGCGGATGCGCACGATCGGCGCCAGCACGGTCGGCAGCGCCTGCAGCTCGGCCATGGCGTCGTCCACCGTGCCCTCGCGTGCGTCGTGCGTCAGGATGATCAGGTCGGTCTGGGGCACGCCCGGCGTGCCCTCCGGCCCGGTGCCCTCGCCGCCCACCTCGTCGGCCTCGCGCTGCAGCACGGCGTCGATGCTGATGCCGGCGTTGGCGAGCAGCCCCGTCACCTTCGCCAGCACGCCGGCCTCGTCGGCCACGCGCAGGCGCAGGTAGTAGCTGGTGACGACCTCGCGCATCGGCAGCACCTCGAGGTGGTCGCTCATGGCGTCGGGCTGGAACGCCAGGTGCGGCACGCGGTGCGCGGCGTCGGCGGTGTGCAGCCGTGCGATGTCGACCAGGTCGGCGATCACCGCGCTGGCGGTCGGCTCGCTGCCGGCGCCCTTGCCGTAGTAGAGCGTGGTGCCGACCGCGTCGCCGTGCACCACCACCGCGTTCATCGCGCCCTCGACGTTGGCCAGCAGGCGCTTGGCCGGCACCAGGCTCGGGTGCACGCGCAGCTCGATGCCGCCGGCCGCGCGCTTGGTGATGCCCAGCAGCTTGATGCGGTAGCCGAGCTGCTCGGCGTACCTGATGTCCTGCGCCGCCAGCTGCGTGATGCCCTCGACGTGCGCGCGGTCGAACTGCACCGGGATGCCGAAGGCGATGGCGCTCATGATCGTCGCCTTGTGCGCGGCGTCGATGCCCTCGATGTCGAAGGTCGGGTCGGCCTCGGCGTAGCCCAGCGCCTGGGCCTCCTTGAGCGCGGTGGCGAAGTCCAGCCCCTTGTCGCGCATCTCCGAGAGGATGAAGTTGGTGGTGCCGTTGATGATGCCGGCGATCCACTGGATGCTGTTGGCCGTGAGCCCCTCGCGCAGCGCCTTGATGATCGGGATGCCGCCCGCCACGGCCGCCTCGAACGCGACCATCACGCCCTTTTTCTGCGCCGCCGCGAAGATCTCGGTGCCGTGCACCGCCAAGAGCGCCTTGTTGGCCGTCACCACGTGCTTGCCGGCGGCGATGGCCTCCATGACCAGCTGCCGGGCGATGCCGTAGCCGCCGATCAGCTCGACCACGATGTCGATGGCGGGGTTGGCGATGACGGCACGCGCGTCGCCGACCACCCGCACGCCGTCGCCGACGATCGCCTTCGCGCGTTCGGTGTCGAGGTCGGCCACCATGGTGATCTCGATGCCGCGGCCGGCGCGGCGCTGGATTTCTTCCTGGTTGCGCCTGAGCACGTTGAAGGTGCCGCCGCCGACGGTGCCGATGCCGAGCAGGCCGACCTGGATGGGTTTCATGGATTCAGTCATTTCAAACAGAATTGGGCGCAAACACCGCCAGCCCCCTGTCGGTCACGGTACGTTCAGGGAACGCCGCGGAACCGGCTTTGCCGGGCCGCTGGCGTTGCCCCCTTACAGGGGGTGGGCGAGAGCGACATGAAGTGCGCGGAGCCTGGGGGTGAGATTCAGGCTTTACGGTTTCGATAGCGCTCGAGGAATCTGGCGATGCGGTGGACGGCCTCGCGCAGGTCCTCCTCGTGCGGCAGGAACACGATGCGGAAGTGGTCCGGCGTGGCCCAGTTGAAGCCGGTGCCCTGCACCAGCATCACGCGGGTTTCCTTCAGCAGGTCGAGGAAGAACTGCCGGTCGTCCTCGATCGGGTAGACGGCCGGGTCGAGCCGCGGGAACATGTAGAGCGCCGCGCTCGGCTTGACGCAGCTCACGCCCGGGATCGCCGTGATCAGCTCGTAGGCCAGGTCGCGCTGGCGGCGCAGCCGGCCGCCCTCGCCCACCAGGTCGTCGATGCTCTGGTAGCCGCCCAGGGCCGTCTGGATCGCCCACTGGCCCGGCACGTTGGCGCACAGCCGCATGTTCGAGAGCATGTTGAGCCCCTCGATGTAGTCGCGCGCGCCCTTCTTGTCGCCTGAAACCACCAGCCAGCCGGCGCGGTAGCCGCACGAGCGGTAGCTCTTGGACAGCGAGTTGAAGGTGAGCGTGAGCACGTCGCCTGAAAGACTCGCGATGGCGGTGTGGCGCACGCCGTCGTACAGCACCTTGTCGTACACCTCGTCGGCGAAGATCACCAGGCCGTGCTCGCGCGCGATGGCGACGATGCCCCGGAGCAATTCGTCGGAGTACAGCGCGCCGGTCGGGTTGTTGGGGTTGATGACGACGATGCCCTTGGTGCGCTTGGTCACCTTGGCGCGGATGTCGTCGAGGTTGGGCATCCAGCCGTTGGCCTCGTCGCACAGGTAGTGCACGGGCGTGCCGCCCGAGAGGCTGGCCGCGGCGGTCCACAGCGGGTAGTCGGGCGCGGGCAGCAGCAGCTCGTCGCCGTCGTTGAGCAGCGCGTTGGTGGCCATGGCGATCAGCTCGCTGGCGCCGTTGCCCAGGTAGATGTCGTCGAGCGTGACGCCTTCGATGCGCTGCTTCTGCGTCTCGTGCATCACCGCCTTGCGCGCCGCGAAGATGCCCTTGCTGTCCGAGTAGGCCGACGAGGCCGGCAGGTTGCGGATCATGTCCTGCTGGATTTCCTCGGGCGCATCGAAGCCGAACACGGCGAGGTTGCCGATGTTGAGCTTGATGATCTTCTGGCCCTCCTCCTCCATCTGCTTGGCCGCATCCATGATGGGGCCGCGGATGTCGTAGAGCACGTTGGCCAGCTTGGCGGATTTCTTGATTGGCTTCAAAGGCCCTCCCGGGCGGCTCGTCATTGCGAAAAACCTATAATTTGACCACAGTTCCATGAAGCTCCAGCCCGATAAATCCGACGTCCAGACGGTCACCGCGCACGGGCCGGGATGGCTCGCCGTCAATGGCGAAAAGATCGAATCCAGCGTGGTCGTTGGCTCGCGCGGCGAGCGCTTCGCCTGGGACTGCACGGTCTTCGAACAGCTCGACGCGCGCCACTTCGCCATGCTGGCTGCGCTCGGCGCCGAGGTGGTGATCTTCGGCAGCGGCCGGTGCCTGCGCTTTCCGCGCCCAGCCTGGCTTGCACCGCTCGTGGCCGGGCGCACCGGCGTCGAGACCATGGACACCGCAGCCGCCTGCCGCACCTACAACATCCTGGCCGCGGAAGGCCGCCACGTGGTGGCCGCATTGCTGGTCGAACCTGCGATTTAAGAGCAAAACCGCGCAGGATAACACCCATTTCGGGGTAAAATCGCAAACTGCGAAACGGGCATCCGGCCTCGCTCAGCAACGAGCAATCTCCCCTTGCGGGACATACAACGGAGAAAAGAACTTCATGGCGGTCGTTGTCAACAAACCCCTTCCCGAATTCGACGCCAACGCCACCGGCGGCCTCAAGGTGTCGAACACGTCGCACCTCGGGCACGTGCTGGTGATGTACTTTTATCCGAAGGACAACACGCCCGGCTGCACCACCGAAGCGATGCAGTTCCGCGACCGTCACAAGGAGTTCGTCAAGGCAGGCGCCATCGTGCTCGGCGTGTCGCGCGACAACATGAAGTCGCACGACGAGTTCAAGGCCAAGCTCGAACTGCCCTTCGAGCTGATCGCCGACACCGAAGAGAAGATGTGCCACATGTTCGGCGTGGTCAAGAACAAGATCATGTACGGCAAGAAGGTCAAGGGCATCGAGCGCAGCACCTTCCTGGTCGGCGCCGACGGCATCCTGAAGGCCGAGTGGCGAGGCCTCAAGGTGCCGGGCCACGTCGATGACGTGCTCAAGGCCGTCAAGGCGCTCAAGAAGGCGGCGTGAGCGGCACTGTGGTTTTCTGGCACGGCGTGGCTCCGCGCCGCGGCCGGCGGCCGATGCTTCGGCTACAGTGAATTCATGATGCCGATCCCGGCCCCTCGCGCTCACCCCACCAAGCCGCCCGGTTCGCCGGGCGGCTTTTTTGTTCACTGATTTCCAGCTTTCGAGCGACGCACCCATGCCCCTGCCTCCCCCCCCCACCAAGCGTGCCGCCCTCCTGTCCCCCGATGTGCTCGATGCGCCGGCGCAGTCTCCGCAAAAGGCGCCGCGCCGCGGAGGCGCCCGCCGCACCGACGAGGCCAGCGCCGGATCGTCGCCGCTCGAACTGTTCGACCGCTCCCTTGTTGCCGAAGCGGGGGGCGCTCCAGCGCCGGCCGCAGCAGCAGCCTCGGCGCCGGCCTTCGTGCCGGCTCCCGGAACGGTGGTCGTGCCGGCACAGCAGATCGAAACCCGGCCGCGAGCGCCGGAGGCGCAGCCCGAGGAAATCCCGCCTCCGGTCCGCGGTCGCGCCACTCCTGCGACACGCCGGCAGCAGCCTCCGGCAGCGCCAGCGCCGGACGGCGTGGCAAGGCCCGCGCAGCCCGCAGCCTCGGGGGAGCCACGCAGCGGCGACAAGCCCGCGCGCGAGGCGGCGCGCCCGCGTCGCGGCAAGTCGGCCGGCAATGAGGTCGCCAAGCTCTTCGTGCTCGACACCAACGTGCTGCTGCACGACCCGGCCTGCCTGTTCCGCTTCGAGGAGCACGACATCTACCTGCCGATGGTCGTGCTCGAAGAGCTCGACGGTCACAAGAAGGGCACCACCGAGGTCGCGCGCAACGGCCGCCAGACCAGCCGCACCCTCGACGCGCTGGCCGGCGCGCAGGGCGCCGACATCGCCAAGGGCCTGAAGCTCGACACCACCGGCCACCGCGAGGCGCGCGGGCGGCTGTTCTTCCAGACCGAGCCGCTCGACTACGCGCTGCCGACCAGCCTGCCGCAGGGCAAGGCCGACAACCAGATCCTGGGCGTGGTGCAGGCGCTGCGCGAGCGCGAGGCGCGGGAGCCGGCCGGCCCCGCCCGGCGCGACGTGGTGCTGGTGTCCAAGGACATCAACATGCGCGTCAAGGCGCGCGCGCTCGGCCTGGCCGCCGACGACTACCAGAACGACAAGACCCTGGAGGACGGCGACCTGCTCTACGCCGGCTCGCTGGCGCTGCCGAACGACTTCTGGACGCGCCAGAGCAAGACCATCGAGAGCTGGCAGAGCGGCAGCCACACCTTCTACCGCATCGGCGGGCCGATCGTGGCGAGCCTCTACATCAACCAGTTCGTGTATTTCGAGGCGCCCGGCGAGCCCAGCATGTACGCGCGCGTCTCCGAAATCCGCGACAAGACGGCGGTGCTCAAGACGCTCAAGGACTATGCCTCGGCCAAGAACGCGGTGTGGGGCGTCAACACGCGCAACCGCGAGCAGAACTTCGCGATGAACCTGCTGATGGACCCGGAAGTGGACTTCGTCACGCTCACCGGCACCGCCGGCACCGGCAAGACGCTGATGGCGCTCGCCTCGGGCCTGACGCAGGTGCTCGACGACCGCCGCTACACCGAGATCATCATGACCCGCGCCACCGTCAGCGTGGGCGAGGACATCGGCTTCCTGCCCGGCACCGAGGAGGAGAAGATGGGCCCGTGGATGGGCGCCCTGGACGACAACCTCGAGTTCCTGGCCAAGGGCGACGGCGGCGGCGCCGGCGAGTGGGGCCGCGCCGCGACCAACGAGCTGATCCGCAGCCGCATCAAGATCAAGAGCATGAACTTCATGCGCGGACGCACCTTCCTGAACAAGTACGTCATCATCGACGAGGCGCAGAACCTGACCCCGAAGCAGATGAAGACGCTCATCACCCGCGCCGGCCCCGGCACCAAGATCATCTGCATGGGCAACCTGGCGCAGATCGACACGCCCTACCTGACCGAAGGCTCCTCGGGGCTGACCTACGCGGTGGACCGCTTCAAGGGCTGGCCGCACGGCGGTCACATCACGCTGGCGCGCGGCGAGCGCTCGCGGCTGGCGGACTTCGCGAGCGAAGTTCTGTAGCTCGCCCCCAGGCTGCGCGCACTGCGTGTCGCTTCGCCCACCCCTGCTGGGGGCGGCGCCTGCCGCCCGGCAAAGCCGGATCGGTGGCGCCCTGCGAAAACCGGGCCTTGCTATGAAATTTATTGCAGCTTGGGAATGACAGGCGCTGCGACCGTTTTCCGCTCAAGGACCGCACGTTGCTGACAGCACGCTGTCAGCAGCCGTCCAGCACCATGAAGGCTCCTTCCACAGCCCCGAAAGAGAGTTCCTCATGCACGATGCCGCCCACTGGTTCGAAACCCCCGTGGCCGTCCTGAGCCGCGCCCAGTGCTTTGATGAAACCGTGGTCGGACGGCCGATGCGGCGCGAAAGCTTGGGCCTGCACGCACCGGCCTGAACGACCATGGCCGCACGCAACTGGATCGCCGTCGCCAGCGCCGAACACGCGCGGCTCGGGCGCGACCACCGGCCGGTGGGCTTCATGCAGGTCGGCCACGGCAAGGGCGCGCCGCTCAAGCGCATCGCGCCCGGCGATCGCATCGCCTACTACGCCCCGGCGACGGTCTTCGGCGGCACCGACCGGCTGCAGAGCTTCGTCTCCATCGGCCTGGTGCAGCCCGGCGCGCCCTACACCGCCGACATGGGCAATGGCTTCGTGCCCTGGCGTCGCGATGTACGCTACGTGGCGGCGCACGAGGCGCCGATCGCACCGCTGATCGAAGCCTTCGACTTCGTCGAGGATCCGAAACGCTGGGGCGCGAAGTTCCGCTTCGGGCTGTTCGACATCAACGACCACGACATGCGGCTGATCGCCAGCGCCATGCAGGCCGACACGGCGTCGCTGCACCTCTAGAACCCACGGGAGTCCACCATGGAACCGACACGCCGCCACCAGGACGCCTTTGCCGTCGCAGGGCCTTCGGTGCGCACCACCCACCGCGAGGAAAGCGACCCGTCCACCGGCCGCATCCCCGGACTCTGGGGCCGATTCTTCGCCGAAGGCGTCATGTTCAGCACGCCGCATCGCAGCGCCGACCCGCGCAACTTCGGCGTGTACTCGGGCTACGAATCCGACGCCCAGGGCGCCTTCGACGTGACCGCCGGCGTGGCGGTCACGCAGGACGGCACCGTGCAGGTCGCGGCGGGCGACTATCTGGTGTTCGAGGTCCACGGCGCGATGCCGCTCGCCGTGGTCGAGGCCTGGCAGCGCGTCTGGCGCTACTTCGAGGCGCACCCGGACATCCGCCGCAGCTGGCGCAGCGACTTCGAGGCCTATTCCAGCCCGACGGAGGCAACGCTCCACATCGGCGTGGAGTGATCCGCGACCGCCGCCAGCGGGCCACGCCCTCATGCGCCGCGCCGACCGCCTGTTCCAGACCGTCCAGCTGATCCGCGGACGGCGCCTCACGACCGCCGCCTTTCTGGCGCAGCGCCTGGAGGTGTCGCCGCGCACGGTCTACCGCGACATCGCCGACCTGCAGCACCAGGGCGTGCCGATCGAGGGCGAAACCGGCGTCGGCTACCGGCTCGGCGCCGGCTTCGAGCTGCCGCCGCTGATGCTCACGCAGGGCGAGGCGGCCGCGCTGGTCGCCTCGGCGCGCCTCGCGCAAAGCTGGGTGGACAGCGCCATGGCGCACGACGTGGCTTCGGCGCTGGGCAAGATCCTGTCGGTGCTGCCGCCGGCGGCGCGCTGCTCGGCCGAGGCGCTGGCGCTCTATGCGCCGACCTTGGCGCTCGACGACCGCACCCGCGGCCTGCTGCAGACGCTGCGCGAGGCGGTGCAGACGCGCCACAAGCTCCGGCTCGGCTACAGCGATGGCGAAGGCACGCCCAGCGAGCGCGTCGTGCGCCCGCTCGGCTGCTTCTACTGGGGCAAGGTCTGGACCTTCTCGGCCTGGTGCGAGCTGCGCGAGGACTTCCGCGGCTTTCGCATCGACCGCATCGAGCACATCGAAGTGCTGCCGGAGCGCTTTCGCGACGAGCCCGGCAAGACGCTGGCCGAGATGCTGCGGCGGGTGCAGGCCGAAGCCAGCAGTCTGCTATAGAGACGATAGCAAACTATCCATGACTGACGGGCGCTGACGCCCGATTTCTTTGGAAACGATCGCGTTTTTCAGGAACACCGCGGAACCGGCCTGGCCGGGCCGCCGCGCCACGGCAAACCCCACCGTCTTTTCGTTGGTTGCGGATCAGAAGCGATGGCGCATCCCGATAGCGAACGAGTTGCCGCGATCGAAATTGGTGATCTTGTCGCTCATGTATACCGCGTACAGGTCGGTACGCTTGGAGAGGTTGTGGTCGTAGCCGAGCGAAAAGGTATCGCGCTTGCTGCCGTTGAGGGCGATCGCGGGCGAAGCCGTCCACTTGGTGGTGGCGAACGCGGCAAGCACTTTGCCCAGACCTATGGCGAAGTCGGCACTCAGGCTCCAGGTCTTGCTTTTGGCATTGCCGGGAGCACCCGCGTAATTGTTGTTCTTGGTTTCCTCGTAGTTGGCGTAAACATTGGCTGCGCCGAACCCGACCTTGCCGGACAGCATCCACGCATCCTGCTGCGAGAAGCCGAGTTTGACGTTGCCGATGGTGCCGGGCAGCGGATTGTCCATGCGCACTCGGTGGACAAAGCCACCCAAGCCGAACGGGCCGTTGAAGTAAAGAAAGCTGGCGCCGATGTTGCGCTTGCTGTTGTCGCCCGGGACTTCGCCGAACTGGTAGTGCAGGTTGACCGTGAGACCGCCGAAGTTGGGCGTCGTGTAGCGAATCTGGTTGCTCCAGCCGGTGTCACCGGCATTGGCCGACTCCCAGCCAGTGCGGTTGTACAGCGGCACATCGACATGCAAAACAAGGGGCGAGAACGTGAAGGAGTCGCCGAATGCATTGAAGAGCGCCGTCGGAAGGAAATTGGGCGCCCCATCGCGACCCAAGTGAACAGTACCGAAATCACCCGTCAATCCTACAAAGGCATTGCGGCTGAAAAAGGTTTCGTTGCCGTTGAAACGACCCGGGGTACCGGTATCGTTGCGGAGATAACTACCGAGCTTGAACTCTGCCTTGAGGCCCCCGCCCAAGTCCTCCTGTCCATCCATGCCCCACCACGAAGTGCTCATGCCGCCCGAGTTGACGACGCTCATGTGTTTGCTGCCTGACGGCTGCAGGGAACCGACATAGGCATCGACCAGCCCTGACAGCGTGAGGCTCTGCGCAAGCGTACCGCCGGACCATGCCACGGCGACCATGGTCATAACCATCTTTTTTTTCATTTTTCGCATTCCCATGTTGTCATGGGTTGTCTGTGATTGCAAAACTTGGCAGAACCTGTCTGCAGGCGCAGATGGCATCAACCGCGCCCCGGTGCGGCAGGCTCAGTGATTTTTCGTGCTTTCCTCGGAACGCAACAGTCCTTATTCGACAGACGTGTCAGCGATGCGAGGCGACGCCGAGCCCTTCGTCGCAGTCATTCTTTTGAACAGATAAAAATAGAGCCTGATGTACTGGCCCACGAGAATCGCGTTGATGATGGTGCCCTCTCGGATGAATTTTGGCTCACCCAGGAATGTGAAGCCGATCAGCGCGGAAATCACCAGCAGCGTGCAGTCGAAGGTGGTCTTGATGTTGCCCCACTTCCAGCCCATGCGTTTGAAGATCGTATTGACGAACATATCGATCGGCATGAGCACGAGATTCGCTCGAATCATCAGAAACAGGCCGAATGCAAGCAACGCATCTGCGAACGCCAGCAAGGAGAACCTCGAAGAATAATCCGCAAGAACAATGGATTTGGTGAGCATCAGGTTGAGATCCAGGAATGCGGCCAGTACGAATGCCGGGATCAGTGCGGCGAAGTTCTTCAGTTTGAAATCCCTGGGCAGCACCAGATAGGTCAGGAACAGCATGACCAGCTCAAGCATGAAGTTGTAGGTTCCTTGGCTGAGCGGCGGAAAAACCAGCGTCATCGTCCGGGTGAGGCTGCTTTGCGGCGATATGCCAATGCCAGCCCTGATCGCCAAGCTGACGCCCAGGGTCAGGATATAGATGCCGACGCCATACGTGATCCAGCGCCGCTTCAGGCTGCCGGTATCGACAATGCCCGCTTCTTTCTCGTGGTGAACCATTCTTGTCTCCTTGCTTTTTTTGTCTTTGTCGGGCGGACGCCGCGGGGCGCCCGTCACCAGGTCCCTTGCGGGATGGGCATCACACCATGAACCCGAAACGGTCCAGCGAGATGAACAGGGTCAGGAGTTTGTTCACGACCGGCTCGCCCTCGTTGCGGTTGCCCATGTCCTCCAATGCGGCATCGATGGCGCGGGTGGCGGCCAGCAACTCGGAAAGACTCATGTTGGCCATGACGCCGTAGATGTCGAGCGGCAGCACCGCCTTTACTTCTTGGTCCTCGGTGACGATGCAGCCGCCAGCCTGAGCGTCGACCTGCTGGAGGCAGCGGCACATTTCGGTGCTGTCGTCCCCGACGGCGACGAAATAGGCCTTGGGCGCCGGCCAGAACGTCGCGACCGCGCCGCGATCGATGGAAACCCCTTTGAACAAGCCGTTGACCACATGGCGCTTGCCGTTGGCATAGCGCTGCACGACCGAGATGCGGTTGAGCTTGACACCCTTGAATTCAGGAACGACCTTGCCATCCTTGAATGGCACCCAGACTTCCTGGAAGAACTTTTCATGGCCACGACCATAGACGTCAAACAGGTAGACCTTGGCCTGCTGCCTGTCAGCGGAGACTTCCAGCGGCTCGATATCCAATTGCTCCGGCGTCAGATCACCCAGACCAGGAACGGCTTTTTTCACCATGCCGGAATAGTCGATTTCGACATGCTTGAGCATCTTGCGGTCCTTCGCGACCAGCTCGCCGTCCTTGAACACGAAGCGCGGGTTGATCTTCGACAGGCTGTCGGTCAGCACGATGTCGGCAAAGCGCCCAGGAGTCAGCGAGCCGAACTTGTTGTCCATCCGGAACGCGCGCGCCGTGTAGAGGGTCGCCATCTTGATCGCTTGGATGGGATCGATGCCCATCTCGGCACACAGCGAAACGATCCAGTCCATATGACCCTTGGTCAGCACGCGATCGACGGAAATGTTGTCCGCGCACAGCTGGAAATTCTCGGCCGGCCACTTGCGCTTGACGATGGCGCGCAGCATGGTTTTGATCACCTCGGGACTGCCGACGCCGAATTTGATCTGTGTCTGCAACCCATAGCGGACGCTTTTCTCGATATCGTCCTCTTTCCACACATCGTGGTTGGCGAAAGCTCCGATGGCCGGCATGTAGTTCAGCATCATGTCGGACAGTGTGGTGACCCCCCAGTGGGTGTTCATGAAGCCACCCTTGGCGCGCCCCAGGGCCGATTTGCGGAAATCGTCGTCATTGCCCACGCTGTAGGTGAGGTGCGCGAGCTCGCCGAGTCCGATCACCGGCTCCATCTTCAAAAGAGCGTCGGTGACTTCCACGGAAGTCTTCTTGCCGGGCGCAAAAGCAAACACCCTGTAGGGCAGGTTCTGGTAGTCCTTGAACAGGCCCTCGGTGGCCTGGACTGCCTCCGCGCCTGCGGCACTCACAAAATCCAGGCATTCTGAAAAAATGGTGGTCGTACCGCACGGCACGATCGCCTCGCCGAACGCCACCGGATGGGCCAGCTGTGCTTCAAAATGGACATGCGCGTCGATCAGCCCTGGAATGGCATAAAGCCCTTCGCCGTCGAAAACCTGCCGCACCTTGACAGCCGTCTCGTCTGGATTCAACGCGACGATGCGCTTGTCGTACACGAGGATGGAGCCCTGATAGACACTTTCGCTATGAACATCCAGGATGTTCAGGTTTTTCAAAAGAAGATCGGCTTCTTTTTTTCCATTCAGGATATCGAAGATCGCCCGCACCTGGTCGTAGTGGGCTGACACTTGGTCCTGATGTCCGAATTGCGGGACATTTCTCTGGCTTACCTCTTGGTACATGGCTTGTCTCACTTTCGTTGATTGGCTTGGGGAAAATATCTTTGCTGCACCGCAGCAGGCGCGATGGAAATCCACCGTCCAACCGCATCGTTGCTCACAACCTAGCCGGCGAAAGCATGCCCACCCTGCCTTTTCAAGCTGAACCGCTTCCGAATCGCGACAGGTGCTATGAAAACTTAAAATACCGTTTCTGAAAACAAGTATTTTTCGCACGGACTGCGCGCTTTTCGAGTACGCAGCTCCGGCGGAGGAGACAACACATGCTCCATTCACGCTTGCTGCGCTACATCGACGAGGTGGCACGCTGCGGTTCCATCCGTGCAGCCGGAGAAAGGCTCCACGTGGCGCCTTCCGCCATCAACAAGCACGTGCTGCTGCTCGAGGAAGAGATCGGCGAGCCGCTGTTCGAGCGCCTGCCGCGAGGCCTCCGGCCGACGCCCGCAGGCGAAATCCTCATCGCCCACGCGCGCAAGACGATGATGGAATACCGTCAGGTCGAAGCCGAGATACGCGACCTCAAGACCCTCCAGAGCGGCGAAGTGATCATCGCCACCATGACCGGCCTGGCCAGCGGCATCGTCTCAGCGGCGGCGGTGAGTTTCTATGCCCGCCACCCGCAGATCAAGATTTCGATCCGCATCATGCCCGCCCACGACATCCTGGAGGCGGTCGTCAACGGCGAGGCCGATCTCGGTCTGGGCTTCAACCTCCCGCCTTCGGCGCAGCTCGAGAATCTCTGGGAGATGGATACCAGCCTGGGCGCGGTGATCTCGCCGAAACACATACTGGCGAGCATGGAGTCCATACCGCTGGCCCACTGCACTTCTTATCCGCTCATCTTTGCCGACCGGGCGATGCTGATCCACGGCATCATTGCCGATACCTTCGCCGAGGCAGGGCTCAGCGTCGAGCCAGCGTTCCGGACCAATTCGATCGAAACGATGAAGCGCCTCGCAGCCGCCGGCGAAAGCATTGCCTTTCTCAGCAAGTTCGACATTGCCGAGGAGTACCGCAGCGGCACCCTCACCTACCGGCAGATTCGTGACCGCGCCTTCAGCAAGAACGTGCTCTCTCTCGTTCGCCGCGAAAAGCATGGACGCGGCCTCGCAAGCTTGCTGTTCGCCGAGGAAATCATGGGGGCTCTGGGGGCCATGAGCGCCTAGCATCGGCGCCACCGCGAAGGGCGCCGAAAATCATGGGCCTGCGGATGCTGGAGGACGAGCTCAGTAGTCGTCTGCCCCCATCGCCAGGCTCTCGAACTTGGTGATGGGCTTCAGGAATGCCAGCTTGACGGTGCCGGTCGGCCCGTTGCGCTGCTTGCTGATGATGACCTCGGCCACGCCCGGCTCCTTGCTGTCCTTGTTGTAGTAGTCGTCGCGGTAGATGAACATGATCACGTCGGCGTCCTGCTCGATCGCGCCGGACTCGCGCAGGTCGCTCATCATCGGGCGCTTGTCGGTGCGGCTCTCGACGCCGCGGCTCAGCTGCGACAGCGCGATCACGGGGCATTGCAGCTCCTTGGCCAGCATCTTCAGGCCGCGCGAGATCTCGCCCACCGCCGTGGCGCGGTTCTCGTCGTTCATGGCGCTCGACACGCTCATGAGCTGCAGGTAGTCGACCACGATCAGCCCGAGCTTGCCGCATTGCCGCGCCAAGCGCCGCGCGTTGGCGCGCAGCTCGCTGGTGGTCAGGCCCGGCGTCTCGTCGATGTGCAGCGAGATGTTGCGCAGCTTCTCGATCGCCTCGGTCAGCCGCGGCCACTCCTCGTCGGTCAGCTTGCCGGTGCGCAGGTGCGTCTGGTCGATGCGCCCGATCGAGCCGACGATGCGCACCGCCAGCTGCGAGGCGCCCATCTCCATCGAGAACACCGCCACCGGCAGGCCCTCGTTGAGCGCGACGTGCTCGGCGATGTTGATGGCCAGCGCGGTGTTGTGCGTGACCACATCTTCGTCGGTGATGTAGAGGCGATCAGGATGACTCACCGAGATGCATTGACAGGGTGCTTCCCGTGTCGGTTCGATCGACGAAACTGTCAAGCGCTTTTGCCGGCTCCAGGCGGCAGGCGCTCTCGTCTGCTTGGCCGACAGCAGGAACAGGGTGCGGGGCTGCGGGTGGGAAATGTGGCACACATAGGCCGGCAAGCCGGGTACGCGCAGGCCGGTTGCCGTGGTGGCATGCGGCTGCTTTTGCATGACCGAGCACCAGCCGCCCAATGAACGGACGAGCTCGGTCACATCCCTGGCAAGGCGCGCGCTCGATGTCGAGAAGCGCACGCTGCCCCAGCTTTCGACCCAGCCGTCGGTATCCAGCAGGCCGCGCAGCAGATCGAGCCGTGCCTCACGCGGCGCCTCCAAGTACAGGGGCGGGATGAACTTCTGGTCGCTACTCAGGCCCGACAGTCGAAGGCCCTCCAACGCCAGCCGCAGCGGGTTGGGCTGTATGCCGCAGAAGCCCTTCACACGGCCGCGATCCTTGCGAACGATGCGGTAGTCGTAGGCGCCGGCGTGCGTCACAGTCAGATCCTCGCCCAGCCGCGCGTCCATGGCAGCCAGGATTTCCGTGTCGGCCGTCGAGAAGCGCACGCTTCCCGTGCCCGTCAGGCCGCCATCGCCGAGCAGGCAGCCCAGCACCCAAGGATCGACCGGCAAGGGGTCGAAGTGGCCGAAATCGCCGGTCGCGCGCTCGATCCAGACGCGGTTTCGATAGCGCTTGCGTTCCAGCAACCGCATCAGCTCCCGGGTTTCGAGAACGCGCGGTGCCTTCCAGTGGCGGCAAGACACCTTCCAGAGATGCTCGGCGCAGCACTCGGCCGCGCGCCCATCGGAAAAGCTCACCCGGAAAACCTGTTTGATGCCTTGCGGAAAGACGCCGGTCACGATGGAGGGTCGGCCGTCCACGGACGCGAGGGCGTCGCCGACGGCCAGTTCCCCCATCGTGGTCCAGCCACCGCGGGTGCGCACCCGGGCATCGAGCGGCTGCGCCTTCCCCATCGACGGCCGCGCCGCCAGCACCACCATGTCGCCGGCCTGGAAGCCCGAGGTCATGCGGTCGAGGTCGATGAAGCCGGTCGGCACGCCCGTGATGTCGTTCGGGTTGTCGGCCATCTCGGTCACGCGGTCGAGCAGGTCGACCACCAGGGCGTCCATGCCCTGGAAGCCCTGCTTCAGGCGCGAGCCTTCCTCGCCGATGTTGAAGATCTTCTGCTCGGCCTCGTCGAGGATCTTGTCGACCGCCTTGCCCTGCGTGTTGAAGGCGTTGGTGGCGATCTCGTCGGCGGCGCTGACCAGCTTGCGCAGGATCGAGCGCTCGCGCACGATCTCGGCGTAGCGGCGGATGTTGCTCGCGCTCGGCACGTACTGCGCGAGCGCGTTGAGGTACATCAGCCCGCCGACCTCGGCGCCCTTGCCGAGGCCTTGCAGCTGCTCATAGACCGTGATGACGTCAGCCGGCTTGTTGGCGTTGACCAGCGTGCTGATGGCCGCGTAGATCAGCCGGTGCTCGTAGCGGTAGAAGTGGCCCTCTTCCAGCAGGTCGCCCACCCGGTCCCAGGCGCCGTTGTCGAGCAGCAGGCCGCCGAGCACGCTCGACTCGGCCTCGATCGAATGGGGGGGGATGCGCAGCTGCGCCACCTGGCGGTCGGCCATCGGGTCATCGGTCGGCATGGGAAAAACGGCGGACATGGACTTTCTGGGAGCCTTCGATGCTATGCCGCGCGCCGCGCGGTGTCACGGGACAAGGCTGTGGACAAGCGGTGGGTTTCCGGTGCGCCGCCAGGGACAACCTCACGGCCTGAAAAACAAAAGCCGCCCGAAGGCGGCTTTGGCCGGGGCCGTCAGGCGGCCCGTGCGGCGCGGGCAAACGGTGTCAAGCGGTTTCGCCGTAGACCGTCACGGTGATGTCGACCACCACGTCGGTGTGCAGCGCCACGCTCACGGTGCTGTCGCCGGTCGTCTTGATCAGGCCGTTGGGCATGCGCACCTGCGACTTGGCGACCTTGTAGCCCTGCTTGACCAGTTCCTCGGCGATGTCGTGGTTGGTGACCGAGCCGAACAGGCGGCCATCGACACCGGCCTTCTGCGTCAGCTTGAGGGTCGTGCCGGCAAGCTTCTCGCCCTGCGCCTGCGCCTCGGCCAGCTTGGCGGCCGCGGCCTTTTCGAGCTCGGCGCGCTTGGCAGCGAATTCGGCCTTGTTGGCCTCGGTGGCGCGCCGGGCGCGGCCCTGCGGGATCAGGAAGTTGCGCGCATAGCCGTCCTTGACCTTGACGATGTCGCCCAGGGCACCGACGTTGACGACCTTGTCCAGAAGAATGATTTGCATGGTGTCGGACTCCTTAGACGCGGTGCTGGTCGCTGTACGGCACCATCGCGAGGAAACGCGCGCGCTTGATCGCGGTGTTGAGCTGGCGCTGGTAGATCGCGCGGGTGCCGGTCAGACGTGCCGGGATGATCTTGCCGTTCTCGTTGATGAAGTCGCGCAGCGTGTCGATGTCCTTGTAGTCGATTTCCTCGACGCCGGCGACGGTGAAGCGGCAGAAGCGCTTGCGCTTGAACAGCAGCGACTGCGTGTTGCGCTTGGGGCGCTTGTCTTTGTTGAATTTCTTGAACGTGGCCATGTGGGACCTCTCTTTAAATGGGCGGACAGCGCCGGAGCCTGCCCTGCAATCTGAAATGTCGAGGACGGGACCGAGGCCTCGTCCTGCAGGTTGTCAAATTTCCTGAAAATCCTGGATGTGGAACACCGCGTGCTTGCCGTTGCGCGGCGTGGCCAGAAAGCCCCGGAACAGCCATGCGCTGCCCAGTGCCTGCCTTGCCAGCCGCTCGGCCACTGCGCCGAAGGCCACCGCCTTGAGGGCCACCTTGACCTGCCTGGCGTGCCCGGCTTCGTCGATGCTCGATTCGTGTTCGAGCCGCAGGTCGATGGCGGGCAGTCCGGCAGGGGTATGGCGCAGGGCGCCGGCCTCGGCCACGCAGGCGCTCAGCAGCAGCTGGTTGGCCGCACGCGGCGCCGCGTCAGCCGTTGTTGTTGGCAGCGGCGTACTCGGCTTGCTGGGCCTTGCGCGTTTCTTCGCGCTCGACCGTCTTCATCATCGACGAAGGGCCCGTGTCGGCCTTCTTGCGGACGACGGTCAGGTGGCGCAGCACGGCGTCGTTGAACCTGAAAGCGTGCTCCAGCTCGGCCATGACGGCCTGCTCGGCCTCGATGTTGACGCACAGGTAGTGCGCCTTGCTGAGCTTGTTGATCTGGTAGGCCAGCTGGCGGCGGCCCCAGTCTTCCACGCGGTGGACCTTGCCGCCGCCGGCGGTGATCAGGCCCTTGTAGCGCTCCAGCATGGCCGGAACCTGCTCGCTCTGATCCGGGTGGATCAGCAAAATGATTTCATAGTGACGCATGGCACTCCTTGTGGATCTTCCGAAGAAGGGATGAAGCCACCCGCAGCGTCAGGTGCAGTGTGGCAAGGCAAAGCCAATGATTATAGTCCGTCCCGGTGCCTTGCGTGCCAAGTGGACGGTCAGCCCACCAGCGCGCGGTCGAGTTCCCCGGCCTTTTCCTGGCCCACGGCGGCGCGGATCTTCGGCGCCAGCGCCACCAGTGCCTCGTAGCTGGTCGTGCCTTCGACCAGCAGGTTCAGGCGCAATCCCCGCAGCCCGAGCCCGGCCGTGAGCCGTGTTGCAATCGGATAGGCGTCCTGGTAGCGCTGCTGGGATGTTCGCGGGGCCGCTGGCGTGGCGGCCTGGATTTCCTTTGCGCCTTCCCTCGGGTCACGTTGCTGCGGCTGCTGTCCGGCCGCGGACGGGTCCGGAGCCGTCCCGACTTCATGGGCAGCCTTGGAGCCGGTGGCATCGGCGACGGGCGGCACCGGCTCGCGGGCTTGTCCGGCGTCCGCTTGATCGGCTTTCCTGTGACGAGCCAGCAACCCCAGTTCGATCAGCCGATCGATGTCCTCCCGCGCGGCGCCCATGCCGCAGTCGAGCACGGCCTGCACCGAGCGCTGGCCATCGAACAGGATGAAGGCCGAGCGCTGGCGAGGCGTCAGCCGGACCGAGCGGTCCTTCAGAACCTGGTTGCCCGCTTCCGTTTTGGCAAGAATCATGTGCTTATCCCGCGACACGCCCGCCTGGAGAGGCGGGCAACCCGCTGCGCGACGGCACGGCGGGGGTTGATGAATGTCACAGAGTGTGACGCGCTCATCCCGGTTCGTGCCGCGGGAAGCCTTGCACCGAAAGAGGCATGCGTGCCTTTTTCACGGAAACGCAGGCAGCTCGATGGTGGCGGGCGCCCCCGCCGTGCCGCTCAGCGCCCGGCGATCTGCTTCCAGGTCTCGATCACGCTGTCCGGGTTGAGCGAGATCGACTCGATGCCCTGCTCGGCCAGCCACAGCGCGAAGTCGGGATGGTCGCTCGGGCCCTGCCCGCAGATGCCGACGTACTTGCCCTGCGCCTTGCACGCGGCGATGGCGCGGCCGAGCAGGGCCTTCACCGCCGGGTCGCGCTCGTCGAAGTCGGCCGCCAGCAGCTCCAGTCCGGAGTCGCGGTCCAGGCCGAGCGTGAGCTGCGTCAGGTCGTTGGAGCCGATCGAGAAGCCGTCGAAGTACTGCAGAAACTCGTCGGCCAGGATGGCGTTGCTCGGCACCTCGCACATCATGATGAGCTTGAGTTCGTTCTCGCCGCGCTTCAGTCCCTGCTCGGCCAGCAGCCCGGTGACGCGCTCGGCCTGCGCCAGCGTGCGCACGAAGGGCACCATGATCTGCACGTTGGTCAGGCCCATGTCGTCGCGCACGCGCTTGAGCGCTTCGCACTCCATCAGGAAGGCCTCGCGGAACTCCGAGCTCACGTAGCGCGCCGCGCCGCGGAAGCCCAGCATCGGATTTTCTTCCTCGGGCTCGTAGCGCGAGCCGCCGATCAGCTTGCGGTACTCGTTGGACTTGAAGTCCGACAGCCGCACGATCACCGGCTTGGGCCAGAACGCCGCCGCGATGGTGGCGATGCCCTCGGCCACCTTGTCGACGTAGAAGGCGCGCGGCGATGCGTGGGCGCGCGCCACCGACTCGACCGCCTTCTTCAGGTCGTTGTCGACGTTCGGGTAGTCGAGGATCGCCTTCGGGTGCACGCCGATGTTGTTGTTGATGATGAATTCGAGCCGCGCCAGGCCCACGCCGTCGTTGGGCAACTGGCAGAAGTCGAAGGCGAGCTGCGGGTTGCCCACGTTCATCATGATCTTGAGGTCGATGGCGGGCATCTCGCCGCGCTGCACCTCGGTCACCTCGGTCTCCAGCAGGCCGTCGTAGATGTAGCCGGTGTCGCCCTCGGCGCAGCTGACGGTCACCAGCGTGCCGTCCTTCAGGATCTCGGTGGCGTCGCCGCAGCCGACCACCGCCGGGATGCCCAGCTCGCGCGCGATGATGGCGGCGTGGCAGGTGCGCCCGCCGCGGTTGGTGACGATGGCCGAGGCGCGCTTCATCACCGGCTCCCAGTTCGGGTCGGTCATGTCGGTGACGAGCACGTCGCCGGGCTGGACCTTGTCCATCTCGCTGATGCTGTGCACCAGGCGCACCGGGCCGGTGCCGATCTTCTGGCCGATGGCGCGGCCCTCGGCCAGCACGGCGCTCTTGCCCTTCAGCTTGTAGCGCTGCTCGGCCTTGCCCTGCTGCTGGCTCTTCACCGTCTCGGGGCGCGCCTGCAGGATGTAGAGCTGGCCGTCGGTGCCGTCCTTGCCCCACTCGATGTCCATCGGGCGGCCGTAGTGTTCCTCGATCACCAGGGCGTAGCGCGCCAGCTGCTCGACGTCGGCGTCCGACAGCGAGTAGCGGTTGCGCTGCTCGGCTTTCACGTCGGTGGTCTTGACCAGCTTGCCGCTGGCCGCCTTCTCGGCCGCGCTGGCGAACTCCATCTGGATCAGCTTGGTGCCCAGGCTGCGGCGGATCACGGCGCGCCTGCCGGCCCTGAGCGTCGGCTTGTGCACGTAGAACTCGTCCGGATTGACGGCGCCCTGCACCACCGTCTCGCCCAGGCCGTAGCTCGACGTGATGAACACCACGTCCTCGAAGCCGGACTCGGTGTCGATGGTGAACATGACGCCGGCGGCGCCCAGGTCGGAGCGCACCATGCGCTGCACGCCGGCCGACAGCGCGACCACGTCGTGCGCGAAGCCCTTGTGCACGCGGTAGCTGATGGCGCGGTCGTTGTAGAGCGAGGCGAAGACTTCCTTCATCTTGTGCAGCACGTCGTCGATGCCGACCACGTTGAGGAAGGTCTCCTGCTGGCCGGCGAACGAGGCGTCGGGCAGGTCTTCGGCCGTGGCCGAGGAGCGCACGGCGAACGAGGCGGCCGGGTTGCCGGCCGACAGGGTGGCGAAGGCGTCGCGGATCGCCGCCTCCAGGTCGGCCGGGAACGGCTGCGCCTCGACCATCGCGCGGATCTCGGCGCCGGCCGTGGCCAGCGCGCGCACGTCCTCGGTGTCGAGCGCGGCCAGGCGCGCGTTGATGCGCTCGGCCAGGCCCTCGTAGGCCAGGAACTGGCGGAACGCGTGCGCCGTGGTGGCGAAGCCCGTGGGCACGCGCACGCCTTGGGGCAGCTGCGAGATCATCTCGCCGAGGCTGGCGTTCTTGCCGCCGACCGACTCGACGTCGCTCATTCTCAGGTTCTCGAAAGGCACGACCAGCGCGGTCGCCTCGAACAGTGCAGACATGGGAAAGCTCCAGAAGTTGAAAGCGGTGCTGCGAGTCCGCGGTGCGTCACGGGGTTTGTTGTCGGAGTTCGGGTGGGCGCACGGCGGCCGGCAGGAAAATGGACGGGAAAGCCGACGGATTCCCGATAATCGCCGGATTGTAGGTGGCGCCCTCCCCGGCGCCGCGCAGGCCACGAGCGAGCGAGCCCACCATGCAGACGCGCACCGTTTTCTTCGTCTCCGACGGCACCGGCATCACCGCCGAGACTTTTGGCCACGCGGTCCTGAACCAGTTCGAGCTGCCGGCGCGCCACGTGCGCCTGCCCTTCACCGACACCGTCGACCGGGCGCACCAGGTGGTGCGCCAGATCAACCACACGGCCGAGGTCGAGGGCGTCAAGCCGCTGGTGTTCACCACGCTGGCCAACGCCGAGGTGCTGGCCGTCATCGAGCAGGGCTGCAAGGGCATGCTGATGGACATGTTCGGCACCTTCGTGCGGCCGCTGGAGATCGAGCTGGGCGTCAAGTCGAACCACCGCATCGGCCGCTTCACCGACGTCAGCAAGAGCAAGGAATACACCGCGCGCATCGCCGCCATCGATTTCAGCCTGGCGCACGACGACGGCCAGAGCAACCGCGACCTCGACGGCGCCGACGTGATCCTGGTGGGCGTGAGCCGCAGCGGCAAGACGCCGACCTCGCTGTACCTGGCGATGCAGCACGGCCTGAAGGCGGCCAACTACCCGCTGATCCCGGAGGATTTCGAGCGCCGCCAGCTGCCGCCGGCGCTGCTGCCGCACAAGAAGAAGATCTTCGGCCTCACGATCCAACCCGAGCGGCTGGCCGAGATCCGCAACGAGCGGCGCCCGGGCTCGTGCTACGCCAGCCTGGAGAACTGCCGCCACGAGGTCGCCGAGGCCGAGGCGATGATGCGGCGCGCCGGCATCCGGTGGCTTTCCACCACCACCAAGTCGATCGAGGAGATCGCCACCACCATCCTGCAGGAGCAGCAGCCTGGGCGGCTGGTCTATTAAGCTCGCCCCCAGGCTACGCGCACTGCGTGTCGCTGCGCCAACCCCCTGCCGGGGGCAACACCGGCGGCCCGGCGGAGCCGGTTCCACGGTGTTTCGCGAAGGGGCCTCGCTGCGCTGGCCGCCAGGTTCATGCGGTGCGTGCCGAGACGGGCGCGGCGGCCTTCTGAAAAAACAGGCCGCTATCTTTTCGATAGCGACCTACGCAGGTGAGACGGGCGCTGTGGCCCGTTTTGGCTTGAAACTCAGGCGGTGGCGCCGGCCTCGACCAGCGGCTCGCGCTCGGCCGGCGCCGAGGTGCGGATCAGGTGGTCGAAGGCGCCCAGCGCCGCCTTGGCGCCGTCGCCGGCGGCGATGATGATCTGCTTGAACGGCACCGTGGTCGCGTCGCCCGCGGCGAACACGCCCGGCAGCGAGGTCTGGCCCTTGGCGTCCACCACGATCTCGCCGTGCTTCGACAGTTCGACCGTGCCCTTGAGCCAGTCGGTGTTGGGCACCAGTCCGATCTGGATGAACACCCCTTCGAGCGCGACCGTGTGCGACTCGCCCGTGGCGCGGTCCTTGTAGACCAGGCCGTTGACCTTCTGGTCGCCGGTGATCTCGGTGGTCTGCGCGTTGACGATGACCGTCACGTTCGGGAGGCTGCGCAGCTTGCGCTGCAGCACCTCGTCGGCGCGCAGCTTGCTGTCGAACTCGACCAGCGTGACGTGCCCGACGATGCCCGCCAGGTCGATCGCCGCCTCGACGCCCGAGTTGCCGCCGCCGATGACCGCCACGCGCTTGCCCTTGAACAGCGGGCCGTCGCAGTGCGGGCAGTAGGCCACGCCCTTGTTCTTGAACTCCTGCTCGCCCGGCACGTTGATGTTGCGCCAGCGCGCGCCGGTGGTGATGACCACCGAGCGGCTCTTGAGCGCCGCGCCGCTTTCGAGCTGGACCTCGATGTACTCGTCGCCCGGCACCAGCGCCTTGGCGCGCTGCAGGTTCATGATGTCCACGTCGTAGTGGCGCACGTGCTCCTCCAGCGCCAGCGCGAACTTCGGCCCCTCGGTTTCCTTGACCGAGATGAAGTTCTCGATGCCGAGCGTGTCGAGCACCTGCCCGCCGAAGCGCTCCGATGCGATGCCGGTGCGGATGCCCTTCCTCGCCGCGTACACCGCCGCGGCCGCGCCGGCCGGGCCGCCGCCGACGATCAGCACGTCGAACGGGTCCTTGGCGGCGATCTTCTGCGCTTCGCGCTCGGTGCCGCCGGTGTCGATCTTGGCGAGGATTTCCTCCAGGCTCAGGCGGCCCTGGCCGAAGTGCGTTCCGTTCAGGAACACCATCGGCACGGCCATGACCTGGCGCTCGCGGACCTCGTCCTGGAACAGCGCGCCGTCGATCATCGTGGTCCTGATGCGCGGGTTCTGCACCGCCATCAGGTTCAGCGCCTGCACCACGTCGGGGCAGTTGTGACACGTCAGCGAGATGTAGATCTCGAACTCGAAGTCGCCGTCGAGCGCGCGGATCTGCTCCAGCACCGCCGGATCGACCTTGGGCGGGTAGCCGCCCACCTGCAGCAGCGCCAGCACCAGCGAGGTGAACTCGTGGCCCATCGGGATGCCGGCGAAGCGCGGGCCGTGGTTCTCGCTCGGGCGGTTGATCGAGAACGAGGGCTTGCGCTGGTTGTCGTCCCGGCTCTCGGTCACCTTGATGAGCGGCGAGGCGTCGGCCACGTTCTTGAGCAGCGAGCGCAGCTCGCCCGACGCCTTGCTGTCGTCGAGCGAGGCGACGATCTCGACCGGCTGCGTGATGCGGTCGAGATAGCTTTTCAGTTGGGCCTGGGTGCCGGCGTCGAGCATAAAAATCACCTTTTCAACAGGTAAGAACACAAAAACCCGGAAGCACGCGCGCCCGGGTTCAGGGCGGAGGCGGCCGCCGCCGGGCCGCCCCAAGGTGGGCCGCGCCTCCCTCTCGGAGGGTGGCGAAGCACACGCAGTGGCAAGCCGGGGAGCTCGATCAGATCTTGCCGACCAGGTCGAACGAGGGCTTGAGCGTCTCGGCGCCTTCGGTCCACTTGGCGGGGCAGACTTCGCCCGGGTGCGCGGCCACGTACTGCGCGGCCTTGACGCTGCGCAGCAGCTCGGCGGCGTCGCGGCCGATGCCGTTGTCGTGCACTTCGATGGTCTTGATCTTGCCTTCGGGGTCGATCACGAAGGTGCCGCGGTAGGCCAGGCCGGCGTCGTCGCCCTCTTCGATCATGACCTCGAAGGCGCGCGCCAGTTGGCCGCGTCGGGTCGCCGATCATCGGATAGGTGATCTTGGCGATGGTCTCGGAGGTGTCGTGCCACGCCTTGTGGGTGAAGTGCGTGTCGGTCGAGACGCTGTAGACCTCGACGCCCAGCTTCTGGAACTCGGCGTAGTGGTCGGCCAGGTCGCCCAGCTCGGTCGGGCAGACGAAGGTGAAGTCGGCCGGGTAGAACACGACGACCGACCACTTGCCCTTGAAGCTCTCGTGGCTCACGGGGACGAACTTGCCGTTGTGGTAGGCGGTGGCCTTGAAGGGGACGATTTCGGTGTTGATCAGGGACATGACGGCTTCCTTGGTGGGTTGGAGAACTTGTGAATCGATAGTATAAGTATTTAGACTGATGAAATGAAATAGTTGATTGCTATCATTTCCATTGCGGTTGCCTATCCTTGGTATCGCTTCCCGCCCGGCCCCCGCGAGGTCGCCGGATGCGAATGCCTATCGCCCTCAGCCGCATGCAGAACGGCGGTGCGGGGTTTCTTGCCAATCCAAGGCACGGCCCCGGACAATGGCAGCGTCCGAAACATCCAGGAAGAACACCATGAAGGGCGACCCCCAAGTCATCGCGCACCTGCAGGCGCAGCTCAAGAACGAGCTCACCGCGATCAACCAATATTTCCTGCACTACCGAATGCTCAAGCACTGGGGCTTCGACCGGCTGGCCAAGAAGGAGTACGACGAATCCATCGGCGAGATGAAGCACGCCGACTGGTTGATGGACCGCATCTTCATGCTCGACGGCCTGCCCAACCTGCAGGACCTGGGCAAGCTCAACGTCGGCGAGGACGTGCCCGAAATCCTGCATGCCGACCTGGCGAGCGAGACCGGCGCGCAGGCCACCATCAAGGACGGCATGGCGCACTGCGAGAGCGTGCGCGACTACGTCTCGCGCGACCTGCTGCAGAAGATCCTCGACGACACCGAGGAGCACATCGACTTCCTGGAGACGCAGATCGACCTGCTCGGCAAGGTCGGGCTGCAGAACTACCTGCAAAGCCAGATGGGCGAGGTCGGCTGACGGGCGCGGCCTTGCTTCTCCAACGGGGCTGCGGCCCCTTTTTTTGCGCCGTGATCCGTGCCCGGGACCGGGAGCAGCTCCGCCGATCGCTATTGTTTTGATAGCTGCCAGCCCAGGCAGGACGTGCGCTGGCAGCACTTTTCACATGAAATGCGCTTCAGAGCGGGCGCAGGGCCGCCGCGGGGAAGCTCGCGAACGCATCGGCCATGCGGAGGGCGCCGTCGGCCAGCGTCAGCACCTCGCCGGTCAGCACGTTCTCGAAGCGCGTGCCGTCCGGCCAGCCCGGCAGCGCCACGGCCGTGTCGCCCCAGGCCGGGCGGCCCAGCGGCAGCGGCGGCGCTCCCGCTCCCGCCTGCGCCTCCAGCGCGGCCTCGGCGGCCAGGCGGCAAAACAGCCGCCCGGCGATGACGACCAGGGCCTGCGCGCCGTGCCGCCGCTCGAAGGCGACGACGTGCCCGGCCCGCCCGCCCCGCGCCGCCAGCGCGGCGTACCCCCCTTCCTGCCACAGCGCCGGCTGCTCGCGGCGCCAGGCCAGCAGCCGCGAGGTGATCCAGAGCTTGGCGCGCCCGTCGTGCGGCGCGGCCGCCAGGCCGCCGGCGAATCCGGCCAGGCCCGGCGCCTGCGCGCGCCGCTCCAGCGCCGCCAGGAAGCGCTCGCGCAGCGCGTAGTCGACCGGGCGGCGGTTGTCGGGGTCGACCAGGCTCAGGTCCATCAGTTCGTTGCCCTGGTACAGGTCGGGCACGCCGGGCGAGCCGTACTTCAGCAGCACGAGCGACAGGCTGTTGAGCGCGCCGTACCAGGCCAGCGTGGCGCCCAGCGCCTGCAGATCGTCGAGGAAGGGGTTGTCGTCGAGGCGCGCCAGCAGCGCGTGCACGAAGCCTTCCAGCGCCGCCTCGTACGCCGCGTCGGGCGCGGTCCAGCGCGTGTGCACCTTGGCCTCGCGCGCGGCCTTGCGCATGTAGGCCACGATGCGGTCGCGGTAGTCGCCCAGGCCGTCCGCCGTCAGCCCGCCGGCCGGCAGCGTGCCGAGCAGCGTCTGGTAGAGCAGGTACTCGTCGGCAGCCGAAGGCGCCTCGCCCCCCGGGCCGCGGTGTGCGTCGCGCACCGGGGCGTTGAGGCGCTGCCAGCGGCGCAGCGCGAAGCGCCAGGTCGCGGGCATCTCGGAGAGCACGTCGATGCGGTTGCGCACGTCCTCCGAGCGCTTGTTGTCGTGCGTCGAGGTGGCGAGCATGGTGTGCGGCCAGCGCGCCGCGCGGTCGGCGCCGGCCTCGTGGAACTCGGCCACGCCCAGGCCGAACTGCGCCGGCTCGCCGCCGACCTCGTTGAGCGAGCTGAGCGGAAAGTAGCGGTAGAACGCCGTGTCCTCGACGCCCTTGGCCGCCACCGGCGCGCTGAACTGCTGGAAGCGCACGGCCAGGCGCCGCACCCGCTCGCGCAGCGCGGCGTCGGCGCCCTCGACCGCCTGGCCGAGCAGCGTCTGCCGCACGAAGTCGAGCACCGAGGCATCGACGGCGTCGCCGTGGCGGCGCGCCTCGTCCACGGCCCAGTCGATGTAGCGCACGTCCTGCGCCGACGGCGCATCGACGATGTAGGTGCGGTAGACCGGCAGGCACGCCGCCACGTCGGCCAGCGCGCGGCGCAGCGTGTTGAGGGTGTGGTCGCGCGTGCGCCGGTCGGCGCGCGCGATGCGCAGCAGCTCGGTGGCGAGCACGGTCAGCTCGGAGGCGAGCGAGGTGCGCATGATGTCGCGCTTGGCATGGCGCGCGATGGTGTCGAAGTCGTCCGCGACGCCGCTGAAGCGCCGCCAGACGCGCTCGAAGCGGCCGGCCGCCTCGCCATCGACCAGCACGCCGTTGGCGACGTTGGCGAAGCGGTAGCCGGTGGTGCCGTGCAGGTGCCAACTCTCGGGCACTTCCTCGTGCGGCGCGGCGATCTTCTCGGCGACCACGTAGAGCGGGCGCGCCGGCCGGCCGTCGTCGCCAGCGGCCGGCAGGGCGAAGCCGGCGCGCCGCGCAAAGCCTTCCTGCAGGCGCCGGAAGTACTGCGCCGGGTCGTACAGGCCGTCGGGGTGGTCGATGCGCAGCCCGTCCACCCGGCCGGCCGCGGCCAGGTCGAGCGCGAAGCCCTGCGTCGCCTCGAACACCTCCTCGCGCTCCATGCGCAGCGCGGCGAGCTCGTTGATGTCGAAGAAGCGCCGGTAGTTGATCTCGTCGGCCGCCACGCGCCAGTAGGCCAGGCGGTAGGCCTGCGCCTCGATCAGGGCGTGCAGCGCGTCGCGCGCGCCTTCGAGGTTGAAGCCCTGCACGGCCGCCTCCAGCGCCTGCGCCACCGCCGGCTGGCGCGCCACCAGCCGCGCCAGCCGGGCCTTGAGCAGTTCCTTGTCGCGGGCGCGCTCGAGCATCGCATCGGGGTGCGTGTCGTCGCTTGCGGGCAGGTGGCCGAAGGCGCTGGCGATGCTGGCGAGTGCGGCCGCCGCATCGGCGTCGCCGATGCGCCCGAGCGCGGCCTCCAGCACCGCCGGGTAGCTGCGCGGCGCCAGCGGAAAGCGGTGCTCGAAGTAGCGCAGCGCCAGGCTGCCGGCCTCGGCTTCGAAGGCCAGCGCCAGCTCGCCGCGCGAGAGCACGTCGCCGTAGGGGCCGCCCAGCACCGGCACCAGCACCTTGCCGGCCATCTCGGCGTCGAGCGGCTGCCAGTCGATGTCGAAGTGCTGCGCGTAGAGCGAGGCCGGGCCGTTTTCCAGCACGTCCATCCACCAGGCGTTGTCGGCGCCGAGCACGCCCATGTGGTTGGGCACCAGGTCGAGCAGCTGGCCCATGCCGTGCTCGCGCAGCGCGGCGTCGAAGCGCTCGAAGCCGGCGCGCCCGCCGAGCTCGGGGTTGATCTCGTCGTGCGCCACGACGTCGTAGCCGTGCGTGCTGCCGGGGCGCGCGCGCTGGATCGGCGAGCAGTAGACGTGGCTCACGCCCAGCCGCGCCAGGTACGGCAGCACGGCGACGGCGGCGTCGAAGCCGAAGTCCTTGTGGAACTGCAGCCGGTAGGTGGCGCGCGGCACCACGCGGGTCGCGGCGCTCTGGATCGGCAGCGCGCCGGCGGCCGGGCGGGCCGCAGCGCCGACAGCGTGCGGCCGAGCGCCGCGAAGCGGCCGTCCTCGGCGATACCGTCCAGTCCGAGCGGCAGCTTGCGGCGCCAGTTGGGCTGGGCGTCGGTGGTGCCGGGCATGTTGGCCTGCTCGACCACGCCCAGCACGTCTTCCAGCTGCACCAGCATGAGCTGGCTCGGCGCCGCGGCCAGGAAGGCGTGGATGGCCTCGACCACCGGGGCGGACAGCGTGGCCGCGCCGCTCGCCTCGGCCACGGTGTCGGGCGCCAGCAGCCCGGCCTCCTGCACGGCGAGCAGCAGCCGCACGCGCTCCTGCGCGCGGTCGAGCAGCTGCTTCTCGAACACCCGCCGGTCGGGGAACAGCCCGAGGCGCAGCCGCAGCCGCAGGTCGTGCCCGCACCACCAGCCCGCCAGCGTGGCCAGGTCGTGCGTGCTGACGGCCACCAGCGCGTTGCGCGGGTACGCCCCGGGTGGCTTGAAGGCGCCGTCGGCGTCGCGCTCGAAGTACAGCAGCCGGTACGACAGCACGTCCGAGCGCGCCAGCGCGTCGCGCATCTCGTCGGCCACCGTGCCGAGGTCCTCGCCGATGACCATGCAGCGGTTGCGGCGGCTCTCCAGCCTGACGATCGCCAGCATCTCGTCCAGGGCGTAGTGCACGTAGGCGCCGTCGCGGGCGCTTTGCCCCGGCGGGATCCAGAACAGCCGCATCAGCCCCATGACGTGGTCGATGCGCAGCGCGCCGGCGTCGCGCATGCAGCCGCGCAGCGTGTCGATGAAGACACGGTAGCCGCTGGCGCGCAGGCGGTCGGAGCGCAGCGGCGGCAGGCCCCAGCCCTGCCCGTTCGGGTTGAACTCGTCGGGCGGCGCGCCGATGCTGGCCTCGGCGGCGAACTCGCCCTGGTGGCTCCACACGTCGGAGCCGGCCCTATCGACCGACACGGCCAGGTCGAGGTACAGCCCGACCGGCAGGCCCAGCGCCCGGCAGCGCTCGCCGGCGCGCGCGAGCTGGCGCGCCGCCTGCCACTGCAGGTACTGGTGGTAACGGACGCGCCCGGCCTGCTCGACGGCGAAGCGCGCCACCGCCGGCCCCTCGGGGTCGCGGTACGCGGCCGGCCAGGCCGGCCAGCCCCAGACCGCCGGGTCCGCTGCGTGGAACGACGCCTGCAGCGCCTCGAACAGCGCGTGACGGCGCAGCGCCTCGCCGCGCTCGGCCACGAAGTCGAGGAAGGCCTGCCCTTCGGCGTCGCGCGCGCGCACGCTGTCGCTGTCGTCCAGGTGGTGGCTGCAGAAGTGCGCGTACAGCAGTTCGAGCACCTCGAACTTCAGCGTCGCGACGGCCGGGTAATCGACCAGCGGCGCCTCGCGCAGGGCGGCCAGCCGCGCCTGGAACTCGGGCGCGCGCACGCGCCGCCGGGCCTCGTCGCACTCGCGGAAATCGGGCACCGCCTCGACGTCGATGTAGAGCACGTTGAGCTGCAGGCGCGACGACGGGCTGTAGGGGCTGGCGTGCGCCGGGTTATGCGCGAACAGCGCGTGCAGCGGGTTCAGGCCGATGAGGCCGGCCCCCTGCCGCGCAGCCTGCTCGGCGAGCTGGGCCAGGTCGCTGAAGTCGCCGATGCCCCAGTTGTGGGCGGAGCGCAGCGCGTACAGCTGCACCGCCGGGCCCCAGAGGCGTCCGTCCCCGCGCAGCGCCTCGGGCCGGTGGCAGTGCGCGGGGGCACTGACGACGAGCGTCTCGCCATCAAGGCCCTCGACGCTCAGCCGATGGTAGCCGGCCGGCAGCGCGACGTCGATGTCGAGGCGGCGCTCGATCCGCATTTCACCGTCGATCTCGGCGCGCCCGGTTTCGGCCAATGCGCTGGTTTCCACCGTCTCGGAGTGGCAGGCGCCGCCCTCCTCCCGCAGCTGCCAGCGCAGCCGGGTCCACGACGCTGGCAGCCGCAGGCGCACCGGCCCGACAGGCTGTCCTTCGCCGATGGCCAGCACCGGCGGCAGCGCCTCGCGCCAGTCGGCGTCGTGCAGGACGCGCAAGGCTCGGTGGACGGCTTCTTCGTTCAAGGCGGTGTTCGTCGAGGCATTTCCTTGGGAAACCTCTTCCTTGTCCGCATCCGCGTCCGAAACCGAAGCCGCGTTTCCGCTTTCACTCGTGCTCAGGCCCGCACTCGCACCTTCCTGTGGCGCGCCGGCCGGACGGCACCGCGCGGACCCGACGAACTCGGCCGCCAGCGCCGCCAGCGCCTCGGGTGCTGCGTCGTGGCGGATGCCCCAGATGTCGTGGTAGCCGGTGTCGATGCCGAGCTGCGCGCACAGGCGCTCCAGGGCGTTGTCGGCGTTGTGGCCGCCGTTGGCGTTGGCGTCGTGGTCGCTGTCCTTGCGTGATTCAGACATGACCCGCCTCCTCCAGCGTGACGCGCACCGCGCCGGGCGCCAGGACGAGCGCGGCGCCGTCGGGCATCACGCCGAGGTCGTACACCGTGCGGCCGGGCGGCGGCACCGCGCCATGCACGGGCACGCGGCCGAAATGGGCCAGCAGGTGCAGGCGCGGGGCCGCGTCGCCGCCGAGCGGCCATTCGACCCGCAGCGCCGCGCCGTCGCGCCAAAAGCGCCCCGCGCCGCGCTGCCCCGCCAGGTGCGGCACGATCCATTGGCGGCGCAGCGCCAGCAGCTCTTGCATCAGGGCCAGCCATTCGCGGTGCGGGCTTGCGTCACGCTCTTCCCAGCGCAGCACGGAGGCGCGGAAGGTGGCCTCGTCGTTGGGGTCGGGGATGCGCGCGCGCGCCGCCTCGTCGGCAAAGGCGGCGAAGCGGCCGAACTCGGCACGGCGGCCCTGCGACACCGCGGCGGCGAGCTCCGGCCCGAAGTCGCAGAAGTACAAAAACGGCGTCGAGGCGGCGAACTCCTCGCCCATGAACAGCATCGGCACGTGCGGCGACAGCAGCAGGCCGGCGTAGGCCGCGCGCAGCCAGGCCGGCTCGGTGGCCAGCGCATGGATGCGATCGCCGAAGGCCCGGTTGCCGACCTGGTCGTGCGTCTGCAGGAACGACACGAAGGCGGCGAGCGGCAGGTGCGTGCCCGGCTCGCCGCGTGGCTCGCCATCGCGGAAGCGCGACGGCTCGCCCTGGTAGACGAAGCCCTCGGCCAGCGCCCGGCCCAGGCGCTCGATCGGCGCGTCGGCGTAGTCGGCGTAGTCGGCGTAGTAGCCGTCGGCCTCGCCGGTCAGCAGCACGTGCGCCGCGTGGTGCAGGTCGTCGTTCCACTGGGCGGTCGCGGCCAGCGGCGCGCCGTCGGGGCCGCGCTCCAGGAAGCTCGCCTGGTTCAGGTCGTTTTCCAGCACCACGTGGACGGCGCGCTCGCGCCCCGGCCCGGCGTGGATCGCGGCGCAGATCTCGCGCACGATGTCCGGCCGCGAGTCGTCGCGGATGGCGTGCACGGCGTCCATGCGCAGGCCGTCGAAGTGGAATTCCTCGATCCAGTAGAGCGCGTTGTGCACGAAGAAGTCGCGCACCGTGCGCGCCCCGTCGCCGTCGTAGTTGATGGCGGCGCCCCACGGCGTCTGGTGCCGCGGGTTGAAGAACTGCGGGCAGTAGGCGTGCAGGTAGTTGCCTTCGGGGCCGAAGTGGTTGTAGACCACGTCGAGCAGCATCATCAGGCCGAGCCCGTGCGCGGCATCGACCAGCGCCTTGAGCTCGTCGGGCGTGCCGTAGGCCGCATCGGGCGCGAACGGCAGCACGCCGTCGTAGCCCCAGTTGCGCTGGCCGGGAAAGTCCGCCAGCGGCATCAGCTCGACCGCCGTGATGCCCAGCGCCGCCAGCTCGGGCAGCCGCTCGCGCGCCGCCGCGAAGCTGCCCTCGGGCGTGAAGGTGCCGACGTGCAGTTCGTAGACCACCGCCTCGTGCCACGGGCGGCCGCGCCAGCCGCCGTCGCGCCAGTCGTAGGCGCGCGGATCGACCACCTCGCTCGCGCCGTGCACGTCGTCCGGGTTGCGGCGCGACGCGGGGTCGGGCACGCGCAGCCCGTCGGGCAGCCGAAAGCGGTAGCGGTCGCCCGCGCGCGCCTCGGCCAGTGCCAGCCGGTGCCAGCCGTCGTCCGAGCGCGCCATCTCGTGCGCCTCGGGCGCGTCGCCGGCGCCGCGCTCGAGCCAGACCCGCTCGACGCCCGGCGCCCACAGCGTGAAGCGCACCCCGCGGCCGTCATCGTTCGGCATCGCGCCGAACGGCATGGTGTGCGCGCGCTTCATGGCTGCACCATCCGGCGGCCCAGCAGCACCAGCGAGCGGCCCTGCAGGGGGTACGGGCCCTCGACCGGTGGCGCCTCCGGCGGCGCACCGTCCGGCCCCGGCGAGGCGGCGGTGTCGACCAGCACCTCCCAGCGACCGCCCTCGCCCGCCGGGAGCGTGAAGGCGATCTCGTCGTGGTAGGCATTGAACAGCAGCAGCAGGTCGTCGTCGCGCAGCGCTTCGCCGCGCGGGCCGACCTGGGCGATGCCGGCGCCGGCCACCTGCATGCCCAGGCAGCGCGCGTGGGCGTCGTTCCAGTCGGCGGGGCTCATCTCGACGCCGTCCGGGCGCAGCCAGAGCACGTCCTTCATGCCGCCGCCGGCGATCGGCTGGCCCTTGAAGAAGTCGCGCCGCCGAAACGACGGATGCGTGCGGCGCAGGTGGACCAGCCGCTGCACGAAGCCCAGCAGCGCCCGGCGCTCGGGCGTGAGATTCCAGTCGAGCCAGCCGAGCTCGTTGTCCTGGCAGTAGACGTTGTTGTTGCCCTGCTGCGTGTGGCCGATCTCGTCGCCGGCCAGCAGCATCGGCACGCCCTGCGACAGCAGGAGCGTCGCCAGCAGGTTGCGCTTCTGGCGCTCGCGCAGGGCGTTGACCTGCGGGTCGTCGCTCGGGCCCTCGACGCCGCAGTTCCACGAGATGTTGTTGTTGTTGCCGTCGCGGTTGCCCTCGCCGTTGGCCTCGTTGTGCTTCTCGTTGTAGGAAACCAGGTCGTGCAGCGTGAAGCCGTCGTGCGCGGTGATGAAGTTGATGCTCGCGTGCGGGCGCTTGCCCGACCAGCCGTACAGGTCCTGCGAGCCGGCCAGGCGCTGCGCCACCTCGCCGATGACGCCGCTGTCGCCCTTCCAGTAGCCGCGCATGCCGTCGCGGTAGCGGTCGTTCCACTCGGCCCAGCCGAGCGGGAAGTTGCCGACCTGGTAGCCGCCCAGGCCCAGGTCCCAGGGCTCGGCGATGAGCTTGACGCGGTTGAGCACCGGGTCCTGCCGGATGGCGTCGAAGAAGCCGCCCAGGCGCTCGACCTTGCCGGCCTCGCGCGCCAGCGCCGAGGCCAGGTCGAAGCGGAAGCCGTCCACGTGCATCTCCTCGACCCAGTAGCGCAGCGAATCCATCACCAGCTGCAGCGCGCGCGGGTGCTCCAGGTTGACGGTGTTGCCGCAGCCGGTGAAGTCGTCGTAGTGGCGGCGGTTGTCGGCGTTGAGGATGTAATAGGCCGCGTTGTCGACGCCGCGCATCGACAGGGTGGCGCCCATCTGGTTGCCCTCGCAGGTGTGGTTGTAGACCACGTCGAGGATGACCTCGATGCCCGCCGAATGGAGCGTCTTGACCATGGTCTTGAACTCCTTGACCTTGCCCGAGGCGCTGTAGCGCGGCTCGGGCGCGAAGAAGCCCAGGGTGTTGTAGCCCCAGTAGTTCTGCTTGCCGTGCTCGGCCAGGTGCCGGTCGTTGAGGTAGCTGTGCACCGGCAGCAGCTCGATCGTGGTGACGCCCAGGCGCTGCAGGTACTCGACCACCGGCGCCGAGCCCAGCCCCGCGTAGGTGCCGCGCAGGTGCGGCGGCACGTCGGGGTGCGTCATGGTGAAGCCGCGCACGTGCAGCTCGTAGATGACCATGTCCTCCCACGGCACCGCCGGGCGCCGGTCGTCGCCCCAGGTGAAGGCCGGCTCCAGCACCCGGCACTTGGGCATCAGGGCGGCGCTGTCGCGCCGGTCGAAGGACAGGTCCCCGCGCTTGCTGCCGACCGTGTAGCCGTACAGCGCGTCGCCCCAGCGCAGCCGCCCGATCAGGTCCTTGGCGTAAGGGTCGACCAGCAGCTTGTGCGGGTTGAAGCGGTGCCCGGCCTCGGGCTGGTAGGGGCCGTGCACGCGGTAGCCGTAGGCCATGCCGGGGCGCGCCTCGGGCAGGTAGCAGTGCCACACGTCGTCGGTGCGCTCGCGCAGCACGATGCGCTGCAGCTCGCGCCGCCCGCCGTCGTCGAACAGGCACAGCTCGACCTTGTCGGCATGCTGCGAGAACAGGGCGAAGTTGACGCCCTCGCCGTCCCAGGTGGCGCCCAGCGGGTAGGCGCGGCCGGGCCACACGTCATGGATCGGTTCGTTTTTTTTCATGGAGAAAGAACGGCCCAGGAGCGGGCCGGAGAAAAGTCATTCAGGGTGCGGCCGTGGCGCTGCGCCATGGCCAAGGTCGTCAGTGGCGGGGGTTGCGCGGATCGAAGGGATCGAGCGGGTCCCGGACGACGCCCGGCCGTGTCGGGCCGCTCGGGCCGGCGACGTTGCGCGGGTCGAAGGGGTCGAGCGGATCCTTGCCGGCCTTGCTGCGGTCGCGCGGCCACCACTGCTCGATGCGGTCGGCCGCCCAGTCCTTGCCGCCCAGGCCGAAGGCCAGCGCGAGCGCGAACACCACGCCGCCCAGGATCACCAGGAAGCTCTGGCGCACGATGTCACCGCCGACCTTGATCTGGTCGAGCGCGATCAGCACCACGAACACCATGATCGCGTACTGCGCCATCTTGCCGAGGAACAGGGCGTCCTGCAGCTTGACGTTGCGGCAGTAGGCCAGCACCGTGTCGCCCACGAAGCGCGCGAAGTACGAGCCGAAGGCGACCACCAGCAGCGCCACGAACACGTTCGGCACGAACCACACCACGCGCCCGAGCAGGTCGGTGATGTAGGTCAGGCCCAGGCCGTTGAAGGCGATCAGCAGCGCCGCCAGGATCACCAGCCAGTAGACCAGCGTGCCGAAGATCGTCGTGGTGTCGCCCGCCATGCCGCCCTGGCGCAGGAAGCCGTCCATGCCCGAGCGCTCGGTCAGCACGTTGAAGTTGATGGCGCGCAGCGTGCGGGTGACGGCGAAGCGCGCCACCTTGGCCAGCAGCCAGCCGCCGATCACCACCACCAGCGCGACCAGCAGGCGGGGCAGGAAGGCGCCGATCTGGTAGAGGATGGCGCGCAGGGGTTCCAGTTGAATGCTGAAGCTTTCCATGATGGAGTTCCGGTGGAGGGGTCGGGCGCTCGGCGTCAGGGCGTCGCGGCGTTGCCGACCAGGTTCAGGATGCCGCGCAGCGGCACCCGCACCCAGTCGAGGCGGTTGTTGAGCTCGTAGCGCAGCTCGTAGCAGGCCTTTTCCAGCTCGAACAGGCCGAGCAGCCCGGCGCCGGCGGCTCGCGCGCCCTGGCCGTAGCCGTCCAGGAAGGTGGCGCGCGTCGCCTGCTCCCAGGCCTGCACGGCGGCGTCGAGGCGCGCCAGGTCGTCGACGCCCTGCGCGGCCATGCGCTTCAGGGCCGACCAGCGCGCGTAGTTGAACGAGCGCAGCATGCCGGCCACGTCGCGCAGCGCCGGCCCCTTGGCGCGCCGCTCGGCGAAGCTGCGCGCCGGCTCGCCCTCGAAATCGATGATGACGAAGTCGTTGGCCGTGACCAGCAGCTGACCCAGGTGGTAGTCGCCGTGGTAGCGGGTCTTGACGCCGTCGGCCGCGGCCTCGCCGGCCTCGTCGATGTGCGCGCGCAGCGCCTCCTGGCGCTGCAGCAGGGCCTGCGCGTCCTGCCGGGCCAGCGGCGGCAGATCGACCATGCGCTGGCGCAGCAGCGCCAGGGTGCTGTCGGCCTCCGCCTGCGCCCGCTCGCGCCATGCCTGCACGTCAGCCGCGGTGACCGGCTCGGGATCGAAGGCCGCGTCGCCGGTGCGCGTCGCCAGGGCGCGGTGCAGTTCGGCCGTGCGCTGCCCGAGCAGCCGCGCCAGCGCCAGGAAGCCGCCGTGGACGTCGGCCGCCGGCTCTTCGCTCGTGGTGCGGACCTCGTCGAGGAAGCGGTCGAGGTAGCCCAGGGTGTAGTCCCAGCCGCTGCCCTGGTTGGGAACATAGGCCTGCACGATCGCCAGCGTCATGACCTGCCCGTCGTCGCCGGCGTACTCCAGCGCGCCCGCGACCGGCACGCAGTTCGGGTAGGCCACCACGTCGGTCAGGAAGCGGCCCATCTCCAGCTCCGGATTGACGCCGGGGCGCAGCCGCCGGTAGCCCTTCAGGAACAGCCGCTCGTCGAGGTTGACCACCGTGTTGCTGCTCAGGGCGCCGGGGCGGCTCACCGGCAGCATCTCGACGTCGTCGCCCGCCAGGCTGGCGAATGCCGCCGTCGGCCGGAAGTGCAGGCGCCCCTGCGCCGTGGCCAGCTCCAGCCCGGCGCCGATCGCCCGCACGATGGTGCGGCTGAAGGCCTCGTCGTAGAACGCGTCGCCCATCACGCCGACGCTGGCCTGCTGGCGCACCTTGGCCAGCGCGGCCGGCAGCAGGGCGGCGAGCCGCTCTTCCTCCAGGTCCTCCCAGGCCAGCGCGAGCGGCAGGAAGTAGGTCGCGCCCGCGGGCGGGCCTTCGAGCTGCACGAGCGAGAGCATCCAGCTGAAGCCGCCCACCTCCCACACCGCGTGGTCGGCCAGCCGCGCGCGCTCGATCGGCGTGCCCTTGGAGGCGTACCAGCGCTGGATGGCGATGTAGTGCGGCAGCGTGTCGCACTCGAACTGGGTGCGCATGCGCTCGGCCATGCCGATGCGCCAGGGCATCACGCGGTCGCGGAAGAAGCTGGTCCAGCCGTCGAACAGCACCAGCGTCGGGCGGTCCTGCAGCGCCACGCCCTCCTGGTGCCAGTGCGGCATCTCGGCGTCGGCTGCCAGGCGGAACCAGTAGAAACCGTACGACGGCAGTGTCAGCAGGTACGGCAGCTCGCCGATCGGCGGAAAGGCGGTGCGCCCGAGCATTTCGATCGGCACCCGGCCCTTGTAGGCCGACAGGTCGAGCTCGACCGGCTGCGCCGCGCGCGACAGGTTGAAGACCGTGAGGATGGTGTCGCCCTCGAACTCGCTCAGGTAGGCCAGGATCTTGCGGTTGCCCGGCTTCAGGAAATAGCGCCGGCCGCGCCCGAAGGCCCGGCTGGTCTTGCGCACGGCCAGCATGCGCCGGGTCCAGTTGAGCAGCGAGCTGGCATCGCGCGACTGCGCCTCGACGTTGAGCGCCTCGTAGCCGTACATCGGGTCCATGATCGGCTGCAGGTAGAGCCGCTGCGGGTCGGCGCGCGAGAAGCCGGCGTTGCGGTCGGGGCTCCACTGCATCGGCGTGCGCACGCCGTTGCGGTCGCCGACGAACACGTTGTCGCCCATGCCGATCTCGTCACCGTAGTAGATGATGGGCGAGCCGGGCATCGACAGCAGCATGCCGTTCATGAGCTTGACGCGGTCCACGTCGTTTTCCATCAGCGGCGCCAGGCGCCGGCGGATGCCCAGGTTGATGCGCGCGCGCGGGTCGGCCGCGTACATGTTGTACATGTAGTCGCGCTCCTTGCTGGTCACCATCTCCAGCGTCAGCTCGTCGTGGTTGCGCAGGAAGATGGCCCACTGGCAGCCTTCCGGAATGTCGGGCGTCTGCTGCAGGATCTCGACGATCGGGTGCCGGTCCTCCTGCGCGATGGCCATGTACATGCGCGGCATCAGCGGGAAGTGGTAGGCCATGTGGCACTCGTCGCCGTCGCCGAAGTACTCGCGCACGTCCTCCGGCCACATGTTGGCCTCGGCCAGCAGGAAGCGGTTCTTGTACTCGGCGTCGATGGCGGCGCGCAGCTTCTTGATGACGGCGTGGGTCTCGGGCAGGTTCTCGTTGCTGGTGCCGTCGCGCTCGATCAGATAGGGGATGGCGTCGAGCCGGAAGCCGTCCACCCCCATGTCGAGCCAGAAGCGCATGGTCTTGAACACCGCCTCCAGCACCGCCGGGTTGTCGAAGTTGAGGTCGGGCTGGTGGCTGAAGAAGCGGTGCCAGTAGTACTGCTTGGCCACCGGGTCCCAGGCCCAGTTGGAAGTCTCGGTGTCGGTGAAGATGATGCGCGTGCCGCGGTAGATCTGGTCGGTGTCGCTCCACACGTAGAAGTTGCGCTCGGGCGAGCCCGGCGGCGCGCGCCGCGCGGCCTGGAACCACGGGTGATCGCTCGAGGTGTGATTGATGACCAGCTCGGTGATGACGCGCAGGCCCCGCTTGTGCGCCTCGGCCAGCATTTCCTTGAAGTCCGCGAGCGTGCCGTACTGCGGGTGCACGTCCTCGTACTCGGCGATGTCGTAGCCGTCGTCGCGCAATGGCGAGGGATAGAAGGGCATCAGCCAGATGGTGTTGACTCCCAGCTCCTTCACGTAGTCGAGCTTGGCCGTCACGCCCTTGAAGTCGCCCACGCCGTCGTTGTTGGTGTCGAAGAAGGCCTTGACGTTGAGCTGGTAGATGACGGCGTCGCGGTACCACTGCGGGTCGTCGCGGTCGTCGATCTCGGCGGTCTCCAGGACCAGGTCGGGCACGGGTGCGTTCATGAACGGGCGGTCCTCACAGGAAATACGCGAAGTCGCGCTCGTCGCGCAGGTGCCGCCGCACGACGAGGATGTGCGCCGGCACCACCTGCGGGTCGAGCCGGATGAAGTGGCGCTGCCCTTGCCAGACGAAGCGCTGGTCGCTCAGCAGATCGTGCACCTGGAAGTCCTGGCCGGACTCGACGCCGACCGAGGCCGGATCCAACTCCAGCCAGCCCGACTGCACGTTGTACGGGTCCAGGTTGACCACCGTCACGACCACGTCGGCGCCATCGCCGTCGCCGGAGGTCTTGGCGTAGCCGATCAGCTGGTCGTTGTCCACCGACAGGAACCGCAGGCCGTCGTTGGCCTGCAGGGCGGCATGGGCGTGGCGGATGGCGTTCACGCGGGCGACGAAGGCGGCCAGGCTGTACGGGCTCGCGTGGTTCCAGTGGCGCAGCTGGTACTTCTCGGAATCGAGGTACTCCTCGCTGCCGGGGCCGCGCGGCAGGTGCTCCAGCAGTTCGTAGGCCGGCCCGTAGATGCCGTAGCTGGCCGAGAGCGTGGCCGCCAGCACCAGCCGCGCCATGAAGACGGCCGGCACGCCGCCGTGCAGCTGCTCGTGCAGGATGTCCGGCGTGTTGGGCCAGACGTTCGGGCGGAAGTAGGTCGCTGCCGGGGCCGTGCGCGAGCTCGGTGAAGTACTCGGTCAGCTCGGCCTTGGTGTTGCGCCAGGTGAAGTAGGTGTACGACTGGGTGAAGCCCAGCTTGGCCAGCCGGTGCATCACCTTCGGCCGGGTGAAGGCCTCGGCCAGGAAGATCACCTCGGGGTGCTCGCGCTTGACCTCGCCGATGGCCCACTCCCAGAACGGAAAGGCCTTGGTGTGCGGGTTGTCGACGCGGAAGATGCGCACGCCCTCGCCCACCCAATGGTCGAGCACGCTCTTCAATTCGGCCCAGAGGGCGCGCCAGTCGTCGCTCTCGAAGTTGAACGGGTAGATGTCCTGGTACTTCTTGGGCGGGTTCTCGGCGTACTGCACGGTGCCGTCGGGCCGCCAGCGGAACCACGCCGGGTGCTCCTTCACATAAGGGTGGTCCGGCGCGCACTGGAAGGCGATGTCGAGCGCGATCTCCAACCCGTGCGCCGCGGCGGCGGCCACCAGCCGCCGGAAGTCCTGCGCCGTGCCGAGCTCCGCCAGGATCGCCTTGTGGCCGCCCTCCTCGGCACCGATGGCCCAGGGGCTGCCGACGTCGCCCGGCTCGGTCACCAGCGCGTTGTTGCGGCCCTTGCGGTTGACGCGCCCGATCGGGTGGATCGGCGGGAAGTACAGCACGTCGAAGCCCATCTGCGCGATGGCCGCGAGGCGCGCCTCGACGTCCGCGAAGGTGCCGTGGCGCCCCGGCACGGGGGACGCCGAGCGTGGGAACAGCTCGTACCAGGTGCTGAAGCGCGCCCGCTCGCGGTCGGCCACCAGCGGCAGCTCGGCCGACAGCGCCTCGAAGCGGCGGTCCGGATGGCGCGCGGCCAGCGCGGCGAGCGGCTCGTCGAGCGCCAGCGCCTTGAGGGTCGCGGCCTCGGCGCGCTGGCGCGCCGCCCGGTCGAGCGCGCGCGACCATTCGACCAGCGCAGCGCGGTCGTCGCCTTCCGCGCGGCCGGCGGCGGCGGCGATCTCGATGGCGCCGACCTGCGCCGCGATGCGGATGTCCTCGGGCTCGACGCGCCGCGTCAGCTCGTGGCGCCAGGATTCGAACGGATCGACCCAGGCCGCCACGCCGTAGCAATAGCGGCCCGGTGCCGGCGGCGTGAAGTGCGCCTGCCACTCGTCGTTGCCCAGCGCGACCATCGGCACCTCGCGCGGCGGCGCGTCGGCTTCGTCACCCTCCGCCCGCCAGCGCAGCATGACGCGCAGCACGTCGTGCCCGTCGGTGAAGCAGTGCGCGGTGACGGTGAAGGCCTCGCCCGCCACGCACTTGACCGCGAAGCGGCCGCCATCGACTGCGGGCAGCACCGCGTCGATGACGGCGCGCACGCGGCCATCCGGCAAGGCAGCGCACGCGCTGGTGAGTACCGGGGGCGTCACCGCAGCTGCTCCACCGTGCTCGGCGCCACTCGCGAAGCATGAAACGCGAACCTCATTCCAGGAACACCGCGGAACCGGCTTTGCCGGGCTGCCGGTGTTGCCCCCTGCAAGGGGGTTGGCGAAGCGACACGAAGTGCGCGCAGCCTGGGGGTGAGTTTCATGTCATTCATGGGGCGTATGTTCCAGGATCAGGGTGGACAGCGGCGGCAGCGTCAGGCAGACCGAGTGCACCCGCCCGTGCGAGCGCACTGGCGAGGCCTCGACGCCCCCCAGGTTGCCCCAGCCCGAGCCGTCGAACTCGACCGCGTCGCTGTTGATGATCTCGCGCCAGGAGCCGGCCGCCGGCACGCCCAGCAGGTAATTGGTGCGCGGCAGCGGCGTCAGGTTGCACACGACCAGCAGCGTCGAGTCGCGGCCAGGGTCGCGCGGCTTGCGCAGGAAGGCGATCACGCTGACGTCGGCGTCGTCGGCCGCCACCCATTCGAAGCCCTCGGGCGAGAAGTCGAGCTGGTGGAGCGCCGGCTGGGCGCGGTAGACGCGGTTGAGCTCGCGCACCAGGCGCTGCACGCCGCGGTGGCCTTCGAGCGCCGTGACCCACCATTCGAGCTCGCCCTCGTGCGCCCACTCGCGCCGCTGCGCGAACTCGTCGCCCATGAACAGCAGCTTCTTGCCCGGGTGCGCCCACATGAAGCCGAACAGCGCGCGCAGGTTGGCGAACTGCTGCCAGGCGTCGCCCGGCATCTTGTTGACGAGCGAGCCCTTGCCGTGCACCACCTCGTCATGCGAGAGCGGCAGCACGAAGTTCTCGTTGAAGGCGTACACCATCGAGAAGGTCAGCCGGCCGTGGTGGTACTTGCGGTGGACCGGGTCCTCCTTCATGTAGGCCAGCGTGTCGTGCATCCAGCCCATGTTCCATTTCATGCCGAAGCCCAGGCCGTCCATCTCGGTCGGGCGCGACACGCGCGGCCAGGCGGTCGATTCCTCGGCGATCGTGAGGGCGCCCGGCTGCTCGCGGTAGACGGCGCGGTTCAGGTCGCGCAAAAAGGCGACGGCTTCGAGGTTCTCGCGCCCGCCGTACGCGTTGGGCACCCACTCGCCGTCCTTGCGCGCGTAGTCGAGGTAGAGCATCGACGCCACGGCGTCCACGCGCAGGCCGTCGAAGTGGTAGCGCTCCAGCCAGAACAGCGCCGACGAGATCAGGAAGCTGCGCACCTCGCCGCGCCCGTAGTTGAAGATGCTCGAATTCCACTCCGGATGAAAGCCCTGGCGTGGGTCGGCGTGCTCGAACAGGTGCGTGCCGTCGAAATAGCCGAGCCCGTGCTCGTCGGTCGGGAAGTGCGACGGCACCCAGTCGAGCAGCACGCCGATGCCGCGCTGGTGCAGGTGGTCGACGAAATACATCAGGTCCTCGGGCGCGCCGTAGCGCGCCGTCGGGGCGAAGTAGCCGGTGGTCTGGTAGCCCCAGGAGCCGTAGAACGGGTGCTCGGTGACGGGCATCAGCTCGACGTGCGTGAAGCCCATGTCGGCCACGTAGTCGGCCAGCTGGTGCGCCAGTTCGCGGTAGTCGAGGAACTGGCCGTCCCGGCGGCGCCACGATCCCGGGTGCACCTCGTAGATCGACATCGGCGCGTCGAGCGCGTTCTTCCTGCCGCGCGACGCCATCCATGCGCCGTCGCCCCAGGTGTGCGAGGCGTCCCAGATGCGCGAGGCGGTCGCGGGCGGCAGTTCGGCCTGGAAGGCGAACGGATCGGCCTTGTCCACCACGTAACCGTTGCGCGACGCGATGCGGTACTTGTAGGCCTGCCCGACGCGCGCGTCGGCCGCGTGGGCGACCCAGATGCCGCTGTCGTCGGGCAGCGGCTGCATCGGCAGCGCCTGCGCGTCCCAGCCGTTCCAGTCGCCGATCACCGAGACGGCGCGCGCGTTGGGCGCCCACACCGCGAAGTCCGCCCCGCCGTTCGGCGCCGGATGGCAGCCCAGTTTTTCGTACAGCCTGGCGTGCGTGCCTTCGCGGAAGAAGTAGGCGTCCTGTTCGGCCGGGAGATGGGAGGGATGAAGCTGCACCGTGGATATCCGTTCGCGTTGTTCTGCGGCCATCGCCGCCGTTGCCGGCCAGGCGATGTCGAGCCCCCATTCAATGCTCGACAGCGCCCGAATGCAGCGCGCCGACTGCGACGGAGCCTGTCGGACGACATCGTATGCGACGCCACCATCGCGCCGGGGCGGCCATGGATCCGCGTAAAAAATCCGTCAAATCGGCCCCTGGCGCTTGTACATCCATCATTGCTTGCTATCTTTTAGATAGCAATGTTCCTGACGAACCCCGTCTCGCGCCAAGCGTCCGCAAATTGCCACGTCGATTCCATGGCGATTGCGAATGCGACAAATTCTCATTTATACTTGGTGCATCTGCAACAGCCTGCCCATCGCGCTCCACTGCCATGATCGTCTGCGTTTGCCGTCGCGTGTCCGACCGAGAAATCGCCCGTCATGTGCGTGCCGGCATGACGTTCGATGAAATCCAGTTCGAGCTGGGCGTGGCCACCCAATGCGGCTGCTGCGAGGGCTGTGCACGTGATGTCGTCGCGCAGTGCAGCGCTTCGCAACCAGTGGCCGCGCTCCACCGCGACGAAACGGCCACGGCCGCGCAGTTCGCAGGCGCCTTTGCGGAAAGTCAGACGTGGAACTCCTCTCGGCACTCGGTGGCAGCCTGATTCTGGTGGCCGGATTCACTTGGTGGATCTTCCGCGGCTGAGCTTTTTGCGCCACCCCGGGGCACCTTCCGTGCCGCTTTCCGTCGAAGAGTGATCGTGTCCGACCGTTTTTCCCAACCCCCAGGCATTTCGCGCAACACGGTCATCATCGGCAGCGTGGTCATTCTGCACATTGGCGCGCTGTGGGCGCTGCAAAGCGGCCTGCTGCGCAAGGCCGCCGAAGTCGTGATTCCGGTCGAGATCCTGAGCGACCTGGTCGAGCCGCCGAAGCCGCGCGAGGCACCGCCCGCGCCACCGTCGCCGCCAGCGGCGCCCGCCGCCGCGCCACGCCAGCAGCATCAGCCGCCCAAGGCGCCGCCGCCGCGCCCCAGGGCCGTGCGGACGCCGGCGCCGGCGCCGCTGGCGCCCACGGGAACACTGGAAGAGCAGCCCCCGGCGCCACCTGTCGCGGCGGTGGCTGCACCTCCTGCCCCGCCCGCTCCCGCGCCGGCACCGCCCGCGCCCCCCGCTCCGCCGGCAGTCCAGTTGCCGTCGAGCAACGCCGACTACCTGCAGAACCCGAAGCCTGTCTATCCGGCCATGAGCAAGCGCCTGGGCGAGCAGGGCAAGACCATCGTGCGCGTGCTGATCGGCGCCGACGGCCTGCCCAAGGAGGCCAGCATCCGCCAGTCGAGCGGCTTCGATCGCCTCGACGAGGCGGCGCGCACAGCCGTGATGAGCTGGCGCTACGTACCGGGCAAGCGCAACGGCGTGGCCGAAGCGATGGAGTTCAACGTGCCGATCAACTGGGTGTTGAATTGATCCACCCCCAGGCTTGCCCACTTCGTGTGGCCGCCCACCCCCTCACCGGGGGCAACACCAGCGGCCCGGCAAAGCCGGTTCTGCGGCGTTTCCCGACTTGGTCCGTCTGGTTTCATGCATTGCGGGCCGCACGCAGCACGTGGGCCTGCTGATTTACCTCTGGAGAAAATTCTTATGGATTCCCAATTCGGCTTGGCCAACCTGTGGGCGCAGGGCGACATCGTCACCCGCGGCACGGCGCTGCTGCTGCTCGGCATGTCGCTCGCCTCCTGGATCGTCATCCTGGTGAAGGCGCTCGACGTCATGCGCTACAAGCGCTTGGCGCGCGCCTCGTCGGAGTTCTGGCACAGCGAGGACTTCGCCACCGCGCTCGCCAAGCTCGGCAAGGACGACAGCAACCCGTTTCGCGCGCTGGCGCTCGAAGGGCGCGAGGCCACGGCCCACCACCGCAACACCAAGGCGCACCTGCACGACACCCTGGACGTGAGCGACTGGGTCACGCGCAGCCTGCGCAACGGCATCGACGAGTTCACCGCGCGGCTGCAGAGCGGGCTCGCGGTGCTGGCGTCGGTCGGCTCCACCGCTCCCTTCATCGGCCTGTTCGGCACCGTCTGGGGCATCTACCACGCGCTCATGAGCATCAGCAGCGCGGGCCAGGCGACCATCGACAAGGTGGCCGGGCCGATCGGCGAGGCGCTGATCATGACGGCGCTGGGCCTCGCGGTGGCGATTCCGGCCGTGCTCGGCTACAACGCGCTGGTGCGCGGCAACAAGTTCGTGCTGACCAAGCTCAACAGCTTCGCCCACGACCTGCACGCCTACTTCGTGACCGGCGCGCGCGTGTCGAGCGGCGGCACCCCCGAGACCATCGTCGTGCCCCTGCGCAAAGGCTGAGCGCCATGGCTTTCGGAACCCAGGACGAGCCCGACGAGGTCATGAACGAGATCAACATGACGCCGCTGGTCGACGTCATGCTGGTGCTCTTGATCATCTTCATCATCACCGTGCCGGTGATGAAGCACGCGGTCAACATCGACCTGCCCCAGGCCAGCAGCGAACGCGAGCTGACCAAGCCGGAGACCATCGTCCTGTCGATCACGGCGGACGGCGCCTACCACTGGAACGACCAGAAGATCGGCGACGCCGACCTGGAGCCGCGTCTGGCCGCCGAGGCCGCCAAGACGCCGCAGCCCGAGCTTCACATCCGCGGCGACAAGGACGTGCGCTACGAGCGCGTGGCGCAGGCCATGTCGGCCGCACGCGACGCCGGGGTGCGCAAGATCGGCTTCGTCACCGAACCGAAGGCGCGCTGAAGCTTCCGTTCTCTCTTCTTCTCGGCGGCCATCGCAAGCGCTTGCCGCGTTACCGCTCGAACGTGCGGGGCGACTGCAAAAACGCCGGCTCAGGGCCGGCGTTTCAGGGAGCGGCAGGGCGTCCGGTCAGAGCTTGAGCGCAGCCACGCCGGCTTTGGCGACCTGCGCGTCTTCGTCCGCCTTGACGCCGCTGACGCCCACGGCGCCGATCAGCTGGCCGTCCTTCAGGATCGGCAGGCCCCCTTCCAGCATGCCGGCGATGCCCGGCACGTTCAGGAACGCCGTGCGGCCGCCGTTGATCATGTCTTCGTAAGTCTTCGTTTCGCGACGACCCAATGCCGCCGCGTGCGCCTTGGCGGGCGCAATGTGCGACGACAGCGCTGCGGCGCCGTCCAGGCGCTGCAGCCACAGCAGGTTGCCGGCGTCGTCCGAAATCGCGATGGTCACTGCCCAGTTGTGCTTCAGGGCCTCGGCCTCGGCCGCGGCGGCGATGATCCTCACATCGGCGAGTTCGAGGAAGGACTTTGTTTTCATGGTCAAAAAATCGTTGCGAGGGCCCGGAGCATAACGCCGCCGCAAGGCCGCGCCGCATGGATGCGCACGCCAAGAGCCCCTACGCGCATTAGGGATGCTCTTCACGAATCGCTCGCCGTCGTGCTTGCACTGAACAAGCGAAGCTGTGAGCATCGGCACCCATGAAGCAAGGCAGCCTGGTGTTGGGTGGTTCGACCAAGCGCACGCGCAAGCGTGAATTTCTGGATGCGATGGACCGGGTGGTGCCCTGGGCTGAACTGGTGGCGTTGATCGAACCGTTTGCGCCTGAAGCCGGCCGGCGCGGCCAGCAACCCTTTGGCTTTGAAGCGCTGCTGCGCATCCACTTCATGCAGCAATGGTTCAATCTGTCGGACCCGGCCATGGAAGAGGCGCTGCACGACGTGCCGGTGTTTCGCGACTTCGCGGGCCTGAGCAACTGGGGCGATGCATTGCCCAGCGACTCGAGCATCCTGCGCTTTCGCCGCCTGCTGGAGCAACACAAGCTGGCCGAGCAGATCCTGGCCACCGTCAACGACTTGCTCAGCGGCCAGGGCCTGCTGCTCAAGGCCGGCACGGTGGTGGACGCCACGCTCATTGCCGCGCCCAGCTCCACCAAGAACAAGGACGGCGCGCGAGACCCCGAGATGCACCAGAGCAAGAAGGGCAACCAATGGCACTTCGGGATGAAGGCGCATATCGGTGTATGCGCCGACTCGGGACTGGTGCACACGGTGCGCGGCACGGCGGGCAACGTCTGCGATGTCGTTGAGGGCAACACCCTGCTGCATGGGCAGGAAGAAGTGGCCTTTGGCGATGCGGGCTATCAGGGTGTGCACAAACGCCCGGATGCCCAACTCCAGGTCACTTGGCATGTGGCAATGAAGCCGGGGCAGAGGCGCAAGTTGGACAAGAGCCTGCCCATTGAAGCGCTGCAAGACAAGATCGAGCGCTTGAAGGCCAGTGTGCGGGCCAAGGTGGAACACCCGTTTCGCGTGATCAAGCGCCAGTTCGGCCACGTGAAGGTGCGCTACCGGGGGTTGGCTAAGAACACGGCGCAGCTCAAGACGCTGTTTGCGCTGAGCAATCTGTGGATGGTCAGGCGCGTGCTGGTGGACCAGGTGCGTGCGATGGGCACATGAAAGGCCCAAAAGCACCCCCAAAAGGCCGATTCCGACACTCAGGGGGCATTCGATCGTTCCACTATGACCGTGCTTATCGATTCAGCACACGCCAAGGCGATTCGTGAAGAGCATCCTTAGGCGGATAGACGCAGACCCTTATTCAAGAGGGGCACTTGCAGCCCCCTAGAATGCACCCAATTGGCCTTCACCGACTTGCAGCAACCTCAGGAGCTTTTGCAATGAACGATCGCGTCACCCCCCTCGGCATCCCGGCTGGCTACGGCCAGACGCTGCCCCAGGCCGAACGACACCGCGTCCTGCGCAACACCTACTGGCTGCTGGCACTCAGCCTGCTGCCCACGGTGCTGGGCGCCTGGCTCGGCGTCGCCACCGGCATCACCCAGTCGCTGCGCGGCGGCATGGGCCTGATCGTGTTCCTGGGCGGGGCCTTCGGCTTCATGTTCGCCATCGAGAAGACCAAGAACTCGGCCGCCGGTGTGCCGGTGCTGCTGGGCTTCACCTTCTTCATGGGACTGATGCTGTCGCGCCTGATCTCGGCCATTCTCGGCTTTGGCAACGGCACCCAGCTGATCATGACGGCCTTCGGCGGCACGGCCGGCGTGTTCCTCGTCATGGCGACCCTGGCCACCGTCATCAAGCGCGACCTCTCGGGCCTGGGCAAGTTCCTGTTCGTCGGCGCGCTGGTGCTGATGGTGGGCGCCATCGTCAACGTGTTCGTCGGCTCGTCGGCCGGCATGATGGCGATCTCGGTGGCCGCCATCGGCATCTTCTCGGCCTACATGCTCTACGACCTGAAGCAGATCATCGACGGCGGCGAGACCAACTACATCACCGCCACGCTGGCGCTCTACCTCGACCTGTTCAACGTGTTCCAGAGCCTGCTGGCGCTGCTGGGCATCATGGGCGGCGAGCGCGACTAAAAAAGCGCAGCACGGCGGCGCACGCCGTCGTCCCAGCAAAAGAAAAGGGCCCGTGCGGCCCTTTTCTTTTGCCTGCGTCCGCCGCCGCGCGCATCAGGCCAGATCGAAGACGGCAATCGACTCGACGTGCGCCGTGTGCGGGAACATGTTGACGACCCCGGCCTGCGTGCAGCGGTAGCCGGCCTGGTGCACCAACAGCCCGGCGTCGCGCGCCAGCGTGGCCGGGTTGCAGCTCACGTAGACGATGCGCCGCGGCGGCGTCCAGCCGCCCGGCACGGGCGAGGCCTCGGGGTGCGCAAGGCGCTCCTGGTGCAGATCGGCCAGCGCCTTGACCAGCGCGAAGGCGCCCTCGCGCGGCGGATCGACCAGCCAGCGGTCGGCCGCGCCGTCGCGCACCAGCATCTCGGGGGTCATCTCGAACAGGTTGCGCGCTACGAAAGTTGTAGCTGCCAGGGCACGTCCTGTGGGCGCCAGCGCCTGATTCCGCCTGAAATTCTCGGTGGCGCGGCCCACCAGCGTGTCGCTGCCCTCGATGCCCAGCACCTCGCGCGCGCGCGTCGCCAGCGGCAGGGTGAAGTTGCCCAGCCCGCAGAACCAGTCGATCACGCGCTCGTGGCGCTGCACGTCGAGCAACCGCAGGGCGCGCCCCACCAGCACCCGGTTGATCTGCGGATTGACCTGCGTGAAATCGGTCGGCTTGAAGGGCATCGTGATGCCGAACTCGGGCAGTTCGTAGGCCAGGACGGCGCCGCCCTCCTCCAGCAGCCTGACCGTCTCCGGGCCCTTGGACTGCAGCCACCACTGCACGCCCGGATGCGCGGCCGCGAAGCGCCTGAGCCGGTCGATGTCGGCGTCGCCGAGCGGCTCCAGGTGGCGCAGCACCAGCGCGATCACGCCCAGCGCCTCGCTGCCCGGCGCGTCGCCGCAGGCCAGCTCGATCTGCGGGCAGGTGTCGCGCGCGTCCATCGAGGCAATCAGCGCGCGCAGCGGCACCAGCATGTCGCTGACCGGCTTCGGCAGCACCGGGCACACCGTCATGTCGGCCACGTAGCGGCTCTTGCGTTCGTGAAAGCCGATCAGCACCGTGCCCTTCTTGTGCACGTGGCGCACCGACAGCCGCGCCCGGTAGCGGTAGTGCCAGGCCGGCCCCTCCAGCGGCCGCAGCACGCTGTCGGGGCGGACCTTGCCCAGGTGCCACAGCGCGTCCTCCAGCGCGCGCTGCTTGACCGCCACCTGCGCCGTGGCGTCGAGATGCTGCATCTTGCAGCCGCCGCAGGCGCCCGCGTGCAGGCCGAAGTGCGGGCAGCCCGGCGCCACGCGCTGCGGGGATTCGCGGCGCAGCCGCGTGAGCACGCCCTGCTCCCAGTTGTTCTTCCTGCGCAGCAGCTTGAATTGCACCTGCTCGAACGGCAGGGCGCCCTCGATGAAGACGACCTTGCCGTCGGCCTTGTGCGCGACGCCCTGGGCGTCCATGTCGAGCGACTCGACGCTCAGCCATTCGTCGGCGGGTGCCGTCGGCGTTGCCGCCGGCGCCGGTTCGGGGGACATCGGACAGGCGACTGTTTTCTCGGCCGTAGGGGTCATGGAGCGATTGTCTCAAGACGTTTGGAGAGCGCCGTCGAACCCGCAGTTGCCGCTGGCTTCGGGCACGGCCGGCGAGGCATGCGTGGCGGAGGCAACACACGGCCATGGCGCCGCCTGGCAGGCCTGCAGTGTCGGCGCAGGCGGCCGCGGGGCCGATGTGGATCGACGCCCATCCGACGCGGCGCCTGCCCGACCGGCGGCCGGCCGTCAGCGCGCCGGCAGGTAGCGCGAGGGATCGACCGGCTTGCCCTGCCGGCGAATTTCGAAGTGCAGCTTCACGCGGTTGGCGTCGCTGCTGCCCATCTCGGCGATCTTCTGGCCCTTTTGTACCGTCTGGTCTTCCTTCACCAGCAGCGTCTGGTTGTGCGCGTAGGCGGTCAGGTAGGTGTTGTTGTGCTTGAGGATGATCAGGTTGCCGTAGCCGCGCAGGCCAGCGCCCGCGTAGACCACCCGGCCGTCGGCCGCGGCCACCACCGGGTCGCCCGCCTTGCCGGCGATGTCCACACCCTTGTTCTTGGCCTCGTCGAAGCCGGCGATCTGCGCGCCCTGAGCCGGCCAGATCCAGCCCAGGTCTTCATCGCCAGGGGCCGACTTGCCCGACGCGCCCGCCGTCGAATTCGAGGGCGTGGCGCCGGTGCCCGGCGTGAGGGACGATTGCGTGACCGGCTGTGTCACGACGCCCGGGCTGTCGCCCGGCAGGGCGGCCGTCGCGCCCAGCGCCGGTATCGGCGGCGGGGGTGGGGTGGTGCTGGTCGGCGGAATGACGCGCAGCACCTGGCCGACCTCGATCACGTCGGCATTCTGCATGCCGTTCCAGCGCGCGATGTCGCGCCAGTTCTGCCCGGTTTCGAGGGCGATGCGCCGGAGGGTGTCACCGGGACGCACCGCGTAATAGCCGGGCTTGCCCAGGTTTTCGATGCCCGGTGGCGGCGGCTTCGACGCGTCGGCCGTCGCGCCCAGGGACGCGTTGCCCATGGTGCCGCGGTCCTCGACCGGCGCCGGCGGGCGCGGCGCGCCGCAACCTGCAAGCACGAACGCCAGCGCCAGAGAAAAGCCCGCCACCCAGCGCCGACTGCCAAAACCCTGCATTTGTTGATCCTTCAAGCAATTCCCGATTTTAGGGGGACGAAATGTACCGCCTCGAGGATGCGGCGCTCCACGCCGAGACGGGTGCGATCGACCACCACCAGCGACTGCCCTCCGCCGGGGGACTGGACCGGCGCCACGATGCGGCCGCCTACCGCGAGCTGCTCGATCCACGCTTCGGGCAGGGCCTCGCCACCGGCCGCCGCGATGATGCCGGCATACGGCGCGCCCTTGGCGAACCCCGCCATTCCGTCGCCCAACAGCAGATGCACGGTCGTCAGGCGAAACGGCCGCAGGTTGGCGCGCGCCTTCTCGTGCAGGGCGCGCAGCCGCTCGATGCTGTACACCTCGCCCGCCAGACGGCTCAACAGCACGGCCTGGTAGCCGCAGCCGGTGCCCACCTCGAGCACGCGCCCGAGCCGGGCGGCCGGACTTTGACCGCCTTGTGCCAGCGCCGGCGCGCCCAGCAGCAATTCGAGCATGCGCGCCACCACGGTGGGCTTGGAGATGGTCTGGCCGAGGCCGATCGGCAGGCTCGTGTCCTCGTACACCTGGCTGCCGAGCGCGCTGTCGACGAAGCGGTGGCGCTCGACCTCGCCCATGGCCTGCAACACCCTCGGGTCGGCAATGCCCTGTGCCGCAAGGCGCTGCACCATGCGTGCGCGCACCGCTTCGTACGAACCGCCGGTCGACGTGGCGACGGTTGCGGGCGCCGGGCGCGGCGGCGCCACCGACGCCCGCTCCTGCGGCAGCACGTCCGCAGAGCCTCCTTCAACCTTGGGCTGGGATGAAAGTCTCGGGCGTTGCGTCATGTCAGCCCGTTGCCGGTGTGCCCGCACCGGCCACCGTTTCGGCCCACCGCGCCAGATGCGCATGGTCGGTCAGATCGATCTGCAGCGGCGTCAGCGCCACGTGGCCGGCGGCGGTGGCGTGGAAATCGGTGCCTTCGCCGCTGTCCTTGGCCGCGCCGGCGCCGGCGATCCAGTACATGGTCTCGCCGCGCGGGCTGTCCTGCGTGATCACCTTGTCGGCCACGTGGCGGCGCCCGAGTCGACACACCTTGACGGGGCCGAGTTCGTCGAGCGGACGGTTCGGCACGTTGACGTTGAGCAGGAAGGCGGGCCCGTCGAGCAGCCGCTGCCGCTCGATGCGCTCGACCAGGCGGCGCGCCACCTGCGCCGCGGCATCGACATGCGCCCAGCCCTTCTCGATCTGCGAGATCGCGATGGCCGGGATGCCGAACAGGTACGCCTCCATGGCCGCGCCCACGGTGCCCGAGTAGATGGTGTCGTCGCCCATGTTGGCACCGTTGTTGATGCCCGACACCACCAAGTCCGGCCGGTAGTCGAGCAGCCCCTTGAGCGCGATGTGCACGCAGTCGGCGGGCGTGCCGGTCACGTAGCGAAAGCCGTTGTGCGCCGCGTGCACGTACAGCGGCGCAGCGAGCGTGAGCGCGTTCGACTTGGCGCTGTTGTTGTGCTCGGGGGCGATGACTTCCACGTCGGCGACCGCCTTGAGCGCGTCGTGCAGCGCGAGGAGGCCGGGCGCCTGGAAGCCGTCGTCGTTGGAAATGAGAATTTTCATGGCGTCGGTCGGTGTGCCATTCTAGAGGCGCTGCCGCCGCCGCCATTGCTCGCCGAGGGCGCGCCGGGCGGTCGCGGCAGGGACACGACAGCGCCACCCCGGCCTCCTATCATGGCGCGCCATTTTCCCGCCCGCCCATCCCAAACACAGGAGAAACGAACATGCACGCATGGCTTTGCGAGAACCCCGTCGGCGTCGACGCGCTGGTCTGGAAGGAGCTGCCGACGCCGCAGCCCGGGCCGGGCCAGGTGCTCATCGAGATCAAGGCGGCGAGCCTGAACTTTCCCGACCTGCTGATCGTGCAGAACAAGTACCAGATGAAGCCGCCGCTGCCGTTCGTGCCGGGCTCCGAGTACGCCGGCGTGGTGAGCGCCGTAGGCGAAGGCGTCACACACCTGCGGGTGGGCCAGAGCGTGGCCTGCCTGTCGGGCACCGGCGGCTTCGGCACCCACACGCTGGCGCCGGCGGCGCTGTGCATGCCGCTGCCCGACGGCTTTCCCTACGTCGATGCTGCCGCCTTTATCATGATTTACGCCACCTCGTGGCATGCGCTGATGGACCGCGCGCAATTGAAGCCTGGTGAGACCGTGCTGGTCCTGGGGGCGGCCGGCGGCGTCGGCACCGCCGCCATCCAGATCGCCAAGGCCGCCGGCGCCCGGGTGATCGCCGCCGCCTCGACCCCCGAGAAATGCGAACTCTGCAAGTCGATCGGCGCCGATCTCGCCATCAACTACACCGAGGCGGCGCTGCCCAACGCGTTCCGTGAAGCCATCAAGGCCGCCACCGACGGCAAGGGTCCGGATGTCATCTACGACCCGGTCGGCGGGGATTTCTCAGAACCCGCCTTTCGCTCGATCGCCTGGCGCGGACGTTATCTGATCGTCGGTTTCGCCGCCGGCCCGATTCCCAGCCTGCCGCTCAATTTGCCGCTGCTCAAGGGGGCTTCGCTGGTCGGCGTCTTCTGGGGCGATTTCGCCAAAAAGGAACCCGAGGCCAACGCACGGATGATGGCCCGGCTGGCGCAGTGGTATGCGGAGGGCAAGATCAAGCCGGTGATCGACCGCACCATGCCGATGGCGGAGCTGAAAGCCGCCTATGCCCACATGGGCTCCCGCGGAGTCAAGGGCAAGCTGGTCATGGTGAACTGAAAAGGATGGTGCGCTTCAGGATTGCGCACCTCAATGAACAAAGCCCGCGGTCGCGGGCTTTGTTGGCGTCCGGTAAAGGCTTACTTGATTTCGAAATCGGACAGGCTTTTGCCGGCCGCCATGGCCTCGGTCACCCAGCGCGGCTTGCGGCCGCGGCCGCCGGACCAGGTTTCACCATTCGGACTGCGGTAGCGGGCCGCGCCCTTTGCAGCGGACGATCCGCCGGCGCGCTTGCCCGGACCACCGCGCGTGGCCAGCTTGAGGTCGGCCGCCGAAAGGCCGTATTCGGCGATCTTCCGCCGCACCTCTTCGATCACGCCGGCGCGCTCGTGGTTGCGCAACTCTTCGGCCTTCTGATGCAATTGGGCAATCAGCTCGTTGTGCTTCTTGATCTGCGAATTGATGTCGGCAAGCGTGGTTTCGGTGGAGGACATTTCGATTTCCTGAGGAATGAAGTCGAAATTCTAATTGAACTGTCGTCCTCCACAAGGCGACAAGCATCCGGTGATGCAAGAGGTTTGCAAAGACACAAAAGAAAACGCGCCGGTCAAAGACCAGCGCGTTTCAAAAACTGGGGTGGCTGATGGGACTCGAACCCACGACGACCAGAATCACAATCTGGGACTCTACCAGCTGAGCTACAGCCACCGAAGAAGCTTGAATTGTAGCGCCAAAACCGACGCTTCGATGCGATCAGCCCATCTCCTGCGCAGGCTTGCGCACCAGGATCCTGGCCTTGAAACGCTCTTTGAGCAGGTCGTAGTACGCGGTGCTCTCGGCCGCTGCCATGGCTTGGACGAGTTGCGCGCTCTCCTGACGGGCGACATCGGGCGTGGGTGGCGTGCGCGGCACGACCTTGTTGACGCGCACCACGGCATAGCCGGTGCTGCCGAGATCGACGCCTTCGAGCGTCGGCAGTCGGGTCGTGTCCGCGCGCAATGCCCCGTCGATCACCGGCGCCGGCAAGGAGTGCGTTTCGAGCCGCGACACCGTCACCGGCGCCCCGAACGAAGCGCCGGCGCTGTTGTTGGCCCGCCATGCCGCGAGCTTCGCTTCTCCCTCGGCCTTGGCGAGCGCCGCTGCGCGTTCGGCGACAAGCCGGGTGCGGACCTGGTCCTTGACTTCGGCGAACGGCTGCGTGCGCGCCGGCGAATATTGCACGATGCGCCCCGCCGCCAGCTGGTTGGGTGCGACTTCAATGGCCTCGGTGTTGTGCTTGCGCTCCAGCGCGTCGGGTGCGAACAGGGCCGACAGGAAATTGCGGCTGCCCAGTATTCCTTTGACGCCCGGAACTGGCGTGCGGGTCACATGGTCGGCTGTCTGGACCGGGAGCTTGAACCGGTCGGCGGCCGGCTTCAGGCTGTCGGGCTGCTGATAGACCAGATCGGTGAAAGCCTCGGCCGCCTTGGCGAATTCCTGCGTGGCCTGCTGCGAGCGGATTTCGTTCTCGACCGTGGCCCGCACTTTCTCCAGAGGCGGCGTCACCGCGGGCTTGATGTCGTCGAGCTTGATGATGTGATAGCCGAACTCCGACTCCACGACGCCGCTGATCTCGCCTTTCTTGAGGGCGAACAATGCATCGTCGAAAGGCTTCACCATGGCGCCGCGCGCGACGTAATCCAGATCGCCGCCGTTGGCCGCCGAGCCGGGGTCCTGCGAATTCCTGCGGGCCAGTTCGGCGAATTCGGACGGCGCCCTTTTGAGTTCCGCCAGCAACTGCTCGGCCTTGGCGCGCGCCTGTTCGCGCTCCTTGGCCGCGGCGCCGGCGGGGGCCGCGATCAGGATATGGCTGGCGCGCCGCTCTTCCTTGGTGCCGAAACGCGCGGCGTTCTGCTCGTAATAGGACTTGAGGTCGGCTTCGCTGACCGGGATGTTCTTCTTGACCGTGTCGAGGTCCAGGACGACGTATTCGATGCGGGCCTCCTCCGGCGCCTGGAATTGCGCGGCATGCTCCCTGTAATAGGTTTCGAGCTCGGCGTCGCCGACCTGCACCTTGCCCTCGAAATCGGCTGTATTGAAGCGCGCGACCTGGATCTCGCGCTGGTCGTAGAAAGCGTTGAGCGTGATGTCGGCCTGCGCCCTGGGCACGAACGCGGTGCCCGAGATGCCCAGCAGCACCTGCTGCGTGGCCAGTTGCGAGCGCACACCCGCCTCGTACTGCTCAGGCGTCTGCCCGGTCGCGCGGATGAAGCGCTCGCGGTCGAACTTGCCGCTGGCGTCGCGGAACGTGGCCAGCCCGGCGTCCTCGCTGAACAGGCGTGCCAGTTGCTCCTCCGACACGCTCATGTTCGCCTTCGCCGCGGCGGCGGCCAGCACGCGGTCGCGCACCATGCGCTCCAGCGTCGCATAGCGCGCGGCGTCCGAGTCGAGCAGCGCGGGCTCCACGTTGGGCATCTGCTGGCGGATGCGGTCGCTCTCGATGCGATGCTGCGCGTCCCACTCGGGGCGGGTGATGGCATGGCCGTCGACGGTGGCGACCTTCTCGCCCTGGCCATCGCCCTGGTTGTACCGCTCGACGCCGAACAGCACGAACGACGGGATGATCAGCAGGAACAGAAGCCCCATGACGATCTTGCTGTGCGTGCGGATGAACTCAAACATGCTCGAACACTCTCTCGATAGGGCGCCGGTGGCGCGCCAGCAATAAAAAAGGCGAACAATCGTGTTCGCCTTCGCATCGGTGGTGGGTGCTGAGGGGTTCGAACCCCCGACCTACGCCTTGTAAGGGCGCCGCTCTACCAGCTGAGCTAAGCACCCCACCGGAAACTTTTCGCCTCAGTTCAGCGCGTCTTTCAACGCCTTGCCGGGCCGGAACTTCGGGATTTTGGCAGCCTTGATCTTAATCGCTGCGCCGGTGCGGGGATTGCGCCCGGTGCGCGCCGCGCGCTTGCCCACCGCGAAGGTACCAAAACCCACCAGCGAAACAGAACCGCCTTTCTTGAGCGTGCTGCCGATGGCGCCGAGGGTCGATTCCAGCGCGCGGGTGGCCGCGGCCTTGGAAATGTCGGCGTTCTTTGCAATGTGCTCAATCAGTTCTGTCTTATTCACAAGGGCCTCTCGTCGGAGAAAAGTAGTTCGGTGTACCGGGCAGCGAGCCGCCCGTGGCGCAGCTCGGCATGGAAGGATGTGGCGGCAGCAAGGGCGCGTGGCAGCGCGCGGCCGACAGGCATTAGAGCCAACCGGCGCATGGGGTGTCAATACGACAAACCACGGGGGCGCCCGGCAGGGAGCGCGATTTTAGAGGGTTCCCGCGACCTTCCGATCAGGGTCTGCCGACGGCACGGTTGACGGCGGTCAAGGCGCCGCTTCAATGGCGCGGCCAAGGTCGCCGATGCCGGTGCTGCCGCCGACGCCGGGTGCGCGCGAGGCGCAAGTCGACGTGCTGGTCGGACTCGCGGCGAAACAGCGGCGACGAGCCCCACGCAGCGAGAAGGCTCAGCTGAAAAACGAAAGCGCTTCGCCGGCCAGCGCCTCGGGCGCCTCCTCGGGGATGTAGTGGCCGCACGGCAAGGCCGCGCCCGACACATCCAGCGCACGTTCGCGCCAGAGCGCCAGCACGTCGAAGCAGCGTCCCACGGCGCCGTGGGCGCCCCAGAGCACACGCAGCGGCTGCGCGAGCCGGCGCTGCGCCGCCACGTCGGCGCGGTCGTGCTCCAGGTCGATGGAGGCCGAGGCGCGGTAGTCCTCGCAGATGCCGTGCGCCGTGCCCGGCAACGCGGCGCAGCGCTCGTACTCGGCCAGCGCCTGCGGCGCGAAGGCATCGAGGCCCGCATGGCGGCTGCCCATCATGCTGCGCACGTAGCGCACCGGATCGGACGCGATCAGCGCCTCGGGCAGCGGCGGCGGCTGGATCAGGAAGAACCAGTGCCAGTAGGCGCGCGCGAAAGCCTCGGAAGTCTGCGCGTACATCGCGAGCGTCGGCGCGATGTCGAGCAGCATCAGGCGCCGGACCGCCCCGGGATGGTCCGCGGCCAGCCGGTGCGCGACGCGCGCGCCGCGGTCGTGGGCCAGCACCCCGAAGCGCGGGAAGCCGTGATGGGCCATCACGGCCAGCGCGTCGAGCGCCATCTCGCGCTTCGAGTAGGCCGCGTGTGCGGCATCGGCCGACCGGCTGCGCCGGAGTCGCCGTAGCCGCGCAGGTCGAACATCACGAGCGCGTGGCGCTCGGCCAGCGCCGGCGCCACGCGGTGCCAGATCGCATGGGTCTGCGGATGGCCGTGCATCAGCAGCAGCGGCGCGCCCCGGCCGCCGCTGCGACCATGCAGGCGGACGCCATTGCGCTGGATGTCGAAGGGCGTGAATTCATCGAGCATGCCGGCGATTGTGCGTCGCGGACGCGGGTGGTCGAGCGAACACGCCCGGCATGGCGCGCAGCCATGCGCCGCCCGACGCGTCATCCGGTCTTGGCCCGGATTTCGGGAATGGCCTTCTGCAGGTAGTAGACCATCGACCAGACCGTCAGCACGGCCGAGATCCAGATCAGCCAGCGCCCCCACAGCGCCGTGTCGATCACGCCGAACAGGGTGCCGTTGAAGAGCAAGAACGGGATGGCGATCATCTGCACCGTGGTCTTGACCTTGCCGAGCATGTGCACCGCCACGCTCTTGCCGGCGCCGATCCGCGCCATCCATTCGCGCAGCGCCGAGATGGCGATCTCGCGGCCGATGATGATGAGCGCGACGAACACGTCGGCGCGCTGCAGGTGCACCAGCACCAGCAGCGATGCGCACACCAGGAACTTGTCGGCCACCGGGTCGAGGAAGGCGCCGAAGGCCGAGGTCTGGTTGAGCTTGCGCGCGAGAAAGCCGTCGAGCCAGTCGGTCGCCGCGAACGCGATGAACATGACGGTGGCGATCCAGTTGCGCGCCGGCTCCGGCAGCGGCAGGTAGAACACGCCCACGATCAGCGGGATCGCGACGATGCGCGTCCACGTCATGACGGTGGGAATGGTCCAGAACATCGTTCGATTGTGGCAGGGCCGGCCTAATGCAACGCGCGGTAGATTTCCTCGGCCAGTTCGAGGGCGATGCCCTCGACCGAGGCGATGTCCTCCACGCTCGCCGCGGCCACGCCGCGCACGCCGCCGAAGCGCTGCAGCAGGCGCGCGCGGCGCTTCGGGCCGACGCCGGGGATGTCCTCCAGCTGGCTGCCGCCCACGCGCACCCGGGCACGCTTGGCGCGCATGCCGGTGATGGCGAAGCGGTGCGCCTCGTCGCGGATCTGCGCGACCAGCATCAGCGCGGCCGAGTCGCGGCCGAGCGCGACCTTCGGGCGCCCGTCGGCGAACACCAGCTCCTCCAGGCCGACCTTGCGACCCTCGCCCTTCTCGACGCCGACGATCAGCGACAGCGCCAGACCCAGCTCGCCGAACACCTCGCGCGCCATCGAGACCTGGCCCCGCCCGCCATCGACCAGCACCAGGTCGGGCATGCGCGCGGTGGTGCGACGGGCGGTGCCGGCCTTGGCGCCGGCCTCGGCCTCGGCGACCGGTGCCTCGCCGGTGTCATCGCCGCCCGCCTGCGGGGTGGCATCGTCATGGGTGCCGGCACGGACGCGGGCCGCCCGTTCGTCTGCCTCGGGCACGGTCTCGTCGCCCGGCGGCGGCGCCTCGGCCGACGCGGCCAGCGCCTCGGCCAGCTTCGCGTAGCGGCGCGTCAGCACCTGGCGCATGGCCGCGTAGTCGTCGCCGGGCGTGATGCCCTCGATGTTGTAGCGGCGGTATTCGCTGTTCTGCATCCTGTGGTGCTGGAACACGACGCACGACGCCTGCGTCGCCTCGCCGGCCGTGTGCGAGATGTCGAAGCACTCGATGCGGAAGTCGTCCAGGTCGTCCGGCGCCAGCTCCAGCGCATCGACCAGCGCACGCGTGCGGGCCTGCTGCGAGCCCTCTTCGGCCAGCAGGCGCGCGAGCTGCAGCCCGGCGTTCTTCTGCGCCATCTCCAGCCAGACACGGCGCTGCTCCCGGGGCTGGAACACCGCCGTGACGCGCGTGCCCGACTGCTGCGAGATGGCTTCGATCAGCGCGCGCGGCACCGGCTCGCCGAGCACCAGCGTCGGCGGCACCGGCACGTCGAGGTAGTGCTGCGCGATGAAGGCTTCGAGCACCTGCGCCTCGGGCGTGGCAGCGGCGCCCTCTTCCTCCCCGGGCACCGGCGCGGGGCCGGTGGCCGGCGGCGCGTCCTGGACGTTGCCGCCGTCGGGTGCGCCGGGCGCGCCGTTGCCGCCGCCGCGCAGCTGCACGGCGTCCTCGACGTGCACCGGGAAATACGCCCGGTCGCCCAGGTGGCGACCGCCGCGCACCATCGCCAGGTTGACGCAGGCCTTGCCGCCGCGCACCTGCACGGCCAGGATGTCCACGTCCTTGTCGCTGGCGACCTCGACCGACTGCTGGTGCAGCACGCGCGACAGCGCCGCGATCTGGTTGCGCAGCTCGGCGGCCTGCTCGAATTCGAGTTTCTCGGCGTGCGCCGTCATGCGCTGCTCCAGTCCGCTGAGCACCTGCTGCGTGTCGCCCATCAGCAGCGCCTCGGCGTTGGCGACGTTGCGCGCATAGGCCTCGGCGTCGATGAAGCCGACGCACGGCCCGGTGCAGCGCTTGATCTGGTAGAGCAGGCACGGCCGCGTGCGATTGGCGAACACCGTGTCCTCGCAGGTGCGCAGCTGGAACACCTTCTGCAGCAGCTGGATCGACTCCTTGACGGCCCAGGCGCTCGGGTACGGGCCGAAGTAGTGGTGGCGCTTGTCGACCGCGCCGCGGTAGTAGGCCAGCCGCGGAAAGCTCGCGGCCGCGGGTGCCGCCCCGGGCGCGGCCGGGCGCGCGCCGCTGATCTTCAGGTACGGGTAGCTCTTGTCGTCGCGAAACAGGATGTTGTAGCGCGGCTTGAGCGTCTTGATCAGGTTGTTTTCGAGCAGCAGCGCCTCGGCCTCGGAGCGCACCACGGTGGTCTCCATGCGCGCGATCTTCGAGACCATGTGGCCGATGCGCGTGCCGCCGTGGTTCTTCTGGAAGTAGCTCGAAACGCGCCGCTTCAGGTCGCGCGCCTTGCCGACGTACAGCACCGCCCCGGCGGCGTCGAAGTAGCGGTAGACGCCCGGCAGCGCCGGCAGCGCGGCGACCTCGGCGAGCAGTTGGTCGGAATGCACGTCGGACATGGCGGCTATTGTGGCGCCCGCCTGGCGTCCGCTGGCAAACCCGGTATTGCCCGGGAGGAAGCTGCTCGACAATGCCCGCGGGCGCGAGGGTGCCCTTTTCTTCACAAAACAAAGGCATCTCCATGAACAACCGTCGAACCTGGCTGGTCCTGACACCCGTCGCACTCTCGCTGTCTCTGTGGGGCTGCGGAGGCGGCTCCGACAACAGCGCCCGCGATACCGCGGCCCTCCTCGCCGCCATCGCCGCAGCGAACAACGCGGCCCGGCCGCCGACCGCAGGCACGCCGCCGGTGCAGGCGGACAACGATTGTCTGGCGACCACCGGCGGCACTCCGGTGGTGGTCGGCTCCGGCGCGCCCGGCGATCCGGCCGCACCAGAGGCCGCCTCGGGCTATGTCACGGGCCACAAGCTGGTCTACGCCCGGACCTACATGGTGGTGGCGAACCATCCGCTGGCCAGCAAGGCCGGCTGCGACGTCCTGAAGGCCGGCGGCAGCTCGGTCGATGCGGCCGTCGCGGTGCAGGCGGTGCTCGGGCTGGTCGAGCCGCAGTCGAGCGGCCTGGGCGGCGGCGCCTTCATGCTCCATTACGACGCGGCGCAAAAGAAGGTCCAGGCCTATGACGGCCGCGAGACCGCGCCGGCCGCCGCCACCGCCAACTACCTGCGCTGGATCGACGACGCCAGCGACCGCAGCGCGCCCCAGCCCGGCGGCGCCCGTGCCAGCGGCCGCTCCATCGGCACGCCCGGCGCGGTGCGCATGCTCGACCTGGCCTACAGGGACCATGGCAGGCTGCCGTGGGGCAGCCTGTTCGGCCACGGCATCACGCTCGCGACCGAGGGCTTTCCGATCGGCGGGCGCATGGCGGCGGCCATCGCCTCCTCGGCCGCCAACCTGAAGCGCGACGCCGAGGCGACCGCCTACTTCTTCAATGCCGACGGCACCCCCAAGGCACTCGGCACGACGATCAGGAATCCCGCCTATGCCAGGACGCTGACCACCCTCGCCACGCAAGGCGCCGACGCCTTCTACAGCGGCGACATCGCCCGGGGCATCGTCGACAAGATCAACATCGCGAAGGCGGCCAACGACAACTCGGCCATCACGCCCGGCAAGACCACGCTGGCCGACCTCGCCGACTACAAAGCCAAGCGCCGGGACCCGGTCTGCGCGCCCTACCGCAGCTACCAGATCTGCAGCATGTCGCCCCCCTCGTCGGGTGGCATCGCCGTGGTGGCGAGCCTCGGCATCCTGGAGAACTTCGATCTCGCCGCCTACAAGCCGACGGCCATCGACCTCGAAGGCGGCAAGCCGACCGTCATGGGCGTGCACCTGGTCAGCGAGGCCGAGCGCCTGGCGTACGCCGACCGCGACAAGTACGTGGCCGACACCGACTTCATCCCGCTGCCGGGCAACAGCACCGACTCGCTGACCAACAAGGCCTACCTCAAGAGCCGTGCCAGCCTCATCAGCATGAACGCCAGCATGGGCACCGCCAAGGCCGGCGACCTGGGCGACGTGCCGCTGGGCATCGACAGGACCGCGGAACAAGGCACCACGCACTTCACCATCGTCGACAAGCAGGGCAACGTCGTCGTGATGACCACCACGGTGGAAAGCACGCTGGGCTCGTTCCACATGACGCAGGGCTTCATGCTGAACAACCAGCTGACCGACTTTTCGGCCACCCCGACGGATGCCAACGGCGTGCCGGTGGCCAACCGCGTCGCGCCGGGCAAGCGTCCGCGCAGCACGATGGCGCCGACGCTGGTGTTCCAGAAGGCGGCTGACGGCGGCCTGGGCGAGTTCGTGATGGGCACCGGCTCGCCGGGCGGCGGCACCATCATCCAGTACGTCGTGAAGACGCTGGTCGGCGCGCTCGACTGGGGCCTGGACGCCCAGCAGGCCACCTCGCTGGTGGACTTCGGCGCGAGCAACAGCCCGACCACCTCGGTCGGCGGCGAGCACCCGAACATCGACACCTCGAACTCGGGCAACAACGACCCGCTCGTCGTCGGCCTGCGCGCGCTGGGCCACACCGTCTCGACCTCGGCGCAGTCGAGCGGCATCAGCACCATCATCCGCAAGACGGTGAGCGGCAAGTCCGTCCTGACCGGCGGCGCCGACCCGCGGCGCGAAGGGGTCGTGCTGGGCGACACCTACACGCCCTGATCCCCAGGCGCCCCGGCCGCTGCGGCGTCCGCGGGCGCTCATTCTTGTTCTGTTTCCGAGAGGGCGCGGCAAACACGGCCATGCACTGGGACATCTTCTGCAAGGTCATCGACAACCATGGCGACCTGGGCGTGTGCTGGCGGCTGGCGCGCGGCCTGGCGGCGGTGGGCGAGCGCGTGCGGCTGTGGGTGGACGACGCCTCGGCGCTGGCGTGGATGGCGCCGGCGGGCGCGGACGGCGTCGCCGTGGTGCCCTGGCGCGCCGACGGCAGCGCCGCGCGCGAGGCGGCCAGCGCGCCGCCACCCGACGTCCTGATCGAGACCTTCGGCTGCGACCCCGCTCCCGAATTGATAGCAAGGTTCGCAGGCGCAGCGCGCGCGGAAGGCCGAAAACGCCCTTGGATCAACCTGGAATACCTGTCGGCCGAGCCGTACGTCGAGCGCCTGCACGGCCTGCCCTCGCCGGTGTCGAGCGGGCCCGGCGCGGGGCTGGTCAAGCATTTCTTCTATCCTGGCTTCACCGCGCGCACCGGCGGGCTGCTGCGCGAGGCCGGCCTGATCGAACGGCGCGAAGGCTTCGACCGCACCGCCTGGCTGCGCACGCAGGGCATCGCGTGGCACGGCGAGCGGGTGCTGGCGCTGTTCTGCTACGAGCCGCCGGCGCTGGCCGCGCTGCTGGCCGGGCTGGCCGCCGGGCCCGCGCCGACGCGCCTGCTGGTCGCCACCGGACGACCCACCCAGGCCGTACGAGCCGCCCTCGCGGGCACCTTCGACGATCTGGAGAGTGCCGGGGCGCCCAGCGGCCCTGGCGAGTTGGAGGATCCCGGCAGCTCCGGCACAGGCAGTCCAGGCGATTGGGGCGATGGCGACGCTCGCGGCGCACTGCGCATCTCCTGCCTGCCCGCCTTGCCGCAGCCCGAATTCGACCATCTGCTCTGGAGCGCCGACCTCAATTTCGTGCGCGGCGAGGACTCGCTGGTGCGCGCGCTCTGGGCCGGCGCGCCCTTCGTCTGGCAGATCTACCCGCAGGACGACGACGCGCACCGCGCCAAGCTCGAAGCCTTTCTGGACTGGCTGCAGGCTCCGCCGTCGCTGCGGCGCTTTCACCGCGTCTGGAATGGCGTCGAGCCGGGCGTCCTGCCCGCGCTCGACGCCGCGACGCTGGCCGGCTGGGCGGCGGTGGTGCGCTCGGCGCGGCACCGGCTGCTCGCGCAGGACGACCTGATTGCCCAGCTGCGACGCTTTGTCGGGCAAAAAAGCTAAAATTGCGGGCTTTGCGGATTCAGGGCCGGCTGTCGTGTGACGCGCCGCGCCTTCCGCCGAACCCGCCGCGGGAGTCATGCGTCAACAGGCCAGCGAGCCTGGCCGAGCGCACCGAGCGGCCAACCTCCCAAAGACCCAGACCCATGAAAATCGCTCAAGAAATCCGCGCCGGCAACGTCATCATGCATGGCAAGGACCCGATGGTCGTCCTGAAGACCGAGTACAGCCGCGGCGGCCGCAACTCCGCCACCGTGCGCATGAAGTTGAAGAGCCTGATCGCCAACTTCAACACCGAAGTCGTCTTCAAGGCCGACGACAAGATGGACCAGATCGTGCTCGACAAGAAGGAGTGCACGTACTCCTACTTCGCCGACCCGATGTACGTCTGCATGGACGGCGAATACAACCAGTACGAGGTCGAGGCCGAGAACATGGGCGACGCCCTGAACTACCTCGAAGACGGCATGCCGGTCGAGGTGGTGTTCTACGACGGCAAGGCTATCTCGGTCGAGCTGCCCACCAGCGTCGAGCGCGAGATCACCTGGACCGAGCCGGCCGTCAAGGGCGACACCTCGGGCAAGGTCCTGAAGCCCGCCAAGATCGCCACCGGCTTCGAAGTCGGCGTGCCGCTGTTCGTCTCGCAGGGCGACCGCATCGAGATCGACACGCGCACCGGCGAGTACCGCAAAAGGGTCTGAAAAAGCTCGCCCCAGGCTGCGCGCACTTCGTGTCGAGAGCTTTGGATCACCCCCAGGCTTCGCGCACTACGTGTCGCTTCGCCCACCCCGCCGGGGGCAACACCGGCGACCCGGCCAAGCCGGTTCCGCGGTGTTTCTGGAAGAGGCTGCCTGCTGGGCAAAGGCGCATTGGCTTCCATGAAGGCTCCTGCGGGAGCCTTTTTCTTTGTTTGCCGTCGCTGCGCCTGCACCCCGTGCCGCCGCCCGAGCTGCGGCCGGCCGGTCGCACCGGGCGCGGCGCTTGCCGCTTGCCGCTTCCAGTCAGAAATCTTTTTCAGCCCGCTATGCCCAACAACGCCACCCATGACCTCCACGACACCCGCCTGGCCGACGCCTGGGCCACGCTGCAGGCGCATTCCAGCGAAGGCCTGCCGCTCGATCCCGATCCCTCGCGCCTGGCTTTCGCCGACCCCGAGTTCCTGCTGCGCCGCGAGACGCGCGGCCTGCGCATGCAGCTGGAGCTGATGAAGCCCGACATCGAGATGCGCGCCCTGGGCATCGAGAACACGGTGGTGGTGTTCGGCAGCGCCCGCTTTCGCAGCGAGGAGGAATCGGCCGCGCTACTGGCCGAGGCCGAGCGCGGCGACGACGAGGCGGCGCTGCAACGTTCGCGCCGGCTGGCCGCCAGCGCGCACTATTACGAGAAGGCGCGCGCCTTCGGCCGCCTGGTGGCTGGCTACAGCGCCGACAAGGCACCCGAGGACAGGCTCTTCATCTGCACCGGCGGCGGCCCCGGCATCATGCAGGCGGCCAACCGCGGCTCCTACGAGGGCGGCGGCCTCAACATCGGCCTGGCGATCGCGCTGCCGATGGAGGAGGCGCCCAACCCCTACGTCACGCCGGCGCTGAGCTTCAGGTTCCACTACTTCGCCATCCGCAAGATGCATTTCATGATGCGGGCCAAGGCGCTGGTGGCGTTCCCGGGCGGCTTCGGCACGCTCGACGAGCTGTTCGAGGTCATCACGCTGGTGCAGACCCGCAAATCGCGGCCGGTGCCGATCGTGCTGTTCGGCTCGGACTACTGGAAGCGGCTGCTGGACCTCGAATTCCTGGTCGAGCAGGGCGTGATCGCGCAGGCCGACCTGAAGCTCATCGAGTACGTCGACGCGCCCGAGGACGCCTGGGACGCGATCAGGCGCTTCTACAAGCTCTGAACGCGCCGCGGCGCCTGCGCTCTGGCCATGGCGGCGTCGGGCGCGGGTGCCTCGTCGCCACCCACGCCCCGCTCGCCCCCCTCGTCCTCCGCGTCGTCCTCCGGCAGAGCGCCGGCGCGAGCCGCGGGCGAGAAGCTCTTGGTCGGCTTGACGCCCAGGTTCCTGAGCATCTCCGCCTGCCGGATCGCGTTGCCCTTGCCGTCCTTGAACTTGCCGTAGGCGTCGCGCCAGCAGCCCTGCGCGGTGTCGAGGGCGCGGCCGACCTTCTCCAGGTCGGCGACGAAGGCGGCCAGCTTGTCGTAGAGTTCGGCGCCGCGGCGCGCGATGTCCTGGGCGTTGCGGCTTTGCGCCTCCTGGCGCCACAGGTGCGCCACCGTGCGCACCACGAACAGCAGCGTCGAGGGGCTGACCAGCAGCACGTTCTTCTGCCAGGCGTCCATGAACAGCTGGTCGTCGGCCGCCACGGCCAGCATGAAGGCCGGCTCAATCGGCACGAACATCAGGACGAAGTCGAGCGACTTCAGGGTGTAGAGCCGCTGGTAATTCTTGCCCGACAGGCCTTCGATGTGGCTGCGGATGGACGCCAGGTGCCGGCGCTGCGCCGCGCCGCGCAGTGCATCGGTCTCCGAGCGCACGCACTCCTCGTAGGCCAGCAGCGACACCTTGGCGTCGACCACCATCTTGCGCTCCTGCGGCAGGTGGATGACGACGTCGGGGATGGCGCGCCGGCCGGCGTCGTCCAGGTGGCTCTGCTGCACGTGGTACTCGAAGCCGCGCCGCAGGCCCGAGGCCTCCAGCACCCGCTCCAGGATCAGCTCGCCCCAGTTGCCCTGCGCCTTGCTGGAGCCTTTCAGCGCCTGCGTCAGGTTGCGCGCCTCGTCGGACAGCACCCGGTTGAGGTCCATCAGCTGCGTGACCTGCTGCGCCAGCGCCGCGCGCTGCCGGCCCTCGCTGTCGTAGAACTGCTCGACCTTGCCCTGGAAGTCCGCGAGGCGCGTGCGCAGCGGATCGAGCAGCTGCCCGAGGCTGGCCTGGTTCTGCTCGGCGAAGCGCCGGCTTTTCTCCTCCAGGATGTCGTTGGCCAGGCTCTTGAACTGATGGCCGAGCGCGTCGCGCGCCTCGGCGAGCAGCGCGAGCTTTTCCTGCGATTGCCGCTGCTCCTGGGCCAGCTGCTCCTGCGACTGCGCGCGCTCGGCCTCCAGCCGGGCGTCCAGCCCGGCCACCTGCGCGCGCAGCCCGGCGATCTGGGCGGCCGAGCGCTCGCCGAGTTCGGCCCGGTCCTCGCGCGCCAGCTCCAGCGCTTCGCGCAGCTCCTCGGCCTGCGCGCGCAGTCGGGGCAGTTCCTGGGCCTGCAGCTCGACCCGCTCGGCCTCCGCGCGGCGCAGGCGCTCGCGCAGGGTGGCCAGCTCGACGGCGGCCTCGCCGCGCACGCGCTCGGCCGCCGCATCGGCCAGCGCAAGGGCGCCGGAGTGCGCCGCCCACCAGCCGGCCGCCGCAGCCCCGAGGCACAGCACGGCCACCAGCGCCCACAGGGCCAGCGAAGAGAATCCTTCGGTCATGTCGATGTTTCTTTTTTGATAGCTGCCGCCTTGCAGTCATGTTGTCGGCCCGCCTCTTTCCTGGGCTTTCAGGGCGATCGATGCACAAGCTGTACGGCAGATCGAGGCGCAATGCAACACGAGTTTGCGGCGCCGTGCATTTTCGCCACCTGCGTCCGCGCTCGGCCGTTCGAAGGCCCATCTTTTCGCACACGCCGAACCCGCTGTGCGGGCGGTACGGCCACCGGTACGGCGGACGTGTCGGGCGTGCAGCCGCGCCAGAAGGTGGCATCGTCAGGGTTGCCGGCGGTGGCAGCGCGGGCGATGGCCTCGGCAGCGGCCCAGGGCGCTATGGTTTCGATAGCTGACTGCGCAGGACCCGCCTGCGCTGGTGGCCGATTCAATGCTGAAAGCCCGGCCGGGAACATCGCACCCGGCCCTTGTCGCCGAAGCCGGTGAAGCGCCGCTCGTGCCTGGGCATCAAGAGCGGCTCGAACGAGTTCTCCCGGTCACGCGGCACCTCGATTGCGCAGCGGGCCGCCCTCGGTCAACACGGTCCTCGCCGCTGGCGCCGTGGCGGTGGTTGCTCGCGTCTTCGGCCTGGGCCGCACCCGGCGGGCGGCCCAGAGCGGTGCGAGACAGCTCCGCTTGCACCGCCTCGGCACCCATGGGCCCTTCACGTCCACGCCCCGCACGTTGTGCGGGGCTTTCTCGAAATCGCCGCGTCGAATCAAGGCTCGCGGGACGTCACAGACATTGGCGCCCGATCGGCTCGCGGGCCGTCCTTGCGCAACGTCGCGATCAGCCCATGCAGGGCATCTACGGCGCCCTCCGCGTCCCGAACCCGCAGGCAGTGCACGACCTGGCGTCGAAGTGGAAACACGTCGGGCCTGGGGTGCGCCGGGATCACGTGCGCCATGCGCTCGCGCAACACCGAGGTCATCGTCTGCGCCATGAGGCGCAGCGCCTCGTTGTGGCCGGCCAGCGCAATCGACGAGAAGAAGCGCGCCGTGGCCTCGATGCGCTGCGGCAGCGCTTCCGTTCCCTGGTGCCGCTCGATGTCGTCCACGGCCGCCTCGATCGCGTCGACCTCCGCTTCGGCGGCCCGGTCGCAGGCCAGGCGAAGCAGCGTCCCGTAGAGCGCGCGGTAGGCCTCGTCGATATCGGTCGTGCCGAGCTGGCCTTCGAGCACCCGCTTGCGCAGCGATTCGGCCAGCATCATGTAGGCGCCCTTGTAGAACACCAGCGCATGGTCGGCGGAGCCGGTGGCCATGTGCTTCACCTCGCCGATGAAGATGTCGTGGTCGCCGGCCTCGTGGCGGGCATGCACACGGCATTCGAAGCTGACGAGGCAGTCGTCGATGAGCGGCGTCCCGAGCGGGCCCGCACGCCAGGCCACACCCTCGAACTTGTCGGCGATCTTGCTTGATGCAAAACGGCCGGACAGCACATCCTGGCTCTGCGACAGGATGTTGATGGCGAAGGTATCGGCCTGGGCGAAGGTGCCCAGCAGACTGCTCGCCTTGCGCAGGCTGAAGAGCACCAGGGGCGGCTCCAGCGAGACCGAACTGAACGAGTTGCAGGTCAGGCCCACGGGCCGCCCGTCGGCGGTGTTGGTCGTGATGATGGCCACCCCGGTCGGGAAGCAGCCCAGCAACTGGCGAAACAGTTTGGGCTCGATGGCCTCGATGTGCGGCGTGGCATGGGTCACGGTGTCGGCCTCCCCTGGCGCTTGAAGAGTTGAACGATGTTGCCCTCGGGGTCGCGCAGCGACATCACCGCGCCGTGCGAGCCCATGTCCCGGATGCCGAGCACCTCGCCGCCCGAGGTGGCGACACGCTCCGCGGTGGCCGCGAAGTCGTCTACTTCAAACACCATGACGACGCCAGACGTCGCGGGCACGGCTTCCTCGCGGCAAGCCAGCGCGACGCTGGTGTTTCCTATCCCGTACTGGATCCAGCGGTCCCTGTCGCGGAACTTGAGCTGAAGCCCGAGTGCCGATTCGTAGAAGGCATGCAATTCGCCAGGCCGCTCGGCCACCACGAACACGCTCTGCAGGCGCTTGGGGGATTTCATGGCGTAGCTCACAGGTCGGCGTTGTTGTAGAGATTGACCAGGGAAGCCTTCAGGAAGCCGCCATCGACCACGATGTCCTCGCCGTTGATGTACGTGGAGGCGTCGCTCGCCAGAAAGGACACGGCACCCGCGATGTCCTCGGGGCGGCCGATGCGCCGCGCAGGAATCCTGGAGGTGCGGCCTTTCAACGTGGCCTCATCGCGGTAATGCACTTCCGACAACGGCGTGCGGATCATGCCGGGGCTCACGGAGTTCGCGCGGATGCCGCGCGGCCCCCACTCCACGGCCATCTGATGGGTGAGCGCCCGCATGGCGGCCTTGGTCGGCCCGTAGGCGCCCACCCGTGTGGACACCTGCGCGGCGATCGAGGCCACGTTGATGATGCTGCCCGCCTGCTGGGCGAACATCATCGGCACCAGGGCCTGGGCGCACAGCAAGGCGCCGCGCAGGTTCACGCGGAAGATGCGGTCCCACAGTTCGATCGGGAAATCCTCGAGGCCCACGGGCGATGAGGTGATGGCCGCGTTGTTCACCAGCACATCGCAACGACCGAAACGCGAACGCGTCAATTCGGCCATCGCGGTGATGGAAGCGGGGTCTGCGATGTCGCAGTGCACGGTCAGCAGGCCATCGTCCTCGCCGGGGGCGGCCGGATAGCTGATGTCGACCTGCACCACCTGTGCGCCGATCGACCGAAGATGTCGGCAGATGGCGAGGCCCAGACCGCCGGAGGCGCCGGTGACCACGGCCACCTTGCCCTTCAGGGCGTTCTTGTCGAAAGTGGTGGGAGAAAGCATCGGTTGCAGAGCGAAGGCCGTCTTGGGCGTCAAGAAAGGAGTGACTCCGAGAGTCCGCGCTTCAGGCAGACACCGCGTCCATCGATTCGACTTCCTTGCGGATCGCCGGGATGATCTTCTCGCCCCACAGCTCGATCTGGCGCAGCATGGTCTTCTGGTCGCAGTCGCCCAGCTGCGTCTGCAGCGCGATGTGCTTGGGCCGCAGGATGCTGATCTCTTCCAGCATCTTGTCGATCACCTGATTGACCGAGCCCACGGGCAGGTTCTTGCGCAGCTGTTCGAAGGTCGGGTCCGTCGGCGACGGCACCTCCTTGACCATGTAGCCGTCGTCCGACTGTGCGCGGCGGAACTTGAGGCTTTCCGAGATGCGGCGCTGGAAGCGCGCGTTGTCCAGGTAGTTGTCGATTTCGGACCGGTTGTTGGATGCAAATGCGCAGCGCAGAAAGCCGAACTTCACGTCGTCGTCCAGATCCGCACCGTTGTCTTGAGCCACCTTCTCCAGGCGCTCGCGCAACGCCACGATGGCCTCCGTGCCGTTGAGCAGCGCCGTCACGAACAGGTTGTGGCCTTCTCGCACGCCACGCCCCAGGGTGACGGGGTTGCCCGAGGTGATCCAGAGCGGCGGCATGGGGTCTTGCACGGGCCGCACGGCGATGGAGCTGGGCGGCAGCTTGAGGAACTTGCCCTCGTATTCGACGATCTTCTGGGTCAGCCCCTTGGGGATGATGTCCAGGAATTCGTTGTAGATCGCGCTCGACTCCTCGATCTTCACGCCGAAGCGCTCGAACTCGAACTCCTGGTAGCCCGAGCCGATGCCGAGCTCCAGACGGCCATTGGACACCGTGTCCACGAAGCCCACCTCGGCCAGGAACCGTGCGGGGTGGTAGAGCGGGAGAATGCACACGGCAGAGCCCAGACGAATGCGCTGGGTCTTGGCCGCCATGTGCGCGATCATCATCAGCGGCGAGGGCGAGAGCGAGTAGTTGTTGAAGTGATGCTCCGCATACCAGGCCGTGTTGAAGCCGGCCTGCTCGGCCACCGCGGTCTGCTCGATCGAGTTCTGGATGACTTGCTGCGAACTCTGGTGATAGCCACGCTGCTGCGCCAGGATGAATACGCCGAATTCCATTGTTTTCTCCGCGTCAAATGAGTGATATGCGATGAAGGGAATTCTGCGGGTGGACCCGGCGATCGGGAATATGGAAGGAGCGTGATTCAGTCCTGCAAAAAAGTGCGGGATGCACCGCATCGGGGAAGAACGCGGCAAGAGCCGCGTGCGCCGGCCACCGCCATGTGCCCGCACAAACAAAAACCGGGGCCTGTGGCCCCGGTGTACCGCCCGCGCAAGCGGCCAGGCGCTTACTTGTCCTTCAGGTCCGTCGTCTTCGCCAGCCCTTGCCAGATGGCGGCGTCCCGCTTGATCGACTCTGCGAACTGCTTGGCGGAGCGACCCACGGGCACGATCATGTTCTGCCCTTCGATCTTCTGCCGCACTGCATCGGTCTTTTGCAAACGGTTGATCTCCTCGTTGAGCCGGTCGATGATGGCCTGCGGGGTTCCTGCCGGGGCGAATACCCCGTACCAGCCGTCAGCTTCGAACTTGTATCCCTGTTCCGACAGGGTCGGCAGGTCCTTCGTGGCGGGCCAGCGCTGCGAACCCGTCTGGCCCAGTCCCACCAGCCGGCCACTGCGCATGTGCTGAATGGGGGATTGGATGTCCGTGAAGCCCACGCTGATGTTGTTGGCGATCAGATCGGTCACTTCGTTGACCAGCGTCTTGTACGGCGCATGAGGCATGTCGAGGCCGTAGTGCGCCTTGATGCCTTCCATGGCCAGGTGGCCGGACGAGCCCGTGCCCCACGAGCCGTAGGCGAGCTTGCCGGGGTTGGCCTTGGCATAGGCCACCATGTCCGCCAAGTTCTTGAAACCGGTGCTCGGGTTCGCCACCAGCAAGATGCCCGCCGCGCCCACCTGCGCGATGGGGATCAGATCCTTTTCCGCGTCGTAAGGAAGCTTGGGGTGGATCACCGGGTTGATGAGGATGGCGGACGACGGGGCAAACAGCAGCGTGTAGCCGTCACCCGCCGCCTTGGCCACCGTGTCGCACGCAATCAGGCCATTGGCGCCGGCCTTGGGGTCCACCACCACCGGCTGCTTCAGCACCTTGGACAGGGGCTCGGCGATCAAGCGGGCAAAAACATCACCGCCCGCCCCTGCCGAACCGGCAACCACCAGACGAATGGGACGTGAAGGCCAGTCGCCCGTATTGGCAAAGGCGTTGACACCGGCGCCCAGCAGCATGCTGCCGAGCAATACGGTACGTCGATTGATGGTGGTACGGGTCATGCAGGTCTCCTGTTTCGAATGCGCAAAAGTTGGTGGCTGAGGAAAACGAGGGGCGGACTGATCGATACGGGTTGTCCGAGATCGAAACAGTTATCAGACCCTCGGCAAGCGGGCCAGCAGTTCGCTCGGATCAGAGCTGCCGCAAGCCTTGAGATGAACGGCTTGGCATCAAGACAAGGGCGTCATCGCACTCGGACCGGGTGTATTCGTCCTGAAACGGCGTGTGTTGCGCCTGAGTTCAAACCCTCTGTGCAGCCAGGGCGTGGGCAGCTGGCTGGTTGCGTCCCAGCTCTTTCTGGAGGGCGGGAATGATTCTTTCACCCCAGAGCTCGATTTGCCTGAGCATGGTCTTCTGGTCGAAGTCGCCCAACTGGGTCTGCAGCGCGATGTGCTTGGGCCGCAGGATGCTGATTTCTTCCAGCATCTTGTCGATCACCTGGTTGACCGAGCCCACGGGCAGGTTCTTGCGCAGCTGATCCATCGTGGGATCCGTCTCGGACGGCACCTCCTTGATCATGTAGCCGTCGTCGGACTGCGAGCGACGGTACTTCAGGCTCTCTGAAATGCGGCGCTGGAAGCGTGCGCAATCCAGGTAGGCGTCGATCTCCGTGTTGTCGTCGGAGGCGTAGGCGCAACGCAGGAAGCCGAATTTCACGTCACGGTCCAGGTCCTTGCCGTTGTCGCTGGCTACTTTCACCAGACGTTCCCGCAGGCCCTGGATGCCCTCGTTGCCGTTCAGCAGCGCGGTCACGAACAGGTTGTGGTGTTCGCGCACGCCGCGGCCCAGCGATACCGGGTTGCCCGAGGTGATCCACACCGGCGGCATGGGATCTTGCACACAGCGCACCGCGATGGAGCTGGGGGGCAGCTTGAGGAACTTGCCCTCGTATTCGAAGATCTTCTGAGTCAGGCCCTTGTTCAGGATGTCCAGGAACTCGTTGTAGATCGCGCCCGACTCGGCCATCTTCACGCCAAAACGCGCGAACTCGAATTCCTGATAGCCCGAGCCCACCCCCAGGTCCAGCCGGCCATTGGAAACCGTGTCCGCGAAACCGACCTCGGCCAGGAAACGCGCGGGTTGGTAGAGTGGCAGGATGCAGACGGCAGTTCCCAGACGGATATGCTGCGTCTTGCCCGCCATGTGGGCCACCATCATCAGCGGAGACGGCGAAAGCGAGTAATTGTTGAAGTGGTGCTCCGCATACCAGGCATTGTGAAATCCAGCCTGCTCCGCCGCGACGGTTTGCTCGATCGAGTTATTGATGACCTGCTGCGAAGTCTGGTGATAGCCCCTTTGCTGGGCGAGAATGAATACTCCGAATTCCATGTACCGTCTCCGCAAAAATGGCATCCGCAAGGGCTGCCGAATTCTAGATAGACAAGCTGGATCGGCTATGGCAGAAACTGCAGATCTGAACTGCAAAAACCGGGGGATTCATGGATAGATTGCGCGCCATGGAGCTGTTTCTATCGATCTCCCAGACCCGGAATTTTTCCGAGACGGCGCGTCGCTTCGGCATATCGGCGACGGGGGTTTCGCGCATGATCACCGACATCGAGGAGGAGCTGAAGGTCAAGCTCCTGCTGCGCTCCACACGCCAGGTCGCGCTGACCGAGTCGGGACAGGAATATGCGCGCCAGCTCGAGGGCATCCTGTGGCGCATCAACGAGCTCCAGGCCAACATCACCGCCATCAGCACCGCGCCGCAGGGCTTGCTGCGTGTGCATTCGCGCGTGATGTTCGGGCTGGGCGTGCTGCCCCCCTTGATCGCGGCGTTCCGTAAGCTCTACCCCGAGATCCACATCGAACTCACGCTGACCGAGGCTCCCGTGGACCTGCGGCGCAACCAGTTCGATATCGACTTCCGCATCTCGCCACCGGTGGAGGCCGGCGTCAAGCGCCGCATGCTTTTCCAGAGCGAGCGCCATCTGGTGGCCACCCCGGTCTACCTCGCCGGCAAACCTGCCCTGCGGGCCCCCGAAAGCATCCTGGAGCACGACTGCCTGGCCTACCAGTTGCCCGGCGATGAATACACTTGGCTGTTCAAGCAGCAGGAGCAGCTCAGCGAGATTGCCTTCAAGCCTCGCCATGTCAGCAACAGCGGCATCGCCCTGCTGGAGCTCGCCCGCCTGGGTGAAGGCCTGGCGCTGCTGGATGACTACACCGTGCACAACGACATCCGTCAAGGCCGGCTGGTCAGGGTGCTGAGCGACTATCGCATCAGCAACAAGGGCTTTGACGAGGGCATGTACGCCACCATTCTGGACACCGCCATCATTCCGGCCAAGATCCGCTTGTTCCTGGATTTCATGGGCGAACACGTGGCTGGACCCGAGCTGCGGTTTGCGGCGCATGGCAAAGCCGCAGGACTCGATTCACTACCCGCGGCGTAGCCCGGCGCGGTCTACAGCGGCATGCGGCACGCGGCGCGCGCGCTGCCCCGGAAGCCCAGCCCGGTCAGCTTGAGCACGGCGCCATCCAGGGGGCCGGATGCGCTCAGGCGACCGCTGTCACGGATGCTGGTGACGAACAGATCGGCCATTCCGGGGCCGCCGAAGCACAAGGCGCTCGGATAGGCCACCGGCAGCTCAATCTTGTGGGTGAGCCGGCCCTGCATGTCGAAGCGGGCCAGCGCTCCCGTGCGCACGAGCGCAGTCCACAGCCCGCCTTCGCTGTCGAAGGCGCAGCCATCCGGACCGGAGTCATGGACGTCGGTCCGAACGAACACCTGCTTGTCTGCCAGCGTTCCGTCTGCCGTGATCGCATACGAATAAATGACCCGCGCAGCGCTGTCGGCCACGTGCAAGCGCCCGTTCACCGGGTTCACGCAAGGCCCATTGGTGATGCCCAACCCGTCGTCGAGCTTGTGCAGATTGAGCCGGGTGTCCAGCCGGTACAGGCCGCCCAGCGGGGGCTCGTCGGGCGCACGAAACACGTGCATGGTGCCGACGACGAAGCTGCCGTCTGCCAGCGATATGCCATCGTTGAGTCGCAAGTGGGGGCTGCTGGCCTCGATCCGTGCCAGCGAGCGAAGCTGCCCGGTGCGCAGGTTCAGCGCCGCGATGTCTTCCTTCAGCGACAGCACGATGCAGTCGCCATCGTCGCCGTTGAACGCAAACGAGCCCAGGGGCGGCGGCGCTTCGTGGCGCGCCGTCACTTCCCCGGTGTCCGGATCCAACGCGTAGATCAGGCCCGCGCGGCAGTCCATCAGCCACAGCTGCTGCCCATGCCATACCGGGCACTCGCCCAATGCCGTCGTCAAGTCGCCAAGGCGCTGGATCTTCATCTTTTCGAATGCTTTTTTATTTTCAGACCAGGATTAATCTTTAATTGATTTCAATTCAATCGCTCCGCTCGAATCCTTTTTAATCAAAAGACAATCGGAGCACCAAGGATGGTAGCAACCTCGCCATGGGCCCACCAACCGGCGAACCCTTCACTTTTTGCAGAACACTCTCTCGGATTGGTTGGAAATGGATTTAAGCGCGATTTCTATAATCGAACGAGCATATCGGCACTGAGACAAACCAGCGGACGCCAGTCAGCCTCCGAACCAGAACAGCACTCCCCGCAGCAGACGGGCTGTTTGTCAAGCATGTGCGTTTTCTTCTGATCTGTGCCGCAGCAAGCGGCTTCTTGAAGAGGTGATGTATGAGTGATGAATGGGTTCGTCTGGAAGTCTCCGACGGTGTGGGTCTGGTCACCATGGACCGCCAGCCGGTCAACGCACTGAACCGGGACATGCGCCGCCAGTTGGTGGCCACGTTCGACGCCATTTCCGAGCGCGAGGACATCCGCTGCGCCATACTGACCGGCTCCGGCAGCGTGTTCTGTGCGGGCGCCGACCTGAAGGACCGCCCCAGCACCGAGATCGCCGGTGACTTCCTCGAGCACAACCGCATCACCCGCGAAACCGGCAACGCCATTCGCGAATGCGCCAAGCCCGTGATTGCCGCCATCAATGGCGCGGCGCTGGGCGCCGGGTTTGGTCTGGCGGCGGCCTGCGACATCCTGTATGCCTCGGAGAACGCCACCGTGGGCATGCCCGAGATCAACGTGGGCCTGGCGGGTGGCGCCTCCATGCTCAAGACCTTGTTCGGCCGCTCCACCTTGCGCCGCATGTTCTTCACGGGCCAGCGCCTGAGTGCGCACGACCTGCTCAAGCGCAATGTGATCGAGGATGTGCTGTCGGAAAAAGACCTGCTGCCCGTGACGATGGCGCTGGCCCGCGAGATCGCTTCCAAGGCACCGCTGGCCATCGCCTACGCCAAGCGTGCGGCCAACATGGTGGATGTGATGCCGCAGCGCGACGCCTATCGCTTCGAGCAGGAGTTCACCGTGGCCCTGTCGAAGACGGAGGACGCCCGCGAAGCCCGCATGGCCTTCCTCGAAAAGCGCGCCCCGGTTTTCAAGGGACGTTGAGCACATGCCGACCCAGGTTCAAGCAACCCCGGGCGCCGGGCTGGACGCCTTCTTCAAGGCCGACGGCGTGGCCGTGATCGGTGCCTCCGACGACATCACCAAGATCGGCGGTCGCCCCATCCAGCTGTTGCGCAAGTACGGCTATGCCGGCGCCATCTATCCGATCAACCCCAAGGGCGGCACCATCCAGGGGCTGCAGGCCTGCGCCTCGATCCTGGACACGCCCACGGCGCCGGACATGGCCATCCTGGCCGTGCCCGCGCAAGCCACGCTGCAGGCGGTGCGCGACTGTGCCAGCCGCGGTGTGCGCGGCGTGATCGTGCTGTCCGCCGGCTTTGCCGAGGCCGGCCCCGACGGCGCGGCCCTGCAAGCCGAACTGGTTCGCGTGGTGCGCAACCACGGCATGCGTCTGCTGGGCCCGAACTGCCTGGGCACGGTCAATGTGGTGGACAAACTGGTGGGCTCGTTCTCCATCGCGCTGGAACAGAGCATGCCACCGGCAGGGCAAGTGGGCATCGTCTCGCAGTCGGGCAACATCGGCAGCTTCACCATGCGTAACATGGCCGATCGCGGCCTGGGCGTGAGCCGCTTCATCGCTACGGGCAACGAAGCCGATGTGGACGTGGCCGACGGCATTGCCGCGCTGGCGCAGGACCCCGCCACCCGCATCATCCTGTGCTGCATGGAAACCTGCCGCAATGCCGGCCGCCTGATCGAGGCGCTGGACATGGCGCGCCGGCAGCAAAAGCCGGTGATCGTTCTCAAGATCGGTGCCACCGAGCAAGGCCAGGCCGCCGCCGCCTCGCACACCGGCGCGCTGACGGGTTCCGACGCGGTGTTTGATGCCGTCTTCCGCCGCTATGGCGTGCTGCGTGTGCGCTCGTTCGAAGAACTGCTCGACGTGGGCCACGCCGCGGTCCTGCTGGGCCCGGAACGCCTGCCCACCACGAACGCCGTGACGCTGGTGGCCGCTTCCGGCGGCTTCGGCATCATGATGGCGGATGCGATGGTGCAAGCCGGCATGACCCTGCCGCAGCTCGTCGACACGACCCAGGCCCTGATCCGCGAGGCCGTGCCGACCGCCGGCACCAACAATCCGGTGGATGCGTCGGCCCAGATGTCGGCGCGGCCCGACATCCTGCTGAAGATGCTGACGGCACTGCAGAACGATGCGAACGGCAGCACTCTGGTGCTGCTGCTGGCGCTGTCGCTCTACAACCCCCGCCTGCGCGGCGTGTACCTGGAGGCGCTGTCCAGGATCCGCGCCAGCCACCCCGACCGCCTGCTGATCCTCATCAGCCAGGGCCCGGCCGATGCGGTGGCCGAGATCAATGCACTGGGCATTCCGGTGTTCCCCGGCATTCCGGCGGCGGCCACCGGGCTGGCGGGCCTAGTCAAGCTCGGCCAGCTCACCACCCTGCCCACGGTCGCGGCCTACGACGGCCCGGTCGACAGGGTGGATTCGGCCGTGTTCCGCAACGAGTTCCATGCCAAGAAGGCCCTGGCGGCTGCCGGGATTCCTGTGCCGCGCGAGGAGGTGGTGGCTTCTGCCGACGCCGCCGTGCGCAGCGCCCGGGCCACGGGCTACCCCGTGGTCCTCAAGATCGCGTCGGAAGACATCGCCCACAAGACCGAAATCGGCGGTGTGGCGCTGGACCTGCGGGACGACGACGCCGTGCGGCAGGCGTTCGACCGCCTCCTGGCCAATGCGCGGGCGCATGCGCCCCAGGCACGCCTCGACGGCATGCTGGTGGCCCCGATGGTCCGCGGCGGCGTGGAGTTGATCGCCGGTGTCTCGCGCGACCCCGTGTTCGGTCCCGTGGTCATGGTGGGGCTGGGCGGCATCTACGCCGAGATCCTCAAGGACGTCGCGGTGCAGGTGGCGCCCGTCTCCGAAGAAGAAGCCCTGCGGATGATCCGCAGCCTCAGGATGTTCCCGCTGCTGGACGGCGCCCGTGGCCAGACCAAGGCCGACGTGGCCGCTGCCGCCCGCACGGTGGCCCGGCTCTCGGAGTTTGCGTGCCGCCATGCCGACGATGTGGCCGAAATCGACCTGAACCCCATCCTGGTCAAGCCGGAGGGCGAGGGTGTCCTCGTCCTGGACGCCCTGATGGTTCCGACCTCCTGCAACACCCCTGCACATTGAAGGCGCTCATGCACATGGAAAAGAACCCGGCCCTTCCGGATCCCGCAGCAGGTCCGGCCGTCTACCGCCAGTACGCACGCCAGTGGCTGCGCGCCAACCTGCCCGAGCACATGCGCGCGGACAGCGTCAACTACCGCACGCCCACGCTGGACGAGTGCCGCGACTGGGAGGCGTCCATGTACGACGCGGGCCTGGCGGGCATGACCTGGCCCAAGGCCTACGGCGGCCTGGGCCTGACCCTGCGCGAGCATCTGGTCGTCAACAAGGAAGTGGGCGCGCTGGCCATGCCCGAGAGCGTGAGCTCGATCGGCAAGGAACTCGCGGGGCCCATCATCCAGACCGTGGGCACGGAAGAACAGAAGCAGCTGTTCCTGCCGCGCATCCTCTCGATGCGCAACTACTGGTGCCAGGGCTTTTCCGAGCCGGACGCAGGCTCCGACCTGGCGCGCCTGCGCACCAAGGCCGTGCAGGAGGGCGACACCTGGCGCATCAACGGCCAGAAGATCTGGACCAGTGGTGCGGCCAAGGCGCACTACTGCCTGCTGTTGACCCGCACCGGCACGGTGGCCGACAAACACCGCGGCCTGTTGATGTTTGCCGTGCCCATGGACACGCCCGGTATCCGGGTGGTGCCCATCAAGTCGATCGACGGCAAGGAGTCCTTTGCCGAAGTCTTCTTCGACAACGTGGTGGTGCCCGACAGCGCGCGCCTCGGCGTGCCGGACGAGGGCTGGAATGCGGCCCTCCGCGTGCTGTCCATCGAGCGCGCGACCAACCGCATGTACCGTGCATGGCGCTTCGAATGCGAACTGCGCCAGCTCGTCGCTGCCTGCAAGTCCGACCCGCAGCTGTCGAAGCTGCTGGACGATGGTTACTACCAGCGCCGCATCGGCGACGTGGTGGGCGAGATCGACGCGCTCAAGGGGCTGGTCGAGCGCACGGTGGACCAGATGATGGCGGGCGACAGGATCGGTGCCCGCGGCTCGCTGACCAAGCTCTATTGGTCCGAGTGCCATCAGGCCTTCGCGGGCCTGGCGCTGTCCGTCGTGTCGCATGTGAACCCGCGCTCCAGCGCGCTGTCACGACGCGCCCGCAAGGCCTTCACCACGGGCTACCTGTACGCCCGCGCCGAAACCATCTACGCCGGCACCACCGAAGTGCAGCTGGACATCATTGCGCAACGCATCATGAACTTGCCGAAGGACCTCTGAGATGACCACGCCAGACAACGATCTCAAGCCCGAGGAGTTCGCCCAGGCCGCGGCCGAGGCGATCACCGATGCGCAGACCCGCGACTTCCGCGACGCCGCCCAGGTCCTGGCCGCCGCGGGGCTGTGCGGTGTGTGCGCTCTCGAAGACGCTGGCGGACTGGCGCTGGGCATCGAGTTCGCCCTGCCCATCGTGGCCGAAGCGGGCAAGCTGCGCCTGCAATGGCCGCTGCTCGAAACCATCCTGGTCGCCAAGGCGCTGGGTGACTCCCCCCTGGCTGCGGAACTTGCCAGCGGCGCCCGCGTCGCCACCTGGGCGCTGCAAGGCAGTCTGCAGGACCGGCTGGCGGGGCAGGCCCGCTACGCCCGCGACAGCGACTGGGTGCTGGTGGCCGACGGCCAGGGCGGTGGCGCCCTGCTCGACCTGGGCTCCGTCGAGATTCAGGACGACGAAGCGCTAGACCCGGAGCACCCTCAGTCGTGGCTGATGCTCGACAGCGCCAAGGTGCTGGCCAGGCTGGATGCCGCCACCTTCGCGGCACTGCAGCGCGACAGCGAGATCCTGATTGCCGGCTTTGTCAACGGTGCCGCCGAAGGTGCCCTGGCCACCACGGCCGCGTACACGGCGACCCGCGTGCAATTCGGACGCCCCCTGTCGGCCAAGCAGGCCGTGCGCCACCTGCTGGCGCGGATGCGCCTGGTGCAGGAAGCCTCCAACGCGGCCATCCAGCGCGTGCTGCGCACCGATGAATACGACAGCGTGCGCAGTCCCCGGCCGGTGCTGGCCAACACCCTGGCCAGCGCGGCCTTCGTGCTGGAGAAGTCCATCCACCTGCACGGCGGCATGGGCTTTACCTGGGAGGTGCCCCTGCACCACGCCCTGCGCGAAGTGCGCAAGTTCGATGCGGCCTTCGGCTCGGGTGCGCTCGCCAGTCAGGTCGGCCGGGACTTCATCCGGTCCGTGTGATACCTAAGGAAAACGTATGAACCAGGATCTGCTCGGCCGCGTGGCCCTCGTCACCGGCGCAGGCGCCGGTATCGGCCGTGAAACCGCTTTCCAGATGGCCGCCCGCGGGGCCATCGTCTGCGTGAACGACCTCAAGGAAGAACTGGTCACGCCCGTGGTCGAGGACATCCAGTCCCGCGGCGGCCAAGCCTTCGGCATCGCGCTGAACATTGCCAGCCGCGAAGGCATCCGCGAGGCCATCCAGCGTTCGTTCGAGCACGGCAAGCGCTTCGACATCCTGGTCAACAACGCGGCGTGGGTGCGCTACCAAGCCATCCCCGAAATCATGCCGGAAACCATCGATCGCATGCTGGATGTGGGCTTCAAGTCCGTCATCTGGAGCCTGCAGGAAGCCGTGGCCGTGATGGACCCGCAGCGCGGCGGCTCGATCGTGAACGTGGCCTCGGTCGCGGCCTTGCGCTCGGCCGCCAACTCGGTGGTGTATTCCGGCATCAAGTCGGGCATCCTGGGCATCACCCGCGCTGCGGCAGCAGAGCTGGGCGCGCGCAACATCCGCGTCAATGCCGTGTGCCCGTCGGCCGTTCCCACCGAGGGCACACAGCGCAACCGCAACGTCGAGCGCGATGCCAACCGCATTGCCCGCACACCGCTGGGCCGCCTGGGCACCGTGGAAGACATCGCGCGCAGCATCTGCTTCCTGGCCAGCGACGACGCGGGCTTCATCACGGCGCAGGCCCTGACGGTCGATGGCGGCATCACGCTGACCAACATCTGATTCCTGCAGGACCCGCCGATGCAGACGGTTCTGATCACCGGTGCTGCTTCCGGCATCGGGCGTGACACCGCACGGCTGTTTGCCGGCGCAGGCTGGCAATGCGTGCTGGTCGACCACAACGAGCGAGCCTTGCACCAGCTGGGGCAAAGCCTGCCCGCCTCTGCTTCGGCCGCGCACGTGCTGCACACCATCGACCTGACCGACCCGAAGCAGCTCGCATCACTAGCCGATGGCACACCCGCACTGGATGCCATCCTCAACAACGCCGGCATGTCCGATTCGTCCAACACACCGCTGGCCGAGCAGGGCCCGGCGCAAATGGGGCGTCTGCTCGCGCTCAACCTGGCAGCGCCAGCGGCCGTGGTCGATGCATGCACCTCCCTGCTCAAGCCCGGCGCGCGCATCGTGAATGTGGCGTCCGGCGCCGGCCTGCATGCCATTCCGTGGCGTGGCGCCTACAGCCCGAGCAAGGCCGGGCTCATCGCCCAGACCCGGGCCTTGGCGCAAGCGCGGCCCGAGTGGTGCGTGACCGTGCTCGCCCCGGGATTCGTGCGAACCGAATTGGTGGACGGGCTGATCCAGGCCGGCCGTCTCAAGCCCGAGGGCGCCGTGGCGAAGATTCCGCTCGGCCGCATGGCGGCGCCCGCGGAAATGGCGCAGGCGCTGTACTTCCTGGCCAGCCCCGGCGCGCAACCGTTGAGCGGGCAGATGCTGGCGGTGAATGGCGGCTCTTCCGTCTACGGCGGCAGTCAGCCCCTCGCGCCAGCCACGCTGGATCCAGTGCCCCTGGATACGCCGGTGCAACTGGAGGTCTGCGGCGGGGATGGCGCACCGTGGCAAGCGGTGGCTCAACCGTCCACGGCAGGGCCGCACTACGCAGCCTGCCTCGACCTGTCGCCGCTGCACGATAAACCGGCAGGCCTGTTGCTGGCGGTGCATGCCGCCGCCGCGCGCTTTGCAGCCCGCTACCCCCAGCAGGCCAGCCTGACGGTGCTGCTGCCCTCCGAAAAGATCGGGGCCTGGCAAGACGCAGGCGATGCCGCCGCGGCACGCATGCTGGTCTCGACCCTCGCCTGCGAGTGGGGCAGCCGTGCCTTGCGCATCAATGCGCTGGAAGTCCCGAGAGATCTGGACCCCCGGTCGCTGCATCCGCTGCTGCGTTTCGTCTGCGGAGCTGCCGCCCAGTTCCTGACGGGGCAACTCCTCGTTTGCCGGGGCGCCACGCCAAAGGAACCGCGATGAGCACGCCAGACGGTGAGAACGACAGCGCGCGTGCGCAGATCAGGGAGTTCTTCATCGCCGAGCGCGGCTACTGGCGCCCCTGGACCGAAACCATGCTGCAAGTCTGCCCCGGCTTCGTTCAGCAATACGCCCGCTACGCCGGCCATCCCGCGCGCACCGGGCCGCTGACGCAGCGCATGGTGGAGCTCATCTACGTGGCGCTCGACACCTCGTCCTCCCATCTTTTCGAGTCGGGGCTGCACACCCACATGAAGCGGGCACTCGAGGTGGGCGCGACACAGGCCGACATCTTCGACGTGCTGCACCTTGTTGCCATACAAGGCGTCGTCAGCGCATGCCAGGCCACCGACATCCTGGCCGAGCTCACCGGCTTGACCGACATAGCGGCCATCGACGAACGACTCCAGGCCCGTATCGACAGCCTCGGCTCCGCACACGCCCTCCCCCTGAGCGCCGTGGCACGGCTCGATCCCGGCTATGCCGAGGTGCTTCTCGACTTTGTCGAGCAAGGTCGCCCCGGTGCGGGCCTGACCCCAGCGGAGCGCAGCCTGGTACAGCTGGCATTGCATGCGTGCTTCACGGCTTTCAACCCCGGCGCGGTGCGGCAGATCGTGGCCACTGCACTGTCGCAAGGCCTGACACCAGCCGAACTGCTGCAAGCCATTCAGCTGGGCGCCCATCTGGCCGTGCATGGCACCGCACTGGGCGCCAATGTATTCCGGCAGATGCCCGACATCGGGACGTCGGTGGCGCAGACCCTTGAATAGAAACAATCGATCTGGTGCGAATTTACCGCGCACCGAACAGCTTGGTGAGTGCGTTGCGTCGTTCAGGCCGAAAGCCCGCATATGCGGCGGGTGGCGCGGACGCGGATGCCAGGGCAGTCAGTTTGCTACGATTCTTGTAGCGCCCTGCGCAGGAAGGACGGGCGTCAGCGGCCCTTTTCCTTCAAAAAACGCGATCAGGTTGTCGGCTGCCAGCTCGGCCATGGCGCGGCGCGTCGGGATCGTCGCGCTGGCGATGTGCGGCGTCAGCACCACGTTGGGCAGTGCCAGCAGCGCCGGGTTGACGGCGGGCTCGCCCTCGAACACGTCGAGCCCGGCGGCGGCGAGGCGGCCGCCGGCGAGCGCCTCGGCCAGCGCGGCCTCGTCGACGATGCCGCCGCGCGCGATGTTGACCAGCGTGGCGGTCGGCTTCATCAGCGCCAGCTCGGCCGCGCCGATGGCATGGTGCGAGGCGGGCGAGTACGGCAGCACCAGCACCAGGTGGTCGGCGGTTTCGAGCAGCTCTTCCTTGCCGACGTAGCGCGCGCGGCATTCGGCTTCGAGCGCCGCGTCGAGCCGCGAGCGGTTGTGGTAGATCACCTCCATGCCGAAGCCGAACGCGCCGCGCCGGGCGATGCCCTGCCCGATGCGGCCCATGCCCAGGATGCCGAGCGTGCTGCCGTGGACTTCCGCGCCGGCGAACATGTCGAAGCGCCACTTCTTCCACTCGCCGCGGCGCAGGTGGTGCTCGCTCTCGGTGATGCGGCGCGCCGTCGCCATCAGGAGCGCGAAGCCGAAGTCGGCGGTGGTCTCGGTCAGCACGTCGGGCGTGTTGGTGGCGACGACGCCGTGGCGCGCCATCGCGTCGAGGTCGAAGTTGTTGTAGCCGACCGCCATGTTGGCGCAGATCTTCAGGTCCGGGCAGGCCGCCAGCAGCGCCTCGTCGATGCGCACGGCGCCGGTGGTGAAGGCGCCCTGCTTGCCCTGCAGGCGGCGGACCAGTTCCTCGCGCGGCCAGTCGGCGTCGTCCTGGTTGGCTTCGACCTCGAAGTGGCGGCGCAGCCGCTCAAGGGTTTCCGGGAAGATGGCGCGGGTGACGAGGATGTGCGGCTGGGTCATGGTCTTGGGGTGGTGGTGGATGGCGGTGGCGGTGGCGGTGGCGGTCCGGCGCCTAGGGATGCTCTTCACGAATCGCCTTGGCGTGTGCTGAATCGATAAGCACGGTCATAGTGGAACGATCGAATGCCCCCTGAGTGTCGGAATCGGCCTTTTGGGGGTGCTTTTGGGCCTTTCATGTGCCCATCGCACGCACCTGGTCCACCAGCACGCGCCTGACCATCCACAGATTGCTCAGCGCAAACAGCGTCTTGAGCTGCGCCGTGTTCTTAGCCAACCCCCGGTAGCGCACCTTCACGTGGCCGAACTGGCGCTTGATCACGCGAAACGGGTGTTCCACCTTGGCCCGCACACTGGCCTTCAAGCGCTCGATCTTGTCTTGCAGCGCTTCAATGGGCAGGCTCTTGTCCAACTTGCGCCTCTGCCCCGGCTTCATTGCCACATGCCAAGTGACCTGGAGTTGGGCATCCGGGCGTTTGTGCACACCCTGATAGCCCGCATCGCCAAAGGCCACTTCTTCCTGCCCATGCAGCAGGGTGTTGCCCTCAACGACATCGCAGACGTTGCCCGCCGTGCCGCGCACCGTGTGCACCAGTCCCGAGTCGGCGCATACACCGATATGCGCCTTCATCCCGAAGTGCCATTGGTTGCCCTTCTTGCTCTGGTGCATCTCGGGGTCTCGCGCGCCGTCCTTGTTCTTGGTGGAGCTGGGCGCGGCAATGAGCGTGGCGTCCACCACCGTGCCGGCCTTGAGCAGCAGGCCCTGGCCGCTGAGCAAGTCGTTGACGGTGGCCAGGATCTGCTCGGCCAGCTTGTGTTGCTCCAGCAGGCGGCGAAAGCGCAGGATGCTCGAGTCGCTGGGCAATGCATCGCCCCAGTTGCTCAGGCCCGCGAAGTCGCGAAACACCGGCACGTCGTGCAGCGCCTCTTCCATGGCCGGGTCCGACAGATTGAACCATTGCTGCATGAAGTGGATGCGCAGCAGCGCTTCAAAGCCAAAGGGTTGCTGGCCGCGCCGGCCGGCTTCAGGCGCAAACGGTTCGATCAACGCCACCAGTTCAGCCCAGGGCACCACCCGGTCCATCGCATCCAGAAATTCACGCTTGCGCGTGCGCTTGGTCGAACCACCCAACACCAGGCTGCCTTGCTTCATGGGTGCCGATGCTCACAGCTTCGCTTGTTCAGTGCAAGCACGACGGCGAGCGATTCGTGAAGAGCATCCCTAGCGGAAGAAGACGAGGGAGACGAGGCCGAACAGCGGCAGCAGGCACACCGCCGACCACGCCATGTAGCCGAAGAAGCCCGGCATGCGCACGCCGCGGCTCTCGGCGATGGCCTTGACCATCAGGTTGGGCGCGTTGCCGATGTACGTGTTGGCGCCCATGAAGACGGCGCCGGCCGAGATGGCCGCCAGGGTCGGCGCCAGCGTGGTCATGAGCGCCTGCGGGTCGCCGCCGGCAGTGTTGAAGAACACCAGGTAGGTCGGCGCGTTGTCGAGGAAGGAGCTCAGCAGGCCCGTGGCCCAGAAGTAGCGCGCCGCGTCGGGCGTGCCATCGGGCCGCGTCACGGCCGCGACGACCGCGCCGAAGGGGCCGTGCGCGCCCGCCTTGAGCATGGCGATGACCGGGATGATGGTCAGGAAGATGCCGGCGAAGAGCTTGGCCACCTCGGCCATCGGCCCCCAGCCGAAGTGGTTGTCGGCGTGCACCCGCGCCGGGGTGATCCTGAGCGACAGCAGCGTGACCGCGACGAGCCCCACGTCGCGCACCAGGCCGGGCAGGCCGACCGGGATGCCGGCCACGTCGAAGGTGACCGGCGACTTCCAGAAACCGCTCAGCAGCACCAGCGCCACCACCACGCCGAGCAGCCAGAAGTTGCGCGCGCCCTCGAAGCCCAGGCGGCGCGTGTCGGGCGTCGGGTCGATCGGCAGCACGCCCTCCCTGGCGTAGAGCCAGCGGTCGAGGAAGAACAGCATGGCCAGCAGCGCGCCGACCACCAGCAGCGTCTCGGGCAGGATGTTGCGGAGCGTCCAGAAGAAGTCCACGCCCTGCAAAAAGCCCAGGAACAGCGGCGGATCGCCCAGCGGCGTGAGCGAGCCGCCGGCGTTGGAGACGACGAAGATGAAGAACACGACCACGTGCGCCTTGTGCCGGCGGTTGTCGTTGGCGCGCAGCAGCGGGCGGATCAGGAGCATCGAGGCGCCGGTGGTGCCCATCAGGCTCGCCAGCAAGGCGCCGGTGGCGACGAGGCCGGTGTTGAGCCCGGGGCTGCCGTGCAGGTTGCCGCGGATGTGGATGCCGCCGGCCACCGCGAACAGCGCGGTGAGCAGGATGATGAAGGGCAGGTACTCCCCCAGCAGCGCGTGCAGCAGCTGCAGTCCGGCCACGCCCGCACCGAACATCAGCGCGAACGGCAGCAGGAACGCCAGCGCCCAGGCCGCCGCCACCTTGCCGTGGTGGTGGTGCCAGAACACCGGCGCCACCAGCGGCAGCGCGGCGATCGACAGCAGCAGCCCGGCGAAGGGCACGCCCCAGGCGACGGACAGCCGGGCGCCGTCGAACCCGGCAGCCGCGGCCGGCACGGGGCACGCCGCCAGCGCGAGCGCCGGCAGCAAAGCGAGGCCCGCGGGGAAGGGACGGAACCGGCGGCTGCGCGCGGAGGCCCGGTCGGCGCAGGGCGGCCTCACGTCAGACCGTCGCCGCCGTCGTCGCGCGGGCCGCGGCGGCGGGCGCTTCCGGCGCCGGCTGGGCAATCTCGAACACCTGGCGCAGGTAGGCCAGGTATCTTTCGTCCTCGCACATGCTCTTGGACGGCGTGTCCGACAGCTTGGCCACCGGCTGGCCGTTGCAGCGCACCATCTTGATGACGATCTGCAGCGGCGCGTAGCCGAGGTCGTTGGTCAGGTTGGTGCCGATGCCGAAGGCCAGCTGGCAGCGGCCGCGGAAGCGCTGGTACAGCTCGATGGTGCGCGGCACCGTCAGGCTGTCGCTGAAGATCAGCGTCTTGGTCAGCGGATCGACCCGGTTGGCTGCGTAGTGCGCGATCATGCGCTCGCCCCACTGGAACGGGTCGCCGCTGTCGTGGCGCGCGCCGTCGAACAGCTTGCAGAAGTACAGGTCGAAGTCGCGCAGGAAGGCATCCATGCCGTAGACGTCCGACAGCGCGATGCCCAGATCGCCCCGGTACTCGCGCGCCCAGCTCTCCAGGCCGAACACCTGGCTGTCGCGCAGGCGCGGGCCCAGCGACTGGCAGGCCTGCAGGTACTCGTGCGCCATGGTGCCCAGCGGGATCAGGCCCAGCTTCATGGCATAGAGCACGTTGCTGGTGCCCGCGAGCTGCGGCGCCCGCCCCGCGCCCTGCGGCTGGGCCGGCGCGCGCACCGCGCCCAGCCGCGCCGCCAGCGTGCGCAGCACCTCCTCGTGCCACTCGTTGGAGAAGCGCCGGCGCGTGCCGTAGTCGGCGATCTTCAGCTCGGTCAGGCCGGGAGCCTGCAGCTGCGCGATCTTGGCCTCGAGCCGGCGGCGCCCCTCGGCGTAGTCGGGCCGCGGCTGCGTGTTGCGGAAGTACACCTCGTTGACGATCGCCAGCACCGGGATCTCGAACAGGATGGTGTGCAGCCACGGCCCCTTGATGTCGATGTCGATCTGCCCGTCGGGCCGTGGCACGATGGAGATGTACTTCTCGTTGAGGCGGAACAGCCCGAGGAAATCGACGAAGTCGCTCTTGACGAAGCGCATCCCGCGCAGGTAGGCCAGCTCGGCCTCCTTGAACTGCAGCGCGCACAGGCCACGCACCTCCTCGCGGATCTCGGAGGCGAAGCGCGCCAGGTCGATGCCCGGGTTGCGGCACTTGAAGCGGTACTCGACGCGCGCGCCCGGAAAGTGGTGCAGCACGGCCTGCATCATCGTGAACTTGTACAGGTCGGTGTCGAGCAGGCTGTGGATGATCATGATGGTGCTGGCTCGCGATGAGGACACGAAACACGCCGGACGAGGCGCTGCTCACGCCGGACAAGGCGCTGCTGCGCCATTATCGACCGCCCTGCCGTGCGGGTGGTCGGGGCCGCCCCTGTTGCAGCGACTGCCGACCGGCTGTATCGGCGAGCGCCTACGACCCGCCGCCGGCGCGTCCTACTGTCCCGGGAGCGAGGCCATGCTTACAGTCTGTGTTGTTTTGTTCGGCCGGCATCCCACAGTCGGGACGTCCTGCATCGAACCTCATTCACCGGGAGAAGCGCCATGAGCGAACACAACGCCCCGAGCCACTGGACGCAGTTCAAGGGCAAGGTCAAGGAAAAGTGGGGTCACCTGACCGACGACGACTTCGACGTCATTGCCGGCAAGCGCGAGCAGCTGCTGGGCCGCATCCGCGAGCGCCACGCGCTCAGCCATGAAGAGGCCGAAGCCCAGGTCACGGACTGGGAAAGGCACAATCCCGGCGCCTTCTGGTTCGAGAAGAGCTGAAAGACTCTCTTCCGGAATTCGCCGTCACCTCCCCATTCAACCCGCTTTAAAAGAAAGAAAGAAAGAAACCATGAAAAAACATCTCCTGATGATCGCCCTCGCCTCTTCCTGCCTGATGGTCGCCGGCCAAGCCAGCGCCATGACCCGGGCCGAGTACAAGGCGGCCAAAGACAAGGTCGAGGCCGACTACAAGATGGACAAGGCCAAGTGCGACGCCCTGAAGGACAACGCCAAGGATGTCTGCGACAAGGAAGCCAAGGGTCGCGAGAAGGTCGCCAAGGCCGAGCTTGAGCAGCAGTACAAGCCGAGCCCCCGCCACGCACGCAAGGTCGCCGAGGAAAAGGTCGATGCCGCCTACGAGGTCGCCAAGGAGAAGTGCGACGACCAGAGCGGCGACGCCAAGGACGCCTGCGAGAAGCAGGCCAAGGCCGACCAGGCCAAGGGCAAGGCCGACGTCAAGGCCATGAAGCGGATGTAAGTCCGCCCATGCGGCCGGCTGGCTTGGGCCGCCGACGACTTCTTCTCTTCATGCAGAAACGGCGCCCTGGGCGCCGTTTCTGCGTGGGGCCGTCATGCCGCCTGCAACTGCGCGACCACGCGCTGCAGGGCGTCAGGCAGCGCAGCCACCGGCCGGCCGGTGGCGCGCTCGACGTACACATGGACGAAATGCCCCTGCGCCGAGGCGAACGCTGCTCCTTCGACGAACAGGCCGATCTCGTAGCGCACGCTGGAGCGGCTCGCGTGCGCCACCCGCACGCCGGCCTCCACCGTCTGCGGGAACGCGAGCGGCGCGAAGTAGTTGCACCGCGTCTCGACCACGAAGCCGACGGTCGCGCCGTCCCGCAGGTCCAGCGCGCCGCGCTCGATCAGGAGCGCGTTGACCGCGGTGTCGAACCAGCTGTAATAGACGACGTTGTTGACGTGCCCGTACAGGTCGTTGTCGGCCCAGCGCGTGGGAATGGTGCGGAACGCCCGGTAGCTGCCGCGCGGGTCGGGCGACGGACGAGCCGGCTGCGGCATGGAAGCGAGAGACTGTTCTTTCATCGCGCGCCATTCTGCCAGCGGCGCCAGTAGTCGAGCGCCACGCCGAAGGTGTTGAGCTGCACCGCGACGGTCTCTGCGATGTCGCGGGCGTAGCCGCCGGCCATGGCGAAGGCCAGTGGCACGCGGCGCTGCCAGGCCCAGTCGAACACGCGCCGGTCGCGCGCCTCCAGGCCGTCGAAGCTGAGCTTCAGGCGCCCGAGCCGGTCACCCTCGTACGGATCGGCGCCCGCCAGGTAGATCACCAGGCCGGGCGACACACGCCGATCCACCTCGTCGAGCGCGACTTCGAGCGCCGCAAGGTACTCGGCGTCGCCGCAGCCGTCGGGCAGCTCGACGTCGAGGTCGCCCGCCTCCTTGCGGAACGGGAAGTTCTTCTGCCCGTGCATCGAGAAGGTGAACACGCTGGCATCGTGCCGGAAGATGCTGGCAGTGCCGTTGCCCTGGTGCACGTCGAGATCGACGATGGCGACTTGCAGCGGCATCCGGCTGTGGCGCGCGCGCTCGGCCTGCATCAGGCGGGCAGCCACCGCCGCGTCGTTGAAGACACAGAAGCCACCACCCCGGTCGGCGCTCGCGTGGTGCGTGCCACCCGCCATGTTGGCCGCCACGCCCTCGGCGAGCGCGGCGCGGCATGCCGCGATGGTGGCGCCGGTCGAGCGGCGCGAGCGCTCGGCCATGCCCTCGCTCCACGGAAAGCCGATCTCGCGCAGGGCCTCGCGGCTGACGCTGCCGTCGCTGATGGCGCGGATCCAGCCGGGCGTGTGCGCCAGCGCCAGCTCGCCGTCGCTGGCGCGCGGCGCCTCGCGCATCGAGACGCCCGGATGGCGCTCGATCAGCCCGTCGCGCAGCAGGGCGTAGCGCGGCATCGGGAAGCGGTGCCCGGGCGGCAGCGGCAAGACGAACTGTCCGGAGTAGAAAGCCTGCATGGCGCGCTTCGATCTGGATTGATGGACATCAATGGATTAGAAAACACGCTCTAGATTGATGCAGGACAACCTCCCAATGGTTGCCAACGAAGCCCGGCACCCTATACTTCGGGCAATGCTGCACTGCAACATGAGTGGACGGGGCGCATCGTTACACAGGATTCCACTCAATCCACCTATTGGAGAACACCATGGCACTGACCGCTGACCAACTCATCGCTGCGCAAAAAGCAAACCTGGAAACCCTCTTCAGCCTGACCACCAAGGCTTTCGAAGGCGTCGAGAAGCTGGTTGAACTGAACGTGGCCGCCTCCAAGGCCGCCCTGACGGAAGCCCAGGGCACCGCCCAGGCCATGCTGTCGGCCAAGGATGCCAAGGAGCTCCTGGCCCTGCACGCCAGCCTGCTGCAGCCGCTGGCCGAGAAGACCGCCGCCTACAGCCGCCACCTGTTCGACATCGCCCAGGGCACCGGCGCCGAGTTCACCAAGGCGTTCGAAAGCCAGGCCGCCGAAGCCCAGAAGACCTTTGCCGGCCTGGTCGACAACGCCACCAAGAACGCGCCGGCCGGCTCCGAGACCGCCATCGCCATGATGAAGAGCGCCGTCGCCGCCGCCGGCAACGCCTACGAGTCGGTGCAGAAGGTCGTCAAGCAGGCCTCCGAAGTCGCCGAAGCGAACTTCACCGCCGTCCAGAACAGCGCGCTGACCGCTGCCCAGAACACCGCGCAAACCGTTTCGCGCAGCAAGCGCTAAGCCTCCAGAGCCTGCCGCGGCAGGCTCGTGCCGGCTGCGGCCGGCGCGCACAAGTTGTCTCCTTGGGTCCTTCGCAATCCTCGGGTTCGGGATCCAATTCAGGCCTCGTCTTCGGACGGGGCCTTTTTTTATGCGCCGCCGGCATCTTTCATAATCGCCCGACACCACCGGGAGCGGACGAATGCAGATCGAAGGCAATGTTTTCATCGTGACGGGCGGCGCCTCGGGCCTGGGCGAAGGCACGGCGCGCATGCTGGCGTCGAACGGCGCGCGCGTCGTGGTCGCCGACATGCAGGCCGACAAGGGCGCAGCCGTGGCGGATGCCGTCGGCGGCGCCTTCGTGCCCTGCGACGTGAGCCAGGAGGCCGACGGCCAGGCCGCGGTGGCGGCGGCGCAGCGTCTCGGCCGGCTGGCCGGCCTGGTCAACTGCGCCGGCATCGCCCCGGCCGAGAAGACCGTCGGCCGGCACGGGCCGCACGCGCTGGCGCTGTTCGCCAAGACCGTCACCGTCAACCTGGTCGGCAGCTTCAACATGATCCGCCTGTGCGCCGCGGCGATGAGTGCCAACGCGCCCGAGCCGACCGGCGAGCGCGGCGTGCTGATCTCCACCGCCTCGGTCGCGGCGTACGACGGGCAGATCGGCCAGGCGGCCTATGCCGCCTCCAAGGGGGGCGTGGTCGGCATGACGCTGCCCATCGCGCGCGACCTGGCCCGAAGCGGCATCCGCAACATGACCATCGCACCCGGCATCTTCGGCACGCCGATGCTGTTCGGCATGCCGCAGGAGGTGCAGGACGCGCTGGCCGCGAGCGTGCCCTTTCCGTCGCGCCTGGGCACGCCCGAGGACTACGCCAGGCTGGTGCGCCATATCATCGAGAACGACATGCTCAACGGCGAGGTGATCCGCCTCGACGGCGCCATCCGCCTGGCGCCGCGCTGAGAAAAAGAATCTCGCAATACCTGAAACGCACAGCGGCAAGCGAAGCGAAGCCCTTCGGGGAACACCGCGGAACCGGCTCGGCCGGGCCGCTGGTGTTGCCCCCTCGAAGGGGGTGGGCGAAAGCGACACGCAGTGCGCGAAGCTTGGGGGTGAGCCTATTCATCCGGCTCGATGATCTCCGCCAGCGGCTCGGCCGGTGGGGGCGCCGGCTTGATGCTGCCGGTGCGCTCCAGGCGCTCGTACTGCGCGATGACCTGCGCGCCGAACAGCACGAAGGTGGCGGCGATCTCCAGGCTCAGCAGTACCACGATGGCGGTGGTGAGGGAGCCGTACACCACGTTGACCTGCGACAGCGTCGAGAAGTACCACACCAGCACGCGCCGGGTGATCTCCCACAGCAGCGTGGCCGTCACGCCGCCGAGCAGCGCGTGGCGCAGCGACAACCGCCCGACCGGCATGACGAAGTACAGCGAAGTCAGCATGAAGACCTCGCCGGCGAGCCCGAGCAGGTACAGCAGCAGCCCCGAGACGCCCGAGAGCGACCAGCTGCGCCCCAGCAGCCAGACGCTCTCCTGCCCGATGACCTGCAGCGCCCCCGACACCAGCGTGACCATCAGCAGCCCGATGCACAGCACCAGGATGAACAGGTAGGGCATCAGCACCGACACCAGCGCGTGGCGCTTGCGGTGGGCCTTGCGGTGGTGGAAGATCACCGCCATCGCGCTCTCCAGCACCGTGAAGGCCAGCGAGCTGAAGAAGATGATGGTCACGATCAGCACCGGCCCGAGCACGTCGCGGTGCTCCAGGAAGTTCGACAGCTCCCGCACGATGGCGCGCGATTGGCCCGGCAGCAGCCACTCCAGGTAGCGGCCGATGGTGGCCAGCAGGTCGGCCTGGTCGATCCAGTGCGACAGCGCGATCACGCTCAAGATCAGCAGCGGCACGATCGACAGCAGTGCGTAGTACGCCACCGCGCCGGCCAGCAGCAGCCCTTGGTTGGCACGGAACGCCTTCGCCGCGTTCCACAGGAAGGTGACGGGACGGCGCCACGGGGTGGCGGCGCGCGGGCCGGGCGCTGACGGCGTCACGGGGAAAACCGCCGGAACAAGGGCACACGCGCGCCAGGGCGGCGCAGGACAAAAGACGCGGCACGTCCGGACATGGCGCAAGTATGAGGCGCGCCGCGCCGCCGCGGTGCGTAGGACGACGCTGCCGGACGGTGTCCTGCGTATGATTTGCCGCTGCCGCCCCCCGCCATGACCATCCCCCAGTCTTTCATCCAGGAACTGCTCGCCCGCGCCGATGTGGTGGAGATCGTCGGGCGCCACGTGCCGCTCAAGAAGAGCGGCGCCAACTTCATGGGGCTGTGCCCGTTCCACGCCGAGAACTCGCCGTCGTTCTCGGTCAGCCCGACCAAGCAGTTCTACCACTGCTTCGGCTGCGGCCAGCATGGCAACGCCATCGGCTTCCTGATGGAGCACGCCGGCATGGGCTTCGTCGAGGCGGTGCAGGACCTGGCGCAGCAGTACGGCCTGAAGGTGCCCGAGGACGATGCCGCGCCGGGCGAGCGCGCGCGCGCCGCCGCCGAGCGCGAGCGGCAGCTCACGCTCTGCGACGTGCTGGAGCGCGCCGCCGCGGCGTACCGCAAGCAGCTGCGCCAGTCGCCCGCGGCGATCGACTACCTCAAGGGCCGCGGCGTGACCGGCGAGATCGCCCGGCGCTTCGGCCTGGGCTTTGCGCCGCCGGGCTGGCGCACGCTGGCCGGCGTGTTCCCGGCCTACGACGACCCCCTGCTGGCCGAGAGCGGGCTGGTGATCGTCGGCGAGGGCGACGACGGCCGGCGCTACGACCGCTTCCGCGACCGCATCATGTTCCCGATCCGCAACGTCAAGGGCGAGTGCATCGGCTTCGGCGGGCGCGTGCTCGGCGACGAGAAGCCGAAGTACCTGAACTCGCCCGAGACGGCGGTGTTCAGCAAAGGCCACGAGCTCTACGGCCTGTACGAGGCGCGCGGCGCCCTGCGCGAGCACGGCCACGCGCTGGTGGTCGAGGGCTACATGGACGTGGTCGCGCTGGCGCAGCTCGGCTTCGCCAACGCGGTCGCCACGCTCGGCACCGCCTGTACCGCGCTGCACGTGCAGAAGCTGTTCCGCTTCACCGACACGGTGGTGTTCAGCTTCGACGGCGACGCGGCCGGGCAGCGCGCCGCGCGCAAGGCGCTCGAAGCCGCCCTGCCCCACGCGAGCGACGTGCGCAGCGTCAAGTTCCTGTTCCTGCCGCCCGAGCACGACCCCGACAGCTTCGTGCGCGCCTTCGGCGCCGACGCCTTCGCGCAGAAGGTGGCCGAGGCGATGCCGCTCAGCCGCTTCCTGCTGGAGACGGCGCGCGAGGGCTGCGATCTGGCGAGCGCCGAAGGCCGCGCCCGGCTGGCGAGCAACGCGCGCGCGCTCTGGAGCACCCTGCCCGAGGGGGCGCTGCGGCAGCAGATCCTGGGCGAGATCGCGGCGCTCGTGCAGCTCGACGGTCGCGAGCTGGCGGCGCTGTGGGCGCGCGCCCAGGCCGGCCGCGCACCCCCTGCGCAGGCTGCGGATCGCTATCAAACCGATAGCAAAGAACCCTCGCCGGACGGGCGCCACGGCATGAAATCGCCCTTGCCAGGCCCGTCCCGCCAGCGTGCGGTGCGCGGCCGCGTCCAGCCGCCGGGGCGGGCCGACATCGCCGCCCGGCTGTTGCTGGCCGACATGGGCCAATGGGAAGACCTGTCGCACGAAATGCATGGACTGCTGTGCGACCTGCCGGGCGACCACGGCGCGCTGTTCAACTGGATCGACCGCCAGCTGCACGAGCAGGGCTCGCAGCCATGGGTGGCGCTGCGCGAGAGCCTGCGCGGGCTGGAATTCGAAGCGCTGGCCGAGCGGCTCATGAGCGGGCTGGACGTCACACCTCTGGACGAGCCCGAAGGCGGCCGCTCGCGCAGTGCGGCGGGCGAGCTGCGCAGCGTGCTCGATTTCATGCTGGACGAGCGTCTGATGGCCCAGCAGAAGGAAGCCATTGCCGCGGCGGAAACCGATCCGCAGGCACTGGAGCGCTACAGGGCGCTCGAAGCACGGCGCATCGAGCTGCGGCGGCGCCTCAGAACCAACTCGCAAAACGCTTGAAATTCAGGCAGCGGGCTATAATGTAAGGCTTCGCAACCGGCGAAAATAGGCAAGAGCGACAGCAGCACCTCCGGGCCGACCCCACGCGCAATGCACTTCCCGACGGGAAAAGGGTCAAACCACCGCAAGGACTGCACACCAAATGTTCGCCCGACATCTTGTCTTGAGGAATGCCCGCGCCACGAGCTTCCTCCGAACCCTGCAGGCCCGCGCCCGCTCGTTGAGCGGCGCGCTTTTGTTTCCGCTCGTGTGTTTTTGATGTAACGAGGTTCCCATGCCCAGTTCCAAGAAACCTGTCCTGCCCGTCGCAAAAGCCGCCGCCCAGCCTGTCGCGGAAAAACCGTTGAAGAAGACCGCCGCCGCGCCGTCGGCCGCCCAGAAAGACACTCCAGTGACCACCCCCACGACCTCCGCCGCCGAACTCAGGAAAGGCGCCGACAAGACCGAGAAGGCCCTCGCGGCCAAGCCCGCCAAGGCCGCTGCCGGCAAGCCTGTTGCTGCCGACAAGCCGGCCGCCGCCGCGAAGAAGCCGGGCCGCCCGTCCAAGGCGGCCGCCGCGCCCGCCACCGGCGCCAAGCGCGGGCCCAAGCCCAAGACCGACGCCGCGCCCAAGGACATCGAGGAGGACTTCTCCGACGTCGAGGCCGAGTTCGCCGAGGAGCCGGCCGCCGCCGAGGCCACGCCCGAGAAGGTCAAGCCGCTGCGCATGAAGATCAGCAAGGCCAAGGAACGCGCCCTGATGAAGGAGTTCGGCCTCGACGAGACCGTGCTGTCGGAAGAGGACATGGCCAAGCGCCGCTCGCGCCTGAAGACGCTCATCACGCTGGGCAAGACGCGCGGCTACCTGACGCAGGGCGAGATCTCCGACCACCTGCCCGACAAGCTGGTCGATGCCGAGACGATGGAAGTCGTCGTCACCATGCTCAACGACCTGGGCGTGGCGGTGTACGAGCAGACGCCCGACGCCGAGACCCTGCTGCTGAACAACACGGCCCCCACCGCCACCACGGTCGAGGAGGCCGAGGAGGAGGCCGAAGCCGCGCTGTCCACCGTGGACAGCGAGTTCGGCCGCACCACCGACCCGGTGCGCATGTACATGCGCGAGATGGGCACGGTCGAGCTGCTCACGCGCGAGGGCGAGATCGAGATCGCCAAGCGCATCGAGGGCGGCCTGATGGCGATGATGGAGGCCATCTCGGCCTCGCCCGCCACCATCGCCGAGATCCTGAGCCTGGGCCAGCAGATCCGCGAGGGCAAGGTCGTCATCTCGACCGTGGTGGACGGCTTCTCCAACCCCAACGAGGCCGACGACTACGTGGCGGAGGAGGACTTCGACGAGTTCGACGCCGAGGACGACGACGACGGCAAGGGCGGCTCCAAGGCGCTGACCAAGAAGCTGGAGGAATTGAAGCGCGACGCGCTCGAACGCTTCGACCGCATCGCCGCGCTGTCCGAGAAGATGCACGGCATCTACGAGAAGGAAGGCTACGGGACGCCCGCCTACATGGAGACGCAGAAGGCGCTGTCCGAGGAGCTGATGACCATCCGCTTCACCGCCAAGACCATCGAGAAGCTGTGCGACATGGTGCGCGCGCAGGTGGACGACGTGCGCAAGAAGGAGCGCGAGCTGCGCCGCATCATCGTGGACCGCTGCGGCTTCCCGCAGGACGACTTCAACCGCGATTTCAGCGACGTCGACCGCCACGGCCACCGCGCCACCTCCAACATGCTCAATCCGAAGTGGATCGAGAAGCAGGCGGCCGCGGGCAAGCCGTGGAGCGCGATCATGCAGCGCAACATCCCGCCGGTGCAGGAGCTGCAGCAGCGCTTGGCCGACATCCAGGCGCGCGTGGTGGTGCCGCTGGCCGAGCTGAAGGCGATCAACAAGCGCATGAACGAGGGCGAATCGACCTCGCGCGACGCCAAGAAGGAGATGATCGAGGCCAACCTGCGCCTCGTGATCTCGATCGCCAAGAAGTACACCAACCGCGGCCTGCAGTTCCTCGACCTGATCCAGGAAGGCAACATCGGCCTGATGAAGGCGGTGGACAAGTTCGAATACCGCCGCGGCTACAAGTTCTCGACCTACGCGACGTGGTGGATCCGGCAGGCCATCACGCGCTCGATCGCCGACCAGGCGCGCACCATCCGCATTCCGGTGCACATGATCGAGACCATCAACAAGATGAACCGCATCAGCCGGCAGCACCTGCAGGAGTTCGGCTTCGAGCCCGACGCCAGCGTGCTGGCCGAGCGCATGGAGATCCCCGAGGACAAGATCAGGAAGATCATGAAGATCGCCAAGGAGCCGATCTCCATGGAGACGCCGATCGGCGACGACGACGACAGCCACCTGGGCGACTTCATCGAGGACGGCAGCAACACCGCGCCGATCGAGGCGGCCATGCAGGCGGGCCTGCGCGACGTGGTCAAGGACATTCTCGACAGCCTGACGCCGCGCGAGGCCAAGGTGCTGCGCATGCGCTTCGGCATCGAGATGTCGACCGACCACACGCTGGAGGAAGTCGGCAAGCAGTTCGACGTGACGCGCGAGCGCATCCGCCAGATCGAGGCCAAGGCGCTGAGGAAGCTCAAGCACCCGAGCCGCTCGGACAAGCTGCGCAGCTTCATCGATACCTTGTAAGCACACCCCCAGGCTGCGCGCACTGCGTGTCGCTTCGCCCACCCCCTCACCGGGGGCAACACCGGCGGCCCGGCAAAGCCGGTTCCGCGGTGTTTCCCGAACGGGCTTCGCTTCGCTTGCCGCGCTGGAGTGGGCAGGGTCTCGGTATCGAACCAAAATGGGCTCTAGCGCACGACCCACGTGCGCTTGTAGCTATTATTTTCATAGCAATACGGACTTGAGACACGCATGAATCCCGACGCCGCCAAAATCTGGCAGGCCCCGCGCTGGGCGCTCGCCGTGCTGCTGGCGGTGCTCGGCATGCTGGGGCCCTTCTCCATCGACACCTACCTGCCGGCCTTCGCGGGCATCGCGCGCTCGATCGGCGCCACGCCGGGGGAGATGCAGCAGACGCTGTCGGCCTACCTGTTCGGCTTCGCCTTCATGAACCTGTTCCACGGCGCGCTGTCGGACAGCTTCGGGCGCCGCCCGGTGGTGCTGTGGGGGCTGGCAGTGTTCACGCTGGCCTCGGTCGGCTGCGCGATGTCGCAGACCATCGGGCAGCTGGTGGCGTTCCGCGCGCTGCAGGGGCTCTCGACCGGCGCGGGCATCGTGGTGTCGCGCGCCGTGATCCGCGACATGTTCCCGCCGGGCGACGCGCAGAAGGTCATGAGCCAGGTCACGATCTACTTCGGCGTGGCGCCGGCCATCGCGCCGATCGTCGGCGGCTTCCTGTTCGTGCACGCCGGCTGGCACAGCATCTTCTGGTTCCTGGTGGCGGTCGGCGTGATCCTGTTCGCGGCCAACTGGAAGCTGCTGCCCGAGACGCTGCACCTCGACCAGCGCCAGCCTTTCAACCCGCGCCACCTGCTGCGCGGCTACTGGGACCTGTGCTCGGACCCTCGCTTCCTGCTGCTGGCGCTGGCCAGCGGCGTGCCGTTCAACGGCATGTTCCTGTACGTGCTGGCGGCGCCGGCCTTCCTGGGCGAGCACCTGGGGCTGGCGCCGACGCAGTTCTTCTGGTTCTTCCTGCTGTCCATCGGCGGCATCATGCTCGGCGCATGGGCGAGCGGCCGCATGGCGGGCAAGGTGGCGCCCAAGCGCCAGATCCGCGACGGCTTCCTGATCATGCTGCTGACCTCGGTCGCCAACGTCGCGGCCAACGCCCTCTTCACCGCGCACGCCGGCTGGGCGCTGCTGCCGATCGGCATCTTCGCCTTCGGCTGGGCGCTGATGGTGCCGGTGATCACGCTGCTGGTGCTCGACCTGCACCCGGCGCGGCGCGGCATGGCGTCGTCGCTGCAGGCGGTGATCGGCTCGACCGCCAACGGGCTGGTGGCCGGCGTCATCGCCCCGTTCGTCATGCACTCGACCCTGTGGATGGCCGTGACTTCGCTGCTGATGATGAGCGTCGGCCTCGTCGCCTGGGGCTGGCTGCACCGGCGCTGGCCCGAGATCGGGCGCGGCCTGGTCCCGGACGCCGCATGAGCCCGAGAAGCGAATTCCCGCCCGGCGGAGCGGCGCGGGCCGCAAGGCCGCACCCATGAGCACGCCGGGCCGCCCCAAGGGCGAATGCCGGAGTGCGCAGCACGAAGGTACAGCAGTGAGCGCGCTGCTGGACGAGCTTGCCAGGGGCGCGCGCGCCTGGCTGCCGGCACGCACCCGCATCAACGACCGCGAGCGCTGGCGCGCGGTGGGCGGCGCCCTGCTCGGGTTGCTGGTCACGGCGCTGGCCTGCCGGCACTGGGGCGGCTCCCTGGGCGGCGCGCGCTGGCTGATCGCGCCGCTGGGCGCCAGCGCGGTGCTGGTGTTCGCGCTGCCGGCCAGCCCGCTGGCGCAGCCCTGGCCGGTGATCGCCGGCAACACGCTGTCGGCGCTGGTCGGCATCGCCTGGGCGCATGCGCTGCCCGATCCGGCCTGGGCCGGCCCCCTGGCCAGCGCGACGGCCATCGGCCTCATGTTCGCGATGCGCTGCCTGCACCCGCCCGGCGGCGCGATGGCGCTGCTGGCGGTGCTGGACCCCGGCACGCCGCTGTCCTTCGCGCTGTTTCCGGCGCTGGCCAACTCGGTGCTGCTGGTGCTGGCCGGCGTGCTCTACAACAACCTGACCGGGCGGCGCTACCCGCACATGCAGCTGCCGGCGCGCCACCCGACGCCCAAGGCCAGCTTCGCGTCGGCCGACCTGGAGGCGGCGCTCGCGCGCTACAACCAGGTGCTCGACATCAGCCAGGACGACCTCGAAGCCCTGATCGAGCAGACCGAGATCGAGTCCTACCGGCGCCGGCTCGGCAGCGTGCCCTGCCGCGACATCATGTCGCGCGAGCCGGCCACCGTGGGCGTGGACACCCCGCTGCAGCAGGCCTGGTCACTGATGGGGCAGCGCCGCGTCAAGGCGCTGCCGGTGGTGGACGCCGCGCGGCGCGTGGTCGGCATCGTGACGCGGGCCGATTTCCTGCGCCAGCTCGACCTGCGGCTGCACGAGGGCCTGGGCGGGCGCATGCGCGACTTCCTGCGCGCCACGCGCAAGATGGTGTCGCGCAAGCCCGCCGTGGTCGGCCACATCATGACGCGGCAGGTCGGCGTGGCGAACGAGGACCTGCCGGTGGTCGAGTTGATGCCGCTGTTCTCCGAAGGCGGCCACCACCACATCCCGATCGTCGATGGCGAGGGCGGCCTGGTCGGCATGATCACGCAATCGGACTTCGTGCGCGCGCTCTCGCGGGCCATCGGGCCCGCGAGTTGAGCGTGGCGGGCATCCTCGGACCGAAGCCGACAGGCGCAGCGTAGGCAGGGCCGCACGCCGCGCCCGGGCCGGGCGCCGTCGCACTGCTGGGCTACGATCGAAACCCGGCACCACCCGCCTTGGCCTCCGTACCGCGTAGCCCGCCCTCCGCAATGTTGCATGTCCTGCTTGCCTGGCTGCCCTCGCCCACCCAGCACTTCCTGATCGGCGCGCTTGCGCTGCTCGCCTACGTGCTGACGACCCGGCTGCGCCGCGAGCAGCGTCCGCCCGCCGCGGCCATCGCCTGGGTCATGGGGCTGGCGCTGGTGCCTTACGTGGTGCTGCCGATGTACCTGGTGTTCGGCCAGCGCAAGCTGCGCCCGGCCGGCTCGCCCCGGCCGCCGCGCGCGAGCCCGCCAGGCCACTGGGCGGCCGAGCTGATCGAGAGCTTCGGCCTGGCGCCGCCGAGCCGCTGCCAGGTGCGCCTGCACGCCGACGGCGTGGCCTCGCGCGACGCCCTGTGGGAGGTGATCGAGGGCGCGCGCGAGCGCATCGACGTCTGCACCTTCATCATCGGCGACGACGACCTCGGGCGCGACGTGGTGGCGCGGCTGGCGCGGCGCGCCGGCGAAGGGGTGCGGGTGCGGGTGCTGCTCGACGGCTGGGGCGCGCTGCAGCTGCCGCGGCGCTACTTCGACACGCTGCGCGCCGCCGGCGGGGAGGTCGCGGTGTTCCGCCCGATCTTCGGGCTGCGCCGCACCGGGCCGCGCAACCTGCGCAACCACCGCAAGCTGACCATCGCCGACGACAGCTGGCTGTGGTCGGGCGGACGCAACCTGGCCGGCGAGTACTTCCTGGGCAACGAGGCGCATCCAGTGGCCTGGCGCGACCTGTCGTTCGACCTGCGCGGCGACGTGGCCGCCGCGGCGGCGCGCCAGTTCGAGCACGACTGGGCCTCGGCGCGCGGGCACCCGGCGCGACCCGTCGCCTCGCGCGGCCTGCCGGCCGGCTCGGACGGCACGCCGGCGCAGTTCCTGCCGAGCGGCCCGGACCAGACCGAGGACACGGCGCAGGCGCTGCTGATCGACGCCTGCTTCCGTGCCGAGCACCGCATCCTGGCGATCACGCCCTACTTCGTTCCCGGCGACGGGCTGCGCGACGCGCTGCGGCTGGCGGCGCGGCGCGGCGTGCAGATCACGGTCGCCCTGCCCCGACGCTCGAACCACCGGCTGGCCGACTTCGTGCGCATGCGCTCGATGCGCGAGCTGGCCCGGGCCGGCGTCGCGTTCCAGCTGCTGCCTTTCATGGCGCACGCCAAGGCCGTGGTGGTCGACGAGGACCTGGCGCTGTGCGGCTCGATCAACCTCGACCTGCGCAGTCTCCTGCTCAACCACGAGGCCGGCGTCGTGTTCTACGGCGCGCCGGAGATCGAATGGCTGGCCAGCTGGATCACGGCCATGGCCTCAGCCGGCGAACCCTATCGGCCGCGGCCGGCCAGCCTGCTGCGCGACGTGGCCGAGGGCCTGCTGCTGACGGTGGCGTTCCAGCTTTGAGCGGGACGCGGCGGGTTCCTGCCTGCTCCCAGGTCCCCGGGCACTCCCGGGAACGGCGGCTCGACCGCGGTGCTGTCGAGGATCAGCTGCGCCGTTTCCCGGGGCGCGTCCCAGTGCGCCAGATGGCCGCAGCCCTCGAACCAGTGCAGCGTCGCATCGGGAAACAGCGCCTGCGCCCGTGCCGCCTGGCTGGGATGGCACAGCCGGTCGTCGCGTCCCCAGCCGATCACCAGGGGCTTGGCGATTTCTCCGCGCGCCGCGCCCGCCGCCGGCTCGCCGAACACGACGTCGCAGAGCGCTTCTTCGAGCGAATCGGCCTGTGCCAGGTTGTGCATCTCCTCCAGCACCAGCGCCGGCGCCAGCGCGTGCGGCCGCGCCGAAAAACGCCGCATCAGCAGCGTGCGCGTGCCCGGATGCGCGGCCAGAGCCGGCATGGCGAAGCGCAGCGCCCGCGCCATCTGCACCGACAGCCAGAGCGCGCCATGGTAGGAGCGATGCTGCATTCCGCTCCAGAAGCCGAGCGGGCTGAGCGCCACCACCGTGCCGAGCACGCCGCCCCGGCGTGCCAGATCGAGCACCAGGCGCGCGCCCAGCGAGATGCCGGCGGCGTCGATGCCGGTCAGGTTGCGCACGTGCAGAAACCCGGCCACCGCGTCGGCCAGCGCCGCAAGGGTGACGCGACCGTCGAGCGGAGGGCTCTTGCCGAAGCCGGGCAGGTCGATCGCGACCACGCTGCGCTCGGCGGTCAGCGCATCGAGCACCGGCCGCCAGGACTGCCAGCTTCCGCCCAGTCCATGGACCAGCAGCAGGGGCTTGCCGCCGCCGCGACGGGTGTGGTTGATCTGCATTCTGTCGCCATCACATCTTTGAAGGGCGCCGGGTGCCGCACCTCGCAAACACCCGCGCCCTCTTCCGCTTGCACATTGAAACGTCCGCGGCGCCCCACGCATCGGTGGCGCGCCCCCGCGTCTGTAGGAAAACGCGCTCGACGGCAGCGCGCCACGCGTGCGCAGTCGGTAGACTGGATCGATGCCGTCCCGCCCTGCCGCCGCCTGGCGAGGTTTTCTTCGCGTCGCCCTGGGGCTCGCCCTGGGGGTGGGCATCCTGGCGGCGCACGCGGCCGACACGCTGCGCATCGGCTCCAAGCGCTTCACCGAGTCGTACATCCTGGCCGAGGTGCTGGCGCAGACGGCGGCGCCCTACCTGGACGCCCCGCCGGTGGTGCGGCCGGGCCTGGGCAACACCGCCATCGTCTACGAGGCGCTGCGCTCGGGCGGCATCGACCTGTACGCCGAGTACACCGGCACCATCGCGCTCGAAATCCTCAAGAGTCCGGCGCCGCTCGCGCCCGACGCCTTGCGCGAGGCACTCGCGCCGCTCGGGCTGGGCATGGCCATCCCGCTCGGCTTCAACGACGGCTATGCGCTCGCGGTGCGCGGCGCCGAGGCCGACGCGCTCGGCCTGCGCACGATCAGCGACCTGGCGCGGCACCCCGCGCTGCGGCTCGGCCTGTCCAACGAGTTCATCGGCCGCGCCGACGGCTGGCGCCCGCTGGCGCAGGCCTACGGCCTGCCGCAGACGCCCACCGGGCTCGACCACGGGCTGGCCTACGGCGCCCTCGCCGCCGGCCGGGTCGACGTGATCGACATCTACACGACCGACGCCCAGATCGGCAAGCTCGGCCTGCGCGTGCTGGCCGACGACCGGCGGCACTTTCCGCGCTACGACGCCGTGGTGCTGTACCGGCTCGACGTGCCGGCGCGCTTTCCGCGGGCCTGGGCGGCGCTGCAGCGGCTCGAAGGCCGCATCGACGAGCGCGCCATGATCGCCATGAACGCGCGCGCCGAGCTGGACGGCGCGGCGTTCGACGTCATCGCGCGCGACTGGCTGGCGGGCGCCGCCGCCGGAGGCGCCGCTGCGCCGGGCAGGCCCGGCGGTGCGCTCGCCACCTCGTCGGCGCCGGGCACCCGATCCGGCGCCGCATCCGGCGACGCACCGCGCGCAGCGGCGGGCACGGGTGGCGGGCGCGGCTTCGCGGCCAAGCTGTTCGGCGCCGACCTCGGCCGGCTCACGCGCGAGCACCTGCTGCTGGTCGGCGTGTCGGTGGCGGCCGCCGTGCTGCTGGGCGTGCCGCTGGCCATCGCCGCGTTCCCGCACGCGCGCTCGCGCGCCGTGCTGCTCGGGCTGGCCGGGCTGCTGCAGACGGTGCCGGCGCTGGCGCTGCTGGCGGTGCTGATCGCGCTGCTCGGCCGCATCGGCGTGGTGCCGGCGCTGGTCGCGCTCACGCTCTACGCGCTGCTGCCGATCATGCGCAACACCGTCACCGGGCTGGCGGGCGTGCCCGCCGGGCTGCGGCAGGCCGGCACGGCGCTCGGCATGACCGGCGCGCAGGGCCTGCGCTGGGTGCTGCTGCCGCTGGCGCTGCCGACGCTGCTGGCCGGCGTGCGCACCGCCACGACGATCGCCATCGGCACGGCGACCATCGCCGCCTTCATCGGCGCGGGCGGCTATGGCGAGCGCATCGTGACCGGCCTGGCGCTCAACGACAGCGGGCTGCTGCTGGCCGGCGCCCTGCCCGCCGCGGTGCTGGCGCTGCTCGCCGAGGCGCTGTTCGAGGGATTGGAGCGCCTGCTGCGGCGCCGGCCGCGCTGACGGCCTGCGAGAAGCATCAAAACCGCCGCTGGCGCAGACCGGGTCTGCGTTGCTTGCTATTGAAAAAGTAGCACGACGGGATGCTGCAAAGTGCCTGATCCCTGCGCACCGGCGGCACCGCCGCCCTGCCGCCTTGGCCGGCCGGGCCCCCGCGCGGGCGGCGGACGCCTTGTAAACTTGCCGGCATCCGCTTCACCCGCACCCTGCACCCACCGTGTCCGACCGCTCCGCCGTCCTGCCGCAATACCTGCTGCCCAAGCAGGCGCTGACCTCGTTCGCCGGCTGGGTCGCCGGGCGCGAGCGCGGCGGCACCACGACCTGGATCGTGCGGCGCTTCGTCGCCAAGTACGGCGTCGACATGGCCGAGGCGCTCGACCCCGACATCGCCAGCTACAAGAGCTTCAACGCCTTCTTCACGCGCGCGCTCAGGCCCGGCGCCCGCCCGCTCGCGCAGGCCGACCTCATCTGCCCGGTGGACGGCGCCATCAGCCAGTTCGGCGCGATCGAGGGCGAGCAGATCCTGCAGGCCAAGGGCCACCGCTACACCACCACCGCGCTGGTCGGCGGCGACACCGCGCTGGCGGCGCGGTTCGCGCACGGCAGCTTCGCCACGCTCTACCTGAGCCCGCGCGACTACCACCGCATCCACATGCCGTGCGACGGCCGCCTGCTGCGCATGATCCACGTGCCGGGCGAGCTGTTCTCGGTCAACCCGGCGACCGCGCGCGGCGTGCCGGGGCTGTTCGCGCGCAACGAGCGCGTGGTGTGCGTGTTCGAGTCGGCGCGCGGGCCCTTCGTGCTGACGCTGGTGGGCGCCACCATCGTCGGCAGCATGGAAACCGTGTGGCACGGCGTGGTCAACGGCCCGCGCGTGAAGCAGGTGCGCGAGTGGCGCTACGACGACGACAACACCCCGCCCGTCGTGCTGCGTCAGGGCGAGGAGATGGGCCGCTTCCTGCTCGGCTCGACGGTGGTGCTGCTGTTTCCCGCGCCGCCCCTGCGCTTCAATCCGGACTGGGCGCCGGCGCGCGCCGTGCGGCTGGGCGAGGCGATGGCGAGCTACTGAGCCGCCCCGCGCGGGCGCACGGGACTGCAGCACGCTCCCGATTGCGTAGCAAGCGATTTGTCTCCAAAACGCCGCAAAGCCACGGCCCTTGTGCGGCGCCAGCTATGAAACTTGTAGCAATCGGTGGTCTGCGATATAGTCGCCGCCGCCTGGGCAGAGCTTTCGCGGCTTCGGGGACGCGGCCTGGCAGCCATAAAACACACGGGCGAACCGCACGCCCACGAGGAGAACCGCGCATGACCACCAAGGAAACCGCAGCCGTCGGCCAATTGCTCTCGCTGCTCGAAGCGCGCTACGCGATGCGGGTGCTGTGGGCCTTGCGCGACGGTCATGCGCAAACCTTCCGGCTGCTGCAGGACAGCGTCGGCGGCGTCACGCCCAACACCCTCAACACCCGCATCAAGGCGCTGCGCGAAGCCGGCATCGTGGAGCATGGCGGCGACGGCTACAGCCTGACGCCGAGCGGGCTCGACCTGCTCAAGCGGCTGTCGGACCTGCAGGCCTTCGCGGTCAAGTGGCAGGCCGGCCAGGCCCGCAAGACCGCCGCCTGAGCGCCCGCGGGGCGGCCATGGCAGCGCAGGGGCCGCCCGCCGGACCCGGGACGGGGCATCGCTACACTGGCAGGCCGTTTTTTTCTTCCGACTTCATCCAGGAGCCCCCATGCCCGTCACCACCCCGTCCGGCCTGCAGTACGAAGACACCACCGTCGGCCAGGGCGCCGAAGCCCGGCCTGGCCAGCATGTGCACGTGCACTACACCGGCTGGCTCTACAACGACGGCGTGCAGGGCGCCAAGTTCGACTCCAGCCGCGACCGCAACGATCCGTTCGCCTTCTCGCTGGGCGCCGGCCAGGTCATCAAGGGCTGGGACGAAGGCGTCGCCGGCATGAAGATCGGCGGCAAGCGCACGCTCATCATCCCGGCCGCGCTCGGCTACGGCGCGCGCGGCGCCGGCGGCGTGATCCCGCCCAACGCGACGCTCAAGTTCGACGTCGAGCTGCTCGACGCGCACTGAAGCGCGAATCCGGCGCCCGACGCCGGCTCCACCCACGGCGCGCCCTGACACGGCGCGCTTTTTTGCTTGAAACAGGCCCGGCCGGCCCCAGTTTCAGGCCGAATCCTTCGATTCGTGGCCATTTGGCCGGTGTCTGGCCTTCTTTCGCTTTTTCATCCATGCCTCTAGAAACAACACCTCCCACCGACCCCCACCGACTCCAGGGCGCGCCCAGCCTCGAAGAACTCGAAGCGGCGCAGGCCGCCACCGAAGCCGAGGCGCAGGCGGCCGCCGAGGCGGCGCAGGCCGAGCTCACGACGCTGCGCAGCCAGAACGCGGAGCTCAACGACCAGTACCTGCGCGCCCAGGCCGACGTGCAGAACGCGCGCCGCCGCGCCGACGAGGAAATCACTAAGGCGCGCAAGTTCGCGGTCGAATCCTTCGCCGAGAGCCTGCTGCCCGTGCTCGACAGCCTGGAGGCCGGCTTGGCCGTTCCGGAGGCCACCGCCCAGCAGATCCGCGAAGGCACTGAGGCGACGCTGCGCCAGTTAAAGAGCGCGCTCGAGCGCAACAAGGTGGTCGAGATCGCCCCCAAGGCCGGCGAAAAATTCGACCCGCACCGCCACCAGGCGATCTCGGTGGTGCCGTCCGCGCAGGAGGCCAACACCGTGGTGGGCGTGCTGCAGAAGGGCTACACCATCGCCGAGCGCGTGCTGCGCCCGGCCCTGGTGACCGTAGCGGCCGGCGCCGCGTAACCGGCATGCCTTTTTTGGCTTGAATACGCGCCACCCATCCGCACCTCTGCAGGCACCAACTTCTTTCAGACCCCAGGAGAAAACAACATGGCAAAAATCATCGGCATCGACCTCGGCACCACCAACTCGTGCGTGTCGATCATGGAAGGCAACAGCACGCGCGTGATCGAGAACTCGGAAGGCGCGCGCACCACGCCCTCGATCGTCGCCTACCAGGAAGACGGCGAGGTGCTGGTCGGCGCCTCGGCCAAGCGCCAGGCGGTGACCAACCCGAAGAACACGATCTACGCCGTCAAGCGCCTGATCGGCCGCAAGTTCGATGAAAAGGAAGTGCAGAAGGACATCCACCTGATGCCCTACGCGATCATCAAGGCCGACAACGGCGACGCCTGGGTCGAGGTGCGCGGCAAGAAGCTCGCGCCGCAGCAGGTGTCGGCCGAAATCCTGCGCAAGATGAAGAAGACCGCCGAGGATTACCTGGGCGAGCCGGTGACCGACGCCGTGATCACGGTGCCCGCCTACTTCAACGACAGCCAGCGCCAGGCCACCAAGGACGCCGGACGCATCGCCGGGCTGGAGGTCAAGCGCATCATCAACGAGCCGACCGCCGCGGCGCTGGCCTTCGGCCTCGACAAGCAGGACAAGCGTGACCGCAAGATCGCCGTCTACGACCTGGGCGGCGGCACCTTCGACATCTCGATCATCGAGATCGCCGACGTCGATGGCGAGAAGCAGTTCGAGGTGCTCTCGACCAACGGCGACACCTTCCTGGGCGGCGAGGACTTCGACCAGCGCATCATCGACTACATCATCGGCGAGTTCAAGAAGGAGCAGGGCGTCGACCTCGGCAAGGACGTGCTGGCGCTGCAGCGCCTGAAGGAAGCCGCCGAGAAGGCCAAGATCGAGCTGTCCAACAGCGCGCAGACCGACATCAACCTGCCCTACGTCACGGCCGACGCCTCGGGCCCGAAGCACCTGAACATCACGCTGACGCGCGCCAAGCTCGAGAGCCTGGTCGACGACCTGATCGAGCGCACCATCGCGCCGTGCCGCACCGCCATCAAGGACGCGGGCGTGAGCGTGAGCGACATCAACGATGTGATCCTGGTCGGCGGCATGACGCGCATGCCCAAGGTGCAGGACAAGGTCAAGGAATTCTTCGGCCGCGAGCCGCGCAAGGACGTGAACCCCGACGAGGCGGTGGCCGTCGGCGCCGCGATCCAGGGCCAGGTGCTCTCGGGCGACCGCAAGGACGTGCTGCTGCTGGACGTGACGCCGCTGTCGCTGGGCATCGAGACCATGGGCGGCGTCATGACCAAGATGATCACCAAGAACACCACGATCCCGACCAAGTTCGCGCAGACCTTCTCGACCGCCGAGGACAACCAGCCGGCCGTGACGATCAAGGTGTTCCAGGGCGAGCGCGAGATCGCCTCGGGCAACAAGCTGCTGGGCGAGTTCAACCTGGAAGGCATCCCGCCGGCCATGCGCGGCACGCCGCAGATCGAGGTGAGCTTCGACATCGACGCCAACGGCATCCTGCACGTGGGCGCCAAGGACAAGGGCACCGGCAAGGAAAACAAGATCACCATCAAGGCCAACTCGGGCCTGTCGGAGGCCGAGATCCAGAAGATGGTGAAGGACGCCGAGCTCAACGCCGCCGAGGACAAGAAGAAGGTCGAGGTGGTGCAGGCGCGCAACCAGGGCGAGGCCATGGTGCACAGCGTGAGGAAGTCGCTCGGCGAGCACGGCGCGAGCTTGGAGGCCGGCGAGAAGGACAAGATCGAGGCCGCCATCAAGGACCTGGAAGAAGCCCTGAAGGGCGAGGACAAGGCCGCGATCGAGGCCAGGACCAGCACCCTGATGACCGCCAGCCAGAAGCTCGGCGAGAAGATGTACGGCGACGCGCAGGCCGCGGCGGGTGCTGCCGGAGCCAACGCCGGCGCCGGCACCAGCCAGACCGGCGCGGGCCACGACAGCGGCGCGGCGAGCGGCGCGGCCGACGACAACGTGGTCGACGCCGAGGTCAAGGAAGTCAAGAAAGGCTGACCTCCGACCCGAGACGAAGGCTGGGCTTCCGACAAGGCAGCCCAGCCTTTTACGCATCCAGACGGCGGCAAAACCGCATCCCTCATCCGATCATGGCCACCAAACGCGACTACTACGAAACCCTCGGCGTTCCCAAGAACGCGAGCGAGGACGAAATCAAGAAGGCTTATCGCAAGCTCGCGATGAAGCACCACCCGGACCGCAACCAGGGTTCCAGTTCCCAGGGCGCCGAAGCCAGGTTCAAGGAGGCCAAGGAGGCGTACGAAATGCTGTCGGACCCACGCAAGCGCGCGGCCTACGACCAGTTCGGCCACGCCGGCGTCGACCCGAACATGCGCGGCGGACCGGGCGCGGAAGGCTTCGGCGGCTTTGCCGAGGCCTTCGGCGACATCTTCGGCGACGTGTTCGGCGGGGCGCGCGGCGGCCGCCAGAGCGGCGGGCGGCAGGTGTTTCGCGGCAGCGACCTGAGCTACGGGCTGGAGATCACCCTGGAGGAAGCGGCCGAGGGCAAGGAAGCCCAGATCCGCATCCCGAGCTGGGACGACTGCGCCACCTGCCACGGCAGCGGCGCCAAGCCCGGCACCAAGCCGATCACCTGCACCACCTGCCACGGCAGCGGCGCGGTGCAGATGCGCCAGGGCTTCTTCAGCGTGCAGCAGACCTGCCCGCAGTGCCACGGCACGGGCAAGATCATTCCCGAGCCGTGCACCACCTGCCATGGCCAAGGCAAGATCAAGACCAACAAGACGCTCGAAGTCCGGATTCCGGCCGGCATCGACGACGGCATGCGCATCCGCAGCACCGGCAACGGCGAACCCGGCACCAATGGCGGCCCGCCGGGCGACCTCTACATCGAGATCCGGCTGAAGAAGCACGACGTCTTCGAGCGCGAGGGCGACGACCTGCACTGCGAGGTGCCGATCAGCATCACCACGGCGGCGCTCGGCGGCGAGATCGAGGTGCCGACCCTGAAGGGCGCGGCGGCCATCGACGTGCCGGAAGGCACGCAAAGCGGCAAGCAGTTCCGCCTGCGCGGCAAGGGCATCAAGGGCGTGCGCGCGAGCTACCCCGGCGACCTGTACTGCCACATCCGCGTCGAGACGCCAGTCAAGCTCACCGAGCACCAGCGCAAGCTGATGAAGGAGCTCGACGAATCGTTCAGAAAAGGCGGCAACAAGCACAGCCCGACCGAAAAGGGCTGGTTCGACAAGGCCAAGGAATTCTTCAGCTGAGGCGCACCTGTTGCTGCGCGGCAAAACAGGCGGCCCGCGGGTCGCCTTTTTTTGCGGCCCTTGCTATGATTTCGATAGCTTTCCGCGCAGCTGCGGCGTGTGCTGAACCGGTGCTGGCGTTTCGATGCCCGCGGCGCCACCGGCGCTGTCCCGCAGGCGCGCAGGAAATCGGCTTTCGGCATATCGTTTGCCATCAAACCAGGGCCGGGTTTTCTATTAAACCGAAACGCGGGCCGGGACGTTGAAGGTTGAGATGCGAGTGCGGCGCGGGCGCCGTCGCACCGCTGGATTCGAGAGGCGCACCCTGGTCCCCGGCGGAACTTTGCAGTGCGCTCGGGGTTCTGAAAAGGTATGGGACTGGGCGGGCATGCGGCGATTCAAACAGAGGTCGCTGGCGTGTCGGGAGAGTGATCGGCAAGGGACGTTCGTGGGCAAGCGTCCCGGGTCGATCGACACGTCACCTCCGCTGCGCCGGCTCCGCGACCGTGGCCCCGTTGACCCGATGGAGGTGTGTTCATGGATGTCATCAGCAACTTCGCCGCCCGCTACGAGCGCACGCGCGAGGAAGTCCTTTCGCTGTCGGAGTACCTGGAAATTTGCCGGCGCGATCCGCTGGCCTACGCGACGGCCGCCGAACGCATGCTGAAGGCCATTGGCGAGCCGCAGTTGATCGACACGCGCCACGACCCGCGCCTGTCGCGCATCTTCGCCAACAAGGTCATCAAGCTCTACCCGGCCTTCAAGGAGTTCTACGGCATGGAGGACGCCATCGAGCAGGTGGTGTCCTATTTCCGGCACGCCGCGCAGGGGCTGGAGGAGAAAAAGCAGATCCTCTACCTGCTGGGCCCCGTGGGCGGCGGCAAGAGCTCGATCGCCGAGCGGCTCAAGCAGCTCATGGAGCACGTGCCGTTCTACGCCATCAAGGACTCGCCGGTGAACGAGTCGCCGCTGGGCCTGTTCGACATGGCCGAGGACGGCGAGATCCTGGAGAAGGAATACGGCATCCCGCGGCGTTACCTGCAGCGCGTGCTGTCGCCCTGGGCCGTCAAGCGGCTGGAGGAGTACGGCGGTGACATCCGCAAGTTCCAGGTCGTCAAGCGCTATCCGTCGGTGCTGCGGCAGATCGCCGTGGCCAAGACCGAGCCGGGCGACGAGAACAACCAGGACATCTCCTCGCTGGTCGGCAAGATCGACATCCGCAAGCTCGAAACGCTGGCGCAGGACGACCCGGACGCCTATTCCTACTCGGGCGGCCTGTGCCTGGCCAACCAGGGGCTGCTGGAGTTCGTCGAGATGTTCAAGGCGCCGATCAAGGTGCTGCACCCGCTGCTCACGGCCACCCAGGAGGGCAACTTCAAGGGCACCGAGGGCTTCGGCGCCATCCCGTTCGACGGCATCGTGCTCGCGCACAGCAACGAGAGCGAGTGGAAGGCGTTTCGCAACAACAAGAACAACGAGGCTTTCCTCGACCGCATCTACATCGTCAAGGTGCCCTACTGCCTGCGCGTGTCGGAGGAGATCAAGATCTACGAGAAGCTGGTGCGCTCGTCCTCGCTGGCCCAGGCGCCGTGCGCGCCCGGCACGCTGCGCATGATGGCGCAGTTCTCGGTGCTCACGCGCCTGAAGGAGCCCGAGAACTCCAGCATCTTCAGCAAGATGCAGGTCTACGACGGCGAGAGCCTGAAGGACACCGACCCCAAGGCCAAGTCGCTGCAGGAGTACCGCGACTACGCCGGCGTCGACGAGGGCATGAGCGGCACATCGACGCGCTTCGCCTTCAAGATCATCTCGAAGGTCTTCAACTTCGACTCGACCGAGGTGGCGGCCAACCCGGTGCACCTGATGTACGTGCTGGAGCAGCAGATCGAGCGCGAGCAGTTCCCGGCCGAAACCGAGCACAAGTACCTGTCGTACATCAAGGACCAGCTGGCGGCGCGCTACGCCGAGTTCATCGGCAAGGAAATCCAGACCGCCTACCTGGAAAGCTACAGCGAGTACGGCCAGAACATCTTCGACCGCTACGTGACCTACGCCGACTACTGGATCCAGGACCAGGAGTACCGCGACGTCGACACCGGCGAGGTGTTCGACCGCATGTCGCTCAACGCCGAGCTGGAGAAGATCGAGAAGCCCGCGGGCATTTCCAACCCGAAGGACTTCCGCAACGAGATCGTCAACTTCGTGCTGCGCGCGCGTGCCGGCAACGGCGGGCGCAATCCGGCCTGGACCAGCTACGAGAAGCTGCGCACCGTCATCGAGAAGAAGATGTTCTCCAACACTGAGGAGCTGCTGCCGGTCATCAGCTTCAACGCCAAGAGCAGCGCCGAGGAGCAGAAGAAGCACCAGGACTTCGTCGCGCGCATGGTCGAGAAGGGCTACACGCCCAAGCAGGTGCGCCTGCTGTGCGAGTGGTACCTGCGGGTGAGAAAGAGTTCATGACCCCCAGGCTGCGCGCACTGCGTGTCGCTGCGCCACCCCCCTTCCAGGGGGCGCACCCAGCGGCCCGGCAAAGCCGGTTCCGCGGGTGCCCGCGACAAGAAGCCTCCGCGTAAGGCCTGCCCTCGGGAGAAATGTCCATGCTCCAGCAGATCATCGATCGGCGCCTTTCGGGCAAGAACAAGTCGATCGGCAACCGCGAGCGCTTCCTGCGCCGCTACCGCGGGCAGATCCGCGAGGCGGTGCAGCGCGCCGTGAGTGGCCGCGGCATCCGCGAGCTGGAGCAAGGAGAGGACATCACGCTGCCGCGGCGCGACGTCTCGGAGCCGACCTTCGGCCATGCGCCGGGCGGCAACCGGGAGTTCGTGCACCCGGGCAACCGGGAGTTCGTCAAGGGCGACCGCATCGCGCGTCCGCCGCCGGGCGGCGCCGGCGGTGCGGGCAGCGGCGACGCCAGCGACAGCGGCGAGGGCGAGGACGACTTCGTCTTCCGCCTCACGCGCGAGGAGTTCATGCAGGCCTTCTTCGAGGACCTGGCGCTGCCGCACCTGGTGCGCACGCAGCTCGTCGCGGTGCCCGAATGGAAGAGCCACCGCGCCGGCTTCACCAGCGACGGCACGCCGACCAACCTGCACATCGTGCGCTCCATGCGCGGCGCGCTGGCACGGCGCATCGCGCTCGGCGGCGAGACGCGCACCGAGCTGCGCCGGCTGGAAGCGCACCTGCTGCACCTGCGGCACCTGCCCAACTGCGACGACGCGCTCGTGGCCGACCAGATCGCAGCCACCGAGGCGCAGATCGAGGCGCTGCGCCGCACCGCGCGCCACGTGCCCTATATCGACCCGATCGACCTGCGCTTCCGCAACCGGGTGCGCGTGCCGGTGCCGACCGCCAAGGCCGTGATGTTCTGCCTGATGGACGTCTCGGGCTCGATGGACGAGGCGCGCAAGGACATGGCCAAGCGCTTCTTCATGCTGCTCTACCTGTTCCTGACGCGGCACTATGAAACCATCGAGCTGGTCTTCATCCGCCACCACACGCAGGCCCAGGAGGTGACCGAGGACGAGTTTTTCCACGCCACCGAAACCGGCGGCACGGTGGTGTCGAGCGCGCTGGTGCTGATGAACCAGATCGTGCGCGAGCGCTATCCGAGCGGCGAGTGGAACATCTACGGCGCGCAGGCGAGCGACGGCGACAACTGGCACCAGGACAGCGGCCGCTGCCGCGAGCTGCTGGCCGATTCGATCCTGCCGCTGGTGCGCTACTACGCCTACGTGCAGGTGGCCAACGCCGAGCAGAACCTGTGGTACGAGTACGCGCGGCTGCAGGGCGTGAAGACCAACTTCGCCATGCGCAAGGTGGCGCACGCCGAGGACATCTACCCGGTGTTCCGCGAACTCTTCAAGAAGGAAGGGACAGCGCCATGACCGAAGAAACCCTGACCGAGCGCGCCGCCGCCCCGCTGCCCAGCCCGTCGGACTGGACCTTCGAGCTGATCGAGACCTACCACGAGCAGATCGACCGCATCGCGCGCGTCGACTACAAGCTCGACGTCTACCCGATCCAGCTCGAAGTCATCTCGGCCGAGCAGATGATGGACGCCTACGCCAGCATCGGCATGCCCGTGACCTACCGTCACTGGTCGTACGGCAAGCAGTTCATCATGACGGAGAAGAACTATCGGCGCGGCCACATGGGGCTGGCCTACGAGATCGTCATCAACTCCGACCCCTGCATCGCCTACCTCATGGAAGAAAACACCATGGCGATGCAGGCGCTGGTGATCGCGCACGCCGCCTACGGGCACAACAGCTTCTTCAAGGGCAACTACCTGTTCCGGATGTGGACCGACGCGTCGTCGATCGTCGACTACCTGGTCTATGCGCGGCACTACATCGGCGAGTGCGAGGAGCGCCACGGCGTCGACACGGTCGAGGAATTGCTCGACTCCTGCCACGCGCTGATGAACTACGGCGTCGACCGCTACCGCCGCCCGCAGAAGCGCTCGCTGGCGCAGGAGGCAAGCCAGCGCGCCGAGCGCGAGCGCTACCAGCAGCAGCAGATCAACGACCTCTGGCGTACCCTGCCGCGCCGCATCGAGGCCGCCGGCAGCAGCAGCGCGGCGCGGCGCTTCCCCGACGAGCCCCAGGAGAACCTGCTCTACTTCATCGAGAAGAACGCCCCGCTGCTGGAGCCCTGGCAGCGCGAGGTGGTGCGCATCGTGCGCAAGATCGCGCAGTACTTCTACCCGCAGCGCCAGACCCAGGTCATGAACGAGGGCTGGGCCACCTTCTGGCACTACACGCTGCTCAACACGATGTACGACCGGGGCCTGCTGGCCGACGGCTTCATGATGGAGTGGCTGAGCTCCCACACCGGCGTCATCGCGCAGCCGCCGATCGACCACCGCGCCTACAGCGGCATCAACCCGTACGCGCTCGGCTTCGCGATGTACGGCGACCTGCGGCGCATCTGCGAGAAGCCCACCGAGGAAGACCGTCGCTGGTTCCCGGACTTCGCCGGCAGCGACTGGCTGGCCACGCTCGACCACGCCATGCGCAACTTCAAGGACGAGAGCTTCGTCGGGCAGTTCCTGAGCCCGAAGGTGATGCGCGACTTCCGCTTCTTCTCGATCCGCGACCACGAGGACGACCCGAAGCTGGAAATCTCGGCCATCCACGACGACAGCGGCTACCGGGCGTTGCGCGAATCGCTCGCGCGCCAGTACGACATCAGCTGCCGCGAGCCCGACATCCAGGTCTGGAACGTCGACCTGCGCGGCGACCGCTCGCTGACCCTGCGCCACACCCAGCGCAACAAGATGGCGCTGCGCGACGACACGCGCGAGGTGCTCAAGCACGTGGCGCGCCTGTGGGGCTTCGACGTGCGGCTGGAGAGCATCGACGCGCAGGGCCGCATCACGCAGCGCGAGACGGCGGCGGCGCCCCGGCTGCGCTAGCTTGGCGAGAGGACGCGCACCAGCGCCTCGATCGCCAGCGCGTAGCCCTTGACGCCAAGCCCGACGATGATTCCGCGCGCCGCCGGCGAGATGTACGAGTGGTGGCGGAACTCCTCGCGCGCATGCACGTTCGAGATGTGCAGTTCGATCAACGGCACGCTCGCGCCCTTGATGGCGTCATGCAGCGCAACCGAAGTGTGCGTGTAGGCGCCCGGATTCATCACCACACCCAGCATGCGCCCGGCGGCAATCTCGCGCCCGGCCTCGTGGATCCAGTCGATCAGCACGCCCTCGTGGTTGGACTGGCGGCATTCGATCTCGACGCCGAGCTTCGCACCCGTTTCCTGGCACAGGCGCTCGACGTCGCCCAGGGTTTCATGGCCGTACTGTTCCGGCTCGCGCGTGCCGAGCAGGTTGAGGTTGGGGCCGTTGAGGACGAGGATCTTTTTCATGGGACGATGCTCCTGTGCAGGGCATCTTATAGTGGCCCATTCGCAACCCTTTCCGAGCCGCCATGAAAACCCGCGCCGCCGTCGCCTGGCAAGCAGGCCAGCCCCTGACCATCGAAACCGTCGACCTCGAAGGCCCGAAGGCCGGCGAGGTGCTGGTGGAGATCAAGGCCACGGGCATCTGCCACACCGACTACTACACGCTCTCGGGCGCCGACCCGGAGGGCCTCTTCCCCGCCATCCTCGGCCACGAGGGCGCTGGCGTCGTGGTCGATGTCGGCCCGGGCGTGACGACCCTCAAGAAGGGCGACCACGTCATCCCGCTCTACACGCCCGAGTGCCGCCACTGCAAGTTCTGCCTGTCGCGCAAGACCAACCTGTGCCAGCTCATCCGCGGCACGCAGGGCAAGGGCCTGATGCCCGACGCCACCAGCCGCTTCAGCCTGGGCGGCCAGCCGATCCTGCACTACATGGGAACCTCCACCTTCAGCAACTACACGGTCGTGCCCGAGATCGCGCTCGCCAGGATCCGCGAGGACGCGCCGTTCGACAAGGTCTGCTACATCGGCTGCGGCGTGACGACCGGCATCGGCGCCGTCATCTTCACCGCCAAGGTCGAGCCCGGGGCCAACGTGGTCGTCTTCGGCCTGGGCGGCATCGGTCTCAATGTGATCCAGGGCGCGAAGATGGTGGGCGCCGACAAGATCATCGGCGTCGACCTGAATCCGGCACGCGAAGCCATGGCGCGCCAGTTCGGCATGACGCACTTCATCAACCCGAAGGACACGCCCAACGTGGTCGATGCCATCGTGCAGCTCACCGACGGCGGCGCCGACTACAGCTTCGAGTGCATCGGCAACACGCAGGTGATGCGCCAGGCGCTCGAATGCACGCACAAGGGCTGGGGCCGCTCGATCATCATCGGCGTGGCCGAGGCGGGCGCGGAAATCTCCACGCGCCCGTTCCAGCTCGTCACGGGCCGCAAGTGGGAGGGCTCGGCCTTCGGCGGCGCGCGCGGTCGCACCGACGTGCCGCGGATCGTCGACTGGTACATGGAGGGCAAGATCAACATCGACGACCTGATCACCCACACCATGCCGCTCGAAGACATCAACAAGGGCTTCGACTTGATGAAGCGCGGCGAGTCCATTCGCGGTGTCGTCATCTACTGACCCGATGACGGCCCCGCTCAAGACCCTTTCCGAACACCGCTGCTTCGGCGGCGTGCAAGGCTTCTACGAGCACGCCTCGCGCGAGATCGGCCTGCCGATGCGCCTGTCGGTGTTCCTGCCGCCGCAGGAGGCGATCGACGCCGCCGGCGGCCGGGTGCCCGCCCTGCTCTACCTGGCCGGGCTGACCTGCAACGAAGAGACCTTCATGGTCAAGGCCGGCGCGCAGCGCCTGGCGGCCCAATTGGGCCTGGCGCTCGTCGCGATCGACACCAGCCCGCGCGGCGCGGCCGTCGAGAGCCTGCCGGGGGCGACCGTCAGCTGGGATTTCGGCATCGGCGCGGGCTTCTACCTCGACGCGACCGAGGCGCCGTGGGCCGCGCACTGGCGCATGGAGAGCTACATTGCCGAGGAGCTGCCGACGCTGCTCGGCGCGCACCTGCCCATCGACACGCGGCGCCTGGGCGTCTTCGGCCACTCGATGGGCGGCCACGGCGCGCTCACGCTGGCGCTGCGGCATCCGGGACGCTTCAAGTCGGTGTCGGCCTTCGCGCCGATCTGCGCTCCGACGCAATGCCCGTGGGGCCAGAAAGCCTTCACGGGCTACCTCGGCGCCGACCGCGCGCGCTGGGGCGAGCACGACGCCAGCGTGCTGATGCAGAGCCAGCCGGTCGCGCCCTACCCGGCGGGCATCCTGATCGACCAGGGGCTGGCCGACAAATTCCTCGCCGAGCAGCTGCATCCGCACCTGTTCGAAGCCGCCTGCGAGGCCATCGGCCAGCCGCTCGCGCTGCGCCGCCACGCGGGCTACGACCACGGCTACTACTTCATCCAGAGCTTCGTGGCGGACCACTTGCGCCACCACGCCGCGGCGCTGGCCGCGCGATGACGCCGCTGCTGCCCAGCCGCGAACAGATCGCCCTGCTCGACGCGTTCCAGGGCCTCGAACTGCGCGACATCGATCTGGTCGCGACGCCGCGGCAGGCCGAACAGGCGCTGGCCGCGCTGGCGCGCCTCGACATGGTCGGCTTGGACACCGAATCGAAGCCGACCTTTGCGAGAAACGAGATTTCCCAGGGGCCGCACACCGTGCAGTTCGCCTCGCTCGACCATGCCTGGGTGTTTCAGCTGCACGACGCCGACTGCCGCGCCGCCGCGGCCCGCCTGCTGGCGTCGGATGCGTTGACCAAGGTGGGCTTCGGACTGGCCAACGACCGCGTGCAAATCCGCGACAAGCTGGGCATCGAGCCACGGGCCGTGATCGATCTCGATGCGTTGTTCCGGCAGCGCGGCCACCGCAAGTCGCTCGGCGTCAGGACGGCGGTGGCGCTGTTATTCGGCCAGCGCTTCGCAAAGTCGCGCAAGCAGACCACGTCCAACTGGGCCAGCCGGCACCTCACCGAGGGGCAGCTGCGCTATGCAGCGAACGACGCGTACGCGGCGCTGCGTGTGATGGAGGAACTGCGCCGAGAACGGGGCTTCGACGTCACAGGCACTACGAACTATTGCTCGGCGTAATAATTAGTATTTTAGTGTTACTATTGACGCAGTCGACTCGGGTCGGCTGCCGCCGCACCGCCGGTGTCCGCCGACGCGATCGCATGGATCCTCCCGCGGCTTTTCCGCCGCGATTCAAAAGGGAATGCGGAGCGTCATGCAGAAATTCATTTGGCTCGACCTGGTGCGCGGACTCGCCGCCCTTGTCGTGTGCGCCGGGCATTTGCGCGCCGCGCTCATCGTCGATTACTCCAGGCTCGAGACGGCTTCCGTGCTGCAGAAGCTCTTCTATGCAGTGACCGGGACGGGACACCAAGCCGTCATGGTGTTCTTCGTGCTCAGCGGCTTTTTCGTCGGGGGTTCGGTGCTGCGCAACGCGGACCGCTTCAGCCCCGGCAGCTATGCCATGGCCCGCCTGTTCCGGCTGTGGGTGGTGCTGCTGCCCGCCCTGCTGCTGACGGCCTTCGTCGATGGCATGCTCGCCATGGTGGCGCCCGACGTGCTCACCGGCGGCTTCAAGGCGGTTTGGAGTTCCGGCCCGGTTTCGGCCGCGACGTATTCGGCGTCGTGGAGCACGTTCCTCGCCAATCTGCTGTTCCTGCAGACCATCGCCACGCCCGTGTTCGGCACCAACGGCCCGTTGTGGAGCCTGGCCAACGAGTTCTGGTATTACGTACTGTTTCCGCTGTGCGCCATCGCCGTCGGCCGGGTCTTGCCGGAAGGTTCCGGCTCTCTCGCGACACGGCTCATGTCCGGTGCCCTCGCCCTCTGGATCCTGTGGCTGCTGCCGCGCGAGATCGTCATGTCCTACCCGATCTGGCTGCTGGGCCTGTTCGTCTGTCTGTTTGCCGGCCGCCTGTCGCCCGCAGCGTGCCGGCTGACGCTGGCCGCGGGCATCCTGGCCTTCGCTGCCGCCCTGGCCTACAGCAAATCCACGTCTCTGCAGGCGCAGTGGCACCTGCCGGCCGATGCCGCCGTCGGCGCGGGCTTTTGCCTGCTGTGCATCGCATTGGCCAACCTGCCCTCGAGCGGCAAATTGCCGTCGGCTTTCGTGCGGCTGAGCCATGGCACGGCCGCGTTTTCGTATTCGCTCTACCTGGTCCATTTCCCGCTGGTTGCCGCCATCGGCGCGGTGGTTTACCGGGGCGAACGGTTGGCTCCCGATGCAATGGGCATGGTCCACTTCTTCGGATGGCTGGTCCTTCTGATTGCCGGGGGCGCGGCATTCTGGTGGCTGTTCGAGCGCAGGACCGAAGAGATCCGGCACTGGGTCTTGAGGCTGCTGAAGGGGCAACCCAGCCCGCGCAGTTCCTGAAGAATCCTCAAAACAGGCGGCCCTGCCCCTTCACCTCTGGCGGCCGGAACGCGCTGAAGTCCATCGCGATGCGCTCGCGGTTGAAGCCGAGGCGGCGCGTCGCCTGCTCGAAGCGCTGGCAGATCAGCCCGGCCCACACGCCGCTGCCCTTCATGCGGGTGGCGAAGTCGGCGTCGTAGTCCTTGCCGCCGCGCATCTCCCGGATGCGCGCCATGATGCGCGCGGCGCGCTCGGGGTAGTGCAATTCCAGCCACTGCCGAAAGAGCGGTGCCACCTCCCACGGCAGCCGCACCACGGTGTAGAAGGCGTTGCGCGCGCCGGCTTCCCAAGCGGCTTCGAGCACGCGCTCCATGTCCTCGGTGACGAAGGGGATCTGCGGTCCCACGCTCACGCCGACCGGCACGCCCGCGTCGCTCAGCGTGCGCAGGGTGCGTAGCCGCCGCCAGGGCGCGGCGGCGCGCGGCTCCAGCTTGCGCGCCACGCCGGCGTCGAGCGTGGTGATCGTCAGGTAGACGGCCGCGAGGCGGCGCGCGGCCATCGGTGCGATCAGGTCCAGGTCGCGCTCGACCGTGCTCGACTTGGTGACCAGCGCGAACGGATGGTTCGTTGCATGCAGCACCTCGATCACCGCGCGCGTGAGAAGCAGCTCGCGCTCGACCGGCTGGTAGCAGTCGGTCGCGGTGCCGATGGCGAGCTGCCCCGGCCGGTAGCCCGGCCGCGCCAGTTCGTCGCGCAGCAGCGCGGCGATGTTGCGCTTGGCGATCAGCCGAGTCTCGAAGTCGAGTCCCGGGGACAGGTTCAGGTAACTGTGTGTCGGCCGCGCGAAGCAGTAGATGCAGCCGTGCTCGCAGCCGCGGTACGGGTTGAGCGAGCGGTCGAACGGGATGTCGGGCGAGTCGTTGCGGCCGAGCGCGGATTTGGCGTCCTCGAAGCGCACCTCGGTTCGCAGGGGCGGCAGACGGTCGTCGACGGCGCCCGCATCCACATCCGCCTTCTCATCGACATCGGCCCGGCTGGCCGCTCTCGCCTGCGCCTGGAGCGTGCCCCAGCCGTCGTCGAAGGCCTCGCGCGTGTCTTTTTCGAACCGGTGCGCCAGGCGTGTGGCGGCGCCCCGGCCCTTGACGGCTTCGAGCGGAATGCGGGCTTCGGGCATCGACGGAGATCGGCGGCTGAAAACTGGTTATTTATACAGCACTCGCGCCAACGATGCCTCCAGACGGCAGCGGAACTCCGGCGCCTGAACCACCGAGCGCCCTGCGGCAGGACACTGCGCCCGAGGCCATTGGTGCCGGCCGTGGTCGAGGCAGGCAGGTCCAAACGTTTCCCCAGAACCCATGAGCAACCCTGTGGATAAGATTTGCACTTCCTTGTAAGGCACCGTCAAGTCCCTGTTTTCAAAGGAAAAGGGACGCGCTGCCTGAATGTTGGGCAGCGGCTCTGCCCGGCGGGAGGTCCCCGAAGCCGCTGGTCCGAGCGACGATTTCGACGCCTGCCTCATCCGGGCTGCGGTTCGCGCCACAATTCCGCCATGCCGCGCCGCCCCGAAAACCTCTACCCGCACTACCACGCGCACGTCTACTTCGGCCCCGACACGGTCGCGCAGGCACGCGAGCTGTGCGCGCGGGCCGGGCGGGAGCTGCCCGTGACCGTGGGCCGGGTGCACGAGCGCCCGGTGGGCCCGCATCCGCACTGGAGCTGCCAGCTCGCCTTCGACGCCGTCGGGTTCGACCCGGTCATCGCGTGGCTCGACGCACACCGCAGCGGCCTGGACGTGTTCGTGCACGGGGTCACGGGCGACGACTACGCGGACCACACGGCGCACGCCATGTGGCTCGGCAACGAGGCGCCGCTCGACCTCGCCGTGTTCCGCCGCTCCACCGGAGGGTCGTCCCCTTGAGCAATCCGATCCGCTCGCGCGAACACCTGCTGCACATGCTGGCCGAGGCCTCGGAGCTCGAGCACAACCTGCTGTGCAGCTATCTCTATGCCGCCTTCAGCCTCAAGCAGGATGCGAGCGAGGACCTGCTCCCGCACGAACTGCAGGCGGTGCGCCGCTGGCATCAGGCGATCATGGGCGTCTGCATGGAGGAGATGGGGCACCTGGCGCAGGTGGCCAACCTGATGGTCGCCGTCGGCTCGCGGCCGCACTTCGACCGCCCCAACCTGCCGGTCGCGCCCGGCTACCACCCGGCGCGCATCCAGGTGACGCTCGCGCCTTTCGACCTCGAAACGCTCGAGCACTTCATTTTTCTGGAGCGCCCGGACGGTTTCCCGATCGAGGACGCGAAGAGCTTTCGCCCGACCGAGACCTACGAGCGGCACCCCGAGGTCGGCGTGCTGATGCCGAGCGCACCGGACTACGAGACCATCGGCGAGTTCTACCAGCTGCTGACCGACGGCCTGGCGCAGCTGGCGCGCAGCCTGGGCGAAGAGGCGCTCTTCATCGGGCCGGCCGACTGCCAGCTTCGCGGCCACGAGATCGGCTTTCCCGAGCTTTCGGTGGTCACCAACCTGGAGGCGGCCACGCGCGGCCTGCGCCTGATCATCGTGCAGGGCGAAGGCGCGCCCGCGCACAGCGAGACTTCCCACTTCGAGCAGTTCCTGGCGATCCGGCGCGAATACCGCGAGCTGCTGGCGCAGCGCCCGGCGTTCTGCCCGCACCGGCCGGTCGCGCGCAATCCGGCGATGCGCTGCCCGGTGTCGGACGGCCGCATCCACGTGACCGGCAGCGCCGCGGCGCCGGTCCTCGATGCGGCCAATGCCGTGTATTCGCTGATGCTGCGCTGTCTGGTCGAGGTCTACGAGACCTCCTGGCAGCGTGCCGGCCGACGCGAGGCGCTGCTCGGCGGCGCACTCGGGCTGATGAAGGTTCTGGCGAAGCTCTCGGGCGTGCTGACGACGCTGCCGGCAAGCGACGCCACGCCGAGCGTCCATGCCGGCGTGACCTTCGCCATGCTGCGAAGCACCGAGGGGCTGGCGCCCGGCGTCGATGCCTGCGCGATCCTGCTGCAGCGGCTGGACCGCATCGGGCGGCAGCTGCCGCAGCTCGGACTGGACCGCGAGGTGGCCCGCGGCATTGCCGAGACGCTGGAGGCGCTTCGCGCCGGCCTCAGCCGGTAGCGCCTTCCTCGTCGCCGCCCCCCGGCCAGTCGCGGATGTAGGCCTTGAGCATCTTGTTCTCGAAGGTCTGGCTCTCGGCCACGGCCTTGGCGACGTCGTAGAAGCTGATGACGCCCATCAGCATGTTCTGCTCCATCACCGGCATGTAGCGCGCATGGCGCTCCAGCATGATGCGGCGGATCTCGTCGAGCTCGGTGGTGGGCGTGCAGGTGACGGGGTGCTCGTCCATCGCTTGGCGCACCGGGGTGGCGCCGACGCTGCCGCCGTTCTTCGCCAGCACGCCGATCACCTCGCGAAAGCTCAGCATGCCGACCAGGTGGCCGTGCTCCATGACGATCAGCGAGCCGATGTCTTTCTCGGCCATGGTGGCCACCGCCTGCACGAGCGGCTCCTCGGGCATGACGGTGTAGAGCGCGTTGCCCTTGAAGCGCAGGATGTCGCTGACTTTCATGATGAGGTCCTCCGAAGCTCTGCACGGTCCGGCGGCGGCGCCGCCCTCTGCTTTTGAAAATATAGCCCACAACGGCCGGCGCCTGGCGCATGACCCGCCTGCGCGCGCAGGCTCGGTGCGAACGCCGGCCACAATTACCCTCCCGACGACGATCCACGGAAGGTTGCTTTCATGCCCGGCTACTCCGATCCCGGCTTCGACACGCTCGCGCTGCACGCGGGCGCCGCGCCCGACCCCGCCACGGGGGCACGCGCCGTGCCCATTCACCTGACGACCTCGTTCGTGTTCGAGTCGAGCGAGCACGCGCGCTCGCTCTTCAACCTGGAGCGCGCCGGCCACGTCTACAGCCGCCTGAGCAACCCGACCAACGCCGTGCTGGAGCAGCGCGTGGCGGCGCTCGAAGGCGGCATCGGTGCCCTCGCCACCGCCAGCGGCCAGGCCGCGCTGCACCTAGCCATCGCGACGCTCATGGGCGCGGGCTCGCACATCGTCGCGAGTTCCGCGCTCTACGGCGGCTCGCACAACCTGCTGCACTTCACGCTGCGACGCTTCGGCATCGAGACCACCTTCGTGCGCCCGGGCGACCTGGACGGCTGGCGCGCCGCGATCCGCCCGCAGACCCGGCTGCTGTTCGGCGAGACGGTCGGCAATCCGGGTCTCGACGTGCTCGACATCCCGGCCGTCGCCGACATCGCGCACGCCGCCAGCGTGCCACTCCTGGTCGACTCGACCCTGACCACGCCCTACCTCATCAAGCCCTTCGACTGGGGCGCCGACCTGGTGTACCACTCGGCCACCAAGTTCCTCTCGGGCCACGGCACGGTGATCGGCGGCGTGCTGGTCGACGGCGGGAGCTTCGACTGGGAGCGCTCGGGGCGCTTTCCCGAGCTGACCGCGCCCTACGACGGCTTCCACGGCATGGTGTTCAGCGAGGAAAGCACGGTCGGCGCCTTTTTGCTGCGCGCGCGGCGCGAGGGCCTGCGCGACTTCGGCGCGTCGATGAGCCCGCACACCGCCTGGCTGATCCTGCAGGGCATCGAGACCCTGCCGCTGCGCATGGAGCGGCACATCGCCAACACGCGAAAGGTGGTCGAATTCCTGGCGGCGCACCCCTTCGTCGCACGCGTCGGGCACCCGCTGCTCGCATCGCACCCGAGCCACGCGCTGGCCGAACGCCTCCTGCGCCACGGCGCCGCCGGCGCGGGCGCGGTGTTCAGCTTCGACCTCAAGGGCGACCGCGCGCAGGGCCAGGCCTTCATCGACGCGCTGCAGCTCTTCAGCCACTTGGCCAACGTGGGCGACTGCCGCAGCCTGGTGATCCACCCGGCGAGCACCACGCATTTCCGCATGGACGACGCGGCGCTGGCCGGCGCGGGCATTTCGCAGGGCACCATTCGGCTGTCGATCGGGCTGGAAGACCCGGCCGACCTGATCGACGATCTGAAGCGTGCACTGCGCGTCGCGCAGAAATGAGCACACCCCCAGGCTGCGCGCACTTCGTGTCGCTCCGCCACCCCCCTTGCAGGAGGCAACACCAGCGGCCCGGCAAAGCCGGTTCCGCGGTGTTTCCCGAAGAGGCTTCGCTTCGCTTGCCGCTGGGTTCGATATGAAAGGGTTTAGACAGACATGAACATTCAAGTCAACGGCCAGCGCACCTACTGCTACACCGGCGGCAAACCCTTCGACGCGGCGCAGCCGACGGTGGTCTTCATCCACGGCGTGCTCAACGACCACAGCGTGTGGATTCTTCAGAGCCGCTGGTTCGCGCACCACGGCTGGAACGTGCTGGCGCTCGACCTGCCCGGCCACTGCCGCAGCGCCGGCGCGCCGCCCGCGAGCGTCGAGGAGGCGGCGGAATTCGTGATCGCGCTGCTCGACGCGGCCGGCGTCGGGCAAGCCGCGCTGGTCGGCCACAGCTTCGGCTCGCTGATCGCGCTGGAGGCGGCGGCGCGCGCGCCCGGGCGCGTGATGCGCCTGGCGATGGTCGGCACCGCGTACCCGATGGCCGTCTCGCCCGCCCTCCTCGACGGCGCGCTGAACGATCCGCAGCGCGCCATCGCCCTGGTCGACGCCTTCTCGCACTCGACGCTGGCGCCGCCGCCCTCCACGCTCGGCCCCGGCACCTGGCTGCACGGCGCCTCGCGCGCGCTGATGCGCCGGGTGCTGGCGGGCAACCGCGAGGCCAACGTGTTCCACGCCGGCTTCAAGGCCTGCAACGATTACGCGGGCGGCGAGGCGGCGATGGCGCAGGTGCGCTGCCCGGTGCTGTTCGTGCTCGGCGCGGCCGACCAGATGACGCCGCCGCGCGCGGCCAAGGCGCTGGCCGCTAAAGCGCGCGACGGCCGCACCGTTACGGTGGCGGCCGGCCATGCGCTGATGAGCGAGGCGCCCGACGCGGTGCTGGCCGCGCTGCGGGGGTTCCTGGGCGCCACGCCGGCTTGACCGGGAGGCCCGGAGGCCCGTGGTGCCCGGGCGCTTCCAGGCCCCGGATGCGGCGGCCTGCCTTCAGCCCGCTCCGAACGCCGCCGGGTCGGCTTCCAGCGCGGCCAGCAGCGCCGCAACTTCCGGCCGCAGCGCCTGTTGTGCCGCCGGCAGCGCGCCGAGCAGCCGCCGCAGCGTATCGGCGTGCGGCAGCAGCGGCCCCAGGAAGCGCGTGCCGCCGGCGTCGGCCACCAGCAGCGTCGGAAAGGTCTCGACGTCGAACTCGTCGGTGAGCGCCGCGTGGTCCTCGACGTCGACCCAGGCGAAGCGCCATCGCGGATCGGTGCGCGCCACCGCGTCGAACAGCGGCCGGTACGCGCGGCAGGCGCCGCACCACTCGGCGCACAGGCAGACGACCCAGCCGGCGGCTTGCGGCCGAGCGGCTTCCATTGTTTCTTCGTTTGCTATTTTTTTCATAGCGCATCCCCCAGGCGCAGCGTGCGCAGCGGCCCCTTTTGCCATATTTTTTCGAGCGGCGCGGCACATGGCAGCAGGAGCACCTGCAGCAGCGGCTCCAGCGGCGTGTCGGGGCCGGCCAGCAGCACGTAGCGCGGGTCCTCGTCGGCCGCCTCCTCGGCGAGCGGCGCGACCCAGTCGAGCGCCACCAGCACTTCGAGCACGGGCGCGAGCTGCAGCGTGTCGACCCGCAGGCGCTCCGCCAGCCGCGCCGCCCCGAGGCCGTGCGCGGGCGTGCCGCGCGAGCGGCGCAGCTGCTGCAGGGCCTCGACCGCCAGCTGGAACGCCCAGCCGGCGCCTTCGCCCTCCCGGCGCGCCACGCCCGCCAGCAAGCCCGGCAGCGACGCCGTGACGACCGCGCCCGACAGCACGAGGGCCCAGGCGACGTAGATCCACACCAGCAGGATCGGCGCCGTGGCAAAGGCGCCGTACAGCACCGAGTAGGTGGGCACCAGGCTCCAGTAGTAGCCCAGCACGCGCTTGGCGACCTCGATGGCCGCCGCCACGAACAGCCCGCCGGCCCAGGCGTGCGACCACCTGACGTGGGTGTTGGGCACGCAGCGGTAGAGCGAGGCCATGCCGCCGGCCAGCAGCAGGAACTCGAAGGTGTCGAAGACCAGCCTGAGCACCGGCGACGCGCCCACCACGTGGCGCGACGCCGAGAACACGTAGGACGTGGTGTTCAGGCTGGCCGCCAGCACCAGCGGTCCGAGCGTGAGGGTGGTCCAGTAGATCAGCACGCGCTGCGCCAGCGGCCGGCGCCGGCGCACGCGCCACAGGTGGTTGAGCGTGCGGTCGATGGTCAGCACCAGCGCCAGCGCGCTGCCCAGCAGCACCATCAGGCCGGCCGCGCCGAGCTCGCTGGCCGCGCCGGCGAACTGCGTCAGGTAGCCCAGCACCTGGCGCGAGATGGTGTCCGGGATCAGGCTCGCGACCAGCCAGCGCTGCAGGCGCTCCTGCAGCGTCGCGAACATCGGGAACACCGTGAGCAGCGCCAGCGCCACCGTGACGAAAGGCACCAGCGCGATGGTGGTGGTGAAGGTCAGGCCGCCGGCGGCGAGGCTGAGGCGGTCCTCGCGGAAGCGCGCGATCAGCACGAGCACCGCGTCGCGCCACGGGAAGCGCACAACGTCCTTCCACAACGCCCGTCCGTCCATGGCCGGTATCATGCCATCGGGCCCCGGGCGGCAAGCGCCGTGGCCTGCCCCTTCCGGGCCGCGTCTCCCCCGGGACGACCTCGCGCCTTGCCGTGCCGCCACAGCCTTCTTCCGTGACCCCTCCTGCGCCTTCACCGTCCCCGCCCTCCGTCGCCCTCACCCGCTGGCTGGCGGTCGCCAGCCTCGTCGGGCTGATCGTGCTGGGCCTGGCCTGGGAGCTGTGGCTCGCGCCGCTGCGTCCGGGCGGCTCGTGGCTGGCCCTCAAGGTGCTGCCGCTGGTGGTGCCGCTGGCCGGGCTGCTGAAGCGCCGCATGTACACCTACCGCTGGGTCAGCCTGCTGGTCTGGCTCTACTTCACCGAGGGCGTGGTGCGCGCCTGGAGCGACCGGCTGCCCCTGAGCCGCGCGCTGGCCGGCGTCGAGGTCGCGCTGTGCCTGCTGCTCTTTGCCGCCTGCGCCTGGCACGTCCGCCTGCGGCTGCGCCACGCCGCCAACGCCAGCACCGCCCCTGCCACCGCCTTCCAGAACCCGACGCCATGACCCCTGCGACCGAACCGCTCGTCGACCGACTGCGCACCATCGTCGGCGCCCCGCATGTGCTGACCGAAGGCGACCTCGCCGCCTGGGAGCAGGACTGGCGCAAGCGCGAGCGCGGCCGCGCGCTGGCCGTGGTGCGCCCGGCGACGACGCAGCAGGTCGCCGACGTGGTCAAGGCCTGCGTCGCGGCCGGCACCGCGCTGGTGCCGCAGGGCGGCAACACCGGGCTTTCGGTCGGCTCGACGCCGGACGCGAGCGGCACCCAGGTCGTGCTGAGCCTCTCGCGCATGGGCGCCATCCGCGCCATCGACACGGCCAACCTGACGGTGACGGTGGAGGCCGGCTGCGTGCTGCAGGCGCTGCAGCAGGCCGCCACCGAGGCCGGCTTCCTGTTCCCGCTCAGCCTCGCCGCCGAGGGCAGCTGCACCATCGGCGGCAACCTGGCGACCAACGCCGGCGGCACGCAGGTGCTGCGCTACGGCAACGCGCGCGAGCTGTGCCTGGGACTCGAGGTCGTCACGCCGCGGGGCGAGGTGTGGGACGGCCTGCGCGGCCTGCGCAAGGACAACACCGGCTACGACCTGCGCGACCTGTTCATCGGCAGCGAGGGCACGCTCGGCGTCATCACCGCCGCGACGATGAAGCTCTACCCGCAGCCCGCCGCGCGACTCACCGCCTGGGCCGCCGTGCCGTCGATGGAGCAGGCGGTGGCCCTGCTCGGCCTGGCGCAGCGGCGCCTGGGCGCGGGGCTGACCGGCTTCGAGGTCATGAACCGATTCGCGCTCGGCCTGGTGGCGCGGCACATGCCGCAGCTGCGCGTGCCCTTCATCGGGCGCGACGACGCGCCCTGGTGCGTGCTGCTGGAGAACTCCGACAGCGAATCCGAGCAGCACGCGCGCGAGCGCTTCGAGGCGCTGCTGGAAGCCGCCTTCGAGGCCGGCTGCGTGGGCGACGCCGTGGTGGCCGAAAACCTCGCGCAGGCGCAGCAGCTCTGGCACGTGCGCGAGAGCATCCCGCTGGCGCAGGCCGAGGAGGGGCTCAACATCAAGCACGACATCTCGCTGCCCGTCTCGCGCATCCCCGACTTCGTGGCCGCGACCGACGCGCTGCTCGAGCGCGAGATCCCCGGCGTGCGGCTGGTCGACTTCGGCCACCTGGGCGACGGCAACCTGCACTACAACGTGCAGGCGCCGGCCGAAGGCGACGCCCGCGCCTTCCTGCGCGAGCACGAGGCGCGCGTCAACGCGCTGGTGTACGACGCGGTCGAGCGCTTCGGCGGCTCGTTCTCGGCCGAGCACGGCATTGGCTCGCTCAAGCTGCATGCGCTCGAAGAACACAAGTCCCCGGTCGCGCTCGGCCTGATGCGCGCCATCAAGCGCGCGCTCGACCCGCACAACCTCTTCAACCCCGGGCGGGTGATCCGCCTGGAGCCTTCCGCATGAACCGCCCCGTCCGCTCCCAGTACGAAGATTTCATGCGCCACGTCGCCACGGCGGGCGTGCAAAAAGGCGACCGCACCGGCACCGGCACCACCAGCGTGTTCGGCCACCAGATGCGCTTCGACCTGAACGAGGGCTTTCCGCTGGTGACCACCAAGAAGGTGCACCTGAAGTCCATCATCGTCGAGCTGCTGTGGTTCCTCACGGGCTCCAGCAGCAACCGCTGGCTCAACGAGCGCGGCGTGACGATCTGGGACGAGTGGGCGCGCGCGGACGGCGAGCTGGGCCCGGTCTACGGCGTGCAGTGGCGCAGCTGGCCGACGCCGGACGGCGGCCACATCGACCAGATCGCCGAAGCCATCCGCACGCTGAAAACCAACCCCGATTCGCGCCGCATCGTCGTCAGCGCCTGGAACGTGGCCGACCTCGACAGGATGGCCTTGATGCCCTGCCACGCCTTCTTCCAGTTCTACGTCGCGCCGCCGCCATCGCCCGGCGGGCGCGGCAGGCTCAGCTGCCAGCTCTACCAGCGCAGCGCCGACGTGTTCCTCGGCGTGCCGTTCAACATCGCCAGCTACGCGCTGCTCACGCACATGGTGGCGCAGCAGTGCGACCTCGACGTGGGCGACTTCGTCTGGACCGGCGGCGACTGCCACATCTACGCCAACCACGCCGAGCAGGTCGCGCTGCAGCTGAGCCGCGCGCCCTACCCGTACCCGACGCTCGTCATCAAGCGCCGGCCGCCCTCGATCTTCGACTACGAATACGAGGACTTCGAGGTGCTCGACTACCGGCACCACCCGGCGATCAAGGCGCCGGTGGCGGTGTAGCCCATGGCTGCCGCGCCGCCGTCGGCCGCCTCCGCCCCGGGCATGCCGGACATACCGGGGGACACGCCGGATGCTCCGCCGCGGCCACAGCCCGGCGCCCGCCCGCCGTCGCCGTCCCGCCTGAACCTGATCTACGCCCGCGCCGCCAACGGCGTCATCGGCAAGGACGGCGTCATGCCCTGGCACCTGCCCGAGGACCTGGCGCACTTCAAGCGCCTGACCGCCGGCTGCCCGGTCGTCATGGGGCGCAGGACCTGGGACTCGCTGCCGGCCCGGTTCCGGCCGCTGCCGGGGCGCGACAACATCGTCGTCACGCGCCAGCCCGATTGGCATCAAAACGGCGCCCGGCGCGCGTCCAGCCTCGATGAGGCGCTATCTTTTTGCGAGCAGGCGCCCGAAGTCTGGGTGATCGGGGGCGCGCAGCTCTACGCCCAGGCGCTGCCGCGGGCGCGGCGCGTGGTGGCGACCGAGATCGCGCAGGACTTCGACGGCGATGCCTTCGCGCCATCGCTCGACCTCGCCGACTGGCGCGAGACCGCGCGCGAGGCGCACGTCAGCGCGAAGGACGGCCTCGCCTTCAGCTTCGCCACCTACGAGCGGCGCTGAGCGGCCCTGCCTGCCTCTCCGCCGGCCGGCCACCCACTTGCCCCGACCCATCCCGTAACCCTAGGAAAAACACCATGTCCTCCAGCGGCTTCCACGTCCACGGCCCGCACGACCACGAGCTCGAACACGCTGCCCAGGGCGGGCACGACGGCGCTGCCGCGCACCACGACGACGCCGGCGGCAAGGGCATGACCAGCCAGATCGCCGTGTGCACGGCGCTCATCGCCACCGTCGGCGCCCTGTTCTCCTACATGGGCGGGGCGACGCAGGCCAACGCCGGCCTGTACAAGAACGACGCCGCCATCAGGAAGACCGAGGCGTCGAACCAGTGGAATTACTACCAGGCCAAGAGCACCAAGCAGTCGCTCGCCGAGCTGGCGCGCGACCTGGCGCCCGACGAGCGCAAGGCCGCCATCCAGGCGCGCATCGACCGCTACGAGAAGGAAAAGAACGACATCCAGGCCCAGGCGCAAAGGCTCGAAGCCGAGTCGCTCGAGCGCGACCGCCTCTCGGAAGCGCAGATGCACCAGCACCACCGCTGGGCGCAGGCGACCACCGTGCTGCAGATCTCGATCGCGCTGGCGGCGATCGCGCTGCTGACGCGCAAGAAGTGGCTGGAGTGGGGCATGCTCGCCCTGGCCGGCGTCGGCCTGCTCGTGGGCGCGGCCGCGGCGCTCCATATTTGATAGCGCCCAGGCCCCGTGGGGCGTGCGCCAGGGCCTGTTTCGAATCGATTTTCTTCAAGGAGACAGCGATGGACATCCAGCAACTGCTCGGCATCGAGCTGCCGATCATCCAGGCGCCGATGGCCGGCGTGCAGGCGGGCGCCCTGGCGGTCGCCGTGTCGAACGCCGGCGGCCTGGGCTCGCTGCCCTGCGCCATGCTGGCGCCCGAGGCACTGCGCCGCGAGCTGGAGGCGATCCGCGCGCAGACCGGCCGGCCGTACAACGTCAACTTCTTCTGCCACACGCCGCCCGCGCCCGATGCGGCGCGCGAGGCCCGCTGGCGCGCGGCGCTCGCGCCCTACTACGCCGAGTTCGGCCTCGATGCGCAGGCGGTGCCGGCCGGCGCCGGGCGCGCGCCCTTCACCGCCGAGGCGGCCGAGCTGCTGGCCGAGTTCCGCCCGCCGGTGGTGAGCTTCCACTTCGGCCTGCCCGCGCCCGAATTGCTGGCGCGTGTCAAGGCCTGGGGCGCCAAGGTGCTGGCGAGCGCCACCACGGTCGAGGAGGCGCGCTGGCTCGAAGCGCACGGCGCCGACGCGGTCATCGCCCAGGGCCTGGAAGCCGGCGGGCACCGCGGCATCTTCCTGAGCGAGGATCTGACGACGCAGCTCGGCACCTTCGCGCTGGTGCCGCAGGTGGTGCGCGCCGTGGGCGTGCCGGTGATCGCCGCCGGCGGCATCGCCGACGCCCAGGGCGTGGCGGCGGCGCTGGCCTTGGGCGCGGCCGGCGCGCAGGTCGGCACCGCGTACCTGCTGTGCCCCGAGGCCACCACCAGCGCGCTGCACCGCGCCGCGCTCAAGTGCGCGGATCGCACGCGGCACACGGCGCTCACCAACCTCATCACCGGCCGGCCGGCGCGCGGCCTGTTCAACCGGCTGATGCGCGAGCTGGGCCTGCTCGGCGACGCGCCGCCGGCGTTCCCGCTCGCCACCGCCGCCCTGGCGCCCCTGAAGGCCGCCGCCGAGAAGCTCGGCCGCGACGATTTCTCCACGCTCTGGGCGGGCCAGAACGCCAGCGGCTGCCGCGAGGTGCCGGCCGCCGAGCTGACGCGCGAACTGGCAGGGAGCGCCACCATGCCCGGCGCCTGAACCGTTGACCTGGACCGTGCCCATGCCTCGTCGGCCATCAGACGCCGCGCGGTACGAGAAAAATTTAGCGCGGCCCGGATCGAAGCAGATGCCGAAGAATTTTCCTGGCAGGCGGGCATCACCCGCCGGGTCTATCAGGAGCTCACGCGCACGCCGGGACTCTTCCCCGAGATCGATCAGATCGCCGAGAACCTGTGCATGACCTCGCGCACGCTCCGGCGCAAGCTCGAAGCCGAGGCAGCTCCTACGGCGAGTTGCTGACCAGCGTGCGCAAGGCGCTGGCGCCCGACTATCTCTGCACGACGGTGCTCAGCACCGAGGACATTGCGCAGGCACTGGGATTCAGCGATGCCGTGAGCTTCCGGCATGCCTTCAAGCGCTGGACCGGGTCTGCGCCGACCGAGTATCGACGGGAGCGGCAGGTGGGTGGCATGCCGGCAGCTGCACGGTACTGAGCGATCCCCTGATGCCGAACGTCTTCCACCAGGCCGCCGGTCTTCACACGCCCGGCAAAATAGAAGTCGGTCTCGGCGCACGAAGTTTTCAACGATCGCGGTCTTGGCGGCACCGGCTGCTCCGGCGGAGATCGGCAGCATGGCCAACGGCTGACAAGCCCATCATGTCCAGTACCCTTTCAAAGGGAAGACGCATGTCAGCAAGCGCTTGGTCGCCTAGTTCACCGGCTGCGCCTCGGGCAGCTTCCAGGCCCCGCTCAGCACCTCGGCGCGTGGCTGGTACAGGCGCACGGTGTAGTTCCAGCCCGGCGTGATGGGCATGCAGTTGCGGGTCTTGCCGCCGTCACAGCCGCCGAACTGGATGGTGACCGCGCCGTCGCTGCCGCGCTGGGCCGTCACGTTGTTGAGCGTGTACACGCCCTCGGCGTTCTTCTCGAAGTAGCCCTTCTCGTTGTAGACGCTGACGGACCAGAAGGCATCCACGGGCACGTCCTTCAGGGTCAGGCGGTAGACCGTCTTGCCATCGGCCTTTGGCGGGTTGAAGCTGCGGTAGATCGCCTCGCGCTCGGGCAGGCCGCCCCAGCCGTGGGCCGTGCCGATCAGGTGCCTGATGGGGTCGACCTCACTGCGCGTGCCAAAGGTTCGGTCAAAGTTTTCCAGCGTGGCGCCCAGCACCAGCAGCGCATCGCGCACCTTCTTGCGGCTGGCTTCGTCCCACGCGGGTGCCTCGAACCGGCCGGGGTTCTTCTGGCTGACCTGGATGGCGTCCTGCAAGGCATGGGCCTGCTTGAGGTCGTCTGCGCTGTTCGGGTCGACGAAGATGCGGAACGACAGGTTGACGTAGCGCGTTCCGACGCTTTCGCGCGTGAGCGTATGCGCACCAGCGCCGTGATAGACGGCTGTAACGTAGTGGTCTTCGCTGATCGTGTTCATGGACATGTAGCGCTTGCCGGGGTCGGGCAGGGTGATGGTCACCGGCCCGGCGTCGAGGTCGAACACGCCGGAGGAATACAAGGTGTCCCGGTTCATGCGGATGACCCGTTGCTGGTCGATCGGGACGAGTTCACGCAGGTGCGTGAGCTTGCCCAGGCCGGCGGTTTTGGCGCGTCCGGCGAAGTAGGTATCGGTCTCCGCGCGAACGAAGTTCTCAACAGTGACAAGCTTGGCGGGCTCGGCGGCCCCGGCGTTGGAATGCAGCATGGTGGAGGATAGGAGAGCGGCAAGGCCCAGTGTTGTGCGCAGAGATGGATGCATCAGGATGGCCCCCTGGTTTTGCAGACAATGGAAACGCACGCATCGTTGCATTCGAAGCCGGTGCCGTCTGTCGTGGAACTAACAACTGTCCCTGAGCCGCACCATGGAAAACCCTCAGCCCTCCATCGAGGCGCAACTGCACCGGTGCCCGCTGTTCGCCGAATGGCCCGCAGACCGGCTGCGCGAGCTGGCGGCGACAGCGCGGCGCCAGCGCTACCGCAGCCGCACGCCGCTGGCCACGCGCGAGCGCCCGTTGCGGGATATCTTCGTGGTCGAGTCGGGTGCGATCGAGGTGATCGCCGCGAACGCCGCCGGGGATGAGCATCGGCTGATGATCCAGGAGGCCCGGGTGGCGGGGCTGGTGCCGTTCTACGAGTTGGAGACGCGCTGGATCTACGGCTTCTATGCGCGCAAGGGCTCCACCATCATCCACCTGCACGGCGACACGCTGCGGCACATCCTCGACGACGAGCCTCTGCTGTGGAGAAGCGTGGCGCTGTTCGCGCTGCGCCGCCTGCACCGCCTCCTGGAACTGCTTCAGAGCCTGACCATCGGCTCGGTGCGCCGCCGCCTGGCGGTACACCTCACCATGCTGGCGCTGCCCGTTGGCGCGGAAGAGCCGGGTGCGCGCAGTACGGAGTTGCACTCCTCGCAAACCGATCTGGCCCATGCGCTGGGCGTGGCGCGCCAGACGGTGAGCAAGGAGCTTGTGCGCCTGAAGAAAGAAGGCGTGATCAGCGGCGAGAGCGGCTACGGCTGCATCACGGTACTGGAGTTGCCCCGGCTGCTGCGCATTGCGCGGGAGCCTTGAAGTCCGGGCCGGCGCCCGGTGCCTGGCTGCCTGCATTCCAATTCAGTCGCGCCGGGAGGCGAAGTCGCGCAGCACTCGGATGTCGCGGATCGTCACGCGGTTGTAGGCCTTACTGACGATGCCCAGGCGCTCGAAGCTGCGCAGGACTTCGTTGACGCTCTGGCGCGTCACACCGAGCATGGCACCCAGCGATTCCTGTGAAATGCGCAGTTCCCATTCCACCCGCTCCTTTTCGGAGCGGTCGCGGAATCCCTGAGCGTTTGCCATTTCGGCCAGCGTCGCGGCCATGCGCTGCTCCAGTGTGCCCAGCGCCTGGTCATTGAGAAGGCGGGCAATCTCTCCGTGGCGCTCGCACATCAGCAGGGCCACGTCGCGCCATAAGGCAGGTTCCGAGTCGAGGATGCCGATCAGCGGGTCGCATGGCAAATGCAGCAACACGCTGTCGTCATACGCCCGGTACTCGTAGTGCAGCGGAACGCGCGTCAACAGGCGGATCCACCCCAGCGCCTCGCCCGCGCCCGCGACGGTGCGCACGTATCTTTTTCCGGCTGCCGTGCCGCGGCTGAGCTCAATGCGGCCAGACGCGATCACCAGCACCTCGCGCCGCCTGAGTTCGTGCGCGAACACCTGCGCCCCGCGCGCATGGCACTGGATCCTGGCAATCGCGGCTGCCTCGGCCAGCCGCGATGGCGGCCACAGGTCGAAAATCCGGCAGCGCCGTAATGTCCGCAGACGCTCGTCCAGAGCGCCGGGCTCCGTTGCAACTGAGGAGGTCGTCGTCATGGAGAAAGAAAGGGCTCGCTGCCAAAAAGGAATTCTAGGGATGCTCTTCACGAATCGCTCGCCGTCGTGCTTGCACTGAACAAGCGAAGCTGTGAGCATCGGCACCCATGAAGCAAGGCAGCCTGGTGTTGGGTGGTTCGACCAAGCGCACGCGCAAGCGTGAATTTCTGGATGCGATGGACCGGGTGGTGCCCTGGGCTGAACTGGTGGCGTTGATCGAACCGTTTGCGCCTGAAGCCGGCCGGCGCGGCCAGCAACCCTTTGGCTTTGAAGCGCTGCTGCGCATCCACTTCATGCAGCAATGGTTCAATCTGTCGGACCCGGCCATGGAAGAGGCGCTGCACGACGTGCCGGTGTTTCGCGACTTCGCGGGCCTGAGCAACTGGGGCGATGCATTGCCCAGCGACTCGAGCATCCTGCGCTTTCGCCGCCTGCTGGAGCAACACAAGCTGGCCGAGCAGATCCTGGCCACCGTCAACGACTTGCTCAGCGGCCAGGGCCCCTGCTGCTCAAGGCCGGCACGGTGGTGGACGCCACGCTCATTGCCGCGCCCAGCTCCACCAAGAACAAGGACGGCGCGCGAGACCCCGAGATGCACCAGAGCAAGAAGGGCAACCAATGGCACTTCGGGATGAAGGCGCATATCGGTGTATGCGCCGACTCGGGACTGGTGCACACGGTGCGCGGCACGGCGGGCAACGTCTGCGATGTCGTTGAGGGCAACACCCTGCTGCATGGGCAGGAAGAAGTGGCCTTTGGCGATGCGGGCTATCAGGGTGTGCACAAACGCCCGGATGCCCAACTCCAGGTCACTTGGCATGTGGCAATGAAGCCGGGGCAGAGGCGCAAGTTGGACAAGAGCCTGCCCATTGAAGCGCTGCAAGACAAGATCGAGCGCTTGAAGGCCAGTGTGCGGGCCAAGGTGGAACACCCGTTTCGCGTGATCAAGCGCCAGTTCGGCCACGTGAAGGTGCGCTACCGGGGGTTGGCTAAGAACACGGCGCAGCTCAAGACGCTGTTTGCGCTGAGCAATCTGTGGATGGTCAGGCGCGTGCTGGTGGACCAGGTGCGTGCGATGGGCACATGAAAGGCCCAAAAGCACCCCCAAAAGGCCGATTCCGACACTCAGGGGGCATTCGATCGTTCCACTATGACCGTGCTTATCGATTCAGCACACGCCAAGGCGATTCGTGAAGAGCATCCCTAGGGGTGCGGGCCGCGCCGCGGATCGCCTCGATTGTTGGCTGGCCGACAGAGATTTTCGAGACCGGACGCTAACTTCTCGCGCAGCAGGACGGCACGGTGCCTCGGTTGGGGCCCTGGCAGTCCACTGGAGCCCCGTCCAGTTCATCGGCTGAACCTGCCACAGGCCCTTTGCCGATGAGCACACCTTCTTCCTTCATTGTCCGTAAACCCAAGGAGCAACACAGATGCAGAGAAATTCCAAGATCCGGGGCGGCAGCGTCATGCTCCCCCGCAAGACCCTGATGGCCTTGGCCATGCTTGCCCTGTCGGGCGCAGCCGTAGCGCAGGACGTTGCCAATTACCCCAGCAAGACAGTGACCCTCGTCGTGCCCGGCGCGCCGGCAGGCGGCCTGGACATCATGGCTCGGCTGTTTGCCGACCAGTTGGGCAAGGCGTTCAAGCAGAGCTTCATCGTGGACAACCGCCCCGGGGCCAACGGCATCATCGGCACCGACTACGCCGCCAAGGGGCCGCCCGACGGCACGCGCATCCTGTTCACCTATGCGGCGCCCATGGTGATCAATCCGGCGCTGTACAAGAAGCTGCCCTACGATACCCTCAAGGACTTCACGCCCGTGGCGCAGGTGGGCCGCGGCGGCAACGTGCTGCTGGTGAAGAAGGACTTGCCCGTGAACACCATCCAAGAGTTCGTGGCTTATGCCAAGGCGCACCCGGACAAGCTCAGCTACTGCTCGTGGGGCAATGGCTCGGGCGGCCATCTGGCGATGGAGAGCCTGAAGAAGCAAGCCGGCCTCCAGATCACTCACGTGCCGTACAAGAGCACGATGGCCTGCACGCAAGACCTGATGGGCGGCCAGATCGATACGGGCTTTGGCGACGCCTCGTCCACCATCGAACCCATCAAGGCCGGCCGCATCAAGGCCCTGGCCTACAGCGGCGCGCTGCGGCTGCCGCAACTGCCCAATGTGCCCACCATGACGCAGGCGGGCTATCCGTTCACCACCTATGCGTGGTACGGCTTTTTCGTGCCCGCCAAGACGCCGCCCGCCATCGTCAACAAGCTGAACGAAGCCATCAATCGCATCCAGCAGGAACCCGCCGTGGCCAAGCGCTTGATGGAACTCAACATGGCCGACCGGCCGGTCACCACGCCTGCCGAGTTCACTGCCACGATACGCAAGGACTTGCAAGACTGGGGTGGATTGGTCAAGGCCATTGGCGTGACGCTGGACTGATCGAACGCGCTTTTTTGGAAATCACAGCATGAATCACCAAGACACCTCGGCGGCTCCGGCCGCTTCCGACGAACTTGCCAACTACCCCATGCAGTACATGGGGGCGCCGGTGGCGCTCACCACGGCGCCGAACGGCGCCGTCATCGGCGAAAAAGCGCTGCACGACCGGGAGGCGGTCAGCTACCACTCGCTCACGGTGCAGCAGGTCACCGATGGGGTTTGGGTGGTGGGCGGCCATTCGATCGCCAATTCCGTCGTCATCGAGGCACCGGAGGGGCTGATCGTCTATGACACGGGCACCGACCATGAGGAAGGCCTGAAGCTGCGCGCCATCATCGAAGAGAAGATCAGCCGGCGGCCGATCCGCGCCATCATCTACAGCCACAGCCATTACGTGCATGGAACGGGCGCGCTGTTGAATGACGCGGCGGAGGTTGTGGTCATCGGGCACCCCCGGTTGAACGGCTCCATGGACGGCAGCGCTTTCGCCGCCATTCCGGAACTGACCCCTGTGCTGATGGCTCGCCTGCTGGTGCAGTTCGGCAATTTCCTGCCGAACGAGGGCGAGGACGCCGCGCTGGGCGCCCGCATCACCAAGAAGGGCAACTCGTCGTTCCTGCCGGTCACACGCCCGGTGCAGAACGCCGAGACGGTGCGCGTCGCGGGCCTGGACCTGCAGTTCTTCACCGAGTACGTCTCGGACGACCACAGCGTCACGGTGTGGCTGCCACAGCAGAAGGTGGCGCTGAACAACTTCTTCTGGCCCGGCACGCCCAACCTGTACACCATGCGCGGCGCCATCTACCGCGACCCCCAGGTGTGGCGCAATGGCCTGCGCGTGGTGCGCGACCTGCAGCCGGAGCATCTGCTCAACACCCATGCGCGGGCCATTTCCGGCGCGCAGCAGGTGCGGGAGGCGCTGACGTGCTACATGGACCTCATCACGCTCACCTACGACCAGACCCTGCGCGGCATCCTGCGCGGGCTGGGCTCCGAGGAACTGCGCCACTTCGTCTACCAGCCGCAGGCGCTGCGCGAACCCTACTACAACGCCCAGACCTACGGTGAAATCCCGTGGTTCCCGCCCGCGATCTACCAATACCAGTTGGGGTGGTACGACGGCGATGCCACGGAACTAACCAAGCTGCCCCCGCGCGAAACTTCGGCCCGGCTGGTGGCGTTGATGGGCGGGCCGGACAAAGTCGTCGCTGCGGCCCGGGAAGCCCTGGACAAGAAGGAATACGCCTGGGCCGCGGAGCTGGTGCAGCACGTCTGCCGCATCGACCCGGACCACGCGGGTGCACGCACCGTCAAGACGCAGGCGCTGCGCGTGCTGGGGCAGGTGTCGCCTTCATCGATTGGCCGCGCCTTCCTGCTCAGCGAGGCACGCGCGCTGGAAGGCAAGGAAACCGTGCCCATCGCCGTGCCGCCCGCACCCCAGCTCATCGAGGCCGATCCGGCGCGCTACGTGGACATGTTTCGCGTGCGCATCGACCCGCGTAAAGGCGAGGCCGTGGACAAGGTGCTCACCTTCCAATTCGGCGACCAAGTCGTGGGGCTGCACCTGAGAAACGGCATTGCCGAATTCCTGCCCGCGCCGTCGAAGTACCCGCGCAAAGCCGATGTTGCGCTGGCCCTGGACGGGGCGGCGTGGGCGCAGCTTTACGTGAAGCCGGCGGAACTGAAATCACTGGTTCAGGCGGGCCGCGTCAAGGTGGCCACGGGGAGCCCGGACGATGCCGATGCCTTGTTCGCGCTCTTCGATTCGCTGGGGGTCTGACGCGTTTCCCCTTCAAGGGATTTGCGAAGAAGGCAGCATGGTCATGCGATTCGCCCGCCGATGCCTTTGACGATGTCGATGAGGTCTTGGCGAGTGGCCGCTGCGCCGGTCGATCGCCAACGGGCAGTCGCTCCAAGGCTTCGTCGCCTGCATCGACATTACCGTCAACGCGCCTTCCACCTTGTCCACCGTGACCTTGATCGGGTCGCCGGCCTTCACCTTCTGCAGCAGCGCTCTGCGCCAGCCGGCTGAACGAGAGCACCGGGTTCGGCAGGCTGGAGGCCTGTCCTGGCTCAACCACCACCGGTTGCTGGAGCCCATCGGGTATGACCCGCCGGCGGAATTCGAGGCCAATTACTATCGCCAACTTGAGCAGCAGGCCATGTCGGTCTGACTCAAGCCAAGGGGCCTTATGAAAATCGCCACCTGGAACGTCAACTCCCTCACCGCGCGCCTGCAGCACGTGCTCGACTGGCTCGCCGCCAACCCGGTCGATGTGCTGTGCCTGCAGGAGCTGAAGCTGAGCGACGACAAGTTTCCGCTCGACGTGCTGAAGGCGGCGGGCTACGAGGCGGCGGTGTTCGGCCAGAAGACCTACAACGGCGTCGCCATCCTGAGCCGCACGCCGGCGCGCGACGTGGCGAAGAACATCGCGGGCTTCGCCGACGCGCAGTCGCGCGTGATCGCCGCCACGATCGACACGCCCGACGGCACGCCGCTGCGCGTGGTCAACGGCTACTTCGTCAACGGGCAGGCGCCCGGCAGCGAGAAGTTCGAATACAAGCTCAGCTGGCTGCGCGCGCTGCGCGACTCGCTGCGCGAGGAACTGGCGGCACACCCCGAGCTGGTGCTGCTGGGCGACTTCAACATCGCGCCGGAAGACCGCGACAGCTTCGACCCGGTGGGCCTGGCCGAGACCATCCACCACACGAGCGAGGAGCGCGCGCACTTCAAGGCGCTGCTGGGGCTGGGCCTGGTCGATGCGTTCCGGCTGTTCGAGCAGCCCGAGAAAAGCTATTCGTGGTGGGACTACCGCATGCTCGGCTACCAGAAGAACCGCGGCCTGCGCATCGACCACATCCTGGTGAGCCAGCCGCTGGTGCCGCGCGTGAAGGGCTGCACCATCGACCGTGCGCCGCGCAAGTGGGACAAGCCGAGCGACCACGCGCCGGTGGTGCTGGCGCTGTAGCGCGGCGAGCGCGGCCGCGGCGGCCGCCTACCCGAGGCCGAGCTCCTGGAGCTTGCGCGTGATGGTGTTGCGCCCGATGCCGAGGCGGTGCGCGGCCTCGATGCGGCGACCGTGCGTGTGGGCCAGCGCCGCGAGCAGCACGCGCTGCTCGAAGCGGCGCGACAGCACCTCCCACACGTCGTTGCCACCGGCATCGAGCAGCGCCAGGGCCTCGGCCGCCAGGCCGTGTTCCCAGGCGGCCGCGGCCTGCGCCGTGGCCGCCGCACCGGAAGCATCCGCTGCGGCGGACGTGCCGTCCTGGTCCCCCTGCGCCGGACGTTGCGGCGGCTGCGGGAGCGGCGGCACATCGTCTTGCCCGGCTTCGGCGCCGGCCGCCTTCCAGCCCTGCGCGACGCCGCTCGAAGCGGCGTGCGACGCCGCCGTCACGACCGCGCCCGTCGCGGCAGGCGCGCCGGCGGCCGCATCGGCCACCGCCACCGCCGGCGACGCCTCGCCCACCTCGGGCGGCAGGTCCTTCGGCTCGACCGTCTGCGCCGGCGCCATCACGGTCAGCCAGTGGCAGATGTTCTCCAGCTGGCGCACGTTGCCCGGGAACGCGAAGGCCGCCAGCCGCGCCAGTGCCGCCTCCGAGATGCGCTTGGGCTCGACGCCGAGCTGGCGCGCGCTCTGCTGCAGGAAGTGGCGCGTGAGCGCCGGCACGTCCTCGCGCCGCTCGCGCAGCGGCGGCAGGCGCAGCCGGATCACGTTGAGGCGGTGGAACAGGTCCTCGCGGAAGGCGCCCTGCCGCACGCGCTGCTCCAGGTCCTGGTGCGTCGCCGCGATCACGCGCACGTTGGTCTTGATCGCGTTGTGGCCGCCCACACGGTAGAAGTGGCCGTCCGACAGCACGCGCAGCAGCCGCGTCTGCAGCTCGAAGGGCATGTCGCCGATCTCGTCGAGGAACAGCGTGCCGCCGTCGGCCTGCTCGAAGCGGCCGCGCCGCAGGTTCTGCGCGCCGGTGAAGGCGCCGCGCTCGTGGCCGAACAGCTCGCTCTCCAGCAGGTCCTTCGGGATGGCGGCGGTGTTGATCGCGACGAACGGGCCCCGGGCGCCCTGCTCGCCGCGCGGCGAGTGGCGGTGCAGCGCGCGCGCGATCAGCTCCTTGCCCGAGCCCGACTCGCCCGTGATCAGCACCGTCACGTGGCTCTGCGACAGCCGCCCGATGGCGCGGAACACGTCCTGCATGGCGGGCGCCTGGCCCAGCATTTCGGGGGCGCCGTCGCTGCGCTCCTCGGCCACCTCCTCGCGCCGGCTCTCGCCCACCGCGCGTCGGATCAGCTCGACCGCGCGCGGCACGTCGAAGGGCTTGGGCAGGTAGTCGAAGGCGCCGCCCTGGAAGGCCGACACCGCGCTGTCGAGGTCGGAGTACGCCGTCATGATGATGACGGGCAGCCCGGGCTGGCGCCGCTTCATCTCTTCGAGCAAATCGAGCCCGGAGCCGCCCGGCATGCGGATGTCGCTCACCAGCACCTGCGGCCCGTGCGCCGCGTCGCCGCCGGCGGCGTCGAGCGCCGCCAGCACCTCGCGCGGGTGGCTGAAGCTGCGCGCGGGCAACTCGTGGCGCTGCAGCGCGCGCTCCAGCACGAAGCGGATCGACGGGTCGTCGTCCACTATCCAGATCGGCTTCATGCAACTCCTTCGAAGCAGTAAAGACAAAGGCGCCCGGCGGGCGACCGCGCTCAGGGCAGCGGGATCGAGATCCGGAAGTCGGTGCGGCCGGGGACGCTGTCGCATTCGATGACGCCGTCGTGCTGCTGCACGAAGCTCTGCGCCAGCGTCAGCCCCAGCCCGGTGCCGCCGTCCCGGCCCGACACCAGCGGGAAGAAGATGCGCTCCCTGATCGACTCCGGCACGCCCGGTCCGTTGTCGATGACATGCAATTCCAGTGCCAGGCGCACCCGCCGCTTGTTGAGGATGACCTGGCGCGCCACCCGGGTGCGAAAGACGATGCACGCGTCGCCCGCGGCGCGGCGCCCGGCCAGCGCGCGCGCCGCGTTATGCGCGACGTTCAGCAGCGCCTGGATCAGCTGCTCGCGGTCGCCGCGGAACTCGGGGATCGACACGTCGAAGTCGCGCTCGATGCGCAGGCCCTGCGCGAACTCCGCGAGCACGACCGCGCGCACCCGCTCGCACACCTCGTGGATGTTGACGTCGCCCACCACGCGCGCGCGGCGGTGCGGCGCCAGCAGGCGGTCCACCAGCCCCTGCAGCCGGTCGGCCTCGTGGATGATGACTTCGGTGTACTCGACCAGGTCGTGCGCCTCAACCTCCATCTGCAGCAGCTGCGCCGCGCCGCGGATGCCGCCCAGCGGGTTCTTGATCTCGTGCGCGAGGTTGCGAATGAGCTCCTTGTTGGCCTGCGCCTGCTCGAGCAGGCGCTCCTCGCGGTCCAGGCGGGCGTGCGTGTCCTGCGGCGACAGCTCGACCACCAGCTCGTCCGGGCGGCCGGTCGGCGCGATCACCGCGTGCACCGGCAGCAGCGCGTGGCTGGCGCGTCGCAGGGAGGCGTCGAGCCGCAGGGTCGCCAGGTTGTCGAGCAGCACGCTGCCCAGCGCGGCGCGCAGCACCTGCGGCTCGGCGAAGCAGTCGGGGAAATGGACGCCTTCGAGCGTGCGACGCGAGGTGCCGAGCGCGTCCTCCAGCGCCGAGTTGGCGAAGCGCAGCGCGCCGTCGGCGCCGACCACGGCGATCAGCGTGGCCAGCAAGTCGAACGCCTGGAAGCGCCGCCCCGCTGCCGGCTGCGGCGCCGCCCGGCTGGCACGCGGCATCGCTCAGCGGCCGGCCGGCGGCAGGCGGCCGATCTCGCGGCGGATGCCGGCGATGTCGCTCTCGTTGCGGGCGATCTCGGCCTTCATCTGGCCGACGCGGTCGAGGTACTTCTGGTAGTTGCGCGCCTCGCTGCCCTGCTTCTCGGGCTCGCCGTTGTTGAACTCCTTCTGCAGCTCGGCCTGGCGCGCCTCGGCCTTGCGCAGTTCGGCCTCCAGCACCGAGCGCGCCTCGCCGTCGCGCGCGCGCTGGTCGGCACCCTCGACGCGCGGGCTGTTGGCCGGCGCGCGCACCGGCGCAGCCGCACCGCCGGGCGCGGCGCCAGTCGGCGCTGCGGCGGCCGGGCGCGTGCCCTGCACCACCGTCACGTTGCCGCCCTCCACCACCTTGCAGCCGCGCTGCTGCGCACTGGCAGCGTTGTTGGTGTACTCGTTGCCGCAGCGCCAGACGCGCTCCTGCGCCTGCGCCTGGACGGCGCCCAGCGCAGCAACGGCGCCAAGCACGAGAAGGTGCGAAAAAATCTTGGTCATCATGAGGAGGTGCACGCGAGGAGGACAGGCATTTTCATGCAATTCGAGCCCCCGCGCCGCCGAAGCGTTCCGGCGCCGAAAGCGAAAAAGGACGGGTCGCGCCGTCCTTTTCCAAGCCTTGACCTCGCCCGTGCCCCGGCTTCATTCGCAGGGTGCCGCCGATCCGGCTCCGCCGGTCGGCCGGCACCGCCCCCGGTCGGGGGTTGGCGAAGCGACACGCAGTGCGCGCAGCCTGGGGGCGAGCCTTACAACGAGTAGTACATGTCGAACTCGACCGGGTGCGCCGCCATGCGCATGCGCGAGACCTCCTGCATCTTGAGCTCGATGTAGGCGTCGAGGTAGCCGTCGGTGAAGACGCCGCCCTTGGTCAGGAAGGCGCGGTCCTTGTCGAGGCTCTCCAGCGCCTGGTCGAGGCTGTGGCAGACGGTCGGGATCAGCGCGTCCTCTTCCGGCGGCAGGTGGTACAGGTCCTTGCTGGCGGCCTCGCCCGGGTGGATCCTGTTTTCCACGCCGTCCAGGCCCGCCATCAGGAGCGCCGCGAAGCCGAGGTACGGGTTCATCAGCGGGTCGGGGAAGCGCGCCTCGACGCGGCGGCCCTTCGGGTTGGCCACGAACGGGATGCGGATCGAGGCCGAACGATTCTTGGCCGAATAGGCCAGCTTGACCGGCGCCTCGAAGTGCGGCACCAGCCGCTTGTAGCTGTTGGTGCCCGGGTTGGTGATGGCGTTCAAGGCGCGGGCGTGCTTGATGATGCCGCCGATGTAGTGCAGCGCGAACTCCGACAGGCCCGCGTAGCCGTCGCCGGCGAACAGGTTCTTGCCGTCCTTCCAGACCGACTGGTGCACGTGCATGCCGCTTCCGTTGTCGCCGACGATCGGCTTGGGCATGAAGGTGGCGGTCTTGCCGTAGGCGTGCGCCACGTTGTGGATCACGTATTTTTGCAGCTGCACCCAGTCGGCGCGCTGCACCAGCGTGCTGAACTTGGTGCCGATCTCCATCTGGCCGGCGTTGGCGACCTCGTGGTGGTGCACCTCGACCGGGATGCCCAGCGATTCGAGCACCAGGCACATCTCGGAGCGCATGTCCTGGAAGCTGTCCACCGGCGGCACCGGGAAGTAGCCGCCCTTGACGCTCGGGCGGTGGCCGTAGTTGCCGTGCTCGAACTCCTTGCCGGTGTTCCATGAGCCCTCTTCCGACTCGATCTTGAAGAAGCAGCCCGACATGTCGTTGCCCCAGCGCACGCCGTCGAACACGAAGAACTCCGGCTCCGGCCCGAAGAACGCAGTGTCGCCCAGGCCCGAGGCCTTCATGTACGCCTCGGCGCGCTTGGCGAGCGAGCGCGGGTCGCGCTCGTAGGGCTTGCCGTCGGCCGGGTCGACCACGTCGCAGGTCAGCACCAGCGTCGGCTCCTCGAAGAACGGGTCGATGTTGGCGGTGTTGGGGTCGGGCATGAGCTGCATGTCCGAGGCCTCGATGCCCTTCCAGCCGGCGATCGACGAGCCGTCGAAGGCATGGCCCGCGCTGAACTTGTCCTCGTCGAAATGCGACACCGGCACGGTCACGTGGTGCTCCTTGCCCCGCGTGTCGGTGAAGCGGAAGTCGACGAACTTGACCTCGTTTTCCTTGACGAGTTTGAGGACGTCGGCGACGGTTTTTGCCATCAGGCTCTCCTAAGGGAATGGGTGAACAGAAAAATTCTGGAAAGAGGAATGCAGGTTCCGTGCCATGTGCACGGCGGTCCGGCAGGAGCTTGATCGTGCGGGCACGCCCACGGTGCCGCAGTCAAATCCCTATTTTGGTGCATGCTGGGTCAGCGCACCAATTCGGGGCCCAGCCTTGCCTCCAAAGCGTGCAACCCGGCGAGCAGGTCGACGTAGGCCGGCCCGACCTTGCCGGCCTCGCCCTTGACGCCCAGCTCGATGTGGCGGCCATGCTGCGGGTGGTCCACGCTCGGCAGGCTGAACACCTTGACGCCGGGATGGTCGCGCTCCAGCGCCTGCATCAGCGGCGTCAGCACCGACTCGATGCCGTCGAACACGACGACCGAGCGCTCGACCGGGGGCTGCCGCGTGTGCAGCGCGGCGTAGCGTGCATCGAGCACGTTCTCGATCATGGGCCAGGCCATCACCGGAAAGCCCGGCACGAAGTGCACGTCGCCGACGCTGAAGCCAGGAATCTTGTTGTAGGGGTTGGCGATGATCCCGGCGCCCTGCGGGAACATGCCCATGTTGAGGCGGTGCAGGTTGTCGGGGCGGTCCGGCTCGTAGGGCACGCCCTGCTCGCGGGCGGTGTCGCGGATGCGCTCCTGGATCAGCGCCCGGGCCTCCGGATGCAGCTCCAGCGGACGCCCGAGCGCCTGCGCCGCGCACTGGCGCGTGTGGTCGTCGGGCGTGGCGCCGATGCCGCCGGTGGAGAACACGATGTCCCCCGAGGCGAAGGCGCGCGCCAGCGCGGCCGTGATGCGCGCGGGCACGTCGCCGACGTACTCGGCCCAGGCCAGCTGCAGCCCGCGCGCGGCCAGCAACTCGATGACCTTGGGCAGGTGCTTGTCGGCGCGCTTGCCCGAGAGGATTTCGTCGCCGATGACGATCAGGCCGAAGGAGGGGGTCATGGGGAATCCGGGTCAGTGTTCAGGGTGCGGAAGAGTCGATGAGGCGCGGCGGCGGCGCCACCCCGGCCGCGCCGGGCACCGTGGCTGCCGACGCCGCGGCGCGCCACGCCCGCAGCTGCGACAGCGCCTCCAGGCAGTAGTGCGCGAACCACAGCGCCGAGAACGCGAACACCAGCGTGTAGATCCAGATGGCGAGCGGCACCAGCACCACGAAGGCGGCGGCGAACAGCAGCCCCGAGGCCCAGACGATGCTCGGCGCCGTGCCGAGCAGGCCGCACACCACGCCGATCGCCAGCAGCGGCAGTCGGTGCGTGCGCATCAGCGTCGCGCGCTCCTCGGCGCTGGCGTGCTCGGCCAGCGCGTCGAAGCTCATGACGCGGTAGGTCAGCCAGCCCCAGATCAGCGGCGGCAGCACCAGCACCAGCGGCGGCACCAGCCACAGCGGCATCGACAGCACCAGCGCGCCCAGCGCCAGCAGCGTCAGGCCGAGCGATCGCACGACGCCGCCGACGAGCGTGCCGCCTTTCTTGCGCTCCAGGCCGGCGAAGCGCCGCTCGGCGACCCGCCGCGTGAGCGCCGGCGCCAGCAGCGCCGCCACGACCACCAGCGCGATCACGACAAAGAGCGGCGTGGCCGCCAGCACCACCGCCAGCGGCGCCAGCACCGCCTTGATGTCGCTGGCGGTGCCGCTTCCGAACCAGCCCCAGAAGCTGACCACCGCCGGCCAGGCGTCCAGCGCGCTGCGCGTCCAGGCGACCGCCGCCCCCCAGTACAGGTAGCCCAGCACGCCCGCCAGCAGCGTCATGACGGCCAGCGGCAGCAGCGACAGCAGGATCACCCGCGGGTGCAGGCAGTAGACGACCGCGCGCCAGAAGGAGTCGAGAAGCAGGGGCATGATGGCCGCCGAGGATACCGCCCGCGGTCCGTCTGCGGCTTTAGCCAGCAGGCGCCACGCCGGCTAGCGCCGCCCCGCCATGCGCCGCAGCCCCAGCCACTGCTGGGCCCAGAAGCCCCGGCCGTAGTCGCGCACGCGGCCCTGGGCGTCGGGCTCGACCTGGTCGCGGATGCCGGTGGCGTCGTAGCGCGGCTCGAAGTTGCCGGTGCGAAACAGCATGTCCCACCACGGCAGCAGCACGCCGAAGTTGTGGCCGCCGAGACGGCGTGCCCCCACGCTGGCCACTTCGTGTGCTGCGCTGCCCCCCGAGGGGGCCGCATCCGGCTTGGGGCGGCCCGGCGCCGGCTCGTTCGCCCCCGCGCTGGCCACTTCGTGTGCTGCGCTGCCCCCCGGGGGGATCGCCGCGTCCTGGGGCGGCCCGGCGACGCGGGTGCGCGGCCGGATGGGAGACTCGTGCCCGAGCCCGATGGCGTGGTGCAGGCGATGGAAGCGCGGGCTGATCCACAGCCGCTCGCCGAGCCGGCCGAAGGACAGCCGCAGGTTGGCGTGCTGCAGGCTCTCGCTCAGCTGCATGAAAGCCACCAGCGCGACGAACTGCCCCGGCGCGACGCCAATCAGCTGCGCCACGACGACGATCAGCGTATCGTGGATCACGTCGTCGAGCAGGTGGTTGCGGTTGTCGCTCCACATCGTCATCTGGCGCTGCGAGTGGTGCAGCGAGTGCAGCCCCCACCACCAGCGGAAGCGGTGCTGGCCGCGGTGGATCCAGTACTCGACGAAGTCCAGCACGACCAGATAGATCGCGAAGGCGACCCACGGCACGTCGGTGACGCCGGGCCACAGCTCGTCGAGATGCAGGCTGCCGACGCCGGCGCCGCGCAGGGCCCCGAGCACGTCGGCGAACAGCGGCTGCAGCGCGAAGAACATGCCCAGGCGGAAGAGGCCCAGCCGGTGGATCAGCGTGTAGAGGATGTCGGTGCGCACCGCGCGCCGGTCCACCACCGGCTCGGCCGGGCGCCAGCGCTGCAGCGGCCCGATCACCGCCAGCAGCACGGCGATCTGCACCAGCCCGACCAGCAGCCAGCCGGTGGCGTCGAAGGCGTCCTCGACCCAGCCGCCCAGACCCACGGCGTAGACCAGCGGCTGCACGACGGCCTCGAACAGTCCCTGCTGCAGCATGGCAAAGCGATCGGTCAGCCAGTCCATGGTCTGCTCGGAGCCCGATGCGGTGCGTGCGGTTCCGCGGCTGGCGCCCGCTCAGGGGTGCGCCGCGATCCAGTCGCGGTACGCCGGGTGCTGCCGCAGCGTGGCGAAGCAGAAACCCTTTTGCTTCAGCCCGACGATCAGCGGCTCCAGGTCGGCCGGCGCCCACGGGTCCTTGCGCGACCGGATGCCCAGGTGCGCCAGCAGGATGTCGCCCGGGCGGATGCGCTCCAGCGCCTGCCTGAGCAGTTTTTCGTTGCTGAAGGTCTCGCTCGGCAGCTCGTCGCCCAGGAAGCCGGCGGGCGCCCAGCCGACGTGCTCGTAGCCGCAGGCCTTGGCCGCGGCCAGCAGCTTGGGCGAGGTCTTGCCGCCGGGCGCGCGGAACAGCGGCAGCGGCTTCTTGCCGGTGATGCGCTCAAGCCGATCGGACGCCTTGGCGATCTCGGCGCAGTACGTCGCTGCGTCCCAGCTGAGCTGCCGCCCGGCCTGGGCGCCGGCGCTGGGCTGCACGCGAAAGCGCGGCGCGGCGCCTTTTTCGTCGCCGCGCCAGTAGACGTGGTCGTAGGTGTGCGAGCCGAACTCGTGCCCCTCGGCCGCCCGCGCCTTCCACCACGGCGCCCAATGGTCGTCGAGGCTGTCGCCCCCGTCCTGCGTGCGCTCGGCGGCGGCGAAGAAAGTGACGCGAACGTTCTGGCGCCTGAGCACGTCGGCCACCAGCGGCGCGATGCCCATGTGCCCGGTGTCGAAGGTCAGGTAGACCGGCTTTTCACAGGCATTTTGGGCCCCAGCGCCCGTGGGCAGTGCGCTCGCAGCTATCAAAACAAGAGCAACTGCAGCGACACCCCTTCGCGAAAAACCGCGGAACCGGCTCGGCCGGGCCGCCGGTGTTGCCCCCTCGAAGGGGGTGGGCGAAAGCGACACGCAGTGCGCGAAGCCTGGGGGTGAGCCCAATGCCACGCGGAGCCGGTTCGGCCGGGCCGTTGGTGTTGCCCCCGGCGAGGGGGCGGGCAGCCACACGAAGTGGGCAAGCCTGGGGGTGTGCTTATCGGATGGCATGGTCGAGTGTCCAGACGCCGTGCGGCGAGCGGCCGACCGGGATCTGGCGCGTCACCTGCCGGCTCGCCAGATCGACCACGCTGAGCTTCCGGGCCCAGCGCGAGGTCACGTACAGCGTCCTGCCGTCGGCCGTCACGTCCATGCAGTCGGGGCCGCCCGGCACGGGGTACGTGTCGGTCACCTTGAGCGTCGCCAGGTCGATGCGGCTGATCGTGTTGGCCACCCGGTTGCTCACGAACACGCTCCGGCCGTCGCCGGCGGCGCGAAAGGCGTGCGCGCCCTTGCCGGTCGGGATCTTGCCGACCACCCGGGGCGCGGCGCCCTCGACGTCGATGATCTGCACGCCGTCGCTGCCGGTCAGCCCCAGCAGCAGCGTGCGCCCGCCGTCCAGGCCGAACACGTCGGCCGGCATCGGGCCGGTCGGCATGCGCCACTTGACGGCCTGCGTCGCCAGGTCGACCGCCACCAGCTCGTCGCTGTCCTGCATCGAGACGTAGGCGGTGGTGCTCTTCGCGTCGATCCAGATGTGGCTCGGCGTCTTGCCCGAGGCGATGCGCTTGGCGAGCTTGAGGTCCTTGCCGTCCCAGCGGTAGACGTCGATGTGGTTCAAGCGGTTGCCGGCCGTGACGAACCACTTCATGTCGGGCGAGAAGCGCAGGTGGTACGGATCGATGATGCCGTAGACCACGCGCTGCACCTCGGCCGTGCGCGGGTCGAGAAAGGTCAGCGAGTCGCCGGCCGAGTTGGCGACGATGACCGACTTCTCGTCGGGCGTCATGTAGAGGTGGTGCGGCTCCTTGCCGGTGGCGATGCGCTGCTTCTCGGTCCAGCCGGCCGGGTCGATCACGCTGACGCTGGCGTCGAGCGAGTTCAGCACAAAGAGCGGCGCCGGGGCGCCGGCCGCCGCCCTTCTGATGTCGCTCGTGGCGGTGGCGGCAGAGGCCGAGCTCGGCAGCGCCGTGGCCACGGCCTCGGTCAGGACCGTGGTGGGAGCGGCCGGCCCCCCTATCAGCCACGCGGCAGCCCCGCAGGACAACAACAAAAGAGCCGCGAGGCCGCCAGCGGCAGGAATGGAAAGGCGCACGACAAAAGGTCCCAAAAAGCAGGCCCGATCTTAACGACCGGGCCTGCCCCGCCGCCGACCGGGTGTCCGTTGCAGGCGACACATCGGCGCCGTGCCGGGGCACCCCAGCCCTGCCCGTCGCCGACCGGCCGGCCGCTGCAAAAGGCTACGGCTTGCCCCCGTCGCGCAGCTGCCGCACCTGCGCCGCGTTCAGCCAGCGCCACTGGCCCGGCGCCAGGTCGGCGGGCAGCGCCAGCGCGCCGATGGCCGAGCGGTGCAGCGCCTCGACCCGGTTGCCGACCGCCGCCACCATGCGCTTGACCTGGTGGTACTTGCCCTCGGTCAGGGTAAGGCGCAGGTGCCGCGGCGCCACCGCCTCGCAGGCCGCCGCGCGCACCGGCTTCGGGTCGTCGTCGAGCACCACGCCGGCGAGCAGCTTGTCGACCTGTGCCGCGTCGAGCGGGTGCCTGACCGTCGCCTCGTACACCTTGGGCACGTGGTGGCGGGGCGAGCCCATGCGGTGGATGAATTGGCCGTCGTCGGTCAGCAGCAGCAGCCCGGTGGTGTCCTGGTCGAGCCGCCCGATCGCCTGCACGCCCTGCACCGCGCCCTTGGCCGGACGCAGGCGCAGCGGCGACGGCAGCAGCGTGTAGATGCTCGGCCAGGTCGAGGGCTTCTGCGAGCACTCGGTGCCGGCCGGCTTGTGCAGCATCAGGTAGGCCTTCTCGTGGTACTCCCATTCGGCGCCCTGCACCGTGAAGCGCAGGCCGTCGGTGGGCAGTTGTTCGGCCGTCGGGTCGGTCACGACCGCGCCGCCGGTGGCGACGAAGCTCTGCTGGATGAGACCCGCGCAGACGCGCCGGGTCCCAAAGCCCTGGCTGTAGAGGATGTCCTGAAGTTGCATGGATGACGTCGCGCCGCGCAATGGCAAGGCAACCGCACCGGCGGCGCGGCCCGGCCCGCGCCGGCTTTTCAGTAGCCGAGCGCCAGCCCGGTGTTGCGCCGCGGGTCGGTGGCGCCGTAGAAGCGGTAGTTGCCCACCGGCTTGCCGCCCAGCGACGGCGCGCCGACCAGGATCGCCGCCAGGTGGTTGGCCGGCTGCGGCACGCCCAGGTTGTGGCCCATGTCGACGAGGATCTTGCGCGTGTCGGGCGACAGGCCGTAGGTCTCGACGTTGGTCACGTCCGGCAGCCACTGCTGGTGGAAGCGCGGCGCATCGACCGCCTCCTGGATGTTCATGCCGTAGTCGATGGTGTTGAGCATCGTGTGCAGCACCGCCGTGATGATGCGGCTGCCGCCCGGCGTGCCGACCACCATCACCGGCTTGCCGTCCTTCGTGACGATGGTCGGGCTCATCGAGCTGAGCGGGCGCTTGCCGGGTTGAATGGCGTTGGCCTCGCCCTGCACCAGCCCGTACAGGTTGGGCACGCCGATCTTGGAGGTGAAGTCGTCCATCTCGTTGTTGAGCAGCACGCCGGTCTTCGCGGCCGTGACCTTGGCGCCGAACCAGTCGTTGAGGGTGTAGGTCACCGACGCCGCGTTGCCCCACTGGTCGGTGATCGAGTAGTGCGTGGTGTTGCTGCCCTCGTGCGGCGCGACGCCGGGCTTGATGTCCTTCGACACGCCCGCCTTCTTCGGGTCGATCACGGCGCGGATCTTCTCGGCGTAGCCCTTGTCGAGCAGGCGCTCCAGCGGGTTCTTCACGAAGTCCGGGTCGCCCAGGTAGCTGTTGCGGTCCACGTAGGCGTGGCGCATCGCCTCGATCTCGTAGTGCACGGCCTGCGCCGCGCCCCAGCCGAGGTCCTTGAGCGGGTAGCCCTCCAGGATGTTGAGCATCTCGCAGATCACCACGCCGCCCGAGCTCGGCGGCGGCGCCGAGACCACGTGGTAGCCGCGGTAGTCGCACTCGATGGGCGCCAGCTCGCGCGTGCGGTACTGGTCGAGGTCGGCCTGGGTGATGATGCCCTTGCCGGCCTGGCTCGATGCCACGATGGCGGCGCCCACCGGCCCCTTGTAGAAGCCGTCGGTGCCGCGCTGGTTGACGGCCTTGAGCGTCCTGGCCAGGTCCTTCTGCACCAGCTTCTGGCCCACCTTGAACGGCTCGCCGCGGTTCAGGAAGATGGCGCCCGACACCGGGTCCTTCCTGAAGTCGTCCGTCGCCGTGGCGAGCATGTCGACGTCGCCCTGCTCCAGCGCGAAGCCCTGCTCGGCCAGCCGGATCGACGGCGCGATCAGCGCGGCGCGGCCCATGGTGCCGTACTTCTCGCGCGCGTACTCCAGCCCCGAGACGGTGCCGGGCACGCCGACCGCCAGGTGCCCGTTGGTGCTCAGGCCCTTGACGACGTTGCCGTCGGGGCCGAGGTACATGCCGGTGGTGGCCGCCAGCGGCGCCTTCTCGCGGAAGTCGAGAAAAGTCTTGCGGCCGTCGGCCAGCTGCAGCGTCATGAAGCCGCCGCCGCCCAGGTTGCCGGCGGCCGGGTACACCACCGCCAGCGCGTAACCGACCGCCACCGCGGCATCGACCGCGTTGCCGCCGCGCTTGAGCACATCGACGCCGACATGCGTCGCCAGATGCTGCGCGCTGACGACCATGCCGTGCTCGGCCATCGCCGGGGCCGGCGAGGCGGCGTGCAGCGGCGCACCGCACGCGAGGACGAGCGCGGCGGCCAGGGCGACGCGCCGGCAGCGCATCCAGGGAGATCGGTTCGACGACATGGGGGCTCCTGTGAAAAAACGGCATCGCGGCACCAGGCCGCTACAGATTGAATAGCTGCAGACCCAGATGCCACGGGCGCTGCGGGGCTTTTTCAACCGGATTGCAGGCGGGCGCCGCACCGGCGTGGGCCGGCGGGCGTGTTCCTCCTGCCGAGGCAAATCCTAACGCCGCCCGTGCATGCCGCTGCAAGGCACGCGCCACGCGCCGCAATGCGCAGCCGGGGACCGCGTGGAGACAGCCACGCATCCACAAGGATTCCTACAGCCGCCCGCGCCTTCCCCGCTCAACACGAGGCCGCCGCTCCGGCCACACTGAAAAGCCTGCAAACCGCCCGCGGCCCGGCCACGCCACGCGGCGCATTGCTCGAAAGGTTGCCATGCCCCTCGACGACGACGCCCTCGCGCTCTACAAGCAGAAGCGCGATTTCGCCATCACGCCCGAGCCCGCCGAGGGCGGCACGCCCAACCCCGACGCGCTGCAGTTCGTCATCCAGAAGCACTGGGCGACCCGGCTGCACTACGACCTGCGCCTGGAGATCGACGGCACCATGAAGAGCTGGGCCGTGCCCAAGGGCCCGAGCCTCGATCCGGCCGACAAGCGCATGGCGGTGCAGGTCGAGGACCATCCGATCTCGTACAACACCTTCGAGGGGCAGATCCCGGCCCACCAGTACGGTGGCGGCCGCGTCATCGTCTGGGACCGGGGCTGGTGGGCACCGGTCGGCGATCCGGCGGCCGGCTACCGGGAGGGCAAGCTCAAGTTCGAGCTGCACGGCCACAAGCTGCGCGGCCACTGGACCCTGGTGCGCATGCACGGGCGCGCCAGCGGCAAGAAGCCCGCCTGGTTGCTCATCAAGGAGAAAGACGCCGCGGCGCGCCCGGCGTCGGAATTCAGCGTGACGGACGAGATGCCCGACAGCGTCGGCGCGCTGCCCGCGGTGGCGGCGCCGGTGGGCGGGCAGCCCACGGTGGTGCCGCCGGCCCGGCAGCCGGCGGTGACGGTCCCGGCCGGGCGGCCGGCGCCGAAGCTCGCTCGCGCCACCGCCGGCCGCACGGCGCGCGACGTGCTCCACGCCGCCGAGGCGCCCCTGCCCGAAACCTTCGCGCCGCAGCTCGCCACGCTGGTGGCGGCGCCGCCGGAAGACACCGCCAACTGGCTGTTCGAGCTCAAGTTCGACGGCTACCGCATCCTGGCGCGCATCGACGACAGCGGTGACGTGCGCCTGCTCACGCGCAGCGGCAACGACTGGACCGCCCGGCTGCCCGCGCTGGCCGAGGCCGTGGCGGCGCTGCCGCTGCGCTCGGCCTGGCTCGACGGCGAGATCCTGGTGCTCGACGCGCACGGCGTGCCCGACTTCCAGGTGCTGCAGAACGCCTTCGACGGCACGGGCGAGAAGAACATCGTCTATTTCCTGTTCGACCTGCCGTGGTGCGACGGTCGCGACCTGCGGCCGCTGCCGCTGGTCGAGCGCCGCGAGCTGCTGCGCGCGGCGCTGAAGGACAACGCCTCGCCCCGGCTGCGCTTCAGCGAAGCCTTCGAGGCGCGGCCGCAGGACCTGATCGCGTCGGCCTGCAAGATCGGCTTCGAGGGCGTGATCGGCAAGCTCAAGAGCGCGCCCTACGCGTCGGGGCGCGGCGCGGACTGGATCAAGCTCAAGTGCAGCCACCGCCAGGAGTTCGTCATCGGCGGCTACACCGACCCCAAGGGCGCGCGCACCGCGCTCGGCTCGCTGCTGCTGGGCGTGCACGACGAGCACGGCGTGCTTCACTACGCCGGCAACGTCGGCACCGGCTTCAACGCGCGCACGCTGGCCGACCTCAAGCACCGGCTCGCCCCGCTGGCCCGGCCGACCACGCCCTTCGCCAACCCGCGCGCCGTCGGCCGCAAGGCGCACTGGGTCGAGCCGACGCTGCTCGCCGAGGTCTCGTTCGCCGAGTGGACGGCGGACAACCGCATCCGGCACGCGGTGTTCCACGGCCTGCGCGCCGACAAGCCCGCCGCTGCCATCGTGCGCGAGCGGCCCGTCGCGCCACCCGTTGCTGCCGATGCTACTGCCACTGCCACTGCCACTGCCACTGCCACTGCTACAGGCCCAGGTACAGGTACAGGCGCCTCCGTTGCTCCCGCCACCCCCGCCTCAGCGGCCGCCGCGCCATCGGGCACGCGGCGCGCGCAGGATGGCGGCCCCGAGCCGCGGCAGGCGCTGCTGGAGTCGGTGCGGATCTCGCACGGCGAGCGCGTCGTCGACGCCTCCACCGGCGTGACCAAGCTGGACCTGGTGCGCCACTACGCGGCCGTTGCCCCGCTCATGATGGAGCACCTGCGCCTGAGGCCGATCGCGCTCATGCGGGCGCCGGACGGCCTGGCGGGCGAGCTGTTCTTCCAGAAGCACCAGGAGCGCGGCCCGATGGCGGGCGTGCGCCACCTCGACCCCGCGCTCGACCCCGGCCACGCGCCGCTGCTGGAGGTGGCCGAGCCGCGGGGGCTGCTGTCGGCCGCGCAGATGAACGTCGTCGAGTTCCACACCTGGAACGCCACCAGCGACCGCATCGAGCGGCCCGACCGCATGACCTTCGACCTCGATCCCGGCGAAGGCGTGCCGTGGCCGCAGGTGCAGGAGGCGGCGCAGCTGCTGCGCGTGCTGCTGCGCGAGCTCGGCCTTGCCGCGTTCCTGAAGACCAGCGGCGGCAAGGGCCTGCACGTCGTGGTGCCGCTGCAGCGGCGTTACGGCTGGGACGGCGTCAAGGACTTTTCCGAGGCGATCGTGCAGCACCTGGCGCGCACCATCCCGCAGCGCTTCGTGGCCAGGAGCGGGCCGCGCAACCGCATCGGCAGGATCTTCGTCGACTACCTGCGCAACGGCCGCGGCGCCACCACCGTGTGCGCCTGGTCCGCGCGCGCGCGCCCGGGCATGGGCGTTTCGGTGCCGGTGGAGTGGGACGAGCTGGCGCAGCTGACCGGCGGCGCGCACTGGACGGTGCGCACGGTCGAGGAGCGGTTGCCCGTCGGCAACGCGCCTTGGCGCGACTACGCCGGGTCGGCCGCCGCCCTGGGCGAGGCGATGAAGGTGCTGGGCCACAAGCCGCAGGCCGAGTGAGGACGCCTTCGCCAGCCGATGGGCTGCGATTGCCCCTAAAAAGAAAGGTCGCCGAAAGATTTCCGGCGACCTTTTCATCGTGTGGTGGAGCTGGGGGGATTTGAACCCCCGTCCGCAAGCCTTCTTCGCGCAGTTCTACATGTTTAGCGATCTGATTTGAGTCTCGCCTCCGGAGTCGCGCAGTCGCACGCTAAACCGGACGCCAGCACCCTATTGTCTCGCCCCGACCCAAGGTACCCGGATCGGAGCCAGCCCATGTAATTATCCTTGCAGCCGGGAGGCCCTGATTGCTCAGAACCCCCTTGCCCAGCCCATCGGCCAACTGTTGCAAGGCTCACCGGCAATTAAGCGGCGAGTGCGAAACGTTCGTCGTTTGCAGTTACTTTGATTGAATCTGTTTTACGAGCGCATTCAGCTCGACATGCCCCGCTGCGATTCCGAACCCACGTCGAAACCAGTGCAGCCCCAGAAGCCGCATTTTAAGCCGTTTTCAGAAATTGCAAGAGCTCCAGGGGCGCCGCGATCGAGGCGTGCGCCTCCCAGCGCGTCGTGTCGCCGTCCGCGCCCAGGTAGCCGTAGGTCGCAGCGACCGTGAGCATGCCGGCGGCGCGGCCTGCGGCCATGTCGCGCTCGTCGTCGCCCACATAGACGCAGCGCGCCGCCTCGACGCCGAGCCGGCGCGCGGCTTCGAGCAGCGGCTCGGGATGCGGCTTGGAGAAAGGCGTGGTGTCGCCGCTGACGATGGCGCGCGCGCTCGCGAACAGCGGCAGCGCGCGCGTGAGCGGCTCGGTGAAGCGCGCGGACTTGTTGGTGACCACCCCCCACCCCATCCGCCGCGCGAGCAGCTGCCCCACCAGGTCGCCCACACCGTCGAACACGCGCGTGTCGTCGAGCATGCGGCGCTCGTAGTTGACGAAGAACTCCTCGCGCAGCGCGACGAACTCCGGCGCCTCGGGCGTGATGCCGAAGGCGACGCCGAGCATGCCGCGTGCGCCGGCGCCGCACCGCGGACGGTAGCGCTCGAGCGGCAGCGAGGGCAGGCCGCGGTCGGTGCGCATCTTGTCGGCGGCTGCGCCGAGATCGGGCGCACTGTCGATCAGGGTGCCGTCCAGGTCGAACAGGACCGCGTCGACGTCGGCCCAGCGCGTCATGAGCTGGCCGCCGGCCGCTGCGTGGCGAAGAGGTAGTTGACGCCGGTGTCCGCGCTGAGCCAGTAGCGCCGGGTCAGCGGGTTGTACTCCATGCCGCGCGTCTGGCGCAGTTCCAGCCCCGCAGCGCGGCAGTAGCGCGCCAGCTCGCTAGGTCGGATCAACTTCTGGTACTCATGCGTGCCGCGCGGCAGCATGTTCAGCACGTACTCGGCGCCGACGATGGCGAATGCGAAGGACTTGAGGCTGCGGTTGAGGGTGGAGAAGAACACCCAGCCGCCCGGCTTGACCAGGGTGGCGCAGGCCTGCACGACCGACGCCGGCTGCGGCACATGCTCCAGCATCTCCATACAGGTCACGACGTCGAAAGCCTGCGGCTGTTCGGCGGCCAGCGCTTCGGCGCTGATCTCGCGGTAGCGCACGCCGCGCGTGCCGGCCTCCAGCGCGTGCAGACGGGCCACCTTGAGCGCCTTGCCGGCCAGATCGATACCCAGCACATCGCCCCCCCTGCGCGCCATGGCATCGACCAGGATGCCGCCGCCGCAGCCCACGTCGAGCACGTGCCTGCCGTTCAGGGGCGCAATGCCGTCGATCCATTGAAGCCGCAGGGGATTGATCTCGTGCAATGGCCGGAACTCGCTGTCGCGATCCCACCAATGATGGGCAAGCTCGGAGAATTTGGCCAATTCGGCCGCATCCGCATTGGGAATTTCATTCATTGCCAAATTATCGGTCAGCCATTAAAAAACCCCGCCGCAGCGGGGTTTCGTCAAGCATCCGCAGCAGCGAATTACCTGTTGGCGCGCGTGCCGACCACCTCGATCTCGACGCGGCGGTTCTTGGCGCGGCCTGCCGCGGTGCGGTTGTCGGCGACCGGCTGCGACTTGCCCTTGCCTTCGGTGTAGACGCGGTTGCGCTCGATGCCCTTGGAAACCAGGTAGGCCTTGACGGCTTCGGCGCGACGCACCGACAGACGCTGGTTGTACGCGACCGTGCCGATCGAATCGGTATGACCGACCGCAATGATCACTTCGAGGTTCACATCGCGGATCTTGGAGACCAGATCGTTGAGCTTGGCACGACCTTCGGGCTTGAGGACCGACTTGTCGAAGTCGAAGAAAGCGTCGGCAGCGAATGTGACCTTGGATGCGGCGGGCGGAGCCGGCGGCGGGGGCGGCGGGGCCGGGGGCGTCGGTGCCACGACCACCGGAGGCGGTGCCGGGACCAGCGCACCGTCGCAGCCGGCCGCGGCCGTCGCGGGCGTCCAGCTCGAATCGCGCCAGCACAATTCATTGGTGCCGTTTTTCCAGACCAGTTCGCCCGTGCCGTTTTGCCAGTTGTCCACAACGGGGCCGCCATTTGCGGCGGTGACACGGTTCTGCGCACCGGCGGCTGTGGCGAGCGCAGCGGCTGCAAGCATCATCGCCACTTTGTTCAGTTTCTTCATGGTTCTCCTCTTGGGGAAAAAGCCGCAGCCGCGCTGCGAATCAAGGACGTTTCAAGTGACCACCACCCAAAACGTTGAGTCGATTGTGCCATAGGGTCTTTGGCGGACAGGGCGCCCGACAGGGGGGAATCGTAGGACGGAAGCCGAAATAGCGGCCTTCTGTTGCGGCATCGCGACACCCCGCACGACGTAAAATTCCGCCTTCCCCGCCGTCTGGTTCCCGCTCATGACCTCGTTTGCCAAAGAAACCCTGCCCATCAGCCTTGAGGACGAGATGCGCCGGAGTTACCTCGACTACGCGATGAGTGTCATCGTCGGGCGCGCCCTGCCCGACGCGCGCGACGGCCTCAAGCCCGTGCACCGGCGCGTGCTCTACGCCATGCACGAGCTCAACAACGACTGGAACCGGCCCTACAAGAAGTCGGCGCGCATCGTGGGCGACGTCATCGGCAAGTACCACCCGCACGGCGACCAGTCGGTCTACGACACCATCGTGCGGCTGGCGCAGGACTTCTCGATGCGTCACATGCTGGTTGACGGCCAGGGCAACTTCGGATCGGTCGATGGCGACAATGCGGCCGCAATGCGCTATACGGAAATCCGGCTGGCGAAAATCGCGCACGAAATGCTGGCCGACATCGACAAGGAAACCGTCGATTTCGGTCCCAATTACGACGGCAGCGAAAAAGAACCGCTGGTGCTGCCGAGCAAACTGCCCAATCTGCTGGTCAATGGCTCCGGCGGAATTGCGGTGGGCATGGCCACCAACATTCCGCCGCACAATTTGAATGAGGTGGTCGACGCCTGCCTGCATTTGCTGCGCCAGCCGCAGGCGACGATCGAGGAATTGATGGAAATCGTGCCGGCGCCCGATTTCCCGACGGCGGGCATCATCTACGGCATCAACGGCGTGCGGGACGGCTACCTGACCGGCCGCGGCAGGGTCGTGATGCGCGCCAAGTGCCACTTCGAGGACATCGACCGCGGCCAGCGCCAGGCCATCGTCGTCGACGAGCTGCCCTACCAGGTCAACAAGAAGACCCTGCAGGAGCGCATGGCCGAGCTGGTGCACGAGAAAAAGCTCGAAGGCATCAGCCACATCCAGGACGAGTCCGACAAGTCGGGCATGCGCCTGGTCATCGAGCTCAAGCGCGGCGAGGTGCCCGAGGTCGTGCTGAACAACCTCTACAAGCAGACGCAGTTGCAGGACACCTTCGGCATGAACATGGTGGCGCTGGTGGACGGCCAGCCGAAGCTGTGCAACCTGAAGGAGCTGATCCAGGTTTTCCTGGAGCACCGGCGCGAGGTCGTGACGCGCCGCACCGTCTTCAACCTGCGCCGTGCGCGCGAGCGCGGCCACGTGCTGGAAGGCCTGGCGGTGGCGCTGGCCAACATCGACGACTTCATCGCCATCATCCGCAATGCGCCGACCCCGCCGGTGGCCAAGGTCGAACTGATGCGCCGCCCCTGGGACAGCAGGCTGGTGCGCGAGATGCTCACCCGCACGCGCGCCGATGGCGGCGTGGTCAATGCCGACGACTACCGGCCCGAGAACCTGGAGCCCGGCTACGGCATGGGCGGCGACGGCCTCTACCGCCTCTCCGACACGCAGGCCCAGGAGATCCTGCAGATGCGGCTGCAGCGCCTCACCGGCCTGGAGCAGGACAAGATCGTGGCCGAGTACCGCGGCGTCATGGCCGAGATCGAGGACCTGCTGGACATCCTGGCCCGGCCGGAGCGGGTCTCCGTCATCATCGGCGACGAGCTGGCGGCCCTCAGAACCGAGTTCGGCCAGAGCAAGCCGGGCGCGCGCCGCAGCCAGATCGAGCACAGCGCGTTCGACCTGTCGACCGAGGACCTGATCACGCCGACCGACATGGTCGTCACGCTCTCGCACAGCGGCTACATCAAGAGCCAGCCGCTCGGCGAGTACCGGGCTCAAAAGCGCGGCGGCCGCGGCAAGCAGGCCACGGCGACCAAGGAAGACGACTGGATCGACCAGCTCTTCATCGCCAACACGCACGACTACATCCTGTGCTTCTCCAACCGCGGCCGGCTCTACTGGCTCAAGGTGTGGGAGGTACCGGCGGGCTCGCGCGGCTCGCGCGGGCGGCCCATCGTCAACATGTTCCCGCTGCAGGAAGGCGAGAAGATCAACGTCGTGCTCGCACTCACCGGCGAGAAGCGCACCTTCCCGGCCGACCAGTACGTGTTCATGGCCACCAGCATGGGCACCGTCAAGAAGACGGCGCTCGACGAGTTCAGCAACCCGCGCAAGGCCGGCATCATCGCGGTCGATCTCGATCCGGGCGACTACCTGATCGGCGCCGCGCTGACCGACGGCCAGCACGACGTGATGCTGTTCTCCGACGGCGGCAAGGCAGTGCGCTTCGACGAGAACGACGTGCGCCCGATGGGCCGCAACGCCCGCGGCGTGCGCGGCATGACGCTCGACGACGGCCAGAGCGTGATCGCCATGCTGGTGGCGCAGGACGAGCAGCAAAGCGTCCTCACGGCCACCGAGAACGGCTACGGCAAGCGCACCGGCATCACCGAATACACGCGCCACGGCCGGGGAACCAAAGGCATGATCGCGATCCAACAAAGCGAGCGCAACGGCAAGGTGGTCGCCGCCACGCTGGTGCACGCCGACGACGAGATCATGCTGATCACCGACAAGGGCGTGCTGGTGCGCACGCGCGTTTCGGAAATCCGCGAACTCGGTCGCGCCACCCAGGGCGTGACGCTGATCGGCCTGGACGAAGGCGCCAGGCTCAGCGGCCTGCAGCGCATCGTGGAAAACGATGCGAACGGCGATCTTGCCGACGACACCCTCTCACCTTCAACGGAGAACTCCTGATGAAAAAATTCAAACTGGCATTGCTTGCCACGATGCTCGCCGCCGGCTCGGCCAGCTGGGCCCAGGCCGACAAGGCGGCACTGGTCAGGCAGTTGCTGGAGGTGCAGAGGCCGGCCATCGAGGGCATCGCCCGCGGTCTGGTCGAGCAGTCGATGGCGCCGATCGCGCAGGACGGAGGCGAATACCTGCAGAACAGCGTGCCCGCGGACAAGCGCGAGGCGGTCGGCAAGGCCGCCGACGCCGAGCTCGCCAAGTACCGCAACGAGGCCTTCCCGATCATCCGCGACAAGGCGGTCCAGCTGGCGCCGACCACCATCGGCCCGATCCTGGAGCAGAACTTCAGCGAGGACGAGTTGCGCCAGCTGATCGCCTGGCTGGGCTCCCCGCTCAACAAGAAATACTCGGAACTCAATCCGCAGATGGGCAACGCGCTGACCACCAAGCTGGTGGCCGAGGTGCGCCCGACGATCGAACCCAAGCTGCAGGCGCTCGGCTCCAGCGTCGCCAAGGTGCTGGGCGTGCCGCCCAACAACGGCGCGGCCAACAATGGCGGCGGCGCCTCCGCGCCGGCCAAGTCGCGCGCACCGGCCAAGAAATGACGCGGTGAGCACCGAGCGCCCCTACAACTTCTCGGCCGGCCCGGCCGCCATGCCCGAGGCGGTGCTGCGCCGCGCCGCGGCCGACATGCTCGACTGGCACGACCGCGAGGGCCGCGCGAGCGGCATGAGCGTGATGGAGATGAGCCACCGCGGCCGCGAGTTCGTTTCGATCTGCGAGCAGGCCGAGGCCGACTTCCGGGCGCTGCTGGCGGTGCCGGAGCACTTCCACGTCCTGTTCATGCAGGGCGGCGGCATCGGCGAGAACGCCATCGTGCCGATGAACCTGTCGCGCGGTGGCGTGGCCGACTTCGTCCTCACCGGCAGCTGGAGCGTCAAGTCGCAAAAGGAAGCCGGGCGCTACTGCGAAGCGCGCATCGCCGCGGGCAGCGCCGACGCGCAGTTCACCCGGATTCCCGATCCGTCCGGCTGGCGGCTGTCGAGCGATGCGGCCTACGTCCACGTCTGCGGCAACGAGACCATCGACGGCGTGGAGTTCCAGGCGCTGCCCGATCTGGCGGCGCTCGGCAGCCCGGCCCCGCTGGTGGTGGATTTCTCCTCGCACGTGGCGTCGCGCCCGGTCGACTGGCGTCGCGTCGGGCTGGCGTTCGGCGGCGCGCAGAAGAACCTCGGGCCGGCCGGGCTGACCCTGGTCGTGGTGCGCGACGACCTGCTGGGCCGCGCGCTGGAGATTTGCCCGAGCGCGTTCAACTACCGCACGGTGGCCGACCACCGCTCGATGTACAACACGCCGCCGACCTGGAGCATCTACATCGCCGGCCTGACCTTCCAGTGGCTGCTGGAGCAGCGCGAAGGCGATCTGAGCGGCGTGGCCGCCATGGAGCGGCGCAACATCGCCAAGGCGAGGCTGCTCTACGACTTCATCGACGGCTCGGCCTTCTACGTCAACCGGGTGGCGCCGGACAGCCGCTCGCGCATGAACGTGCCCTTCTTCCTGGCCGACGAGAGCCGCAACGAGGCTTTCCTCGCGGGCGCGCGCGCGGCCGGGCTGCTGCAGCTGAAGGGCCACAAGTCGGTCGGCGGCATGCGTGCGAGCCTCTACAACGCGATGCCGCTGGCCGGGGTGCAGGCACTGGTGGCGTACATGCGAGAATTCGAGCGCCTCCACGCCTGATTCCGGGGGCGCCCGCACGCCCATCGCATGACCGCTCCGCTGCCCTCCTCTTCTTCCGCCGAAGCTGCCGCGTCGCCTGGCCCCGACACCTCGCCCGGGCTGGCCGGGCTGCGCGAGCAGATCGATTCGCTCGACCGGCAGTTGCTCGACCTGCTCAACCGCCGCGCCCGGGTGGCCGAGCAGGTGGGCGAGGTCAAGAAGCGCGAAGGCACGCCGTTCTTCCGGCCCGACCGCGTGGCGCAGGTCATCGACCGCATGCAGCGCGGCAACGCCGGCCCGCTCAAGGACACGCACGTCGCGGCCATCTGGCGCGAGATCATGTCGGCCTGCCTGGCGCTCGAATCGCCGCAGCGCGTGGCGGTGCTCGGCCCGGCGGGCACCTTCTGCGAGCAGGCGGCCGTCGAGTACTTCGGCGGCGCGGCCGACCTGGTGTACTGCGCCAGCTTCGACGAGGTGTTCCACGCCACGGCCAGCGGCAGCGCCCAGTACGGCGTGGTCGGCGTCGAGAACTCCAACGAGGGCGTGGTCACGCGCTCGCTCGACATGTTCCTGCACTCGCCCGCGCACGTGGTCGGCGAGGTCAGCCTGCTGGTGCGCCACAACCTGCTGCGCAAGGAGAACTCGCTCGACGGCATCGAGGCCGTGCTGGCGCACCCGCAGGCGCTGGCGCAGTGCCAGAGCTGGCTGGCCCGGCACCTGCCGAACGCCGAGCGCCGCGCGGTGTCGAGCAACGCCGAGGGCGCGCGCCTGGCGGCGGCCCATCCGGCCTGGGCCGCGCTCGCCAGCGAGCGCGCGGCGACGCAGTTCGGCCTGCACATCGTGGCGCACGCCGTCCAGGACGACGCCTACAACCGCACGCGCTTCGCCATCATCTGCCTGCCGCAGACGCTGGCCACGCCACCGGCCTCGGGGCGCGACTGCACCAGCCTGATCGTCTCGGTGCCCAACCGCCCCGGCGCGGTGCACGACCTGCTGGTGCCGCTCAAGACGCACAAGGTCTCGATGACGCGCTTCGAGTCGCGCCCGGCGCGCACCGGCCAGTGGGAGTACTACTTCTACATCGACCTCGACGGCCACCCCTCGCAGCCGAACGTGGCGGCGGCGCTGGCCGAACTGCGCGGGCTGTGCGCCTTCTACAAGGTGCTGGGCGCGTACCCGGTGACCGCCTGAGACGGCACGGCCACGGCGGCAGGCACGCGGCATGTTCGAGCAACTCGGCCTGATCGGCTGCGGCCTGATGGGCGGCTCCTTCGCGCTGGCGGCGAAGAAGGCCGGGCTGGTGCGGCGCGTGGTGGGCTACAGCAAGTCGCCCTCCACCACCGAGCGGGCGCGCCAGCTGGGCGCGATCGACGTGGCGGCGCCCTCGGCGCTGCTGGCTGTCTCGGGCGCCGACCTGGTGCTGCTGGCGGTGCCGGTGGCCGCGTCCCAGGCGACCTTCAAGGCGATGCGGCACGGCATCTCGGCGCAGGCGCTGGTCATGGACGTGGGCTCGACCAAGGTCGATGTCGTCGCGGCGGCCCGCGCGGGACTGCAGGGGCGCTTGGGCAACTTCGTGCCGGCGCACCCGATCGCGGGCAAGGAAGTGGCCGGCATCGAGCATGCCGAGGCCAGCCTGTTTGCCGACCGGCAGGTGGTGCTGACGCCGGTCAAGGCGACGCTGCGCTCCAACGTGCAGCGCGCCGCGCAGCTGTGGGGCGCCCTCGGCGCGCGTGTCGTCACGATGAGCCCGGAGGACCACGACGGCGCCTTCGCCGCCGTGAGCCACCTGCCGCACCTGCTGGCCTTCGCCTTCGTCAACGGCATCGCCGGGCAGCCCGGCGGCGATCGCTGCCTGGCGCTGGCCGGCCCGGGCTTCCGCGACTTCTCGCGCATCGCGGCGAGCGACCCGACCGTCTGGCGCGACATCCTGCTGGCCAACCGGGGCCAGGTGCTGGCCCAGGCCCGGGCCTTCCGCGCATCGCTCGACCGCCTGGAGGCCGCCATCGCCACCGGCGACGCTGAGACGCTGGAGGCGTCGATCCGCACCGCCAGCCAGGTGCGCGAGGCCTGGCGCCCGGCCGGGGCAGGCGTGCCGGAACCTTCTTCCACCGCCTGAGCGCGCAGCCCGGCGCCCTCTCGATCCATGTACTCGATCCCGTTCCTCGATCTGCCTCCGCTTGCCGCCGCTGCCGGCACGGTGCGCCTGCCCGGCTCCAAGAGCATCTCCAACCGCGTGCTGCTGCTGGCGGCGCTGGCCGACGGCGCCACCACGGTGCACGACCTGCTCGACTCCGACGACACGCGGGTGATGCTGCAGGCGCTGCAGCAGCTCGGCTGCGGCATCGAGCGCACGGGCGGCGGCACGCTGCGCATCCGGGGCCTGGGCGGCCGCGCGGGGACGGCGTCGGCTTCGCTGTTCCTCGGCAACGCCGGCACGGCCATGCGGCCGCTGACCGCGGCGCTGGCGCTCTTGGGCGGCACCTTCGAGCTCGCCGGCGTGGCGCGCATGCACGAGCGGCCGATCGGCGACCTGGTCGACGCGCTGCGCCAGCTCGGCTGCGCCATCGACTACCTGGGCCACGAGGGCTTTCCGCCGCTGCGCATCCGGGGCGTGGAGGCGGCCGCGCTGCGGCTCGAGGCGCCGATCCGCGTGCGCGGCGACGTGTCGAGCCAGTTCCTGACCGCCCTGCTGCTCGCGCTGCCGCTGGCGGCGGCGCGGCGCGACATCGTGATCGAGGTGGCGGGCGAGCTGATCTCGCGCCCCTACGTCGAGATCACGCTCAACCTGCTGGCGCGCTTCGGCATCGCCGTCGCGCGCGACGGCTGGGCGCGCTTCACCATTCCGGCCGGCAGCACGTACCGCTCGCCGGGCGACATCCCCATCGAGGCCGATGCCTCGTCTGCTAGCTATTTCATAGCACTCGGCACAATGGCGGCGGGTGCTGGCGGCCAAAATGGCTTGAAAATCGAAGGTGTCGGCACGGCCTCGATCCAGGGCGACATCCGCTTCCTCGAGGCGGCCCGGCAGATGGGTGCGCGCATCGAGAGCGGCACCAACGGGCTCGAAGTCGCGCGCGGCGCCTGGCCGCTGCGGGCCATCGACCTCGACTGCAACCACATCCCCGACGCCGCCATGACGCTGGCCGTGATGGCGCTCTACGCCGACGGCCCCAGCACGCTGCGCAATATCGCGAGCTGGCGCGTCAAGGAAACCGACCGCATCGACGCCATGGCCACCGAGCTGCGCAAGCTCGGCGCCACGGTCGAGGCCGGCGCCGACTTCCTGCGCGTCTGGCCGCTGGCGCCCGGCGGCTGGCGGGCGGCGGCCATCCGCACCTACGACGACCACCGCGTCGCGATGTGCTTTTCGCTCGCGGCGTTCAACCCGGACGGCCTGCCGGTGCGCATCCTCGAGCCGGGCTGCGTGGCCAAGACCTTTCCCGACTATTTCGAGACGCTGTTCGGCGTGGCGCAGACGCCCGCCGCGCGCATTCCGGTCATCTGCATCGACGGCCCCACCGCCTCCGGCAAGGGCACGCTGGCGGCCGAGGTGGCGCACCGGCTCGGCTACCACTACCTGGATTCGGGCGCGCTCTACCGCGTCACCGGGCTGGCGATGCGGCAGGAGGGGCTGCAGCCCGAGGCGGCCGACGAGGCTCGCATCGCCCGGCTGGCAGCGGCGCTGCCGCTGCGCTTCCGCGGCGGCCAGGTGCTGCTCGCCGGCGTCGATGTCAGCGAGGCGATCCGCACCGAGGCGGCCGGCATGGACGCCTCGCGCGTGTCGGCGCTGCCGGCGGTGCGCGCCGCCCTGCGCGGGCTGCAGGAGAGCTTTCGCGCCCTGCCCGGCCTGGTGGCCGATGGGCGCGACATGGGCACCGTGGTGTTCCCCGACGCGGCGCTCAAGGTGTACCTCACGGCCAGTGCCGCGCAGCGCGCCGAGCGGCGGCATAAGCAATTGATTTCAAAGGGCATTCCGGCTACAATCGCCGACCTCCGGGCCGACCTGGAAGCGCGCGACGCACGGGACTCCTCCCGCAGCGTGGCGCCTCTGAAGCCGGCAACGGATGCGCGCCTCCTGGACAACTCCCTGCTTTCGGTCGAGCAATCGGTCGATCGGGTGCTGGACTGGTGGCAGCAGCTGCAGCCGTTCGAGCGCGCTTGAACGGCCGGGCGGGTCCGGCCAAGGCCGGCCGCCACAACACGCTCCAGCCGGGCTCCTTTCGCGCGACAGCGCACGGCCTGCTGGTGTTCAACCCACAACCGGGCTTGCGCCCAAAACCCGCCGTCTCTAGCCCTAGAAACAGCCGCACGCGATGTTGCATGGGCGGCTGGAAACCTGGATGCACGGAACAGGAAAATCAATGTCTGAATCTTTTGCCGATCTGTTCGAAGAATCGCTGAAGCGCTCCGAAATGCGCTCGGGCGAGGTCATCACCGCCGAGGTGGTGCGCGTCGAGCACAACCACGTCGTCGTCAACGCCGGGCTCAAGTCCGAGGCGTATGTGCCGATCGAGGAGTTCAAGAACGACAAGGGCGAGATCGAAGTGCAGGCCGGCGATTTCGTCTCGGTCGCCATCGGCAGCGTCGAGAACGGCTACGGCGACACCATCCTGTCGCGCGACACCGCCAAGCGTCTGGCCTCGTGGCTGGCGCTGGAGAAGGCGCTCGAATCCGGCGACTTCGTCACCGGCACCACCAGCGGCAAGGTCAAGGGCGGCCTCACGGTGCTGGTCAACGGCATCCGCGCCTTCCTGCCGGGCTCGCTGATCGACACGCGCCCGATCAAGGACCTGACCCCCTACGAGAACAAGACCCTCGAATTCAAGGTCATCAAGCTCGACCGCAAGCGCAACAACGTGGTGCTCTCGCGCCGCGCCGTGGTCGAGGCCAGCATGGGCGAGGAGCGCGCCAAGCTGATGGAAACGCTCAAGGAAGGCGCGGTCGTGCGCGGCGTCGTCAAGAACATCACCGAGTACGGCGCGTTCGTCGACCTGGGCGGCATTGACGGCCTGCTGCACATCACCGACATGGCCTGGCGCCGCGTGCGCCACCCGTCTGAAGTGGTGCAGCCCGGCCAGGAAATCACCGCCAAGATCCTCAAGTTCGACACCGAGAAGAACCGCGTCTCGCTGGGCCTCAAGCAGATGGGCGACGACCCGTGGATGGGCGTCTCGCGCCGCTACCCGCAGGGCACGCGCCTCTTCGGCCGGGTCACCAACATCGCCGACTACGGCGCCTTCGTCGAGCTGGAGCCCGGCATCGAGGGCCTGGTGCATGTCTCGGAGATGGACTGGACCAACAAGAACATCGCCCCGAACAAGATCGTCTCGCTGGGCGACGAGGTCGAGGTCATGGTGCTGGAGATCGACGAGGACAAGCGCCGCATCAGCCTGGGCATGAAGCAGTGCAAGGCCAACCCGTGGCAGGAGTTCGCGCAAAACACCAAGCGCGGCGACCGCGTCAAGGGCCCGATCAAGTCGATCACCGACTTCGGCGTGTTCGTGGGTCTGGCCGCCGGCATCGACGGCCTGGTGCACCTGTCGGACCTGTCGTGGAACGAGCCGGGCGAGACCGCGGTGCGCAACTACAAGAAGGGCCAGGAGGTCGAGGCGATCGTGCTGGCCGTGGACGTGGACCGCGAGCGCATCAGCCTGGGCATCAAGCAGCTCGACGGCGACACCTTCACCACCTTCGCGACCGTGAACGACAAGGGCCAGGTCGTGACGGGCAAGGTCCGGTCGGTGGACGCGCGCGGTGCCGAGATCGACCTGGGCAACGACATCGTCGGCTACCTGCGCGCCTCGGAAATCTCGCGCGACCGCGTGGAAGACGCCCGCAGCGTGCTCAAGGAAGGCGACGAGGTCACGGCCCTGGTGATCAACGTGGACCGCAAGACGCGCAACATCCAGCTGTCGATCAAGCAGAAGGACATGGCCGACCAGCAGGAAGCCATGCAGTCGCTCAGCCAGCAGTCGAGCCGCGAGAACGCCGGCACGACCAGCCTGGGCGCCCTGCTGCGCGCCAAGCTGGACCACAGCGACAGCAAGTAAGCTCTCGCTGACCGGGACAGAGACCGACGCGCGGTTCGCTGCGCGGCGGCCCTGTCCCTTTTTCATGGCCTTTTCGTTTACTGGAGCCGCACCATGACCCGCTCCGACCTTGTCGAGGAACTCGCCGCCCGCTTCGCGCAGCTCGGGCAGCGCGACGCCGAGTACGCGGTCAAGACCATCCTCGACGCGATGGGCGACGCGCTGGCGCTGGGCCAGCGCATCGAGATCCGCGGCTTCGGCAGCTTTTCGGTGAGCCGCCGGGCGCCGCGCATCGGGCGCAATCCGCGCTCCGGCGAGAGCGTGCAGGTGCCGGAAAAACGCGTGCCGCACTTCAAGCCCGGCAAGGCGCTGCGCGAGGCGGTCGATGCCCGCGGCGAGGCGCCCGCGAGCGACACTCGGCCCGATGCGGGGCGCGAACCGTAGAATCTTTCCGGCATCACCGGAGAGCTCTGCGAAGCGTTCATGAAATACCTCCTGTGGCTGCTCAAGGCAGCCATTTTTTTTACGCTGTTCGCCTTCGCGCTGAACAACCAGCACGACGCGACCGTGCACTTCTTCTTCGGCACCTACTGGCGCGCGCCGCTGGTGCTGGTGGTGCTGGCGGCCTTCGCCGGCGGGCTGGTGGTGGGCGCGCTCGGCATGGTGCCGGGCTGGTGGAAGCACCGCAGCGCGGCGGCGCAGCGCCCGGACGCCGGGACGTCGCCTGCCGGCACGCCGCCCGCCACGCCCGGGGCCACGGACCCGCCCGCACCCGACCTGCCGGTGGTGCGACAGCATGGACTTTGACCTCAGCTGGCTGCTGCTGGGCCTGCCGATCGCCTTCGTGCTCGGCTGGCTGGCCTCGCGCCTGGACCTGCGCCAGCTGCGCCTGGAAAACCGCCAGGCCCCGAAGGCGTATTTCCGCGGCCTCAACTTTCTGCTCAACGAGCAGCAGGACCAGGCGATCGACGCCTTCATCGAGGCGGTGCAGAACGACCCGGACACGCAGGAGCTGCATTTCGCCCTGGGCAACCTGTTTCGCCGCCGCGGCGAGTACCAGCGCGCGGTGCGGGTGCACGAGCACCTGCTGTCGCGCGGCGACCTGAGCCGTGCCGACCGCGAACGCGCGCAGCACGCGTTGGCGCAGGACTTCCTGCGCGCCGGGCTGCTCGACCGCGCCGAGACGGCGCTGCAGAAGCTCGAAGGCACGCGCTTCCAGAACGAGGCCCGGCTCGCGCTGCTGGCCATCTACGAGCGCTCGCGCGAATGGGCGCAGGCCGCCGAGGTGGCGCGCAAGCTCGACACCACCGAACTCGCCAGCTACGGCACCCGGCTGGCCCACCACCTGTGCGAGCAGGCGGCCGAGCAGATGGCCCGGGGCGATGCGGACGCCGCCGCGCGGCTGCTGAGCCAGGCCATCGCCACTGCACCGAAGGCGCCGCGCCCCGCCATCGAAATGGCCGCGCTGCAGCTGCGCCAGAGCGAGGCGGCGCGTGCGTTCGACCTCCTGATCGCCCTGTCCGACACGGCGCCGCTCGCCCTGCCGCTGTACGCCGCGCTGCTGCAGCAGGCGGCCGTCGCCACCCGGCGCACCGGCGAGGCCATCGCGCTGCTGCAGCGGCGCTACGCCGCGGCGCCGTCGATCGACGTGCTGGAGGCACTGATCGCGCTCGGCACCGCGCCGGGCATGGCGACGACCCCCGACGGCGTCGCGGCAACGCCGCGCGACGGCTACATCACGCACCTGGCCCATCACCCGTCGCTGGTGGCGGCGTCGCGCTGGCTGGCGGCGGAGCGCTTCGAGCACGAGGCGTTCCACCCGCCGGTGCAGCGTGCGCTGGACCAGGCCGCGCGGCCCCTGATGCGCTACCGCTGCGCGGCCTGCGGCTTCGAGGCCAGCCAGTACTTCTGGCACTGCCCCGGCTGCCAGGCGTGGGACAGCTATCCGCCGCGTCGCATCGAAGAGCTGTGACCACCCCCAGGCTTCGCGCACTTCGTGTCGCTTCGCCCACCCCCTCAAGGGGGCAACACCGGCGGCCCGGCAAAGCCGGTTCCGCGGTGTTTCCCGAACGGGCGTCGCTTCGCTTGCCGCGGATTCTTGCGGCGTGATCGCGCGATGCGGCGGGCCGCCGACCGCTCGTCGTCCAGGAGAGTCGCCATGATCAGAACCCTTGTCGCCGTGCTGACGTTGCTGTGGGCCGCCACGTCGTTTGCCGCAGGCCCGGTCGAGGAAGTCGATGTCAACAGCGCCAGCGTGGCGAGCCTCGATGGACTGCGGGGCGTCGGCCCGGCGCTGTCGGCCCGCATCCTGGCGGCACGTCAGGAAGGCCCCTTCAAGGATTGGGCCGACCTGATGCGCCGCGTCAAGGGCATCGGCGCCAGATCGGCGGCCCGGCTGTCGGCCGAGGGGCTCACCGTCAACGGCGTGCCGTTCGGCGATCCGCTATCGAAACAATAGCTGACAATGCAGTCTGGAAGCGCGCTGCGGCCTGTTTTGCCCTGAAACCTGGTGGCGCATCGCAGCGCCGCCCGGGCAGGGAAATGCCTCACGGCGCGGCGAATGTTTGCCCGTATGCTCGTTGCCGCGCCGCGCCGGCCCGGCGCCGAACCCCTCCTTGCCCTGCCTTCCGGTTGCCCGCCTTTTGGAGAGCCCATGAACCGCCCCCTCTGTCTCGCCCTCGCCGGCCTCGCCTTCGGCGCCAGCGCCTTCGCCCAGACCAAGTGGGACCTGCCCACCGCCTACCCGGCCAGCAACTTCCACACCGAGAACCTCGCCCAGTTCGCGTCGGACGTCGACAAGGCCAGCGGCGGCAAGCTCAGGATCACGCTGCACCCGAACGCGTCGCTGTTCAAGGCGCCCGAGATCAAGCGCGCGGTGCAGGGCGGCCAGGCGCAGACGGGCGAGATTCTGCTGGTCAACTACGAGAACGAGTAGCCGCTGTTCGGCCTGGACGGCGTGCCCTTCCTGGCCGACAGCTACGACGCCGCCTGAAGCTCTACCAGGCGCAGAAGCCGCGCTCGACAAGAAGCTCGGCGAGCAGGGCATCATGCTGCTCTACGCCGTGGCGTGGCCGCCGCAGGGCATCTTCGTCAACCAGCCGATCGATTCGGCGGCCGACCTGAAGGGCGCTGAAGTGGCGCGCCTACAGCCCCGCCACCGCGAGATCGGCGAGCTGGTCGGCGCGCAGCCGGTCACGGTGCAGCAGGCCGAGCTGTCGCAGGCGATGGCCACCGGCGTGATCGAGTCGTACATGTCCTCGGGCTCGACCGGCTACGACTCCAAGACCTACGAGCACATCAAGAACTTCTACGACACCCAGGCCTGGCTGCCGAAGAACGGCGTGATCGTCGGCAAGAAGGCCTTCGACGCGCTCGACAAGCCGCACGCAGGAGGCGCTGCTGAAGGCCGGCGCCGAGGCCGAAAAGCGCGGCTGGGAGCTGTCGAAGAAGAAGAACCTCGAATACCTCGACCTGCTCCGGAAGAACGGCATGACCGTCCACGCGCCCTCGGCGCAGCTCACGGCCGACCTGCAGAAGGTCGGCGAGACGATGCAGAAGGAATGGCTCGACAAGGCCGGCCCCGAAGGCCAGGCCGTGATCGACGCCTACAGGAAGAAGATGTGAGCCGCGCGCGCCGCCGTTTCGCCCGATGCGCAAGGCCCTCGACCTCCTCTACGACGGCGCCGCCGCCCTGGCGGCGCTTTGCATGATCGGCCGCTGGCGATGGTGCTCCTGTCGGCATCGCCGGGCGGCTGCTGCACTTCAACCTGCCCGGCACCGACGCCTACGCCGGCTACCTGATGGCCGGCGCGGGCTTCCTGGCGCTGGCGCACACCCTCAAGCGCGGCGAGCACATCCGCGTCACGCTGGTCCTGTCGAGCGCTGGGCCCGGCGGCGCGGCGCTGGCTGGAGCGCTGGGCGCTGGGCGCGCGGCGCCGTGCTGGCGCTCGCTGTTCGCCTTCTACAGCGTGCGGCTGGCCTGGCAATCGCACGCCTTCAACGACATCTCCACCGGCAACGACGCCACCGCCGCTGTGGATTCCGCAGCTGTCGATGGCGGTGGGCGCGGTGGTGCTGGCCATCGCCGCCATCGACGAGTTCGTGCTCGAATGGCGCGGTCGCGCGGCGCCGCACAGCAGCGAGGCGCTGCGCCATGAATGACGTCGCCGTCGCACGGCCTCCTGATCGTCGCGCTGTTCGCTGCTCCTGGGCAGCGGCGTGTGGATCGGCCTCGCGCTCTCGGGCGTAGCGTGGATCGGCATGGAGTTGTTCTCGTCGCGCCCGGCCGGCGACGCGATGGCCGTGACCATCTGGGGCTCGGCGTCGACGTTGGACGCTGACCGCGCTGCCGCTCTTCGTCTGGATGGGCGAGATCCTGTTCCGCACCCGCCTGTCGGAGGACATGTTCCGCGGCCTCGCGCCCTGGCTCGAGCGCGCTGCCCGGGCGCCTGCTGCACACCAACGTCATCGGCTGCGCGATCTTCGCGGCGGTGTCGGGGTCGTCAGCGCCGCGACCTGCGCGACCATCGGCAAGATGACGCTGCCGGAGCTGAAAGCGCGCGGCTACCCCGACGACATGGCCATCGGCACCCTGGCCGGCGCCGGCACGCTGGGACTCCTGATCCCGCCTTCGATCATCATGATCGTCTACGGCGTGAGCGCCGACGTGTCGATCGCGCGGCTCTTCATCGCCGGCATCGTGCCGGGCATCCTGCTGGCGCTGCTGTTCTCGGGCTACATCGCGCTGTGGGCACTGCGCCACCCCGGGCTGATCCCGCCGGCCGACACCCGGATGTCGTTCGCGCAGAAGCTCGCCGCCTCGCGCAGCCTGATCCCGGTCACGCTGCTGATCCTGGCGGTGCTGGGCTCGATCTACGCCGGCATCGCCACCGCCACCGAGGCGGCGGGCGTCGGCGTGGTGGGCGCGCTGGTCATCTCGGCCGCCAGGGCTCGCTCAACTGGCACACCTTCAGGGAGTCGCTGCTGGGCGCGACGCGGCTCTACTGCATGATCGCGCTGATCCTGGCGGGCGCCGCGTTCCTCACGCTCGCGATGGGCTACATCGGCCTGCCGCGCCACCTGGCCGAGTGGATCGGCTCGCTCGGCCTGTCGCAGTTCCAGCTGGTCGCTGATGCTGGCGGCTGTTCTACATCGTGCTGGGCTGCTTCCTCGACGGCATCTCGATGGTCGTGCTGACCATGGGCGTCATCATGCCCACCGTGACGGCCGCCGGCATCGACCCGATCTGGTTCGGCATCTTCATCGTGCTGGTGGTCGAGATGGCGCAGATCACGCCGCCGGTGGGCTTCAACCTGTTCGTGCTGCAGGGCATGACGGGGCGCGAGCTGCTCTACATCGCGCGCGTCACGCTGCCGATGTTCCTGCTGATGATCGCGGCGGTGCTGCTGATCTATTTCGTGCCCGGCCTCGTGACCTGGCTGCCGCAGCACATGGCGCCGTGAGCCCTTCGCCGGTGCCGCCGCCCTGCTGATCGCGGCGCCACGCAGACGCGCTGGCGGCAGGGGCCGCTTCACGGGCGGTTTCCCGCGAGGGCCTGGTAGCGGCGTCCGACAGGCGCGCCCCACGCCGCCGGCGTAATCTGGCAGCCTGGCAGCGACGCGGATCGGCGTCGCGGCGCGTGGATGCTGCGGCATCCGCTTTTTCTACCCCGATGGCCCGCCTCCTTGCCCCTTCGCATGCTGCTTCCCGCCGCTGGCCAGCCACCCGGCCGCCTGCAATCCTGACGGCCGGCTTTCCTTCCTCCAAGAGCTAAGAGCGCCTTTCATGTCCGCCTCGCCTCCCGCGGCTTCGCCGCTGCCGCGCCTCAAGCGGCGGCACCGCCCCGCTCCCCCCACCCTCTCCCTGGCGGCCTGGCGCCAATTCCTGAGCATCGCCAAGCCCTACTGGCTGGGCGACCAGAAGAAGTCGGCCTGGACGCTGATCGGCCTGCTGATCGTTCTGATGCTGTGCGACACGCAGCTGGCGGTGCTGCTGATCGACAAGTCCGGGGAGATGACCTCGGCGCTGGCCAGCGGCGAGCGCGAGCGCTTCTGGAACGCGGCGTGGGCATCGCTGGCCGTGCTGGGCATCGCGGCGCCGGTGTTCGGCTTCTACTACTTCATGCGCGACGCGTTTTCCAACAACTGGAGGCGCTGGCTCACGCACCGCTTCCTGGACGGCTACCTGAGCGGGCACAAGTACTACGAGATCGGCAGCAACAGCGGGATCGACAATCCCGACCAGCGCATCAGCGAGGACATCGACACCTTCACCGGCCGCTCGATCAACTTCCTGCTGATCTTCATCGGCTCGCTCATGCAGTTGGTGGCCTTCAGCGCGGTGCTGTGGTCGATCTCGCGCACGCTGGTGGCGTTCCTGGTGGTGTACGCGCTCCTGGGCACGCTCGTCACGCTGTACGTGTTCGGCGCGCCGCTGATCCGCCTCAATTTCTGGCAGATCCGCCGCGAGGCGGACTTCCGCTTCGGCCTGATGCGCCTGCGCGAGAACGCCGAGTCGATCGCCTTCTACCGCGGCGAGCCGCAGGAGCGCGCGCAGCTCGACAAGCGCTTCGATGCCGTCTACGACAACTACGGCCGGCTGATCCGCAGGCAGTGCGCGCTCAACATCTTCCAGCGCGCTTTCGGCCAGCTCACGCTCGTGGTGCCGAGCATCATCCTCTCCGGCGCGGTGCTGAGCGGCGAGCTCGAGGTGGGGCGCGCGGTGCAGGCGGCCGGGGCCTTCGCGGCGGTGCTGAGTGCGGTGTCGCTGATCGTCGACAACTTCAACTCGCTCAGCCGCTTCGTCGCCGGCATCGACCGGCTGCATGCGCTCTCGCAACTGGTGTTCGGCCAGCCCGCATCGCAGGCGGCCACGGTGCCCGAGACGGCCGCGGCGGCGGACACCACGCCGGCTGCGGCCGGCGCGCCTGCAGCCGCACCTGCGACACCGGGCACCCCGGACACGCCAGACGCTCCCGACGCACTGGACGCCACCGTCGCCGCGCCGGCCGCATGGGACGGCGCCAGCCCCGCGCCGCAGGACGCGGCGCCGCCCTCGCAGATACGCCTGACCACCGGGCCGCAACTGCGCCTGGAGCGCCTCACGCTGCGCACGCCGCAGTTCGGCCGCCTGCTCGTGGCCGACCTGGAGCTGGCGCTCGCGCCGGGCGACGGCCTGCTCATCACCGGCCCGAGCGGCTGCGGCAAGAGTTCGCTGCTGCGGGCCATCGCGGGGATCTGGCACACCGGCAGCGGCGTCGTGCAGCAGCTGCCCCTGGACGAGGTCTTCTTCCTGCCACAGCGCCCCTACATGCAGCTGGGCACGCTGCGCAGCCAGCTCATCTACCCGAGCCGCGACACCCTGCTCGACGACGTCCGGCTGCAGGAGATCCTGCAGGAAGTCCAGCTGGGTGAGCTGGCCGAGCGGGTGGGCGGCCTCAACGCCGTGCACGACTGGGAGAAGCTGCTCTCGATGGGCGAGCAGCAGCGCCTCGCGTTCGCGCGCGTGCTGGTGCGCGAGCCTCGCCTGGTGATCCTCGACGAGGCCACCAGCGCGCTCGACAGCGCCAACGAGGCGGCGCTCTACACGCGGCTGCGCGCGAGCGGCACCACGCTCGTGAGCATCGCGCACCGCCCGGCGGTGCTGCGCCACCACACCCACGTGCTGTCGCTCAAGGGGGGCGGCGCGTGGGAGATCCTGCCCGCCGAAACGTTCCGCTTCGAGGGTTGATCGCGGGACCGTCGCGCCTTGCACCAGGCGGCCCGCCCGGTTCGGCCGGCGCAGACGATCGATGCGTCAGCTTCGTTTTTCGTAGCATCAGGTCCAGCAAGGGAGCGCGCTGCGGCCCGGTTCCATGTGAATTCCCAGCGCTTGCCGCCCTCAGCCTGCGGTGCAGATGCGCCCGATAAAATCCGGCGTCCATGCCCCTGGTTCTCCTCGTCGCCCTGCCCTTCGTCGCCAGCGTGCTCGCGGCCCTGCTGCCGTCCAACGCCCGCAACCGGGAGTCGACGCTGGCGGGGCTGGTCGCGCTGGGCTGCGCGGTGCAGGCGGCGTGGCTGTTCCCGCGCGTGACGAACGGCGGCGTGCTGCGCCAGCAGATCGACTGGCTGCCCTCGCTCGGCCTGAACCTCGTCTTCCGCATGGACGGCTTCGCCTGGCTCTTCGCCATGCTGGTGCTGGGCATCGGCGCGCTGGTGGTGCTGTATGCGCGCTACTACATGTCGGCGTCGGACCCGGTGCCGCGCTTCTTCTCGTTCCTGATGGCGTTCATGGGCTCGATGATGGGCGTGGTGCTGTCGGGCAACCTCATCCAGCTGGTGCTGTTCTGGGAGCTGACCAGCCTGTTTTCCTTTTTGCTGATCGGCTACTGGCACCACCGGCGCGACGCCCGGCGCGGCGCGCGCATGGCGCTCACCGTGACCGGCGCGGGCGGGCTGTGCCTGCTGGCGGGCGTGCTGCTGCTGGGCCGCATCGTCGGCAGCCACGAGCTCGACGCGGTGCTGGCCGCGGGCGACGCCATTCGCGCGCACCCGCTGTATCCGGTGGCGCTGGTGCTGCTGCTGCTGGGCGCCTTCACCAAGAGCGCGCAGTTCCCGTTCCATTTCTGGCTGCCGCGCGCCATGGCGGCACCGACGCCGGTCTCGGCCTACCTGCACTCGGCCACCATGGTCAAGCTCGGCGTGTTCCTGCTGGCGCGGCTGTGGCCGGCGCTCTCGGGCACCGAGGCCTGGTTCTGGGCGGTCGGCGGCGCCGGCATCGTCACCTTCGTGATGGGCGGCTACATCGCCATGTTCCAGCGCGACCTGAAGGGGCTGCTGGCGTATTCGACCATTTCGCACCTGGGGCTCATCACGCTGCTGCTGGGGCTCAACAGCCGGCTGGCGGCCGTCGCCGCCGTGTTCCACATCATGAACCACGCGACCTTCAAGGCCTCGCTGTTCATGGCGGCGGGCATCATCGACCACGAGAGCGGCACGCGCGACATCCGCCAGCTGAGCGGCCTGCTGCGCCTGATGCCCGTCACCGGCACGCTCGCCATCATCGCCAGCGCGGCGATGGCCGGCGTGCCGCTGCTCAACGGCTTCCTGTCGAAGGAGATGTTCTTCGCCGAAACCGTGTTCATCCAGGCGTCGTCGTGGGTCGACTGGGGCCTGCCGGTCGCCGCGACGCTGGGCGGCGTCTTCAGCGTGGCGTACTCGGCGCGCTTCGTGTTCGACGTGTTCTTCGGCCCGCCGCCCGGCCCCGGCGTGCCGCGCGTGCCGCACGAGCCGCCGCACTGGATGCGCGTGCCGGTCGAGCTGCTGGTGCTGGCCTGCCTGGTGGTCGGCGTGGCGCCGGCCTGGTCGGTCGGGCCCTTTCTGGCCGCCGCCGCGACACCGGTGGTGGGCGGCACGCTGCCGGCCTACAGCCTGGCGCTGTGGCACGGCTTCAACCTGCCGCTGGCCATGAGCGTGGTGGCGCTGGCGGGCGGCGCGGCGCTCTACCGGCTGCAGCGCCGCGAGCGCGCGGCAGGCCGGCTCGACCGCACGCCGCTCCTGTCGGCGCCTCGACGGCCAGCGCATGTTCGAGAACGCTCCTGGCGCGGCTGTCGGAGGCCGGGCGGCGCAGCCGGCGCGCTCCTTGGCACGCGGCGGCTGCAGATGCAGCAGCTGCTGCTGGTGACGGCGGCCGTCTGCGGCGCGGCCGCGGCGCTGTGGCTGGCGCCGGCCGGGCGCGGCACGCGCGAGCCGCTGCCATTCTCGCCCATGTTCGCCATGCTCTGGGTCATCGGCGCCACCTGCGCCGTGGCCGCCGCCTGGCAGGCCAAGTTCCACCGGCTGGCCGCGCTGATGCTGGCCTCGGGCGCCGGGCTGGTGTGCTGCATCACCTTCATCTGGTTCTCGGCGCCCGACCTGGCGCTGACGCAGCTGGTGGTCGAGACGGTGACCACCGTGCTGATCCTGCTCGGCCTGCGCTGGCTGCCGCTGCGCAGCGCGACGGTCCAGCCGCTGCAGCCGCTCTGGCGCGTGTGGGGCCGCCGCGGGCGCGACCTGGGGCTGGCCGCGATCGCCGGCGGCGGCATGGCGTGGCTGGCCTGGCTCGCGATGACGCGGCCCTTCCCGCAGAGCATCTCGTCGTTCTTCCTGGAGCGCGCGCTGACCGAAGGCGGCGGCGCCAATGTCGTCAATGTCATGCTGGTGGACTTCCGCGGCTTCGACACCTTCGGCGAGATCACCGTGCTCGGCGTGGTGGCGCTGACGGTGTACGCGCTGCTGCGGCGCTTCCGCCCGGCGCTCGAATCGATGGCGCTGCCGCCGCAGCAGCGCATCCAGGCCGGCCACGACGGCAGCGACCTGCTGAACCCGCGCCGCGCCCGGGATACCGCCGTGGGCTACCTGATGGTGCCGGCCGTGCTGGTGCGGCTGCTGCTGCCGATCTCGGTGCTGGTGTCGGTCTATTTCTTCCTGCGCGGCCACAACGCGCCGGGCGGCGGCTTCGTCGCCGGGCTGGTGATGTCGGTGGCGCTGTTGCTGCAGTTCATCGTCTCGGGCACCGAATGGGTCGAGGAGCACCTGCGCCTCTACCCGCGGCGCTGGATCGCCGCCGGCCTGCTGCTGGCGCTGGCGACGGGCGGCGGCTCGGTGGCGCTGGGCTTCCCGTTCCTGACCACGCACACGGCACACCTGAGGCTGCCGCTGGTGGGCGAGGTCCACGTGCCGAGCGCGACCTTCTTCGACATGGGCGTGTTCGCGCTGGTGCTGGGGGCGACGCTGCTGATCCTGACGGCGCTGGCGCACCAGTCCATCCGCAGCCACCGCTGGGCCGAGGAGAAGGCATGACCACCCCCAGGCTTGCCCACTTCGTGTGGCCGCCCACCCCCTGCGAGGGGGCAACGCCAGCGGCCCGGCGAAGCCGGTTCCGCGGTGTTTCGCGAACGGGCTTCGCTTCGCTTGCTAAAGGCTTTTGCTGACATGGAAATGGTGCTGGCCCTCGCCATCGGCGTCCTGAGCGGCTCGGGCGTCTACCTGCTGCTGCGCCCGCGCACCTTCCAGGTCGTCATGGGCCTCACGCTGCTGTCGTACGCGGTCAACCTGTTCATCTTCAGCATGGGGCGCCTGAAGGTCGCTCACGAGCCGGTGCTCGCGCCGGGGGTGGCCGCCACGCTGGCCAACACCGCCGACCCGATGCCGCAGGCGCTGGTGCTGACCGCCATCGTCATCGGCTTCGCCATGACGGCGCTGTTCCTGGTGGTGCTGCTGGCCCTGCGCGGCCTGGCCGGCACCGACCACGTGGACGGCGAGGAGCGCGACGCATGACCGAGCTGGCGCGCCTGCTCGACCGGCTGCTCGAAGCCACCATGCCGCACTTGGTGGCCGCGCCAATTCTGCTGCCGATGCTGACGGCCGCGCTGATGCTGCTGCTGCCGGGCGAGCAGCACCGGCGCGTCCGCTCCGCGCTCGGCGTGCTGTCGGGCCTGCTCGGGCTGCTGGTGGCGCTGGCGCTGCTGCGCTGGGTCAACGCCCCCGCCACCGGCGGCGGCCCCGGCTCCATCGGCGTCTACCTGCCGGGCAACTGGCGCGCGCCGTTCGGCATCGTGCTGGTGGCCGACCGCCTCTCCAGCATGATGGTGGCGCTCACCGGCGTGGTCGCGTTCGCCGCCTCGACCTACTCCACCGCGCGCTGGGACCGCGCCGGGGTGCATTTCCACGCGCTGCTGCAGCTGCAGCTCATGGGGCTCAACGGCGCCTTCCTGACCGGCGACCTGTTCAACCTGTTCGTGTTCTTCGAGGTCATGCTGGCCGCCTCCTACGGCCTGCTGCTGCACGGCTCGGGGCGGCCGCGGGTGCGCGCCGGGCTGCACTACGTCGCCATCAACCTGGCGGCGTCGTCGCTGTTCCTGATCGGCGCGGCGCTTCTCTACGGCGCCACCGGCACGCTCAACATGGCCGACCTGGGCCTGCGCATCGGCCAGCTGGCGCCCGGCGAGCGCGGCCTGGCGCATGCCGGCGCGGCGATCCTCGCGACGGCCTTCTTCGCCAAGGCCGGGGCCTGGCCGCTCAACTTCTGGCTGGTGCCGGCCTACAGCGCCGCGGTGTCGCCGGTCGGCGCGGTGTTCGCGCTGCTGACCAAGCTGGGCGTCTACACGGTCCTGCGCCTCTCGACGCTGCTGTTCGCGCCCGACGCCGGCGCCTCGGCCGGCTTTGGCCAGCACGTGCTGCTGGCCGTGGGCCTGGTCACGCTCTCGCTCGGCGCGCTGGGCATCGTCGGCACGCAGCGGCTGTCGAACCTGGCGGGCTTTTGCGTGCTGATCTCGGCGGGCACGCTGCTCGCGGCCATCGGGCTCGGGCAGCCGCCGGTGTGGGCCGGCGCGCTCTACTACCTGCTCAGCTCGACGCTGGCCGCCAGCGCGCTGTTCCTGCTGATCGACATGGTCGAGCGCTGGCGCAACGAGGGCCTGAGCATCGCGCCGCACGAAACGGCGGGCAGCGCACCCTTTCTCGCGGAGGACCTGCGCCCGCTCGAAGGCGTCAACCTCGACGACGACCGGCAGGCGCTCTACGGCCGCGCCATCCCGGCGGGCGTGGTGTTCCTGGGGCTGGCCTTCGTCGGCTGCACGCTGCTCTTGGCCGGGCTGCCGCCCCTGTCGGGCTTCGTCGGCAAGTTCGCGATGCTCGCGGGCCTGCTCGACGGCCCCCGGGCGGTCGCGCCGGGCGGCTGGGCCTTCATGGCGCTCCTGATCGCGTCGGGATTTCTCACGCTGGTCGCGCTCGGCCGCGCCGGCATCCGGCACTTCTGGACGCAGCCGCACGCGGCCCTGCCCGCCCTGCCCGCCCTTGAAGTGCTGCCGGTGGCCGCCCTGCTGGCAGCCTGCCTTGCCCTGACGCTGGGCGCCGAGCCGGTGATGCAGCACGCCAGCGCCACCGCCGAGGCGCTGCGCCACCCCCAGAGCTACCGCGACGCCGTGTTCGGCGCGCGCCAGGTGCCCGGCCCGACCCAGAAGGACAAGCCCCAATGAAGCGCTGGCTCCCCTCGCCGCCGCTGTCGCTCGCGCTGTTCGTGGTGTGGCTGCTGCTCAACCAGTCGCTCGACCGCGCGACGCTGCTGCTGGCGGCGGCGCTGGCGGTGGCGGTGCCGCTGCTGACCCAGGGGCTGCGCCCCGCCGCGGTGCGCATGCGCCGCCCGGGCGTCGCGCTGCGGCTGGCGGGCGTGGTGGTGCACGACATGGCGCTGTCGGCCTGGCACGTGGCGCTCGCGCTGCTCACGCGCCGCACGCGCGACATCCGCTCGCGCTTCGTGACGGTGCCGCTCGACGTGCGCGACGCCAACGCGCTGGCGGTGCTCGCCATGATCGTGTGCATCACGCCCGGCACCGCCTGGGCCGAACTCAGCCTGGACCGCTCGATGCTGCTGATCCACGTGTTCGACCTGGACGACGAGGCCGCCTTCATCGGCCAGATCAAGGAGCGCTACGAGCGCCCGCTGCAGGAGATCTTCGAGTCATGACCCCTCTGTTGCTCGGCGCGCTCAAGGTGGCGCTGTTCCTGCTCGCCGTCGCCATGCTGTGCGCGCTGGCGCGCCTCCTGATCGGCCCGGCCGCGCAGGACCGCATCATGGCGCTCGACTGCCTCTACATCAACGGCATGCTGATGATGCTGGTGCTCAGCATCGTGTACGCGAGCAGCGTCTATTTCGAGGCGGCGATGCTGATCTCGCTGTTCGGCTTCGTCGGCTCGACCGCGCTGGCCAAGTTCCTGCTGCGCGGCGAGGTGATCGAATGAGCGGGCTGGCCGCGCCGCCGCTGGCCTGGTGGGCCGAGGTGCTGACCGCGCTGCTGGTGGTGGCGGGCGCCGGCTTCGCCGCCGTCGGCGCTTTCGGGCTGGTGCGGCTGCCCACCTTCTTCCGCCGCGTCCACGCGCCCACGCTGGGCTCGACGCTGGGCGTGTGGTGCGTGTCGCTCGCCACCGTCGTGTACTTCTCGGCGCAGGGCGCGCAGCTGTTTTTGCATGCCGTGCTGATCGCGGTGTTCGTCGCGCTCACGGCGCCGGTCACGACCATCTTCCTGATGCGCGCCGCGCTGTTCCGCGAGCGCCACCAGCGCGGCGGCGACGTGTCGGGCTGACAGCCGCCGCGTCCAGCGCCGGCTCATTCCGTTTTCAATTCAATTCAAATCGAAATGAGGCGCATCGCCGTAGACAGTGCTCTAGCACGGCAAGGCGAAGCCAACGTACGTCCAGCGATCCCGTGTTGACAGGGCCAGAGTGGCCGCTTGGGCCCGCGCATGCGGTTCATGGCCATTCAGCACTGGCCGAGTGCACGAGGCTCGTAATCGCTGCGGCCCGCTTGCCCGCGCGCAGCGAGCCGTGCCGCGTCATCTTGCGGCCGCCGTTGGCGCTTGGCGCATCGAATCCGCACTTCGTCGCAAAGAACAAGGCCGTCCGCAGGGCGGAGCGCAGAATCGGCGACGTCATCTGCACTTAAGAGTCATCACCATGAAAATGCTCACATCAAAACTATTCTTTGCTGTCACCACCTTCGTCATCACACTCGCCGGCACCTGCGTCCATGCCGCGGGCTTTCAACACGGTTTTGCCGCCGATCCTGATGGCAAACCACTGGAGATCGGCATCTGGTACCCGAGCCAAGACACGGCCCAAGCCGTGGCGATGGGACCGACGACGATGAGCGTTGCGGTCAACGGCATCCCACAAGGCAAGGCTCTGCCGCTGGTGGTGATGTCGCATGGAACCGGAAGCTCGTTCCTCGGTCATTTCGACACGGCCATCGCGCTGGCCGACGCCGGTTTTGTCGTGGCGGCCGTCACTCACGCGGGCGACAACTATGCAGACCACAGCCGCAGCGCCGACGTCATGGACCGGCCACGCCAGATCAGCCGGGTGATCGACCACATGCTGACGACTTGGGATGGCCACGCCATGATAGACCCGGCGCGCATCGGCATGTTCGGCTTCTCATCGGGCGCCTTCACCACGCTGGTGAGCATCGGTGGCATTCCTGATTTTTCGAAAGTCGGGCCGATGTGCCGCCAGTACCCCGGAGACTTTGCATGCCAGCTCATCGCGAAGAGCGGCAGCAATCCCGCGGTGCCCCTCACGGCCGCAACCGCCCGTGCGGCCGACCCTCGCATCAAGGCCGCCGTGGTGGCCGCACCCGCGCTTGGATTCACGTTCTCACCCGACGGGCTCAAGAACGTCAAGGTGCCGGTGCAGCTCTGGCGCGCCGAAAACGATGCAATCGTTCCGCACCCGCGCTATGCGGAAGCTGTGCGGCTCGCGCTGCCGGAGGCGCCGGACTATCACGTCGTTCCCAATGCCGGACATTTCGACTTTCTGGCGCCTTGCAGCAGTGCGCTGGCGTCGATCGCGCCCGCCATTTGCACCAGTGCCGTCGGCTTCGACCGGGCAGCGTTTCACGCGAGCTTCAACGCAGCGGTCGTGAGCTTCTTCAACAAGACACTGAAAGCCGGGGCGGGAACCTGATCCGGCCGATCGCCTTGGGCAGGAAGGACTGACTGTTCGCCGGAAGCCTGCACGCTCGTGAACGGGCAGCAGCAACCATGAGCTTGCTGCATACGGCCACTGCCATCGTGGCGATGATCGGGCACGGCCAGGACTTCAGGTGCGGCCGACGACTGGCCGTGTCCACCTCACTTCCTTGGTGGGCACCATCCTTGCCGGTTGGACGGTCGGCTTCGAGAAAGGGATGGCCGAATGCCTAGCAACGACATATCGCTTTGAATTGAAAATGGGATCAGGCGTCGTGCGTGACCAGCGCCGTGGCGCGCACGGCGTCGATGCGCCGGCCTTCCAGCGCCAGCACCTCGAACACCCAGCCGGCGCACTCGATCTTCTCGCCCACCGCCGGCAGGTCGCCCGACACCGACAGCAGCAGGCCCGCCACCGTGTTGTAGCGCCCGCGCTCCTCGTCGGGCAGCTGCCGGATGCCGAGCCGCGCACGCAGCTCCGACACCGGCATCAGGCCGTCGAGCAGCCAGGAGCCGTCCTCGTTGCGGGTGGCCCAGGCCTCGGTGCCGGCGTCGGTGCGCAGCTCGCCGGTGATGGCTTCGAGCAGGTCGCGCGGCGTCATGAGGCCCTGCACCACGCCGTACTCGTCGACCACGAACACCATGCGGTGCGAGCGCTCGCGGAACTCTTCGAGCAGTTCCATCCCGGTCAGCGTCTCGGGAAAGAAGGTGGCCGGCTGCACCTCGGCGGCGATGGGGCCCGGGTGCGCCGCGCCCAGCCGCAGCAGGCGCGCCACGCTCACCACGCCGAGCACGTCGTCGAGCGAGCCGCGGCACACCGGGTACCACGAATGGCCCCCGCCCGGCTGCTCGCCGGCCGCCTGCCGCAGCGCCTCGGCCACCGTCGCGCCGGCGTCGAGCCAGTCGATGTCGGCGCGCGGCACCATCAGCGACGACAGGCGCCGGTCGTCCAGGTGGAACACGTTGCGCACCATCTGGTGCTCGTGCCGCTCGATCACGCCGGCGTCGACGCCCTCCTCCAGGCTGGCCGAGATTTCCTCCTCGGTCACCACGCGCGCCGCGTTGGCGTCGATGCGCAGCAGCTTGAGGATGGCCGCCGTGGACGCCGACAGCAGCAGGACGAAGGGCTTGGCGCCCGTGGCCAGCCCGCGCATCGGTCGCGCCACCCAGCGCGCCACCGGCTCGGGATAGAGCTGGCCGATGCGCTTGGGCACCAACTCGCCGAACAGGATGGTGAACAGCGTGATGCAGGTCACCACCAGCACGGTCGAGACCACGCCGGCCGTCGCCGCGCCCAGCCCCAGGCCGCCAAGCCAGACCGCCAGCGGCCCGGCAAAGGCCGCCTCGCCGACGATGCCGCTGAGCATGCCGATCGAGGTGATGCCGATCTGCACGGTGGAGAGGAACTGCGTCGGGCGCTCGATCAGCGCGAGCGCCACTGCCGCGCCCGCATCGCCGGTCTCGGCCAGCGCCGCCAAGCGGGCGCGCCGGCTGGTCGACAGCGCCATCTCGGACATTGCGAACAACGCGTTGCACGTCGTCAGCAAGGCCAGCAGGAAAACATCCATGAACGCGGGGGAGAATGGGGACCATGGCACTTTACTTGATCGGTGACGTGCAGGGCTGCGACGGCGCCCTGCAGCGGCTGCTCGACACCGTCGGCTTCTCGCCGAGCCGCGACACGGTGGTCCTGCTGGGCGACCTGGTCAACCGCGGCCCGGCTTCCGCCGCGGTGCTGCGCCGTGCGCAGGGTTACGGCGCCGCCATGCCCTGCCTGCTCGGCAACCACGACCTGTACCTGCTGTCGGTGGCGCGCGGCGTGCGTCGGCCGCACGGCAAGGACACGATCGACGACCTCCTGGCCGCGCCCGACCGCGACGCCCTGCTCGACTGGCTGCGCCAGCAGTCGATGGCGCTGCACCGGCGCATCGGCGGCGAGGACCTGCTGATGGTGCACGCCGGCGTGCTGCCGCAATGGACCGTCGCCGACACGCTGGCGCTGGCCTCCGAGGTCGAATCCGCGCTGCGCGGCCCGGCGCTGGACGACTTCCTGCACCACATGTACGGCGACGAGGCCGACCGCTGGAGCGACACGCTGCAGGGCCACGAGCGGCTGCGCACGATCGTCAATGCGCTCACGCGGCTGCGCTTCTGCACGCCCGAAGGCGTCATGGAATTCAGGACCAAGGACAGCAGCGGCGTCGGCCCCGAGGGCTACCTGCCGTGGTTCGACGCGCCGGGGCGGCGCACGGCCGGCGCCACGGTCGCCTTCGGCCACTGGTCGACGCTGGGCTGGCTGACGCGCCGCGACGTGCTCTCGCTCGACACCGGCTGCGTGTGGGGCGGCTGCCTGAGCGCGGCGCGCATCGGCGCCACGCCGCGCGACGCGGAGCTGATTCAGGTGAAGTGCGAGCAGGCGCAGGCGCCGGGCTGAATGCTATTTCTTTGATAGCTACAGGCCCAGGCGCGACGGGCGCTGGAGCCCTGAAACGCTTGAAATCAGCAAGGTTGGAAGATCGGCGCCCAGCGGCAACGCCCACGCCGCTCGGTCAGGCCCCGTGTCCGCCGCAGCGCGATACCGGCGCCCCAGGACAAAGGCTCAGCCCGGCTGCGCCGCCTTGAACAGCGCCGCGACCTTGCGCTTGGGCTTGATGTTGGCCGAGATGCCGCGGCCGGCGGCCGGGCGCGCGGCGCTCTCCCAGGCGGGCGGCGCGTCGGTGGCGGGCGCCTCGTAGGGCTTGTCGAAGAAGGGGTCGCGCGGCGCGGCGCTCGCGCGGTGCGGCCGGCCGGGACGGGCGGTGCGCGGCTCGAAGCGCTCGCGCGGCGCGTCGAGCACATCGCGCGCGTCGCCGGTCTCGCCCTCCTCGCGCCAGTGGCGGCGGCCGTCGTTGACACGGCCGCGCGGGCGGTCCTCGTCGAACTCGACCGGCTCCAGCTCGATCCTGGTCTTGATCAGCTTCTCGATGTCGGCCACCAGCCGCACGTCGTTGCTGCCGCCGACGAAGGTGACGGCCAGGCCGGACGCGCCCGCCCGGCCGGTGCGGCCGATGCGGTGGATGTAGTCCTCGGCGTTGAAGGGCACGTCGAAGTTGAAGACGGCCGGCACGTCCTTGATGTCGAGCCCGCGCGCCGCCACGTCGGTGCACACCAGCAGGTCGACCTCGCCCTTCTTGAAGGCGTCCAAGGCCTTCAGGCGCTCGTCCTGGCTCTTGTCGCCGTGCAGCGCGGTGGTCTTCAGGCCCTCGCGCTCCAGCGAGCGCGCCAGGCGGGCGCAGCCGAGCTTGCTGTTGACGAAGACGAAGGCCTGCGTGATGCCGCGCTGACGCACGATCTGCTTCAGGGCGCGGCGCTTGTCGTCGTCCGACACGCTGTAGAAGTGCTGCTCGACGGTGGAGGCCGTCTCGTTGGGCCGCGCCACCTCGATGGTGACGGGGTTCTGCAGGTAGCTGCCCGCCAGCCGCCGGATCTCGGGCGAGAAGGTGGCCGAGAACAAAAGCGTCGTGCGCTGCTTGGGCAGGTAGCTCAGGATGCGCTGCAGGTCGGGCAGGAAGCCGATGTCGAGCATGCGGTCGGCCTCGTCGAGCACGACGTACTCGACCTGGTTCAGGACCGCGTTCTTGGCCTCGATGTGGTCGAGCAGCCGGCCCGGCGTCGCCACCAGGATTTCGACGCCGCGCTTGAGTTCGAGCGTCTGCGGCTTCATGTCCATGCCGCCGAACACGACCGCGCTGCGCAGCTGCGTGTGCTTGGCGTAGAGCTTGACCTGCTCGGCCACCTGAACCGCCAGCTCGCGCGTGGGCAGCAGCACCAGCGCGCGGGTGGCGTGGCGCGCCGGCGAGGTCGAGCCGTTCTCGTGCTTCAGGAGGCGCTGCAGCAGCGGCAGCGAGAAGGCCGCCGTCTTGCCGGTGCCGGTCTGGGCCGCGCCCATCACGTCCTGCCCGGTGAGCACCACCGGGATGGCCTGTTCCTGGATCGGGGTCATCGTCTCGTAGCCCATCTCGGCCACGGCGCGCGCCAGCACGGGCGCAAGCGAAAGATTGGAAAAGGAGCTTGTCATTGAGCCCACTATTGTCGCATTACCACAAAATCCGGCCCTGGCCGATGGGCAAGGCGGCACCGGCGACGCGCCGGCTTGCTACGCTTTTGATAGCGCACTGCGCACGGCTGGCGGGCGCTGGAGACCGATTCGACGGAAAAATGCTCAGAGCCCCGACGTGTTGAAGGTGTCGCAGGCCTTCATGGAGCCGGTCTGCAGGCCGGTCATGAACCAGTGCTGGCGCTGTGCGCTGGTGCCGTGCGTGAAGCTCTCGGGCACCACGGCGCGGCCGGCCGAGCGCTGCAGCGCGTCGTCGCCGATCTTGGCGGCGGCGTTCATGGCCGACTCGACGTCGCCGTTCTCCAGGATGTGGCGCGACGCCTGCGCGTGGTTGGCCCACACGCCGGCGAAGCAGTCGGCCTGCAGCTCGACGCGCACGCTCAGGGCGTTCTCGTCGGCGCGGCTGATGCGCCCGCGCATCGAATCGACCTTGGCCGTGATGCCCAGCAGGTTCTGCACGTGGTGGCCGACCTCGTGGGCGACCACGTAGGCCTCGGCGAACTCGCCGGGCGCGCCGAGCTGGCGCTTGAGCGTGTCGAAGAAGTTGAGGTCGAGGTACACCTTGCGGTCGCCCGGGCAGTAGAACGGCCCCATGGCCGACTGGCCGGTGCCGCACGCCGTCGGGATGGCGCCGCGGTAGAGCACCAGCTTGGGGTCCTGGTAGGTGCCGCCGCGCTGCTTGAAGAGATCGGTCCAGACGTCCTCGGTGTCGGCCAGCACGGTCGAGACGAACTTCGCCGTCTCGTCGTTGGCCGGTGGCGGGTGCGCGGGCTGCTGCTGTTGCTGCACGACCGGGGCGCCGTCGCCGCCGCTCAGCGCGCCGAGCAGCGTCAGCGGGTTGATGCCGAAGATCCAGCCGGCGATCAGCGCGACCGCGATGGTGCCGACCCCGATCCCGCGCCCGCCGATCGGCAGGCCGCCGAACCCGCCCCCACCGCCGCCCTCGTCGCGCCGGTCCTCGACGTTGTCGGACTCGCGGTTGCCTTCCCATCTCATGGCGCTCTCCTGTAGGCCGGACCGTGCCGGCGCGGTGATGGCACGGGTTCGACGTCGGTGCGGCCCGGCATGGCGGCCCTCAGCGCGACGACGCGAAGCCCACGGCCATGACGGCACCCGCGTTCCGCACGAACGGCGCAGGCACCACCACGGCGGAGGCGGAGGCCGAATTGTCGACCACGTCCCTGCCCTGGCGCGGCGTCCCGGTCGCCACGCACACGTCCATCGCCCGGTTCGCAGCCGATTCGAAGCAGCGCGCCGCCGCGGCGCGCGATGCGGCCTGCAGCGACTCGCGCTCGCGCGCCGAACGCACTTGCGAACGGGTCACCATGGCCATGGCGACGATCTGCGCCACGACGATGCCGAGCAGCGCCAGGATGAGGTACGTCCGGCGCTGCGGACGCGCCGAGCGAGAGGGGGCTGTGGATGGCTGCATTCGCATGGGCTTGGTTTCGTTTTTTCAGCCTCGACGGCTGCGAGCGCATGCTCGTCGAAACGGGCCGCGCCGGCCATCCGCACAGGGGCGCAACCCTGCGTAGGACGCCGCCCTTGGAAAAGCGCCCTCTCGTTTCAAACCACGGCACGGTCGCGCGCGCCGCGAGGTGGACGCCACCTTATTCCGTTTTCAATTCAGAGCGAGATCAGGCGCGCCGCCGCAGACAGTGCTTTGGCACGGCAAGGCGGGGCAACGACATATCGCTTTGAATTGGAAATGGAATCAGGCCCTGGGCAGCGTCACGCCCTGCTGGCCCTGGTACTTGCCGCCGCGGTCCTTGTAGCTGACCTCGCACACCTCGTCGCTCTCGAAGAACAGCACCTGGGCGCAGCCCTCGCCCGCATAGATCTTGGCGGGCAGCGGCGTCGTGTTGCTGAATTCGAGCGTCACGTGGCCCTCCCATTCGGGCTCGAAGGGCGTGACGTTGACGATGATGCCGCAGCGCGCGTAGGTGCTCTTGCCCAGGCAGATGGTCAGCACGTTGCGCGGGATGCGGAAGTACTCGACCGTGCGCGCCAGCGCGAAGCTGTTGGGCGGGATGATGCAGCTCGGGCCGTCGAAATCGACAAAACTCTTCTCGTCGAAGTTCTTCGGGTCGACCACCGTGCTGTGGATGTTGGTGAAGACCTTGAATTCCGGCGCGCAGCGGATGTCGTAGCCGTAGCTCGACGTGCCGTAGCTGATGATCTTGTGGCCCTCGCGCTGGCGCACCTGGCCCGGCTCGAAGGGCGAGATCATGCCGTGCTGCTCGGCCATGCGGCGGATCCAGGTGTCGCTCTTGATGCTCATGTGACGTTGCGCTTCGGAAAGGGCGCAAATTGTGGCACGGGGTCGCGGCACCGGACTCGAACGGCTGCGAAGGACGCGAAAGCACGCCCTCCGCGTCCCGGTCGAGGCCGCGCTCCGCTCTACAGCGCCTGCGAGATCACCGTGCGCTCCACGTGCCGGTCGTCGCCCAGCACGATCAGGGCGAACAGCAGCTCCTCCAGGTTGCCCGCCAGCGCGCTCTTGCGCGCCAGCAGCGGCGTGGCGGCCGGGTTCAGCACCACGAAGTCGGCCTCGCAGCCCGGCTGCAGGGTGCCGATGACGCCGCCCAGCCCCAGCGCGCGCGCGGCGCCGCCGGTGTGCAGCCACCACAACTTAGACGGCGCCAGGCTGACGCCGGGCTTGGTCTGGCCCTCGCGGCCGACGTAGTACGCGGCCAGCATGGTGCGAAACGGGCTGAAGCTGGTGCCGCCGCCCACGTCGCTGGCCAGGCCGTGGCGGTAGCCGACGCGCTCGGCCCCTTCGAAGTCGAAGAAGCCGCTGCCGAGGAACAGGTTGCTGGTCGGGCTCACCGCCGTCGCCGCCCGGGTCTCGCGCATCAGCCGGCGGTCGTCGTCGTCGAAGTGGATGCAGTGCGCGTAGACGGAGCGCTCGCGCATCAGGCCGAAGCCCCGGTACACGTCGAGGTACGAGCGCGCCTGCGGGAACAGCTCGCGCACCCAGCGCACCTCGTCCTTGTTCTCGGCGACGTGGGTGTGGATCCAGGTGTCGGGGTACTTCGCGGCCAGCTCGCCGGCGCCGCGCAGCTGCGCGTCGGTGCTGGTCGGCGCGAAGCGCGGCGTGATGGCGTAGCCCAGCCGAGCGACGTTGTGCCACTGGCGGATGAGCGATTCGGTGTCGATCAGGCTCTGCTCGGTCTCGTCGCGCACGCCGTCGGGCGAGTGGCGGTCCTGCAGCACCTTGCCGGCGATCATGCGCAGCTGGCGGCGCCGCGCCGCCTCGAAAAACGCCTGCACCGACTGCGGGTGCGAGGTGGCGAAGGTCAGCGCCGTCGTCACGCCGTTGCGCAGCAGCTCGTCGAAGAACACCTCGGCCACCTCGCCCGCGTGCGCCAGATCGCCGAAGCGGCCCTCGGCCGGGAAGGTGTAGTTCTCCAGCCAGGGCAGCAGGCCTTCCGCCGGCGCGCCGATGATGTCGGTCTGCGGAAAGTGGATGTGCATGTCGATGAAGCCGGGCGCGACGATGCGGCCCGGCCAGTGCGTGACGGCCGCGTCCGGGTGGCGCGGCGCCACCGTCTGGTGGTCGCCCGCGTCGAGCACGCGCTGGCGGCCCTCGGCATCGGGCGCGACGACCAGCAGGCCGTCCTCGTCGAACACGGCGCGGCCGGCGTCGTCGAAGCGCAGGAGGGAGGCTCGGTAGGCTTTCTTCATCGTGGCGAAAGGGTAAGGCAACCCTGCCGCCCGGCGATGCCGAAGGCTGTATGACCGTTATACGGCCTCGGGCACGCCGGGCTGGCGGCGCCTCGGCCGTGGTGCGGTGCCGTCGGCATCCAGGGGCTTGCATGGGCCATCGGCCCGGAAAGCGACATGCCGCCGATTTCCGAAGAAATCCGGCATGGGGGCACGTCCAGTCTGGGCCGCCAGCTATTGAAACGATAGCAAGCGCGATGGGCGATGGGTGCCGGCTCGCCGCCGTCAGTGCGCGATGCGGCCCTGCACCCCTTCGGCCAGCCAGTTCATGCGCAGGATCTGCTCGTCGCTCAGGGCCTGGCCGCGGGCGATCACGACGCGGCCCTCGTTGTCGCGCACGTCGTCGCCGGCCGGTGCGCGAAACGGCTGCAGCCGGCCGGCGGCGATGTCCTGCTGGCGCGCCAGCACTTCCTCCTGCACCGCCTTCGGGACCTTGCTGCCGAAGTAGCCGACGCGGATCATGCCCTCCTTCACGCCGCCCCAGACGTTGCCGCTCTTCCAGGTCCCGTCGAGCACGGCGCGGGCGCGCTGCGTGTAGTAGCCGCCCCACTGGTGCGTCACGGCCGCGATCTGCGCGTCGGGCGCGACACGGCGCATGTCGGAATGGTAGGCGACGGCCAGCTTGCCGCGCTCCTGCGCCGCCGCCATCACGGCCGTCGAGGCGGTGTGGAAGGCGAGCACATCGGCGCCCTGGTCGAACAGCGCCATGGCCGCGTCGCGCTCCCGGGCCGGATCGAACCAGGTGTCGAGCCACACCACCCTGACCTGCGCGGCCGGGTCGACCGAGCGCATGCCGAGCGTGAAGGCGTTGATGCCCTGCAGCACCTCCGGGATCGGAAAGCCCGCGATGTAGCCGGCCTGGTGCGTCCTGCTCATGCGCGCGGCCGCGACGCCCGCCAGGTAGCGCCCCTCGTAGTAGCGGGCATTGGCGGTGGCGACGTTGGGCGCCGTCTTGTAGCCGGTGATCGACTCGAACTTCACGTCGGGGAAGTCCTTCGCCACCTTCAGCGTCGGCTCCATGTAGCCGAAGCTGGGCGTGAAGATCAGCTTGCAGCCCTGGCGCGCCAGGTCGCGGATGACGCGCTCGGCGTCGGCGCCCTCGGGCACGTTCTCGACGGCGAGGGTCCTGACGCGATCTCCCAGCGCCGCCTCGACCGCCTTGCGGCCTTCCTCGTGCTGGTGGACCCAGCCCGCATCGGTCACGGGGGCCACGTGCACGAAGCCGATCTTCAGGGGCTCGCCCGCGGGCGCGGTCTGGGCAAAGGGGGATGAAAAGCAGCAGGCGGCCGCGAGCGCGGCCACGAGGTTTTTGTACATGGTGTTCCTCGACATGGCCCCGGCAAAAAGAAACGCGTCGCAGCCGGGACGCCTGCGACGCGGGGCGATTCTAGGCGGGCACGCCTTCCGGCGCCGGCCGGCGCCTTCGAGTCGTTGCCGGCGTCAGGGTCAGAGCGCGAGCAGCAGCACGCCGTAGGCCGCGGCGCCGAGCGCGAACGGCCAGAAGCGGCTGCGCTGGCCCTGCGGCACCTCGACCGCCAGCACGTTGAGCAGCACCGAGCCGGCGATCACCGCCTGCAGCACGACCGGGACGACGCCGGGGCCACGGCCCGTGGCCGCGCCCACCGCCCAGCCCGCCAGCAGCGCGGCCGCCAGCGCCCAGCGGCCGCCGCGGTCGTAGCGCTCGCCGTAGCGCGTGTGCAGCCCCCGGTCGTTGACGAGAAACCAGAGCGTCATGGCGATGGTGAAGGCGGCGAGCGGCCACGCACCGGCGCGGGCGCGCTGCACCAGCAGGTAGCCGGTCAACGCATTGGTCAGGGCGAACGAGCCGACGTGCAGCCAGCACACGGCCGCGCTCGGCGCGCCCGCCGCGCTGGTCGCTCCCGCCACGCTCCTGCGGCCGCCCGCGACCAGCCGCTCCAGCCCGTAGAACGCCAGAAAGCTCGCCAGCGCGGCCAGATAGACGTGGTTGGTCAGGCGGCTGGCCAGTGCCGCCAGCGCGCCGGACACCTGCGGCAGCCCCAGCCGCTCGATCGTCTGCTGGCCGTGCGCGAGCCCGGGCAGCAGCTGCAGGAACACGTACGCCACCGGCACCCCGCCGGCCGCCGACAGCAGCCGGTGCCGCGGCTCGCCGTCGAGCCAGCCGAGGCGGCGCGACAGCGCATGCACCAGCACCAGCGGCACGGTCGCCACCAGCGCCGCGCCGGCCGGCGTCACGGCGCGCCGCCTCCGGCCTGGCCGCGCCGCTCGGCCACATCCTGGCGCTCGGCTGCCTGTTGTCGCTCGGCCGTCTCCTGGCGCTCGGCCGCCTCGCGCAGCGGCGCGCGCCCGACCTCCTCGCGCATCTCGCGGCCCAGGAAATAGTTGAGGCCGGTGCGGATGACGGCGATGGCGCCCAGCTTGGCGATCGCCTCGGGCGTCGGCGCCACCGCCGTCGACAGAATGTCGGCGCCGAGCTGGAACTCGAGCGCCAGCGCCAGGTAGCGCGACAGCGTGAGCCGCACGCCGTTGTAGCCCTCGGTGGCGTAGCGCGCGTCGTTGCGGCGCCTGAAGGTCTTGATGAAGGCCAGCGTGCCGACCACCAGCCCGATGCCGACGATCACCGCCCCGGTGCTCTCGATGATGAGCCGCAGCCACTGCACCGCCTGCTGCACGATCCGCTCCGTCTGCTCGAACGTCAGGCCGACATCGGGAATGTGATTGGCAGCCATCAGATTCCTTTCTTCGACGGGCGGTCGGGCCGGCAGGCTCAGGCGAAGCGCTCGAAAGTCTCGTCCAGCCGGTCGCGCCAGCGCGCCTTCGCCGACGCCTCGGCGAAGCTGCCCTCCAGGCTGTTGGCCGCGAGCTGCCAGGCGTGCTGCGCCGTGAGGCCGGTGGCGGCAAAAGTCTGCACGAAGTTGTCGTTGAGGTAGCCGCCGAAATAGGCCGGATCGTCCGAGTTCACGGTGGCGACCAGGCCGGCATCGAGCAGCGTGCGCAGGTTGTGGGCGGCCAGGTCGGGAAACACGCACAGCTTGAGGTTCGACAGCGGGCACACGGTGAGCGGGATGCGGTCCTCGGCCAGGCGCCGCATCAGCGCGGCGTCCTTGGCGCTTTGCACGCCGTGGTCGACGCGCTCGACCTTCAGCACGTCGAGCGCGCTCCACACGTAGGCCGGCGGCCCCTCCTCGCCCGCGTGCGCGACCCGGTGCAGGCCGAGCTCGCGGCAGCGGGCGAACACGCGCGCGAACTTCTCGGGCGGGTGTCCAAGCTCGCTCGAATCGAGGCCGACGCCGATGAACTTGTCGCGGTAGGGCAGCGCCTGCTCCAGCGTCTCGAAGGCGTCTTCCTCGCTCAGGTGGCGCAGGAAGCACAGGATCAGCGCCGCGCTGACGCCGAGCTTGGCCTCGGCCTCGGCGCAGGCGCGGTGCAGGCCGTCGATGACGGTGCCCATCGCCACGCCGCGCGCCGTGTGCGTCTGCGGGTCGAAGAACATCTCGGCGCGCACCACGTTGTCGGCGGCGGCGCGCTCCAGGTAGGCCCAGGCCATGTCGTGGAAGTCCTGCTCCTTGAGCAGCACGCTGGCGCCGGCGTAGTAGATGTCCAGGAAGCTCTGCAGGTTGGTGAAGGCGTAGGCGCGGCGCAGTTCCTCCACGCTCGCGTACGGCAACGCCACGCCGTTGCGCCGGGCCAGCGCGAAGATCAGCTCGGGCTCCAGCGAGCCCTCGATGTGCATGTGCAGCTCGGCCTTGGGCATGGCGCGCAGCAGCTCGGGCAGGCGCTCGGCGGAAACAGGCTTGACGTTCATCGCAATGACTCCAAAACGGGCAAAGGGCCGCCGACAGCGACCCTTTGCAATACAGCGTCCGGCACATCACGGCGCCCTTCGGGAAACACCGTGGGACCGGCTTTGCCGGACCACCGGTGTTTCCCCCGGTCGGGGGTGGGCGTAGCGGACACGAAGTGCCGCGCAGCCTGGGGGCGAGTCAATTTTTTCCGGGCACCTTGCCCTCGACACCCTTGACGTAGAAGTTGATGCCGGTCAGGAACTTGTCGTCGGCCACGGCGTCCTTGGCGACCACTTCCTTGCCATCCTGGTCCAGGATCGGGCCCTTCCAGATCGAGAAGGTGCCGTCGCGCAGGCCCTTCTTGACGGCTTCGACCTTGGCCCTGGCCTCGGCCGGCACGTCCTCGGCGATCGAGACCAGGTCGATCGCGCCTTCCTTGACGCCCCACCAGCTCTGGCCGGTGGTCCACTTGCCGTCGAGCATGTCCTGCACCGCCTTGGTGTAGTACGGCGTCCAGTTGATGACCGCCGAGGCCAGGTGCGCCTTGGGGCCGTAGGCGGTCATGTCGGAATCCCAGCCGAAGGCGCGCTTGCCCTTTTCCTGCGCGGTCTTGAGCACGGCGGGCGAGTCGGTGTTCTGGAACAGCACGTCCGCGCCGCCATTGATGAGCGCGGTGGCGGCCTCGGTTTCCTTGGGCGGGCTGAACCACTCGTTGACCCACACCACCTTGGTCGTGATCTTCGGGTTGACCGACTGCGCGCCGAGCGTGAAGCTGTTGAGGTTGCGCAGCACCTCAGGGATCGGCACCGAGCCCACCACGCCGAGCGTGTTGGACTTGGTCATGCTGCCCGCGACGATGCCCGCCAGGTACGCGCCTTCGTAGGTGCGGCTGTCGTAGGTGCGCAGGTTGGGCAGGGTCTTGTAGCCGGTGGCGTGCTCGAACTTGACGTCGGGGTTGTCGGCGGCGACCTTGAGCATCGGCTCCATGTAGCCGAAGGTGGCGCCGAAGATCATCTTGTTGCCCTGGCTCACCATGTCGCGGAACACCCGCTCGGCATCGGCCGACTCGGGCACGCTCTCGACGAAGCTGGTCTGGATCTTGTCGCCGAACTCCTTCTGGACCGCCTTGCGCGCGTTGTCGTGCGCGAACGTCCACCCGCCGTCACCCACCGGGCCGATGTAGGCGAAGGCGATCTTGAGCGGCGTTCCGGGCGCGGGCGCCGCAGCGGCCGCGGTCGGCGCCGTCGTGGCGGGCGCGGCGGCGGGCGCGGGCGCCTCGTCCTTCTTGCCGCAGCCCATCAGGAAGGCCGCGGCGGCCGCGGAAACGGCAGCCAGCTTGATCAGGGAACGCTTGTTCAGGTCGGTCATGGTCGAAAAGATCCTCCAGGGGCGGTGCGGGGTGGCGACAAAAGGGAAGCGCGATTATGAGCCGGGGTAGAACGGCTTCCCGATGGACGCCGGCATGTTGGCGCGGATGAACGCGGGGTTGCGCGAGATCAGCGCCAGCACCACGATCGGCGCGATGTACTGCAGCATGCTCAGGAACTGGCTGGGCACGTTGACGCCGCTGCTCTGCAGGTGAAAGCCCAGCATCGAGACGCCGCCGAACAGGTAGGCGCCCAGCAGCACGCGCACCGGCCGCCAGGTGGCGAAGGTGGTGAGCGCCAGCGCGATCCAGCCGCGCCCGGCCACCATGCCCTCGACCCACAGCGGCGTGTAGACGGTCGAGAGGTACGCCCCCGCCAGCCCGCACAGCGCGCCGCCCGCGGCCACGGCCAGCAGGCGGATGCGCCGCACCGGGTAGCCCAGCGCGTGCGCCGACTCGGGCGACTCGCCGACCGAGCGCAGCACCAGGCCGGCGCGCGTGCGGTAGAGGAACCAGATCAGCCCGGCGGTCAGCAGCATCGCGCCGTACACCAGCGGGTGCTGGCGGAACAGCGCCGGGCCGATCAGCGGCAGGTCGCCCAGCACCGGCAGCGCGTACGAGACGCTCTCCGGCAGCTTGGCCTGCACGAAGCCGATGCCGACGAAGGCCGAGAAGCCGACCCCGAACAGGCTGAGCGCCAGCCCGGTCGCGTACTGGTTGGTGTTGAGCCAGATCACCAGCACGCCGAAGAAGGCCGCCAGCAGCGCGCCGACGGCCATGCCGACCAGAAAGCCGAGCCAGTGGTTGTGCGTGACCACCACCGTGGCGAAGCCGGCGATGGCGGCGCACAGCATCATCCCCTCGGCACCGAGGTTGACGATGCCGGCCCGCTCGTTGATGAGAAGGCCCAGCGCCGCAAGTGCCAGCACGGTGCCGGCGTTGAGCGTGGCGCCCAGGAGCAGTGCATAACTCTCAAGCATTTGTCCCACCCCCAGGCTGCGCGCACTTCGTGTCGCTTCGCCAACCCCCTTCGAGGGGGCGACACCGGCGGCCCGGCAAAGCCGGCTCCGCGGTGTCACTGGAAAAGCATGGGGGCAAATGTTTTTTCATGTCGCCTCCGTGGGACGCACGGCCGGCGCCGTCAAGGGCGTGCTCGCCTGCAACGAGGCCGTGCCGGGCGAACCGCGCGTCGAATTGGGCGCCGGGCTGCGCCGCAGCCGGTAGGCGATCAGCGTGTCGCAGGCCAGCAGCGTGAACAGCAGCAGGCCCTGGAACACGCCCGTGAGCGACTTGGGCAGCCCAAGGCGCGACTGCGCCAGCTCGCCGCCGATGTAGAACATGCTCATCAGGATGGCCGAGAAGATCATGCCGACCGGATGCAGCCGCCCGACGAAGGCCACGATGATGGCGGCGAAGCCGTAGCCGGCCGGCACGTAGGGCGTGAGCTGGCCGAGCGGCCCGGCCACTTCGAGCGCGCCGGCCAGCCCGGCCGCGCCGCCCGACACCAGCAGCGCGATCCAGACGGCGCGCCGCGCCGAGAAGCCCGCGTAGCGCGCCGCCGCCGGCGCCAGCCCGCCCACCTGCTGCGCGAAGCCGGCGCGGGTGCGAAACAGGTACACCCACAGCGCCGCCGCGCCGGCCAGCGCGATGATGAGGCCGATGTTCACGCGCGAGCCCTTCACGAGGCGCGGGATCCGCGTCACCGCCTCGAAGGTCTTGGTCTGCGGGAAGTTGTAGCCCATCGGGTCCTTCCAGGGCCCGTAGACCATGTAGCCCAGCAGCAGGATGGCGACGTACACCAGCATCAGGCTCACCAGGATCTCGTTGGCGTTGAAGCGGTCGCGCAGCAGCGCCACGATGGCGGCCCAGAGCATGCCGCCCAGGATGCCGGCGGCCAGGATGGCCGCCACGATCCAGCCGCCGGTGCCCTTGCCGGCCAGCAGCGCGACGCCGCCTGCGGCGATGGCGCCGAAGACGAACTGGCCCTCGGCGCCGATGTTCCAGACGTTGGAGCGGAAGCACACCGCCAGGCCGAGCGCGATGATGAGCAGGGGCGTGGCCTTGACCATCAGCTCGCCCAACGCGTAGCCGCTCTTGATCGGCTCCCAGAAGAACACGGCCAACCCCTTGACCGGGTCCTTGCCGAGCGCGGCGAACAGCGCCACGCCGATCAGCACCGTGATGAGCAGCGCCAGGATGGGCGAGGCGTAGCTCCAGAAGCGCGAGAGCTGCGGGCGGGCTTCGAGCTTAAGCATGGGCAGGCTCCTCGGCCGGGGCGCCGGCCGTGTTCCACAGGCCGCTCATCCACTCGCCGATCTGCGGCACGGTGGCGGCGGCGCGGTCGATCGAGGGCGACAGCCGGCCCTTGGCGATGACGTAGAGGCGGTCGCAGATCTCGAACAGCTCGTCCAACTCCTCGCTGACCACCAGCACCGCGCAGCCGGCGTCGCGCAGCGCCAGGATTTCGCCGCGGATCAGCGCCGCGGCGCCGACGTCGACACCCCAGGTCGGCTGCGAGACGATGAAGATCTTCGGGTCGGCGTCGATCTCGCGCCCGACGATGAATTTCTGCAGGTTGCCGCCCGAGAGCGACCGCGCCGCCGCGTCGGGCCCGCCGGCCTTGACGTCGAAGCGCTGGATGATTTTCCTGGCCTGCCGCTCCAGCGCGCCGGTGCGGATCCAGCCGCCCGCGCCGACCGCGTTGCTGCGCGTCAGCAGCAGGTTGTGCGCCAGCCCGAGCGTGGGCACCGCGCCGCGGCCGAGCCGCTCTTCCGGCACGAAATGCAGGCCCAGTGAGCGCCGCCGGCGCGGCCGGAAATGCGCGGCCGGCCGGCCGAACACCTCGATCATGGCGGGCGCGGCGCGCGTGTCTTCGCCCGAGAGCGCGTAGAGCAGCTCCTTCTGTCCGTTGCCCGAGACGCCGGCGATGCCGACCACCTCGCCGGCGCGCACGTCGAGCGAGACCGCTTCGAGGTCGACGCCGAAGGGGTCGTCGCGCGCGAGCGTCAGCGCCTTCACGCGCAGCGCCGCCTCGCCCGCGCGCGACAGCCGATGCACCAGCGGCGGCGGCTCGGCACCGATCATCAGGCGCGACAGCGACTCGTTGCTCTCCTGCCGCGGGTCGCACACGCCCGTCACCTTGCCGCCGCGCAGCACCGTGCAGGCGGTGCACAGCTCGCGGATCTCGTGCAGCTTGTGGCTAATGTAGAGGATGCTGCAGCCCTGCGCCGCCAGCTTCTTGAGCACCACGAAGAGGCGGACCACGGCCTGCGGCGTCAGCACCGAGGTCGGCTCGTCGAGGATCAGCAGCTGCGGCTCGCCCAGCAGCGCGCGGATGATTTCCACGCGCTGCATCTCGCCGACCGACAGCGTGTGCACCGGCCGCGCCGGGTCGATGTCGAGACCGTACTCGCCCGCCTTGGCCGTGATGCGGCGCGCCACCTCGGCCAGCGCCAGGCTCCTGTCGAGGCCGAGCCAGACGTTCTCGGCCACCGTGAGCGTGTCGAACAGGCTGAAGTGCTGGAACACCATGCTGATGCCCAGGGCGCGCGCCTCCTGCGGGTTGCGCACGTTCACAGGCTGGCCGTTGAACATCACGCCGCCCTCGTCGGGCTTGACCGCGCCGTAGATGATCTTCATCAGCGTGGACTTGCCCGCGCCGTTCTCGCCGAGCACGGCATGGATCTCGCCCGGCGCCACGGTCATCGAAATGTCGCTGTTGGCAACGACCGCCGGGTAGCGCTTGGTGATGTGGGCGAGCTGGAGTCGGTGGATTGTCATGCCTGTGCCTGGCCTGGGATGGTCGTGTTTTTAAGCGAAAAAGCCCTGCAGCGCACGCACAGCAAGCGCCGGATGCTATTTTTTGTATAGCGTCCGACGTCGCTTGAGCGGCTCGCAGCCGCTATTGTTCTTCAATGCCCCCCGATGTAGATGAACTTGAAGAGGAACACGCCGCCGATCAGCCACACCATCCAGTGCACCTGCCGCGCCTGGCCGGTGAAGAGCTTGAGCACCGCGTAGGTGATGAAGCCGAACGCCAGCCCGTTGGCGATCGAGTAGGTGAAGGGCATGGCCAGCGCCGTCACCGCCGCCGGGATCACCTCGGTGGTTTCGTCCCAGTCCAGCTCGGTCAGCTCGCGCAGCATCAGGCAGGCGACGAAGAACAGCGCCGGCGCGGTGGCGTAGGCCGGCACCGAGCCGGCCAGCGGCGCGATGAACAGGCAGGCCAGGAACAGCACCGCCACCGTCAGCGCCGTGAGCCCGGTGCGCCCGCCCGCCTGCACGCCGGCGGCGCTCTCGACATAAGCCGTGGTGCTCGACGTGCCCAGGAGCGACCCCATGAAGATGGCGCCGCTGTCGGCCAGCAGCGATTTGTTGAGCCGCTCCATCTTGCCCGGCACCAGCAGGCCGGCGCGCTTGGCCACGCCCATCAGCGTGCCGGTGGCGTCGAACAGCTCGACCAGGAAGAACACCAGGATCACGTTCAGGATGCCGCCCGACAGCGCCGCCTTGACGTCGAGCTTCAGGAAGGTCGGCGCGATCGACGGCGGCACGTCGAAGATGCCGTTGAACTTGTTGCCGCCGAAGAAGAACGACGCCACCGTCACCGCCACGATGCCGATCAGGATGGCGCCGCGCACCTTGAGGCGGTCGAGCACCGCGATGATGAAGAAGCCCAGCGTCGCCAGCACCACCTGCGGCGTGTGCAGGTCGCCCAGCGTGATGAAGGTGGCCGGCGACGCCGCCACGATGCCGGCGTTCTTGAGCGCGATGATCGCCAGGAACAGGCCGATGCCGACCGTGATGGCGATGCGGATCGACTGCGGGATGCCGCGGATGATCAGCTCGCGCAGCCCGAACAGCGTGACCGCCAGGAACAGGCAGCCCGAGATGAACACCGCCCCCAGCGCGGCCTGCCAGGTGAAGCCCATCTGCAGCACCACCACGTAGGCGAAGTAGGCGTTGAGCCCCATGCCGGGCGCCAGTGCGATCGGGTAGTTGGCGTAGAGCGCCATGATGCCGGTGCCCAGCGCGGCGATCAGGCAGGTGGCGACGAACACGGCCTCCTTCGGCATGCCCGCGTCGCCCAGGATCGACGGGTTGACGAAGATGATGTAGGCCATCGTCAGGAAGGTGGTGAGGCCCGCCACCAGCTCGGTGCGCACGTTGGTGCCGTGCTCGCCGAGCTTGAACACGCGTTCTGTCCAGTTCATGGTCGTTGTCTCCGTTTTGTGTTTTTAAAGGATGTCGTCGTCGATTTCGGCGCGATGCCCCTGGCCGGAGCCGCCCACCACGTTCGCCGGCGCGAGCGACGCCGCCACCGACTTGATGCGTTCGCGCAGCCAGCGCGCCGAGCTCGATGCGTGGGTGCGCTCGTGCCAGAGCTGGTAGTACATGAGGCGCGGCAGCTCCAGCGGGCACGGCAGGATCGCGACCGGCAGCCGCGCCGCGAAGCGCTCGCAGTACTGCCGGCCGGTGGTCAGCACCAGCAGGCTCGACGCCACCATGTCGGGGATCAGCCCGAAGTGCGCGCAGCGCGCCGTGATGTTGCGCTGGTGGCCCAGCTCGTCGAGCATCTGCTCGATGATGCCGCGCGCGCCGGGGTGCGTCGGCGTCGGCGCGATGTGCTCGGCCGCCAGCCAGCTCCCGACGTCCCAGCCGCGGCGCACCGCCGGGTGCTCGCGGCTGACCATCGACACCAGCTCGTCGTCGAACAGGCGCGCCATGTGCAGGTCTTCCGGGGGCTTGCGCCAGTTGCCGATCACCACGTCGACGTGGCCGAGCGACAGGTGCGCGTGGTAGTCGGAGTCGGGCGACAGCGGGTGGATCTCGATCGCGCACAGCGGCGCCTGCGCCTTGACCTGCGAGACGAGCCGCGGCAGGAAGAGCGGGTCCAGGTAGTCGCTGGCGGCGACGCGAAAGGTCTGCGTCGCCGAGCGAGGCTCGAAGCCGCGCGCGTCGGAGAACAGCATCTCCGCCGAGCGCAGGATGGCCGCGCTCGGCTCGATCATGCGCAGCCCCGCGTCGGTCGGCACCATGCCCGTGCCCGAGCGCACCAGCAGCGCGTCGCCCGAGAGCTCGCGCAGGCGCTTCAATGCCGCCGACACCGCCGGCTGGTACATGCCCAGCCGCAGCGCGGCGCGCGAGACGTTGCACTCGGTCAGCACGGTGTGCAGCACCCGGATCAGGTGCAGGTCGATCTTCTCGAAGAGCGCCTGGTCCCGCATGGACACGTTCCCTCTGGTTGCGATGCCAGAGCCTACACCGTGCCCCGGCGGCGGGGCAACGCGATGCCGGCGCGCGCGCAACGGCGGCGCCTCGTGCGAGCGGTGCATGGCTCGGCCCGGCCGCTCACGCCGCGGCGGCGCGCTGCCGCACGGCCGTGATGGCATGCAGGATCGCTTCGCTCGTCGCCGGCGCGCGCAGCGGCGGGTCCGCTCGATGGCCGCCGACCGCCGACACCGCGTCGCGGATCGCGAAGAAGACGGAGAACGGCAGCAGCAGCGGCGGCTCGCCGACCGCCTTGCTGCGATGGATCGAGTCCTCGGCGTTGCGGCCCTCGAACAGGCGCACGTTGAACACCGGCGGGCAGTCGTTGGCGGTCGGGATCTTGTAGGTGCTGGGCGCGTGCGTGGTGAGCTTGCCGCTTTGCGGGTGCCACACCAGCTCCTCGGTGGTGAGCCAGCCCATGCCCTGGATGAAGGCGCCCTCGACCTGGCCGATGTCCACCGCCGGGTTGAGCGACTTGCCCGCGTCGTGCAGGATGTCGGCGCGCAATAACTTCCATTCGCCCGTCAGCGTGTCGACCACCACCTCGCTGACGGCCGCGCCGTAGGCGAAGTAGTAGAACGGGTGGCCCTTCATGGTGTCGCGGTCCCACGAGAGGCCCGGCGTGGCATAGAAGCCGTCGGACCACAGCTGCACGCGGTCGAGGTACGCCTCGCCGACCACGGTGCTGAAGGCCAGCGTGCGGCCGTTGACCTCGACCTTGTCGTTGGCGAAGCGCACCGCCTCGGGCGTGCCGCCGTGGCGCGCCGCGGCGCAGGCGGCGAGCCGTTCGCGGATCTGGCGCGCCGCGTCCTGCGCCGCCTTGCCGTTCAGGTCGGCACCGGTCGAGGCCGCCGTGGCCGAGGTGTTGGCGACCTTCTGCGTGTCGGTGGCCGTCACGCGCACGCCCTCCAGGCTCACGCCGAGCTCGTGCGCCACCACCTGCGCCACCTTGGTGTGCAGGCCCTGCCCCATCTCGGTGCCGCCGTGGTTCACCAGGATCGAGCCGTCGATGTAGACGTGCACCAGCGCGCCGGCCTGGTTGAAGTGCTTGACGTTGAACGAGATGCCGAACTTGAGCGGCGCGATCGCGATGCCGCGCTTGAGCACCGGGCTGGCCGCGTTGAAGGCGGCGATCTCGGCGCGCCGCGCCCGGTAGTCGCTGCTGGCTTCGAGCTGGGCGACCAGTTCGTGGACGATGTTGTCGGACACCACCTGGCCGTAGGGCGTGACGTTGCGCTCCCCGGCCGGGTTCGCCCGGTCGCTGCCCGGGCTCGGGCTCGGGTCGTAGAAGTTGATGCGCCGCACGTCGAGCGGGTCGCGCCCCAGCTCGCGCGCCACGCTGTCGAGGATGTTCTCGATCGCGATGGCGCCCTGCGGCCCGCCGAAGCCGCGGAACGCCGTGTTGCTCTGCGTGTTCGTCTTGCCCGAGTAGCCGTGCATGGCCACCTCGGGCAACCAGTAGGCGTTGTCGAAGTGGCACAGCGCGCGCGTCATGACCGGGCCCGACAGGTCGGCCGAGTGCCCGGCCTGCGACACCATCGTGATCTCGGCGCCGAGGACGCGCCCCTCGTCGTCGTAGCCGACCTCGTAGTCGTACCAGAACCCGTGGCGCCGCCCGGTGATCATGAAGTCGTCGTCGCGGTCGAGCCGCAGCTTGACCGGGCGCTGCAGCCTGGCTGCAGCCACCGCCGCCACGCAGGCGAACAGGGCCGACTGCGACTCCTTGCCGCCGAAGCCGCCGCCCATGCGCCGGCACTCGACGTGCACTTCGTTGGCGTGCAGATTGAGCGCGTGCGCCACCAGGTGCTGCATCTCGCTCGGGTGCTGGGTCGAGCAGTGAACGTGCACCGTGCCGCCTTCCTTCGGGATGGCGTAGCTGATCTGGCCTTCCAGGTAGAACTGCTCCTGGCCGCCGACGTCGAAGGTCGCCTTGAGCCGGCGCGGCGCGCGCGCGATGGCGGCGCGCACCGCGCCCTCGGCGCCGTCGGCCTCGCCGTGGCTGGCGCTGCGCACCAGGTGCATCGGCGGCACCACGTACTGGCCGCGCTCGTGCGCCTGCTGCGGCGTCAGCACCGGGGGCTGCGGCTCGACGGTCAGCACCTGCTTGGCCTGCGCGGCGGCGCGGCGCGCGGCGTTGCGCGTCTCGGCGATCACCGCGAACACCGGCTGGCCCAGGTAGCGGATCTCGCCGTCGCACAGGATCGGGTCGTCGTGGACGATCGAGCCGCAGTCGTTGCTGCCCGGGATGTCGGCGGCCGACAGCACCGCGACCACGCCCGGCAGCGCGCGAAGGGTGTCGAGCGCCATGTCGGTGAGCCGCCCGTTGGCCACCGGCGACAGGCCGAGCGCGCAGTGCAGCGTGCCGGCCAGCTCCAGAATGTCGTCGATGTACGCGGCCTCGCCCGCCACGTGCAGGTGAGCCGATTCGTGGGGCCGGCTGATGCCCACGCGCGCGCCGTCGTCGTGCGCCTTGGCCTCGGCATCGACGTCGATGCGCGCGGCGGTGTTGGTCAGGTAGTCCGCGAAGGCTTCGGCGGAGCGCAGCAGGCCGGGGTCGACGGGTTTGTTCATCTCAGGCTCCTTGAAAGGTGGCGGCGTCCGCGGCGGCGGCGTGCGGCATCACGCTCCAGACGCTGGTGGCTTCCAGCGGCAGCGGATCGGCCGTGCGCGTCTCCAGCCACAGGCGCTGCAGCAGGTTCTGCGCCACCTGCAGCCGGTAGTCGGCGCTGGCGCGCATGTCGGTCAGCGGCTGGAAGTCCTGCGCCAGCGCACGCTGGGCGGCCTGGACGCTGGCCTCGGTCCACGGCTGGCCCGCCAGCGCGGCCTCGGCCTGCGCGGCGCGCTTGACCACCGCCGCCATGCCGCCGAAGGCGAGGCGCACTTCCCGGACGACGTCGCCGTCGAGCTCGATGGCGAAGCCCGCGCACAGCGCCGAAATGTCGCAGTCGAAGCGCTTGCTGATCTTGTAGACGCGCACCTGGCGCGCCATGGCCGCCAGCGGCACCGCCAGGCCCTGCACGAACTCGCCCGGCTCCATGCGGTTCTTCATGTAGTCGAGGTAGAACTCCGACAGGGGCAGGCGCCGCACGCGCTCGCCGCGGCGCAGCTCGATCTGCGCATCGAGCGCCATCAGCACCGGCGGCGAGTCGCCGATGGGCGAGCCGTTGGCGACGTTGCCGCCCATGGTGCCGGCGTTGCGGATCGGCGGCGAGGCGAAGCGCAGCCACACGTCGGTCAGGCTCGGCACGCGCGCCGCGAGCGCCGCGTAGGCGGCTTCGAGCGAGGCCCCGGCGCCGATGTAGAGCTCGCGGCCGGCCGTGCCGTCGCGCTCCTCGATGCCCTTCATCTCGGCCACGTCGCCGACATAGATGATGTCGCCCAGGTCGCGGAACTGCTTGTTGACCCACAGGCCGACGTCGGTCGATCCGGCCAGCACCTGCGCGCCCGGCCGGGCCTCGCGCAGCGCCGCCAGCTCGGCCAGCGTGGTCGGCGCGTGGAAATGGTCGGTGCGCTGGCCCAGCGGCGCGGCGTATTCGAAGGTGCCCTCATGGCGCAGCGCTTGCAGCGCCGCAACCACCGGCGCGGTGTCGAGCCGGACTTCGGGCAGGTCGAACATGCGCTGGCCGGCGTCCAGAATGGGGCGGTAGCCGGTGCAGCGGCACAGGTTGCCCGACAGCTCGTCGGCCAGTTGCTGACGCGTCGGCTGCGTGCCGCGTTCCTGGTGGTGCTCGTAGCTCGACCACAGCGACATCACGAAGCCGGGCGTGCAGAAGCCGCACTGCGAGCCGTGGCAGTCGACCATCGCCTGCTGCACCGGGTGCAGGCTGCGCACCGCGTGCTTCTCGTGGCGCTCCAGGTCGCGCTCCTTGCCGCACTGCGCCTTCAGGTCCTCGACCGTGAAGAGCGCCTTGCCGTTGAGCGTCGGCAGGAACTGGATGCAGGAATTGACGGTGCGCAGCGAAAGCCCGCCGACCGCGCTCGCGTCGCCCGGCTCGGCCAGCTCGCCGACGACCACCGTGCAGGCGCCGCAGTCGCCTTCGTTGCAGCCTTCCTTGGTGCCGGTGCAGCGCGCGTCCTCGCGCAGCCAGTCGAGCACGGTGCGGGTCGGGTGCACGCCGCTCACATCGACGACGCGGCCGCGGTGGAAAAAGCGGATGGGTTGGGGGCTTGGAGTCATGTTCGGACGGGTGCTGGGAGAGGCAACTTTGAACCTTGGAAGGGCGAGCAATGCGCCAGCCCGGAAGATAGTGCCTTCCGACACCCGGTGCATACCGCCGAACCCATAGAACCTATCGGAACCGCGGTATGCGACACCCGGGGAAACCCTTGTTGCCGTGCTGACCTAGGCGCGGGCTGACGCTCTGCGGTTCAGGACGAAAAGCAGCCTTGCCGCACGTCCTGCTTGGTTAGGGCGCTACAAAATCAATAGCGTCTGCAGACCTTTGTCCCAACGCTGAAGAATGGAACAGGTCGCTCTTCCAGGAGTTCATTGCAAGCGTTGACGCGTATATGCCTACCGTCGCGTCAATGGCGTGATGGTCCTGTCGGTGTCGGGACCGGAACGCCTCCAGCAGCGCCAGGCAGGCGTCTGCCTGCAGGCGCGGCGACGTGCCGGCTCATCGCCATCAAAAGCAGCGTTGTCGGCCGTCCTGCTTAGGAAGCTCGCTACAGAATCAATAGCGCCCGGAAGTCGTTGACGTTGGTGTGCGTCGGCCCGGTCACGAGCAGGTCGCCGATGGCGTCGAAGTAGCCGTAGGCGTCGTTGCGGTCGAGACAGTCGGACAGCTTGCAGCCGGCCGCCGTAGCGCGTGCCAGCGTGTCGGGCGTGACGAAGGCGCCGGCGTTGTCCTCGACGCCGTCGATGCCGTCGGTGTCGGCCGCGAGCCCCCAGACCGATGGCTCGCCCATCAGCGCGCCGGCCAGCCCCATGCAGAACTCGCCGGCGCGGCCGCCCCGGCCCTTGGCCTGGCCCGGCTGGCGCGGGCGGATCGTCACCGTCGTTTCGCCGCCCGAGAGAATCACGCAAGGCCGCGCGAACGGCTCGCCGCGGCGCGCGACCGAACGCGCCAGCGCGGCGTGGACCTTGCCGACCTCGCGCGACTCGCCCTCGATCTCGTCGCTCAGGATGTGCGCAGCAAGGCCGGCCGCGCGCGCCGCCGCCGCCGCGGCTTCGAGCGACTGCTGCGGTGTGGCGATCAGGTGCACCTCGTTGCCGGCGAAGGCGGCGTCCTGCGGATCGGGCGTTTCGAGGGTGCCGTTCTCCAGCGCCGCGCGCACGGGGGCCGGAACCGCGATGCGGTAGCGGTCGAGGATGGCGAGCGTATCGGCGCAGGTCGTCAGGTCGGGCACGGTCGGGCCGCTGGCGATGATGGCCGGGTCGTCGCCCGGCACGTCGCTGATGGTCAGCGTGACGACCTTGGCCGGCGCGCAGGCGGCAGCGAGCCGCCCGCCCTTGATGCGCGAGAGGTGCTTGCGCACGCAGTTCATCTCGCCGATGCTCGCGCCGCTGTCGAGCAGCTCCTTGTTGATGCGCTGCTTGTCGGCCAGCGTCAGACCCTCGGCTGGCAGCACCAGCAGCGACGAACCGCCGCCCGAGATCAGGCACAGCACCAGGTCGTCGGCCGTGAGGCCATCGGCGAGCGCCAGGATGCGCCGGGCTGCCTGTTCGCCGGCTTCGTCGGGCACCGGGTGTGAGGCTTCCACGATCTCGATGCGCTGCGGCAGGCCCTCGGGGCGCGGCGGGATGTGGCCATAGCGCGTGACGACCAGCCCCGACAGCGGCGCCTCGGCCGGCCACAGCGCCTCCAGCGCCTGCGCCATCGAGGCGCCGGCCTTGCCGGCGCCCAGCACCAGCGTGCGGCCCTTGGGCGGCGGCGGCAGGTGCGCGCCCATGCTGGACAGCGGCAGCGCGCGCTCGACCGCCACGCGGTAGAGATGCTCCAGAAAAGCGCGCGGCGCGCTGCTCGCGTCGGGTACCACGGCGTCACGGATCGATGTCATCATGTCTTTCGTCTCCATTGGCAACATGCGCCCGGCCTCGGGGGTTGCGCCGGTGCGCCGCACGCTCGATGCCGGCGTGCCATTCGGTTTCGAGGTCGACGGCAGCGCCAGCAACGACGCCTCGCACATGGTAGGCGAGGCGCGTCATGCATTGCTGCTCGCCCGTGTGCGCCGTTCGCTCGATCCGCTCGGATGCGATCTGTGCGCGAGCCCGCAGGCGGCCTGGACCGTGGCCAACGGGCGCACCGTGGTGCGTGAAAGCCGGCTGGCGACGATCGACCTGGGTCCCTGATCGAACGTCACAACCGGCTCGCGGTGCAGTTGGCCCTGGCGGCGCACGAGGCCGCCCCGGTCACTTGGTGGGTGCGCCGGCGTCGAACCAGCGTGCGATCAGGGCGCGCTCGTCGTCGGTGATGCCGGTGGCGTTGTTCATCGGCATGATCTTGGTCACGACCACCTGCTGGTAGATGGCCTGCGCGTGGGCCGCGACCTGGTCGGGCGTATCGACGCGCACGTTCTTCATCTGAACCTGGGCGCCGTGGCACAGGTAGCAGCGCTGCTCGAACACCTTCTGCACGTCGCCGAAGGCGACCTTCTGGGTGGCAGCACCGGGCGCGGCAGCCAGCGTCGGCTCCGGACGCATCCAGATGAGGGTCAGGCCCAGCACGGCGACGCCGACCAGCGCGTAAGGCAGCGGGTTGCCGGCATTGCCCAGCTTGAAGCGGTGGCGCACCACGAAGAACTGCCGGATGGCGGCGCCGCCGAGCATGATCAGCAGCAGCACGACCCAGTTGTACTTGTTCGTGTAGGTGAAGCTGTAGTGGTTGCTCAGCATGGCGAACAGCACCGGCAGCGTGAAGTAGGTGTTGTGCACGCTGCGCTGCTTGCCGCGCTGGCCGTGCACCGGATCGACCGGCTGGCCGGCGCGCAGGGCCGCGACGTTCTTGCGCTGGCCGGGAATGATCCAGAAGAACACGTTGGCGCTCATGGTGGTGGCCATCATGGCGCCCACCAGCAGGAACGCGGCGCGGCCGGCGAACAGGTGGCAGGCCAGCCAGGTCGCGAAGGCGATGAAGATCGCCACCAGCACGCCGACGATGGTGTCGCCGTTCTTGCGCGCGCCGAAGACCCGGCAGATGGTGTCGTAGATGAGCCAGAACGCGACCAGGAAGCCCAGCGCCGCGATGATGGCGGCGGCGGGCGACCAGTCCATCTTCGTCTTGTCGATCAGGTAGGTGCTGGCGTTCCACAGGTACGACACGGTGAACAGCGCGAAGCCGGTCAGCCAGGTGGTGTAGCTCTCCCAGAACGACCAGTGCAGGTGCTCGGGCAGGGTCTTGGGCGCCAGCAGGTACTTCTGCGAGTTGTAGAAGCCGCCGCCGTGCACCGCCCACTGCTCGCCGCCCACACCCTTGTCCAGCGATTCCTGGTCGTGCGGCTTCTCGAGGCTGTTGTCCAGCATCACGAAGTAGAAGGAGGCGCCGATCCAGGCGATGGCGGTGATGACGTGGACCCAGCGCAGCAGCAGGTTGGCCCAGTCGAGATAGTAGCTTTCCATTTGTCTCAACCTTTTCGGCACCAGCGGCACCGTGTTGTAGTGACGGGGCTGCTCACCACTGCGGGCGCTGTGAGCAGAGAAAGGCCGCGAACGCAGACAGTCGTGGTGTCTCGCTCCGCTGCGGCTTGTTTGTGGACCGAAGTGTATACAAACTTCGCGCTGCTGACGGTTTTTTTTGTAGCCTGAGCGTCCTCGTTAACCCTGACGGGAGGCTTCGGGCTGGCAGACCTGCAGCAGCTGCGCCGCCACCGCCACCGCGATCACCTCGGGCTCCTTGCCGCCGATGCCCGGCACGCCGATCGGACAGGTCACGCGCGCCATCTCGTCTTGCGTGAAGCCCCGCGCTTCGAGCCGGTGGCGAAAGGTGGCCCACTTGGTGCGGCTGCCGATGAGGCCAATGTAAGGCAGATCATCGCGCTCGCGCAAGCGTCGCAGGCAGGCGATCACGATGTCGAGATCCTCCGCGTGGCTGAAGCTCATGATCAGCACGCGCGAGCCGGGCACCAGTTGCGCCACGGCGTCGTGCACCGGTTCCGAGTGCTCGCATTCGACCTGCACCGGCAGCGCCTCGGGAAACACGCCCTCGCGGCTGTCGATCCAGCGCACCGCGAAAGGCAGCGTGGCCAGCAGGCGCGCCAGCGCCGCGCCCACGTGGCCGCCGCCGAACAGAGCCACTGGCGCCAGCGGCACCAGCAGCGCGGCGCGCAGCGCCGCCGCGTCCGTCGCCGTGACACGGCGAAACGACAGGAACACCACGCCGCCGCAGCACTGCCCCAGGCTGGGGCCGAGCGGATAGCGTTGGACTCCGGTGATGGCGCGCTCGCCGGCCAGCCAGGCGCGCGCCGCCTGCATCGCCTGCAGTTCGAGCTGGCCGCCGCCGATGGTGCCCGTCAGGCCGTCGGCCCACACCGCCATCCAGGTGCCGGCTTCGCGGGGCGCCGAGCCTTGCGTGGACTCGACCCGCACCAGAATGCCGGGCTCGTGCCGCAGCCGCTCCAGCAAAGTGTCGAGCTGGCCCTTCATCGAAGATACCGCCGGTTGCGAGGCGCTGTGGGCGACCTGCGGGAACGCGCGCCACAGGCGGTATAACCGCGCTGCCTCCACTTGCCCGGAAGATGACCACGATGACCCTGGCCTGCCCGCCTCCCCGCGCGCCGCAATACGGCGGCCGCGCCGGCCACCCCCGCTCCGGCCTCCTTTGCACGGCACTGCTGCTGATCGCGCTGGGGCTGTCCGGCTGCGGCAGCCCGGGCCGCCCTGGCGCCTCCGCGGTGCCCGGACAGCTCAGCAACGCGACCCCCGGGCGCAGCACGATGCCACGGCCTGCGCCACCGCCGTCGGAGGCCCTCAGTGCACGCGACTATCGGCGCGACGCCGCACGCCATGTGTACGACCTCAACCGGGCGCGCCTGCACCCCGGCAGGCTGCCGCCCCTGCTCTACGCCGTTGGCACGCTGCAGGTCCAGCTGGACGCCGACGGCCAGGTCCGCTCCATTCACTGGCTGCGCGCGCCGGCCCATGCGCCCGAAGTGGTGGCGGACATCGAGCGCACCGTGCTGGAGGCCTCGCCTTTTCCGGCAGCCCGCCGGCTCGGTCCGGTGACGTGGACCGACACCTGGCTGTGGGACGCGGAAGGCCGGTTCCAGCTCGACACGCTGAGCGAAGGCCAGGATTGACGCTGCACGGGCCGGCTGCTTTTTCATTTTGCTATCGAAAAAATAGCTGACCACGCCCGCCGCGCGTGCGTGGCAGGCATTTTCGATCTTCAGGAGCCACGGTAGGTGGCGTAGCTCCAGGGGCTCACCAGCAGCGGCACGTGGTAGTGCTGGTCGGTGTGGGCGACGCCGAAGTCGAGCGCCACGCGGTTGAGGAAGTTGGGCTCGGGCAGCGCCACGCCGCGCGACTTGAAATAACCGGCGACGTCGAACACCAGCCGGTAGGTGCCGACCTTCAGCGTGCTGTTGTCGTACAGCGGCGCGTCGCTGCGGCCGTCGTGATTGAGGTTGAAGCGCTTGACGAGCGTCGCCTGCTCGCCGTCGGTGGTGTACAGCGCGACCTCCATGCCGGCGGCCGGGCCGCCGTGCATGGTGTCGAGGACGTGGGTGCTCAAGCCCATGGTGGTTCCTTTTGAAAACTACGGGAAATTCCGGTGGACAAAAGTGTATACAGTTGTCGCCTTTGGGTCTATCATGAAATGCATGGATTCGACACCCACCCGTGCCATCGTCGATGCGCTGACCAAGGCGATTGTCGAGCATCGGCTGCAACCCGGCAGCAAGCTGGCGGAGCAGAAGCTGGCGGACCATTTCGGCGTGTCGCGCACGCTGGTGCGCCAGGCCCTGTTCCAGCTGGCGCAAAACCGCCTGATCCGGCTCGAGCCGTCGCGCGGCGCCTTCGTGGCGACACCCGAGGTCGACGAGGCGCGCCAGGTGTTCGCGGTGCGGCGCATGCTCGAAGCCGAGATGATGCGCGCTTTCGTGCGGAGCGTCACCCCTGCCAAGATCCGGGCGCTCAAGGACCATGTCGTCCGCGAGAAATCGGTCGTGTCCGGCGAGGACGTTCCGGGACGCACCGAGCTGCTGGGCGATTTCCATGTGGTCCTGGCCGAACTCATGGGCAACAAGGTGCTTGCGCAGATGCTGGGCGAGCTGATTTCCCGCTGCGCGCTCATCACGCTGATGTACCAGAGCGCGAGCGCCGCCGAGCATTCCAACGAGGAGCACCTCGACATCGTCAAGGCCCTTGCCGCCAAGGACGCCGAGCGGGCGGTCCAGCTCATGACCCAGCACCTGCTCAATGTCGAGGCCAACCTGAAGTTCAGCGGCAACATCCCCACCCAGGACATCGCCCTTGCGCTGACCTGAACAACCTTCCATTTCAAGATGAGCACCTGCTACGACACCACCCTGCCCTACCCGCGCGATTTGATCGGCTACGGCCGCAACCCGCCCCATGCCCGCTGGCCCGGCGGCGCGCGCATCGCGGTGCAGTTCGTGCTGAACTACGAGGAAGGCGGCGAGAACTGCGTGCTGCACGGCGACGCCGGCTCCGAGCAGTTCCTCTCCGAGATGTTCAACCCCGCGAGCTACCCCGACCGGCACATCAGCATGGAGGGCATCTACGAATACGGCTCGCGCGCCGGCGTCTGGCGCATCCTGCGCGAATTCGAGAAGCGCGGGCTGCCGCTCACGGTGTTCGGCGTCGGCATGGCGCTGGAGCGCTATCCGGAGCTGGCCACCGCCTTCAAGGAGCTCGGCCACGAGATCGCCTGCCACGGCTGGCGCTGGATTCATTACCAGAACATGGACGAAGCTGTCGAGCGTGAGCACATGCGCCTCGGCATGGAAGCCATCGAGCGGCTCACCGGCGAGCGCCCGCTCGGCTGGTACACCGGCCGCGACAGCCCGCGCACACGCCGCCTCGTGGCCGACTACGGCGGCTTCGAGTACGACAGCGACTACTACGGCGACGACCTGCCGTTCTGGATGCGGGTGCAAAAGACCAGCGGCGAGGTGGTGCCGCAGCTGATCGTTCCCTACACGCTCGACTGCAACGACATGCGCTTCGCGCTGCCGCAGGGCTACTCGCACGCCGATCCGTTCTTCCAGTACATGAAGGACACCTTCGACGCGCTCTACGCCGAAGGCGACCCCAACGGTGACGACCGTCCCAAGATGATGAGCATCGGCATGCATTGCCGCCTGCTCGGACGACCCGGACGCATCACGGCGCTGCAGCGCTTCCTCGACCATATCGAGCGCCATGACCATGTCTGGGTCTGCCGTCGGCTCGACCTCGCGCGCCACTGGAAACAGACGCACCCCCCCATCGTCATCACCGGAGCCTGACATGGCACTCACCATCGCCCAACTCAACGACGCTTCACCAGAGGAGGCCACCCGGCTGCTCGACGGCGTCTACGAACATTCGCCCTGGATTGCCGCGCAGGCCATGGCCGAGCGGCCGTTCCGCTCGCTGCAGCATCTGAAGCACGCGCTGGCGCACGCCGTGAGCAAGGCGCCCCTGCAGTCGAAGCTCGAACTGGTACGCGCCCACCCGGAGCTGGCGGGCAAGGCCATGGTCAGCAACACGCTGACGGCCGAATCCACTCACGAGCAGAGCAAGGCCGGCCTGACGGACTGCACGCCCGAGGAGTTCGCCAAGATCCAGCAGCTCAACGCCGACTACAACGCCAAGTTCGGCTTTCCGTTCATCCTGGCGGTGCGCGGCCCGCGCGGCACCGGCCTGCCCAAGCAGGAAATCATCGAGACTTTCGAGCGCCGCCTGCACAACCATCCGAGCTTCGAGCTGGGGGAGGCGCTGCGCAACATCCACCGCATCGCCGAGATCCGGCTGGATGACAAGTTCGGCGCCGAGCCGAGGCTCGGCAACGAGGTCTGGGACTGGCACGAGCAGCTGGCCGCGCACACCGACCCGGGCTATGCCGAGAAGGGCCAGCTGACGGTCACCTACCTCACCGACGCGCACCGCGCCTGCGCACAGCAGATCGCCACACTGATGCGCGAGGTCGGCTTCGACAGCGTCGAGATCGATGCGGTCGGCAACGTGGTCGGCCGCTACGAGGCCGCCACGCCCGGTGCCAGGACGCTTTTGACCGGCTCGCACTACGACACCGTGCGCAACGGCGGCAAGTACGACGGGCGCCTCGGCATCTTCGTGCCGATCGCCTGCGTGCGCGAATTGAAGCGCCAGAACCGGCGCCTGCCCTTCGCCTTCGAGGTGGTGGGCTTCGCCGAGGAGGAAGGCCAGCGCTACAAGGCCACCTTCCTCGGCTCGGGCGCGCTGATCGGCCACTTCGACCCGAGTTGGCTGACGCAGAAGGACGCCGACGGCGTCACGATGCGCGAGGCCATGCAGCACGCCGGCCTGCGCGAGGAGGACATCCCCGCCATCCAGCGCGATCCGGCCAAGTACCTGGGCTTTGTCGAAGTTCACATCGAGCAGGGTCCGGTGCTGACCGAACTGGATCTGCCGCTGGGCATCGTGACCTCGATCAACGGCAGCGTGCGCTACGTCGGCGAGGTGATCGGCATGGCCAGCCACGCCGGCACCACGCCGATGAACCGCCGCCGCGACGCCGCCGCGGCGGTGGCCGAGCTGATCCTCTTTGCCGAGCAGCGCGCGGCCAGAGACGGCGATTCGGTCGCCACCGTGGGCATGCTCGAAGTGCCGAACGGCTCCATTAACGTGGTGCCGGGACGCTGCAAGTTCAGCCTCGACATCCGCGCGCCCAACAACGCGCAGCGCGACGCCATGGCGGAGGACATCCGCGCCGCACTCAAGGAGATCTGCGAGCGGCGCGAGGTGCGCTACACGCTCGAAGAAACGATGAAGGCCGCCGCCGCCCCCAGCGCCCCTGAATGGCAGGCGCGCTGGGAGCGCGCGGTCGAGACGCTCGGCGTGCCGCTGTTTCGCATGCCCAGCGGCGCCGGCCACGACGCCATGAAGCTGCACGAGGTGATGCCGCAGGCCATGCTGTTCGTGCGTGGCATCAACTCGGGCATCAGCCACAACCCGCTCGAATCGAGCACCAACGACGACATGCAGCTGGCCGTGGAAGCGTTCCAGCTGCTGCTGGACAACCTCGCGAACGAGTAAGCACCCCCGTTGTTGCTTGCTCACTTCGTGTAGCCGCTTCCCCCCTCAAGGGGGCAACACCGGCGGCCCGGCAGAGCCGGTTCCGCGGTGTTTCCCGACAAAACCCGAGTGCCGTTCCGCACGGCTTAAAAACCATGACCGATTACCAAAAACTCGACGCCTGGATCGACGCCCACTTCGACGAGGAAGTGAAATTCCTGCAGGAGCTGGTGCGCGTGCCGACCGACACGCCCCCCGGCAACAACGCGCCGCACGCCGAGCGCACCGCCGAGCTGCTGCGGGGCTTCGACTTCGCGGCCGAGAAGCACGCCGTGCCGGCGCAGGAGGTCAAGGACTACGGCCTCGAATCGATCACCAACCTGATCGTGCGCCGCAAGTACGGCCCGGACGGCCGCACCGTCGCGCTCAACGCCCACGGCGACGTGGTGCCGCCCGGCGAAGGCTGGACGCACGACCCGTACGGCGGCGAGATCGACGACGGCAGCCTGTACGGCCGTGCCGCCGCCGTCAGCAAGAGCGACTTCGCCACCTTCACCTTCGCGCTGCGCGCGCTGGAGGCCGTGGCGAAGCCGACGAAGGGCAGCGTCGAGCTGCACTTCACCTACGACGAGGAGTTCGGCGGCATCCTGGGCCCGGGCTGGCTGCTGAAGAACGGTCTGACCAGGCCCGACCTGATGATCGCCGCGGGCTTCAGCTACGAGGTGGTGACGGCGCACAACGGCTGCCTGCAGATGGAAGTCACCGTGCACGGCAAGATGGCCCACGCCGCGGTGCCGAGCACCGGGGTGGACGCGCTGCAGGGCGCCGTGCACATCCTGAACGCGCTCTACGCGCAGAACACGCTCTACCAGCAGGTGACGTCGCAGGTCGAGGGCATCACGCACCCCTACCTGAACGTGGGCCGCATCGAGGGCGGCACCAACACCAACGTGGTGCCGGGCAAGGTCGTGTTCAAGCTCGACCGCCGCATGATCCCGGAGGAAAACCCGGCCGAGGTCGAAGCGACCATCCGCCAGGTGATCGCCGAGGGCGCGGCCAGGATGCCGGGCATCACGGCGGAGGTCAAGCGCACCCTGCTGGCCAACTCGATGCGGCCGCTGGAAGGCAACAAGCCGCTGGTCGAGGCCATCCAGAAGCATGGCCAGGAAATCCTGGGCGAGCCGATCAAGGCCATGGGAACGCCGCTCTACACCGACGTGCGGCTCTACGCCGAGGCCGGCATTCCGGGCGTCATCTACGGCGCCGGGCCGCGCACGGTGCTGGAGTCGCACGCCAAGCGCAACGACGAGCGCATCGTGCTGGAAGACCTGCGCCGCGCCACCAAGGTCCTCGCGCGCACGCTGGCCGACCTGATGACATAACCCCGAGAATCGCCAGGCGCGCGTTTTCTTAAAGCCCGGATGGCAACTCAGCCATTCGGGTTTTCCTTTATATGGGGCAGCCCATAAATTGTATACAGTTTGGCGTACAGAACAGTGCACCGCGTGTCGAACCACTGCCTGGCCTCGCCATACTTCCAACGCCGCTACAGGAGACACCGCCATGACGGCTGCCACTTCCGCTTCCGCTTCAATTCGAGATACCGCCACTCCCGCCATGACACCCATCGGGACCCACCCCATCGACGAACGCCTGCCGATCGGCAAGCTGACGGCCCTTGGCCTGCAGCACGTGCTCGTGATGTACGCCGGCGCGGTGGCCGTGCCGCTGATCGTCGGGCGCGCGCTCAACCTGAGCCCCGCCGACGTGGCGCTGCTGATCTCGGCCGACCTGTTCTGCTGCGGCATCGCCACGCTGATCCAGTCGCTCGGCGCCACCCAGTGGTTCGGCATCAAGCTGCCGGTGATGATGGGCGTGACCTTCGCCTCGGTCGCGCCCATGGTCGCGATCGCCACCAACAACCCGGGCATTGCCGGGGCGCAGCTGCTGTTCGGCTCGATCATCGGCGCGGGCATCGTGTCGATCGTCATCGCGCCGCTGGTCTCGCGCATGCTGCGCTTCTTTCCGCCCGTCGTGACCGGCACCATCATCGCGGTGATCGGCATCAGCCTGATGCGCGTGGGCATCAACTGGATCTTCGGCAACCCCGTCGGCCCGACCGCGCCGGCGATCGTCGACCCGGCCCATGCCAAGTGGCTGGCCGACGTAACCTCGCCCGGCTCCGCCGTGCCGGCCGTGCCCAAGGGCCTGCGGATCATGCCGACGGTGCCCAACCCGAAGTACGCCGACCTGGCCGGCTTCGGCATCGCCACGCTGGTGCTGGTGACCATCCTGCTGATCGTCAAGTTCGCCAAGGGCTTCGTGGCCAACATCTCGGTGCTGCTGGGCATCGTGGTCGGTGCCATCGTCGCCACCGCGACCGGCCTGATGACCTTCGAGAAGGTCGGCAAGGCCGACTGGGTCGACGTCGTGCTGCCCTTCCACTTCGGCATGCCGCAGTTCGACCCGGTCCTGATCCTGACGATGTCGCTCATCATGGTCGTGGTGATGATCGAGTCCACCGGCATGTTCCTGGCGCTGGGCGACATGACCGACCGCGAGATCACGCAGAAGGACCTGTCGCGCGGCTTGCGCACCGACGGCCTGGGCACGCTCATCGGCGGCGTCTTCAACACCTTCCCCTACACCAGCTTCTCGCAGAACGTGGGCCTGGTGGCGGTGACGGGCGTCAAGAGCCGTTTCGTCTGCGTCGCCGGCGGCGTGATCCTGATCGTGCTGGGCCTGCTGCCGAAGATGGCCGCGCTGGTCGAGTCGCTGCCCACCGTGGTGCTCGGCGGCGCCGGCATCGTGATGTTCGGCATGGTGGCCGCCACCGGCATCCGCATCCTGTCGGGCGTGGACTTCCGCACCAACCGCCACAACGCCATGATCGTGGCGGTGTCGATCGGCATCGGCATGATTCCGCTGATCGCGCCCAACTTCAAGCAGTGGATGCCGCACGCGCTGCACTCGCTGATCGAGTCGGGCATCCTGCTGGCTTCGATCGCCGCCGTGCTGCTCAACCTGTTCCTGAACGGCGCCAAGCACGACGAGGCCGCGATGATCGCCGCGGCCAAGCAGGCCGAGGCGCACTGACCGCCGGCCTGCGGGTCGGTTCCGAATGAAGAAAAGCCCCGCGATGCGGGGCTTTTTTCTTGTCCGCACGCTGGTGACCTCTGCTATCGAATCTGTAGCTTGCAGGGCATGTCAACCGGGCGCTGGCGGCCTTTTTGGCCCTGAACCGGTCAAAGCATCGCCAGCGGCGTCTTGCGCTCGGGCGGCGGGAACAGGCGGTCGAGTTCGGCCAGGTCGTCGTCGCTCAGTCGCAGCGCGGCGGCGTCCAGGTTCTCGCGCAGGCGGTCTTCATTCGCCGACTTCGGAATGGCGACCACGCCCGGCTGCGCCAGCACCCACGCCAGCGCGACCTGCGCCGGCGTGGCGCCATGGCGCCCGGCGATGCCCTGCAGCGCGGCGCTCCCGGCCAGCGCGCCCTGGTCGATCGGGCTGTAGGCCATCATCGGCATGCCGCGCGCGCGCAGCCACGGCAGCAGGGCGAAGCCGGCACCGCGCTCGCCGAGCGAGAAATAGACCTGGTCGGTGGCGCACTGCGCGGCCTGCGGCAGCCGGGCGAGTTCCTGCATGTCGTCCAGGTCGAAGTTGCTGACGCCCCAGCGCCCGATGCGGCCCTGCTCGACCAGCGACTGCAGCGCGTCACAGGTCTCGGCCAGCGGATGCCGGCCGCGCCAGTGCAGCAGGTAGAGATCGATGCGCTCCAGCCCCAGCCGCCGCAGGCTGCGCTCGCAGGCCTGCGGCGTGCCGGTGCGGCTGGCATTGTGCGGATAGACCTTGCTGACGATGAACAGCTCGTCGCGCCGCACTTCCCCGTCCTGCAGCGCCTCGGCCAGTGCCTGGCCCACCACCTCTTCGGCGCCGCCCTCGCCGTACATCTCGGCCGTGTCGATCAGGCGGTAGCCCATGCGCAGCGCCGCCCGCACGGCCGCGACCTCGGCCTGGCGGCGCAGCGCCGACTCGCCCAGACCCCAGGTGCCGAGGCCGATCCTCGGCAGGACGATCGTGCTTGAGAGGGGCTGCGTCTTCATGGGATGGCACTCCGTCATGGTTGTTGCGATGCATCGTAATGGCTGCACTTTTTTGTCTTGATTCAGGGTTTACCCGCGAAACTAATGCTCAAGTCTTGAATATAGTTCTTGTATGCAAGTAGCTCCTTATTTGCATACAACCATGGAGACGCTCATGCTTCGTTTTGCGAAATCACTTTTCGGTCAGGTCGTCATCGCGCTCGTGCTGGGTGTGCTGGCCGGCCTGTTCATGCCCGCGTTCGCCGTCAAGCTCCAGCCGCTGGGTGATGCCTTCATCCGGCTGATCAAGATGATCATTCCCGTGCTGGTGTTCTGCGTGGTGGTGCACGGCATCGCGGGCGCCGGCGACCTGAAGCGCGTCGGGCGCGTCGGCATCAAGGCGCTGATCTACTTCGAGGTGCTGACCACCATCGCGCTGGGCCTGGGCCTCATCATGGCGTTCGTCTTTCATCCCGGCACGGGAATGAACGTCGACCCCAAGCTGCTCGACGCCAGCGCCATGAGCGGCTACGCCTCCACCGCCCAGAAGCTCACCGGCGGCGGCACGGTGGAGTTCCTGATGAAGCTGATCCCGACCACGGTCATTGCGCCGTTCGTGACGGGTGACGTGCTGCAGGTGCTGCTGTTCGCGGTGCTGTTCGGCTGCTCGCTGGCGCTGCTCGGCGACCACGGCAAGCCGATCGCGGCGCTGGTCGACACCCTCTCGCACGTGCTGTTCAAGATCATGGGCATCGTCATCAAGCTCGCGCCGCTGGGCGTGCTGGGCGCCATTGCCTTCACGGTGGGCAAGTACGGCATCGGCTCGCTCAAGCAGCTCGGCATGCTGGTGGCGCTGTTCTACGTGTCGGTCGCCATCTTCGTGGTCGTGGTGCTGGGGCTGGTGATGCGCCTGTCGGGCTTCAGCCTGTTCAAGCTGCTGCGCTACCTGCGGGAAGAGCTCGCCATCGTCTTCGCCACCACCTCGTCGGACAGCGTGCTGCCGCAGATCATGGCCAAGCTGCGCTACATGGGCATCCGCGACTCGACCGTCGGCCTGGTGATTCCGACCGGCTACTCGTTCAACCTCGACGCCTTCTCGATCTACATCACGCTGGCGGCCGTGTTCATCGCGCAGGCCACCAACACGCCGGTGTCGATGACCGACCTGCTGACCATCCTGGCGATCGCGCTGGTGACCTCCAAGGGCGCGCACGGCGTGCCGGGCTCGGCCATCGTGGTGCTGGCCGCGACGCTGCAGGCGATTCCGGCCATTCCCGCCATCGGGCTGGTGCTGGTGCTGTCGGTCGACTGGTTCATGGGCATCGCCCGCGCCGTCGGCAACCTGATCGGCAACTGCGTGGCCACGGTGGCCATCGGCGCCTGGGAAGGCGACATCGATCGCGAGCGCGCCCACGCCGTGCTGAACGGCACGCACTCGCCCGAAGACGAGCCCCTGGCCGAGCCGGGCTCGCCGGTGGCCGCCCAGGTCGCGCACTAGAGTAGCGGCATGGCCGAAGTCACCCCCACCACCATTGCCGAGCGCGTCGTCGAGGCCATCCTGGCCCAGAAGCTCGCGCCCGGCGAGCGGCTGGGCGAGCAGGACCTGGCGGCCAACTTCGGCGTCAGCCGCACCATGGTGCGCGAGGCGCTGATGCAACTGCAGGCGCGCGGCTTCGTCGAGGTGCAGTCGCGCCGAGGCTGGTACGTGATGCAGCCCTCCGCCGAGCAGGCGCGCGACGCCTTCGCCGCGCGCCGCATCGTCGAGGCCGGCATCCTGGCCGAGTCCGGGCGGCCGATGCAGCAGGTGATCCGCCGGCTGCGCGAGCACATCGCCGACGAGCAAAAGGCCATCGCCGGCGCCGATGCCGCCACGCGGGCCTTCCTGCTGGCCGACTTCCACGTCTGCCTGGCCGAGCAGATGGGCCACCGCCTGCTGTGCGACGTGCTGCGCGACCTGACGGCGCGCACCACGCTGGCGGCAACGCTGTTCCAGTCGAAGCACGAGGCCAGCGCCTCGTGCGCCGAGCACGCGGCGATCGTCGCGGCGCTGGAGGCCGGCGACATCGCGCTGGCGCGCCGCCTGATGCTCGCGCACATCGGCAACGTCGAGCAGGCGCTGGAGGTCGAGGCCGGCGCCGGCCCGAGCGCGCAAGAGCGGCTGCGCGCAACGCTGGCGCCTGTCGCGCTGGCGCGCCGAAACTGATCGGTTGCTATCGAATCGATAGCTGCCAGCGCAGATGCCGTCAGCGCTGGCGGCCGATTTGGCTCCTAAACTGCCGGTTGCGAAGGCGCGGCGGCGGCCGACGCGAGCGGGCGCGGGCCTCGGCTACATTGGCGCCTCCTTCCAGAGCCGCCCATGAACTCACCCCAACTCCAGCGCGGCGTGTTCCTCGCCCTGCTTGCCGCCGTCACCGTCGCCTTCGGGTGGATCCTGCTGCCCTTCTTCGGCGCCGTCCTGTGGAGCGTGGCACTGGCGATCCTGTTCACGCCCCTCTACAGGCGGCTGGCGAGGTCGATGTCCAAGCGGCGCAACCTGGCGGCCCTGGCCACCCTGGGCATCTGCCTGGTCATCGTGATCCTGCCGCTGTCCGTGGTGGGGGTGTCGCTGGTGCAGGAGGTCGCGCTGGTGACGCAGAACATCCGCTCCGGCCAGCTCAACTACGCGGCGTACCTCCAGCAGATCCTCGACGCCCTGCCGCGCTGGGCGCTCAACCTGCTCAACCGCTTCGATCTCGTCGACGTCACCGCCTGGCAGCAGCGCATCTCGGCCGGCGCGGCGCAGGGCAGCCAGATCATCGCGGCGCGCGCCCTGGCGATCGGGCAGAACACCTTCGACTTCCTGGTGAGCTTCTTCATCATGCTCTACCTGCTCTTCTTCCTTCTGCGCGACGGCGCCGAGCTGTCGAAGACGGTGCGCGAAGCCCTGCCGCTGGCGCGGCCGCACACCCACTACCTGCTCAACAAGTTCACCACCGTCATCCGCGCCACGGTCAAGGGCAACGTGGTGGTGGCGATGGTGCAGGGCACGCTCGGCGGGCTGGCGTTCTGGGTGCTGGGGGTGCAGGGCGCGCTGCTGTGGGGGGCGCTGATGGCGTTCCTGTCGCTCTTGCCGGCCATCGGCTCGGCGCTGGTCTGGGGGCCGGTGGCGATCTACTTCCTGGCCACCGGCGCGATCTGGCAGGGCGTGGCGCTGATCGCCTTCTGCGCGCTGGTGATCGGCACCGTCGACAACGTGCTGCGCCCGATCCTGGTCGGCAAGGAAACCCAGATGCCCGACTACATCGTGCTGATGTCGACCATCGGCGGCATCGCGCTGTTCGGCATCAACGGCTTCGTGATCGGCCCGGTGATCGCGGCGCTGTTCATGACCGCCTGGAGCCTGTTCGCGCATTCCGGCGACATCGGGGATGCGGCCGACGAGCGGCCCTGACGCCCGGCCGTGCGCGGCTCAGTCCGCCCACCAGTGTTCGTCGAAGCGCCCCTGCAGGAAGGCGACGAAGCCCGACACCTTGCCGGGCACCAGCTTGGGCGACGGGAACACGGCGTGGATCTCCTGCTCGGCCACCGCATGGTCGGCCAGCACCTCCACCACGGCGCCCAGCCTGAGGGAGTCACTCGCGACGTAGCGCGGCATCAGGGCGATGCCAAGCCCGTCGCGCGCCGCGTCGAGCACCGCCGACACGTTGTTGGAGCGCAGCCGGGCCGACACCGGGACCGTCAGCGCCTCGCCCCTGGGCGTGTGCAGGTGCCAGACATCCGCGCCGACCACGCTGCTGTAGATCAGCGCCACATGCCCGCCCAGCTCCTGCGCGTGCCTGGGCGTGCCGTGGCGCCGCAGGTAGCCGGGCGCCGCCACCATGACCCACGGATTCATGCCGAGAAAGCGCGCGCCGAGCGAGGAATCGGCCAGCCGGCCCATGCGGATCGCCACGTCGATGCCTTGTGCGACCAGGTCGACATAGCGGTCCTCGAAGCTCAAATCGACCTGGAGCTGCGGATGGCGCGCCATGAATTCAAGCACCAGGGGCACCATGACGCGCCGCCCGAACGCGACCGAGGTGCCGATGCGCAGCAGGCCCTGCGCCTGCGACTGGCGCAGCTTGACGATGTTCTCGGCCTCCTCGGCGTCGCGCACGATGCCCTTGCATTTCTCGTAGTAGAGCGCGCCGGCCTCCGTCAGGCTGACGCCGCGCGTGTTGCGGTTGAGCAGGCGCGCCGCGAGCCGCGCCTCGGTGGCCGCCACCTGCTTGGTGACCGTGGGCTGCGTCGTGTTGAACTCGCGCGCGGCCTTCGAGAAGCTACCGGTCTCGACCACGCGAACGAACATTTCCATCGCCAGCAGTCTGTCCATGGCGCATGGTAATCATTTATTCCATACAGGAATAGGTTTTATGGCTTGTGAGCGTCTAGTATGAACCCCCCCGACTTCCTACAGTTGAGGCCTTCAAGGAGACTACTTTCATGGCAAAGATGACCGCGGCCCAGGCCGCCGTGCTGGTGATGGAAAAAGAAGGCGTGACGCAGGCCTTCGGCGTGCCCGGCGCCGCCATCAATCCGCTTTATTCCGCCCTGCGCAAGCAAGGCACCATTGCGCACATCCTCGCGCGCCACGTCGAGGGCGCCTCGCACATGGCCGAGGGCTACACCCGCGCCGTGGCCGGCAACATCGGCGTGTGCATCGGCACCTCGGGCCCGGCCGGGACCGACATGATCACGGGCCTCTACTCGGCCTGGGCCGATTCGATTCCGATCCTGTGCATCACCGGCCAGGCGCCGCGTGCGCGCCTCTACAAGGAGGACTTCCAGGCGGTCGACATCGAGTCGATCTCCAAGCCCGTCACCAAGTGGTCGGTCACCGTGCGCGAACCCGGCCAGGTGCCGCAGGTGTTCCAGCAGGCCTTCCACCTGATGCGCTCGGGCCGCCCGGGCCCGGTGCTGATCGACCTGCCCTTCGACGTGCAGATGGCGCAGATCGAGTTCGACATCGACACCTACCAGCCGCTGTCCGACTACAAGCCGGCCGCCACGCGCGCCCAGATCGAAAAAGCCATCGAGATGCTGAACGCGGCCGAGCGTCCGCTGCTGGTGCCGGGCGGCGGCGTCATCAACGCCGACGCGGCCGACCTGCTGGTGCGATTTGCCGAACTCACCGGCGTGCCCGTCATCCCGACCCTGATGGCCTGGGGCGTCATTCCCGACGACCACCCGTTGATGGCCGGCATGTGCGGGCTGCAGACCAGCCACCGCTACGGCAACGCGACGATGCTCGCCAGCGACTTCGTGCTGGGCATCGGCAACCGCTGGGCCAACCGCCACACCGGCTCGGTCGAGGTCTACACCAAGGGCCGCAAGTTCGTGCACGTGGATATCGAGCCCACGCAGATCGGCCGCGTCTTCACGCCCGACTTCGGCATCGTGTCCGACGCCAAGGCGGCGCTGGAGCTGTTCGTGCAGGTGGCCGAGGAAATGAAGGCCGCCGGCAAGCTGCCCGACCGCAACGCCTGGGCCGAATCGTGCCGCGACCGCAAGAAGACGATGCTGCGCAAGACCAACTTCCCGGACGTTCCGATGAAGCCGCAGCGCGTGTACCAGTGCATGAACAACAACTTCAGCCACGACACCTGCTACGTCAGCACCATCGGCCTGTCGCAGATCGCCGCGGCGCAGTTCCTGCACGTCTACGAGCCGCGCCACTGGATCAACTGCGGCCAGGCCGGCCCGCTGGGCTGGACCATTCCCGCCGCGCTCGGCGTGGTGGCCGCCGACCCGAGCCGCAAGGTCGTCGCGCTCTCGGGCGACTACGACTTCCAGTTCATGATCGAGGAGCTGGCCGTGGGCGCGCAGTTCAAGCTGCCCTACATCCACATCGTGGTCAACAACAGCTACCTCGGCCTGATCCGCCAGAGCCAGCGCGGCTTCGAGATGGACTACTGCGTGCAGCTGGCCTTCGAGAACATCAACGCCGCCGAGAACAGCGGCATCGAGCGCGAGTACGGCGTGGACCACGTCAAGGTGGTCGAGGGCCTGGGCTGCAAGGCGATCCGCGTTCGCAAGCAGGAAGAGATGACGCCCGCCATCCAGCGCGCCGAGCAGCTGATGGCCGAGTTCAAGGTGCCGGTGGTGATCGAGGTGATGCTCGAGCGCGTGACCAACATCGCGATGGGCACCGAGATCGACAACGTCACGGAATTCGAGCCGCTGGCCGAAGGCATGCAGGACGCGCCGACCGCCATCGCGGTGTCGATGCTGGACTGAGGAGGCCAAGCGCATGCCAAGATTCGCCGCCAACCTGACGATGCTCTTCAACGAGCTGCCGTTCATGCAGCGCTTCGAGGCGGCCGCCAAGGCCGGCTTCGAAGCCGTCGAGTACCTGTTTCCCTACCCGTTCGACAAGAACGAGCTGGCCGCCGCCCTGAAGGACAACGGCCTGAAGCAGGCGCTGCACAACCTGCCCGCGGGCGACTGGGACGGCGGCGAGCGCGGCATCGCCTGCCACCCCGACCGCCAGGAAGAGTTCCGCCAGGGCGTCGCCAAGGCGATCGACTACGCGACCACGCTCGGCTGCCCGCAGGTCAACTGCCTGATCGGCAAGCTGCCGGCGGGTGCGTCCGCCCAGGACGTGCGGCCTGTGGTGGTCGAGAACCTGCGCTTCGCTGCCAAGGAACTCCAGGGCGCCGGCATCCGCCTGCTGATCGAGCCGGTCAACAGCTTCGACATCCCCGGCTTCTACCTGACGCGCACCGACCAGGCGCTGGCGCTGATGGACGAGGTCGGCTCGCCCAACCTGCTGCTGCAGTACGACATCTACCATGCCCAGCGCATGGAAGGCGAGATCGGCGCCACGCTGTCGAAGAACATCGCGCGCATCGGGCACATCCAGCTGGCGGACAATCCGGGGCGCGGCGAGCCGGGCACGGGCGAGCTCAACTACCCGTGGCTGTTCAGGCACATCGACGCGCTGGGCTACAAAGGCTACATCGGCTGCGAGTACAAGCCGCGCGCCACCACGGCCGAAGGTCTGGGCTGGCTGCAAACCCAAACGCAATAAGAGGAACCAGAGACATGAGCAACAACACCGCATCGCAGAAAATCGGCTTCATCGGTCTGGGCATCATGGGCGCGCCCATGGCCGGGCACCTGCTGGACGCCGGCCACACGCTGTTCGTCAACACGGTCGGCAAGGTGCCCGATCCGTTCGGCTCCAAGGCCACGGTCTGCGCCACGGGCGCCGAAGTGGCGCAGCAGGCCGACGTCATCATCATCATGGTGCCGGACACGCCGGACGTGGAGAAGGTGCTGTTCGGCGAGAACGGCGTCGCCTCCGGCCTCTCCAAGGGCAAGCTGGTGATCGACTGCAGCTCGATCGACCCGATCGCCACCAAGGGCTTCGGCAAGAAGATCGTCGAGATGGGCTGCGGCTATGTCGACGCACCCGTCTCGGGCGGCGAAGTGGGCGCCAAGGCGGCCAGCCTGACCATCATGTGCGGTGGCGCCGAGGCCGACTTCGAGCGCGCCCGGCCGCTGCTCGAAAAGATGGGCAAGAACATCACGCTGGTGGGCGCGGTGGGCGACGGCCAGGTCACCAAGGTGGCCAACCAGATCATCGTCGCGCTCAACATCGCCGCCGTCGGCGAGGCGCTGGTGTTCGCCTCCAAGGCTGGCGCCGATCCGGCCAAGGTGCGCCAGGCGCTGATGGGCGGCTTCGCCTCCTCGCGCATCCTCGAAGTGCACGGCGAGCGAATGATCAAGCGCACCTTCGCGCCGGGCTTCCGCATCGCGCTGCACCAGAAGGACCTGAACCTGGCGCTGCAGGGTGCCCGCTCGCTGGGCGTGGCGCTGCCGCAGACGGCAAGCGCCGCGCAGCTGATGAACGCCTGCGCCGCGCTCGGCTACGGCCAGGAAGACCATTCGGCGCTGGTGCGCGCGCTGGAAGCCATGGCGCAGCATCCGGTGGCCCCGGACGCGGCGTAAGCACCCGGCGTCGGCACGACGCCGGCCTGGCACGCTCACCCCGAGCGCGTGCCGGGCGCAAACCCCCGTCCCAGGAGGCGCCGCTTTGCGGTAGCCTCCTTTTTTTTATTCCAAGACCAAACCAGGAGACTCCCGATGGCCGCCACCCCCCTGTCACCCGCCGAAGAAGCGCTGCGCGAAGCTGCGCGCGAATACCACCGCAGCCCTGTCAGGGGCAAGATCTCGATCACGCCGACCAAGCCCCTGCTGAACCAGCGCGACCTGTCGCTGGCCTATTCACCAGGCGTGGCGTACCCCTGCCTCGACATCGAGGCCGACCCGTCGCTCGCCGCCGAATACACCTCGCGCGGCAACCTGGTCGGCGTCATCACCAACGGCACCGCGGTGCTGGGGCTGGGCGACATCGGCCCGCTGGCCAGCAAACCGGTCATGGAGGGCAAGGGCTGCCTGTTCAAGAAGTTCGCCGGCATCGACGTGTTCGACATCGAGCTCGCCGAGCGCGATCCGGACAAGCTGGTCGACATCATCGCGGCGCTGGAGCCGACGCTGGGCGGCATCAACCTGGAGGACATCAAGGCGCCCGAGTGCTTCTACATCGAGCGCAAGCTGCGCGAGCGCATGAACATCCCGGTGTTCCACGACGACCAGCACGGCACGGCCATCATCTCGGCCTCGGCGCTGCTCAACGGACTGGAGCTGGTCGGCAAGAAGATCGATGACGTCAGGATCGCCGTGTCGGGTGCCGGCGCCGCGGCGCTGGCCTGCCTGGACGTGATGGTCGGCCTGGGCGCGCGGGCCGAGAACATGTTCGTCTGCGACTCCCGGGGGCTCATCTACGAAGGCCGTCCCGGCGGCTTCGACGACTCCAAGGCGCGCTACGCCCAGAAGAACACCGATGCGCGCACGCTGGCCGACGCCATGAACGGCGCGGACGTGTTCCTCGGCTGCTCGGCGCCCGGCGTCGTCACGCAGGACATGGTCAAGGGCATGGCCTCCCGGCCCATCATCCTGGCGCTGGCCAACCCGGAGCCGGAGATCCGCCCTGAGCTCGCCAAGGCGGCGCGTCCGGACTGCATCATCGCCACCGGCCGCTCGGACTACCCCAACCAGGTCAACAACGTCCTGTGCTTTCCCTACATCTTCCGCGGCGCGCTGGACTGCGGCGCCAGCAAGATCACGGAAGAGATGAAGATCGCCTGCGTGCACGAGATCGCCGAGCTGGCCAAGGCCGACATCAGCGAGGAGGTCGCCAACGCCTACGTCGGCCAGGAACTCTCGTTCGGCCCCGACTACATCATTCCGAAGCCCTTCGACTCCCGGCTGATCCTGCGCATCGCGCCGGCCGTGGCCCGGGCCGCGCAGGCCTCGGGCGTCGCCGCCCGCCCGATCGAGGACCTGGACGCCTACCGCCAGCAGCTCACGCGCTTCGTCTACCGCACCGGCATGTTCATGCGGCCGGTCTTCTCGGCCGCCAAGGCGGCAAGCGCTAAGCGGGTGGCCTACGCCGAGGGCGAGGACGACCGCGTGCTGCGTGCCGCCCAGGCAGCGGTGGACGAGGGGCTGGCGCAGCCGATTTTGATCGGCCGCCCGGCCGTCATCGAGGCGCGCATCAAGAAGGCCGGTCTGCACATCCAGATCGGCCGCGATGCCGAGTGCGTCGATCCGGAAAACGACCCGCGCTTTCGCACCTACTGGGAGGCCTACCACAAGGTCATGGGGCGCCACGGCATCACGCCCGAGGCTTCCAAGGCCATGGTGCGGCGCTCCAACACCACCATCGCCTCGCTGATGGTGCACCTGGGCGACGCCGACGCCATGCTGTGCGGGCTGGTCGGGCGCTTCGACAGCCACCTGAAAATCTTGAACAACATCCTGGGCGTCAAGCCCGGCGCGCCCGGCTTCGCCACGCTCAACGCGCTGACGCTCGACAAGTACACGCTGTTCATCGCCGACACCAGCGTCCATGAGAACCCGGACGCCGAGACGCTGGCCAGCATCGCCCTGATGGCGGCCGAGGAAGTGCGGCGCTTCGGCCTGCCGCCCAAGGTGGCCTTCCTGTCGCACTCCAACTTCGGCTCCTCGGAGCGCGGCTCGGCGCGCAAGATGCGGCTCGCGCGCGAGCTCTTCGCCCAGCGCGCGCCCGACATCGAATGCGACGGCGAGATGCACGCCGACGCGGCGCTGTCGGACGAGGTGCGGCGCGCCGCCCTGCCCGAGACCACCCTCGCGGGCGAGGCCAACCTGCTGATCTGCCCGAACCTCGACGCCGCGAACATCCTGTTCAACGCGCTCAAGATGACCGGCAGCAACGGCATCACCGTCGGCCCGATCCTGATGGGCGCAGCCGGCTCCGCGCACATCCTGACGCCGTCGTCGACGGTGCGGCGCGTGCTGAACATGACCGCGCTGGCGGTCGCCAACTCGGCCCTGCCTTCTGCCTCCTGAGGCTGGCGCCTCGACGCCGATCGGGCGCTGCCCGCCCGTCAGCCTGCCCGCCACCGCGGGCAGGGTTTGCCGGGCAGCGCCTTCCGCCGCTCGCGGGGGCGCCCTGCCCCTGCGCGGCCAGCGGCGCGCGCGGGCAGGCAGCCGCTTCCATTCCTCCGTCCGAACGCCAGATGCGGCGTCGGATGACAAGGGCCGCATCCGCATCTTCCTAGCCTGAATGGTTTCCATCCCATTCAACCGCCAAGGAACAGCGCGATGACCTCCCCCTCTCACGACGATGACGACGGCCAGGCCGCCGACAAGCAGCGCAAGGTACAGGCCGAGCAGGATCGGAAGGACCAGGCCTCCTCCGGCGCCCAGCCCGCGGGCGACGACAAGAAGGCGGTGCAGGCCGGCAGCAGCCCCGAGCCCGAAACGCCGCTGCCGGCGCAGCATTTGAGCAAGCCCGGCCTGGAGGCCGACATGGAGCTGCAGCCGCGCTTCCAGGCGGCGGACTACCGCGGCAGCGGCAAGCTCGAAGGCATGACGGCGCTGATCACGGGTGCCGACTCGGGCATCGGCCGCGCGGTGGCGGTGCTCTTCGCGCGCGAGGGCGCCGACGTGGCGATCGTCTACCTCAACGAGCACGTCGACGCCGAGGAAACGAAGTCCTGGGTCGAGAAGGAAGGCCGGCGCTGCCTGCTGATCGCCGGCGACGTGCGCGACCCGACGTTCTGCCAGCAGGCGGTCGACAAGACCGTGCAGGCCTTCGGCAAGCTCGACATCCTGGTCAACAACGCGGCGTTCCAGCTGCACGCCGAGTCGATCGAGGACATCACCGACGAGCGCTTCGAGCTGACGCTGCGCACCAACGTGTTCGGCTACTTCCAGATGGCGCGCGCGGCGGTGCCGCACCTCTCCCAGGGCAGCTCGATCATCAACACGGGCTCGGTCACCGGGCTGGAGGGCAGTGCCAAGCTGCTCGACTACTCGACCACCAAGGGCGCCATCCACGCCCTCACCAAGTCGCTCGCCAGCAACCTGATCGGCAAGGGCATCCGCGTCAATGCGGTGGCGCCGGGGCCGGTGTGGACGCCGCTCAACCCGGCCGACCGCCCGGCCGAGGAGGTCGCGAAGTTCGGCCAGCAGACCGACATGAAGCGCCCGGCGCAACCCGAGGAAATCGCGCCGGCCTACGTGTTCCTGGCGGCGCCGAGCTGTTCGAGCTACATCACCGGAATCGTCCTGCCGATCACGGGCAGCGTGGGCGCGGCGTGACCGGCGCGTGCGGCACAAAAAGGAAGGCAGCGAATTCCATGTCCGATGACGCAACGCCCGACGACACGACGCCCGAGCGCAAGGAGGCCGTGCGCTACCTGGTGGATCACTCCCTGGTCGTGGTCACGGCCGAGTCCTGCACCGCCGGCCTGATCGCCTCGCGGCTGGCCGAGGTTCCCGGCGCCGGCAAGGTGCTGGAGAGCGCCTTCGTGGTCTACGACCCCAAGGCCAAGCAGCGCCAGCTCGGCGTCCGGCAGGAGACGATCGAGCGCCACAACCTGACCAGCGAGCCCGTCGCGCTCGAGATGGCCACGGGGGCGCTGCGCAACAGCGACGCCGACGTGGCCGTCTCCGACACCGGCGTGGCCGACGATTCGGACCCTGCCATCGCGCCCGGCACCCAGTGCTTCGCCTGGGTGTTCCGCAACGGCGGCGACATGCGCAGCTTCACGGAAACCCGGGTGTTCCAGGGTTCGCGCAACGAAATCCGCAAGACCAGCGCCGACTACGCGCTGCAGCGCATCGTGCACTACCACCGGCAGCTGGCCGCCGAGACCGGGCGCTGATCCAAAGGGCGCGCCAGCAGTTGCCGACTGTCGGGTTTGACGGGTACGGCGGCGCGCCGGTTTCTTACGCTGCCGTATCCGCGCGCACACGATGCTCGCGGCTTCGCAAACCCCTTCGGAGCCCTCCTTCATGGCCACCCCCCGCCGCGCGCCCGATGCCTGCAGCCTGCTCGATGCCGACCACCGCAATGTCAAGAAGCTGTTCAAGGAGTACGAGGCCCTGACCGAGTCCAAGGCCCGCAGCGCGCCGCAGAAGAAGCGCGAGCTGGCCGACCGCATCTGCCGCGAGCTGACGGTCCACACGCAGATCGAGGATGAAATCTTCTACCCCGCGCTGCGCGGCGCTTCCAAGGCCGCCGCATCGATGCTCGACGAGGCCGAGGTCGAGCACGCCAGCGCCAAGGACCTGATCGCGCAGATCGAGCAGGGCGACGAGAGCGACCCGAAATTCGACGCCAGGGTCACGGTGCTCGGCGAGTACGTCGACCACCACGTCAGGGAAGAGCGCAACGAGATCTTCCCCAAGGCGCGCGCCTCGAAGCTCGACTTGGTGGCGATGCGCGACCAGCTCGCAGCGCGCAAGGAAGAGCTGATGGCGCAGCAGCAGGAAGACGTCGCGGCGCTGGCCTGACGCGCTCCGCCGCCAGGACGCCGGGCCCGGGGCCGGAAGGAACGCCGCGCCCGGGCCGTGCGGCGGCTGGCAGCGGCGCTGCGGGCGGGTGCCTGGCAACCTTGCCTAGACTATCGCCCCATGCAACGACGAACCTTCCTCAGCGCCGCGGGCGTGCTTGCCAGCACCGCCTGCACCCATACCCTGATGTCCCCGGTGGCCGAGGCCGCCGGCCTGCGCCCGCTGGGCGAGAGCCGGACTTTCGATTACGCCCGCCTGAAAGGCGCAGCGCGCGCCCTCGCCGCGGCGCCCTACCAGCCGCACGGCCGCACGCTGCCGCCCGCGGTCGCGGCGCTTGACTGGGACCAGTACCAGTCGATCCAGTTCAAGGCCGACCACGCCCTGTGGGCCGACGAAAAGCTGCGCTTCCAGATCAAGCTGTTCCACCTGGGCCTCTTCTTCAAGCGTCCAGTGCGCATGCACGAGGTGCGGGGTGGCCGGGCGCAGGAGCTGGCCTACGACCCGGCCATGTTCGACTACGGCAAGAGCGGGCTCGACGGCGCGCGCCTGCCCAAGGACCTGGGCTTCGCGGGCTTTCGCGTCAACGTGGCGCCCGACTTCAAGAGCGACGTCGCCGCCTTCCTGGGCGCGAGCTACTTCCGCGCCGTCGGCGCCGAGGGCCAGTACGGCCTGTCGGCGCGCGGGCTGGCGGTCGACACCGCGCTGCCGCGCGACGAGGAGTTCCCGGATTTCACCGACTTCTACTTCGAGGAACCCGCGGCCGACTCGAACACGCTGGTGGTCTATGCCCTGCTCGACTCGCCCAGCATCGCCGGCGCCTACCGCTTCGCCATCACCCCGGGCGAGCCGCTGCTGATGGACATCGACGCCGCGCTCTACCCGCGCCGCGCGATCGAGCGCCTCGGCATCGCACCGTGCACCAGCATGTTCCAGACCGGCGAGAACGACCGCCGCGCCGGCAACGACTGGCGCCCCGAAATCCACGATTCCGACGGCCTGTCGATGTGCAGCGGCGCGGGCGAATGGATCTGGCGGCCGCTCGCCAACCCGGCGACGCTGCGCTTCAATTCCTTCGCCGACCGAGACCCCAAGGGCTTCGGCCTGCTGCAGCGCGACCGCAACTTCGACCACTACCAGGACGACGGCGTGTTCTACGAGAAGCGCCCGTCGCTGTGGGTCGAGCCCAAGGCCGGCTGGGGCGAGGGCGCCGTGCAGCTGGTGGAGATCCCGACGGCCGACGAGACCTTCGACAACATCGTCGCCTTCTGGAACCCGGCGCAGAAGCCCGAACCCGGCCAGGAGCTGCTCTATGGCTACCGCCTCTACTGGGGCAGCGAGCCGCCGCAGCGCCCGCCGCTGGCCATCTGCGTGGCCACGCGCACCGGGCTGGGCGGCGTCGTCGGGCAGAAGCGCAGCTACTGGTCGTACCGCTTCGCGCTCGACTTCGCGGGCGGCGCGCTGGCGCAGCTGGACGCGAAGCCGGGCGCCGTCGAGGCGGTCATCACCGCCTCAAGCGGCCGGGTGGAAATCACCTCGGCACGGCCGCTGGCCTCGATCCGCGGCATCCGGGCGATGTTCGACATCGTGCCGACCGACAGCACCGCGCCCATCACGCTGCGCGTGTTCCTGCGCGGCAGCGACGGGCAGGCGCTGAGTGAGACCTGGCTCTACGAGTGGACGCCGCCCGCGCTGGCCGACCGGCGCCTGACTTGAGTGTCAAATCGGTCGTCTGCGCCTGTGGTGCTTACGTCTTCAGCTATATCTTCGATAGCAAAATGCGTCGACGAAACCGCCCTTCGCCAGCCGCCCGGGGCGCTGCGCGGGCGCGTGAATCGGCGTAAGGTGGGCTTCTCGCGTTTTCAGGATCGGACCCTCGCATGACCCTTGCCCACGGCTACGCGGCCCAGGCCGCCACCACACCGCTGGCCCCGTTCAGCTTCGAGCGCCGCGCACCGGGGCCGCGCGACGTCGTCATCGAAATCCTGCACTGCGGCGTGTGCCACTCCGACCTGCACACCGTGCGCAGCGAGTGGGGCGCCACCGCGTACCCGTGCGTGCCGGGCCACGAGATCGTCGGCCGCGTCAGGGCGGTCGGCGCGGGCGTGTCGAAGTTCCGCCTCGGCGACACCGTCGGCGTCGGCTGCATGGTCGACAGCTGCCAGCACTGCGGCCACTGCGCCGAAGGCCTGGAGCAGTACTGCGACAACGGCTTCACCGACACCTACGACGGCCGCGAGCAGGTCTCGCGCGCCAACACGCTGGGCGGCTACGCCGACCACATCGTGGTGCACGAGAAGTTCGTGCTGCGCATCCCGCACGCCGAGGCGCATCTGGCAGCCGTGGCGCCGCTGCTGTGCGCGGGCATCACCACCTACTCGCCGCTGCGCCACTGGCGGGTCGGCCCCGGGCAGAAGGTCGGCATCGTCGGGTTCGGCGGGCTGGGCCACATGGGCGTGAAGATCGCGGCGGCCCTGGGCGCGCACGTCGTGCTGTTCACCACGTCGCCCGACAAGCGGCAGGACGCCCTGCGGCTCGGCGCCAAGGAGGTGGTGATCTCCCGGGAGCCGGGCGAGATGAACGCGCACCGCGGCAGCTTCGACTTCATCCTGGACACGGTCGCCGCGCCGCACGATCTCGACCCGTTTCTCGCGCTGCTGCGGCTCGACGGCACCCTGTGCCTGGTCGGCGCGCCGGCCACGCCCCACCCGTCGCCGGGCGTCTTCGGCCTGATCGCCAAGCGCCGCCGGCTGGCCGGCTCGTTGATCGGCGGCATCGCCGAGACGCAGGAGATGCTCGACTTCTGCGCCGCGCACGGCATCGTCGCCGACATCGAGCCGATCGCGATGGCGCAGATCAACCAGGCCTACGAGCGCATGCTGCGCGGCGACGTCAGGTACCGCTTCGTCATCGACATGGCGACGCTGCGCGGGGCGCTGCCGGCCTGAACGCCCTGCCCGATCGGCGCCGGAGCCGCCCTGCTCGCTCGCTGGCGGGCGCAGCGACTTGGGCGCCGGGCCGTCCCGCCGTTCAGCGCGATGCGCCTGCGGTCGCCGACGCGAACTGGCGCGCGGCGAAAGCCCAGATCATGCGCGACGCATCGGGCCCCCGGGCGTCGCTGAACGGCAGCTTGGCCGCACCGCCGCTCCAAGCATGGCCCAGCCCCTGGATCACGCACAGCGTGACGAAGGCGCGGCTCTGGCGCCGGTAATCGGTGACCTGCATGGCGTAGCGCTCGCCGCGCCGCAGGGTGCGCTCGGCACCGGGCCGCGCGCCCGTGGCCACGGCCCACAGCGCGGCGCTGCTGCGCGCGTTGCTGACCGACACCACGGCATCGGCATCGCCGTGCAGCACCAGCAGCGGCGGCAGGGTCGCGGCCAGGGCCGCCGCCTCCATGGTCTCGCCCAGGACGACGGCGGACATCGAAGGCACCTGGCGTCCCTGCATCGCGCCCAGCGCCGCCACCGGCGACTTCGCCGCGCTCGGCGCGACCCCGGAGTGCATCGCCACCGCCCGGAAGCGCAGCGGCCAGCGCGTGGCCAGCAGCGCCGCCATGCTGGCGCCGGCCGACAGCCCCGCGACGGCGACGCGCTCGCGGTCCACCGGATACAGAAGCCTCACCTGCTCGACCGCCGCCATCAGCGTGGCCGCCTCGGCGCCGGCCTTGCCGGAGCGCTGGTCGTACCAGTTCCAGCAGCCCTGGGGGTTGGCGAGCCGGTCCTGCTCGGGGTAGAGCACGAAGAAGCGCTCGCGCGCGGCCAGCCGGTTCATGCGGGTGCTGGCGGCGAAGTGGCGCCCGCTCTGTCCGCAGCCGTGCAGCATGACCATGAGGGGCAGCTTCTCGCCGGGGCGCAGCTTCAGGCCCGGCGGACGGTACAGGTGGTAGCGCCGCACACCGCCCGGGCCGAGCGCCAGGCCGGAGAGCCAGTCGCCGGGACCGGGCGGCGGCTGCAGTTGCTTGACCGCCTCGCGCCGGACCTGGTCCGCAACGCGGGTGCCCGTGCGCACTGTGGCCTGAGTCAGGGCCTTCAGGTTGCGCTGGTAGACTTTTGCCAGAGCGGAAGTCAGGGCGGCTGTGGGGTGGCGACGCATGATGAGAAGATGACGCGCCAAACGGGATGCGCCCGCCGCGCACCATAGCAGCTTCCGAGCCGCGTTCTTCCCCAACCCTCTGTGGAAACCCGATGAATTACCTTGCGAGCAGCGACAGCATTCTTCCGACCGTGCCGAAGCGGGTCCTCCTGGCCACCTCGGGCGCCGCACTGGCGCTGGCGCTGAGCGCGTGCGGTGGCGGAGGCGGCGGTGGCGGTACGGCCTTCGTGCCTTTTCTCCCGGTCGCGGGCGGCACCACCACCACGACGCCCACCACCCCGGCTGCGACGCCGCCAAGTGGCGACGCCACCCTGGTGCTGTCCGTTCCGGCGCCCGCCTACCCGGCGAACTCGGAAGAGCTGGCCGCCCTGACGCTGCTCAACGCGGAGCGACTGCGCTGCGGCTTCGGGCTGCTGGCGCAAAACGCCATGCTCGACACCGCCGCCCGCGGCCAGGCGAACTACATGCTGAAGAACAACGTCAGCAGCCACTACCAGGACCCTGCCAAGCCCGGGTTCACCGGCGCCACGCCGGCGGACCGGGTGTCGGCGGCCGGCTATGTCTGGAGCGTGGTGCTCGACGACTTCACCGACACCGTCGGCAACGGGGCCAACAACATCACGGGCCGCGGTGCGGCGGCCGTGCATGGGCTGCTGAGCGCTCCCTACCATGCCCTCAGCGTCCTGGATTTCCAGCGCGACATCGGCATTTCGGTCATGAGCAGCGACACGGCGGCGACCACCCTGCGCTATGGCCCGCGCGCCATCGCGCAGTTCAACATCGCCCTGGCCCAGGGTGCCGTGGCCCCCAAGCCCGACAGCGCAGCGGTGCAGACCTACCCGTGCGACGGCACCACCGGGACGGCCTACCAGCTGGCCAACGAGTCGCCGAATCCCCTGCCCGGGCGCAACCTGGCGACCCAGCCCGTGGGCCAGCCGATCCTGGTCACGGTGCGGCCCGACCGCAAGCTCGTCATCGGTTCCGCCACCATGGTGATCAAGCTCACCGGACAGGCGATCTCGCTGCTGCCCCCGCTCACGCACGACAGCGATCCGAACCAGTTCATCGACCCCAACCAGGCCGCGATCATTCCTGCGGGGCCGCTGCAGCCCGACACGGACTACACCGTCACGGTCAACGGCACCAGCACCGCCAGCGGCAGCGGCAGCGCGACCGGCTCGAACGCGAGCCTGGGCTTCACCAAGACCTTCACCTTCAGGACCGGGACCGCAGCGCCCTGATCCGTCCCGCCGGGCCACGGACGCTGCTGCCACGTCGCCACCGCGGCCGGCGGCTTGCGGCCCCAGGGAATAAAATCCGCCGGTGCCTTCCATCCTCAACGCCGACCTGCACTGCCATTCCGTGGTTTCCGACGGCACGCTGGCGCCCGAGGCGCTGGCCGAGCGGGCAGCCGCCAACGGGGTCGAGCTCTGGGCCCTGACCGACCACGACGAGATCGGCGGCCAGGACCGGGCCCTGGCCGCAGCCCGTGCCCGTGGCATGAAATACCTCACCGGCGTCGAGATTTCCGTCACCTTCGCCGGCGAGACGGTGCACATCGTCGGACTCGGCTTCGACGCGCACGACGAGGCCCTGCGCCAGGGCCTCGTCGCCACCCGCGGCGGGCGCGGCCTGCGCGCCCGCGAGATGGCGCAGGGGCTGGCGCAGGTCGGCATCGGGGACGCCTACGAAGGCGCGCTCAGATTCGTCGGCAATCCCGAGCTGATCTCGCGCACGCACTTCGCGCGCTTCCTGGTCGAGAGCGGCGTCTGCAAGGACACCTACGAGGTGTTCCGCAAGTACCTCACCGAGGGCAAGCCCGGCTACGTGCCGCACCGCTGGGCCACGCTCGCGGAGGCGGTGCGCTGGATCGGCGACGCCGGCGGCATCGCCGTGGTCGCGCACCCGGGGCGCTACCGGTTCACGGCCAACGAGGAGTACGCGCTGTTCAGCGAGTTCAAGGCGCACGGCGGCCGGGCGATCGAGGTCGTGACCGGCAGCCACGCGCCGGCCGAGTACGTCGAGTACGCCGACAAGGCGCTCGAATTCGGCTTTGCCGCGTCGCGCGGCAGCGACTTCCACAGCCCCGGCGAAAGCCACATGGACCTGGGCCAGTTGCCCTGGCTGCCCGGCACCCTGACCCCGGTCTGGGAACTGCTCGAAGACCGCATCCAGTGAGCGCCCTGCCGCAGGCCCGCGCCGAAGCCGTCCGCAGCAGCACGCGCGACATCGGCTCGGAGCGCATCCTGGCGGGTATCGGGCTGGTGCTGCTCGCCGGGGCGTGCTTCGCCACGCTCGACACCGCCACCAAGATCTCGGTCACGGCGGTGCCGGTCCTGATGGGCGTGTGGTTCCGCTACGCCTTCCAGGCGCTCGCCACCACGGCGGTGCTGCTGCCGCGCCACGGCGCCGGGCTGCTGCGCACCGCGCACCCGAAATTCCACGTGCTGCGCGGTGCCCTGCTGCTGACCACCAGCGTGCTGGCGTTCTTCAGCCTGCGCCACATGCCGCTGCCGGAATTCACGGCGATCGTGCTGATCGCGCCGCTGGCGGTCACGCTGCTGGCCGCCACCGCGCTGGGCGAGCAGGTGTCCGCGCTGCGCTGGAGCCTGGTGGCGGGCGGCTTCGCCGGCACGCTGGTGATCCTGCGCCCGGGCGGCGACGCCTTCGGCTGGGTCATGCTGCTGCCGCTGGGCCTGGTGGTCTCCAACGCTTGGTTCCAGGTGCTCACCAGCCGCCTCGCGCGCACCGAGAACCCGCTCGCCATGCACTTCTACACCGGCTGGGTGGGCGCGCTGCTCGCCTCGTGCGCGCTGCCGTTCGCTTGGCAGGCGCTGCCGTCGTGGCACTGGTGGGCGCTGCTGTGCCTCATGGGGCTGATGGGCACGGTCGGGCACTTCATGCTGATCCTGGCCTACCAGAGGGCGCCGGCCTCGACGCTCACGCCCTACCTCTACGCGCAGATCGCGTTCGCCATGCTGGGCGGCTGGCTCGTCTTCTCGCGCGTGCCCGACGGCGTGTCGCTGTTCGGCATGGGCCTCATCGCCGTCTGCGGCGCGGCGGGCGCGTGGCTGACGGTGCGCGAGCGCCGGGTGCCGATCGAACCTGCAGAATCCTGACCATGGCCCAATTCTTCGAAGTCCACCCCGACAACCCGCAGCAGCGCCTGCTCAAGCAGGCCGCGGCGCTGCTCTCGCGCGGCGAGATCATCGCCGTGCCGACCGATTCGAGCTACGCGCTGGCATGCCACCTCGACGACAAGGACGCGGTGGACCGGCTGCGCCGCCTGCGCCAGGTCGACGACAAGCACCACCTGACGCTGCTGTGCCGCGACCTGAGCGAGCTGGCCAACTACGCGCGGGTCGACAACCGCCAGTACCGGCTGCTCAAGGCGGCCACGCCCGGGCCCTACACCTTCATCCTGGAGGCGACCAAGGAAGTGCCGCGTCGCGTCAGCCATCCACAGCGCAAGACCATCGGCCTGCGCGTGCCCGACCACAGGGTGCTGTGCGAGCTGCTCGCGCTGCACGGCGAGCCGCTGCTGGCGACCACGCTGATCGCGCCCGGCGAGACCGAGCCGCTCAACGACCCGCAGGACATCCGCAGCCGCTTCGAGAAGCAGCTCGCCGCGGTCATCGACGCCGGCGCCTGCGCCGCCGAGCCGACCACCGTGATCGACCTCACCGGCGTGGCCGACGGCGGCGACCCGGTGGTGGTGCGCCAGGGCCGCGGGGCGCTCGCGCCGTTCGGGCTGTGAACGCCGCGCCGCCCGGCCCCGCACGCCCGGCGGCTGCGCGACCTTCAACCCTCTTTGAGACAATCGACGCGTGGACATTGCCAACCTGATCCAGACGGTGCTGATCTATGCGCTGCCGGTGCTTTTCTCCATCACGGTGCACGAGGCGGCGCACGGCTACGCGGCGCGCTATTTCGGCGACGACACGGCCTGGCGGCTGGGGCGCATGACGCTCAACCCGCTCAAGCACATCGACCCCATCGGCACCATCCTGATGCCGCTGATGCTGTACTTCGCCACCTCGGGCGCCTTCCTGTTCGGCTACGCCAAGCCGGTGCCGGTCAACTTCGGCGGCCTGCGCAACCCCAAGCGCGACATGATCTGGGTGGCGCTGGCCGGGCCGGCCTCCAACTTCGCGATGGCCATCGGCTGGGCGCTGCTGCTGGTCGGGCTGGTCGCGGCCGGCATCGAGGAAAGCTTCTTCCTGAAAATGGCGCAGGGCGGCATCCTGGTCAACCTGGTCATGTGGGCGTTCAACCTGTTTCCGCTGCCCCCGCTCGACGGCGGCCGCGTCCTCGCGGGCCTGCTGCCGCGCGGGCAGGCGCAAAGCTTCATGGCCCGCCTCGAACCCTACGGCTTCTTCATCGTGATGGCGCTGGTGCTGGCCGGCGTCGTCGGCACCTACTGGCTGCGCCCGCTGATGGCGCTCGGCTCGCAGGCGATCGCCTTGCTGCTGTCCCCCCTGACGTCGATGCTGCGCTAGCTTTTCCCGCTTTCCATGACCACGTCCACCTCCTCTCCCGGCGCCACGCGCTTCCTGACCGGCATCACCACCACCGGCACGCCGCACCTGGGCAACTACGTCGGCTCGGTGCGGCCTTCGGTGCGCTTCAGCCGCGAAGCCAGCGTGCGGAGCTTCTACTTCCTGGCCGACTACCACGCGCTCATCAAGTGCGACGAGCCCACGCGCATCCAGCGCTCGACGCTGGAGATCGCCGCGACCTGGCTGGCGTGCGGGCTCGATCCGGAGCGCGTCGTGTTCTACCGCCAATCCGACATCCCGGAAATCCCCGAGCTGACCTGGCTGCTGACCTGCGTCACGGCCAAGGGCGTGCTCAACCGCGCCCACGCCTACAAGGCGGCGCTCGACAGGAACCTCGACGCCGGCAGCGACCCCGACGCCGACGTGAGCGCGGGCCTGTTCATGTACCCGGTGCTGATGGCCGCCGACATCCTGATGTTCAATGCCCACAAAGTGCCGGTGGGCCGCGATCAGGTGCAGCACATCGAGATGGCGCGCGACATCGCCCAGCGCTTCAACCACCTCTACGGCGAGCACTTCACGCTGCCCGAAGCCGAGATCGACGACGCGGTGGCCACCCTGCCCGGTCTCGATGGCCGCAAGATGAGCAAGAGCTACGGCAACACCATCGCCCTGTTCGCGCCGCGCGAGCAGCTGCAGCGGCAGATCGCCAGCATCGTGACCGACTCGCGCGCGCCCGGCGAGCCCAAGCAGACCGAAGGCTCGGCGCTGTTCCAGATCTACCAGGCGTTCGCGCAGCCGTCCGAGACCGAAAGCCTGCGCCGCTCCTTCGCCGAGGGCATCGCCTGGAGCGATGCCAAGCAGTTGCTGTTCGAGCGCATCGACCGCGAGATCGCGCCGATGCGCGAGCGCTACCGTGCGCTGATCGACGAGCCGGAGCAGATCGAGCGCATCCTCCAGGCCGGGGCGCTCAAGGCGCGGGAACTCTCCCGGCCCTTCATGGCTCGATTGCGTCAGGCGGTCGGTCTGCGCCGCCTGGCCGCCGCACCCGCCGCACCCGTCACCGCCAAGGCGTCCAAGGCGTCCAAGGCCGGCTTCAAGCAGTACCGCGAGCGCGACGGCCTCTTCTACTTCAAACTGCACGACGCCACGGGCCGGACGGTGCTGCAGAGCCGGGGCTTTGCCTCGCCGCAGGAAGCGGGCCAGGCGATCGGCCGTCTGCAGTCGGAGCGTGGTGCGGCACTGGAGGCGCTCGCATCACTGATCGAGCCGCTGACCGGACAGACGGCGCGCGACGCGGCCGCCGCTCTGGACAATCTGTTTCTTTCGCACACACTCCTATAAGCTTGGCATGCCCACCGCGCCGCAGTGCAGTCACGGTGGCAAAGGCCCCCTTGGAGACACACCATGAGCATTTACGTCATTGACGACCATCCTCTGATGCGCGATGCCATCGTGATGGTGCTGCGGCGACTGAAGCCGGCCGAGAACATCGTCGAATTCGACCGGCTCGACAAGGTCGCCTCGGCCATCGAGGCGCAGGGGGTGCCCGACTTGTTCACCCTCGACCTCAAACTGCCCGACGCCTCGGGCTGCTCGGGCGTGACATGGCTCAGGCGCACCTACCCGCAAACGCCGATCGCCGTGTTCTCGGCTTCGCCGGCGGCCGACATGGAAGAAGTGTGCGTCGAGGCCGGAGCCGACATCTACATCGAGAAATCCTCCGGCGTCGGCGAGCTCACGGCCGCGCTGCGCGGCCTGCTGATGGCCGAAACCGACGGCGAGGACGTGGCGGCGGCGGCAGAGACGCCCAGCCTCACCAAGCTGTCGAAGCGGCAGACCCAGTTGATCGCCATGCTCGACCAAGGCATGAGCAACCGAGACATCGCCACCGAACTGCAGATCAGCGAGCACACCGTCAAGGTGCACCTGTGGCGCCTGTTCAGGCGCCTGGGCGTCAACAGCCGCACCCAGGCGCTGCACCATGCACGCAATCACGGGCTGCTGGTCGGCAGCAAGTAGCGCCCGCGGTGCGCCGAGCCGCGTCGACGCGGCATGCGCCCGCCTTCATTGGCTCAACAAATCCGCCCGGGCCTGCGCCTGCTCCAGCTCGACATCCCGAACGTTCACGCGGAACATGCTGCCCACGCCGGGGCGCGAGCACAGGTTGACCGGATGGTCGAGCACATTCGCCAGGCGCAGGACGATCGGCAAGCCCAAGCCGAAGCCGTCGGACGTGCCGCCATGGTCGGTGACCTTGTAGAACTCCAGAAAAATATCGTTCAGATGCTCGGGTGCGATGCCGATGCCGGTGTCCCAGACCTCGATGCAAAAGCCGTCCTGCCGGCGGCGCACGGCCAGCAATACGCCGCCCTTGTCGGTGTAGCGGATGGCGTTGGACAGCAGGTTGCCGATCATGCGGCGCACGCGGATCGGATCGCTCTGCACCTTGCCCTCCAGCGAGCGCACGCGGAATTCGAGCCCTTTCGCCTCGGCCGTGGGGCGGTACTGCACGTCGAGGTCGTGCAGCAGTTGCTTCATGTCGATCGACTCGATGTGCACGCGCACCTGCCCTGAATCGAGCCGCGCCAAGTCGAACAGCGAATCGAACAGGGTGTTGACCGCCTGCGTGGCGCGCACGATCTTCGGCGCGATGTCACGCACCAGTTCGGGCTCGTTGCGCAGCCAGTCGGCATACAGCGACAGCGCCAGCACGGGCTGGCGGATGTCGTGCGCCGCGCTCGCCAGGAAACGGTTCTTCAGGGCCACGGCCGACACCGCGGCGGCGCGCTGTTCGGTGAGCGAGTGGATCAGCGTGTTGTTGTGGTAGAGCAGTTCGAAGGTGTTTCGATGGCTCTGGTAGACGCGCGTGCCGGCGCGCATCAGCAGGTACCAATGGACGGCCGAGAGCACCACGAAGGCGTAGAGGAAGTCCGATACATCGAACCCGGACCTGACGATCAACCATCCGAGCGAGAGGAAGACCGTGATGAACAGGGTGTTGAAGTAGCGCCTGAGCAGCGGCAGGTACAACGCCAGATCGTTGAGTGCATAAGCGGCAACGCCGGCCACGAACACGCCGCACAGGAACTGGTTGAGGTCCGGCGGACGCTCGAAGAAAATCAGGGGCGACAGGCCCCAGACCACGGCGCTGGCCATCCAGAGCCTGCTGTACATCGCGACAAAGCGCTGCCGCCACGCGACGTCTTTCCGGGCATGCTGCAGGTCGTAGAGCCGCTCGGCCCCGCTGCGCCAGATGGACACGGCCAGGCTCAATGCCAGCCAGCCCAGCAGTTGCCAGGTGGGCACGTCGCCCCATCCGAGCACCACCAGCGTGACCGTCACCGCTGCGGACAGCAGACGGCTGTTGCGCGCCGTGGCCATGAGTTTGTCGATCATTTCGCCACGCACCCATGCTTCGGCCTCGTCGGCCGAAGAAGCTGGCCTTGGCAAGCCGGCGAAGGATGAATTTCCGGAACCGTTGCCCGGCACACTCTGTGTCATGAATGGCCCGAGTTCTGCGGGAAGCGACACGGGCTTCCCTGACGACCTTGCCTCCCTGGATGAGCGCCGAAGTATAGGGACGAATCCGCAGCGCGCAACTTGCGAAAAAGGGGCACGCCACCCGCCGGAACACAGGCACGAAAAAGCCCCTCGGCGAGGGGCTTGCTTTCTTTCAAGGCTCTGCTTCGATCGGGGAAGCATCGCTGGCGGAGAGACAGGGATTCGAACCCTGGATACGGTATGACCGTATACCGGATTTCGAGTCCGGCGCATTCGACCACTCTGCCATCTCTCCGTGTGTCGAAGCCTGCGATTCTAGCAGAGCCCGACCGCGGCTTTCCGGCCGGTGGGCCGGCTCAGGGCGCCAGCAGCGCGAGGCCGCCCAGGTACGGCCGCAGGGCCTCGGGAACGGCGATCGAGCCGTCGGCCTGCTGGTGGTTTTCGAGCACCGCCACCAGCGCGCGGCCGACCGCCAGGCCCGAGCCGTTGAGCGTGTGCACCAGCTCGTTCCTGCCCTGCGCGTTTTTGAAGCGCGCCTGCAGCCGGCGCGCCTGGAACGCCTCGCAGTTCGACACCGAGCTGATCTCGCGGTAGGTGTCCTGCGCCGGCAGCCAGACCTCCAGATCGTAGGTCTTGCTGGCGGCAAAGCCCATGTCGCCGGTGCACAGCAGCACGACGCGGTACGGCAGTTCGAGCGCCTGCAGCACGGCCTCGGCATGGCCGGTCATCTCTTCCAGCGCGGCGTAGCTGCGGGCCGGATGCACGATCTGCACCATCTCGACCTTGTCGAACTGGTGCTGGCGGATCATGCCGCGCGTGTCGCGCCCGGCGCTGCCGGCCTCCGAGCGGAAGCACGGCGTGTGCGCCGTGAGGCGGATCGGCAACTGCGATTCGGTCACGATCTCGTCGCGCACGAAGTTGGTCAGCGGCACCTCGCTGGTCGGGATGAGATACCAATTCTTTTCAACAATCCTCGGATTCGCATCGGCGGCGACATTGCCGCTCGCATCGACGAATCTGTCGGCGGACACGTCCGCCCGGGCGACCTTGCTTGGGATTCCGCCGAAACTTACATGAAACAAGTCTTGCTCGAACTTCGGAAGCTGACCCGTCCCACGCAGGCTTGAGTCATTGACGATATACGGCACGTAGCACTCGGTGTAGCCATGCCGCTCGGTCTGAACATCCAGCATGAACTGGGCGAGCGCCCGGTGCAGCCGCGCAATCGGGCCCTTCATGACGGAAAAGCGCGAGCCGGCAAGCTTGGCGCCCAGCTCGAAGTCGAGCCCCAGCGGCGCGCCGAGATCGACGTGGTCCTTCGGCGCGAAGGGCAGCGGGGTCGCCGCCGCGCCCGCGCCGCCCTGCGGGCTCCAGCGGCGCACCTCGACGTTGCCGGCCTCGTCCTCGCCCTCCGGCACGCTGTCGTGCGGCAGGTTGGGCACCGCCAGCAGCAGCGCCTGCAGCTCGGGCTGCAGCGCATCCAGCCGCGTGGCGGAGGACTCCTGCTCGGCCTTGAGCGCGTTGACCTCGGCCATCAGCGCATCGACCGGCTTGCCGCGCGACTTGAGCGGGCCGATCTGCTTGTTCAGGGCATTGCGCCGCGCCTGCAGTTCCTCGGTGCGGGTCTGCAGCGTCTTGCGCTCGGCCTCGAGCGCGCCGAAGGCGGCCACGTCGAGGAAGGGCTGGTTCTTCTTGCGGGTTTCGAGCCGGGCGACGACCGACGGCAGGTCCTTGCGTAAGTGGGTGATGTCGAGCATCGAACGATTTTAGGCGGCGTGTCAGGCGGCACCTGCTCCCGCAACGGCATCGGGCGGTCCTTTGCAGCAGCGGTTCCGCCGCCCGGAGTGTCCCCAGCAAAACCTCGCTGCTTCAGGCCGCACCGCCCGCCCGAAGCGGCCGCCGGGGCGGGCCTTGCCGCCCCTCCCGGCTCAGGACAGACGGGCCGGATCGACGTTCGCGCCGCAGACGATCAGGCACACGCGCTCGCCCGCGCGCGGCACGTAGGCGCCGGTCTGCAGCGCCGCCAGCGGCAGCGCGGCGGCCGGCTCGACGGCCAGCTTCATCTCGCGCCACAGCCAGCGCTGCGCGGCGACGATGGCCGCGTCGCTCAGCAGCAGCGCGTCGCGCACGTGCCGCCGCGCGATGTCCCAGGCGATGGCGCCGATGCGGCGTGCGCCGAGCGAATCGGCCGCCACGCCGCCCACTTCGACATCGACCGGGCCGCCGGCCTCGCGGGCGCGAAACAGCGTCGGCGCGCCCTCGGGTTCGAGCGCGATCACGCGGCTGCCCTGCTGGAACCAGCCGGCCAGCCCACCGATCAGCCCGCCACCGCCCACGCTGACCAGCACCGCGTCGGGCACGCCGCCCTGGCGCTCGATCTCGCGCCCGAGCGTGCCGGCGCCGGCGACCACCTCGGGCTGATCGTAGGCGTGGGTGAGCAGCGCGCCGCTGTCGCGCTGCCGCGCGAGGCACGCGGCCAGCGCGTCGGCATACGCCTCGCCGACCACGATCACCTCGGCGCCCAGCGCGCGCAGCCGTCCGCGCTTGGCCTCGGACGCCACGCCCGGCAGGAACACCTCGCAGCGCACGCCCAGCGCACGGGCCGCCGCGGCGGTCGCGATGCCGGCGTTGCCGCCCGAGGCGACGATCACACCGCTGGCCGGAATCTCGTGCGCCAGCAGCCGGTTCATCATGCCGCGCGCCTTGAAGCTGCCGCTGGTCTGCAGCTGTTCGAGCTTGAGCCAGACCTCGATGCCCGGCGTTGCCAGCCCGAACGCGGCGCCGGGCAGCTTCCACAGCGGCGTTTCACGCAAAAAGCCTCTCTGGCGCGCGTCCAGTCTGCGTGCTGCGCTATCGATTTCATAGCGCCAGTCGATTTCGGCGGCGCCCGGCGCGGTCACGTGAGACGGTCCGGTGCGGGCCGGTCGTCGAGCCGCAGGCCCTTGGGCAGGGGGAATTTCACGGTTTCCTCGATGCCCTCCATCCTGCGCACCGAGACGGCGCCGAGCGCGCGGATGCGCTCGACCACCTCGCGCACCAGCACCTCGGGCGCGGAGGCGCCGGCGGTCAGGCCGATGCGGGTCTTGCCCTCGAACCATTCGGGGCGCAGCTCGGCGGCCGAATCGACCATGTGGCTCTCGGTGCCCAGGCGCTCGGCCAGCTCGCGCAGCCGGTTGCTGTTGGAGCTGGTCGGGCTGCCGACCACGATCACCAGCTCGACCTGCCCGCTCATGAGCTTGACGGCGTCCTGGCGGTTCTGCGTGGCGTAGCAGATGTCCTGCTGCTTGGGCTCGCGCACGTTGGGAAAGCGCGCGCGCACCGCCGCCGAGATCTCGGCCGCGTCGTCCACCGACAGCGTGGTCTGCGTGACCACGGCGAGCCGCTCGGTCTGGCCCGGCTGCACGCGCGCCACGTCGGCCACGTCCTCGACCAGGTGGATGCCGCCGTCGAGCTGGCCCATGGTGCCCTCGACCTCCGGGTGCCCCTTGTGGCCGATCATGATGAACTCGTAGCCCTCTTTCGCGAGCTTGGCGACCTCGACGTGGACCTTGGTGACCAGCGGGCAGGTGGCGTCGAAGATGCGAAAGCCCCGCGCGCGCGCCTCGTCCTGCACCGCGCGGCTGACGCCGTGCGCGGAAAACACCAGCGTGGCGCCGGGCGGCACCTCGGCCAGCTCCTCGATGAAGATCGCGCCCTTGGCCTTCAAGTCGTTGACGACGTAGGTGTTGTGCACGATCTCGTGGCGCACGTGGATCGGCGCGCCGAACTTGGCGAGCGCGCGCTCGACGATCTCGATGGCGCGGTCCACCCCCGCGCAAAAGCCGCGCGGCTCGGCCAGCAGGACTTCCTCGATACGGACATTCATACGATGCACTCCGATGCCGCAACCAAGCCCAGGCGGACGCCGCCGGGCCGCTCCCAAGGCGGCCCGCGCCTCCCCCTCGGGGGGTGGCGAATTACACGCAGCGAAGCGCAGTGAAAAGCCGGGGGGCTCATAGCACGCCGATCAAGTGCACTTCGAAGGTCACGGGCTGGCCCGCGAGCGGGTGGTTGAAGTCGAAGCGCACGCCGCTGGCGTTCGACTCGATCACGGCGCCGGCGTAGCCGCCCGCACCGTCGGGCGTCGGGAACTCGACCACGTCGCCCACGGCGTAGCGCGCGTCGGGCTCGCCCAGGCGCTCCAGCAGCGAGCGCGCGACCCACTGCTGCATCTCCGGGTTGCGCTCGCCGAAGGCCTCGCCGGCGGGCAACTCGAAGGTGGCGTGCGCGCCCTCGGCCAGGCCCAGCAAGCGCCGCTCCATCGCCGGCGACAGCTCGCCGGTGCCGAGCGAGAGCGTGGCGGGCTTGCCGGCGAAGGTGTTGATGACGTCGCCCGCCGGACCGGCCAGCCGGTAATGCAGCGTGAGGAAGGCGCCGGGCGCGACCACGGCGGGGGCCGCGGCCCCGGGGGCGGCGTCGGGGGAAGGTGCTGAAGACAAGGTGGGGCGTCCCGATAAACTGGACGCCGATTTTACGAAGCGGGGCCGGCCCGCCGTGCGGTGTGGGGCTTCCCGCCGGCGCGGCGTGCGCGGTGCACCGGCCCCGTGCCTTTTCTCCTTGCCATCAACCCGTGGCGCCGTCTTTCGTCCGCGCTCTTTTGCCCCTCGCCATGTCGTTCAAGGACCTCCCCGCCGAATCCCGCCCGCGCGAGAAGCTGATGGCGCGCGGCGCCGCCTCGCTCGGCGACGCCGAGCTGCTGGCGCTGCTGCTGCGCACCGGCATGGCGGGCAAGAACGTGCTGCAGCTCGCGCACGAGCTGCTCGACGCCTTCGGCGGCGTCGCCGGGCTGCTGCACGCGAGCCTGGACGACCTCAAGCGCATCAAGGGCCTGGGCGGCAGCGCCAAGCGCGCCGAGCTGAGCGCGGTGCTGGAGCTGGCGCGCCGCGCACTCGCCGAGCGGCTGAAGGAGCGCCCGGTGTTCGACTCGCCCGACGCCGTGCGGCACTACCTGCAGCTGCACCTGGCGGCGCGGCGCCACGAGGTGTTCGCCGTGCTGTTCCTCGACGCGCAGCACCGCCTGATCGCGCTGGAGGAGCTGTTTCGCGGCACGCTGACGCAGACCAGCGTCTACCCGCGCGAGGTGGTGGTGCACGCGCTCAATCACCACGCCGCGGCCGTGGTGCTGGCGCACAACCACCCGAGCGGCGGCGTCGAGCCCTCGCGCGCCGACGAGGCGCTCACGCGCACGCTCACGGCCGCGCTGGCGCTGGTCGACGTGCGCGTGCTCGACCATGTGATCGTGGCCGCCGGGCAGACGCTGTCGATGGCCGAAAGGGGACTGATCTGATGGCCCGCACGCCTGCTCCGCCCCCGCCCCCGCCCTCGCCCCTGCGCCCGTCCGGTGCGGGCGCCTTTGCAGCGCCCTCCCCGCATGCCGCCCGCCGCGCCCCGCCCGCCGCGGCGCCGGGGCGGCCCGCCGCCGTCAAGACGCTGGCCGACCTGAAGCCGCTGCAGCGGGCGCTGGCCGAGGCGCGCGAGCGCGAGGCGGCCGAGGCTCTGGCGCACGCCGCCCGCGAGCAGAAGCGCCGGGCCGAGCAGGACCTGTTCACGCGCGCCGTCGGCGCCACCCGGCCGCTGCGCCGGCAGCCCGCGGTGCCGCTCGCGCCCGAGCCGCCGGCGCCGATCCCGGTGCAGCAGCAGCTCGACGACCAGCGCGTGCTGCGCGAGTCGCTCTCCGACGAGTTCGACGTGACCACGCTGCTCGACGTCGACGACGCCATGAGCTTTCGCCGTCCGGGCGTCGGCACCGAGGTGACGCGCAAGCTGCGCGCGGGCGACTGGTCGATCCAGCGCGAGATCGACCTGCACGGGCTGCGCAGCGACGCGGCGCGGGAAGCCCTGGGCGCCTTCATCCGCAGCGCGCACAGGCAGGGCGTGCGCTGCGTGCGCGTGGTGCACGGCAAGGGGCTCGGCTCGCCCGGCCGCCAGCCGGTGCTGAAAGTCAAGGCCCAGCGCTGGCTGATCCAGAAAAGCGAGGTGCTGGCCTTCGTGCAGGCGCGCGCCAGCGAGGGCGGCGCCGGCGCGCTGGTGGTGCTGCTGGCGCCGGGCGGACGTTGAAAAGCCGAGATTTCAGACCGAATCGGCCGCTGGCGCTTGCTGCGCCTTGGCCCTTCGCTACGATTCCGATAGCAGTCCGGCCGACTCGGAAGCCGCCGGAAGGAGAGGCTCGGGCACAGAGCATCAGGGCGTGACGACGGTCAGCCCAGCGAAGTAGTGGCGGAAAAACCCCGCGTCGGTGGTCAGCAGCGCATCGGCCTGGCGCAGCGCGTGGGCGCCGATCAGGAAGTCGGGCGCGGTCCGCTCGCGCGGGCCCTTGTTGCGGGCATAGCCGCGCATGATGCGGGCGGCCTCCAGCGCGGCTTCCATCGACATCGGAAGGTGGTCGATCTGGCAGTCGCCCAGGAACTCGCGCAGTTCCTGTTCCGTCGCGAAGTAGCGGCCCAGTTCGGCCACCACCACGGCGCAGACGCACAGGCTGCCGCGCGCCAGCGCCGCCTCCAGCGCGGCCTGTGCGGCGGCGGCGCCCGGGGCACCCTTGACGATGTCGAACAGCAGGCTGGAATCGACGGCCGACCTCATGCACGCCGCCCCCTTGCACGCGGGGTGCGTGGCACCGCAGGTGGTTGCGCCGGCTCTTCATCGGAAGCCTGCCAAGGCACGGGCCGCCCGCGCAGTTCGCTCAGCGCCTGCTCCGTGCTCAGGCCGTCGTCCTCTGCCTTGCCGAGCCAGCGGCTCAGGTCGAGCCGCACGCGCTTCTCAATCAGCAGGCGCCCGTCTTCCACGCGCAGCTGCAGCCGCGCGCCCGGCTTCAGGCCCAGCGCATCGCGCGCCTCCTTGGGGATGACGATCTGGCCGCGCTCGGCCAGAGTGATATCGATGGCTTCCATGGCATACCTCCGATGTTTGATCGATTCAGTATGCCATCAGTGATATGAAATTTCAGGTACGTGCACGGTACGCCATGGCTTGCGGCTGCAGCCACGCAGCGTGGCATCGGGTGCGCGCCGGATCGGACCCGGCGCATGTCAAGCCAAGCCTGTCCTGATTTATGGAACCGAAATGGCTGCAGCGCCTGTCCTGCTTGAGCTTTCAGCTATTCCTTCCATAGTAAGTCGGCGTGCCGCCTACTCCGCCGCGCGCCGCAGCGTCTCCACCACCGGCCGGCGCAGCACCTCGCGCAGGCCCCACCAGCCGGCGGCCAGCGCCAGCACGGCGCCGGCCAGTGCGCCGGCGAGCGGCACCCAGGGCGAGGCGGTCCAGATGAAGTCGAACACGTAGCGCGCCAGCGCCCAGCCGATGGCCGAGGCGACGAGGCTCGCCAGCAGGCCCGCCAAGAGGCCGACCCCGGCCAGCTCGGCGCGCTGCACCTGGCGCAGCAGGCTGGCGCGCGCGCCGACCGCGCGCATCACGGCGAACTCGCGCGCGCGCTCCTCGCGCGTGGCGGTGACGGCGGCGAACAGCACCACCAGCCCGGCGGCCAGCGTGAACGCGAACAAAAACTCCACGGCGCGGATCACCTGGTCGAGCACGCGCTGGATCTGGCCGAGGGTGGCGCTCATGTCCACATTGGTGATGTTGGGGAAGGCGCGCACCAGCGCGTTGTCGAAGCCCTTCTGCTCCGGCGCGCGGAAGGCGCCCATGTAGGTCGCGGGCACGTCGGGCAGATGCGCCACCGTGTACATGACGAAGAAATTGGCGTGCATCGAGCCCCAGTCCACCTTGCGCAGCGAGGTGATGCGCGCCTCGCTCGGGATGCCGCCGATGTCGAAGCGCAGGGTGTCGCCCAGCTTCAGGCCGAGCGTCTGCGCCAGGCCCTCCTCGACGCTCAGCTCGCCGGGGGCATTGGGCGTCCAGGCGCCGGCGGTGATCTGGTTGTGCGGCGGCGGCTCGGCGGCGTTGCTCAGGTTGAACTCGCGGTCGACCAGCCGCCGGGCGCGATCGTCGGCGTAGTCGTCGGGGCCGACCGGCTTGCCGTCGATGGCGACCAGCCGGCCTCGGATCATCGGGTACCAGTCGAACTGGCGCACGCCGGCGTCGCGCAGCGTTTTCTGAAAGGCGTCGCTCTGCTCGGGCATGACGTTGATGACGAAGCGGTTGGGCGCATCGGGGGGCGTGGCGGCGCGCCAGCTCGCCACCAGGTCGGTGCGCAGGAGCACCAGCAGCACCAGCGCCAGTAGGCCGACCGCCAGCGCGCTGACCTGCACCACGGCATAGGCCGGGCGCGCCGACACCTGGCGCGTGGCCAGCACCAGCCAGCGCGGCGCGGTGGCCTCGTTGACCAGGCGGCGCAGCACCTTGACCGCCAGCCAGCCGAGCGCCGCGAACACCGCCACCGCGCCGGCAAAGCCGCCGACCGCGATCAGGCCGAGCTTCAGGTCGCGGCTGGCCGCCAGCAGCAGCGCCGCGAAGCCCAGCACGCCGACCGCCAGCACCGCGAGCGACGCCGGCTTCAGGCCGCCGACGTCGCGCCGGATGACGCGCAGCGGCGGCACCCGGGCCAGCTGCAGCACCGGCGGCAGCCCGAACGCGCCCAGCAGTGTGAGCCCCATGCCAAGCCCGAACGCCACCGGCCAGACGGTGGGCGCCGGCAGCGCCGACTCGACCAGCCCGGCCAGCAGCACGACGAAACCGTAGTGCACGGCAAAGCCCAGCAGCACGCCCAGCGCGCTCGCCGCCAGCCCGACCAGCGCGAACTCGAAGCCGTAGGCCAGCGCGATGGTGCGCTGGCGCTGGCCGAGCACGCGCAGCATGGCGCAGTCGTCCAGGTGGCTGGCCGCGAAGCCGCGCGCCGCCAGCGCCACCGCGACGGCCGACAGCAGCGCGGCCAGGAGCGCGACGAGGTTCAGGAATTTCTCGGCGCGCTCGAGCGTCTGACGCATCTCGGGACGGCCGCTCTCGAAGGATTCGAGCCGCACGCCGCGCAAGGCCCCCTGTTTGATCCCGGCCTCGGCCGCGGCGCTGAAGCGCTGGACGGCGCGCGGCTCGCCGGCGACGGCAAAACGGTAGCCCACGCGGCTGGCCGGCTGCACCAGGCCGGTGGCGGCGACGTCGGCCTGGTTGACCATGACGCGCGGCGCGAAGCTCATGAAGCCGGTGCCGCGGTCGGGCTCCAGCGCGATCACGCGCGCGATGCGCAGGGCCGCGTCGCCCAGAAGCAGCGTGTCGCCGACCTGCAGGCCGAGCGATTCGAGCAGCGGCGCATCGACCCACGCCTCGCCGCGGGCGGGCACCTCGCGCGTGGCGCGCTCCGCGCCGCCGGGCGCGTCGGCCACCCGCAGGCTGCCGCGCAGCGGGTAGCCCGGCGCCACCGCCTTCAGGGCGACCAGCTTGGTGGCGCCGCCCTGCGCCTCGGTGGCCCGCGCCATGGTCGGAAAGCCGTAGGTGGCGGCCGTCTGCAGCCCGAGCGCATGGGCACGCTCGACCAGCGCGGGCGGCGTCGGGTTGTCGCTCGCCAGCACCGCGTCGCCACCGAGCAGCTGGCGCGCGTCGCGCTGCAGGCCGCCCTGCAGCCGGTCGGCGAAGAAGCCGACGGCCGTGAGCGCCGCCACCGCCAGCATGACGGCGACGATCAACAGGCGCAGCTCGCCGGCGCGCAGGTCGCGCCGCAGGGTGCGCCAGCCCAGGCGGAGGAAAGAGGCGTTCATAGGCGGGCAACGATAGCGGATGCGTCGCGGCGGGGGGCGCGTGCGGGTTTCGAGCCGGAGGGGACCACCGGCCGAGCGGTCAGTCCTCGTCGAGTGCCTGAAAGCGCTCGCCCAGAAAGTCGATCAGCGCCCGAACCGCCGGCAGCAGGCCGCGCCGCGAGGCGAACACGGCGTGCACGATCTCGCGCCGCGGTGCCCAGCCCGGCAGCACCTGCGCCAGCGCGCCGCGCTCGATCTGCCCGTGCACCATCATCGTCGGCAGCTGCACGACGCCCACGCCGGCCGTGGCCGCGGCTCGCAGCGCCAGCATGCCGCGCGTGACCAGCCGCGGCTGGTGGTGCACCGTCGCCTGGGCGCCATCGGGTCCGAGCAGGTTCCAGACGTGCTCGCCGTGCAGCGCGCCCATGTCCATGCTCGGCAGCGTCGCCAGCTCGGCGGGCGTGCGGGGCGTGCCGGCCACGGCCAGCAGGGCCGGGCTGGCGACCAGGCACTGGCCGCGGTCGGCCAGCACGCGCAGCACCAGATCGCTGTCGGGCAGGGGCGGCGCCCGCACCCGGATCGCCACATCGATGCCTTCGCCGACCACGTCGACGCGGCGGTCGGTTGCCTCCAGCTGCAGCTCGACCCGCGGATGCGCCGCCAGGAACGCGGCCGCCATGTCGCCGACCTGCGTGTCGAGCAGCGCCACGGGGCAAGTCATGCGCACGATGCCGCAGGGCTCGGCACGGGTCAGCGCGATGGCCTCGTCGGCGGCCTCGGCCTCGACCAGCATGGCCTTGCAGTGGGCGTAGTAGGTCTGGCCGATCTCGGTGACGGCGAAGCGGCGCGTCGAGCGCAGGATCAGCCGCGCGCCCAGCCGCTCCTCCAGCAGGGCGATGCGCCGGCTGAGCTTCGACTTGGGCAGCCCCAGGGCGCGGCCGGCCGGCGCGAAGCCGCCATAGTCGACTACCTGGACGAAGTAGTAGAGGTCGTTCAAATCCCGCATGGGTTCATCGTTCTCGAAACAGGACTGTGAGGGCGAATATTGGCGTCTACCGCAACCATCGTTCCGCCCATATTCTCTCCACATGGCCCGGACATGTCGTCCCGGCCCACAGGAGATGACCATGAAAAAGATCCTCGGCGTTCACAATGCACCCCGCCCGCACTGGGTGGGCGACGGCTTTCCGGTGCGCTCGATGTTCAGCCACGGCGGCGACAACGACAGCGCGCTGAGCCCCTTCCTGCTGCTCGACTACGCCGGCCCGGCGCAGTTCGCGCCCACGACCCGCCCGCGCGGCGTCGGCCGGCACCCGCACCGCGGCTTCGAGACCGTGACCATCGTCTACCAGGGCGAGGTGGCACACCGCGACTCCACCGGCGCCGGCGGCCTGATCGGTCCGGGCGACGTGCAGTGGATGACGGCGGCCGGCGGCATCCTGCACGAGGAGTTCCACTCCGAGGCCTTCACCCGCGACGGCGGCACGCTGGAGATGGTGCAGCTGTGGGTCAACCTGCCGGCCAAGGACAAGATGGCCGAGCCGGGCTACCAGACGCTGCTGGACCGGGACATCCCGTCGGTCGAGCTGCCCGAAGGCGCGGGCCGGGTGCGGGTGATCGCCGGCGAGTTCGACGGCCACCGCGGCCCGGCGCGCACCTTCACATCGCTGGACGTTTGGGACGTGCGCCTGAACCGGGGCGGCCACGCCCGCTTCGGCGCGCCCGACGGCCGCACGCTGGCGCTGGTCGTGCTGCACGGCACGGTGGAGGTCAACGGCAGCGAGGTCGTGCGCGAGGCGCAGCTGGTTCGCTTCGACCGCAAGGGCGACGGCGACGTGGAGATCGAGGCCAACGGCGACGCGACCCTGCTGCTGCTCGCCGGCGAGCCGATCGACGAGCCCGTGGTCGGCTACGGCCCGTTCGTGATGAACAGCCAGGCCGAGATCGTCCAGGCGATCGACGACTTCAACGGCGGGCGCTTCGGGGGGTAAAGGCTCACCCCCAGGCTTGCCCACTGCGTGTGGCCGCCCACCCCCTCACCGGGGGCAACACCGGCGGCCCGGCCAAGCCGGTTCCGCGGTGTTTCACGAACGGGCTTCGCTTCGCTTGCCGTGGGCGTTTGGGGAGTGCGTGCCGTTTTGCCTGTTCGTCTTCGGCAGGCAACAAAGGAAGTCCGGCCAAGCCGACTTCGCGGTGCCTTCTGAACGAGTGGTGCTGGTTTATGGATCTCGGCAGCGCGAAGCATCAGGGACCGATCACATCCTCAGGCCATCGGCTATTTTCTTTTCAGCAGGCTGGAGCCCGTCCCTGCTGCATACAGCACCCCGCGCGGCGCCCGGCACAGGCCCCACAAGCGCACGCCGGCGAGTTCGGCGACGCGCACGCCCAGCGCGGTCGGCGCCGAGATGGTGGCCAACGCGGCGATGCCGAGCCGGGCGCACTTGCGCACCAGCTCGTGGCTGGCGCGGCTCGACAGGATGACGAAGCCCGGCTCGCCCAGCCGGCCGGCGCGCGCCAGGCGGCCCAGCAGCTTGTCGAGCGCATTGTGGCGGCCGACGTCCTCCAGCACCTCGGACAGCACCCCGTCGAGCGGGGCCCAGCCGGCGGCGTGGATCGCGCCGGCCGCGGCGTTGAGCCGCTGGCGCGCCGGCAGCGCCGCGAAGGCGTCGAGCACGGCGTCGAGGTCGACGCGTTCGATCCACTCGCGCGGCGCCACCGGCCGCGGCGCCAGGTCGAGCGCGGCGAAGCTCTCGACGCCGCAGACGCCGCAGCCGGTGCGCCCGGCCAGGCTGCGGCGCCGGCCCTTCAGGCGCTCGAAGCTGCGCGGGGAGATCTCCAGATGCACCTCGATGGCGTGCAGCCCCTCGGGCAGCCCGGCGGCATCGGCCACGACGGCCTGCACCTCGATGCCCCGGCATTCGGCGGCATCGCCCAGGATGCCCTCGCTCAGCGCGAAGCCGAGCGCGAAGTCTTCCAGGTCGCATGGAGTGGCCATCATCACGGCGTGCGAGATGCCGTTGAACACCAGCGCCACCGGCACCTCGGCGGCCAGGATGTCGTCACGCAGCACGCCTTCGGACGGCGCGGCCGGTTCGCCGCAGACGCGCACGCGGTGGCGCTCCAGCGCCGGGACTGCGAGCGCCAACTCGTCGGTGGCGTCCCGGCCCGGCGCGGGCACCCCTGGATGATCAGCCACGCGCCACCTCGGCCAGCGCCGCCCGGCCGGCCTCGGTGATCTGCGCGCTCCAGCGGTCGCCGCCCAGCTGCGCCACATGCACCCAGCCCGGGCCGGCAACGCCGCCGATGTGCGCCTCGCCCAGCGGCGCGAGCTCGCGCATCACCACGCTGGCGCCGACGCCGAAGCGCTTGGCCAGCCGGGGCAGCGACACGCCCTCGGGCGACGGCACCTCGGCCAGCGCGCGCAGCAGCGCGAGGCGCAGCGGCTCGCCCGGAGCGGCTGCGACGCCAGAGCCAGAGCCAGAGCCAGAGCCAGAGCCAGCGGGATCCTCGATCAAGCCGGCGCTCCGGAGACGGCTGCAGGGGACGGCGTTCCGGCGGCGGGCATCGCGGTGACCGCTTCCGGCGCTTCCGGCGCGGCCGGGCCGCCGGCGCCCGCCGCTCCGCCGGCACCGGGCACCGCCGCGTGCGCGCCGTGCGGCACCACCATCACCGGAATCGCCTTCGACGCCGGCGTGCCGGCATTCAACGCCACCGAGTCCAGCGGCACCAGCGGATTGGTCTCCGGGTAGTAGGCCGCCAGGTTGCCGCGCGGGATGTCGTAGGCCACCAGCCGGAAGCGCTCGGCGCGCCGCTCCTGACCGTCGCTCCAGACGGTCTGCAGATCGACCCAGTCGCCGTCCTTCATGCCCAGCGCGCGGATGTCCTGGGCGTTGACGAAGACCACGCGGCGCTGGCCGAACACGCCGCGGTAGCGGTCGTCCATGCCGTAGATGGTGGTGTTGTACTGGTCGTGCGAGCGCGTCGTCATCAGCGTGAAGACGATGGCGCCCGGCCGGCTCGCGCGCTCGCGCTGCGCCGGCGTGCCCTGCGGCACGGGGTGCGCGAAGAAGGTCGCCTTGGCCGTGGGCGTGGCCCACACCCGCTCGCTGGCCGTGTTGCGCAGCCGGAAGCCGCCCGGCGCGGCGACGCGCGCGTTGAAGTCCTTGAAGTCGTCGAACACGGCCTCGATCCGGTCGCGGATGCGCGCGTAGTCCTCGACGAGCCACAGCCACGGCGTCTTGCTGCGCGCGCCCAGCGTGGCCTCGGCCAGCCGCGCCACGATGGCCGGCTCGCTCAGCAGGTGCTCCGACGCCGGCGGGTTGATGCCGTGCGACAGGTGCACCATGCTCATCGAGTCCTCCACCGTCACGCCCTGCGGCCCGGTGGCCTGCATGTCGATCTCGGTGCGGCCGAGGCACGGCAGGATCAGGGCCTCGCGCCCATGCACGACGTGGCTGCGGTTGAGCTTGGTCGCGACGTGCACCGTCAGCGCGCAGCGGCGCAGGCCCTTCCAGGTCTCCAGGGTGTCGGGCGTGGCGGCGGCGAAGTTGCCGCCGAGCGCGAAGAACACCTTGGCGCCGCCGTCGCGCATCAGGCGGATGGCCTCCACGGTATCGGCGCCGTCCTTGCGCGGCGGCTCGAAGCCGAACACCTGCTCGAGCCGGTCGAGCAGCGCCGCCGGGGGCTTCTCCCAGATGCCCATGGTGCGGTCGCCCTGCACGTTGCTGTGGCCGCGCACCGGGCAGGCGCCGGCGCCGGGCCGCCCGATGTTGCCGCGCATCAGCAGCAGGTTGACCAGCATCTGGATGGTCGCCACCGCGTTCACGTGCTGCGTGATGCCCATGCCCCAGCAGAAGATGGCGCTTTGGGCTTCGCGGTAGAGGTCGGCGGCGGCGCGCATCTGCACTTGCGTGAGGCCCGACTCGGCCTCCAGCAGCGGCCACGACTCGGCGCGCAGGTCGGCCGCCAGCGCGTCGAAGCCCGTGGTGTGCTCGGCGATGAAGGCGTGGTCGAGCACGGCGTCGCCGGCGTCCTCGCGCTCGACCAGGTGCTTCATCATCCCCTTGGCCAGCGCGAAGTCGCCACCGATGCGCAGCTGGAAGTAGTGCGTGCTGATCGGCGTCGAGCCGAAGGTCGCCATCTCCAGCTTGTCCTGCGGGTCGGCGAAGCGCTCCAGCCCGCGCTCGCGCAGCGGGTTGAAGCTGACGATCCTGGCACCTCGCCGGTGCGCCGCGCGCAGCTCGCCCAGCATGCGCGGGTGGTTGGTGCCGGGGTTCTGGCCGAAGATGAAGATGGCGTCGGCCCTTTCGAAGTCGTCGAGCGTGACGGTGCCCTTGCCGACGCCGATCTGCGGGCGCATGCCGCTGCCGCTCGGCTCGTGGCACATGTTGGAGCAGTCGGGGAAATTGTTGGTGCCGTACTCGCGCACGAACAGCTGGTACAAAAACGCCGCCTCGTTGCTGGTGCGCCCCGAGGTGTAGAAGATCGCCTCGTCGGGGCTGGGCAGCGCGTTGAGGTGGCGCGCGACCAGCGCGAAGGCGTCGTCCCACCTGATCGGCAGGTATTTGTCGCTCGCCGCGTCGTAGGCCATCGGGTGCGTCAGCCGGCCCTGGTCCTCCAGCCAGAAGTCGCTCTGCGCGGCCAGCTCGCTCACGGTGTGCTTCGCGAACAGCTCGGGCCCGGCGCGCCGGGCCGTGGCCTCGGCCGCCACCGCCTTCACGCCGTTCTCGCAGAACTCGAAGGTGGAATGGTGGTTGCGGTCGGGCCAGGCGCAGCCCGGGCAGTCGAAGCCGTCGGGCTGGTTGGCCGAGAGCAGGGTCTTGGCGCCCTTGACCGGGATGTCCTGCTTCAGCAGGGTGTTGGTCACGCTACGCAGCGCGCCCCAGCCGCCGGCCGGACCCTTGTAGAACGCGATTTTCTGATGGCTCATGGGGATGCCTCGCAATCCACGAAGCCTATCCCAATCGGCCTGCGGCAGCGGCGTGGCCACCGGATGACGCGGCTGCCTGTCAGGGATCGGGCCAGTCCGGCACGAAGGGCCGGCTGATGATGGCGGCCAGCACCTTCATCGCGTCCGCCGTGGGATGGATGTCGTCCTTGTAGAAGTCGCTCCGCCAGCGCGGGTCGCGACCGACGCTGTAGACGGAAGCGGACGGCCCCGCCTCCGCCATCAGCTCGTCGGTGTGCACTTCGAGCCTGGAGCGCAGCAATTGCGCATCCTTCGATTCCGCCCGATCCGGGTACAGGATGAACGAAATGGGCTTGCCCCGGACCGCCTCGCCGGCGGCAAAGGCGCGCAGATCGTTCTTCCAGTCGCCGCCTGGCATCTTCAGGCCCTGCGGCACCGTGCCGCAGGGCGACCAGTTGTAGACGTACTTCTGAAACAGGTACATCGACAGCACGGCGGGATGCGTCCTCGGGTGGGTCTGCTCGCACGACCAGGAGGAAGGCTCCCCGAAATCCCCGCTGTTGAGCACAAAGACGAAGCCGGCCACGTCCCGCACCACCTCCGGGTGAAGCTTCAGGTAGGCCAGCTCGTTGCGCAGGGCCCAGCTGCCCGCGGAGATCGGCCAGACCGGGTGGCCCAGTGCCTCGCTCAAGCGGGGGCCCAGCCGCTCCTCGCGCCGGTAGGTGTTGCCGCCGAGGACGATGCTGTCGCCGATCAGCAGCGTGTCGACCTTCGGGTCGGGCACGAATTCCGCAGCGCCCATGTTCTTGGCATTGAACTGCCAGTCGCTTTTCCAGAGGAACGAGCCTGCCTGCAGCGGCTTCGGGATGTAGCCGATCTCGCTGTTGGCGTCGTACAGCGGAAAGTCGCCGATGGAAGAAGCCCGCAGGCCGCCTTCGACGAACAGCGGCAGGGCCAGGAGAACCGCGGCCACCTTGAGGAGTGGTTTTTTCATGGTCGCTCATTCTCTTGAGCGCCCTCTCGACCACGGCAGAGACTTGTTTCGCCCTGTTCGGCGCCCTGGCGCCGAAACAAAGCCCAACAGCAGGGAGGAGTACTAAAGTTTTAGTTTTTCATCGCCTACGTCTTGTGACAAAAAAACCCGGCTTTGTCCGACATACGCTGCCGGCAATGCGACAACCGCCCCGGAACGGGCGCTCATCCGCTCAGGTGCCACGGCTCACCGTGATGGTCGGGAATTTCGCCGAGAAGTCCCTGTTCTGCCCGGCCACCTTGGCAGCCACGGCGTGCGCCACGGCCCTGTAGAGCCCCGCCACCTCGCCGTCGGGCTCGGCCACCACGCTCGGGCGGCCGCTGTCGGCCTGCTCCCGGATGCGGATGTCCAGCGGCAGCGCGCCCAGGTAGTCCATGCCGTACTCGGCCGCCAGCCGCTTGCCGCCCTCGGCACCGAAGATGTGCTCGACGTGGCCGCAGTTCGAGCACACGTGCACCGCCATGTTCTCGACGATGCCCAGAATCGGCACGCCGACCTTCTCGAACATCTTGATGCCCTTCCTGGCGTCGAGCAGCGCGATGTCCTGCGGCGTGGTGACGATCACCGCGCCGGTCAGCGGCACGCGCTGCGACAGCGTGAGCTGGATGTCGCCGGTGCCGGGCGGCATGTCGACGATCAGGTAGTCGAGGTCGCTCCAGGCGGTCTGGCGCAGCAGCTGGTCGAGCGCCTGCGTGGCCATCGGCCCGCGCCAGACCATGGCCTGGTCGCCCTCGACCAGGAAGCCGATCGACATCGCCTGCACGCCGTGGTTGACCAGCGGCTGCATCGTCCGGCCGTCGCGCGTCTCGGGCTTGCCCGAGAGGCCCAGCATCATCGGCTGGCTCGGGCCGTAGATGTCGGCGTCGAGCATGCCGACCGTGGCGCCCTCGGCCGCGAGCGCCAGCGCCAGGTTGACGGCGGTGGTGCTCTTGCCGACGCCGCCCTTGCCCGAAGCCACGGCGATGATGTTCTTCACGCCCGGCAGCAGCTGCACGCCGCGCTGCACCGCGTGGCTCGCGACCTTGGTGGCGAAGCTGACCGTGACGCCCTGCACGCCCGGCACGGTGCGCACCGCCGCCGTCAGCGCCTCGCGCAGGGCCGGCCAGCGGCTGCGCGCCGGGTAGCCCAGCTCGACCGCGAACGACACGTCGCCGCCGCGCACCTGAAGCTGCTTCAAGGCCTTGGTCGAGACGAAATCGCGGCCGGTGAGGGGATCGTTGACGCGGCCGAGCGCGTCGAGAAGGGCTTGTTCGGTGACTGCCATGTGTGGGGCTCCTGAATGCCCGGCAGTCTATCGAAGGGCATCCGGCACTGGTGCGGCCATGCCTTTGCGCCGTCGGGACCGCCTGCTCTGCCGCGCGGTTCCGAGGCGCCGGGCTGCCGGCTGCGCGACGCCAGGCCGCGGCGCGTGCGCCACCTAAAATGCCCTCCCGCCGGCGCGATGCCTCCGAAGCCGCCCGCGACCCTTGTTCCGCCTCCTGAAAGCGCCCCGCAATGCCCCAGCGCAAGCTCTTCGTCACCACCGCCCTGCCCTACGCCAACGGCAAGTTCCACATCGGCCACATCATGGAATACATCCAGGCCGACATCTGGGTGCGGTTCCAGCGAATGAACGGCGCCGAGGTGAACTTCGTCTGCGCCGACGACGCGCACGGCGCGGCCATCACCATCGCGGCCGACAAGGCGGGCGTCGCGCCGCAGGCCTTCGTCGCCGGCATCGCGGCCGGGCGCAAGCCCTACCTCGATGGCTTCCACATCGCCTTCGACAACTGGCACTCGACCGACGCGCCCGAGAACCACCAGCTCGCGCAGGCCATCTACCGCGACCTGCGCGCCGCGGGGCTGATCGAGACCCGCAGCGTCGAGCAGTTCTACGACCCCGAGAAGGGCATGTTCCTGGCCGACCGCTTCATCAAGGGCGAGTGCCCGAACTGCCACGCGAAGGACCAGTACGGCGACAACTGCGAAGTCTGCGGCGCCGTCTACGCGCCGACCGAGCTGATCGCGCCGTACTCGGCCCTCTCGGGCGCCCGGCCCGAGCTGCGCAGCTCGGAGCACTTCTTCTTCAGGCTGTCGGATGCGCGCTGCGAGGCCTTCCTGAAGGCATGGACCGCCGCGCCCGGCCACGTGCAGCCCGAGGTGCGCAACAAGATCCGCGAGTGGCTGGTGAAGGACGACGCGGGCCGGGGCGGCCTGGGCGACTGGGACATCAGCCGCGACGCGCCCTACTTCGGCATCGAGATCCCCGACGCGCCGGGCAAGTACTTCTACGTCTGGCTCGACGCGCCGGTGGGGTATCTCGCCTCGCTCAAGAACCTGCTGGAGAAGCGCGGCCAGGACTACGACGCCTACATGGCGCAGCCCGGGCTGGAGCAGGTGCACTTCATCGGCAAGGACATCATCACCTTCCACACCCTGTTCTGGCCGGCGATGCTGCATTTCTCCGGCCGCAAGGCACCCGACGCCATCTACGTGCACGGCCACCTGACGGTCAACAACGAGAAGATGAGCAAGAGCCGCGGCACCGGCATCGACCCGCTCAAATACCTCTCGATCGGGCTCGACCCCGAGCAGCTGCGCTACTACCTGGCGGCCAAGCTGAGCGGGCGCAACGAGGACATCGACTTCAACCCCGAGGACTTCGTCGCGCGCGTCAACGCCGACCTGGTGGGCAAGTACGTCAACATCGCCAGCCGGGCGGCGGGCTTCATCGGAAAGCGCTTCGGCGGCCGGCTGGGAACGTTGTCACCTGAAAGCAGAGGCTTAGTTCATCTGTTGCTTACTTACGAAAAAGACATCGCCAAACTCTATGAGAGCCGAGACAGCGCTCGTGCATTGAGAGAGGTCATGGCACTAGCCGATCGGGTAAACGAATACGTTGACTACTACAAGCCTTGGGAACTCGCCAAGAGGGAAGCTGCAGAAGCTCAATTGCACGATGTTTGCACAGCCTGCATTCAGGCCTTTCGTCTATTAACTCTCTACCTCAAGCCAGTCTTACCGTCGCTAGCAAAGCACGTTGAAGCCTTTTTGAACATTCCGCCGCTGCAATGGTTAGACGCTGAAAACTTCCTGCCCGCCGGCCACACCATCAACGCCTACCAGCACCTGATGCAGCGCGTCGATCCCAAGCTGCTCGACCGGCTTTTCGAGTCCGACGAGGCAGCAGCGCCCGTCTCACTTGGACAGGTCGCTATCGAAAGCGTAGCAACGACAGCCTCGCCGGGCGGCGAGCCGATCGCGCCCGCCATCACCATAGACGACTTCGCCAAGATCGACCTGCGCATCGCCAAAATCGTCGCCTGCGAGCGGGTCGAGGGCTCGAAGAAGCTGCTGCGGCTCACGCTCGACGCCGGCGAGACCGACCCGCAGGGCGACCCGGTGCTGCGCAACGTTTTCAGCGGCATCGCCAGCGCCTACGAGCCCGAGCAGATGGTCGGCAAGCTCACCGTGCTGGTGGCCAACCTGGCGCCGCGCAAGATGAAGTTCGGCGTCTCCGAGGGCATGGTGCTCGCCGCCAGCCACGCCGACGAGCGGGCGCACCCCGGCATCCACGTACTCGAACCCTGGCCCGGCGCCACGCCCGGCCTGCGCGTGCGCTGACCGGCCTGAGAAGGACAAATGCCATGAATCATCCCCTGCCCTCCACGCTCCTGCGCCGCACCCTGCTGCTCCTGGGAACGCTCGCGCTCGGCCTGTCGGCTGGCGGCTGCGCCGTCGTGAGCGTCGCCGGCGCCGCCGCCAGCGTGGCCGGCACCGCCGTGAGCGTCGGCGCCGGCGCCGTCGGGCTGGCGGCCGACGCGGCGATCGGCACCGCGCGCCTCGGCGGCCGGGCGGTCGGCGCCGTACTGCCGGGCGGCGACGACTGAGGCGCATACCCGCGGTCCATGGCGGGGGACGCCTCCAGCGACGCATGACACCCGGAGCCAGCAGAGCGAATCCGGCAGGGTGGCCGTACCCAGTTCGAAGTCATTCCCGCAGTGCATGGAACCCGGGGCCAGCGAAGCGAAGCCCGTTCGCGAAACACCGCGGAACCGGCTCCGCCGGGCCGCCGGTGTTGCCCCGGTGAGGGGGTGGGCGGCCACACGAAGTGGGCAAGCCTGGGGGTGTGCTCAGTTCGCCTCGACGCCGCGGTCGTGCGTCGAGCCGCTGCGCACCACGCGCTGGTCGTCGTCGAGCACCGCCGTGAACACCATCGGCGTGCTGGGCGGCTGCAGCCAGCGCCACTCCCACTCGGTTTCCCTCTTCAGCGGATAGGGCGTGCGCCGGGCGGGCTTGCCGAGCAGTTTGCGCAATTCCTCCATCGGCATGCCCGGCCGCACCCGGGCGAAGTTCTCGGGCGTCAGCACCTGGCGCAGCGCGGTCATGCGGCCGTTGGCACCGATGGTGATCATGTAGTTCTTCTGGCCGGCGGGCTGGCGGTCGTACTCGAAGACGCGGGCGCCGCCGGGCGCCTCCCAGATGGCCTCGGGCGCGCCGAAGCGCGCGCGCACGTCGGCCTCGGTCGAGGCGCCTTCCTCCAGTTCGCGGATCGCCTGGTTGTCGCAGCCGGCGAGCAGCAGCGGCGGCCCGGCCAGCAGGACACCCAGCAGGCCCCCGATCGCCCACGTCCTCCAGCCCTCGACAGTCGCCATGCCACCCCTCCCCGTTAAAATCCGCCCTGCAAAGGTCCAGTCTATGCCCATCTTCACCCGTCCCCACTACACCTCCGAGATCACGCAGTTCATCGACGAGATGAAGCGCGCCAAGCCCGACCTGGAGGCCCAGCAGCGCGCAGGACGGGCGATCTGGTGGGACAAGAAGGTCGATCGCGCCGTGCAGAGCGAATTTCGCGAGGCCCGCGCGCCGCGGGGCCTCTACCCCTACCAGACGGGCGCCCTCGACTGAGAGGGTGTGAATTGAATCTGCTGCTGCGCGGCCCGGTCCCGCATCCCGCCGACCGGGCCGCGGCGCCGGCAGGGCCCGGCACGCCCGCAGCGCGAACTTTGCGGCTTTTCGCATCGAAACGGGCTCTGGCGCATGCTCCATCTGGGTCTTACGCTATAGAATCCATAGCATACCCATGCTGGACGAGGCCTTCTTTCCCTGTGCCGAAGCCACGGACGGCCGTGCTGCCGACGCCGCGCCCCGGCCCGCGCCGACGCAGCCGCCCGGGCGCCCCGCCCTGGCGCGCCTGTACGGCGAGCCGCTGTTCGCGCTGCCGAGCGACCTCTACATCCCGCCCGACGCGCTGGAGGTCATCCTCGACGCCTTCGAGGGGCCGCTCGACCTGCTGCTCTACCTCATCCGCCGGCAGAACTTCGACATCCTCGACATCCCGATGGCCGCCCTGACGCGCCAGTACCTCGGCTACATCGAGCAGGTGCGCCGCGACAGTCTCGAACTCGCCGCCGAGTACCTGCTGATGGCCGCGCTGCTGATCGAGATCAAGTCGCGCATGCTGCTGCCGCCGCGCCAGGCGGCCGCGGACGGCGAGCCCGAGGATCCGCGCGCCGAGCTGGTGCGCCGGCTGCTCGAATACGAACAGACGAAGCGCGCCGCCGCCGCGCTCGACGCCCTGCCGCAGGCCGGGCGCGACTTTCAGGTGGCGCGGGTGCCGCTGGAGCGCACGCCCGGGCTGCGCCTGCCTGCCGTCGGCGTCGACGAACTGCGCGACGCCTGGCTCGGCGTGCTGGCGCGCGCCCGGCTGGTGCAGCACCACCGGGTGTCGCGCGAGGCGCTGAGCGTGCGCGAGCACATGGCGATCGTGCTCAAGGCGCTGCAGGGGCGGCGCTTCGCGCTGTTCGAGGAGCTGTTCGACGTCGCGCGCGGCATGCCGGTGCTGGTCGTGACCTTCATCGCCCTGCTCGAGCTGGCCAAGGAAACGCTGGTCGAGATCACGCAGGCCGAGGCCTTCGCGCCGATCTACGTGCGGCTGGCGTACGCGCCGGCATGAGCCTTTTCTGCTCAGTGATTCATCGCACTGCGCGCAACCGAAGCGTTTCAAATCGGCGTCAGCGAAGCGACGCCCCTTCGTGAAACACCGCGGAACCGGCTCCGCCGGGCCGCAAGGTGTTGCCCCCTGCAAGGGGGCTGAGGCCCGCGGCTCCGAGCCTGCCTGCGCAGGCTTGGACGGGCCGAAGAGTCGCTGCCTGCGGCAGTTGACCCTGGGCGAAGCGACACGAAGTGCGCGAAGCCTGGGGGTGTGCTCAGTTCTCTGCGAAGCAGTACAGCAGGCCGTCGCCGCCGGTCTTCTTGAGCGCGTCGAGGCTGCAGCCCTGCGTGAGGTGCGACGAGTTCCACGACTTCATGGGAGCGCTGTCGTTGAGTCCCATGCGGTCGTGGTGGCCCACGATGGCCGAGCCCTCGCCGCTCTGCGTCCAGTTGCCGCAGGTGTTGTCCTTGCCATCGGTCACGGCGCGCCCGTCGCTCGACGAGCCGGTCAGGATGTCGTGCCGGGTGACCGCATCGCCGCGGCCGCTGACGATTTCGCCCCTCTCGGTCAGTGCGGTCTGCTTGGTCAGCCGGTTGCTGCCGTGCAGCTCGTCGATGTTGGCGGCGATGACCTCGCCCTTGGCGTTGCGCCACGGCCCGCTGCCGATGCGGTCGCGTGCGTTGACCGCCGGGCTGTTCGGCGGCGTGGCGCTCGTGCTGAGGTAGGCGCGCCAGGTGCGGCTGCCCGCCCCGACGCTGGCGGCGAGCGATTGGCAGTAGCGATCGGCGCCCGCCAGGCCGCCGAAGTCGGCGCCGCGTCCGGGATTGACGCTGGTCACGAAAAAGCTCATGCCGGCCTGCGGCCCCGACGACGGCGTCATCGGCGTGCAGGCGGCGGCAAGCAGGGCAGCGCAGGAAACGGCAAGGTAGAACGGGTTGCGACGGGCCATTGGCGGTCTTTCCGATGGTTGCAGGGACCGCTACGCTAGCGCAGCAGTATGCGGAGGGCAACCGGTCGGACCCGCGTTGCCGCGGCGCCGCGCCAGTGCCGACCCGAAGGAACCCGGCGCGATCGCCGGATGGGTGTGTCGCCTTCCACATCGGCGACCGCGCGCCGCCGTCCGGCGCCCAGGCTGCTACAGGCCCGTTTCGGCGACCGGATCGCGGCCCATCAGCGTTTCCACCACGGCTGCGGGACGCAGCGAACCGTCGAGCAGCGCCACCACGCCCTCGGCGATCGGCATCTCGACGCCGAGATGACGGGCCCGCTCGACCACGGCGCGCGCGCAAAAAACGCCTTCCGCCACGTGGCCCAGCGAATCGACCGCCTCAGCCAGCGTCTTCCCCGCTGCCAGCAGCACGCCGACCTTGCGGTTGCGCGAGAGCTCGCCGGTGGCGGTCAGCACCAGGTCGCCCAGGCCGGACAGGCCCATGAAGGTCTCGGCATGCGCTCCGAGCGCAACGCCGAAGCGCGTCATCTCGGCCAGCCCGCGTGTGATGAGCGCGGCGCGGGCGTTCAGCCCGAGCGCCAGGCCGTCGCACAGCCCGGCGGCGATCGCCAGCACGTTCTTGACGGCGCCGCCGACCTCGACGCCGACGATGTCGTCGTTGGTGTAGATCCGCAGGCCCGGCCCGTGAAAGGCCTCGACCAGCCGCTCGCGCACCGCCACATGGGCGCTGGCGGCGACCAGCGCGGTCGGACGGCCCCTGGCCACCTCCTGCGCGAAACTCGGTCCGCTCAGCACGCCCGCTATCAGATCGGGAGCAACCTGCGCCTGCACCTCGTGCGCCAGCAGCCCGAAAGGCCCCGAAGTACCCTGCGCCGGCTCGACGCCCTTGCACAGCCACGCCAGCGGAACCGCGATGTCGCGCAGCTGCAGGAGTTGCTCGCGCAATGCCGCCATCGGCGTGGCAACGATCACCAGCCGGGCGCCGGCGGTCGCGGCCAGCGCGTCGCCCGTCGCCATTTGCAGGCGTGGCGGCAGGGTGACGTCCGGCAGATAGCGACTGTTGACCCGGTCGCGGCCCAGGTCGCCCGCCTGCCGTGCGTCGCGCGCCCACAGCGTCACGTCGTGGCGCGCGGCGGCATTGACGGCCAGCGCCGTGCCCCAGGCGCCGGCGCCGAGCACGGCGAGCTTCATGCGAGCCACCCGGCGCGAAGGAGAACGGTTACTGCGTGACGATCGGCGCGATCGAATCGCCCGAACCTGCCTGCGCCTGCGCCTGCTGCTGCTCGAACATGGCCTGGAAGTTGATCTCGGCCAGGTGCACCGGCGGGAAGCCGCCGCGCTGGATAACGTCGGCCACGTTGCCGCGCAGGTACGGGTAGACGATCTGCGGGCAGGCGATGCCCAGGATCGGGCCCATCTGCTCTTCCGGCAGGTTGCGGATCTCGAAGATGCCGGCCTGCTTGGCCTCGACCAGGAACACGGTGCGCTCGCCGATCTTGGTCTGGACCGTGGCCGACACGCTGATCTCGAAGATGCCGTCGGCCACCGGCTGGGCATCGACGCCGAGCTGGATGTCGACCGTGGGCTGCGTCTGCTCCAGCAGGATGGCCGGGGAATTGGGCTGTTCGAGCGACAGGTCCTTCAGGTAGACGCGCTGGATCTGGAACACGGGGTCTTGGGAGTCGGCCATGGTGGTTTCTTTGAAGTCAAAAACGGGCCCGCCGGGCGGCTGGCGCGGCGGGCTCAGGAGGAACGCGGCATTATCGCCCGCGCGTCGCGGGCGGCTCAGGCGCCGGCCAGTAGCGGCGCCAGCCCGCCGCGGCTGTCGAGCGCCATCAGGTCGTCGCAGCCGCCGACGTGGGTGTCGCCGATGAAGATCTGCGGCACGGTGCGCCGCCGGGTGATCTCCATCATGGCGGCGCGCGCCTGCGGGTCGCCGTCGATGCGGATCTCCTCGATCTGCTCGACCCCTTTCGACTTGAGGATCTGCTTGGCGCGGATGCAGTACGGGCAGGTGGCGGTGGTGTACATCTTGACGGGTTGCATGAGGGTGCTCACTTCAGGCTGGGAATGGCTTCGGACTTCTCGATCGGCAGGTTGGCGGCGCGCCAGCCCTTGAGGCCGTCGGCCATGGCCTGGGCGCGCTCGTAGCCGAGCTTGCGGGCGGTGGCCACGGCGCGCTGCGCGCGCGCGCCGCTCTCGCACACCAGCACCAGCGGCACGGTCTTGTTCTTGACGGTGGCCGCGAGCCGGGCCTCCAGCTGCGCGAGCGGCACGTTGCGCGCGCCGGTGATGCGCCCGGCGGCGAAGGCCTCGGGCTCGCGCACATCGACCACCACGGCGCGCTCGCGGTTGATCAGCTGCACCGCGCCCTGCGCGCTCAGGGTGCCGGCGCCGGCACCGCGCACGACCGACCACAGCAGCATGCCGCCGGAGCCGAGCGCAACCAGGATCAGCAGCCAGTTGTCGATGATGAATTTCACGGGTTTCCTCGAATCGCAAACGCGGGATTTTAGAATGTCGGGCTTTGCCGCGAAAACCTAAGGGGCCTATGTACAAGTTGGTGCTGATTCGCCACGGTCAATCGACCTGGAATCTGGAGAACCGATTCACCGGGTGGACCGACGTGGACCTGACGCCGCTCGGCGTCGAGCAGGCCCAGGAAGCCGGTCGCCTGCTCAAGTCGGAGGGCTACGAGTTCGACGTGGCCTACACCAGCGTGCTCACGCGCGCCACGCGCACGCTGTGGCACGTGCTCGACGGCATGAACCGCACCTGGCTGCCCGTGGTGCATTCCTGGCGCCTGAACGAGCGGCACTACGGCGCCCTGCAGGGCCTCAACAAGACCGAGACGGCCAGGAAGTACGGCGACGAGCAGGTGCTGATCTGGCGCCGCAGCTACGACGTGCCGCCGCCGCCGCTGGAGCCGGGCGACCCGCGCAGCGAGCGCGACGACCCGCGCTACGCCAGGCTCGCGCCCGGGCAGGTGCCGCTGACCGAATGCCTGAAGGACGTGGTCGAGCGCGTGCTGCCCTTCTGGAACGAGGCACTGGCCCCGGCCATCCGCTCCGGCCGCCGGCTGCTGGTGGTGGCGCACGGCAATTCGATGCGCGCATTGGTCAAGTACCTCGACGGCATTTCGGACGAGGACATCGTCGGCCTGAACATTCCCAACGGCATCCCGCTGGTCTACGAGCTCGATGCCGAACTCAAGCCGATGCGCAGCCACTACCTCGGCGATGCCAAGCTCGTGGCCGAGGCCGCCGCCGCGGTGGCCTCGCAGGGCAAGGCCTGAGGGCCGGCGGGCGCGGCGCGCACGATTTTTGCTGCAGCGCCGGAACCCGGGCCGGCCGCCCGTTTCCAACGTGTATATTGGAACGTCCAAGGACACCTCAACATGGGCCAGAAACTCAAGACCACCGGCTGGGTTGCCGCCGGCGCCCTCGCCGGCGTGCTGACCACCGTGTCGCTGCAGACCGTGGCGCGCGGTTCGCTGGCGCCGCTGCCGCTCGAAGAGCTGCAGCAGCTCGCCGCCGTGTTCGGCATGATCAAGAGCGATTACGTCGAGCCGGTGGATGAGAAGAAGCTGATCTCCGACGCCATCTCCGGCATGGTCTCCGGGCTCGATCCGCACTCGCAATACTTCGACAAGAAGGCCTTCAAGGAATTCCGCGAGGGCACGACCGGGCGCTTCGTCGGCGTCGGCATCGAGATCTCGCAGGAAGACGGGCTGATCAAGGTCATCTCGCCGATCGAGGGCTCGCCGGCGTTCCGCGCCGGCCTGAAGCCCAACGACCTGATCACCAAGATCGACGACACGGCGGTGCGCGGCCTTTCGCTCAACGAGGCCGTCAAGCGCATGCGCGGCGAGACGGGCACCAAGGTGCTGCTCACCATCTTCCGCAAGGACGAGAACCGCACCTTCCCGGTCACCATCACGCGCGAGGAAATCCGCACGCAGTCGGTGCGCGGCAAGATCATGGAGCCGGGCTACGCGTGGATCCGCGTGTCGCAGTTCCAGGAGCGCACGGTCGACGACTTCGTCAGGAAGGTCGAGGACATCTACAAGCAGGACCCCAACCTGAAGGGCCTGGTGCTCGACCTGCGCAACGACCCGGGCGGCCTGCTCGACGCGGCGGTGGCCATCTCGGCGGCCTTCCTGCCCGAGAACACGACCGTGGTCACGACCGACGGCCAGCTCGCCGACAGCAAGGCGATCTACAAGGCGGCGCCCGAGTACTACCAGCGCCGCGCCGGCAGCGACCCGCTGCGCGGCCTGCCCGCCGCGCTCAAGACGGTGCCGCTGGTGGTGCTCGTCAACGAGGGCTCGGCTTCGGCCAGCGAGATCGTCGCGGGCGCCCTGCAGGACGACAAGCGCGCCACCATCATGGGCAGCCAGACCTTCGGCAAGGGTTCGGTGCAGACCGTGCGCCCGCTCGGCCCCGACACCGGCCTGAAGATCACCACGGCGCGCTACTACACGCCCAACGGCACCTCGATCCAGGCCAAGGGGATCGTGCCGAACGTGCTGGTCGACGACAGCGCCGAAGGCAGCCCCTACGCCCTGCTGCGCATGCGCGAGGCCGACCTCGACAAGCACCTGACCAGCGGCCAGGGCGCCGAGGTCAAGGACCCGCAGCGCGAGAAGGCGCGTGACGAGGCCCTGAAGCGCCTGGAGGAAGAGGCCCGCAAGCCGCCGCAGGACCGCAAGGTGCCCGAGTTCGGCTCCGACAAGGATTTCCCGCTCGCCCAGGCGCTGCTGCAGCTCAAGGGCCAGCCGGTCATGGTCAGCAAGACGCAGGTCGAGCGCAAGGAAGAGAAGAAGGAGAACTGACCGGCCCGGGCCGGCTCTCTCCCTTCCGCTCCGCTGCCGGCTCGGCGGCTTGGATTCCCGAAAACAGCGCCCGCATGGAAGACGCCGAGCTGCTGCGCTATTCGCGCCACATCCTGCTGGAGGAGTTCGGCATCGACGGGCAGGCGCGCGTCGGCGCCGCCCATGCGCTCGTCGTCGGCGCCGGGGGTCTCGGCTCGCCGGTGGCGCTGTACCTGGCGGCGGCCGGCGTCGGGCGCATCACGCTGCTCGACGACGACGAGGTCGACCTGACCAACCTGCAGCGCCAGATCGCGCACACCAGCGAGCGCGTCGGCCGCCCCAAGGTCGAGTCCGCCGCCGCCGCGATGCGCCAGATCAACCCGCTCATCCGCATCGACACGCTGGCGCGGCGCGGCGACGACGCCCTGCTCGACGCACTGGTCGCCGGCAGCGACGTGGTGCTCGACTGCTGCGACAACTTCGCCACCCGGCAGGCCGTCAACCGCGCGTGCGTGGCGCACGGCAGGCCGCTGGTGTCGGGTGCGGCGATCCGCTTCGACGGCCAGATGGCGGTCTACGACCTGCGCGACCCGGCCTCGCCCTGCTACGCCTGCGTGTTTCCGCCCGACGCAACCTTCGAGGAAACGCGCTGCGCGGTGCTCGGCGTGTTCGCGCCGGTGGTCGGCGTCATCGGAACGCTGCAGGCGCACGAGGCGCTCAAGCTGCTGGCCGGCATCGGGGCGCCGGCGACCGGCCGCCTGCTCATGTTCGACGGCCGCTCGACGGCGTTCGATACCTTGCAGGTGCGGCGCGATCCGGGCTGTGCGGTCTGCGGGCATCGACCGCCACCTGCTTCCTGAGGACCGGTCCACCGGCTGCCATCCGGTCGATGGCGCTAGGCCACCCGGCGCTCGTGCGCTGCCGGGCTATCGGGCCTTGGAAGAAGCGGCCGGCGCCGCGGCACCCTTCTTGACGCTTTTCGCCTGGGCCGCGCCGGCGGCGGCCGTGCCCGAGACCGGCTGGCTGGCCTGCGCCAGCACGCCCTTGCAGTCCGTGTCCTCGCCCGGTCCGGTCTCGACCGTGGCGGCCAGCGCCAGCAGGGGATTGATGGCCCCGAGCGCCAGCGCCACGATGCCGCGGCCGGCGAGCGAGCCGGCCTCGACGCCGACCTTGGGCGAACTGAAGGTGCCGCCGATCGTCAGCGGCGTGCGCAGCGCCAGGATGCTCATGTCCTTGGGCTCGGGGCGAATCACGATGTCCATCGACTCGCGGGCCAGGTCGATCTGGCCGGTGCCGTAGAACACGGTGTCGCTGGTGTCGAACACCATGCTGCGCCCCTTCATCACGCCCTTGTCGACGTCGAAGGCCACGGCGCCGCAGCGCAGCGTCACGTTGCGGTCGCCGCGCAGGAGGAATTTGATGATCTCGCCGGCGTCGAGGCCCATGACTTCGATCAGCAGGTTGCTGAACTGCCCGCGTCCCGTCATGGCCGCCACGTCGCCGGAGGCGGCACCGAGCCAGCCGGCCACCGAGTTGCCGCGCCCCGAGAGGTTGACGCGTCCGTCGAGCCGCCCGAAGCTGGTCTTGAGCGTCTCGACCTTCGGGATCAGCCGGTTGATCTGCAGCGCGCGCATGTCGAGCGAGGCCCGGATGTCGGCCGGGTCCGGGGTGGCATCGATGCGGATCGCGCCCGCCAGCTTGCCGCCAGCCACGCCCAGGTCGAGCGGATCCAGGGTGAGCACGCCGTTGTCCAGCTTGGCATGCACGCTGCCGCGGTCGAGCGGCAGCTGATGCACGTTGCGGATCTTCGCCGCCTGGTATTTCACGTCGGCGTTCATGGCGCGCAGGCGATCGAAGTCGAGCGTTGCCGTGGGCAGCACCTTCGCTGACGCGCCAGAGCGCCTGGGCGGGGCGGCCGGCGGTGTCACGCCCTCCACGGCCTTGGCGGAACGCGCCGTGGGCGGCAGGCCGATCAGCGGGCCGAGGTCGTCCATGTCCATGACCTGGGACTTCAGCTCGCCCGTCAGGCGCGGGGTCTTCTGGCTCTGGTCGAAAGCCAGGCTGCCGCCGAGGTCGGACAGCCCGAGCTTGCCCTGCATGTCCTTGACTTCCCACAGCCTGGCATTTTTTTTCAGGTCGCCTTTCAACGCATAGGGCGAGGTGTTGGGCAACGCGACGCCGAGCAATTTGTAGAGATCGCCGAGCGACTGGCCTTTGATGTCGAAGACGGCATCGATGCCATCGAAGTTGGCCAGCTCGGCGATCGAGCCCTTGGCCTGCAGCTGGGTCCGGCCCGCCGCGGCATTGACTTCGATGGGAAAGGGCGGCTGCCCGGTCTGCGTGATCTGCAGGACGTTGCCGGTACGTCCCTGGGCCGTCAGCGGCTGGTTGCGGTAGCTGCCCTTGACGCGGTAGTCGAGCGGCAGCTCGCCGCGGCTGCTGTCGTAGTCGAGGTCGGCGTGCAGATCGACCTCGTACTGCTTCGCCAGGAAATCGACCGAGCCATGATCGACGTGCACCGCTCCGATGGTGGGGACGGTGCTCGAGTCCGAGGTGTCCTTGCCGAGCGCCCAGGTGCGGCGGCCATCCGGCTCCATTTGCAGCCCGAGGGCCGGCGAAGTCAGGGCCAGGCGCGGAATATCGATCTTGCCGCGCAACAGCGACCACCAGTGGAGATCGAAATCGACCTTCTCGGCACGCACTAGATAGGGGTCGCGCGCCCAATCGGGGTTGGCGAAGTCGATGCCGTCGAACTCGATTCTTGCCGTGCGCCAGCCGGGATGCACGTCGAGCCGACGTGTGATCTCGAACTTGCGGCCGGTCTTTTCGCTGACATAGCGGTTGATCGGCTGCCGCAGCGTGTCCCAGGGAAAGAAGAGCACCACCAGCACCAGCACCGCCACCAGCACGGCGAAGCCGATCGCAATGCGCAGCCACAAGGAGCGCGCCCATGTGCCCGCAGAAGGTGCATTCGTCAAAATCTTGCCGCTTTCAAACAGAACCTGTTCGCAGGCCGTTGCCAAAGAGTCTGCAACAGGCCGGAATCATTGATTGCGGCCGCGACGCAACGCCGATCACTGCAAATCTGTTCATCCGCGTCTTCTCCTGAAGCGAAGCGGCAAGGAACCGTGGGCAATTGTTCGCCTGCTCGCAATTCAAGGCAATGAACTTAATGTCGGAAGCATCGCATCAATGGTCCGCAGGGCACTTCTCCTGCTGTGAGGCGATGCCTACGCAGGCCGACGAGGTAAGCAGCTTCCTACGAAGCCAGACCCCCACCGCCTTGCAGCCGATTTTTCGTGCCGCGCTAGACTCTGCTGCAAATCTGCTTCAGCAATGAACGGCACTGTTTCGCGCCACCGGAAAGCGAGCTCTTTTTATGAACAGCCCACTGAAAACCTATCTCGTCGAGGACAACCCCACGATCCGCGACAACCTGCTCGGCACGCTGGAGGAACTCACCTGCATCCAGCCGGTCGGCTTCGCGGAAACAGAGGCGGACGCCACGCGCTGGCTCGGCGAGCATCACGGCGAATGGCACCTGGCCATCGTCGACCTGTTCCTCAAGCAGGGCAGCGGCCTGGGCGTGCTGCAGGAGTGCAGGACACGGCGCCCCGACCAGAAGATGATCGTCCTGAGCAACTACGCGACGCCCGACATCCGCAAGCGCTGCACGCTGCTGGGAGTGGATGCGGTGTTCGACAAGTCCAACGAGATCGACGCGCTGATGGACTATTGCATCGAGCAGCGCCGCGCACCGCAGGCGCAGCAGGCGTGCGCCTGAGCCCGCGAGCCTGGACCTCAATCGATCAGCTTGTTCTTCAGGGCGTAGTAGGTCAGGTCGCTGTTGGAGTTGAGGTTCATCTTCTCCATCAGGCGCGTGCGGTAGGTGCTGACCGTCTTCACGGAAAGCGAGAGGGTCTTGGCGATGTCACCGGCGGTTTCGCCCTTGGCGAGCTTCAGGAACACCTGGAACTCGCGCTCGGAGAGATGCTCGTGCGGCGCGGCGTCGTCCTTGCGGTCGAGCTGCTTGGCCAGCAGCTCCGCCACGTTCGGCGTGATGTAGCGGCGCCCGAGCGAGACGGTGCGGATGGCGTTGACGATCTCCATCGGGTCGCATTCCTTGTTGAGGTAGCCGCTCGCGCCCTGGCGAATGAGGTTGAGCGCATAGTGCTCCTCGGGATAGCCGCTCAGGATCAGGATGCCGACGTCCGGCGCCTTGGCGCGGATCATGGCCAGCGCGTCGATGCCGCTCTGCCCGGGCATGGAAAGATCCATCAGCAGCACGTCGAGCTCCGTGGTGCGCACGAGCTCGATCGCTTCGCGGCCGCTGGCGGCCTCCCCCGCGACGCGCAGGTCGACATGCTCGGATAAAAACTGGCGCAGGCCAGAACGCACGATGGCGTGGTCGTCCACAATCCCGATCTTGATCATAAGTTTCTCGTGTTGATGCGTCGTGCTACAAGCCCACAACCATCGGCCATTATTCACGAATTCGAGACCACGGCGTCTCCCGGAGTTTCCATGAAGCGGCTTGCTTTTCCTAAAATGGCCCTGAGCCTGTTGCTGGCTGTTCTGGCTGCGCTGGCCTTGCTGGGGATCAATGAAACGGGCTACCGCCAGTCGAGCCGCGCGCTCGATGAAATCCGCGACGCCCAGCGCATCCGCTACAGCCTCAACATGCTGCTGCAGGATGTGCTCGATGCGGAAACCGGCCAGCGCGGCTACCTGCTGACCGGCGAGGACAGTTACCGCGAACCCTACGACCGCGCCCTCGGCCAGGTCACCGGCCGCCTTGCCACCCTGCGCGAGCTGTATGCCCACCGCCCTCAGGAAAGCCAGCGCCTCGGGCATCTCGGCGATCACGTCGCGCGCAAGCTCGCCGAGCTCGACCTGGGGGTGCGAATGCGCAAGAACGGCAACGACGACACATGGAAGTTCGTCATCAACACCGACGTTGGGCGGGAGGAAATGGAGCAGATCCGCAGCCTGATCGAGGGCATGGTGAACAGAAGCAGCGCATCCATCGAAGCGAGCCAGGTGCAGGTCGGCAGGGCGCTGCAGCTTTCACGGGTGGGCATCGCCCTCGTCGCCTTGGCGGGGCTGCTGGCTTTCTCCCTTTATCTGCGGCAGACCCATGCGCTGCAATCCATCGGCGAGCGCCAGCAGGAGGTGCTGCAGCGCGAGCGCAATGCGCTCGAAGGCTTGGTGCAGGAGCGCACCGCGACGCTGGCGGAGTTGGCCACGCACCTGCAGCAGGTGCGCGAAACCGAACGGGGCTACCTGGCGCGCGAACTGCACGACGAACTGGGATCGCTTTTGACCGCCGCGAAGCTCGATGTCGCGCGCCTCAAGTCGCGCCTGGCCGACACTCCGGACGTCGTGCAGCGGCTGCAGCACCTGACCGAACTGCTCAACAGTGGCATCGCATTGAAGCGGCGCATCATCGAAGACCTGCGACCGTCATCGCTCTCCCATCTGGGATTGCTGGCCTCGCTCGAAATCCTGGGGCGCGAGTTCGGCGAACGCGCCGGCGTGCAGGTGGAAATGGCCCTGGAAGCCGTCACGCTGGACGAGACCCGGCAATTGACCGTCTACCGCATGGTTCAGGAAGGCCTGACCAACATCGGGAAGTACGCGCAAGCCACCGAAGCCAATATCGTGTTGAAGAACTATGGCAACCACGTGATCGTCGAGGTCTCCGACAACGGCCAGGGTTTCGACACCAGTGCGGTGCGCCCTTCAAGCCATGGATTGGCAGGCATGCGGCACCGCGTCGAAGCCGCGGGCGGCAAGCTGACCGTCACCTCCAAGCCTGGGAGCGGCACGCGCCTCACCGCCATGGTGCCGCAGACCGTGCGGCTTGCGGCCGCGACGGCAGCCTGAGACAGACGGCCGGTCGGCTCTTTCCTACGAAGCCAAGGGTCGCGTTGATGACAAGCCTTGGGGCCGGCTACCTATCAATGAGTGATTGCTGCGCTTTAAGATCAGGGCTGATCCATCGCAGGTGGATCACTCACAAAAAACGAGAAAATCCTCGGAAGGCCGTCGATACTGCACCAAGCATTTGTTTTTTGGCCATTGTCTTGACGGCAGCCCGATTCGTTCTGGCGATACTGCTGCCATTGCGTGAATGGAGCCGAAATTCTTTTCGCGGTCTTTGTCGCCATGGCGATCGTGAGCTTTTTGATGGGTCTGAGCCGGCGCCGTTTGAGGATGCCACGAGGATTCGCGATTTTGCAACACCACTACCGGAAGGACTGTTCCAATGAATGCCACCACGAAATCCCCGTCGCAATTGGCCGATGAAGCGCGTCAAACCGCCAACGAGGCTGCCGACACGACCCGCGCCTACGCCAAGAATGCGGTGAATGCGGCCGGTGAAAAGGTCAAGGATCTGCGTGACCAGGTCGAGCCCGCGATGGATCAGTTGGCCTCGCGTGTCCAGCAGGCGGTTCAGCGTGGCCTTGACGCCGCATCGTCCACCAGCGCCAAGGCCCAGCGACAACTGGAGCGCGCGGCTGATGTCACCGGCAGGTATATCTCCGATCAGCCCATGCGCTCGGTTCTGGTGGCTGCCGCCGCAGGAGCGGCCATCACCGCGCTGATCGTCCTTGCGAGCCGCAGCAGCCGCGACGACTATTGATTGGTGCCTTCCTACCGGCCCGAACGCACCATGCTTCATCCGATTTTCGCCACGGTGCTCGGGCACCCCGAATTGATCGCCAACCACCTGGCGGGCTATGCGGCGCTGGTCAAGGAAGAAGTTTCCACCGCCACGCGCGGCATGATGAACCGGGCCCTGGCAGCGGTTGTCGCCATTGTGAGCGCCTTGCTGGCACTGATCTTCATCGGTGTTGCCATCATGCTCGGTGTGCTCTACGGGGAATTCAACTGGGTGCTGGTCATCGTGCCGGGGTTCGCCGTGCTGCTGGCGGCAGGGTCCGCTGTTTTTGCGATGCGGCCTTTCCAGGCACACACCTTCGCCGACTTGAAGGCGCAGATCGACGCCGATGTTCGGGCGTTGCATCTGGTGTCGGAGGCTGACCATGGCGAATGAACACAAAGAGCAACTCACGCCTCAGCAACGCTTGGCCATTTCCCGTCGGGCACTGGTTCAGCACTTGCAGGGGCGTGAGGAGTCGCACAAGCCAGGGCACTCCGGGCATGCGGGCGTGATGGCCGGGCTGATGGCGCGCACTCCCTGGCTTGGCGTGGCGCGCAATGTGGTGCGGCGCTGGTGGAGCCGACATCCGGCCAACGCGGCCACGCAACTGGCCCGGCCAGTGCTGCAGCATTTTGCAGACCGGGAGCCCGTCAAGCTCATTGCCGCCTCTGCCGCGGTCGGTGCCCTGCTCGTGCTGGTGAAGCCCTGGCGCCTGCTGTCCATCACGACCATCCTGGGCGGCATTCTGAAGACCTCCAACGTTGCAGGGATGGTGACGAGCGTGCTGCACAGGGAAGACCCCTCATGAAAGGAAGCACTATGAGTCATCCGACAGAAGACCAACAGAATCACCGGCTCGTGCTGGACCAGGCCGCCATCGACGCGGCCGCCAGAAGTCTGGACGAAGGGGCGGTCACCCCCAGTTCCGGTCCCTACCGCGAAGACATCGTCAAGCTGCTCAACGACGCGCTGGCGACCGAGCTGGTGTGCATCCTTCGCTACAAACGCCATCACTTCACCGCCAAAGGGGTGGACTCTCCCAAGATCGCCGAAGAGTTCATGGTGCATGCCGAAGAGGAACGGGCCCACGCCGACCTGCTTGCCGAGCGCATCGTTCAGTTGGGCGGAGACCCCGATTTCAATCCGAACACGCTGCTCCAGCGCAGCCATGCCCAGTACGACGAGTCCCAGGAATTGCAGGCCATGGTCCGCGCCAACCTGGTGGCCGAGCGTGTCGCGATCGAGACCTACCGCCAGATGATCACATTGATCGGCGACAAGGATCCCACCACGCGCCGCATCCTGGAACACATCCTGGGTGAGGAAGAAGAGCATGCCGACGAGCTCAAGGATTGGCTGGAACCCTGATTGTCCAATCCTCTTCAAAAGACGAGACGGGCCGCAGAATTCATCTGAGCAGGCCCATGAAAAAGCCCGGTCCAGCCGGGCTTTTTCTTTTTTCGTGCAGCCTCTGCTGCCTTTCCGGGCGCCCCAGCGTCAGCCTGCCACAACGAGCTGGTTGTTCACCGAGTTCACGCTTTTGACGCCTCGGGCAATTTCCCCGGCACGGGTTTTGGCTGCGGCGTTGGGAGCCGGCCCGCTCAGGGTCACGACACCGCCCTGCGTATGCACGTCGATCTTGACGGCGCTGAGGTCGGGGTCCTTGGCCAACCCTGCGGACACGGCCGCCGTGATGGCCGTGTCATCGAGCGTTGCCGCCACGGTGGTACCGGCCTCCTTGAGCGCCTCCTTGGCTTCTGCCGCACCCTGCTTGAGCGCCGGCTCGGCCCGGGTGACCGAAGCGTCGACATGGGCACGGGCCTTTTCCGCGAGATCTTCGGTTTTCACCTTGACTTCGGAAGCGACCTGCTCGGTCTTGGCAATGGCCTGATCCAGCTTTTGGCCTGCAGTCTGCTGACTGGATTTGTTCTCGCAGGCAATGAGCAATACCGAGGCCAGAGCCAGTGCGATGCCGAGGCGCGTTCGATAAGCCGCGTCGTTCATGCTTGCTCCAGGGTTTTGAGAGCCATTCCATGAAGAGAGGGCACCGCGCCGGACGAAGCCCCCCTCGGTCTCAAGGACTTAAAGCTTGTCGGCCCCGCTCTTGATGGCGTCCTTGACCTTTTCCTTGCCGTCCCCGTAGGAACTCTGCACCTGGCCCGAGGCCTGGTCGGCCAAGCCTTCGTTCTGGAGCTTTTCGCTGCCGGTGACATTGCCGATGGCTTCCTTGACCTTGCCCTTGGCTTCTTCCGCACGACCGGCCACTTGATCCTTGTTCATGTCATTTCCCCTTTGTCTAACGAGTTGAATCGTGAACCCCGACGGAGCCACATCGGCAATTTAAAGGTTGCCGCCGTCCGACGGCGCCGCAAGGGCCGCGTCATGCTGTAGGACAACTCGGCCAAGTCTTGCGCGGAGGCCGAGATCTCAGCTGCGACCGATGATGGCGGCCGTCGCCATCAGCTCTTCCAGCAGCGCCAGCGAGGCGCGCCCCGACATGGTGTAGGGATCGAGTTCGGGTTTCTCCGAATAGCGCAGCAAAATGGCGTGGTTGACCTTGCCAAGGTTGACCTGCCCCATGGTCCAGCCGCCAAAGCGCCGCTCCTCGATTTCCTCGTAATGCAGCAGCACGACATCTTTATGGCGTGTGTCGCGCTGGATGTGGCCATACAGATCGCTGATGGCCGAACGGCCCCCTTCGATCGCCTGCAGGAAGATGCCACCGCCATAGCACAGGATGCCCGTCACGCCACAGGCCGTGTTGTGCGCACGCGCCTGCGCCAGAATAGCCTCGACCGCCGGCGCGCTCGCGTCGGCGGCGCGGCTGGCATACAAAAGACGGACCAGCATGTTCGTTCAACCTTTCCGGGGCAGCAGCGACAGGAACTCGCGGCGCAGCGAGGCGTCCTTCAGGAACGCGCCGCGCATCACGGAATTGATCATCTTGCTGTCCATTTCCTTGACGCCGCGCCAGGCCATGCAGAAGTGCTCGGCCTCCATGACCAGCGCGAGGCCGTCGGGCTGCGTCTTTTCCTGGATCAGGTCGGCCAGCTGGACCACGGCCTCCTCCTGGATCTGCGGGCGGCCCATGATCCATTCGGCCAGCCGCGCGTACTTCGACAGGCCGATCACGTTGGTGTGCTCGTTGGGCATGATGCCGATCCACAGCTTGCCGATGATGGGGCAGAAATGGTGCGAGCAGGCGCTGCGCACGGTGATCGGGCCGACGATCATCAGCTCGTTGAGCTGCTCCGCGTTCGGGAACTCGGTGATGCGCGGCGGCGGCACGAAGCGGCCCTGGAAGACCTCGTTGACGTACATCTTGGCCACCCGCCGCGCCGTGTTGGCGGTGTTGTGGTCGCCCTCCAGGTCGATCACCAGGCTTTCGAGCACGCCCCGCATCTTGGCCTCGACCTCGTCGAGCAGGCCGTCGAGCTCGCCCGGTTCGATGAACTCGGCGATGTTGTCGTTGGCGTTGAAGCGCCGGCGCGCGGCCTGCAGGCGCTCACGGATCTTCACGGAAACAGGTGTTCCCTCGCCGGCATCGAGAAAGGACGGGTCTCTATTATCGGCTTGCACTTCGGTTTTCCTCAGCATGGACGCATCCTAACAGCCGGTGGGTTGCAGGTCGTTTCGGCCCGTGGCGCTTGCCCGGACTGCGCGGAATGCTCCTGAAACGATAGCAGCCGACTGTCACGCAGGACACGCGCCGTTCAGAGCGCGAAATCCGTGATCAGCGGCAGGTGGTCGGACATGCGCGCCCACGCCGGCCCGCGCGGCACGGTGCACGCGAGCGGCTCCAGGTGGCGTCCGTAGATGAAATCGAGCTGCGTGATCGGCAGGCGCGACGGATAGGTCAGCGTGCGCTGGCCGTGCAGGTCGCGCAACTCCATCGCGTTCATGGCCATGCGCATGCGCGCACCCCAGTCGTTGAAGTCGCCGGCCACGACCACCGGCTCGTCGCGCGGGATTTCCTGCTCGATGAACTCGCGCAGCCGCGCCACCTGGCGGATGCGGCTGCCCTTGATCAGCCCCAGGTGCACCACGATGGCGTGCACCGGCCGGCTCGCAACCTCGATCGTCACGTGCAGCAGGCCGCGCTGCTCGAAGCGGTGGTCGGAGATGTCGCGGTGGCGCTGCTCCAGCACCGGCCAGCGCGTCAGGAGCGCGTTGCCGTGCTCGCCGTGGCGCGTCACCGCGTTGGTCTCGTAGACCGCCGTGTACCCCTCGGGCGCCAGGAAGTCGGCCTGCGGCAGCTCGGGCCAGCGCTCGAAGCGCGCCGCGCCCTTGCGGTTCATCTTGCGAACTTCCTGCAGGCAGACGATGTCGGCGTCGAGCTGCTCGATGGCATGGCCGAGGTTGTGGATTTCGAGCCGCTTGGCCGGACCGATTCCCTGCACGCCCTTGTGGATGTTGTAGGTCGCCACCCGCAGTGTGTTTGCCTGTTCGGTCATGCGCGAAATTGTGGCAGCAACAGGATGGCTTCGGCGTTCGACGGCGAAAAGCAGGCGTCGGCCGCCTCGCGCCAGGGCAGCCACCGCCAGGCGGTGTGCTCGCGCGCGTCGAGCACCGGCTCGACGCGCTCGGGCAGGCACAGGCCGAACAGGTGCTCCGTGTTGTGCATCACGCCCGGCGCGTAGCGCGCGCGCCAGCGCGGATAGATCTCGTAGACGTTCTGCAGGCGCCAGTCGCGCAGGTGGGCGGCGAGCGGGCTGCCCGCGCCGCAGTCGATGCCGGTTTCCTCGGCCACCTCGCGTACCGCCGTGAGCGCCAGCGGCTCGTCGGCGCGGTCCTTGCTGCCGGTGACTGACTGCCAGAAGTCCTCGGCGTCGGCGCGCCGGATCAGCAGCACGTCGAGCGCGGCCGTGTGGATGACGACCAGCACCGATTCGGGAATCTTCCACGGGCGATCGACGTTCACGGCGTGGCGTCTTTCAGATCAAATCAGGCCACAACGCCCGTGGTTGTTATGCTCATTGCTATCATTCAGATAGCAAGCACGTGCCTTCAGGCGGCCTGGGCCGGCTGCGGGTTGCGCAGCCGGATGTGCAGCTCGCGCAGCTGCTTCTCGTCCACCGGGCTCGGCGCCTGGGTCAGCAGATCCTGCGCGCGCTGGGTCTTGGGGAAGGCGATCACGTCGCGGATCGACTCGGCGCCGGTCATGAGCATGACCAGGCGGTCCAGGCCGATGGCGATGCCGCCGTGCGGCGGGGCGCCGTACTGCAGCGCGTCGAGCAGGAAGCCGAACTTGGCCTGCGCGTCCTCCGCGTTGATCTTGAGCGCGCGGAACACCTTGCTCTGCACCTCCTCGCGGTGGATCCGCACCGAGCCGCCGCCCATCTCGATGCCGTTCAGGACCATGTCGTAGGCCTTGGCGATGCACTGCTCGGGCGCGGTGTCCATCAGGTCCTCGTGGCCGTCCTTGGGCGCGGTGAACGGGTGGTGCACGGCCGACCAGCGCTGGCCCTCCTCGTCGAACTCGAACATCGGGAAATCGACCACCCACAGCGGCGCCCAGCGGTCGTCGAACAGGCCGGCCTTCCTGCCGAAAGCGCTGTGGCCGATCTTTGAGCGCAGCGCGCCCATGGCGTCGTTGACGACCTTCTCGCGGTCGGCGCCGAAGAACAGGATGTCGCCGCTCTGCGCGCCGGTGCGCGCGAGGATCTCGGTCAGCGTGGCGTCGTCGAGGTTCTTGACGATCGGGCTCTGCAGGCCGCCGCGGCCGGTCGCCGCGTCGTTGACCTTGATGTAGGCCAGTCCCTTGGCGCCGTAGATCTTGACGAACTCGGTGTAGGCGTCGATCTCGCCGCGCGAGAGGCCGCCTTCGGCGCCGCCGCCGGGCACGCGCAGCGCGACCACGCGGCCACCCTTCATCGTGGCGGCGTTGGCGAACACCTTGAACTCGACACCCTTCATCAGCTCGGTCAGTTCGGTGAACTCGAGCTTCACGCGCAGGTCGGGCTTGTCGGAGCCGTAGCGCGCCATCGCGTCGGCGTAGCTCATGACCGGGAACGCCGGCAGCTCGATGCCCGCGGCGTTGCGGAACACGTTGCGGATCATGCCCTCGAACATCTCGCGAATCTCTTCTTCCGACAGGAAGGAGGTCTCGATGTCGATCTGCGTGAACTCGGGCTGGCGGTCGGCGCGCAGGTCCTCGTCGCGGAAGCACTTGACGATCTGGTAGTAGCGGTCGTAGCCCGCCACCATCAGCAGCTGCTTGAACAGCTGCGGCGACTGCGGCAGCGCGAAGAAGCTGCCGTCGTGCACGCGGCTGGGCACCAGGTAGTCGCGCGCGCCCTCGGGCGTGGACTTGCCGAGCATCGGCGTCTCGATGTCGATGAAGCCGTTGGCGTCGAGGAACTTGCGCGCCTCCATCGTGACCTTGTAGCGCAGCATCAGGTTGCGCTGCATCGCCGGGCGGCGCAAATCGAGCACGCGGTGCGTCAGGCGCGTGGTTTCCGACAGGCTGTCGTCGTCGAGCAGGAAGGGCGGCGTGACCGAGGGGTTGAGCACCTTGAGCTCGTGGCACAGCACCTCGACTTGACCGCTCCTGAGCGCCTCGTTGACCGTGCCCTCGGGTCGTGCGCGCACCATCCCCTTGACCTGGATGCAGAACTCGTTGCGCAGGTGCTCGGCGGTGGCGAAGGTGTCGGCGCGGTCGGGGTCGCACACCACCTGCACGAAGCCTTCGCGGTCGCGCAGGTCGATGAAGATGACGCCGCCGTGGTCGCGCCGGCGGTTGACCCAGCCGCACAGGGTGACGGTTTCGCCCAGCAGGGCCTCGGTCACGAGACCGCAGTAGTGAGAACGCATGGCCATAAGAAGATGAATTTCGCCGCCGCTGCGGCGCCGGTGGTTGTCAGATCGCGATGGCGGAACGCCGGTGCGGCACGACCACGCCCATCGAGACGATGTACTTGAGTGCGTCGTCCACGCTCATCTGGAGCTCGATGCAGTCGCTGCGCTTGAGCATCACGAAGTAGCCGCCGGTGGGGTTCGGCGTGGTCGGCACGTAGACGCCCAGGTAGTCGCCGCGCAGGTGGTTGGCCACGTCGCCGCCCGGCGTGCCGGTGACGAAGGCGATGGTCCAGGCGCCCGGGTGCGGCCACTGCACCAGCACGGCGGTGCGGAACGCGTTGCCGCTCTCGGAGAACAGCGTGTCCGACACCTGTTTGACGCTCGAATAGATCGAGCGCACCACCGGGATGCGGCGCACCATGGCGTCGCCCCACAGCAGCAGCCGCTTGCCGACGAAGTTGCTGGCGATGGCGCCGACCACGAGCAGGATGGCCAGCGTGAACAGCACGCCCAGGCCGCGCACGCGGTGCGCGCTCAGCCAGTCGGTCCAGTCGCGCGGCAGCAGCCACAGCGTCTGGTCGAGCGTGCCGATGATCCAGTCGAGCACCGACCAGGTGATGGCCAGCGGCACGATGACCAGCAGGCCCGACAGCAGCCATTTGCGCAGCGCCTTCATGCGGCCGGCCTCAGCCCTTGGAAGCAGCAGCGGCTGGGGCAGGAGCCGGGGCCGGCGAATCGGCGGCAGCCGGCTTGGCGGCCACCGCGGCGCCTTCGCCCGCAGCGGACGCCGGCGCGGCCGGCGTGTCGGCACCGGCGCCATTGCCCTTCTCGCTCCCGGCAGCCGGCGCCCCGCCCTTGTTGCCGCCGCGGAAGTCGGTCACGTACCAGCCGGAACCCTTCAGCTGGAAGCCGGCGGCCGTCACCTGCTTGTGGAAGGCGTGCGCGCCGCATTCGGGGCAGACCGCGAGCGGCGCATCGGACATTTTCTGCAGCACGTCCTTGGCAAAGCCGCAGGCGTTGCACTTGTAGGCGTAGATGGGCATGGGGTAGGCAGTTCGGCGGGCAGGCACTGTGCCGCAAAGCCTTCGATTATAAGGTTCGGCCCGTGCGCGCCCGGGTCGCGCCGCCGCCGCGACCTAGGCCGAACCGACCGGGATGGCGCGGTGCGGCGTGCGCCGGTCGGTGAACCACTGCGGCGCCAGCGACCCGACCCCCATACCGGCAAAGGCCGCCAGAACGCCCGCCAGCTGCGCCGGGAACGCCTCGCCCAGAGGCGTGGCGAGCAGCAGCAGCCAGACGCCGATGCCCAGCACCACCGCCGCGATGGCGCCCTGCGTGGTCGCGCGCCGCCAGTACAGCCCGCACACCAGCGGCACGAAGGCGCCGACCAGCGGCACTTGGTAGGCGCCCGATACCAGCTCGTAGATCGGCGTGCCCTGCATGCGGATCGAATAGACCAGCACGGCAGCGCTGAACACCAGCGTCGTGACGCGCATGGTGCGCAGGTTGCCGCGGTCGCTGGCCTGGGGCCGGAACTGGCGCCAGATGTTCTCGGTGAAGGTCACGCTCGGCGCCAGCAGGGTGGCCGAGGCCGTGGACTTGATGGCCGACAGCAACGCGCCGAAGAACAGCACCTGCATAACGAAGGGCATCTTCTGCAGCACCAGCGTCGGCAGCACCTTCTGCGGATCGTCCTTCAAGAGGGCAGCGGTCTGCTCGGGCATGATGATGAGCGCGCTCGCCACCAGGAACATCGGCACGAAGGCGAACAGGATGTACGCCACGCCGCCGATCACCGGGCCGCGCGTGGCGCCCTTGAGGCTGCTGGCCGACATGACGCGCTGGAACACGTCCTGCTGCGGGATCGAGCCCAGCATCATGGTGACGGCGGCGGCGAAGAAGAAGACCATGTCGTGCCAGTCCGGCTCCGGCCAGAGGTGGAACAGGTCGCGGCTGGCGACCAGCGCGAGCACCTTGTCCGCGCCGCCCGCCATGTGCCCCGCGAACAGCGCGATCACGGCCAGGCCGGCGACCAGGATGACCATCTGGATCAGGTCCGTGACCGCCACCGACCACATGCCGCCGAACAGCGTGTACGCCAGGATCGACAGCACGCCGATCGTCATGCCCAGCGGCACGCCGATGGCGCCGCCCGACAGCACGTTGAACACCAGCCCGAGCGCCGTCACCTGCGCCGACACCCAGCCCAGGTAGCTCAGCATGATGATCAGCGAGCACGCGACCTCGACGAAGCGGCCGTAGCGCTCGCGGTAGTAGTCGCTGATGGTCAAAAGCGTCATGCGGTAGAGCCTGCCCGCGAAGAACAGGCCCACCAGGATCAGGCACATGCCGGCGCCGAACGGGTCTTCGACCACGCCGTTCAGGCCACGGTCGATGAACTTGGCCGGAATGCCGAGCACCGTCTCCGAGCCGAACCAAGTGGCAAAGGTCGTGGTGACGATCATGAAGAGCGGCAGGTGCCGCCCCGCGACGGCGAAGTCGGTGGTGTTCTTGACCCGCCGCGCGGCAATCAGCCCGATGGCGATCGTGACCAGCAGATAGACGACGACCAGGGTCAGCAGCACGATCTTTCCTTGTCCTTCATCCGTGGTCAAAAAAGCTTTATGCGCAGCAGCACCTGCATGGCGACGAGTCCCAGCACGAAGCCGATGCCGCCGTAGAGCAGGGACTGCAGCAGCCGGTTGGTGCGCTTCTGCGCGGCCAGCAGCTCCAGCAGCTCGCGCCGGTGATCGACCGGGCGCTTCTCGAGGTAGTCGTGCAGCAGGCGCGGCAGCTGCGGCAGCAGCTTGGCCAGGCGCGGCGCCTCGTCGCGCAGCTGCTCGAACAGCTTGCGCGGGCCGATCTGGTCGATCATCCACTTCTCCAGGAACGGCTTGGCGGTGTGCCACAGGTCCAGCTCCGGGTCGAGCTGGCGGCCCAGCCCCTCGATGTTGAGCAGCGTCTTCTGCAGCAGCACCAGCTGCGGCTGGATCTCGACCTGGAAGCGGCGCGAGGTCTGAAAGAGCCGCATCAGCACCATGCCGAGCGAGATCTCCTTGAGCGGCCGGTCGAAATACGGCTCGCACACGCTGCGGATGGCCGACTCCAGCTCGTCGATGCGCGTGCCCGGGGGCACCCAGCCGCTCTCCAGGTGCAGCTCGGCCACGCGCTTGTAGTCGCGCCGGAAGAAGGCCACGAAGTTCTGCGCCAGGTACTCCTTGTCGGACTCGGTGAGCGTGCCGACGATGCCGAAGTCGAGCGAGATGTAGCGCCCGAAGGTGGCCGGCTCCAGGCTGACCTGGATGTTGCCGGGGTGCATGTCGGCGTGGAAGAAGCCGTCGCGGAACACCTGCGTGAAGAAGATCGTGACGCCGTCGCGCGCCAGCTTGGGGATGTCGACGCCGGCGGTGCGCAGGCGGTCGAGCTGCGCGATCGGCACGCCCGTCATGCGCTCCATCACCATCACGTCGGAGTGGCAGAAGTCCCAGTGCATCTCGGGGATCAGCACCAGGTCGAGCTGCGCCATGTTGCGCCGCAGCTGCGCCGCGTTGGCCGCCTCGCGGATCAGGTCGAGCTCGTCGTGCAGGTACTTGTCGAACTCGGCGACCACCTGCCGGGGCTTGAGCCGCTTGCCGTCGGCCGAGAGATTCTCGACCCAGCCCGCCAGCATGGCCATGAGCGCCAGGTCCTTGCCGATGACGTCGCGCATGCCCGGGCGCAGCACCTTGACCGCGACATCGTGCAGCGCGCCGTGCCGGTCGCGCAGCGTCGCGAAGTGCACCTGCGCGATCGACGCGCTCGCCACCGGCGTCGGCTCGAAGGAGGCGAAGATGTCGCCGACCGGGCGCCGGAACGCGCGCTCGACGATGGCGATGGCGACAGCCGGATCGAACGGCGGCACCCGGTCCTGCAGTCGCGCCAGCTCGTCGGCGATGTCGGGCGGCAGCAGGTCGCGCCGCGTCGACATGACCTGGCCGAACTTCACGAAGATCGGGCCCAGCCGCTCCAGCGCCTCGCGCAACCGCTGGCCGCGCGGCGCCTGCAGGTTGCGCCCGACCGAGACGACGCGCGCGACCACACCGAGCCACGGCTTCTGAAAGCTCGTGAGCACCAGCTCGTCGAGGCCGTAGCGCAGCGCGACCCAGACGATGAAGATTCCGCGATAGAACCGCGTCATTCGGCGCCTGCCGACGGCGGCGCGTCGCGCGGCCCCGCGCCCCGGCCGTCGGCGAAGCGCCGCAGCGCGCCCGCCACGCGCCGCGCGGCGCTGCCGATGGCGTGCGCCGGCACGGGGCCGACGATGCGCGCCAGGTCGTCCTCGACGTCCCAGCGGACGTGGTCGGCCAGCCAGTTGACCTCGGCGGCGAGCTGCACGTCGCCGACGATGCGCACCGCCGGCTTGTCGCCGCGCAGCGTGGCGCGCGCCAGCTCGAGCGGCGACTCGTCGGTGAGGGTCAGCGTCAGCTCGGGTGCGGCTCCCACGGGCGCCAGGTCGAGCAGGCCGGCCGGCGTGGCCACCAGCGAGACGGTGACCTGCCGCCACTTGAACTGCACCACCCGCCCCTGCTGGCGCACGAGCCGCTGCTGCGCCTCGGGCTCCTGCTGCAGCACGTGGTTGAGGAACAGCACGAGCCGGTGCTGGATCTCGTGCACCGCCCAGGCGGGCGGCTGCAGGCGCTCGCCGATGCGCCCGAGCAGGTCATCCAGAAAAGCGAATGGGGACGATGGTGTGGCCATGTCCCCATTATTCCCGAGCCGCGCCCTGCTCCGCCGTGGTGCGGCGGGACGGGCGGGCCTTCCGGCAGGCGTGCCGCGCCGTCGTTACTGCAGCGCCTGCACGCCCGCCACCAGCCAGCCGCCGGCGCCGCTGATCGGCTTGGTCATGTTCCAGACCTCGCGGAACGGGCTCGGGCCGGCCGAGGCGTCCTCGCGGATCATGCCGGAGAACTCGACGCTCGCCATGTAGGCGTCGGGCAGCTCCTCGATGCCCAGCAGCTTGGCGTCGAGCATGACCACCTCGGTCTTGTTGGGCTGGCCGCCGGTGTGGGCCTCGCGCTCGGCCAGCTGGCTGCGGATCTCGCCGACCATGCCGTCGGTCATCATCGAGCGCAGCATGACGATGTCGGCGCGGTCCCAGGCGTCCTGCAGCGTCACGAAGTTGCGCTTGGCGGCCGCCAGGAAGCCCTCGGTGTCGAAGCCCGCGGGCACGCCCCAGCTCTGCGCGCCGCCGAGCGCGGAGCCGATCACGACGCCGCTGCCCGCCGCGGCGGTGCTGGAGCCGAGCGTGCGGTGGTCGTTGGCCGCCGGCGTTCCGGTGTGCTGCACCGGCGCGCCGTCGAAGGCCGTGGCCTGGCGCTCCCACGGGCGCGCCGAGGCGTCGTTGCCGACATTGCCGGGGTTGTACTGGCTCGGCGTGCGCGCCGCCTCGGGGCCGCCCGCGCCCTGGAACGCCAGGTCGCCGTCGCGCCGCGCCGCGCCGTTGGCACCGGCGCGCGAGCGCATGATCATCCGGATCACCGCGAACGCGACCAGCGCCAGCAGGATGATCATGAGGACGTTGCCGAAACCGGCCCCCAGCCCCAGCGAATGCGCGAGCCACGCCAGGCCCAGCCCCGCGGCTAGGCCGCCGAGCATGCCGGCCCACGGCCGCCTGGGCGCGGCCGCAGGCGCGGTGGCCGCGCCGGGGCGGGGCGCGGCGTTCGGCGCGACCTGCGCGGGCGCGGCCGGCGTCGGGGCGACGGCCGGCGGCGTCGCCTGGCGCTGCGTCACGTTGGACGACTGGCGGCCCATGGAGCGGCCGCCGCCCAGGCGCGCGGCCTCGGCGTCGAGGCCGCCGAACATCAGGGCCACGGTCAGCAGCGAAACGAGCAGTTTGGACATGGTCTTCCTTTTATTGAAACTTTGAAAACAGCCAGGGTCGGGAACGGTGGGACCGACGCTTCTTCAGCACTTGATTCCAACATGCAGGGCCACCACGCCGCCGGTCATGTTGTGATAGTCCACGTGGCCGAAACCGCCCTCCTTCATGAGGGTCTTGAGCTCGTCCTGCGCCGGGTGCATGCGGATCGACTCGGCCAGGTAGCGGTAGCTGTCGGCGTCGCCCGCCACCAGCTGGCCCAGCCGCGGCAGCACCTTGAACGAATACCAGTCGTAGGCCTTGCGCAGCGGCCTGGCCACCCGCGAGAACTCCAGCACCAGCAGCTTGCCGCGGGGTTTCAGCACCCGGTTCATTTCCTTGAGCGCCGCGTCCTTGTGCGTCATGTTGCGCAGCCCGAAGGCGACCGTGACGACATCGAAATGGTTGTCGGGAAAGGGCAGCTTCTCGGCGTCGCACACCACCGTCGGCAGCGCGACGCCGGCGTCGAGCAGGCGGTCGCGCCCGGTGCGCAGCATGGCCTCGTTGATGTCGGTGTGCACCACCTCGCCCGTCGCGCCGACCTTCCTGGCGAAGGCCAGCGCCAGGTCGCCGGTGCCGCCGGCGATGTCGAGCACGCGCGCGCCCTCGCCGACGTTGGCGACCAGCACGGTGTAGGCCTTCCACGCGCGGTGCAGCCCGACCGACATCAGGTCGTTCATGAGGTCGTAGCGCGGCGCCACCGAGTCGAACACGCCGCGCACGCGCCGCGCCTTCTCGCGCTCGTCGACCGACTGGAAACCGAAGTGGGTGGTGCTCATGCGCGGGATGTTAGGGCGGATCGCGCGCCTGCAAGGCCGACAACCCCGCGGCGGCGGCGGGTAATGCGCGTGCCGATTTAAAAGAAAGAGGCCTGCATCGCACGCCCTGCTTGGGCTTGCAGCTATTCTTTCAATAGCAACGGACTGGAACGATCCGGCTCAGCCATGCCCGCAGCCGGGGCCGTCCTTCGAGGGCATCGGCGCATCGCGGTCGATGCCAGCCGCCCGCAGGCGCTGCTCGTAGTCCGCCCACAGGCGCTCCTGCTGCGCGCCCAGGCGGTAGAGCAGGTCCCACGAATAGATGCCGGTGCCGTGGCCGTCGGAGAAGGTCGGCTGCACCGCGTAATGGCCCACCGGCTGCAGGTCGACCACATCGACCTCGCGCTTGCCGGTCTGCAGTATTTCCTGCCCCGGCCCGTGGCCCTGCACCTCGGCCGAGGGCGAATACACGCGCAGCAGCTCGAACGGGATGCGGAAGTTCGCTCCATCCGAGAACGCCACCTCCAGCACGCGCGAGGCGCCGTGCAGCGTGATCGAGGTGGGCATCGGGGCGCCCGCTTGCAGTCCTGCCATCAGAAACCCTCCGCGCCGAGGCGCCGTGTCAGATCCTCTTCCAGTGCCGGCAGTCTGGCCGCGACTGCTGCCTGACGCCCGGCATCACACCCACGCCGGGCCGCCGCCCACACCGGCGCCGGAAAATGGCTGTCCCACTCGAAGCGCGCGATCACGTGCCAGTGCAGGTGCGGCACCATGTTGCCCAGCGCCGCCAGGTTGATCTTGGTGGGCCGCAGGTGCTCGCGCAGGGCCTGCTCGACCACCGCCACGACGTCCATGCAATGCCGGCGGTCGGCCGCGTCCAGGTCGGAGAACTCGGCCACGTGCGCATTCCAGACCACGCGGTAGAAGGCCGGGAAGCCGGCCTCGTCGTCGGTGCGGATCACGCGCAGGCGCTTGCCGCGCCAGACCAAGGTGCCGCCCTCGGCCGCGCACAGCGGACAGGAAGTCACGGCGCTCATCACGGTGTCATCCTCGTCAGACCAGCACCCGCTCGATGCCGCCCTGGTTGGCCGCCGCCACGTATTCGGGCAGCCAGTCGGCGCCAAGGATCCGGTTGGCCATCTCGACCACGATGTAGTCGGCCTCGAGCAGACCGTTCTGCAGGTCGTCGCCGTAGCGGCTCAGCCCCTGCAGGCAGCTCGGGCAGCTGGTGAGGATCTTGACGTTGGCCTTCTCGCCGACGGCGCCGCTGGCGCGCAATGCCGCCTCGCCCTTGCGCAGCTCTTCCTCCTTGCGAAAGCGCACCTGCGTCGAGATGTCGGGCCGCGTCACGCCCAGCGTGCCCGACTCGCCGCAGCAGCGCTCGTTCTTGAGCACGTTGTCGCCGACCAGCGCCTTGACGGTCTTCATCGGCTCCTGCAGCTTCATCGGGCTGTGGCAGGGGTCGTGGTAGAGGTAGCCGCCGGCCGTCCCGCTGCCCGAGTCCGCCAGGGTGATGCCCTTCTCCAGCAGGTACTCGTGGATGTCGATGATGCGGCAGCCGGGGAAGATCTTGTCGAACTGGTAGCCCTGCAGCTGGTCGTAGCAGGTGCCGCAGCTCACCACCACGGTCTTGATGTCCAAGTAGTTGAGCGTGTTGGCGACGCGGTGGAACAGCACGCGGTTGTCGGTGATCATCTTCTCGGCGCGGTCGAACTGGCCGCTGCCGCGCTGCGGGTAGCCGCAGCACAGGTACCCCGGCGGCAGCACGGTCTGCACGCCGGCGTGCCACAGCATCGCCTGCGTCGCCAGGCCCACCTGCGAGAACAGGCGCTCCGAGCCGCAGCCGGGGAAATAGAACACGGCCTCGGTCTCGGCGGTGGTCGCCTTCGGGTCGCGGATGATCGGCACGTAGTCCGCGTCCTCGATGTCGAGCAGCGCGCGCGCCGTGCGCTTCGGCAGCCCGCCGGGCATCTTCTTGTTGATGAAGTGGATGACCTGCTCGCGCACCGGCGCTGTTCCCAGCGTGGCGGGCGGCGCGGCGGTCTGCTTCCTCGCCGGGGCGCGCAGCAGGTCGTGGGCCAGACGCTGCGCCTTGAAACCGACATCGACCATGCCGGCGCGCATCGCCTTGATGGTCTGCGGGTTCGTCGCGTTCAGGAACAGCATCGCCGCCGCGTTGCCGGGGCGAAAGCTCTTCTGCCCCATCTTGCGCAGCAGATTCCTCATGTTCATCGATACGTCGCCGAAGTCGATGTTGACGGGGCACGGCGACAGGCACTTGTGGCAGACCGTGCAGTGGTCGGCCACGTCCTCGAACTCCTGCCAATGCTTGATCGAGACGCCGCGCCGCGTCTGCTCCTCGTACAGAAAGGCCTCGACCAGGAGCGAGGTCGCCAGGATCTTGTTGCGCGGGCTGTACAGCAGATTGGCGCGCGGCACGTGCGTCGCGCACGCCGGCTTGCACTTGCCGCAGCGCAGGCAGTCCTTGACCGAGTCGGCGATGGCGCCGATGTCGCTCTGCTGCATGATGAGCGACTCGTGGCCCATCAGGCCGAAGCTCGGCGTGTAGGCGTTGGTCAGGTCGGCGTACAGGCCGAAGTTCGAGGCCGCATCGGACGCATCGTCCAGGGCCGAATCGGCTCCCAGCGCCCGCCCCGCCTGGGTCGTCTGCTCCTCTTTTCGTAGCAGTTTGCCCTTGTTGAAGCGCCCTTGCGGGTCGATGCGGCGCTTGTAGTCGGCAAAGGGCCGCAGCTCGGCGTCGGTCAGGAATTCGAGCTTGGTGATGCCGATGCCGTGCTCGCCCGAGATCACGCCGTCCAGGCTGCGCGCCAGCGCCATGATGCGCACGACCGCCGCGTGGGCGCTCTGCAGCATCTCGTAGTCGTCGCTGTTGACGGGGATGTTGGTGTGCACGTTGCCGTCGCCCGCGTGCATGTGCAGCGCGACCCACACGCGGCCCTTGAGCACGCGCTGGTGGATCGCCGCGCACTCGGTGAGGATCGGCGCGAACTCGGCGCCGGTGAAGATGGCTGCGAGCGGCTGGCGCAGCTGCGTCTTCCAGCTCGCGCGCAGGCGGTGGTCCTGCAGCGGCGCGAAGAGCGCATCGACGTCCCGCAGCCACCCGGCCCACAGCGCGCGCACCTCGCGCACCAGCGCCAGGGCCTGCGCGACGCGGTCCTCCAGCAGCTCGGCGGCCGGGATGTCGCCCGCGTCGCTGGTCTTGCCCAGCGGCAGGTTGCCGCGCAAGAAGAAGGCCTCCAGCGCGTCCGCGAGCGCGATCTTGTTCCGCAGCGACAGCTCGATGTTGATGCGCTCGATGCCGTCGGTGTACTCGGCCATGCGCGGCAGCGGAATCACCACGTCCTCGTTGATCTTGAAGGCGTTGGTGTGGCGGCTGATGGCGGCCGTGCGCTTGCGGTCGAGCCAGAACTTCTTGCGCGCCTCGGGGCTGATGGCGACGAAGCCCTCGCCGCTGCGCGAGTTGGCGATGCGCACCACCTCGGAGGTGGCGCGCGCCACCGCGTCGGCGTCGTCGCCGGCGATGTCGCCGAACAGCACCATCTTGGGCAGGCCGCCGTGCTTCTTCGACTTGGTGGCGTAGCCGACCGCCTTCAGGTAGCGGTCGTCCAGGTGTTCCAGGCCCGCGAGCAGCACGCCGGATCGCTTCTGCTCGGCGAACATGAAGTCCTTGATCTCGACGATGCTCGGCACCGCGTCCTTCGCGTTGCCGAAGAATTCGAGGCACACGGTGCGGGTGTGCGCCGGCATGCGGTGCACGATCCAGCGGCAGCTGGTGACGAGGCCGTCGCAGCCCTCCTTCTGGATGCCCGGCAGGCCCGACAGAAACTTGTCGGTCACGTCCTTGCCCAAGCCCTCCTTGCGGAAGGTGGCGCCGGGGATTTCGAGGCGCTCGGTGCGCAGTTTGGTTTTGCCGTCGGCGGCGAAGTACTGCAGCTCGAACACGGCCGATGCGGCGTCGTGGATCTTGCCCAGGTTGTGGCCGATGCGCGTGACTTCGAGCCATTCGGCCTGCGGCGTCACCATGCGCCAGGAGGCCAGGTTGTCGAGCGCCGTGCCCCACAGCACCGCCTTCTTGCCGCCCGCGTTCATCGCCACGTTGCCGCCGACGCACGAGGCCTCGGCCGAGGTCGGATCGACCGCGAACACGTAGCCGGCGCGCTCGGCCGCGTCGGCCACGCGCTGCGTGACGACGCCGGCCTCGGTCCAGACGGTCGGCACCGGCGCCGCCAGCCCCGGCAGCGACACCATCTCGACCTCGCTCATCGCCTCGAGCTTTTCGGTGTTAATGACGGCGCTGTTCCACGCCAGCGGGATCGCCCCGCCCGTGTAGCCGGTGCCGCCGCCGCGCGGGATGATGGTGAGGCCCAACTCGATGCAGCCCTTGACCAGCCCGGCCATCTCGGCCTCGGTGTCGGGGGTGAGCACGACGAACGGGTACTCGACGCGCCAGTCGGTCGCGTCGGTCACGTGCGACACGCGCGAGAGGCCGTCGAACTTGACGTTGTCCTTGGCGGTCAGGCGGCGGAAGGTGCGCGTGGCCCTGCGACGCAGCGCGGCGACCTCGCGGAACATGGCGTCGAAGCGCTCGATGGCGCGCAGCACCAGCGCTTCGAGCTCGCCGACCAGTGCGTCGCGCCCGGCATCGGCATCGGGCGTGCGGCGCCGGTCCACCTCGCGCAGGCGGTGGTTCAGCGCCTCGACCAGCTGGGCGCGCCGCCGGGGGTTGTCCAGCAGATCGTCGACCAGGTAGGGGTTGCGCCGCACCACCCAGATGTCGCCCAGCACCTCGTAGAGCATGCGCGCCGAGCGGCCGGTGCGGCGCTCGGCGCGCAGTGTCTGCAGCAGCTCCCAGCCGCGCTCGCCCAGCAGGCGGATCACGATCTCGCGGTCGGAGAAGCTGGTGTAGTTGTAGGGGATCTCGCGCAGTCGCGCGGGCTCTTGGGCCTGCGACAACAGCGCCGTCAGCGCGGTCGGAGCATTCATCGGAAAGAGTTGTCCGGTCGGGCACTGCGCGCCCTCGGACCGGGCAGCGATTTTAGGTCAGGGCTTCAGGACGCGCCTCGACCTGGAGAGGCAGGCCCTTTCCTGGACGAGGTGCCACGCGCAGGCATGGCACCGCCCTCGGGCCGCTCGGCGAGGCGGCCCGTGACGTACTTGTGGAGCACGCTCGCAATGAGCGTCTGGTATGGCACGCCTTCTTCAAGGGCCTTGATCTGGATGTCGCTCAGGTCGCCCGACGAGAGACGGATGTTGACACGCCGGTCCTTGATACCCGTCGCCCGGGCTGCGGCCTTGAACTTGGCGAGTTCACCTTTTGTCGCAACTGACTTCAGCTTGCCCGCTTCATGGGCGCTCAGGATTTCGAGTTCGTCGTCGTCAATGTTCGGCATCTGCATCCCCTTGGTTCAAGTAATCACGGGTTGCCTTGCGGCTCGGGATGATGGTCTTGAGGAAAAAGCAGCTCTCTTCCTCAACAAAAGGAACCAGATAGGCATAGCTGTCACAAGCCACGACAAGGATTCGCTGCCTCGGATATTTCGCCTGATTTGGATGGACCAAGACATCGAGCAATCCTCCGGATTCGATCGCTACGACCATGCTTTCGAAAGAAATGCCTCGTTCGGCCTTGAGCGTGTCGTTCTTCTCGGGGCTCCACCGGAAGGGCTTCATCTCCATATCTTACAATTTTGTGTGCCTTTTGTCATCTTGCAGATCATAGGCATCCCGTCTGGCATTACGCACCGACCGTTCAAAACAGCACCCGACTCCGGATCGTCCCCGGCACCTTCGCCAGCTTCTCCAGCGCCAGATCCGACGACGCCGCGTCGATGTCCGTCACCACATACCCGATCTTCTCGTTGGTCTGCAGATATTGCGACGCGATGTTGATGCCGTTTTCGGCGAACACCCGGTTGATCTCCGACAGCACGCCCGGCACGTTGCGGTGGATGTGCAGCAGGCGGTGCTTGCCGGGGTGCGCCGGCAGCGCCACCTCGGGGAAGTTCACCGACGAGGTCGAGGTGCCGTTGTCGCTGTACTTGACGAGCTTCTCGGCCACTTCGAGGCCGATGTTGGCCTGGGCCTCCATGGTCGAGCCGCCGATGTGCGGCGTCAGGATCACGTTGTCGAGCCCGCGCAGGGGCGACTGGAACTCGTCCTTGTTGCTGCGCGGCTCGACCGGGAACACGTCCACGGCCGCGCCCAGCAGCTTCTTCTGCTTCAGCGCCTCGGCCAGCGGCTCGATCTCGACCACCGTGCCGCGCGAGGCGTTGATCAGGATGGCGCCGGGCTTCATGGCGGCGATCTGCGCGGCGCCGATCATCCATTGCGTGGCGGGCGTCTCGGGCACGTGCAGGCTGACGATGTCGCTTTGCGCGAGCAGGTCGTCCAGGTTGCGCACCTGCCGCGCGTTGCCCAGCGGCAGCTTGGTCACGACGTCGTAGAACGCCACCTGCATGCCCAGCGCCTCGGCCAGCACCGACAGCTGCGCGCCGATCGAGCCGTAGCCGACGACACCGAGCGTCTTGCCGCGGATCTCGAAGGCGTTTTCGGCCGACTTGAGCCAGCCGCCGCGGTGCGCCACCGCGCTTTTTTCGGGCACGCCGCGCAGCAGCAGGATGGCCTCGGCCAGCACCAGCTCGGCGACGGAGCGGGTGTTGGAATACGGCGCGTTGAAAACCGCCACGCCGTGCTCGCGCGCGGCGTCCAGGTCGATCTGGTTGGTGCCGATGCAAAACGCCCCCACGGCCACGAGTTTGTGCGCCGCGGCGAACACCTCGGCCGTGAGCTGCGTGCGCGAGCGGATGCCGACGAAGTGCGCGTCGGCGATCTTCTGCAGCAGCTCGGCATGCGGCAGCGCGCCCGGCAGCGCCTCGACCTGCGTGTAGCCGGCCTCGCGCAGCACCTCCACCGCCGAGGGGTGGATACCCTCCAGCAACAGGAACCGGATCTTGCTTTTGTCGAGGGATGTCTTGCGCATGGGAGGCCTGTCGAGAGAGGGTGGAACGATGCTAGCACCCGCACCGCGACAGGGTGCCGCGCGCGGGTCGCCGGGAGGGTTTGCCCGCTTGGCGCGCCGATGTGCTCCATGGGACAACATGGCGCCGCAGCGTCATGCGCTGAAATTAACATCCGCGCCGGCCCGTTTGTCTTCTTTCCCCTTCCGAGGAGTCTTCTTCATGCGATTCAAAACGCTCACCCTGCTCGCGGCGCTGGCCGCCACGCTGGCGATCCCCGCGCAGGCCCAGACCGAGATCCAGTGGTGGCACTCGATGACGGCCGTCAACGGCGAATGGGTCAACGACCTGGCGAAGCAGTTCAACGAAAGCCAGAAGGAATTCAGGGTGGTGCCGACCTACAAGGGCAGCTACGACGAGTCGATGACGGCCGCCATCGCCGCCTTCCGCGCCGGCAACGCGCCCCACATCCTGCAGGTGTTTGAGGTCGGCACCGCGACCATGATGGCGAGCAAGGGCGTCGATCGTTCCGGTGGCCCAGGTCATGAAGGACGCCGGCGCAGAAGTTCGACCCGAACGCCTACATCTCGGCGGTGGCCGGCTACTACACCGCGCCCAACGGCCAGATGCTGAGCTTCCCGTTCAACAGCTCGACGACCATCTTCTACTTCAACAAGGACGCCTTCAAGGCCGCCGGGCTGCCGACCGACAAGGCACCCACCACCTGGCCCGAGGTGGTCGCCGCCGCCGCCAAGCTCAAGGCCAGCGGCCACAAGTGCCCCTTCACCACCGCCTGGCAGGGCTGGACGCAACTGGAGAGCTTCTCGGCCTGGCACAACGTCGAGTTCGCGACCAAGAACAACGGCCTGTCGGGGCTCGACGCACGCCTGAAGGTCAACTCGCCGCTGCACGTGCGCCACATCGACAACCTGTCGAACATGGCCAAGCAGGGCCTGTTCGTCTACAAGGGCCGCGGCAACGTGCCCGAAGCGAGCTTCGTCTCCGGCGAGTGCGCCATGATCACCACGTCGTCGGGCTTCTACGGCAACGTGTCGAAGAACGCCAAGTTCGGCTACGGCCTCTCGACGCTGCCCTACTACCCCGACGTGCCGGGCGCACCGCAGAACACCGTGATCGGCGGCGCCAGCCTGTGGGTCATGTCGGGCAAGAAGCCGGCCGAGTACAAGGGCGTGGCCCGGTTCTTCAGTTTCATCTCGACGCCCGAGGTGCAGTCGGCCAGCCACAAGCGCACCGGCTACCTGCCGGTGACCACGGCAGCCTACAAGCTGACCGAGGAATCGGGCTTCTACAAGGAGCATCCCGGCACCGACGTCGCCGTGACGCAGATGATCCGCAAGGTGACCGACAAGAGCCGCGGCATCCGCCTGGGCAACTACGTGCAGATCCGCGCCATCGAGGACGAGGAGCTGGAGCAGGTCTGGTCCGGCAAGAAGGCGCCCAGGGAGGCGCTGGACGCGATCGTGCAGCGCGGCAACGAGCAGCTGGAGCGCTTCCAGAAAGCCCACAAGGGCTGACATGCCGCCGCCCGCCTCGGAGCTGCGGCCGTTTTTGTGAAGCTGCATGGAAAAACGCGTCGTCTTTCGCTCCGGCTGGCTGCCCTGGGCGCTGCTCGCGCCGCAGCTGATCGTCATCGGCGTGTTTTTCTTCTGGCCCGCCAGCCAGGCGCTGGTGCAGTCGCTGCAGATGCAGGACGCCTTCGGCACCTCGACCGAGTGGGTCGGCCTGCGAGAACTTCAGGCGGCTGTTCGACGACCCGAGCTACGTCGAGTCGTTCAAGACGACGGCGCTGTTTTCCGTGCTGGTGGCGGGCATCGGCATTTCCCTGTCGCTGCTACTGGCCGTGTTCGCCGACCGCATCGTGCGCGGCGCGATGTTCTACAAGACGATGCTGATCCTGCCGTATGCCGTGGCGCCGGCGGTGGCGGCGGTGCTGTGGGTGTTCATGTTCTCGCCCTCGCTCGGCGTGGTGGCGTACGCGCTCGGCAAGGTCGGCATCGACTGGAACCACCTGCTCAACTCGGGCCAGGCCATGACGCTGATCGTGATGGCGTCGATCTGGAAGCAGATCTCCTACAACTTCCTGTTCTTCCTGGCGGGCCTGCAGTCGATCCCGAAGTCGCTGATCGAGGCCGCCGCCATCGACGGCGCCGGGCCCTGGCGGCGCTTCTGGACGGTGCAGTTCCCGCTGCTGTCGCCGACCACTTTTTTCCTGCTGGTGATCAACGTGGTCTACGCCTTCTTCGACACCTTCGCCATCGTCGACGCGGCCACGCAGGGCGGCCCCGGCAAGGACACCGCGATCCTGGTCTACAAGGTGTACTACGACGGCTTCAAGGCCATGGACCTGGGCGGCTCGGCCGCGCAGTCGGTGGTGCTGATGGCGATCGTCGTCGCCTTGACGGTGCTCCAGTTCCGCTACGTCGAGAAAAAAGTGAACTACTGATGATTGAGCGCAACCCTTCTCTCGGCGTCCTGGCGCACGCCGTGATGATCTTCGGCGTGCTGATCGTCGCCTTCCCGCTCTACCTGGCGTTCGTCGCGTCGAGCCACACCGCGCAGGAGATCGTGCAGGCGCCGATGCCGCTGCTGCCGGGCTCGCACCTGTGGGAGACCTACAAGGCCGCGCTGTTCGGCCGCGAGGCCGGCGCCGGCTCGACCGCGCCGGTGGCGCGCATGATGTGGGTCAGCTTCGTCTCGGCCATGGTCATCACCGTCGGCAAGATCGCGATCTCGCTGCTGTCGGCGTTCGCGGTGGTGTACTTCCGCTTCCCGCTCAAGGGCCTGTGCTTCTGGGCGATCTTCGTGACGCTGATGCTGCCGGTGGAGGTGCGCATCGGCCCGACCTACCAGGTGGTGTCGGACCTGGGCATGCTCAACACCTACGCGGGTCTGACGGTGCCGCTGATCGCCTCGGCGACCGCGACGTTTCTGTTCCGCCAGTTCTTCCTGACGGTGCCCGACGAGCTGATCGAGGCGGCGCGCATGGACGGCGCCGGTCCGATGCGCTTCTTCATCGACGTGCTGGTGCCGCTGTCGAAGACCTCGATCGCGGCGCTGTTCGTGATCCAGTTCATCTACGGCTGGAACCAGTACCTGTGGCCGCTGCTGGCCACCACCACCGAGGACATGTACCCGGTGGTGATCGGCATCAAGCGCATGATCGCCGGCGGCGACTCGGACAACGCGTGGAACGTGGTCATGGCCACCGCCCTGCTGGCCATGCTGCCGCCCGCGCTGGTGGTCATCCTCATGCAGAAATGGTTCGTCAAGGGCCTGGTGGACACTGAAAAATAGGCACACCCCCAGGCTTCGCGCACTGCGTGTCGCTTCGCCAACCCCCTCACCGGGGGCGACACCGGCGGCCCGGCAGAGCCGGTTCCGCGGTGTCACTGGAACGAGATTTTTTGAAATCGCGCGCTTTTTTGGCGGCGCATGGCGCCAAACGAGCGCGGAAACCGAGGACAAATGGCAGCTCTTTCGCTTCGCAACGTCATCAAGCGCTACGGCGTCGGCGCCCGGGCCAACCAAGTCATCCACGGGGTCAGCGCCGAGATTGCGGACCACGAGTTCGTCGTCATCGTCGGGCCGTCGGGCTGCGGCAAGTCGACGCTGCTGCGCATGGTCGCGGGGCTGGAGGACATCAGCGCCGGCGAGATCCGCATCGGCGACCGGGTCGTCAACCACCTGGAGCCGGCCGAACGCGACATCGCCATGGTGTTCCAGAACTACGCGCTCTACCCACACATGAGCGTGTTCGACAACATGGCCTACGGGCTGAAGATCGCCAGGGTGGCGAAGGGCGAGATCAAGCAGAGGGTCGACAAGGCCGCCGGTATCCTCGAACTCGGCCACCTGCTGGCGCGCAAGCCGCGCGAGCTCTCGGGCGGGCAGCGCCAGCGCGTGGCAATGGGCCGCGCCATCGTGCGCCAGCCCCGGGTGTTTCTGTTCGACGAGCCGCTGTCCAACCTCGACGCCAAGCTGCGCGCGCAGACCCGCCTCGAAATCCAGAAGCTGCACCGCGAGCTGGGCATCACGTCGCTCTTCGTCACGCACGACCAGGTCGAGGCCATGACGCTGGCCCAGCGCATCATCGTGATGAACGCGGGCGTCATGGACCAGTTCGGCACGCCCGAGGAGGTCTACAGCCAGCCGGCCACCACCTTCGTCGCGAGCTTCATCGGCTCGCCGCCGATGAACCTGCTGCGCCAGGCGCCCGGCGTGCGCCCGGGCCTCATCCTGGGCATCCGCCCCGAGCACATGCGCTTCGGCGACAGCGACGGCTGGGAGGCGCGGGTCGAGCACGTCGAGCTGCTGGGCGCCGAGCGGCTGGTGTATGCGCGCATCGGCGACGAGCCGGTCATCGTTCGCACCGACGAGGCCGACCACCCGCCGGCCGCCGGCGACACCGTGCACATCGCCGCGCGGCCCGACCGGCTGCACTGGTTCGATGCCGGCTCCGGCAAAAGGGCGGGATGAAGCTCACCCCCAGGCTTCGCGCACTGCGTGTCGCTTCGCCCACCCCTCACCGGGGGCAACACCGGCGGCCCGGCGAAGCCGGCTCCGCGGTGTTCCCCGAACGGGCGTCGCTTCGCGCGCCGCAGGTTTCATGTTGAGATGGAAGCCCTGATGAACGTGTGGCCCTACCCACGCTGGATCGCGCACCGCGGCGCCGGCCGGCTGGCGCCCGAGAACACGCTGGCCGCGTTCCGGCTCGGCGCGGCGCACGGCTTTCGCATGTTCGAGTGCGACGTCAAGCTCTCGGCCGACGGCGTGCCCTTCTTGCTGCACGACGCCACGCTGGCGCGCACCACCCGCGGCCGCGACGAAGTGCTAGGCGATGCCGCCAGCGATGTGGGCGGCGACCACCCGTGGGCCGCGCTGTCGCGCCTCGACGCCGGCGGCTGGCATTCGCGCGCCTTCGCCGGCGAGCCGCTGGCGAGCCTGGAGAACGTGGCGCGCTACTGCCGGAGCAACGGTCATCTGCTCAACATCGAGATCAAGCCCACGCCCGGCACGGAGCGCCCGACCGGCGAGGCGGTGGCGCGCCATGCCGCGCGGCTGTGGCAGGGCGCCGCGGTGCCGCCGCTCTTGACCTCGTTCCAGCCCGAAGCGCTGGCGGGCGCGCGCGCCGCCGCGCCGGCATTGCCGCGCGGCCTGCTGCTCGACACGCTGCCCGCCGGCTGGCTCGACGCGGCGCGGCAGCTGGGCTGCGTGGCCGTGGTCTGCAACCACGCGCTGTGGGACGCCGCCACCGTGGCGCAGGCCCGGGCCGCCGGCCTGCGCACGCTGAGCTACACCGTCAACGACGAGTGGGCCGCCCGGCGGCTGATCGACCTCGGCACCGACGGCATCATCACCGACCGCGTCGACCTGTTCAGCCCCGCCTGAGGCCGCCCGCCGGGCGGGCGGCCGCCGAGCGCCGCGCTGCCCCGGTCTTCGCCATGCTATTTTTTTAATAGCGCTCCGCGCCCGTCCCGCCTGCGCGGGAGCCACTTTTCTCCATGCAGCGAGCCTGCTTTCATAATGCCCCGATGACCTGGATTTCACGCTGGATCGCCCTGCTGCTGATCGCCCTGGCGTGCGGCGCCGTGCTGCCGCAGACCCCTCCCCAAGCCCCTTCGCTCCCGCCGGAGGCCACCCTGCGCGCGCTGCGCGCGCAGCTCGACGCCATCCCCGCCGCCGTCGACAACAGCGACGACGCGCGCGCGCTGGCGGCGCAGACCGGCGACATCGCGGCGCAGGCCGACAAGTTCGTCGCCTCGCGCACCGGGCCGCTGGCCGACCTCAATGCCCGCCTCGGCGAGCTCGGCAACGCGCCGGCGGCCGGCACCACCGAGGACCTGGCCATCACCCGCCAGCGCGCCGCGCTGCTGAAGGACCGCAACGCGCTCGACTCGGACATCCGGCTGGCCCGGCTGCTGGCGGTCGACGCGCGGCAGCGCGGCAACGTGCTGCTGGCGCAGCGCCGCGCGCTGTTCGAGGCGCAGCTGTTCCGCCAGGCCGATTCGCCCCTGGGCAGCGCGTTCTGGCGCCAGCTGAAGGCCGCCTGGCCGTTCGACCGGATGCGCCTGCAGCCGCTGGCCGACGAGCTGCGCACCGGCCTCGCCACCTCGCTGCGCGGCGGCGATCGCGCCTTCGTGGGAGCGAACTTGGGCGGCGCCCTGCTGCTGGCGCTGCTGGGCGGCTGGCTGGCCGAAGCCCTGCTGGTGCGGCTGGCGCTGCGCTTCTTCCCGCACGGGCGGCTGCGCCGCTCGCTGCTGGCGGTCGCCCGGACGGCGGCCTGGGTGGCGGCGGTGGGTCTGGCGGCGCAGTGGGCCTGGCAGACGCTCGACGCCGCCGGCCAGTGGGGCGCGCTGGCACCGCAGCTGATCGAGTCCTGCGTGCGCTTCTCGATGTTCGTCGCGTTCGTGATCGGGCTCGGGCGCGCGCTGCTGGCCCTGCGGCGGCCCGCCTGGCGCCTGCCGCCGATGTCGAACGCGATGGCGCGGCGCCTGGCGCCCCTGCCGTGGGCGACGGCGCTGGCCGCGACGCTGAGCTGGCTGCCGGCGCAGGTCAACACCCTGGTCAACGCCAGCCTGGCGGCCGTGATCGCCACGCACGTGTTCACCGCGCTCGTCCTCACCGCGCTGGGGGGCCTGCTGCTGGTGCGCCTGCGGCAGCCGCGGCCGCCGCGCGCCGCACCCGCCGCCCCGCCGCCGCCGCCGGGCGCGACACCGGAACCGGAAGCGTCCGTGCAGCCGGCGGCCCCGGCCGGGCCGCCATCGCCACCGCCCGCCGCCGCCACGGCAGTCCTTCCCGGGCGGCCGCCGTGGGTCGGCTACGCCCTGGGCGGGCTGACCCTGATGCTCACCGTGATCTGGGTGCTGCTGGCGGTCGGCTACGTCGCGCTGGCCAGCTTCCTGGCCAGCCAGCTCACCTGGGCCGCGGTGATCGGCGCGGCCGGCTACCTGCTGCTGAAGTTCGCCGACGACCTGGCCATGACGCTGCTGTCGTCGCGCGGCGCCTCGGGCCAGCGCCTGCAGAAGAGCTTCGACGTGGCGCCCGAAGCGCTCGACCAGGCCGCCGTGCTGCTGTCGGGCGCGGGCCGCGTGGTGGTGTTCTTCTACCTGGTGATCGCGCTGGTGGCGCCGCTGGGCACCGGCCCCGACCAGCTGCTGCAGCGCAGCGGCAAGCTCGGCGACAGCCTGAAGATCGGCGACTTCCAGCTGGTGCCGGGCGCGATCTTCGGCGCGGTCGCGGTGCTGGTGGGGGGCTTCGTGGCGCTGCGGCTGCTCAAGCGCTGGCTCAACCGGAGCTACCTGCCCAACACCCGGCTGGAGCCGGGCATCCGCAACTCGCTGGTCACGCTCATCGGCTACCTGGGCGGCATCCTGGTCATCTCGCTGGCGCTGTCGGCGCTGGGCATCGGCGTCGAGCGCATCGCCTGGGTGGCGAGCGCGCTGTCGGTGGGCATCGGCTTCGGGCTGCAGGCGATCGTGCAGAACTTCATCTCGGGGCTGATCCTGCTGGCCGAGCGCCCGGTCAAGGTCGGCGACTGGGTGGTGCTGGGCACGGCCGAGGGCGACGTGCGGCGCATCAACGTGCGCGCCACCGAGATCCAGCTGGGCGACCGCTCCACGCTGATCGTGCCCAACTCGGAGCTCATCACCAAGACGGTGCGCAACATGACGCTCGGCAGCCCCGACGGGCGGCTCTTGATCCGCCTGCCGATGCCGCTGTCCTCCGACGCCCAGCGCGTGCGCGCGCTGATGCTGGCGGCGTGCAACGAGCATGCCGGCGTGCTGCCCCAGCCGGCGCCGTCGCTCACGCTCGAGGGCATCGAGGGCGGTTCGCTGATCTTCCAGGCGATCGCCTACGTGGCGAGCCCGCGCCAGGCCGGCGGCGTGCGCAGCGACCTGATGTTCACCATCCTGGAACGGCTGAAGGAGGCCGGCCAGCCGCTGGCGGTGCCGAGCATGGTGCTGGCGCCGGCGCCCGCCGTGCCGGCCTTTGCGTCCGCCGCCGAGGGCTCGGGCGCCGCGGCCGCCGCGCCGCCGGCCCCCGGCCCGGGCGCGGGCTGAAGCGCATGGCGCCGATGCCGCCCAGTCAGCCGCGCCAGCCGCGCAGCAGGGCCCACTGCACGGTGCCGCACACCCCGGCCAGCGCGCCGTAGGTCGCCATCATGCCGTCGCGGCCCAGCCAGAGCAGGCCGGCGGCCAGCACCGCCACACCCGCTCCGAAATTGATAGCAAACTGTGCCCATGGCGCCAACGCCGGCACGGCTTTTGGCACCAGGAACCGGCCGAACGCCACCATCAGCAGCGCGACGAAGAACGCCGGCGCCACGAAGTTCAGCAAATGGTCGAGCAGGTGCGATGCGGGCATGCGGAAGATGGAAGGCGGGCGCCGCGCCGGGGTGGCCGGCAGCGCGGCGCCCGGCGCGGGGCCGCGGATTTTATAATCGCTGCCATATGGCAGTCTGGGCCCTGGGCTTGAACCACACGACCGCGCCGCTCGACCTGCGTGGCCGCTTCGCGTTCGCGCTCGACCAGATCGCGCCCACGCTGCAGAGCCTGCGCAGCTCCTTCGGCGGCGGGCGCCACCCGAATGTCGAGGCCGCCATCATCTCGACGTGCAACCGCACCGAGATCTACTGCGCCGCCGACCATGCCGCGCTCGACCACACGCTGGGCTGGCTGGCGCACAGCGGCGGCGTCGCGCCGGCCGTGCTGCGCTCGCACGCCTACTCGCTGGCGCAGGAGGACGTGGCGCGCCACGCCTTCCGCGTCGCCAGCGGCCTCGACTCGATGGTGCTGGGCGAGGCGCAGATCCTGGGCCAGATGAAGGACGCGGTGCGCGCCGCCGAGACCGCCGGCGCGCTCGGCAGCACGCTTGAACCAGCTGTTCCAGCGCTCGTTCGCCGTCGCCAAGGAGGTGCGCAGCGCCACCGAGATCGGCGCGCACTCCATCAGCATGGCGGCCGCCGCGGTGCGCCTGGCCGCCCAGCTGTTCGAGGACCTGCGCGAGACGCGCGTGCTGTTCGTCGGCGCCGGCGAGATGATCGAGCTGGCCGCCACGCACTTCGCCGCCCGCGAGCCCCGCTCGATCGCCATCGCCAACCGCACGCCGGAGCGCGGCGACAAGCTCGCCGCGCGCTTCGGCGCCGAAGTCGATGCGCCTGGCCGAGCTGCCCGCGCGGCTGGCCGAGTTCGACATCGTCGTGAGCTGCACCGCCAGCACGCTGCCGCTGATCGGCCTGGGCGCGGTCGAGCGCGCGCTCAAGGTCCGCCGGCACCGTCCGATGTTCATGGTCGACCTGGCCGTGCCGCGCGACATCGAGCCCGAGGTCAAGGCGCTGGAGGACGTGTACCTCTACACCGTCGACGACCTGGCGCAGGTGGTGCGCCAGGGCCACGCCAGCCGGCAGGCCGCGGTGGCGCAGGCCGAGGCGATCATCGACGACGGGGTGCAGAGCTTCATGCGCTGGCTGGAGCAGCGCGGCACCGTGCCGCTGATCCGCCAGCTCAACGCGCAGACCGACGCCTGGCGCGCCGCCGAGATCGCGCGGGCGCGCAGGCAGCTCGCGCGCGGCGACGACATCGAGGCCGTGCTCGAAGCGATGTCGCGCGGTCTGACACAGAAGATGCTGCACGGCGCGCTGGCCGAGCTGCACGCGGGCGACGCCGCGGCGCGCGAGCAGACGGCGCAGACCATCGCGCGACTGTTCCTGCGCGGCGAGCCGGGCAAAGAGCGTTAGCGACGCCGCCGCCCTGCCCGGGCAGTCCGGGCTGCCGGCGCGCGCAAGGCCTCGGGTTTTGCAGAAAGCCGGCTTGTGGAGAGAAAGCTCCGCACCGGGTCTTTCACACGCCCCCGGTCCGCTGCGCCCTTCCCGCTCCCCTGCCTTGCCACCTTTGCGAAACCTCCCTCCCGGCTTTCCTGCCCAACACGCCATCGCCATCGTCACAGCAACCGCAACCTCCATTGCTCCTGCGATTGCCACCACCTCACGCCTTTTCTTCCAGAGCGCCCCGTGAAACCCTTCCTCCGCCGCCAACTCGACCGCTACGCGCAGCGCCTCGAAGAACTCGACTTCCTGCTGTCGCGCGAGGACATCATGGCCGACATGGCGCAGTACCGCGCGATCTCGAAGGAGCACGCCGAGGTCACGCAGATCGCCGGGCGCTATGCCCGCTGGCGCCAGCGCGCGGCCGATCTCGAAGGCGCGCACGCCCTGCTCGACGACCCCGACATGGCCGAGCTGGCGCGGGAAGAAATCGCGGCGGCCGAGGTCGACCTGCGGCAGCTCGAAGACGGGTTGCAGCGCCTGCTGCTGCCACGCGACCCGGACGATGCGCGCAACGCCTTCCTCGAAATCCGCGCCGGCACCGGCGGCGACGAATCCGCGCTGTTCGCGGGCGACCTGCTGCGCATGTACACGCGCTACGCCGAGCGCGCCGGCTGGCGCTGCGAGATCGTCAGCGAGAGCGAAAGCGAACTGGGCGGCTACAAGGAGGTGGTGCTGCGCCTGACCGGCCGACCGGCCGACGACGACCCGGCAGACGGCGTGTTCGGCCGGCTGCGCTTCGAGTCCGGCGGCCACCGCGTGCAGCGCGTGCCGGCCACCGAGACGCAGGGCCGCATCCACACCAGCGCCTGCACCGTGGCCGTGCTGGCCGAGCCCGACGAGGCCGTGGCGGTGCAGATCAACCCGGCCGACCTGCGCATCGACACTTTCCGCGCCAGCGGTGCCGGCGGCCAGCACATCAACAAGACCGACTCGGCGGTGCGCATCACGCACCTCCCGACCGGCATCGTCGCCGAGTGCCAGGACGACCGCTCGCAGCACCGCAACAAGGCCCAGGCGCTGCAGGTGCTGTCGGCGCGCATCCAGGAAAAGGACCGCAGCGCGCGCGCCGCCCAGGACGCCGCGATGCGCAAGGGCCTGATCGGCAGCGGCGACCGCTCCGACCGCATCCGCACCTACAACTTCCCGCAGGGGCGGCTGACCGACCACCGCATCAACCTCACGCTCTACAAGCTCGCCGCCATCATGGAAGGTGATCTGGGCGAAGTGCTGGCCGCGCTGCGCTCGGCGCGCGAGGCCGAGCAGCTGGCCGAGCTCGAAGCGGCGCTGCCCGCGTGATGCGCGCAGGATCGGGCGGAGACGGGAAGCCACCTGCGCCGTCCACCATCGCCCAGGCACTGGCATCCGCGGCCGCACGGGGGGTCCATCGGCTCGACGCCCAGTTGCTGCTGCTGCACGCGCTCGGGCGTCCGGTGCACGAGCGCGCCTGGCTGCTGGCGCACGACACCGATGCGCTGCCCGCCGCCGTGTGGCGCGACTTTGCCGCACTGTGCGAGCGCCGCGCCGCCGGCGAGCCGGCCGCGTACCTGCTCGGAGAGAAGGAGTTCCACGGCCTGCGGCTGCAGGTCGACGCCGCGCGTGCTGGTGCCGCGCCCCGACACCGAAACGCTGGTCGACTGGGCGCTCGACGTGCTGGCCGGCCGGCCCGCTCCCGCCATGCTGGACCTCGGCACCGGCAGCGGCGCGATCGCGCTGGCCCTGCAGCACGCACGTCCCGACGCGACGGTCGACGCGATCGATGCCAGCGCCGGTGCGCTCGCCGTAGCCCGCGCCAACGCCGGGCGGCTCGGCCTGCCGGTGCGCTTCGCCCAGGGCGACTGGCTGCGCGGCGCCGCCCGCGGCTACGCGCTGATCGTCTCCAATCCGCCCTACATCGCGGCCGGCGACACGCATCTGGCCGCCCTGCGCCACGAGCCCCTGGAGGCGCTGGCCGCCGGCCCGGACGGCCTGGACGACCTGCGCCGCATCGTGCAGGACGCGCCGGCGCACCTGGCCGACGGCGGCTGGCTGCTGCTCGAACACGGCCACGACCAGGCCGCCGCCGTGCGCGGGCTGCTGGCGGCGCGAGGCTTCGACGCCGTGCAAAGCCGCGACGATCTGGCCGGCATCGCGCGCTGTTCCGGCGGCGTCTGGCGCGCGGTGAAATAATCCGGGCAGCGCGATCGCGGCAGCGCCGTGATCGCATCCGATCTTCGACACCGGCCGACCGGCCTTTCAGGAGCCTTTTTCATGACCGACACCCAGCAACGCATCGACGCACTCGTCAAGACGAACGACATCGTGCTCTTCATGAAGGGCAACGCCAGCTTCCCGATGTGCGGATTCTCCGGACGCGCCATCCAGATCCTGAAGGCCGTCGGCGTCGACCCCAAGACGCTCAAGACCGTCAACGTGCTGGAAGACGAAGGCATCCGCCAGGGCATCAAGGACTACAGCCAGTGGCCGACCATCCCGCAACTCTACGTCAGGGGCGAGTTCATCGGCGGCTCGGACATCATGATGGAGATGTACGAGTCGGGCGAACTGCAGAAGGTGGTGGCTGGGTGACATGAGCCAGCCCGGCACGCCTGCGCACGACGGCGAGCCGGCGTGGAAGCGATGAACCTCGACACCGAGCCGGTCGAGAAACCCGAGACGGTGCTGTGCATGGACCTGGCCCATCCGCACGGCGGCATCCGACGGGCGCGACCGGGCCCCGTTCGACCGCTGCGGGGACGGCTTCAGGCCACGGCAGTGCGGTCGCTGAAACTCCAGGCGCGCTGGTTCGCGAACACCGCATCCGGGTACGGCGCCCGGCCCCGGCTGCCGTTGTAACGCCCGAGCGCCAGGAACAGCTCGCCGCGCTCGCGGTCGAGGTAATGGCGCAGGATCACGCAGCCGAAGCGCAGGTTGGTCTGCATGTGAAACAGCTTCGACGCGTCGCCGTCGCCGATGGCGCGGGTCCAGAATGGCATCACCTGCATGTAGCCGCGCGCGCCGGCGCTCGACACGGCGAACTTGCGGAAGTTGCTCTCGACCTGGATCAGGCCGAGCACCAGGCTGGTGTCCAGCCCGGCGCGCCTGCTCTCGTACCAGGCGGTCTGCAGGAATTCCTGCCGCACCGGCCAGTCGGGCAGCTTCTTCTTGAGCCGCTCGCTCATCTCGCCGAGCCAGCGCAGGTAGGCGATGCGCGCCTCGGTGCTGGCGAATTCGGGCACCGGCGGCGCCTTGTTGTGGATGGCCGAGCTGAGCGCCGTGCGCACCGAGTCGATCAGCGGCTCCTCGACCTGCGTGCCGGCCAGCGCGGGCAGCGGCAAGGCGGCAACGGCCACGCCGCCGAGCCAGTGGCGGCGCGAGATCATGCGGCCAGCCGGGCCTGCAGGAAGCCGACGATGCCGTCCGCCGGCACCTTGGTGGCGGCGCTGTCGCGGCGGTGCTGGTACTCGAGCTGGCCTTCCTTCAGGCCACGGTCCGAAATCACCACCCGGTGCGGCACGCCGATGAGCTCCCAGTCGGCGAACATGGCGCCGGGGCGCTCGCCGCGGTCGTCGAGGATGGCGTCCACGCCTTGGGCGATCAGCGCGTCGTACAGCGCCTCGGCGGCGCGTTGGACCTCGGCGCTGCGGTCCATGCCGATCGGGCAGACCACCACCGTGAACGGCGCGATGGCGTCGGGCCAGATGATGCCGCGCTCGTCGTGGTTCTGCTCGATGGCCGCCGCCGGCAGCCGCGTGATGCCGATGCCGTAGCAGCCCATTTCGAGGAACTGCGGCTTGCCGGCCTCGTCGAGGAAGGTGGCGTTCATGGCCCGGCTGTACTTGGTGCCGAGCACGAACACGTGCCCGACCTCGATGCCGCGCTCGATGGCGAGCACGCCGTGGCCGTCCGGCGAGGCGTCGCCGGCCACCACGTTGCGCAGGTCCGCCACCAGTTCGGGCTCGGGCAGGTCGCGGCCCCAGTTGACGCCGGTCATGTGGAAGTCGGCCTCGTTGGCGCCGCAGATCCAGTCGGCCATCACCGCCACCTCGCGGTCCGCCACCAGCCTGACCGGCTTCTTGAGGTTCAGGGGCCCGAGGTAGCCGGGCTGGCAGCCGAAGTGCTCCTCGATCTCGGCCATCGTCGCGAAGCGGAAGCCCTGCTCCAGCCCCGGCAGCTTGCCGACCTTGATCTCGTTCATGTCGTGGTCGCCGCGCAGCAGCAGCAGCCAGACCTGCGAGCCCGCGATGGCGCCAGCCTCGTCGAGCCGGTCAGTTGCCAGCACCAGCGATTTCACGGTGGTCGCCAGCGGCACGCCGAGCAGTTCAGCCACGTCGGCGCAGGTGGCCCGGCCCGGTGTCGGCGTCCTGGCGAGCGCCTGCGTGGCGGCCGGACGCGCAGCGGTCGGCGCCAGCGCCTCGGCCTTCTCCAGGTTGGCCGCGTAGTCGCTGTCGGCGCAGTAGACGATGGCGTCCTCGCCGGTCGCCGCGATCACCTGGAACTCCTCGCTCAGGTCGCCGCCGATGGCGCCGCTGTCGGCCGCCACGGCCCGGTAGCGCAGCCCGAAGCGGTCGAAGATGCGGCGGTAGGCCTGCGCCATGGCCTGGTAGCTCGCCTTGGCCGCGTCCAGGTCGCGGTCGAAGCTGTAGGCGTCCTTCATGATGAACTCGCGCCCGCGCATCAGGCCGAAGCGCGGCCGGCGCTCGTCGCGGAACTTGGTCTGGATCTGGTAGAAGTTGCGCGGCAGCTGCTTGTAGCTGCGGATTTCCTGGCGCGCGATGTCGGTCACGACCTCCTCGCTGGTCGGCTGCACCACGTAGTCGCGCTCGTGGCGGTCCTTGATGCGCAGCAGCTCGGGGCCCATCTTCTCGAAGCGGCCGCTTTCCTGCCACAGCTCGGCCGGCTGCACCACGGGCATCGACAGCTCGACGGCGCCGGCGCGGTCCATCTCCTCGCGCACTATTGTTTCGACCTTGCGGATCACGCGCAGGCCCATCGGCATGTAGGTGTAGATGCCCGCGCCGAGCTTCTTGATCATGCCCGCGCGCATCATGAGCCGGTGGCTGGCCACCTCGGCGTCGGCGGGCGCTTCCTTCAGGGTGGAGACAAAAAAACGGGAGGCTTTCATCGGTCGCGCGCCAGGGCAATGCAAGGAAAAGAAGAGAAGCGGAGGGGGCCGCGAGGGCCTTTGAACCGGTCGCTTGCCGTGCGTAACACGGCGTGCATAATCGACTCAGTTCATAAAAATTTGAGGTTTGATTATGCTCGACCGGGACGGCTTCAGGCCCAACGTCGGCATCGTCCTGCTCAACCAGAAAAACCAGGTTTTTTGGGGCAAGCGCATCCGCAGCCACTCTTGGCAGTTTCCGCAAGGCGGCATCGATCGCGGCGAAAGCCCCGAGCAGGCGATGTTCCGCGAACTGCACGAAGAGGTGGGCCTCCACGCGGAGCATGTGCGCATCGTGGCCCGTACCCGCGACTGGTTGCGCTACGAGGTGCCGGATCGCTTCATCCGCCGCGACGCGCGCGGCCACTACAAGGGCCAGAAACAGATCTGGTACCTGCTGCAGTTGACCGGGCACGACTGGGACCTGAACCTGCGCGCCACCGACCATCCTGAATTCGACGCCTGGCGCTGGCACGACTACTGGGTGCCGCTCGACGTCGTGGTCGAGTTCAAGCGCGGCGTCTACCAGATGGCACTGACCGAACTGGCGCGCTACCTGCCGCGGCAGGAGTTCCGCAACCGCTTCCTGCGCGGCAGCGTGCGCAGCCGCGAAGCCGAGCACCATTTGCAGGCGTCTCATGGCGCGCGTACGCTCGTGCCCGGATTCGAGCTTCCTCCCGGCGGCACGTTCGATCCCGACCCCAACGCCCAGCTTGCCAACAATGCCCCTGCCGCACCGCTTCAACACCATGCACGCTAGACACGCCACCGGTCGCGCCCTGGCGGTGGCCTGCTGCTTGGCGGCATGCGGCACGGCATTCGGCCAACTCGTGGACAACCCGGACTGGAAGGAAAGCGACGCGCCGCCGCCACCGGCGTTCAATCTCGACCGTCTGGTGGCCGTGGAAGCGCCGGCGCACATGGCGCTGCGCTACGGCGTCGACCCGGCGACCATCGCCATCACGGGCGACGGCGTGGTGCGCTACGTGATCGTGGCCAGCAGCCCGCGCGGCGCGGTCAATGCCTTCTACGAGGGCGTGCGCTGCGCCACGTCGGAGATGAAGACCTACGCCCGCTACACCGGCGACGCCTGGCATCCGGTGGCCGACCCGGAATGGAAACGCCTGCGCGACATGACCTCGCCGCACACCGCCGAACTGGCGAACCAGGCGCTGTGTCGTGGCCGCGCGCCCCGCGCCTCGGTGGGCGACATGGTGCGGCAGCTCAAGCAGCCGATCCGCGAAGTCGAATAAAAAGAAGGCCGCGTTACCCGGCGCCGCGCGCCAGCACCATGTTGTCGCGGTGCACCATCTCCGGCTCCGCGACATAGCCCAGCAGGCGCTCGAACTCGGCCGAGGGCTTGCGGCACAGCAGACGGGCCTCGCTGCTGGAGTAGTTGGCGAGGCCGCGGGCCAGCTCCATTCCCGCGGCATCGCGCACGGCAATCACGTCCCCACGCGAGAAGTCGCCCTCGACGCCGGTCATGCCGATCGGCAGCAGGCTCTTGCCCTCGCCGCGCAGCTTGGCCGCGGCACCGGCATCGACCGTCACGGCGCCGCGCAACTGCAGGTGGTCGGCCATCCAGCGCTTGCGCGCCTGGTGCTTCGGTGTCTGCGCGACCAGCAGGGTGCCGATCGGCTGCCCTGCCATCAGCCGCAGCAGGGCGTCGGGCTCGCGCCCCCAGGCGATCACGGTGGAGGCGCCCGACGCGGCGGCGCGCCTGGCAGCGAGAATCTTGGTGATCATCCCGCCGCGCCCGAGGCTCGACCCGGCGCCGCCCGCCATCGCTTCGAGCGCCGGGTCGCCGGCGACGGCCTCGTGCACGAAGCGGGCCGCCGGGTCCTTGCGCGGGTCGGCGGTGTAGAGCCCCTTCTGGTCGGTCAGGATCACCAGCGCGTCGGCCTCGACCAGGTTGGCCACCAGCGCGCCGAGGGTGTCGTTGTCGCCGAACTTGATCTCGTCGTTGACGACCGTGTCGTTCTCGTTGATGACCGGCACCACGCCCAGCCCGAGCAGCGTGACCAGCGTCGAGCGCGCGTTGAGGTAGCGCTCGCGGTCGGCCAGGTCGGCGTGCGTCAGCAACACCTGCGCGCTGCCGACGCCGTTCTCGCGCAGCTTGGTCTCGTAGATCTGCGCCAGCCCCATCTGGCCGACGGCCGCGGCTGCCTGAAGCTCGTGGACCTCGCGCGGCCGCGTGCGCCAGCCCAGCCGCTTCATGCCTTCGGCGATGGCGCCGCTCGACACCATGACGACCTCGCGGCCGTCGGCCACCAGCGCGGCGAGCTGCCGGCACCACTCGCCGATGGCGCCGTCGTCCAGCCCGCGGCCCTCGTCGGTGACCAGGCTGGAGCCCACCTTGACGACGATGCGGCGGGCGTCGCGCAACACGCTGGAACCGGAGTTTGAAGTCATTTGAGGCTGCGGCGCCCGTCACTACTGCGTCGGACGCTCTCTTTTCGATAGCAACTCGGGTGGTGCACGACGGCGGCGCACCTCACGTGGAGGACGTCGGCGGCGGCTCGGCAAAGCGCGGGTCCGCCTCGGCGAGGGGCTGCTCGGCCGCCTGCACCGCCTTGACGTGCTGGTAGATCGCCTGCACCAGCGGCTCGCAGCCCTCGCGCGTCAGCGCCGAGATCTCGAACACCGGCCCCTTGAAGCGCAGGCGCCGCACGAAGTCCCTGACGCGCGCCGCCCGCTCGTCGGCCGGCACCATGTCGAGCTTGTTGAGCACCAGCCAGCGCGGCTTGGCGTAGAGCTTCGGGTCGTACTTCTTGAGCTCGGCCGCAATGGCGCGCGCCTGCGCCACCGGGTCGACGCCCTCGTCGAACGGCGCCAGATCGACCACGTGCAGCAGCAGCCGGGTGCGCTGCAGATGCCGCAGGAACAGGTGCCCCAGGCCGGCGCCCTCAGAGGCGCCCTCGATCAGGCCCGGCAGATCGGCCACCACGAAGCTTTGCTCCGGCCCCACGCGCACCACGCCGAGGTTCGGGTGCAGGGTGGTGAACGGGTAGTCGGCGATGCGCGGCCGGGCGTTGGAGATCGCGCTGATCAGCGTCGATTTGCCGGCGTTGGGCATGCCCAGCAGCCCGACGTCGGCCAGCACCTTGAGTTCGAGCTTGAGGCTCTTCTTCTCGCCCGGCCAGCCCGGCGTCTTCTGGCGCGGCGCCCGGTTGATGGCGCTCTTGAAGCGCAGGTTGCCGAAGCCGCCGTCGCCGCCCTTGGCGATGGTGATGACCTCGCCGGGTGTGAGCAGCTCGTAGAGCACCTCGCCGGTCTCGGCGTCGCTGATGATGGTGCCGACCGGCATCTTGAGCGTGATGTCGTTGCCGGCGGCGCCGAACATGTCGGAGCCCATGCCGTGCTGGCCCCGCTTGGCCTCGTGACGGCGGGAGAACCGGAAATCGACCAGCGTATTGAGATTCGGGTCGGCCACCGCGAACACGTGCCCGCCCCGGCCGCCGTCGCCTCCGTTGGGACCGCCGAACTCCTTGTACTTCTCATGGCGGAACGACACGCAGCCGTTGCCGCCATCGCCGGCGGCGATGTCGATGAAGGCTTCGTCGACAAACTTCATGAGAGGAGAAATCCGAGTGTATGAAACAACAAAGCCCCGACACGGCGGGGCTTTGGACCGTTTGCGGCGAGGAAGCGCTTAAGCGGCGGAAACCGGGGTCACGCTGACCCTGTGCTTGTTGAGCGCGCCCTGGCGTCCGAACGAGACGTGGCCGTCGACCAGCGCGAACAGCGTGTGGTCCTTGCCGAGACCGACATTGGCGCCCGGATGGAACTGGGTGCCGCGCTGGCGCACGATGATGGAGCCGGCGCTGATCAGCTCGCCGCCGAATGCCTTCACGCCGAGCATCTTGGGCTTGGAATCGCGCCCGTTTCGCGTTGAGCCGCCGCCTTTTTTCTGTGCCATGGTGTGGACTCCTTAGCCGGCGATCGCGCCGATCTGCAGCTCGGTGAACTGCTGGCGATGGCCTTGACGTTTCTGATAGTGCTTGCGACGGCGCATCTTGAAGATGTGCACCTTGTCGTGCTTGCCGTGCGACAGGACCGTCGCCGTGACCGATGCGCCGGACACCAGGGGCGCACCGACCTTGATCTCCGCGCCGTTGCCGACTGCCAGAACCTGATCGATGACGATTTCCTGGCCTACGTCCGCAGCAATCTGTTCTACTTTGATTTTTTCGCCGGAAGCAACGCGATACTGCTTGCCGCCGGTTTTTATGACCGCGTACATGTTGACCTCTTGTGTGGAAGCTCGGCGGACGAATTCCGCAGAGCCTTTTATTATAGCCGGACACTGTCGCTGCGGGACGCATGCCTTGGGCCGCTGCGGATGCGGCTCCCTATAATTCATCGCGACCGGCAATCGCCGGCCAGAACGCTTCCCGCCGCACAGACGATCCGCTCTTGTCCAGTTCCGCCGCCCTTACCTCATCCAGCTCCGGTGTCCTCGGCCTGATCGCCGACGACATGGCCGAGGTGGACCGCGTCATCGCAAGACGCCTCGACTCGGACGCGCCGCTGGTCGGCCAGGTGTCCAGCTACATCATCTCGGCCGGCGGCAAGCGCCTGCGCCCGGCGCTGCTGCTGCTCATGTGCGGCGCCCTGGAGTGCGACCACCCGCAGCGCTTCAACCTGGCCGCCGTGATCGAATTCATCCACACGGCCACCCTGCTGCACGACGACGTGGTGGACGGCTCGACCCTGCGCCGCGGCCGCGCCACCGCCAACGAATCCTTCGGCAACCCGGCCAGCGTGCTGGTCGGCGACTTTCTCTACTCGCGCGCCTTCCAGATGATGCTGGACGCCAACGACATGCGCGTGATGCAGATCCTGGCCGAGGCGACCAACGTGATCGCCGAGGGCGAGGTGCTGCAGCTCATGAACATGCACGACGCCGCGCTCGACGAAGCCGCCTACCTGCGGGTGATTCGCTCCAAGACGGCAAAACTGTTCGAAGCCAGCACCCGGCTGGCGGCCGTGCTGGCCGGTGCCACCCCTGAGGTGGAGCAGGCCTGCGCCCGTTACGGACAGGCGCTGGGAACGGCCTTCCAGGTCATCGACGACGTGCTGGACTACGCGGGAGACGCCAGTGAGACCGGCAAGAACCTCGGCGACGACCTGCGCGAAGGCAAGGCCACGCTGCCCCTGATCCTGGCGATGCAGCGCGGCAGCGCGGCGCAAGGCACCCTCATCCGCGCGGCCATCGAAGCTGGCGATGCCACGCAACTCGATCAGATCGTCGCTGTCGTTCGAGAGACAGGCGCCCTGGAGGCAACGCACCTGGCGGCCGCCCGGGAGGCGCAGCGTGCCATCGATACACTTCAGGCGCTGCCGCAAAATTCGTACGCAAGCAGTTTGCTACAATTGGCGACTCAGCTGCTCGAGCGGCGCGTTTGACCCTCCAGTCGGACCGTGCCGCTCTTTTGCATTCATCGGGGTGTAGCTTAGCCTGGTAGAGCGCTACGTTCGGGACGTAGAGGCCGGAGGTTCGAATCCTCTCACCCCGACCAACTTTCTTGGGTGGTTGTCGAGAAACACCATCGCAGGTTGGTTCGATTTACAGGACTCGGTGAATCGACGATCATCGTGAATCAGCTGTTCACGTTTCTTACATTCCCGAATGGTCGCAGCAGTTCCCCTCGCCAAAGAAAGCACGGCTATTGCATTGCCGGGTGTAGCTCGTGCCTTGGTGTCGGCCGGGCAACTGCCCGTGAAGACAGCCGAAGAGATCTACCAGAAGTCGCAGCACAACCGCACCAGCTTCATTGCGGAACTGACGGGTTGCGGGGCGGTTTCGGCTGCCGATCTGGCCCACACTTTGTCGAGCGCCTTCGGCGCACCGCTGCTCGATCTTGACGCCGTCGCCCGGCAGCGTCTTCCGAACGACCTGCTGGACGCCAAGCTGTGCCAGGCCTACCGCATCGTCGTGCTGAGCAAGCGCAACAACCGCCTGATCGTCGCCACGGCAGACCCTTCAGACCAGCAGGCCGCGGAGAAGATCAAGTTCGCGTCCCAGTTGGGCGTCGACTGGGTCATCGCCGAATACGACAAGCTGTCGCGCATCATCGAGGCCACCGCCGCCAGCGCGGCCGAGGCGGTCGAGCACATCGTCAGTGCCGAATTCGAGTTCGATGACATTGCGGTCGAGACCACCAACGAGACCAAGGAGCAGCACGGCGCTGCCGAGGTGGAGGACGCGCCGATCGTGCGCTTCCTGCACAAGATGCTGCTCGACGCCTTCAACATGCGCGCCTCGGACATCCACTTCGAGCCCTACGAGCACAACTACCGGGTGCGCTTTCGCATCGACGGCGAGTTGCGCGAAATCGCCAGCCCGCCGCCCGCCATCAAGGACAAGCTGGCCTCGCGCATCAAGGTGATCTCCAAGCTCGACATCTCGGAGAAGCGCGTGCCGCAGGACGGTCGCATGAAGCTCAAGATCGGTCCGGAGCGCGTCATCGACTTCCGCGTGAGCACCCTGCCGACCCTGTTCGGCGAGAAGATCGTGATCCGCATCCTGGACCCGAGCAGCGCGCGCCTGGGCATCGACGCGCTCGGCTACGACGCGGACGAGAAGGAACGCCTGCTCGCCGCCATCGGCCGGCCCTACGGCATGGTGCTGGTGACCGGTCCGACCGGCTCGGGCAAGACGGTGTCGCTCTACACCTGTCTGAACCTGCTCAACAAGCCGGGCGTCAACATCGCCACGGCGGAAGATCCGTCCGAAATCAACCTGCCCGGCGTCAACCAGGTCAACGTGAACGAGAAGGCCGGCCTGACCTTCGCCACCGCGCTGCGCGCCTTCCTGCGGCAGGACCCGGACATCATCATGGTGGGAGAGATCCGCGACCTCGAAACCGCCGACATCTCGATCAAGGCGGCGCAGACCGGCCACCTGGTGCTCTCGACGCTGCACACCAACGACGCGCCGACCACGCTCACGCGCATGCGCAACATGGGCATCGCGCCGTTCAACATCGCTTCCAGCGTGATCCTGATCACGGCGCAGCGCCTGGCGCGGCGGCTGTGCCTGAACTGCCGCCAGCCGGCGGAACTGCCACATCAGGCCCTGCTCGACGCAGGCTACAGGCCCGAGGAACTCGACGGCTCCTGGACGCCCTACCGCCCCGTTGGCTGCCCGGCCTGCAACAGCGGCTACAAGGGGCGCGTCGGCATCTACCAGGTCATGCCGATCAGCGAGAAGATCCAGGAGATCATCCTGCGCGACGGCAGCGCGCCGGACATCGCGCGCCAGGCCGAGCGCGAGGGCGTGCGCTCGCTGCGCCAGTCGGGCCTGAAGAAAGTGATGCAAGGGCTGACGTCGCTCGAAGAAGTGGTCGCGGTCACCAACGAATAGCCCAGGCGCGCAACCCATGGCCACAGCAGCATCCCCGTCCAGGAACATCAAGGATTTCGTCTTCGAGTGGGAAGGCAAGGACCGCAACGGCAAGGTCGTGCGCGGGGAGCTTCGCGCGGTGGGGCTGAACCAAGTCCAGGCCACGCTGCGCCGCCAAGGCGTGCTGTCGGCCAGGATCAAGAAGCGCCGCATGCGCTCGGGCAAGAAAATCAAGCCCAAGGACATCGCGATCTTCACGCGCCAGCTGGCGACCATGATGAAGGCCGGGGTGCCGCTGCTGCAGGCGTTCGACATCGTCGGCCGCGGCAACGCCAACGCGAGCGTGACCAAGCTGCTCAACGACGTTCGCACCGACGTCGAGACCGGCACCTCGCTGTCGTCGGCGTTCCGCAAGTTCCCGAAGTACTTCGACAACCTCTACTGCAACCTGGTCGAGGCCGGCGAGGCGGCCGGCATCCTGGAGGAACTGCTCGACCGCCTGGCGACCTACATGGAGAAGACGGAGGCCATCAAGTCGAAGATCAAGTCGGCCCTGATGTACCCGACCTCGGTCGTCGTCGTGGCGTTCGTCGTGGTGGCGGTGATCATGATCTTCGTGATCCCGGCGTTCAAGCAGGTGTTCTCGTCGTTCGGTGCCGACCTGCCCGCGCCGACCCTGATCGTGATGGGGATCAGCGAGTTCTTCGTGTCCTACTGGTGGCTGATCTTCGGCGCCATCGGCGGCGGCATCTACTTTTTCCTGCAGGCCTGGAAGCGCAACGAGCGCGTCCAGGGCTTCATGGACCGGCTGCTGCTGAAGGTGCCCATCTTCGGCACGCTGATCGAGAAATCCTGCGTCGCGCGCTGGACGCGCACGCTCGCCACCATGTTCGCCGCCGGCGTCCCGCTGGTCGAGGCGCTCGACTCGGTCGGCGGCGCCTCGGGCAATTCGGTGTACGCCAATGCGACCGTCAAGATCCAGCAGGAGGTCTCCACGGGCACCAGCCTGACCAGCGCGATGACCAACGCGAACCTGTTTCCCTCGATGGTGCTGCAGATGACGGCCATCGGCGAGGAGTCGGGCTCGATCGACCACATGCTGGGCAAGGCGGCGGACTTCTACGAGTCCGAGGTCGACGACATGGTGGCCGGCCTGTCGAGCCTGATGGAGCCCATCATCATCGTCTTCCTGGGCGTGATCATCGGCGGCATCGTGGTGTCGATGTACCTGCCCATCTTCAAGCTGGGCCAAGTCGTCTAATGGGGCATTCGCCGGCCGTGGACGCTGCCTGCGCGGGCGTCCTGGGCCTGTTGATCGGCAGCTTCCTCAACGTGGTCGTGCACCGGCTGCCGGCCATGATGTACCGCGACTGGCTCGGCGAATCGGTGGCCAACCTGATGCCGTCGCCGCACGGGCCGACGCTGTGGTCTTCGGTGTTCGGAGCCAAGGCCGCCGCGCCCGAGGCACTCGAAGCCGCAGCGGCCAGGGCGGCGGCGCAGATCGAGGCCCTGCCTCCCTTCAGCCTGTCGCAGCCCCGCTCGCGCTGCGGCGCCTGCGGTCACCGGATCGCCTGGTACGAGAACATTCCGGTGCTCAGCTACCTATTCCTGCGGGGCCGCTGCTCGGCGTGCGCGGCGCCCATCGGCATCCGCTACCCGCTGGTCGAGCTGGCGACAGGCGCCCTGTTCGCGCTGGCCGGCCACCGCTTCGGCCTCGGCGCGACGGCGGCGCTGTGGGCGGCGTTCTCGGCCCTGCTGGTGTGCCAGTTCTTGATCGACCTGGACACGCAGCTGCTGCCGGACTCGCTCAACTACGCCCTGCTGTGGCTGGGCCTGCTGGGCGCTGCGCTGGGGCTGACCGGCGTGGCGCCCGCCTCGGCGCTCTGGGGTGCCATGGTCGGCTACCTGAGCCTCTGGGGCATCTACCACGCCTATCGGCTGGCGACCGGCAAGGAAGGCATGGGGTACGGCGACTTCAAGCTGCTCGCCGCGCTCGGTGCATGGTTCGGCGCCGAGTATCTGCTGGCGATCGTCCTGCTGTCCTCGCTGGTCGGCGCGCTGCTGGGCGGCGTCCTGCTGTTGGCCGGCAAGCTGGCGCACAAGGATGTGCCGATCTCCTTCGGCCCCTTTCTCGCCGGCGCGGGCCTGCTGTGCTTCGTGATCGGACCCCTGTCGGTCCGGCAGCTCGTCCCTTTCGCCTTTCCTTTCAGCGCCCTCTGATCGCGTCCCTCATGCAGCGCATTGGTCTGACCGGAGGCATTGGCAGCGGCAAGAGCACGGTCGCCGCCATGCTGGTGGCCGAGGGTGCCGTGCTGATCGACACCGACGCCATCTCGCGCGCGCTGACGCAGCCCGGCGGAGCAGCCATTCCGGCGATCGAGGTGGCCTTCGGGCCATCGGCGGTCGATTCCGCGGGCGCCCTGAACCGCGCCCGCATGCGCGAGCTGGTGTTCTCGACACCGACGGCCAAGGCGCGGCTCGAAGCGATCCTGCATCCGCTGATCGGCGCGGAATGCGAGCGGCAGGCTGCGCGGGCCATCGGCGCCACCCTCCTGTTCGACGTTCCCCTGCTGGTGGAGTCGGGGCGCTGGCGCAGCCTGGTGGACCGCATCCTCGTGGTCGACGCCGCCGAGGCGACCCAGCTGCGCCGCGTCGTCGAGCGCTCGGCCTGGACGCCGGAGGCCACGCGCGCCGTGATCGCGCAGCAGGCCGCGCGCGCCCTGCGCCGGGCCGTGGCTGACGCCGTCATCTTCAACGAGGGCCTGACGCTCGCCGAGCTGGCCGCGCAGGTGGCCGCGCTCGCCCGGCAGTGGGGCGTGCGCGGCACGCGATAATCCGGGCCCTGCCCTCGCAAGGCCTGCGGTGACACATCGCCGGAGTCTCCGGGCACGCGCCTTCGCGACCGACCCCATCCGAGATGCTGTTCAACTCCTACCCGTTCATCTTTGTTTTCTTTCCGGTCGTGCTGATCGGATTCTTCCTGATCGGGCGGCGCAGCACGCGGGCGGCAGCGGGTTTTCTGGCCCTGGCGTCGCTGTTCTTCTACGGCTGGTGGAGTATCGAGGTGCTGCCGCTGCTGGTGGGCTCGATCTGCTTCAACTACTGGGCCGGCTCGCTGCTGATTCCTTCGCCCGCGCGCAGCGACGCCTTTCGCAAGCGCATGCTGGTTTTTGCGCTCGTGGTCAACCTCGGCGTGCTGGCGGTCTTCAAGTACGCGGACTTCTTCATCGTCAACGTGAACGAAGGTCTCGAGGCGGCCGGCATGGCACCCTGGCCGCTGCTGCATGTGGCGCTGCCGATCGGCATCTCGTTCTACACCTTCACGCAGATCGCGTTCCTGGTGGACTGCTGGCAGGGCAAGGTGCACGAGCGCAGCTTCGTGCACTACACGCTGTTCGTCACGTACTTTCCGCACCTGATCGCCGGGCCGGTGCTGCATCACGCGCAGATGATGCCGCAGTTCGCCAACCCCGAGACGTACCGCATCGACTACGACAAGGTCTCCCTCGGGCTGGCCATCTTCACCTTCGGGCTGGCCAAGAAGCTGCTGATCGCCGACCAGATGGGGCCTTACGCGGACCTGGTCTTCAACGGCGTGCACAACGGCGTGCTGCCGGGGCTCTACACCGCCTGGCTGGGGGTGCTGGCGTACACGCTGCAGATCTATTTCGACTTTTCCGGCTACTCGGACATGGCCATCGGGCTGTCGCTGTGCCTGGGCGTGCAACTGCCGCTGAACTTCAACTCGCCCTACAAGTCCACCAGCATCGTCGAATTCTGGCGCCGCTGGCACATTTCCTTGTCGACCTTCCTGCGCGACTACCTCTACGTGCCGCTGGGCGGCAACCGCAAGGGCCCTGCGCGCCGCTACCTGAACCTGTTTTTGACCATGCTGCTCGGCGGCCTGTGGCACGGCGCGGCCTGGACGTTCGTGATCTGGGGCGCGCTGCACGGCGCCTTCCTGATGGTCAACCATCTCTGGAATGCCAAGGTGCGTCGCCGGACGTCGGGCCGGCTGGCGCGGCTGGTCGGCTGGGCGGTGACGTTTCTGTGCGTGATGATCGCCTGGGTCGTGTTCCGCGCCGAGAGCGTGCGCGCGGCCATGGCCATCTATGCGGGGATGTTCGGCCTGCACGACACGACGCTCACCACTTTCCGTGAATTTGCCGCAGTGCCCTATCGGAAGCCGGAATTCTTCCAGACCCTTCTTGCGGGACTGTTCATCTGCTTGGCGCTGCCGCCGACCATTTCGCTCACGCGCTGGGTTCCGCAAGCCCAGTCACTGGCCGCACGGCCACGCCTGAGCCAGGTTTTCACGGCGGTCATGGCGCTTGTCACGATCGTGCTGTTCGGCCTGTGCGTCTCCAAGCTCGGCACCTACAGCCCCTTCCTTTATTTCCAGTTCTGAGATGGCACCCGCGAAACTCTGGCTGCGGATCTTCTTTTCCGGCTTCGCCGTCATCGTCGCGCTGCTGGTGATGACACTGGCCACACCCGTTCCTTACGGGGATCTCACGCGCATCGGCCTTTTCTCCGATGCGGAGTTCGGCTGGCGAGTGCAGCCGCCCCACGTGGCGCCGGAATACCTGCGGGCCGCCCCCCTCGACGAGGCGGACATCGTGGTGATCGGCGACAGCTTCTCGATGACCCACCGCTGGCAGTCGGTGCTCGTGAAGGCGGGCTACCGCGTGACGACGGCCTTCTGGGGCCAGTTCGACGAGAGACTGTGCGACGACTTCGACGCCTGGCTGGAACGCGCCGGCTTCAAAGGCAAGCTGGTCGTGATCGAAAGCGTCGAGCGCCTGCTCCACGGGCGGTTGGAGGGAACGCGGGAATGCGGCAAGATGAAGCACCCTTTCGCCGCCAGGCTCGAACCCTTCGCGAATCCGCTTGAAAACGTTCCCGGCTTTTCGCTCAACTGGAGCGGCAAGCTGACCTCCGGCTGGATCACCTATCAAAATACCCGCCAAGCCAAGCGATTGGCCGGGGATGGCGAACTGAGCTTCTTCACCAGGGCGCGTGCCGTCCCCGATGGCTGCGCCCTGTTCAGCCACCGGCTCTGCAACAAGGCGCTGTTCTACCAGGAAGACGACACCAACGGCGAACTGACCCAGGAAGATCTCGCGCAGATGCAGGCCTTCACGAAGGCGCACCCCGCCCCGCCGATCCTGTGGATGGTGATCCCGAACAAGACCACCGTCTACGTCGAGCCCAACCATTCCAGCGAATTCGCCGCGGCGTTCCGGCAGGCCGGGCTCGGCCCCGACCTTTTCGGCTTCGCCATGCAACAAAAAACCAGAATCCGGGATTTTTATTTTCCGAACGACACCCATCTCTCGATGCAGGGCCAGCTCGCGCTCGGCGAGCTCATGCTCGAAGAAGTCCGCAAGATACTCCCCGCGCCGGCGCCGCACAGTTCGTGACGCCCGCGTGAGCCCATTGACGATTGGACCCAAGGCGTGATCCTCTACGAATACCCCTTCAACGAGCGCATCCGTACCTACCTGCGGCTCGAGCACCTGTTTCGTCGCCTGGCCGAGCTGGTGCCGGCCGAGTCGCCCTTGCTGCACCACTATGCGCTCGCCAGCCTTTTCGAGATCATGGATGTGGCCGCGCGCGCCGACCTCAAGGCCGATGTCCTGCGCGACCTGGAAAAGCAGAAGGCGCTCTTCAACGGCTACCGCGACAACCCTGCGATTTCCGAAGTCGTGCTGGACCGGGTGGTGACCCAGCTGGAACGCGCCGCCGCCGCGCTCAACGAGACTCCCGGGAAGGCCGGCCAAGCCCTCATGGAAAACGAATGGCTCATGAGCATTCGCAGTCGCATGGGCATTCCAGGCGGCACGTGCGAGTTCGACCTTCCCGCCTACCATGCGTGGCAGCACCATCCCTGCAAGGAGCGCACCGCCGACCTGACGCGCTGGGTCGCCACGCTGGGGCCGCTGGTCGAATCGATCCGTCTGCTGCTGAAGATGCTGCGCGAGGGCAGCATGCCGTACAAGGTCATGGCCGCCGGCGGGCACTTCCAGCAGACGCTGCCGCAGGGACGAAGCTTCCAGCTGATGCGCCTGCACATCGACCCTGCGCTGGGGCTGATTCCGGAAATCAGCGGCAACCGGCTGATGATGTCCGTGCGCCTGATGCGCTACAACCCCGACGGGCGGTCGCAGCCGAGCACCGAGGACACGTCGTTCGAACTCACCCTGTGCGGCTGAGATCCAGCAAAGATGGGTACGACGAAGACTTCACCGTCCGGCGAACGCGTGGTGCGCTGCCCGGCCTGCGGCGGCGACAGCCTCTACGCGCCGAGCAATCCGTATCGGCCCTTCTGCAGCGCGCGCTGCAAGGGGATCGACCTCGGCGCCTGGGCCAGCGAGCAGTTCCGGCTGCCGGCCGAGGCCCCGCCGGACGACGAGCCCTTCGGCGATCCGAAGACCCAACAGGCGCGATAGGCGCGAGATTCCGCCGTTTTGAGGATCAAAAGCGCCCGCAGCGCACGTCCCGCTTGGGTTTCATGCTATCGAATGCGTAGCACCTGAAAACCCGCGCTCCTCGGCGATCCAGGCCAGCACCGGATAGGCGCCCGGCAGCACCGGCGCCACGTCGAGCGGCAGCTGCTGCCAGCGCATCGCCTGGCCCTCGCGCATCTCGAACGCGCCCTGCCAGTCGGATACCTTGCACCAGTGCAGCCGCACCAGCGCATGCGGGTAGTCGTGCTCGGTGACCTTCCAGGGCTGCACGGCCGCGATCGTGATGCCCAACTCCTCGTGCAGCTCGCGCCTGAGCGCCTGCTCGACCGTCTCGCCGGCCTCGATCTTGCCGCCCGGGAACTCCCAGTAGCCCGCATACGGCTTGCCGGCCGGCCGGGTGGACAGCAGCAGCGCGCCATCGCCCTTGCGCATCAGGATGCCGACCGCGACCTCGGTGTGGCGACGCGCCTGCATCAGCGCCGACCCGAGGTCCCGCAGGCGTCCAGCCACCCCGCGGCAAGGCGGCGGCCAGCGCAGGGCGTGCGGGAGAGGCTCATGCGGATGTGCGCCCCGCGAAGTCGCGCGCGAACTGGTAGGCCACGCGGCCGCTGCGCGAGCCACGCTCCAGCGCCCAGACCAGCGCCTCGGGCCGCGCCGCTTCGATGGCGTCCGGCGCGACGCCGAAGGACGCCAGCCACTCGCCGACGATGCTCAGGTACTCGGCCTGGCTGAACGGGTAGAAGCTGACCCAGAGGCCGAAACGCTCGGACAGCGAGATCTTCTCCTCGATCACCTCGCCCGGATGCACCTCGCCGTCCTCGGTGTGCCGGTACGTGAGGTTGTCCTTCATGTACTCGGGCAGCAGGTGGCGGCGGTTGCTGGTGGCGTAGATCAGCACGTTGGGCGTGGCCGCGGCCACCGAGCCGTCGAGGATCGACTTGAGCGCCTTGTAGCCCGGCTCGCCCTCGTCGAAGCTCAGGTCGTCGCAGAAGACGATGAACTTCTCGGGCCGCGCCGAGACCACCTCGACGATGTCGGGCAGGTCGGTGAGGTCGGCCTTGTCGACCTCGATCAGGCGCAGGCCCTGCGGCGCGAAGGCGTGCAGGCAGGCGCGGATCAGCGAGGACTTGCCGGTGCCGCGCGCGCCCGTCAGCAGCACGTTGTTGGCCGGCTTGCCCTCGACGAACTGGCGCGTGTTGCGCTCGATCTTTTCCTTCTGCACGTCGATCTCGCGCAGCGCGTCGAGCGCCATCGGCGCCAGGTGGCGCACCGGCTCCAGCACGCCGTGGCCGCTGCCGCGACGGCGGTAGCGCCAGGCGATCGACGCGTTCCAGTCGGCGGGCGCGGCCAGCGGCTGCGGCAGCGCCGCCTCGATGCGCGCGATGAGCTGCTCGGCGCGCTCGATCAGGTGTTCGAATTTCTTTTCTTGCATGCGGCGCGGCGCTCCGCTCAGGAGCGGTAGTCGGCGTTGATCGACACGTAGTCGTGGCTCAGGTCGCAGGTCCAGACCGTGTCGCTCGCCGTGCCGCGGCCGAGCGCGATGCGCACGGTGATCTCGCTTTGCTTCATGACGCGCTGGCCGTCCTCCTCGCGGTAGGCTGGGTTGCGCCCGCCCTGCAGCGCGACCGCCACGTCGTCGAGGTACAGGTCGATGCCGGCGGGGTCCAGGTCGTCGATGCCGGCGTAGCCGACCGCCGCCAGGATGCGCCCCAGGTTCGGGTCGCTCGCGAAGAAGGCCGTCTTGACCAGCGGCGAGTGCGCCACCGCGTAGGCCACTTGGCGGCACTCGGCCGCGTCGCGCCCGCCCTCGACCCGGACGGTGATGAACTTGGTCGCGCCCTCGCCGTCGCGCACGATCGCCTGCGCGAGCTCTCGCGCCACGTCCTGCAGCGCCGCCAGCAGGGCGCGGCCGTCCTCGCTGTCGAGCGAGGTGACGGGTTCGTGCGCGGCGCGCTGCGTCGCGATCACGACGAAGGAGTCGTTGGTCGAGGTGTCGCCGTCGATCGTCACGCGGTTAAATGAGGCCTCGGCCAGCGTCCGGGCGAGCGGCGGCATCAGCGTCGGGTCGATCCTGGCATCGGTCGCCAGGAACCCGAGCATGGTCGCCATGTTGGGCCGGATCATGCCGGCGCCCTTGCTGATGCCGGTGATGGTGACGGTCGCGCCGCCGATCGTCACTTGACGGCTGAACGCCTTGGGCACGGTGTCGGTGGTCATGATGGCCTCGGCCGCGCGTGCCCAGTGGTTGGGCGCGGCGTCGGCAATCGCGGCCGGCAGCGCCGCCTCGATGCGCTCGACGGGCAGCGGCTCCATGATCACGCCGGTGGAAAACGGCAGCACCTGCTCGGGCGCCAGGTCGAGCTGGCGCGCCAACGCCACGCAGGTCGTGCGCGCACGCGCCAGGCCGTCCGCGCCGGTGCCGGCATTGGCATTGCCGGTGTTGACCACCAGCGCACGCACCCCGAAGCCGGCCGCCAGGTGCTCGCGGCACACCTGCACCGGCGCGGCGCAGAAGCGGTTCTGCGTGAAGACGCCGCCCACCGCCGCGCCCTCGTCCAGCAGCATCACCGTCAGATCCTTGCGGTTCGCCTTGCGGATGCCGGCCTCGGCCACGCCGAGGCGCAGGCCGGGCACCGGGAACAGGGCAGCAGAATCGGGAGCGGAGAGATTAACGGGCATGATGTTTTTCGTCTGAAGCTTGGAGGAGTTTTTCCACGATTAGGCGCAACCCCAACGCAATAAACCGGTGGCCAGCGAAGCGAAGCCCTTCGGGAAACATCGCGGAACCGGCTTTGCCGGGCCGCTGATGTTGCCCCCTCGCAGGGGGTTGGCGGCCACACGAAGTGGGCAAGCCTGGGGGCGAGCCTCAAGTCAACTTGCCGTGGCAGTGCTTGTACTTCTTGCCGCTCCCGCAGGGGCAGGGTTCATTGCGCCCCACGTGCGCGAACGCCGCGGCCGTGGCGCTCACGCCGCCCGCGGCCTGCCTGGGCAGGCTGGCCTCGTCGACGCGCGTCTGCGCCTCGCCGGTTTCGGTGGGCGAGGTGTAGGTGATGTTGAAGATGCTGTCGCCGCGGTTCTCCATCGCTTCGGCGGCCTCCTCCAGCTGCTCGCCGGACTGCACGCGCACCGTCATGAGCTGGCGTGTGACCTCGTTCTTGACCGAATCCAGCAGCTGGCCGAACAGCTGGAACGCCTCGCGCTTGTACTCCTGCTTGGGCTGCTGCTGCGCGTAGCCGCGCAGGTGGATGCCCTTGCGCAGGTAGTCGAGCGACGACAGGTGCTCGCGCCAGTGCGTGTCGATGCTCTGCAAGAGCACCATGCGCTCGAACTGCGTGAAGTTCTCCTGGCCGATCAGCGCGACCTTGGCGTCGAAGGCGGCATTGGCCGCGGCCACCACCTTTTCGACGATGTCCTCGTCGGTCATGGCGCTGGCGGCCTCGACCTCCTTTTGCAGCGGCAGCTCGATGTGCCAGTCCTCGGCCAGCGCCTTCTCCAGGCCGGCCAGGTCCCACTGCTCCTCGACCGACTCCGCCGGCACGTACTGGCGCACCAGGTCGGTGAAGCAGCCCTCGCGCAGCGCCTTGACCTGCGCCGTCAGGTCCTGCGCGTCGAGGATGTCGTTGCGCTGCTGGTAGATCACCTTGCGCTGGTCGTTGGAGACGTCGTCGTACTCCAGCAACTGCTTGCGGATGTCGAAGTTGCGCGCCTCGACCTTGCGTTGCGCGCTCTCGATGCTGCGCGTGACGATGCCGGCCTCGATCGCCTCGCCGTCGGGCATCTTCAGCCGCTCCATGATGGCGCGCACGCGGTCGCCCGCGAAGATGCGCATCAGCGGGTCGTCCAGGCTCAGGTAGAAGCGTGACGAGCCGTTGTCGCCCTGGCGGCCCGAGCGGCCGCGCAGCTGGTTGTCGATGCGACGCGACTCGTGGCGCTCGGTGGCGATGATGCGCAGGCCGCCCTGCGCCGTTACCAGCTCGTGCTCGCGCGCCCATTCGGCACGCAGGCGCTCGGCCTCGGCCGCCTTGGTGGCCGCGTCGAGCGATTCGTCGGCTTCGAGCTGCTCGATCGCCTTCTCGACATTGCCGCCCAGCACGATGTCGGTGCCGCGGCCGGCCATGTTGGTGGCGATCGTGATCATCTTCGGCCGGCCGGCCTGCGCCACGATGTCGGCCTCGCGCTCGTGCTGCTTGGCGTTGAGCACCTGGTGCGGCAGGCCCGCCTTGTTCAGCAGCTCGTCGATGATCTCGGAGTTCTCGATCGACGAGGTGCCCACCAGCACCGGCTGGCCGCGCTCGTGGCACTCGCGGATGTCCTGGATGGCCGCCTCGTACTTCTCGCGCGTGGTCTTGTAGACGCGGTCGAGCTGGTCCTCGCGCCGACTCTTGCGGTTGGGCGGGATGATGACGGTTTCGAGCCCGTAGATCTCCTGGAACTCGTAGGCCTCGGTGTCGGCGGTGCCGGTCATGCCGGCAAGCTTGGCGTACAGGCGGAAGTAGTTCTGGAAGGTGATCGACGCCAGCGTCTGGTTCTCGGGCTGGATCTCGACGCCCTCCTTGGCCTCCACCGCCTGGTGCAGGCCGTCGCTCCAGCGCCGCCCCGTCATCAGCCGGCCGGTGAACTCGTCGACGATCACCACCTCGCCCTGCTGCACCACGTAGTGCTGGTCGCGGTGGTAGAGGTGCCGCGCGCGCAGTGCGGCGTTCAGGTGGTGCATCAGCGTGATGTTGGTCGCGTCGTACAGCGAGGCGCCCTCGGGCAGCAGCCCGAATTCGGCCAGGATGCGCTCGGCCTTCTCGTGGCCCGACTCGGTGAGGAAGACCTGGTGCGTCTTCTCGTCCACCGTGAAGTCGCCGGGCTTGGTGACGCCCTCGCCGGTGCGCGGGTCGGCCTCGCCCTCCTGCTTTTCGAGCAGCGGCACTATCTTGTTGATGGCCAGGTAGAGGTCGGTGTGGTCCTCGGCCTGGCCGCTGATGATGAGCGGCGTGCGCGCCTCGTCGATCAAGATCGAGTCCACCTCGTCGACGATGGCGTAGTTCAGCCCGCGCTGGACGCGGTCCTGCGTCTCGTAGACCATGTTGTCGCGCAGGTAGTCGAAGCCGTACTCGTTGTTGGTGCCGTAGGTGATGTCGGCACGATAGGCCGCCTGCTTTTCCTCGCGCGGCATCTGCGGCAGGTTGATGCCGACCGTCAGCCCCAGGAAGTTGTAGAGCCGTCCCATCCACTTGGCGTCGCGGCTGGCCAGGTAGTCGTTCACCGTGACCACGTGCACGCCCTTGGCCGAGAGCGCGTTCAGGTACACCGCCAGCGTCGCCGTCAGGGTCTTGCCCTCGCCGGTGCGCATCTCGGCGATCTTGCCGTTGTGCAGCGCCATGCCGCCGAGCAGCTGCACGTCGAAGTGGCGCATCTTCATCACGCGCTTGGAGCCCTCGCGCACCGTGGCGAAGGCTTCCGGCAGCAGGGCATCGAGCGACTCGCCTTTTGCATGGCGCGCCTTGAACTCGTCAGTCTTGCCGCGCAGCTGTTCGTCGTTCAGTTTCTCGAACTCCGGCTCCAGCGCATTGATACGATCGACCGTCTTGCGATATTGCTTGAGAAGACGGTCGTTGCGACTGCCGAAGAGTTGAGTCAGGATGTTGGTAGCCATGAGCAAAGGGTCGATGGGCGCCCATGAAGTCAGGCCCCGTGACCAAAATCCCTAAGATATGGTGAAAGCAGTTGGGCGAAGCTCGCGCAAATGCAAGTCCGCCGGGCAGCGAGAACGCGGCCAACCGACTATTTTAGCTTTTGTCATTCTGTGCTTCATGGTTGGCCCTCAGCGCCGCAACCTGCTCTACCCGCTCTATGACCCGCCGACATGCTGCCGTCACCCTTCAGCAAGCCGTCGAGCAATCGCCGGCCTTGGCCAGCCTTGCGGCTCGCTCGCGCGACACCAGCGACCGGCTGCATGCCATCGAGGATTTGATTCCTGTCGAACTGCGGTCGGCGGTCCAGGCGGGGCCCGTCACCGACAAGGACTGGTGCCTGCTGGTCGGCGGCAATGCGGCCGCTGCCAAGCTGCGCCAGCTGCTGCCGAGGCTGCAGCAGCGTCTCTCATCAAAGGGCTGGGAAGTCTCGACGATCCGCATCAGGGTGCAATCGTCGCGCTCAGGCTGAAAGAAAGCGCTGCGATGGTGCCGCTTGTCGGAATCGAACTGACGACCTACCGCTTACAAGGCGGTTGCTCTACCAACTGAGCTAAAGCGGCGCGGGGCTGGATTCTACTTGACGCGTTTCAGCGCGGGCCGCGCACCGCCGGATGGCGACAGAGGAGGATCATCCGGCGGCGGCTCGACGGCAGCGGCTTCTTCGCTATCCTGCGGCGAGGGTTCCGCAGGGATCAAATGCATGCCTTTGACACTTCCGCCCGGCCGCTTTGAATTGTGCGAGGCCGGATGGCCAGTCAGGGCCCCACCCGACGTGGTTTCGGGAGGCGGGGTGGCATCGCTCGCGGTCGCTGCGGTGGGCGCGGGGAACGCCATCCCCTGGCCGTTCTCCCGCGCATAGATGGCAATCACCCGTCCGACGGGCACCTGGATCTCGCGCGCGACCCCGGCAAAGCGCGCCTTGAACTCGATGAACTCGTTGCCCAGCGTGAGCGCGCTGGTGGCATCGAAACTGATGTTCAGGACGATTTCGCCGTTTTTCACGTACTCGCGCGGTACCCGAACCGATTCGTCGACCTGGACGGCGACGTACGGCGTCAGACCGTTGTCGGTGCACCATTCGTACAGCGCCCGGATGAGGTACGGACGCGTCGACGTCGATTCGGTCGAGTTGGTCATGAATGTGCTCCGTCGTGCCCCGCGCTATTTGCGCATTACTTTTTCGGACGGCGTCAGCGCTTCGATATAGGCCGGGCGAGAGAAAATGCGCTCGGCGTATTTGAGCAAGGGTGCCGCATTCTTGCTGAGATCGATGCCGTAGTAGTCGAGGCGCCACAGCAGCGGCGCGATGGCCACATCGAGCATCGAGAAGTTGTCACCCAGCATGTACCTGTTCTTGAGGAACACCGGAGCCAGTTGCGTCAGGCGATCGCGGATGTGTGAACGCGCCTTCTCGAGTGCTTTTTCATTGCCTTTGGTCGTGCGATTCTCAAGCACGCTTACATGAACGAAAAGTTCTTTCTCGAAATTCAGCAGAAACAGCCGCACGCGCGCCCTGTCCACCGGATCGCCCGGCATCAACTGCGGATGTGGAAAGCGCTCGTCGATGTACTCGTTGATGATGTTGGACTCGTACAGGATCAAGTCGCGCTCGACCAGGATCGGCACCTGTCCATACGGATTCATGACCGCGATGTCTTCGGGCTTGTTGTAGAGATCGACATCGCGGATTTCGAAATCCATGCCTTTCTCGAACAACACGAACCGGCAGCGGTGGGAAAAAGGACAGGTCGTCCCCGAGTACAGCACCATCATGGCAAGAGGCTCCTGAAATCAAAAAGAGTGGGCTGCCTGCGCAACCCACTCTGCGGGACCGGGCGTCTTCGCACGCCCGATCGGTGTGGAACTACTTGACGTCTTTCCAGTACGCCGCATTGAGGCGCCAGACGAAGACCGTCGCCATCAGCAGAAACAACAGCACCCACACGCCGATGCGAACGCGGGTGCGCTGCACCGGCTCGGCCATCCACTGCATGTAGTTGACGAGGTCCCCGACCGTCTGGTCGAACTGCTGCGGGCTCATCGTACCTGGCGTGACCTGCTCCCAGCTCTTGAAAACCTCGGTTTCATGGCCGTGCTCTTCGGTCTTGGTATAGACCGGACGGCGCTGGCCCTGCAATTCCCAGAGGACGTTTGGCATTGCAACGCTCGGAAAGACCAGGTTGTCCCAGCCGGTGGCCTTGCTGTCGTCGCGGTAGAAGGTGCGCAGATAGGTGTAGAGGTAGTCCGCACCGGTGCCGCCATGGCCGGCGCGCGAGCGCGCCACCAGCGTGAGGTCGGGGGGCGTGGTGCCGAACCATTCCTTGGCTGCTTTCGGCTCCATGGCGGTCTTCATGGTGTCGCCGACCTTCTCGGTGGTGAACAGAAGGTTGTCCTTGATCTGCTGCTCGGAAATGCCGATGTCCTGCAGCCGGTTGTAGCGCATGAAGGCAGCCGAGTGGCAGTTCAGGCAGTAATTGACGAACAGCTTGGCACCGTTTTGCAGGGACGCCAGGTCGTTGGTGCTGTTAGGCGCCTTGTCCCATGCGATACCGCCTTCGGCCGCCTGAACACCGGTGGCAATGCCAAGCGCCGCAATCAACGTGAGAAGGAGTTTTTTCATTGTGGTGGCCTCGCCATCTCAGTGCACTGCGAATGTCACGCGGTCCGGCACCGGCTTGAATTCACCCAGTCGGCTCCACCACGGCATCAGCAGGAAGAAGCCGAAGTAGAACAGGGTGCCGACCTGCGAAACCCGCTCGCCCACAGGCGATGGCGGCTGCATGCCCAGGTAGCCCAACACCATGAAGACGATGACGAAGACGCCGTACAGGACCCGATTCCAGGTCGGGCGATAGCGAATCGAGCGCACCGGGCTGTGGTCCAGCCATGGCATGAAGAACAGGATGATCACCGCACCGCCCATGACCACGACGCCCCAGAACTTGGCATCGATGTTGAGCATCAGCAGGACGGCCACGATGGCGACGACCAGGATCACCCCCTTGACGAAAGCCGACAGCCGCGCCTTCAGGACGCCGTACGCGGCGCCCGCAACGACGCAGGCGATCAACGCATACATCATCTCGCTGGTGATGGCGCGCAGCATCGAATAGAACGGCGTGAAGTACCAGACCGGCGCGATGTGGTTCGGCGTCTTCAGCGAATCGGCAGGGATGAAGTTGTTGTACTCCAGGAAGTAGCCGCCGGCCTCGGGCGCGAAGAAGATCACCGCCGAGAAGATCGTCAGGAAGATCACCACGCCGAAGATGTCATGCACCGTGTAGTACGGGTGCGACGGAATGCCATCGAGCGGATGGCCGTCCGGGCCGCGCTTGGCCTTGATCTCGATGCCGTCGGGGTTGTTCGAGCCCACTTCGTGCAGCGCGATCAGGTGCGCGACCACCAGGCCCAGCAGCACCAGTGGCACCGCGATCACGTGGAAGCTGAAGAAGCGGTTGAGCGTGGCGTCGCTCACCACGTAATCGCCGCGGATCAGCAGCGCCAGGTCGGGGCCGACGAAGGGAATCGCCGAGAACAGGTTCACGATCACCTGCGCACCCCAGTAGCTCATCTGGCCCCACGGCAGCAGGTAGCCCATGAAGGCCTCGGCCATCAGGCACAGGAAGATCAGGCAGCCGAAGATCCAGATCAGCTCGCGCGGCTTGCGATAGCTGCCGTAGATCAGGCCGCGGAACATGTGCAGGTACACGACGATGAAGAACGCCGAGGCGCCCGTCGAGTGCATGTAGCGGATCAGCCAGCCCCAGGGCACGTCGCGCATGATGTACTCGACCGACGCGAAGGCCTGCTCCGCCGTCGGGCTTGTAGTGCATCACCAGAAAGATGCCAGTCACGATCTGGATGACGAGCACCAGCATCGCGAGCGAGCCGAAGATGTACCACCAGTTGAAGTTCTTCGGTGCGTAGTACTTGCCCCACTGGTCGTTCCACAGCTTGGTCAGCGGGAAGCGGTTGTCGATCCAGTTGAGCAGCTTTTCGCCCGATGGGGCGTTGGGAGAGATTTCCTTGAATTCAGCCATGTGCGTCTTCCTCAGGCCTTCTTGTCGTCACCGATGCGCAGCCGCGTGTCGGTGAGATACATGTGGGGCGGCACGGGCAGGTTGTCGGGCGCCGGCTTGTTCTTGAAGACGCGGCCGGCCAGATCGAAGGTCGATCCGTGGCACGGGCACAGGAAGCCGCCTTCCCAGTCGTCCGGCAGCGAGGGCTGGGGGCCGGGCTGGAAACGGTCGGTCGGCGAGCAGCCCAGGTGGGTGCAGATGCCGACCACCACCAGCACTTCCGGCTTGATCGAGCGGTGCTCGTTGCGCGCGTAGGGGGGCGTGAACTCGTCGGGATTGCGCTTGGACTGCGGGTCGGCCAGCTGGCTGTCGAGCTTGGGCAGCTCGGCGACCTGCGCGGGCGAGCGCTTGAGGATCCACACCGGCTTGCCGCGCCACTCGACGGTGAGCTTCTGGCCGGTCTGCAGGGCGCCGATATCGACCTCGACGGGAGCGCCGGCCGCCTTGGCGCGCTCGGAAGGCTCGAAGGTGCTGACAAACGGAACGGCCGTGGCCACGCCTCCCACCACGCCGGCGCAACCGGAAGCGATCAACCAGGTCCGCTTGCTGCTGTCGACTCGGGGTACGCCGACGGGGATGTCACTCATGGAGGTCCTCAAATCTTGTCGCTGGGCTGGGTTCGCAGGCGATTGTAGCGGAGCGATCGCAGGCGTTTTGGGCGCCCTCCCGCTCTCGCAAGGCCCCCAAATCACCGGGGTGCCCCCTATACTGCCGCTGCCAATGGGTGGCGGCTGGAGACCTGTGATGAGCGTCCTGAAGGAATTCCGCGAGTTCGCGATCAAGGGCAACGTGATCGATCTCGCCGTCGGCGTGATCATCGGCGCCGCGTTCGGCAAGATCGTCGATTCGCTGGTGGCCGACATCATCATGCCGGTGGTCGGCCTGGTCTTTGGCAAGCTCGATTTCTCCAACCTCTATTTCGTGCTGGGAACGATTCCGCCCGGCGTGGCCAACAACCTGGCGGACCTGAAAAAGGCCGGCGTGCCGGTGTTCGCCTATGGCAGCTTCATCACCGTCGCGGTCAACTTCCTCATTCTGGCGTTCATCATTTTCATGATGGTCAAGCAGGTCAACCGGCTGCGCAAGAAGGAAGAAGCCGTGCCTGCCGAGGCGGCGCCGCCGGAGGACATCGCGCTGCTGCGCGAGATTCGCGACAGCCTCGCCGTCAGGCGCCTCTGAGCGCGGCCGGCGCGAGCGCGCGCGCCATGCGGATGGCCTCGATCAGGCTGGACGCATCGGCCTTGCCCGTGCCGACGATGTCGAACGCGGTGCCGTGATCCGGGCTGGTGCGCACCAGCGGCAACCCGAGCGTCACGTTGACGCCCTTTTCGACCCCCAGGTACTTCACCGGGATCAGGCCCTGGTCGTGGTACATGGCGACGACCCCATCGAACTCGCCCGGCTTGCCCGGTGCGCGGCGCGCGCGCATGAACACCGTGTCGGGCGCGTGCGGACCGCTGGCGTCGATGCCTTCCGAGCGCGCCGCGGCGATGGCCGGCGCGATCCGCTCGCGCTCCTCGCTGCCGAACAGGCCGCCCTCGCCGGCGTGCGGGTTGAGGCCGGCCACGCCGATGCGCGGCGCGCGGCCCAGCGCCGCGCCCAGCGCCCGATGGGTGATGCGCAGGGTCTGCAGCACGTTGTCGAAGGTCACGGCCGCGATCGCGTCGCGCAGCGACATGTGGATGCTCACCAGCACCGTGCGCAGCTCGTCGTTGGCCAGCATCATGCGCACGGGCAGCTCGGCCACCGGTCGCCCCAGGTGAGCCGCCGCCTCGGCCTGCAGCAGTTCGGTGTGCCCCGGAAAGCCGAATCCCGCCGCTGCCAGCGCTTCCTTGTGCAGCGGCGCCGTGACCAGCGCCGCGACCTCTCCGCCCAAGGCCGCGCGCGCCGCCCAGACGACGCACTGCCCGGCGGCCCGCCCCGCCGCCGCGCTGACCTGCCCGGGCACGATGCCGTCGAGCGGCCCGGTGGCCTGCAGCAGCGGCACGCACCCCGGCGGGGCGAGCGCCGCCTGCGCCGCGTCCCCGATCAGCGCCACCGGCAGCGCCGGCCGGCCGGGCGCCGCCAGCGCCTGCGTGGCACGCCTGAGTGTGGCCAGGTCGCCCGCCACGAAGCAGCCTCGCGTCAATTCCGGCGCGTCGCGGAACGCCTTGGCGATGATCTCCGGGCCGATGCCGGCCGGGTCGCCGAGTGTGATGGCGATCGGCTTCATGTGCGCTTCCTCGCGGCTCACGGGTGTACCTTCGTGCTGCGCACTTCGGTCTTCGCCCTTGGGGCGGCCCGGCGTGCTCACTCGTATACCTTCGTGCTGCGCACTCCGGTATTCGCCCTTGGGGCGGCCCGGCGTGCTCATGCCGGGTTGTCGATGTCGATGAACTCGTGCGCGAGGCCGAGCTGCGCCGCCACGTGCGCGGCGACGGCCGGCGCGCCATAGCGCTCGCTCGCGTGGTGGCCGCAGGCCAGGTACGCCACGCCCGTCTCGCGCGCGTAGTGCGCCTGCGGCTCGGAGATTTCGCCGGTGATGAAGGCGTCGGCGCCGGCCGCGATCGCCGCCTCGAAATAATCCTGCGCGCCGCCGCTGCACCACGCTACGGTTTTGATAGCACGCGGCCCAGCAGCGACCAGCGTGACGGGCCTGCCGAGCACTTTTTTCACGTGCGCGGCCAGGGCCGTGGCGCTGGCGAAGCCCAGGCCGTCGTCGCGTCCGCCGATGAAGCCCAGCTCTTGCTCGCCGAAGCGTCCGGACGCGCCGGGGTGCGCCGCCAGGCCCAGCCGCAGGCCCAGCTGCGCGTTGTTGCCGAGGTCGGGGTGGGCGTCGAGCGGCAGGTGGTAGGCGTAGAGGTTGATGTCGTGGCCCAGCAGCAGGCCGAGACGCTGGCGCATCCAGCCGGTGACGCGGCCGTCCTGTCCGCGCCAGAACAGGCCGTGGTGCACCAGGACGGCGTCGGCCTCCGCGCGGATGGCCGCCTCGATCAGCGAGCGGCTGGCCGTCACGCCCGAGACGATCTTGTGGATGGCGGCCCGGCCCTCGACCTGAAGGCCGTTGGGGCCGTAGTCCCTGAAGCGCCCAGGCGCCAGCAGCAGATCGAGCGCAGTCAGAAGCTCATGACGGGTGGTGCTCATCGCGCCATTGTGAGCGAGACCGGCGAAACACGCCGGCGGCCGCCGGCGACGCACCAGGCCTTTTATGCCCGGACCCGCCATGCGCCCGGCACCCATGGGGGACAATCCACGTTCGACGTCGGACGCGCCCCCGGCGCCCTCCCCTTTTTCTTTTGCCTGCCCATGAAACGCACCTGGCTGCTGTTCGCCCAAACCGTGACCGTCCTGCTCGCGGCGTACTTCGTCGTGGCCACGCTCAAGCCCGAGTGGCTGCAGCGGCGCACGTCGCTGGGCGGGGTGGTGTCGGTGATCGAGGCGCCGGCCGGCAGCGCGACCGCCGCGGCGCCGTTCAGCCTGAGCGCCGCCGCCAAGAAGGCGTCGCCCGCGGTGGTCAGCATCAACACCAGCAAGGCGGCACAGCGCAACCCGCGCAGCAACGACCCGTGGTTTCGCTTCTTCTTCGGCGACCAAGGCGACAGCCAGCCGCAGGTGGGCCTGGGCAGCGGCGTGATCGTGAGCGCCGACGGCTACATCCTGACCAACAACCACGTGGTCGAGGGCGCCGACGAGATCGAGGTGACGTTGAACGACAGCCGCCACGCGCACGGCAAGGTGATCGGCACCGACCCCGACACCGACCTGGCGGTGCTCAAGATCGAGCTCGACAAGCTGCCCGTCATCGTGCTGGGCAACTCCGACGCGCTGCAGGTGGGCGACCAGGTGCTGGCCATCGGAAACCCCTTCGGCGTCGGCCAGACCGTGACCAGCGGCATCGTCTCGGCGCTCGGACGCAACCAGCTGGGCATCAACACCTTCGAGAACTTCATCCAGACCGACGCGGCGATCAATCCCGGCAACTCGGGCGGCGCGCTGACCGACGTCAACGGCAACCTGGAAGGCATCAACACCGCCATCTACTCGCGCTCGGGCGGCAGCATGGGCATCGGCTTCGCGATTCCGGTCTCGACCGCCAAGCAGGTGCTGGAGGACATCGTGAAGGAAGGCAAGGTCACGCGCGGCTGGATCGGCGTCGAGCCCAGCGACCTGTCGCCCGAGCTGGCCGAGACCTTCGGCGTGAAGGCGTCGGAGGGCGTCATCATCACCGGCGTGCTGCAGAACGGCCCGGCCGCCAAGGCCGGCATCCGCCCGGGCGACGTGGTGACCGGCGTGGGCGAGCGCAAGATCGGAAACGTGCAGGAGCTGCTGACCTCCGTGGCCGCCCTCAAGCCGGGCGTCGGCTCGCGCTTCAAGGTGCAGCGCGGCAACGACCGGCTGGAGCTGGAGGTGACGCCGGGCCTGCGGCCCAAGACCCAGCGCAGCCGCGCACCCGCGCCGGAACCCGACACCGAGTAGCCTCGCCTCTCCGTTCGACGGGCCGGCCACGCTCGGGTCAGGGCGGCGCCGAGTCGGCGCTTTCCTCGGGCGCCCGGCTGTGCTTCTGGAAATAGCCCGCGGCCACGATGCCGATCTCGTAGAGCAGGCACATCGGAATCGCCAGCGCCAGCTGCGACACCACGTCCGGCGGCGTCAGCACCGCCGCCACCACGAACGCCACCACGACAAAATAGCCGCGGAACTGGCGCAGCTTGGCGATGGTGATCATCTCGAAGCGCACCAGCAGCATCACCACGATGGGCACCTGAAAGGCGACGCCAAAGGCGATGTAGAGCGACAGGATGGCTTCCACATACGATGAAATGTCGGGCGTGGCCGCCACCGCCGCCGGCGTGAAGCGCTGGATGAAGCCGAACATCTTGTCGAGCACGAAGAACTGCACGAACGCGATGCCCGAATAGGCCAGCAGGCTGCCGAAGGTGATGAGCGGCAGCGCGAAGCGCTTCTCGTGGCTGTAGAGGCCGGGTGCCACGAACATCCAGGCCTGGTACATGAGCCAGGGCAGCGCCAGCAGCACCGAGGCCATGGCCAGCACCTTCAGCGGCACGAAGAAGGGCGAGAACACGCCGACGGCGATCAGCTTCGCGTCGTGCGGCATGTGGGCGCGGATCGGCTGCGCGATGAGGTCGACCAGGCCGCCCGGGCCCGGCCAGATCGCCAGCAGGATGCCCGCCACCACCAGGCCGTAGATGCAGTAGATCAGGCGGTCGCGCAACTCGACCAGGTGCTGCACGAACGGCTGCTCGGTGCCCGCCAGCTCGTCTTCTTCTTGGGTGTTGTCAGCCATGGAAAGGCGCGGCGGCACGCGGGCCGGAGCGCGTCAGGAAGCGCGGACGCCTCACGGGTTGGACTTGCGCGGCCGGAAGCGCGCGACCCGCGCCGCGCCCGACAGCGCCCGGGTGCGCACGCCGTTGCGTGCCTTGTACCAGTGCGGCATGGCGCCCTGCTTCAGGCGCCAGTTCTTGCGCGGGTGGCGATAGGTCGGGTACGACACGGCCGGCTCGTGCGCAGCCTCGCTCGGCGCGCCGCCGTCCGCCCTGAACTGCTTTTCGAGATCGTTCACGCCCGAGTGGATGCTCTGCTCGAACTCGCGCGCCGAGGTCTGGACCGAATCGCGCACCTTGCGCAGCTCGTCGAGTTCCATCGAGCGGTTGACCTCGGCCTTGACGTCGTTGACGTAGCGCTGCGCCTTGCCCAGCAGTGTGCCGACGGTGCGCGCCACCTTCGGCAGCTTCTCGGGGCCGATGACGATCAGTGCCACGGCGCCGATCAGCGCCATCTTGGAAATGCCGAGGTCGATCACTGCGCCGCGTCCGCTCTCAAGGCTTGTGGCGCGCCTGCACGTCGATGGTCGAGGGGTCGACGTGGGTGGTCGTGGTCGTGGTCGTGCCGCTCACCTGCTGCGGCGGCACCACCGGCGCGTCGACGGCGCCGTCGCGCATGCCGTCCTTGAAGCCCTTGACGGCGCCGCCCAGGTCCGAACCCATGTTCCTGAGTTTCTTGGTGCCGAAGATCATGACGACGACCAGCAGCACGATCAGCCAGTGCCAGATGGAAAGTGAGCCCATGGATTACTCCTGAAGAATTGCACAAATTTTAGTCGGCGCCAGAGCACGACCGACCGGCATGGATATCACCCTAACGCACGGGCAGCCCATCCGGATTCACAAACTCTCAGCCCCTCAGCCAGGGGCGCGGCCCGCCCATGACGTGGACGTGCAGGTGGTGCACCTCCTGCCCGCCTTCGGCGCCGGTGTTGACGACCACGCGCCAGCCGCCCCCGGGATAGGGCCGGCAGCCCTGCTCGACGGCCAGCCGCGGCGCCAGCATCATGATCCGGCCCATCAGCGCCTCGTCCTGCGGGCCGCTCAGCTGCGCCATCGACGGGATGTGCCGCTTGGGCACGATCATGAAATGCACCGGCGCCCAGGGCGCGATGTCGTGGAAGGCGACGAGCTCGTCGTCCTCGTACACCTTGCGCGACGGAATCTTGCCTTCGACGATCCTGCAGAACAGGCAGTTCGGGTCGGATGCCACCGTTCAGCCCTCCATCGGGCGGCCGGCGCCCATGCGCACCGCGCCCTTGACGATGCGGTAGAGAAACCACAGCGAGATCAGCCCCCAGGCGATCCAGCCGGGAATGAAGAACAGCAGCCACAGCGGCGCCGTCACCACGTACAGCACGCCGGCCCACAGCACCGAGCGGATGCGCCAGCTGAAGTGCGAGGCCTGCCAAGTGCCCGCCGCGTCGTCGCGCTTGACCAAGTCGATCACCAGCGCCACCAGCAGGATGGCGATCGACACCTGCGCGCCGGGCAGCACCGCCGCCACGGCGACGACCAGGTGCAGGAAGTAGCTGATCCAGCCCCAGGTCCTGAGGGACTCGTTCGGGGTCACGTCCACGATGTCGTTGGCCATGGAAATCCTTTCTTCAGTCACGGGAAGCCTCGCGGCCCTGGGCCTTGCGCAGCGCCTTTTCCTCGATGCCGCTGGTGCCCTCGCGCCGCTGCAGCTCCGCCACCACGTCGCGCGGCGACAGACCATAGTGCGCCAGTGCGACCAGCGTGTGAAACCACAAATCCGCCACCTCGCCGACCAGCCGGGCCGGGTCGCCGCCGTGGTCGGCGTCCTTGGCCGCCATGACGACCTCGGTGGCCTCCTCGCCGATCTTCTTCAGGAAGGCGTCGGGGCCCTTGTGCAGCAGGCGCGCGACGTAGCTGCGCTCGGGGTCGCCGCCGCGCGCCGGCAGGCGGCTCTCGATCACGGCGTGCAGGCGTGCCAGTGCGTCGGTGCAGTCGTCGGAGTCGGGGTCGGGGCGCAGGGGCATGGGACTTGTCATTTGTAGATCGCCTGCGGGTCTTTCAAGACCGGCTCGGCGGCGACCCAGCGGCCGTCCCGGTACTGGTTGAAGAAGCAGCTGTGGCGTCCCGTGTGGCAGGCGATGCCGGGCTCGTGGCCGAGCTGGGTCACCTTCAGCAGCACCACGTCCTGGTCGCAGTCGAGCCGGATCTCGTGCACCTGCTGCACGTGGCCCGAGGCCTCGCCCTTGAACCAGAGCCTGTTGCGCGAGCGGCTGAAGTAGACGGCGCGGCCCAGCTCGGCCGTCCGGGCCAGCGCCTCGCGGTTCATCCAGGCGAACATCAGCACGTCGTTGCTGCCCTGCTCCTGCGCGATCACGGGCACCAGGCCGTTCACATCCCATTTCACTTCGTCGATCCAGGTCATGCGGTGCATTGTCGGGGATGCGGAGGGTGCGCGGTCGCGCCATCGCACAGGCCGGGGCCCGCGCAAGGGCTTTGAACGCCCCCGATGGCCGCTGCCGGGCAGCGAGGCGGATGCAACACAAGACACAATGGCCCGTTTGCTATCGAAAGAATAGCAAACTGTCCATACAGGACGTGCGCCGCAGCCCGATTTGGTCTAAATCCTGACCGGAATCCCGCGCGCCGCCATGCAGGCTTTGGCCTCGCCCACGGTGTGCTCGCCGTAGTGGAAGATGCTTGCGGCCAGCACCGCGTCGGCGCCGCCCTGCTGCACGCCGTCGGCCAGATGCTCGAGCGTGCCGACGCCGCCCGAGGCGATCACCGGCACCTCCACCGCGTCGCTCACTGCGCGCGTGAGCGCCAGGTCGAAGCCGCTTCTGGTGCCGTCGCGGTCCATGCTGGTCAGCAGGATCTCGCCGGCGCCGCGGCGCGCCATCTCGATGGCCCAGGCGACCGCGTCGAGCCCGGTGTTCTTGCGCCCGCCGTGGCTGTACACGTCCCAGCCGGGGCCCGCGGGGCGGCCGTCGGCGCCCGGGCGTGCCTCGTCGGCGGCGGCGCGGCGCTTGGCGTCGATCGCCACCACGATGCACTGCGCGCCGTACCTGGCCGAGGCGTCGCTGATGACCTGCGGGTCGGCGATGGCCGCCGAGTTGAAGCTGGTCTTGTCGGCGCCGGCGTTGAGCAGCCGCCGCACGTCGTCCACCGTGCGCACGCCGCCGCCCACCGTCAGCGGGATGAACACCTGCGAGGCCACCGCCTCGATGATCGGCAGGATCAGGTCGCGCGCGTCGCTGGTGGCGGTGATGTCGAGGAAGGTCAACTCGTCGGCGCCCTGCGCGTTGTAGCGCGCGGCGATCTCGACCGGGTCGCCGGCGTCGCGCAGCTCGACGAAGTTGACGCCCTTGACGACGCGTCCGCCGGTCACGTCGAGGCAGGGAATGATGCGTTTGGCAAGCATGGTGCGGAGCCGGTAGGGGTAGGAGGGTTCGGCGAAGTCAAAGCGCGGTCAGCTGCTGCCAGCCCTGCCAGCGCTCGCCCGGCCGCAGCGGCACGCTCTGGTCGATGCGCGCCGCCTCGACGCACAGCATGTGGCGCCAGCCGTCCTCCGGCAGGTCCGACAGCCGGGCCGCCAGGGTCGCCCCAGGGTTCCACACCACGGTCTCGGTGCAGCCCGCGCCCTGGGCGATCCGCAGCGTGCTCGCGGGCTGCACCAGCCGCAGCGGCTGCGCGGGCGCCGCGTAGACGCTGTCGAATTCGCTCCCGTCGAAGCGCAGCGCGTCGGCTGCCTCGACCTGGCGCTCGTCGCGCACGGCGTCCCAGCGGCGGGCGCCGCGCAGGCCCTCCAGCCGCGTCTGCGCGATGTCGTCCACCCGCAGGTAGGTGTGCAATGCGGCGGTGAAGCTCCACGGCGCGGCGTCGCGGTTGTCGACGTCGAGCGCGACGCGCAACCCGCGCGGCTGCAGCGAGACGCGCAGCCGCAGGCCAAAGGCGTGCGGCCAGGCCTGGCGCGTGGCCTCGCCATCGTGCAGGACCAGCACCAGGTCGCCGCTGCTGTCGTCGCCGGACTCGACCTGCCACGGCAGGTTGCGCGCGAAGCCGTGCTTGGCAAGCGCGCCGCGCTGGTTGAACTGGGGCCAGCAGACGGGCACGCCGCCGCGGATGGCGCTGCGGCCGTCGAACTGCGCCCGCGGGCTCAGGTAGAGCCGCTCGACGCCGTCGCCGGTGACCCAGGACAGCAGCTGCGCGCCGTGCAGGGCCACGGTGCAGGCATCGCCTTGCGGCAGCGTCAGCCGCACGGCGGGCTGGTCATGGAACAGGAGCATCTCTGAGGGCATCGGCCGATTCTAGGCAAGGGCGGCACGGCATCCGCGCCCGCTCCGGGATGCCGTCCGACGCGGCTTTGCGGCGGGCGGGCACGCGAATTGCTCTAAAGAGTCTTACAGCAGGCGCACGCCCGTGCGGGCGTAATCGATGGTCCGCATGCTTTCGACCTCTCCACCCTTTTAACTCTTCAACCTTTTAACGCATGAAGCTTCCAGACGTGTCTGTCGATCCCTCTCTGTTTCGATCGTTCTGGATGGGTGGTTTCGAAGGCGCAGACCATATCAACAGCCAGGGCCGGGTCCTCTCGCTCAACAACAGCAACGCCCATTGGGAGCTGCTGGACCATGACTATGCCCTGCTCGCCGGCTTCGGCATCAGGACGGTGCGCGAGAGCATCGGCTGGCGCGCCTGCCATACGGCCGACGGGCTGGACCTGCGCCGGCTGGCGGCGCATGCGGAAGTCGCCCGGCGCCACGGCGTGCAGGTGATCTGGACCTTCAGCCACTACGGTCTGCCGGCCGGAGTCGATCTGTTCGCAGCCGACTTTCCGGGGCGCTTCGCCGCATTCTGCGAACAGGTGGCGCGCTGCCTCAAGCCGCTGACCGAGGGGCCGCCGGTCTGGCAGCCGGTCAACGAAATCTCGTTCTTGAGCTGGGCCGCCAGCGCCACGCGGCTGATGCACCCGTATACGGGCGACGCGCCGGAACGCGGCTACGAGCTCAAGTGCAACCTGGTGCGCGCCGCGCTCGCGGGCTGCGACGCGCTGTGGTCGGTCGATCCGGGCGCGCGCATCGTCCACACGGACCCGGTGATCCATGTCATCGCTTCGCCGGGCGCCTCGGCCGAGGAGCAGGCCGAGGCGGCGCGGCTCTCGGAGCTGCAGTTCCAGGCCTGGGACATGCTCTGCGGCCGGCTGGAACCGGGCCTCGGCGGCGCGCCGCGCTACCTCGACGTGCTGGGCCTCAACTACTACCACAGCAACCAGTGGGAGCACCCGACCCACGAGCGGCTGCACTGGCATCTGGACGACCCGCGCCGGCGCGACCTGAGCGACCTGCTGCAGGACGTCTGGCAGCGCTACGGCCGGCCCATGTTCATCGCCGAGACCAGCCACGTGGGCGAGGGCCGGGCCCGCTGGCTCGACCACGTGGCCGCCGAGGCGCTGCGCTGCGAGCAGCGCGGCTTTCCGCTCGAAGGCATCTGCCTGTACCCGGTGATCGACCGGCCCGACTGGGAGGATCCGTCGCACTGGCACCGCAGCGGCCTGTGGGACGTGCCCGACCCGTCCGGCACGCCGTGCGCGCGCGTGCTCAACGAGCCCTACGCCGAATGCCTGCGCCGCTGGCAGCAGGTGCTGCCCGGCCGCGCCGCGAAACGGCGCCACGGCGAGCCGCCCGCTTCCGAATCGGCTTGCGGCTCCGCTTCCGACTCTCCTGCGCCCGCTTCTTTTTCCTTCGCTCCGCTCGCTTCCCTTCACAGAGGAACTCCCATGCCTACTCTCATCGTCTTTTCCCATCTGCGCTGGGATTTCGTTTATCAGCGTCCACAGCAGCTGCTGTCGCGCCTGGCGCAAAGATTTCCGGTGGTCTTCGTCGAGGAGCCGGTGCCCGGCGCCGCCGAGGCCCGGCTGGAGCGGCTCGCGCCGGTGGCCGGCGTCGAAGTGCTGCGGCCGCACCTGCCGGGCCCCGCGCACGGCTTTCACGACGACCATATCCCTGCGCTGCGCATCCTGCTGGCCGACTACCTGGCCGAGCAGAAGCTGGATCGCTACTGGCTCTGGTTCTACACGCCCATGGCCATGCCGCTGGCGGCCGAGCTGACGCCCGAGGGCATCGTCTACGACTGCATGGACGAGCTGGCCGCCTTCAAGAACGCGCCGCGCCAGCTGCTGCAGCGCGAGAACGCGCTGTTCAAGGCCGCCGACCTGGTCTTCACCGGCGGGCGCAGCCTCTACGAATCCAAGCGCGAGCGCCACGAGCGCGTGCACTGCTTCCCGAGCAGCGTCGACGCGGCCCATTTCTCGCGGGCGCAGCGCGCCGACGGGCCGGACCATCCGGCGCAAAGCCACGTCGCGCGGCCGCGCCTCGGCTTCTTCGGCGTGATCGACGAGCGCATCGACCTGGGCCTGATTGCCGCGCTGGCCGACGCGCGCCCCGAGTGGCAGGTCGTGATGGTCGGGCCGGTGGTCAAGATCGACCCGGCCACGCTGCCGCAGCGCCCCAACATCCACTGGCTCGGCCAGCGCAGCTACGCCGAGCTGCCCGAGCTGATCGCCGGCTGGGACGTCTGCCTGCTGCCGTTCGCGCTGAACGAATCGACCCGCTTCATCAGCCCGACCAAGACGCTGGAGTACCTGGCGGCCGACCGGCCCGCGGTGAGCACGCCGATCAAGGACGTGGTCGAGCCCTACGGCGGCATCGTCGCCATTGCCGACAATCCCGAGGCGTTCGTCGCCGCCTGCGACGCGGCCCTGCGCCGCACGCCACAGCAGCGCGAGGACGACGCCCGGGCGCGCGCCGCGGTGGTCGCCGGCACCTCGTGGGACCGCACCGCGGCCGACATGGGACGGCTGATCGAGGAGGCCGCCAGCGCCAGGGCGAAGCCCGTGGTGCGCGTGCCGGCGGTCGAGGCCGTGCGCCCGGCGCGCGGCGCGGCGGCGCCGAGCGCCCCAGCCAACGACGGGGGCGCCTACGACACGGTCATCCTCGGCGCCGGCCCGACCGGCCTGGCGGCCGCGCTGCACGCCGGACAGGGCAGCCTGCTGCTGGAGAAGAACGCGCAGGTCGGCGGCTGGTGCCGCTCGATCGAGGACGGCGGCTTCACCTTCGACTACGCCGGCCACATCATGTTCTCCAACGACGCCTACGTGCTGCAGCTCTACGAGCGGCTGCTGGGCGCCAACCTGCACTGGCAGAACCGCGAGGCGTGGATCTACAGCAAGTCGGTCTACACGCGCTACCCGTTCCAGGGCGCGCTGTACGGGCTGCCGCCGGAAGTGTTGAAGGAATGCCTGGTGGGCGCCATTGAGGCGCGCTTCGGTCCGCTCAAGAAGCCCGAGCTGCGCGTCTCGCCCACCGGACCGTCGCGCGCCGCCGGCACCCTGAACGTCGCCGGCAGCGACGCGACGCCGGCGCGCAGCGGCGCGTCCGCCGGCGCCTCCGGCGTCGCGGCGACGCCGGTCACGACGGCCGCCGCGGCGCAGCAGCCGCCGAAGAACTTCGAGGAGTTCATCTACAAGGTGTGGGGCGCCGGCGTCGCCAAGCATTTCGCCATTCCCTACAACAAGAAGCTGTGGGCCGTGCCGCTCTCCGAAATGGAAACCTCCTGGCTCGGCGGCCGGGTGCCGCTGCCCGATCTGGAGGAAATGATCGAGGGCGCCCTGCAGCCGGTGGGCAAGCCGATGGGCCCGAACGCGCGCTTCGGCTACCCGCTGCGCGGCGGCTTCCAGGCCATGATGGAGGGCTTCTTGCCGCTGCTCGAAGGCGACATGGAGCTGGAGGCGCAGGTCGTCGCCGTCTCGCCATCGAAGAAGACCGTGACGCTGGCCGACGGCCGGCGCTTCCGCTTCAACACGCTCATCAGCACCATGCCGCTGCCCCGGCTGGTCGAGGCCATGGGCTCGGAAGCGCCGGACTTCGTGCGCGAGGCGGCGCGCCAGCTGCGCCACGTGTCGGTGCGCTGCGTGAACCTGGGCATCGGCCGCGCCGACATCACCGACAAGCACTGGATCTACTACCCCGAGGACACGGTGTTCCACCGCATCTTCGTGCAGGGCAACGCCAGCCCGCACTGCAACGCGCCGGGCGGCTTCGGCCTGACCTGCGAGATCACCTACTCGCCGCACAAGCCGCTGCCGGTGGACGGCGAGGCGCTGATCCAGCGCTGCATCGACGACTGCATCCGGGTGGGCATCATTCGCGCCGACGACCCGGTGTGGGTCGCCAACCAGGTCGACATGCCGTATGCCTACGTGGTGTACGACCACGCGCGCGCCGCCTTGGTCCAGTCGATCCGCGACTGGATGGCGCAGGCCAACATCGTCCTGGCCGGACGCTACAGCGAGTGGGAGTACTACAACTCCGACCACGCCTTCGTCGCCGGGCGCAAGGCGGCGGAGCTGGCGGCGGAGCTGAACGAAGAGCCGGCCGCCCTGCCCTCGTCCGCCGTGGCCTGAGCTCGGTCGAGACAAAAAAAAGCCGCCGGCACTGAAAGCGCCGGCGGGTTTTTCTCTGGTCGCTCCGTCAGACGGTGTCAGTTAATTCGTCGGCACGCGCCTGCGCGGCGGCGAAATCGAGGTCGCCCGAGTAGATGGCGCGCCCGCAGATCACGCCCTCGATGCCTTCGGACTCGGCCGCGCACAGCTGCTCGATGTCGGCCAGGCTCGACAGCCCGCCCGAGGCGATCACCGGAATGGTCAGTGCCTGCGCCAGCTGCACGGTGGCCTCGATGTTGATGCCCGAGAGCATGCCGTCGCGCCCGATGTCGGTGTAGATGATCGACTCGACCCCGTAGTCCTCGAACTTGCGGCCCAGGTCGGCGACCTCGTGGCCGGTCAGCTTGCTCCAGCCGTCGGTGGCGACCTTGCCGCCCCGGGCGTCGAGGCCGACGATGATGTGGCCGCCGAAGGCGCTGCAGGCGTCTTTCAGGAAGCCCGGGTTCTTGACCGCCGCCGTGCCGATGATCACGTAGCGCAGGCCGGCGTCGATGTAGCGCTCGATGGTGTCGAGGTCGCGGATGCCGCCGCCCAGTTGCACCGGGATGTCGTCGCCGACCTCGCGCAGAATCGACCTGATCGCCGCGTGGTTCTGCGGCTTGCCGGCGAACGCGCCGTTCAGGTCCACCAGGTGCAGCCGGCGCGCGCCGGCCTCGACCCAGCGGCGCGCCATGGCGGCCGGGTCCTCACTGAAGGTGGTGGACTGGTCCATGTCGCCCTGCTTGAGGCGAACGCAGTGGCCGTCCTTGAGGTCGATGGCGGGGATCAGGAGCATGGTGCCGTGTCAGCGGAGCAAGGAGAAAGAAGAAGGAGGACGGTTGCCGCATCGCCGCGCGGCAGCCGTCAAGGGTTCCAGTGCAGGAAATTCCGGTAGAGCTGCAATCCGTGGTCCGCGCTCTTCTCGGGATGGAACTGCGTGGCAAAAATATTATCGCGTGCGACGGCGGCACAGAAGCGCGCGCCGTAGTCCGCCTCGCCCGCACTGTGGCGCGCATCGGACGGACGTGCATAGAAGCTGTGCACGAAATAGAAGAACGCACCGTCCGGGATGCCGCTCCACAGCGGGTGCGCCGGCGCGGCGCCGCCCGCGGCCTCACCGGAGGCGCCGGCCTGCCAGACCTCGTTCCAGCCCATCTGCGGCACCTTGAAGCGGCTGCCGTCGGGCTGGGTGCGGCCCGCCAGGTCGAAGCGGACGACCTCGCCGCCGATCAGGCCCAGGCCCTCGGTCGGGCCCTCGGCGCTGCGCTCCAGCAGCATCTGCATGCCCACGCACACGCCGAACAGCGGCTTGCTGGCCGCCGCCTCCAGCACCGATTCGAGCAGGCCCGACTCGCGCAGCTCGCGCATGCAATCGGGCATGGCGCCCTGCCCCGGCAGCACCACGCGGCTGGCGCGGCGCACCGCGTCGGGGTCGGACGTGACCTCCACCCGCACGCCGGCCAGGTCGGCCGCGTGCCGCACCGCCTGCGACACGGAGCGCAGGTTGCCCATGCCGTAGTCGACCACGGCGACCGTATTGGCCATCTGCTTACTCCAGAGTCGCCGCGGAACCGGCTTCGCCGGGCCGCTGGCGGCGCCCCCTGGAGGGGGTTGGCGCAGCGACACGAAGTGCGCGAAGCCTGGGGGTGCTCACAAAGCCCCCTTGGTCGAGGGGATGACGCCCGCCGAGCGCGGGTCGAGTTCGAGCGCGGCACGCAGCGCGCGCGCGAAAGCCTTGAACACCGTCTCGCACTGGTGGTGCGCGTTGGCGCCCTTCAGGTTGTCGATGTGCAGCGTCACCAGCGCGTGGTTGACGAAGCCGTGGAAGAACTCGCCCGCGAGCTGCGTGTCGAAGCCGCCGATCATCCCGCTGGTGAAGGGCACGTGCATGGCGAGCCCCGGCCGGCCGGAGAAATCGACCACCACGCGCGACAGCGCCTCGTCGAGCGGCACGTAGGCGTGGCCGTAGCGGCGCAGGCCGCGCTTGTCGCCCACCGCCTGGGCCACCGCCTGCCCGAGCGTGATGCCGACGTCCTCCACCGTGTGGTGGCCGTCGATGTGCAGGTCGCCCTGGCAGTCGATGTCGAGGTCGATCAGGCCATGGCGCGCGATCTGGTCGAGCATGTGGTCGAAGAAGCCGATGCCGGTCGAGAGCCGGGCGCGGCCGGTGCCGTCGAGGTTGACGCTGACGGTGATGCGGGTCTCGGCGGTGTGGCGCGTGACGGTGGCGGTGCGCGGCGCCGGCGCCGCGACAGCGTCCGCGGCCACCACGACCGCGGGGGTCAGGGGACTGTTCATAGGGAGGCTTCCAGCGCCGCGAGCATTTGCGCGTTCTCGTCGGCCGTTCCGACGGTCAGGCGCAGGCAGTTGGCGAGCAGGGGGTCCATTTTAGAAACGTTCTTCACCAGCACGCCGCGCGTCTTCATGCCCTCGAAGGTCCGGGCCGCGTCGGCCACGCGGATCAGGACCATGTTGGCCTCGCTCGGCCAGTGGCGCACGCCCGGCAGCCGGCCCAGCGCCTCGACCAGCCGCGTGCGCTCGGCCCGGATGTCCGCCGCCTGCGCCGCGAACGCGTCGGCGTGCTCCAGCGCGAACAGGGCGCACTCGCAGTTGAGCACGCTGACGTTGTAGGGCGGGCGCACCTTGTCGATCTCGGCGACGAGTTCGGCCGGCCCCATCAGGTAGCCCAGCCGCACGCCGGCCAGCCCGAACTTGCTGAGGGTGCGCATCAGCAGCACGTGGCGGTGGCGCGCGACGCGGTCGATGTAGCTCTTGCCCGCGAAGGGCTGGTAGGCCTCGTCGATCACCACCAGGCCGCCCTGCGCGCCCTGCGCCAGGACGATGCGCTCGATCGCCTGGTCATCCCACAGGTTGGCGGTCGGGTTGTTCGGGTAGGCCAGGTAGACCAGGGCCGGGCGCTCGCGCGCGATGGCGGCGAGCATGGCGGCCTCGTCGAGCTCGAAATCGGCCGTGAGCGGCACGCCGACGAAGCGCAGGCCCTGCAGCTGCGCGCTCAGCGCGTACATCACGAAGCCCGGCACCGGCGCCAGCACGGCGGCGGGGCGGCCGTCGCCGGGCGCATCGGCCTCCGGCGGCACGTCGCAGGCCAGCGCCAGCAGCGAGATCAGCTCGTCGGAGCCGTTGCCCAGCATGAGCTGGAAGCCCTCCGGCATCCCGGCATGCGCCGCCAGCGCGCGCCGCAGGTCGGCGTCGCGCACGCCCGGATAGCGGTTGAGCGCCAGCGCGCCCAGGCGCCGGCCCAGCTCGGCCTGAAGGTGCGGCGGCAGGCCGTGCGGGTTTTCCATCGCATCGAGCTTGACGAGCCCGCGCGCGTCCTGCACCGCGTAGGCGTGCATCGAGCGCACGTCGGCGCGGATGCGGTCGAGCGGGGACGGCGCGGCGCCGGGCGCAGCGGCTGGAGCGGCTGGAGCGGCGGGAATCGAGGGCTGGGAAGCGGTCATTATGGAAATCTGTCAATGCGTGCGGGCACGATCGGGTTGCGGGCGGGTGCTACCGGGTGCAGCGAAAGCTGTTGCGCAGGGCCGCCGCCAGCACCAGCTGCACCGGCATGTCGGCCTCGTAGAGATCGGCGTTGCGCCTGAGCTCGCCCTGGTAGAGCGAGCGCGCCATGGCCGGCTCCAGGCGCCTTTCCTCGACGCAGAACGGCGCCGGGCGGCCCTCGCGGCGCGCGCTGTCGGCGGCCTCGCGCAGCCCTTCGAGCACGCCGACCAGGTAGTAGGTGGCGTAGGTATCGCCGTCCTTTTCCGTGGCTTCGAGCGTGCGAAGCTCGCGGATGCTCATCGCCTGCGCGACCGGGGCGGCGCCGAGCAGCGCCGCCAGCGCGAGCAGCGCCAGCCGCGCGCCGCCTTTACACGTGCTCATGGCCGTCCGATCAGCGGGCGCCGCCGTCAGCCGGCCCATCGGCCTCCGCCGGCGCCGGCGCGGTCAGCCGCAGCCGCGCCGCCTCGGCGTGCGCGTGCAGCCCCTCGCCCTCGGCCAGCGTGACGGCGATGGGGCCGAGTACTTGTGCGCCGGCCTGGCTCACCTCAATCAGGCTGCTGCGCTTCTGGAAGTCGTAGACGCCCAGCGGCGAGCTGAAGCGCGCCGTGCCGCTGGTGGGCAGCACGTGGTTCGGGCCGGCGCAGTAGTCGCCCAGGCTCTCGCTGGTCCAGGCGCCCAGGAAGATGGCGCCGGCGTGCTTCAGCAGCGGCTCCCAGCGGTGCGGCTCGCGGCTCGACACCTCCAGGTGCTCGGGCGCGATGCGGTTGCTGAGGGCGCAGGCCTCTTCCATGCTGCGCGTGTGGATCAGCGCGCCGCGGCCGTTGAGCGAGGCGGCGATGATGTCGGCGCGCGGCATGCCGGGCAGCAGCCGGTCGATGGCGGCCTGCACGGCGTCGAGATAGCCGGCGTCGGGACTCAGCAAAATGCTCTGCGCCAGCTCGTCGTGCTCGGCCTGGCTGAACAGGTCCATCGCCACCCAGTCGGGCGGCGTGCTGCCGTCGGCCAGCACCAGGATCTCGCTCGGCCCCGCGATCATGTCGATGCCGACCGTGCCGAACACCCGGCGCTTGGCCGCGGCGACGTAGGCGTTGCCGGGGCCGGTGATCTTGTCCACGGCGGGCACGGTTTCGGTGCCGTAGGCCAGCGCGCCGATGGCCTGCGCGCCGCCGAGCGTGAAGGCGCGGCTGACGCCCGCGACGTGCGCGGCGGCGAGCACCAGCGGGTTCTTCTCGCCGCCGGGCGTCGGCACCACCATGACGATCTCGCCCACGCCCGCGACGTGCGCCGGGATCGCGTTCATCAGCACCGACGACGGGTACGCCGCCTTGCCGCCCGGCACGTAGATGCCGACGCGCTCCAGCGGCGTGACCTTCTGGCCGAGCAGGCTGCCGTCGGCGTCGCGGTAGCTCCAGCTCTCGCCGCAGGCTTTCTTCTGCGCCTCGTGGTAGGTGCGGATGCGCCGGGCCGCGGCTTCGAGCGCCTCGCGCTGGGCTGCCGGCAGCGACTCGAAGGCGGCGCGCAGCTCGGCGGCCGTGAGTTCGAGCGCCGCCATGTCGGGCGCGTCGAGCCGGTCGAAGCGGCGCGTGAGGTCGAGCAGCGCCGCGTCGCCGCGCCGCCGCACGTCGTCCAGGATCTCGGCGACGCGCTGCTCGATGGCGGCGTCGGCCTCGGCCGACCAGTGCAGTCGCGCCTTGAATTCAGCCTCGAAAGTGGCGCTGGCGCTTGACAGGCGGGCGGGTGCAGCTATCAGATTCATAGCAATCCAGATGACGATGACGCCGCCGGCGCGGCGGCGCCTGCCGCTGCGGCCGTGGGCGAGGCCGCCGCCACCGTCGCCGCGAAGGCGTCGATGATGCGGCGGATCGGCTCGCGCTTGAGCTTGAGCGCCGCCTGGTTGACCACCAGCCGCGCGCTGATGTCCATGATGGGCTCGACCTCGACCAGCTGGTTGGCGCGCAGCGTGTTGCCGGTCGAGACGATGTCGACGATGGCGTCGGCCAGCCCGGTGAGCGGCGCCAGCTCCATGCTGCCGTAGAGCTTGATCAGGTCGACGTGCACGCCCTTGGCGGCGAAGAAGTCGCGCGCGATGCCGACGAACTTGGTCGCGACCGCAAGCCGCGCGCCCTGGCGCACCGCGCGCGCGTAGTCGAAGTCGGCGCGCGCCGCCACGCTCATGCGGCAGGCGGCGATGCGCAAGTCGAGCGGCAGGTACAGCCCGGCGCTGCCGTGCTCCAGCAGGGTGTCGAGGCCGGTCACGCCCAGGTCGGCGCCGCCCCACTGCACGTAGGTCGGAACGTCCGTGGCGCGCACCAGCACCACGCGCACGCCAGGCTGGCTGGTCGCGAGGATCAGCTTGCGGGACTTTTCCGGGTCCTCGGCGACCTCGATGCCGGCGGCGGCCAGCATCGGCAGCGTCTCCTCGAAGATGCGGCCTTTCGAGAGCGCCAGCGTGATCATGCCGCCACCCGCTCGATGTTCGCGCCGAGCGCCTGCAGCTTGCTCTCCATGCGGTCGTAGCCCCGGTCGAGGTGGTAGATGCGGTCGATGCAGGTCTGGCCGTCAGCCACCAGCGCGGCGATCACCAGGCCGGCGGAGGCGCGCAGGTCGGTCGCCATCACGCTCGCGCCCGAGAGCTGCGCCACGCCGTCGACCACCGCGACGCGGCCGTCGATGCGGATCTGCGCGCCCAGGCGCAGCAGCTCGTTGACGTGCATGAAGCGGTTCTCGAAGATGGTCTCGGTCACTGTCGCCGCGCCCTGCGCCACGCAGTTGAGCGCCATGAACTGCGCCTGCATGTCGGTCGGGAAACCCGGGTACTCGGTGGTGCGGAAGCTCTGCGCCTTGAGCTGCGCGTGCGCCGGGCCGCCGGAAGCGATGCGAATGCCGCCCCCGACCGCCTGCACGGTGCAGCCGGCCGCGCGCAGCTTCTCGATCACCGCGTCGAGGTGGTCGGCGCGGGCGTGGCGCAGCAGCACGTCGCCGCCGGTCGCCGCCACGGCGCACAGGAAGGTGCCGACCTCGATGCGGTCGGCCACCACGGCGTGCTCGCAGCCCTCCAGCCGCTCGACGCCCTGGATGCGGATCTGGCTGGTGCCGTGGCCCTCGATCCGGGCGCCCATCCCGATGAGCATCTCGGCCAGGTCGATGATCTCGGGCTCCTGCGCGGCGTTCTCGAGCACGGTCTCGCCTTCGGCGAGCGCGGCGGCCATCAGGAAGTTCTCGGTGCCGGTGACGGTCACCATGTCGGTCAGGATGCGCGCGCCGGCGAGCCGTGTGCGCCCGGCCGGCAGGCGCGCCACCATGTAGCCGTGCTCCAGCTCGATCTCGGCGCCCATGGCGCGCAGGCCGCGGATGTGCTGGTCCACCGGCCGCGCGCCGATGGCGCAGCCGCCCGGCAGCGACACCCGGGCGCGGCCGAAGCGCGCCAGCAGCGGCCCGAGCGCCAGCACCGAGGCGCGCATCGTCTTGACCAGCCCGTAGGGCGCCTCGGGCGAGTGCAGCGCACTGGCGTCGAGGCGCACCGTGCCGTCGCCGCCCTGCTCGGCCGCGACGCCCATGTTGCGGATCAGCTTGAGCATGGTGGCGACGTCCTGCAGGCGCGGCACGTTGCGCAGCGTCACCGGCCGCTCCGTCAGGAGCGCCGCGCACAACTCGGGCAGCGCGGCGTTCTTGGCGCCCGAGATCGGCACCTCGCCGCGCAGCGGCCGCCCGCCGCGAATCAGAAGCTTGTCCATGAAGGTTCAGCGAAAAAAGAAAAAAGAGGCCTGCGGGCCGTCGTGGGTGGCAGGTTGCCAGCGCCGGCGCGGCCGCCGAAGCTCGATCAATCAATCAATCAGGTGCGCGCGTCCGCCGCAGCCCATTCGGCCGGCGTGTAGGTCTTCATCGACAGCGCGTGCACCTCGTCGGTGTGCATTCTGGCGCCCAGCGTGGCGTAGACGCGCTGGTGGCGCCGGATCGCGCGCATCCCCTCGAACTCGGGCGAGACGATGGTGGCGTACCAGTGACGGCCATCGCCTTCGAGCGCGATGTGTTCGCACGGCAGGCCGGCGGCGATGAGGTGTTGGAGTTCGTCTGCGGTCATGGCGGAAAAGTGTTCAGCCGCGCAGCTTGTAGCCGATGCGCAGCAGGTGGATCGCGACGGCGCTGACGATCAGCCAGGCCGTGCCGACGATGCCCAAGCTGAGCCAGGGCGAGGCGTCGCTCGCGCCGAAGAAGCCGTAGCGAAAGCCGTCGATCATGTAGAAGAACGGGTTCAGGTGGCTCACCTTCTGCCACAGCGGCGGCAGCGAGTGGATCGAATAGAAGACACCCGACAGAAAGGTCATCGGCATGATCAGGAAGTTCTGGAACGCCGCCATCTGATCGAACTTCTCGGCCCACAGGCCCGCGATCAGGCCCAGCGTGCCGAGCATGGCCGCGCCCAGGAAAGCGAACGCCAGGATCCAGAGCGGCGCGACGAAGTCCGGCCGCACGAACAGCGCCGTGACGGCCAGCACGCCCAGCCCGACGGCCAGCCCGCGCACGATCGACGAGCCCACGTAGGCGAAGAACCAGCCCCAGTGCGACAGCGGCGTGAGCAGCACGAACACCAGGTTGCCCATGATCTTGCTCTGGATGATCGACGACGAGCTGTTGGCGAAGGCGTTCTGCAGCACGCTCATCATCACGAGGCCCGGCACCAGGAAGGCCGTGTAGCCGACCGTGCCGTAGACCTTGACGCGGCCCTCCAGCACGTGGCCGAAGATGGTCAGGTACAAAAGCGCCGTCAGCACCGGCGCGCCGACGGTCTGGAAGCCGACCTTCCAGAAGCGCAGCACCTCCTTGTAGAACAGCGCGCGCCAGCCGGTGACCGCGATCACGGGGTCGCTCCGCCCGGCGCCGGCATGCGCGCACCGCTCCACGGAGCCCGCGCGGCGGCCAGAGCCTGAACCGACCCGGCGCCGCTCACTGCACCACCTCCAGCGGCGTCTGCTCGCCGGCCATGAGGTCGATGAAAACGTCCTCCAGGTCGGCCTTGCGCATCTCGACGTCCTCCACGGTGAGGCCGGCCTCGCGCAGGGTGGCGAGGAGTTGCTCGACCTCGCGCGCATTGTTGGCGGGCAGCTGCACGATGCGCCCGGTGACGCGCGCGCGCTGCGCCAGCGCGTCGGGCAGCGCGCCGTCGGTTTTGAAGCGCAGCACGTTGCTCGCGGCCGCGCTCAGCAGCGCGCTGGTGCGGTCGAGCGCGATCACGCGGCCCTGCTTGAGCATGGCGATGCGGCCGCACAGGGCCTCGGCCTCTTCCAGGTAGTGGGTGGTCAGCAGCACCGTGCTGCCCTGGCGGTTGAGCCGGGCGACGAACTGCCAGAGCGTCTGGCGCAGCTCGACATCGACCCCCGCCGTCGGCTCGTCGAGCACGATCACCGGCGGCTTGTGCACCAGCGCCTGCGCCACCAGCACGCGCCGCTTCATGCCGCCCGAGAGCTGGCGCATGTTGGCGTTCGCCTTGTCGGCCAAGCCCAGGCTTTCGAGCAGCTCGTCGATCCAGGCGTCGTTGTGCTTGATGCCGAAGTAGCCCGACTGAATACGCAGCGCCTCCCGCACGTTGAAGAACGGGTCGAACACCAGTTCCTGCGGCACCACGCCGAGCTGGCGGCGCGCCTGGGCGTAGTCCGCCTGCACGTCGAAGCCGTGCACGCTGACGCTGCCGCTGGTGGGCCGCGACAGGCCCGCCAGGATGCTGATGAGGCTGGTCTTGCCGGCACCGTTGGGCCCGAGCAGCCCGAAGAACTCGCCCGGCTCGATGTCGAAGCGGACCTGATCGAGCGCGCGCAGGCCGGGCTGGCCGGCGCTGCGCTGCTGACGGGTGGGCGGGTAGGTCTTGGAAACCGACTGGAAGGAGATCGCGGGCATGGGAGGCCGCGATTTTACGGGGTGGTGCCTCGCCTCATGCCTTGTCGGCCTTGCCGGCGGCGTTCGCCAGCTTGCTGAGCATCCTGTCCACCCGCCACGGCGGGCGGTTCTCGTCCTCGGCGCGCTCCTTGCGGCGGATCGCGTTGCGCACCACGATCGAGCCGACATAACGGATCGGCTCGGGCGGGAAATACCCCCGGGGGCCCTGCGTCAGGGGGCTGCGCGTCCATTCGTTGTCCAGGTCCAGCAGCATCGACGACAGGATCTGGCCACCCATGTAGGTGGGGCCGACGCCGTTGCCTGAATAGCCGAAGCCGTAGTAGATGTGCGGCGCGCCGCCCAGCCGCCCGAAGAACGGAAAGCCCGTGACCGACCGGTCCGATGGCCCGTTCCAGCTCGCCGTGATCGGCGTGCCCTGCAGCGCCGGAAAGAAAGAACGCAGCGCACACGTCAGCTCGGCCTCGTAGGGCGAGCGCTGGTCGAACACCGGCGCGATGCGGCCGCCCCACGAGAAGGTGTTGCCGCCCTTGCCGAGCATGATGCGGCCGTCGACCGTATTGCGGTAGTAGTAGACGAAGGTGCGCGAGTCGAGCACCGACACGCCATCGGTGAAGCCGATCCGGCGCAGCAGCTCGGGGCACCGCTCGGTGATCACCATGTCGCTCGACACGATGGCGATGGTCCGCTCGAACTGGGGGAACCGGCTCGCCATCCACGCATTCAGGGCGAGCACCAGCTTCTTGGCCTCGATGCTGCCGGCGGGCGTGCGCACGGTAACCGGGTGGCCGGTGCTGAAGTCCAGCATCGGGCTGCGCTCATAGATGCGGATGCCCATCGCCAGCGCCGCGCGCCGCAGGCCCCGCACCAGCTTGCCCGGGTGCACCGTGGCGGCGATGGGCGAATACACCCCGGCCAGGTTGCGCGCCGAGCCGGAGCGCCGCGCCACCTCGTCGGGCGACAGGGTGCGGTAGGAGTGGATGCCGCAGGCCTCCAGCCCGCGCATCACCGGTTCGAGGGTGCCGATCTGCGCCTGCGAGGTCGCGGTGTAGAGGGTGCCGTCCCGCCGCAGCTCGGCGTCGATGCCGTGCGCGCGGCAGAAGTCGGCGATGTACTGGACGGCCGCCTCGGAAGCCAGAACCAGCCGGATCGCCTCGGCCTCGCCGAACAGCCGTCGCAGGGTAAAGAACTTGGCCGACCAGGTCAGCAGGCAACCGCCGTTGCGCCCGCTGGCACCGGCGCCGCACAGGTCGCTTTCGAGAATGGCAATGTCCAGCACCGGGTTCTGCTGCTTGGCCTGAATGGCCGTCCACAGTCCGGTGAAGCCGCCGCCGACGATGCAGACGTCGGCACGTTGCGTGCCCTGCAGCGCCGGCGCCAGGTCGCCGTCGTTGAAGAGGGCCTGCTCGATCCAGAAGGGTCGCATGCTGATCAGGCGGCCGGTGCCGATTCGCTGGCCATCCCACCCCGATGGGTCGCGGCGCTGGCTTCCAGATGCCGCACAAAGTGCGCCAGTCCGGGCACGTCGGCCCCGGCGCGCTTGGCGTCGTCGTCCCAGCGTCGCAGGCGCACGGCGTCGTGGGCATGGGGCAGAGCCTCGAACACTCGCGCCTGCGCATCGTCGAAGGCGCCGCCCTGCAAGCTCAGGCTGCGCTGCGAGTCGGGCGACAGCGCCGCCAGGTAGCCCGGCTCGCGCGCACACAGGTAGCGCTTGGCGTCCACGTGCAGCCGGATCGGCTCCAGCGTGGCCGGTCCGAAAAGGGAGCGCAGGAATGGCAGGCAGCGGTACTGGTGCAGGTCGTCCAAGCCCTGGCGGGTGGGTGTGTCGCCGAAGTCGTGTAGCAGGTGGCCCAGATCGTGCAGCAGCGCGGCCGCGATCAGGGCACTGCTGGCGCCCTCCTGCTCGGCCCGGTGCGCCGACTGCAGCGCATGTTCGAGCTGCGTCACGGGCTCGCCGTCGTACCGGGCATGGCCCTTGGTGTGCAGCAGCCCGACGATGTCGGAAATGGCGAGGCTCATGGTTACCAGGGCAGCGAGTAGGTCTTGCCGTTGGTGAAGCTCTTCATGGCTTCGAGCACGCCTTCCTTGTAGCCCAGGCCCGAATCCTTGATGCCGCCGAAGGGCGTCAGCTCCAGCCGGTAGCCCGGGACTTCCCGCACGTTGACGCTGCCGACGTGGAGCTCGCGGACGAAGCGCGTGATGTAGTCGAGCCGGTTGGTGCACACCGACGACGACAGCCCGTAGGCGGTGCCGTTCGAGATGCGGATGGCCTCCTCGATGGTGCCGAAACGGATGACTGGCGACACCGGGCCGAAGGTCTCGTGCCGCACCACCGTCATGGCGGGATCGACGCGATCGAGCACCGTCGGGGAATACAGGGCGCCACGGCGAACGTTGCCGTGCAGCAGGTCGGCCCCGGCAGCGATGGCCTGGTCGACCACCGCCTCGAAATGCGTGGCGGCGTCTTCGTCGATCACCGTGCCCATGTCCGTCCCGGGGTCCATCGGATCGCCGTATTTGAGCGCCCGGGACTTCTCGACCAGCAGCTCCACGAACCGGTCGGCAACGCTCTCCTGCACCAGCATGCGCTTGATGGCGGTGCAGCGCTGGCCGGAGTTCTTGTAGGAGCCGCTCGCCGCCAGCGTGGCGGCCTCCTCGATGTCGGCGTCCTCCATCACGATGATCGGGTCGTTGCCGCCGAGCTCCAGGATCTGCCGCTTGTACGTCGCCTTGCCGGCGATGTACTTGCCGATGGCCACGCCGCCAGTGAAAGTCACCAGGTCGACGTCGGGGTGCGTCAGCATCTCGTCGGCGATCTCGCGCGGGTCGCCGGTGACGACCGACAGCATCGGCGGCGGCAGGCCGGCCTCGTACAGGATGTCGGCCAGCATGAAGGCCGACAGCGGCGTCTTCTCGCTGGGCTTGAGGACCATGCGGTTGTTGGTCGCGACGGACGGCGCCACCTTGTGGATCACCTGGTTCAACGGGTGGTTGAACGGCGTGATGGCGGTGATGACCCCCAGCAGCGGCTCGCGCAGGGTGTAGACCTTGCGGCTCTTGCCGTGGTCGGTGAGGTCACAGGAAAACACCTGGCCATCGTCGACCAGCGCCTGGTTGGCGGCGAACAGCAGCACGTCGGAGGCGCGCCCCACCTCGTAGAGCGAGTCCTTGCGGCACAGCCCGGATTCGAGCGTGATGGTGCGCGACAGCTCGTCGCGGCGCGAGGCGATGATCTCGCCGGCGCGCATCAGGATCTTGTAGCGCTCGTAGCGCGTGAGCGTCGGCCTGTAGTCGCGTGCGATGCGGTAGGCGCGCCGCACGTCCTCCAGCGTCGCCCTGGCCACGGTGGCGATCACTTCGCCGGTGTACGGGTAGGTCACTTCGATGACCCGGTCGCGGTAGACCCGTTCGCCGGCGATGCGCAGTGCCTCGTTGCGGACGGCGACCGGTTTCAAGAGAGCTTGACTCATCGGAATGCTCCTGACGGACGGGTTACTGGGCGTGGTTGAGGGCCAGGTCGAGCGCGTCGAAGTTGCGCAGCCGGCGGCCGCTCGCAACGCCGTTGACCGGGCGGTTGCAGATCAGCGGCACCCGCTGCTCGGAGACCCCGCCGTGCGAGCGCAGCGGCACCTCCAGGGCGGACAGGTCATGGCGGCTCGCCGAGGTGCCGATCACCGTGTCGCGCTCGCTGACCACCACGATGTCGCCGATGCGGTCGGGCGGCAGCTCGAAGCGCTTCGCCGCCTCGGCGCGCGTGAGCACCAGCTCCATGCCCGGCAACTCCTTGATGCGCCCGATCCACTGTGCGGCGGTCGCCTCGTCGGGCGCGTAGACGGTCGCGAAGGAACCCAGCGCGCCGTGGTGCACGACATACGGATCGGTGATCGGCAGGATGACCCGCGCGCGCTCGGCGCCGTACCAGCCGTCCAGCACGTCCTGCAGGTAGATCACGTTGGGCGATCCGTCTGTGCCGTGCTTGTCGTTCATGCCGTGGTCGGCGGTGACGACGATGGTGGCGCCGAGCTCGTCGAGCTGCGACAGATAGCTGTCCATCATCCCGTAGAACGCGTTCGCGGCGGCGCTCCCCGGGGCGGCCTTGTGCTGCACGTAGTCGGTGGTCGAGAGGTACATCAGGTCGGGGCGCTGGCTTTCCATCAGCTTCACGCCCGCGGCGAAGACGAACTCGGACAGTTCGGCGCTGTAGACCGAAGGCACCGGCATGCCCACCAAGTCGAGCACGTGGTCGATGCCGTTCTCCGCCAGCGTCGCCTGATCGGCCTTCTCCGCCGAGAAGCAGATGCCTTGCAGATGATTGCCCAGCAGCTTGCGCAGCTTGTCCTTGGCGGTGACGACCGCCACCTTGGCGCCCGCGTCGGCGAAGGCCGCCAGCACGGTGCCGGCGCGCAGGTACTTGGGATCGTTCATCATGACCTCCTCGCCCAGTTCGCGGTCGAAGAAGTAGTTGCCGCAGATGCCGTGCACCGCCGGTGGCGCGCCGGTGACGATCGACAGGTTGTTGGGGTTGGTGAACGACGGCACCACGCAGTCGGCCAGCAGGCTGGCGCCGCTCTTCATGATGCGCCCCAGGTAAGGCGCGACGCCGGCGGCGATCGCCGCGTCGAGGTAGGCCGGCTCGCAGCCGTCCACACAGACGACGACGACCGGGCGGTCCATCCAGCGGTAGTTCCTGGCGTTGACTTCGAGGGTCTGCGGGGTCATTTCAAGCTTCCTTGGTGGGTGAGGAGGAAAGGGACGGGAGAGGCGGAGCCAGGGGGTCGGCCGCGGCGTCGGAGCGGCCCAGCGCCTTGTGCATGCGCGCGCGGCCGACGGCCACGTGCTGGCGCATGGCACGGCCGGCCTGCTCCGGATCGCGGGCAGCGATGGCATCGACGATGTCGCGGTGCTCGTCCACCGACACGCGCAGGCCGCCGCCGCCGTCGAGCGCGCGCATCCGGAAGAGATGCAGCTCCTTGATCAGCCGCCGGTAGGTTTCGGTCAGCTTGCGGCTGCCTGCGGTGTCGAGCAGGATTTCGTGGAACTGGAGATTGAGCTGGGCGTACTGCTCCAGATCCTGCGCCTGGGCGGCGGCCTTCATCGGCTCCAGCATGGCCTTGAGCCGGTCGAGCGCGTCGGGCGTCATCAGGCGCGCCACGCGCCGGCCGATGATTTCTTCCAGCGCCTCGCGCAGTTCATAGATCTCGTCGGCCTCCTCGAAGGCGATTTCCCGCACGAAGACGCCCCGGTTCTTCTCGTTGCGCACCAGACCGGCCTCCTCCAGCGCCCGCAGCGCCTCGCGGACGGGCCCGCGGCTGGTGTTGAAGCGCTGCGCCAGCTCGCTTTCGTTGATGCGGCTGCCCACCGCCAGCTCGCCCGTCATGATGAGCCGCTCGATTTCCTCCTGCACCAGCATGGGCAGCGAGCTGGACTGCAGGAAGGCCAAGGCCGTGGACGATGGATTTGTTTGCATGGAGGGCATTCTTCTTTGTAGATTGCAAACTGTCAACAATTTTTTATTGACAGTCGTCGATCAGCAACCTACATTGCGTTCACCGAGGCAGCGCAACGGCTCGGAAACAACAGGCAAACCCATCAGGAGACCACGATGAACACGAGACAAAGCACCCGTCGGCTGACCTTGACCCTCTGCGCCGCGGTGCTGGGACTCGCCGCCAGCACCACCGCCCTGAGCCAATCCAGAACCCCGCTGCTGGTCTACACCGCCCTGGAGACGGATGCGCTCAAGCTCTACAAGGACGCCTTCGAGAAAGCCAATCCCGACATCGAGGTGAAGTGGGTGCGCGATTCGACGGGCATCGTCACTGCCAAGCTGCTGGCCGAGAAGGCCAATCCGCAGGCCGACGTGGTGGCGGGCGTGGCGGCCAGCAGCCTGGCCCTGCTGGAGCAGGAAGGCATGCTGCTGCCTTACGAGCCCAAGGGTTTCAAGGAACTCGACCCGGCCTACTCCGACAGCAAGCGCCCGCCGGCGTGGGTCGGCATGGACGTCTGGGCCGCGACCATCTGCTTCAACCGGGTCGAGGCGCAAAAGCTCGGTCTGCCCAAACCCGAGAGCTGGAAGGACCTGACCAAGCCCATCTACAAGGGCGCCATCGTGATGCCCAACCCGGCGTCGAGCGGCACCGGCTATCTCGACGTCTCCTCCTGGCTGCAGATGTGGGGCGAGCCCGAGGGCTGGAAATACATGGACGCGCTGCACCAGAACGTCGCGCAGTACGTCCATTCCGGCTCCAAGCCCTGCAAGCAGGCGGGCGCGGGCGAGTTCCCGATCGGCATCTCGTTCGAGTTCCGCGCGCACCAGGTCAAGAAGTCCGGCGCGCCGGTCGACCTGATCTTCCCGAAGGAAGGCCTGGGCTGGGACATCGAGGCCACCAGCCTCATGAAGACCAGCAAGAAGCTCGAACAGGGCAAGCGCTTCGCCGACTGGATGGCCAGCAAGGAAGCCAACCAGATCCACGCCAACTGGTGGGCCATCGTCGCCTATCCGGGCGTGGCCAAGAAGCTCGATGGCATTCCCGAGAACTACCAGAAGCTGCTGGCGAAGAACGACTTCGACTGGGCCGCGAAGAACCGCGAGCGCATCCTGGCCGAGTGGAGCAAGCGCTACGACGGGAAGTCCGAGGCCAAAGCGAATTAAGGGATCACCCCCAGGCTTGCCCGCTTCGCGTGGCCGCCCACCCCCTTGCAGGGGGCAACACCAGCGGCCCGGCGGAGCCGGTTCCGCGGTGTTTCTGGAATCAGCCCCCTCTTCTCTCGTTTCATGCGTCCCGGAGTCACTGAGATGGACATGACCGCCACGAAATTCATAGACCAGGCACTGCAGCAGGCCACCGCCGCACTCGAGATCGTCGGCGTGCGCAAGGACTTCGAGTCGTTCTGCGCGCTGCGCGGCGTCCACCTGCGCGTCAACCCGGGCGAGATGCTGTGCTTCCTGGGGCCGTCGGGCTGCGGCAAGACCACGCTGCTGCGCATCATCGCGGGGCTGGAAACCCAGACCGAGGGGCAGATCCTGCAAAACGGCAAGGACGTGTCGTGGCTGCCGCCCAACCGGCGCGACTACGGCATCGTGTTCCAGTCCTACGCTCTCTTCCCCAACCTGACGATCGCCGACAACGTCGCCTATGGCCTGGTGAACGGCCGGGCGAAGAAGGCGGAGATCAAGGCGCGCGTCGAGGAACTCCTCAAGCTGGTCGGCCTGCCGACTTCGGGTCCCAAATACCCGAGCCAGCTCTCGGGTGGACAGCAGCAGCGGGTGGCGCTGGCCCGGGCCCTCGCCACGCGCCCGGGCCTGCTGCTGCTCGACGAGCCACTGTCGGCGCTCGATGCGCTGGAGCGCATCCGCCTGCGCGGCGAGATCCGCCGGCTGCAGAAGCAGGTCGGCATCACGACCATCATGGTCACGCACGACCAGGAGGAGGCGCTGTCGATGGCCGACCGCATCGTGGTCATGAACCACGGCGTCATCGAGCAGGTCGGCACGCCGATGGAAGTCTACGAGCGGCCGGCCACCCCCTTCGTCGCCGATTTCGTCGGCAAGGTCAATGTGCTGCGCGGGCACGCGCTGGGCCAGCACCGCTTCCGCGTCGGCGACATGGAGCTGCGGTGCGACGCCTGCGATGGCAGCTTTGCCCCGGGCCAGGCGGTCAACCTCTACCTGCGGCCGGAAGACCGCGTGGTCGAGCGCCTGGTGCCGGAGACGGCCAACCGACTGCGCGTTCGGGTCAACAAGGTCGAGTTCCTCGGCGGCCTGTGCGTGGCCGAAGTGAGCGCGGACGCCCTGGGCGGCCAGCCCCTCGGGCTGAACTTCTCGCTCAACCAGCTCCACGACCTGGGCATCCGCGAAGGCAACAGCATCGACATCGCCCTGCGCGCGGACCGCATCCGCGCCTTCGCCGCGAGGACGTCGCAGCCATGAGCGCGCTGGCCTCCACTCTGCCCATGGCGCGCGGCCGCGCCGCGATGCGCTGGAGCCGAGACGAAATCCTCGCCCGCGCCCTGCTGCTCGTCGTGATGGCGATGCTGTTCGTCTTCCTGATCGCGCCGCTCTTCACCATCCTGGTCAATGCCGTCCAGAACAAGCAGGGCCGCTTCGTCGGCCTGGCGCACTTCGTCACCTACTTCCAGACCCCCAGCCTGATGCGCGCGGCCTGGAACTCGGTGTGGGTGGCCGCGGCGGTGGTCATGATCTCGGTGCCGACGGCTTTCGTCTTCGCCTATGCGCTCACGCGCAGCTGCATGCCGGCGCCGCTCAAGGCCACCTTCCGGCTGATCGCGCTGATTCCCCTGCTGGCGCCGTCGCTGCTGTCGGCCATCTCCTTCGTGCAGTGGTTCGGCAACCAGGGCGCGCTCAAGTTCCTGCTCGGCGGCGCCTCGATCTACGGCGCGCCGGGGATCATCCTGGCCGAGGTCTACAACACCTTCCCGCACGCGCTGATGATCCTCGTCACCGCGCTGTCGCTGGCCGACGGGCGCCTGTACGAGGCGGCGACCGCCCTGCGCACGCCGGGCCTGCGGCAGTTCATGACGATCACGCTGCCTTCCTGCAAGTACGGGCTGATCAGCGCGGCCACCGTGGTGTTCACCTACGTCGTGAGCGATTTCGGCGCGCCCAAGGTGATCGGCGGCAATTTCAACGTGCTGTCGGTGGACGTCTTCAAGCAGGTGGTCGGGCAGCACAACTTCTCGATCGGCGCGGTGGTCGGCATGCTGCTGCTGGTGCCGTCGATCGTGTCCTTCGCCATCGACTACACGGTGCGGCGCAAGCTGAAGGCCCAGCTGACGGCGCGCTCCGTGCCGCTCAGCCCGAAGCCGCGCCGCCTCGCCGACCCGCTGCTGACGCTGTTCTGCGTGGGCGTGTGCGGCATGCTGCTGGCCACCATCGGCATGGCGGTCTACACCTCGCTGATCACGCTGTGGCCCTACGACCTGGGCTTCACGCTCAAGCACTACCACTACGTGCTGGTCGAGGGCGACATGGCGGCGGCCTACACCAACAGCCTGATCGTGGCGATCTCCACCGCGCTGGGTGGCTCGCTGGTCGTCTTCACGGGCGCCTACCTGATCGAGAAGACGCGCAACCTCGGCATGCTGCGCCGCGCCATGCACCTGATGGCGGTGCTGTCGATGGCGGTGCCCGGCCTGGTGCTGGGCCTGGGCTACGTGATGTTCTTCAACCATCCGGCCAACCCGCTGAACTTCCTCTACCAGACGATGGCGATCCTGGTGATCTCGATGATCGTGCACTACTACACGTCGAGCCACCTGACGGCCGTGACGGCGCTCAAGCAGATCGACAACGAGTTCGAGGCGGTATCGGCCTCGCTCAAGGTGCCGACCCTGAAGACCTTCCTGCGCGTCACGGTGCCGGTGTGCCTGCCGGCCATCCTGGACATCGGCCGCTACTTCTTCGTCGTCTCGATGGCCAGCCTGTCGGCCGCGATCTTCCTCTACACGCCCGAGACGATCCTCGCGTCGGTGGCGATCATGCAGCTCGACGAGGCCGGCGACATCGGCCCGGCGGCCGCGCTGGCCAGCCTGATCGTCGTCACCTCGACGGTCGTGTGCATCGTCTACTCGCTGCTGACGCGCGTGCTGCTGTCGCGCACCCAAGCCTGGCGCAACCTGCGCCGCGCCTGATTCCCTTGCCCTTCTTTCCTTCTTTCACCTGGAGACACCATGACCCAAGCCGCCTCTCCCATCCTGCTGACGCCCGGCCCGCTGACCACCTCCGACCGCACCCGCAGGGCGATGCTGCGCGACTGGGGCTCGTGGGACGGCGACTTCAACCAGATCACGGCGCGCATCCGCCAGCAGGTGCTGCGCATCGTGCACGGCGAGAGCACACACGAGTGCGTGCCGATGCAGGGCAGCGGCACCTTCTCGGTCGAGGCGGCCATCGGCACGCTCGTGCCGCGCAACGGCCACGTGCTGGTGCCCAGCAACGGCGCCTACTGCCAGCGCATCGCCAAAATCTGCAGAACCCTCGGCCGCAAGCTGACGACCCTCGACTACACGGAAGACCGGCAGGTGCGCCCGGCGGACGTGGACCGCGCGCTGGCCGCCGATCCGAGCATCACCCACGTCGCGCTGGTCCACTGCGAAACCGGCACCGGCGTGCTCAACCCGCTGCACGAGGTCGCCTTGGTCGTGGCCAAGCACGGCCGCGGCCTGATCGTCGACGCCATGAGCTCCTTCGGCGCGCTGGAGATCGACGCGCGCAAGACGCCGTTCGACGCCGTCATCGCCGCCTCGGGCAAGTGCCTCGAAGGCGTGCCCGGCATGGGCTTCGTGATCGTGCGGCGCAGCACGCTGGAGCGGTGCGAAGGCCAATGCCATTCGCTTGCCATGGACTTGTACGACCAGTGGGTCTACATGCAAAAGACCACGCAGTGGCGCTTCACGCCGCCGACGCACGTGGTCGCCGCGCTCGACGAAGCCATCGCGCAGTACGTCGAGGAAGGCGGCCTGCCCGCGCGCGGCGGGCGCTACGCGCGCAACTGCAAGGCGCTGATCGACGGCCTGGCGGCGCAGGGCTTCCGCACCTACCTCGATCCGTCGATCCAGGCGCCGATCATCGTGACCTTCCACGCGCCCGAGGACGCGAACTACGACTTCAAGACCTTCTACCAGGAGGTCAAGAAGCGCGGCTACATCCTCTACCCCGGCAAGCTGACGCAGGTGGAAACCTTCCGCGTCGGCTGCATGGGCCACTTCGGCGAGGCCGGCATCCCCGGCGCGGTGGCGGCCATCGCGGACGCGCTCAAGGCCATGGGCATCCGGCAGGTGTCGGCGCCGGCGCTGGCCTGAGGTGAGGGAGGCGGCCCCGGATCGCTGCTTCGACTTGCCTTCGCCGAGTACGCAATCGTCCTCGTTCACCGGCCCGACCAAGGGCGTGCCCTGCTGCGAGAACATCTTGTACGACTCGGGATAGCGAAAGCCAACAGGCAGCATTTCGTCGGAAAGGAAGTAGGCGGGGCGGTATGGATAAGAAATCCTTCCTGCTGCGGCAGACGGGATGGACAGGCTAAGACTGGTTCTGGCCGGGAGCACCGGTTCAGTCCGACTCTACACAGCCGCCATCGAGGGCGACCGCCCCGGCGCCAGCGACGCGGGGGAAGGGTCTGGACTTCAGTCCCTGGGCTTGGCGACATCATCCAGTTGAGCCTTCAGCGACAGTTACGGCCGACCGGGTGGCAAGTGCTGCGCAGCCCAGGCCATGGCGTCGGGCAGCGAGTGGGCGACGGTGGCCTGATGGATGGTTGCCGCCCCGCGCTTGTCGGCGATGTGGTAGAGGCGGTAGTCCACCGGCACGCCGAGCACCTTGTAGCGCGCCACCAGGAGGTCGGTGACGGGCTTGGGCACCGCCTCGTCCTGGTCGGCCTGCAGCACCAGCACGGGCACGGACGGGCGTGCGTTCTGTGTGTCCATGAGCGTCACCAGCGCGCCGTTCAGGGCGCGGAAGTCGGCATTCATGTTCAGCACCTCGCCGACCTTGTAGTGGTTGCGCAGGTCGCCGACGCACTTGGCGTCGACCTGGCTGTCGACCTGCAGTCCGGCCGGCGTCAGCAGCTCGGCCAGGTTGACGCCCGGTGCCGTCGCCGCGGCGCTGTGGAACAGCAGCGTGCCATAGGGATCGCTGGGCTGTTCCGGCTTCTTCTCCGCCAGCTGCACCAGCAGGCTGAGATGTGAGGATGGCGAGATGGCGATGGCACCCTTGAGGTTGAGTTCCTGCCCGTACACCGGCCCCATGTACCCGGTGTACGCCGCCGCGCCGCCACCCTGCGAATGGCCCATCACCAGCCAGTCGCGGCTGAGCGTGGGGCTGATCTGGCGCGCCGCGCGCACCATGTCCACAGCGCCGCGCGCCTCGGAGTCCATCACCAGATACGGGTGGGTGCCGGGCGTGCCCAGTCCCTCGTAGTCGGTCTTGACCACCGCATAGCCCTTGGCCACCCACTGGTCCAGGCTGGCATTCATCAAGTTGACGTAGTTGCGCGGCGGAAACGTGCTGTCGTTGCGCGAGGGAGCGCAGTTGTCGGCGATGCCCGTGGTGCCGTGCGTCCAGCTGATCACCGGCCAGCCACCTGCCGGCGGCGTGCCCTTCGGGATCGCCACGGTGCCGGAGACGGCCACCGGCTGGCCGGCAATGTTGGTCGAACGGTACAGCACCAGCCAGTTCTGCGCCGCCGAGGGCAGCGCGGCGTCGTTGGTCACGGGCCGCGCCCAGATGACGTCGCCGCGCCCGCCGGCCGGCAGCGGCGCGGGCGGCTGGTAGAACGCCAGGCCCGCCGGACCCCGGGCGATCGACGACGCGCCGGGTGATGCCGTCAAGCTGGAGCAGCCGCTCAGCAGCCCCAGTGCCGCGAGCACGCCGCACATTGCGAGCTGTATTGGGGAACGGCGACGTGATGATGATTCGAGCACGGTGATCTCCTTGTTGTTTGTTCAAGTCGCGGGACCCAGCACCGGATTTGCTGCTCCCGCCGTTGTGGCGGTTTGTCACCACGCCGGTGCACACCGCCGGCCGATCTTACGCATCTAGGCCGCGCCCTCCCGACCTTCACAGGCGAGGCGCTGCCGCAGACATTCCCGGCTTGCGCCGCCCCGCCCGATCCCGTACGCTGGACCGCCGTCTGGGCGGAGCACGCGTTTCCCCTTTGCCAGCCGCCCGGCCCGCCTGCCGGGCTTGCAGGAGACCCACCCATGCCAAGCCGATCGAACGGCCTCGCGGCCGAAATGGAAGCGGTGCGCACGCTGGCGCTCGTCGGGGCGTCCGCCGCCGGCAAGACCACCCTGGCCGAGGCCCTGCTGCACCGCGCGGGCGCCATCGGCGCTGCGGGCAGCGTCGAGCGGGGCAGCACCGTCAGCGACCACGACCCGCTCGAGCGCGGCATGCAGCATTCGCTCAACGCGTCGGTCATGCACCTGACCCACGCCGGCACGCGCATCCACCTGATCGACACGCCCGGCGGGCCCGACTTCCTGGGCCAGAGCCTGCCCGCGCTGGAGGCGGTGGAAACCGTGGCCGTGGTCGTCAACGCCGCCACCGGCATCGAGCCGATGGCACTGCGCATGATGGAGTACGCGGCGTCGCGCCACCTGGCGCGCATGGTCGTCGTCAACAAGATCGACGCGCAGGGCCTCGACCTGGCCGGCCTGCTGGCGAGCCTCCAGGCCGCCTTCGGCCGCGAGTGCCTGCCGGTCACCCTGCCCGCCGACGGCGGCGCGCGGGTGGTGGACTGCTTCTACCAGCGCGACGGGGATTCCGACCTGGGGCCGGTCGACGCGGCGCACCGCGCGCTGGTCGAGCAGGTGGTCGAGGTCGATGCGGCCTTCGTCGAGCGCTACCTCGAAGACGGCGACGTCGATCCGGCCGAGCTGCACGCGCCGCTGGAGCAGGCGCTGCGCGAGGGCCACCTGATCCCGGTGTGCTTCGTCTCGGCGCGCAGCGGCGCCGGCGTGGCCGAGCTGCTGGACGTGATCGTGAAGCTGCTGCCCGACCCGACCGAAGCCAACCCGCCCGACTTCCTGGTCGGCGAAGGCGAGGCCGCGCAGCCCCTGCGCGCCGAGCCTGATCCGTCGCGGCACGTGCTGGCGCACGTCTTCAAGGTGACGGTGGACCCGTATGTCGGCAGGCTGGGCATCTTCCGCGTGCACCAGGGCACGGTGAACCGCGACAGCCAGCTCTACATCGGCGACGGCCGCAAGCCCTTCAAGGTGGGGCACCTCTTCATGCTGCAGGGCAAGGACCTGGTGGAGGTGCCGCGCGCGCTACCGGGCGACATCGCGGCGGTCGCCAAGGCGGAGGACATCCACTTCGACGCCGTGCTGCACGACGCGGCCGAGGACGACCACGTGCACCTGGCGCCGCTGCCGTTCCCGGTGCCGGTGCACGGGCTGGCGATCGAGCCCAGGCGGCACGGCGACGAGCAGCGCATGTGGGAGATCCTGGGCAAGCTGGTCGCGGAAGACCCCTGCCTGCGGGTCGAGCACGTGGCCGCCACCAACGAGACCGTGGTCTACGGCCTGGGCGAGCTGCACCTGCGCGCGCTGCTGGAGCGCCTGCGCGAGACCTACCGCTTCGAGGTCACGACGCGGCCGCCGCGCATCGCCTACCGCGAGACCGTGACGGCGCCGGCCGAGGGCCACCACCGCCACAAGAAGCAGTCCGGCGGGGCCGGCCAGTTCGGCGAGGTGTATCTGCGCGTCGAGCCGCTGGCGCGCGGCGCGGGCTTCGAGTTCGTGGACGAGGTCAAGGGCGGGACCATCCCGGGCCAGTTCATCCCCGCGGTCGAGAAAGGGGTGCGCGAGGTGCTGGCGCAGGGCGCCGTCGCCGGCTACCCGGTGGTGGACGTGCGCGTGGTGGTGTACGACGGCAAGAGCCACAGCGTCGACAGCAAGGACATCGCCTTCGCCATCGCCGGGCGCAAGGCCTTCATGGCGGCCATCCGCGACGGGCGCCCGATCGTGCTGGAGCCGGTGGTGCAGATCGAGATCACCGCGCCCGACCCGTCGATGGGCGACGTCACGGGCGACCTGTCGGCCCGGCGCGGCCTTGTCACCGGCACCGCCAGCGCGGCGGCGGGCACGGTGCGGGTGCGCGGCCAGGTGCCGATGTCGGAGCTGTCGGGCTACCAGTCGCGGCTCAACGCCATGACCGGCGGCCAGGGCCGCTACACCATCGCGCTGTCGCACTACGAGGCGGTGCCGACGGCGACGCAGCAGGCGCTGATGGGGCAGCACAAGGTGCGCGAGGAGGAGTGATCTGCCCGCAGGACAAGCGGCATCAGTCGGCGCGCGCCGGCACGGCACCCTCGCCGCAACGGTCCGCGCCTGCCGGGTCCTGCACGACGGACCCGGCGCTTCGGGCTTCGCGGTAGACCCGCGGCACGCGCTTCACGTTGCACAGCAGCTCGTAGGCGATGGTGCCGGCCCGGGCGGCCACCGTGCTGACGGGCACGTGCTCGCCCCACAGCTCGACCGGGCTGCCGATGCCCGCGTCGGGCAGCCCGCCGAGGTCCACCGTCATCATGTCCATCGACACCCGGCCCAGCGTGCGCGTCGGGCGCCCGCCCACGGCCACCGGCGTGCCGGTGGGCGCGCTGCGCGGGTAGCCGTCGGCATAGCCCATGGCCACGAGCCCGACCCGGGTGGGCTGCGTGGCGACGAAGGTCGCGCCGTAGCCGAGCACGTCGCCGGGCTGCAGCTTGCGCTCGGCAAAGACCTCGCTCTGCAGGCACATCACGGGGCGCAGGTCGTGCCCGTCGCCCGGCACCGGGTTCGCGCCGTACAGCAGGATGCCCGGGCGCGCCCAGTCGCGGTTCGCTTCGGGCCAGGCCAGCACGCCGGCCGAATTGCTCAGGCTGCGCTCGCCCGCCAGCCCCTCGGTGGCGGCGTCGAAGGCGGCGATCTGCGCGCGGGTCAGGTCGCGCCCGGGCTCGTCGGCGCAGGCGAAGTGGCTCATCAGCGTGAGCCGCGCCACCTTGCCGCTGGCCAGCAGCCGCGCATGGGCCTCGCGCGCCGCGTGCGGCGCGAAGCCGGCGCGGTGCATGCCCGAATCGACCTTGAGCCAGACGTTCAGGCCGCGCACCGCCCCGGGCGCGCGCTCGATCATGCGCAGCTGCTCGGCGTGGTGCGCCACGGTCCACAGGCGGTGCGCGTGCGCCAGTTCGAGCTCTCGCGGCGAGAACACACCTTCGAGCAGCAGGATCGGCGCCCGGATGCCGCCGTCGCGCAGCGCCAGCGCCTCGTCGAGAAAGGCCACGGCAAAGCCGTCGGCTTGGCCCGCCAGCGCCTGGGCGCAGCGCACCGCACCGTGGCCGTAGGCGTTGGCCTTGATCACTGCCAGTGCCCGTCCGCCATGGAGACGGCACGCCAGGGCGTAGTTGTGGCGCAGCGCGTCGAGATCGACCAAGGCGCGCGCGGGCCGGCTCACGCCGAGGCTCCGGCCGGCCTGGTGCCGACAGGCCGGCGCGTAGCCTCTGCCCGGTAGCGCTCCATCGACAGGCCGTCGGTGCGGATCTCCGGCCGGCGGCCCATGACCTGGTCGGCCACCACCTTGCCGGAGCCACAGGCCATGGTCCAGCCGAGCGTGCCGTGGCCGGTGTTGAGGAACAGGTTGGCGTACGGTGTGGCGCCGACGATCGGCGTGCTGTCGGGCGTCATCGGACGCAGGCCGGTCCAGAACTGCGCGCGCGACAGGTCGCCGCCGTGCGGGAACAGGTCGGTGACGACGCGCTCCAGCGTCTCGCGCCGGCGCGGGTCCAGGCGCAAATCGAAGCCGCCCAGCTCGGCCATGCCGCCGACGCGGATGCGGTCGTCGAAGCGGGTGACCGCCACCTTGTAGCTCTCGTCGAGCACGGTGGACTGCGGCGCCGCGGCCGGATCGAGCAGCGGCACCGTCAGCGAGTAGCCCTTGACCGGGTACACCGGGATGTCGAGGCCCAGCGGCGCGAGGAAGTCGCGCGAGTAGCTGCCGAAGGCCAGCACGTAGCGGTCGGCGGTCAGCACCTCGGGGGCCGCGCCGCCCAGACGGACGCCGGTGATCCGTCCGCCCTCGGTGACGAGGCCGTCTACCGGCCGGTCGAAGCGGAACTCGACGCCGAGTCCGCGCGCGATCTCGGCCAGTCCCCGGGTGAACAGGTGGCAGTCGCCGGTCTCGTCGTTGGGCAGGCGCAGGCCGCCCGCCAGCGGGGCGCCTGCGCGGGCCAGCGCCGGCTCGACCGACGCGAGCTGGCCGCGGTCGAGCAGCTGGTAGGGCACGCCGCATTCCTCGAGCACGGCCACGTCGCGCTGCACCGCGTCGAGCTGGGCCGGGGTGCGGAACAGCTGCAGCGTGCCCCGGGTGCGGTGCTCGTAGCGGATGCCGGTCTCCGCGCGGAGTTCTCGCAGGCAGTCGCGGCTGTACTCGGCCACGCGCATCATGCGCTCCTTGTTGACGGCATAGCGCCCGGGCGAGCAGTTCCTGAGCATCGCCGCCATCCAGCGCAGCTGGAACAGGCTGCCGTCGGGCCGGATCGCGAGCGGCGCGTGCTTCTGGAACATCCATTTCAGCGCCTTGAGCGGGATGCCGGGCGCGGCCCACGGCGTCGAGTAGCCAGGCGACACCTGCCCGGCGTTGGCGAAGCTGGTCTCCCGCGCCGGGCCGCCCTGCCTGTCGACGAGCGTCACCTCGGCACCGGCGCGGGCCAGGTAGTAGGCGGTCGTGACCCCGATGACGCCGCCGCCCAGAACGATCACTTTCATTGCAAGACCTCTTCGATGCGAGAAGGAAGTCAAGCGTATTCAATGGAGAGCCGCAAGTTCCACTGAAGTCGTGGCAGATTCCGGTGTTTTCTTTTAGTTTTTACGGCAACTTGCAGCCTCAGGAGTGGAAATGACCGACCTCGACCGTATCGACCGCAAAATCCTCGACATCCTGCAGCGCCAGGGCCGCATTTCCATGACCGAGCTGGCCGGGGAGATCGGCCTCTCGACCTCGCCCTGCTCCGAGCGGGTGCGGCGCCTGGAGCGCGAAGGCGTCATCACCGGTTACCACGCCCGCATCGACCCGCGGGCCCTGGGCAAGACGCTGCTGGTGTTCATCGAGATCACGCTGTCGTCCAAGTCGGGCGACGTGTTCGACAAGGTCCGCAACGAGCTGCTGCACGTGCCGGAGGTGATGGAGTGCCACCTGGTGTCGGGCGGCTTCGACTACCTGGTGAAGGCCCGGCTGCGCGCCATGAGCGAGTACCGGCACCTGCTGGGCGACCTGCTGAAGAAGCTGCCCGTCACGGCCGAGTCGCGCAGCTACGTCGTGATGGAGGAGGTCAAGGAGAGCCTGTACCTGCCGATGGACCGATAGACAGCACCCGGCCCGTCTCCGCGCCCCGGCTCAGGGCGCCTCGGGCAGCAGCGCCGCCACGCCGTAGAGCGCGGCCAGCTCGCGCAGCCGGGCCGGCAGGCCCCGGACCGAAAAGGCCCGCGCCGTGCGCTCGGCCTCGCGCCGGCAGGCCAGCAGCACGGCCAGCGCCGAGGAGTCGAAGCGCGTCAGCGCGCTGGCATCGACCGTCACGGGCGCGGCCGGCTGCGCGCCCAGTTCCTGGCGCAGCCGGCGCAGGGATTCGGGCGCCTCGTCGTGGGTCAGGGTCGCGGGCAGCGCGAGCATGAGGGCCGTTCCGGGCCGCGCGCGCGTCAGCTCTTGCCGCCCGTCGCGCCTCGGCTGTTGCGCGTGGCCAGCGTCGAGATCAGTCCGTCGATGCCGTTCTTGTTGATCTGCTCGGCGAACTGGCTGCGGTAGGTATCGACCAGCCACACGCCCAGCACGTTGAAGTTGTAGATCTTCCAGCCCGCGCCCTGCCCCGGCGTCTTCTCCAGCCGGTAGTCGATCTGCACCGGGTCGCCGTTGCCCTTGACCTCGGTGCGCACCAGCACCTCCTTGTCGTCCGCCGAGCCGCGGAACGGCCGCACCGTGACGCTCTGGTCGGTCACCTGGTCGAGCGCGCCGGCGTAGGTGCGCACCAGCAGGTTCTTGAACTCGTTTTGCAGGCGCGTCTTCTGCTCAGGGGTGGCCTGCCGCCAGGCGGGTCCGACCGCGGAGGCCGTCATGCGCTGGAAGTCCACGTTGGGCATGATCTTGCTGTCGACCAGCAGCATGATCTTGTTGACGTCGCCCGACTTGATCGAGTTGTCGGCCTTGATGGTGTCGAGCACATCGGTCGTCAGGCGCCGCACCAGCGCATCGGGCGCCTCGTCGGCCGCACGGGCCGGAGCCACCAGCGCCGCACCCGAAAACGCCATCAGGGCGCACAGGGCCAGGCGGCCGAAAACGCGACGTTGCAGCAGCATCGAATTCATTTCCAAAATCCTTCAAAAAGGGTGGTCACGCCACCGGAACGCAATGGGAGGTGCGCACGGCGACAGGGTTCCGCCCGCGCCGTGCGGCTTTGCAAGCCGATACGCCCCGACGCCGGCGCTTTACTCATCCGGCTCCGCGGGCGGGTTGCCGTCGTACACCTCGCTGCGGCGCTTCTGCAGCCACACGTCGCGGGTGAACGAGTACTTGTCGAGCGCCGCGTCGTTGAGCAGTTGCCCGGCGCGCAGGAAGCTGGCGCGGGTGTCGATCACGCGCAGCGCCGCCAGCTCGTTGCGCGTGACGATGTCGCCGATGCCGAGCACCGGGTCGCCCCAGCGATCGACCGGCAGCGCGGCGGCGTCGCGCACGGTCGAGGGGCCCAGCAGCGGCAGCACGAGGTACGGGCCGGTCGGCACGCCCCAGCGCCCGAGGGTCTGGCCGAAGTCCTCGTTGTGGCGCTCGATGCCGGCCTCGGTGGCGATGTCGAGCAGGCCGCCCAGCCCGAAGAAGGTGTTGACGTTCAGGCGCATGAAGGTCTCGGCGCTGTTCTGCAGCCTGAGCTGCAGCACGCTGTTGGCGAAGTTCCAGACGTCGCCCAGGTTGCCGAAGAAGTTGTTGACGCCGGTGCGCACCGGCGAGGGCAGCGCGCTGCGGTAGGCCTGCGCGACCGGCTTCAGGACCGCCTGATCGACCTTTTCGTTGAAGCCGTAGACGCCGCGGTTGAACGGCTCGAACGGGTCGGCCGGATTGCCGCCGGGCGCTGTCGCACAGCCCGAAATCAAGGCAAAAGCAGCCGCAGCGCCCGTCCAGCGTGCGCTTGTTGCTATTTTTCTTGTAGCAAGTGACAGAGTCGGAGGTTTTTTCATTGTCTGGTGTCGGGCGCCCGCGGCGTGCTGCCTTCCTGGGCCTTGCTGAACAGGAACTGGCTGATCAGATTCTCCAGCACCACCGCCGACTGGGTGGCGGTGATGGTGTCGCCGGCCTGCAGGTTCTTGTCGTCGGCGCCGGGCTCGATGCCGATGTACTGCTCGCCGAGCAGGCCGCTGGTGAGGATTTTCAGCGAGCTGTCCTTCGGGAACCGGTAGCGCTTCTGCAGCGCCAGCGTGACGCGCGCCTGGAACGACTTGTCGTCGAAGGTGACCGATTCGACCCGCCCGACCACCACGCCGGCGCTCTTGACGGCGGTCTGCGGCTTCAGGCCGCCGATGTTGTCGAACTTGGCGTCCACGGTGTAGGTGGACTGGAAGTTCAGGCTCAGCAGGTTGGCCGACTGCAGCGCCAGAAACAGCAGCGCCGCGGCGCCGACCAGCACGAACAGGCCGACCCAGACGTCGATGCGGGAGCGTTGCATGCCTGGATTCTCCTAGATACTGAACATGAGGGCGGTCAGCACGAAGTCGAGCGCCAGCACGGCGAGCGACGCCACCACCACGGTGCGCGTGGTGGCGCGCGAGACGCCCTCGGGCGTGGCCTGCGCCTCGTAGCCCTGCAGCAGAGCGACGAAGGTGACGGTCAGGCCGAACACCACGCTCTTGACGAAGCCGTTGCCGACATCGCGCCAGACATCAACGCCGGCCTGCATCTGGCCCCAGAAGGCGCCGGTGTCGAGCCCGAGCATGAGCACGCCGACCACCCAGCCGCCGACGATGCCGACCGCGCTGAACACCGCCGCCAGCAGCGGCATGGCGATGACGCCGGCCCAGAAGCGCGGCGCCAGGATGCGCCGCACCGGATCGACCGCCATCATCTCCATGGCGGCGAGCTGCTCGCCGGCCTTCATCAGGCCGATCTCGGCCGTGAGCGCGGTGCCGGCGCGCCCGGCGAAGAGCAGCGCGCTGACCACCGGCCCCAGCTCGCGCACCAGGCTGAGCGCCACCAGCAGGCCGAGCGCGTCCGACGAGCCGTAGCGCTGCAGCGTGTAGTAGCCCTGCAGCCCCAGCACGAAGCCGACGAACAGGCCCGAGACGGCGATGATCGAGAGCGAGTAGTTGCCGAGGAAGTGGATCTGGTCGCGCACCAGCCCGAAGCGGCGCAGGCTGGCGCCGGCGTGGCGCAGCAGCTGCAGGAACAGCCGCGTTCCCGCGCCCAGGTCGGCCAGCCAGGTGCGGGTCGCGAAGCCGAGGTCGGCGGGCTTCCACCAGCTCATCGCGGCGTGCTCCCGCGGGCGGCGCCGAAATCGTCCTCGGCGGAGGGGCCGGGGTAGTGGAAATGCACCGGCCCGTCGGGCAGCGCGTTGACGAACTGGTGCACCAGCGGGTCGGCGCTGTCGCGCACCGCCGCGGGCGCGCCCTGCGCGGCGACGCCGCCGTTGGCCAGGATGACGACGTGGTCGGCGATGCGGAAGGTCTCGTCCAGGTCGTGCGACACCACGATGCTGGTGAGCCCCAACGCGTCGTTGAGCCGGCGGATCAGCCGCGCCGCGGTGCCCAGCGAGATCGGGTCGAGCCCGGCGAAGGGCTCGTCGTACATCACCAGGTCGGGGTCGAGCGCGATGGCGCGCGCCAGCGCCACGCGCCGCGCCATGCCGCCGGAGACCTCGGCCGGCATCAGCTCGCGCGCGCCGCGCAGGCCGACCGCGTCGAGTTTCATCAGCACGATGTCGCGCACCAGCGCCTCGGGCAGCCGCGTGTGCTCGCGCAGCGGAAAGGCGACGTTGTCGAACACGCTCATGTCGGTGAAGAGCGCGCCGAACTGGAACAGCATGCCCATGCGCCGGCGCACGCGGTAGAGCCCGGCGGCGTCGAGCGCGCCGACGTCCTGCCCGTCGAACAGCACGGCGCCCGACTGCGCGCGCACTTGCGCGCCGAGCAGCCGCAGCACGGTGGTCTTGCCGCCGCCCGAGGCGCCCATCAGCGCCGTGACCTTGCCGCGCGGCACGGAAAACGTGACCCCGTCCAGGATGGCGCGCGCACCGTAGCCGAACGTGACGTTCCTGAATTCGACGAGGGGGGAAATAGCGGCAGCGTTCATGAAGCACAAAAGCCGGGGCCTTGGCAAGAAGGCAGCCCGGCTCGGCATTGGACGATGATAAATGAAGCGTGCCGACGACCAGCCCGCCACACTACTGGCAAGCGCAGCGAACCCCCTTCGGGGACGCCGCGGAACCGGCTTCGCCGGGCCGCTGGCGTCGTCCCCGGTGAGGGGGTGGGCGAAGCGACACGAAGTGCGCGCAGCCTGGGGGAGAGCTTCTTACCGGGGCAGGTCGCTGAACCCCATCAGGAACTCGTCCACCGCGCGCGCCGCCTGGCGGCCCTCGCGAATGGCCCACACCACCAGCGACTGGCCGCGCCGCATGTCGCCCGCGGCGAACACCTTGGGCACGCTGGTGGCGTAGCCGCCGATGAAGTCGACCGTGGCGCGGGCGTTGCCGCGCGCGTCCTTTTCGACCCCGAAGGCCTCCAGCACGCCCGCCACCGGGCTCGCGAAGCCCATCGCCAGCAGCACCAGGTCGGCTTTCAGTGTCTGCTCGCTGCCCGGCACCTCGACCATCTTGCCGTCCCGCCACTCGACGCGCACGGTCTTCAGGCCGGTGACCCTGCCCTTCTCGCCGATGAATTCCTTGGTGGCGATGGCGAACTCGCGCCCGCAGCCCTCCTCGTGGCTGGAGCTGGTGCGCAGCTTGTAGGGCCAGTAGGGCCAGGTCAGCGGGCGATTTTCCTCTTCCGGCGGCTGCGGCATCAGCTCGAACTGCGTGACGCTGGCGGCACCGTGGCGGTTGCTGGTGCCCACGCAGTCGCTGCCGGTGTCGCCGCCGCCGATGACGATGACGTGCTTGCCGTCGGCGCGGATCTGGCCCTTGACCTTGTCGCCGGCGTTGACCTTGTTTTGCTGCGGCAGGAATTCCATCGCGAAGTGGATGCCGCCCAACTCGCGCCCCGGCACCGGCAGGTCGCGCGACTGCTCGGCGCCGCCGGTGAGCAGCACGGCGTCGAATTCGCTCTCCAGCTGCTCGGGCGTGACGGTTTCCTTCGCCCAGTTGGTGACCTTGCTGCCTTTGCCCAGCGGGTCCTGCGCCGCGCCGACCACGACGCCGGTGCGAAACACCACGCCCTCGGCCTTCATCTGCTCGACGCGGCGGTCGATGTGGCGCTTTTCCATCTTGAAGTCGGGAATGCCGTAGCGCAGCAGGCCGCCGATGCGGTCGTTCTTCTCGAACAGCGTCACGTCGTGGCCGGCGCGCGCGAGCTGCTGCGCCGCCGCCATGCCGGCCGGGCCCGCGCCGACCACGGCCACCTTTTTGCCCGTCCTGTGCTTGGCCGGGCGCGGCTGCACCCAGCCCTCGGCCCAGGCGCGGTCGATGATGGCGTGCTCGATCGACTTGATGCCCACCGGGTCGTCGTTCACGTTCAGCACGCAGGCCGCCTCGCACGGCGCCGGGCAGATGCGCCCGGTGAACTCGGGGAAGTTGTTGGTCGAGTCCAGCACCGCGAAGGCGCTCTTCCAGTCGGCGTGGTAGACCAGGTCGTTGAAGTCCGGAATGATGTTGTTGACCGGGCAGCCGCTGTTGCAGAACGGCGTGCCGCAGTCCATGCAGCGCGCGCCCTGCACCCGCGCCTCGGCCTCGCCCAGGCCGATGACGAATTCCTTGTAATGCTTCAGGCGCTCCTCGACCGGGCGGTAGCCCTCCTCGATGCGCTCGTATTCCATGAAGCCGGTGGTCTTGCCCATGACGTGAGGTTCCTCTCTCTCGATGCTCTGGTCTGCTCGCGGCCCGGCGCTTACTTGGCCGGCACTGCCGCTACGTTTTTGATAGCTACCGATGCAGGCACGGCGGGCGTGGCGGGCTCTTCGAGCACTTCCTGCTCGTAGAGCTCGACGAGCGCGCGCTTGTACTCGGTCGGGAACACCTTGACGAACCTGGCGCGCGAAGCCGCCCAGTTGTCGAGCAGCTCGCGCGCGCGCTTGCTGCCGGTCCAGCGGTGGTGGTCCTCCAGCAGCTTCTTCAGCTGCGCCTCGTCGGTCTGGTCGCGGTGCCAGGTGTTGCGCGGCACGCTGGCGGCCTGCTCGACCTGGCTCACCACCGGCTCCAGCGCCACCATCGACAGGTTGCAGCGGCTGGCGAACTGGCCGTCCTCGTCGTAGACGTAGGCCACGCCGCCGCTCATGCCGGCGGCGAAGTTGCGCCCGGTCCTGCCGAGCACCACCACCGTGCCGCCGGTCATGTACTCGCAGCCGTGGTCGCCGGTGCCCTCGACCACCGCTGTCGCGCCTGAGAGCCGCACCGCGAAGCGCTCGCCGGCCACGCCGCAGAAGTACGCCTCGCCGGTGGTGGCGCCGTACATCACGGTGTTGCCGACGATGGTGTTGCGCGCCGCCTCGCCGCGGAACTCCAGGCTCGGGCGCACCACGATGCGCCCGCCCGACAAGCCCTTGCCGGTGTAGTCGTTTGCGTCGCCGATCAGGTAGAGCGTGATGCCCCTGGCCAGGAAGGCGCCGAACGACTGTCCGCCCGTGCCTTCGAGCTGGATGCGGATCGTGTCGTCGCGCAGGCCCTCGGGGTGCGCCCGCGTCAGCGCGCCCGACAGCTTGGCGCCGACCGTGCGGTTGACGTTGCGCACGAACTCGATGAAGTGGACCTTCTCGCCCTTTTCGATGGCCGAGCGCGAGCGCTCGATCAGCCGGGTGTCGAGGTTGTCCTCCAGGCCGTGCTCCTGCGCCTCGACGTGGTGGCGCGGCACCTCGGCCGGCACGTTCGGCAGGGCGAACAGGCGGCCGAAGTCCAGCCCGCTGGCCTTCCAGTGCTCGATGCCCTTCTTCGTGTCGAGCAGGTCGGCGCGGCCGACCATCTCGTCGAAGGTGCGGATGCCGAGCTGCGCCATGATCTGCCGCACTTCCTCGGCGACGAAGAAGAAGTAGTTGACCACGTGCTCGGGCTTGCCCGAGAACTTCTTTCGCAGCACCGGGTCCTGCGTCGCCACGCCCACCGGGCAGGTGTTCAAGTGGCACTTGCGCATCATGATGCAGCCCTCGACCACCAGCGGCGCGGTCGCGAAGCCGAACTCGTCGGCGCCCAGCAGCGCGCCGATGGCGACGTCGCGGCCGGTCTTCATCTGGCCGTCGGCCTGCACCCGCACGCGGCCGCGTAGGCGGTTCAGGACCAGCGTCTGCTGCGTCTCGGCCAGGCCGATCTCCCACGGCCCGCCGGCGTGCTTGATCGACGACCAGGGCGACGCGCCCGTGCCGCCGTCGTGCCCGGCGATCACGATGTGGTCGCTCTTGCACTTGGTCACGCCCGCGGCCACCGTGCCGACGCCCACCTCGCTCACCAGCTTGGTGCTGATGCTCGCGTGCGGCGCGACGTTCTTCAGGTCGTGGATGAGCTGCGCCAGATCCTCGATCGAGTAGATGTCGTGGTGCGGCGGCGGCGAGATCAGGCCCACCCCCGGCACCGAGTAGCGCAGCTGGCCGATGTAATTCGACACCTTGGCGCCCGGCAGCTGGCCGCCCTCGCCCGGCTTGGCGCCCTGCGCCATCTTGATCTGGATCTGGTCGGACGACGACAAATACTCGGCCGTGACGCCGAAGCGCCCCGACGCCACCTGCTTGATCTTCGAGCGCAGCGAGTCGCCCGCCGCCAGCGGCAGGTCAACCTCGACGTTGGCCGCGCCGATCACGCTCTTGAGCGTGTCGCCCTGGCGGATCGGGATGCCCTTCAATTCGTTGCGGTAGCGCGCCGGGTCCTCGCCGCCCTCGCCGGTGTTGCTTTTTCCGCCGATGCGGTTCATGGCCACGGCCAGCGTCGCGTGCGCCTCGGTGCTGATCGAGCCGAGCGACATGGCGCCGGTGGCGAAGCGCTTGACGATCTCCGCAGCCGGCTCGACCTCCTCCACTGGGATCGCCTTGCTCGGGTCGATCCTGAACTCGAACAGCCCGCGCAGCGTCATGTGGCGGCGGCTCTGGTCGTTGACGAGCTGGGCGTACTCCTTGTAGGTGCTCCAGCTGTTGCCGCGCGTCGCGTGCTGCAGCTTGGCGATGGCGTCGGGCGTCCACATGTGGTCCTCGCCGCGGGTGCGCCAGGCGTACTCGCCGCCGGCGTCGAGCATGCTGACCAGCAGCGGATCGTCGCCGAAGGCGGCCGCGTGCATGCGCAGCGCCTCCTCGGCGATCTCGAACACGCCGATGCCCTCGATGCGGCTGGCGGTGCCGGTGAAGTACTTGTCCACGGTCTCCGCGTTCAGCCCGATGGCCTCGAACAGCTGCGCGCCGCAGTAGCTCATGTAGGTGCTCACGCCCATCTTCGACATGATCTTGGAGAGACCCTTGCCGATCGCCTTGACGTAGTTGGCGATCGCCTTGTCGGCCGACAGCGCGCCGGGCAGGCCCCGGTGCATCGAGGCCAGCGTTTCCATGGCGAGATAGGGATGGACGGCCTCCGCGCCGTAGCCCGCCAGCACGGCGAAGTGGTGCACCTCGCGCGCGCTGCCGGTCTCGACCACCAGGCCAGTCGTGGTGCGCAGGCCCTCGCGCACCAGGTGCTGGTGGATGGCGCTCGACGCCAGCAGCGCCGGAATCGCGATCTGCGTCGCGCTCAGGGCGCGGTCGCTCACGATCAGGATGTTGCTGCCGCCCTTGATGGCGTCCACGGCTTCCGCGCACAGCGACGCCAGCTTGGCCTCGACGCCCTCGCGGCCCCAGGCGGCCGGGTAGGTGATGTCGAGCGTCGAGCTGCGGAACTTGCCCTGGGTGTGGCGCGCGATGTCGCGCAGCTTGGCCATGTCGGCGAAGTCGAGCACCGGCTGGCTCACTTCGAGCCGCATCGGCGGGTTGACCTGGTTGATGTCGAGCAGGTTGGGCTTCGGGCCGATGAAGGACACCAGCGACATCACGATGGCTTCGCGGATCGGGTCGATCGGCGGGTTGGTCACCTGCGCGAACATCTGGCGGAAGTAGTTGTAGAGCGGCTTGTTCCTGCTGGAGAGCACGGCCAGCGGGCTGTCGTTGCCCATCGAGCCGATGCCCTCCTCGCCGTGCGCGGCCATGGGCGACAGCAGGAACTTGATGTCCTCCTGGGTGTAGCCGAAGGCCTGCTGAAGGTCTAGAAGCCCTCCCCCAGGCTGCCCCACTTCGTGTGGCCCGCCCACCCCCTCGCCGGGGGCGGCGCCAGAGACCCGGCGAAGCCGGGCCTCGGCGCCCTGGAGCGGTGCTTCGCTGCGCTCGCTGTCTTCGGTCACCTGGATGTCATCGAGCCGGATGCGCAGGTTCTCGATCCACTGCTTGTAGGGCTTGGTGTTGACGACGTTGGCCTTCAGTTCGTCGTCCTCGACCAGGCGGCCCTGCTCCAGGTCGATGACGAACATCCTGCCGGGCTGCAGGCGCCACTTGCGCACGATCCGGTGCTCGGGGATCGGCAGCACGCCGGTCTCCGAGGCCAGGATCACCAGGTCGTCGTCGGTCACGCAGTAGCGCGACGGGCGCAGGCCGTTGCGGTCGAGCGTGGCGCCGATCTGGCGGCCGTCGGTGAAGACGATGGCCGCGGGCCCGTCCCACGGCTCCATCATGGCGGCGTGGTACTCGTAGAAGGCGCGGCGGCGCCCGTCCATGGTGGCGTGCTGCTCCCACGGCTCGGGGATCATCATCATCACGGCCTGGCTGATCGGGTAGCCGGCCATGGTCAGCAGTTCGAGGCAGTTGTCGAAGGTGGCGGTGTCGGACTGGCCGGCGAAGCTGATCGGGTAGAGCTTCTTGAGGTCGTCGCCCAGCACCGGCGACGACATCACGCCCTCGCGCGCCAGCATCCAGTTGTAGTTGCCGCGCACCGTGTTGATCTCGCCGTTGTGCGCCACGTAGCGGTACGGGTGCGCCAGCGGCCACTTCGGGAAGGTGTTGGTCGAGAAGCGCTGGTGCACCAGCCCGATGGCCGAGACGCAGCGCGCGTCGGCCAGGTCGAGGTAGTACACGCCGACCTGGTCGGCCAGCAGCAGCCCCTTGTAGACCACCGTGCGGCTCGACATGCTCGGGACGTAGTACTCCTTGCTGTGCTTGAGCGCCAGGTTCTGGATGCTGGCGCTGGCGGTCTTGCGGATGACGTAGAGCTTGCGCTCCAGCGCGTCCTGCACGATCACGTCGGCGCCGCGGCCGATGAACACCTGGCGCAGGATCGGCTCGGTCAGCCTGACGGCCGGCGACATCGGCATCTCGCGGTTGACCGGCACGTCGCGCCAGCCCAGCAGCACCTGGCCCTCGGCCTTGATGGCGCGCTCCATCTCCTGCTCGCAGGCCATGCGCGAGGCGTGCTCCTTGGGCAGGAAGATCATGCCGACGCCGTACTCGCCCGCGGGCGGCAGCGTGACGCCCTGCTTGTGCATCTCCTCGCGGTAGAGCGCGTCGGGAATCTGGATCAGGATGCCGGCGCCGTCGCCCATCAGCTTGTCGGCGCCGACGGCCCCGCGATGGTCGATGTTCTCCAGGATCTTGAGCGCCTGCGTGACGATGTCGTGCCGCTTCTCGCCCTTGATGTGGGCGACGAAGCCCAGCCCGCAGGCGTCGTGCTCGTGGGCCGGCGAATACAGCCCGTGTTGTTCCAGATGGTCGATTTCGGCAGCCGTGGTCATCGCGCGTTCTCTTTTCGTGTTCGCAGGGTTTTCCCGAGGACATGAAGCTTAGAGCGTCATCCCCTGTCTGCCAATCTTTTTAATCGGGGTCAGATTGACATTTATATCCAAAGAAAAGGATAAAAACTTTATTGGGGACATATCAGATTTGATAGCACGCAACCCTTATGGCACGCGCGCCGACGGCTATTTTGGCGCAGAAATGGGATTGGAGCGCGGCCGCCCAGCCGCGGATCTGGTCACGCGCCGGCCCGACTTTTTTTGCAGCGAGGCGGCGAATCCGGCATCGCCAGCAGCCCAGCCATGCAATGTCGCGTCCGTCAGATGGGCTTGGTCCGTCGCCTTCACGCCGCCGTTCACGAGATCGGCATAGGCCATCTCGCGCGAGAAAGGCGTGTTGCCGAGTTCCCAGTAGAGCGGGTGCGGCGTCAGCAGCCGATCCGTGCGCAGGCCGGCGTAGTGGCCATGGCTCGACCAGGGATAGTCGCGCGCCTCGGCCACCATCCCCGCGCGCACCGGGTTCAGGTCGATGTACGCCATGCAGGTCAGCAGGTAGCGGTCGGTCTGGATCAGCGTCGAGCGGTAGCGCCCCTCCCACAGCGTGCCGCTGCGGCCGTGCCGGTCGTTGAAATACCGCACGTAGCTGCGCCCGACCGCCTGCATCCACTGCGACAGGCCGTCGCTGCCCGATGGCGTGGCCAGCAGGTGGAAATGGTTGTCCATCAGCACGTAGGCGTGCAGCGCGATGCCGAAGCGCAGTGCGTTCTCGCCCAGCAGGGCGAGCATCCTCTCGAAATCCGCGCGGTCGACGAACACCGTCTGGCGGTTGTTGCCGCGCTGGATGACGTGGTGCGGCTGGCCGGCGAGGGTGAGGCGGGGAAGGCGGGCCATGGGACGGGCGGCGCATGGAGGAATCGGACGCCTATCCTAAGCCGACCGCCGCTTGGGCGGCACCACCCGCCTATCGCCGATCGCGACGGATCGACGCTGACACCGGCCGCCCGATGCTCGACGCCGGCACCGGCACTGGCACTGGCGCAGCCCGCGCTACGGCAGGCGAAAGCGCGATTCCAGCAACGCCTCCAGCCCGAACTGCGCGAGCAGCTCGCGCAGCCGGGCCGCCGCGGCGGCTTGGCGCTGGCCGGTGCGGCGCGCGATGATCAGCTCGTTCTTCAGGCTGTGCTCCCAGCCGACCAGTTCGGTCACCGTCACCTGGTAGCCGTGCGCCTCCAGGTACAGGCAGCGCAGCACGTTGGTCAGCTGGCTGCCGATCTCGCGCGTGTGAAGCGGATGGCGCCACAGCTCGGCCAGCGGCGTGCGCGCGAGCGCAATCGCCTTGTTCTGGCGCAGGCAGGCCGCCAGCTCGGCCTGGCAGCACGGCACCAGCGCCATGAAGCGCGCCTGCTTGGCCAGCCCGAAGGCGATGGCGTCGTCGGTCGCGGTGTCGCAGGCGTGCAGCGCGGTCACGACGTCGATGCGCCCGGGCAGCTCGCGCGCGTGGGTCGATTCGGCCACCGTGAGGTTCAGAAACGACATGCGCTCGAACCCGAGCCGCGCGGCCAGCGCGCGCGATTGGTCGATCAGCTCGCCGCGCGTTTCGATGCCGTACACGTGGCCGCCCGCACGCGCCTTGAAGAACAGGTCGTAAATGATGAAGCCGAGGTACGACTTGCCCGCGCCGTGGTCGGCCAGGGTGGCGTCGGCGCCCCCGCCGGGCAGCTCCAGCAGCAGCTTCTCGATGAACTGGAACAGGTGGTGGACCTGCTTGAGCTTGCGCCGCGAATCCTGGTTGAGTCGGCCCTCGCGCGTGAGAATGTGCAATTCCTGCAGCAGCTCGACCGACTGACCGGGACGCAGCTCCTGCAGCACCTCGGCAGCGACCTTGGCCGCTTGGCCCGCCCTGCCCGCTTTGGCCGCGTCGTCACGCGTGTCCAGCGCGCCCGGCCGCCCCGGAGTCGACTGCATGCGCGCGGTTTTTGCGCCCTGGTTCATGATCCTGCTCCTTTCGCGCCCGCGCCCGGCCCCACGTCCAGCGCCGCCCAGCCTGCGGCGCCGAGCGCCTCCAGCGTCTCGATGTTGCGCTGGTAGATCGCCTCGGCCTCCGGGAACGCCGCCACCGCGCGGTCGATGCTGGCTTCGCGCAGCAGGTGCAGCGTGGGGTATGGCGCGCGGTTGGTGGCGTTGCCGATGTCGTCGGCGCCGGTGCCGGCGAACTGGAAGCGCGGGTGGAAGCTGGCCAGCTGCAGCTCGCCCTCGAAGCCCGCGCGCGCCAGCCGGCGCTCGGCGCGCGCCGTGAAGTCGTTGAAATCGAGAAAGTCGGCCAGCGTGTTCGGCGCTATCAAAAGTGTAGTGTCACGCGCAGACGGGGCGTGCGCCAGCAGCGTTTCCGCCTCTGAAAGCAGCTGCTCCATCAGGCCCGCGTCATCGGCCCCGGGCCAGACCGCGAAATGGACCTGCCCGCGCACGTGCACCGCCTTGGCGAACGGGCACAGGTTGAGCCCGATCACGGCGCGCTCCAGCCAGCGGCGCGTGTCGCGCACGGCCTGCGCGGCGCTCACGACGGGAGGAAGCGGCGGCGCCGTCATCGCAGGGCTTCCTGCAGGCGCCGGCGCTGCAGCCGCCCGATGCCTATCGACAGCACGATGCCGGCGAGCGAGCAGGCGCCCGTCACCAGCCAGGTCCATTGCCAGCCGCCCGCGCGCACCGCGAGCCAGGCCACCAGCGGCGGCATCACGACCTGGCCGAAGGACGACCATTGCTGCATCCAGCCGACCGTGGTCGAGACCGTCGCCGCGCTCGGCGCCAGCCGGATCGCCAGCGAGAACAGCGTCGCCGGCGCCATGCCGCCCGCCAGCGAGAACCCGATCACCGCCAGGTAGCGCGCCGCCGGCGGCAGGCCCACCGACCCGCCGCCGCCATGGGGCCATTCGCCGAACGCCAGCACCGTGCCCGCGGCCATCAGCGCGAAGGCCGTCACCAGCAGGCGCGGCGCCGCGATGCCCCGCTGCAGCAGCCGGCCCCCGACGACATTGCCGCCGATGTTGGCCGCCGCCGCCAGCGCCGTGAGCACGGCCGTGAGCCCCGCCGGAAAGCCGGCGGCCGCGTAGATCGACGGCAGGAAGCCGATCACCGACATCCACTGCGCGGCGTAGGCGGCGAAGCTGAGCGCGACCAGCCACGGTCCGGCCGCCGAGAGCGTGGTGCGCAGCCGCCCGGGCGCGGCCGCTGCCGCCGCATGCGGCTCTCCACCCTGGACTGCTTCGTCGGGCGGCAGCACGAGCGCCATCCAGGCCAGCACCGCCGCCGACAGCGCCGCCAGCGCCCACCACCAGCCGGGCCAGCCGGCCTGCTCGATCAGGGTCGGCCCGACCAGCAGCGCCAGCGCCACGCCGATGGGCATGTAGGCGCCCCACCAGCCGAGCACGGCGTCGAGCCGCCCGGGCGCGACACGGCGGCGCAGCAAGGCCGGCGCGGGCATCGCGACCAGCATGAAGCCCAGCCCCTCGGCCAGCCGCAGCGCCAGCAGAATGTCGAAGCGGCGGGTGAATCCACCCAGCGCGCTGGCGCCGGCGAGCAGCGCCATGCCGACCAGCATGCTGCGCCTGAGGCCGATGCGCTCGACCGCCGCGCCGATCCAGATGCCGAGCGCCATGCCGGCGAACTGGATGATCGACAGCAGAAAGCCGCCCTGCACCATGCCGATGCCCAGCGTGCGCTGCAGCGCCGGCAGGGCCGGCGCCAGCTTGCCCAGGTGCAGCGCCGCGCACACGCCGGCCAGCACCACCACCGCGCTGACCGGGCCGCGCCGGCCGATCGCCTCGCGCGCTGCCGCCGCGCCGCCGGCCTGCGTCATCCCAGCACCCGCTGCCCGGTCAGCCGCTCGTGCTCGCGCGCCGCGAAGCGGTCGGTCATGCCGGCGATGTAGTCGGCCACCGCGCGCTGCGGGCTGCCCTGCTGCGCGCGTTCGCTGAAATCGGCCGGCAGCTGCGCCGTGTCGGCCGAATACGCCGCGAACAGGTCGCGCACCACCTGCTGCGCCTGGCGGCTGGTGTGCATCACCTGCGGGTGGCGGTAGAGGTTGCGCAGCAGGAACTGCTTCAGCTCGCCCGACTGCGCGCGCATCGGCTCGCTGAAGCCGACCAGCCGCGCCATCTGGCGGGCCGCGTCGGCGTCCCGTGGCGCGGCGGCGTCGAGCGCGGCCTGCGTCGCGTCGATCACGTCGTAGACCTGCGCGCTCAGCATGCGGCGGATCGCCTCGTACAGCACGCGCCGGCCCTGCAGGCCCGGGTGCTCGCGCAGCGTCTCGGCGCGCCAGCGCTCGAACAGCTCGACCTGTGCCAGGTCGTCCAGCGTGATCAGGCCCGAGCGCACGCCGTCGTCGATGTCGTGCGCGTTGTAGGCGATCTCGTCGGCCAGGTTGGTGAGCTGCGCCTCCAGGCTGGGCTGCGTGCGGTCCAGAAAGCGGCGCGCCACGCCGTTCGGCTCGGCCGCCTCGATGCGCTCGGCGTTGGCGCGCGAGCAGTGCTTGAGGATGCCCTCGCGCGTCTCGAAGCTCAGGTTGAGCCCGTCGTAGCGCGGGTAGCGCAGCTCCAGCGCATCGACCATCCGCAGGCTCTGCAGGTTGTGCTCGAAGCCGCCGTGCCCGGCCATGCAGTCGTTCAACGCGTCCTGCCCGGCGTGGCCGAAGGGCGTGTGCCCGAGGTCGTGCGCCAGCGCGATCGCCTCGACCAGGTCCTCGTTGAGCCGCAGCGTGCGCGCGATCGAGCGGCCGAGCTGCGCCACCTCCAGCGAGTGCGTGAGCCGGGTGCGGAACAGGTCGCCCTCGTGGTTCAGGAACACCTGCGTCTTGTAGACCAGCCGGCGGAACGCCGTCGAATGCACGATGCGGTCGCGGTCGCGCTGGAAGTCGTTGCGCGTCGGCGCCGGCGCCTCCGGGTGGCGCCGCCCGCGCGAGCGCGCCGGGTCGCTGGCGTAGCGGGCCAGCGGCGCCGGCGTGCCCGGCTCCGCGTGCCCGCCGCCCGCCATCCCGCGGGGCTGCACCGCGGCGACGGTGAAACCCGGGTCGGGGGGCGCGGCGAGCGATTCGCGGTTCATGATTTGCAGTAAAAAACGGCTTTGGCGCACGCCGGCTGTGGGTTCCCAGCTATTCTTTCCATAGCAAAGCTAGGTGCTCGAGCATGCTCATGCGTCGCAGCATTGCGCCAGCACCTCGCGCACCAGCGCGTCGGGCGCGCCGCGCAGCGCCGCCACGCCGGGTTTCTCGATCACCACGAAGCGGATCTCGCCGGCTTCGGACTTCTTGTCGATGCGCATCAGCTCCAGGTAGCGCCCGGCGCCCAGCGCCGGGCCGCGCACCGGCAGTCCGGCGCGCTCGATGAGCGCGGCGAGCCGGCGCACGAAGGCCGCATCGACGCCTCCCAGGCGCCGCGACAGCTCCGCCGCCATCACCATGCCGCAGCCCACCGCCTCGCCGTGCAGCCATTCGCCGTAGCCCAGCCCCGACTCGATCGCGTGGCCGAAGGTATGGCCGAAGTTGAGAATGGCGCGCAGGCCGCCCTCGCGCTCGTCCTGCCCCACCACCTCGGCCTTGATCTCGCAGCTGCGCTTCACCGCGTGCGCCAGCGCGTCGGCGTCGCGCGCCAGCAGCGCGTCAACGTTCGCCTCGATCCAGTCGAAGAAGGCCATGTCGAAGATCGGCCCGTACTTGATCACCTCGGCCAGTCCGGCGGAGAGCTCGCGCCGCGGCAGCGTGGCGAGCGTTGCGAGGTCGCACAGCACCAGCCGCGGCTGGTAGAAGGCGCCGATCATGTTCTTGCCGAGCGGATGGTTGATCGCCGTCTTGCCGCCCACCGACGAATCGACCTGCGCCAGCAGCGTGGTCGGCACCTGCACGAAGGGCACGCCGCGCATGTAGCTGGCCGCGGCGAAGCCCGTCATGTCGCCCACCACGCCGCCGCCGAGCGCGAACAGCACCGTGCGGCGGTCGCAGCCGTGGCCGAGCAGCGCGTCGAAGATCAGGTTGAGCGTCGCCCAGTCCTTGTGCGCCTCGCCGTCGGGCAGTTCGAGCACGTGCACCGCGCGGAAGCGCCCTTGCAGGCTCGAGCGCAGCCGGGCCGCGTAGAGCGGCGCGACGGTGGTGTTGGTGACGATCAGCGCCGTGGCGGCGGCGGGCAGCGCGGCCCAGACCTGGGGCGCATCGAGCAGCCCGGCGCCGATCTGGATGGGGTAGCTGCGCTCGCCGAGCGCGATGTCGACGCGTTGCAAGGGGGCGGTCAGGGGCATGTTGCCTGCGAGTTTAGAGGCTGCGCAGCACCCGCCTCGCCGCAAGGGCCGGATCGGCGGCGTACCGCGTCCCGGGGATGCGCTCTCAGTCCCCCAGCTCGGCGGAATCTTCCACGCCGCTGCTGCTGTCGGCGGGCACGGCTTCGCGGGGCGCCACCACGATGCCCGCCAGCTCCAGCTGCATGACGATCAGGTTGACCAGCATCGCCACCGAAGGCCGCCCGGTGTCGATCACGTCGTGCGCCGTCTCCCGGTAGAGCGGATCGCGCACGGCGTGCAGCTCGCGCAGCCGCCCGAGCGGGTCGGCCACCTGCAGCAGCGGCCGCTTGACGTCGTGGCGCAGCCGCCGGAACAGGTCCTCGGGGGAGGAGCGCAAATAGATGACGTGGCCGCCGGCGCGCAGCACCCGCCGGTTGGCCTCGCGCAGCACGGCCCCGCCGCCGGTGGCCAGGATGCCCTGGAACGACAGAGCCAGCTCCTGGAGGACCCGCTGCTCGACATCGCGAAACGCCGCCTCGCCTTCGCGGTCGAAATACTCGCGGATCGAGCAGCCGATGCGCTGCTCGATGACATGGTCCGTATCGACGAACGGCAGTTGCAGCCGCAGGCTCAGCCGCTTGCCCGCCGCCGTCTTGCCGGACCCGGGCAGGCCGACAAGGCAGATCAGAAGCTTGCCGTGGTCGTGATTCCGCCCGGGGTCGTCACCGTGACGGCGATGGTCGCGCTGCTGCAGCTGGCATCCTCGTTGAGCGTGATGGTGTGGGGGCCTGCGGCCGTTGAATTGGCAACTGTACCCGGACTGGTGGATACGATCGAGCATGCGGAGCCGGTGGTCGTCACGGCGGCGGCCACGGTGCTGCCCGTGGGCATGGCGTTGCCGTTCAGGTCGGCCACCAGAACCTTGAGGGCGCTCGTCGTCCTGGAGACTCTCGTGATCGCGGCCTGCGATGTGGCCAGCACGAGGGGTATCTGGCGGCGCACCCTGATGCTGCTGCTCCAGAGTCCATCGCACGTGTTTGCGATGTAGGGCGATTGCAGCACGGTGTTCACGCATGCGGTGCTGCCGGTCATCCCGCCCGGATAGGTCTGCTCCGTAGTCTGGTAGACGCCGTCTTCGTTGTCGTCGCGGAACACCGTTCCCGTGTCGGCGAAGGGTTCGCCGACGTCATAGCTGTTGTTGCCGTTGAGGTCGGTGAAGCTTTCCTCGCCGTCCACATAGGCCAGCACGACGGCGCGTCCGTTGGCCGGCCGCGTTCCCTGGCTGGTGTACGTCACGGTGCAGGCCGATCCCACCAGGTTGCAGCTGCCGTCCACCAGACCGCTCGACGCCACGAACGTGACCGCCGTGCCGTCCGGCACCGGGTTGCCCTGGCGGTCGGCGATGCGGAAGATGATCGGGGTCGAAACGCTGTCCGTGTTCCAGGCTTCGAGGCTCAGCTTCGATGCGCTCAGCGATGCGGCGCTCTGCGTCGGAACGCCCGAGGTAACGGCCAGGGTGAGCGACGACGCCACGAGCGCCGGATTCGACGCCAGCGCCGCCGACACGACCACCGGCGTGGGCAAGGCGCCCGCGACGATGGTGACGGCGGCCAGCCCGTTCGCGTCGGTGTTCACCAGCTGCGTCCCGGTCGCACCCCCCGCGAAGGTCACGCCGGCGTTCAGCGCGGTGCTCGACAGCGACAGCAGCACTGCCTGGGACGCCATAGCAGCCCCACTCGAATTGACCACCTTGAACTTGACGGTGGCCTGCTTGATGCCGCTGGCCGCCTTGGAGGTGAAGATGGTCTTCTGGTCCGCGCTGTCGAACAGCAGGTTGGCCGCCTGCGCCGCCGCCACGTTCACCGTGGTGGACACCGCCGCGGAGCCGGCCGCCTGCGCCGTCAGCGTGACGGGACCGCTGCAGGTGCCGAGCGACTGGTAGACCGCCGACACGGTGCCGTCGCTGCCGGTGGACGCGGTGGCGGGACTGAAGGTGCCGCACGACGCCCCGAAGCTCACGCCCACCTGTCCGGCGGTCGCGGCGGCGCCGTTGACCGACGCCTTCACGGAAACCGCCGCGGTCTGCAGGGCGGTGATGCTGGCAGGGCTCGCCGAGAAGGAGCCGAGCGTCACGTTGGCCGCCGAGGTCTGGTAGTCCACCGTCGTGGTGGTGGGCGTCGTGCCGCTGAGGGTGGCCGCGACGGTGACGGTCCCCGCGCTGCCGGCGGTCAGGCTGGCGGGATTGATCTTCACGCGCGCGACACCCTTCGCATCGCTGAGCACGGTCGCCTGCAGCAGCGTGGCCACCGTCGGATCGGTCGAGAAGGTGGTCAGCTTGTTGGGGACGGCCGCGCCGGTCGCGTCCGTCAAAACCGCCTTGACGTACGTCGAGGAGCCGATCGAGTTTGATGCGACCGGCGCGTCCGAAGCATCCACCAGGGAGGCGGCGATCGTCGGTGCACTCGCGGTCGGCGTGGTGGTCGTGCCGGTGTCGGCAGCACTGCCACTGCCCGACGATGCGACAGGCACCGCCGCGGGCAGCCCGGGGCTGCCGCCCCCGCCGCCGCAGGCGGTCAGCGCAACTGCGGCGGCCGTGGCGGTCGCACACCACCTTGCCAACTCTGCAAAACTCGTCATGGATTCCTCGTCTTTTCGTTTGATGGGGTTCAGCGTGCGGTCAGCGCGCCGCATTACGGTCCGTGATCATCTTGGGCGTGATGAACACCAGCATCTCGGTCTTGTTGGCCACGCGGTTGCGGGTGCGGAACAGCCCGCCGATGACGGGCGCCTCGCCCAGCACCGGGATGCGCGACTCGTCGGTCGTCTCGGTCAGCTCGAAGATGCCGCCGATGACCACCGTGCCGCCGTTCTCGACCAGCACTTCGGTCTGGATGTGCTTGGTGTTGATGGCGAAGCCCGCCGTCGTCGCCTGCCCGACGGTGTCCTTGTTCACGTCGAGCGTCAGGATGATGTTGCCCTCGGGCGTGATCTGCGGCGTGACTTCGAGCTTCAGGTTGGCCTTGCGGAAGGCGATCGAGGTGGCGCCGCTCGACGTCGCGACCTGGTAGGGCAGCTCGGTGCCCTGCTCGATCAGCGCCTTGGTCTGGTCGGCCGTCACCACGCGCGGGCTCGACACCACCTTGCCCTTGCCGTCGGCCTCCAGCGCCGAGATCTCCAGGTTGAGCAGGCGCGAGAAGCTCGAATTGAACAGCGAGATGGCGAAAGCGCCCGGTGCCGCGCCGCTCTGCGAGGTCGCCGGCAGGTTGACGAAATTGCTGTTGGTGAACGAGGTGGTGGCCGACGGCAGGCTGGTGAACGAGCCGTTGACCACCGCGTTGGGCACCACCTCCGGCGCGGCGCCCACGGTGCTGCGCGTGTTGATGATGCCGCCGCCCAGGCGCACGCCCAGCGACTTGCCGAAGGTGTCCGACGCCTCCACGATGCGCGCCTCGATCAGCACCTGGCGCACCGGCACGTCGAGCTTCTGGATCAACTCGGCCACCCGCACCAGCCGCGACGGGATGTCGGAGACGAACAGCTGGTTGGTGCGGGCCTCGGCCAGCACGCTGCCGCGCGGACTCAGGATCCGGCTGGTCGCGCCGCCCGCGCCGCCCCCGCCCGCGGCGGCGCCCGTGCCCATCAGGCCCTGGGCGATGGTGACGGCCTTGGTGTAGTTGAGCTGGAAGGATTGCGTCTGCAGCGGCTCCAGGTTCTGGATCGCCACCTGCGCCTCGAACTCCAGCTTTTCCTTGGCGTTGATCTCGTCCTTGGGCGCGATCCACAGCACGCTGCCGTTCTTGCGCATGCCCAGGTTCTTGGCCTGCATGATGATGTCAAGGGCCTGATCCCACGGCACGTCCTTCAGCCGCAGCGTCAGGGCACCCGTCACCGAGTCGGAGGTCACGATGTTGAAGTTGGTGAAGTCGGCGATGACCTGCAGCAGCGAGCGGATCTCGATGTTCTGGAAGTTCAGCGACAGCTTCTCGCCGTTGTAGCCCGGTCCCTGCGTCAGCTTGGTCGGATCGAGCTTGCGCGGGCGCACCTCGACCACGAACTGGTTCTCGCTCTGGTAGGCGCTGTGCTCCCACTCGCCCCGGGGCTCGATCGTCATGCGCACGCGGTCGCCCGCCTGCTGCGTGGTGATGAGCTGCACCGGCGTGCCGAAATCGGTCACGTCGAGGCGGCGGCGCAGCCCCTCGGGCAGGCTCGTCTTGGCGAACTCGACCACCAGGTTCTTGCCCTGCTGGCGGATGTCCACCCCGACCTGGTTGTTGGCCAGATCGACGATCACGCGCCCGGTGTTGTCGGGCGCCAGGCGGAAGTCGACGTCGCGCAGCGGCAGCATGTCGCGGTTGCGGTTCTCCGAGAAGGCCGACGGGGTCGACGCGGCCAGCGCGGCGCCGGTCACGGGGTCGAGCGAGACCAGCAGCGACTTGCCCTGCAGCTCGGCCCTGTAGGTGGTCGGCTGCTTGAGATTGAGCACCATGCGGGTGCGCTCGCCGGCCTGCACCACGTTGACCGAGCGCAGGTTGCCTTGGTTGACCTCGATGGCGGAGCGGCCGATGGCATTCTTCACCCCCGGGAAATCCAGCGCGATGCGCGCCGGCGCCTGCACGGTGAAGCCGGTGGGCAGCGTGGCCAGGGGCTGCGCCAGATCGACGCGGATGACCTCGGTGCCCGACTGGACCGAGCTCGTCACCGACTCGATGGCGTTCTGGGCCTGCGCCGCCAGGGCCGTGGTGACCGCGACGAGCGCGAATGCGAGGCGGCGCGCGCGCGCCGCAATGTTTGTTCCGGGGGACTTCATTTCGATTTTTCTTGCAATTGCAGCGTCGCCACGCGCTCGATCCATTCGCCGGCCGCGTCCTGCACGATCTCGCGCAGGGCCACCTCGGTTTCCGTGATGCGGGTCACGAGCCCGTAGTTCAGGCCCAGGTGGTTGCCGACGCGCACCTGGTAGAGCAGCTTGTCGGCCTGCACCAGCGCGACCAGGCGTCCGCCGCGGTCCATGCTGCCGACCATGGTGATGGCGTCGAGCGGAAACGCCTCCAGCGCCTCCTTCCGGCGCGAGAGCTCGGGCGCGACCAGCTCGGAATTCACGATGTTGGTGGCATCGCGGCGCAGCGCCAGCGTCAGCTTCTGGCTGTTGAAGGGCTCGTAGGCGTTGCCTTCGGTATAGGCCTGCGGCGTGAACTTCTTGGGCGCGGCGATCGGCGCGACGGCGGGATGGGCCTGATTGCGCTGCTCGGCCATCCAGCGCTGCAGCTGCTCCTGCCCGGAGCCCGAGCAGCCGCCGAGCGCCAGCGCGACTGCAGCGGCACAGAAAACCACGAGCGGCTTCATGGCCTAGCCCCCTTGGCCGCCGCGGCGCTGGCCTTCTTCTGCATGGCCTGCTCGTCGGCATCCAGGTAGCGGAAGGTCTTGGCGGTAGCTTCCATGGCGAGGCTGCCGTCTTTCTGCGGCTCGATGGACAGGTTGTTCAAGGTGACGATGCGCGAGAGATTGGCGATGTCGCCGGCGAAGGCGCCGAAGTCGTGGTAGTGGCCGGTCACGCGCAGCGCGATCGGCAGCTCGGCGTAGTAGTCCTTCACCGAGACCTGGCCCGGCCTGAACAGCTCGAACTGCAGGCTGCGGCCTAGGCCGGCCTGGTTGATGTCGGACAGCAGGGCGTCCATTTCGGCCTTGCTCGGCAGCTGCCGCTCCAGCAGGGTCACGTACTGCTGGACCTGCTCGCGCTGCTTCTTGAGCAGCTCCAGGTTGGCGGCCTGCCCCACCTTCTTGTGGTAGTCGGCCCGCAGCGCCACTTCCTTGGCGCGCTCGGCCTCCAGCTCATCGTTGGAGTTGGTCAGCCACGCGAACCACAGCGCCACCAGCACGAACAGCGTGACGGCGAGGCCCAGCGCATAGCGCGGAAGAGGGGGCCAGACCGACGGATCGCTGGTGTCGAGCCCGCGGAACTGCTCGCCGATCCGACGCGCCAAGGCTCCCACGTCGATGTGCCTGAGGGAATTCGAGGTCGCCATGTCCAGCTCAGCCCTTGCTCGCGGCCGCAGCCGCCTTGACGTCGGTCCGGGTGGCATCGGTGGGCCGCTGCAGGCCGACGCGCAGGGTGAAGTTGGCAACCCGCCGCTGGTCGCGCGGGCTCAGGCTCACCGTGCCGGCGGTGATCTCGACCAGCTCCGGCCGCGCCAGCCACAGGCTGCCGTTGCCCAGGTTGCGCAGCAGCTCCGAGACACGCTCGTTCGACTGCGCCATGCCCTGCAGCGTGACGGTCTGGTTGTCCTGCTTCATGCTGGTGAGATAGACGCCGTCGGGCAGCTGCCGCACCAGTTCGTTGAGCAGGTGCACCGGAAGGTTGCGGTCGCTCTGCAGGTCTTCCACCGCCTGCTGGCGCGCGCGCAGCGCGGCGATCTCGGCCTCCAGCGTGGAGATCTCCTTGATCTCGGACTCCAGCTTCTTGATTTCGGCCTGCAGGTAGGTGTTGCTGGCCTGCTGCTCGGCGATCTGCGCTTGGTACCAGAGGTAGGCGCCGCCCGCGATCAGGCCGCCCGCGACGGCCGCCGCGACGAGCGATGCATAGAAATTCTCGCGGCGGCGCTTGCGCGCGGCCTCGCGGTGCGGCAGCAGGTTGATCAGGATCACTGCAGGAATCTCCGCATGGCCAGGCCACACGAGGTCAGGTAGGACGGCGCCTCCCGACGCACCTTCTTCTCGCGCACGTCGCCACCGATCTCCATGCCGTCGAACGGATTGACGAGGCTGCAGGCGAACGAGGTTTGCCGCGTGACCGCCGCGGTGAGCCCGGGCAGCGATGCCGAGCCGCCCGCCAGCAGCACGTAGTCGACGCGGTTGTGCGGGGTGCTGGCAAAGAAGAACTGCAGCGCGCGGGCGATTTCCTGCGCGATGCTGGCGACGAAGGGCTTCAGCACCGCCGGGCCATAGTCCTCGGGCAGCTCGCCGCTGCGCTTCTTGCTCTCGGCCTCGTCGGCCGAGAAGCCGTACTGGCGCACGATCAGCTGCGTCAGCTGGGCGCCGCCGAAGGCCTGGTCGCGGTCGTAGAGCACGGCTTGGTTGCGCAGCACCTGCATGCTGGTGGTGAAGGCGCCCACCTCGAACAGCGCGACGATCGCATCGCGCCCCTGCCCCGGGAACTGCTCGACCAGCCGCTCGGTGGCCAGGCGCGAGGCATACGACTCCACGTCGAGGATCAGCGGCTTGAGGCCGGCGGCTTCGGCCAGCCCTTGGCGGTCCTGCACCTTTTCCTTGCGCGACGCGGCGATCAGCACCTCGACGTCGCCGGCCGAGCCAGGCGCCTCGCCGATGACGCAGAAGTCCAGGCTGACTTCGTCGAGCGAGAACGGGATGTACTGGTTGGCCTCGGATTCGACCTGGATTTCGAGCTCCGGCTCGCTCAGGCCGCCCGGCAGCACGATCTTCTTGGTGATGACCGCCGATGCGGGCAGCGCGAGCGCCACGTTCCTGGTCCGGGTGCCGCTTTTGCGCACGACCCGGCGCACCGCTTCGGCCACCTCGTCGAACTTCTCGATGTTGCCGTCGGTGATCCAGCCACGCTCCAGGGGCTCGATGGCGCAGCGCTCGAGCAGGAAGGTGCCGGTGCTGGAACGCCCGAGCTCGACCAGCTTGACGCTGGAGGAGCTGATATCCAAGCCGAGCATGGGACCAGGCTGCCGGCGAAACAATGAACCCAGAGAAATCAAAATCGGTCCCAGTCCGCTTGTAACGTTTGGAAAAATCTGCTTGTGCGGGGATGCTAGCAGCAAGCCCTTGCCGCCTCCAAGGAGAGGCGCCCGTCAGCGCTGCGAGCGTTGTCAAAAGTTAACGCAGCCGGCGTCCGGCCCGCGCGATAGGAAACTTCCTACTTACAAGCCGAGATGCGCAGCGATTTGAAACCTGTAAATCGGTGCCGCTTTTTATAATGCGGGGTGAACCTGTCTGCCCTCAATGCCTGATTCCCGACGTCCCTCCAGCCGCGCTGCGCCCCCCCCGTCCCCATCCAAACGCCGGAGCTGGTCGGGTTGGCTGCTGCGGATCATGTTGTGGGCGGCGGGCATTGCCGCCGCGGGCGTGGTCTCGCTGCTGTTCGTCGTCGCGGTGGCGCTGGCCATGGCGTACCCGAACCTGCCCGATGTCTCGGAGCTGGCCGACTACCGGCCCAAGCTGCCCCTTCGCGTGTTCTCCGCCGAGGGCGTGCTGATCGGCGAGTTCGGCGAGGAGCGGCGCAACCTGACGCCGATCGCGACCATCCCGAAGGTGATGAAGGACGCCGTGCTGGCCGCCGAGGATGCGCGCTTCTACATGCACGGCGGCGTCGACTACAAGGGCATGCTGCGCGCCGGCCTGGCCAACCTGAACCGGGTCAAGAGCCAGGGCGCCTCGACCATCACCATGCAGGTGGCGCGCAATGTCTACCTCAGCTCCGAGCGCACCTTCACCCGCAAGATCTACGAGGTGCTGCTGACCTTCAAGCTGGAGCGGCTGCTGACCAAGGACCAGATCTTCGAGATCTACCTGAACCAGATCTACCTCGGCAACCGCGCCTACGGGTTCGCGGCGGCGTCCGAAGCCTACTTCGGCAAGCCGCTCAAGGACATCACGGTCGCCGAGGCGGCCATGCTGGCCGGCCTGCCCAAGGCGCCGGGCACCAACAACCCGGTCAACAACCCCACGCGGGCGCGCGGCCGCCAGCTCTACGTGATCGACCGCATGGTCGAGGCCGGCTTCATCACGCCCGAGCAGGGCAAGGCGGCCCAGCAGGAAGAACTGCACCTGCGCGACGACAGCCAGGACCCGAGCCGGCTGCACGCCGAGTACGTGGCCGAGACCGTGCGCCAGCTGATGTACGCGCAGTACGGCGACAGCACCTACACGCGCGGCCTGAAGGTCTACACCTCGCTCGTGGCGGCCGACCAGGCGGCGGCCTACAAGGCGCTGCGCAAGGGCATCATGGACTACGAGCGCCGGCAGATCTACCGCGGTCCGGAGAAGTTCGTCGACCTGCCGAGCGACCCGAAGGACCTCGACGAGGCCGTCGACGACGCGCTCACCGACCACCCGGACAACGGCGACGTGATCGCCGTCGTGGTGCTCAAGGCGTCGTCCAAGGAAGTGCGCGCGGTGCGGGCCAACGGCGAGCAGGTGCTGGTCACCGGGGAGGGCCTGCGGCCGGCCCAGTCGGGCCTCGCCGACAAGGCCCAGCCCAACGTCAGGATCCGCCGCGGCGCCGTGATCCGGGTGTCCAAGACGCCCAGGAACACCTGGGAGATCACCCAGCTGCCGGAGGTCGAGGGCGCCTTCGTCGCCATGGACCCGCGCGACGGCGCCATCAAGGCCCTGGTCGGCGGCTTCGACTTCAGCAAGAACAAGTTCAACCACGTCACGCAGGCATGGCGGCAGCCGGGCTCCAGCTTCAAGCCGTTCATCTACTCGGCCTCGCTCGAGAAGGGCTTCTCGCCGGCCACCGTCATCAACGACGGGCCGCTGTTCTTCGACGCCGGCACCACGGGCGGCCAGCCGTGGGAGCCGAAGAACTACGGCGGCGGCTTCGACGGGCCGATGTCGATGCGCCGGGCGCTGCAGAAGTCGAAGAACATGGTGTCGATCCGCATCCTGCAGTCGATCGGCACGCACTACGCGCAGGACTGGATCACCAACTTCGGCTTCGACCGCGCCAAGCACCCGGCCTACCTGCCGATGGCGTTGGGCGCCGGCTCGGTCACGCCGATGCAGATGGCGGTGGGCTATTCGGTGTTCGCCAACGGCGGCTACCGGGTCAACCCCTACCTGGTGACGCGCGTGACCGACCACAAGGACAAGGTGCTGGTCGATGCGCAGCCGCCGCTGCGCAACGAGACCATCCGCGCCATTCCCGAGCGCAACGCCTTCATCATGGACAGCCTGCTGCAGAGCGTGGTGAAGAACGGCACCGGCGTCAAGGCCTACCAGGCCCTGAAGCGCGACGACCTGTACGGCAAGACCGGCACCACCAACGACTCGCTCGACGCCTGGTTCGCCGGCTTCCAGCCGACCGTGACGGCGATCGCCTGGATGGGCTACGACACGCCGCGCAGCCTGGGCGACCGCGAGACCGGCGGCGGCCTGAGCCTGCCGATCTGGGTCACTTTCATGGAAACCGCGCTCAAGGGCGTGCCGGTGACCGAGCCGCCGGTGCCCGAGGGCGTGGTCAACGTCAGCGGCGAGTGGTACTACGACGAGTTCACGCCGGGCCGCGGCGTGTCGACGCTGGGCGTCGACACCAGCCCGCGCACGGCGCCGGCCGAGGAGAACTCCGGAACGGACCCGACGGCAATGCCTGCCGCGCCGCCGGCGCCCGAGGAGCGCAACCGCATCCTCGACCTGTTCCGCAACTGACCCGGGGCTTTCGGCTTCCGACGCCGACCACGGGCCGCTGCTCCTTCCGCTTCCGCAGAGAAGCCATCGGCCTGGCAAGCGCCCGACGGGTGCGGCCTGTGATTCAGGTCGCGGTGAAGCGAAGCGGCTGGCCCGCCTGCGCGCTGGCCTCCGCCGACAGCTGCTCGAAGAACTCGCGCCCGGTCTTGGTGTCGACCCAGGCCTGCCCGTCGTGGCGGTAGTGGTAGCCGCCCGAGCGCGCCGCCAGCCAGACTTCCTGCAGCGGCTTCTGCAGGTTCACGACCAGTTGGCTGCCGCCGCGGAAGGTGATCGTGACCATGCCGCCCACCCGCTGGTTGTCGAGGTCGGCATCGGTCGCGTCGTTGAGGGCGTCGCAGGTGCACTCGACCGCTGCCAGCAGCGCCTCGGCGCGGTCCATGTATTCGGGGTCGGTCATTACAATTTCGCGATGTTGAACGTCCGTCAAATTCTAGTGAGTGCCGCCCTGGGGGGGCTGATGGCCGTCATGGCCGGCTGCGGTCAGCGCGGGCCGCTGTACCTGCCCACGGAGCCGGCGGCGACCGGCCGCGCCACGCTGCCGGAGTCGCTTCTGCCCGGACGCGACAGAGCGGTCGCGCCCGCCGCGCCGGCGGCATCGTCGACCCCACCGGCAGCATCGCCTGTCCCGGACGCCCCCGCTGCCGCTCCGCCTTACAGGGCTCCCATGGACCCTGCCGATGCGGGAGCGCGGCAGTGAGCGCGCGCCCCTTGCCCGGACATCCCCACATTGCGCGCCGCGACGGTGTGCTGCACGTCGAGGGCCGGCCGCTCGACGCGCTGGCGCGCGAGCATGGAACGCCGCTGTTCGTCTACTCCAAAGCCTGGATGCTCGATGCGCTGGCGGCCTACCGGCGCGGCCTGGCCGGGCGCGACGCGCTGGTCTGCTATGCGATGAAGGCCAGCTCCACGCTCGGCGTGCTGCGCGTCTTCGCCGAGGCCGGCTGCGGCTTCGACATCGTCTCGGGCGGCGAGCTGGCGCGCGCGCTGGCGGTGGGCGCCGACCCGGCCAGGATCATCTTCTCGGGCGTCGGCAAGACGCCGGCCGAGATGCGGCAGGCGCTCGACGCGGGCATCGGCTGCTTCAACGTCGAGAGCGAGGCCGAGCTCGACGTGCTCAACGCCGTCGCCCTGGCGCGAGGGCGGCAGCGCGCGCGCGTCAGCCTGCGCATCAACCCCAATGTGGACCCCGGCACGCACCCCTACATCTCGACCGGCCTGAAGGACAACAAGTTCGGCGTGGCGCACGACCGTGCGGTCGAAGCCTACCGGCACGCGTCCCGCCTGCAGGGCCTGGAGGTGGTCGGCATCGACTGCCACATCGGCTCGCAGATCACCGAGGCGGCGCCCTACCTCGATGCGCTGGAGCGCGTGCTGGACCTGGTCGAGGCGGTCGAGGCCGCCGGCATCGCGCTGCGCCACCTCGATTTCGGCGGCGGCCTGGGCATCGACTACGACGGCGAGGCGCCGCCCGCCGCCGACGCGCTGTGGGCGCAGCTGCTCGCGCGCCTGGACGCGCGCGGCTTCGGCGACCGCAGGCTGGTCATCGAGCCGGGCCGCTCGCTGGTCGGCAACGCGGGCGTGTGCGTGACCGAGGTGCTCTATGCCAAGCCCGGCGAGGCGAAGAACTTCTGCATCGTCGATGCGGCCATGAACGACCTGCCGCGCCCGGCGATGTACCAGGCCTTCCACGCCATCGTGCCGGTGCGCGATGCCGCCGCTGAGCAGCCGCCGACGCTCTGCGACGTGGTCGGCCCGGTGTGCGAGAGCGGCGACTGGCTCGGCCGCGACCGCGCGCTGGCGGCGCAGCCGGGCGACCTGCTGGCCGTGCTGTCGGCCGGTGCCTACTGCATGAGCATGGCGAGCAACTACAACACGCGCGGGCGCGCGGCCGAGGTGCTGGTCAGCGGCGGCGATGCCACGCTGATCCGGCAGCGCGAAAGCGTCGAGGACCTGCTGCGCAACGAGCTGTAGGCGCCCTTCCCGTCCGGTGCGGACGGGTCGCTGCCTGCATCCATGCCCTGCAGCGCGGCGCGCGCCGGCCGGTTTGGAAGAAGAAAGAAAGCGGAGCGGCACGTCGCCGGTCGCACCGGTTCCCAGGGTGCTGCTTCCGCAACCCGCGTCCGAGCGGGCACCGACCCAAGCGCTACGTTTTCGATAGCTGCATGCGCCCGTCCGGCGTGCGCTGCGGGCGCTTTTTGATCAGAAAGTACCCGATGCGCCAAGCCAGCAGCACGCCGACGATCGCGATGTAGACGTACACCTCGTTGAAGTTGTGCTTGGCCGCGCGCATCCAGAAGAAATGCAGCAGGCCCAGGCCGGCGATGACGTACACCAGCTTGTGCAGGCGCTGCCAGCGCCTGGCGCCGAGCGCCTTGATGGCACGGTTGAACGAGGTCGCGGCCAGCGGCGTCAGCAGCACGAAGCCGGTGAAGCCGACCAGGATGAACGGCCGCTTGGCAATGTCCTTGGCGATGTCCGCCATGTCGAAACCCATGTCGAACCAAGCGTAGCTCAGCAGGTGGAAGACGACATAGAAATATGCGAACAGCCCGAGCATGCGCCGCAGCCGCGCCAGCGCTGGCAGCTTGAAGGTCACGCGCAGCGGCGTCACCGCCAGCACGATGCAGATGAAGCGCAGCGTCCAGTCGCCCCCCGAGCGGATCAGGCGCTCGGCCGGATTGGCGCCCAGCCCGTCGGTGAAGGCGCCGTACGCCAGCCAGGCGAAAGGCAACAGGCACAGCATGAAGACGACCGGCTTGACCGCCGGGTGAAGCAGCGCCTTGTTGATGCGAGAGCGGAGGCCGCCCTGCGCCGGCGCCACATGCGTCTGCCTCGGCGACAGCGGCGCCAAGTCGGCTTTGGGCATGGAGGGGGTCATGTCAGTCGTTCCTGGCACGCACGCTTCCCGCGACGCAGACCGGCCACAAGCCTGAGGCGGGCTTCATATTCAGAAATTCTTCTTCAAATCCATCCCGGCATAGAGCTGCGCGACCTGCGCCTCGTAGCCGTTGAAGAGCTGCGTCTTGCGGCGCTTGGCAAAGAGCCCGCTGCCGTCGCCGATGCGCCGCTCGGTCGCCTGGCTCCAGCGCGGGTGGTCGACGTCCGGGTTGACGTTGGAATAGAAGCCGTACTCGTTGGCCGCCGCCTTGTTCCACGCGGTCGAAGGCTCTTTTTCGACGAAGCGGATCTTCACGATCGACTTGGCGCTCTTGAAGCCGTACTTCCACGGCACCACGAGGCGCACCGGCGCGCCGTTCTGGTTGGGCAGCACCTCGCCGTACATGCCGAAGGTCAGCAGCGTCAGCGGGTGCATCGCCTCGTCCATGCGCAGGCCTTCGGTGTAGGGCCAGTCGAGCACGTGCGAGCCGACGTACGGCATGGTCTTCGGGTCGGCCAGGGTGACGAACTCGACGTACTTGGCGCTGCCCTGCGGCTCGACCCGCTTGATCAGTTCGGCCAGCGAGTAGCCGACCCACGGGATCACCATCGACCAGCCCTCGACGCAGCGCAGGCGGTAGATGCGGTCCTCCTGCGCGCTCAGCTTGAGCAGGTCGTCGATGCCGTACTTGCCGGGCTTCTTGACCAAGCCCTCGACCTCGACCGTCCAGGGACGGGTCTTCAGCGTCCCGGCGTTGCGTGCCGGGTCCGACTTGTCGGTGCCGAACTCGTAGTAGTTGTTGTAGCTGGTCGCGTCCTTGTAGTCGCTGACCTTCTCCACGGTCTGGGCGCCCGGCACGCCCGACTTGGCGCCCGCGAGCGGCGCCAGCTTGCCCGGCGCGCCCTGGGCCAGCGCCTGGCGTGTGGCCCAGCCCGCGAGCGCGGCACCGGCCGCGCCGCCGGCCATTAGCCTGAGCAGGTCGCGCCGGCCCTCGTAGACCGGGCGGGGCGTGATCTCGCTCGGATGGGCATGGTTGAAGCCGTTGTCACGGGAATGGATCAGCATGACGAGTCTTTCGGTGGGGCGGCGCAAGGGAAAGAGGAAGGGACGCCGCCCTTCCTTTGACTACGCGGGCCGGGCAAGTTCGGTTTCATTCGGCGCTGCGCAGGGCCGAATACCGCTCGGCTACAGCTCGCCGTAGCTGTGCAGCCCGCTCAGGAACATGTTGACGCCCAGGAAGGCGAAGGTCGTCACCGCCAGCCCGGCCAGCGCCCACCAGGCCGCCACCGAGCCGCGCAGCCCCTTGACCAGGCGCATGTGCAGCCAGGCCGCGTAGTTGAGCCAGACGATCAGCGCCCAGGTTTCCTTCGGGTCCCAGCTCCAGTAGCCGCCCCAGGCGTCGGCCGCCCACAAGGCACCCAGCACGGTGGCGATGGTGAAGAAGGCGAAACCGACCGTGATCGACTTGTACATGACGTCGTCGAGCACTTCGAGCGCCGGCAGCCGCGCCGCGATGCGCTTTCGGCCCAGCAGGATGGCCCCCGCGATCAGCGCCGACAGCGCCGCGTAGCCGACCCAGTAGCTGCCGCCCGCCTCCTGCGCGCGCTGGCGGAACGCCACCGGCACGAAGCACAGCGCCACGCCGAACAGCCAGATCGGCGTCAGGCGCCACCAGTGCGTCTCGTGCGCCTGCTGCTTGATCAGGTAGGCGAAGGCCACCATGGCGGCCAGCGAGAAGGTGCCGTAGCCGATGAAGTTGGCCGGCACGTGCAGCTTCATCCACCAGCTCTGCAGCGCCGGCACCAGCGGCTGGATCTCCTGCGCGTCGCGCACCAGCGTGTACCAAAGCAGGAAGCCGACCGCCGCGCTCACCACCAGCATGACGAAGGCGCCGAGCGCGCGCGTCTGGTAGCGCGACTCGAAGTACAGATAGAAGGCGGTCGTGATCCAGCAGAACAGCACGAACACCTCGTACAGGTTGCTGACCGGGATGTGGCCGATGTCCGGGCCGAGCTGGTGGCTTTCGTACCAGCGCACCATGGTGCCGATGAGCGCCATCGTGACCGCGGCCCAGGCGACGCGCGAGCCGATCAGCGCCATCGTGTCGCCCTGCCGGCCGCCGAAGAAGCCGAGCCAGTAGAACGCCGTGCTCATGAAGAACAGCACGCTCATCCACAGGATGGCCGACTGGCTCGACAGGAAGTACTTGAGCCAGAACACCGAGTCGGCGCGCGCCAGGTTGCCGTGGTACGAGGCGATGGCCAGCAGCGAGGCCCCTGCCACCACCACCGCCAGCAGCCGCAGCGGCCGCCAGAACCAGCCGAGCGCGATCATGGCCGGCATGGCGGCCAGCAGGATGACCTTTTCGTACACGTCCATCGCGCCCAGGTAGCGCGAGAAGGCGAACAGGCCACCGGCGACCACCAGCGCGGCGAACAGCCAGTCGAAGAGGTCGCGGCGCGAGCGCCAGGACTCGTTCAGGCTGATGGTGCTGATCGGCGGCGGCGGTGCGGCTTGGGTCGAGGAGTTCACGGGTTGTCCTTGAGGCCGAGCAGCCTGGCCTTGAGCTGCCCGAATTCGCGCCCGGTGTCGAGCGTCTTGCGGTTGACCGACAGGGCCATCGTCGCGGCGGTGCCGCCGTCCGCGGCCGTGCCGTCGCCCTGGCGCGGCGCGAGCCACACCCACAGCCGGCGCTCGCGCACGTAGAGCATGGCGAAAACCCCGATGATGAGCAACAGGCAGCCCAGATAGACAATGGTCTTGCCAGGCGCGCGCGCCACCTGGAACACGCTGGCCTGCACCTGCTTGAAGTCCACCAGCTGCAGCGCCACGGGCGCCGGGTAGAACTGCGCGTCGCTGATGGCGAGCACCGCCTGCGTCAGGAAGGCCTGCGATTTCTCGTCGGGCGCCAAGGGCGCCTCGCTGGCCGACTCGCGGCTCAAGTTGAGCACCTCGAACAGCACGTCGTTGAGGATGCGCACCAGCACCGTGCCGGCGCGCTCGCGCTCGGCCTCGGGCACGTTGACCTCCATGAACTCGGCGATGGCCTGCCAGCCGGACGCGACGCGCGCACTCTCGCCGTCCCCGGCGGCAGCCGGCCGGGCGCGCTCGGCGCCGGCGAACAGCGCCAGCGCGCGCGCCGCCGAGGTGCGCAGCTGCTCGGCCATCTCCGGGCGGGCCGGGTCCACTGCGCGCGCGACGTAGCGCTCGACGGCGCGCGCGCGCACGGCCGGGTCGGCCAGCGCGGCGCGCATGCGCGCGAAGCCGTCCATCGACATGCGGTCGTCGGCCGGCACGCGCAGGTAACGCATCGGCTCCTCGGGCCGCGCTCGCGTGCCGAGCAGGAACACCGGCTGGCCGTCGCCGGTGTCCACCGGCGTCATGTAGTTCTGGAACTCGCGCGCCTGGCCGGCCGCGTCGCGCAGCTTGTAGGTGATGCTCGGGCCGATGTTGCGCAGCGTCTTGGGCCTGCTGGTCTTGTTGGCGGCGCCCAGGCGCGACTCCAGCCCGTGGCCCAGGTCCACCTTGCGCACGTCGGTGGCGCCGCCGGCGCTGCCCTCGCTCGCGCCGAAGTTCTCGACGTTGATGACGCGCAGGCCGGTGTATTCGAGCGTGAGCTTGTCGCTGCCGTTGGTGATCTGCGAGCTGCCGCCGATCGTGCCCTCGATCTCGAAGGGCTTGGCGGCGGCGGCCATCGGGACGGCCCTGAGCTTCACGCTGGAGCCGCCGTCGTCGAAGCTCGACTGGTAGATCTCGACGCCCTTGTAGCTGGCCGGGTGGTTGACCTCGATGCGCGCGGGCACCTGCTCGCCGGTGGCGCGGTCGTGCAGCACCACCTCGCTGGCGAACAGCTTGGGCATGCCGGTCGAGTAGTAGTCGACGATGAACTTCTTCAGCTCGATGGTGAAGGGCAGCTCCTGCAGCAGGATGCCATCGGACTGGTTGAGGATCGCGACGTTGGCGCGCCCGCCCTCGGGCACCAGGATGTTGCCGCGGAAGGTCGGGTTGCGCGGCGACAGGCGGTGCTCGGGCGCCACGTCGGCGATCATGCCGCCGCCGGTGAAGACGCTCTTGCCGTTGAACCAGGTCTGCGCGCGCACGATCAGGTCGCCGTCGAGCAGGCCGCCCAGGCACACCAGCACGATGGCGCTGTGCGCGGCGATGTAGCCCAGCTTGTGCGCCCCGCCGGCGCGCGCCGCGACCATGAAGCCGTCCTGGCGCTGCTGCACCTTGACCTTCCAGCCGCCGCCGGCGAGCATCTTCCCGATGCGCCCGGCCGCCGCGTCGGGCGACTCGGCCAGCGTGGTGGCGGCGCGCCAGCCGAAGGCGTTGAGGCTCTGCGCGCGGATGTCTTCCTTGAAAACCTTCAGGTCACGCAGGATGTGCGGCGTGTTGCGTGCCACGCACAGCGAGGTACTGACCACCAGGAACAGCAGGATCAGCAGGAACCACCAGGCGCTGTAGACCGAGTCGAGCCGCGCGGTGCGGAACACCGCCGCCCAGAACGGGCCGAACTGGTTGACGTAGTTCGACGCCGGCTCGTGCTGCTTGACGACGGTGCCGATGATCGAGGCGATGCAGATGACCGTCAGCAGCGAGATCGCGAAGCGCATCGACGACAGCAGCTCCACCGCCACGCGCAGCGCTGTCGGGCCGCGGTGGACCCGGAGTCCGTGGGTGGAGACTGACATGCGGCGGGCGGGCGTCCAGAGAAAAAGGCGTTGCGAAAAAGCAAAAAGACGGGCCACCTTGCCGATGGGCCCGCCTCGTTAGGCGCAACTGCCGTGAATTGGTTTCAACGATCGGCCATCAATGCAGGCCGGCGATGTAGTCCGACACGGCCTTGATCTCGCGGTCGTTCAGGCGCGCGGCGACACCGCTCATCTGCGGGCTGTTGGTGCGCACCCCGTCGCGGAACAGCGTCAGCTGCGTCGCGGTGTACTCGGCGTGCTGGCCCGACAGGCGCGGGTACTGCGACGGGATGCCGGCGCCGTTCGGGCTGTGGCAGCCGGCGCAGGCCGGAACGCCGCGCGCGCCGATGCCGCCGCGGTAGATCTGCTCGCCCAGGCCGACCAGGTCCTTGTCCTTGGCGAAGCCGGGCTTTTCCTTCTTGGAGGCGACGAACCAGGCGACATCGCGCACTTCGTCGTCGCTGAGCGTCGCGGCCATGCCGTTCATGACGGCGTTCTTGCGCTTGCCCGACTTGTACTCCAACAGCTGCTTGACGATGTATTCGGGGTGCTGCTGCGCCAGCTTCGGGTTGGCCGCGATGGCCGAGTTGCCGTCGGCGTTGTGGCACGAGGCGCAGGCCTTGGCGCCGAACGCCGCCTCGCCTTTGGCGATGTCAGGCTTGGCGGGCGCTGCGGGCTTGGCGCCACCCGCCGCCGCCTGCGGCGCCGCATCGGCCGGTGCTGCGGGGGCCGGTGCCGCAGCGGCCGACGTTGCCGCGCCAGCCGGCTCCTCGGCCGCGTGGCTGGCGCCGGCGGCGACGCCGATCAGGGCTGCAAGCAGGAAGGGGGCGAACAACTTCATGGCGTGGGCTCGGGTGGGATGGCGCAAGACGGCGCGATTCTACAATGGCGCCCCACCCTGAAAGCCTGCCGATGACCTCTGCGCCGCCCCCTCCGGCCGACGCCGCGACGCACACTGCCCTGCCCGCGGCCGAGAACAGGGCCGGCAGCGACGCCGCGCCCGCCGGCGCAGCGCCGCACGGGTCCGCGGGCGCGGGGCCGCAACGGCGCCCGGCCGCGCCGCCCGCGCCGGAACGCGTCGCCCTCGGCTGGCTGCACACCGCGCACTTCCTGACCAGCGCGCCGCGGCTGGAGCACCTGCCGCCCGTCGGCCTGCCCGAGATCGCCTTCGTCGGGCGCTCCAATGCCGGCAAGTCGACCGCCATCAACACGCTGACGCAGCAAAAGCGCCTGGCGTTCGCCTCCAAGACGCCGGGGCGCACCCAGCACATCAACCTGTTCGGCGTCGGCAAGCAGGGCGCGGACGACGCCGTGCTGACCGACCTGCCGGGCTACGGCTACGCCGCCGTGCCGCGCGAGGCCAAGCTGCGCTGGCAGCGCGTGATGGGCAACTACCTGATGACGCGCCAGAGCCTCATGGGCGTGGTGCTGCTGTGCGACCCGCGCCTGGGCCTCACCGAGCTCGACGAGATCCTGCTCGACGTGATCCGCCCGCGCGTGGCCGAAGGGCTGAAGTTCCTGGTGCTGCTGACCAAGGCCGACAAGCTCACGCGCGCCGAGCAGGCCAGGGTCCTGTCCATCGTGCGACTGCAGGCCGGCGGCGGCGAGGTCAGACTGTTCTCCGCGCTCAAGCGCCAGGGGCTGGAGGAGGTCGCGACGCTGCTGTGGCAGTGGGTGCATGCCGCGGGCGGTGCGGCCGATGCGGACGCGTTGCAGCCGCCCTCCGGCGCCGAGGCAGGCGGGAGCGCAGGCGCCGATGCCGCCGCCGGCACCGCTTCCGATCGTTAGGATCGAAAAGCGGCCCCAGCGCCCGTCAGACATGCATTTGCTGCTATTCAAAGCATAGCAGCGGCGCCAGCGGCAAGCGTGACCCACCAACCCACCCCAGGAGACCCGAGCATGATCGAAACCTTCCAGCGCACCCTGCCCAGCGGCATCACCCTGAGCTGCCGCGCGAGCGGCGAGGCCGGCCGGCCGCTGATGGTGTTTTTGCACGGCTTTCCCGAGGCGGCCTTCATCTGGGACCCGCTGCTCGAATACTTCGCCCGGCCCGAGCACGGCGCCTGGCGCTGCGTGGCGCCCAACCTGCGCGGCTTCGAGAAGTCGAGCGCGCCCACCGAGGTGGCGGCCTACCGGCCACAGCTGATGATCCAGGACATCCAGCAGCTCGTCGCCACCGAGAGCGCCGACGGCCACCTGGCCGCGCTGGTCGCGCACGACTGGGGCGGCGCCTTCGCCTGGGGCTATGCCAACGCCTTTCCGCGGCAGCTCGGCCGCCTGGTCATCATCAACTCGCCGCACCCCGGCACCTTCTCGCGCGAGCTGCGCGACAACCCGGCGCAGCAGCAGGCCAGCGCCTACATGAACTTCCTGGCCAGACCCGGGGCCGAGGAACTGCTGGCCGCCGACGACTACCGGCGCATGTGGCCCTTCTTCACGCTGATGAAGGCCGGCCCCGACGGCTTCGGCTGGCTCACCGAGGCGGTGAAGAACCAGTACCGCGAAGTGTGGGACGCCGGCCTGACCGGCGCCTGCAACCTCTACCGCGTGACGCCGATGAAGCCCGCCGCGCCCGGCCAGCCGGCGCCCGAGATCCCGACCCTGCCGCGCGAGCGCCTGACCATCGACGTGCCGACCCTGGTGCTCTGGGCGCTGGACGACGCCGCCCTGCTGCCGGGCCTGCTCGACGGCCTGGAAGACTGGGTGCCCGACCTCGAAGTCAAGAAAATTCCCGGCGCCACGCACTGGATCGTTCACGAACAGCCCGAGGGCGTGGCGCGCGAGATCGAGGCGTTTCTGCTACGAAAATAATAGCAAACAATGCAGTAGGGACGGGCGCTGACGGCCTTTTTGGCTTGCAATGAACGCCTGCCGAGCGCCCACGCGCTGCCGCACCGCCCGCGCCGGATCGTCGCGGCTCCCCGGGCCCACCAAGGTAGGTGCAGACAGCAGCGAAGTGCCAAGGACCATGCGGCCGCCGCCGGGCCGCCCCAAGGCGGTCCGCGCCCCACCCTCGGGGGGTGGCGAATGACACGCAGCGCAGCGAAGTGCAAAGCCGGGGGGCTCTCAGTACACCGTCGCCTCGCCCGGCGGCCGCGTCTTGAAGCGCTTGTGCACCCAGTAGTACTGCCCCGGCATGGTGTCGATGAAGCCCTCCAGCTCGCGGTTCATGCGCGTCGTGTCGGCTGCGGCGTCCTGGGTCGGGAAATCCTGCCAGACCGGGTGCACTGTCACCTCGTAGCCCTCCGGCGTCAGGCGCGGCACCACCGGCACCACCTGCGCGCGCCCGAGCCGCGCGAAGCGCGACAGCGACGGCACGGTGGCCGCCGGCACGCCGTAGAACGGCACGAAGATCGACTCCTGCGGGCCGAAGTTCATGTCGGGCAGCAGGTACAGCACGCCGCCCGCACGCAGGTCGGCCAGGTTGGTCTTGACGCCGTCGAGCCGGTTGAACAGCTTCACGTCGCCGAAGCGGGTGCGCCCTTCGCGGATCCAGGCGTCCACCTGCGGGTCGCGCTGGCGCGTGTAGATGGTGGTGAAGGTGCGATCGACGTTGATGGCGATCGCCGACGCCGCCGCGTCCAGCCCGTAGAAGTGCGGCGCGAACACGATGGTCGGCTTGCTGCCGCGCAGCGCATCGACCGCGCCCGTGAGCCGCAAGCGGCGCTGCAGCACCTCGCGCGGCGCATGCCAGAGCCAGCTGCGGTCGAGCCAGGCCTGCGAGAAGTAGATGAAGGTCTGAAACGCCCAGCGGCGTCGCTGCGCGGGCGGCACGTCGGGGAAGCACAGGCGCAGGTTGGTCGCCACCACGCGCCGGCGCGGCACCGCCAGCACGTAGAGCACCGCGCCCATCGCCGCGCCCAGCGCGCGGATCCAGGCCAGCGGCCAGTGCGAGAGAAAGCGCATGAAGGCGATTCCGAGACGGGCGGACATACGTGGTGTGCCTTTCAGCCTTCCTGCCGGGGCGATTTGTAGCGGGCGTAGCCCCACAGGTACTGCTCGGGGCACTGGCGCACCAGGCGCTCCATGGCGCGGTTGATCTGCGTGGCGGCGGCGACCGGGTCATCGGCCAGCGCCTCGCCCAGTTCGCTGAAGTGCAGCACGTAGCCGCGTCCCGCGCGCAGCCGCTCGCTGCGGCACAGGAGCAGCGCGGCACCGGTCTGCTGCGCCAGGCGCGCGGCCAGCGTCATGGTGTAGGCATCGCGGCCGAAGTACGGCGCCCACACGCCCTGCCCCTGCGGCGGCACCTGGTCGGGCAGCAGGCCGACCGACTCGCCGCGCCGCAGCGCCTTGAGCATCTGGCGCACGCCGCCGAGCGTGGTCGGCGCGGTGGCGAGATGGGGCCGCTCGCGCGACGCCGCCATGACCCCGGCCAGCCACGGCTGGCGCGCCGGCCGGTACAGCACGGTGATCGGCCCGTAGGCGGCGCAGTACGCCTGCGGCGCCACTTCGAAGCAGCCCTGGTGCGGCGTCAGGATGAGCGTGCCGCGCCTGGCCGCGCGCGCGCGCTCGATGCACTCGGCGCCGCGGATGGCGCAGGCCGGCAGCGCGCCCAGCCACAGCCGCGGCAGCTCGGCCGTCATGCGCCCGGCCGCGCCCACCGCGGCGCGCACCGCGGCGAAGCGGTAGCCGGCCTGGCGCGCGTTGGCGACGAAGCGCCGCCGGTACACCGGCGAGGCGGCGAAGACGATCCAGCCCAGCAGGGTGCCGAGCGCGTGCAGCAGCGGCAGCGGCAGCAGCGAGCACAGGCGGAACAGCGCGGGCATGGATCGGAGGCAGGAAAAAGAGGAGAAGGACAGGAAAAAGGAAAAGCAAGCCGTCAGGAAAAGAGGACAGACCGGCCGCGCGCCCTCCCCAGCAGGCCGGCCGCCGCCTCGCTAGAATGGCGGCGTCGCCGAGTTAAATGAGCAACTTGCAGGGCGACGTTAAACAAAGCTGCTAAAGCGTTCGCCACAAGCTCCCGGCTTTGGGCAACGCCCATCCACCGGCCAACCCAGGAGTTTATTCAAATGGCGAACGACTTCCTTTTCACCTCCGAATCCGTCTCCGAGGGCCACCCCGACAAGGTGGCCGACCAGATCTCCGACGCGATCCTCGACGCCGTCCTCGAGCAGGACCCGCGCAGCCGCGTCGCCGCCGAGACGCTGACCAACACCGGCCTGGTGGTGCTGGCCGGCGAGATCACCACCAACGCGCACGTGGACTACATCCAGGTCGCGCGCGACACCATCCGGCGCATCGGCTACGACAACACCGACTACGGCATCGACTACAAGGGCTGCGCCGTGATGGTCTGCTACGACAAGCAGTCCAACGACATCGCCCAGGGCGTCGACCACGCGAGCGACGACCACCTCAACACCGGCGCCGGCGACCAGGGCCTGATGTTCGGCTACGCCTGCGACGAGACGCCCGAGCTGATGCCCGCGCCGATCTACTACGCGCACCGGCTGGTCGAGCGACAGGCGCAATTGCGCAAGGACGGGCGGCTGCCCTTCCTGCGCCCCGACGCGAAGTCGCAGGTCACGATGCGCTACGTCGACGGCCGGCCGCACTCGATCGACACCGTGGTGCTGTCCACCCAGCACCACCCGGACCAGAGCGAGTCGGCCACCCACATGAAGGCCAGCTTCACCGAGGCCGTGATCGAGGAGATCATCAAGCCGGTGCTCCCCAAGGAGTGGCTGAAGGACACCCGCTACCTGATCAACCCGACCGGGCGCTTCGTCATCGGCGGCCCGCAGGGCGACTGCGGTCTGACCGGGCGCAAGATCATCGTCGACACCTACGGCGGCGCCTGCCCGCACGGCGGTGGCGCCTTCAGCGGCAAGGACCCGACCAAGGTCGACCGCTCGGCCGCCTACGCGGCGCGCTACGTGGCCAAGAACATCGTCGCGGCGGGGCTGGCGCGCCAGTGCCAGATCCAGGTGGCCTACGCCATCGGCGTGGCGCGGCCGATGAACGTGACGGTCTACACCGAGGGCACCGGCGTGATCCCCGACGCGCAGATCGCCGCGCTGGTGCACGACCACTTCGACCTGCGCCCGCGCGGCATCATCCAGATGCTCGACCTGCTGCGCCCGATCTACCGCAAGACCGCCGCCTACGGCCACTTCGGCCGCGAGGAGCCGGAGTTCACCTGGGAGCGCACCGACCGCGCGCAGGCGCTGCGCGCGGCGGCAGGGCTGTAACGGCCCCCGTCAGAAACGGTACGCCGCGCCGAGCCCCGCCGTCCAGGTGCGGCCCGGCGCCGGCTCGAAGTAGCGCGCGTTGCCCTCGTTGACGATGACCGAGCCGATCACGCGGCGGTCGAACAGGTTGTCGATGCGGGCGAAGGCGTTGAACTCCCAGCGCGCCCAGCGCCTGACGTAGCCCGCGTGCAGCGCCGCCACGGCGTAGCCCGGCGCGCTCGCGCTGTTGGCGTCGTTGGCCTGGATGCGCCCGAGCGCGCGCAGCTCGGCGCCGGCGCGCCAGCCCTCGGACGGCGCGTAGCCGAACGACGCGAACAGCGACTGCCTGGCGATGCCGGGAATCAGATTGCCGGCCACCACCGCATTGGCCGCGGCGCAGGGCGACGGCGAGCAGAAGGCGTCGCGGTAGCGCGCGTCGAGCCAGGTCCAGGCCAGCTGCGTGCGCCAGTGGCCGGCCGTTTCGTTCATCCAGCCCAGCTCGAAGCCGTCGCGCCGGGTGCGCCCGGCGTTCTGGAAGCTGGCGCGGCCGCCGACGTTGGTGTCGGTCACGATCTCGTCGGCGGTGCGGGTGCGGAACAGCGCCGCCGTCAGCAGCCCGCCGGCCAGCCGCGCCTTGACGCCGACCTCGACGCTGTCGTTCACCGCCGGGCGCAGCGCGAAGTTCAGCCCCGCCAGACCGCCCGGGCGGTACGACAGCTCGTTGAGGGTCGGCGTCTCGAAGCCGCGCCCGGCCGTCGCGTACAGGCCGAGGTCGGGCGTCGCCGCGAAGCGCAGCGCCGCCACCGGCAAGGCCTGGCGGTAGCGCGCCGCGCCGCTGTCGTCGCCGTTGGCGCCGGCCACGTAGCGGTCCTGCGAGTCGAAGCGCACCGCGCTGTGGCGCACACCGGCCTCCAGCGTCCAGCGCTCGGCGAAGCGCCAGCGCGTCTGCACGTAGGGGTCGAGGTTCGACACGTCGTTGCGCTCGTCGCGCCGCAGCCGGCCCTGCACGCCGAGCAGCGGCGCGGCGGCCGGGCCGACGAAGTTCTCGTAGCCGCGGCGCTGCTCCTGCAGCGCGTCGTAGGCCAGCCCGGCGACCAGCTCGAAGGGGCGGCCGGCCAGCTGCAGCCGGGCCGTCCAGCGCGCGTCGAGGCCGGCGTAGTCGCGCTTCAGGCCGATCACGCCGCCGGACTGCAGCGGATTCGCCTGCGCCGCCGCCGGAATGGCCTGGAACTGCGTGGTCCGGCGCTCGCCGCCGTACAGCATCAGGCGCAGGTCGTGGTCGGCGTCGAGCCGGCGCTCGTAGAGCAGTCCGAGCTGCGTCTGCTCGACCGTCTTGCGCGTGTCGTACTGGGTGGCGAGCGCCGCGCCGCGCGGGTTCAGCATGGCCTGCGCCCAAGTCAGGCCGAGCGGGTCCTGCGCGGCGAGGTTCACGCTGTTGGCGATCACGGTCAGCCGGCTGCCGTCGTCGAGCTGCACGCCGAGCTTGCCGTTGGCGAGGTCGCGCCGCGCCGCGCTGTGCTCCCGGTAACCGTCGGTCTGGAAGCGGCTGGTGCTCAGCAGCCAGTCGACGGCGCCGCTCGCGCCCGAGGCCTTGGCGCCCGCACGCCAGGTGCCGAAACTACCGCCGGCGACGGAAAAATCGAGCTTCGGCGGCCCCTCGCCGCTTTCGGTGAAGACCTGCACCACGCCGCCCGACGAGTTGCCATAGAGCGCCGAGAACGGCCCGCGCAGCACCTCGATGCGGTCGGCCGAGCCGATGTCGATGTTCGACGTCTGCCCCTGCCCGTCCGGCAGGGTGGCCGGGATCCCATCGACATAGATCCGCACGCCGCGCACCCCGAAGGTGGAGCGCGCGCCGAAGCCACGGATCGACAGCTGCACATCCTGCGCGTAGTTCTGGCGGTTCTGCACCTGCAGGCCCGGCACGGCCACCAGGCTCTCCGACAGGTTGACCTGCAACTGGGCGTCGCGCAGCTGTCCGGCGTCGATGCGATCGACCGAGCCCGGCACCTCGAAAGGCGGCGCGCTGCCGCGCGGCGTCGAGACCGTCACCTCGCCGAGCGTGGGGGGTGGATTCCGCTCGACTTGCCCGGCAGGCGCCTCCGGCGTCTGGGCCTGCGCCCACAGCGGGCTCAGGCACGCCAGCAGGATCACCGGCGGGCAACGTCGCGCCGCCCGCTTCGCCAGCACGGCTTTCGGGCGCTGCGTGGAAAGCGGCGTTCGGCGAGGAGGAAGGTCGTCCATGCCGCCATTGTCCCGCGCTGGCGAGGGACGGCGGCCCGGCGTTCGCGGCAGGCGACGCTGCATTCGCGCCAAGAACCTGGCGCTTGAAAATCCGAGGATTGCGCTTATCATTGGCACTCGATGGGGGCGAGTGCTAACAACACCGCTCCCAGCCGAGGGGCCCGCCGGCCCTGCCCATACGGCAGCCGACCCGCCCCGACCTCACCTTTCATCTCATCAGGAGCAGCAATTGAACCTTCGTCCTTTGGCCGATCGCGTGATCGTCAAGCGCATTGAAAGCGAAACCAAGACCGCCTCGGGCATCGTCATTCCCGACAACGCCGCCGAGAAGCCCGACCAGGGCGAGGTGCTGGCCGTCGGTCCCGGCAAGCGCAACGAGCAGGGCGAGCTCGGCGCGATGAGCGTTCGCGTCGGCGACCGGGTCCTGTTCGGCAAGTACAGCGGCCAGACCGTCAAGGTCGGCGGCGACGAGCTGCTGGTCATGAAGGAAGACGACCTGTTCGCCGTTGTCGAGAAGTAAAGCTACTGCGCAGGCGCCATGCGTCGTTGCGCGGTGCTCGCCATCCTCATGGCCCGAAGGCCATTCCGGTGGCTGCGCTCCGTGCGCCTAGCCTGACACCTGCTCGCTACGCTTTCCCTTCTCGACAAGAGTCGGTTTTGAAGAGCCGGCTTTGATTCATTCGTTCAATATTTTCAGGAGCCAAGCATGGCAGCAAAAGACGTGATTTTCGGCGGCGAAGCCCGCGCGCGCATGGTCGAGGGTGTCAACATCCTGGCCAACGCGGTCAAGGTGACCCTGGGCCCGAAGGGCCGCAACGTGGTGCTCGAGCGCTCGTTCGGCGCTCCGACCGTGACCAAGGACGGCGTCTCGGTCGCCAAGGAAATCGAACTCAAGGACAAGCTGCAGAACATGGGCGCGCAGCTCGTGAAGGAAGTGGCCTCCAAGACCTCCGACGCCGCCGGTGACGGCACCACCACCGCGACGGTGCTGGCGCAGACCATCGTGCGCGAAGGCTTCAAGTACGTGGCCGCCGGCATCAATCCGATGGACCTCAAGCGCGGCATCGACAAGGCCGTCTCGGCGCTGGTCGAGGAGCTGAAGAAGGCTTCCAAGGCGACCACCACGTCGAAGGAAATCGCGCAGGTCGGTTCGATCTCGGCCAACAGCGACGAAACCATCGGCAAGCTCATCGCCGACGCGATGGACAAGGTCGGCAAGGAAGGCGTCATCACCGTGGAAGACGGCAAGTCGCTCGACTCCGAGCTGGACGTGGTCGAGGGCATGCAGTTCGACCGCGGCTACCTGTCGCCCTACTTCATCAACAACCCGGACAAGCAGTCGGCGATCCTGGAAAACCCGTTCGTGCTGCTCTACGACAAGAAGATCAGCAACATCCGCGACCTGCTGCCGACGCTGGAGCAGGTGGCCAAGTCGGGCCGGCCGCTGCTGATCATCGCCGAGGAAGTCGAGGGCGAGGCCCTGGCGACGCTGGTGGTCAACACCATCCGCGGCATCCTGAAGGTGGTGGCCGTCAAGGCGCCGGGCTTCGGCGACCGCCGCAAGGCCATGCTGGAAGACATCGCCATCCTGACGGGCGGCAAGGTGATCGCCGAGGAAGTCGGCCTGACGCTGGAGAAGGTGACGCTGGCCGACCTGGGCTCGGCGCAGCGCATCGAAGTCGGCAAGGAAAACACCATCATCATCGACGGTGCCGGTGCCGCCGCCGACATCGAGGCGCGCGTCAAGCAGGTGCGCGTGCAGATCGAGGAGGCGACCTCCGACTACGACCGCGAGAAGCTGCAGGAACGCGTGGCCAAGCTGGCCGGCGGCGTGGCGGTGATCAAGGTCGGCGCCGCCACCGAAGTCGAGATGAAGGAAAAGAAGGCGCGCGTCGAGGACGCCCTGCACGCCACCCGCGCTGCGGTGGAAGAAGGCGTGGTGGCCGGCGGCGGCGTGGCGCTGCTGCGCGCCAAGCAGGCCGTGGGCGACAGCCTGAAGGGCGACAACGCCGATCAGGACGCCGGCATCCGGCTGGTGCTCAAGGCCATCGAGGCGCCGCTGCGCGAGATCGTCAACAACGCCGGCGGCGAAGCCAGCGTGGTCGTCAACGCGGTGCTGGCCGGCAAGGGCAACTTCGGCTTCAATGCGCAGAACGACAGTTACGGCGACATGCTGGAGCTGGGCATCCTGGACCCGACCAAGGTGACGCGCACCGCGCTGCAGAACGCCGCTTCCGTCGCTTCGCTGCTGCTGACGACCGAAGCCATGGTCGCCGAGGCGCCGAAGGAAGAAGCCGCTGGCGGCGGCGGCATGCCCGACATGGGCGGCATGGGTGGCATGGGTGGCATGGGGATGTAAGGCTCGCCCCCAGGCTGCGCGGCACTTCGTGTCCGCTGCCGCCTTCCCCCGACCGGGGGCGACACCTGCGGACCGGCGAAAGCCGGATCCGCGGTGTCCCTGGAAGGAACCAAGGTCGCTTCGGCGGCCTTTTCTTCGCCCCGCTTGCTATGGTTTCGATAGCATCTGGAGCATGCAGGATGAGCGTTCAGGGCCGATTTGGCGCCAAAGCCGGATGAGAGCGCCGCGCCCTCCAGGCGCCGGGGGCCCCGAGGCGATCAGCGCTTCAAGGTGTAGAGGTAGGCCGCGATATCGCGCGCGTCGCGTTCCGACACGCCCTGCTGCGGCATGCCGTTGCCTGGAAGAATCGCCTGCGGCTCGCGCAGCCAGGCGATCATCCGCTCGGGGTCGTTCACGAGCACCCCGGCGATCTGCGCGCGCACGGCGATGCCTTTGAGCGCCGGGCCGACCTTGCCCGTCGCGCCCGGCACGCCGGGGATGTCGTGACAGCCGCCGCAGCCGTAGCGTTCGATCGCGGCACGGCCCGCATCGACCCGCCCGCCGCTGAGCGCCTCGGCGGTCGTGCGCGTCCTGGACCTGTCCTGCAGGTACAGCGTCCCGAGCGCCGCGGCCGCGGTCACGACGGAGAACCCGAACAAGGCGGCGAGCCAGCGCAGGCTAGACGGCATGCGGGACCTCCTCCTTGTCGTCGCGCGGGCGCGCTCTCCCGTCGCCGCCCGAGCGCAGCAGCCGGTGCAGGATCAACCAGGCCGCGCCCGCATGGACCAACCCGCCCGGCACCCACATCAGCAGGCCCGCGAGCTGCTGATCCTCGGCCGCCGAGAGCCCGAAGGGCGCCATGCCGAGCCGCGCGTAGCCCGCATACCAGGGGCTGGTCGAAAAAGCCATCAGTGCGCCGAGCGTCCCCGAGACGATCGAGGTCGCCACCAGGCACAGCGCCGCCATGCCCGCGGCCGTGCGCCGCGACAGCATCGCGCTCCAGAACAGCAGCGCGGAGACCAGGAACGACAGGTGTTGCGCAAGGTGCCAGCCGTCGCTTGCGAGCGCGCGGTCGAACAGCGCGGGCGCGTGCCAGAGCCACAGCGCCGCCGTCTGCAGCAAGGTGGCGGTCAGCGGCGCGGTCAGCGCGCGCCAGATCGACCGGAGCGGCCCCGGGGCGCCGAGCCGGCCCAGCATCTGCCGCCCGGCCGGCGCAAAAGCCCAGAGCATGATCGCGAGCGGCCGCGCCGCCACCAGCAGCGGCGCCGCGGCGAGCATCAGCAGTTCGTGCTCGAACATGTGCGCGGCGAAGGATCGCTCGCCCGCCTCGTGCAGCGGCGAGACCAGCGCGGCCGCGGTCACCGCGAGCGCGGTCGCGAACAGCCAGGCGCGCCGGCGCAGCAGCCGCCTTCCCCCCTGTGAACGACGCGACAGCCGCCGCCACCCGGTCCAGAAAAGGAGCGCCGCGAGCACCAGCGGGCCCGTGATCCACGGATCCCAGGTCCAGCCCGGCGGCTCGACGTGCGGCTCCCCGGTCTGATGCGCGAGCGCGGCTGCGGCTGCGAGCAGAAAGAAGACGGCGGGCGCGAGCCGCTTCAGCGCAGGCATGGCGGCACCATCAGAACGGCAAGCGTCTGGAACCCGATCGCAAGCCCGAAGAACGCGGTGCCGAGGGTCGCGAGCCGCGCGAGCCAGACCTCGGTGCGCGGCGGCGCGCCGCGCCGGCGCAGAGGCCAGGCGAGCCAGAGCGCGACGCCGCACAGCGCGAGGCTCGCCCCGCCCCAGGCGAGCCCGATGCCCACCCGCGCGCACGCGCTGCCCAACAGGGCCGACAGCCCCTGCTCGAAGCCGAACCAGGCCACGGGCGGTATCGAGAGCGCGACCCAGGCGCGCGCACGGGCGCTCATCGGAGCCACCTCGGCAGGCCGTGGATGACCGCGAACAGCGGCAGCCAGGTCAGGACCACGAAGGTCCAGTAGTTGGCGTTGTCCCCGACGTCGGCGAACTCGTCGTCACCGACCTGATGGGTCCACAGCCAGACCGCCTGCACCGCCGTCTCGCCCAGGTCGGTCACGATGTGCGAGGTGTGCAGCACCATCAGCAGCCACAGCACCGAGCCGTAGCCGTTGTCGTACCACGGGGCGTTGAGGTGCGCCAGCTCGAAGCCGCGCGGCACCAGCAGGATCGCGCCGACGATCGTCATGGCCAGTGAGCCGATGCGCACGCCGCGCGTGTCCTTCGCGCGCGCGCGGTGCAGGACCCAGAGGTTGGGGAGCATGCTCAGCAGCAGCCCGAGCGTGAAGACCGCGCTCCAAGGCAGATCGGGCGGGCGCTGCCCCGCGGGCGGCCAGGCCGGCGCCTGCATCGCAAGGTACAGGTAGATCGCGACCGCGAGCGCGAAGCCCGTGCCCTCGATCAGCATGAACGCGATGTTGCCCCACCAGACGAGGTGGTTCGCGCCGCTTGCGCTGTCGGGCAGACCGGAGAGGTCGCCGACGATCCAAACGGACCGTGGCTCGCCCACCGGAGTGCCTTCGTGCCGCGCACTGCGGTATTCGCCCTTGGGGCGGCCCGGCGGTGGGCTCATGCGCCGGCCTTCCTGTTTCTCTTGAACGGACCGGTGCTCGCGCGAGGGCGCTTGGGCCAGAACCAGCCGGTCAATGCCGCCCCGATCGGCACCGCCCCGATCGGCACCGCCCAAGGCGTGAAGATGCTGCCGATGAACATGGCCGAGACCGCGAGCGCCGCCACCAGCGGCCAGATCGAGGGCGACGCGCTCGCTTGCCGGTACAGCGGCACCGCGTCGGTCACGGAAGTCACCAGCAGTTCGCGCCGGTCGAGCCCGATGCCCTCATAAACGCGCAGCGCATCCGACCCGCTCCACATCGGCGTCAGGCCGTCCACCGCGGGCACATGGGCGAAGTTGTAGGCTGGAGCCGGCGACGGCGCCGCCCATTCGAGCGTCGAGCCGCGCCACGGGTCCGACCCGGCGGGCTGGCCCCTGCGGCAGCTCCACAAGGCGTTGCCGACGAAGACGAGTCCGCCGAGCACCGCGAGCGCGCTGCCCAGGGTGGCCACCTGGTTGAGCGTCTCCCAGCCGAGCCCTTGTGGGTAGGTGTAGACGCGCCGCGGCATGCCCATGAGGCCCAGGATGTGCATCGGGAAGAAGCCGAGGTTGAAGCCGCCGACGATCAGCGCGAAGGCCCAGCGCCCCGCGCGCTCCGACATGAGCCGGCCGGTCGCCTTCGGATACCAGTAGCAGAAGGCTCCGAACAGCGGGAACAGGGCGCCGCCGACCAGCACGTAGTGCAGATGCGCGACGACGAAATAGGTGTCGGTCAGTTGCAGGTCGAGCGCCGCGGACGCGGTCATGACTCCCGACAGCCCGCCGATGCCGAAGGTCGCGATGAACCCGGCCACCCAGAGCATGGGCGTCGCAAGCCACGGCCGCCCGCCCCACATCGTCGCGATCCAGCAGAAGAACTGCAGTCCTGCGGGCAGCGCGATCGCCATGCTCGCGGCGGTGTAGAAGTTGTTGCCGAGCCGGGGCAGCCCGACCGCGAACATGTGGTGCACCCACAGGCCGAACGCGAGCGTGCCGATCGCCAGTACCGACAGCACCATGATCGAGTGCCCGAACAGCGGCCTGCGCGAGAAGGTCTCGACGATCTGCGAGACGAAGCCGACCGCCGGCACGAAGATGATGTAGACCTCCGGATGGCCGAAGAACCAGAACAGGTGCTGGAACAGCAGCACGTCGCCGCCCGCGCTCGAGAAGAAATGGGTCGACACCAGCCGGTCGGCGATCAGCATGCTGGTCACCAGCATGATCGCGGGCATCGCGAGGATGGTCATGATCGAGGCGACGAGCATCGCCCACAGGAACACGGGCATGCGCGCGAGCGTCATGCCGGGCGGGCGCAGCTTCAGGATCGTCGCGGTGATGTTGACCGACGCCGCGAGTGCCGCGACCTCGGTGAAGGTGATCATCTGCGCCCAGATGTCCGCACGGTGCCCGGGCGAGTAGGCGGGGCCCGACAGCGGCGGATACTCGAACCAGCCGAGGTCCGGCGTGATGTTGAGCGCGTGCGAGATCCACAGCGTCAGCACGCCGCCCAGATAGAGCCAGAAGCTGAAGGCGCCCAGGCGCGGGAACGCCATGTTGCGCGCGCCCAGCATGAGCGGCACCAGCCAGAACGCCATCGCCTCCATGACCGGCACCGACACCAGGAACAGCATGGTCGAGCCGTGCAGCGAAAAGCTCTCGTTGTAGAGCTGCGGCCCCAGGTGCGTGTTCTCGGGCACCGAGAGCTGCCAGCGCATGTCGAGCGCCAGGAAGCCCGCGAGGAACATCAGCAGCAGCGCCGTCACGATGTAGCGCGCGGCGATGCGCTTGTGGTCCACCGTGGTGAGGAAGCCCCAGAGCCCCGGCGCATCGCTCCAGGTGCGCGCAAGCCGCGCCAGGTGGGCGGGATCGGCCTTCACTGCAGCCCCGCCAGGTAGTGCGCGACCGCGTCCGCGTCCGCGGGCGACAGCGGCACGGTCGGCATCGAGGTGCCGGGCTTGGTCGCCTGGGGCTGCACGATCCAGCCCTGCAACGCGCCGCGCGTCATCGGCAGCGTGCCCGCCGCGATCGAGCGGCGGCTGGCGAGATGGGTCAGATCGGGTCCCGCGCGCCCGCCCGCGGCGCCGCCGCGCACCACGTGGCACGCCGCGCAGGGCCCCGCGAAGACCGCGGCGCCGCGCGCGGCCAATGCATCGGCCGGCGCGGCCGCGGGACGCGCCTGCGCCGCGAGCCACGCGTCGAACGCCTCGGGGCTTTCGACCTTGACGTCGAAGGCCATGTGCGCGTGCTGGGCGCCGCAGAACTCGCTGCACTGGCCGCGAAACCAGCCCTCGCGGCGCGGGGTCAGGTCGAGCACGTTCGCCCGCCCCGGAATCATGTCGAGCTTGCCCGCGATGTTGGGGATCCAGAGGCTGTGGATCACGTCCGCCGTGCCGAGCGACAGGCGCGTGGTGCGGTGGGCCGGCAGGTGGAGCTCGTTCGCGGTCTCGATCCACCGGCCGCTCGCCGGGTCGCGGTACTCGATGCGCCACCACCACTGGTGCCCCGTGATGCGCACCCGCATCGCATCCTCGCTTCGCGTGGCCGACAGCGCGCGCTCGGCCAGGAAGCTGCCGACGGTCAGCACGGTCAGCCCGACGGCGATCACCCCCGCCGCGACCACGAGGCCGCGATCGAGCACCCGCTCCTGTGAGGCCGCCCGTGCGCGCCGCGCGCGCCACAGGCTGGCGCCCAGGCCGGCCATCACCAGCAGATAGATCCCGCCGCAGACGATCATCATCAGCGTGAACAGCGAAAACAGCGCCTGCGCCTGGTCGCCCGTGGGCGCCAGCGGCGTCTGGACGCCCGAGCAGCCCGCGACGACCGGCAGCCCGCCGAGCGCGGCGCCCAGCCGCCCCCGGCTCACTGCGGCCCCGACCACGTTCCGCCCACCGGTTCGGCCAGTTGGTCGAGCGCCTGCCTGCGGCGCTTTTCAACCGACTGCTTCGGCAGATCGCGCACGAAGGCCGTCAGCTGCCAGAGCTGCTCGTCCGGCACGTGTTGGCCGTAGTCGAGCGGCCCATGGCGGTGGGCGATGGTCGAGAAGACGTGCTCGAAGCTGCCGCCGCCGTGCCAGTCATTGCCGAAGAAGTTGTGCCGTCCCGGTGCGCTCTCGCCATGGCACCCTTGGCAGCCATACCACGCGAAATAGCGGCCCCCCTGCGCGATCTGGAACGCGTTCTGCTGGTAGAAGCGAACGCGCGGGTCCTCGGCGCCCGCAGGAGGCGTCTGCGGCGGCGTCGGGCCCAGCTCGCGTGCTTCCCTGCCGCAGGCGCCCAGGGCCAGCACCGCGCTCATGGCCGCGGCCCAGCGGAGCATCCCCGAGCCGCACCTGCGCCCCACGGCTTTCAGCCACGCAGCCGCGCAAGCAGCCCCGCAGTCGAAGCGTCCAATCCGTCGGTATCGCCGCTGGCCAGCCGCGGCTCGATGTCCTTGGCCAGCACCTTGCCCAGTTCCACCCCCCACTGGTCGAAGCTGTTGATGCCCCACAGCGCGCCGCTCGCGAACACGCGGTGCTCGTACATCGCCAGGAAGGCGCCGAGCGCCTCGGGCGTGAGCCGCTCGAACACGAAGAAGGTGCTCGGCCGGTTGCCCGGAAAGTGCCTGTGCCCGCCCGGGTCGGCCTGGCCCTGCATCAGCGCCTGCGCCTGCGCCAGCGCGTTGGCGAGCAGCTTGGGGTGGTGGCCGGGCAGGTCGTGGCCGGGGTCGCGCACCGCGATGAACTCCAGCGGGATCACGTCGGTGCCCTGGTGCAGCATCTGGAAGTAGGCGTGCTGCCCGTTGGTGCCGGGCTCGCCCCACAGCACCGGCGAGGTGCCGAAGGGCACCACGGCGCCGCCGGCGTCCACCCGCTTGCCGTTGCTCTCCATCTCGAGCTGCTGCAGGTAGGCCGGCAGCCGGCGCAGCGCCGCGTGGTACGGCGCGATCGAGCGGCTGGTGAAATCATGGAAATTGCGGTACCAGACGTCGAGCAGCGCGAGGCGCACCGGCAGGTTGCGCTCCAGCGGCGCCGTGCGGAAGTGCTCGTCCATCGCGTGCGCCCCGGCCAGCAGGGCGCGGAAACCCTCGGCGCCGACCGCCAGCGCGATCGGCAGGCCGATGGCCGACCACAGCGAGTAGCGCCCGCCGACCCAGTCCCAGAAGCCGAAGGTGCGCTCGATGCCGAAGGCGCGCGCCGCCTCGACGTTGGTCGTGAGCGCGGCGAAGTGGCGCGCGACATCGACGCCGCCCGACTGCTCGAACCAGCGCCGGGCCGACTGCGCGTTGGCCATGGTCTCGGCGGTGGTGAAGGTCTTCGACGCGATCAGAAACAGCGTGTGCTCGGGCGCCAGGCCCCGCAGCACCGCCGCCAGCTCGTGCCCGTCGACGTTGGAGACGAAGTGGAAGCGCTTGCCCGGCGCCACGAACTCGTCGAGCGAGAGCACCGCCATCTGCGGGCCCAGGTCGGAGCCGCCGATGCCGATGTTGACCACGTCGGTGATGGTGTGGTCGGCGCGCACGTCCTCGGCGAAGGCCAGCATGGCATTGAGCGTGGCGTGCACCTCGCGCAGCTCGCTTGCTATGTTTTCCGTAGCGCCCTGCCCAGTATCGGAGGGCGCTGCGGCCGGTTTTCGCAACAAGGTATGGAGCACGGCGCGGCCTTCGGTGGCGTTGATCGCCTCACCGGCGAACATGGCGTCGCGCTGCGCCTCCAGGCCGCATTCGCGCGCGAGCTGCAGCAGCAGCCGCTCGGCGGCGGCGTCGAGCAGGTTCTTCGACAGGTCGGCGAAGACGTGCGGCGCTGGCTGGCTGAACGCGGCGAAGCGCCCGGTGTCCTGCGCGAAGGCGTCGCGCAGGTCGAAGGCGCGGCCCTGCGCGTCGTAGTGCGCCTGCAGCTGCCGCCAGGCGGCGGTGCGGTCGCAGCGGGTGCGCTGCTGCGGCGCGCTCACGGGCGCACCTTCGTGCTGTGCACTGCGGTATTCGCCCTCGGGGCGGCCCGGCGCGCCCACCGGGTCTCCTTCCGCGCGGGGATGCATGTCGTCATAGCGTCTCCATCAGTTGTTCGAGCCGGACCGCGTCGGCGGAAAACGCCCGGATGCCTTCGGCCAGCTTCTCGGTCGCCATGGCGTCCTCGTTGAGCGCGAAGCGGAACGCCGGCTCGTCGAGCACGACCTCGGGGATGTCGTCGCGCGCGCGGGCCGCCTCGGGATCGAGCGCGCGCGCGAGCGGCGCGTCGCTGGCGGCCAGCTCGGCCAGCAGCTCGGGGCTGATGGTCAGCAGGTCGCAGCCCGCCAGCGCGGCGATCTGGCCGGTGTTGCGAAAGCTCGCGCCCATCACCTCGGTGGCGATGCCGTGGCGCTTGTAGTGGTCGAAGATCTGGCGCACCGAGCGCACGCCGGGGTCGTTGGCGCCGGCGTGCGCCGCCTCGTCCCATTGCGCAGCGGCGTTTTTCTTGTGCCAGTCGTAGATGCGCCCGACGAAGGGCGAGACCAGCCGCACGCCCGCCGCGCCGCACGCCACCGCCTGCGCGAACGAGAACAGCAGCGTCAGGTTGGTGCGGATGCCGCGCCGCTCCAGCGCGCGCGCCGCCGCGATGCCCTCCCAGGTCGCCGCCACCTTGACGAGCACGCGCCGCTCGGCGTCGATGCCCTCGGCGCGGTAGAGCGCCGCGATGCGCTCGCCGCGCGCCACCGTGGCGGCGGTGTCGAAGGACAGCCGCGCGTCCACCTCGGTCGAGACCCGGCCCGGGATGATCGACAGGATCTCGGCGCCGAAGCGCACCAGGAGCCGATCGATCACCTCGTCGACGGGCCGCCCGGCGTGGCGCCTGACGGCGTCGTCGAGCAGCGGGCGGTAGTCGGGCTTTTGCACCGCCTTCAGGATCAGCGACGGGTTGGTGGTCGCGTCCTGCGGACGGAAGGCGGCGAGCTGGCGGAAGTCGCCGGTGTCGGCGACCACGGTGGTCCATTGGCGGAGGGCGTCGAGCTGGTTCATCGGGCGGATTATCGGCCGAGCGCATCCCGGCCGGCTGCCCTTGCCCGGCGGGTTTGGAACGGCGTCCGGGCCGTCGAATCTCGCGCCCAGGTCCGACCGCATGCCCGGTCCGGGCGGCGCACGGCTGCCGGTGGCCCTTCCACCTCAGGCGGCCCGCGCGCCGACACGGCGAATCGCCGCTTGCTGACGGGCCGACGGGCAGTTCCGGAGGAGCATGCGGGCTTCAAGACACAGGAGCTTCCATGGCCCATCACAAGCATTCACGCCACGCGCGATCTTCCTGCCACGGGCGCTGCGCGCCGGACGCCGGACGCCGGTCCGCCGCGGAGTTCGACGACCACGCCACCAGCGTCTCGATCGGCACGCTGGCGGCGGCCTTCTGCGTCGGCGGCGCGCTCACCCTGGTCGCGCTGACGGCGGCGCGCTCGGCCCGCGCGCAGACCCTGGTGGGCCCGGCCGACGGCGCACCGCTGATGCGCGCGCCGCTGCAGCCGGTGGCGCCGGTCGATCTGAAGCGCTATGTCGGCACCTGGCACGAGCAGGCGCGCCTGCCCAACCGCTACGAGAAGCCCTGCGTCGGGTCGGTGACGGCCGAGTACCGGCTGCAGGACGACGGCACCGTCGAGGTGCGCAACCGCTGCCTGCAGGAAGACGGCACGCTCGACGAGGCGGTGGGCGTCGCGCGCCCGGTCGAGACGGGCGACACGCCCGGCGCCGGCCGGCTCAAGGTGAGCTTCGCGCCCGAATGGCTGTCGTGGGTGCCGATGGTGTGGGGCGACTACTGGATCCTGAAGCTCGACCGCGACTACCAGGTCGCGCTGGTCGGCACGCCCGACCGCAAGAACCTGTGGGTGCTGTCGCGCGCGCCGCAACTGGACGAGGCGACGCTGAAGGCCGAGCTCGAATACGCCCGCACCCTGGGCTTTGACGTCGACAGCGTGGTGCGCAGCGAGGACGGCACGCCCGCGCTGCCGGCCGCGGCGTCGCCTTCCGTCGCCTAAAGTGAAGCATCATCGGGCCTTGGTTGGCTTCGGGCTTTTCTCCTCATGAGCTTCGATCTCGTCCTCTTCGGCGGCACCGGCGACCTGGCGTGGCGCAAGCTGATGCCGGCGCTGTTCCAGGCGTTCCGCCACGGCAGCCTGCCGGCGGGCGGCCGCATCGTCGGCGTGGCGCGCGACGACCTGAGCGATGCGCAGTACCGCGAACTGATCGAGTCGCGCTTCAAGGCGGTGGACGGCGCCAAGCGGCCGACGCCCGAGGAGTTCGCGCGCTTCGCGGCGATGCTGCACTTCCTGCGCATGGATTTATCGAAGCCGGCCGACTACGCGCGACTGGCCGACCTGCTGCAGTCGCGCGACGCCGACACGGTGGTGATGTACGTGGCGACCGCGCCAGCGCTCTTCACGCAGGTGGTCGAGCAGATCGCCGCGGCCGGCCTGAGCGGGCCGCACACGCGCGTGGTGCTGGAAAAGCCGCTCGGCCACGACCTGGACTCCAACCGCACCATCAACGACGCGGTGCGCCGGGTGCTGAGCGAAAAGCAGGTGTTCCGCATCGACCACTACCTGGGCAAGCCGGCGGTGCAGAACCTGTTCGCCATGCGCTTCGGCAACGCCCTGTTCGAGCCGATCTGGCGGCGCGAGCACGTCGCCAACATCCAGATCACCATCGCCGAGGAACTGGGCGTGGAAAAGCGCGGCGCCTTCTACGACCAGACCGGCGCGCTGCGCGACATGGTGCAGAACCACGCGCTGCAGCTGGTGTGCGCCATCGGCATGGAGCCACCCATCAACGCGCACGCCGACGCCATCCGCGACGAGAAGTTGAAGGTGCTGCGCTCGCTGGCGCGCTGGACGCCCGAGACCCTGGCCACCAACGCCGTGCGCGGCCAGTACACGGCCGGCACGGTCGAGGGCGAGCGCGTGCCGGGCTACCGCGAGGAGCCGGGGGTGGACCCCGACAGCCGCACCGAGACCTTCGTCGCGCTGCGCACCGAGATCGCCAACTGGCGCTGGGCGGGCGTGCCGATCTACATCCGCACCGGCAAGCGCCTGGCCTCGCGCGACGCGCGCATCGAGGTCAACTTCCGCCCGACGCCGCACGCGATCTTCCGGGCGCCGCCGGGCGGCGCCAACAAGCTGGTGATCAACCTGCAGCCCCGGGACGGGCTGGAGCTGCACCTGCTGGCGCAGCCGCTCGACCAGCGCCAGAAGGCGCGCGGCGCGCTGCAGGCGCTGGCGCCGGTGCAGCTCGACCTCGACTTCGACAAGCGCTTCGGCAGCGAGCGGGTCGGCGCCTACGAGCGGCTGCTGCTCGACGTGATCGACGGCCGGCTCAATTTGTTCGTGCGCAGCGACGAGCAGGAGGAAGCCTGGCGCTGGGTCGAGCCGCTCATCGACAGCTGGGCCGCCGAGGGCGAGCCGCGCCCCTACGCCGCCGGCACCTGGGGCCCGAGCGCATCGAGCGCCATGATCGCGAGAGACGGCTTCGCGTGGAGCGAAGAGCAATGAACAAGCCCCCCGGCTTTTCACTCGCTGCGCTCGTGTAACTCCACCCCCGGGGGGCGGCGCGGCCCGCCTTGGGGCGGCCCGACGGCGGCCGCATTGCGCTCCCTGGCAGCTTCCGGTCAGGCTCTCCCCTCCTCCACCGCATGGCACGCCACCTGCACGCCGTGGAAGGTCAGCAGCGCAGGACGCTCGGCCGTGCAGCGCGCGTTGGCGTGCGGGCAGCGCGGGTGGAAGGCGCAGCCGGCGGGCGGCGCGAGCGGGTTGGGCACCTCGCCCTGGACCGGCGTGCGGGGGCGGCCGGTGTCGTGCATCTGCGGGATGGCGTCGAGCAGCATGCGGGTGTAGGGATGGCGCGGCGCGGCGAACAGGGTGCGCTTGTCGGCCACCTCGACCAGCCGGCCCAGGTACATCACGCCCACCCGGTCGCTCACGTGGCGCACCACGGCCAGGTTGTGCGAGATGAAGAGGTAGGTCAGCCCGCGCTCGCGCTGCAGGTCCTTCATGATGTTGAGCACCTGCGCCTGCACGCTCACGTCGAGCGCCGAGGTCGGCTCGTCGCACACCAGGAACTCGGGCGCGGTGGCGAGCGCCCGCGCGATCGAGATGCGCTGGCGCTGCCCGCCCGAGAACTGGTGCGGCCAGCGCGCGCCGTCGGCCGGGCTCAGCCCCACCGAGCGCAGCAGCTCGCCCACGCGCTCGCGGCGCTCGGCCCGGTCGGCGACCAGCCCGTGCTCGGCCAGCGGCTCGCCGACGATGGCCTCCACCGTCCAGCGCGGGTTCAGGCTGGCGTACGGGTCCTGGAAGATCATCTGGATGCGCTGGCGCAGCGCCCGCCCGCGCGACGAGGCGAAGGCGGCGTGCACGTCCTCGCCGTCGAACTCCACCGTGCCCCGGCTTGGCGCGTAGAGCCCGACCAGGAGGCGCGCCACCGTGCTCTTGCCGCAGCCCGATTCGCCCACCAGCGCCAGCGTCTGCCCGCGCCCGATCTCGAAGCTCACGCCGTCCACCGCGTGCAGCAGCAGGCGCGGCTGGCGCTCCAGCACGCGGTTGAGCCAGGGCGCCGACACGTCGAAGGTCTTGACCAGGTCGTGTGCCACGACCAGCGGGGCGGACGCTGGCGGCACGGCCTGCGGGGCCTGCGGGGCCTGCGGGGCCTGCGCCTGATCGGAAGCCAGGATGGTGAAGGAGTTCATGGTCTGACCATTCCTGCGCCTGCAGCGTTAGTGAAGTCAGCGCCCCGCGCCCCGGACGCTGCATCGTGCAGCCAGCACGCGGCGCGCGTGGCGCCGGCTTCCAGCAGCTCGGGCCGCTCGCGCCTGCAGCGCTCGAACGCGTGCGGGCAGCGCGGGTTGTAGGCGCAGCCGGGCGGGATGGCGTTCAGGCGCGGCATGGCGCCGTCGATCTGGTTCAGCCGCTCGCGCTCGACGGCCATGTCGGGAATCGACGCCATCAGCCCGGCGGTGTAAGGGTGCGCCGGCGCGTTGATCACCGCGTGCACCGGGCCGATCTCGGCGATGCGCCCGGCGTACATCACGGCGACGCGGTCGCAGGTCTCGGCGATCACGCCCATGTCGTGCGTGATCAGCATCACGGCCGCGCCGCGCTCGCGGCACAGGCGCTTGAGCAGACCGATGATCTGCGCTTGGATCGACACGTCGAGCGCGGTGGTCGGCTCGTCGGCGACGATCAGCGTCGGCTCGGCGGCCAGCGCCAGCGCGATCACCACGCGCTGGCGCATGCCGCCCGAGAACTGGTGCGGGTAGTGGTTGATGCGCTGCGCGGCGGCCGGGATGCCGGTGTCCTCCAGCAGCGCGATGGCGCGCCGCCGCGCCTCGGCCGCGCCGACCGGCAGGTGCGCGAGGATGGTTTCCTCCAGCTGCCGGCCGATGGTGTAGAGCGGGTTCAGCGAGGTCAGCGGGTCCTGGAAGATGGCGCCGATGCGCCGGCCGCGGATGTGACGCATCTGCCGGTGGTCCAACCGGTCGATGCGCTCGCCTTCGAGGACGATCTCGCCGCCCGCCACCTGCCCCGGCGGCTCCAGCAGGCCGATGATGGCCGCGCCGGTGAGCGACTTGCCCGCGCCCGACTCGCCCACCACGCCGAGGATCTCGCCCGGCTCGATGGCGAACGAGATGTCGTCGAGCGCGCGCAGCGTGCCGCGGCGGCCGGGGAATTCGACGACGAGGTGGCGGACTTCGAGCAGCGGCATGGACGGGCTGGACGTCAGTCGATGGCGGCGATGGCGGTCGCGGCGGTTGCTACCTTTTTGATAGCTATCAACCCAGGCAGGACGTGCGCCAGAGCCGTTTTTGGCATCGAAACCATGGCATTTTCAGCGCAGGCGCGGGTTGAGCGCGTCGCGCAGCCAGTCGCCCAGCAGGTTCACCGACAGCGCGATCAGCACCAGCATGGCGCCGGGAAACACCGTCATCCACCACTCGCCCGAGAACAGGTACTGGTTGCCGATGCTGATCAGGGTGCCGAGCGACGGCGAGGTCGGCGGCACGCCCACGCCCAGAAACGACAGCGTCGCCTCGGTGATGATCGCCGTCGCCACCTGGATGGTCGAGATCACGAACACCGGCCCCAGCACGTTGGGCAGCACGTGCCGCACCATGATGCGCAGCGGCCGCACGCCCGTGACGCGCGCCGCCTGCACGTACTCCTTGTGGCGCTCGACCAGCGTCGAGCCGCGCACGGTGCGCGCGTAGTCCACCCACTTGGTCAGCGTGATCGCCAAAATCAGCACGCCGAACGCCACCGTGTTGTGCGCATCGGGGAAGAGCGCGCGCCCGACGCCGGCGATCAAGAGCGCCACCAGGATCGCCGGGAACGACAGCATCACGTCGCACAGCCGCATCAAAAACGCATCGACCCAGCCGCCGCGAAACCCCGCGATGAGCCCGAGCGAGACGCCGATCAGCATCGACAGCAGCACCGACGCGAACCCCACCACCAGCGAGATACGGGCTCCATACATCAGCGTCGAGAGGATGTCGCGCCCCTGGTCGTCGGTGCCGAGCCAGTACTTGCGCGTGCCCTCGGGCGCCCAGGCCGGCGGCAGCCGCGCGTCGCCCAGCTCCAGCGTCGACAGGTCGTAGGGGTTGTGCGGCGCGATCCACGGTGCGAACACCGCGCAGACGAAGCACGCCAGCGCGACGACGGCCGCCGCGATCGCCACCGGCGAGGTGCGGAAGCTGTAGCCGATGTCGCCGTCGAACCAGCGCGCCAAGGTTTGTCTCATGCCTCTGATCTACCGCCCTGCATCAGTCCGCAACACATGCATGCGCCGGCAAGCGCAGCGAAGCCCGTTCGGGAAACACCGCGGAGCCGGCTTTGCCGGGCCGCCGGTGTTGCCCCCTGAAAGGGGGTTGGCGAAGCGACACGAAGTGCGCGCAGCCTGGGGGTGCTCACTTGATACTCATCCACTTGAAGAACATGAAGTTGTCGGCCAGCTGCGTCAGCTCGACCTTCTTGCTCACGCCCCAGGCCAGCGACTGCTGGTGCAGCGGCAGGTGGCCCACGTCGTCGGCGTGGATCTTGAAGGCCGCGTGGATCATGTCGTTGCGCCTGGCCTTGTCGGTCTCGGACTGGATCTGCTTGGTCAGCTCGTCGAGCTTCGGGTTGCAGTAGCTGCCCAGGTTGAACTGGCCGATGCCCTTGGCATCGTCGGGGCAGGCCATGAGGGAACTCAGCGCGTTGTGCGAGTCGTAGGTGGTCGGGGTCCAGCCGAGCAGGTAGAAGCTGGTGTCGCGCCGCAGGATCTTCGGGAAGTAGGTGCCCTTGGTCTCGGTCACCAGGTTGACCTTGACGCCGATCTTGGCCAGCCCGCCGGCCACCGCCTGGCAGATCTGCCCGTCGTTCACGTAGCGGTCGTTCGGGCAGTTCATCGACACCTCGAAGCCCTGCGGGTAGCCGGCGTCGGCCAGCAGCTTCTTGGCACCCTCGGGGTCGTAGGGCAGGCGCTTGTCCTGCTCGGCGGTCCAGCCGTTGATGCCGGGCCCGACCATCAGCGCCGTCGGCCGCGAGGCGCCGCGCATCACGGTCTTCTTGATGCCCTCGATGTCGATGGCCTGGTAGAAGGCCTGGCGCACCCGCTTGTCCTTGAACGGGTTCTTGCCCTTCACGCTGGAGTACAGCAGCTCGTCGCGCTTCTGGTCCATGCCGAGGAAGATGGTGCGCAGCTCGGGCCCGACGATGGCGCGCGTGGTCGGCGCGGCATTGATGCGCGCCACGTCCTGCACCGGCACGGGCTCCATCACGTCGACCTCGCCCGACAGCAGCGCCGCCACGCGGGTGGACGGGTTGGCGATCGGCGTGAAGATCACCTCCTGCGCGTTGCCCTCGATCTTGCCCCAGTAGGTCGGGTTGCGCGTGAACACCGTGCGCACGTTGGGCTGGCGCTCGCGCACGCGGAACGGCCCGGTGCCGTTGGCCTTGAAGGAGGCGGTGTTCTCGATGCCCTTGCGGCGGTCCACCGGCTTGGTGGCGTTGTTGGCCTCGCACCACTTCTTGCTCATGATCATGGTCAGCGAGATCACGTCGGGCAGGATCGGGAACGGCCCGGCCGTCTCGATCTCGACCGCGTGGTCGTCCACCTTGCGCACGGCCTTGATGTCGCTCAGCGTGGCCTTCATGTCCGAGCCCTCGCCCTGCGCGCGGGCGAAGCTGAACACCACGTCGTCGGCGGTGAAGGGCGTGCCGTCGTGGAAGGTGACGCCCTTGCGCAGCTCGAAGCGCCAGACGCTGGGCGAGGTCTGCTTCCAGCTGGTGGCCAGAAGCGGCGCCAGGCTCAGGTCCTTGTTGCGGCCGACCAGGGTCTCGTAGACGTTGCTGTCGACGCTCAGCTGCAGCGATTCGTTGAGCGAGTGCGGATCGAGCGAAAGCGCGTCGCCCTGGTTGGCGATGCGGATGGTCTGCGCGCCTGCTACGAAACTCATAGCACCCAGCGCAGACACGATGCCCGCTGCAAGCACTTTCGACTTGAAACTCATGGGTTGCACTCCTCAAGATGGGAAACGGTATTGGATGGGGACCGTGGCGCCGCGCGCCGCAGCCCGTCGGCGCTGCGCATCGGCACGGGCGCCTGCCGATCGGCGGACACCGACGACGATGGCGCCGCGAGCGCCCGATGATGCGGCCTATCGCGCCGCGGCGGTGTTGGCGTTTTCCTGCAGTGCGGCGGCGCCGGATTTGAGCGGCATGCCCTGCTCGATCAGGCTGGCGTGCAGCGCGGCGCCCAGCGGCAGGATCTCGTCGTTGAAGTCGTAGCGGCTGTTGTGCAGGTAGGCGGTGTTTCTGGCGCCCTGGCCGCCCTGGCCGATGCGCAGGTAGGCGCCGGGCTTTTTCTGCAGCATGAAGGAGAAATCCTCGGCGCCCATGCTGGGTTCCATGTTGCGCTCGACGTTGCGCGCGCCCACCAGCGCCTGCGCCACGTCGCCGGCGAAGAGCGCCTCGGGCGCGGTGTTGATGGTGGCCGGGTAGATGCGCTCGAAGGTCACCGTGGCGCTGGCGCCGAAGGCCGCCGCGACCGCGCCGCACAGCTCGACCAGGCGCTTCTCGACCATCGCCTGCACCGCGGCGCTGAAGGTGCGCACCGTGCCCACCAGCGTCGCCTTGCCCGGCACCACGCTCATCGCACCCAGGTCGCCCGACTGCATGGCGCAGATGCTGACGACCGCCGCGTCGATCGGCCGCACGTTGCGCGAGACGATGCTCTGCACCGCCGTGATGAGGTGCGCCGCCACCAGCACCGTGTCCACCGTCTGGTAGGGGTGCGCGCCGTGGCCGCCCTTGCCGGTGATGTCGATGGTGATGCGGTCGGCCGCAGCCATCATGGCGCCCGAGTTCAGGCCGATGGTGCCGGCCGGCATCGGCGGCCAGTTGTGCATGGCGTAGACCTGCCGCACCGGAAAGCGCTCGAACAGCCCGTCTTCGATCATCACGCGCGCGCCGGCGAAGCCCTCCTCGCCGGGCTGGAAGATCAGCACGGCGGTGCCGTCGAAATTGCGCGTCTCGGCCAGGTAGCGCGCCGCGGCCACCAGCATCGCGGTGTGGCCGTCGTGGCCGCAGCCGTGCATCAGGCCGTGCCGGGCGGAGCGCCAGGCGAAGTCGTTGTCCTCGCCCATCGGCAGCGCGTCCATGTCGGCGCGCAGGCCGATCATCTGCCCGCTCTTCGTCGAGCGCCCGCGCACCACGGCGACCACGCCGGTCTTGCCGATGCCGGTGTGGATCTCGTCCACGCCGCAGGCTTTGAGCGCCTCCTGCACGCGCGCCGAGGTGTAGACCTCCTCGAAGCCGAGCTCCGGGTGCGCGTGCAGGTCGCGCCGCAACGCCGTCACCTCGGGATGAAAGCGCGCGATGTGCGCGAACGCCCGGCCCGCGGCCTGCAGACGTGACGATGCCATCAATGGCCTCCGATGTTGGAAATGCGCAGCCGGGGATCGACCGCGAAATACAGCAGGTCCACCACCAGGTTGATCACGACGAAGATCAGCGCGATCAGGCACAGGTAGGCGGCCATCACCGGGATGTCGGCGAAGGTGACGGCCTGGATGAACAGCAGCCCCATGCCCGGCCACTGGAACACCGTCTCCGTGATGATGGCGAACGCGATCAGCGAGCCGAGTTGCAGCCCGGTGATGGTGATGACCGGCACCAGGGTGTTGCGCAGCGCGTGCCCGAAGTGGATGGCGCGGTCGCTCAGGCCCCGGGCGCGGGCGAACTTGATGTAGTCGGTGCGCAGCACTTCGAGCATCTCGGCGCGCACCAGCCGCATGATGAGCGTGAGCTGAAAAATCGCCAGCGTGATGGCCGGCAGCACCAGGTGCGCCCAACCGTCGCGCGTGAAGAGCCCGCTGGTCCACCCGCCGAACGACACCACCTCGCCGCGGCCGAAGCTCGGAAACCAGCCGAGCCAGACCGAGAACACGAGGATCAGCAGGATGCCGATCAGAAAGGTCGGCAGCGACACGCCCAGGAGCGACAGCGCCATCAGCGCGTGGCTCGCGGCGCTGCCGCGCCGCAGCGCGGCATAGACGCCCATCGGCAGGCCCACCAGCAGCGCCAGCAGCGCCGCCACCACCGAGAGCTCGAGCGTGGCTGGCAGGCGCTCGCCGATCAGGCGCGACACCTTGGCGCCCTGGCGCAGGCTGAGGCCGAATTCACCCTGCGCCGCATTCAAAAGGAAATGGCCGAATTGAATAAAAAAAGGCCGGTCCAGACCGAGGTCGGCGCGCAATTGGCGAATCTGCTCGGGCCGGGCGTCCTGCCCCAGCAGAAACACCACCGGATCGCCGACATACTGGAAAAGCAAGAACGCGATGAACGCCACGACGACCATCACGATCACGGCCTGCAGCAGGCGCCGCAAAATGAAAACCAGCATCGACGCACGCCTGTTTCAATGGATCAACGGCCATGCTAGCAGAGCCGCAAGGGCCTGCGCAGCGGGAAAGAGCCCATGAAAAAAGCCACCCGACTCGCGTCGGATGGCTTTGAAGTCTTTCTTCAATTCGCGCTGGTCAAGCCAGCGTCAAATCAGAAAGCGTGACGGATACCGAAGTCGTAGCCGTTGGAGCCGCCATTCGGCGTGCCACCGATGTTGACCAGCGCGTTGCCGCCCGGGTTCGTGGTCACGTTCGACAGGCCGTTGTTCTTCACGTGGGCGTACGTGGCGTACAGCGCGGTGCGCTTCGACAGGTTGTGCACGTAGCCGATGGCCAGCTTGCGCGCCTTGGGGTTGCCCAGGTCGGTGTAGCCGAACGGGTTCACGGCGAGCAGGTACGGCTGGGTCAGGTTGGTGCGGGCTTCGGAGTACGAAGCACGGATCAGGCCTGCGCCGACCGGCACGGTCGCGCCCAGCAGCCAGCCCTTGACCTTGGTGCTGCTGTCGACGGCGAAGATGTTGGTGTAGTCGCGCAGGTCGTTCTTGACTTGCGAGTACTCGCCGAACAGCTTGACCACACCGAAGTCGTACGACGCGGCGATGTTGGCGGTCTTGACCTTGGCACTGCTGGGCGAGCCGACAACCGCCAGCGGGTTGGCGTACAGCGCGGCCAGGGCGGCCGTGGTGGCCGGAACGGCCGTGGTGCCCGGAAGCCCCGACCCCAGCTGGTTGTACGAGCGGATGGTGCTCACGCCATAGGCGACCGCAACGTCCAGCGGGCCGTTGGCGTAGCCGAAGCGGCCACCGGCGTAACGGCCAGCGGCGCTGGTGGTGTTGCCGTTCAGGTTCGTGATGCCGTAGTCGACGTTTTCGTCGAGGCCGTACTGCACCTGGCCGTAGAAGCCGCCCAGGTTCGGCGGCAGGAAGTAGCCGACCGTGTTGCTGGCGCGCACGTAGTTGCCGTTGGTGAACGTGTTGCCGAAGGCGCCGTTCGGGCGCAGGATGGCTTGGCCGGCCAGGCCGCTGACCGAGCTGATCACGTTGGCGCCCGCGCCCACGGTGCCGAACGGATCGAAGGTGGTGTCGTTCCAGAAGGTCGGGGTGTAGTCGCGGCCGAGGCGGATTTCACCGAAACCACCCGACAGACTCACCGTCGAGCGGCGGCTGAAGTTGAAGGGGCGGCCGACCGTGCTGCCGTCGTCGTTGGACAGCGGAGCTTCCAGCCAGAAGCTGGCTGCCAGGCCGCCACCCAGGTCTTCCGTGCCACGGAAGCCCAGACGGCTGGAGCTGTAGCCGCCGTTGCCCAGAACGGTCTGGCTCTGGCCGGGGGTGCCGGGCAGGAACACGCCGGTGATCGGGTTGTACGAGGCGGCAGTGCTCTTGGTCGAGTAGTGGCTGATCGAGGCATCGACCACACCGAACAGCGTGACCGACGACTGGGCCGAGGCCATGCCGGCAACAGCCAGGGCAGCCAGGGCGACGAGGGATTTTTTCATTGCAAGTTTCTCCAAGGTTAAACATAGGGCTCCGGTGCAGAGGGCTCACCATGACTGAGCACTTTGTGCTCCCGCCGGACCCCGGGCCAACCTCCTTTTGGGAAGTTGTCGCTATTGCACCAGAGCCGTCAGGCAAGGGCAAAGCAAATCGCCCGAAAAAGAAGAGATGAACGCCGTTTCGTTGCATGATTGCAACAAAGCAAGCGCCCTCTTTCCTGGACATTCGGCATGGGCCACGCGATCGGCATTTTTCGGTACGGCGAACTGCATGGGCATGCGTTCCAATCCATCCATGACGAAGTCCCGACTCGACCCCTTGCTCGGCGCCGCCGATGCCGCGCTGCGCACCCTGTTCGCCCAACCTCGCGCCCTGCGGACGACGCCCGCGGCCGCCACGCCTCCGCTGGCGCTGCAGGCTGACGCGAAGCGCGAAGCCGGCGCCCTGATGCGCGTCAACCATGTCGGCGAGGTGTGCGCCCAGGCGCTCTACACGGCCCAGGCCGCGGTGACCCGCGACGCCGGCCTGCGGGCGCAGTTCCTCGAAGCCGCGAAGGAGGAAACCGACCACCTGGCGTGGACGCGCGAGCGCCTCGACGCGCTCGGCGCGCGCCCCTCCCTGCTCAACCCCCTGTGGTACGCCGGCGCGTTCGGCCTGGGCCTGGTGGCGGGACGGCTGGGCGACCGGCTGAGCCTTGGATTCGTCGCCGAGACCGAGCGGCAGGTCGAGGCGCACCTGGACGGCCATCTGGAGCGCCTGCCGGCCGGCGACACCGAGTCGCACGCCGTCGTGCAGCAGATGAAGCTCGACGAGGCGCGCCACGCGGCGCACGCGTGGAGTGCCGGCGCCGCCCCGCTGCCGGCGCCGGTGCGCGGCGCGATGCGCCTGGCGGCGCGCGTGATGACCACCGTGGCGCACCGGATTTGAGGGCTCGACAAGCCTGGGGGTAGGCCTACCCTTCGACCAGCTCGAAGCTGGTCGTGATCTGCGCCGTCTTCGCCAGCATGATGCTGGCCGAGCAGTAGTTCTCGTGGCTGAGCGCGATGGCGCGCTCGACGGCCGCCGCCGGGATGCCGCGCCCGGCCACCGTGAAGTGCATGTGGATCCTGGTGAACACCTTGGGGTCCTTCTCGGCGCGCTCGCTGGTGAGGTGGACGCTGCAGCGCTCGACCGCATGGCGCCCGCGTTTCAGGATCAGTACCACGTCGTAGGCGGTGCAGCCGCCGGTGCCGGCCAGGACCGTCTCCATCGGCCGCGGCGCCAGGTTCTGGCCGCCGTTGCCGGGCCGCGCCGCGTCGGGTGCGCCGTCCATCGCCAGGATGTGGCCGCTGCCGGTCTCGGCGACAAATCCCATGCCGGAGCGCGTTCCCGCGTTGCCGGTCCAGCTCACTGTGCATTCCATGATCGAGGCTTCCGTGACGTCGTGTTGCTGAAAAGCGGCAGAACTCTCGGCTTTACGAAGCCGCCCGAAAAATTGTTCCGCCCTGCTTGTTGCAATGCAGCAAACAGTCGCTATACTTTATTTCATCGCACCGCTCATCCGGTGCACCGGTTGTCTCCTCCACCCTCCCAATTGGTGGATTTAGCCCCGGGTCGCAAGACCCGGGGCTTTTTTATGCCCGCTGCCGGCCGCCGCGGGCGCGCCTATCATCGCGCCCCATGCCACAGCACCTCACCCCGGCCGACTACCTGAAGAAGATCCTGACGGCGCGCGTCTACGACGTGGCCGTCGAGTCGGCGCTGGAGCCGGCGCGCGCCCTCGGCGAGCGGCTGGGCAACACGGTGCTGCTCAAGCGCGAGGACCAGCAGCCGGTGTTCAGCTTCAAGCTGCGCGGCGCCTACAACAAGATGGCGCACCTGAGCGCGGCGCAGCTCGCCAGCGGCGTGATCTGCGCCTCGGCCGGCAACCACGCGCAGGGCGTGGCGCTGGGCGCGCGCAAGCTGGGCGCGCGTGCCGTCATCGTGATGCCCGTCACCACGCCGCAGCTCAAGATCGACGCGGTGCGCGCGCTCGGCGGCGAGGTGGTGCTGCACGGCGACAGCTACTCCGACGCCTACGCCCGCGCGCTGGAGCTGCAGGCCGCCGAGGGCCTGACCTTCGTGCACCCGTTCGACGACCCGGACGTGATCGCCGGCCAGGGCACCATCGCCATGGAAATCCTGCGCCAGCATCAGGGCCGGCTCGACGCGGTGTTCGTGGCGATCGGCGGCGGCGGGCTGATATCGGGGGTGGCCAACTACGTCAAGGCGGTGCGCCCGGAGATCAAGGTCATCGGCGTGCAGATGACCGACTCGGACGCGATGATGCAGTCGGTCGCGGCCCGGCGGCGCGTCGCGCTGCCCGACGTCGGGCTGTTCTCCGACGGTACCGCCGTCAAGCTGGTCGGCGAGGAAACCTTCCGCGTCGCCAGCGCGCTGGTCGACGAGTACCTGACGGTGGACACCGACGCGGTGTGCGCCGCCATCAAGGACGTGTTCGTCGACACGCGCAGCATCGTCGAGCCGGCCGGCGCGCTGGCGGTGGCGGCGGTCAAGCAGTACGTCGAGCGCCACGGCACGCGCGGCGAGACCTACGCGGCGATTCTGTGCGGCGCCAACATGAACTTCGACCGGCTGCGCTTCGTGGCCGAGCGCGCCGAGGTCGGCGAGGAGCGCGAGGCCCTGTTCGTGGTGAGCATTCCGGAGGAGCGCGGCAGCTTCCGGCGCTTCTGCGAGCTGGTGGGCGCGCTGCCCGGCGCGGCGCGCAACGTGACCGAGTTCAACTACCGCATCGGCGACGCGGCCGTGGCGCACGTGTTCGTCGGCCTGACGACCAGCGCGCGCGGCGAGTCGGCCGAGATCGCGCAGACCTTCGGCGCCCACGGCTTCGACGCGATCGACCTGACGCACGACGAGCTCGCCAAGGAGCACATCCGCCACATGGTGGGCGGGCGCAGCGGCCTGGCGCACGACGAGCGGCTGCTGCGCTTCGTGTTCCCGGAGCGGCCCGGCGCGCTGCTCAAGTTCCTGAGCCTGATGCGGCCCAACTGGAACATCAGCCTGTTCCACTACCGCAACCAGGGCGCCGACTACGGCCGCATCCTGGTCGGCCTGCAGGTGCCCGAAGGCGACGCGGCGGCCTTCGACGAGTTCTTGCGCACGCTCGACTACCCCTGGGTCGAGGAAACCGCCAATCCGGCGTACCGGCTGTTCCTGCGGGCCTGAGAGGCGGCGCCTGCGCAGCGGCGCGGCGGCGCGCTGCTCAGGGCGGGGTCGCGGGCGTCGCGCCCTGCGGCGCCTCGGCGGCGGGCAGGCCGCCGATAGGGCCGGTCGGCACCATGGCCGAGGGCGGCGGCAACGAGGGCGGCGCGCCCGGCATCCTCCGCCGGTTCGATGAATACGGGGCCGCCGGCAGGCTCGGCATGCCCTGCGCCGTGGGCGGCGGCGCGGCGGCAGCGGCGGGCGGCGGCGCAAACGTGGGCACGGCGGGCACGGCGGCGGGCATGGCGGACGCGACGCCAGCGGCCGAGGTGTGCATCGGCAGCTGCAGCGTGAAGGCCGGCGGTGCGTCGCGGGCCGTGCCCAGCGTGGCGGCGCGCAGGCCGACCGACTGCAGCACGTAGCCCTCGCCCACCGCGGCGCCGACCCGGTACGGCCGCGGCGGCTTGCCGTCGAGCGAGATCAGGGCGGCGCCGTGGCGCGTGCCGTCGGCCACCACGCCCAGCAGTGCGAAGCGGCTGGAGGCCTCGGGCGCCGGCGTCGCGGCCGCGGCCGGCGCCGCCCCGAGCAGCCGCGCCACCGCCGCCGGGTCGGGCGTCGCCACGGGCGCCGTGGGTGCCGCTGGCGGCACGGCCACGTCGCGCGGAGTGGACAGGCGCAGGCCCCAGAACACCACGCTCGCGGCCGCCAGCGCCCACAGCCCGGTGGTGGCGAGCGGCACGCCCCAGCGGACGGATGGATACAGGCTCGTCATGGGCGCGGATTATCATGCAGCCCGCCCGCCGCCCCGCCGCGCCCGGCTTCGCCTTCCATTTCCGCCGCTTTTTGCCGCCTTCCGCCGCTGCCCTTCCCCCGCTTCCCGCCCCACGCCATGACCGACTTTCTCCGCACGCCCGCCCGCGCCGTCCAGCGCGGCTTCACGCTGATCGAACTGATGGTGGTGCTGGTCATCATCGGCGTGCTGGCCGCGCTGATCGTGCCCAACGTGATCGACCGCGCCGACGACGCGCGCGTCACGGCCGCGCGCACCGACGTCAACAACCTGATGCAGGCCCTCAAGCTCTACCGGCTCGACAACCAGCGCTACCCGACCGCCGAACAGGGCCTGCAGGCGCTGCTCGCGCGGCCCACCACCGGCCCGGCCGCGCCGAACTGGAAGCCCTACGTCGAGAAGCTGCCCAACGACCCGTGGGGCCGCCCCTACCAGTACCTGAACCCCGGCATCAAGGGCGAGATCGACGTGTTCTCCTTCGGAGCCGACGGCCAGCCCGGCGGCGAGGGCAGGAATGCCGACATCGGCAGCTGGCAGTAGCCGGGCCCGGCGCCGCGTTTGCTATCGTTTCGATAGCTGGCGGGGCACGCTGGACGGGCGCAGGCGGCCTTTTTCATCCGGATTCACCCTGCTGGAGCTGATGGTGGTGATCGCCATCATCGCGATCGCCACGGCGGGCGTCGGCCTGGCGCTGCGCGACACGGCGCAGACCCGGCTCGACCGCGAGGCGGAACGGCTGGCCGCGCTGCTCGAATCGGCCCGCGCCCAGTCGCGCGCCAGCGGCGTGGCGGTGCGCTGGCGGCCGGTGGCGGGCGGCTTCGTGTTCGACGGCCTGCCGCCCGACGCGCTGCCGAACCGCTGGCTGTCCGACGACACCCGCGCGCAGGCGGCCGCCATCAACGGGGCCCCGCTGCCGGCCCTGCAGCTCGGCCCCGACCCGATCATCGCGGCGCAGCAGGTGATCCTCGGCAGCGACGGCCCGTCGCCGCGCAGCGTGCGGCTGGCGAGCGACGGCCTGCGGCCCTTCGCCGTGGTGTCGCCATGAAGCGCCGGCCGCAACCCGCCGGCGCACCCGCGTGTCGCGCGGCGCCACGCCCGGTGCGGGCCCGCGGCGCCGGGCACGGCTTCACCCTGATCGAGGTGCTGGTGGCGCTGGGCATCGTCGCCATCGCCCTGGCGGCCGGCACGCAGGCGACGCAGGCGTTGACGCGCAACGCGCAGCGCCAGTCCGACGTGCTGCTGGCCACCTTGTGCGGCGAGAACGAGCTGGCCAAGGCGCGCCTGTCGCGCCAGATGCCGGCCGTCGGCGACAGCGGCTCGACCTGCACGCAGGCCGGCGTCGAGTTCGGCGTGACGGTGTCGACCACGCCGACGCTCAACCCCAACTTCCGCCGCGTCGACGTGCAGGTGCGCGACGCCACGGCCGCTTCGGTGCTGCGGCTCTCGACCGTGGTGGGGCGCTTCTGATGACGGCGCGCCGCGCGCGGCCCATGGCCGCCGGCTTCACGCTGGTCGAGCTGCTGGTGGCGATCACGGTGATGGCGCTGCTGGCGCTGGTGAGCTGGCGCGGGCTCGAAGGCATGTCGCGCGCGACCGCGCAGAACCGCCAGCGCGCCGACGCGGTGCTCGCGCTGCAGGCCACGCTGGCGCAGTGGAGCGCCGACCTGGATGCCATCGCCGTGCTGGCGCAGACGCGCCCGATCGACTGGGACGGCCGCGCGCTGCGTCTCACGCGCCGCGGCGGCGACGCGGCGCAGCCCGGCGTCGTGGTCGTGGCCTGGACGCTGCGCCCCGACGCCGCCGGCCCGCGCTGGCACCGCTGGCAGTCGGCGCCGTTCACCACGCGCGGCGACTGGCAGCAGGCCTGGGCGCAGGCCGCCGCCTGGGCGCAGGACGGCGGCGCGCCGCCGGGTGGCTCCGACGTGGCGCTGGTGCCGCTGGAGAGCTGGCAGCTCCACTACTTCAACGCCAATGCCCAACAGTGGAGCCCGGCCGGCCCGTCCCCCAGCGCTCCCCCCGGCACGGCCACCGCAGCTGCCGCCACCCCGTCGACCACAGCGGGCGCGGCCGCAGCCACGGCCGCCAATCCTGCAGCCGCCGCCGGCCTGGCCAGCGCCGGCACCGTGCCCGACGGCGTGCGGCTGGTGCTGAGCCTGCCGCCGGGCGAAGGGCTCGCCGGCCTGCTCACGCGCGACTGGGTGCGCCCGACCCTGTCGGTGCCCAAGTCATGAACACCGCACGCTCTGGCCCGACTCGCGGGAGCCGCCTTCGCGGAGCCTGCCGACGTCGCCCCGTGGGTGCCCCGGGCGCCACGCGCGCGCGCCAGGCCGGCGCCGCCCTGCTGGCGGCCATGCTGACCGTGGTGCTGGTCGCCACGCTGTCGGCCACCGCGCTGTGGCAGCAGTGGCGCGCCGTCGAGGTCGAGGCGGCCGAGCGCACGCGCGCGCAGGCGGCCTGGGTGCTGATCGGCGCGCTCGACTGGGCGCGCCTGATCCTACGCGAGGACGGCAATGTCCCCAGCCCCGGCGTCGACCACCTGGCCGAGCCGTGGGCGGTGCCGCTGGAGGAGGCGCGGCTGTCGAGCTTTCTCGCGGGCGACAAGAACATCGCCAGCGACAGCCTGGAGGGCCTGCCCGACGCCTTCATGTCCGGGCGCATCGTCGATGCGCAGTCGAAGCTCAACGTGCTGAACCTGGTCGATGGCAGCGGCAAGCCGGTGGCGGACAGCGTGGCGGCCTTCACCCGCCTGTTCGGCCTGCTCGGGCTGCCGGCGTCCGAAGTGGAGCGGCTCGTCGCATCGCTGGCGCGCGCGCTGGCGCCCAACGGCGATGCCACCTCGCCGCTGATGCCGATTCACACCTCGCAGCTGGTCTGGCTCGGGGTCTCGCCGGCGACGGCGGCGGCGCTGGAGCCGTACGTGACGGTGCTGCCGATGCGCACGCCCGTCAACCTCAACACGGCGAGCGCCGAAGTCATCTTCGCCAGCCTGGCGGGCCTCGACATGGCGAGCGCGCAGCGGCTGGTCGAGCGCCGCAAGCTGGCGTACTTCAAGGGCATCGCGGACGCCAACGACCTGGTGCGCGGCGGCGACGGCAGCGCGCAGTTCAGCCAGGAGCGGCACAGCGTCAACACCCGGTTCTTCGAGGTGTGGGGCCGCCTGCGCCTGGACCGCATCCGCATCGAGGAACACTCGCTGCTGCAGCGCGACGGAATCACCGTGCAGACGCTGTGGCGCGAACGCGGCGTCAGCGCGTCCACGTCCACGTCCACGTCTGCGTCTGCGCCAGCGCCCGGACCGTGAGGCCTGCAGGAAATGACCGAAAAGCGACTTTCGCGCACGCCACGCCTGCATCTTCCGCTATCGAATCCATAGCGATAGAAAGCCGATTTCCCAAGGCTTTTACAATCGTGCACTTCCGCCTGCCATGTCCTTGCTCCTGCTGATCGCTCCACCGCCCCCGGTCGCCGCCGCCCTCGGCGACTTCGACTGGGCGCTGTCCGCCGACGACGGCGTGACGCTGCGCTCGCACGGCCGCTCGCCCGTGGCGCTGCTGCCGGCCGGCCACGAGGTCGCGCTGGGGGTGCCGTCGGCGGCGCTGTCGTGGCACCAGGTCACGCTGCCGCAGGGCAGCCTGACCGGCGCCGCGCGGCTGCGCTCGGTGCTCGACGGCCTGCTGGAAGACCGGCTGCTGGACGCGCCCGAGACGCTGCATTTCGCGCTGGCGCCGGGCGCTCGCACCGGCGCGCCGGTCTGGGTGGCAGCGTGCAGCCGCGCCTGGCTGCGCGCGGCGGTGCAGGCGCTCGAAGCGGCGGGCCGGCGCGTGGTGCGCATCGTGCCCGAGTTCACGCCGCAGCCGCCCGACGCGCCGCCGCTGGTCTTCGTGACGGGCGAGCGCGAGGCGCCGCAGCTCGTGCGCTGCGACGGCGACGGCGTGGCCGCCCTGCCTTTGACCGGCGCCGCGCTGGCGCTCCTGGGCGGCGCGCCGCTCGACACCGCCGTCGTGACGGCCGAGCCGGCCGTCGCCGAGGCGGCCGAGCACCTGCTGGCGCGCCGCGTGCCGCTGGTGCAGGCATCCGAGCGCTGGCTGCAGCAGGCCACGCGCTCGCCCTGGGACCTGGCGCAGTTCGACCTGGCCGTCAATGCCCGCGCGCGCGCCGGCAAGAAGGCCGCGTCGGTCTGGCGTGCGCTGCGCTACGCGCCGGAATGGCGGGCCGCGCGCTGGGGCGCCGCGCTGCTGCTGGCAAGCCAGTTGATCGGTGTCAACGCCTGGGCCTGGCGGGAGCGCAACGCGCTCGACGCCAAGCGCACCGCGGTCGACGACATCCTGACGCAGACCTTCCCGTCGGTGCAGCTGGTGGTCGACGCGCCGCTGCAGATGGCGCGCGAGGTGGCGGCACTCAAGCAGGCCACCGGCGAGGTGGCCGCCTCCGATTTCGAGCCGATGCTCGGCGCCCTGGCGGGCAGCCTGCCGCCCGGGCGCACGCCGAGCGCCATCGACTACGCCGCCGGGCAGCTGCGGCTGCGCGGCCTGCGCCTGAGTGCCGGCGAGACGACCGGCCTGTCGCAGGCGCTGGCGTCGCGCGGCTACACCGCGCGAACCGAGGGCGACCTGCTGCTGGTGCAGGCGACAACGCAGCCATGAGACGCCGAATCGCCCCGGGCCAGTGCCGCAGCGCCTGCGCGGAGGATCTCATGAGCCGCCGGACTACTTCTTCGGGCCGACGGCCCCGGGGCGACGGCGCGGAGACCGCCCGATGAGCCGCCTCGCCCCGCTCAAGGCCCGCTGGGCCGCCACCGCGCCGCGCGAGCGCCGCCTGGCAAGCCTGGCGCTGGCGCTCGTCGCGCTGGCGCTGCTGTGGTGGATCGCGCTGGCGCCCGCGCTGCGCACGCTGGGCGCGGCGCCGGCCGAGCATGCGCGGCTCGATGCGCAACTGCAGCGCATGGCCACGCTGCGCGCGCAGGCCCAGGCGCTGCAGGCCCAGCCGCGCGCCAACCGCGACGACGCGCTGAGCGCCCTCGAAACCGCGACGCGCCAGAGCCTGGGCGCCAACGCGCAGCTGCTGGCGGCCGCTGGCGGCGGCGAGGGCGTCGGCGTCACGCTGCGCGCGGCCCCAGCCGACGCACTCGCCCGGTGGCTGGCGCAGACGCGCGGCAACGCCCACGCAGTGCCGCGCGAGGCGCACCTGACCCGTGCGCAGGGCGGCGGCAGCGCCCCGGCTGCGGCCGACGCCAAGACCGAGCCGACGCAGACCCGCTGGGACGGCGCGCTGGTCATGAGCCTGCCGGCCAGCCGCTGACGCGCGCCGGACCTTTTTCCGACCGTACCGTCTGCCTGTTCACACTGTCTGCCCGAGCGTCCCATGGTGACCCGTCCCGCTCCGCGACTTCGCGCACCCGCCCCCGGCTGGCGCTCGGCCGTGCTCGGCGCGCTGCTCGGCGGCGCGCTGGCGTTGGCGCTGTTCGCGCCGGCGCGCTGGCTCGGCGCGGCGCTGGCCGGCTGGAGCGGCGGCCGGCTGCTGCTGGTCGACCCGCGCGGCACCGTCTGGAACGGCACGGCCGGCGTGGCGTTCGCCAGTGGCGCCGGCGGCGCCGAGCCGGTGTCGCTGCCGGGCGCCGTGCTGTGGCGCCTGCGGCCGGGCTGGCGCGGGGTGACGGCCACGCTCGACGTGCCGTGCTGCGCTCCGCAACCACTGCAGCTGCACGTCCAGCCCCAGGGCGGCGGCGGCGTGCAGCTGGACTGGCGCGACGGCCGCTCGCAGTGGCCGGCGACGCTGCTGCGCGGCCTGGGCGCGCCGTGGAACACGCTCAAGCTCGAAGGCACGCTGGCGCTCGCGACGCAGGGTTTGTCGATGCGCTGGGACGGCCGCGCGCTGGCGCTCGCCGGCCAGGCGACGCTGGACGCGACCGACATCTCGTCGAGCCTGTCGACGCTGCGGCCGATGGGCAGCTACCGCCTCGCGCTGGCCGGTGGCACGGTGCCGAGCGTGCTGCTCAGCACGCTCTCGGGCAGCCTGGAGCTCACCGGCAGCGGCCTGTGGAACGGCCGGGCGCTGCGCTTCAACGGCGAGGCCAGCGCCGCCGCCGGACGCGAGGACGCCCTCGCCAATTTGTTGAACATCATCGGGCGGCGCGACAGCGCGCGCTCGATCATCACCCTGGGTTGACCATGAAGTCACGATTTCCGCGCATGCGACGCACCGGCATCGCCGCCGTCGCCGCGCAACTGCTCGTCGCCGCCGCACTGACGCCGGCGGCCCCCGCCTTCGCGCAGGACAACGAGGTGCGGGCGCCGCGCCGCGGCGAGCCGATCACTCTCAACTTCGCCAACGCCGACATCGAGTCGGTGGCGCGCACCATGGCGGTCGTCACCGGGCGCGACGTGGTGGTGGACCCGCGCGTGAAGGGCACCATCAACCTGGTGACCGACCGCGCCATCCCGCCGGCGGCGGCGTTCAACCGCTTCGCCGCCGCGCTGCGGCTGCAGGGCTTCGCGGTGGTGCAGGCCGACGGGCTCTACAAGATCGTGCCCGAGGCCGACGCCAAGCTGCAGAGCAACCGCGTCAGCACCACCACCAGCGGCACGGCGCGCGCCGGCAGCAACCAGATCGTCACGCAGATCTTCCGGCTGAACTACGAGTCGGCCAACAACCTGCTGCCGGTGCTGCGGCCGCTGATCCCACCGAACAACACCATCAACGTCAACCCCGGCAACAACTCGCTGGTCATCACCGACTACGCCGACAACATGCAGCGGCTGGCGCGCATGATCGCCGCGCTCGACGTGCCCAACGCGTCCGACATCGAGGTCATTCCGCTCAAGCACTCGGTGGCGACCGACATGGCACCGCTGATCACGCGGCTGGTCGAGGGCAGCGGCGGCACCGCCGCGCCCGGCGGGGCGGCGGCGCCGGGCACGACCGACGCGTCGTTCCGCACCACGCTGCTGGCCGAGCCGCGCAGCAACGCGCTGATCCTGCGCGCCGCCAACCCGGCGCGCGCGCAGCTGGTGCGCACGCTGGTGACCAAGCTCGACCGCGCCGCGGACGACAGCGCGAGCGACAACGGCAGCGCCGGCAACATCCACGTGGTGTACCTGAAGAACGCCGACGCGGTGCGGCTCGCCGCCACGCTGCGCGCCGCCGTGGCGGCCGGCGCCGTCTCCAGCGTGGTGGGGGGAGCGCCCGCGGGCGGCCTGCCGCAGCAGCCGCTCGCCGGCCAGGGCGCGCTGGGCAACCTGAACGCGCCGGGCGGCGCCACGCCGGCCACCGCGCCGGTCAACAACGCCAACCAGCCTTCCACCGGCGGCCAGATCCAGGCCGACCCCTCGACCAACTCGCTGATCATCACGGCGAGCGAGCCGCAGTACCGCCAGATCCGCGCCGTCATCGACAAGCTCGACAGCCGGCGCGCGCAGGTCATGGTCGAGAGCCTGATCGTCGAGGTCAACGCGACCAAGGCGGCCGAGTTCGGCGTGCAGTGGCAGAGCGCACTGGGCAGCAAGGGCGACCCCAACATCGGCTACATCGGAACCAATTCGAGCCTGGCCGGGCAGAACCTGATCGACCTGGCGGTCGGACTGGCGACGCGCAACGCGGCCACGCGGCCCTCGACCGGCTTCAACTTCGGCATCGGCCACCAGATCAACGGCCAGTACGTGCTGGGCCTGCTGGCGCGCTTTCTCTCCAGCAACGGCGAGGGCAACGTGCTGTCGACGCCCAACCTGCTGACGCTCGACAACGAGGAGGCCAAGATCGTGATCGGCCAGAACGTGCCCTTCGTCACCGGCCAGTACGCCGCCACCAACGGCAACACCTCGACCATCAACCCGTTCACCACGGTGGAGCGCAAGGACGTCGGCCTGACGCTGCGCGTGCGCCCGCAGATCGGCGCGGACGGCACGGTGAAGATGACGATCTTCCAGGAGGTCTCGAACGTCGATCCGGCCACCCGCACCGACCTGAACGGCCCGACCACCAACAAGCGCTCGATCGAGTCGAACGTGCTGGTGGAGGACGGCAGCCTCATCATGCTGGGCGGCCTGCTGCAGGATGACTATTCGACCTCGACCGAGAAGGTGCCGGTGGCGGGCGACATCCCGATCCTGGGCAACCTGTTCAAGAGCCAGACCCGGTCGCGCAACAAGACCAATCTGATGGTGTTCCTGCGCCCAGTGGTGATGCGCGACGCCGCCGCCAGCCAGGCCTTCGCCTACGAGCGCTACGACGCCATCCGCAGCCTGCAGCAGAGTGCGCAGCCATCGACCGACAACGTCATGCTGCGCAACGTCGATGCGGCGGCGGTGCTGCCGCCCCTGCCGCCGATGACGTCCGGCGGGGACAAGGACGGCGACCGCCGCATCGAAGGCACGCGCCTGGTGCCGCCGCCGGCGGCGCCGGCCTCTCCGCGCCCGCTGGGCAGCGCCCCGCTGCGCGGCGCGCTGCCGCCCACGGCCGATCCGGCGACGGCGCGCGAGCTGCCCTGAAACAGGCGTCGCTCCGCACCGCGCGCCCTGCCATCCCTCTCCCATCCGCCACGGCTTTCACCCCGACGAGCCCTCCCGCCATGCGTTACCCCCTGCCCTATGCCTTCGCGCGCGGCCAGCAGCTGCTGCTCGAAGAGGCCGACGACGGCCAGTGCACCCTCTGGATGTCGGCCGGCGCGCCGCGCAGCGCCGTCAGCGAGGTGCTGCGCAAGTACGCGGTGCAGGGCTTCGAGGCGCTTCCCAACGATCAGCTGGCGCAGCGCATCAGCGCGGCCTACGCGCAGGGCGAGTCGAGCGCCGCCTCGGTGGTCAGCGAGGTGCAGAGCGACGCCGACCTGTCGCGCATGATGCAGGAGTTGCCGGCCGTGGAGGACCTGCTGGAGTCGGCCGGCGACGCGCCGATCATCCGCATGCTCAACGCGCTGTTGACGCAGGCCGCGCGCGACGGCGCGAGCGACATCCACATCGAGCCCTACGAGCGCACCTCCAGCGTGCGCTTTCGCATTGACGGCACGCTGCGCGAGGTGGTGCAGCCCAACCGCGCGCTGCACGCGGCGCTGATCTCGCGGCTGAAGATCATGGCCGACCTCGACATCGCCGAGAAGAGGCTGCCGCAGGACGGGCGCATCTCGCTGCGCATCGGCACGCGCGCGGTCGACGTGCGCGTCTCGACCCTGCCCTCGGCGCACGGCGAGCGCGCCGTGCTGCGCCTTTTGGACAAGTCCGAGAGCAAGCTCACGCTCGAATCGGTCGGCATGCAGGGCGACACGCTCGCGCGCTTCGAGCACCTGATCGGCCAGCCGCACGGCATCATCCTGGTGACCGGGCCGACCGGCTCGGGCAAGACCACCACGCTGTACGCCGCGCTCGGACGGCTCGACGCCGGCGCGCAGCAACATCATGACGGTCGAGGACCCGATCGAGTACGAGCTGCACGGCGTCGGCCAGACCCAGGTCAACGCCAGGATCGACCTGACCTTCGCCAAGGCGCTGCGCGCCATCCTGCGGCAGGACCCGGACATCATCATGATCGGCGAGATCCGCGACTTCGAAACCGCGCAGATCGCCATCCAGGCCTCGCTCACCGGCCACCTGGTGCTGGCCACGCTGCACACCAACGACGCGGCCAGCGCCGTCACGCGGCTGACCGACATGGGGGTCGAGCCCTTCCTGCTCAGCTCTTCGCTGCTCGGCGTGCTGGCGCAGCGGCTGGTGCGCAAGCTCTGTCCGGCGTGCGCGGTGCCGTCGGCCGGCGGCGAGATGCAGCCGGTGGGCTGCGACGCCTGCGGCCAGACCGGCTACCAGGGCCGCACCGGCATCTTCGAGCTGCTGGTGGCCGACGACGCGGTGCGCGCGCTGGTGCACAACCGCGCCGCCGAGAGTGCCGTGCTGGAGGCCGCGCAGCGCGGCGGCCTGCGCTCGATGCGCGAGGACGGCGAGCGGCTGGTGCGCGCGGGCGTCACCTCGCGGGCGGAACTGCTGCGGGTGACGCGGGACTGACGGCAGCGGCGCCTTCCGGCCGCGCCGGCGGGTGCGCCTGCCGCAGCAGCGCCGGCACCTGCTGCGCCCGCTGGTACGCCGCCGGCTCGTTGTGCCGCGGCCCGAAATCGACCCAGCTCAGGCCGGCGAGGACAAGCAGCATCGCCAGGCCCGCGACCGACGCGATGCGGATCAGCAGCGGCGCGTCGCGCAGCGCCATGAAGAGCCAGGCGACGATCGCGCCCTTGACGAGCGCGATGCCGACTCCCGCGATCAGGTTGCCGATGCCCAGGTTGAAGCGGCCGCTCGCCGCGCTCGCCGCCAGCAGCGCCAGCAGCACGGCCCAGGCGATGGCGTACTGCCGGCGGGCCCGCAGGAAGCGCCGGTCGTGAGCGGAGCGGTCGGTGGCGGCGGCGGCGGCGGCGGCGGTCATGAGGCATCCTTCGCCTTGCGCGCTACGGCATTCGTCCTGGAAACGGTCCGGCGGTTCATGACCGGGGCGCCACCAGGTAGATCAGCGGGTACAGCACGATCCACACGATGTCGACGAAGTGCCAGTACAGCGCCACCGCGTGGATGCGCGGCGCGCCGGCGCGCTCCGGATGCCGCGAGCGGCTGGCGAGCGCAAAGCCGGCGCACAGCGCGATGCCGATCACCAGGTGCAGCGAGTGCAGCGCGGTGGCGATGTAGTACCAAGTGAAGAACAGCTCGGCGCCGGCGACGACGCGCCCGTCGAGGCGGAAGCCCGGCCCCGGAAACAGGCCTTCGAGCCACTCCTCGCGGTACTCCAGCCCCTTGACCGCCAGGAAGGCCAGCCCCAGCGCGACCGCGATCCACAGCCACGGCGCGACGTCGCGCGGGCGGTGGCATTCCGACGCCTCGGCCGCGACGGCGACGGCGAAGCTGCTGGTCAGCAGCAGCGCGGTGTTGAGGGTGCCGAGGCCCACGTGGGTCTTCAGGCTGGCGGCGGCGAAGCCCCCGGGCCAGTGCGTGCGCGCGACGCCGTAGACCACCAGCAGGGCGCCAAAGAACAGGATCTCGCCCGCCAGGAACACCCACATGCCCAGGCGCGCCGTGCCTTGGCGCAGCTGCGCGTCGGCGTGGCGCGGCGTGCGCTCGGCGTTGCCGAGCGGCGCGAACGCCTCGGGGTGCGCCATGTAGCGCGGCGCAGCGCTGTCGGCGGCCATGGCGGCGTTCACGACACGCTCCGCGCCGGCTGTGCCGGGGTGTAGCCGTACACGTCGTCGGGCGCGCGCGGCTCCTGGTCGAAATTGTGGGTCGGCGGCGGCGAGCGGGTCTGCCATTCCAGCCCGGTGGCGCCCCACGGGTTGGGCTCGCTGTGCCGGCCGTGCCAGAGCGACCAGGCGAAATAGACCAGCGGAATGAGGTAGCCCAGCGCCAGGATGGAGGCGCCCGCGCTCGACAGCACGTTGAGCACCGTGTACTCGGGCGGGTAGGCGTGGTAGCGCCGCGGCATGCCCTGGTAGCCGAGCAGGAACTGCGGGAAGAAGGTCAGGTTGAAGCCGAAGAACATGATGATCGCCGCCGCGCGCGCCAGCATCTCGGGGTAGCGCTTGCCGCACACCTTGGGCCACCAGAAGTGCAGCGCGCCGAAGAAGGCCATGACCGAGCCGCCGACCATGATGTAGTGGAAGTGCGCGATGATGAAATAGGTGTCGGTCAGGTGCACGTCCAGCGCCAGCGAGGCGAGAAACAGCCCGGTCAGCCCGCCGACGGTGAACAGCCCGACGAAGCCCAGCGCGTAGAGCATCGGCGCGTCGAAGCGGATCGATCCCTTGTAGAGCGTGGCGGTCCAGTTGAAGACCTTGATGGCCGAGGGCACCGCGACCATGAAGCTCAGGAGCGAGAACACCAGGTTGGCCGCCGGCGACTGGCCGCTGACGAACATGTGGTGGCCCCACACCAGAAAGCCGATGCCGGCGATCGCCAGCAGGCAGTAGCACATGAAGCGGTAGCCGAACACGCGCTTCTTCGCGAAGCACGGGATGATCTCGCTCACCACCCCCATTGCCGGCAGCACCATGATGTAGACCGCCGGGTGCGAGTAGAACCAGAACAGGTGCTGGAACAGCAGCGGGTCGCCGCCGTAGGCCGGATCGAACACGCCGACCTGAAACAGCCGCTCGGCCACCACCAGCAGCACCGTCATCGCCAGCACCGGCGTGGCCAGCACCAGGATCAGGCTGGTCGCGTAGATCGCCCAGACGAAGAGCGGCAGCTTGAACCACGTGAGCCCCGGCACGCGCAGCGTGTGCACGGTGACGATGAAGTTCAAGCCCGTCAGGATCGACGAGAAGCCGGTCACCAAGACGCCGACCAGCGTCAGCACCACGTAGCTGTTGGAGAACATCGTCGAATACGGCGTGTAGAAGGTCCAGCCGGTATCGACGCCGCCCAGCCCGAGGGCGGCCAGCACGATCAGCCCGCCCGCGATGTAGAGGTACCAGCTCGCCAGGTTGAGTTTCGGAAAGGCCAGGTCGCGCGCGCCGATCATGAGCGGCAGCACGAAGTTGCCCACGATCGACGGGATCGACGGAATCAGAAACAGCCACACCATGATGACGCCGTGCGCCGTGAAGAGCTTGTTGTAGCCGTCGCTGGACACCAGGTCGCCCGCGGGTGTGGCGAGCTCCAGCCGGATCAGCGTCGCCGCGGCGCCGCCGACGAAAAAGAAGAAGGTGATGCCGCACGCGTACAGGACCGCGACGCGCTTGTGGTCGGTCGAGAGCAGCCAGGACTTCAGGCTGGTGCCGTCGTCGACGTAGCTTTTCTCCAGGGCATGGGCGGCGCCGGTGGTCATGGATTCTCCCGGGGAGGGCCGAGCGAGCGCAGGTAGGCGACGAGGTTCTGCAGGTCCTCCTCGCTCATCTGCCCGGCGTACGACGGCATGATGGCGGCCTGGCCGCGCACGACGCGGCGCTTCGGCGCGACGATGGATTCGCGCAGGTACGCGTCGTCGGCGGTCACCGTGGCGCCGTCCTCCAGCGCCACGGGCTGCCCGTACAGGCCTTCGAGGCGCGGCGCGCCCACGCTCGAACCGACGCCGTGACAGCTGGCGCAGGCGAACTTGCGGTAGAGCGCCGCGCCGAACTGCTGCGGGCTCGGCTCGTCGTCGGGCGTGGCGCGGCCGGCCTCCAGCCAGCGGCCGTAGTCGGCCTGGCTCATGACGATCACATGGCCCAGCATGGCCGAATGATCGCTGCCGCAGTACTCGCTGCACAGGATGCGGAAGTCGCCCAGCTGCGTCGCGGTGAACCACAGGCGCGTGTAGCGCCCCGGCACCACGTCCTGCTTGAGGCGGAACGCCGGCACGAAGAAGCTGTGGATCGCGTCCTGCGACGCCATGATCAGCACCACCGGCTGGTTGAGGGGCACGTGCAGCTCGTTGATCTCGCGCCGCCCGTTGCCGTGCTGCAGCTTCCACATCCATTGCTTGGCGACCACGTACACGGGAATCGCGTCGCGCGGCGTGCGCTGCGCCTGCACGCTGTCGTGCCCGGCCCAGGCGAAGATACCGAGGAACAGGACGAACGGGATGGCGGTCCAGGCAGCCTCCAGGCCCCGCGCATTGGACGGCGGGTGGCTGCGGTCGACCCGGCTGCCAGCGCGGTAGCGGATCGAGAACCAGACGATCAGCACCGCGAGCGCCACCGCCATCAGGCCGCACAGCAGCAGCATGGCCGTGAACAGCAGGTCGGTGCGCGGCGCGATCGACGAGGCGCTCTGCGCGATCAGCCGGAAGGTGGCGGCCCCGGCGGTGGCGCTGGCGTCGTCGTTCATGGCGAGGACCTTTGCGGCGCACGCCGGTGGCGCCAGACCCAGGCGCCGAGCAGCCCGAGCGCCGCCAGCCCGACGCCGCGCAGCAGCGCCAGCACCGTCGCGCTGTGGCGCCCGGCGAGCGGATCGAGGTGCGCGCAGGCGAGCAGCAGGTGCTCAGCGGGCGTGCCGATGCGCCCGTCGGCGGCCTCGACCAACGCCGACCGCAGCGCCCTGGCGTCGAAGCGCACGCCGAGCAGGTAGCGCGACACCACGCCCTGCGGCGTGAGGACGACCAGGCCGGTCGGGTGCGCGTAGTCCGGCGGCGCGCCGGGCGCGGCCGGGGCGCCGGCGGCCTGCCAGTCGAAGCCGACGGCGCGCGCCAGCGCCCGGCTGTCGGCGGCGGCACCGGTCAGGAGGCGCAGGTCCGGTGGATGCGCGCCGTAGGCCTGCGGGCGCGCCCAGCGCGCGTAGTCCGCATAGACCGCCTGCAGCACGCGGGCGTCGGCCGGCGTGTCGTGCGGATCGACGCTGAACAACAGCAGCCGCCAGGTGTCGGGCGCGAGGCCGGTGTCGGCCAGCGCTTCGAGCGCGCCGTGCGCCACCGTGCCGCACAGCGTGGCGCAGCGGTAGTACGCCGGCAGCAGCACGATCGGCCGCCCCGAGGCCGCCAGCGCGCGCCAGTCGACGACGGCGCCCGCGGCATCGACCAGCCGCAGGCCAGGCGGCAGCGTGGCGCCCAGGCGCTGCTCGAACGCGGGCACCGCCGGCGTCGCGGCCTGCGCCGGCGCAGCGGCGGCCGCCGCCATCCACAGCGCCATCAGGGCCAAGCGGACCCATGCCGAGACGTTCTTCGCGTGGCTCGCAGGCCCGCCTCTGCGCTGCGCACGGCGCACGGAGGAATTCGCCTTGGGAGCGGCCCTCATGGCGTCGCTCCCGGCTCCGCGGAGCGGCCGAGCTGCGGCGCGCTTTCCAGGCGCGGCGCGGGAATGGCCTGCACCAGCGGCGCGCTGCCCTGCTCGCCGCCGGCCGGCTGGTGCCACGCGCGCAGCAGCGCGAAGGACGCGCCGACGGCGGCGGCCAGCACCAGCGCGACGCCGAGCGCCGTCCAGGCGATGACGCGCAGGTTGACTTCGGGGTCGATCCTCATTGCGCCACCTCTGCCTGAGACCCGTGCGCCAGATGGCCAGGCAGCCGCCCGAACAGCAGCAGCGTCATGCCCGCGAAGGCGAGCGGCACCAGCCACCACGCACCGTAGCCGCGCGGCTGCACCGACGGCACCACCAGCCACACCGCGTCGACCGCCTGCATCACGACCACCAGCCCGGCCACCCGCATCAGGCGGCGCGGATGGTCCTTCACGCTGCGCCACAGCAGCGCCAGCATCGGCAGCGTGAACTGCAGCAGCACCAGTGCGACGCCGACCGCCTGCCAGCCGGTCTGCAGGCGCGGCACGAACCAGCTGATCTCGCGCGGCAGGTTCTCGGCCCAGATGATCAAGAACTGCATGAACTGCAGGTAGGCCTGCATCATCAGCCAGGCCAGCAGCAGGTTGCCGAGGTCGCGCCACACGGGCGGATCGCCCTCGGCTGGCAGCGGGGCCTGGCCGGCGGCCGCGGCCAGCGCGATGGCGGCGGCGGCGCCCGCGGTCAGCTGCCCCATCAGCGTGAGCCAGCCGAAGACCGTGCTGCTCCAGCCCGGCACCAGCGACATCACCAGATCGACCGCGGCCAGCGAGGTCAGCAGCGTGTAGACGATCAGCGCCACGGCGGCCTGGCCCGAGCGGCGCACCCGCCCGCTGCCGCCGCTGCGCGTGAGCCACCACCAGACCGCGGCATAGCCCACGAAGCGTGCACCGACGAAGACGGGGGCGAACCACGCCTTCAGGAACGCCGGCTGCCTGACCGACGGCGCCAGCACCATCGGATCGGCGGCCCACGGATACAGCACGCCCAGCCCCAGGACAAGCGGCAGGAACAGCAGCAGCAGCCACGGCAGCTGGCGCTGCAGCGCGCTCGACGCCGGGCGCAGCGCGTCGCCCCAGGCGCCGCCGGTCAGCGCGTGGATGCAGCCGTTGGCCATCGCGCCCAGGACCAGCCCGAGGCAGAACCACCAGGCCGCCAGCCAGGCCGCGAAGAACATCGGCCGGTCGACCCACCAGCCGGCGAGCGACACCAGGAGCGCCAGCGCGCCGAGCGCGGTCGTCGGACGGCGGCGCGATGCGGCAGCGGCGGCGCTCATCGGGCGTCTCCCGCAGCGGGTGCCACCCCGCCGACCGCAGGCGCTGCAGAAGCCGCAGAAGCTCCAGGCGCCGTTGACGCCGTTGACGCCGTTGATGCCGTTGATGCCGTTGATGTTGCTGGCGTCGCTGCCGGCACCGTCGCCGCCTGCGGATGCTCGCCCTGCAGTTGCCGCACGTAGGCCACGATGGCCCAGGCGTCGGCCGGGCTCACGCGGTCGGCAAAGGGGTACATGATCCCGGCGCCGCGCAGGATGGCGTCGTGGATCCGCGCATCCAGCACCGCCCGCTGCGACGGCACCGAGAACGACAGCGGCGCCGGAAAGCCGCGCCGCACCACCTCGCCGTCGCCGTCGCCGCGCGCGCCGTGGCACGGCAGGCAGTAGATCGCGTAGCGCTCGTGGCCGCGCACCAGCAGGGCGGCGCCGGGCGCCGGCCGCGACGGCACTTCATCGCTCAGCAATCCCCGCCGCGCGCTGCTGACCGCCGCCAGGTCGCCGCCGGCGTGCGGCACGCCGCCGGCCACCGGCGGGCGCGCCGCCTGGTCGTCGGCGAACAGCGGGCTGCGCTCCCACGGGTTGTAGCGCGGCTGGTTGGCCATGTCGTTGGTCACACGGGTGCAGCCCGCGCAGCACAGCAGCAACGCGAGCAGCGCCAGAGCGGCGGACTGCGGTGCCCTCATGATCGCGGCACCTCGATGCGCCGCAGCGGACGCAGCCCGTCGAGCCATTCGGCGGCCTCGATGCGGTCGAACCGGGGGTCGTCGCTGCGCAGCACCAGAAAGAAGCGGTTGCGCGTCGCCAGGTCGAAGTCCTTGGCGGCGAACACCGGATGCGTGAGCCGCGGCAGCCCGCTGGTCCACAGCAGCGCGATCACGGCGGCGAAGGCGCCGCCCAGCACCAGCAGCGAAAAGCTCACCGGCACGAACATCGGCCAGCTGTGCAGCGGCCGGCCGCCGACGTTGATCGGCCGGTCGACCACCGCGCTGTACCACTGCATGAAGTAACCGCCCGCGCCGCCCAGCAGCGCGCCGAGGAAGGTGATGCCCGAGACGTGCGACTTCTCGACGCCGAGCGCCTCGGCCAGCCCCTCGATGCGAAACGGCGAGTACGCCTCGGGCCGGTAGCCGGCCGCGCGGGTGGCGCGCGCGGCGGCGAGCAGCGCGTCGGCCGAGGGGAACTCGGCCATCCAGCCCCACAGCGGCGCGCGCTCGGCCCTCGCGGTCATGCCCTGCCCTCCCTGCGCTCGTGCGCCAGCTCGCGCATCTCGGCAATCGAGATCGCCGGCAGCACCCGCACGAACAGCAGGAACAGCCAGGCGAAGAAGCACAGCGTGCCGACGAGGGTGATCCAGTCCCACACCGTGGGGACGTAGACGCGCCAGATCGCCGGCACGAAGTCGCGGTTCAGGCTGGAGACGACGATCATCACGCGCTCCATCCACATGCCCAGGTTGACCACCAGCGCCAGCGCGAACAGCGCCCAGGCGCTGCGCCGCACCCGGCGCCACCACAGGACCTGCGGTATGACCACGTTGCAGCAGATCATGGCCCAGAACACGGCCGCGTAGGGCCCGGCGTAGCGGTTCGTCTGCAGCGCGATCTCGTAGGTGTCGCCGCTGTAGAAGGCCATGAACGCCTCGGCCAGGTAGCCGTAGGCCAGCAGCGAGCCGGTGGCGAGCATGACCTTGCCGGCGTTCTCCAGGTGCCGGTCGGTGATCATCTCCTGCAGTCCGAAGAAGTGGCGCAGCGGAATCGCCAGCGTCAGCACCATCGCGAAGCCCGAGTACAGCGCGCCGGCGACGAAGTACGGCGGGAAGATGGTCGAGTGGTAGCCCGGCGTGTTGCCGATGGCGAAGTCGAGCGACACCACCGAATGCACCGAAACCACCAGCGGCGTCGCCAGGCCCGCGAGCAGCAGGTAGGCGTGCTCGTGGCGCGCCCACTGCTTCGCCTCGCCGCGCCAGCCGAGCGCGAACAGGCCGAAGGCGAGCTGCTTGCCGCGGGTTTTCGCGCGGTCGCGCAGCGTCGCCAGGTCGGGAATCAGGCCGACGTACCAGAACAGGAACGAGACGATCAGGTAGGTGCCGATGGCGAAGAAATCCCACACCAGCGGGCTGCGCCACTGCGGCCACAGGTCCATGGTGTCCGGGTACGGCGCCAGCCAGTAGACGAACCACGGCCGCCCCAGGTGCAGGATCGGAAAGAGCCCCGCCATCGACGCGGCGAACAGCGTCATCGCTTCGGCGAAGCGGTTGATCGAGGTGCGCCATTTCTGGCGCAGCAGCAGCAGGATGGCCGAGATGAAGGTGCCGGCGTGGCCGATGCCGATCCACCAGACCGTGTTGGCGATGGCGAAGCCCCAGGCCACCGGGATGTTGACGCCCCAGATGCCGATGCCCGCGGCGAACAGGTAGCCGATCGCGCCCAGGAGCACCAGCACGCCCAGCCCGGTGGCGACGAAGGCGAGCAGCCAGCGCCAGCCCAGCGGGCGCTCCAGCACGATGCCGGCGATCTTGTCGCCGATGCTCGCGTAGCTCCACTGCCCCTTGAGCACGCTCCGGTCCGACGCGCCCTCGGGTTGCGGGCGGGCCAGCGCGGCGCCGCTCATGTCGGCTCCCCGTCCGAGGCATTCACGCGCGCCAGGAAGGTGGTGCGCGGGTGCGTGTTGAGTTCCTCCAGCATCGCGTAGTGGCGCGGCGAGGCCTTGGCGCGCGCCACGTCGCTTTGCGCGTCGCTGAGGTCGCCGAAGTGGATGGCGCGCGTCGGGCAGGCCGACTGGCAGGCGGTTTCCACCGCGTCGCGCGGCAGCGGCTGACCGGTTTTCTGTACCTCGCGCCGGGCGCGCGAGAGGCGCTGGACGCAGTAGCTGCACTTCTCCATCACGCCGCGCGAGCGCACGCTGACATCCGGGTTGTGCATCAGCTTCAAGGTCTCGGTGGTGACGTCGCTGTACTGACGGAAGTTGAAGCGCCGCACCTTGTACGGGCAGTTGTTGGAGCAGAAGCGCGTGCCGATGCAGCGGTTGTAGACCTGCACGTTCAGCCCCTCGCTGTCGTGCACCGTGGCGCCGACCGGGCACACCAGCTCGCACGGCGCGTTCCCGCAGTGCATGCACGGCACCGGCTGCGAGACGACGCGCTCGGCCTCGTCGCGGTAGCTGTCGATGCGGATCCAGTGCATGACGCGGCCGCGCCGCACCTCGTCGGGCCCGACCACCGGGATGTTGTTCTCGGCCTGGCAGGCCACCGTGCAGGCGTTGCAGGCGATGCAGGCGTCCAGGTCGATCGCCATGCCCCAGGCGGGGCCCTCCTGCGCGGCGGGCGGGTAGAGCGTCGGCTGCGGTGCGGGGGGCGGTGGCGGCGCTTGCGACGCGGCCAGGCTCACGGTGCGTGCCAGATCGCGGCCGTGCTGCGTGTCCTGCAGCTGCGTCAGCGCGAAATCGTGCCGCCGGCCGGTCGGCGCAAGCCGCAGGGCCACCGCGCCCGATGTGGCGGTGCGCAGCGGCGCCGTGTCGAAGCCGACGCCGTTGCCGACGCTGCCGGCCGCGCGCCGCCCGTAGCCCAGCGGCAGCGTCGCCGCGTGCTCGGCGTGCCCCGGCTGGACCCAGACCGGCGCTTCGACCGCGGCCGTGCCGAGCACGTCTCCGGCCTCGACCCGGACGACGTCGCCCGAGCGCAGGCCCAGCGCCTGCGCCGTGCGCGGCCCCAGGTGCAGCGCGTTGCCCCAGGTGATCGAGGTGAAGGGCCGCGGCAGCTCCTGCAGCCAGCCGTTGTTGGCGTGGCTGCCGTCGCCGACCGAGGCGTCCGGCGGGAACACGCCCCACAGGGGGCCGGGCGCCGTGTCCATTGGCGGCGCCGCCGTCGGCAGGCGCGCTTCGGGCAGATCGAGCGCCGGCGCCGCGCTGTCGGGCACCATGCCCTGGCGCAGGCTGTCGCGCCAGAACACCTCGAAGTCGCCCGCGCCGGCGTGCCGGCGCCACTGCGCGCGCACCAGCGCCTGCCCGTCCGGGGCGTCGCCGCTCCTATCGCCGGCCAGCAGCGCGAGCAGTTCGAGCGGCGAGCGGGTGTCGTAGAGCGGCGCGATCGCCGGCTGCAGGAGGGTGGCGGTGCCGTCGAAGGCGCGCGCGTCGCCCCACTGCTCGAAGGCGTGCCCGCACGGCAGCTGCCAAGTGCAGCGCTCGGCGGTTTCGTCGCGCCAGCCGCTCAGGTGCGCGCTGAACGGCACCTGCGCCAGCGCGCCGGCGAAGTCGAGCCGGGCCGGCGCCGTGTAGACCGGGTTGCCGCCGAGCACCACCAGGGCATCGACCGACCTGCCACGCATCGCGCCGACCAGATCGGCGAGCGTGCCGGGCGGCGGCAGTGCGTCGCTGTGGTCGGGCGCGGCGATGGCGTCGAGCGTCCGGCCCCAGGCGCCGAGGCGCTGGTGAAGCGCATGCAGCAGCGCGTGCGAGGCGGCGGAGAGGCCGTCGCCCGCGCACAGCAGCGCGTCACCGCGGTACTGCGCCAGCAGCGCCACCAACCGGTCGGCGACGGGCGCCAGCGCCGGGTCGTCGGCGGCAGGCCGGGGCGGCAGGTCCGCGACGAAGCGTGACGCGCTGCGCCACAGCACGGCCTCGATCGCCGGCGGCGACAGGGCCCAGCGCTCGTCGGCGCGCGCGCCGAACAGGCCCGGCGAGGTTTCGAGCGCCACCAGGCGCGGCGGCGCGCGCCCCGCGGCGAGGGCCGCGCCGCGCACCCGCGACCAGTCCGCGCTCTGGCGCACGCCGTCGGCGGCCTGGGAGAACGGGTCGCCGCCGAACGCGACGATCAGCCTGGCGCGGTCGAAATGGCGCACGGTGCGCACCGCGCGGCCGAATGCCATCAGGGCACCCTGCCCGGCGCTGTCGCCCAGGCCCGCGTCGTCGCGGTACCAGCGCGCGCCGGGGTGGCGCGCCAGCAGCGCGGCGAGCTGCGCCATCTCGGCGGGCGAGGTGGAGCGGGGTGCCAGCACGTGCAGCGCACCGCTGCCGGCCGCCATGCGCTCGCGCCAAGCGGCGGCGAAGGCGGGCCAGGTCGCCGACGCGGTGCGGCCCTGCCCGACGCTGCGCTGCACCAGCTTGGCGCGGTCGGGGTCCCAGAGCTGCAGGATCTCTGCCTGCGCGAACACGTCGGTGCCGCCCAGGCTGGCCGGGTGGCCGGGGTTGCCCTCGACCTTGACCGGACGGCCCTGCTGCGTGCCGACCAGCACGCCGCGCGCGAAGCCGCCCAGCAGGCTCGCGCTGGCGTAGTAGCGCGGCTCGCCGTTGGCCATGATCTCGGGCAGGCGCGCGTAGGTGTAGATGAGCCCGTCGGGCGGCCGGGAGCAGCCGCTGGCGGCGAGCGCCGCCGACGCGGCCAGCCATTTCACGACCGCGCGGCGGCTCGGTGTGGCCACATCGCCGTCCCCCGCGGCATCGCCCTCCTCGCGCCCGGCATCGACGTGCAGCGGAATGACCGGGTGGCGCGTCATCGAAGGGCTTTCAGCGGTGGCAGGTCGCGCAGTCGGTCAGCCGCTGCTTCGATTCGATGCGCATCAGGCGCGCCAGCGACTCGGCCTCCTCGCTGGTCAGGCGCCGGGGCGGCATCGAGAACACCTCGGAGGGCGGGTGGAGGTGCGGCGCCGGATTGCTGTGGCAGCCGATGCACCAGCGCATGTTGAGCGGCTGCGCCTTGCTGACCAGCGGCATCTGGTCGATGCGCCCGTGGCACTCGATGCAGGCGACGCCCTTGGCGACGTGGATGCTGTGGTCGAAGTACACGTAGTCGGGCAGCCGGTTGACGTGCCGCCAGCCGATCGGCATGCCCGACGCGGCGCTCCGGTGCAGCGGCGCGAACATGGGCTGGTCGGCGAACAGCTGCGAGTGGCAGGTCAGGCACAGCTGCGCGCTCGGCATGCCGGGCGACGCCCGCGTTTCCACCGTGACGTGGCAGAAGCGGCAGTCCAGGCCGTCGTCGCCGACGTGGTGCTTGTGGCTGAACGGGATGGGCTGCGCCAGGGCGACACCGACGTCCTGGCCCGAGCGGGTGTAGACGACCAGCACCACCAGCAGCACCCCGACGCCGCCCAACACCGCGATCAGCACGAGCTTGACCACCAGCTGCACGCGGGGCTCGAAGGTCTGCTGCGGCATCTCGGTCCTGCAAAGGCGTTGTTCGCGCGGTTCTTCTTGTGGAGGCTCCGGCCCGAAGGCAGGCAACACTGGCAAAGCGCGTGCCCGACAGCCGGTGGCGGCGCGCCCGACATCACTGCGCACCCCCTTCATCGCTTGTCAGACTCGCGGCAGCACAGGGCCGCTAGCAAAGGATGAAGCGGCATGAAAAGTTTCGGGAATGCCGTTTGCTCCGACCCGCCTGACGGCTGCACGGCCGCAAGAGCAGGAAAAGTTTTCATCTCGTCCGCATGGCCCATCCCGATGTCATCCGTGTCCTGACCGCGGGCGCGATCAACGGCGAGTCGCCGGCCTGGAGCGTCGCGGAATCGAAGCTCTACTGGGCCGACACCAAGGGCGCGACGCTGCACGCCTTCGACCCGGCCTCGGGCACCGACGAGCACTGGCGGATGCCGGCCTGGATCGGCTGCTTCGCGCTCGCCGAGCGCGGCGTCGTCATCGCGCTGCGCACCGGGCTCTACGCCTTCGACCGCCATTCGGGCGCGCTGCAGGGCCTCGCCGGCGTTCCCTACGACTGCCGGCGCTTCACCTTCAACGACGGCGGCTGCGACCGGCAGGGCCGCTTCTTCGTCGGGCCGATGTATAGCCCGCTCGAACCCGGCGACCAGGAGCCGCAGGCGGCGCAGACGGCCCCGCTGTGGCGCTACGACGGCGCCGGGCGCTGGGTGGCCGTGTCGCAGCCGGTGAAGATTTCCAACGGCCTGGCCTGGAGCCCGGACGGCCGCACCCTCTACCACTGCGACACACCCACCCGGACCATCTGGGCGCACGACTACGACGTGGCGACCGGCGCGGTGGAAAACCCGCGCGTCTTCGCCCGCGTCGAGGAAGGCGGCGGTGAAGGCGGCCCGGACGGCGCGGCGGTCGATCGCGACGGCTTCTACACCTGCGCGGTGTACGGCGCCGGCTGCCTGCTGCGCTTCGACCCCGACGGCAAACTGGAGCGCCGCATCGCGCTGCCGGCGCGCTACGTCACCATGCCGGCCTTCGGCGGCGCCGACCTGCGCACGCTCTACGTCACCTCGGCGGCCTTTCCGCTCACGCCCGAGGAACGCGCCCGGCAGCCGGACGAGGGTGCGGTGTTCGCGCTCGAAGCGCCCGCACCCGGCCTGGCGGCGAGCCATTTCCGCGCGCCGCCCGACGCTGCCGCAAGCCCGGCTCCTGCCGCGAGGTCCTCGGCATGACGCCGTCCCCATCGCCGTCCGCCTGGCTGCCCGGGGGCGCACCCACCAGCCCCCCTGCCGTTCGGGCGGTGGGCTTGGCCGTGCTGGGCTTGGCGGTGGCCGCGGCGCTGTGGCAGGCGCGCCTGGCCGCGAAGGCGCCGCCGGCGGCCGCGCGGGCCGCGCCGCGGCGGCGCACGGTGCCGGCGCTCGCCGGCCGCGTGCCGCGCGAGGCGCGCGGCCTGCATGGCGCGGCCGCCCTGCTGGCGACCTCGGTACTGGCCGACAGCGCCATCGAGCACTACCGCGGCGCTTTCGAGAACCCGGGGATGTACACGCCGCTGGTCACCTCGGCACTGACGCTGCTGGCCGGAACGCAGGGCGCGGCCAGCGGCTCCACGCGCGCGCAGCGGGCGCGCGACGGCGCCTACGCCACCGCCGCCGCGGTCGGCACCGTAGGCGCGGGCTTCCACGCCTACAACATCGCCAAGCGCCCCGGTGGCGTCTCCTGGCTCAACCTGTTCTACGCGGCGCCCTTCGGCGCGCCGCTGGCGCTGTCGCTGGCCGGCGTGCTCGGGCTGGCGGCCGACCGGCTGCGCCTCACGGCCCGGGGCACGGCGGCGCGCCTGCTCGGCCTGCCCGCCGGCCGGGCACTGGCCGCGCTCGCCAGCGTCGGGCTGGGCGGCACGGTCGGCGAGGCCGGGCTGCTGCACTTTCGCGGCGCCTTCCAGAACCCCTTCATGTGGCTGCCGGTGACGGTGCCGCCGGTCGCGGCGGCGCTGCTGGCGGAGGCGGCCGCGCGGGGCGGAGGCAGCCGGCAGCGCCTCGCCCGCGCCTGGCTGGCGGCGACGGCGCTGCTGGGCATCGGCGGCATGGGGTTCCACGCCTACGGGGTGTCGCGCGCCATGGGCGGCTGGCGCAACTGGAGTCAGAACCTGGTCGATGGCCCGCCGCTGCCCGCGCCCCCGAGCTTCTCGGCGCTGGCGATCGCCGGCCTGTCGGCGCTGTCGCTGATGCGGCGCGACGAGCGCGATCCTGGCGCCGCATGCGACACCGACGGTGCGCCGCGGGAGGTGTCGTCGTCATGCTGAAGACCCCCTACGCCGGCTACGACGTGCTCGACAAGTGGGAGAGCGTGTCGTTCGATGCGCAAACGCGCAGCGTGCTCGGCCGCCGGCTCCACGACCTGCCCGGACGGCGCTTCTTCACCGAGGCCGAGTGGCAGCTGCTCGACGCCATCGCGGCGCGCCTGGTGCCGCAGCCGGACCGCCCGTCGCCGATCGCGATCGTGCCGTGGATCGACGAGGCGCTCGCGACCGGGCGCGGCGAGGGCTTCCGCCACGACGACATGCCGCCCATGCCGATCGCCTGGCGCGCCGCGCTCAAGGCGATCGACGCGGAGGCGCGCCGCCGGCACGCGCGCGGCTTCGTCGAACTCGACGCGGCCACGCGCGACGGCGTGCTGCGCGCGGTGCAGGCCGACGAGGTCGATGCCGCGCTGTGGGCGGGCGTGCCGGCGCAGCGCTTCTTCACCGACGTGCTGCTCAAGACCGTGGTGGGCGTGTACTACGCGCACCCGGCGGCGTGGAGCGAAATCGGCTTCGGCGGCCCGGCCAGCCCGCGCGGCTATGTGCGCCTGGGCCTGAACGAGCGCGACCCGTGGGAAGCCCCGGTCGCCAGGGACGCGCCATGACCGTGAACGCCTCGGAGAACCGCCCGCGCGCCAAGGGCGGCCGCGCGCCCGACATCTTCAAGGTGGGGGGCTGGATGCCGATGCGCCAGCACGCCGACAGCGAGGTGGTCGATTTCGCCATCGTCGGCGCCGGCGCGGGCGGCGCGACGCTCGCGTGCAAGCTCGCCGAGGCGGGCTTCTCGGTGGTGGTGCTGGAGGCCGGGCCGTTCTGGCGCCCGCTGGAGGACTTCGCCTCCGACGAGGCCGAGCAGCAGAAGCTCTACTGGACCGACGAGCGCATCATCGCCGGCGCCGACCCGATCGCGCTAGGCGGCAACAACTCGGGGCGCGGGGTGGGCGGCTCGACCGTGCACTTCAGCATGATCTCGCTGCGCTTCCGCCCCGAATGGTTCGAGAGCCGCAGCAAGCTGGGCTATGGGCTGGACTGGCCGATCACTTATGACGACATCGCGCCCTACTACCGCGAGGCCGAGGAGGCGCTGAAGGTGGCCGGCCCGGTGCGCTACCCGTGGGGCCCGCCGCGCCGGCGCTACCCGTACCGCCCGCACGAGGTCAACGCGCCCGGTCTGGTGCTGGCACGCGGCGCCGAAGCGCTGGGCATCGCCTGGGCCGCGACGCCGCTGGCGACCGTGTCGGCGCCGCGCGGCAAATCGCCGCCGTGCGTCTACCGGGGCTTCTGCAATTTCGGCTGCTCGACCAACGCCAAGCAGAGCGCGCTGGTGGTGTGGATTCCGCGCGCGCTCGCCGCCGGTGCCGAGGTGCGCGACCTAGCGATGGCCGGGCGCATCGAGATCGACGCGCGGGGGCGCGTTGCCGGCGTGCACTACTGCCGCGAGGGTGCCTGGGCCTTCCAGCGCGCCGCCAACGTGGTGGTGGCGGGCTACGCGATCGAGACACCGCGCCTGCTGCTGAACTCGGCCTGTCCGCAGTTTCCGCAAGGGCTCGCCAACAGCTCCGGGCTGGTCGGCACGCACCTGATGACGCATTCGGGCCCCGGCGTGTGGGCCACCTTCGACGAGGAAATCCGCTGGAACAAGGGCCCGCCCAACATGGCGGTGACCGAGCACTGGAACTACTGCGACGACGGCAAGGACTTCCAGGGCGCCTACGCCTTCATGAGCCAGGGGCCGCTGCCGCGCGCCTGGGCGCAGAACGTCGCGACCGCGCGCGGGCTGTGGGGCGAGGCGCTGCGCGCGGAGATGCTGAAGTACAACCACATGGCCGGCTTCGTGCCGGTGGGCGAGACCGAGCCGCGCGCGTGCAACCGGGTCGAGGTGCTCGACGAGCAGGACCAGTACGGCCTGAAGATCCCCAAGGTCACCTTCTCGTACTCCGACAACGACCAACGGCTGCAGCGCCACGCCATCCGCTTCCAGTCGGAGATGCTGCGCGCCGCCGGCGGCCGCGACCTGTGGACCAGCGACGACACCAGCCACATCATGGGCACCTGCCGCATGGGCGACTCGCCCGCCAGCAGCGTCGTCAACGCCGACGGGCGCGCCTGGGACATCCCGAACCTCTGGATCTGCGACGGCTCGCTGTTCCCCACCTGCGGCGGCGTCAACCCGTCGCTCACCATCCAGGCGCTGGCCTGCCGCACGGGCGACCGCATCCGCACGCTGGCGAGCCGCGGAGAGCTCTGAAAGAAGGAGACCGCCATGACCGTCATCAGCAGCGTCTTCGACCTCGAAGCCCTGGCCCGCAAGCGCCTGCCGCGGGTGATCTTCGACTACGTGCACGGCGGCTCCGACCAGCAGCTCACGCTGCAGAGGAACCTCGACGACCTGCGCGCCCTGGCGCTGCGCCAGCACGACATGCGCGACGTGTCGGAGCGCAACACCGCCGTGACGATGGTCGGCGACCCGGCCCGCATCCCGCTGGCGATCGGCCCGACCGGGCTGGCCGGCCTCACCTGGGCCAACGGCGAGGCCAGGGAGGCGCAGGCCGCCGAGAAGTTCGGCGTGCCCTACTGCCTCTCGACCATGTCGATCTGCTCGATCGAGGACGTCGCGAAGGCGGTGACCAAGCCGTTCTGGTTCCAGCTCTACCTGATGAAGGACCACAAGGTCAACGAGAGCCTGATCCAGCGCGCCCACGACGCCGGCTGCTCGGCCCTGGTGCTCACGCTCGATCTGCACGTGCAGGGCAAGCGCTGGGCCGACGCCAAGAACGGCCTCGCGGTGCCGCCCAAGCTCACGCTCGGCAACACCACCGACGTCCTGCGCCACCCGCGCTGGCTGCTCGGCATGGCCGCGAGCAAGCGCCGCACCTTCGGCAACCTGCAGGGCGAGGTCAAGCAGGCGAAGAACGTGTCGGCGCTGTCGGAATGGATCGAGGCGCAGTTCGACCCGTCGTTCGACCTGGACACCGTGAAGTGGGTGCGCGCGCGCTGGGACCGCAAGCTGATCCTGAAGGGCATCATGCACCCGGACGACGCCCGCATGGCGGTCGACGTCGGCGCGGACGCGATCATCGTCTCCAACCACGGCGGCCGCCAGCTCGACAGCGCGCCGTCGTCGATCTCGGTGCTGCCCGAAATCGCCGAAGCGGTGCGCGACCGCATCGAGGTGTTCTTCGACGGCGGCATCCGCACCGGCTCGGACATCGTGAAGGCGCTCGGCCGCGGCGCGCGTGCGTGCCTGAGCGGGCGCGCCTGCCTCTACGGACTGGCGGCAGAGGGCCGCAAGGGCGTGGCCTGCGCGCTCAAGCTGCTGGAGCAGGAACTCAACGACTGCATGGCGCTCACCGGGCTGAAGGACGTGCGCGACGTCGAGCCCGGCGTGGTGACGGCGCAGCCCGCGCTGTGAGGGCGGCCGGCGCGGCCGGCGGCTGCCTTGCGTGTCCACCCGCGCAAACGGCGCTGCACGGGTGCCGGCTCAGCACGCTATTTCGTTGGTGTCGCTGTCGTCGTCGCGGCCCCGGCGCAGTCCCCACAGCGCCAGCAGGGCGCCCAGCCCGGCCACGCCCAGCCCCAGCCGCACCCGGTCCGGATCGAGGATGAGCGCCTTGGGCCTGGCGCGCGCGCCGAAGCGCCCGCGCGCGCCTTGGTGGCCGGGCGCCGGCTGGTAGAGGTTGTCGGGGCCGTGCGGGTTCGGGATGTCGGTGACCTGCCCGTCCCAGCCGGACTTGGAGAGATAGCGATCCAGCAGCGCCGGCGCGACCATCTGCCCGGCGATCGCCTGGATCGCGCTGCCGCCGACCCACAGCTCGCGCGGGCGCTCGCGCACCGCGCGCCAGGCGGCGTCGGCGGCGACCTCCGGGTCGAACACCTCGCCCACCGGCTGGTACTCGTCGGGCAGCTTATTGCGCGCCCAGTCGAACTGCGGCGTGTTCATGCCGGGCATCTGCAGCATGCTGACGGTGACGCCCGAGCGCTCGTGCAGCAGCTCCGTGCGCAGCGAGTCGGTGAAGCCGCGGATGGCGAACTTGGCGGCGCAGTAGGCCGACTGCAGCGGGATGGCGCGGTACGCGAGCGCCGAGCCGATCTGCACGATGGCGCCCGCGTTGCGCTCGCGCATCGGGCCCAGCGCCGCGAGCGTGCCGTGGATGCAGCCGAGAAAAGTGACCTCGGTGACGCGACGGTAGTCATCGGCCGTCATGTCGGCGATGGGCGAGACCACCGTCACCATCGCCGCGTTGACCCAGGCGTCGAGGCGGCCCCAGGTGTCGAGCACCCGGTCGCGCGCGTCGAACACCGCCTTGCAATCGGCCACGTCGAGCGGCAGCACGAGCGCCTCGCCGCCCGCCGCCTCGATCTTTTCGCGCACGTCCTCGAGCCGCTCGCGGCTGCGCGAGATCAGCCCGACCCGCCAGCCCTCGCGCCCGAAGCGCAGGGCGATGGAACGCGCGGCGCCGGCGCCGGCGCCGGTGACGACGATGACGGGAGGGGTGTTGTTTGGCATGGTTTCGGAGGTGAGAGTGGAAGGACGAAACGGCAGCGGCCCATCACGACTGGGTCGATTTCCTTGCCGTTTTTCCTGAGGCGGGCAAGCAGGGTGCCCGCCCTGGAGGCACTCGCTTGCGCGCCACATCACGACGGCGTTTTTTCCGACACCTCCGCGCGAGAACCTTTTTCTTGGATTTTCATTCAGACGGTGGTGGCGGCCGCATGGCCTTTGGCGGCGCCGCCGCAGATCGAGAGGCAACGATGATCCCCCCGTTCATGTTCGCGACCGGCATCGAGAACAGCTATCCGACGATCGATGGCGGCAAGTTCCGGGTCGATGAGATGCGGGAGTGCGGGCACTACGACAAGTGGCGCACCGACTTCGATTGTGTGGAGGACCTGGGCCTGCACGTGCTGCGCTACGGCCCGCCGCTCTACCGCAGCTGGCTCGGACCCGGGCGCTACGACTGGGATTTCGCCGACCTGACCTTCGGCGATCTGCTCGCGCGGGACCTCACGCCGATCGCCGACCTGTGCCACTTCGGCGTGCCCGACTGGATCGGCAACTTCCAGAACCCCGACTTTCCGAAGCTCTTCGCGGTGTATGCGCGCGCCTTCGCCGAGCGCTTTCCCTGGGTGCAGCTCTACACCCCGGTCAACGAGATGTTCGTCTGCGCCACCTTCTCGGGAACGTACGGCTGGTGGAACGAGCAGCTCAAGAGCGACCGGGGCTTCGTCACGGCGCTCAAGCACATCGTGAAGGCCAACGTGATGGCGATGCAGGCCATCCTGGAGGTGCGGCCCGACGCGATCTTCGTGCAGAGCGAAGCCACCGGCTACAACCACGCCGACAGCCCCGCCGCCATCAAGCAGGCCGAGATCGCCAATTCCAAGCGGTTTTTGTCGCTCGACCTCAACTACGGGCGGCGCGTCGATTCGGAGATGTACGAGTACCTGCTGGACAGCGGCATGACCCGGGAGGAGTACCACTTCTTCCTCGGCAACAGCCTGAAGCAGCACTGCATCATGGGCAACGACTACTACATCACCAACGAGCACCGCGTGTTCGCCGACGGCCACACCATCGCCGCCGGCGAAGTGTTCGGCTACAACGAGATCACCTGGCAGTACTACAGCCGCTACCGGTTGCCGGTGATGCACACCGAAACCAACTACGCCCAGGGCCCCAAAGGTGACGAGGCCGTGCAGTGGCTGTGGAAGGAATGGGCCGACGTGCTGCGGGTGCGCAACGACGGCATCCCGATCGTCGGCTTCACCTGGTACTCGCTCACCGACCAGGTGGACTGGGACACCGCGCTGCGCGAACACAACGGCAACGTCAACCCGCTCGGCCTGTACGGCCTCGACCGCAGGATCCGCCCGGTCGGCAAGGCCTACAAGAAGCTCGTGCGCGAGTGGGGCGACGTGCTGCCCACGCAAAGCGAGTGCCTGCGGGTGCCGGTCTATCCGCCAAGCGACAGCCGGGCGGCGTTGTCGCTGCGCTCGCGCGACAGGCAGCGCAGGTCGCAACCGGGCCAGTCCAAGGCGCAGTCCGACGATGGCAACAGCGCGGGCAACAGTCCGGGATGACGGCGATCCGGGGTCCGCGCTGACGCATCCCGGGCGAACCCGTGCCAAGGTCGATCGTTCACCACCACCACAGCCACCCAGCGGGCTCGAAGCGGCCCGCCCCATCCAGGAAGCGAGGCCAGCATGAGCAAGACCGTCGGTGATTTCTTTGTGGACCGCCTGCACGAGTGGGGGGTCAAGCGCATCTTCGGCTACCCCGGCGACGGCATCAACGGCGTGCTCGGCTCGCTGCAGCGCAGCGAGCACAGGATCGAGTTCATCCAGGTACGCCACGAGGAGATGGCGGCCTTCATGGCCTCGGCGTATGCCAAGTTCTCCGGCGAGCTCGGCGTGTGCCTCTCGACCGGCGGGCCCGGCGCCTCGCACCTGATCACCGGGCTGTACGACGCCATGATGGACCACCAGCCGGTGCTGGCCATCACCGGCCAGGCCCCGCGCACCGCGCGCGGCGCGCACTACCAGCAGGAACTGAACCTCGACCGCATGTTCGCCGACGTGGCCGACTACGTGCAGGAGGTGGAGGCGCCCTCGGCCGTGCGACACATCACCGACCGCGCCATCCGCATCGCCGCGGCGCGCAACGGCGTGGCGATCGTCGTGCTGCCCGGCGACGTGCAGGACCTGCCCTATGAGGACCCGCCGCGCAAGCACGGCTCGGTGCTCTCGGGCGCCGGCTACCGCAAGCCCAAGGTCATGCCCTACGACGCCGACCTGCGGCGCGCCGCCGACGTGCTCAACGCCGGCAGGAAGGTTGCCATCCTGGTCGGCGCGGGCGCGCTGCGGGCGACCGACGAGGTGATCGCGGTGGCCGACAGACTCGGCGCCGGCGCCGCCAAGGCGCTGCTCGGCAAGGCCGCGCTGCCCGACGACCTGCCGTGGGTCACGGGCGCGATCGGCTACCTGGGCACCAAGCCGAGCTACGACATGATGATGGAGTGCGACACGCTGCTGATGGTCGGCTCGGGCTTTCCGTACACCGAGTTCCTGCCCAAGGAGGGCCAGGCGCGCGGCGTGCAGATCGACATCGACCCGGGCATGCTGAGCATCCGCTTTCCCGCAGAGGTCAACCTGCAGGGCGACGCCGCGGAAACCCTCAAGGCGCTGCTGCCGCTGCTCGACGCCAGAAGCGACACCGCCTGGCGCGAGCGCATCGAGGCCAACGTCACCGACTGGTGGAAGACCATGGACGAGCGCGCCATGCAGCCGGCGCACCCGATCAACCCGCAGCGCGTCTGCTCGGAGCTCTCGCCGCGCCTGCCGGACCGTGCCATCGTCACCAGCGACTCGGGCTCGTGCGCCAACTGGTACGCGCGCGACCTGAAGATCCGGCGCGGACAGATGTGCTCGCTCTCGGGCGGGCTGGCCTCGATGGGCGCGGCGGTGCCCTACGCCATCGCCGCCAAGTTCGCGCACCCCGACCGCCCGGTGATCGCGCTGGTGGGCGACGGCGCCATGCAGATGAACAACATGGCCGAGCTGATCACCGTCTCGAAGTACTGGAAGCGCTGGACCAACCCGAAGTGGATCGTCTGCGTCTTCAACAACGAGGACCTGAACCAGGTGACCTGGGAGCAGCGCGTGATGGAAGGCGACCCGAAGTTCGACGCCACCCAGCAGCTGCCCAACGTGCCGTACTCGGCCTTCGGCGAGCTGATCGGGCTCAAGGGCATCTTCTGCGACCAGGCCGACAAGGTCGGCGCCGCCTGGGAGGAGGCGCTGGCCTGCGACCGCCCGGTGGTGCTCGAATTCAAAACCGACCCCGAGGTGCCGCCGCTGCCGTCGCACATCACCCTGGAGGAGGCGAAGAACTTCGCATCGACCATCCTCAAGGACGATCCGCGCGAAGGCCGGATGATCGCCGGCGCCGTGCGCCAGGTGCTGAGCGCCGTGCTGCCGGGCGACAAGTCCTGACCGGCCGGGCGGGCAGCGCAAGGGCGCGGAGCGCCCGCGGGGCGTGCGGCGTCGTCTGCCCGTCCACCGATGCCTGTGCCGGCCGGGGCGCCTGCGCGGCTGCGGCTGCGGAAGGCTGGCTTGAGGGAGGCGGGACGACGCAGCGTTGACAATGCGGGGCTCGCCCCACTGCGGCAGCCGCCGTCATTTTTCGCTCGTCCGCCATGCCCGCCTATTCCTTCGAAGCTCTCGACGCCCAAGGCCAGACCCGCAAGGGTGTGCTGGAAGCCGACACCGCCCGCAATGCGCGCGGCCTGCTGCGCGCGCAGGCGCTGATACCGCTGACGGTCGCCAGCGTCGGCGGCGCGACGGCGGATGCCGCGGGCGCCGGTGCCGGCCGCTGGCTGCTGGGCCGCAAGCGCGTCTTCAACGCCACCGGCCTGGCGGTCTGGACGCGCCAGCTGGCCGGGCTGGTGTCCTCGGGCCTGCCGCTGGAACGCGCGCTCACCGCCCTGACCGACGAGGCCGAGAGCGAGGCGCAGCGCGACCTGGTCGCCTCGCTGCGCGCCGAGGTCAACGCCGGCGCGCCCTTCGCGCGCGCACTGTCGGCGCACCCGCGCGAGTTCTCGCCGATCTACACCGCCGTGATCGGCGCCGGCGAGCAAAGCGGCAACCTCGGGCTGGTGCTCGACCGGCTGGCCGACGACCTGGAGCAGCGGCAAGCCTTGCAGCAAAAACTGGTCGGCGCCGCGCTCTACCCGGCCATCGTCACGCTGGTGGCGATCGTGATCGTCGTGTTCCTGGTGAGCTACGTGGTGCCGCAGGTCGCGGCGGTGTTCGCCGGCACCAAGCGCTCGCTGCCGATCCTGACGGTCGCCATGCTGAGCCTGAGCGCCTTCGTGCGCCATTACGGCTGGTGGCTGCTCGGCGCTATCGTTCTGATAGCTGCCGGCGCACGCGTGGCGCTCGCGCAGGCCGCTTTTCGCATGAAATTCGACGCGGCGTGGCTGCGCCTGCCGCTCATCGGGCGGCTCGCGCGCGGCTACAACGCGGCGCGCTTCGCCAGCACGCTGGCGATGCTGGCCACCGCCGGCGTGCCGATCCTGCGCGCGCTGCAGGCGGCCAGCGAAACCCTGGGCAACCGCGCCATGCGCGCCGACGCGCTCGACGCACTGGTCTTGGTGCGCGAAGGCGCGCCACTGGCCTCCGCGCTGGCACAGAAGAAGCGCTTTCCCGGCCTGGTGTCGATGTTCGCGCGCCTGGGCGAGCAGACCGGTACCCTGCCCTTGATGCTGCAGCGCGCCGCCGCCCAGCTCGGCGCCGAGGTGCAGCGCCGCGCCATGCACCTGGCAACCATCCTGGAGCCGCTCCTGATCGTGGCGATGGGCGGCGTGGTCATGCTGATCGTGCTGGCGGTGATGCTGCCGATCATCCAGCTCAATCAGTTTGTCAAGTAGCAAGCGCTGCGCGTGCGCAAAGCACGCTATTTTGCTCAGGAGCCTACTATTTTGCTAGTATTGCTCCCAATAAAGCTTATAGACTACACTCTCCATGCCGTCCCCAACCACTTTCAAATCACCTGACGACTGGGCAGCACTCCGTGCAGAGGTCACTGAGGCGTTCTCGCCGGGCGCGCCGGTTCAGGAGCGAGACTTGTTTGCCGGCCGCTCACTGCAAATTTCACAGCTCGAGGACGCAGTGAATCAGCGGGGCAGGCATGCGATCGTGTATGGCGAGCGCGGTGTAGGCAAGACTTCCCTCGTCAACGTTCTTCGTTTGGTCATGCATCGGCCAAACAAAGAACTTGTCTATGTCCGGGTGAACGCCGATCCAACCGACACCTTCGTCACCTTGTGGAAGAAGGTGTTTAAACGCATGAACTACGAGACCTCGACACTCGAAGGAACTATCGTCAAGAAAGTCTCGGAGGACTACGGGTCTGACCTCGCGCCGGATGACGTCCAGCTGGTTCTCTCAGAATTCTCTGGAAATCACATACCGATCATCGTGCTCGATGAATTCGACCGCATCAAGGATCGCACCACCACGCAGTTGGTAGCAGACACGATCAAGGCGCTGTCAGACTATTCAGTGAATGCCACCGTGATCATCGTGGGAGTTGCCGAAGACGTATCCACACTGATCGAGGGACATGAATCAATCACGAGAAGCCTGATCCAGATCAAGATGCCACGGATGTCGACCGAAGAACTGAAGCAACTTATCCTCACCAGATACAAAAGGTGCGGGATTCAAACAGACGCGGATGCTGTGTGGAAGATCATCTTTTTGTCCCGGGGGCTGCCGTACTACACCCACCTCTTGGCTATGCATGCAGCGCGTTATGCAATCAACAAGCACAAGCTGCATGTGCAGCACGGCGATGTCGATGTGGCCTTGAAAGACGCCCTTGTCGAACTGGATCAATCCATCAAGGAGAAGTACGTAGCCGCGGTACGCAGTCAGCGAGCCGAGGACACGCTGTATGCCCCGGTCCTGCTTGCGTGCGCGTTCGCTGCAACCGATGAACTTGGACGCTTTCAACAATCTGCCGTAGCAGCGCCCTTGAACCGGATTATTCCCGGCAAAAATTATCAGGCTTCAACTTTCGCGCTGCACATGAATGCGTTCACCGAGCCAGAACGCGGATGCGTACTACAAAGATACGGCACCGCAAGAAACTATCGATACCGCTTCGCAGACCCGATGATGCAGCCTTACGTGATCCTGAAGGGCCTGGATGAAGGTCGTTTGACTGACGAAACCGCCGAGATTTTTGCGACCAAGCCACAGTTGGAAATGTTCTCGTCCGGCTTTGAAAGCTAAAAAAGTATGGTCGTGACGCTCGACGACAAGCTGGTGGTCGCGATCTCCTCGCGCGCCCTGTTCAACCTCGAAGAGGAAAACCGACTTTTCGAGTCGGGCGACGACGCCGGCTACATGAAGCTGCAGCTCGACCGGCTCGACGTGCCGGCCGCGCCGGGCATCGCGTACTCGCTCATCCGCAAGCTGCTGCGCTTCAACGACGACGGCGTGCAGCGCGTCGAGGTGGTGATCCTGTCGCGCAACGACCCGGTCTCGGGCATGCGCATCTTCCGCTCCAGCGCGGCGGCGGGCATCAAGCTGCAGCGCGGCGTGTTCACGCAGGGCCGACCGCCCTTCGGCTATTTGCGGCCGCTGCGGGCGCACCTGTTCCTGTCGGTCAACGCCGGCGACGTGCGCGAGGCGCTGAACGCCGGCTTTCCGGCGGCGCGGGTGCTGGTCGATTCGGTGCACGCGAGCGACGCCTGGCCCGACGAGGTGCGCATCGCCTTCGACGGCGACGCGGTGCTGTTCTCCGACGAGGCCGAGCGCGTGTTCCAGGCCGAGGGGCTCGACGCCTTCCAGCGGCACGAGTCGAGCAAGGCCGCGCTGCCGCTGCCGGGCGGGCCGTTCAAGCCGCTGCTGGCGGCGCTGCACCGCCTGCAGCGCGCCGGCGACGGCCGCGACAGCGCCGTCACGGGCACGGGCACGACCGCGTCGCCGATGCGCCTGCGCACCGCGCTGGTGACGGCGCGCAGCGCGCCGGCGCACGAGCGCGCCATCCGCACGCTGATGAACTGGAACGTCAAGGTCGACGAGGCCATGTTCCTCGGCGGCCTGCCCAAGGGCGAGTTCCTGCGCGAGTTCGAGCCCGATTTCTTCTTCGACGACCAGACCGGGCACGTCGATGCGGCGGCGCTGCACGTACCGTCGGGGCACGTCGCGAGCGGCATCAGCAACAACCTGGGTTGACCGGGGACCGGGCCGGGCGTCACCGGCGCCCGCAGCATCCATACCGAGTTCGCACCGCTCCAGGCGAGACGGTCCCCAGGCGGCGGGCGGCGCTCTCTCAGGGGCCGGATTTCACGGCCGCGGCGGCCCTGCCGGCGTCGCTCTCCGGGCGCACCAGCGGCCCGATGAAGCGCGCCAGCTCGGCGTCACCGATGGGCGTGAGCGGCAGCCCGAAGGCCTCGCGCAGGCGCGCGACCAGCGCCTGCGCCCACAGCGCGTTCCACGCCAGCCCGGCGTGGTGGTCGCCGATCAGGGCGTTGTGCGGCGCGTCGCCGGCGGTGTTGGTCAACTGCAGCACCGAGCCGATCGACACCGTCCTGTAGGCCGGCCGGCCCTGCGCGTCGCGCGCGCCCCAGAGCTTGCGGAACCACGCCAAGTCGTCGAAGAACGCCACGCGCGGACGGCCCGCCGCGAGCTGGCGCAGCGCGCCGTTGAAGGAGGCCAGCGCGGTCTCGATGTTCTTCATGGCGGCGGCCGACTGCCAGCGCCCGAACTGGTCCGGATCGTCCGCCTCGTTGCCGATGCCCACGACCAGGATGCGCGTGTCGGGGTGCGCCGCGTGGATGAGCGCGATGGCCTCGCCGATCTGCTGCGTGCAGCGCGCCGTCGCGGCCCGCGCCTCGGGCGCCTGCGGGTCGCGCGACTGCGCATCGAGCGAGGCGGCCCAGTCGTTCAAGCCGATGCGGATCACCACCACGCCGCGCCGCCAGCGCTCGGGCGCGTCGTTCATCAGCGCCACCAGCCGCGGCGCCTGGCGCTGGGCGTTGCCCATCAGGTCGCCGCAGCCCGCGCCGGTGTTGGCGAAGTTGTAGAGGTAGTCCTGCTTGCGCGGCGAGCGATCGCCGCGCCCGCCCGCCAGCTCGCGCGCCCGCGCGACCGGGCCGGCGTGGCCCCAGGTCACCCACGGGCCCTGGTCGATCTCCGCGCCGCGCAGGCGCGCCAGCACCTCGGTCCACTGGAGGGTGCGCTCGCGCAAGGCGCCGCCGCGCTCGCCCGCGCCGGAGGCGAAGGTGACGGTGTCCTGGTACGAATGGCTGTTGGAGTCGCCCAGCACCGCCAGCGGCACGGCCGAGGCCGGCGACGCCGAGGGCACGATGCGCGCATCGGCGTCCTGGCCGTGGGCCTTCAATGCGAACGCCGCCGCGGCCAGCAGCACGGCGACGAGGGCGACGGTTGCCAGCAAGGCGCCCACGCGCAGGCTCCGGGTCATGGCGATGGCCCGCTCGTCAGCGCCGGCGCAGCACGTGGATGAAGTCGGCGCCGACGGTCTGCTGCTCGACCAGCGCGTTTCCGGTCTGCCGCGCGAAGGCCTGGAAGTCGCGCAGCGAGCCGGCGTCGGTCGAGACCACCCGGAGCAGCTGGCCGCTTTGCATGTCGTTGAGCGACTTCTTGGCCTTCAGGATGGGCAGCGGGCAGTTCAGCCCGCGCGTGTCGAGTTCCCTGTCGATGTGCATGGGTCGCGCTCCTGCGGTCGGATCGTCGTCGTGGCGGCTCAGGCGGCCGCCGGCGCGGCGGCGGCGTCCGGCTTGGGCCACTCCATGAACTGCGGGGTGTGGCCGCGCGAGCGCAGCCAGTCGGCCAGCGCGTAGCCGGTGCCGGCCGGCCAGCAGCGCAGCGCGTCGAGGTCGTAGAGCCGGTAGTCGACCAGCTCGGGCGACAGCCGCACCTCGCCGTCGGCCACCGCGTGGTAGGCGATGATGACCTGGTTCATGCGCTGGAAGTCGTAGACGCCGACCAGGTCGAGCGCGCTCGTCTCCAGGCTGGTTTCTTCCCTGATCTCGCGCGCGATGCCCTCCTCGGGCGACTCGCCGGCCTCCATGAAGCCGGTGATCAGCGCGTACATCCTGTTCGGCCACGCGGCGTTGCGCGCCAGCAGCACCTGGCCGCGGTACTCGATGATGGCGGCCAGCACCGGCGTCGGGTTGTTCCAGTGCGTCCAGTGGCAGGCCGGGCAGCGCAGCCGCGTGGTCGGCCCGCCGTCCTCGGGCGCCTCGATCCAGGCCAGCGGCGTGGCGCAGGCGGGGCAGAATTTGGGCTCGAAGGTCATTTGCTATGTTTTTAATAGCTACCCGCGCAGGCGGGACGGGCGCTGCGGCCCGATTTGGCTTGCAATCCGAACGCGTCTCACGCCGGGAACACCCCGGTCGAGAGATAGCGGTCGCCGCGGTCGCACACCACGAACACGATGGTGGCGTTCTCCGCCGTTTTGGCGACTTCCAGCGCCACCCACAGCGCGCCGGCGGCCGAGATGCCGGCGAAGATGCCCTCCTCGCGCGCCAGCCGGCGGCAGGTCTCCTCGGCGTCGGCCTGGCTCACGTTGACGGTGCGGTCGACGCAGCGTGGATCGAAGATCTTCGGCAGGTACTCCTGCGGCCACTTGCGGATGCCCGGAATGCGCGAGCCTTCCGCCGGCTGCGCGCCGACGATCTGGACCGCCGGGTTCTTCTCCTTGAGGAAGCGCGACACGCCGGTGATGGTGCCGGTGGTGCCCATGGCGCTGACGAAGTGGGTGATGCGCCCGCCGGTCTGCTCCCACAGCTCGGGCCCGGTGGTCTCGTAGTGGATGCGCGGGTTGTCGGGGTTGGCGAACTGGTCGAGCATGCGCCCGCGCCCCTCGGCCACCATGCGGTCGGCCAGGTCGCGCGCGTGCTCGATGCCGCCGCTCTTGGGCGTGAGGATGAGCTCGGCGCCGTAGGCCTTCATGGTCTGCGCGCGCTCGATCGACAGGTCTTCCGGCATGATCAGCACCATGCGGTAGCCCCGGATGGCCGCGGCCATCGCCAGCGCGATGCCGGTGTTGCCGGAAGTGGCCTCGATCAGCGTGTCGCCCGGATGGATCTCGCCGCGCTCCTCGGCGCGCCGGATCATCGACAGCGCCGGGCGATCCTTGACCGAGCCGGCCGGGTTGTTGCCTTCGAGCTTGGCCAGGATGACGTTGCCGCGCCGGGCGTTGTCGGCCGCGTCGATGCGCTGCAGCGCCACCAGGGGCGTCCGGCCCACCGCATCCTCGATCGTCGGGTAGTTCATGACAGGCACTGTGCCATAATTTCCGGCTGCTTTCCCCGTTGCCCGGGTGGTGAAATTGGTAGACGCAGGGGACTCAAAATCCCCCACCGAAAGGTGTGCCGGTTCGATTCCGGCCCCGGGCACCAATACAAAGACAAAGGCCGTCCTCGCGCAAGCGAGTGACGGCCTGTTTTCTTCAATGACGGGTTGCCGGATCAGCGCCGCCTGTCCACCGTTTCGCCGTAGGTCTGCGCGTGCAGCGCGGCGGAGCGGTCGAGATCGGCCTTGAGGCTGGCCTCGCGCAGCAGGCTCACGGTGCGGGCCGAGGCATCGGGCCCCGATCAGCCGAAGGCGAGGAGACGGCTTGGCGCGCCTTGACAGCACACGGACCACGGACGCGGGCTCCGGTCGCGAACAAGGTGATGGGCTCAGGGCAGGCGGCTGGACAGGCAACGGCCACCCCTCGCTTGCGCCCCTCCTAGCCGTAGACGCCCAAGCGACTGGTAGGATTTGCCGCAGATTTCCCTCTGCGACCAGCGCTGCAGCGCCATCGCTGCGTTGTGCGCGAAACTCAAGGAGGCGACCCATCGTTGAAGAAAGGCGCGACGTTCCTCGGGCGCAACCCAAGAGCCGGCGCGGATGCGCTGGAGGACATTCGAAAGGAGATGGCATGGAAGTGCATGTTTCGCCGCAGGAAGCTTCTTGCGGCGCGGTGATCACAGGGCCTGATTTGCGTCAGTCGATGAGCGATGAGCACGCAGCCCAACTGCGTGCCCTCTGGTTGAAGCACCAAGTGCTGGCCTTCCCCGGCCAGGGCTTGGAAATCGAGGATATCGAGCGCTTCGCACGCACCATCGGCCCCTTCGGCGTCGATCCGTTCTTCGAAGCCATCCCCGGCCACCCGCATGTGGCACAGGTGCGGCGTGAATCCGACGAGCGCACGCCCATCTTTGCCGAGGCCTGGCACTCCGACTGGAGCTTCCTGGCGCAGCCACCGGCCGCGACCGTGCTGTACGGCAACGTCATTCCGCCCATGGGCGGTGACACCCTGTTTGCCGACCAGTACGCCGCCTGGGATGCGTTGCCGGCAGCGACAAAGGAGTTGCTCGCGAACAGGCAGGGCGTGCATTCGGCGCGGCGCGGGTACGCTCGCGACGGCGCCTACGGCGAAAGGGACAAAGGCCGCTCGATGGCGATTCGCTATTCGGACAGCGCCCTGGCGACGCAACTGCATCCCATTGCGCGCGTGCATCCCGAGACCGGCCGCACGGCACTGTTCGTGAGCATGGGCTACACGATCGGCATCGAGGGCATGAGCGACGAGGAGGCCGCGCCGATCCTGCGCGCGCTGTTCGAGCACCAGGCGCGTCCGGAGTTCGTCTACCGGCATCGCTGGTCGCAGGGCATGCTCGTGCTGTGGGACAACCGCTGCGTGAACCATGCCGCCACCGGCGGCTACGAGGGGCATCGCCGGCTTCTGCATCGCATCACGGTCGCGGACCGGACACTGGCCCCCCTGCCGTCTTGACGTTTGGTTTCGCCAAGGCAGCGGCTGCGCCGGTGCGCCGGCCTTCCGCTTCCCGCAGATCGGTGGAGAACCAAGAATAGGGTCACCGTCCCGCAGGACGACGCACCGGATGGTTTCAGAGGGAAGGCCCGGCCAGCGCATCAGTCCCAGACCGCCGTGGTCCGGCCGACGGGGTTCACGCCCTCAGCGAGTCACATTGCTTGGCCCATCCAATCGCCTGCGGGCTTCAGGCCGGGAGGTGACGCATGCCATGGCTTCGCGCAATCCGCCGAACAATGGCGGCAAAGGTGCGCATCGGGGCCGTCCTGAGTTCGTCGCGCCGCCAGACGATGCCCGGCGTGCGCAGCGGTGTGGGGCTCTCCAGCGGGATCACGCGCAGCGGTGAATGCCGCGGCACGGCGTGCTCCGACACGATGGCGCCGATCGGCAACCGCTCGACCAGGCCCAGCATGGGCGCGATGGTGTCCATCTGCGCGACGACGATCGGCTCGGCCGCGCAGGCGCGGAAGCACTCGTCCAGCATCGCGCGGGTGGCGAAGCTCGCGGGCAGCAGGACCAGCGGCTGGCGATGCAGCTCGACCAGGCGCAGCCGCTTGCGGCGGGCCAGCGGGTGCGCGGGAGAGACGGCCAGCACCATCTCCTCGTTGTACAGCGGCTCGAAGCGCAGGGCCCCCACCGTGCGCGCGCGGTAGGAGATGCCCATGTCGACGGTGCCCGCGATGAGCTGGGCGCCGATCTCGTCGACCGTGAGTTCGTTGACGGTCACGTTGACGGTCGGATGCCGCTCCAGCAGGGCGGCTACGCATTCGGGGATGAAGCCGACGTTGAACGTGTGGGTCGCACCGATGCGCAGGCTGCCCGTGAGCCCGCCGGCGGACGCTTTCAGCGCGCCGATGCCCTGGTCGACCTCCTTCAGCGCCTTGGCGGCGTAGCCCAGGAACAGCTCGCCCTCCTCGGTGATCAGGACGCGCTTGCCCTCGCGCTCGAACAGGCGCTGGCCGATCTCGTCCTCGAGCTGGCGGATCTGGTGCGACAGGGTGGACTGCGTCACGTGCACGCGCTCGGCCGCCCGGGTGAAGTGCAGGCACTCGGCCAGGGCCACGAAATACCGCAGGTGCCTCAGTTCCATCGCGTTGCCTCAGCCGATTCATTGATCGATGCCATCCATGCTAACGGTCGAAATTCATCATTTCCATCTTTCGGTGGCAGCCACTCCAATCGGCCTGCATCTGCACACCGGGTGTGCAGCCACCACAACGCAAGGAGACACGCACATGCAGGAGCGCCGCCGCAAGTTCTATGGCTGGGGATACGAGGGGGACACCGTGTCCCCGGGGGAGATCGAGGCATTCGAGCGCGCCTGGAGCCGGCTGCTCGGCGTCGATCATTTCGAGGCCACGCCGTTTCCGCGCGAGGAGGACATCGCGCTGCGTGCGCCGCGCGCGCAGCCGCCCGCGAGCCTGGCCGCGATCTGCACCACGGACCACTACGACCGCCTGTACCACACCTACGGGGCCGGCACGGTCGACGTGGCCCGCGCCCTGCGCGGCGAGTTCCGCAACCCGCCGGACGTGATCGCCTATCCGCGCACGGAAGAGGACATCGTCGACCTGTACGACTGGTGCGGACGGCACAACCTGGCCGTCGTTCCCTATGGCGGCGGCACCAGCGTGGTCGGCGGCGTCAACCCGCCCGAGAGCGACCGCTACCGGGGCGTGATCAGCATCGACATGAAGCATTTCGACCGGGTGCTGGAGGTGGATGCGTCCTCGCAGTCGGCGCGCATCCAGGCCGGCGTGCTCGGCCCGAGCCTGGAGCGCCAGCTCAAGTCCACGGGGCTGACGCTGCGCTTCTTCCTGCAGGCCTGGGAGTTCTCCTCCTTGGGCGGCTGGATCGCCACCCGGGCCGCGGGCCATTTCGCCACGGCCTACACGCAGATCGACGATCATGTGCAGAGCCTCAAGGTGGTCACGCCAGCGGGCAACATCGCGTCGCGCCGATTCCCGGTGTCGGGCGCCGGCCCCAACCCGGACCGGCTGTTCCTCGGCTCCGAAGGCGCGCTGGGCATCATCACCGAGGCCTGGGTGCGGCTGCACCGCCGCCCCGTCTTTCGCAAGATGACGACGGTGCGCTTCAAGCGCTACGAGGACGCCGTCGAGGCCACCCGCCAACTGTCGCAGTCCGGTCTGAACCCGGCCAACGCCCGGCTGATCGAGCGCGAGGAAGCCGCCTACACCGAGTCCAGCGACGGCAGCTACGACATCCTGGTGCTGGGCTTCGAGTCGGCCGACCACCCGGTCGATGCCTGGATGGCCCGCGCGCTGGACATCTGCGCCGGCTGCGGCGGCGAATGGGACACGCGGGCGCTGGACGGCGAGAAGGCCGGAGCCGATTCCGACACCGCCAACTGGCGCAACAAGTTCCTGCGCGGGCCCTTCCTGCGCGAATACGCCATCGCGCGCGGCGTGATGCGCGAAACCATGGAGACCGCCATCCCCTGGAGCGGCTTCGCCACGCTGCGCGACCACGTCAAGGCCGAAACCCACCGCGCGATCCGCGAGGTCACCGGCCGTCCCGGCTCAGTCACCTGCCGCTTCACCCACCTGTACCCGGACGGCCCGGCGCCCTACTTCACCTGGTTCGCCTACGGCGACAAGACGCGGCTGGCCGAGCAGTACCTGGCGATCAAGCGCGTCGCCGAGCAGGCCATGGTCGACGCGGGCGGCACGGTCACGCACCACCATGCGCTCGGGCGCGACCACCGCCCCTGGTACGACAAGGAGCGGCCCGAGCTGTTCTGCACCGCGCTGCGGGCCGCCAAGCAGGCCTTCGACCCGAAGCAGATCCTGAATCCGGGCGTGCTGTTCGACCCGAGCTGATGACGACACCGAAGGCACACACCATGGCAGGCCCCCTCTCCGGCATCCGGGTCCTCGATCTCAGCCGCATCCTCGCGGGACCGTGGAGCACGCAGCTCCTGGCGGATCTGGGCGCCGACGTGATCAAGATCGAACGGCCCGCCGGTGGCGACGACACCCGCGGCTGGGGCCCGCCGTTCCTGGCGCGCGACGACGGCAGCCCGACGGCCGAATCGGCCTACTTCCTGGCGGCCAACCGCGGCAAGCGGTCGCTGACGGTCGACATCGGCACCGCCGAAGGCCAGGACATCGTGCGCGCGCTGGCCAGGACGGCGGACGTCTTCGTGGAGAACTACAAGCTCGGCGACATGAAGCGCTACGAGCTGGACCACGCCGCGCTGGCCGAGATCAATCCGCGGCTGGTCTATTGCTCGATCACCGGCTTCGGCCAGACGGGCCCGTACAGCCACCGCGCAGGCTATGACTTCGTGATCCAGGCGATGGGCGGCCTGATGAGCATCACCGGGCAGAGCGACGACCAGCCCGGCGGCGGCGCGCAGAAATGCGGCGTCCCGATCGCCGACCTGATGACCGGCATGTACGCCTCGGTCGCCATCCTCAGCGCGTTGTACGAGCGCGTCGGCAGCGGCCAGGGCCAGTACATCGACATGAGCCTGCTGGACACCCAGGTGGCCTGGCTCGCCAACCAGGCGTCCAACTACCTCGTCTCGGGCCACACGCCCAGGCGCTGGGGCAACGCGCATCCCAACCTCGCGCCCTACCAGGCCTTCGCCGCCCGCGACGGCGAACTGATCGTCGCGGTCGGCAACGACCGCCAGTTCGCCGCGCTGTGCCGCACGCTCGGCGACGAGGCCTTGGCCGCCGATGCGCGCTTCGCCACCAACGCCCAGCGGCTGGCGCAGCGGGCGGCGCTCATCCCGCTGCTGGCCGACCTGTTCGCCCGCCACGACCGCGATCACTGGCTGGCCCAGCTCGAAGAGGCCGGCGTGCCGTGCGGGCCGATCCAGAGCATTCCGCAGGCGCTGGCCGACCCGCACGTGCAGGCCCGGGGCATGGTGTTCTCGCTGCCGCACGCCAGCGGCGCGCAGGCGCCGCAGATCGCCAACCCGATCAAGTTCTCGCGCACCGGCGTGAGCTACCGGCGCCCGCCGCCGGCGCTGGGCGAGCATACCGTGCAGGTGCTGGCCCAGGACCTGGGCTGGAGCGCGGCGCGGATTTCCGCCTTGCAGCAAAGAGGCGTCATCTGACATCCGGAAACGGATCCCGCTTTCGTCGGCAGCACCCATCATCAGAGGAGACATTCAATGACGCGATACCTTCGCCGGGCGGTAGCCGCCCTCCTGTGCATCGGCGCCCTGGCCGGCGGCCCGGCCGCGATCGCCAGGGACTGGCCTTCACAAGCGGTTCGCATCGTTCTTCCCTATCCACCGGGCGGCGCTTCGGACGTCACCGCGCGGCTGCTGGGCATGCAACTTGGGCAGGCCTGGAATGCCTCGGTCATCGTCGAGAACCGGCCCGGCGCCAACGGCATCATCGCCAATGAGCTGGTGGCCAAATCCCCGGCCGACGGCTACACGGTGCTGATGGCCAACCTCGGACCGAACGCCATCAATCCCGCCGTCTACGCCAAGCTCCCCTACGACACCGCCAAGGACTTCGCACCGGTCATTCTCACAACCAAGGTTCCGCTGCTGATCGTGACCGCAGCCGACTCGCCGCTCATGAACCTGGGGCAGTTGATCGCGCTGGCCAGAGAGAAGCTCGGAAAAGTCAGCTTCGGCTCCGCAGGCAACGGCTCCGGCAGTCATCTGGCCGGCGAACTGCTGGCCATGACCACCGGTACGAAGATGCTGCACGTTCCCTACAAGGGCGACGCGCCCGCGCTGACCGACCTGATGAGCAGCCAGCTAACGATCGCCCTGCCGACGGCGCTGGCGGGTGTGCCGCACGCTAAGAACGGCAAGCTGCGCGCGCTCGCCGTGACCAGCCAGGGGCGCATCCCCTCGCTGCCCGATGTACCGACCGTGAACGAGGCGCTGGGCATCAGCGGCTTCGAGGCGGTGTCCTGGGGCGGTCTGATGGTTCCCGCCGGAACGCCCGCCGAGGTCGTCACCAAGATCAACGCCGAGACCAACAAGGCTCTGCAGGTGCCCGACATCCGGGCCAAACTGACCGCGCAGGGGGCTGAGGTCGTCGGCGGCACGCCCGAGGCCTTCGGCGCCTTCCTGCGCGCGGAGCTGTCCAAGTGGAAGCGGGTGGCCGAGGCCGCCAAGGTGCGGCTCGAGTGAAGTGGATCGCGCAGCGCCAGCACACGCTGCAGTACCGCCCGTAGGCAGAAGTACCGGTGCTCCACCCTCCGCCTCTCAATCGCCCGCGACCCGCCCCCACAGCGGCGCGCGCTCGTACTCTGCGATCCAGCCGGCGATCTGCCGCGCCGGCAGCGGCCGGGCGATGCCGTAGCCCTGGCCCAGCGTGCAGCCCAGCGCCATCAGCGCGTGGCCGTGCGCCACCGATTCGACCCCCTCGGCGGTGGTGGTGCGCCCCAGCGAGCGCGCCAGCAGCAGGATGCCCCGCACGATCGCCAGGTCCTCCGCGTCGTCGAGCATGCCCCGCACGAAGGACTGGTCGAGCTTGAGCGCGACCAGCGGCAGGCGCCGCAGGTAGGCCAGCGACGAGTAGCCGGTGCCGAAGTCGTCCAGCGTGACGGGCACGCCCAATTCGCCGCAGGCGGCGATGAAGCGCGAGAAGGCGGGGAAATCCTTGATCGCGGTGGTCTCCAGGATTTCCAGCTCCAGCATGCCCGCGGCCAGCCGGGGGTGGCGCGCCAGGTGCGAGGCCAGGCGCGGCATGAAATCGGGCCGCAGCATGTGGCGCGGGCTGATGTTGACGCTCACCGAGGTGCGCAGGCCCTCGTCCAGCCACTGCGCCAGCTGCCGGGCCGCCTCGCCGATGACCCAGTCGCCGAGCTGCTCCACCAGCTCGTGGTCCTCGATGCAGGACACGAACTCCGCCGGCAGCAGCAGGCCGCGCTCCGGGTGCTGCCAGCGGACCAGCGCCTCGACGCCCGTGACCACGCCGCGCCGCATGTCGACCTTGGGCTGGTAGGACAGCACGAACTCGCCGCGCTCCAGGCCCTCGGCGATGCGGCGCCGCATGCGCAGCAGCTGCCGCTCGTCCCAGTCCTGCCGGGCATCGAAGAAATGCACCTGGTTGCCGCCGGCGCGCTTGGCCAGGAAGGCCGCCTGCTGGGCCGCGCGCAGCATGATCTCGGTGGGCTGCTCGCCGTGGCGCATGACCGCCACGCCCATGCTGGCGCGCAGGCAGGCCGGGCGCCCCTGCAGCACGCAAGGTTCGGCCAGGGCCGCCACGATGCGCTGCAGCACCGCGCGCCACCGGGAGCGGCTGGTGGAGCTCAGCGCCACGGCGAACTCGTCGCCGCCGGTGCGCGCCACGGTCGCCTCGTGCGGCACCGCCTTCCTGAGGCGGCGCGCCACCTCCATCAGCGCCGCATCGCCGCCTTCCATGCCGAAGCGAGCGTTGATGTCCCGGAAGCGGTCCAGATCCAGGTAGCAGACCGCCACCAGGGTGCCGCCGCGGCCGCCTCGCGCCGGCGCCACGCAGCGCGGCTCCTCCAGCGCGGCGATGCGGTTCGGCAACCGCGTCAGGGGGTCGCGGAAGGAGCGCGCGCTCGGCCGCTCGCCCCGGCTGTCGCGCGCGAGCAGGGTGAAGGTCCACAGCACGCTGCCATCGTCCATACGCTCGCCGCGCATGTCGGCCAGCACGCTGTGGCCCTGGCCCGTGCACAGCGCGACCGGGCAGCGGTCGACGGCGCCCGCCGCGGGCACCTGTATCCCGTCGTCGTCGGCGGCGACCCCGGAAGCGGGCGGCGACGGCAGCCACACCCGGTCGAGCGGCACTCCGGCCAGGGTGCCCGCGGGGTAGCCGAGCAGATCGTGCGCGACCTGGTCGGCCCAGGCGATGCGCCCGTCGCGAATCCTCAAATGGCCGGCGGGGTTGCGGGTGGGCATGCTGGAGGGTGGGAGGCGGACGGCGGGAGGACCGGCGGCACGGCCGAGCGCCGCATCTCCCGGGCCGCCATTGTTGACGCAAAACCGGCGCCTTGCCGCGCCGGACCCGGCCGGTGCGAAAAGATCCGACGCCATCCGGGCGCCGGGCGCATCCGCAGCCGGCGCGCCGCCTCTACGCGGAGCGCCGCTGCCCGTCGGCGCGCTCGCGGTAGCCGCGCGCCTTGTCCTCGTACATGGCCTTGTCGGCCCGCACCAGCGCCACGTCGAGCGGATCGCCGGGGCCGCAGGTGGCGATGCCCATCGCCAGGCTCAGGCTGTGGCCGGTGGTGCCCGCGTAGTACTGGTTGTTGAGCTCCAGCAGCGAGAGGATGCGCTCGCGCACGGCCTGCGCGGCGTACTCGTCGGTGGCGGGCAGCAGGACGGCGAACTCGTCGCCGCCCACGCGCGCCGCGCAGGCCGGCGGGTCCACGGCCTTGCCCAGCACCTCGCCCACGCGGCGCAGCAGCGCATCGCCGGCGGCGTGGCCGGCCTCGTCGTTGACCTGCTTCAGGCCGTTCATGTCGATCGCCAGCACCGACACCGGCCACGGGCCGCGGCGCGCCAGCCGGTTGGCCTCCTCGGTGTAGAAGGCGCGGTTGCGCAACTGCGTCAGCACGTCGTGCTTGCCCAGGTACTCCAGGTAGGCCTCGGCCTTCTTGCGCGCGGTGATGTCCATCAGCGACACCAGCACCAGGTCCCAGGTCGCCAGCCGGTCCTGCAGCACGGCGAACTGCATGTGCAGGTTCACCGTCTCGCCCGCGAGCGAGTAGTTGACGACCTCGCGCTGCTGCGTCGTGCGGCCGTCCCAGAGCTCGCGCAGCTGCTCGGCGAAGGAATCGCGCATCTCGTCGCGAAAGACGCCCGAGATGTTCTGCAGCAGCGTCGTCTTGTCCGCCGCGTCGAACATGCGCAGGGTTTCCCGGTTGACGTCGAGCACCCGGATCTCGTGCATGCAGCGCGTCACGAACTCCGGATGGACCTTGATGAAGGTGGCGAAGTCGCGGATGCCGCACTGGCGCAGCTCGTCGAGCAGGCGCTTGACGGCGCTGAAATCCTCCACCCACAGCGACACCGGGGAGTGCTCGAACAGCGCGCGCGCGTAGCGCTCGCTCTGCGCCAGCGCGCGCTCGGCGCGCACGCGCTCGGTCACGTCGTCGAGCGAGACCAGCACCCGGTCCCACGTCGCCTCGTGGCCGGGCAGGATGCGCGCGCACACCTGCACGTCGAGCCGGCGGCCGTCCAGCGCGTAGTTGACGGTGCGGTTGTCGAAGTACAGCTGCCCGCGCCAGAGCTGGTCGAGCTCGTGGATCACGGGCTCGGCCATGTCGCCGCGGAAGATGCTGTCGAGCCGTACCACCAGCTCCGCCTGGCTCGACGCGGCGAACAGCGAAAGCGTCTTCTGGTTGACGCGCAGCACCTGCAGCCGCGCCATGCAGTCGCGCACGCGCTGCGGCTCGGCGCCCAGGTGGGCCGGCAGGTCCTGCACGCCCTCGCCGCGCCACTGGTCGAACAGCCGCTTCAACCCGCTGTAGTCCTCCAGCCAGAGCGAGACGGGCGCCAGGTCGAACATGGCTTCGTAATCGGCGGGCAACGACATGGCGGTGATTTTTCCTGCTGCGTGGAGAGGGAGAGGAACGATTATTGGCCGCCGCACGGACCCTGTGGGCCGCCCGGCAGGAGCCCGTGCGCCACGGTGGGGTGGCGCAGGCGCAGCCGCAGCTCGCGCCTCATGCGCGCGGTGTCGAGCCGTCGCGATTCTTCCATGAAGCTCAGCAGTTGCGGCGGCAATTCACGCCCGGCCGCCTCGCGCGCGATGCGCGGCGGGCGCGGCAGGCCGTACAGGTCGGCCGCCAGGTCGAAGTAGTCGCCCATCTTCAGCTCGGTCTCGTCGGCGATGTGGAACACGCGCTGCGGACCGCCGCGCCACAGCGCCAGTGCGCAGCCGCGCGCCAGGTCGTCGGCGTGGATGTGGCTGGTGTGGACGTCGTCCTCGGGCCGCAGCGCCGGCGTGCCCCGCACGAGCCGCGCGCGCGGCGTGCCGCCCTCGCGGTCGCTCGCGTAGATGCCCGGGATGCGCAGGATGCGCACCGCCACACCGTGCCGGCCGAGCCAGCGCACCGCCCGCTCGGCGTCGACGCGGCGCTGCGCGCGCGGCGTGCGCGGCCGCAGCGCTCGGCTCTCGTCGACGCGCGCGCCGCCGCAGTCGCCGTAGACGCCGCTGGTCGAGCCGTAGACCAGCGCGGCGGGCCGGCCGCGCCGCGCCAACGCGCGCACCAGCGCGGTGGTGCGCGCATCGCGCCGCTCCGGGGCGCCCGGCTCGCTCGCCGGCGGCGCCAAGTGCAGCACGCGCGTGGCCAAACCAGCCAAACGCCGCAGCGTGGCCGGGCGGTCGAGGTCGCCCGCGAGCGGCACGAGGCCCGCGTCGCGCAGGCCCTGCCGCCGCTCGGGCGAAGAGGTCAGGGCAAGCAGCCGCACGCGCCCCCGCAGCAGGCGCGCCGCGCGCAGGCCGACGTCGCCGCAGCCGACGATCAGCACGCGCTCGCGCCTGAAGCGCGCCGGCAGCGCGCCGGTGGGACTCTGGATTGAGGGCAAAATCGGCTTCCTTTCTGTCGAGCCCGAGAATACCCATGACGAGCGCAGCTCCGCACGCAGCGGGCTTTCACATCACGGTCGAGCCCAGCGGCCGCCACTTCACGGTCCAGCCCGACGAGACCATCCTGGCCGCCGGCATCCGCCAGGGCATCGGCCTGCCCTACGGCTGCAAGGACGGCGCCTGCGGCTCCTGCAAGTGCAGGAAGCTCTCGGGCACGGTCGTCATCGCGCCGCACCAGAGCAAGGCGCTCTCCGCCGAGGAGGAGGCCAACGGCTACGTGCTGACCTGCAGCGCGCGCGCGCTCAGCGACGTGGTGCTCGAATCGCGTCAGGTGACCGAGGCCGGCGCCTTCCCGATCCGCAAGATGCCGGTGCGCGTGCAGGCGCTGCAGAAAAAGTCGCCCGACGTGATGCTGGTGCGCCTGCAGCTGCCCGCCGGCGAGCCGCTGCAGTTCCACGCCGGGCAGTACGTCGAGTTCATCCTGCGCGACGGCGCGCGCCGCAGCTATTCGATGGCCAACGCGCCGCACACGCTCGGCGAGCCCGGCACCGGCCTGGAGCTGCACATCCGCCACATGCCGGGCGGCAAGTTCACCGACCACGTGTTCGGCGCCATGAAGGAAAAGGAAATCCTGCGCGTCGAGGGCCCCTACGGCAGCTTCTTCCTGCGCGAGGACTCGGCCAAGCCGGTCATCCTGCTGGCCTCAGGCACCGGCTTCGCGCCGATCAAGGCGCTGCTCGAACACATGAAGTTCAAGGCCATCGACCGCCCCGCCACGCTGTACTGGGGCGGCCGGCGCCCGCGCGACCTGTACATGGACGACTGGCTGCGCGCGCACCTGGCGGAGCTGCCGAATCTGCGCTACGTGCCGGTGGTCTCCGACGCCGTGCCCGACGACAACTGGACCGGCCGCACCGGCTTCGTGCACCGCGCGGTGCTGGAGGATTTCGCCGACCTGTCGGGCCACCAGGTGTACGCCTGCGGCGCGCCGGTCGTGGTCGATTCGGCGCACCGCGACTACGTGGCCGAGGCCGGACTGCCCGAGGAGGAATTCTTCGCCGACGCCTTCACCACCGAGGCCGACAAGGCGCTGCCCTGAGCCGCCGCGGCAGCTTTGCGCCGCGACCCCGTGTGCTATTGAAAGAATAGCAAGCAGTGCCCTCCGGACGGGTGCTGTCGGCCGATTAGCCTCAAAACCGCCGTTACATGTGCTGGCGGTTGTGCTTGTCGCGGTAGATGGCGCGGCTGACGCGGTTTTCCTCGCGACGCAGGTGGCGGCGCTCGGCGCGCGTGACCCGGCCGTCGGCCTTGGCACGCGCCTCGTTTTGCTCGATGCGGGCTTCGCGCCGGTCCAGGTTCGCCGTCTCGGCCGGCGTCAGCTGGCCGGAGGCCACGCCCTGCGTGATGCGGTTTTGCTGGTTGACCTCGCGCCGGTCGATGTTGGGCGTGTTCGTCTGCGCCAGGGCGGCGCCGCTGGCGGCGATCAGCGCAACGGTGATGAGCGAGCGGATCTTCATGATGGCAATTCTCCAGGGTGAATGGCGCACGTCGCGCCACCCTGCTGCAACGCGGCCCGCTCGCAGGATGAACGACGAATGCCGGGCAAAGCTGCGTAACCGGATGCGTCACAGACTGCCGGCACAATGGACGGCAATGACCTCACGCCGCTTCTTTTTGACCGCTGCGCTCGCCACCGCGAGCCTCGCCGCGCCCCTGACCTGCGCCCAGGCCCAGGCCCAGGCGCGCCCGATCCGCCTCATCGTGCCCTATGCCGCCGGCGGCCCCATCGACGTGACGGCGCGCGTGCTGGCCGAGCGCGTCAAGGACTCGCTCGGCACCGTCATCATCGACAACAAGCCCGGCGCGGGCGGCAACATCGGCGCCGATGCCGTGGCCAAGGCCGCGCCCGACGGCCTGACGATCGGCATCGCCGCCACCGCCACCAACGCGGTGAACCCGTGGCTCTACGGCAGGATGCCGTTCAACGCCGCGACCGACTTCGCGCCGATCACGCAGATGGTGCGCGTGCCCAACGTGCTGGTGATGAACGCCGAGGCGGCCAAGCGCCTGCGCATCGGCACGCTGGCCGACCTGATCGCCTACGCCAAGGCCCATCCCGGCCAGCTCAACTACGGCAGCGGCGGCAACGGCAGCGCGGGCCATCTGGCGGGCGAGCTGTTCAAGAAGGAGGCCGGCATCTTCGCGCTGCACATCCCGTACAACGGCGGCAACCCGGCGCAGCTCGCGCTACTGTCGGGCCAGGTCGATTTCAACTTCGACAACCTGGCGACGGCGGCGCCCAACATCCGTTCGGGCAAGCTCAAGGCCCTGGCCGTGACCACGCTGCAGCGCAGCCCCGCCCTGCCCGATGTGCCGCCGGTCTCGGACACGCTCAAGGGCTTCTCGATCGACACCTGGTGGGGCCTGGTGGCGCCGGCCGGCACGCCCGCCGACGTGGTCGCGAAGCTGAACCAGGCCTTCGTCGCCGCACTCGACGCGCCGGAGACGAAGGCGCGCTTCGCCACCCTGCTGGCCGAGCCGGTGCCCAGCACGCCGGCGCAGTTCGGCGCCTTCATGAAAAGCGAGCTCGCCAAGTACGAGCGCGTGGTGAAGGCCACCGGCGCAAGGGTGGATTGAGCCGCCGCCGCAATCACTGAAGTTAGGCAAACGCCGCTCGCCGTCTGTGCCGTGGCATGCACGGCTGGGCGGGGGACACCGCGGAACCGGCTCCGCCGGTCCGCCGGTGTCGCCCCCGGAGAGGAGGTTGGCGGAGCGACACGCAGTACGCGAAGCCTGAGGGAGAACTCTTATTCGCCCAAATAAGCCTCGCGCACTCTTGGATCGTCGAGCATCTGCTTCGCATCGCCGCCCATGGTGATCAGGCCCGAGTCCATCACGTAGCCGCGGTCGGCCAGCTGCAGCGCGCGGCTGGCGTTCTGCTCGACCAGCAGCACGGTCACGCCCTGGTCGTAGACCTGCTTCACGACCTCGAAGATCTTGTCGACCATGATCGGCGACAGCCCCATCGACGGCTCGTCGAGCAGCAGCACCTTCGGCTTGGCCATCAGCGCCCGGCCCATCGCCAGCATCTGCTGCTCGCCGCCGGACATGGTGCCGGCCAGCTGGCCGCTGCGCTCCTTCAGGCGCGGGAAGATCGAGAACACGCGCTCGATGTCGGCGGCGATGCCGGACTTGTCGCGGCGGATGTAGGCGCCGATCTGCAGGTTCTCGGTGATCGTCATGCGCGTGAACACGCCGCGCCCCTCGGGCACCATCACCAGCCCCTCGCCCACCAGGTCCCAGGCGCCGCGGCCCTTGATGCTGCGGCCGAGGAACTCGATGTCGCCGCCCAGGTACGGCAGCGTGCCGGTGATGGCCTTCATGGTGGTCGTCTTGCCCGCGCCGTTGGAGCCGATCAGCGACACCAGCTCGCCCTCGCGCACCTCGAAATCGACGCCCTTCACGGCCTGGATGCCGCCATAGGCCACCGTCAGCCCGCTGACCTTCAAAAGAGTCTGCGCCATCAATGCCCCCCGGTGCCGAGGTACGCCTCGATCACCTTCTCGTTCTTCTGCACCTCGGCCGGCGTGCCCTCGGCGATGGGCTTGCCGTAGTCGAGCACCGTCAGGCGGTCGCACAAACCCATGACCAGCTTCACGTCGTGCTCGATCAAGAGGATGGTGCGGTTGTCGCTGCGGATGCGGCTGATCAGCTCGCGCAGCTGCACCTTCTCGGTCGCATTCATGCCGGCGGCCGGCTCGTCGAGCGCGATCAGCTTGGGGTCGGTGGCCAAGGCGCGCGCGATCTCCAGCCGACGCTGGTCGCCGTAGCTCAGCGTGCGCGCCTTGAAGTGGGCGTACTTGCCGACCCCCACGTAGTCGAGCAGCTCGTGCGCGCGCTGCTCGATGGCCGCTTCCTCGGCCCGGAAGCCGCCGGTGCGGAAGATCGCGCCGATGACGCCCGAGTGCGTGCGGACGTGGCGCCCGACCATGACGTTCTCCAGCGCCGTCATCTCGGCGAACAGCCGGATGTTCTGGAAGGTGCGCGCGATGCCGGCCTTGGCCACCTCGTGCACCGCCGTCGGCCGGTAGGGCTGGCCGGCGAGCTGGAAGCTGCCGCTGTCGGGCGTGTAAAGCCCGGTCAGCACGTTGAAGAAGGTCGTCTTGCCGGCGCCGTTGGGGCCGATCAGGCCGTAGACCTGCCCCTCGCGGATGGTGATGCCGACGTCCGACAGCGCCTGCAGCCCGCCGAAGCGCTTGGAGACGCCGCGCACCTCCAGGATGGTTTCAGTCATGGCTGGGGACTCCCGCCGGGCCGCTCCGCAGGCAGCGAAGAACGAGGATAGTGGGGTGCGAATGCATGCTGCGCCGCTCAGGGGTTGATCGACATCGGCCGCGCCGCGCCGCCCGGCACCTCGTCGGAGGGCGTCTCGATGCCAGGCGGATGCTGGCCCGGCGGCACCTTGCGCAGCTTCTTGCCGTGCTCGGGCGACGGCCACAGGCCGCGCGGGCGCACCAGCATGATGACGATCATGGCCAGCGCGATGAACAGCTGGCGCAGGATCGAGGCGTCGAGCCGACCACCGGTCATGGACTGCAGCGGCCCGGCCACGTAGCGCAGCACCTCGGGCAGCGCGGCCAGCAGCACCGCGCCCAGGATCACGCCCGGCAGGTGGCCGATGCCGCCCAGCACCACCATCGAGACGATCATCACCGACTCCATGAGCCCGAAGGACTCGGGCGACACGAAGCCCTGGAAGCCCGCGAACATGGCGCCCGAGACGCCGCCGAAGCTCGCCCCCATGCCGAACGCGAGCAGCTTCATGTTGCGGGTGTTGATGCCCATCGCCTTGGCGGCGATCTCGTCCTCGCGGATCGCCATCCAGGCGCGCCCGATGCGCGAGAGCTGCAGCCGGTGCGAGATGACGACGAAGAAGATCACCAGCACCAGGAACAAGTAGTAGTAGAGCGTGACCGACGCCAGCGTGTAGTCGCCCAGCTTGAGCGGCCGGCCCAGATCGAGCCCCCAGAACTTGATCGAGTCGATGGCGGTGATGCCTTTGGGGCCGTTGGTGATGTTGACCGGGTAGTCGAGGTTGTTCAAAAACACCCGGATGATCTCGCCGAAGCCCAGCGTCACGATCGCCAGGTAGTCGCCGCGCAGCTTGAGCGTCGGGGCGCCCAGCAGCGCGCCGGCCAGCCCCGCCAGCCCCAGCGCCAGCGGCACCACCAGCAGCAGCGAGGTGTGCAGGCCGTTCGGGAACATGGCCTTGAATGCCGGAAAGGTCTCGCTCAGGTGCGGCGAGCCCAGCAGCGCGAACAGGTAGGCGCCGATGGCGAAGAACGCCACGTAGCCCAGGTCGAGCAGCCCGGCGTAGCCGACCACGATGTTGAGGCCGAGCGCCAGCATCACGTAGAGCAGCGCGGTGTCGGCGATGCGCACCCAGGCGTTGCCCTGCGACTGCAGCAGGAGCGGCAGCAGCAGCACGGCGATGCCGCCGAGCAGGAAGACGATGAGGTTCTTGCCGTTCTTCATGGCCTCGGCTCCTCAGGCGCGGTCCGCCACGCGCTCGCCCAGCAGGCCGGAGGGCCGCAGCGTGAGCATCAGGATCAGCACGATGAAGGCGAAGATGTCGCTGTAGTTGCTGCCCAGCACGTCGCCGGTGAGCGCGCCGATGTAGCCCGAGCCGATGGCCTCGATCAGCCCCAGCAGCAGGCCGCCGACCACCGCGCCCGCCAGGTTGCCGATGCCGCCGAACACCGCCGCCGTGAAGGCTTTCAAGCCCGGCAAAAAGCCCATCGCGTGCTGCGCGATGCCGTAGTTGGAGGCGTACATCACGCCCGCGATGGCCGCCAGCACGGCGCCGATGATGAAGGTGGCCGAGATCACCATGTCGGGCCGGATGCCCATCAGGGCCGCGACGCGCGGGTTCTCGGCCGTGGCGCGCATCGCGCGGCCGAGCCGGGTGTAGTTGACCAGCCACATCAGCACCACCAGCGAGAACGCGGTGACGCTCAGGATCATGACCTGCGTGGGCGAGATCACCGCGCCGCCGACGTGGATCGGGGTGGACGACAGCAGCGTCGGGTAGGCCTTGTTGGTCGGCCGCCAGATGATCATGGCCAGCGTCTGCAGCAGGATCGACACGCCGATGGCGGTGATGAGCGGTGCCAGCTTGGGGCTGTTGCGCAGCGGCCGGTAGGCCACCTTCTCGATCACGAAGTTGAGCGCCGCCGCCACGACGCAGGCGATGACCAGCGCGATGAGCAGGATCAGCCAGCCGGGGGTGCCGGGCATCGACTCCTGCATCAGCCCGATGAGGGTCCAGCTGGTCAGCGCGCCGACCATCAGCACCTCGCCGTGCGCGAAATTGATCAGGTTGATGATGCCGTACACCATGGTGTAGCCCAGGGCTATCAAGGCGTACATGCTGCCGAGAACCAGACCGTTGATGATCTGCTGCAGCAGGGTGTCCATAAGAATCCTTTTGTCGAGGCCGCGGAGAGCCGGCGTCGTCGCACTTGTGGTGCGCTTTGCCCGGGCTATCAAAAAACCCGCCAGCAGGTCGCCCTGGCGGGTTTGTGGGCGGATTGTAGACACGGCCCCGCGCGCCGCCAGTGCATTCTTGCGCGGGTTTTCCCGCTGTGCGCAGGCGCATCGAACGTCCGCGTCCGCATCGTCCGCGCACCGGCCGGAGTCGGCGGCGGGTGGCGAGAGCCCGGGTTCGCGCGGCGACCGCATCGCCCTCTCCGACGCGCGGCGGGCCATGCCCCTATGCTCGCACCATGAAAACGCTCGTCATCGTCTACCACACGCTGACCGGCGGCACGCTGCAGATGGCGCGGGCCGCCGCGGCCGGTGCCGCCACCGAGCCGGGCGTCGAGGTCCGCCTGCGCCCTGCCGCCGAGGCCGGGCCGCAGGACCTGCTGGGCGGCGACGGCTACATCTTCGCCACCCCGGAGAACCTGGCGGCGGTCTCGGGGCTGATGAAGGATTTCTTCGACCGCTGCTACTACCCGGCGCTCGACCGCCTCAACGGCCGGCCCTACGCCACCCTGGTGTGCGCCGGCAGCGACGGCAGCAACGCGGCGCGGCAGATCGAGCGCATCGCCACCGGCTGGCGCCTCAAGGCCGTCGCGCCGGCGCTGATCGTCTGCACCCACGCCCAGACGCCGGAGGCCATCCTGCGCGCCAAGCACATCCCGGCGGACGAGCTGCGGCGCTGCGAGGAACTGGGCGCGGCGCTGGCGGGCGGGCTGGCGATGGGGGTTTTCTAGGCGTCCCCGGCATCGGCGGGGCTGGCGCCGGCGCCGGGCGCCGCGTCGCTGTCCGCAGCGGCGTCGAGGCCGCGCAGGCGCGCCAGCTTCTCGGCGATGCGCGTCTCCAGTCCGCGCGGCACCGGCCGGTACCAGCCGGGCTCGGCCATGCCCTCGGGCAGGTAGCGCTCGCCGGCGGCGTAGCCCTCGGCCTCGTCGTGCGCGTAGCGGTAGTCCCGGCCGTGGCCGAGCGCCTTCATGAGCTGGGTCGGCGCGTTGCGCAGGTGCGCCGGCACCTCGCGCGAGCGGTCCTGCCGGATGAAGGCGCGCGCCTCGTTGTAGGCCGTGTAGCCGGCGTTGCTCTTGGGCGCCACGGCCAGGTAGAGCACCGCCTGCGCCAGCGCCAGCTCGCCCTCGGGCGAGCCCAGCCGCTCGTAGGTGGCGGCGGCCTCGTTGACCAGCTGCATGGCGCGCGGGTCGGCCAGGCCGATGTCCTCCCAGGCCATGCGCACGATGCGGCGCAGCAGGTACTTGGGGTCGGCCCCGCCGTCGAGCATGCGGCACAGCCAGTAGAGCGCCGCGTCGGGGTGCGAGCCGCGCACCGACTTGTGCAGCGCGGAGATCTGGTCGTAGAAGTGGTCGCCGCCCTTGTCGAAGCGCCGCGCATTGAGCGTCAGCGCGGTTTCAAGAAACGCCGGGTCGATCGCCGTCACGCGCCGTGCGCGCGCCGCCGTGTCGGTCTGCTCCAGCAGGTTGAGCAGCCGGCGCGCGTCGCCGTCGGCGTAGCCCACCAGCAGGTCGAGCGCCGCCGCGTCGAAATGCAGGTGGGGCAGCGCCTGCCGCTGCGCGCGCTCGGCCAGGGTGCGCAGGTCGGCGTCGTCGAGCGGGCGCAGCACGTAGACCTGCGCGCGCGACAGCAGCGCCGAGTTGACCTCGAAGGACGGGTTCTCGGTGGTCGCGCCGATGAAGGTGAACAGGCCCGACTCGATGTGCGGCAAAAAGGCGTCCTGCTGGCTCTTGTTGAAGCGGTGCACCTCGTCGACGAAGACGATGGTGCGCCGCGCCACGGTGTCGAGCGTGCGCTGCGCGCCCGCGTGCGGCCCGTCGCGTGCCGCGGTGGCGCGCTCGACCGCCTCGCGGATGTCCTTCACGCCGCCCAGCACGGCGCTGATGGCGATGAACTGGGCGTCGAAGGCGTCGGCCATCAGCCGCGCGAGGGTGGTCTTGCCGACCCCCGGCGGGCCCCACAGGATGCACGAGTGCGGCTCGCCCGACTCGAAGGCGACGCGCAACGGCATGCCGGGGCCCAGCAGGTGCTGCTGGCCGATCACCTCGTCGAGGGTGCGCGGGCGCAGGCGCTCGGCCAGCGGCGGATGGGGGGCGGCCAAAGCCACGGTCATGACGAAAACCGGGCTTGGCGCAAGCCCTGCCTGGATAGTTTGCTATTTTTTCGATAGCAAACCCGGTCTGTCCGGTTCATTGCCTGATGACATCGGCGCCGGCCGGCGCCTTGAATTCGAAGGTGCCGACGGCCAGCGTCGGGTTGACCTCGACCTTGTCGAACTTCAGCACCGAGCGCTGGCCGAAGCTGTCGAGGATCTCCAGCGCCGCCAGCGAGTCGCCCGAAAAGCCGACCTGCACGCTCTGCAGCTGGCCGTCCTTCGCCCTGGGCGTGGCCTTGACCCACTGCAGGCCGTCGCGCTCGGGCGCGGCTTCGAGCGTGAAGTCGGCCTGCAATGCGCGCAGGTCGGGCGCCGCGGCGATCAGTGCGGCCGGCGTCGAGCCGAGCGCCTGTGCCTGCGGCCGCTGCGTGACCTGGTTCAGGTCGGCGTCGTACAGCCACAGCGTGCGGCCGTCGGCCACGATGGTCTGCGCGAACGGCTTCTTGTAGTCGAACCTGAATCTGCCCGGGCGCTGGAACTCGAAGCGGCCGCTCGACACCTTGGCGCGCACCGGCTGCCCGTCGCGCGGCGGCGCCGTCACGGTCTGCGTGAAGTCGGCGCGTCCGGCCTTCACCGTCCTGACGAAGGTTTCGAGGCTTTCCAGGCCGCCAGCGCAGACGGCGCTTGCATTGATAGCTATCAAAAACATAGCAAAAAGCTTCTTCATCGATCGTTCCTCGTGCGGGCGTCCGCGCCCGGCGCGGCACGCCCTTGTTGCCGACAGGCCGGCGCCCGCCGTCTTACTCGGCGCGCGACGGCACCAGGATGTCGCGCTGGCCGCTGGTGCTCATGGCGCTCACCAGCCCGGCGTTCTCCATGTCCTCGACCAGCCGCGCGGCGCGGTTGTAGCCGATCTTCAGGTGGCGCTGCACCAGCGAGATGCTGGCCTTGCGGTGCTTGAGCACGACCTCGACCGCCTGGTCGTACATCGGGTCCTTCTCGCCGCCGGCGTCTGCGCCCTCGCCCGTCGGATCGCCTTCGCCGTCAACGGTTCCGCCTTCGAGCACGCCGTCGATGTAGTCGGGCTCGCCACCCTGCTCCTTCAGGTAGGCGACGACCCGGTGCACCTCCTCGTCGCTCACGTAGGCGCCGTGCACGCGCACCGGCAGCCCCGTGCCGCTGGCCATGTAGAGCATGTCGCCCATGCCCAGCAGCGCCTCGGCGCCCATCTGGTCGAGGATGGTGCGCGAATCGATCTTGCTCGACACCTGGAACGAGATGCGCGTCGGGATGTTGGCCTTGATCAGGCCCGTGATCACGTCCACGCTCGGGCGCTGCGTCGCCAGGATCAGGTGGATGCCGGCGGCGCGGGCCTTCTGCGCCAGGCGCGCGATCAGCTCCTCGATCTTCTTGCCGACCACCATCATCAGATCGGCCAGCTCGTCGATGACGACCACGATGTGCGGCTCGCGCTTGAGCGGCTCCGGATCGTCCGGCGTCAGGGAAAACGGGTTGTAGATGAACTCCTCGCGCGCCGCCGCCTCGTCGATCTTGGCGTTGTAGCCGGCCAGGTTGCGCACGCCCAGCTTGCTCATGAGCTTGTAGCGCCGCTCCATCTCGGCCACGCACCAGTTCAGGCCGTGCGCGGCCTGCTTCATGTCGGTGACCACGGGCGCGAGCAGGTGCGGGATGCCTTCATACACCGACATCTCCAGCATCTTCGGGTCGATCATCAACAGCCGCACGTCGCGCGCCTCGGCCTTGTAGAGCAGCGACAGGATCATGGCGTTGATGCCGACCGATTTGCCCGAGCCGGTGGTGCCGGCCACCAGCACGTGCGGCATCTTGGCCAGATCGGCCACCACCGGGTTGCCGATGATGTCCTTGCCCAGCCCCATGGTCAGCATCGAGCGGCCCTCGTGGTAGACCTGCGAGCCGAGGATTTCGGACAGGCGAATCGACTGGCGCTTGGCGTTGGGCAGTTCCAGCGCCATGTAGTTCTTGCCGGGAATGGTCTCGACCACGCGGATCGACACCAGCGACAGCGAGCGCGCCAGGTCCTTCGCCAGCCCCACCACCTGCGAGCCCTTGACGCCGGTGGCCGGCTCGATCTCGTAGCGCGTGATGACCGGCCCGGGCGAGGCCAGCACCACGCGCACCTCGACGCCGAAGTCCTTGAGCTTTTTCTCGATCAGGCGCGAGGTCATCTCCAGCGTGTCGGGCGACACCGTCTCCTGGCGCGTCGGCGGCGCGTCGAGCAGGTCCACCGGCGGCAGGCTGCCGCTGGCCGGCGCACCCGCCGGCGGCGAGGGCTGCTTCGGGCGCTCGCGGGACGCGCTGCGCTCGCCCGCCGGCTGCGGCGGCGTGCGTTCCTGCGAAGCCGCCGTCGCCGCCTTCGTCAGGGGCGCGGACGGCTCCTCGGCCGCCGGCGCCGCGTCCGGCTCCGACGCGGCGGCGGCACGGCGCTTCGACAACCCGGCCAGGGCCGACAGGAAGCCCGGGCCGCGCCCGTCCGCGGCGGGCGGCAGCGCGGACTCGAATGCCGGTGCGGCCGTCTCCGGGGCCGCGGCGCCTGCGGCCGGCTCGTCTTCCTGCTGCACCGCGCTGCGGCGCCGGCGCGGTGCGGCACCGGCCGCCCCCGCGCGCTCGCCTGGCGCGACCACCGCTTTTTCCTCGCGCTCGCGCAGGGCCTGCCGGCCCATCGCCAGATCCTCGGCGAGTTCGCGCTTCTCGCGGCGCGACTCGAACAGGCCGAAGAGACGCGCGCCCAGGCGCTCGGCCGTCTGGCTCCAGGAAAAGCGGAACACCAGCGCCGAGCCGATGACGCCGACGCCGATCGCGATCAGGCTGGAGCCGGTGAAGCCCAGCCACTTCACACTCAGCGGCCCGAAGAAATAGCCGAGCACGCCGCCACCGTGGCCGGGCAGGCGGAATTCCAGCCGGTACAGACGCGACCACTCCAGCACCGCACTGGCGCACAGCAGCAGTGCCAGCCCGCACCAGAAGGCGATGCGGCCGCGGTCGAGCCGTGCGGGCGCGGGCGCCGCGGCCAGCGCCGGATCGCCGTCCCGCAGCCAGTCCCTGAGCGAGGACAGCCAGACCCGCAGCCCCGCCGCCAGGCACCACCAGACCGAGTAGCCCGCCAGGAAGTAGCTGCCGTCGGCCACCCAGGCGCCGATGCGCCCGCCCCAGTTCTTGACCTCGCCCCCGGTGCCCGAGGTCGACCAGGCGGCGTCGGACGGCGTGAAGCTCAGCATGGACAGCAGCCAGAACAGCATGAGCACGGCGCCGGCGAACAGGGCGATCTCCTGCACGAAGCGCAGCGCGCGCAGCTGCATCGGCGCCCCGCCGCGGGACGGCGAGGATTGAAGGGCGTTGAAAGGGTGAGTCATGTGAACGCCGGCCGCGCAGCGCGGCCGGAAACCGTGATGGATGGCAAACGCCGATGGAGCCTCCGGGATCGTGCGATGGCCGGTGCGTGGCGCCACAGGGCGAGCCTTGTGGCCCGCCACGAAAGCGCCGCGCTCAGGTCAGCGACAGGAGACGCTCCTTGACGAGCATCGAGCCGTCGGCCTGGGTCTGCACGAAACCGCGCTCTTCGAGGTCCTTCATGACCCGGCTGACCATCTCGCGCGACGCGCCGACGGTCTTGGCCAGGTCCTGGCGCGAGATTCTGTCACGCACCGTGAGGTTGCCGGCGCCGTCATCGACCGCGAGCTCCAGCAGCGAGTGCGCCACCCGGCCGTAGACGTCCATCAGCGCGAGCGATTCGATCTTGCGGTCGGCGTGGCGCAGCCGCCGCACCAGGCCCAGCATGATGTTGTACGACATCGACGAGTTCAGCGGCAGGCAGCGCGCGAAGGCCGCGCGGTCGAGCACCAGCACGTCGGTCTGGACTTCGGTCCACACCGTGGCCGAATGCGGCTCGTCGTCGATCAGGCTCATCTCGCCGATGCAGGCGCCCGGCTGCAGCGTTGCCAGGATGACCTCGCGGCCCCGGCTGTCGGTGCTGACGACGCGCGCCCGTCCCGCCAGGATGATGTAGAGCGCGTCGGACTTCTTGCCCTGCTCGACGATCGCCTGGGCGCGCTTGAAGCGCTTCTTGACGATCGCGTCGGCAATGCTCGCGGCCTGCTCGGGCGTGAGCGCGGCAAACAGGGGCACACGGCACAGCAGTTCGAGGTTGGACAGCATGGACATTCATCGATTCCAAAGGGCGCACGACGCAAAAACCACGGGTTCATACAATCGAGCGCAGTGTGAAAAACCCCCGCAGCGCCGCGCCGGGTTGAACGGTGGCATTTCGTATCCACCTGTGAAAATGTACACGCTGCCGCCGCATTTTTTCCTGAATTTCCCTTTATGACTTCTCCCCGACACGCCAAAGTTCTGATACTGGGCTCCGGCCCCGCCGGCTACACCGCCGCCATCTACGCCGCGCGCGCCAACCTGCAGCCGATGCTCGTCACCGGCCTGGCGCAGGGCGGGCAGCTGATGACCACCACCGACGTCGACAACTGGCCGGCCGACGTGCTGGGCGTGCAGGGACCCGAGCTGATGCAGCGATTCCTGGAGCATGCCGAACGCTTCAAGACGCAGGTGGTGTTCGACCACATCAGCCAGGTCGATTTCAGCCGGCGCCCGTTCACGCTGACCGGCGATAGCGGCACCTACACCTGCGACGCGCTGGTGATCGCCACCGGCGCCTCGGCCAAGTACCTGGGGCTCGAATCCGAGAGCCGCTTCATGGGCCGCGGCGTCTCGGGCTGTGCCACCTGCGACGGTTTCTTCTACCGCGGCGAGGAGGTCTGCGTGATCGGCGGCGGCAACACGGCGGTCGAGGAGGCGCTCTACCTGTCGAACATCGCCAGCAAGGTGACGCTGGTGCACCGCCGCGACAAGTTCCGCGCCGAGCCGATCCTGATCGACAAGCTTTATGAAAAGGCGGCCGAGGGCAAGATCGAGTTGAAGCTCTACAGCACGCTCGACGAGGTGCTGGGCGACGACTCGGGCGTGACCGGCGTGCGCCTGCGCAACACGGCGACGGGCGCCACCGAGGAACTCGCGCTCAAGGGCTGCTTCATCGCGATCGGCCACCACCCCAACACCGACATCTTCCAGGGCCACCTCGACATGGCCGACGGCTACATCGTGACGCGCACCGGGCTGCAGGGCTTCGCGACCATGACCAGCGTGCCGGGCGTGTTCGCCGCCGGCGACGTGCAGGACCACGTCTACCGGCAGGCCATCACCAGCGCCGGCACCGGCTGCATGGCGGCGCTCGACGCGCAGCGGTTCCTGGATCAATAGCTCGCCCCCAGGCTGCGCGCACTGCGTGTCGCTTCGCCTACCCCCGACCGGGGGCGGGCCGGCCGCTTCGGGCGGCCAGGCGCGGCGGCCCCTGCGAAAACTCCTTACCGCTGCCACGCTATAATTGTCGGCTTTGCCGGAATCAGGCTGCCTTCAGGGCGGCCGCATCGGCGAGACAGGCTACCGCCACCTGATTCTGGCGAGGTCAAGCTGCAACACACTCGCTCCCCGGTGACGCCTCGTCGGCCGCGACGGGCTTCAGGAGTGCCAGCTGTTTTATCGGAGTGTCCACATGGCACGCATCTGTGAAGTCACGGGCAAGGGCCCGATGGTCGGGAACAACGTTTCCCACGCCAACAACAAGACCAAGCGCCGGTTCCTGCCGAACCTGCAGTACCGCCGTTTCTGGGTCGAGAGCGAAAACCGCTGGGTGCGCCTGCGCGTCTCCAGCGCCGCGCTGCGCCTGATCGACAAGAACGGCATCGAAGCCGTGCTCGCGGACCTGCGCGCACGCGGGCAGGCATAAGACTTTGCGGGACAGGCCGCAGCCGCGTCGCGGCAAGCCCTGTCCTCAACTGACTAAAGGAGCTGAATCATGGCAACGAGCAAAGGCGGACGCGAAAAGATCAAGCTGGAATCCACCGCGGGGACCGGCCACTTCTACACCACCAGCAAGAACAAGAAGACGATGCCCGAGAAGATGTCGATCATGAAGTTCGACCCGAAGGCGCGCAAGCATGTCGAGTACAAGGAAATCAAACTGAAATAAGCCCGCCCCCAGGCTGCGCGCACTTCGTGTCGCTCCGCCCACCCCCGACCGGGGGCAACACCAGCGGACCGGCGGAGCCGGATCCGCGGTGTTCCGCGAAAAAACCCGCTGTGATCGACGGTCCAGCGGGTTTTTTATTGCCGCGCTCCCTCCAGCTGCCACCCAGCTGCGATGGAAAACAAAAAAGCCGGCACGAAGCCGGCTTTTTTCATTGCGCAAAGGCCACGCTTCAGACGCGCGCCGCCCGCAGCCGGATCGAGAAGTCGCGCAGCGCGGCGATGCCGCTGGCTTCGGCGCGGTGGCACCAGGCGGCCAGGTCGGCGGCGAGCTGCTCGCGCGACTGCGAGGTGTTGAGCCACATCTGGCGCAGCTCCTCGCGCATCGTGGTCATCTGGTCGAGCACCGGGTGCGCGGCGCGCGCCTGCGCCAGGTTCGGACGCACCGCCGCCGGCACCTTGTCGTCGTCGCGGTGCAGCCAGCGCCGGGCCGCCTTGAGCGCCGACAGGTCGGCGCCCCGGACCTTGAGCTGGTCGATCTCGTCCTTGCAGGCGCGGCGCATGCCGCGGGCATAGCCGGCCATGACCTCGTAGCGGTGGGCGATCAGCGCTTCGAGCGTCTTCTCGTCGGCCACCGGCTGGACGTCGCCCATCTGCATCTTCGGCGGCAGCTTCTTGACCTTGGCCCAGCCGATCGACTGCATCATGCGGATGTAGACCCAGCCGATGTCGAACTCGTACTTCTTGACCGAGAACTTGGCCGAGGTCGGGTAGGTGTGGTGGTTGTTGTGCAACTCCTCGCCACCGATGATGAGGCCCCAGGGGATCAGGTTGGTGCTCGCGTCGGTCGCCTCGAAATTGCGGTAGCCCCAGAAGTGGCCGATGCCGTTGACCACGCCCGCGGCCCAGAAAGGAATCCAGAGCATCTGCACCGCCCAGACGGCCATGCCGACGGCGCCGAACAGGGCCAGGTTCAGGATCAGCATCAGGCCCACGCCCTGCCAGCTGTAGCGGCTGTAGAGGTTGCGCTCCAGCCAGTCGTCGGGCGTGCCGTGACCGTAGCGTTGCAGGGTGTCCTGGTTCTTCGACTCGGCGCGGTACAGCTCGGCGCCGCGCCACAGCACCTGGTCGATGCCCTTGACCTGCGGGCTGTGCGGGTCGTCCACGGTCTCGCACTTGGCGTGGTGCTTGCGGTGGATGGCGACCCACTCCTTGGTCACCATGCCGGTGCCCAGCCACAGCCAGAAGCGGAAGAAGTGCGACGGGATGGGCCCCAGCTCCATGGCCCGGTGCGTCTGCGTGCGGTGCAGGAAGATCGTGACCGCGGCGATCGTGATATGGGTGGTGACGAGCGTGTACAGCACGATCTGCCACCACGCGAGGTTCCACAAGCCATTTCCGAGCCAGTCGAGGGCCGCGCTCAGGACGGCATGATCAGGAAGCAACATTGAGTTCAATACTCCTTGGCCGCACGAAGATGCAACCTTCTGGTAACTTGCGATTTTAAAGGTTGAGGCCTTCAAAAGGGCTTTTAACCTTGTTCCAAAGCAAGCTTTCCGCTGAATTGGAGTCGCGCCACTAGGAGCGGTTCCATACCGCCGCGAAGAACCCGTCCGTTTGATGGCGATGCGGCCACAGCCGCAGGTAGCGCGTGCCCGTCTCCCCGCCGGCGCACAGCCCGGTGGCGCCCTCGACCTTCAGCGCGGCCAGCAGCACTCCCGCGTCCTGGGGCACGAAATCGGGATGTGCGGCGGAGAATGCCTCGGCGATGGCCTCGTTCTCCTGCGGCAGCACGCTGCAGGTGGCGTACACCAGCCGCCCGCCCGGCTTGACCAGCCGCGCCGCGCTTTGCAGGATCGCCGCCTGCGTCGCCGCCATGGCCTCGACGGACTGGGGCGACTGGCGCCATTTCAGGTCCGGGCTGCGGCGCAGCGTGCCCAGGCCCGAGCACGGCGCATCGACCAGCACGCGGTCGATCTTGCCGGCCAGCCGCTTGACGCGGTCGTCGCGCTCGTGCGCGATCGCCGCCGGGTGCACGTTCGAGAGCCTGCTGCGCGCCAGCCGCGGCTTGAGCGCGTCGAGCCGGTGCGCCGAGGTGTCGAAGGCGTAGAGGCGGCCGGTGCTGCGCATGGTGGCGCCGATGGCGAGCGTCTTGCCGCCGGCGCCGGCGCAGAAATCGACCACCATCTCGCCGCGCTTGGCGTCGAGCAGCAGCGCCAGCAGCTGCGAGCCCTCGTCCTGCACCTCGACGGCGCCGCGCGCGAAGGCGTCGAGCTTGTGCAGCGCCGGCTTGCCCTCGACGCGCAGGCCCCACGGCGAGTACGGCGTAGCGGCCGAGGCAACGCCGGCGAGCTTGAGCTCCTTCTGCACGTCGGCGCGCTTGTCGGTGAGCGCGTTGACGCGCAGGTCGAGCGGCGCGGGCTGCTGCAGGGCTTCGGCCAGCGGCCAGAAGCCGTCGCCCAGCTGCGCCTTGAGCGGCACGACCAGCCACTCGGGCAGGTTGTGGCGATGGCGCTCCAGCAGGTCGGCCGGCTGCACCGCATCGCATACATCGAGCCAGCGCTTCTCGTTCTCGTTGAGGGCGCCCTTGAGGAAGTCGCGCGGCGCGGCGAAGCCTAGGATCGCCAGCCGCCGCTCCTTCGGGCCGCTGCCCGAGGGCGCAAGGTGGTCGAACAGCAGCTTCCTGCGCAGCACGGCGTACACCGTCTCGGCCAGCGTGGTGCGCTCGCGCGGGCCGAGTTCGCGGTGCTCGCGAAAGAAGCGCGCCACCACGGCGTCGGCCGGGTGGTCGAATTTCAGGACGCGGCCGACCAGGTCGGCGGCGGCGTCCAGCAGGGCTTTGGGGTGCATGGCGCGGATTGTCCCATCGGGGCCGGGCGGCGGCCGTCGGGTCGGACGGCCGGGCGGTCGGCACCCCGTCCGAAGGCGCCGGGGTGCGGCCTCGCGGGCCCTGCCCTCGCGCATCGATGAAGAAAAATGCCGCCAGCGCCCGTGCTGATTGGCCGAACAGCTATCTTTTCAATAGCAAAGGAGCCCAGCGCGGCAGCGGCTCGCGCCCGTCTGCCGGATCACGCGCCGGGGGCGGCCGCCGCAGCGGCGCAGCGCCGCGCCAGCCAGGCCTCGATCGCCTGCGGGTAGAGGCGGTGCTCCTGCGTCAGCACGCGTGCCGCGAGCGACTCGGGCGTGTCGCCCGGCAGCACCGGCACCGCGGCCTGCGCCAGGATCGGTCCGTGGTCGAGCTCGGCGGTCACCTGGTGCACCGTGGCGCCGGCGACGCGGCAGCCGGCCTCGATGGCGCGCCGGTGCGTGTGCAGGCCCGGGAACGCCGGCAGCAGCGAGGGGTGGATGTTGAGCAGCCGCCCGGCGTAGCGCGCGACGAAGCCGGGCGTGAGGATGCGCATAAACCCTGCCAGCACCACCAAGGCCGGGGCGTGCGCATCGATGGCCGCGGCCAGCGCGGCGTCGAAATCCTCGCGCGAGACGAAGTCCCTGTGGTTGACGAGCGCGGTGGCGATGCCGCTGGCCTGCGCGAGCTGGAGCCCGCCGGCGTTCGCCTGGTTGCCGAGGACGGCCGCGACACGCGCACCGAAGCGCGCCTCCCAACGGTTGCGCTCGGCGGCGCGCACGATGGCCGCCATGTTGGAGCCACCGCCCGAGATCAGGATCACGATGTTGTTGCTGGTGCTGTCGCTGCTGTGCATGGCGCGGCGGATTATCGGCGCGCGGCGGGCCGCCCGCTCTTTGTCGCGACGCGGACAGCAGGTGCCGCACGCCCGTGCTAAAACTCGCGTTGGCATCAAAACAGGCGCCCGCCGCAGGCGGCGCCCCACAGCACACAGCGAGGCACGCATGGATTTGAGCTTCACCCCCGAAGAGCAGAGGTTCCGCGAAGAGATTCGCGCCTGGGTCAAGGACAACCTCCCGCAGGACATCGCGCACAAGGTGCACAACTCGCTGCACCTGACGCGGGAAGACCACCAGCGCTGGGCCAAAATCCTCGGCAAGAAGGGCTGGCTCGGCTACGGCTGGCCCAGGGAGTTCGGCGGGCCGGGCTGGACCGCCGTGCAGAAGCACCTGTTCGAGGAAGAAACCGCGCTCGCCGGCGCGCCGCGCATCATCCCCTTCGGCCCCGTGATGGTGGCGCCGGTGATCATGGCCTTCGGCAACGCCGAGCAGCAAAAACGCTTCCTGCCGGGCATCGCCAGCGGCGAGGTGTGGTGGAGCCAAGGCTACAGCGAGCCGGGCTCGGGCTCGGACCTGGCTTCCATCAAGACGCGCGCCGTGCGCCAGGGCGACAAGTACATCGTCAACGGCCAGAAGACCTGGACCACGCTCGGCCAGTACGGCGACTGGATGTTCAACCTGGTGCGCACCAGCACCGAGGGCAAGCCGCAGACCGGCATCAGCTTCCTCTTGATCGACATGAAGTCGCCCGGCGTCTCGGTGCGCCCGATCAAGCTGATGGACGGCGGCCACGAGGTCAACGAGGTGTTCTTCGACAACGTCGAGGTGCCGGCCGAGAACCTGATCGGCGAGGAGAACAAGGGCTGGACCTACGCCAAGCACCTGCTCAGCCACGAGCGCACCAACATCGCCGACGTGAACCGCGCCAAGCGCGAGCTGGAGCGCCTGAAGCGCATCGCCAAGAGCGAGGGCGTGTGGGACCCCGCCACCGGCGGCGCCGATGCCCAGCGCTTCCGCGACGAGATCGCCAGGCTGGAGGTGGACGTGGTGGCGCTGGAGATGCTGGTGCTGCGCGTGCTGTCGGCCGCCACCTCGGGCAAGAACTCGCTCGACATCGCCGGCCTGCTCAAGATCAAGGGCAGCGAGATCCAGCAGCGCTACACCGAGCTCATGATGCTGGCCGCCGGCCCGTTCGCGCTGCCGCTGATCGAGGAGGCCATGGAGGCCGGCTGGCAGGGCGACTTCCCCGGCGGCGACGCGTCGCTGGCGCCGCTGGCCTCGACCTACCTCAACATGCGCAAGACCACGATCTACGGCGGCTCCAACGAGGTGCAGCGAAACATCGTCGCTCAGACGGTCTTGGGGTAAGGCAAGGGCCGAGGCGGCGACGATGTTTCGCTGACGCGGTCAACACGGCTCCCCCACACCCCCTCCGGGAGGGGGCTCCAGCTAGCTGAAGAGGAATGTAGAAATGGACTTCAATTTTTCCGACGACCAGGAACAGCTGCGCGACGCGGTGCGCCGGTGGGTCGACAAGGGTTACGACTTCGAGCGCCGCCGCGCCATCGTCGAGCGGGACGGCGGCTTCTCGCGCGAGGCGTGGGACGAGCTGGCCGGGCTGGGCCTGACGGGCCTCTACATTCCCGAGGACGACGGCGGCCTCGGCATGGGCCCGGTCGAGGGCATGGTGGTCATGGAGGAGCTGGGCCGCGGCCTGGTGCTGGAGCCGCTGGCGCAGGCGCTCGTCGCCGGCGCGGTGCTGGCCGGCCACGGCGACCCGGCGCTGAAGGAAAACTGGCTGCCGCGCATCGCCGGCGGGCAGGCGCTGGTGGTGCTGGCGTACCAGGAGCGCAAGGCACGTTATCGGCTCGACGCGTGCGACACGAAGGCCACCGCCGCCGGCGACGGCTTCGCGGTGACGGGGACCAAGAGCCTGGTGCCGGCGGGCGACCAGGCCGAGGCCTTTCTGGTGCCGGCGATGCTCGACGGCCAGATCGCCCTCTTCCTGGTCGAGCGCGCGACCGACGGCGTCCAGGCACGCGGCTACCGCACGCTGGACGGCAGCCGCGCCGCCGAGGTGGTGTTTGACAACGCCGCGGCGGCGCTCGTCACCAAGGACGGCCTCGTCGCGCTGGAGCACGCGGTGGACATCGGCATCGCCGCCGTCTGCGCCGAGGGCGTGGGCGTGATGGACAAGACGCTCGACGTCACGGTCGAGTACATGAATACCAGGAAGCAGTTCGGCGTGGCGATCGCCAGCTTCCAGGCGCTGCGCCACCGCGTCGCCGACATGAAGATGCAGCTGGAGCTGGCCCGCTCGATGAGCTACTACGCGAGCCTGAAGCTCAACGCGCCGGCGCCCGAGCGGCGTCAGGCGCTGGCGCGCGCCAAGTACCAGCTGGGCGTGGCGATGCGCTTCGTCGGGCAGAACTCGGTGCAGCTGCACGGCGGCATCGGGGTGACCGACGAGTACATCGGCAGCCACTACTTCCGCAAGCTCACGCAGCTGGAGATGACCTTCGGCGACACGCTGCACCAGCTGGGCGAGGTGTCGGCGCGCATGCAGGAGACCGCCGGCGTGTTCGCCTGAGAAGGTGCCGTGCCGACCCGCCGCCACCTGATCGCCGCCGGCGCCGCCACGGGGCTGCTCGCCGCCTGCGCCACGCCGCCGGCGCCCATCCCCGCCCACCCGCCGGTCGTCTTTCTGCACGGCAACGGCGACTCGGCGGCGCTGTGGCAGACCACGCTGTGGCGCTTCGAATCCAACGGCTGGCCGCGCGAGCGGCTGCTCGCACTCGATCAGCCCTACCCGCTGGCGCGCGACGACGACGCGGTGGCGCAGCCGGGGCGCAGCTCCACGGCCGAATCGATGGCCTTCCTGGCGCGCGAGGTCGAGCGCGTGCGCAAGGCCACCGGCGCCCACCGGGTGGTGCTCGTCGGCAACTCGCGCGGCGGCAACACCATCCGCAACTACGTGCACAACGGCGGCGGCGACCGCACGGTGAGCCACGTGGTCCTGGGCGGCAACCCGGCGCACGGCATCTGGGCCGTGAAGGGCTTCCGCGAGGGCAGCGAGTTCTCGGCGCTCAGCCCCTTCATGCGCCAGCTCAACGCGCCGAAGGACGCCGCCGGCAGCGAGGTGGTGCGGGGCGTGAAGTGGCTGACCCTGCGCTCGGACGGCAACGACAAATACGCGCAGCCCGACGGCACGTGGATCGGCGCGCCCGGCATGGCGACGAACATCGGCCCCGACGGCCCGGCGCTGCGGGGCGCGGCCAACGTGGTGCTGCCGGGCGCGGACCACCGCGAGACCTCGTTCTCGCCGGCCGCCTTCGCCGCGACCTGGCGCTTCCTGACCGGCCAGGCGCCGCGCACCACCGACGCGACGCCCGAGTCGCCCGTGATGCTGAGCGGCACCGTGACCGGCCTCGGGCTCGACCCGCTCGATCCGCGCAGCGGCGGCTATGCGAACAATCTGCCTCTGGCGGGCGCCCGGCTTGAGGTCTTTGCTATCGATCCCGTAGCAGGCACGCGGCGCGGCGCGGCCCTGCTGCAGCAAGTCATCGGCCCCGACGGCCGCTGGGGCCCGGTGCGGATGCCCGACAGCGCCGCCAGCGAGTTCGTGCTCTCGGCGCCCGGCTACGCGACCACCCACATCTACCGCAGTCCGTTTCCGCGCTCGAGCGGCGTGGTCGACCTGCGGCCCGAGCGCCTCGCCGCCACCGAGCGCGACGCCGGCGCCATCGTCGTCTTCACGCGGCCGCGCGGCTACTTCGACGCGCGGCGCGACAGCATGCGCTTCGACGGCCGGAGCCCGCCGCCGGGCGTGCCGCCGCAGGGCGCGGGCGTGTCGAGCTCGCGGCTCAAGCTGGCGGACGCCGCGCCGCGCGCCGTCACGGGCGAGTTCAACGGCGAGCGCGTGACCGGGCAGAGCTGGCCGGCCGCGCAGGGCCATGTCAGCGTGCTGGAGCTGACGTACTGACCGACGAGGCCGAAGCCATGAACGAAGAACCCCTGATCCTCGAAGCCCGCGACGCGCGCGGCGTGGCGACGCTGACCCTGAACCGCCCGCAGGCCTTCAACGCGCTGTCGGAAGAGATGATCGCGGCGCTCGACGGCGCGCTCGAGCGGCTGGCGGCGGACGCCACGCTGCGCTGCGTGGTGCTGGCCGGCGCCGGCCGCGCGTTCTGCGCCGGGCACGACCTGAAGCAGATGCGCGCCGAGCCGTCGCCGGACTACTACCGCCGCCTGTTCGACGCCTGCGGCACCATGATGCTGCGCATCCAGCGCCTGCTGGTGCCGGTGGTCGCGCGCGTGCACGGCATCGCCACCGCGGCCGGCTGCCAGCTGGTGGCCATGTGCGACCTGGCCGTCGCCGCCAGCAACGCGCGCTTCGCCGTGAGCGGCGTCAACGTCGGCCTGTTCTGCTCGACCCCGGGCGTCGCGCTGTCGCGCAACCTGGGGCGCAAGGCGGCCTTCGAGATGCTGGTCACGGGCGAGTTCATCGGCGCCGAGGAGGCGTGCGCCAAGGGGCTGGTCAACCACGTGGCGCCGCCCGACGCGCTCGACGACGCCGTCGAGTCGCTGGTCGCCCTGATCGTCGCCAAGCCACGCGCGGCGCTGGCGCTCGGCAAGGCGCTGTTCTACCGCCAGCTGGAGACCGGCATCGAGGCCGCACTGGCCGACGCCAGCCGGACCATGGCGCACAACATGATGGACGCGTGCGCGCTGGAAGGCGTGCAGGCCTTCATCGACAAGCGCCCGCCCGCCTGGAAGGGCTGAGCCGCGGGCGCGGCGCCCGCTCGCTGATCCACCGGCCCGCTGGTCCGCCCCGTCCGTTTCCTGCCTGGCGGACTGCTCGACGGCGGGCCGCTTCAGGGGACGTCGAACTCCGTATCGTCCTGCGCGTCGCCGTCGCCCAGGCCCAGCAGCACGTCCAGCGGCTCGGGCCGGTGCAGCAGGTAGCCCTGCGCGTAATGGATGCCGATGTGGCGCAGCACCGCCAGGATGTCGGCGTCGGTGACGAACTCCGCGATGGTCTCGACGCCCATCACCTCGGCCACCTCGTGGAAGCAGCGCACGGTGGCGCGGTCGAGCGGGTCGCTGACCAGGTCGCGCACGAACTGGCCGTCGATCTTGAGGTAGTCCACCGGCAGCGCCTTCAGGTAGCCGAACGACGACGCGCCGGCGCCGAAGTCGTCAAGGGCGATGCGCACGCCCAGCGAGCGCATGTCGCCGATGAACGCGTTGGCCTCCACCAGGTGCGTGATGGCGGCGGTTTCGGTGATCTCGAAGCACAGCTTGCGGGTGTCGATGCCTTGCGTCGCCGCCAGCTCGGCGACGAAGCGGTGGAAGGCGCGGTCGCCGATCGACTGGCCCGACAGGTTGACCGACAGCGTCCCGACGCGCTCCAGATGCGACCCGCCGCGCGCCAGCAGCTCGAAGACATGGCGCACCACCCAGCGGTCGATGCGCGGCATCATGTGGAAGCGCTCCGCCGCCGACAGGAAGGCGCCCGGCAGGATCAGCCCGCCGCCCGGCTCGCGCAGGCGCAGCAGCACCTCGCAGTGCAGCCGGCCGTCGCCCACGCGGCCGATCGGCGCGATGCGCTGGCCCCACAGCACGAAGCGGTCCTCGTCGAGCGCCTGCTCCAGCCGGCTGGCCCAGAGATTCTGGATTTCGCGCACGCGCACCAGCGCGTCGCTGTCGAACCAGACGTGCACGCGGTTGCGGCCGGCCTCCTTGGCGGCGTAGCAGGCCCCGTCGGCCGCCTGCAGCGCGCCCAGCGCATGGTGCCAGCGCGCGTCCAGCGGCACCAGCCCGATGCTCGCGCCGACGCGGAAGCGCTGGCCGTCGTGCACGAAGCGGTACTCCTCCATCCTGTTGCAGATGGCCTGCGCCACACGCTGGGCCTGCTCGACGGTGCAGTTTTCCAGCAGGCCGCCGAACTCGTCGCCGCCCAGGCGCGCCAGGGTGTCGCCGGGGCGCACGCAGCTCTCCATCAGGTGCGCCACCTGGCACAGCAGCTGGTCGCCGACGGCGTGGCCGCAGGTGTCGTTGACGAGCTTGAATTCGTCCAGGTCGATGTACATCAGGGCGTGCACGGCGGCGCCCTCGCGGCTGGCGGCCAGGGCGCGCTGCAGCCGCGCCTCGAACTCGATGCGGTTGACCAGCCCGGTGAGCGCGTCGTGGCTGGCGCGGTGCGTGATCTCGTGGGTCAGGCGGCGCTGCTGCGACACGTCGTGGAACACCAGCACCACGCCCAAGATCGCGTTGTGCTCGTCGCGGATCGGCGCCACCGAATCCTCGATGCCGTACTCGGCGCCGTCGCGCGAGACCAGCAGCAGGCCGGTGGCGGGCGCCGTCGCGTCGATGCCCTTCAGGCACAGCGCCACACGGTTCTCCTCGGGCAGCCGCGTGTCCTCGTTGATGACCCGGAACACCTGCGCGAGCGGCTTGCCGTAGGCCGCCTCGCTGCTCCAGCCGGTGAGGCGCTCGGCGGCTTGGTTGAGCCAGTGCACGTTGCCCTCGGCATTGGTCGTGATGACCGCGTCGCCGATCGACTTGAGCGTGATGCGCATCAGCTCGTGGCTCTCGGTCAGCAGCCGCTCGGCCAGCTTGCGCTCAGTGATGTCCTGGAACGCCCCGAAGGTGCGCACCGCCCGGCCGTCCTCGAACTCGACCTCGCCCGCCGCGCGCACCCAGATCGAGCGGCCCTTGGCCGTGACCAGCGGCAGCTCCAGCTGCCAGGCCCAACCATGCTCGATGCTCTCCTGCAGGGCCTTCTCGAGCGCATCGCGCGCCTGCAGCGGATAGAACGACTTGGCCTGCTCCAGCGTGGGCTGGTAGCCGGGCTCCAGGTCGTGGATGCGCAGGGTCTGGCTCGACCAGGTGAGCTTGTGCGTCACCAGGTCGAGCTGCCAGGCGCCGACGCCCGCCAGCCGCCCGGCGCGGTCGAGCAGCCGCTCGCTGGCGCGCAACTGCTGCTCGATGTGGCGGAACCCGGTGGTGTCCTCGACCACGCCGACGAAGCCGCTGACCGCCTCCAGCCTGTCGCGCACCGGCACAGCGCGCGCGCGCAGGTGGCGGATGGCGCTGCCGTCGGGTGGCACGATGCGGAACTCCACCTCGTAGGGCGCGCCGTCGTGGACCATCCTGAACCAGTGCTCGAGCGTGGTCTGCCGGTCGTCCGGATGGACGTGGCGGCTCCAGTCCAGCTGGAGGCCACCGTCACCGTCCCGGCCCTGCTCGCCCTCCAGGCCGAGCATCGCCAGCAGCCGCGCGTTGAGGTAGGTGTTGAGACCTTGCGTGTCGGCATGGAACACGCCGATGGGCGACGAGTCCGCCAGCGCGCGGTAGTGCGCCTCGCTCAGGGCCAGCGCCCGCTGGGTAGCCTTGCGCTCGGACACGTCGCGCGAGATGCCCGAGACGCCGACGACGCGCCCGCCCTCGTCGCAGATCGGCGACAGTGTGGCCGACACGTCGATCAGCGTGCCGTCCTTGCGCAGGCGCACGCGCTCGATGTGCCGCAGGGTCTCGCCCGAGCGCACGCGCCGGCTCAGCTCGGCCTCCTCGGCGCGCAGGTGCTCGGGAAACAGGATGCTGACGTGGCGCCCGATCATCTCCTCGCGCGTGTAGCCGAGCATGCGCTCGGCGCCCGCGTTCCAGTGCGTCACGATCCCGTTCAGGTCGGTGCCGACGATGGTGTCGTCGCTGCCCTCGACGATGGCCACCAGGCGCTGGACCTGTTCCTCGGCCCGCCGCAGGTCGGTCACGTCCCGGCTGAGGGAGACGAAGCCGTCGGGGCGGCCGTCGGCCGTGAGGGTCGGCAGCAGCTGGACGCTGACCTGGCGCACGGCGCCGCTCTTCAGGGGCAGCGCGATGTCGTACCTCTGCGGGTGGCCGGCCAGCACGGCCTCGACGTGGTGGCGGTCGCGCTCCCACGCCCCGGGTTCGAGGAGTTCCGGCATCGCGCGGCCGTGCAGCGCGCCGGGCGGCAGGCCCAGTCCGGCCTCGTCCAGCCCGTTGCTGAAGCGGTTGCGCAGGTCGGTCCCCCAGGAGCTGATGCCCACCGGCAGGGCGCGCAGCATCGAGCGCATCAGGGCGTTGTCGCCGAACAGCCGGTCCTCGTGGCGCGTGCGGATCGACAGCGCCACGGCAATGGTCTTCTCGCGCATCTCCAGCGCCTCGCCGGCGATGTCGGCCAGGTGGCGCAGGGCGGCGCGCTGGCTCTCGTCGAGCCTGCGCGGGCACCGGTCGATCACGCACAGCGTGCCCAGGCGATCGCCGGTGGACACGACGATGGGCGCGCCCGCGTAGAAGCGCACGCCCGGCGGGCCGGTCACCACCGGGTTGGCGGCGAAGCGCGCGTCGAGGGTCGTGTCGGCGACCTCCAGCAGGTCGTCGCCCAGGATGGCGTGCGCGCAGAAGGCCAGCGAGCGCGGGGTCTCGCGCAGACCCGGCAGGCCGACGCTGGACTTGAACCACTGGCGCTCGGCGTCGATCAGGGTGACCAGCGCGATCGGCACGCCGCAGATCTGCGACGCCAGCCGCGTCAGGTGGTCGAAAATGGGCTCGGGCGCGGTGTCGAGCACCTGCAGCGCGTGCAGGCGCGCGAGCCGCTTCGGCTCGTCGGGCGGCAGAGGGGCGGCTTGGGGCGTGGCGGAGGTGGTCATCGAATGCGATTAAACCGCGTCCAGCCGGCCACCCTCAGCCATGCAGGCGCGAGCTGTGCGGCAGGTGCGCCATCAGGAACTCCATCTGGTCGGCCAGGATGCGGCGGTTGCGCAGGATGAAGTCCTCCCACAGGCTGGGCACGTAGGGCGCGTAGAGCAGCGGCATGTGGGCCTGCTCGGGCGTGCGACTGCTCTTCCTGTGGTTGCAGGGCCTGCAGGCGGTGACCACGTTCATCCAGCCGTCCACGCCATCCTGCGCGAACGGCACGATGTGCTCGCGCGTGAGATCTTCCTCGCGGAACAGCCCGCCGCAGTAGGCGCACAGGTTGCGGTCGCGCGCGAACAGCTTGGCGTTGGTCAGGCCCGGGCGCTGCGCGAACGGGTTGATGCGCGGCACGCCCTTGGTGCCGATGATGCTGTTGACCACGATCTGCGACTGCTCGCCCGTCACCGCGTTGTGCCCGCCGCGGAACAGCGCGATCTGCGCGCCGGCCTCCCAGCGCACCTCGTCGCAGGCGTAGTGCGTCACCGCCTGCTCGAGCGAAATCCACGACTGGGGCAGCCCTTGGGCCGACAGCTTCAAGACCTTCACCACACGCCTCCTCCGACAAAGGACGAACACGCAGAAAGAAAGACAACCCCGGGCCACGGGACCGCCGGACGGTCGCCGCACGCGGCTGGCGCAACGGCCGGCCCGCGCCTCGCCGGCGGGTGGTCCGCCAAGCGCGCGGGGCTGAGTCACAATATACCGGCTTTACGACAAAACGTGCTTTCACGCCCATTCGGTGGGCGTGCAGCGCTATCAAAAAGATAACGACCCATGCAGGTATTCAGAGGCTTCCGGCACCCCGGCGTGGCGCCAGCCTGTGCCCTGACGATCGGCAACTTCGACGGCGTGCACCGCGGCCACCAGGCCATGCTGGCGCTGCTGAACGCCGAGGCGCGCGAGCGCGGCGTGCCCAGCTGCGTGCTGACCTTCGAGCCGCACCCGCGCGACTACTTCGCCGCCCTCGCCCGCAAGCCCGAGCTGGCCCCGGCGCGCATCGGCACGCTGCGCGACAAGCTGACCGAGCTGGCCGCCTGCGGGGTCGACCAGACCATCGTGCTGCCGTTCAATGCGCGGCTCGCCAGTCAGCCGGCCGAGGATTTCATCGATCGGGTGCTGCTGGACGGCCTGGGCGTGCGCTGGCTGCTGGTGGGCGACGACTTTCGCTTCGGCGCCCGGCGCACGGGTGACTACGCGATGCTGGCGGCGGCCGGCGAGAGATTCGGATTCGACGTGGTGCGCATGGACAGCTTCGAACTGCCGGGCCTGCCCGCCGGGCCGGACGCGGCGGCCCCTCCCGAAGCCCGTCCCGGCACAGGCGCGGCGGAGGGAGCCCGGCCACATGCGGACGGGCGGAGCCTGCGCGTGTCGAGCACGGCGGTGCGACAGGCGCTGGCCGAAGGCCGCATGGCCGACGCGCAGGCGCTGCTCGGACGGCCCTACGCCATCTCCGGCCACGTGGTGCACGGGCGCAAGCTGGGCCGGGGGCTGGGCGCCTCGCAGCCCGGGCGCGACGACGGCTTTCGCACCCTCAACCTGCGCTTCAAGCACTGGAAGCCGGCGGCCGGCGGCATCTTCGCGGTGCGGGTGCACGGGCTCGGCGAGCGGGCGCTGCCGGGCGTCGCCAACCTGGGCGTTCGGCCCTCGCTCGACGCCAACGACGTCAACGCCGGGCGCGTGCTGCTGGAGACGCACTGCCTGGAATGGCCCGCCGCGCTGGGCGACGAGGGGGCCTACGGTAAAATCGTGTGTGTGGAACTGCTGCACAAACTGCACGACGAACTGCGCTACACCAGCCTCGAAGCCTTGACCGCGGGCATCGCGAAGGACCGCGAGGACGCGCGCGCGTTCTTCGCCTCCACCCACGCCGAGACGCAGCGCCAGACCACCCGCGACCGAATTTAGCCGCGCCCGCCCGCGCCGCCGCCCTTCCTTCGACAGGCTCGGGGCCGGCCAGGCACGGAGCGGGCGGCCATCCCTTCCCGTCGGCGACGCCCCGTTCGGCGAGCTGTGCCGAAGCCCTGTTGACGCCCGCCCGGGCCGAGTCTGTCGAAGCCCTGTTCCGCCACGCCACCATGCCCGACACCGCCTCCCCCGTCCACCCCCCTGCCTCGCCCGGCGCCCGTCCGGACGCCGGCACGGATGCGGCGCCGACCGACTACCGCGCCACCCTCAACCTGCCCGACACCCCCTTCCCGATGCGCGGCGACATGGCCCGGCGCGAGCCGGGCTGGGTGCGGCAGTGGAACGAGGAGGGCCTCTACCGGCGCCTGCGCGACGCGCGCCACGGCGCGCCGAAGTTCATCCTGCACGACGGCCCGCCCTACGCCAACGGCCAGATCCACATGGGCCACGCGGTCAACAAGATCCTGAAGGACATGATCGTCAAGGCGCGCCAGCTCGAAGGCTTCGACGCGCTCTACGTGCCGGGCTGGGACTGCCACGGCCTGCCGATCGAGAACGCCATCGAGAAGAAGTACGGCCGCAATCTCGGCCGCGACGAGATGCAGGCCAGGAGCCGCGCCTACGCCAGCGAGCAGATCGCGCAGCAGCGGGCCGACTTCCAGCGCCTGGGCGTGCTGGGCGACTGGGAGCACCCCTACAAGACCATGGACTTCGCCAACGAGGCGGGCGAGCTGCGCGCCTTCAAGCGCGTGATCGAGCGCGGCTTCGTCTACCGCGGGCTGAAGCCGGTGTACTGGTGCTTCGACTGCGGCTCGTCGCTCGCCGAGTTCGAGATCGAGTACGCCGACAAGAAGAGCCAGACGCTCGATGTGGCCTTCAGGGCGCACGACCGGGCGCGGCTGCTGGCCGCCTTCGGGCTGCCTGCGGAGACAGCCGCCGGCCAGGACGCCTTCGCCGTCATCTGGACCACCACCGCGTGGACCATCCCCGCCAACCAGGCGATCAACCTGAACCCCGAACTCGACTACGCGCTGGTCGCCACCGAGCGCGGCCTGCTGATCCTGGCCGCGCAATTGGTCGAGATGTGCCTGAACCGCTACGCGCTCGACGGCACGGTGCTCGCCACGGTCAAGGGCGAACGGCTCGCCGGGCTCGAATTCGAGCATCCGCTTTACGACGTCGATGCCGGCTACCGGCGCCTGCCGCCGGTGTACCTGGCCGACTACGCCACGGCCGACGACGGCACCGGCCTGGTGCATTCCTCGCCCGCCTACGGGGTGGACGACTTCAACTCGTGCGTGGCGCACGGCCTCGCCTACGACGACATCCTGAACCCGGTGCAGGGCAACGGCAGCTACGCGCCGGACTTCCCGCTGTTCGGCGGCATGAACATCTGGAAGGCGGTGCCCGAGATCATCGCCGCGCTGCGCGACGCGAACCGCCTGCTCGCCACCGAGACCATCACCCACAGCTACCCGCACTGCTGGCGCCACAAGACGCCGGTGATCTACCGCGCGGCGGCCCAGTGGTTCATCCGCATGGACGAGGGCGTTGGCGTCTTCACCAAGGACAAGGCACCGCAGACGCTGCGCCAGATGGCGCTGGCCGCCATCGAGCACACCCGCTTCTACCCCGAGAACGGCAAGGCGCGCCTGCACGACATGATCGCCCATCGGCCCGACTGGTGCATCAGCCGCCAGCGCAGCTGGGGCGTGCCGATCCCGTTCTTCCTGCACAAGGACTCGGGCGAGCCGCACCCGCGCACGATGGAGATCCTCGACCAGGCGGCCGACATCGTCGAACAAGGCGGCATCGAGGCCTGGAGTCGCGTCACGGCCGAGGAGATCCTCGGGCCCGACGACGCGCCGCACTACACCAAGAGCACCGACATCCTCGAAGTCTGGTTCGACTCGGGCTCGACCTTCTGGCACGTGCTGCGCGGCACGCACCCCGAGTCGCACCACGAACACGGGCCGGAAGCCGACCTGTACCTCGAAGGCCACGACCAGCACCGCGGCTGGTTCCATTCGTCGCTCCTGATCGCCTGCGCGCTGGAAGGCCGCGCGCCGTACAAGGGGCTCCTGACGCACGGCTTCACGGTCGACAGCCAGGGCCGCAAGATGAGCAAGTCGCTCGGCAACGGCATCGACCCGCAGGAAGTCAGCAAGAAGCTGGGCGCCGAGATCATCCGTCTGTGGGTGGCGGCCAGCGACTACTCGGGCGACATCGCCGGCGACGACAAAATCCTCGCGCGCGTGGTCGACGGCTACCGGCGCATCCGCAACACGCTGCGCTTCCTGCTGGCCAACACCAGCGACTTCGACGTCGCCCGCGACGCGGTGCCGCTGGAGCAGATGCTGGAGATCGACCGCTGGGCCTTGAGCCGCGCGGCCGAGTTCCAGGCCGAGGTGCTGGCGCACTACAAGGTTTATGAATTCCATCCGGTGGTGGCCAAGCTGCAGGTGTTCTGCTCGGAGGACCTGGGGGCCTTCTACCTCGACGTCTTGAAGGACCGGCTCTACACCACCGCGCCCGGCTCGCTCGCGCGGCGCAGCGCGCAGACGGCGCTGTGGCACATCACGCAGGCGATGCTGCGCTGGATGGCGCCCTTCCTGAGCTTCACGGCCGAGGAGGCCTGGAAGCTCGCCGGCCGCTCGGAATCCATTTTCATGGAAACCTACAGCGACCTCGGTACGCCCGACGCGGCGCTGCTGACCAAGTGGGCGCGGCTGCGCGAGATCCGCGACATGGTCAACAAGGACATCGAGGCGGTGCGCGCGGCCGGCCAGGTCGGCTCGTCGCTGCAGACCAACCTGACGCTCGCGGCGCCGCCCGATGACCACGCGCTGCTGGCCAGCCTGGGCGAGGACCTGAAGTTCGTGTTCATCACGTCTGCTATCGATCTGATAGCTGGAGACGCAATGGCCACGCGCGTTGTCGCCAGTTCCGACACCAAATGCGAGCGCTGCTGGCACTGGCGCGCCGACGTCGGCTGCGACCCGGCGCACCCGACGGTCTGCGGGCGCTGCGTGAGCAACCTCTGGGGCGCCGGCGAAGTCCGGCGGGTCGCATGACGGCGCGCCGCCGCCCTGCCGCCTCCGGCTTCCTCGCGCCGGCCGCATCCGGGTCGCGCAGCCTCTGGCCGTGGCTCGGCCTGGCGCTCGCGCTGTTCCTGGCCGACCAGTTCACCAAGACGCTGATCCTCGGCTACTACCGCTGGGGCGACAGCACGCCGGTCACCGGCTTCTTCAACATCGTGCGCGCCCACAACACGGGCGCCGCGTTCTCGTTCCTGGCGGGCGCGTCGGGCTGGCAGCGCTGGATGTTCACCGGCATCGGCGTGGCGGCGGCGGGCTTCATCTTGTGGATGCTCATGACGCACGCCGGGCAGCGGCTGTTCTGCTTCGCCATGGCCTGCATCCTGGGCGGCGCGGTCGGCAACGTGGTGGACCGCGTGCTGCACGGCTACGTGGTCGATTTCCTCGACTTCCACTGGGGCGGGCAGCACTTTCCCGCCTTCAACGTGGCCGACAGCGCCATCACCATCGGCGCCTTCTGCCTGGTGTGGGACGAGCTGCGGCGCATGCGGCGCGGCCGCTAGGCGCGCCCGGCCGGCCGGGTTCGTCCCGGGGCCTTTTCCCGGAGCGCCGCGTATAGTTGCCCGGTTCCATGAAACATCTGCTGAACCTGATGGCGGCGGTGGCGCTGCTGGTCTGGGGCACCCATCTCGTTCGCACCGGCGTGCTGCGCGTCTTCGGCGCCAACCTGCGCCGGCTGCTGGCGCAAAGCACGCGCAACCGCTTCACCGCGGCGCTCTCGGGCGTGGGCGTCACGGCGCTGGTGCAGTCGAGCACCGCGACCGCGCTGATGACCTCGTCCTTCGTCGGGCAGGGCCTCATCACGCTGCCCGCGGCGCTGGCCGTGATGCGCGGCGCGGACATCGGCACGGCGCTGATGGCGGTGCTGTTCTCGGCCGACCTGTCGTGGCTGTCGCCGCTGTTCATCTTCATCGGGGTGGTGCTGTTCATCACGCGCGGGCCGACCGTGGCGGGGCGCGTCGGGCGGGTGCTGATCGGCCTGGGCCTGATCCTGCTGGCGCTGCGGCTGGTGGTGGAGGCCACCGGATCGCTGTTCGAGGCGCCGGCCATCCGCACGCTGCTGGCCTCGGTCACCAGCGACGTGCTGCTGGAGATCACCGTCGGCGCCATGCTGGCGATCGTGGCCTATTCGAGCCTGGCGGTGGTGCTGCTGGTGGCGGCCATGGCCAGCTCGCAGGTGGTGCCGCTGGACGTGGCGCTCGGCCTGGTGCTGGGCGCCAACCTGGGCAGCGGCCTGCTGGCGGTGCTGACCACGGCCAAGTCGGAGATCGCGGTGCGCCAGGTGACGCTCGGCAACCTGCTGTTCAAGCTGCTCGGCGTCGCCCTCGCGGCGCCCTTCGTCGGGCTGTGGCTGCGCGAGCTGCGGCCCTACATCTCGGACGCGACGCAGCTGGTGGTGCTGTTCCACCTCGCCTTCAACGTCGTCATCAGCATCGGCTTCATCGGCCTGACGGGCTGGGCCGCCTGGGCCGTGGCGCGGCTCCTGCCGGAGCCCGCGCAGCCGGCGACGGCACGCCCGCAGCACCTCGACCCGTCGGCGCTCTCGACGCCGACGCTGGCGATCTCCAACGCGGCGCGCGAGGCGCTGCACCAGGCCGACGTGGTCGAGACCATGCTGATCGGCATGCTCAACGTCATCCGCCACAACGACCAGCGCCTGGCCGAGGAGCTGCGCAAGCTCGACGACACGGTCGACCGGCTGTACTCCGACATCAAGTACTACATGACGAAGATCTCGCACGACGCGCTCGGCGAGGAGGAGAGCCGGCGCTGGGCCGACATCATCAGCTTCACCATCAACATGGAGCAGATCGGCGACATCATCGAGCGCGTGATCATCGACATCGAGGACAAGAAGATCAAGCCGCAGCGCAACTTCTCGGCCGCCGGCATGGCCGAGATCGTCGAGCTGCACGAACGGCTGGTGGCCAACCTGCGCCTGGGCATGAGCGTGTTTTTGAACGGCAGCGTGCGCGACGCGCAGAAGCTGCTGCAGGAGAAGGCACGCTTCCGCGACCTGGAGCGCACCTACGCCAACACGCACCTGGCGCGGCTCGCGGAGCAGACCACGCTGAGCATCGAGACCAGCTCGCTGCACATCGACCTGATCAGCGACCTCAAGCGCATCAACTCGCACATCTGCTCGATCGCCTACCCGATCCTGGAGTCGGCCGGGGCGCTGACGCCGAGCCGGCTGCGCGAGTCGCGGCTGGGCTCGTTGTCCTAGCTCACCCCCAGGCTTCGCGCACTGCGTGTCGCTTCGCCCCCCTTGCAGGGGGCAACACCGGCGGCCCGGCGAAGACGGCTCCGCGGTGTTTCACGAAGGGTCTTGCTTTGCTTGGCGCCGGGTTTCATGAGCCGTAAAAGGCGCATCGCGCCAGAGGCCATCGAGATGAGGGCCATGGGCAGCGCGGCGGTGGGCCACGGGTTCAAGCGGTGCGGCGTTTTCGCTCGGCAGGCTTCGTGCCGGGAGCCGCCGTCTGCGGCCGGCGCGCGTAGCGCTGCGCCAGCACCGCGCACACCATCAGCTGCATCTGATGGAACAGCAGCAGCGGCAGCACGATGGCGCCGACCGCGCCCGAGGCGAACAGCACCTTGGCCATCGGGATGCCGCTGGCCAGGCTCTTCTTGGAGCCGCAGAAGACGATGGTGATCTCGTCCTCCTTGTCGAAGCCGAGGCGCCGCGCCAGCCACGTCGTGGTGGCGAGCGCCACAGCGAGCAGCACCGCGCACAGCACCACCAGCCCGGCCAGCGCGCCCGCCGGAACCTGCTTCCACAGCCCCTCGATCACCGCGGCGCTGAAGGCGCCGTACACCACCAGCAGGATCGAGCCCTGATCGACGAAGCGCACCACGGGCGCGCGGCGGTGCAGCCAGGCGGCGATCCACGGGCGCAGCAGGTGGCCGGCAATGAAGGGCAGCACCAGCTCGACCACGATCTTGCCGACGGCATCGAACGAAGCCGAGGCGCCGCCGCTCGGCAGCACGATCCAGTTGACCAGCATCGGCGTGACCAGCACGCCCAGCATGGTCGAGGCCGAGGCGCTGCACACGGCCGCCGCGATGTTGCCGCGCGCCAGCGACGTGAAGGCGATGGCCGACTGCACCGTGGCCGGCAGCACGCACAGGTAGAGCACGCCCGTGTAGAGCTCGGGCGTGACCAGCGGCGCCAGCACGGGCCGGAGCACCAGCCCCAGCACCGGGAACATGACGAAGGTGCAGGCGAACACCAGCAGGTGCAGCCGCCAGTGCGCGATGCCGCCCAGGATCGCCTCGCGCGACAGCTTGGCGCCGTGCAGGAAGAACAGGAGGCCGATCGCCGCCGTCGTCAGCCAGTCGAAGTAGCGCGCGCCGTCGCCATGAACCGGCAGCAGGCTGGCCAGCGTCACCACCACGATCAGGGCGAGGGTGAAGTTGTCGGGAAGGAAGCGGGAGCGTGTCTTGGCCATGGGCTGCATTGGAACGCGCCCGCATTCAAAAGTGAAATGGATTTGTCAGATGAATCTATGATTTCACTGCATGAATGTCACCCTGCGCCAGCTGCGCGTGTTCCGCGCCGTCGCGGCCGGGCGCAACTTCAGCCGCGCCGGCGAGCAGGTCGGCCTGAGCCAGCCGGCGGTCAGCCGCTCGGTGGGCGAGCTGGAGGCGCAGCTCGGCCTGAAGCTGCTCGACCGCACCACGCGCGAGGTCGTGCTGACCGAGGCCGGCCAGTCGCTCGCGGCGCGGCTGGAGCGCCTGCTCGACGAGCTCGACCAGGCGCTGGCCGACGTGCGGGAGCTGGCGGACGCGCGCCGCGGCAAGGTGCGCGTGGCCAGCAGCCCGACGCTGTCGGCCCACCTGATGCCGGCCTGCATCGCCGCGTGCGCGCGGCGCGAGCCGGCCATCGAGTTCGTGCTGCTCGACCGCATCCAGCGGGACGTGCTGCACAGCGTGCGCGGCGGCGAAGTCGATTTCGGCGTCGTCATCGAGCCGCAGGCGGGCGACGACCTGGCGTGCGAGACCATCCTGGACGACCCTTTCGTGCTGGTGCTGCCGCCGGCGCACCCCTTGGCCGCGCGCAGCAGCGTGAAATGGGCCGCGCTCGACGGCGCGCCGCTGGTGCTGCTCGACCACGCCTCGGGCAGCCGGCGCCTGATCGACGACGCGCTGGCGCGCCACGGCGCGCGCGGCGACGTACGCCAGCAGCTCGGCCATCCGACCACGGTGTTCCGCATGGTCGAGGCCGGCATCGGCATCAGCGTGATGCCGGCGCTGGCGGTGCCGCCGGCCGGGCTGCGCACGCTGGCGGTGCGGCCGCTCGCGCCGCGCGTCGAGCGCCGCGTCATGCTGGTGCACCGGCGCCACCGGGCGCTGTCGCCGCTGGCGCAGCGCGTGTGGAACCTGGTGCGCGAGACGGTAAAAAAGTAAGTTCACCCCCAGGCTTCGCGCACTGCGTGTCGCTTCCGCCTTCCCCCTTGCAGGGGGCAACACCGGCAGCCCGGCAAAGCCGGTTCCGTGGTGTTCCCGGCCTGGGCCTCCGGTTTCGTGCGTCATGGCCGCTCTGGCCATTGCCGGCACCGGTCAGGGCGCTTCAAAGCGTCAGGATCGTGCAGCCGGTCGTGCGGCGCGCCTCCAGGTCGCGGTGCGCCTGCTGCACCTCGGCGAGCGGGTAGCGCTGCTCGATCGGGATGCGCACCGCGCCGCTCTCGACCACCGCGAACAGGTCGTCGGCCATCGCCTGCGTGCTCTCGCGCGTGGCGATGTGGGTGAACAGGGTCGGCCGTGTGACGTAGAGCGAGCCCTTGGCGAGCACGCCGAGCTCGAACGGCGGCACCGGCCCCGAGCCGTTGCCGAAGCTCGCCAGCAGGCCGAACGGGCGCAGGCAGGCGAGCGACCCCTCGAAGGTGTCCTTGCCGACCGAGTCGTACACCACCTTCACGCCCTGCCCGCCGGTGATCTCCTTCACACGCGCGGCGAAGTCCTCGGTGCGGTAGTCGATGGCGTGCGCCGCGCCGTGCTCCAGCGCGAGCCGGCACTTCTCGTCGCTGCCGGCGGTGCCGATCAGCCTGAGCCCGAGCGCGCGCGCCCACTGGCAGGCGATCAGCCCGACGCCGCCGGCGGCCGCGTGGAACACGACGAAGTCGCCCGGCGCGAGGCCCTCGGCCGGCAGCGTCTTCTTCAGCAGGTACTGCGCCGTCAGGCCCTTCAACATCATGGCCGCGCCGGTCTCGAAGGAGATGGCGTCGGGCAGCCGGCACACGCATTTGGCCGGCATCACGCGCACCTCGCAGTAGGCGCCGGGCGGCTGGCTGGCGTAGGCGGCGCGGTCGCCCGCCTTCAGGTGCGCGACGCCCTCGCCCACCGCCTCGACGACGCCGGCGGCCTCCATGCCGAGCTGCAGCGGCATCGGGAACGGGTAGAGGCCGCTGCGCTGGTAGGTGTCGATGAAGTTCAGGCCGACCGCCTTGTGGCGGATGCGGATCTCGCCGGGACCGGGGTCGCCGACCTCGACCTCGACGATCTTCAGTTCTTCCGGACCGCCGGGGCGGTCGATGCGGACGGCTTGGCTCATGGATGGGACTCCTCGGTGAGGTTGCGCGCGCGGTGCCCCGCGCACGGTGGGGTGAATGGTGGAATGCGCGCCATGCTGCCACGACCCGCGGCGGCGTGCCGTCCGGGCACCGCTACAGTCGCTCGCATGCCCCCGCGCCTGACTCCCGCCACCGCCCTGCTGCTCACCGTGCCGCCGCTGCTGTGGGCTGGCAACGCGGTGGTCGGGCGCATGGCGCGCGATCTGGCCTCGCCGGTCGCGCTCAACTTCATCCGCTGGGCGCTGGCCTTCGTGCTGCTGCTGCCCTTTGCCGCGGCCGTGCTGCGCCCGTCGGGCGCGCTGTGGCCGCACTGGCGGCGCTACGGGGTGCTCGGGCTGCTGGGCATCGGCGCCTACAACGCGCTGCAGTACCTGGCCCTGCAGACCTCGACGCCGATCAACGTGACGCTGGTGGCCGCCAGCCTGCCGCTGTGGATGATCGCGCTGGGCACCCTGTTCTTCGGCCAGCGCGTCTCGCGCGGCGAGGTCGCCGGCGCGCTGCTGTCGCTCGCCGGCGTGCTGCTGGTGCTCGGCCGCGGCGAGTGGCAGCGCCTGCTCGCGCTGCGGCCGGTGGCGGGCGACCTCTACATGGTGCTGGCCACCCTCTCCTGGGCGCTCTACAGCTGGCTTTTGGCGCGCACCGACGCGCCGCCCGGGCTGCGGCATGACTGGGCGGCGTTCCTGATGGCGCAGCTGGTGTTCGGGCTGGGCTGGTCGGGGCTGTTCGCGGCGCTCGAATGGGGCACGGGCCACTTCCACCTGCGCTGGGGCTGGCCGCTCGCCGCCGCGCTGGCCTTCATCGCCGTCGGCCCGGCGCTGCTGGCCTACCGCTGCTGGGGCGCCGGCGTGCAGCGCGCCGGCCCCCAGGCGGCGGGCCTCTTCACCAACCTGACGCCGCTGTTCGCGGCGCTGCTGTCGGCGGCGTTCCTGGGCGAAGGGCCGCACGCCTACCACGCCGTCGCGTTCGCGCTGATCGTCGGCGGCATCGTGGTGGCGTCGTCGCGGCGCTGAGGCGGCGCATGGCGACGGCCCGGCGTTGCGCCTTGCGCCGGCAGGCGGGCCGCTTCGAGCGCGCGGTCCGCCACGGGCAGCCGCCGCGCAACGACGGCACGCCCGCCCGGCGCCGCGCGGGTCAGTAGGTCCCCGGGTACGCCCCGCCGTCCACCAGCACGTTCTGCCCCGTGACGTAGCCGGCCTGCGCGCTGCACAAAAAGGCGCAGACCGCGCCGAACTCGGCCGGGTTGCCGAAGCGCCCGGCCGGAATGCCCTTCTCGCGCGCGGCGCGCAGCGCGGCCACGTCCTTGCCGGATTTCCGGGCCGAGGCCTCGAAGGTGCCGCGCAGGCGGTCGGTGTCGAAGGCGCCGGGCAGCAGGTTGTTGATCGTCACGCCCCGGGCCGCGATCCCCGAGCGCGCCAGCCCGGCGACGAAGCCCGTGAGCCCGCTGCGCGCGCCGTTGGACAAGCCCAGGATGTCGATCGGCGCCTTGACCGCGCTCGACGTGATGTTGACGATGCGCCCGAAGCCGCGCGCCGCCATGCCGTCGACCGTGGCCTTGATCAGCTCGATCGGCGTGAGCATGTTGGCGTCGAGCGCCGCAAGCCAGGCCGCGCGGTCCCAGTCGCGGAAGTCGCCGGGCGGCGGCCCGCCCGCGTTGGTGACGACGATGTCGAACGCCGGGTGCGCGGCCAGCGCCGCGGCGCGCCCATCCGGCGTGGTGATGTCGGCCGCCACTTCCTTGACGAAAGGGGCCCCGGCGCCCGTCCCGCCCTGGTCTATAGCTCTCAACTTGATAGCAGCCGCTTCGAGCGCCTCGGCGCCGCGCGCGACGATGACGACGCTCACGCCTTCGCGCACCAGCGCCTCGGCGCAGCCGAAGCCCAGCCCCTTGCTGGCGCCGCACACCAGCGCCGTTTTGCCCGAGATGCCGAAGTCCATCATTTTCTCCTTTTTCACGAATCAACCGATTATTATTTGACACCTCTAGCACGGCGTGATTTTCGCCCGAAGCTTCGAGTTCATCAACACGACTTGGCGTCAACTCTGCTAATCTTGAGTCAAGTCACAAGAGGCCGCATCCATGAATAAATTTCACATCCCACTCAAAGGCCGCACCACCGACACCGGCGCGACGATCAGTCTTGTTTCCAGCGTGGACTGCGATCTGCGCTGCGAATACGATGGTAAGACATTGACGTCGTCTGAAGACGACTACTTCGAAGCACTGGTCCAGCTCCGCTTGCAGCTTGAGGCGCAAGGCCTTCTGCTGCATTGCAATGGAGCGGGTCTGAATGTTTATCCCTCCATGATGGGGCGTCAAATGGGGGAAGGTCTCTTTGCATATCACCTTCACATGGGTCAACAAAGCAAGATGGAGGATCTGGTGAACATCTTCGAGACAAGTGCGGATATTCTGCCTGCCACAGTGGCCGATCAAGCAGCCTTTTACAAGGCATGGACAAACTCAAAGCGTAACTAGAGGTTTTTGAATTTTCAAAAACCTTTTTAATCCACCATGTGGCGGCCGATCATCCCGCCAACTCAACGGGTTTTCCACTCGCAACTTGCTTCATTAGCGTTTCGATGCTTTCAAGCTTTTCCTCGGCGCCAAATACTTTCCAGAGCTGCCGCATGTTTTCTGCAATTTCAATCGTGCTCATGCTGTCGTTCACTTTGACCTTGTGCCGTTCGATGCGCGTATAGACGTTGGTTATTTTTCCGTCCTTCTTGGCAAACAGCTTCCGCAGTGCAACGATCAATGCGTTGCGGTCGAACGTATCGCCGACGACAGGACCGACTTCAAAAAACAATGACAACTCGCTATCCGTTAAAAAGAACCCAAATTGAAGTGGACTTCGATTGCCCCAGCGCGTCAGATCAGCCACTTGAAAGGTCAAATCTTCATCCCACCTTTTGATGCTGAAGTTCACTCTTGACGCGTTGTTACCTCTGCAACGAAATGCCGAGGGCGTCTCCAGCAAAAACACATCAAAGGCAGAAAACAAGATCGAAACTTGGCCGTGCTCAATCAATAGATCAATTGCCGTGCGATGCAGCGCATAAATTTTTCTGCAGGCCTCTTTAAGAGCTTCTGATACCACAATGTGCCTTTCAATGAGTTCGACGTAATGATCAAGCGCAACGGTGATTGCGGGAGGCAGGGTTCCCGCTGTTTGGCGGACGCGCTTCAGAACAGCGACGACGGTCTGGTAACTCAAGGATGCCCATGCTGGATCCTCTCCGGCAACCCCATCGACCGTGAGAAAGACACCAAAGAATCGATGTTCGTAGCGAGCCTCCGCCCTTTCACGGTATGTGCGCAGCTGCTCTACGCTTTCCGAGGCACCAATCTTGTTTTCGATCACCAAGAGCAGGTTCAATCCAGGTATGTGCACGGTAATGTCAAAATGATCTCGTTCGGTGTAGACTTGGGCATCCGACATGTCCGCCACCATGACATCAAGGCGCGATAACGGTGGTGCAGTCACACTCGACAACGCAGCCAGCAAGATTGCGCGCAAGAAGCGTTCCTCGAGACCGTGAGAGGCTGCTGGATTCAGCAAGAAGGCTAAAAACCGTGAGTGCTTCGTTTCCTGACGGACCATGCCGACCGCGTCGAAAATGTTAAAGCGGTTCCCAACGTCGTGCACTCGCTCGAAATTTTCTAGCTCATCTACCAGCGCTATTAGCGCATTTTCATGTTCCATAGTCATCAAAAAGACATTCCGAAATTGACGGGAAGTTAACGACTCGAACGCGTAAAGACAAAAATCCCGGCGATCACCAGCGCCGTGCCGGCCGCGATCCACGCGGTGAAGGGCTCGCCCAGGATCACCACGCCCATCAGGATGGTCGACATCGGCCCGACCATGCCGGTCTGCGCCGCCATCGGTGCGCCGATGCGCTCGATCGCCATCATGACGGCCAGCACCGGCACGGCGGTGCACAGCGTGGCGTTGAGCACCGACAGCCAGACCACCTGCGGCGCCAGCGTCGAGAGCAGCCCCACCGGGCGCAGCAGCGCGAACTGCGCGATGCACAGCAGGCAGGCCACGCTGGTGGCCAGGCCGACCAGCCGCATCGAGCCCAGCCGGCGGACGAATTCGCCGCTCGCCAGCAGGTAGATCGCATAGCTGATGGCGCTCAGGAAGACCAGCAGCGACCCCCAGGCCGCATCGCGGCTCTGGCCCATCTGCAGCTCGTGGCCGAACACCAGCAGCACCCCGGCGTAGCTGATCGCCATGCCGGCCAGCTGCCAGCGGGTGACGCGGCGCCGGTACGCGATCCAGCCGAAGACGAGCACCAGCGTCGGGTTCAGGTACAGGATGAGCCGCTCGAAGCTGGCGGTGACGTACGCCAGCCCGGCGAAGTCGAGAAAGCTCGACAGGTAATACCCCGAGAAGCCCAGCCCCGCGACGCCCAGCCAGTCGCGCGCCGTGAGCGCCGCCTTGCCGCGCCCGGCCCACCAGGCCATCAGCGCGAACAGCGGTAGCGCGAACAGCATGCGCAGCATGATCAGCGTGACCGCGTCGACCCCGTAGCGGTACGCCAGCTTGACGATGATCGCCTTGCCGCTGAAGGCGATCGCGCCCAGCGTCGCCAGGATCAGGCCCGGCGCTATGCTTTTTGTAGCTGCCTGCGAAGATGGGACGGGCGCTGGAGGCATTTTTTGTTCAAATTGCGCAGAGCCGCCGAGCCTTGCCAGGAACACCGTGGGACCGGCTTCGCCGGACCGCTGGCGTTGCCCCCTTGAAGGGGACAGGCGAAAGCGACCATACCTCTAGTTTTGACCTGTATGGGTTTTCCGGGGGAACGTCAGAAGCCTGGGGTGAGGCGAATACACCAGTGACACCGCGGAACCGGCTTCGCCGGGCCGCCGGTGTCGCCCCCTCGAAGGGGGTTGGCGGCCACACGAAGTGGGCAAGCCTGGGGGTGAGCTCAATATCCACCGGCCAGGCCATCGCGGCGCGGGTCGCTGGCCGCCACGTAGCCCTCCACCGCCGGGTCGCCCAGGCGCCAGATGAACTGGCCGGCGCCGAAGTCCTGGTACGAGTCGTTGATGACCTCCACCCGGTGGCCGAGCGCCGCCAGCCCCGCCGTGACCGCCGGGTTCATCGTGCCCTCGATGTTGATTTCGAGCCCGGCGTTGAAGCGCCAGCGCGGCGCGTCGCACGCCGCCTGCGGGTTCTGCCGGTGGTCGAGCATGCGCACCAGCGTCTGCAGGTGGCCCTGCGGCTGCATGTTGCCGCCCATCACGCCGAAGCTCATGACCGGCCGGCCGTCCTTCGTCAGGAAGGCCGGAATGATGGTGTGGAACGGCCGCTTGCCCGGCGCCACCAGGTTCGGGCTGCCCTCCTTCAGGCTGAAGCCGTGGCCGCGGTTCTGCAGGCTGATGCCGAACGTGGGCTCGACGCAGCCCGAGCCGAAGCCCATGTAGTTGCTCTGGATGAAGCTCACCATCATCCCGTGCTCGTCGGCGGTGGTGAGGTAGACGGTGCCGCCCTTCGCCGGGTTGCCCGCCTGGAAGTCCTGCGCCTTCGTCATGTCGATGAGTCTGGCACGCGAGGCCAGGTACGCGTCGTCGAGCATTTGCGCGGGGGTCATCGCCATCGACGAGGGCTCGGCCACGTAGCGGTAAGTGTCGGCGAAGGCCAGCTTCATGGCCTCGATCTGCAGGTGCTGCGAAGCGACCGAGTCGACCGGCAGCGCGGCGACGTCGAATTTCTCCAGGATGCCCAGCGCCATCAGCGCGGCGATGCCCTGGCCGTTGGGCGGGATCTCGTGCAGGGTGTGGCCGCGGTAGTCGCGCGCGATGGGCGTCACCCATTCGGGCCGGTACGCTGCCAGGTCGTCGCGCGTCAGCACACCGCCCTGGGCCTGGGCGAAAGCGACCAGCGCCTCGGCGATCTCGCCGGTGTAGAAATCCTCGCCCCGGCTGCGCGCGATGGCCCGGAGCGCGCGCGCCGCGGCGGGAAAGCGGAACAGCTCGCCCACCTCGGGCGCGCGGCCCCACGGCAAAAAGGTTTCGGCGAACCCCGGCTGTGTGCGCAGCAGCGGCGTGGCGGCGGCCCACTTCTGCCGCACCACGGGCGACACCAGGTAGCCGCGCTCGGCGATCTCGATGGCCGGCGCCAGCAGGTCGGCGAAGGGCAGCCGGCCGAAGCGCTCGGACACGGCCACCCAGCCGCGCACCATGCCGGGCACCGTGACCGAGTCGATGCCACGCATCGGCGGCGCGGCGGCGTCGGCGCCGTGCTTGCGCCGGAAATAGTCCGGGGTCCAGCCCGCGGGCGCCGGGCCCGACGCGTTGAGCCCGTGCAGCCGCTCGCCGTCCCACAGGATGCAGAAGGCGTCGCTGCCCAGGCCGTTGCTGACCGGCTCGACCAGCGTCTTGACCGCCGCCGTCGCCACCGCCGCGTCGGCCGCGTTGCCGCCCTGCCACAGGATGCGCAGGCCGGCCTGCACGGCGAGCGAATGCGACGTGGCCACCACGTTGCGCGCAAACACCGGCAGGCGGATCGAAGGGTAGGGGTTGCCGTAGTCGAATTTCATCATGATCTGCTCGCTGCTCACTCGTTGCCGATCCTGCGGTCGATGACGATCTTTCTCCATTTGGCGGCGTCCTTGGCCACCATGTCGGCGAACTGTGCCGGCGTGCCGGCGGGCGCGGGCGAGATGCCCAGCCGCGCCAGCTTGTCGCGCACCTCCGGATCGGCCAGCGCCTGGTTGGCCGCCGTGTTGACGCGCGCCACGATGTCGGCGGGCAGGCCCTTCGGGCCGTACAGGCCGAACCAGGTGTTCGATTCGAACCCCGGCAGCGTGTCGGCGATGGGCGGCAGCTCCGGCGCCAGCGGGCTGCGCGCGAGCGAGGTCACGCCCAGCGCGCGCAGGCGGCCGTCGCGCACGTGCGGCATGCCGGTGGGCAGCGCGTCGAACAGCACGTCGACCTTGCCGCTGATCAGGTCGGGAATCGCCAGCGCCGTGCCCTTGTACGGGATGTGCGTCACGAACACGCCGGCCTGCGCCTTGAACAGCTCGGCCGTGAGCTGCACGATGGTGCCGTTGCCGCTGGAGGCGTAGTTGAGCCGGCCCGGGTTCTTCTTCGCGTAGTCGATCCACTCGCGCACGGTCTTGGCGGGCGAGTCGTTGGGCACCAGCATGACGCTGGGCGCGTCGCCCACGTGCGCGATGGGCGTGAAGTCGCGCACCGTGTCGTAGGGCAGCCGGGTGCCGAGCGCCGGGCCGATCGCGTGGGTGCTGGTGGTGGCCAGCAGCAGCGTGTAGCCGTCGGGCGGCGCCTTGGCTGCGAGGTCGGCGCCGATGCTGCCGCCGGCGCCGGGCTTGTTGTCGACGACGAGGGTGGCGCCGAGCTTCTCGCCCATTTTCTGCGACAGGGTGCGGGCGAACAGGTCGGTCGCGCCGGCCGCCGGAAACGGCACGATGAGGCGGATCGGCCGGGCCGGATAGGCTTGCGCGCGGGCCGTAAGGGCCGGCCCCAGCGCGCCGAGGAGCGCCGCGGCGAGGGCGAGATTTCTGCGTTTCATGGGAGGTGCGCGTTGCGGACAGAAAGGGGGCAGCGAGAACGGTACAGCATGGCGGCGCCCGCGTCCTTTCTTCGTCAGTCCTTGAACAGCCTGTGGTGCAGGCGGCGCAGCGACGCCCAGACGCCCAGCGCGACCACCGGAATGGCGACGGCCGCCGTGGTCTCGGGCGACAGCGGCCAGCCCAGCCCGTGGGCGCCCTTGGCCAGGTAGCTCACCAGCCCGACGATGTAGTAGGTGATAGCGGCCACCGACAGGCCCTCCACCGTGGACTGCAGCTGCAGCTGCAGGCCCTGGCGCCGGTTCATGGTGGCCAAAAGCGCCTGGCTGCTTTGCTGCTGCTCGATCTCGACGCGCGTGCGCAGCAGGTTGTTGATGCGCGAGATGCGCTGCGACAGCGCGTCCTGCCGGCGCGCGGCCCACTCGCAGGTGCTGCGCGCGGGCGTCAGGCGCCGGTCCATGAACTCGCGGATGGTCTGCAGGCCGGCCAGGCGCGACTCGGCGATGTCGTCGATGCGCCGGTCCACCAGCTCGAAGTACGCCGCGCTGGCCGACAGGCGCGAGTGCGTGGACGCGTGCTGGCCCTCCACCTGGCCGGCCAGGCGCGTCAGCCGGTCGAGCAGCGCGATCTCGGCGTCGCGCTCGGCGCTGCGGATGGCGTCAGCCAGCGCGGCCAGCTCGCGCTCGGCGGAGGCCAGCACCCGGGCCGTCTCGCGCGCCGCCGGCAGGCCCAGCAGCGCCGCCATGCGGTAGGTCTCGATTTCCAGCAGGCGCTGCACCAGCCGGCCCTGGCGCCGCGCGGTCATGCCCCCGGCCAGCAGCACCATGCGCGAGAAGCCGTCGGCGTGGATCGCGAAGTCGGTGTAGACCTCGCCGTGGCCGTGGGCCACGGTGGCGGCCACCAGCGTGTCCTCGTGCAGCACGTGGCGCACCAGCGAAGCCTCGCCGAAGGTGTGCGTGGCCAGCACCCACAGGTGCAGGCCGCACAGGCACTGGCCGGGCAGCGCGGCCAGCCACTCGCGCGGCACGGCGTCGGTGGCGCCCGCAGGCTCGCGCGCGCCGAAGTCCTGGCCGCCGTGAGGCAGCGGCGCCATGAAGGTCCACGTCACGAACTCGGTGTGCAGCTCCCAGCGGATGCGGAACGCCCCCAGGTCCATGCGCAGGTGCGTGGTCTGCGCGTCGGGCAGCGCCAGGTGGTGGTCGCGCAGAAGCGCCGCCAGGTGCGCGCGGCTGGCCTCGCGCCCGGCCGCGTCGGCCCACATGACCACGTGCGAGATGGCCAGCGGCGCGGTGATGGCCTCGGGCGGGCGGGCGTGGACTTCGTTGTGCAGCACGGCCCGTTGCGGGTGTTGCGGCAGGAGCGGCGCGAGCGGCATGGCGAGCGAGAGAATTTTTGAAAACCGCCATTCTTGACGCCATCCGCGCCCTCGCCCGGCAAGGATCCAAAAAACAACGGCGCCTGTCGAAGGCGCCGTCGTGTGCGGGAGGGTGCGCCGCCGGGGCGCACCGAGGGGCAGGATCAGTCCTCCACGAAGGCTTCCTCGCGCTTGGACTTGACCGCCGGCAGCAGCACGATGATGAGCAGCAGCACGGCCGCCGCCAGCAGGCCGGCCGAGATCGGCCGCGAGACGAACACGCTCCAGTCGCCGCGCGACAGCAGCAGCGCGCGGCGCAGGTTCTCCTCCATCATCGGCCCCAGGATGAAGCCCAGCAGCAGCGGCGCCGGCTCGCAGCCGAGCTTGTAGAACAGGTAGCCGATGAAGCCGAAGGCGCCGACGATCCAGATGTCGAAGGTGTTGTTGTTGGTCGAGTACACCCCGATGGCGCAGAACAGCACGATCGATGGGAACAGGTACTTGTAGGGCACCGACAGCAGCTTGATCCACATGCCGATCAGCGGCAGGTTCAGGATGACCAGCATCGCGTTGCCGATCCACATCGAGGCGATCAGGCCCCAGAACAGCTCGGGGTTGCTGGTCATCACCTGCGGGCCGGGCTGGATGTTGTGGATGGTCATGGCGCCGACCATCAGCGCCATCACGGCATTGGGCGGAATGCCCAGCGTCAGCAGCGGAATGAAGGAGGTCTGCGCGCCGGCGTTGTTGGCCGACTCGGGCGCCGCGACGCCGCGGATGTTGCCCTGGCCGAAGGGCACCTCGCCCGGCTTCAGCTTGGTCTTCTTCTCGATGGTGTAGGCCGCGAAGGCCGCCAGCAGCGCGCCGCCGCCGGGCAGGATGCCCAGCGCCGAGCCGAGCGCGGTGCCGCGCAGCACGGCGGGCAGGCAGCGCTTGAAGTCTTCCTTGGTCGGGAACAGGCCCGAGACCTTGGCCGTGAACACCTCGCGGTCCTCCTCGGGCTGCGACAGGTTGGCGATGATCTCGCCGTAGCCGAACACGCCCATGGCGATCGCCACGAAGCCGATGCCGTCGGTCAGCTCCGGGATGTCGAAGGAAAAGCGCGCCACGCCCGAGTTGACGTCGGTGCCGACCAGGCCCATCAGCAGGCCCAGCACGATCATCGCCACCGCCTTCAGCAGCGAACCCGAGGCCAGCACCACGGCGCCGATCAGGCCCAGCACCATCAGCGAGAAGTACTCGGCCGGGCCGAACTTGAAGGCCAGCTCGGTCAGCGGCGGCGCGAAGGCGGCCAGGATCAGCGTGCCGACGCAGCCGGCGAAGAACGAGCCCAGGCCGGCGGCGGCGAGCGCCGGGCCGGCGCGGCCCTTGCGCGCCATCTGGTAGCCGTCGATCACGGTCACCACCGACGACGACTCGCCCGGCAGGTTGACCAGGATGGCGGTGGTCGAGCCGCCGTACTGCGCGCCGTAGTAGATGCCGGCCAGCATGATGAGCGCCGACACCGGCGGCAGCGCATAGGTGGCGGGCAGCAGCATCGCGATGGTGGCGACCGGCCCGATGCCCGGCAGCACGCCGATCAGCGTGCCCAGGATGCAGCCGACCAGGCAGTACAGCAGGTTGGTGGCGGTGAACGCGACACCGAAGCCGAGCGAGAGGTTGTTGATCAGGTCCATGGTGCTTGTGTCCTCAGCCCGTGATGAAGGTCGGCCAGACCTGGATCTGCAGCTTGAGCGCCCAGATGAAGGCCACGTAGCTGCCCACCGCCAGCACCGTGGCGAGGATCAGCACTTTCGGCAGGTTGAACTCGCTGCCGGCCAGGCTGGAGATGAGCACCAGCGCGTAGATGGCGATGATCAGCCCCATCGCCGGCAATCCGATGCTCGGCAGGCCGCCCAGCAGCACGCCGAAGGCCAGGTTGGCCGCGATGATGAAGACGATCTGCTTCCAGGCCCAGCGGCCGATCGGGTCGCCGCCGCGGGTCTTGGCGGTGACGCCAATGAACATGATGCCCAGTCCCATGATGACCATCACGACGCCCAGGATCAGTGGGAAGTAGCCCGGCCCCATGCGCGCGCCGCTGCCCACGTTGTAGGTGGTCGCGCCCCACGCGAAGGCGACGCCCACCACGGCGAACATCACTCCGGCGAAGAAGTCCTTCTGGCTTTTGATTCTCACGAACGGTCTCCTGAAAATGCGAACAGGCGATTGTGTGATCGCGTCGCACCGCGCCCGATGTGGATTCCACCTAGCGCCGTCTCAGGGTTAGTCCCGATTCTCCCGCCGGGGTGCCGCCGCTATTCCAGCGGCGGCGTGGCGCCCAGCACTTCCTCGACGGTCGTCAGCCCCTCGGCCACGCGCAGCGCGCCGGCCAGCCGAAGCGGCCGCATGCCGTCGGCCACGGCCTGGCGGCGCAGTCCGGCGAGGTGGGGCTCCTTGTGGACCAGCGCCTTGAAGTCCTCGCTCACGGTGAGCAGCTCGTAGAGCCCCATGCGCCCCATGTAGCCGGTCATGCGGCAGTCCACGCAGCCGACCGCCCGGCACGCGCGCACCGATCCGGTGATCTGCCAGGGCTTGACGAAGGCGTCGAGCGTCTCGCGCGTGACCGACTCGTCGGGCTGCTTGCAGTGCGGGCACAGCGTGCGCACCAGCCGCTGCGCCAGCACGCCGAGCACCACGGCGTTGATCAGGTACGACGGCACGCCGAGTTCCATCAGCCGCGTGATGGCGCTCGGCGCGTCGTTGGTGTGCAGCGTGCTGAAGACGAGGTGGCCGGTCAGCGCCGCCTGCACCGCCATCTCGGCCGTGGCCAGGTCGCGGATCTCGCCGACCATGATGATGTCCGGGTCCTGGCGCATCAACGCGCGCAGGCCCTCGGTGAAGCCGAAGTCGAGCTGCGGCTGCACCTGCGTCTGGTTGAACGAGGGCTCGATCATCTCGATCGGGTCCTCGATGGTGCTGACGTTGACGGCCTCGGTCGCGACGCGCTTCAGGGTCGAGTACAGCGTGGTGGTCTTGCCCGAGCCGGTCGGCCCGGTGACCAGCACGATGCCGTGCGGCCTTGTCACGAGCTGCTCCCAGCGCGCCGCGTCGTGCTGCGCGAAGCCGAGCGCGTCGAGGTCCTTCACCGCCGTGTCGGGGTCGAAGATGCGCATCACCATCTTCTCGCCGAAGGCCGTCGGCAGCGTGGACAGGCGCATCTCGACCTCCTCGCCGCGCGTGTTGCGCGTCTTGATGCGGCCGTCGAGCGGGCGGCGCTTCTCGACCACGTCCATGCGGCCCAGCAGCTTGATGCGCGCCACCATCGCGTTCATGACGCCGATGGGCATCTGGTAGGCCGGGTGCAGCACGCCGTCGATGCGAAACCGAATCACGCCCTGCTCGCGCCGGGGCTCCAGGTGGATGTCGCTGGCGCGCTGGTCGAAGGCGTACTGCCACAGCCAGTCCACCACCTGCACCACGCTCTGGTCGTTGGCGTCGAGCTGGCGGTTGCTCCTGCCCAGCTCGACCAGCTGCTCGAAGCTGGTCGCCCCCGCGTTGCCGCCGGCCTTCTGCGCCGCGCGCACCGATTTCGCCAGCGCGAAGAACTCGGCCGTGTAGCGCTGGATGTCGGTCGGGTTGGCCACCACCCGGCGCACCGCGCGCTTGGCCTGGCGCTCGACCTCGGCCACCCAGTCGGTGACGAAGGGCTCGGCGGTGGCCACCACCACCTCATTGGGCAGCACCTGCACCGGCAGCACCTTGTGGCGCTCGGCGTAGGCCGCGCTCATGGTGTCGGCCACCTTGCCGACGTCGACCCTGAGCGGGTCGATGCGCAGGTAGGCCAGCCCGGCGCGGCCGGCCAGCCACTGGGTGAGCAGTTCCAGGTCGAGCGGCTTGCCGTCGCTCCGGCGCGCCATCGCGACGTTGGCCAGGCGCACCAGCGGCGCCTGCCGGCTCTCGGCCTGGGCGCAGCGCGCCAGGGTGCGGCGGGCCTCCTCGGGCGAGATCACGTCGTCCTGCGCCAGCCACTCGATCAGGCGGCGCAGCTCCAGCGGGCCCTCGGGACGGGCGCCGGCGGGTGCAGCGGCGGAAGGAGGTGGCGCGCCCATCATGCGGCGTGCGGCCTGAAGACGCGCAGCCACTTGGGCGCCGGCAGGCCCCAGCGCGTCTGGATGGCCTGCGCCCGCTCGACCAGCGCATCCCGCCCGGGTCGGGTCGCCGTGCGCTGCGCCAGCACCACGGTGTTGCCCTCGCGCGTGGGCCTGAAGGCCCAGACCGCCTGCGCGCCGAAGGCCGCCGCGATCTTCTCCAGGCTGCGCTCATAGCTCGACGAGCGGCCGAACAGGTTGACCGTCATCGCGCCGTCCTCGGTGAGAAGTGCCCGGCAGTCGGCGTAGAAGTCCTCGCTGTCGAGCACCGGCGCGGCGGCCTCGTGGTCGTACAGGTCGACCTGCAGCGCATCGACCGTGCCCAGCCACTGCGGCTGGCGGATCTCGGTGGCGGCGTCGGCGATCACCACGCTGAGCTTGGCGTCGTCGGCCGGCAGCTTGAACCAGCCGCGGCACGCCGCCAGCACCTGCGGGTTGAGCTCGATGGCCGTGGTGCGCATGCGAAGCTGCTTGCGGCAGAACTTGGTGAGCGATGCGGCGCCCAGGCCGAGCTGCATCGCGTGCCGCTTCGCCACGCTGGCGGGGTCGACGAACAGCAGCCAGGCCATCATGCGCTGCACGTATTCGAGCTCGATCTCGTAGGGCGCGTCGAGCCTCATCGAGCCCTGCACCCATTCGGTGCCTAGGTGCAGGTAGCGGATGTCGCCCCAGTCGGAAAAATTGACTTCGGGAAGTTGCATGGGGAGCGGGGAGTCGGGGCCGGTCATCACGGCGCCATTTTGACCGCTGACCGCCAGCATCCTTCGCCCGGGGCACACCGTCCATCAAAACCGGCGGAGCGCGCCGCCATGAAAAAACCCGCCGAAGCGGGTGGGTGCGGAACTCGCGGCGGGTGCGCCGCAGGAAAAAGCTCAGGGCTTCGGGTTCTTGGCGTCGTACGCCTGCGTGCGCGGGACCTTCTCGCCGAGCTTTTCGCCGGTGTTGCGCATGGCGTCGGCCGTGCGATGGCCGGCGTTGGTCACCACGTTGCCGGTCTTGCGGGCGGCGCGTCGGGTCGCATGGCCGGCCTTGCGGGCGGTGCGCTTGGTGGCGTTCACGGCCTTGCGGGTGCCGCGCTTGGTGGCATCGGCCACATCGCGGCCGGCCTCCTTGACGCTCTCGGTGGCGGTGGGCTGGGTCGCTGGCGCCGTAGCCGCCGGTGCCGTGGCAGGGGCCGCGGTGGTGGTGGCGGGCTGGGTCTGGGCGACAGCCGACAGGCCGGCCGACGCGAGCGCCAGGACAAGCACGGCGGGCAGGGTGCGGATGAAAGACGATGCCATGAAGAAAGCTCCTCGATGAAGGGAAGGTTGAGTTTGCCATGAGGTAACGGCACTCACGGTGCCGGCGATGACATGGCCGCCAGACTTTCTTGCACCAGCTCCGGCAGCAGCGCGCCCAGCTTCGGCAGCGCCGCGACCGCATTGGCGGTGCTGGCCCGCGCCAGGTCTGCGACCGCCATGCCGCGCAGGCCGGCCACCACCTCGGCGATGCGCGGCAGCTCGCCGGGTTCGTTGCGTGCCTGCGGCTGGCCTGCGGCGCGCTGCTCGCGGGTGCGGTAGAGCCAGTGCGGTGCGATGTCGGGCGAATCGGTCTCCAGCACGATGGCGCCCTGCGGCACCGCGGCGGCCAGGCGGCGCAGCTGCAGCGCGCGATCGAAAGTCACGGCGCCGCCAAAGCCCAGCCGCAGCCCGAGCCGCGTGCAGGCCTGTGCCTGCTGCTCGCTGCCGTTGAAGGCGTGCGCGATGCCCTGCCAGGGCTGCCCGGGCGCCGTACGGCGCAGCTCCCCGAGCACCTTGTCGACCGAGCGCCTGACGTGCAGCAGCACCGGCAGGCCGTGGCGACGCGCCAGCCGCAGCTGGGCCTGGAAGAAATGCGCCTGCCGGGTGGCGTCGAGCCCCTCGACGAAATAATCGAGCCCGATCTCGCCGACCGCCACCAGGCGCGGATCGTCGCGCAGCGCGCCCAGCCGCTCGTCGAGCGCGTCCAGGTCGCGCTCCTGCGCGGCGCCGGTGCACATCGGGTGGATGCCGAGCGCGTAGGCATCGCCCTGGCGGTGCGCCAGCTCGCGCACCGCGTCGAAATTGCCGCCAGCGACCGCCGGAATGACGCACAGCGCGACGCCGCGGCGCGCCGCCCGCGCGCGCACGGCCGGCATCTCGTCGCCGAACTCCGGCGCATCCAGGTGGCAATGCGTATCGATGAAGACCGCCATCGCGGCATGATGCCCGAAGCGCTGCGGGGTGTCCTGAAGCGTGCTACCGTGTTTTTTTGCACGCATCACCATTTGTTCCGGAGGTGCCCTGATGCGCAGGCCTGCCTTCTACAGCCGTTCGCCGCGTGCGCCCGCGCCGGCCGCCGACGACGTTGCCGCGCCACCCGGCGCTGTCCAGGTACCGCCAGGTGCCGCCGTGCCGCCCGCCGCCGCGCCCCGGCGGCCCGGCGCGCGCAGCCTCGCCGCCGCCCTGCTGGTGCTGGCCCTGGCCGGCGCGGCGGGCACCGCCGTGTTCTGGCCGCGGCAGGCGCCGCACGTCTATACGCAAAAGGACATCGACGCCGCGGTGCTGCGCACGCTGCAGACCGCCACCCTGCCCTCGCAGGCCACGCGCGCGGCGGGCATCGTCGCGCCCTCGGTGGTGCGGGTGGTCAGCTTCGGCCCCGAGCGGCCGACGCCCGCGGCCCGCACCGAGCGGCGCGGGCGCAACCTGGCGCAGGGCCGTCCGCCCGAGGCTCCGCAGCCGCCCGGCGAGGTCGAGCGCGGCATCGGCACCGGGGTGGTGATCGTCGACAAGGGGCTGATCCTGACCAACCTGCACGTCGTCGCCGGCGCCGAGAAGGTCAAGGTCACCTTCGCCGACGGGCTGGAGAGCGCGGCCACCGTCGCCGGCGTGCAGCCCGAGAACGACCTGGCCGTGCTGCAGGCGCAGACCCTGCCGGACGACCTGATCCCCGCGACGATGCGCTCGACCGCCGACCTGCGCCCGGGCGACCAGGTGGCGGTGGTCGGCTTTCCGTTCGGCATCGGGCCGTCGGTGTCGGCGGGCGTGGTCTCGGGGCTGAACCGCGCGTTCCGCTCGCCCGAGGGCCAGCAGCCGCTGTCCAACCTGATCCAGTTCGACGCCGCCGCCAACCCCGGCAACTCGGGCGGCCCGCTGGTCAACATGAACGGCGAGGTGCTCGGCATCGTGACGGCCATCCTCAACCCGACCTCGCAGCGCACCTTCATCGGCATCGGTTTTGCCGTGCCGATCGAGAACGCCGCGCAGGCGGTGGGAACATCGCCGTTCTGAGCCTGCGCTTTTCACCCGTGCGCAGGCCGCCACCCGCACATTGCAGAAAGTACCGACCGCCCATGAGCCCGCAGCCCATCGAATCGACCTCCCCTTCCGCCCCGGACGCCGCGCCCACGGGCGAGCTGATGGAGCAGCTGCTCTACCAGGTCAAGCGCGTGGTGGTCGGGCAGGACCGCTTCCTGGAGCGCGTCATGGTCGCCATCCTGGCCGGCGGCCACCTGCTGGTCGAGGGCGTGCCGGGGCTGGCCAAGACGCTGACCGTGCGCACGCTGGCCGACACGCTGCAGGGGCAGTTCAGGCGCATCCAGTTCACGCCCGACCTGGTGCCCTCCGACCTGATCGGCACGCGCATCTACAACCAGAAGACGGGCGACTTCTCCACCGTGCTGGGGCCGGTGTTCGCCAACCTGCTGCTGGCCGACGAGATCAACCGCGCGCCGGCCAAGGTGCAGAGCGCGCTCTTGGAGGTGATGCAGGAGCGCCAGGTGACGATCGCGGGCGTCACGCACCCGGTGCCGCGGCCTTTTCTCGTCATGGCGACGCAGAACCCGATCGAGACCGAGGGCACCTACCCGCTGCCCGAGGCCCAGGTCGACCGCTTCATGATGAAGGTGCTGGTCGACTACCCGAGCGACGAGGAGGAGTTCGTCATCGTGCAGCGCGTGATCGGCCCGCCGGTGGCACCGATGGCGGTGGCCTCCACCGAGCAGATCGCCGCGCTGCAGCGCGAATGCCGCCGGGTGTACGTCGATCCGTCGCTGATCCAGTACGCGGTGCGGCTGGTGTCGGCCACCCGCCGGCCGGAGGCGCACGGGCTCAAGGACATGCGCCGCCTCGTCACCTTCGGCGCCAGCCCGCGCGCCAGCATCGGCCTGACCGAGGGCGCGCGCGCGCTGGCGCTGATGCGCGGGCGCAGCTACGCGCTGCCCGAGGACATGACCGACCTGGTGGCCGACGTGCTGCGCCACCGCGTCACGCTGTCGTACGAGGGGCTGTCCGAGGGCCTGACGCCCGACGCCCTGATCGAGCGCATCATGCGCGCCGTGCCCGTGCCCGCCAAACCGCTCGAACATGAAAAGCTGGTGGCCTAGAAAACCCCCGGCGCCGGCCGGGGCGGCGGCGAACGACGCGGCGCCGGCGATGGACGCCGAACGCATGCTGCGGCGGCTCGAGTGGACGGTGATCCGCCGCCTCGACGGCCTGCTGCAGGGCAACTACCGCACGCTGATGCGCGGCACTGGCCTGGACCTGGCCGACCTGCGCGAGTACCAGCACCACGACGACGTGCGCCACATCGACTGGAACGTGACGGCGCGTCTCGCGGTGCCGCACGTGCGCGTGTTCACCGAGGATCGCGAGATGGCGGCCTGGTTCGTGCTCGACCTCAGCCGCTCGATCGATTTCGGCTCCGGGCGCCAAGCCAAGCGCGAGGTCTCGATCGGCTTCGTCGGCGTGCTGGCGCGGCTTTTGACGCGCCACGGCAACCGGGTCGGCGCGCTGGTCTACGGCCATGACCTCGAAGCTGTGATTCCGCCGCGCACCGGCCGGGCGCACGTGCTGCGCCTGCTGCACTCGATGCGGCGGCGCGCCGAGGCGCCCGGGCCCGCGCCAGGGCTGACGCGGCTGGCCGAGCTGCTGCGCTCGGCGGCGCTGCTGATGCCGCGCCGCTCGACCGTGTTCGTGGTGTCGGACTTCCTGAGCGAGTCCGGCTGGGAACGTCCATTGGGGCAGCTGGCGCGGCGCCACGACGTGGTGGCGGTGCGGCTGTTCGACCCGCTGGAGCTGGAGCTGCCCGACCTCGGCCTGGTGCCGCTGACCGACGCCGAGACCGGCGAGCAGCTGTGGGTCGACACGCACGACGCGGGCTTCCGCCGGCGCTTCGCCGAGCGCGCCACCGCGCGCGAGGCGGCGCTGCGCGAGGCGCTGGCCGCGGCCGGCGTCGACGCGCTCGAACTCTCGACCGACGGCGACCTGGTCGAGGCGGTGGTGCGCTTCGTCGATCTGCGCCGTCGGCGCGTGCGCGCCGGCAGCGCGAAGGCGGCCGCCGCATGAACCGCCCGATCCGTTTCCCGACGTGGCCGGCGCGCCCGCAGCGCGCCAGACCGCTTCCTCCCGCCAAGGTGCACCCATGACCTTCCTGTGGCCCCAATTCCTCTGGCTGCTGCTGGCGCTGCCGCTGCTGCTGCTGCTCTACCTGTGGCTGCTGCGGCGCAAGAAAAAGCTGGCGCTGCGCTACGCCAGCCTGTCGATCGTGCGCGACGCCGTCGGCGCCGGGCAGCGCGTGCGCCGGCACATCCCGCCGCTCCTGTTCCTGCTGGCGCTCGCCTCCATGCTGGTGGCGGCGGCGCGGCCGATGGCGGTGGTGGTGCTGCCGTCCAACCAGCAGACCATCATCCTGGCGATGGACGTCTCGGGCAGCATGCGCGCGGCCGACGTGCTGCCCAACCGCCTGGTGGCGGCGCAGGAGGCGGCCAAGGGCTTCATCAAGGATCTGCCGCGCAACGTCAAGGTCGGCATCGTCGCCTTCGCCGGCAGCGCGCAGGTGGCGCAGCTGCCCACCACCAACCACGAGGACCTGGTGGCGGCGATCGACGCCTTCCAGCTGCAGCGCGCCACCGCCACCGGCAACGCGATCGTGGTGTCGCTCGCCACGCTGTTCCCCGACGCCGGCATCGACGTGTCGGACTTCGCGCCGCCGAGCCGGCTGCGCGGCACCTCGATCGATCAGGCCGGCAAGCCGCCGGCCAAGGAGTTCACGCCGGTGGCGCCGGGCTCCTACACGTCGGCGGCCATCATCATGCTGACCGACGGCCAGCGCACCACGGGCGTCGATCCGCTCGACGCGGCCAAGCTGGCGGCCGACCGCGGCGTGCGCGTCTACACGGTCGGCATCGGCACGGTCGATGGCGAGACCATCGGCTTCGAGGGCTGGTCGATGCGCGTGCGCCTCGACGAGGACACCTTGAAGGCGATCGCCAACAAGACCCAGGCCGAGTACTTCTACGCCGGCACCGCCGCCGACCTGCACAAGGTCTACGCCACACTCAGCTCGCGCCTGACGGTCGAGAAGAAGGAAACCGAGATCTCGGCGCTGTTCGCGCTCGCGGCGGCCGTGCTGGCGCTGTTGTCGGCCGGGCTGTCGCTACTGTGGTTCAACCGGATCCTGTGATCTGACTCGAAGCCAAGGGTGACCGGATCATCGCGCCCGACGGCGCCAGCGCCAGGCCGGCGGATGCCTTCCAGGCGCTCGGCGCCGGCGTGGTCGAGGAATACGCCGGCCGGAAGACGACCACAACCCATCTGGAGTGATCGATATGGAAGCACAAACGCCACCGGCGGCAGCGGGTCGCCGCCTTCAGGGGAAAACCGCACTGGTGACCGGCGCGGCGCGCGGCATCGGCCGCGCGGTCGCGCTGGCTTTTGCCCGCGAAGGCGCCAGCGTCGTCGGCCTCGACATCGCCGGCCGTGCCAGCAGGATCCAGCGCTACGAGCTGCCGACGCCGGCCGACCTCGCCGAGACCGGGCGACAGGTCGAAGGCCTGGGTGGCCGCTGGCAGGCGGTCACGGCCGACATCCGCGAGCTTGCACGGCTACGTGAAATCGTCGCCGATGTCGAGGCCGGTTTCGGCAAGATCGATATCCTCGCCGCCGTCGCCGGAATCCAGTCCTTCAAGCCGCTGCTCGAACTCGAGGACGATGACTGGCGCGACCAGATCGAGATCAACCTGACCGGCACCCTGAACTGCATCCGCGCGGTGGCGCCGTCGATGGCCGATCGGCGCTGCGGCCGCATCATCGTCACGTCGTCGACGCAGGGGCGCCACGGCATGCGCGATGGCGCAGCCTATTCGGCATCGAAATGGGCGCTGCTCGGCCTGATGAAATCGGCGGCGCTCGAGTTCGGCGAACTCGGCATCACCGTCAACGCGGTCGTCCCGGGATTGATCGACACCCCGCTGACGCGCAACGAAAGCCGCTACACCCAGGCACTGAAAGAGGCCAAGGGCGGCAAGGTGCCGCCGCCGCCGCTGGAACCCAAGGCCATTGAAACGTTGACGCAGAAGACGCCCCTGGGCGTGCCTTGGATCGACCCGAACGATGTGGCGCCCGCCTATGTCTATCTGGCGTCCGACGAAGCCCGCATGGTGACGGGTGCCGCCATCGACGTGACCGGTGGAGACAGTGCGCACAACGCTGCCTGAAGCTGCTGGCCGCCGGCCTGTGGTTTGGCGCGCCCACCCAGGTGTCCCGGACCGGCGCATGGCTCCAGGTCGGTCTCGCCGGTGCCGCGATGGGCTGCCAGAACGCCCTCGGCAAGATGCCGACCGGACTGGCGATGCCGACCACGGTGATGACCAGCAACCTGGCGCAGTGGTGCGTGCTGGCGAGCGCCTGGCTGCGGCACCGTCTGCCGTCGAACGACGTACCGCGACGGACACGAGGCGATGGCGATGGCCGGGACAGCGATCGATCGCCTCTGCAGCGGCCGGCGCTGCTGCTGTCGGCCACCGTCGTGCTCGTCGCCTTCGCCGCCGGCGCGGTATCGGGCGCAACCGCCTGGAAGGCGCTGCACTTCGCCTGCATCGCGCTGCCGCTGGCGGTGGTGAGCGCGCTTGCCTTCGTCCTCGGCCGCAGGCTGTAGCGCGGTTGCGAGCACGCCGGGGCGGTCGCCGGCCACCGGCCGGGTGTGCGGGCCGTCGTCGAGCAAGCGCTCCGGCGCCACCGGACAGCGCATGCGCCAGCTTCCGAACCGGCCCGCCGATCTGCTCTGAAAACCGTGCCGGCGCAAGACTGGCGTGGGTTTTCAGCTATTCTTTCAATAGCAATCGGCTGCGCTCACAGCCATCCGAGGCGCCGGAAGCGCCGGTACAGCACGATGCAGGTGGTGACGATCAGCCCCAGCGCCGCCGGGTACGCGTAGCGCCACTTCAGCTCCGGCATATGCTCGAAGTTCATGCCCCAGATGCCGGCGAAGGCGGTGCACACGGCGAAGATGCTGGCCCAGGCCGCCAGCTTCTTGGTGATCTCGCTCTCGTCGATGGTCACCATCGACAGGTTCACCTGGATCGCCGTGCCGATGGTGTCGCGGATGCTGTCGATCGAGCTGTTGATGCGGCCCAGGTGGTCCACCACGTCGCGGAAGTACTCCTGCGAGCCGGCGCAGATGTGCGGCACGCGCCCGCCGTGCAGCCGGCTGGTGGCCTCCAGCAGCGGCGCGACGGCGTGCTTGAGCACCATCAGGCGCCCCTTCAGCTCGTAGAGCCGCTCGATGTTGCGCCGCGCCTCGCCCTTGACGAAGATCTGCTGCTCGATGGTTTCGAGCTCGACCTCGAACGCGTCGAGCACCGGGAAGTACCGGTCCACCGCCGCGTCCATCAGCGCATACAGCACGAAGCCCGCGCCGTGGCGCAGGAGCTCGGGCTCGCGCTCGCAGCGCCGGCGCACCTCGGTGAAGCCGTGCATGTTGTGGTTGCGCACCGACACGATGTAGTTGCGCCCGGCGAAGATGTCGAGCTCGCCCACCGCCAGCGCGCCGGGCTGCTGCGGGTCCGCCTCGAGCAGGTGCAGCACGACGAACAGCGAGTCGCCGTACTCCTCGACCTTGGGGCGCTGGTGGCCGTGGCGTGCATCCTCGACCGCCAGGTCGTGCAGGCCGAACTCCTGCTGCATCTCGCTCAGTTCGGCGGGCGTGGCGTCGTGCAGCGCCACCCAGACGAAGCAGCCGGGCTGCGCCATGTAGTTGCTGATCTCGGCCGCCGGGATGTCGGCCAGCCGCGAGCCGTCCCGGTACACGACACAGTTGACCAGCATCGGCGGTGCCTGTCGTCTTCGGTGGGCGGAGCGGCCGGGTGGCGGCGCGGCTAGATCACGCCCTGCGCCAGCATGGCGTCGGCCACCTTCACGAAGCCGGCCACGTTGGCGCCATCGACGTAGCTGACGCGCCCGCCCGGGCGCTCGCCGTAGTGCAGGCAGGCGGTGTGGATGCTCTGCATGATCTGCAGCAACCGCGCATCGACCTCGTCGCGCGTCCACGACAGACGCCCGGCGTTCTGGCTCATCTCCAGTCCCGAGGTGGCGACGCCGCCGGCGTTGCTGGCCTTGCCTGGCGCATAGAGCACGTCGTTGGCCTCGAACACCTTCACCGCCTCGATGGTCGAGGGCATGTTGGCGCCCTCGGCCACGCAGACCACGCCGTTCTTGACCAACGTGGCGGCATCGTCGACGTTGAGCTCGTTCTGCGTCGCGCTCGGCAGCGCCACGTCGACCGGCACGTGCCAGGGCGTGGCGCCGGACAAAAAGCGCGCGCCGGTGCGCTCGGCGTAGTCGCTGACGCGGCCGTAGAGATGGTTCTTCACGTCCATCAGCACCGCCAGCTTCTCGGGGGTGAAGCCGTCCTCGTCGACCACCGTGCCGCTCGAATCCGACACCGTGACCACCCGGGCGCCCAGCGCCATGGCCTTCTCGATGGTGTACTGCGCCACGTTGCCCGCGCCCGAGACGCTCACGCGCAGACCGTCGAAGTCGCGGCCGCGGCGCTTGAGCATTTCCTGCGCGAAGTAGACGTTGCCGTAGCCGGTGGCCTCGGGGCGGATCAGCGAGCCGCCGTAGGACAGGCCCTTGCCGGTGAAGACGCAGTCGGCGCGGTTGCTCAGCTTCTTGACCATGCCGGTCAGAAAGCCGATCTCGCGCCCGCCCACGCCGATGTCGCCGGCCGGCACGTCGGTGTCGGCGCCGACGTGGCGGAACAGCTCGCTCGCGAACGCCTGGCAGAAGCGCATCACCTCGCCCTGGCTCTTGCCCTTGGGGTCGAAGTCGCTGCCGCCCTTGCCGCCGCCCATGGGCAGCGTGGTCAGCGCGTTCTTGAAGGTCTGCTCGAAGGCCAGGAACTTCAGCACCGACAGGTTGACCGACGGGTGGAAGCGCAGCCCGCCCTTGTACGGTCCGATCGCCATGCTGTGCTGGATGCGGAAGCCCCGGTTGACCTGCACCTCGCCGTGGTCGTCGACCCACGAGACGCGGAACACGATCACGCGCTCGGGCTCGACCAGGCGCTCCAGCAGGCTGTGCGCGGTGTACTTCGGATGCTTCTGAATGTACGGCCAGAGGCTTTCCATCACTTCGGTGACCGCCTGAAGGTATTCGGGCTGGCCGGGGTTGCGGTGTGCGACTTGGGCCAGAAAACCCTCGACGGATGCGTGCTTCATTCCATTCTTTCGGTTAAAAAACCGCACAGGTCTTCGTGCGGGGGCTGCATTTTGCCGCATCGACGGGCGCCGTCCGTCCGTGCTTCCGGCCAGCCGCGGCGGCGCGGGCGGCCTGCGGCAGCCGGCGCCCCGCCCGCACCTACGCCAGCCGCCCCGCGACCAGCCGCAGCACGCGGTCGCAGCGCGCGGCCAGGCTCTCGTCGTGCGTCACCATGACGAAGGCGGTGCGCTGCTCGCGCGCGAGCCGCAGCATCAGCGCGAACACGCCGTCGGCGGTGGCGCGGTCCAGGTTGCCGGTGGGCTCGTCGGCCAGCACGCAGGCCGGCTGGGTGACCAGCGCGCGCGCGATGGCCACGCGCTGGCGCTCGCCGCCCGAGAGCTCGGCCGGGCGGTGCTGCAGCCGCTCGGCCAGCCCGACTGCCGCCAGCATCCGGCCGGCCGCCTCTGCGGACTGACTCGGCGCCATGCGCCGGATCTTCAGCGGCATGGCGACGTTGTCGAGCGCGCTGAACTCCGGCAGCAGGTGGTGGAACTGGTAGACGAAGCCCAGATAGCGGTTGCGCAGCCTCCCCTGCTCGGCCGCGTCGAGGCGCGCGATGTCCTGGTCGTGCAACTCGACGCTGCCGGCGCTCGGCGCGTCGAGTCCGCCCATCAGGTGCAGCAGCGTGCTCTTGCCCGAGCCCGACGCGCCGACGATGGCCAGCGTCTCGCCCGCGCGCACGTCGAGATCGACGCCGTGCAGCACCGTGAGGTCGATGCGCCCCTCGTGGAAGCGCTTGGTCAGCCCGCGCACGCGCAGCACCGCACCGTCACCCTCTGCCTCGGAGGACAGCGAGGACACGCCAGCGTCGAGCGCCGGAGCCACCAAGCCGCCGCCGGGCCGCCCCAAGGCGGCGGCGGCCCCCTCGGGGGGCAGCGAGGACACGCCAGTGCCGAGCGTGGGGGCCACATCATTCATAGCGCAGCGCCTCGGCCGGGTTGACGCGGCTGGCGCGCCAGCTCGGATACAGCGTCGCCGCGAAGGCGAGGATGAGCGAGATCACGGCGATCGGCAGGATGTCGCTTCGCTGCGGGTCGCTCGGCATCTTGCTGATCAGGTAGATGTCCTTCGGCAGGAAGCTGGCGTGGAACAGCCGCTCCAGCGCCGGCACGATCACGTCGATGTTGTAGGCGATGGCCAGCCCCAGCAGCAGCCCGGCGAGCGTGCCGATCACCCCGACCATCGCGCCCTGCACCACGAAGATGCCCATGATGCTTTTGGGGCTCGCGCCCAGCGTGCGCAGGATGGCGATGTCGGCGCGCTTGTCGGTCACGGTCATGACCAGCGTGCTGACCAGGTTGAAGGCCGCCACCGCGACGATCAGCGTGAGGATGATGAACATCATGCGTTTTTCCACCTGCACGGCGGCGAACCAGGTCTTGTTCTGCCGCGTCCAGTCGCGGATCAGGAACGAGCCCGGCAGCGTCGCGGCCAGCTCGTCGGCCACCTCGCGCGCCCGGTTCAGGTCCTTGAGCTTCAGGCGGATGCCGCTCGGGCCGTCGAGGCGGAACACGCGCTCGGCGTCCTGCTCGTGGATCATGGCCAGCGCCGAGTCGTACTCGTAGTGGCCCGAATCGAAGGTGCCGACCACGGTGAACTGCTTGAGGCGCGGCACCACGCCGGCCGGCGTCACCTGCCCGCCGGGCGCGATCAGCGTGACCTGGTCGCCCTCGCGCACATAGAGCGAGCGCGCCAGCTCCACGCCCAGCACGATGCCGAAGCCGCCCGGCACCAGCCGGTCGATCGCGCCGTGCTGCGCCGCGTTCGTGAACTCGCTCACCTCGGGCTCCAGCGCCGGGTCGATGCCGCGCACCAGCGTGCCCTTCATGTCCTCGCCGCGCGCGACGAGCGCCTGCGCCGCGATGAAGGGCGCGACGCCGACCACCTCCGGGTTCTTGCGCGCGGCGGCCATGATCGGACCGAGGTCGGCCAGCGCCTGGCCGTCGCGCGAGACGATCTCGATGTGCGACACCACGCCCAGCATGCGGTCGCGCACCTCCTTCTGGAAGCCGTTCATCACGCTGAGCACGATGATCAGCGCCGCCACGCCGAGCGCGATGCCGAGCATCGAGACGCCGGAGATGAAGGAGATGAAGCCGTTGCGCCGCGTCGCCCGGCCGGCGCGCGTGTAGCGCCAGCCGAGCTGCAGTTCGTAGGGAAGGGGCATAGGGGCGGAATTGTGGCATTGCGCCGCGCCCGGGCCGGCGACGCGACAATAGGGCGATGGCTGCACCCACCGCGTCTCCCGCTCCCTCATCGTCCGCATCGCCGCACCTGCTCGTCCCCTTCGCCGGGCGCGGCTCGCCCGCCTGCCGCCAGGCGCTCGACGGCCTGCGCCTGCCCCATCTGGAGGGCCTGCTGGCGCGCCTGGCCCCGGTGCACGACGACACGCAGCCGCCCGAGACCCTGTCGCCGCCGCACGAGCGCGCGCTGGCCGAGGCGCTCGGGCTGGCCGCGGCCGACGGCTGCATCCCCTGGGCGGCACGCGAGGCGCGGCAGGCCGGGCTGGCGGCGGACGGCGGCGCCGACGCGGCCTGGGCGCTGGTGACGCTGTGCCACTGGGAGGTCGCCATCGACGAGGTGGTGCTCGACGACCCGGCCGGCATCGCCATCGACGCCGCCGAGTCCGAGGCGCTGCTGGCGGCGGCGCGCCCATTGTTCGAGGAGGACGGCATCGCGCTGCACGCCACGGCGGTGCCCGGGCGCTGGCTGGCGCGCGGCGAGCTGTTCCGCGGCCTGCCCAGCGCCTCGCTCGACCGGGTGGCGGGCCGGCCGATCTCCGAATGGTCGGCGCAGACCGACGCGACGCGCCCGTTGCGCAAGCTGCAAAACGAGATGCAGATGCTGCTCTACACCGAGCGCGTCAACGACCTGCGCACCTCGCGCGGCGTGCCGTCGATCAACTCGTTCTGGGTCAGCGGCACCGGCGCGCTGCCGCCGCTGCGCGCCGACGCGGGCGTAGGCCCCGAGGTGGTCGACGCCCTGCGCCGCCCCGCCCTGCAGGACGACGGCGCGGCCTGGGCCGAGGCCTGGCGCGCGCTCGACGCCGGCCCGTGCGCACGACTGCTGGCCGAGCACAAGCGCGGCGTGGACGTGACGCTCACCCTGTGCGGCGACCGCAGCGCGCGGCGCTACGCCACGCAGGCGCGCGGCGTGGGCGGCTGGATCAAGGGCATTTTCAGCCGCCAGCGCCCGGCCGGCGTGCTCGGATCGCTATGAAAATCGTAGCAAGGGAAGTGCCGCCGCGCAGCGCCTGGGCGCTGGAGCAGGCCGGCGTGCATCCGCTGCTGGCGCGCCTGTACGCGGCGCGCGGCGTCTCGGCCCGGGACGAGCTCGACGACGGCCTGGCGCGCCTGCTGCCGCCCGACACGCTGCAGGGCACGCGCGCCGCGGCAACGCTGCTGGCCGACGCCCTCCGCGACGACAGGCGCCTGTGCATCGTCGCCGACTACGACTGCGACGGCGCCACCGCCTGCGCCGTCGCGGTGCGCGGCCTGCGGATGCTGGGTGCGAAGCACGTGAGCTACCTGGTGCCCGACCGCGTGGTCGATGGCTACGGCCTCACGTCGCCCATCGCCGAGCGCGTGGCGGCCACCGGCGCCGACGTGCTGGTCACGGTCGACAACGGCATCGCCAGCGTCGAGGGCGTGGCCACCGCCAAGGCACTCGGCCTCGCGGTGCTGGTGACCGACCACCACCTGCCCGGCCCGGCGCTGCCGGCGGCCGACGTGCTGGTCAACCCGAACCAGCCCGGCTGCGGCTTCGAGAGCAAGAGCATCGCCGGCGTCGGCGTCATGTTCTACGTGCTGCTGGCGCTGCGCGCCGAGCTGCGCGCGCGCGGCGTGTTCGACGCGGCGAGTCAACCTCGGCTCGACGCCCTGCTACCGTTGGTCGCGCTCGGCACCGTGGCCGACGTGGTGAAGCTCGATTCGAACAACCGCCGGCTGGTGGCGCAGGGCCTGCGCCGCATCCGCGCCGGCGCCATGCCGACGGGCCTGGCGGCGCTGTTCAAGGCGGCCGGCCGGAACGCCGCGGCGGCCACCACCTTCGATTTCGGCTTCGCGCTCGGGCCGCGCATCAACGCGGCCGGGCGGCTGGCCGACATGACGCTCGGCATCGAGTGCCTGCTCACCGACGACCCGACGCGCGCCGACGAGCTGGCGCGCACGCTCGACGGCATCAACCGCGAGCGCCGCACCCTGGAGGGCGGCATGCGCGAGCAGGCGCTGCGGCTGGCCGGATCGCTGTTCGGCGCCGAGGACCAGGCGCCGCCCGCCGCCATCAGCGTGTTCGACGGCCAGTTCCACGAGGGCGTGGTCGGCATCGTCGCCTCGCGCCTGAAGGAACGCTTCCACCGCCCGACCTTTGTGTTCGCGGCCAGCGGCGCGCCCGGCAGGGCGCACGAGTTGAAGGGCTCGGGGCGCTCGATTCCGGGCTTTCACCTGCGCGACGCGCTCGACCTGGTCGCCAAGCGCCATCCGGGCGTGCTGCTGCGCTTCGGCGGCCACGCCATGGCGGCGGGCTGCACCGTGGCGGCCGAGCACTTCGAGACCTTCGAGCGCGCGCTGGCGCAGGTCGCCACCGAATGGCTCGACGCCGCGGCGCTGACGCGCCAGCTCGACACCGACGGGCCGCTGGCGCCCGAGTACCGGCGCGTCGACCTGGTCGACACGCTGCACCGCGAGGTGTGGGGCCAGGGCTTCGCGCCGCCGACCTTCAGCGAGGAGGTCGAGGTGCTGTCGCAGCGGCTGGTCGGCGAGAAGCACCTCTCGCTCAAGCTCAGGCATCAGGGCCAGCCGGTGGACGCCATCTGGTTCGGCCGCACCGAGCCGCTGCCCGCGCGCGTGACGCTGGCGTTCCGGCTCGACGCCGACGAGTGGCAGGGCCTGCGGCGCGTGCGCTTCCTGGTCGAGGGCGCGGAACTCTAGGCCCACCCCCAGGCTTCGCGCACTTCGTGTCACTGCGCCTACCCCCTTGCTGGGGGCAACACCAGCGGCCCGGCCAAGCCGGTTCCGCGGTGTTTCACGAACGGGCATCGCTTCGCTTGCCGCTGCGGATCGTGCGTTGCGGCGGCGCATCGCGCCAACGGAAACCGAGATCGGGCTGTTCGCGCCGGCGCTGGTTAGAACTCCGCGTGCAGCCGCACCGAGGCGACGTTGACCGGGCCGCGGTCGGCGTTGTAGGCCGGGTTGCGGATGCGCTGGAAGCCGACCATCACGCCGTAATCGGAGCGGGTGCCGCGGCCGAAGCCGAACTCGTAGTACGCCTCGACGATGGATTCGGGCTTGTAGCGCAGCAGCGCGCCGTCGCCGACGAAGAAGCCGAGGCCGCCGGCCGCCAGGTATTGGCGGTGCGAGGCAGACAGGCCGTTGCGCGCCCAGGCCAGGCCGAGCGTGTCCTTCGGCCGGCCCCAGCGCGCGCCGCCGACCACGGCGCCCGTCGAGAACGAGCGGTCGATCTCGGCGAAGGAATAGGTCTCGGTGCGCCCGTCGTGGCGGCTCCAGCGCATGAACACGCCGCTCGCGTCGTCGATCGCCTGCTCCAGGTTGAGGCCCCAGCCGGTCTTGGTCTGGTTGCGCCGCACCAGGGCCACGTCGGGCGTGGCGCCGGTGAGCGCGGCCAGCGCGTTGGCGTCCTGGAACGACCCCATCACGGCCGTGTTGCGAAACAGCAGCAGCCGCGCGCGCCCCGGCTGGCCATCGCCGAGCTTCCAGCCGCGCTCGACCTCGACCTGGTCGCCGTGGTGGCGGTTGATGGCCCAGTCGAGCTTCAGACCGTTGGACTCCTTCGGCTCCATGAAGCGGCCGGCGCGCAGCGCCCAGTCGCCGTCGTAGTACTCGATGGCGGCGCCCCACGAGTAGCCGCGCGAATCGGCCGCGTAGTCGTAGGCGCCGTGCGTCAGCAGCGACCAGTTGAGGAAGCGCGTGCGCCCGTCGTGCGCGTAGGCGTTGGCGTCGAAGATGTCCGAGACCGCGAAATTGCCCGCGGTGAGCACGATGCGGCGTTTGTCGACCTGCCCCGGCAGCTGGTTGGCGTCCGACTCCACCGCGTCGCTGCCGACGCCCAGGCCCCAGGTCTTGCGCGCGAAGGCGCGCGCGCGGTAGACGAGCGGGTTGGTGCCGGCGGTCTTCTGCAGCTCGCTGTTGGTCAGCCCGCCCAGGCCCACCAGCCGCGACAGCGGCAGGCCTTGCACCATCTCCGGGTTGAAGTACAGCTCCAGCCCCGGCAGGGGCCGCCACCCGATGAACAGGGTCGAGGTGAACGAGTAGCTGTGCTCGCGCTCCGGACTCAGGCTGTTGGGCCCGGAGTACGCGGCACGGAACGACGGCTTGCGCTGGAAGACGTAGGTGGCCTGGCCGTGGATTTCGAAGTCCGCAGGCGCGACAGCGGCTTCTGGCGCGGGAGCGTCCTGTGACGCCGGAGCGACTGGCGCCGCATCGGCCCCGGCCGCATGGACCGGGACGGCGGCCAGCAACGAGACGTTCAGGAAGATCAGCCGCGCCGTCGCGCGTTTGGAATGAAAGTTCATGGGTTCGTTGGGGGCTTGAGCGGGGCCTCGCAGCATGACGGCTGGCGCCCTGTGCCTCGGAGCATCGCACAGGCCATGAAGACGCTGCGGCGAGTTGGATCGGAAACCCGGGGATGTCGCTGAGCACGCTCGACAGACACGCGCACGCCTCGCCCACGAGATGCTGCCATCGAGCTTTCTGAAAAAGCCGGGCGTGCGCGGCCCGCAGAAAACGCCCGCCAAGGTACCGACCACCATCCGCCTGTCGCGCGAAGTGGCGCAGGTCTTCCAGGCGGTCGGCTTGAATTGATGGGTCAGGCCTTACTTCGGTGCGACGCGCGAGAGCTTCTCCGCCATGCGCGTTTGCCAGCCCGGACCTGACGCCCGCCACTTCTGAATGACATCTTTCGGCAGACGGATCGAGATCAGCCACTTCGGGTTCTCGGAACGCGGCCGCCCGCCTCGGTTGACCTTGCCTCGGGCCAGCATGTCCTCCGTCAGTTCAGGAAGCTCCCCGTATTCCTCCGGCTGGATGGTGTGCGCAGCGACCTTCTTCAGGTCAGACCCCAAGGAGCGGCGCGATACGCGTTTGAATCGCCCCGGCCTCATCTTCACGCCCTGCGCTGATGGCGCGTCACGTACTCGCGCAGCACGCCGTCCATGCGAGATTGCCACCCCTCGCCGGTTGACTTGAAGTACTCCAAGACTTCGGGGCTGTAGCGCACCGACACCAACTGCTTTGCAGTTGCTGACTTCGGACGGCCCCGCAGCGCCCGAATGGGGACCATGGCCTTCAACTGCTTTGGCGTCAGCGGCTGCGCATCAGGATCGGCTTTGGCTGCGGCGGTGATGGCACGATCTTCAGACATGGTTGGCATCACGACGGATGGCCGCTTAGCTGCTTTGGACATAGCGTTTCACCTCACGACGATTGGCGCGGCGCAGGCTGATAAGCCTTCGCACCTCACCACGTTCGACAAACGCCACGTAGCAGAGGATCTCCGTCTTCGGTGCGAGCGCGATCATGCGCAACTCGTTGTACTCGAAGCGCTCATTGATCCAGACCAACGCGGCTCCCAATCCAGCTCTGCCGCCAAAGCCAACGAAACCCCGTGCTTTGCCAGGTTCGCCTTGTCTTTGGCTGGATCGAACTCGATTTGCGTGCATTAATGTAGCTACACAAAAGACTTGAGTCAATCAGCATGTGAACCCGCTTGACTGTGAAGCCGAACGGCCAAATTCAGCCGCCGGCGTAGTCGGTTGGCTGGAATGCAGAGTTAGGCGGCGCTATGGCGGCAGGCTGGCGCGGATGTGCTGTAGCCATCGCTCAGCTAGTTCACGGACGAAGCTCTCAGCCTCGCTCCTGGACATGGGGTTGGTAGTCCTCGGTGTGTCGAAATACGCGTGCCGAGCCCAATCGCCGCTCACGGCCGGATTGTGGACGGAGTCCTGAAATCGCTTGAAATCATTCGCACGAATGCCGAACTGTGCATGGAGTACCGCCCGCTTGTTCGGATGCTCTTCGATCAGCTCGTAGAGCTTGTACAGAACCTCTGCGCTGGGACTCGCCGCCGCCAAATACTGGAGCACCTTGACTGCCCGTGGCTCAACGTACGCCGGTTCAAGCTTTGCCCTCTGGGCCTCCAGCTTGGATTGGTATTCTTGCTCTGCAAGATTCCTCTTCCCAGCATCAAGCGCTTCAGGCGATAGGCCCATGGGCGGACCAACGGTCAGGGTTACGGTTCCTGCCGTCATCTTGAGCACTGCAGATTGCACCTCTAGGAATGCGTGGCGCCTTGGCGGTGAGCTGGAGAACTCGACGACTAACCCAAGGTTGAAATCTGGGTCAATCTGAGCGGGGCCGGAAAAGGCACTTCTGACCCTCTTGGCTACTTCATACACCTCTGCTGCAGTCTTGCACTGTTCAATCTCCTGCGACGTAAAGGCCGGAAACTGTGCTCCATTGATTAATGCGAAGCCGAGGCCTGCGAGTAGATCTTCGAGATTCCTGCGTTCGAGCGTCGAGTGCTGTATTTCAACTGCCCACTTCATAATTGCAATTCAAAAGCGTAGTCGTGGCGGATCACGCGCCGCTTGAGCGACGGGTTAGCCCTTTGCCACAAGCGGAAATGCTTTTGGTTCACGAATTGACTCGACCGATAAATCAATGTCGAGTTGCGGCCAGTACAGATGGTTCTTGCTCGGCCACTCGACGTCTGAGAGCTGCTCAATCGTTGCCTTCTTGAACCAAGGAAACTCAGCAAACGGAACAAGAAGCTCTTCGTCTTTGAGGAGCAGCCAGAACCCGTGCTTGGAAACATGAGTGACTTCAGCTATCGAAGTGGTGGTTCCATGCATTTTGGATCTCCTTGATGTGCGCCTCGACGATGGATTGCGCTTCGCGCAATTGCTTGGCTGATAGACCCGTGTGGGTTGCCAAAGCAACTTGCGGCGTCAGCCAGAACTTCGCTTCTCCGTCAGGATGAGCAACATGCACGTGAACACGCGTCTCTTCACGTGAGAAGAAGAACAGCCGGAACTGACCCTCGCGGACAACTGTAGGTGCCATGCGTTGGACTCTAGCCGACTGCGCTCTTGTGAGGGCTAACGTACAAGGTAAGCGGCTGGCTGAAAGCCAGTCCGCCTGAACGAAGGGTTAGAAGATGAAGCCGCGAGCACTGCGCGAACCAAAAAACATATTATTGCTGAGGGCGCGAAACCAGAAGCCGCTGCCAACTGCGCCAAAGAGAAAGGCACAGGAACTACCTTGCCAGTTATCGTCTAACCGCCAGCTGCGTTTTCGATTCGCTCCAGTGCATTGAGCATCTGTTTGGCGAGAGAGTGTCCTTCTCCCCACCAGTTCAGTTCATCGTGGATACTCGACAAAGCATGTCTGACATCGACGAGTTCTGAGTTGGTCTCATTGAGTTGACTACTCACCGTCGTTTCGAGATTTTCGAGGCGTGATATCAGTTCGTCCTGCTTGTCGATCAACTGTTCCAAAAGTTCTTCTAATCTGGACGTGTCCATAAAACTCTCTCTTTGATGCGGTTCTGAAGAAGGGGCTGTGGCAGAAATGGTGAGTTCATGATGTCTAACGTTCGACATGAGCGGCGGGCCAAAGGGCGCGAAGCGGCCTTTGGGCTGTCCGCTCGATGGAGGGGTTAGGCGCATCGCGCGTAGATTCACGCGACGGACGCAGCACTACTTGCCGGTGGTGCATTTGACCTGAACCACGGTATATCCGCACATGCCGCCTGATTTTGCGGATACCGTTCGAGCGGTGTACGAGGAACATTCGTTCTTTGCCCACGTAGCGATATTTTCATGACAACCGAGATACGTAGTGCCTGCGGGGCAACCCTCTCGCGTTGCACCGAGGCATACGTTGTAAGTGGCTTCGATTTTCTGCGGCGTATCGGTGCTGTTCCGCCAAAAGGTGAAGGCTGTCCAAACCGCTCCCACGATGACAACTAGCCCGCCACCAAGAAACGTGAGCATGTCGCGGCGATCCTTGTCGATGAGCCACCTCTTCAATTGACGCATACGATACCTCGAGGTGCCTAACGATCAAATTCAGCCGCCGCCGTAGGCGGTCGGCTGGAATGCAAAGTTAGGCGCAAAGATGGATTGGTACTTGGCACTGGATGCAACTTGGACGCAATGCCGAGCGCTTGGCGAACGCGCTGCATTGCCGAAGCCATAGCGCAGCGCGAACGCTGGACACGCAACGCAGCGCTGACAGCTTGGCGAACACACTGCGCTACCGAAGACATAGCGCCCTGCGCATATTGTCCGGGCGGCGCAGCGCTACTTGGCTTTGGCTTATGCATGGCGCTGTGCTTGCTGCGGCTATCTTTTATTAGATGGCTTCTTTCTCCTGATACAGCGTGCTCCATCCTCGATCATTTTTTACATTCTTCATGCCGATGCTATCTATATTCAGTAAACAGGAACTGCTATTGGGCTGCTCCACAACATCCCAGTCAGATCATTCAGATCTGTGCGCCTATCAGTCGCAGAAAATGTCAACAGGTCGCCTGGCTGGCAAGCGATCGATCTAGAGCCAATGAATAGTGCACCGTTGCGGTCAGATAGCTCATCTCGAATAACTGTTGGCTCAGTTCTGACCTTGGCAACTTGGAGATCAATTGGGCTTTCACTCAAAAAACCACCTCCACGGATTGTGAATGTTGTTCCGCCCCCTGAAGCCGGACTCCCCTGCTCCACAGTAATACTGGGTCTTGCCGCAGGACGAGTGACTGGTAGTCCAGCATTGGTAATTCCCGATGCGGCTTCGAGTTCCTGGAGACGTTGAATCCATGTCTGAATACTGACACCTTGGATCACTAAGTTCCCGATAATCTCAACATCACCCTCAAATAACCCGGCGAACTGCCCTCCTTTACCATAAACCCCTATACCAGTTTTGCTCAATCCGGCAACGCCACGCCCAGCATTGCATTCCCCCAAAACCCCTGTGCCTGCATCTCCTTGACCGTGAACGCCAACACCACCATGAGAGGTGTCTCCGAGTACTCCGTCGCCATCCGCTGAATTGCTCCCAGAAACAGCAGGCTCATCCTTTAATTTCGAAAACCCCTTCAGCGGGGGAGCAATTTTTATATTTGGAAGCGGGTGTTTATTTGGGTCGATGCGCTGTATATCTTCTAAATTTTTGGGCATTACTGTCTCCTATGTTAGAAGGATGCTTTACTTAAGCGTGTTTGCTATCACCGCATCCGTGAAAGCGATAGCCGCCGAACGACCAAATTCAGCCGCCGCTGAAAGTGGTCGGCTGGAATGCAGAGCTAAGCGGCGCTTCTTGCAGCCCTCACGGACCCGATACTTCAAGGATGGCGCCCGGGTTCGTACGCGCGATCGCCAGCAGCGTCCTGGCGGCACCGCTTGGCTGCTTGCGACCCTGTTCCCAGCCTTGAAGCGTCCGCACCGATACGCCCAGTAGCGCGGCAAACTGAGACTGAGACAGCCCGGTTGCGTTTCGTGCTTCCACCGCAGGCGACACGACAACTTTTCCCCTGCCTGCCTTCATGTCTTTGATAGACTGGAGGATCTCGGCTCCTATATCACGCGTTGCTTCATGGGCAGCGATCTGTGCGGGCGACAACTTTCTAGATTTCAAGGGCATGGCGAATTTCCTTCAGTAGAGAAAGCGGAAGGTTCTCCTTCTCGGCCTTGGCAAACATGGTCAACAAATAGACCTCGCCTTGTTCGGACCGTGAGAGATAGACAATCCTCACGCCCCCGGACTTGCCGGTTCCCGGACGTGACCATCGAACCCTTCGCAAACCACCAGAGCCACGGATGACGACCCCAACTTCCGGGCTTGCTGCAATGAAGGCCGCGAACTCCGCGCGCTCATCCTCGTCCCAGTACAACGGCCAGAGCTTCTGAAATATGGGGCTTTCGACTACCGTGAGCACCACGCAACTATACGCCACAGGCGTATGTACGTCAACAGCCGCGGCTTGCGCTGACTAACGTTTGAGTTCAGCGGACGCGTAGCGGTCCGCTGTAACGCCGGGTTAGAACCTCGGCGCCGGAACAAGCATACTTGGCAAAACCACCCAGCTCAAAGCGCGATAGCGCCGCCACTATGGAAAGCATAGCTGAAAGCACAGGCAGAGTGTGCGCTATGGGCGCCTTGGGCATGAGGATTGGCATAGGGCGTTTCTGCAAACCTAACGTTTGAGTTAGGCGGTGAGCCCACATATCGATTGCCTTGGCGGTGGCTCATTGGAATCAAAACGTGCGTCAACCTCAGTTTCGCCATAAGGTTCAATTCAAGGACTAAAATAATTAATGTTTCGTCGAACGCCACGCCTAGGGATGCTCTTCACGAATCGCTCGCCGTCGTGCTTGCACTGAACAAGCGAAGCTGTGAGCATCGGCACCCATGAAGCAAGGCAGCCTGGTGTTGGGTGGTTCGACCAAGCGCACGCGCAAGCGTGAATTTCTGGATGCGATGGACCGGGTGGTGCCCTGGGCTGAACTGGTGGCGTTGATCGAACCGTTTGCGCCTGAAGCCGGCCGGCGCGGCCAGCAACCCTTTGGCTTTGAAGCGCTGCTGCGCATCCACTTCATGCAGCAATGGTTCAATCTGTCGGACCCGGCCATGGAAGAGGCGCTGCACGACGTGCCGGTGTTTCGCGACTTCGCGGGCCTGAGCAACTGGGGCGATGCATTGCCCAGCGACTCGAGCATCCTGCGCTTTCGCCGCCTGCTGGAGCAACACAAGCTGGCCGAGCAGATCCTGGCCACCGTCAACGACTTGCTCAGCGGCCAGGGCCTGCTGCTCAAGGCCGGCACGGTGGTGGACGCCACGCTCATTGCCGCGCCCAGCTCCACCAAGAACAAGGACGGCGCGCGAGACCCCGAGATGCACCAGAGCAAGAAGGGCAACCAATGGCACTTCGGGATGAAGGCGCATATCGGTGTATGCGCCGACTCGGGACTGGTGCACACGGTGCGCGGCACGGCGGGCAACGTCTGCGATGTCGTTGAGGGCAACACCCTGCTGCATGGGCAGGAAGAAGTGGCCTTTGGCGATGCGGGCTATCAGGGTGTGCACAAACGCCCGGATGCCCAACTCCAGGTCACTTGGCATGTGGCAATGAAGCCGGGGCAGAGGCGCAAGTTGGACAAGAGCCTGCCCATTGAAGCGCTGCAAGACAAGATCGAGCGCTTGAAGGCCAGTGTGCGGGCCAAGGTGGAACACCCGTTTCGCGTGATCAAGCGCCAGTTCGGCCACGTGAAGGTGCGCTACCGGGGGTTGGCTAAGAACACGGCGCAGCTCAAGACGCTGTTTGCGCTGAGCAATCTGTGGATGGTCAGGCGCGTGCTGGTGGACCAGGTGCGTGCGATGGGCACATGAAAGGCCCAAAAGCACCCCCAAAAGGCCGATTCCGACACTCAGGGGGCATTCGATCGTTCCACTATGACCGTGCTTATCGATTCAGCACACGCCAAGGCGATTCGTGAAGAGCATCCCTAGCGAAGTAATCGGCCTGCTGCCGCAAATCGCCCGAAGGTCGATCTAAAAATTTCCTTATAAATCAATCCCTTACAGGGAGCGACTTGAGAGGCATCACCACTGCTTTGGCATGCTGAGACTGGTAACGCTGTCATCTTGGCACTGCCGAGCCACAATGGCTGATTTGTACCCGACTACCCAACACTCTTCGTATAAGGAACAAAAGCAAGCACGTAAATCAACCCTAGAGCGTCCATTGCGAAGTAATTTGGCAACCTTATCATCCTTTGTCGAGAATAAATTGATCTTTGCTGAAGGGAGATAGTGTGCTCTTGATGGAATGCCGAATACATAGTTCGTTTCAGGTGATGCGCCAAGAGCTCCCAAGAGATCGTCCCAGTTGTTCATTACCTTGCCGTCCACCTGTACCTCGAACCAAGCAACTCGTGCGGGACCGACGCCTTCATTTGAGAGCCACCAACCGTATCCAACCTCCGACGAAGTGAAATAGATAGAAAGAATTGGCTTTACTGAAAGTCGATCATGCTTTCGTTGTTGAGCCGCCGACCATATGGACAGCGCCAATCCAAGGATTGCGATAAACGTCGCACATATTGCCAACCAAGTCTCAAGAGTAATGCGACTGCGCAAGCGAATGGTCATGTGATGCCTAAGGATGCTCTTCACGAATCGCTCGCCGTCGTGCTTGCACTGAACAAGCGAAGCTGTGAGCATCGGCACCCATGAAGCAAGGCAGCCTGGTGTTGGGTGGTTCGACCAAGCGCACGCGCAAGCGTGAATTTCTGGATGCGATGGACCGGGTGGTGCCCTGGGCTGAACTGGTGGCGTTGATCGAACCGTTTGCGCCTGAAGCCGGCCGGCGCGGCCAGCAACCCTTTGGCTTTGAAGCGCTGCTGCGCATCCACTTCATGCAGCAATGGTTCAATCTGTCGGACCCGGCCATGGAAGAGGCGCTGCACGACGTGCCGGTGTTTCGCGACTTCGCGGGCCTGAGCAACTGGGGCGATGCATTGCCCAGCGACTCGAGCATCCTGCGCTTTCGCCGCCTGCTGGAGCAACACAAGCTGGCCGAGCAGATCCTGGCCACCGTCAACGACTTGCTCAGCGGCCAGGGCCTGCTGCTCAAGGCCGGCACGGTGGTGGACGCCACGCTCATTGCCGCGCCCAGCTCCACCAAGAACAAGGACGGCGCGCGAGACCCCGAGATGCACCAGAGCAAGAAGGGCAACCAATGGCACTTCGGGATGAAGGCGCATATCGGTGTATGCGCCGACTCGGGACTGGTGCACACGGTGCGCGGCACGGCGGGCAACGTCTGCGATGTCGTTGAGGGCAACACCCTGCTGCATGGGCAGGAAGAAGTGGCCTTTGGCGATGCGGGCTATCAGGGTGTGCACAAACGCCCGGATGCCCAACTCCAGGTCACTTGGCATGTGGCAATGAAGCCGGGGCAGAGGCGCAAGTTGGACAAGAGCCTGCCCATTGAAGCGCTGCAAGACAAGATCGAGCGCTTGAAGGCCAGTGTGCGGGCCAAGGTGGAACACCCGTTTCGCGTGATCAAGCGCCAGTTCGGCCACGTGAAGGTGCGCTACCGGGGGTTGGCTAAGAACACGGCGCAGCTCAAGACGCTGTTTGCGCTGAGCAATCTGTGGATGGTCAGGCGCGTGCTGGTGGACCAGGTGCGTGCGATGGGCACATGAAAGGCCCAAAAGCACCCCCAAAAGGCCGATTCCGACACTCAGGGGGCATTCGATCGTTCCACTATGACCGTGCTTATCGATTCAGCACACGCCAAGGCGATTCGTGAAGAGCATCCCTAACGTTTGACTTAAGCGGACCGCCGAAGGCGGGTCCGCTTGAAGGAAGGGTTAGCGCGCTGGTTGGATTGAAACTCGGCGGGACTTGAACGCGACTGAGAACGAGCACCAGCGAGCGAAGCTAGGCCAGAAGTGTATTGCCCTGAGTTTCTGGCAAGGCACTGAGAGCAGAAAGCGCTCGCAACGGTGCGCCGCCCGCCAGCGAAGCGGGACGGGCGGCCGGCACGGCCGAGGCATAGATGCCCGGCCGTCATGGACCTGAGCTCGAAGGGCGGTCAGCCCGGAGCGGAGACAGAGTTTGCGACACAGAACGAGCCTGCCGTTCGACATGCTCGGAGACGGTCTGACCCGAAGCGAGAGCTCGAAAGACAGAGTTCTTCATGAACGCGTATGCGCGATAACATTGGAAATCAGCCGCCCCGGTACGGGGTCGGCTGCATTGACTTGTTAGCCAGCAGTCTTTTGCTCATTCTTGCATTTTCCATTGGAATGTCACCGTAAAATACAGTTCGGCGCTCATCTACTAAAAATCCGTGCTTAATAAAGAATGCCTCAGCTGAGCGGCTCACATGAGCAGATAGCTCTGATAAGCCACGCCGCGCAGCATCCTCATTAATATGCTGCATAAGGGCGCCTCCAATGCCGCGAGAGGAAAAATCACCCGATACAAAGAAGTGATCGATGTAGCCACTGTCTTGGAGGTCGGCATAGCCGACTACAATCCCTTCAATAACTGCAACGAAGGGGCGGAGAGTGGCGATCATGGCTGACCACCTCTCCTTATCATAAGAGACAGGTGCCCAGGCATTAAGTTGCTCAGAGGTGTAGAAATCACAGGCGAGATTATGAACGGACGACATGAACACGTGCCGTAGTTCTATTTCTTCGCCTGGAATAAAGTTGCGGATGAGCATATTTTTCGGGCTAACTAGAAATAGACGGCAACCATGATAGGCTCACATGCCGCCTAACGCAACACGAAACCATCATTTTCCCTTTACTTTCACCTTGCAGCTGCTTTTAGGCAAACCTAAAATTCTCCGGATGGCCGCCTCTTCCGGATTTCCTTTTACTGCTTCTTCGCCCCTGCAGCGCGCTGCCAATCCCACTGTGTCCGCCCTTGCCGCCGCTGTTGCACCTCCGAAGCTTCTCGATCAACTCCGCATCCATCTACGCACACGCCACTACAGCATCCGCACCGAGCAGGCCTACGTCGATTGGGCACGGCGCTTCATTCTGTTTCACGGCAAGCGGCATCCGCGCGAGCTGGGCGCGGTCGAGGTGGAGGCGTTTCTGTCGCACCTTGCGGTCGACCGCAACGTCTCCGCATCAACGCAGAACCAAGCCAAGTCGGCGCTGCTGTACCTTTACAAGCAGGTGCTCGGCATCGACCTGCCCTGGCTCGACGAGGTGGTGCAGGCCAAGAACCCGAAACGGCTGCCGGTGGTGCTCACGCAGCGCGAGGTGCGCGAGTTGCTCGATGCGCTCAATGGCCCGATGTGGCTGATCGCGAGCCTGCTGTACGGCACCGGCATGCGGCTGCTGGAATGTCTGCGGCTGCGTGTCAAGGACATCGAGTTCGAGCGGCGCGAGATCCTCGTGCGCGAAGGCAAGGGCAACAAGGACCGCGTTACGGTGCTGCCCGAAAACCTGATCGCGCCGCTGCGCGCGCAATTCGATCGAACCCGCGAGTTGCATGCGCTCGACTTGGCGGCGGGTTTCGGCGACGTTTATCTGCCCTCGGCGCTCGCCGTCAAATACCCGAAGGCGGGCCGATCCTGGGGTTGGCAGTATGTGTTTCCTTCCGCCGTGCGTGCGCTCGACCCGCGAAACGATCCGCCCGTCGAGCGACGGCATCATGTGTTTCCGGAATCAGTGCAGCGTGCAGTGCGCGAGGCGGCGCGACGCATCGAGTCGGCCAAGCCGGTCACGCCGCACGTGCTGCGCCATTCGTTTGCGACGCACCTGCTGCAGGCGGGCTACGACATCCGCACGGTGCAGGAACTGCTCGGCCACAGCGACGTGAGCACGACGATGATCTACACGCACGTGCTCAACAAGGGCGGGCGCGGGGTGCTGAGCCCGCTCGATGCGCTTTGACGGGAGGCGATGCGCGCACGGCAGGGTGCGCACATGCACAACGGCCGGGTTGGCCTTCTGCGCGCTGCGTGCTTGAGCTGATCTGGTGGGCTCTTCGGCATGCCCGGCATCGACAAAATCCCTTTTCAAAGGATTTCTCGACGAATCAACTTCTTGGCGCTACTTGGCGGAGAGTGTGAGATTCGAACTCACGGACGGTTGCCCGTCGGCAGTTTTCAAGACTGCTGGTTTAAACCACTCACCCAACTCTCCGGGAAGCGCGATTTTAGGCGACGCCCGTGCCGGCGCCGCGATCACGTGTCGGGCAGGAACAGCGTCTGCAGGTCGCTCAAAAAATCCAGGCCGCGCGCGGTCGGCCAGACGCGGTGCAGGTCGCGCGCGATGAGGCCCTGGCGCTCGGCCGCGTCCAGGCCGCGCTGGATCGCCGTCACGGCCAGCCCGGTGCGCTCGCCGAACTGCGCGAGCGCAAAGCCCTCGACCAGCCGCAGCGCGTTGAGCATGAACTCGAACGGCAGATCGGCGCGCGCCACCTCGTCGCTCTGCGCCACGGCGCGGCCGGCGAGCGCCTGCGCCATGTAGCGGTTCGGGTCGCGAAAGCGCACCTGGCGCACGATGCGGTGCGCGAAGCTGAGCTTGCCGTGGGCGCCGGCGCCGATGCCCAAATAGTCGCCGAACTGCCAGTAGTTCAGGTTGTGCGCGCAGCGGTGCCCCGCGCGCGCGAAGGCCGAGACTTCGTAGCGCGCGAGCCCGGCCGCGGCGGTGCGCTCGGTGATGCGGTCGAGCATGGCGTAGGCGTCGTCGTCCTCGGGCAGGCGCGGCGGGAACTTGGCGAAGTAGGTGTTGGGCTCGATCGTCAGGTGGTAGACCGACAGGTGCGGCGGCGCCAGCGCCAGGGCCTGCGACAGGTCGGCGTCCAGCCCCGCCAGCGTCTGGCCCGGCAGCGCGTACATCAGGTCGAGGTTGAAGGTGTCGAAGGCGCTGGCTGCCTCCTCGACCGCGGCGATGGCCTGCGCGCGGTCGTGCACGCGGCCGAGCGCCTTCAGGTGGTCGTCGTCGAAGCTCTGCACGCCGACCGACAGCCGCGTGACGCCGGCGCCGCGGTAGGCGCGAAAGCGCTCGCGCTCGAAGGTGCCGGGGTTGGCCTCCAGCGTGATCTCGCAGTCGGGCGCGAGCCTGAGGCGCGCGCGCACGTCGCCCAGCAGCCGGTCGATCGACTCGGGCGAGAACAGGCTGGGCGTGCCGCCGCCGAGGAAGATGGTGTGCACCGTGCGCCCCCACACCAGCGGCAGCGCCGCGTCGAGGTCGGCCACCAGGGAGTCGAGGTAGCGCCGCTCGGGGATGGCGTTGCTGCTGCTGTCGCCGCCCGCGCCGCGCCACTCGTGCGAGTTGAAGTCGCAGTACGGGCACTTGCGCAGGCACCAGGGCAGGTGGATGTAGAGCGACAGCGGCGGCAGCGCGCCGAGCTGCAGCGCGCCGGGGCGCATCTGGTGCGCGACATCGTTGGCGTGCGGCGCGCCGGGCTCGACGTGCGGCGCGATGGGCAGCACCGGGCCGCTCATGGCGGCCCGGCCCAGCGCTCGCGCATCAGCGCCAGCATGGCGCGCGCGGCCTGCCCGCGGTGGCTGTGCGCGTTCTTGACCTCGGGCGGCAGCTGCGCGAAGGTCTTGCCGAAGGCCGGCAGGAACATCACCGGGTCGAAGCCGAAGCCGCCCTCGCCCACCGGCGCGCGCGCGATCTCGCCGGCCACGCGGCCGACCGCGATCAGCGGCTCGGGGTCGTCGGCGCTGCGCAGTGCGACCAGCGTGCTGACCAGCGCGGCGCGGCGGTTTTGCACGCCCGCCATCTGCTCGAGCAGCGCCCGCACGTTGTGGGCGTCGCCCTTCGGGTAGCCGAACTGCTGCGCGTAGTGCGCGGTGTCGACGCCCGGCCGGCCGCCGAAGGCCTCGACGCACAGACCGGCGTCGTCGGCCAGCGCCGCGAGGCCGGTCGCCGCGGCGGCATGGCGCGCCTTGGCCAGCGCGTTCTCGACGAAGGTGCGGTGCGGCTCCTCGGCCTCGCCGACGCCGAGTTCGCTCTGGCGCACCAGTTCGACACCCAGCGGCGCGAGCAGCACCTGCAGTTCGGCCAGCTTGCCGGCGTTGTTGGAGGCCAGGACCAGCTTCATGAATGAAAAGTGCAGTTTGCGCACGTCCCGCTTAGGTCTTTAGCTATTAGTTTAATAGCAAATGCCGGTTCAGGAAGCCGAAGGCCTCCGCAGCCGCCGCGGTGTCGGCAAGCCATCGTCGTCACGGCAGCGGCAGGCATCGGGTGCGCCTTCACGCCGCCAGCGCCTGCCGCTGCAGCGCGACCAGCTCGGCGATGCCTTTTTCCGCCAGGCCGAGCAGCGCGTCCATCTCGTCGCGCGAAAAGGCGGCGCCCTCGGCCGTGCCCTGCACCTCGACGAAGCGGCCGTCGCCGGTCATGACGACGTTCATGTCGGTGTCGCAGGCCGCGTCCTCGGTGTATTCGAGGTCGAGCAGCGGCGTGCCGGCGACGATGCCCACCGAAACCGCGGCGACCGGCCCCTTGATGGGCGAGGCGGCGATGCGCCCGCCCGCCAGCAGCGTGCCGACGGCGTCCTGCGCCGCGACGAAGGCGCCGGTGATGGCCGCGGTGCGGGTGCCGCCGTCGGCCTGCAGCACGTCGCAGTCGAGGTGGATGGTGCGCTCGCCCAGTGCGGTCAGGTCGAACACGGCGCGCATCGAGCGGCCGATCAGGCGCTGGATTTCCTGCGTGCGGCCGCTCTGCTTGCCGCGCGCGGCCTCGCGGTCGCCGCGCGTGTGGGTGGCGCGCGGCAGCATGCCGTACTCGGCCGTGACCCAGCCTTCTCCGCTGCCGCGCTTGTGCGGCGGCACCTTGTCCTCGACCGAGGCGGTGCACAGCACGCGCGTCTGGCCGAACTCGATCAGCACCGAGCCCTCGGCGTAAATGGTGAAGCCGCGCGTGATGCGCACCGGGCGGAGCTGGTCGGCGGCGCGGCCGGCGCTGCGGGTGAAAGAGGTCATGGGTCTGGGAAATGGGGGTAGAAGAAGAGAAAGCAAAGAAGAAGAAGAAGAAGAAGAAGAAGAAGAAGAAGAAGAAGAAGAGGGAAAGCAAAGGAGGACCGCGCTCAATGTCCTGTTCGTGGAACACCGCGGAACCGGCTCCGCCGGGCCGCCGGTGTTGCCCCCGGCCGGGGGTGGGCGAAAGCGACACGCAGTGCGCGCAGCCTGGGGGCGAGCTATCTCTTCGAGCGGCGGATCGCCTCGTTGATCTCCGCGATGGAGCGCTCGATGGCCGCGTCGTCGAGGTCGTCGCCGTCCTCGCTCGGCATGCCCGCCTGGATGGTCGAGGCGAACACGCCCTCGCTGATGCCGTCGGTCGAGACCTGCGGCGCGGGCGCCACCGCCGGCGCGTCGGGCGTCTGCCATTCCAGCGCGATCAGCGTCACGTTGTCGCTGTGCACGCCGCCCCGGCGCAGCGCCATCTCGGCCAGGTCGGGCGCGGCCTCGGAGACCGGGCGCGCGCTCAGGGCGTGCACGATCTGCGCGTCGTCGAGCACGCCCCACAGGCCGTCGGAGCACAGCAGGATGCGGTCGCCCTGCTGCAGCGCGAGCGGCTCCGACAGGTCGAACACCGGCATGCCCGGCGAGCCGAGGCAGGTCAGCAGCAGGTTGCGGTTGACCGGGCCGGCCGCAGGCTGCGCGGCAGGCCGCTCGGCGTAGGTATGGTCGCGCGTGCGCGTGAGCAGGCGCCCGTCGCGCACCACGTACAGGCGCGAGTCGCCGCAGTGGATCCACTGGGCGGCGGCATCCTGCAGCACCGCGGCGACCACCGTGGTGCGCGGCGTGTCGAGCATGGCCCGGTTGCCGGCGTACTTCATGATCTGCGTGTGCGCCGCCACCACGGACGACGCCAGGAAGTTGCGCACGTCCTTCACCCGCGGCCGCGCCTCGCGCTGGTAGAGCGCCGAGATGGTCTGCAGCGCGATCTGCGCGGCGACCTCGCCCTCGGGGTGCCCGCCCATGCCGTCGGCCAGCACGAACAGGCCCGACTCCCGCGTGTAGCAGTAGCCCATGCGGTCCTCGTTCTTGAGGCGCCCGCCCTTGCGGCTGATCTGGAAGACGGAGAATTTCATCGTGGACGCGTGGTGGACGCGGCGCCCTCGGACCCGGCCTTACGGTCGGGCGAGCGGATGCTGTCGAGCTGGATGCGCACCTTCTTGGCCATGCTGAGCTTGGTATAGCGGCGCTCGGCGTTGCTGCCGAGCTCCTTTTGCAGCGCGAACACCGACTGCGGGCGCGACAGCGGATCGAGCGCCATGCACCACTCCACCACCTCGATCAGGTTGTCGGAGTACACGCCGCGCAGCCGCGCCAGCGACAGCGCGAGGCGGTCCTTTTCCAGGCGCTGCGGCGCATCGTTGGGCGGGTAGCCCTGCATGCAGGCGTAGATGCACGCACCAATGGCGTAGATGTCGGTCCACGGCCCCATCGACGAGTCGCGCCGGTACATCTCGGGCGCCGCGAAGCCGGGCGTGTACATCGGCCGGATGAAGTTGCCTTCCTTGCTGAGCACCTCGCGCGCCGCGCCGAAGTCGATCATGATGGCGCGGTCGTCGTCGGTGATGAAGATGTTGGCCGGCTTGATGTCCAGGTGCAGCATCTTGTGCTGGTGCACGATGCGCAGGCCGCGCAGCACCTCGTCGAACAGCGAGCGGATGGTCGACTCGCGGAACACCTTGGGCTTCTTCAGGTCGCGCGCGGTCACGATGAAGTCCTGCAGGGTCGCGCCCTCCAGGTAGTTCATCACCATGTAGACGGTTTCGTTCTCGCGGAAGAAGTTGAGCACGCTCACCACCGAGGCGTGCGCGATCTGCGCCAGCGAGCGGCCTTCCTCGAAGAAGCTCTTCAGGCCCAGCCGGTAGAGCGAGAGCTTGTCGGGCGGCACCTGCGGCGCCAGCTCGCCAGGCTCGCGCGTGGCCAGCGAGGCCGGCAGGTATTCCTTGATCGCCACCTGCTGGCCGCTCGCGTCGAGCGCCAGGTACACCACCCCGAAGCCGCCGGCCGACAGGCGCCGCAGCACCCGGTAGCCGCCGATCAGCGTGTCCGGCGGCAAGGGCGAGGGTTTGACCTTTGACATAATTCGGGGAGTTTCGCCGCAAGGCGTTGGTACGGCAAGCGAGCGCGGCCGTGGCCTCGATGCAAGCACAAATCCCAGTGAGGCGCCATGCCAGTTTACAGCATGACCGGCTATGCCAGCGGTCAAAACGGAGGCTCCGGCAGCCCCGCGGAACAAGAGGCGCGCGGCGGCGCGGCCCCGCGGATCGGGGTCGAGATCCGCTCGGTCAACAGCCGCTTTCTCGACCTGACGTTCAAGCTGCCCGAAGAGCTCCGGCAGCACGAGCCGGCACTGCGCGAGCTGCTGGGCCAGCGCCTGAAGCGCGGCAAGGTCGAGCTTCGGGCCTCGGCCGACAACCCCGCGCGCCTGGGCGTGGCCGAGCCCTCGACGCGCCTGCTGCAGCGCCTGAACGGCGTGCAGGACAGCATCAAGGCCTGGCTGCCCGATGCGCGGTCGCTCAGCGTGGCCGACGTGCTGCGGCTCGCGGCCGGCGGTGACGGCGCCGCGGACGACGGCGGCACGGACGCGGTCGTGAAGCTGGCCCGGCGCGTCCTCGACGATCTGGTGCGGGCGCGGCAGCGCGAAGGCGAGCGCCTGGCCGAACTGCTGCGCGAGCACATCGCGCAGTTGCGCGCGCTCGCGGCGCAGGCCGCGCCCTTGGTGCCGCAACTGGTGGCACAGCAGCGCGCGCGCTTCCTGGAGCGCTGGCAGGACGCCATGGGACAGGCCGGCGGCGCGGCGCCCGAGAGCGCGCACGACCGCGCGCTGGCCGAGGCCACCGCCTTCGCCCTGCGCATCGACGTGACCGAGGAGCTGGCGCGGCTGCATTCGCACCTCGACGAAATCGGCCGCCTGCTCGACGCCGGCGGCACGATCGGCAAGCGCCTCGACTTCCTGATCCAGGAACTGCACCGCGAGGCCAACACCTTCGGCTCCAAGTCGGCCGCGCTCGAGCTCACGCGCATCGGCGTCGACATGAAGGTGCTGGTCGAGCAGATGCGCGAGCAGGTGCAAAACATCGAGTGAGATTTCAGGACGGCACATGCCATCCGAAAGCCCCTTGAAAATCAGTTGGTTAGAGTGGCTGCTGGTGTCACGAGGTACCAAGCGATTTCAGCGTAGCGCACGATTTCTGTGGAGTAAATCGTGGGATAAATGCACTTACCCGGCTTCGGAGCAGCGCCCGAATTTTTACCTCACAGGTTCCTCGTGAATCGCTGTGGAGATCGCGCTGTTTTCAATGGATTCCTGCTGTGCGCCCATCTCGACGCGCCGTTCGATCGATTCCTGATCAGTTTCGACGAGGCCGGCCGGATGCTCGTCTCGCCTTCGATCTCCACCGAAGATGGCGAGTTGCTCGGCCTGACCGAACCCCTGCAGCTGCGTTGGCTGGCCCCCGAGCACGCAAGCTACCTGCGATACCACCGTACGCGGTTCAACGGGACGTCGAACGCGGAAACCAGGAGCGACGCATGAGGTTCTGGGCGGGGGTGACGAACAACGCCTGGTTCAATTTCCTGAGCCAGTCGGCTCCGGACGAGGTCAACTTCTGGCAACCCCGGGGCTCCGCCACCTATGCTGCGCTGGAGCCGGGCACGCCGTTCCTGTTCAAGCTCAAACGCCCCCATCACCACGTCGCGGGCAGCGGCTATTTCGTGAAGTCAACATCGCTGCCACTGTCCATCGCCCGGGAGGTCTTCGGACCCAAGAACGGCGCTGCGCAGCGCGGCGTTTTCGAGAAGATGATCCGTAGCCTACTTGCCGATCCAACGGTGAGGGACGCCGAGATCGGCTGCACGGTACTCGCACAACCATTCTTCTGGCCGCACGAGGCTTGGATCCCCGACCCGATCGACTTTGCCGCCAACATCGTCCGCGGGCGGTATTGCGATACGGCCGAACCATCAGGAGCCCAACTCTGGGCCGACGTGCAGTCGAGACTGACGGCTCCGTTCAATGAGCCACCGCGGGTCGGCGAGCTTGAATTGCCGGAGCGATACGGTGCACCGATACCGATACGCCCCAGACTTGGGCAAGGCGCTTTCCGCGTGCTGGTCACCGATGCCTACCAGCGCCGCTGCGCGCTGACGGGTGAATCCACGTTGCCTGTGCTGGAGGCGGCGCACATCCAACCCTATGCGGAAAGCGGCCCGCACGATCCCGCCAACGGACTGTTGCTGCGCTCCGACTTTCACAAGCTGTTCGACATCGGTCTGGTGACTGCCACGCCGGACCGCCACATTGAGGTCAGCCCCCGCATTCGCGAAGAGTGGTTCAACGGCAAGGCTTACTACCGCCTGCACGGACAGCCGCTGCCTCGACTGCCAGAGCATCCGGACCACCGGCCCGGCGAGGCCTACCTGCGCTGGCACAACGAGAACCGGTTTTTGGGCTAAGGACCCGGCACAAGGCATGCAATTCTTCACTCCTCCCCGCGAGCACTTCTTCCGTCCCCTCACGCACGACAACCGCGAGCTGTGCGCCGCCGTGCTGCGTGCCTTGCACGAGCGGGTGCATGGTGCCAATGCCGACTATGCCGAGGTGCTGACCCGCGAGCTGGTGCTTGAGGTGATCCAGCATGCGCTGGCCGATCCCGCGCTGCGTGGCCTGGCCTTCGAGGTCGGGCAGAGCGCGCGTGCCGAAGAAGAGCGCACCTATGCCAGCGAGTTGCTGCGCAAGCTCAAGGAGCACGGCTGGCTGGAGGACTACCGCGATCCCATCGACCTGCGGCCCACGCTCAAGCTCACCCGGACCGGCAAGGCCTTCAGCGAGACCTTTGCCAACCTGGACGATTCCCGCGCCAAGACCCGCCAGCGCAACATGCGCTCGGCCCGCAAGGCGCTGGCCGCCTTCATCGCTACGCGCGATGCCGACGAACTGCTGGACGCCCACGAGTTCGCCAGCCGCGTGGTGCAGGACCTGCAGGACGACATCGAATACTTCCGCCACTTGATCCAGAGCCTGACGCGCGAGGCGCTGGCGCAGAAGGTGGCCTGGAACGAGTTCAATGATTTCATCGAGAAGCGCTTCGCGCGCGAGTACGCCGTGCGCCTGGTAGCCGACTCGGCCGAGCGCCATCGGGGCCAGATCAATGAAGCCTTGGAAGATGTGCGCGCACTCGACGGCGAGCAACGCGCCCCGGTGGACGCCCACCTGCTGCAGCGCGCGCCCTGGCTGGAGCAGACGACTCAGGGCCGCAGCCCCATGCTGTGGCTCGCGGACCGTATCGAGAGCATGGTCGACGCCGCCTGCGGCCTGAAGCTGCCGATGTTGCGCTCGGAGATGAACAACTACGTGCGTCGCTTCACCAGCCTGCTGCGACAAGCGCTGTCGCTGGACTATGGTGCCGAGTCTCCCCTGGGCCGCACCATGGCCTGGCTGAAGGAGAAGCTGGAGCCCGCCCGCGAACTGCTGCTCGACACCCTGGCCCGGCGCCTGGCTACCAGCGAGATCCGCCTGCCCGGCGGCGTGTTGCGCTGGACAGTACGCGACCGCGAGACCGAGTCCTTGGCGCAGGCCCCGCTGGTGGTGGACGAGGCCAGCCGCCTGAGTGCGCTGCTGCGCCGGGCCGAAGCTGAGGCTTTTGCCTTCAGCGATCAGCAGGTGCTGCAAGGCCTGTTGCCCCACTTGCAGGGTGGGCCGATCACGCTGGCAGCACTGCCGGTGGACACGGCCGAGGACGCGGTTCGCGTGCTGCACGCCGTGGGCGCGGCGCGTTCGGCCGAGGGGCGCCGCCTGTTGCAGGCTCGCAAGACAGCAGGGCAGGTGAGCACGCCCTACTTCCTGGCAGATGACTACGAGCTACGCGTCGAACCGATGGATGGGATGGACGTGGCGTCCGGCCAGGCAAGCAGGGGGCACTGAACACCATGCTGCAATCCCTGGCCCAATACATCGAACAGCGGTTGGCAACCGAAGGAGCCGCCAACGTCAAGCCCGCACGCTTCGCCGAATTGGCCGGGCGGCTGCTGGCCAGCGGTGTGATGTGGCGCGAGCAATCCCGGCCTGAGGCCGCGCTGTACGACGATGCCATCCAGTGCGAGCAGATGCTGCGCGAATGGTTCGCCTGTATCGGCTTCGTGCTGGTTCATGACAGCGACGCTCGCCTGCTGCGGCTGTACCCCCCTGGCGAAGGCGGTGGCGACGACGAGGAAGACGGCGTGCGCCGCCTGCGCGCCCGACTGTCGCGTGATTTCGTGGCCGCCGTGATCGCCCTGCGTTTTCTCTACACCGAGGCGCTGACCGGACGCCGCCCGCTGGTGGACGAACGTCTGGCCATCAGCCTGGAGGAGCTGTCACAGGCGGTGGTGTCGCTGCTGGCGCACAAGCTGCCCAATGCGGCCAGCGAACGCATGGCCCTGTTGCGCGAACTGCGCAAACACCGCGTGCTGCATTTCGTCGAGGGCGATGACGCCGGCGACATGCAGATGGGTCTGGCCGTGCTGCGGCCGGTGATGAGTTTCGTCAGCGACGAGGCCTTGGAAGAGGCTTTGCGGATGGCGGGACGCCAGATTCCCACCGCACCCACGACCTCGCCCGCCGCCGAACCGCCGCCCGAGAGCATCTCATGAAGATCGCCAAGCTGCTCACCTGGCACTGGGGCTCGCTGGAAGATCGCGAATGGCCCTTCGCCGACGCCGTGTTGCTGACGGGCGAATCGGGTTCGGGCAAGTCCACGCTGCTCGATGCCATCCAGACCGTGCTCACGGCCGCGCACCAGCACGTGGTGCAGTTCAACATCGGCCAGGACGAATCCACGCAGGGCCGGCGTGGCGGCAAGGAGCCGCGCACCTTGGCCGCCTACGCCTTGGGACAGCAGGCCGACGGCGTGTTCCTGCGCACCCGCTCGACCAGCTACGCCGGCATCGTGTTCGAGGCCTCCGAACAGGCGGGCGAGCAGGCCGAGCCCTTCACCGCGTTGGTGGGCGTGGAGGCTTTCGAGGATGGTCGGCGTGCCGTGCTGCAAGGTTCACCGCAGTTCTTCCTCGTGCGCCGCCCGCTGTCGCTGGATCACCTGGCTCGCCGCGCAGGCGAGGTGCTCACAGCAATGCCCTTGCCGCTCAAGGAGCTGTACGTGCAGCTCCAGCACCGCCTGCAAGCCAATGCCGACAAGTCCGTCACGATGGTGCAACGCTTCCCCGACAAGGGCGGCTACCTGCAGCACCTGTACGGCGCGCTGATGGGCAAGACGGCGGTGGGCGAGCACGACGCCACGCGCGCGGCCAAGTCGCTCGTCAAGGCCATGGCCTACAAGGAGCTGGGCAACGTCAACGACCTGGTGCGCGACGAAATCCTGGAGCCGCACGACTTCAGCAAGGATCTGGACAAGATGCGCGAGCTGATGCGCTCCATTGCCAGCCTGAAGCTGGAGGCCGAGCGCCTGGCGCTGAATCTGGAGCGGCTCGACACCGCCCAAGCCAGCGCCGACCAGGTGCTGGACGAGGCGCGGCGATTCGTCACCACCACCATCGCCCATGCTCTGCGCACGCGCAGCGAGGCACAGGATGAACTGGCCTCGGTGCAGCGCCAGATCGCTACGCAGGACAGGAAGCAGGCGCAACTGCAGGAGAAGCTGGATTCCCTGGAGGCGCAGGAAAAACAGCTGCGCGGGCAGTTGAGCCTGGTCGAACAGAAGCTGTCCGGCAGCGACGTGGCGCAAAGAAAGGCCGCGCTCGATGACGAAGTGCGCCAGCAGGCCGATCAGTTCCGCCTGCACTGGGGCCACGTACAGGAGGCCGCGCGCGGCATCGGCGGGATGGCCGCGCAGCTCGAACAACTGCTGGCGCTGGACCTGTCGGCCGTGCCGGCTCTGGCTGCTGCGGTGGAAGCCCTGCGTCCTGCCGCGCAGCAGGTCCTCAAGCCCTGGCCCGCCATGGCCCAGGCCTACACACGCGACGGCGTTCTGGACGTGGAGTTGCCCGCCTTCGAGCTGGAAGCCTTCGACGAGCAACTGGCCACCTTGCGCCAAGGCATCCACGACGACGATGCCTCGGTGCAAGGGGCGGTGTTGCAAGCCTTGACCGACGTGGGCATGCAGCTGAACCAATTGAAAGACGACACCGAGCAGCGCGACGCCGAACTGCGCCGCCTGCAGTCCGGCCGAGCCCAAGGTCCGAAGGATGCGCACGACGCGGTGGCGCTGATCGAGCGTGAGATTCCCTCAGCCCGTCCCCACCTGCTGGCACAACTGGTGGAGCCCCGCCCCGGCACCCGCTGGCAGAACGCCATCGAAGGCTACATGGGGGGCGATCGCTTCGCCATCATCGTCGAGGCCGGCATGGAAGCGCGCTGCGCCCGGCTGGTCAAGCAGCACTACCGCGTGCGCTCGCCCAAGGTCGTGCAAGGCCGCAAGGCGATGGAAGACACCGAGGGCCGCCAGTCGGAGGCCCGTGCCGTACTGCATGAATTGGTCTGCCAGCATCCGGTGGCCCATGCCTTCCTGATGGCGCAATATGGCCGCGTGCGCAAGGTGGATAGCGAGGAAGAGCTGGCGCGCACCCCGCAAGGCCTGATGGAGGAAGGCCTGGGCAGCCGGGGCTACGGCATGTTCGCCTGCCGCGCACCCGACGGCGAACTGGCCTTCGGCGAAGCCGCGCGCCAACGGCGCCGGCAGTGGTGCGAGGACGAACTGAAGCGGCTGGCGTCAGAGACACGTGCCCTGGAAGCCCTGCGCCGGTCGCTGCTGGCGATCACCCGCATGTTCAACGGCCCGGTGTTCACGCCGCTGACGCCGTTGGTGCTCGCCGTGCTGGAGAGCCAGGCCCAGCACGCCCATGCCGAGCAGGCGCTCAAGGCGCTGGACCTGTCGGCCATCGATGCGCTGTTGATCGAGCAGAAAGAGCTGAACGAGCGCATCGATGGCGTGCGAGCGCAGCACAGCGATGAAAAAGAACAGATGGGCGCCACAAAGCTGGCCTTGGGAGGATTGCATCGGCGCGAAGCCGAGCTGGAGGGCCGTCTGCCCGATCTCGACATCGCCTGCACCAATGCCACGGTCTGGGCCTCGCGCTTCGCGGGTGCCGTGCCCACCCTGGCCACCGAGCCCCAACTGTTGGACGAGGCCCAGGCGCTGGCGGCCGAGCCGGAAACCAGCCTGGACGCGCTGCGCCACCGCGTACAGAGCCTGCGCGAGGGCCTGCCCCGCAGCTTGCGCGAACTGGCCCAGGCCGTGGGCGTCTACCTGTCCGGCGCGCGCGACGACAGCGAACGCTTTGCCTGGATCGACCCGCCGCGCAGCATGGACCGCCTGGAAGAACTGCTTCCCCTGGTCGAGCGCACCCGCGCCGCCATTGCCGAGCAGGCCCAGCGCCAGCGCGCCATCGGCCTGGCGGACAACGCGCGCGCCCTGCGCGAGGCCGAGGGCCAGTTCAACCACGTCTTCACCAGCAGCTTCTGCTTCAAGGTGCGCGACGACGTCAAGCAGGGCGCGCTGACGCTGCAGCGGCTCAACCGCCACCTGCAGGACATCCGCTTTGGCAGCGACACCTTCAGGCTCGAATGGAACTGGGTGCCGCGCATGCAGAAGGTGCAGGAGTTCTTCGAGGCGGTGGAAAGCGCGGTCGAAGGGCTGGAGCATGACCGCGGCTCCATCTTCACCTCGCCCCGGCTCACCGACGCGCAGCGCGCCACCGCGGAAGAGATCCGCCGCCTGCTGCTGGCCAACGACCAGGGTTCCAGCGAACGCGCGCTGCGTGAACTGGCCGACTACCGCAACTACCGGCGCTACGACATCGTGCGCACCAGCCCGGTGGGCACCACACGGCTGTCCACCTGGGGCACAGGCTCTGGCGGCGAACTGGAAACGCCGTTCTATGTGGTGCGCTCGGCCGTGCTGGCCCATGCGCTCGGGCACTTCGGCCGCGACCGTCGCGAAGCGCCCGCCCTGCGCCTGATGCTCAGCGACGAGGCCTTCTCCAAGATGGACGAAACGCGCTCGCGCAACGTGCTGCAGTTCCTGTCGCAGACGCTGGGGCTGCAGCTCGTCGTGGCCATGCCCACTTCCAAGTCGGGCGCGGTCAAGCCCGAGTTCGACAAGGAGTTCACCTTCTCCAAGGTGATGGCGCGCAGGCCAAGTGGGGAAGGATTCCAGGAACTGTTCATCAGCGAAGCGCAGGAGAAGACGCTCAACCGCCCGGCCCTGGCCCGGCTGTGGGGCGCGCATGCCGAGCAGGCCCGCGAGGCTGCACGCGTCCAGTGGCAGATAGCGCAACAGGTATCGCAGGTCCAACAGCCAATCATTCAGCCAGCCAATCCACCAGGGGATGTCCAGACATCCGACCCGGCGGCTGAAGACGGCGATGGCAGTCACGCCAATGGCAAACCCCAGCCCTGATCATGGACACGCCTGAGTCGTCCTCGATACCCGCTCTGTCTTCGCCGCATCCCTTCCTGCTGCGCCTGGCCCGGTTGCTGCTCGCCAAGGCTGAGCGCAGCACGGCCCAGGGACCGGTGCGCCTGCCGCTGGACCGCAAGGCCGCACCCGAATTGCACGATGCCGTGGATGCCGACCAGATCCAGTTGCTGAGCATGCAACTCGATGACCTGTGCGCCACGGGCTGGGTGGCCTTGCTGCTGGAGGCGCCGCGCGCATTTGCCGGCTTCAGCGACCGCAAACCCCGGCTGGAGCTGTGTGATTTCGACGCCCTGGCGGCGTGGGCCGGCTACACCCCGCAGGCCCAGCGCTGGCGGCAGCAATGGCGAGCGCACCTGGCTGCGCACTGGACCGCGCATTCGCAGGAAGCGCCTGTCGATCCGGCCGCCGTGCTGGACCACCTGGCCCGCAACCCGCTGGTCGCGATGGAGGGGCTGCCGCTGGAAGAGGCCACCCGCAGCCTCGCCACCTTGATCGCGTTGTGCCGGTCGAGCCGAACGATGGCCCTGCGCGAAGCCTCCGCGCGCGCCTTCCAGAGCCGCTCCAAAATACTGGACCACCGCGAGGAACTGCTGAGGCTGCTCGGTGCGACACCGGGCCAGTTCGCCGAGGCGCCGATCCAGTTGCTGCTGGCGCCGCCCCCGGCAGACACCAACGATGGCGGAGCCAGCGCCTTCAAGGACGTGCTGTTCATCGAGAACCTGGTCACCTTCGAGCACATGGCCGATGCACGTGCCCCTGCCTGGGCAGGCAGCCTGCTGGTTTATGCGGCGGGCTTCCGGGGCAGCGCGCGCAGGGTGCGCTCCCGCGCCGGCTGCCGCCTGTACTTGCGCGCACCGGCATCCGCCGCGTCATTGCCGGCGATTGAAAGCTGGCTGTTCGAGCCGTCGGAGGAGAAGCGGAACGGCTCGTCGGTAGTGCGTGTGTACTTCTTCGGCGACCTCGACCACGCCGGCATGCAGATCCTTGCCAGCCTCCGCGAAGTTTTTCCCCAAGCCAGCGCCTGGCGTCCCGGCTACGCGCACTTGGCGAGCCTGCTGGCGGCCGGTGCGGGCCACCCGCCGGAACTGGCTGCCAAAGCCCAGCAAACGGATCCCGGCCGCACAGGTTGTGCCTATGCAGACAATGACTTGCTTCCACTGCTGCGCAGCCAAGGGCGTTTCATCGACCAAGAGGCTTTCGATTTCAACGATGCCGATGGGCTGGGCCGATGATCGGCACGTACTACGACACGGTGTTCGCCGCCGCGCAAGCAAGGGGTCTGCCTATCGAAACGGCCGCAGACTACGCAGCCAGCGCATTCCTGGATGGCAAGCCCGCGCGCCAAGGCAAATGCAGTGGTGCCGGCCGTCATGCCGCCTTCTGGGCATCCGGCTTCCTGTGCACGCTGCCGGTACAAGCCTGGCAACAGGAATCGCTCGGCCTGGCCCTGGCCGACAGCCAGCCCGAGGCCTTCTCCGAGTTTGTTCAGGTCTTCCGCATCTTCAAGCAGGCGCATCGGCTGCGCGTGGACGAGACCGAGCGCCTGCGTCAGCCGCTGGCGTCGTTGACGCCCCTGGACCTGCTGACCTGTGCCAATCTCTACGCCTTCGAGAGCCTGTTGCCGGATCTGCTGGAGGGCCGCTCCGTGCCCGATGCGCCTGATGCCCAGGAAGTCTGGGATGCCGTCGAAGCCATTCTGGCCTGGAAGCTCGCCACCTGCGATGCCGCCAGCCTGCGCTTGACCGACACAGCCATCACCGCCTCACTGCGGCAACACCTCATCCCTTTCCTGTTTCCATCCAGCGAAGCACCCGGCCTCCGGAACGATTTATACGCGGCCTTTGCCGCGCTGCTCGAAGCGCAAATCGAGTTGGGCGCCTTCATAAACCGGTCGGCAGAAGCCTTCAGCTACGACGACGGCATCCGCTTCGTGCGACAGGGCGAGCGGCTGGAAATCATGGAAGTGGATGCCCAGGCACGGGCCGCATGGCGCAGCGATGACGACAAGCTCAACCGCCTGCACCAGTACTGGCTGTATCGCGGCATGGATGAACTGATGGCGTCCCCCGAGTTGTTGGCCTTGGCCAGCCCGGCCCATCTGGAAGCCAACTTGCAGGCCTTCGCCAAGACCATGGGCACTTGGCTGCGCTTGCAGGAGGTCTATGGCATCGCCGAACAGGTGCGCACCGACACCGGTTCGTCCGTCGATGTCTTCCGCGCCCTGCTGGTCACCGAGTTGATGACGGCCTTCTACATCGAGGACTTTCTGCGACCCTACCACCAGCACCTGCAGCAGTTCGGCCATCCCTGGCTGGCGCTGGGGCACTTGGCGTTCGGTGGCCTGCTGCAGCCCGAGATGCAGAACCGCTTTCCGATCATCTGGTCTGATCGTGCCGCCAAGATCGCCCGCATCACGCCCTGGACGGCCACTGTGGAGCACCCTCAAGGCGAGGCGCGAGCGGCGGAAGCCATCCTGGATTTCTGGACCAGCGACTGGAGCGTGTTGGTCGAGCGTCTGCGCGAAGGCGATGCCGCCCTGCGCCCCCGCTGGCAGGAACGCCCCGTGCTGAAGATAGGGCGGCACCTGTTCCAACTGCCCTGGATGATGGCCGTGCAGAACAACGCCACCGCCGCCGTCAACAACCTGCGCCGATTGGGGGCTCGACGGGGCGAAGTGCGGGACGAGACCCGACGCATCGAAACGCGGCTGGGCGCACTGTTCGAGCAGCGAGGCTTTCGGGTGCTTGTCGGCCACGAGCCACCCGCTGACGTGGGCGATGATGCGGACGCGGGCGAAGTCGACCTGCTGTGCGCACTGGAGGAGCACTTGTTCGTCCTCGAACTGAAGTCAACCTACCAGCGCCGCTCCGTGAAGGACGCCTGGATGCACCGCACCTCGACCCTGCGCAAGGCAGGATGGCAGTTGCACAGGAAGGTGCCCGCGGTTCGCCATGCACTCCGGCACGATGCGGCGCTGCGACAGGCGCTGGCGTTGCCGCCAGAAGCAGAGCCGGAGGTCACCGCCTGGATCGTCGATACATCCATCGAGTGGGATCATCAGGCGTTCCGGGGCTTTCTCAAGGTTTCGCTGGCAGGGGTCCAAATCGCGCTGCGCGATGACCGGCGTTGGCTGAACGACCCCGAAGGATTGTTCCGGGCGGTAAGCGTTGGTGATGCGGCGACGCGCGCCGACATAGGCGCGGAGCCAACCGACACGCTCTATCCAGACGGGTTTTCGGCAAGACAATTCATCGAGGTTGTCGAGTCGGCTGCGGTGTGGACAGGTACGGCATGAGCAGAGAACTGCGGCACGAAGCGGCCTTGGGCCAAGCAGGCCGACTGATAGACTTCCCCTCCATGCGCGCTGGAGATCTTCCAGCTCGACGCGCAGGCGATCCAAGCTGCCCCTTCCCTCCATGCGCTGGAGACCTACTGCAGTGACATGTCGTCTCACCCATCGCAGCCCAGGCATCCTGTGGGTAAATCGTGGGGGGAATGCGGGCCTACAAGCCCAATAGTGCATGAAAATCAACCACTTGGAGCGCATCTCACGCTTCAGGTCCAAAACACCAAATGAAGAAGGCGAGACCTTGGAGTATCCCGGCAACATTTTCGTGGTGGCGGCGCCCAGCGGCGCCGGCAAGTCGAGTTTGGTCAAGGCGCTGATGGAGCTCGATTCGGCCGTGCAGCCTTCGGTGTCGCACACCACACGGGCGCCGCGCGGACAGGAAAAGCACGGGCGCGAGTATTTCTTCGCGTCGCCGTCCGAGTTCGACGCCCTGGTCGCTGCCGACGGCTTCGTCGAGTGGGCGCACGTGCACGGCGAGCGCTACGGCACGTCGAAAAAGGCCATCGAGGAGCGCGTCCTGCAAGGCGCCGACGTGATCCTGGAGATCGACTTCCAGGGCGCCATGCAGATCCGCAAGACCTTTGCCAACGCGGTGCTGATCTTCATCCTGCCGCCGAGCTGGGAAGAGCTGCGCTCCCGGCTGGAGCGGCGCGGCGAGGACAGCGCTGCCGTGATCGCGCTGCGGCTGCAGAACGCCGCCGAGGAGATGGCGCGCGCCTGCGAGTTCGATTTCGTTATAATCAATGAAGTATTTGAGCGTGCGCTTTTCGACCTGAAGGTCATCGTCCACGCCCAGCGGCTGCGGTTCTCCTCGCAACGGCGCGCCAAAGCCGCCACCTTCGCCGCCCTCAACATTTGCTGAACCCACCGCCCGAAAGTCCCCATGGCCCGCATCACCGTCGAAGATTGCCTGGAACAAATCCCCAACCGCTTCCAGCTGGTGCTGGCGGCGACGTACCGCGCGCGCATGCTGAGCCAGGGCCATGCGCCGAAGATCGAAAGCAAGAACAAGCCCGGCGTGACGGCACTGCGCGAAATCGCCGCTGGCAAGGTCGGCCTCGAAATGCTGAAGAAGGTCCCCGGCTGAGCGCAGGACACAATTGGAAAGAAGAGCACCGCACGCGGTGCTTTTTTTTGTGCTGAAATGTTTGATTTGCTGCGCTGTGTCAAGCGTGGCGCGAAGGTGTAGCAAGCATGAGTTCGGTCGCCCAGCCCAGGTCTGACGACGTCGCGCGCGCGATGCGCCCGACGTCGGCGGCGCTCAATGCCGCCGGCGCCAGCTTTGCCGCGCTCACCGCCAAGCTCGACTACCTGAGCCCGGAAGACACCGAGCTGGTGCGCCGCGCGTACCGCTTCGCCGACGAGGCGCACCTCGGCCAGCTGCGCAACAGCGGCGAGCCCTACATCACCCACCCGATCGCCGTGGCCGCGCAGTGCGCCGAGTGGAAGCTCGACGCGCAGGCGCTGATGGCGGCGCTGCTGCACGATGCGCTGGAAGATTGCGGCGTCACCAAGGCGGAGCTGATCGAGCGCTTCGGTGCGCCCGTCGCGGAACTGGTGGACGGCCTCACCAAGCTCGACCGGCTGCAGTTCGACACGCGCGAGGAAAACCAGGCCGAGTCGTTTCGCAAGATGCTGCTGGCCATGGCGCGCGACGTGCGCGTCATCCTGATCAAGCTGGCGGACCGCACGCACAACATGCGCACGCTGAGCGATGCGCCACGCGAGAAGTGGGCCCGCATTGCCGGCGAAACGCTGGAGATCTACGCGCCGATCGCGCATCGCCTCGGCCTGAACCAGACCTACCGCGAGCTGCAGGAGCTGTCTTTTCGCTACCTGCGGCCGTGGCGCCATGCCATCTTGGCCAAGGCGGTGGCCAAGGCGCGCAGCCGGCAGCGCGACCTGATCCAGAAGGTGGAGCGCGAAGTCGAAGCCGCCTTCGCGGCCGCGAGCCTGAAGATCCGCATCTCGGGCCGCGAGAAGACGCTCTACGCCATCTACCGCAAGATGGAGGAAAAGCACCTGAGCTTCGCGCAGGTGACCGACATCTACGGCTTCCGGGTGATCTTCCCGAGCGTCATCGCCTGCTACACCGGCCTGGGCGTGCTGCACCAGATGTACAAGCCCCTGCCGGGCAAGTTCAAGGACCACATCGCGATCGCCAAGGTCAACGGCTACCAGTCGCTGCACACCACGCTGGTCGGCCCGTCGGGGCTGAGCATCGAATTCCAGCTGCGCACCGAAGCCATGCACATCGTGGCCGAGTCGGGCGTGGCGGCGCACTGGCTCTACAAGGCGTCGGATGCGAGTGCGAGCCATGGCGAGCGGATGGGCGCGAAGTGGCTGCAGTCGCTGCTCGACATCCAGGACGAGACGCGCGACGCCGCCGAGTTCTGGGACCACGTCAAGGTCGACCTGTTCCCGGACGCGGTGTACGTCTTCACGCCCAAGAGCCAGATCCTGGCCCTGCCGCGTGGCGCCACCGTGGTCGATTTCGCCTACGCCATCCACAGCAACATCGGCGACCACACCTCGGCCGCCAAGATCAACGGCGAGCAGGTGCCGCTGCGCACCGAGCTGCAAAACGGCGACGTGGTCGAGGTCATCACGGCGCCGGTGGCCACGCCCAACCCGGCTTGGCTCGGCTTCGTGCGCACCGGGCGCGCCCGCTCCAAGATCCGCCACCATCTCAAGACGCTGGCGCAGGCCGAATCCGAGGCGCTGGGCGAGAAGCTGCTGACCCAGGCGTTGCGCGCGGAAGGCCTCGGCAGGCTGCCCGACGACGACGCCGAGCACCAGGCGACCTGGGAGCGGCTGCTGCGCTTCACCGCCAGCCGCAACCGCTCCGAGCTGCTGACCGACATCGGCCTGGGCAAGCGCGTCGCGAGCATCGTCGCCAAGCGGCTGATGGCGCTGCTGGCCGAGCACGGCGAGAAGCCGGACGCGCTGCTGCTCAGCCGCGAGCGCTTCACCGCCCACGAGACGGTGTCGCAGGGCGCGGTCACGCTCGACGGCAGCGAGAACTCGTCGGTGCGCTTCGCGATGTGCTGCCGCCCCATCCCGGGCGACGCCGTGGTCGGCTACCTCGGCCATGGAGAAGGGCTGGTGGTCCACATGGAAGCCTGCGGCGTGGCGCAGCGGCTGCGCCACAAGGACAGCGAGCGCTTCCTGTCGGTCGACTGGGCCGAGGAGCCGGTGCGCACTTTCGAGACCGCCGTGGTGTTCACGGTGCGCAACGACCGGGGCGTGTTGGCGCGGGTGGCCGCGGCGCTGACCGAGGCGGAAGCCGACATCGTTCACATCGAGATGGCCGACGAGAGCCGCGAGAACCTCATGGATCTGCGGTTCGTGGTCGCGCTGCGCGACCGGGCGCACCTCGAAGCGGTGCTGCGCGCCGCGCGGCGCACGCCTTCGGTGCTGGCGGCGTCGCGCGTCGTTCCTTCGGCCTGAACGGCCGGTTCCTCTACGGCGAGCCGGGCCGCGGCGGATAGTCGACCGCCAGGATTTCCAGCTCGTGCGCGCCGCCGGGCGTCGCCAGCCTGACGACATCACCCACGCGCGCCTTCAGCAGGGCGCGTGCGATGGGCGAGACCCAGCTCACCTGGGACTGCGCGCTGTCGGCCTCGTCGATGCCCAGGATGGTGACCGCACGCTCGTCGCCCGCCTCGTCGGCGTAACGGACCGTCGCGCCGAAGAACACCTGGTCGCCGCCGTGGTGGACGGATGGATCGGTGACCTCGACCAGTTCCAGCCGTCGGGTCAGGAAGCGGATGCGGCGGTCGATTTCGCGCAGCCTTTTCTTGCCGTAGAGATAGTCGCCGTTCTCCGAACGATCGCCATTCCTGGCGGCCCAGTGCACCGCCTCCACCACCCTGGGACGCTCAGCATCCATGAGGTGCAGCAGTTCCTCGCGCAGGCGCGCACAGCCCCGGGGCGTGATGTAGTTCTTGCTGCCTGCAGGCAGCGCCGGGGCGGGCTCGTCGGCCTCGTCGTCAGCGGCCGCGTCGGATTCCCTGGTGAACGCCTTGCTCATGGCCGGACCTCCAATGGAAAAAGCCCGCAACTTTCGTTGCAGGCTTTTTTGTGAAATGGTGCGGCTGGCAGGAATTGAACCCACGACCCCTTGGTTCGTAGCCAAGTACTCTATCCAACTGAGCTACAGCCGCACAGCTTGCAATTCTAGCACGCAATTTTCATTGCTGGTCCCGATGCATCGGTGGTAGGCCGTGCTGGGCTTGAACCAGCGACCAACGGATTATGAGTCCGCTGCTCTGACCAACTGAGCTAACGGCCCACGCCGGCGCGATTGTACCGGCGCAGGCGGAGGCGCTACTTCCGGTAGCTCAGCGCGTTGCTGACCAGGCGCGAGGTGATGTCCACGATCTGGATCACCCGGTCGTAGGGCATGCGCGTCGGGCCGATCACGCCGAGCCGTCCGACGATCTCGCCGTCGACCTCGTAGTTGGCGCTGACCACCGACAGCTCCTCGACCGGCACGCTCTGGCTCTCGCCGCCGATGAAGATGCGCACCCCCTCGGCCTGGCTCGACACGTCGAGCAGCCGCATCAGCTGCGCCTTGTGCTCGAACAGCTCGAAGGCGCGGCGCAGCTGTCCCATGTCGCTCGAAAAGTCGCTCAGCGCCAGAAGGTTGCGCTCGCCGGCGATCACCACCTCGTCCTGCGCCTCGCTCAGCGCCTCGGAGCTGACCTGCACCGCCGCCTGCATGAGCGCGGCGATCTCGCTGCGCAGCGTGTCCATCTCCGACTTCAGCCGGTCGCGCACCTGCTCGATGGACAGGCCCGCGTAATGCGCGTTGATGTAGTTCGACGCCTCGACCAGCTGCGACTGCGAATAATCCGTCTCCGGAAAGATCACGCGGTTCTGCACGTCGCCGTCGGGCGCCACGATGATGACCAGCACACGCCGGTCCGACAGCCGCATAAACTCGATGTGCCGAAACACCGAGCTGCGGCGCGGCGCCATCACCACCCCGACGAACTGCGACAGACTCGACAGCAGGTGCGCGGCGTTCGCAATCACTTTTTGCGGCTGGTCGGGCGCCAGCTTCTGCGGGGCGATCTCCTCGCGCTGGGCGGTCAGCATGGTGTCGACGAAGAGGCGGTAGCCGCGCGCCGTCGGCACCCGGCCGGCCGAGGTGTGCGGGCTGAAGATCAGCCCCAGCGCCTCCAGATCGGCCATCACGTTGCGGATGGTCGCGGGCGACAATTCGAGCCCCGAGGCACGCGACAGCGTGCGCGAGCCGACCGGCTGGCCCTCCGCGATGTAGCGCTCCACAAGGGTCTTGAGCAGCCGCCTGGCGCGATCGTCGAGCATGGTTTCATTTTAATGATGTAATTTATCGATGACCTCCCGCTTTCGGCGCGTCGCGCTCATCGGCAGATACCAGGGCGCCGGCGTGCGCCCCCAGGCCGGCTCGCTGCACGAGACGCTGGAAGGCATCGCGCAGTTCCTCGAAAGCCAGGGCTGCGAGGTGGCCATCGGCAAATCGGCCAACGACCGGCAGGTCTGCGGCCACCGGCCCGTGCTGGGCATCGAGGAGATCGGCGAGCGCTGCGACCTGGGTCTGGTGGTCGGCGGCGACGGCACCATGCTCGGCATCGGGCGCCAGCTGGCGCGCTACGACATTCCGCTGATCGGCATCAACCATGGCCGCCTGGGCTTCATCACCGACATTCCGCTGGAAAACTACCAGGCGACCTTGACGCCGATGCTGGCCGGCGAGTGCGAGGAAGACCGCCGCAGCCTGATGCGCGCGCAGGTGATGCGCGGCGAGCAATGCGTGTTCGACGCGCTGGCCATGAACGACGTGGTCGTCAACCGCGGCGCCACTTCGGGCATGGTCGAGCTGCGCGTGTCGGTCGGCCGCCGCCTGATCGCCATCCAGCGGGCCGACGGGCTGATCATCGCCGCGCCCACCGGATCGACCGCGTATGCGCTGTCGGCGGGCGGGCCGCTGCTGCACCCCTCCATTCCGGGCTGGGTGCTGGTGCCCATCGCGCCGCACACGCTGTCGAACCGCCCGGTGGTGATTCCCGACGCCGACGAGATCTCGATCGAGCTGGTGTCCGACCGCGAGGCCAGCGCCAATTTCGACATGCAGTCGCTGGCGTCGCTGGAGCACGGCGACCGCATCGTGGTGCGGCGCTCCGAGTTCGGCGTGCGCTTCCTGCACCCGGCGGGCTGGAGCTACTTCGACACCCTGCGCAAGAAGCTCCACTGGAACGAGGGAGGATCCTGAGGATGGCGTTGCGGCGCATCGCGTTGCGTGATTTCGTGATCGTGCGCACCCTGGAGCTCGATCTCTCTGCTGGCTTCACTGTGCTGACCGGCGAGACCGGGGCCGGCAAGTCCATTTTGATCGGCGCGCTGCAGCTGGCGCTGGGCAGCCGTGCCGAGGCGGGCGCCGTGCGCGAGGGCGCCGAGCGGCTCGAAGTCAGCGCCGAGTTCGACAGCGACCCCGCGATCGCACACTGGCTGGAGCGCGGCGGCTTCGAGGTGGGCGAATCGCTGCTGCTGCGCCGCACGGTCGACCTGCAGGGCCGCAGCCGCGGCTGGATCAACGGCAGCCCGGCCACGGCGACCCAGCTGCGCGAGCTGGGCGACACGCTGCTCGACATCCACGGCCAGCACGCCTGGCAGAGCCTGACGCGGCCCGACGCGGTGCGCGGCCTGCTCGATGCCTACGCGGGTGTCGCCGCCGACACGCTGGGCGCGGCCTGGCAGGGCTGGCGCCAGGCGCTCGAAAGCCTGGAGCACGCCCGCGCGGCGCAGGGCTCGCTGCAGCGCGAGCGCGAGCGCCTGCAATGGCAGATCGCCGAGCTGGCCAAGCTCGCGCCCGGCGCCGACGAATGGGAGGAGCTCTCGGCCGCCCACACCCGCATCTCAAACGCGCAGACGCTGATCGAGGCAGCCGAAAACGCCTGCCTGGCGCTGGAGGACGACGATGGCGGGGCCCTCGCGGCGCTGGGCCGCGCCGCGGCGCTGCTGCAGAACGCCCAGCACATCGAGCCCGAGTTCGCCGAGCTGGCGGAGGTGCTGAACTCCAGTCTGGCGCAGGCGTCCGACGCCGCGCACTCGCTGCACACCTACCTGCGGCGCGCCGACACCGACCCGCAGAGGCTCGCCGAACTCGACGAACGCATGGGCCTGTGGGTCTCGCTGGCACGCCGCTACAAGCGCACGCCGCCCGAGCTGCCGGACCTGCTCGCCGGCTGGCAGGCCGAGCTGCTCGCGCTCGACGCCGCCACCGATCTGGAGGCGCTGCAGCGCGACGAACAGCTCGCGCAGCAGCGCTACCGTGCCGAAGCCGCGGCGCTCGGGCAGGCGCGGCGCCAAGCGGCGCCGCGGCTCGCGCAGGCCGTGACCCGGGCGATGCAGACGCTGGGCATGAAGGGTGGGCGCTTCGAGGTCGCGCTGCAGCCCCTGGCGCAGCCGTCGCGCAGCGGCCTGGAGGAAGTGACCTTCCTGGTCAGCGGCCACGCCGGCAGCACGCCGCGCCCCATCGGCAAGGTGGCCTCGGGCGGCGAGCTCTCGCGCATCGCGCTGGCCATCGCCGTCACCACCAGCCAGTTAGGCCAGGCGCGCACGCTGATCTTCGACGAGGTGGACGCCGGCGTCGGCGGCGCGGTCGCCGAGACCGTCGGACGCCTGATGCGCCAGCTCGGGCGCGACCGGCAGGTGCTGGCGGTCACGCACCTGCCGCAGGTGGCGGCCTGCGCTGACCACCACCTGGTGGTCGCCAAGCGCGAGGCCGCGCCGGCCGGCGACGGCGGCCCCCGCACCGAGAGCGGCGTCGCCGCGGTCGCCGGCGACGAACGCGCGCGGGAGATCGCGCGCATGCTCGGTGGCGAGCGCATCTCCGGCACCACGCTGGCGCACGCGCGCGAGATGCTCGAGCTGCCGGCCGGGAGCCTGCAATGAGCCTGGAGCTGGTGCTCATCACCGGCATGTCCGGCTCCGGCAAGTCGGTGGCGCTGCACGCGCTGGAGGACGCCGGCTTCTACTGCGTGGACAACCTGCCGCCCGAGCTGCTGACGCCGTTCGTCGCCCTGCAGCGGCAGCAGCAGGCGCAGCGCGTGGCCGTCGCGATGGACGTGCGCAGCGGCGGCTCGCTGCCGCTGGTGCCGCACCAGCTCGACGGCCTGCGGCAGGAAGGCATCGAGCTGCGCTCGCTGTTCCTCGACGCGACCACCGACGCCTTGGTGCGGCGCTACTCGGAAACCCGCCGCCGACACCCGCTGTCGCGCGACGAGGCGCGCGCCGGGTTTCCCGAGCAGCAAAGGGCGCTCATCCAGGCCATCGAGCTGGAGCGCGAGTTGCTGGCCGAGCTGCGCGACGGCGCCGACGTGATCGACACCAGCATCATCCGGCCGGCGCAGCTGCAAAGCTACGTCAAGGCGCTGATCTCGGCGCCGCAGAGCGCGCTCACGCTGGTGTTCGAGTCCTTCGCGTTCAAGCGTGGCGTGCCGCTCGACGCCGACTACGTGTTCGACGTGCGCATGCTGCCCAACCCGCACTATGAGCCGGCCCTGCGCGCGCTGACAGGGCGTGACGCGCTGGTGATCGACTGGCTGCGCGCCCGCGACGAAGTGGCGCGCATGCACGGGGACATCCGGCGCTTTCTCGACGGCTGGCTCGACGCCCTGGTGCGCGACCACCGCAGCTACGTGACCGTCGCCATCGGCTGCACCGGCGGGCAGCACCGCTCGGTGTTCCTGGTCGAGCAATTGGCGCAGGATTTCGGCGCGCGCTGGGCCGCGCTGAAGCGCCACCGCGAGCTCGACGGCAACTAGGAAGAGGAAGCGGGGCCCGGCGGCCCGGCGCCGTGTTCGAGCAGCCGGCGCACGGGGGCCGGCAGGCCGAGCGAGCGCCACTCGTGCGGCGCGACCCAGCGCCCGTGCGCCGCCAGCGCGGGGCTGCCGCCGCACTCGATGCGCACCGGGTGCAGATACAGGTCCTTGTGCGTGAGCGCATGGACGAAGGGCGCCTCGTCGCGCGGCGCACCGCAGGCCGGCGCGGCCAGGATTTCCAGCAGCGCAGCGCGGGTCTCGAACACCGGCAGCGCGTGCAGCCCGGCCCAGATCCCGCTGCCCGGGCGTCGCTCAAGCCAGACGCGGCCCTGCGCGTCGCTGGCGTGCAGCATCCAGAGCGCCTGCGAGCCGCGGCGCAGCTTGCGCGTCTTGACGGGATAGCGCTCCGGCGCGCCTTCGAGGCGGCCGGCGCACAGATCGGCAACCGGACAGACCAGGCAACTGGGCCTGCGCGGCAGGCAGACGGTGGCGCCGAGGTCCATGAGGCCCTGGGTGTAGCGGCGGATGTCGTCGGGCCGGTCCGCCGCCGGCATCAGCTCGCCCGCCCGCTCCCACAGGGCCTTCTCGTTGGCGGCCATCGACAGGTCGCCGGCGAAGCCCAGCACGCGCGTCAGCACGCGCTTGACGTTGCCGTCGAGGATCGCCACGCGCTCGCCGAAGCAGAACGCCGCGATCGCCGCGGCGGTCGAGCGGCCGATGCCCGGCAGGGTCGCCAGCGCCGCCGCGCGCTGCGGAAAGGCGCCACCGAAGCGCGCCACCACCTCCTGGGCACAGCGGTGCAGGTTGCGCGCGCGGCTGTAGTAGCCGAGCCCGCTCCAGAGCGCCAGCACGTCGTCCTCGGCGGCCGCGGCCAGCGCACAGACCGTCGGAAATCGCGCCGTGAAGCGCTCGAAATAGCCGAGCACGATGGCGACCTGCGTCTGCTGCAGCATGACCTCCGACAGCCACACGCGGTACGGATCGCGCGTGTTCTGCCAGGGCAGGCTGCTGCGTCCGTGGCTGCGCTGCCATTCGACCACGTGCCCGGCGAAGACGGACGCGAGCGGGTCGGCGGCCGGCTGCGGGCCCTCAGGCGACACGGCGTTCGCCGGACAGGGCGACGCTCGGCCCCTCGCGCGTGGTGAGCATCGCCGTCAGCTCGTGCAGCTGCTGGTCCAGCTCCGTCAGCGTCGCCTCGTGCGCCGAGAATTCGGCCAGCCGCTCGTCGAGCGTGCCGGTGGCCGACTGGACGCGCTCGACCGCCTCGATGCGCTTCTTGAAGTTGCGCTGCCGCTCCTTGAACTGGGTGTGCAGCTGGGCGATGGCCTCCTTGCTCCACGCCTCGATCTCGCCCATGGCCGCCTCGTTGACGACCCGCAGTCGGCTGGCCAGCGCGCGCACCAGCTTGTCGCAGAACTCGGGCTGCGCCAGCTTGAGCAGATTGCCCACCCCGAGGTACTGGGTGTGGCTCTGCTCGATCTGGCTCAGCTGCGCCTCGAAGCCCGACAGGTCGGGCTCGGCGGGCGCCTGCAGCGTGAAGGCGAATTCCGCGTTGAACTGGCGGAACGTCGCGTGCAGCATCGACTGGATCTCCGCCGCCGTGGCCTGCACCTCACGCAGGTTGCGGCGCAGCGCCTCGAAGGTCTCGCCGTAGACCTTGCGCACGTTGAACTTGATGCCCGGGCGCTTGAGCGCCGCGGCCAGCCGGCCCATGTCGCCCTTCAGGGCGGTGCTGCCGAGCACGGCATAGACGTCGCGCAGCAGCTTGCCCTGGAGCGAGCGCAGGGCGGCGATGCGCGGCTGGCAGCTCTCGAAGTCGGCCTCCTCCTGCTCGATGCGCGCGCGCATGTGGCGCACCACCGAGACGTTCTTGCCGCGCAGCCCCTGCAGTTCGAGCGCCTGCTCGGCCAGGTCGCGCTGGCGCACCTGCAGGATGCGCGCCGCCGCCGCACGCAGGTTGGCGACGCCGGCCTCCACCGCCCGCCGCAGGAGGATCTCGCGCTGCCCGAGGATGCCCTGCGCCAAGGCGGTTTCGAGCGCCTGCAGCCGGCTGGCGCGCAGCAGCGCGGCGTCGCCGCCGATCTTGCCCTGCAGGCCCTTCTGCGCCGAGACCGGCAGCACCCGCGCGCGCGGCATTCCCAGCAGCTCGGCCGAGGTGGCGCACTGGCGCTCGATCTGGGCCTCGACCTGCGCCGGCGTGCTCAGCGCGTCCCACAGCGTGTCGATCTTGTTGAGCACGACGATGCGCGTGTCGCCCGGGTCGCCCTCGGTGATCAGGTGCTCGCGCCAGATCGCCAGGTCGGAGCGCGTCACGCCGGTGTCGGCGCCCAGCATGAACACCACGGCATGGGCCTGCGGGATCAGGCTGACCGTGAGCTCGGGCTCGGCGCCGATGGCGTTGAGGCCGGGCGTGTCGAGGATCACCAGCCCCTGCTGCAGCAGCGGATGCGGCATGTTCAGCAGCGCATGGCGCCAGCGCGGAATCTCGACCAGGCCCTCGGCGTCCGGCACGGGGTTGTCGTCGGCGGCAGCGTCGTCGTCGCTCCAGAACCCCAGCGCGCGCGCCTCGTCCTGCGGAACCCGGCGCACCTCGACCACCTTGCCCATGGCGCCGGCCAGCTGCCCGGCGTTTTCCATGTCGATGGGGATGACGGTCCAGCGGCCGGGCTCGTCGCGCCAGTGGGCCAGCGAATGCGGCTCCAGCCGCGTCTCGATCGGCAGCAGCCGCAGGCTGGGCGCCAGCGCGGCGTCCCAGCCGAGCTCGGTCGGGCACATCGTGGTGCGCCCGGCGCTCGCCGGCATGATGCGCTGCCCGTAGCCGGCGAAGAAGACCGCGTTGATCAGCTCCGACTTGCCGCGGGAGAACTCGGCCACGAACGCCACCATGACCTTGCTGGTGCGCAGCTGGGCCTCCAGCTCGCGCAGGCGCTCCGCCACCGACGCGTCGAGCAGCTCGTGCTCGCCGAGCCAGGTTCCGAGCCACTGGAGCCGGTGCGCAAAACCGCGGCGCCACGCGCCATGCTGGTCGAATTGCTCGTTGAAAGTGCGACTCAAGGGGTATCCGTGCAAGAGTTCGTAAAAATATAGCATCCGCCCCTGCAGCAGCCGGCGCTGCGTGTCAGGCTTTCTCAGTACTTCTGGCAGTGCGGGCAAAAGAAAGTCGAGCGCTGCCCCTGGCGGATCTGGCGGATCGGCGTCGCGCAGACGCGACAGGGCTGGCCGGCGCGGCCGTAGACGCCCGCTTCGAGCTGGAAGTGGCCGTCCTGGCCGTCGGCGCCGGCGAAGTCGCGCAGCGTGCTGCCGCCGCGCTCGACGGCGCGCGCCAGCACCGCGCGCACCGCCGCGTGCAGCCGCCCGGCGCGCGCCGCGCTCAGGCGCGAGGCCGCCACGGTCGGGCGGATGCCGGCCAAAAACAGCGCCTCGGACGCGTAGATGTTGCCCACCCCCACCACCAGGTCGCCCGCCAGCAGCACCTGCTTGATGGGAGCCTTGCGGCGCCGGAGCCCGGCGTGGAACGCCGCCACGTCGAAGTCCTCGCCCAGCGGTTCCACGCCCAGCCTGCCGAGCAGCTTGCGCGCCAGCGGCGCGGCCTCGTCGGCCACGTGGATCACGGCGCCGAATCGGCGCGGGTCGGTCAGGCGCAGCGTCCCGCGCGTGGTGACGAGGTCGAAATGGTCGTGCGTGCCCGCCTCCGGCAGCGCCTCGGCGAAGCGCAGCCGCCCCGACATGCCCAGGTGCACCAGCAGCAGCCCCTGGTCGAGGTCGATCAGCAGGTACTTGCCGCGCCGCCGCACGGCCTGCACCGTGCGCCCGACCAGCGCCTGCGGCTCGACCGACAGCGCCCAGCGCAGCGGCTTGCCGACGCGCACGTCGAGAATGCGCGCGAGCGCGATCCGCCCGGCAAAACCCAGGCGGGTGACTTCGACTTCGGGGAGTTCCGGCATGGCGCTGCGGCAGGGGCGGCAGGACCTGCGGGCGACTTGGCACCCGCGGTCTCGCCGCAAGAAACCTTGCATTATCATGGGTCGATGTCCCCAACGCCCCGCCGATGCCGCCTCGCGACGGCCGTGTCGCTCGCCTTGCTGTCGTTCGGCGTCTGGGCGCAGCCCGATCCGACCTCCCCGAGCAACCCGGCGGCCCCGACCAGCCCGGCGCCGATCATCAAGCCGGCCGCGCCGCCCGTCTCCACGCCGGCGGCCACTGCGGCGCCGCAGCCTTCCCCGGCGGCGCGGCCCTCGGCCCTCACCGCCCCGCTGTTCTACGAGATCCTGCTGGGCGAGCTGACGGCGCGCTCGGGCGATCCGGGCGACGGCTACGCGCTGATGCTCGATTCGGCGCGCAAGACCCGCGATCCGCAGCTGTTCCAGCGCGCCGTCGAGATCGCCCTGCAGGCGCGCTCGGGCGATGCCGCGCTGCAGGCGGTGCGCGCCTGGAAGCAGGCCCTGCCGCAGTCGCGCGACGCGCGCCGCTTCGAGCTGCAGATATTGATCGCGCTCAACCGCCTCGGCGACACCGTGGAGCCGCTGCGCGCCGAAGTCGCCGCCACGCCGGCCGTCGAGCGGCCGCTGCTGATGGCCACGATCGCGCGCAGCTACTCGCGCGCCAGCGACAAGAAGCTCGCCGCCGCCGTGGTCGAGCAGGCCTTGGCCGACGACCTAGCCAACCCCGCCACCGCCGCGCTGGCCTGGACCACGGTGGGCCGGCTGCGCCTGAACGCGGGCGACACCCAGGGCGCGCTGGAGGCGGCGCTCAAGGGCCGCGACGCCGACCCCGCCGCCGAAGGCCCGGCGGTGCTGGCGCTGGACCTGATCGATCCGTCGCAGCCGCTGGCCGAGCCGATCGTCAAGCGCTACCTGCAGGGCGCCAGCGCCCTGCCCGAGCTGCGCATGGCCTACGCGCGCGTGCTGCTGGAGGCGCGCCGCTATGCCGACGCCAGCACCGAGCTCGCCGCGCTGACGGCGGCGCGGCCGGACATGGCCGAGCCCTGGCTGCTGCTGGGCACGCTGCAGGGCTACGAGAAAAAGAACGCCGCGGCGGAGGCTTCGCTGCAGCGCTACGTGAGCCTGTCGCAATCGCAGGCCGACGCCGAGGAGCGCAAGCGCGGGCTCACGCAGGCCTACCTGCTGCTGTCGCAGCTGGCGGAGCGGCGCAAGGATTTCAACGCGGCGCAGCGCTGGCTCTCGCGCATCGACGACAGCGGCGACAACCTCGTCGCCGCGCAGAGCCGCCGCGCCGCCCTGCTGGCGCGCCAGGGCAAGGTGCAGCAGGGCCTCGCGCTGCTGCGCGAGCTGCCCGAGCGCACGCCCGACGAGGCCCGGCAGAAGCTCAACGCGCAGGTGCAGCTGCTGCGCGACGCCAAGCAGTACGAGGCGGCCTACGAGCTGCTGGCCCAGGCCAACACCGCCGCGCCCAACGACACCGACCTGATCTACGACCGCGCCATGGTGGCCGAGAAGCTGCTGCGCTACGACGAGATGGAGCGGCTGCTGCGCCGCGTGATCGAACTCAAGCCCGACAACCAGAACGCCTACAACGCGCTGGGCTACTCGCTGGCCGATCGCAAGCTGCGTCTGGACGAGGCGCGCACGCTGGTGCAAAAGGCCCTGTCGCTGGCGCCGGACGATCCCTTCATCACCGACAGCCTGGGCTGGGTCGAGTTCCGGCTCGGCAACCTGGCCGAAGCCCGGCGCCTGCTGGAAGAGGCCTACCGCAAGCGCCCCGACCCCGAGATCGGCGCGCACCTGGGCGAAGTGCTGTGGGCCGCCGGCGAGCGCGACCGCGCCACCGCCATCTGGAAGGAAGCCGCCCTGGGCGACGCCGACAACGAGACCCTGCAGGAAACGCTCAAGCGCCTGCGCGTCAGGCTGTGAGGCGCCGATGCATGGCGCTGGCGATGCCGGCCCTTGCTACGCTTTTGATAGCTGGATGCGCAGCCCCGACGGGCGCTGGCGGCCACTTTGGCTCCGATGCGCAGCCCGCCACGGCATGGAGCGGACGCCTCTCGCTGCGCATCGACAGCGACCCCGTGCAAACCTTCTCCGCCCTGTTCGAGCTGCGCGGCACGGCGCGCGCGGGCGAACTCACGCTCACCAGCCCGATCGGCAACACCCTGGCCGCGCTGTCCTGGTCGCCCGGCGAAGCGCTGCTCGACGACGGCCGGCAGACGCGCCGCTTCGATTCGGTCGATGCGCTGGCCGAGGCCGCCACCGGCGCCGCCCTGCCGGTCGGCACCCTCTTCGACTGGCTGGCCGGCCGCGCGGTGCCCGTCGCGGGCTGGCGCGCCGACCTGCGCCAGGTGGCCGAAGGTCGGCTGCAGGCCGTGCGCGAGGCCCCGCGCCCGACCGCCGAGTTGCGCCTGGTATTCGAGCGGCAGTGAGGGCGCCGGCGCCATGACGCCTCCCACCCGCGAGGCGCGTTCGCGATGAAGGCGCTGTACGACCTGCCGGCGCCGGCCAAGCTGAACCTGTTCCTGCACGTCACCGGGCGGCGCGCCGACGGCTATCACCTGCTGCAGTCGGTCTTCATGCTGATCGACTGGTGCGACACGCTGCACGTCGAGCGGCGCGGCGACGGCCGCCTGACGCGCGAGGACCTGACCACTCCGCTGCCGGCCGACGACCTGGCGCTGCGCGCCGCGCGCGCGCTGCAGCCGCATGCGCGGCCGGGCTCGGGCGCTCACATCGCCATCGCCAAGCACGTTCCGGCGCAGGCCGGCATGGGCGGCGGCTCGTCGGACGCCGCCACCTGCCTTTTGGCGCTCAACCGCTTGTGGGACGTGGGGTTGCCGCTATCAAAACTGGAGCAGATCGGGCTCGGCCTGGGCGCCGACGTGCCGTTCTTCCTGCGCGGTCACAACGCCCGGGTCGAGGGCGTGGGCGAGCAGATCACGCCGATCGCGCTGCCGCCGGCACGCTTTTGCGTCGTGAAACCGCCCGAGGGGCTCGACACGCGTCGCATTTTTGCCGCGGCCGATCTGAATCGCTCGACACCTGTGGCTATAATCGCAGGCTTCGCTGCAGACAATGCGGGCCAGCCGGGCGGATTCGATTTCGCTTTTGGCCACAACGACCTGCAGCCGGTTGCCCAGCGGCTTTGCCCGGCGGTCGGCGAGGCCATCGACTGGCTCGGCGCCCGTGGCCTGAAGGCGCGCATGACCGGCTCGGGAAGCGCGGTGTTCGCGGCCATGCCGCACGAGGCGGACCTGTCCGGTGCGCCCGGGGCTTGGCAGGTGCGTCGGTGCAGCAACCTGGCTGTCCATCCATTGGCCGGATGGGCAGACAATGATATTTCGGTAGGCTGAGCGTTTTTCGCAAGACGACGCGCAGTCGACCCGTGTAGGGGAGTCGCCAAGCTGGTTAAGGCACTGGATTTTGATTCCAGCATGCAAAGGTTCGAATCCTTTCTCCCCTGCCAAATCCCTTCACGACCCTGGCGGCCCTGAAAAGGCCTCTTCGCATTGCTGGACGCGCTCATGCAGGCACAACCCCCGGATTTCATGGTTTTCACCGGCAACGCCAATCCGGGGCTGGCCGCCGAGATCGCGCAGCACCTGGGGACCACGCTCGGCGCGGCGCGCGTCGGACGCTTTTCCGACGGCGAGGTCACGGTCGAGATCAGGCAGAACGTGCGCGCCCGCGACGTGTTCGTGGTGCAGTCCACCTGCGCGCCGACCAACGAGAACCTGATGGAGCTCTTGATCATGGTCGATGCGCTCAAGCGCGCCTCGGCCGAGCGCATCAGCGCCGTCATCCCCTACTACGGCTACGCGCGCCAGGATCGCCGCCCGCGCTCCAGCCGCGTGCCGATCTCGGCCAAGGTGGTGGCCGACCTGCTGCAGACGGTGGGCGTGGCGCGCGTGCTGACGATGGACCTGCACGCCGACCAGATCCAGGGCTTCTTCGACATCCCGGTCGACAACATCTACGCCTCGCCGCTGCTGCTGGGCGACCTGCGCCAGAAGAACTACGACGACCTGATCGTGGTGTCGCCCGACGTCGGCGGCGTGGTGCGCGCCCGGGCGCTGGCCAAGCAGCTCAACTGCGACCTCGCCATCATCGACAAGCGCCGCCCGAAGGCCAACGTGAGCGAGGTCATGAACGTGATCGGCGAGATCGACGGGCGCAACTGCGTGATCATGGACGACATGATCGACACCGCCGGCACGCTGGTGAAGGCCGCCGAGGTGCTCAAGGAGCGGGGTGCCCGGAAGGTCTACGCGTACTGCACGCACCCGATCTTCTCGGGCCCGGCGATCGAGCGCATCGCCCAGGGCGCGGTGCTCGACGAGGTGGTCGTGACCAACACCATCCCGCTGTCCGCCGCGGCGGCCGCCTGCGGCAAGATCCGCCAGCTGTCGGCCGCCCCGCTCATCGCCGAGACGATCCAGCGCATCGCCACGGGCGAGTCGGTCATGAGCCTGTTCTCGGACCAGGACAACCTTTTCTAGGATTCGCCCGGAATTTCGTTCCGGGCACCAAGCGGGCCCCGCCTCGGGCGGAGCCTTTGTCAAACCGGAGCCGCACTGGTCGCGGTGGGTTCCGAATCAGAGCGTCGCGGCGGACAGCGCCGCCGCTCCAGGAGTGTTTTCATGAAATTCGTCGCTTATGAGCGCGCCAAGCAGGGCACGGGTGCGAGCCGCCGTCTCCGCACCTCGGGCAAGACGCCCGGCATCGTCTACGGCGGGGAAGCCCAGCCGCAGCTGATCGAGCTCGATCACAACGCCCTGTGGCACGCCCTCAAGAAGGAAGCGTTCCACTCGACGGTGCTCGAAATGGAGCTGGGCGGCACGACATCCAAGGTGCTGCTGCGCGACGTGCAGTACCACCCGTTCCGCCAGCTGGTGCAGCACATCGACTTCCAGCGCGTCGATGCCCGCACCCGCATGACCATGAAGGTGCCGCTGCACTTCAAGGGCGAGGAGGAGTCGGACGCCGTCAAGCTCGACCAGAACCTGGTCAGCCACGTGACGACCGAGCTCGAAGTCAACTGCCTGCCGAGCGAGCTGCCCGAGTTCATCGAGGTGGATCTGTCGGGCCTCAAGAAGAACGGCACCGTCACGCTCAAGGACATCAAGCTGCCGCGCGGCGTGCGCTGGGTGAGCCACGGCAAGGTCAACCCGGTGCTGGCGTCGGCCACCACCCCGGCGGCCGAGGAAGAGGAAGCGCCGGCGGCCGAAGGCGCCGAAGCCGGCGCGACGGCGGCCGCCCCGGCGCCTGCCGGCAAGGGTGGCAAGGCCGCGCCGGCCGCCAAGACGGCGGCAGCCAAAACGCCTGCGGCCAAGGCACCGGCTGCGAAGAAGTAAGGCGGCGCACTGTTTGGCCGGCCCTGGCCGGCCAAGCGCCCTTGCAGTCGATCAACGGCCCGCCTCGTGCGGGCCGTCGGCTTTTTGGCCGTCCGATAATGCGCGCCATGATCAAACTGTTCGTCGGCCTCGGCAATCCGGGGCCGGACTACGAGGCGACGCGGCACAACGCCGGCTTCTGGTGGATCGACGCCCTGGCACGCGACTGCAAGCTGCGCCTGGCGCCCGAGCGCGCGTACCAGGCGCTGGTGGCGCGCACGCAGATCGACGGCCGCGCCGTGTGGCTGCTGGAACCGCAGACCTTCATGAATCTCTCCGGCAAGTCGGTCGCGGCGCTGGCGCGCTTCTTCAAGATCGAGCCGCGGGAAATCCTGGTGGTGCACGACGAGCTCGACATCGTGCCGGGCGAGGCCAAGCTCAAGCTGGGCGGCGGCCATGCCGGCCACAACGGCCTGCGCGACATCCACGCGCAGCTCGGCACCGGCGACTACTGGCGGCTGCGCCTGGGCATCGGGCATCCCGGCGTCAGGTCCGAGGTGATCCACTGGGTGCTGAAGAAGCCGCTGAAGGAGCAGCGCGAGGCGATCGAGGGCGTCATCGCGCGCACGCTGCACGCGGTGCCGGCGCTGGTGGCGGGCGAGATGGACAAGGCGACGCTGCTCATCCACACCCACAAGCCGCCCCGGCCCAAGCCGCCGCGCCGCGACGCGCCTGGCACCGGCGCCGCCCCGGTGGACAATGCGCCAGCCTGAAGCCGCCCTTCAAAAAAAACGAGGAGGAGAAGACGAGATGACGAGAAACTTTCCCGCGGTTGCTACGCTTTTGATAGCGATGTGCGCTTGTCTGGCGCCCGCTGTCGCGCAAAAAGCCCCTGAAAGCGCGTCCACCTGGCGCTGCGGCAACAGCTACGGCGACCAGCCCTGCCAGGGCGGTAAGGCGGTTTCGGTCGCCGACCCGCGCAGCGAGGCCGACGTGCGCGCCGCGCAGGCCGCCACGCGGCGCGCCGAGCTGCGGGGCGACGAGTTGGAGCGCAGCCGCCTGCGTCAGGAGAAGGAAGCGGCCGAGCGCGACCGGCGTGCGGCGCAGGACGCGCGCAGCGCCGCGCTGGCCGAGCGCCGCCTCGCCTCCTCGGAGCGCCTGGAGCGCGCGCGCCTGCAGCGGCTGGAGCGCACGCCGCGGCCGACCGGCACGCGCTTCAGGGGAGCGTCGAAGACGACGCGCACCGAGCGCTGAGTCCGGCGGGCTGGCCCGGCCGCATCAGCCGCCCTGCACCACGGAGACTCCCCCGGCCGGCGCCGCTGCCTCGACCGGCGGCATTGCTGCACCTGCACCTGCACCTGCACCTGCACCTGCACCTGCACCTGCACCTGCACCTGCAGCCCCGGCCACCTTCGTCAGCCGCTCGTACTTCTGCCACAGCATCTGTTGCGTCTCGGGGTGTGCCGGGTCGTTCGGAATGCACGCGACCGGGCAGATCTGCACGCACTGCGGCTCGTCGAAGTGGCCGACGCACTCGGTGCACTTGCGCGGATCGATCTCGTAGATCGCCTCGCCCATCGAGATGGCGTCGTTGGGGCATTCCGGTTCGCAGACGTCGCAGTTGATGCATTCGTCGGTGATCATCAGGGCCATGGCTGGATTATCGCGGGCGCCTCTGCGGTTTTGGATATGCTGCCGGAGGAAGCCCCTGCCGGCGTGATGAAAAGCCGCCCTCGCACGCCACGGTGTCCCACCCTGCCCCATGCCCCTTTTCCTTCTCAAGCGCTTCGCCACGCTGATCGCCACCCTGGCCGGCGCCTCGGCCATCGTGTTCCTGGTGCTGGAGGTCCTGCCCGGCAACGCCGCGCAGATGCTCATGGGGCCCGACGCCTCGCCCGAGGCGGTGGCCGCGCTGGCCGCCAAGCTCGGGCTCGACCAGCCCGCCTGGACGCGCTACTGGCACTGGATCGGCGGCCTGCTCACCGGCCACCTGGGCGACAGCTACGCCTACAGCACGCCGGTCATTGACCTGCTGCTGGAGCGCCTGTCGCTGACCGTGCCGCTGGCGCTGCTGGCGATGGCGCTCACCACCGTGCTGGCGCTCGCGGTCGGCCTCACCGCCGCGGCGCGCCACAACACGCTGGGCGACGTCGGGCTGATGGGCCTGACGCAGGCCGGCATCGCCATTCCCAACTTCTGGTTCGCCATCCTGCTGATCCTGGTGTTCTCGGTGAAGCTGCAGTGGTTTTCCGCCGGCGGCTTCGACGGCTGGGGCGAGGGCCTGGGCGGCGTGCTCGACGGGCTCAAGGCGCTGCTGCTGCCGGCGCTGTCGCTGGCGGTGGTGCAGGCCGCCATCCTGGCGCGCATCACGCGCTCGGCGGTGCTGGAGGTGATGCGCGAGGATTTCGTGCGTACCGCGCGCGCCAAGGGCGTGTCGCAGCGCGCGGTGCTGTGGCGCCACGTGCTGAGGAACGCGCTGATCCCGGTGGTCACCGTCATGGGCATGCAGTTCGCCGAGTTGCTGGCCGGCACCATCGTGGTCGAGAACGTGTTCTACCTGCCGGGCCTGGGCAAGCTGATCTTCCAGGCCATCAGCAACCGTGACCTGATCGTGGTGCGCAACTGCGTGATGCTGCTGGCGGCGATGGTGGTGATCGTCAATTTCGTGGTCGACGTGCTGTATGCCGTGATCGACCCGCGCATCAAGGCGAGCCATCTGTGACGGAGGTGCCGATGTCCGCCACGGCACCCGAGGGCGTGCCGGCCGCCGCTGCCGCCGAAACGCTGCCGGGCGCCGCGCCCGGCGCGGCCCTTTTCAAGGTGCCGGGCTTCTGGCGCCGCGCGCTGCGCCACCGCAGCTTCGTCGTCGGCGGCGTGCTGACGCTGCTGCTCGCCGCCGCCGCCGCGCTGTCGCTGGTCTGGACGCCCTGGTCGCCCTACGAGATGGACCTGCCCAACAAGATGCAGCCGCCCTCGGCCGCGCACTGGCTCGGCACCGACGCCTTCGGACGCGACGTGGCCTCGCTGCTGCTGGTGGGCGCGCGCGCCTCGATCCTGGTGGGCGTGATCGCGGTCGGCATCGGCCTTGCGGCCGGCGCCGCGCTCGGGCTGCTGGCGGCGGCGCGGCGCGGCTGGGTCGAGGAGGTGATCATGCGGCTGGCCGACTTCTCGCTCGCGTTCCCGGCGATCCTGTCGGCCATCATGCTGACGGCGGTGTTCGGCGCGGGCATCGTCAATGCCATCGTGGCGATCGGCATCTACAACATCCCGACGTTTGCCCGCATCACGCGCGCCTCGGCCAACGAGGTCTGGGCGCGCGAGTACGTGGCCGCCGCGCGGGCCTGCGGCAAGGGCGCGTTCGCCATCACGCTGCAGCACGTGCTGCCCAACATCGCGGCGGTGCTGATCGTGCAGGTGACGATCCGCTTCGCCATCGCGATCCTGGCGGAGGCCGCGCTGTCGTACCTGGGACTCGGCACCCAGCCGCCGCAGCCCTCGTGGGGCCGCATGCTGAGCGAGGCGCAGACGCTGATGTTCCAGCAGCCGCTGCTGGCGGTGTTTCCCGGCCTGGCCATCGCCTTGGCCGTGCTGGGGCTCAACCTGCTGGGCGACGGCCTGCGCGACCTGCTCGACCCCCGTCTCGCGCGTGCACGCTGAGCGACATGCCCCTCCTCGAAGTCGACAACCTCCACGTTCGCCTGCAGACGCAGCGCGGGCCGGCCACCGCGGTGCGCGGCGTCTCGTTCTCGCTGGAGCGCGGCGAGACGCTCGGGCTGGTGGGCGAGTCGGGCTGCGGCAAGTCGGTCACGGTGCAGTCGCTGGTGGGGCTGCTGCCCGCCAGCGCGCAGGTGGCGGGCAGCATACGCTTCGACGGCGTGGAGCTGGTCGGGCGCAGCGAGCGCGAGATGTGCCGGCTGCGCGGCGACCGCATCGGCATGATCTTCCAGGAGCCGATGACGGCGCTCAACCCGCTGCACACCATCGGCGCCCAGGTCGCCGAGCCGCTGCGGCTGCACCGCGGGCTGTCGGCGGGCGCGGCGCGCAAGGAAGCTCTGGCGCTGCTGGAGCGCGTCGGCATCCCCGACGCGGCGTCGCGCCTGGACGCCTACCCGCACCAGTTCTCGGGCGGCCAGCGCCAGCGCATCGGCATCGCCATGGCGCTGGCGTGCGGGCCCGACCTGCTGATCGCCGACGAGCCGACCACCGCGCTCGACGTGACGATCCAGCGGCAGATCCTCGACCTGATCCGGGAGCTGGTGGCCGAGCGCGGCATGGCGCTGATCCTGATCTCGCACGACCTGGGCGTGATCGCGCAGAGCGTCTCGAAGATGCTGGTGATGTACGGCGGCAGCGTGGTCGAGAGCGGCCCGACCGCCACCGTGTTCGCCGAGCGCGCGCACCCGTACACGCAGGGGCTGTTCGCCGCGCGCCCGGCGCTCGGCGCGACGCGCGGTGTGCGGCTCGCCACCATCCGCGGCAGCGTGCCCGAGCTGGCCGATCTGCCGCCGGGCTGCCCCTTCGCCGGGCGCTGCGCCTACACCATCGACGCCTGCCACACGACGCGGCCGCCGCCCGAGATGCTGCCGCACGGGCACGTGGCGCGCTGCATCCGCCTGCACGAGATCGCGGCGCAGGCCGCGTGATCGGTCCGCGCGCCGGCAGGCTTCGGGCCGGCCTCAGTCGAGCAGCGCCAGCGCCGCGTGGTCGCCCACCTGCTCGCCCAGCCCCGCCGCCACCAGCGCGACCCCGCCGGTCAGCGCCGCCAGCCGGCCCTCGACCTGCGCCGCGAGGCGCGGCAGCAGCAGCGCGCGGTGGTGCCAGAACACGCTGCCGCCCAGGCTGATGCGCTGCAGGTCGAGCGTCGCGATCAGGTTGTAGAGCATGCGCCCCATGTCGCGGCACAGCCCGTCGACACGCGCCAGCGCCTGCGCATCGCCCGCCGAGGCCGCACCGAACAGGTCGGCGGCCGGCCGGGCGAAGCGCCGCTCGATCGCGTTGCCTGCGGTCAGCGCCTCGACGTCGCCCAAGTTGCCGCAGCCGCACAGCGCCTGCGGATCGTCGTCCGAGACGAAGCTGTGGCCGGCATGGCCGGCGTTGCCGTTCTTGCCGCGCAGCACCCGGCCATCGACGCACAGGCCGACGCCGATGCCCGTGCTCCAGGTCACGTAGGCGCAGTGATCGAAGCCTTGCAAAGCGCCCCAGCGGCGCTCGGCCTCCAAGGCAGCGACCGCGTCGTTCTCGACGCGCACCGAGGCGAAACGCGCGGCCAGCGGGGCTTCGAGCGGCGCCGTCGTCCAGTCGTTGGGCAGCCCCCGCGCCGGCCCGGCGATGCCGCCGCAGATGTTGGGCGTGGCCAGTTCGATGGCGCCGTCGACCAGCACGAAGGGCCCGCATGACGACACGCCGACCTGCCGCACCGAATCGGACGAAACGCCCTGCTCGGCGCAGCCCTCGTCGATCATGCGCAGGATTTGCCGCGCGACGGCCAGGCGGTCGCCGCGCTTGGCCGTCGGCTCGCTGCGCCGCGCGAGCAGCCGCCGCGGCCCGCCCGTGGTGCCGGCATCCGGCGCCGCGAGGCTCACCGCGATCTTGGTGCCGCCGACATCGACGCAGGCCCTCACCGCCACCGACGCCTCCGGTGGCCGCATCCGGCGCCTGGCCCGGCCGCTGTCATAGCAGTCGCGCGATCCATCCCGCCAGCAGGCTCAGCACCAGGGTGCTGGCCAGCGGCAGCTGCCAGTCGCGCCCGAACAGGCGGAACTCGAAATCGCCCGGCAGACGGCCGAAGCCGAAGCGGCGCAGCCACTGGGTGAGCCCGCCGAACACCAGCAGGGCCAGCACGACGACAATCAGCCAGCGGATCATGGAACAGTGCCCACAACGGCCTCATCCGGCGGGCCAGACCACGCCGTCGTCGCTCAGGATGGCATCGAGCGGCACGTCGTGCGCCTCGGGCCGGAAGTCGCCCAGGAGGCCGCAGCCGAAACCCAGCCCCACCGTCACCGGCCGCGGCGTGAGCGCCGCCAGCGTGCGGTCGTAGAAGCCGCCGCCGTAGCCCAGACGCCAGCCGCCGGCGCTGAAGCCGACGCACGGCACGAACAGCAGGGTCGGCACGATCACCTCGGTGTCCTTCGGCTTGGGGATGCCGTAGGCGTCTTCTTCCATCGGGCAGCCGGGGTGCCAGGCGTGGAAGGTCAGGGTCTTTTGCACCTTGTCGACCACCGGCAGGCCGATGCGACGGCGCTGCGGCTCGCCCTGCAGCTCGCCGTCCTCCTTCCAGCGGTGCAGCGCGGGCAAGGGGTCGAACTCGCCCTTGATTGGCCAGTAGGCGCCAATGGCCGTGTCGGGCCGACCCACCAGCCAGATGCGCATGACGCGCTGCAGCAGGTCGGCGCGCAGCTGGCGATCGGGCATCGCGAGGCGCTGCTCGATCAGCGCCGCGCGCAGCTGCGTCTTCAGAAAAGCCGCCGTCGCGGCGGCGTCGAGCCCCAGTGACTTGTCCATAATCTCCCGATGCAGTTCCTCCGCATTTTGGCACCCCGTCGCAGTCTTCTCCCATCCCTGATCCTGACGGCCGTGGCGCTGCTGCAGCCGGCCTCGGCACAGAGCGTCGACGATGACGTGATCGTGCAGATGAAGCAGGCCTTCCAGCGCGGCGACAAGGCGCGGCTCGCGGCGCTGCTGCCGCAGGCGCGCGGCCATGCGCTGGAGCCGTGGGCGGCCTACTGGGAACTCAAGGCCCGCCTGCGCGAGGCCAGCCCGCTGGAGGTGCAGGATTTTCTCTCGCGCTACGCGGGCAGCTACCAGGAAGACCGCCTGCGCAACGACTGGCTGCTGCTGCTGGGCGAGCGGCGCGACTGGGACGGCTTCGCGGCCCTGCACCCGGCCTACCGCATGGGCGACGACCCGCAGGTGCGCTGCTACGCCATCCTGGCCGAGACGCAGCGCACCGGCAGCGCCACGCCGACGCAGGCCGACGAGGTGCGGCGTCTCTGGCAGGCCCAGCGCGAGCTCGACGACGGCTGCCTCGCCGCGGCCGACCGCATGGCCGCGGCCGGACTTCTCGCGCCGGCCGACCTCTGGAAGAAGGCGCGCCTCGCCATCGAGGCCAACCGCCCGCAGGCCGCGCGCGCCGCCGTCAACATCGCCGCGCCCGACGCGCTGCCGCTGTTCGACGAGCTCAGCGCCAGTGCGCCGAAGTTCCTGGTGCGCAGCGCCTTCGTGGCCTCGCGCACGCGAAAGGAGCTGGTGGTGCTGGCGCTCATCAAGACCGCCATCGCCGACCCCGACATGGCCGCCTCGCAGCTCGACGGCAAGTGGGGCGTCATGCTCTCGGCCGAGGAGCGCAACTGGCTGTGGGGCACCATCGGCCGGCAGGCCGCCACCAAGCTGTCGCCGCTGGCGGGCGGCTACTTCGCCAACGTCACGAAGAACGCCGACCTGTCGGACGACATGCTGGCCTGGAAGGCGCGCGCCGCCCTGCGCGCGGGCAACTGGAAGGAGGTGCTCGCCACCGTCCAGTCCATGGGCGAGGCGCAGCAGCAGGAGCCGACCTGGATCTACTGGCGCGCCCGCGCCCTCAACACCATCGGCGGCGACGACCGCCGGGCGCTGGCGCGCAGCCTGCTCGAAGGCATCGCCGGCACGCGCGGGTTCTACGAGCTGCTGGCGCTGGAAGACCTGGGCCAGCACGCCGTGGCGCCGACGCGCCCGGCACCGCTCATGCCCGAGGAAAAGGCCGCGGCGCGCCAGAACCCGGCGCTCAACCGCGCGCTTTATGCCATCGCCATCGGCCTGCGCCCCGAGGGCACGCGCGAGTGGAACTACGCGACCAACCTGCACAGCCCCGGCGGCATGGGCGACCGCGAGCTGCTGGCCGCGGCCGACTTCGCCTGCCAGCGCGAGGTGTGGGACCGCTGCATCAACACCAGCGAGCGCACCCGGGGCGTGGTCGATTTCGAGCAGCGCTTCCCGATGCCGTTCCGCGAGACGGTGCTGCGCAAGGCACGCGAGATCGGGCTCGACCCGGCCTACGTCTACGGCCTCATCCGCCAGGAGAGCCGCTTCATCATGGACGCGCGCTCGGGCGTCGGCGCCTCCGGCCTGATGCAGGTCATGCCGGCCACCGCGCGCTGGACCGCCAACAAGATCGGGCTGGTCGGCTTCACGCCCGGGCAGATCAACGACCGCGAGACCAACATCACCATCGGCACCAACTACCTGAAGCTGGCGCTCGACGACTTCGACGGCTCGATGGCGCTGGCCGCCGCCGGCTACAACGCCGGCCCGGGCCGCCCGCGCGCCTGGCGCAACGGCCCGGTGCTCGACGCCGCCATCTGGGCCGAGAACGTGCCCTTCGCCGAGACGCGCGACTACGTGAAGAAGGTGCTGGCCAACACCACCAACTACGCCGCGCTCATCACTGGCCAGCCGCAGTCGCTGCGCAGCCGGCTGGGCACCATCGGCCCGCGCAGCGCCGCCGAGCCCGAACCGAACCGGGACCTGCCCTGATGGGCGCCTGGGAGGCGGTGGTCGCCACCGTTGCGGCCGAACTTTCCGACGTGTCCGATCTGGCGCACGCCACGCGCATCGTCATGCGCCTCGGCGTTGCGGCGGTGCTCGGTTTTGCTCTCGGTTTCGAGCGCGAGCGCAAGGGCAAGGCCGCCGGCGTGCGCACCCACATGCTGGTGTCGATCGGCTCGGCCCTGTTCGTGCTGGTGCCGCATCTCGGAGGCACCGGGCCCAACGACATGACCCGCGTGATCCAGGGGCTGGTGGCCGGCATCGGCTTCCTGTGCGCCGGCACCATCCTCAAGAGCGGCAAGGAAGAGGCGGACGTCCAAGGCCTGACCACGGCGGCCGGGCTGTGGATGACGGCGGGCATCGGCATGGCGTGCGGCCTGGGGCGCGAGGTAACAGCGGTGCTGAGTTCACTGCTGGCGCTCGCGGTGCTGGCGCTGGTGCCGGGCCTGGTGAGCCTGCTCGAACGGATCTTCGGACCGCCGGACGACGGGCCACCCGATGCGCCGGGACACGGCACCGCCTCCAGCCAGGAGGGTACTGTCCAACGGCCCTGAATGCCGTGGACGTGCGTCTCGGCGACCCCTGGCCGTCGAGCGTTCTTCATGCGGACGGTGCGACGGCCTGGGTTAGCGCCCTCAAGCCAGCGTGTACGCCGTCTTCACCGTCGTGAAGAACTCCTGCGCATACCTGCCCTGCTCGCGCGGGCCGTAGCTCGAGCCCTTGCGGCCTCCGAAGGGCACGTGGTAGTCCACCCCGGCCGTGGGCAGGTTCACCATCACCATGCCGGCCTGGCTGTGGCGCTTGAAGTGCGTGGCGTGCTTGAGGCTGGTGGTGGCGATGCCCGCCGACAGGCCGAACTCGGTGTCGTTGGCCACGGCCAGCGCCTCCTCGTAGTCCTTCACGCGGATGACGCTGGCGACCGGGCCGAAGATCTCCTCGCGGTTGATGCGCATGTCCCGGCCGCTGTCGCCAAACAGCGCTGGCGTCAGGTAATAGCCCTCGGTGCCGAGCGTGAGGCGCTCGCCGCCCGCCGCCAGCGTAGCGCCCTCGCCACGGCCGATCTCGATGTAGCTCAGGTCCTGCTCGAGCTGGCTCTGACTCGACACTGGCCCGATGTCGGTGCCCGCGGCGAGCGCGTCGCCCACCTGGAGCTTCGCCATGCGCTCCTTCATGGCCTCGATGAACCTCGGATAGATGCCCTGGGTCACGATCAGCCGGCTCGCGGCCGTGCAGCGCTGGCCGGTGGCGTAGAAGGCGCTCTGCACGCACAGCTCGACGGCCTGGCTCAGGTCCGCATCGTCGAGCACCACCTGCGGGTTCTTGCCGCCCATCTCGAGCTGCACCTTCTTGCCGTGCGTGGCGCACTGCACCGCGATGCGCCGCCCGACGCCCACCGAGCCCGTGAAGCTCACGGCGTGCACGCCGGGGTGGCTCACCAGCACGTCGCCGATCACGCTGCCGCGGCCCATCACGAGGTTGAAGACGCCCGCCGGAAGCCCCGAGCGGCTGATGATCTCGGCCAGCGCCCAGGCGCTGCCGGGCACCAGGTCGGCGGGCTTGAGGACCACGCAGTTGCCGAACGCCAGCGCCGGCGCGATCTTCCAGGCGGGAATCGCGATGGGGAAGTTCCACGGCGTGATGAGGCCGACCACGCCGACGGGCTCGCGCGTGATCTCGACCCCGATGCCCGGGCGCACCGAGGGCAGCAGCTCGCCCGCGAGGCGCAGGCACTCGCCAGCGAAGAACTTGAAGATCTGGCCCGCGCGCGCGGCCTCGCCGATGCCCTCGGGGCGGGTCTTGCCTTCCTCGCGCGAGAGCAAGGTGCCCAGCTCTTCCTTGCGCGCGAGGATCTCGCTGCCGATTTTGTCGAGCGCGTCCGAGCGCGCCTGGATGCCGCCCCTGGCCCAGGCCGGAAACGCGGCGGTGGCCGCGGCCACGGCCGCTTCGACGTGGCTGGCGTCGCCCTGGGCGTAGTGGCCCAGCACGTCGCCGAGGTTGCCGGGGTTGAGGTTGGGGCTGTAGCGGGCAGCAGCGCGCCATTCGCCGTTGATGAGGTTGTCGAAATGGGTCATGCGTTGCGCGCTCCTCGTGAAGGTCGAATCGTCAGGTCGCGGGGCTGGCGACCACCCCGCAGCATGCCAGCACATGCCGGCATCCCGCCAGCGGTCAGCGCGCCCAGCGCAGCACCAGCGGATCGAGCCGGCGCGCGATCTCGATCAGGCCGGCGCGCACCTCGGGGGGCAGCGCGGGCCAGGGGTGACGCGGCGCCTCGCAGGCGATCACGCCGCCCTCCTTCATCAGCGCCTTGGCGGCGAGGATGCCGGCCTGGCGGTTCTCGTGGTTGATCAGCGGCAGCCACTTCTGGTAGAGCGCGAAGGCCCGGTCGCGCTCGCCCGCGCGGTGCGCTTCGATGATCGGGCGGATGCCGTCGGGGTAGGCGCCGCCCGTCATGGCGCCGGTGGCGCCGGCGTCGAGGTCGGCCAGCAGGGTGATGGCCTCCTCGCCGTCCCACGGGCCTTCGACCGCGTCGCCGCCCAGGCGGATCAGCTCGCGCAGCTTGGTGGCGGCACCGGGCGTCTCGATCTTGAAGTAGGCGACGTGCTCGATCTCGCGCGCCATCTTGGCCAGCAGGGCGGCCGACAGCGCGGTGCCGCTGGCCGGCGCGTCCTGGATCATGATCGGGATGTCGAGCGCGTCGGACAGCCGGGCGTAGAACGCCTCGATCTGCGGCTCGGACACGCGAAAGGTGGCGCCGTGGTAGGGCGGCATCACCATCACCATCGCCGCACCCATCGCCTGCGCGCGCCGGCTGCGCTCAGCGCACACGGCGGTGCTGAAGTGGGTCGTCGTCACGATCACCGGCACGCGGCCGGCGACGTGCTCCAGCACGGTGCGCGTGAGCACCTCGCGCTCGTCGTCGGACAGCAGGAACTGCTCGGAGAAGTTGGCCAGGATGCAGATGCCGTCGGAGCCCGCATCGATCATGAAGTCGATGCAGCGCTTCTGGCTCGCGAGGTCGAGCGCGCCGGATTCGCCGAAGGTGGTCGGCGCCACCGGGAAGATGCCGCGATAGCGGGGGTTGGACAGGCCGTGGGGAAGGGGCATGGCGGCGCCGCTCACTCGACGATGTGGAACCGGTCGAGGTACTCGGTCTTGAGCGTAAGGCCCAGGCCCGGCTTGTGGTCGTCGAGCTGCACGAAGCCGTTCTCGGCCACCGGCTCGCCGTCGAAGATGTAATAGAACAGCTCGTTGCCCACTTCGACGTCGTGCATCGGGAAGTACTCGCTCATCGGCGAAGCCAGCGTGCTCATGGTGAGATGGTAGTTGTGCATCTGCCCGGCGTGCGGGATGACCGGCACGGAATACGCCTCGCACAGCGCGTTGATCTTGTGCGCCGCCGTGATGCCGCCGACGCGGTTGGTGTCGTACTGCACCACGCTCACGGCCTTCTTGTCGAGCAGTTGCTTGAAGCCGTAGAGGCTGAACTCGTGCTCGCCGCCGGAGATCGGAATGCTGGAGAGTCGATTCAGCTCGGCATAGCCGTCGATGTCGTCTGCGATCACCGGCTCCTCCAGCCAGCGCGGCTCGAACTTCTCCAGCTTGGGCAGCATGCGCCTGGCGTACTCCAGGTTCCAGCCCATGTAGCACTCGAGCATCAGGTCGGTGTCGTAGCCGATGACCTCGCGCACCGCCTCGACGGACTTGAGGTTTTCCTTCACGCCCTCCTGCAGGTGCGCGGGGCCATAGCCGAAGCGCATCTTGAACGCGGTGAAGCCCTGGTCCAGGAACTTCTGCGCCTCGTCCTGCATGGCCTTCAGGTCGGTGCGGTAGAGCTTGGAGTAGTAGCAGGGGATCTTTTCCTTGGTCCGGCCGCCGAGCAGCTTGAACACCGGCTTGCCGACCGACTTGCCCAGGATGTCCCAGATCGCCAGGTCCACCGCCGAGATCGCGGCCATGGTCACGCCCTTGCGGCCCCAGGCGTGGGTGGCGCGGTACATGCGCTGCCACAGGTACTCGTAGTCCCACGGGTCCTGGCCGACGACGAGCGGCGCGAGGTACTGGTCGATGATGGCCTTGGCGATGGCCGGCGCCAGCGCGACGTTGCCCAGGCCGACGAGCCCCGAGTCGGTCTCGATCTCGACCACGGTCCACGAATGGAAGCGGAAGGTGCTCATGGTTTCCTGCGGCGCATAGAGCAGGTCCATGGCGTTGGAGCAGAAGTTGCCCTGCGGCGGAACGGTCGGGCCCTTCCACTCGAACACACGAGCGCGGACGGATTTGATTTTCATTTTGATATTTCGCTGGTTGGGGTGGGAAATGCGGGGAACACCGCGGAACCGGCCTGGCCGAGCCGCTGGTGTTGCCCCTTCCAAGGGGGGCGGCGTAGCGACACGAAGCGCGCGAAGCCTGGGGGCGCGCTCATCTCGCGGCGCCCATGCGGCTGGCGATCCGGAAGGCCTGCCAGGTCGCTTCGACGCTGGCTCGGCCCTGCCCCGCGATGTCGTAGGCGGTGCCGTGCGCGGGCGTGGTGATCGGAATCGGCAGCCCGCCCTGCACCGTCACGCCGCGCGAGAAGCCCAGCAGCTTGATCGCGATCTGGCCCTGGTCGTGGTACATGGTGACCACGGCCTGGTACTCGCCCGCCTGCGCCTTCAGGAAGATGGTGTCAGCCGGGAAGGGGCCATGGAACGGTGCCTCGGTCGGCCAGACGCGCGCCTGCAGCGCCCGGACGGCGGGCTCGATGATGTCGATCTCCTCGCGCCCGCACACGCCGCCGTCGCCCGCGTGCGGGTTGAAGGCCGCGATCGCCACCTTCGGCTGCGCCACGCCGTTGTCCAGCAGCGAGCGGTAGATCAGCTCGGCCGCCTGCGCGATGCGCTCGACGCTCAGGTAGTGCGCCACGTCCTTCAGCGGCACGTGCGACGAGATGCGCGAGGTCCAGAGGTCGCCCAGCGTGTTGAACTCGCAGAAATAGCCCGTGACGCCCAGGTGCTCGGCGAAGTGGTGCAGTTCGTCCTCGTGCCGCAGGCCGCCGAGCTTCATGGCCTGCTTGTTGAGCGGCGCGAAGCAGATCGCGTCGACCTCGCCGGCGAGCGTCGCGTCCATGCACCGGTCGAGCACCTGCAGCACCGAGCGCCCGCCCGGCGCCTCGGCCCGGCCGCGGTGCACCAACGCCGGGTCGATGCTACGCACCGCGAGAAAGGCCGGGCGGGCGGTGTCCGCGCGCGCCCGCACCTCGGCCAGCGAGCGCACCTCGTCGGTGGCGACCCGGACGCCCGCGATGCGCTGGCCCTCGTCCCACAGCCAGCGGTCGCCCACCAGCACGACGTTGGCGAGCGCGCCGGCCTCGGGTTTGGCCAGCAGCCTGGCGATCAGCTCGGCGCCGATGCCGGCGGGGTCGCCAAGCGTGACTGCGACGACGGGAAGATGGGTTGTGCTCATGTCAATGGCTCTACAACGGGGGCAATCCAGAAACACCGCGGAACCGGCTTTGCCGGGCCGCTGGTGTTGCCCCCGGTGAGGGGGGTGGGCGAAGCGACACGCAGTGCGCGAAGCCTGGGGGTGTGCTCAATCCACGCGAATATTGTTTTTCTTGATGACCTCGCCGAAGCGCTTGTACTCGGCGGCGTGGAACTGGGCGAACTGCGCCTGCGTCATCGGCGTGATCTCGGCGCCGATGGCGTCCAGCCGGGTCTTGGTCTCGGGCATCGCCAGCACCTGGTCGACCGCGTCGTGCATCTTCTCCTGCACCGCCCGGGGCGTGGCCGCAGGCATGTAGAGGCCGTACCAGGCGCTCATCTCGACACCGGGCACGCCGGCCTCGGCCAGCGTCGGCACGTCGGGCAGCTGCGGGTTGCGCTTGGCCGTGGTGACGGCGAGCGCGCGGATCTTGTGGTTCCTGATCTGGCCGATGACCGAGGGCATGGTGTCGAAGCTGAGCTGCACCTGGTTGCCGATCAGGTCCACCAGCGCCGGGCCGCTGCCCTTGTACGGCACGTGGGTGATGTCGATGCCCGTCGCATCCTTGAACATCTCGGCGGCGATGTGCTGGGTGCTGCCGGCGCCGCTGGTGGCGTAGTTGAGCTTTCCGGACTGCTGTCTGGCGAGTTTGACCAGCGCCTGCACCGAGTCGGCCGGCACGCCGTTGCTCACCACCAGCACGTTGGGCACGGCGCCGACGAAGGCCACCGGCACCAGGTCGCGGTTGCTGTCGTAGCCCAGCTTGAGCAGGTGCGGCGCGATGGCGTGGGCCGTGACCACGCCCATCACCAGGGTGTGGCCGTCGGTGGACTTGACCGTGACATCGGCCGCCAGCGTGTTGGAGACGCCCGGCCGGTTCTCGACCACCACCGCCTGCTTGAGCAGCGGCCCGAGCCGGTCGGCCATCGCGCGGGCCATGGCGTCGGTGCCTCCGCCCGGCGCCGAGCCGACCAGGATCCTGACGGGGCGCGTCGGCCACTCCTGCGCCTGCGCCAGGCCCGCACCGAGCGCGAACAACGCTGCGGTCATGGCCGCCATGAAATTTTTCATCTGCTTGTCTCCAGACCGTTTCGGGAATCGTCGAAGGCGATGGTAGGCAGGCGATCGATTGCCGTAAACTGAAAGCTCTTGATCGATCGATAACCGAAGGAAATCAATCTTGGGCTCCATCGACCGCCAGGACAGCACGCCGCGGCTGCTCAACCGGCTGCGCATGCGGCAGGTCGCGCTGCTCCTCGCCATCGAGGAGCAGCGCACCCTGCGCGGCGCGGCAAGCCAGCTCGGCCTCACCCAGCCGGCCGCCACCAAGATGCTCCACGAGCTCGAAGGCGCGCTCGGCCAGCCGCTGTTCGAGCGCGTGGGCCGCGGCCTGCAGCTCAACGCCGCGGGCGAGCGCGCGACCGGCTACTTCCGCAGCATCCGCGGCAGCATGGAGGCGCTCAACCGCGAGCTGGGCGAGTTGCGCCTGGGCAGCGCGGGCCGGTTCTCGATCGGCAGCATCATGGCCGCCTCGCCGGGGCGCCTGACCGAGGCGCTGCTCGGCCTCAAGGCGCTGTTTCCGCTGCTCGCAATGGAGATCGCGGTCGACACCAGCGACCGCCTGCTGGCGCAGTTGCGCGAGGGCGTGCTGGAAGTCGTCGTCGGGCGGCCGACCGGCGCCCCGGGCATGGACTGCAGCTTCCGGGCGATCGCGGACGAGGCGCTGGCGGTGGTGGTCGGCAACGACCACCCGCTCGCGCGCCAGCGGCGCGTGGAATTCGCAGCGCTGCTGGCCTACCCGTGGGTCCTGCAGCCCGCCGGCAGCCCGATGCGCGACCTGATCGAGCACGAGTTCCGCGACCACCAAGCCGCGCTGCCCAAGGGGCTGATCGAAACCGGCTCGATCCTCACCACCATCAACCTGATCCGGCGCTCACACCTGGTCGCAGTCATTCCCGAGACGGTGGCGCGGCGCGACGCCGAGCACGGGCTGCTGCGCATCGTGCCCTACCGCCTGCGGCACACGCTCGAAGCCTATGGCAGCCTGGTGCGCCGGGACCGCCCCCTGAGCAAGCCCGCCGAGCGCTTCCTCCAGCTGCTGCATGCGGAGCGCGAGGTCATCGCATGAGCCGCCAGCCCGGCGCTTTCTTCTGCATGACGCGACGCAGCACTACCATGGCGGCCCCATCCAGCAAGCCTGAAACCAGCGAGGCCACAACGATGCGCAAGCTCTACATCGGCAACAAGAACTATTCGTCATGGTCGATGCGGCCGTGGGTGCTCATGAAGCAGGCCGGCATCGACTTCGAGGAAGTCAAGCTGCGCTTCGACTCGTTCGAGCCCGGCTCCGAGTTCAAGCGCGCCATCGATGCGCTCAGCCCGACCGGGCAGGTGCCGCTGCTGCTGGACGGCGACCTGGCGGTGTGGGACACGCTGGCCATCGTCGAATACCTGGCCGAAACCTGCCCCGAGGCGCAGCTCTGGCCCGCCGAACGCGCCCGGCGCGCCCGCGCGCGCAGCATCTGCGCCGAGATGCACGCCGGCTTTCGTGCGCTGCGCACGCACTGCGGCATGAACATCGAGGCCGACCTGGCGGCGCAGGGGGCGCTGATCTGGCGCGACCAGCCCGGCGTGCGCGCCGACGTGGCGCGCATCGTCTCGATGTGGAGCGAGCTGCTGGCCGCGCACGCGGCCAGCCATCCGGACGGCATGCTGTTCGGCCGCTTCGGCATCGCCGATGCCTACTTCGCGCCGGTGGTGATGCGCTTCGCGCGCTACGCGCTGCCGGTTCCGAAGGACATCGCCGCGTACATGGCGCGTGTGCAGGCGCTGCCGGGCGTCAGGGCCTGGATCGACGACGCGCTGGCGGAGCACGACTTCCGGCCGTTCGAGGAGCCGTACCGGCTCCGGCGCTGAAGCCGGCGCGCCCCGGTGCGGATGCGCCGCCGTTCAGAACCTGTGGCTCAGAACCGGTAGGTCAGCGCCAGGTACGTCACGATCGGGTCGAGCTTCAGGCGGGCCTCGCTGGTGGCCACCGGAAAGCCGGTGATCGACGTCGTCGTCAATTTGGCCTTGGTCTTGAGCGGCAGGTACGACACCGAGAACGACACGCCCCAGTGCGGGTCGAACTGCCAGGCCGCGCCGACGTTGAACACCGGCGCGAAGGCGCTGTCGAGCTTGGCCGTGGTGACGGTCGACAGCGGCGGCCGGCCCAGCTGGCTGCCGAGCGCGCCCTGCAGGTTCTGCGTCAGGTTGACGTTGCTGTACCAGACGTAGCTCAGGCCCAGCCCCACGAAAGGCCGGAACTTCGCCTCGCCCTCGTTGAAATAGTACTTGCCGAGCACGGTCGGGCTCCACTGCCGGGCATCGCCCAGCTCGCCCACCCGCGCCAGCGTGCCGGTGCCGTTGAGCTTGAATTTCGGCGGAATGCCGAACACGCCCTCGACCGCCCAGTGGCTGTCGACGAAATAGGTGAGGTTCAGCCCCAGCGTGTCGGAGTTGCTGACGCTCGCGCCCGAGCCGTACAGCACGCTCGGCACCGGCGAGGTCAGCGTGAGCGGCTGGCTCGAATCCTGCGGCATCAGGCGCAGCCAGCCGGCGCCGACCTGCCAGTTGCCCGCCTGCTGCGCCAGCGCGCTGCCGCAGCCCAGGGCGGCGAGCGCCGCCACCGCGAAAAGTGACTTTTTCATGAGATCTCCCGTGGCCATGGAATGAAAAGCGTACTCCCGTGGCCATGAATTGGAAGGGTCCGCCGTCCGCCAGTTGCGGCAGCCCCACACCTGCCCGCGGCCATGGCGTGGCGTGGCGTGGCGTGGCGTGGCGCGGGCCGGGCCGCGACCGGAGGCGCAGCGGTCCCTACACTCGCCGCATGAAAACCTACCTTGTCGGCGGCGCGCTGCGCGACCAGCTGCTCGGCCGTCCGGTGATGGACCGCGACTGGCTGGTGGTCGGTGCCACGCCCGAGCAGATGGCGGCGCGGGGCTTTCTGCCGGTGGGGCGCGACTTCCCCGTCTTCCTGCACCCCGCGACGCGCGAGGAGCACGCGCTGGCGCGCACCGAGCGCAAGAGCGCGCCGGGCTACCGCGGCTTCACCATCCATGCGTCGCCCGAGGTGACGCTGGAGCAGGACCTGGCGCGGCGCGACCTCACTATCAATTCCATAGCGCTCCCCGCAGAACTGGCGGGCGCCGGCGGCCAATTCGACATCGATCCGGCGACGCTGATCGACCCCTTCGGCGGCCAGCGTGACCTGCGCGAGAAAGTGCTGCGCCACGTCACCGACGCGTTCCGCGAGGACCCGGTGCGCATCCTGCGCGTGGCGCGCTTCGCCGCGCGCTTTGCCGACTTCACGCTGGCACCCGAGACGCTGGCGCTGATGCGCGAGATGGTCGCCGCCGGCGAGGCCGACGCGCTGGTGCCCGAGCGCGTCTGGCAGGAGCTCGCGCGCGGGCTGATGGAGGCCGCGCCCTCGCGCATGTTCGAGGTGCTGCGCGCGTGTGGCGCGCTGGCCGTGCTGCTGCCCGAGGTGAACCGCCTGTGGGGCGTGCCGCAGCCAGCCTCCCACCACCCCGAGGTCGACACCGGCGTGCACCTGATGATGGTGCTCGACATGGCCGCGCGCCTGGACGCCCCGCTGGCGGTGCGCTTCGCCTGCCTGACGCACGACTTGGGCAAGGGCACCACGCCGGCCGACGTGCTGCCGCGCCACATCGGGCACGAGCAGCGCAGCGCCAAGCTGCTGCGCGCGGTGTGCGAGCGCTGGCGCGTGCCCACCGATCTGCGCGAGCTGGCCGACGTGGTGGCGCGCGAGCACGGCAACATCCACCGCAGCGCCGAGCTCAACGCGGCGGCGCTGGTGCGCCTGCTGGAGCGCTGCGACGCGCTGCGCCGTCCGGAGCGCTTCGCGCAGGCGCTGCTGGCGTGCGAGTGCGACGCGCGCGGCCGGCTCGGCTTCGAGGAGCGGCCCTACCCGCAGCGCGCGCGGCTGCTGGCGGTGCTGGCGGCGGCGCGCTCGGTGCCGACCGAGGCGGTCGCCCAGGCCGCCATGGCCGCCGGCGCCCGGGGCGCGCGCATCGGCGAGGCCATCCAGCGCGCGCGCACCGCGGCCGTGGCGGCCGTGCTGGCCGGCGCGGCGGACGACGGCCGTGGCGCGCCCTGACCGCGCCGCAGCCGTGCCGACCGCACTGACCGAGCTGATCGCGGCGCCGGTGCCGGTGCCGGTGCCGACGCCAGTGCCGATGTCCGACGGCTTTGGCTGACGCCCGACCGCGCGGTTTTGACCGACGCGGCGGCCGCCGCATCTCTGCTAAGGTTTTCGCCGATGCAAGCCCCACCCCTTCCCGGCCCCGACAGCGCGCTGTTCCTCGACTTCGACGGCACGCTGGTGGCCATTGCCGAAACGCCCGAGGCGATCGAGGTCGCGCCCGGCCTGGTCGCGCTGCTGGACGCGCTGCACGGCCGGCTGGACGGCGCGCTGGCGGTCGTCTCCGGCCGCCAGATCGACGTGCTGGACCGCTTTCTGGCGCCGCTGCGCCTGCCCTCGGCCGGCGAGCACGGCGTGCAGCGCCGCGACGCCGCGGGCCGCATGCAGGAGCAGCGCGCGCCCGACCTGCGCGACGTGCTCGACGCGGCCAACGCGCTGGCCGGCGCCCACGCCGGCCTCCTGGTGGAGCGCAAGCACGCCGCGGTCGCCCTGCACTACCGGCTGGCGCCCGAGTTGGAAGCCCTGTGCCTCGACACGATGGCGCGCGCCATCCTGGACCAGCCGCAGCTGGAGCTGCTGCACGGCAAGTGCGTGGTCGAGATCAAGCCGGCCGGCATCAACAAGGGCGTGGTCATCGACATCTTCATGCGCGAGGCCCCGTTCGCCGGGCGCCGCGCGGTGTTCCTGGGCGACGACACGACCGACGAGGCCGGCTTCGCCACGGTGCAGCGGCGCGGCGGCGTGGCGGTCAAGGTCGGCGCGGGCCCCAGCCAGGCGCTGCACCGGCTGGCCTCGCCGCTGGCCGTGCGCGAGTGGCTGGAAGCGGCGCACCGGGCGCTGGCATGAGCCGCCGGGCCGCTCCCAAGGCGAACACCGGAGTGCGCAGCACGGAGGTCCACCCGTGAGCCGCCTCGTCGTCGTCTCCAACCGCGTGGCCGACCCGCGCAAGGCCGCGGCCGGCGGCCTGGCCGTCGCGCTGGGCGACAGCCTGCAGCAGACCGGCGGCCTGTGGTTCGGCTGGAGCGGCACCGTGCTTGCGGCCGGCGCGCCCGACAGCGACCCGCCGCCGCGCACGCAGCAGGCCGGCAAGGTCACGCTGGCCACCATCGACCTGTCGCAGGAGGACCACGACAGCTTCTATCTCGGCTACAGCAACGACGTGCTGTGGCCGGTGTTCCACTACCGGCTCGACCTGGCGCACCTCGACGCCGGCTTCATCGACGGCTACCGGCGCGTCAACAAGCTGTTCGCGCGCAAGCTGCTGCCGCTGCTGCGCCCCGACGACATCGTCTGGATCCACGACTACCACCTGATCCCGCTGGCCGAGGAGCTGCGCGCGCTCGGCTGCCGCCAGCGCATCGGCTTCTTCCTGCACATCCCGCTGCCGCCGCCGCTGATCCTGGCGGCCATCCCGCAGCACGAGTGGCTGGTGCGTTCACTGTTCGCCTGCGACCTGGTGGGCTTCCAGAGCGAGGCGGACCTCGACCACTTCGCGCGCTACGTCGGCGTCGAGGTCGGCGCCGAGGCGCTCGACGAGCACCACTACCGCGCCTTCGGACGCACCGTGCGGGCGCAGGCGTTCCCGATCGGCATCGACGTCGACGAGTTCGCCGCGCTGACCGAGGGCAAGGAGGCGCGCGACATGTACGAGACCATGAAGCGCGAGTACTCGACGCGGCGCCTGCTGGTCGGCATCGACCGGCTCGACTACTCCAAGGGCCTGCCCAACCGGGTGCGGGCGTTCCGCGACCTGCTGGCCCATCACCCCGAGAACCGGCGCAGCGCGACGCTGATCCAGATCGCCTCGCCCACGCGCGAGGCGGTGGACGCCTACGCCGACATCCGGCGCGAGCTCGAATCGCTGTGCGGCGCGGTCAACGGCGACTACGGCGAGCTCGACTGGATGCCGGTGCGCTACATCCACCGCAACCTGGCGAGGAAGCGCCTGCCGGGGCTGTGCCGCGCGGCGGCGGTCGGCCTGGTGACGCCGCTGCGCGACGGCATGAACCTGGTGGCCAAGGAGTACATCGCGGCGCAGGACCCGGCCGACCCGGGCGTGCTGGTGCTGTCGCGCTTCGCCGGCGCGGCCGAGCAGCTGAAGGAGGCGCTGCTGGTCAACCCCTACGACACGCACGGCACCGCCGAGGTGATGCAGCGCGCGCTGCGCATGCCGCTGGCGGAGCGGCAGGAGCGGCATCGCAGGCTGCTCGCGCGCATCCGCGAGCACGACGTGCACTGGTGGCGCCGCAGCTTCCTGCAGGCGCTGGCCGAGACCGAGCCCGACCAGGACTGAGGCGTTCGAGCCTGGTGCGCGGACCCACGAGGCGCCGGGCGCCCAGAATCGCGCAAGATGCGAAGCCGCGGCCGAGCATCCCGGCCACCGACGCTCCTGCTTCAAAGTCCTGCCATGCCCCTGCTGGAAGTCACCGATCTGGTCCGCCACTACACCCTGCCGCGCGACAGGCTGTTCTCGCCGCCGCCGGTGGTCAAGGCGCTCAACGGCGTGAGCTTCGCGGTCGAAGCGGGGCAGAGCCTCGGCATCGTCGGCGAGTCGGGCTCGGGCAAGTCGACCATCGCGCGGCTGGTGATGGCGCTCGACGTGCCCACCTCCGGCAGCGTGCGGCTGCTCGGGCGCGACCTGCACCGGCTGTCCGCCGACGCGTTGCGCGCGGCGCGGCGCGACCTGCAGATGGTGTTCCAGGACCCTTATGGCTCGCTCGACCCGCGCCAGACCGTGGCGCGCATCGTGGCCGAGCCGCTGGAAGCGTTGAGCGACGCCGCCGAGCGCGGCAGCCGCGGCGCTCGGCGCGAGCGCGCCGCCGAGGCGCTGGCGGCGGTCGGGCTGCGCGCCAACGACCTCGACAAGTACCCGCACGAGTTCTCCGGCGGCCAGCGCCAGCGCATCGCCATCGCGCGCGCGCTCATCACGCGCCCGAAGCTGATCGTGGCCGACGAGCCGGTGAGCGCGCTCGACGTGTCGGTGCAGGCGCAGGTGCTCAACCTGATGCAGGACCTGCGGCAGCAGTTCGGCATCAGCTACCTGCTCATCAGCCACGACCTGGCGGTGGTCAACCATCTGTGCGACGAGGTCTGCGTGCTGCACCGTGGGCTGGTGGTCGAGCGCGGCGCGCCGCAGCGGCTGTTCGCGCACCCCGAGCACCCGTACACGCGCGCGCTGCTGGCGGCGGTGCCGCGTGCCGAACCGCCGGCGGCCCGCGGCCTTGCTTCGTCGCGCATGATGTAAGGTCGCGCTCGTTTTACATCCATCCGCTGTTCTGGAGCCCCCGCCCATGCTGAAACGCCGCACCGTCCTCTCGTCCGCCGCCCTGGCCGCCGCCCTGCCGCCGTTCGCGCTCGCGCAGGGCCGCAAGGACGCCATGGTGATCGGCATGGCGCTGGAGCCGCCGGGACTGGACCCGACTTCGGGGGCGGCTGCGGCCATCGCCGAGATCGTGCAATACAACATCTTCGAGACGCTCACCAAGATCAATTCCGACGGCAGCGTGACGCCGCTGCTGGCCGAGAGCTGGGAGGTGTCGCCCGACCTGAAGACCTACACCTTCCGCCTCAAGCGTGGCGTGAAGTTCCAGAACGGCGAGCCGTTCAACGCGCAGACCGTCAAGTTCAGCTTCGACCGCGCCGGCGGCGACAAGAGCACCAACAAGGACAAGCGCACCTTCGCCAACCTTTCCACGCAGGCGGTGGACGAGCACACGGTGGTCGTCATCAACAAGGAGATCGACCCCGACCTGCTGTTCGTGCTGGGCCAGGCCACGGCCGTCATCGTGGAGCCCAAGAGCGCCGACACCAACGCCACGCAGCCGGTCGGCACCGGCCCCTACAAGCTCGACAGCTGGAGCAAGGGGTCGTCGTGCGTGCTGAGCAAGTGGCCGGGCTTCCGCAACCCCGGCCTGGCCAAGATCAACAAGGTCACCTTCCGCTTCATCGCCGACCCGGCGGCGCAGGCCGCGGCGCTGCTGGCGGGCGACGTCGACGTCTTTCCGCGCGCGGCGACGCGGATCGTGCCGCAGTTCAAAAACGACCCGCGCTTCCAGGTGATCCTGGGCGGCTCGCGCGCCAAGACCATCCTGGCGATCAACAGCAGGAAGAAGCCGCTCGACGACGTGCGGGTGCGCCGCGCCATCCTCGCCGCCATCGACCGCAAGGCCGTCATCGAGGGCGCGGCCGACGGCTTCGGCACGCCCATCGGCAGCCACTACGTGCCGGGCGCGCCGGGCTACGTCGACACCACCGGCATCAACCCGTTCAACATCGAGAAAGCCAAGGCGCTGCTGGCCGAGGCCGGCGTCAAGACGCCGCTGGAGCTCACCATGACGCTGCCGCCGCCGCCCTACGCGCGCCAGGGCGGCGAGGTGATCGTGGCACAGCTCGCCAAGATCGGCATCGTGGTCAAGGTGCAGAACGTCGAGTGGGCGCAGTGGCTCAGCGGCACCTATGGCGGCGCCCACAACTACGACCTGTCGATCATCTCGCACGTCGAGCCCTCCGACCTCGGCAACTACACCAAGGCCGACTACTACTGGGGCTACCAGTCCAAGCCGTTCAACGAGCTGTTCGACAGGATCAAGGCCACCGCCAACCCGGCCGAGCGCAACAAGCTGCTGGGCGACGCGCAAAAAATGCTGGCGACCGACGCGGCCAACGGCTTCCTGTTCCAGCCGGTCTTCCCGACCATCGCCAGGAAAGGCGTGAAGGGGCTGTGGAAGGACATGCCGACCTTCGTCAACGACCTGTCGGCGCTGTCCTGGGCGTGAGCATGGAGGCGGGCGGCGCCCTGCACGACCTGACGGCGCGCCAGCTCGGCGCGGCCTACGCGGCCGGCGAGCTGTCGCCGGTCGAGGTCGCCCGGGACGTGCTGGCCCACATCGCGCGCTGGGAGCCTCACCTGCAGGCGACATGGCTGCTGCGCCCGGAGGCGGCGCTGGCGCAGGCGCGCGAGTCCGAGGCGCGCTGGCGGTGCGGCGAGCCGCTGGGCCCGCTCGACGGCGTGCCTGCGACGCTGAAAGAGAACATCGCCACGCGCGGCGACCCGCTGCCCGCCGGCACCGCCGCCGTCGACCTGAAGCCCGCAGCCGCCGACGCCCCGCCGGCGGCGCGCCTGAAGGAGGCCGGCGCCGTCATCGTCAGCAAGACCACGATGCCCGACTACGGCATGCTGTCCTCGGGCCTGTCGAGCTTCCACACGCTGGCGCGCAATCCGTGGGATCGGACGAAAACGCCCGGCGGCTCGAGCGCCGGCGCCGGCGCGGCGGCGGCGGCCGGCTACGGGCCGCTGCACGTCGGCACCGACATCGGCGGCTCCCTTCGCCTGCCGGCGGGCTGGTGCGGCGTCTTCACGCTCAAGCCGAGCCTGGGGCGCGTGCCGATCGATCCGCCCTACATGGGCCGCGCCGCCGGACCGATGACGCGCACCGTGGGCGACGCCGCGCTGATGATGCGCGTTCTCTCCCGGCCCGACGTGCGCGACAGCATGAGCCTGCCGGCGCAGGCCATCGACTGGGACGCCTTCGACGTGCCGCCCGAGCACCTGCGGGACTTGCGCGTCGGCCTGCTGCTCGACGCCGGCTGCGGTCTGCCCGTCGAGCCCGAAATCCGCATCGCCGTCGAGCGCGCGGCGCGACTGCTCGAGCAGGCCGGCGCCATCGTCGTGCCGATGCGGCCCTTCATGACACAGGCCATGCTCGACGGCATGGACCGCTTCTGGCGCATGCGCTCGCTGGTGGACATGAACGCGCTGCGCCCCGAGCAGCGCGCCCGGGTGCTGCCCTACATCCGCCAATGGGCCGAGAGCGCCGCCGGCCTGAGCGGCGAGCAGGTGTTCCGCGCCTTCAGCCAGTTCCACGCGACGCGCGTGGCGGCGGTGGCGGCGTGCGCGCCGTTCGACTGCGTGATCTCGCCCGTCGCGCCCAACATGCCGGCGGCGGCCGAGGCGCCCTCGCCGACCGGCGATCCGCTGCACGCGCTCGAGCACATCGGCTTCACGGTGCCTTTCAACATGTCGGAGCAGCCGGCGGCATCGATCAACTGCGGCTACTCGGAAGAGGCCGGGCTACCGATCGGCCTGCAGATCGCGGGAGCGCGCTTCGACGACCTGGGCGTGCTCAAGACGGCGCGCGCCTTCGAGCTGATCCGCGGGCCGCAACGGCCCTGGCCACAGCCGCCGGCGGCATGATGTTATCGAAATGAGAGCTGCCGACGCCCACGGCACGGGCGCTGGAAGCCGATTCGGTCCAAAAAGCCGCGCTGGCGGAAATTACCTGGCAACCTTCGGCAGACAGGCCGGCAACAGCCGGGTGACCTTCTGCAGGTACTGGAACTCGTCCTCGCTCAGGTCGCATTCCCGGGCATCGAAATGGCACAGCGTGCCGAACAGCTCGCCGTCGTCGCCGACCAGCGGAACGCCGTGGTAGGCGCGCAGCACGCCCTGGTACGCATGCCCGTCGAGCCGGTGGTCGCTGCCGGTGTCGGACGTCAGAAAGCAGCCGTCGCGCAGCACGAACTGGCAAAAGCTGTCGCCGATGGGCACCTCCTCCAGGAACTCGGGGCGCGCCTCGCCGGCCTTGTCGTAGAGAAAAAGATTCTTGAGCACGCCGCCACGCAACGCGTACAAGGCCGTGTAGCGGTGCGGCACCCGCTGGTTCAGCAGGCGAAGTCCCCCGGGCACGCCTTCGGCCATCGTCACTTCGACGAAGCGCTGCACGTCCGGATTTTCATGGATCATCGCGGGAACATAGCTGCAGCCGCCGCTGCCGGCACTGCACGGGGCACGCGTTCCGCCGTGCGTCCGCGCGACGGCGCCAGGGACGGCGGTCGATGCCGTGCCGGCGCCTGAAGGCGCTCAGGGCGACGGGGGGCTCGGCGGAGTCGACGCCGCATCGGCACCAGGTTCGGACTTGGGCGTGATGACCTTGCTGACCGTCACGGACACCGGATCGCTGGCCGGGAAGGATTCCTCGACGCCGCTGTCGATGGCCGTGTCGGTCGGCTCCTGGGTCACGGGTTTTTCCGCGTGCTGGGGCGGTTCGTGGCTCTCGGCGGTCGGAAACGGGAATGGTTCGGAAGGACTTTGGGCCATGGTTGGAACTCCTTGGGACACCTGGCGAGTGTGGCTGGCTGGCCCGAGTCTGCGTGTGCGCCAACATCCCGTGAGGTGTAGGGTTTTACCGTGCCTGAAAGTGCCGCTTGCGGCGGGCACGCCGTGTGCTCTGCAATCTCCACCGATTCAACATCAGGAGATGCAATGTCCAAATACCACCCTGCCGCTTCCATCCTCGGCGCCGCCGCGCTCGCCCTGACGCTGGCTCAGCTGCCCGCCCAGGCCCAGACGGACTCGACGGCGCCGAGCGGCAGTTCGACCCTGTCCGGGGGCACCAGCGCCGGCAACAGCGGCAATGCCGCCGCGGCCAACAGCCCCGCCTCCGCCAGGGCACACAGCAGCACCGTCGTCCGTGCCGACCAAGGCATGCTCCGCGACATCGCCCAGGCCAACATGGCCGAGATCGCGACGGCCAAGCTGGCGCTGGAGAAGTCGCAGAACGACCAGATCAAGACCTTCGCCCAGAAGATGGTCGATGACCACACCTCGGCCCTGAACGACGTGCAGCAGCTGGCGCAGTCGAAGGCCGTCGATCTGCCAGATCGCCCCGACCTGAAGCACGAAGCCCTGGCCACCGCCATGCGCGCCATGAGCGGCGACACCTTCGACCGGGAGTACGTGAAGAACGCCGGCCTGAAGGACCACCGCAAGACCCTCGACCTGCTGCACAAGACGCAGCGCAGCGCCAAGGATGCCGACCTGAAGGCGCTGGCGGGCAAGATGCTGCCGGTGGTGCAGGGCCACCTGAAGATGGCCGAGCAGATGAGCCGGCAGACGACGGCCCGCAAGTAACGGCAGGCCCGGCTGCCGCCGGCGTCCGCTGCATGGCTTCGGCCGGCCCGGCGGGACGCTGCAGCGTCCTCCCGTTCCAACCGGCGGCGGCTGGGTCCCGGGCGGTGCGCGCCGCAGCAGCCCTGAACCGAAGGGCTCGGGAGCGGCGGCGGGCCGGGGCTTCACGCAAGCCCCGCGCAAACGGGGCACGCGACGGCGTCGCGCCTTTCTTTCAGTGGGCCGCGCCGTGATCACCCCAGTGGGTGTACTCCTTGTCGGTCGCCAGCACCCACAGGGCCAGCACCAGGATCACGAGGCCGGTGACGAGCGCCGTGTTCCTGACCGTGGTGAGTCCGCTGAATCCCAGCACCCAGGGCGAGATGGCCATCCACAGCCCGAGGGCGGCTTCGGCCCATTCCTCCCAGGCCCGTGGCGCCGTCATGGCGCCCAGTGCGATGGCGACCAGCACCACACCGATGACCACCGCGTTCCACATCGCGGCGGTCGTGCCGGTATAGCCCAGCGCCCAGGGAGACAGCACCAGCCAGACGCCCAACACCGCGTTGACCGGATCCTGCCAATGCTTCATTTGCCTCATGTCGATACCTCCTGCCGGCAAACCAGCGCCGGTCCTTCTTGGACCCGTTCGCCGTCGCCATGTTCCTCAAGGAGGGACGGCGGCAGCCCGGCTGCGCGTGCGGCGGCGGCCTCACGCCTGCAGGTGGCGCCGCTGGTCGTAGACCGGCTGCGGCGGCAGGTCGCCCAGGTGGCGCACGTCGGCCCAGTCGACGATCTCGATGGCGAGGGGCTCCCCTTCCTGCGCGCAGCCGATGCGCACCCGGTTGATGCCGCCGTTCGGGATTTCGCTCTGGCGCGGGCCGTCCAGCCCCAGCCCGCGGGCGCTGCGCCAGACCATGTCGAGCACGCCGCCGTGCGTCACCACCAGCACGGTCTGGCCGGCGTGCCGCGCCGCGATGCCGCGCAGCGCCTGAACGATGCGGGCGTGGAACTGGCGTGGCGACTCGCCCCCGGGCATGCCGTGGTCGGCGCGGAATTCGAGCCACTCCTCCCAGGCGCGCGGGTGGTCGCGCCGGATGTCGTCGGCGCGCATCCCCTCGACGATGCCGAAGTGCTGCTCGCGCAGCCCCACCGTGGTCGCGACCGGCAGTTCCAGCAGGCGTGCCGCCGGCGCCGCCGTCTGCTGCGCGCGCAGCAGGTCGCTGCTGACGATGTGGCGCACCGGCTCGCGCGCGAGGCGCAGGCCGAGGCGCCGCGCCTGCTCGTGGCCGATGTCGTTGAGCGGCACGTCGATGTGGCCCTGGAAGCGCAGCTCGCGGTTCCAGTCGGTTTCGCCGTGGCGGATCAGGATCAGTTCGGTGGTGGCGGTGGCCGTGGCGGCAATGGTGTTGATGGGCATGCTTCCTGTGCGAGCCGGGCGGGCGGCGCTTGGTTCCTGCGCACCCTCTCTTCCATGGGCGTCCGCGCCAGTCCGGTCTGGCCCGGTGCGGACGCCGATGGCACGTCGCGGCGTGGCGTGGCGCGGCATGGCGCGTGGCGCCGCGGGCTGCCGCGCGTCGGCAACGGCAACGGCAACGGCAACGGCAACGGCAACGGCAACGGCCGTGCGATTTTCGCCGCACGCGACCGGCCTCGCTCCACCACAATCGGCCCATGATGTCATGCCAGCTCGTCCTGTTGCCCGGCCTGGCCTGCGACCAGCGGCTGTGGGCCGCGCAGCGGGCGGTGCTGCCGGCGGCGCTGCGCCCGGCGGTCAGCAGCGTTCACGCGCGCCACGACAGCATCGAATCCATGGCCGCGGCGCTGCTGCGCGAGCACGCCGGGCCCCTGGTGCTGTGCGGCGCGTCGCTGGGCGGGATGATCGCGCTGGAGGCCGCGCGGCAGGCGCCGCAGCGCATCGCCGGGCTGGCGCTGCTGGGCACCTCGCCGCGTGCCGAGACGCCCGAGATGCGTGCGTTGCGCGCCGATGTGATCGAGCTGTTCGGGCGCGGCGACGTGCGCGACGTGATCGAGCCGAGCGCCGCCTTCGCCTTCCACCGGCGGCACGCGCGCGATTCGGCGCTGGTGCGGGGCTACGTCGACATGATGCTCGACGCCGGCGCGGCGCAGCTGATGCGCCAGAACCGCGCGCTGATGCTGCGCCCCGACGCCACCCGGCACCTGCACGCGCTGCGCTGCCCGGTGCTGGTGGTGTGCGGCGACAGCGACCGCCTGACGCCGCCCGCCTGCTCGCGCGACATCGCCGCGGGCGCGCCGCAGGCCGAGCTCGTCGTGCTGCCCGAGTGCGGCCACATGCTGACGCTGGAGCAGCCCGAGGCGGTCAACGCGGTGCTGGCGCGCTGGCTCGCAAAGTTCGTCGGCTGACTGCGTTTGCTATCGGATTCATAGCGCACTATGCAGGCGCATCGGGCGCCAGCGGGCCTTTTCATTGAATTCCGGGCCGCAAGCGGCCTCAATGCAGCCGGCCGGCGGATTCGCGCACGTCGTGCGGCACGGCGAGCGTCGTCGCGACCGCGATGCGCAGCGCCCGGGCCACGGTGGCGAGCGCCATGCTCGGCGCGCCGGGCACGTGCGCCGCTTGCTGCGGCAGGTACGGGATGTGGACGAAACCGCCGCGCACGCCGTCGGCGCCGGCGCCGCAGCGCGTCGCGATCCGGTGCATCAGGCCGTAGAACAGGTGGTTGCACACGAAGGTGCCGGCGCTGTTGGACAGCGACGCCGGGATGCCCGCGGCGCGCAGCGCGCCGACGATGGCCTTGACCGGCAGGGTCGAGAAGTACGCCGCCGGCGCGTCCGCGACCACCGGCACGTCGATCGGGCAGCACCCGGCGTTGCAGGGGATGCGCGCGTCGTCCACGTTGATCGCGACGCGCTCGGGCGTGACCTCGCTGCGCCCGCCGGCCTGGCCGACGGCGATCACCCAGCGCGGCGCGAGCGCGTCCATGGCGCGGCCGAGCGCGTCGAGCGCCCCGCCGAACTCGCACGGCAGGCGCCGCGTGTGCACCGTGGCGTCGCCGCAGCGCCAGCCGACGAGCCGACGCACTGCCTCCCACGACGGGTTGACGGCCTCGCCGCCGAACGGGTCGAAGCCGGTCACCAGGACAATTGGCTGGGCCATGGCGTCAGGCGACCGCGGCGACGCCGATGCCTTCCTGCGTCAGGCGCTGGCGGATGCGCCGCGCGAACGCCAGCGCGTGGGCGCCGTCGCCGTGCAGGCAGACCGACTGCGCCTCGACCGCGACGCTGCTGCCGTCGATGGCCACGGCCCGCCCCTCGCGCACCAGCGAGAGCGTCTGCGCCAGCGCCTGCTCCTCGTCCTCGATCAGCGCGCCGGGCAGCTTGCGGCTGACCAGGCTGCCGTCGGCGTTGTAGGCGCGGTCGGCGAACACCTCCTGCACCGGCGTCAGGCCGGCGCGCCGGGCGGCGTCGATCATGCCGCTGCCGGCCAGGCCGAAGAACTTGAGCGTCGGGTCGAACAGGAAGACCGCCTCGCACAGCGCCTCGGCCAGTTCCGGCTCGCGCACCGCCTGGTTGTAGAGCGCGCCGTGCGGCTTGACGTGCGACAGCGCGCCGCCCTCGGCGCGCGCGATGGCCGCCAGCGCGCCGATCTGGTAGAGCACGCCGTTCACGATCTCCTCGCGCGGCAATTGCATCTCGCTGCGCCCGAAGTTCTCGCGGTCCGGAAAGCTCGGGTGCGCGCCGATCGCCACGCCGTGGGCCAGCGCCCAGCGCACGCACTGGCGCATGGTGGTCGCGTCGCCGGCGTGCCAGCCGCAGGCGATGTTGGCCGAGCTGACGAGGCCGAGCAGCGCCTCGTCGTTGGCGCAGTCCTCGCCCAGGTCGGCGTTCAGGTCGATGTGCATGGGGTCTCCCGTGGATTGCCGTTGCAGATGCGGTCGCGGTCGCGGTCGCGGTCGCGGTCGCGCCAGCGTGGCCTCAATTCTGCGCCGGGCGTGCCCAGGCGGTGGCGGCCAGCGCCTGGTCGACCCAGGCCAGGTAGCGCTCCTGCCGCTCGCGCGCCGCGCGCGCGCCGTCCGCGTCGGTCCGCACGAAGCGCAGCGCGCCGCCCAGCGGGGCCTGCGCCAGCTTCCAGAAATCCGCCTCGATGACGACGCCGATGCGCGGGTAGCCGCCGGTCGTCTGCGCGTCGCCCAGCAGCACGATCGGCTGGCCCGAGGGCGGCACCTGGATGACGCCCGGCACCACGCCGGACGACAGCAGGTCGGCCGGGCGCCGGCGCTTGAGCTCCGGACCGGCGAGCCGGCTGCCCATGCGGTTGCTCTGCGGCGTGATGCGCCACGGCTCGCCCCAGAACCGGGACTGCGACGCGGCGGTGAACTGCTCGTACTCGGGGCCGGGCAGCACGCGCAGCCGGGTCGCCGCCGCATCGCCTTCATCCTCGCCATCGCCGTGCTGCTCGGCCGGTGCCTCGTGCGGCGCGCGCCACCAGCGCGGCGAGCGCACGCCGAAGGCCGCGCGCGCCAGCTGGCCGGGCGGCAGCGCGGGCGCTCCGAGGGGCAGCCGGTCGCCCCGGCGCAGCGCGCGCCCCTCGTGGCCGCCGAAGCCGGCCTTGAGGTCGGTGCTGCGCGAGCCCAGCACCGGCGCCACGTCGATGCCGCCCGCCACCGCCAGCCAGCTGCGCACGCCCGCCTTGGCGCCGCAGGCGTTGGCGCCGCCCAGGCGCAGCGTCTGCCCGGCGGCCACCGGCACGCTCCAGTGCGGCCAGAGCGGCCGGCCGTCGAGGCGCGCGCCGAAGTCGTCGCCGGCGAGCGCGATGCGGGTGGCCGCCTCGAAGCGCAGCTCGCAGCCGCCCAGCGTGATCTCCAGCCCGGCCGCCGCGTCCGCGTTGCCGACCAGCCGGTTGGCCAGCGTCAGCGCCAGCGCGTCGAGGGCGCCGCCCGGGCAGATGCCGAAGCGGCGCTGGCCGTGGCGTCCCAGATCCTGCACCGAGCACAGCAGGCCCGGCCGGACGACGACGAAGTGGGCGGTCGTCATGGCGGCGGGCAGCCCGAGAAAGAACGCCGAACCGCCATGGCCGTCGGGGAGGTCCGCACGGCCGCCCTCACAGCTCGACGCGCTCGGCCACGAAGCGCACGCGGTCGCCGGGCGCGAGCAGCGTCGGCGGATCGGCCGCGGGGTCGAACAGCGGCAGCGCGGTGCGCCCGATCAGCTGCCAGCCGCCGGGCGACGCGAGCGGGTAGATGCCGGTCTGCTCGCCGCCGATGCCGACCGAGCCGGCCGGCACCGCGGTGCGCGGCTCGGCGCGGCGCGGCGTGGCGAGCGCCGCCTCCAGCCCGCCCATGAAGGCGAAGCCGGGCAGAAAGCCCAGGAAGTACACGATGTAGTCGCCCGCCGCGTGGCGCCGCACCACCTCGGCCGGCGTGAAGCCCGTGTGCGCCGCCACGTCGGCCAGGTCGGGCCCGGCCGCGCCGCCGTAGTGCACCGGGATCTCGACCTGCCGCCCGGCGGGCCCGGTGCGGCGCAGCCGCGGCCAGGCCCGGCGCACCCGCGCCGCGTAGTCCGGCAGCGCGCCGTGCCGCGGGTCGAAGATCAGCGTCAGGTTGTTCATGCCCGGCAGCACCTCGCGCACGTGCGGCCAGCGCGCCGCCTGCGCGGCCAGCGCCCAGATGCTGCGCTGGCGCTCCAGCGTGGCCGGCGGCGGCAGCTCGCACAGCAGCGCCGCCTCGCCGAGCGCGCGCAGCGCGGGCAGCGGCGGCGGGGCCGCCGTCATGGCGCTGGCGGCCCCGCGCTGCCGACCTTGGCGGCCAGCCTGCGCTGCACGCCCGGCGAGACGAACTTGTCGATCTCGCCGCCCAGCATCGCGATCTCGCGCACGAAGGTGCTGGAGATGAACTGGTACCTGTCGCTCGGCGTGAGGAACACCGTCTCGACCTCGGGCATCAGCGAGCGGTTCATGCCGGCGAGCTGGAACTCGTAGTCGAAGTCGGTCACGGCGCGCAGGCCGCGCACCATCGCCTTGCCGTTGCGCGCCACCACGAAGTCGCGCAGCAGCCCGGAGAAGCTCTCCACCGTGACGCTGTCGCCGAACGGCGCGGCGGCCTCGCGCGCCATCTCGATGCGCTCGTCCAGCGAGAACAGCGCCTTCTTGTGGTGCCCGGCCGCCACCGCCACGATCACGTGCGAGAACAGCTGCGTGGCGCGGCGCACCACGTCCTCGTGGCCGAGCGTCATGGGGTCGAAGGTGCCGGGGTAGACGGCGATCACGTGGGACATGGACTGCTCTCCTGGGCCGGGCCGGCCCCGCCGCCGGGCTGCGGTTTCGCGCGGATTATGCCGCCCGGCGCAGCAGGTGCGCGTGCACCGCGCCGGCCTTCAGGTGGCGGAACGCCACGAGGCCCAGCGCCGCCAGCTCGGCCTCGTCCCAGCGGCGCGGCGCCTCCAGGTAGATCACGCCGCCCTCGCGCAGTGCGCGCGCGGCCGCCTGGAGCGCCGGGACGTACAGCGCCGGCTGCTCGAACGGCGGATCGACGAACACGGCGTGCAGGCTCGCCGGCAGCGCGCGCTCCAGCGCCACGACGCCGCTGCCGCGCTCGATGCGCACGGCGTCGGCTTCGAGCCTGGCCCGCGTGGCCTGCAGGCGCTCGACCAGCGCCGCGTCCTGCTCGCACAGCAGCACCGCCTCGGCGCCGCGCGAGGCCGCCTCGAAGCCGAGCGCGCCGGTGCCGGCGAAGGCGTCCAGGCAGTGCCAGCCGGGCAGCTCGCCGCCGCCGGCGCCGGCCAGGCTGGCGAGCCAGTTGAAGAGGGTCTCGCGCACGCGGTCGGGCGTCGGGCGCAGGCCGGGGCGGTCGGCCACCGCGAGGCGGGTGCGCTTCCACAGCCCGCCGATGATGCGCACCTCGTGCGGGCGCGTGTCGCGGCGTGCTGCCGCGGCCGGGGCCTCCGCCCGCGAGGCCGCCTTGCGCGACGCTGAGGGCGACGTCGCGGCGCGCTGGGCTTCTTCTTCGCCGGGCTTCAGGCGGCCGCGCGTCATGGCTGGCGGCCTCCCACAACCACCGTCACCATGCGATCAGGCTGCAGCTTGCGCTCGAAGGCGGCCTTGACCTCGGCCGCCGTGACGGCGTTCATGCGCGCCGTCCAGGTCTCCAGGTAGTCGAGCGGCAACCCGTACCAGGCGATGTTGGCGACGTTGCCGAGCAGCTTGCGGTTGCTGTCGAGCAGCAGCGGAAAGCCGCCGATCAGGTTGTCCTTGGCGGCCTGCAGCTCGGCGGCGGTCGGCCCCTCGGCGACGAATTTCGCCAGCACCGCGCGCGACACCTGGACGGCCTCGTCGGCCTGGTCGGGGCGCGTCTGCAGGCCGATGCGGAAGGCGCCCGCCTCCAGCCCCGGCGAGAAGGCGCTGTAGACGCTGTAGCTCAGGCCGCGCTTCTCGCGCACTTCCTCGGTCAGGCGCGAGACGAAGCCGCCGCCGCCCAGCACGTAGTTGCCCAGCGTGAGCGCGAAGTGGTCCGGGTCGCCGCGCTTGTAGCCGGGCTGGCCGATGAAGACATGCGCCTGCGCCGAGGCGAAGGGGATGCGCTCGTCCAGCGGCGCGGCGAGCGGCGCGACCTCGGGCACCGGCGGCAGCGGCGGGCAGTTGGCGGCGCCGCCGTCCGCCGGCAGGCGCGCGAGCAGTTCATGGGCGATCGACTCGGCCTGCGCGCGCGTGACGGCGCCGACCACGCTCAGCCTGGCGCGGCACGGCAGCACCAGCTGCCGGTAGCGCGCGCGCATGTCGGCCACGCCGATGCGCGAGAGCGTCTCGGGCGTGGTCTCGATGCCGTAGGGGTGCGTGCCGTAGACCGCGTGCGCGAAGGCATGGCCGGCCACGGTCGCCGGCCGGGTGTTGGCCTCGCGCAATGCGGCGCTGATGCGCTCGCGCTCGCGCGCCCAGACGTCTTCGGGAAACGACGGCTCGCCGATCTGGCGCGACGCCAGCCGCACGGCGCGCCCGAGCAGCGCCGGGTCCGACAGCGAGCGCAGGCTGAAGCTCAGGCGCTCGGCGCCGGCGCCGACGTGGAACGACGCGCCCAGGTCGGTCCAGGCCTCGCCCAGCTGGTTCTCGTCCATGGCCGCAACGTAGTCATCGAACCCCGCGCTGGCCGCTGCGTTTGCCGTGCTGTCCCCTGCGGGAGCCGCAGCCGGCCGGGGGCGCTCCGGCGCCGGACCGGTCCCCACGCCCGGCGCCGCCGCCGCGCGAATGCCCTTCTCCGCCACATCGGCCATCGCGCTGGCCAGGCCGGCCTGCGGCGCCGGGTCGCGCCGGCCGCCGGCATCGAAATCGAGCTCGACGTCGACGATCGGCAGCGTGCCCACGCGGGCCAGGTAGATCTGCGCGCCGTTCGCCAGCGTCCAGTGCTCGATCGGCACCGCCGCCTGCAGATGCGAACCCAACAAGGCCGCAGCGCCCGCCAGCAGTGCGCGGGCAGCTATCTTTTTCATAGTGAACATGAAGCGTCGCTCTTTGTCTTTGGCTCAGCGCAGCTCGCCCGCGGGCCCTGCCGGTGCGCGCGGGCGGCGGTTCGGGTCGGGCGGCAGCGGACGCAGCGTCGCGACCGTGAGCTGGTCGTCGCCGAAGTGGCGCGCCGCCACCGCCTGCACTTGCGCAGCGGTGACGGCCGACAGCCGCGCGACGATGCGCGCACTGGCGTCCAGCGGCAGGCCCTGCAGCCAGTTGGAGCCCAGCTCGCGCGCCTGTGCCATGACCGAGTCGAGCTTGTAGGTCTCGCCGGCGACCCACTGCGTCTTGACGCGCGCCAGCTCGGCCGCGCCGACGCCGCCCTGCGCCACCAGCGCCACCTGCGCGCGCAGCGCGGCTTCGAGCTGCGCGGCGGTCTTGCCCGGCGCCGGCACGCCCTGCAGCCCGAACAGCTGCGGGCCGCGGCCGATGAAGCCGTAGTCGGCGCCGACGGCGTCGGCGACGCGGTCGGGCCCCTGCGTCAGGGCGCGGTCGAGCCGCGAGCCGGGATAGCCGTCGAGCACGGCGGCCAGCACCACCAGCGCCCAGGCGTCGCTGTCGGCGTCGTCGATGCCTTCCAGGCGCGGGGCGCGGAACGCCAGCGACACGAAAGCCTGCTCGGCCGGCGCCTTGAACTCGACGCACCGCAGGCCGCGCTGCGCGGGCTCGGTGCGCGGCTTGCGCGCGGGCACGGCGCGCGCCGGGATGGCGCCGTAGTACTTCTCGGCCAGCGCGCGCACCCGATCGACATCGACGTCGCCCACCACCACGACGGCGGCGTTGGCCGGTACGTACCAGCGGCGGAAGAAGTCGCGCGCGTCGTCGGCCGTCATGGCGTCGAGGTCGCTCATCCAGCCGACCACCGGGCGGTGGTAGGGCGAGGCCATGAAGACGGCGGCGTTCTGCTGCTCACCCAGCAGCGCGCGCGGCTGGTCCTCGGTGCGCAGACGGCGCTCCTCCTTGACGACCTCGATCTCGCGCCGGAACTCGGCGTCGGGCCACTGGCTGTGGGCGAAGCGGTCGGCTTCGAGGCGCATCACTTCTTCCAGCCTGGCCGCTGGAATCTGCTGGTAGTAGCCGGTGTTGTCGCGCGTCGTGAAGGCGTTTTCCTGCCCGCCCAGGGCCGCGACGCGGCGCGAGAACTCGCCCGCCGGCACCTTGGGGGTGCCCTTGAACATCATGTGCTCCAGCACGTGCGCCACGCCCGAGGTGCCGTCGACCTCGTCGATGGAGCCCACACGCACCCACAGCATCTGCACCGCCGTGGGCGCGCGCCGGTCGGGCTGCACGATCAGCGTCAGGCCGTTGGCCAGGGTGAACTTCTCGGCCCGCGCCGCCGTCGCCGACAGGGCCGCGGCCGTGGCGGCGGGAACGGCCGGCATGGGCGATGCAGGCGATGCGGTCGGTGTACCTGACGCGGTCGATGCGGCCGGTGCGCTTGGCACGGACGATGGGGCCAGTGCAGGCGGCGTGGCCGACAGGGCCGGTGCAGGCGAAGCGACCGGTGAGGACGGCGGAACTGGTGAGGCTGCGGCCGGCGCGGCCGGGGGAAGGTTCGGGGGCGCCGCTGCGGCGGGCGTCTGTGCGGTGGCCGGCGGTGCCATCGCGACGCCGCCGAAGGCCACGGCGAGCGCCAGCATGGCGGCTCGCACGGACCGGTGTGTCGCCCCGATCCCGGTCCGGCATGAGGAGGGGTGTTTCATAGAATGGCTAGAGTGTAGAAAAGTCCCCGATGTTCAGTTTCTTCAAGAAAAAGCCCGCCGCCGAAGCGCCGCCGCCGGCCGCGGCCGCGCCGGTCCAGCCGCCAGCGCCCGAAGGCGGGAATGCCGGCACGGCCGCAGCGCCGACGCAAGCGCCGGCACCGGCACCGGCCGCGCGGTCGGTGTTCTCACCGTCGACGTGGTTCGGCTCGAAGCCGCCCGCGGAAGCGCCGCCGAGCGCTCCCGCCCCGTCCCTCGCTCCGGCTCCGGCTGCGCTCGCGCCGCCCGACTTGGCCGCGCCGCCTGCACGACCACCGTCGCCGCAGGTGCCGGGAACGTCCCCGGCAACAGCCCCTGCCCCTGCCCCTGCCGACATTCCGCAGGAGGCCTCGCAGCCCCGGACAGCCGCCATCCCCGCCTTCCTGCGCGACGCACCTGCGGTGGCGCCGCCCGCGGCAACGCCGGGATTGCACGCCCGGCCGGTGCCGGAGGCGGAGCGCGGCCCCGTGCCAAGGCCGTCGACGCCAACGGTCGCGCCCGCTGCGGCCCCGGTGTCCGCGCGGGCGCCCGCGCCGGCAGCCTTCGCGCACCCCGGGCCGGCGGCCGTCCCCCAAGCGCCGCCAGTCCGCCCGCCGGCGACACCGGCGACAGCGCCCGCGTCCGCCCTGCCGGCGTCCTCATCGGGCGCTCCCGCCAGCGCCATTCCGGCATTCCTGCGCGACCTGCCGCTGCCCCCGCCACCTCCCGCACCGGCCACTCCGCCGCCGCGGCCGTCCGTCTACCGGGCCGCACCGCCGCCACCCGAGCCCGCCGTGCCGGAGCGCGCCGGCTGGCTGCACAAGCTCAAGACCGGGCTGCGCAAGACCGGCACCGGCATCCAGGCCGTGTTCGTCAACGCCCAGATCGACGAGGCGCTCTACGAGGAGCTGGAGACCGCGCTGCTGATGGCCGACACCGGCGTCAAAGCGACCGAGCTGCTGCTGGAGGACCTGCGCCGGCGCGTCAAGGCGACCATGGCGACCGACGCCACGCAGGTCCGCTCGCTGCTGGCCGATTGCCTCGCCGACCTGCTCCGGCCGCTGGAAAAGTCGCTGGTGATCGGCGAGCACACGCCGACCGTGATCATGGTGGCGGGCGTCAACGGCGCCGGCAAGACCACCTCCATCGGCAAGCTGACCTGGCACCTGTCGAACGAAGGCTGCTCGGTGCTGCTGGCCGCGGCCGACACCTTCCGCGCCGCGGCACGCGAGCAGCTGCTGGTCTGGGCCGACCGCAACACGGTCGAGATCGTCAGCAACGCGGGCGGCGACCCGTCGTCGGTCAGCTTCGACGCCGTCAACGCCGGGCGCGCGCGCGGCAAGGACGTGGTGCTGGTCGACACCGCCGGCCGGCTGCCGACCCAGACGCACCTGATGGACGAACTGAAGAAGATCAAACGCACCATTGCTAAGGCCGGCGCCTGTGACACCGCCGGGCCGCCCCAAGGTGGCACAGCCCCCCCGGGGGGCAGCGCAGCACACGAAGTGGCAAGCGTGGGGGCCCTCCCTCCGCACGAGGTGCTGCTGGTGATCGACGGCAACACCGGCCAGAACGCGGTGGCGCAGGTCAAGGCCTTCGACGACGCCATCGGCCTCACCGGCCTGATCGTCACCAAGCTCGACGGCACCGCCAAGGGCGGGGTGCTGGCGGCCATCGCGCGCGAGCGGCCGGTACCGGTGTACTTCGTCGGCGTCGGCGAGAAGCTGGAAGACCTCGAAACCTTCAGCGCGCGCGAGTTCGCGCAGGCGCTGCTGGGCTGACGCGGGCGCCGCCCGTCACCGTGCCGGGACGCCGGCCGCCGCGTGCGGGACTGCGGCTGCGGCCTCCCGGCCCAGGTGCCGGTCGATGAAGTCCCAGGCCTGTTCGGCATCGAAGTCGTGCCGCGCCACCGATTCCGCGAACCGGAAGCGCTGCGACAGGCCCAGGCGCTGGTAGAGCGTCTGGGCCTGCGCCGCCGCGCGCCGCGCGCCTTCGATCGGGAACAGCTGGTCCTGATTGCCCGCCTCGACCAGCAAGGGTCGCGGCGCCACCAGCGCCACCACTGCGGGGTCCTGCCAGAGCGCCAGACTGTTGTCGAAGCGCCAGTCCAGATACCCTGTCGGCGCCGTCGAATGCAGCAGGGCCGCGCGGTCGTTCAGGTACGCCGAGACCACCGCGACGCGGATGCGGGGCTCCAGCGCGGTGGTGTAGAGGCAGTAGAAGCCCCCGTACGAATGCCCCACCATGGCGATGCGCCCGGCATCGATGCCGGGGCGGCTGGCCAGGACGTCGAGCGCTGCCGCGACCTTGGCGATTTCGATCGCAGGCAGGGAGCTTCCGGCCTCCCAGGCGAGCACCGTCAGGGGCTCCCGCAACTCATCCGCCGCTTCCTTGCCGAAATGGACGAAGGAAGGCAGCCAGACGGCATAGCCGCGCCGTACGGCGCCCAACGCAATGTCGCGGTTGCCGGCGACCAGGATCGGCAGCTTGCCGTCTGCGCCCGGTGCGGGAATCAGGTTGCGCCCGTGCGCGGCAACGACCAGGGGCAGCGGCTGGTCGTCGGCCGACGCCTTGGGGCGCACGTAAATGCCGGTGGCGTGGACGCCCGGCAGCACGGGAATGCGCAGTTCCCGATAGGTCGCAACGTCATCCTCGCCCAGCAGGACGTCTTCGGTCGGTCCTGTCGTCAGGCCCGGCGGTGGGTAGTGCAGGCTCGCGCGCAGGCGTTCCCGGAGCGGCAGGGCGGACTTCTCGTAAGCGCCCGGGGCCGAAAAATCCAGCGCCGCCAAGGCATTGGCCTGCGTCGCGGCGATCCGGTCGAGGAGGTAATCCCTGATCTCGTCGCGCTGCTCGACCGCGCGCTGCACCACCGTCCCATGCTCGCGCCGCAGCAGGGACGGGCCCCACCGGATCGAGGCGGCTTCGCGTGCGCGGCTCAGCACCACCCATGTGAAGTCGACCGCCGGGCGGACGTAGTAAGCCGCGACCAGCAGCAGAGGAAACAGCAGCCAATACAGTTTGTTCACCAAAAAATCCTTGAAATATCCTGGCCTGCAAGGCAAATATGCAGGAGAAGCGTCAACCCGCTCGGAACGGCCTACTTAGCGCCATCACGCGAATGGAACCGCATGCGAGCGAACCGGCCCTGGTTTGGAACGGCTCGGAGTTGAACGCGCTTGCACTGCTGGATTGATCCGATCGAGTCTATTTTAGATACTAAAGTATCATATTGAATTACAAATTCAATGCCTGTCGGGCAAATGTGGCGACGGGGACGAGTGCGAAGGCTGAATGCCCAAGGCGCCATGCTCCCGAGTCACGCAGGGCAAAAAGCGCTTGGCCGACAGGCCGAGGGCTGAAGATCGTCTGTAATCAGGGGGAACCCTCGGTTTGGCACTCTCTCTAACAGAGTGCTAACATGAATACTCAACAAGGAGCCTCCCTGATGACAACAACGTCCGGAGCGTCCGCCAACCAGCTCGCCGTCGCCAACCCGTGGTCGATGGTGCCTTCGCTGGGCAACCTGGACGCCTACATTTCGGCGGCCAACCGCCTGCCGCTGCTGACCCTGGAACAGGAGCAGGGCTTCGCGCGCAAGCTGCGCGACCACAACGACCTCGAAGCCGCCGGCGCGCTGGTGCTGTCGCACCTGCGTCTGGTGATTTCCATCTCGCGCCAGTACCTGGGCTACGGGCTGCCGCACGGCGACCTGATCCAGGAAGGCAACGTCGGTCTGATGAAGGCCGTCAAGCGCTTCGATCCCGACCAGGGCGTGCGGCTGGTGAGCTACGCCATGCACTGGATCAAGGCCGAGATCCACGAGTACATCCTGAAGAACTGGCGCATGGTCAAGGTGGCGACCACCAAGGCGCAGCGCAAGCTGTTCTTCAACCTGCGCTCGATGAAACAGGGCTTCAAGGCCGACGACGCCGCCGCGGCCGACGGGCCGACGCACCGCGCCACGCTCAGCGACAGCCAGGTCACGCAGATGGCCGAGAAGCTCAACGTCAAGCGCGAGGAAGTGCTGGAGATGGAGATGCGCCTCGCGGGTGGCGACGTGATGCTCGACCCGGCGCCCGCGGACGACGGCGAGGAAGCCTTCGGCCCGATCGCCTACCTGGCCGACACGACCCAGGAGCCGACGGCGCAGATCGAGTCGCGCCAGCGCGACCTGCTGTCGAGCGACGGCATCTCGACCGCGCTCGCCACGCTCGACGACCGCAGCCGCCGCATCGTGGAGGAGCGCTGGCTCAAGGTCAACGACGACGGCTCGGGCGGCATGACGCTGCACGACTTGGCGGCGGTCTACGGCGTCTCGGCCGAGCGCATCCGCCAGATCGAGGTGGCGGCCATGAAGAAGATGAAGAAGTCGCTGGCGGCCTACGCCTGAACGGCTTGGCTGCGGCGCTGCGGCGGCAACGACAGCAGCAGCAGCGACACGGTCCGCCTTTCTCGTTTTCACCCAGGACCAGCCCGGCCGCCCGCCGGGCTTTTTCTTTGGAGGCCCCGAGCCTTCCTATACTCGCCCGGCGCTTGCCTCGGCCGCCCTCCTCTTTCCCTCTTTCATCGAATGCCTTCAGCTCCCATGACCTTGCCTTCGCGCCGCTCCTTCCACACCTTCGGCGTCGCCACCGCCGCCACCCTGCTGCTGGGCGGCACCGCTTCGGCGCTGGCCGCTGCGGCGGCGCCGGGCGGCTGGCCGTCCAGGCCGGTGCGCATCGTGGTGGGGTTTCCCGGCGGCTCGACGCCCGACATCACGGCGCGGATGATCGCCGAGCCGCTCGCGCAGGCGCTGGGCCAGCCGGTGATCGTGGAGAACCGCGTCGGCGCCGGCGGCAACATCGCCGCCGAGCTGGTCGCGCACGCGAGCGACGACCACACGATCAGCGTCATGATCAACGGCAACATGACGATCGCCAAGCTGCTCAACGGCAAGCTCAACTACGACCCGCTGACCGAACTGCAGCCGGTCACGCTGGTCGGCACCGCGCCGCTGGTGCTGGTCGTGGCGTCGAGCGTGGCCGGCGACACGCCGCAGGCGCTGCTGCGCGCCGCGCGCGCGTCGGGCGACCGCTGGAGCTACGGCACGCCGGGCGTCGGCACGGTGGGGCACCTCGGCATGGAGCTGCTCAACGCGCAGCTCGGCACACGCTCGGTGCACGTGCCCTACCCCGGCTACCCGCAGGTCGTCAACGCCATGATCGGCGGCCAGCTGCAGTGGGCGCTGCTGCCGCCGGCGCTGGCGATGGCGCAGGTGCGCGCCGGCAAGCTCAAGGCGGTGGGCGTGACCTCGGCCGGGCGCAGCACGCTGGTGCCGGAGCTGCCGAGCCTGGCGGAGATCGGCGTGCCGGGCTTCCAGCTGGAGATCTGGAACGCCGTGGCGGCGCCGGCCGCCATGCCCCGGCCGGTGGTGGCGCGGCTGTCGACGCTGATCGGCGGCATCGTCCGCACGCCGGAGGTGCGCGCCAGGCTGTTCCAGCAGGGCTGGCAGGCGGTCGGCTCTTCGGCCGAGGGGCTGGCCAACCGCATCAAGGCCGACACCGCGCTGCTGGGCGGCGTGATCCGGGCGCACGGCATCCGCAACGAGTGATCGCGCGGCACGATCCAGCGCGGGCCGGCACGGCAGTATTGCTATTTTTTCGATAGCAATCTGCGCTTGCTGGCCGTGCGAAAGCGTCTTTTTGGCTGCTTTTTGGCCCACGACCTGCTCGGCGGGCCTGCGTCGGCCGCTCAACCTTCCTTGAGCAGCGCCTTGACGTCCGCCACCATCGGCGCCACGCCGGCGCCGTAGCGCGCGTAGAGCCGCAGCCGGCCGTGCGTGTCGTAGACGTAGCTGGCGGCCGAGTGGTCCATCGAGTAGCTGGTGGGCGTCTTGCCGTCGACCTTCTTGTAGTAGACCTTGAAGTCCTTGGCCATCGCCGCGAGCTGATCGGGCGTCGGGATCAGCGCGATGAAACTCGGGTCGAAGGCCCCCATGTAGGCCTTCATGACGGCCGGCGTGTCGCGCGCCGGATCGACCGTGACGAACAGCACCTGCAGCCTGTCGCCGTCGGGGCCGAGCTGCTGCCTGACCTGCGCCATCTCGCTCATGGTGGTCGGGCACACGTCCGGGCACTGCGCGTAGCCGAAGAACAGCACCACCACCTTGCCCTTGAAGTCGGCCAGGGTGCGCACCTTGCCGTCGGCGTCGGCGAGCGAGAAATCCCGGGCGTAGTCGGCGCCGGTCATGTCCACGGCATTGAAGCTCGGCTTGGCTTCGGTGCAGGCCGTCAGGTTCATGCCGAAAAGGGCTGTGGCGCACGCCCAGCCTGCGCCGACAGCTATCGTTTTAAGAGCGTTGCGCTTGTTCATCGGGCTTGCTTTCATGTCAGTTGCTCTCCCGAGCATGGTCAACCCCGCGCTGCATGAAACAGGCGCGCTCCCTTCTGGAAACACCGCGGAACCGGCTTTGCCGGGCCGCCGGTGTTGCCCCCTGCAAGGGAGTAGGAGGCCACACGAAGTGTGGCAAGCCTGGGAGTGAGCTTCATCCTGTGTAGTGGTCCACCAGCAGCGCCGCGAACAGCACGCTCAGGTGGATCAGCGAGAAGCGGAAGGTGCGGCGCGCCAGCGCGTCCGAGTAATGGCGCCACAGCGCGAACGCGTAGCCGCAAAAGCCCAGGCTCACGCCGACGGCGACCGCCAAGTAGAGCCAGCCGCTCATGCCGTAGATGAAGGGCAGCAGGCAGGCGGCGAACAGGATGATGGTGTAGAGCAGCACCTGCAGCCGCGTGAAGGCGTTGCCGTGCGTGACCGGCAGCATCGGCAGCCCCGCCTTGCGGTAGTCCTCGACGCGGTAGAGCGCCAGCGCCCAGAAGTGCGGCGGCGTCCACAGGAAGATGATCAGGAACAGGATCAGCGCCTCGGGGCCGACATCGCCGGTCATGGCGGCCCAGCCGAGCACCGGCGGCATGGCGCCGGAGGCCCCGCCGATGACGATGTTCTGCGGCGTCAGCGGCTTCAGGATGACGGTGTAGACCACGGCGTAGCCAACGAAGGTGGCCAGGGTGAGCCCCATGGTGAGCGGGTTGACCGCCAGCCACAGCAGCGCCGAGCCCGCGGCGCACAGCCCGGCGGAGAACAGCAGCGCCTGCCGGTCGCTGAGCTGGCCGCGCGCCGTCGGCCGCCAGGCGGTGCGCCGCATCTTGGCGTCGATGCCCTTTTCGACCAGGCAGTTGAACGCGGCGGCGGCGCCGGCCACCAGCCAGATGCCGAGGCAGGCCAGCGCCATGCGCTGCAGCTCGGGCCAGCCGGGCACCCCCGGCACGGCGAGCACCATGCCGATCAGGGCGCAGAAGACGATCAGCTGCACCACGCGCGGCTTGGTCAGCGCGTAGAACTGGCGCAGCACGGCGGCGCCCGGGGCGGCAGCGGTGTTCGGCAGCGGCGTGCTCACGGGTGGGCCCTCGTGCTGCGCACTGCGGTATTCGCTCTTTGGGCGGCTTGGCGTGTTCACTGGTGTATCTTCGTGCTGCGCACTGCGGTATTCGCTCTTGGGGCGGCCCGGCGGGCTCATGCGGCCCCCATGGTGCCTGAATCCGCGGCGCGCCTGCTGCCGGCATCCGGCACCACGGCGGCCGCCGCGGGCGCGGCGCGGCTCTCGCACAGCGTCCAGGTCAGCACCACCGCCAGCGCCGCCGCGCCGCCGGTGTGCAGCACCGCCGCCGCCAGCGGCCAGCCCAGCAGCACGTTGCCCAGGCCGGTGGCGAGCTGCAGCAGCGCCAGCCCGGCCAGCCAGGCGGCCTGCGACCGCAGGGCGGCCACGTCGCGCAGCCGCCAGGCCAGCACGCCGAGCGCCAGGAACACGGCGTACGCCACCAGCCGGTGCGTGTAGTGGATGGCGGTCAGCGCCGCGAAGTCGATGGGCGCGCCGTCCGCCGTGGTGCCGAGCCCGCGCCAGATCTCGAAGCCCTGCGCGAAATTCATCGGCGGCCACCAGCTGTTCTGGCAGGTCGGGAACTGGGTGCAGGCCAGCACCGCGTAGTTGGTGCTGACCCAGCCGCCCAGGGCGATCTGCAGCGCCAGCAGCGCGCTGGTCACGATCAGCAGCGCGCGCAGCGGCGCCGGCAGCGAGGCCGGCGCGACGCCCGTGGCCGCCTGGCGGTAGCGCACCGCCTGGATGCACAGCAGCACCAGCAGGACGACGGCGCCGAGCAGGTGCAGCGTGACGATCGCCGGATAGAGCCTGCGCGTGACCGTCAGCGCACCGAACGCGCCCTGCAGGCAGACCCAGGCCAGGGTCGCCGCCGGCCACCACGCGCTGAGCGCGGCCGGCTCGCCCGTCGGCCAGCGCGGCGGTGCGTTGGGCAGCGCGGCGCCGTGGCGCTGCTGGCGGCGCCGCTCGATCCAGGTCGCCGCCGCCAGCGTGACGATCAGCACGCCGACGCCGGTGGCGAGGTAGCGGTGCACCATCTCGACCCAGGCCTTGCCGTGCGTCACCGGGCCGGTGGGTTGCGCGGCCTGCGCAGCCGCAATCTCGTGGCGCGCGCCGGCCGGGCTGGCGTTGCCGTAGCAGCCGGGCCAGTCGGGGCAGCCGAGGCCGGAGTCGGTCAGCCGCGTGAAGGCGCCGAACAGCGTCAGATCGAAGGTTAGGAACAGGGTCAGCAGGGTGAGCGCCTGCAGCCGACGCGCCGGCGACGCGCCGCGGTGGCGCAGACCGACCCACAGCAGCGGCCCGAGCGCCAGCACCACGCCCATGAGCATCAGGCGCGCGACGGGCGACAGGTCGTAGAGCGATTGCGTGGTGGCCATCGGTCGCGGGCCTCAGCGGCCGGGTTCGTCCCAGGAGCTCGACGCGCGCAGCAGGCGCTCGATGTCCTTCTTGGCCCGGACGGCGCCGGGCACGTCCATGCGCGCCGGGAACCGCATCATCCAGTTGCCCATCGGGTCGACCACGTACAGGTGCTCGGTCAGCGCGTGCCCGGCGGCCGGTGCCAGCCATCGCGCCAACGCCTCGGGCGGCACGCGCAGCACGGTGGCGCCTTGCAGGGCGAGGTCGAGACGCTCGGGGACCGGGGCGGCGTCGCTCACCAGCCAGACCCGGTCGATGCGCTCCTTCTCGCGCCCCAGGCCCTCGCGCAGCTGGCGCTGGGTGTAGAGCTGGCGCTCGCACAGCGCGTCGCAGGCGGCATCGGCGACCATCACCAGCAGCCACTGGCCCTTGAGGGCGCGCAGGTTCGCCGCCGTGCCGTCGCGCGCCACGGCGGGCTGGTCGGGCACGGGACGCTGCGGCTCGATCAGCTCGCCATAGACGCTGCGGCCCTGCGGGCGGATCACGTAGTAGGTGAAGTACGAGGCGACGACCGGCGCCGCGCACATCAGCATGACCAGGATCATCTTCCAGCGCCCGCTGCGGGTGCGGCGACGCTGGCTGTCATCGAGCGTCTGCCGGGGCGACGGCATGGAATGCACGGTCAGGCCCAGCGGCTCGTCAGAAGCGCCTGGCACGGCGTGCACGACGCCAGGGCGCGATGAATTGGAACCAGACATAGAGGATTGCGACAAGGGCCGCGAGGCCGAACCATTGGAATGCGTAGCCGTAGTGCTTTTCGATGCCGAGCGACGGCGCCGGCCAGTCGCGCTGCAGGCCCTCGGAAGCGGGGCCCACCTCGAGCAACGTGACGTCGGTGCGCAGCGGCAGCTTGGTTTCCGCCTTGAACGCTTCGAGGTCGAGATTTTGCCGGATCGCCGAAGACCCCAGCGCCGAGGCCGAGGCCGAGGCCGAGGCCGACGCCGACGCCGACGCCGACGCCGGTGCCTCGGGCTTCGGCGCCTCGCCGTGACCGAGGTCGAGCAGCCGGCCGGGCGGTGGCGCGATGCGCCCGGTGACCGTGACCAGGCCGGGCGGCGTGGTCACCGCCGGCAGGCTGGCACGGTCCAGGAAGTTGCGCTGCACCCAGCCGCGCTGGACCAGCACGGTCTGCGGCCGGCCTTCCAGTGCGAGCGGGGTCATCACGTAGAAACCCGGCACGCCGTGCATCTGCCGGTTGTCGAGGTAGACGCTCTGGCTGGGCAGCCACAGGCCGCGCAGCCGCACGGTGCGGTGCACGCTGTCAGTGGGTGCGTCGAGCGCGAGGAAAGCCGCCATGTCCAGCGGCGGCAGCGCGTTCTGCGCCTCGACGGCGGCCTGTCGGGCTTCCTTCTCGGCCGCGCGCGACAGCTGCCAGCGGCCGAGCGCCACGGTGACGCCCAGCGCCAGCAGGGCCATCAGGGTGAGCAGCCAGAAGCCGCCGCGCCGTCCGCGCGGAGAGGGTTCGGTACGCAGGCTCATGCCGCAGCAACGCTCCGGTGCACGGCCGCTGCCGCCGGATCGATAATCGGTGGTATGAAATATCTGGTGGCGCTGGCCTTCATCGGCATTCTGGCGAGCCTGGGGGTCGCACTGTTCTTCATGTTGAAAGACGGACGCGACGGGCGCGCCAAGAGCGGCGGCATGGTGCGCGCGCTGACGGTTCGGATCGGGCTTTCGGTGGTTTTGTTCCTGTGCATCCTGGTGGCCTGGAAACTGGGCTACATCCAGCCTGCGGGCCTGCCTGTCGGCCGGTAGGACAGCACGGCGGGCGCAACCGGTCCGGCCGGCCTCCCAGCATTACGCAGGCCGGCCGGCCCAAAAAAAAGCGCCTCTCGGCGCTTTTTTGAGCCGTGCGCGCGCCGCTCAGATCCAGTAGACCAGCAGGTACAGCCCCAGCCACACCACGTCGACGAAGTGCCAGTACCAGGCCGCCCCCTCGAAGCCGAAATGCCGTTCGGGCGTGAAATCACCCCTTTGCAGCCGCAGCGTGATGAACAGCAGCATCAGCATGCCGACGAACACGTGAAAGCCGTGGAAGCCGGTGAGCATGTAGAAGGTCGAGCCGTAGGCGCCCGAGCTGAGCTTGAGGTTCAATTCGGTGTGGAGGTGGTAGTACTCGTAGCCCTGCACGCACAGGAAGATGATGCCCAGCAGTACCGTCAGCCACATGAAACCCACGGCGCGGGCGCGGTGGTTGGCCCGCAGCGCGTGGTGCGCGATGGTCAGCGTCACACCCGAGCTCAGCAGCAGCGCGGTGTTGATGGTCGGCAGCCAGAACGGCCCCACCGTCTGGAACGGCTCCACGATGCCGGCCGGCGAGCCCGTCGCGCCGGGCGCGACGCTCGGCCACACGGCCTTGAAGTCGGGCCACAGCAGGGCATTGTCCAGGCTCCCCAGCGCCGGCAGCGCGTGGGTGCGGGCCCACCACAACGCGGTGAAGAAGGCACCGAAGAACATCACCTCCGAGAAGATGAACCAGCTCATGCTCCAGCGGTAGGACAGATCGATCTTGTGGCTGTACTGGCCGCTTTCGCTTTCGTGGACGGAGGTGCGGAACCACGAGAACAGCGTCACGAGCCACCAGACCATGCCCAGGGCAAAGCAGTAGGCCCCCCACTGGTGTCCGTTGATCCACATGGCCGCACCCAGCAGCACGAAGAACAGCCCGCTCGCCGACATGACCGGGTACCCCGAGGGCGCGGGCACGAAATAGTAGGGCGCGATGCCATGGGGGGTCGAACTCATATCAGCTCCTGGCTTTCTTCTTTCAATTCAAATTCGTAGAGAGTGCGGCTCAGGGCAGTGCCACGAACCGCACCAGCACAATCAACCCGCCGACGATCAGGCAGACTGCCACCAGTCCCACTGCAATGATGTGCAGCGGCGACAGGTTCGCGATGTCTTCCTGATAGGCGCTGTTTTTCCGCACGCCGAAAAACCCCCAGCCGATGGCCTTGGCAGTGCGCCACAGCGAGCCCTTGCGCGGTGGCGGAGGCGAGGATGGCGGCTGCGTCACGAGCGTGGCCCCGCTGGCGGCAGCGCGGTGGCGGAAGCGGTCGGCGCCGGCGGCGTCTTGCCGCCCACCTCGAAGAAGGTGTAGGACAGCGTGATGGTCTTCACGTCCCTGGAGATCTTGGGGTCGATCACGAAGGCCACCGGCCACTGCTTCTTCTCGCCCGCCTCCAGCGTGTATTCGTTGAAGCAGAAACACTCGACCTTGTTGAAGTAGGGTGCCGCCTGCCGGGGCGCGTAGCTCGGGATGGCCTGCGCGGCCATGCGCCGGTTCTGCACGTTCTGGAACTCGTACATCACGCTGTGCAGTTCGCCGGGATGCACCTGCATCGAGCTCTGCGCCGGCTTGAAGTCCCACAGCCCGCGCGCGTTGGCATCGAACTCGACGGTGATCGTGCGCGAAGTGTCCACCTGGGTGTTGCCGGGTAGCGTCACCCCCTTGCCACCGGTGGCGCCTCCCGGCTGCCGGAACTCCGACAGAGACAGGACATTGATGCCGGTCGCCTCGCAGATGGAGCGGTACAGCGGAATCAGCGCGTAGCCGAAGGCGAACATGCCCACGGCCACGACGGTCAGCTTCCCGACAGTGCGGAGGTTGGCACGACGCAGGCGCTCAGCGATGCCCATGATGCCCTACCAGCCCAGCCAGACGACGCGCACGAAGAACCCGATGAAGAACAGCAGCGCGATGGAAGCCAGCGTCAGCCCCATGCGGCGGTTGTTTCTCTTTTGCTCGGGTGTCGCCATGGTGCTTCAGGCTCAGCCGATGATGCGGGCCGCCGACGCGTCGAGCTTCGGGGGAGTCTCGAAGGTGTGGAAGGGCGCCGGCGAAGGCACTTCCCACTCCAGGCCCTCGGCGCCGTCCCAAGGCTTCTGCGGAGCCTTCTGCCCCTTACCCTGCAGAGCGGGGAGCACCACGAAAAAGACGAAGTACACCTGCGCCAGGCCGAAGGCGAACGCGCCGAGGGAGACGATCGCGTTGAAGTCGGCGAACTGCATCGGGTAGTCGGCATAGCGGCGTGGCATGCCGGCCAGCCCCAGGAAGTGCATCGGGAAAAAGCCGATGTTGAAGGAGATCAGCGACCACCAGAAATGAATCTTGCCGCGCGTCTCGTTGTACATCACGCCGGTCCATTTGGGCGACCAGTAGTAGTAGCCGGCGAACATGGCGAACAGCGACCCTGCCACCAGTACGTAGTGGAAGTGCGCGACGATGTAGTAGGTGTCCTGGAACTGGATGTCCAGCGGAGCGATGGCCATGATCAGGCCGGTGAAGCCGCCCATCGAGAACACGAAGATGAAGCCGACCGCGAACAGCATGGGCGTCTCGAAGGTCATCGAGCCCTGCCACATGGTGGCGGTCCAGTTGAAGATCTTCACGGCCGTCGGCACCGAGATCAGCATGGTCGCGTACATGAAGAACAACTGCCCCGTGACCGGCATGCCGGTGGTGAACATGTGGTGCGCCCAGACGATGAACGACAGCAGCGCGATCGACGCGGTGGCATACACCATCGAGGCGTAGCCGAACAGCTTCTTGCGCGAGAACGCGGGCACGACCTGGCTGATGATGCCGAAGGCCGGCAGGATCATGATGTAGACCTCGGGGTGACCGAAGAACCAGAAGATGTGCTGGAACATCACCGGGTCGCCGCCGCCGCCCGGGTTGAAGAAGCTGGTGCCGAAGTGGCGGTCGGTCAGCGTCATGGTGATGGCGCCGGCGAGCACCGGCATGACGGCGATCAGCAGGTAGGCGGTGATGAGCCAGGTCCAGCAGAACATGGGCATCTTCATCAGCGTCATGCCGGGCGCGCGCATGTTGAGCACCGTCACGATGATGTTGATGGCGCCCATGATCGACGAGGCGCCCATGATGTGCAGCGCGAAGATGCTGGTGTCCATCGACATGCCCATCTGCAGCGACAGCGGCGCGTAGATGGTCCAGCCGCCGGCGGGCGCGCCGCCCGGCATGAAGAAGCTCGCCACCAGCAGGATGGCCGCCGGGATCAGCAGCCAGAAGCTGAAGTTGTTCATGCGCGCGAACGCCATGTCCGAGGCGCCGATCTGCAGCGGGATCATCCAGTTGGCGAAGCCGACGAAGGCCGGCATGATGGCGCCGAACACCATGATCAGGCCGTGCATGGTGGTGAACTGGTTGAACAGTTCGGGATTGAAGAACTGCAGCCCCGGCTGGAACAGCTCCAGGCGGACGAGCAGCGCCAGCACCCCACCGACCATCAGCATGGTCAGGCTGAACAGCAGGTACAGCGTGCCGATGTCCTTGTGGTTGGTCGCGAACATCCAGCGGCGCAGGCCGGTGGGCATGTCGTGATGCTCGTCATGGGCATGATCGCCGTGGCCGGGGGCGTGGCCGTGGGGGTCGAGGACTGCGCTCATGGAATCTTCCTTCGGGTATCGGATGTCGGCGGCTTACTTGCCGCGCAGCGCCAGCACTTCCGCCGGCTGAATCAGCTGGCCGGTCTTGTTCGACCAGCTGTTCTTGGTGTACGTCGCCACGGCGGCGAGGTCGGTGTCGCTCAGCTGCTTCCAGGACGGCATGGCGCCATTGTTCTGCCCGTGCAGCAGCACCAGGAGCTGGACCGAATGATCCGCATCCAGCACCTTCGGATCGCCGTCGAGCGCCTTGATCGGGCCGGCGCCCTTGCCGTTGGCCTGGTGGCAGGCGGCGCAGTTGGCTGCGTACACCTTCTCGCCGCGCGCCATCATGTCGGGCAGGGTCCACACCTTGGAGGGATCGTCGAGCTTGGCGGCGGCCTCCTTGGTCTTGGTGGCGACCCACTGCGTGTAGTCGGCGGCCGAGACGACCTTGACGTGGATCGGCATGTAGGCGTGCTCCTTGCCGCACAGCTCCTGGCACTGGCCGTAGTAGTCGCCCACCTTCTCGGCACGGAACCAGGTGTCGCGCACGAAGCCCGGGATCGCATCCTGCTTGATGCCGAACTGCGGCACGGCGAAGGCATGGATCACGTCGTTGGCGGTCGTGATGATGCGGATCTTGCGGTCCACCGGCACCACCAGCGGATTGTCGACCTTCAGCAGGTAGTCCGCCGGAATGTCGCCCTTGGCGCCGTTGTCGGACATGGCGCGGTGCGAGCTGTCGAGCGTGGACAGGAAGCCCAGGCCCTGCCCTTCGCCATTGATGTAGTCGTAACCCCACTTCCACTGGTAGCCGGTGGCCTTGATGGTGAGGTCGGCGTTGGTGGTGTCTTTCTGCGCCACCAGGATCTTGGTGGCGGGCAGGGCCATGCCGATCACGATCAGGAAGGGCACCACGGTCCAGATGACCTCGACCACCACCGACTCGTGGAAATTGGCCGCCTTGTGGCCGACCGAGCGGCGGTGCTTCCAGATCGAATAGAACATCACCGAGAACACGGCGATGAAGATCGCGGTGCACAGGATCATCATCACCGTGTTCAGGTCATGCTGCTCCTGCGAGATTTTGGTGACGCCGTACGGCAGATTGAGCTGCCGTACGCTCGGGCCGCCCGGCAGGTCCGAGACGGCGTGCGCCGCACCGCTGAACGCTGCGCCGGCCATGAGCAGCGGGCTGGCCGCCCTGTACCAAATGCTCTTCATCGTGTTCACTTTTTCTGTGCTTTCAGTTAACCCGGGGCGCGTCTGCCCGCAAACTCTTCAGGCCCCTCGCAGCGCCATGCGAATCTCGCGTGCCAGCGCGGCACGCAACTCGGGGCGCACGTAGCGCCCCACCTTGACCGACTGCCCCTGGCCCGACACCTCGATCAGCGAGCGGTCGCTGGCCTGCGGCTCGACGCGCACCTGGTGCGGCAGAAACTCCGCCCGCTCGTAGTGCCCGCCATTTTCCAGCTCGACCACCAGCCTCCCGTCGGCCAGCGCGATCTTCTCGCCATCGGTCGCGTGGCGCGCGTACAGCACGAAGGCCAAGCCGACGGCAGCCAGTTCGATCCATGCGAAGGGCAGCACCAGCGGTGCGCCGCGAAACCACAGCATGGTACCGATGCCGAGCGACACCAGACACAGCGACGCGTACAGCCAGCACAGCTGCGCCGGCGTGACCGAGCAATTTCGCTTCAGGAACCAGTGGATGCTCTGGCCGGAAACAGTGGCAAATCGGAAGACGGAATTTGACACGGGCGAGTTCGGTAGATCGGTGCCGCAACCTCATCGGCTCCGGCCATGGCGCACTGCTGAAAACACCGCAGCGCTTGCAGGGAAGATTGTAGCGACCTCCGCCACGGGTCGAACATGCCCGAAGGGCCGGAAACCCTGCGGACTCATGGCGCCGGCCGGCCGCGCTGCAGCATCGAGCGCATCTCGTCCAGCGACACCGCCGCCCGCGGCGCGAGCGGCACGCGGGCCGCAGGTTTGAAGGCGTGGCCGTAGATGATTTCGAAGGTCATGCCGATGCGCCCGCCCGCCGCTTCTGTGGCACCCGCGGCGCGCTGCGCCAGCGCCTGCTCGAGCCGCGCGCGCCACATACGGCCGCGCAGCCCGCCGAAGCGCTGCGGATGCAGGTTGCGCCCGAGGGTGCGCAGCTCGGCCAGCAGCGCCTCGGGGGTGGCGTAGGTGAGCACGACGTGCTCCATGTCCATGACCGGCTCGGCGAATCCGGCGGCCACCAGCATGTCGCCCCAGTCGTGCATGTCGGTGAACTCGTGGCCGCTCGCGGGCCAGCCGTGCTCGCGGTAGACGGCGCGCAGCTCGCGCAGCGTGTCGGGGCCGAGGCAGGAGAACATCAGGAAGCCGTCGGTCGCGATCAGTTCGTGCCAGCGCGCGATCAGGGCCTGCGGGTCGGCCGCCATGTGCAGCGCCATGTTGGCCCACAGCAGATCGACGCCGCCTTCGGGGGGCGCCTCGAAGCGCTCGCGCCCGCCCTGCCAGCGGCGCGCGCTCCACCACGGGGCGGCCAGCGCCTCGCGCGTCGGCGCGAGCAGCGCCGCCTCGGGTTCGAGCACGAAGGCGTCGGCGTCGCGGTAGCGCCGGGCGACCAGCGCGTGGGCCTGCAGTCCGCCGCGCAGCGGCGACCAGTCGAGCCAGCGGCGCGGCCGTGTCTTGATCCATTGCAGGCGGTCCTCCATGCGGCGCCCGATTTCCTCGTGCAGCCAGGGCGAGCCCGCCCCGGCCGCCGGCGCCAGCCGGGCCCAGCGCCGCGCCGCCGCGGCATCGATGGTGGGGGGGCGCTGCGGTGTCGCGGGCATGGGCGGCCAGTATATTGAGCCGATGCGCCGCCGCTGGACCGCCCGCCCTTTGAGTTCATTGCTGGAGCGCCTGCCCAGCCAGTGCCACGTGTGCCGCGCCTGGCCGTCGCGGCCGGTGTGCGACGACTGCGTGGCGCGCTTCGCCCGGCCGGTGGCGCGCTGCCGCACCTGCGCGCTGCCGGTGCACGGCGGGGCCGCGCAGTGCGGCGAGTGCGTGCGCCAGCCGCCGCCGCTCGACCGCTGCCTGGCCGCCTTCGACTACGCCTGGCCGTGGCCGGACTGCATCGCCGAGTTCAAGTTCCGCGCGCAGACGGGCTGGGCCGGGCCGTTCGCCACCCTGCTGCGCAGCGCGCCGTGGGTCGAGCCGGCGCTGGAGGACTGCGACCGGGTGCTGCCGATGCCGCTGTCGGCCGCGCGGCTGCGCGAGCGCGGCTTCAACCAGGCGCTGGAGCTGGCGCGCCGAATGGCGCCGGGCAAGGTCGACGCCGGTTTGCTGCTGCGAACGCGCGACACCGCCGCGCAAAGCGGCCTGGGGCGCGCCGAGCGGCTGCGCAACCTGGAGGGCGCCTTCGCGCTGGAGCCGCTGCGCGCGCCGGAGGTGCGCGGGCGGCGCATCGTGCTGGTGGACGACGTGATGACCAGCGGCGCGTCGCTGTTCTCGACCGCCGCGGTGCTGCGCGCGGCCGGCGCGGCGCACGTCACGGCGCTCGTGCTGGCCCGCACCGAGGCGCCGGAGGCCTCCGCCCGGCCGGCGCGAACACCGTCGCCGCCTCGCGCAGCGTGACGGTCGCGAACGCCGGGCCTGCCGCAGGCCATGCCGCGCCACAATGCGCGCCATGTTCCACATCGTCCTGGTCGAGCCCGAGATTCCGCCCAACACCGGCAACGCGATCCGGCTGGCGGCCAACACGGGCTGCGCCCTGCACCTGGTCGAGCCGCTGGGTTTTTCAATGGACGACGCGCGCCTGCGCCGCGCCGGGCTCGACTACCACGAGTGGGTTCAGGTGCGGCGCCACGCGGGCTGGGACGCGCTGCTCGAAGCCGAGCGGCCCGACCCCGAGCGCCTGTTCGCGCTCACCACGCACGGCACGCGCACGGTGCACGAGACGGCGTTCCATCCCGGCGACTGGTTCGTGTTCGGCGCCGAGACGCGCGGCCTGGCGCCGTCGCTGCGCGAGCGCTTTGCGCCGCAGCGGCAGTTGCGCCTGCCGATGCGGCCCGGCCAGCGCAGCCTGAACCTGTCGAACGCGGTGGCGGTGACGGTGTTCGAGGCCTGGCGGCAAAACGAATTCGGGTAGGGCACTTCCACCCTTTGTCTTGCTATTGAATCAATAGCAAATATGCAGATACGACGGGCGCCGGCACCCGAAATGCCTTGAATCAGGGATAGCGCCGCGCCACCGACTCCGCCACGCAGGCCGGCTTGGCGGCGCCTTCGAGCTCGATGGCGACCTCCCAGGTCATCTGCACGCCGTCGTTGTCGATCGGCTGCGCGGCCAGCAGCTTCATGCGCGCGCGCAGGCGGCTTCCGACCGGCACCGGCGCCATGAAGCGCACGCGGTTCAAGCCGTAGTTCACGCCCATGCGTGACTCGACGACCTCGATGGAGGTCTCGAAGAACCTCGGCAGCAGCGACAGCGTCAGGAACCCGTGCGCGATCGGCGCGCCGAACGGGCCGGCGCGGGCGCGCTCGACATCGACGTGGATCCACTGGTGGTCGCCGGTGGCCTCGGCGAACTGGTCGACCTGCTGCTGCGTGATGGTGATCCAGTCGCTCACGGCGACCTCCTGGCCGACGCAGGCGGCGAGGTCTTGCAGGGTCTGGAAAGTCTTTTTCATGGGCTCTCGTTGACGGTGGGGCGGACGCCGGGGCGGGGCTGCGCTATGTTAGCGGCCATGAAGCCAGCCACAGTCGCGCGCGGGACGCCGTTCCGCACAGGCATCGCCCGCCCCCGTGCGTCCACGCCGCGCAGGCCGACGCCTGGACGCTGACCATGGAAAACACCCCCGCCTGGCTCGTCGACAGCCTGATCTACCTCGGCGCGGCCGTGCTGGCGGTGCCGCTGTCGCGCGCGCTCGGCCTCGGCTCGATCATCGGCTACCTGGCCGCGGGCATCGCGATCGGGCCCTGGGGGCTCGGGCTGGTGTCGAGCGTGCAGGACGTGCTGCACTTCGGCGAGTTCGGCGTGGTGCTGATGCTGTTCCTGGTGGGGCTCGAACTGGAAGCGAAGCGCCTGTGGAGCCTGCGCCGCCCGATCTTCGGCTGGGGCACGGCACAGGTGCTCGGCTGCGCGGCGCTGCTGTTCGCGCTCGGCTGGGCATGCGGCGCCGGCTGGCGCGTGGCGCTGGTGGCGGCGCTCGGGCTGGCGCTGTCGTCCACCGCCATCGCGCTGCAGGCGATGGACGAGCGCAACCTGCTCAGGACCGCCAGCGGCCAGGCGGGCTTCTCGATCCTGCTGTTCCAGGACGTGGCGGCGATCCCGATCCTGGCGCTGCTGCCACTCCTGGCCGGCGCCTCGGCCGACGCCGGCGCGAGCGGCGCGGGCCGCGCGCTGGAGGCGCTCAAGACCGTCGCGGTGATCGGCGCCATCGTGCTGGGCGGGCGGCTCGCGCTGCGTCCGGTGCTGCGCTGGATCGCGCGCAGCAACACGCCCGAGATCTTCACGGCCGCCGCGCTGCTGCTGGTGGTGGCGCTCGCCGCGCTGATGCAGTTCGTCGGGCTGTCGATGGCGCTCGGCGCCTTCCTGGGCGGCGTGCTGCTGGCCGAGAGCGAGTACCGGCGCGAGCTGGAGACCGACATCGAGCCGTTCAAGGGACTGCTGCTGGGCCTGTTCTTCATCGCCGTGGGCATGACGATCGACTTCGGCGTGCTGCTCGCGCATCCCGGACGGATGGCGCTGCTGGTGGCCGGCTTCATGGCGGCCAAGGCCGCCGTGATCTACGCGATGGCGAGGGCGATGGGCCTGCCATACCAGGAGCGTCCCGTGTTCACGCTGCTGCTGGCGCAGGGCGGCGAGTTCGCCTTCGTGGTGTTCCAGGCGGCGGCCGGGACGGCCGTGCTGTCGCCCGGCGCGGCCTCGCTGCTGATCGGCGCGGTGGCGCTGTCGATGCTGCTCACGCCGCTGCTGCTGGCGGCCATCGACCGGTGGCTGCTGCCGCGCTACAGCCACGCCAACGGCGCGCCGATGGCGGAAATCTCCGAGCCGCAGGACGCCAGCGTGGTGATCTGCGGCTTCGGGCGCTACGGCCAGATCGTCGGGCGCGTGCTGAATTCGCAGGGCATGCGGGTGACGGTGCTCGACCACGACCCCGACGCCATCGAGACGCTGCGCCAGTTCGGCTTTCGCGTGTTCTACGGCGACGCGACCCGGCTCGATCTGCTGCGCATCGCCGGCGCCGGCGCAGCGCGCGTCATCGTGGTGGCGGTGGACGACGTCGAGCAGTCGCTCGCCATCGTCGACCTGGCGCGCCGGCACTTCGCGCAGGCGGTGATCGTGGCGCGGGCGCGCAACGTCAGCCACTACTACCAGCTGCGCGACCGCGGGGTCACGCACATCGAGCGCGAGCTGTTCGGCTCGTCGCTCGCGAGCGCGCACTCGGTGCTGGAGGCGCTCGGCTGGCCCGAGGACGACGCCGCCGAGACGGTCCGGCGCTTTCGCCAGCGCAACCTCGAGCTGACCGACGAGGCCTACCCCTACTACAAGGACCGCGCCAAGCTCATCGCCGTCGCCAAGGAAGGCCGCCAGCAGTTCCAGGAGCAGATGCGGCGCGAGCGCGAGGCGCGGCAGCGGGGCGGCGATGGCAACGGCAGCGCGGAAAGCAGGCCGAAAGAGGATCAAAATGCCTCGTAGCGCACATCCAGCCTGCATGGCCTGCTATTGAACCCATAGCATCCCGGGGCTGGAACCTCCACCCCGGCTCCAGCAACCTCACGTTCCGAAGAAGCCGTCCCAGGTCAGCTTGAGCCCGGTCAGCAGCATGCCGGCGTAGATGAAGCGGTAGAACCACACGACGTCGATGCGCCGCGCGATGCGCACGCCGATCCACACGCCCAGCGGCGCCAGCGGCAGCAGCACCAGCGAGGTGGCGAGGTTGCGCCAGTCGAGCAGGCCGAGCCAGGCGTAGGGAATCCACTTGCTCAGGTTCACGGCGAAGAAGAAATACGCCATCGTCGCGCTGAACACCACCGGCGACAGGCGCAGCGGGATCACGTAGGCGTTGATGGGCGGCCCGCCGGCGTGCGCGATGAAGCTGGTGAAGCCCGAGATCACCGTCAGCACGCCGCCGACACGCCGCGACGGCAGCGGATCGTCCGGGCGCGGCGGGAACAGCAGCCGCTGCGCCAGGAACAGCAGCGTGAAGACGCCGACGATGCCGGCCACCGCGTGCGCCGACAGCGCCCGGAACAGCAGCGTGCCGACCAGCGTGCCGGCCAGGCCGCACGGCAGCAGGAACTTCAGCAGGGCGCGGTCGAAGTCGCGCCGGTACGCGGTGATGCCCAGCACATCTTGCACCAGCAGCACCGGCATCAGGATCGCCGCGGCCTGCGGCACGCTGACCGCCAGCGCCATCAGCGGCACGGCCAGCGAGCCGAAGCCCGCGCCGAAGCCGCTCTTGCTCACGCCCAGCAGCAGCACGGCGGGAATGGCGACGGCATAGAAGCCGGGGTCGGCAATGGGAGAAAAGGACAACAAGTGCTGGGCTCGGGCGGCAGGGTGGGCGGTCGGCGATTGTTCCACGGGAGGCGAGGAGCGAGCGGAAGGCTGCGGCGCCCTGCCCTGCCCTGCCCTGCCCTGCCCTGCCCTGCCCTGCCCTGCCTTGCCCCGACTTGCCTTGGCTTGCCTTGGCTTGGCCTGACCTGCCCTGCGCACCGCGCGCCCCACCGGCGCCGCCGTCCCACTACGATCGCGCTGCGCCGCGCAACGCTCGGCGCGCCCTGCACGCCACTCCGCCAGACGAGGCCGCCGCCATGCAATTCTTCGACGCCACCGCCACCCGCGCCGCCCTCGGCTTCGACGCCCTGGTGCCCGCGCTCGCCGCCGCCTTCGCGGCCGAGGCCACGGTGCCGCCGCGCCACATGCACACGGTCGAGGCCGGCGGCGCGCGCGGCACGGTGCTGATCATGCCGGCCTGGAGCGAGGCCGGCTTTCTGGGCATCAAGACCATCAACATCTTCCCGGCCAACGGCGCGCGCGGCCTGCCCGGCCTGCACGCGACCTACGTGCTGTACGACGCCACGACCGGCGTGCCGCTGGCGCAGTTGGACGGCAACGAGCTCACCGCGCACCGCACGGCGGCCGCGTCGGCGCTCGGCGCGTCGTTCCTGGCGCGCGAGGACGCCGCCAACCTGCTGGTGCTCGGCACCGGCCGCGTGGCGCGCCTGCTGCCCGCCGCGCACGCCAGCGTGCGGCCGGTCCGCGAGGTGCAGGTGTGGAACCACCGCCCCGAAGGCGCCCGCGCGCTGGCGGCCGAGTGGCGCGCGGCCGGCTGGAGCGCGCACGCGGTCGGGGACGATCCCGACGCCCTGGCGCTGGCGGTGCGCGCCGCCGACATCGTCAGCTGCGCCACGCTGGCGCACGCGCCGCTGGTGCGCGCCGACTGGCTCACGCCGGGCACGCACCTCGACCTGATCGGCAGCTTCACGCCCGCCATGCGCGAGGCCGAGCCCGCGTGCTTCGCTGTAGCCGCCACCTTCGTCGACACCGACGAGGCGCTGACCAAGGCCGGCGACCTGCTCGACGCCATCGCCGCCGGCACGCTGCGCGCCGCCGACGTGCGCGCCAACCTCGCCCAGCTGTGCCGGGGCGAGCGCGGCGGGCGGCGCGACGCCGCCGAGCGCACGGTGTTCAAGGCGGTCGGCAGCGCGCTGGAGGACCTGGCCGCGGCGACGCTGGTATGGCGGCATGCAGTCGGCGTTTCAGCATAGAAATGGGCACTGACGCACGCCCCATCTACGAAGCTTGCTCTCGAAACAATAGCAACCCGTGGATTGGGGCGCTTCCGCGGCGCTTGCCGCACCGCACCGTGCCGTGCGAAGCCGCCCCGCGCCCCCGGCCCGGACTCCGATCAGGTGAAACCCTTGAACCGATCGATCATCGACCGCCCTGGCGCAATGATCGACCGGCTCCCGGCGCGGAACGCTTGGCCGCTGGCCGGCTCGGCCCTAGAGTCGCCCGGTCGGACGCCCGCCGGGCGCTCGTCGGAAAACGCCACAGGACGCCTGCCATGCCCCCCATCACCGGCACCACCGATGTCTACCTGATCCCCGGCGACCCGGTGGTCAACGTGCGCGTGCCGCGGCTGTTCAATGCGGTGTTCGAGCGCTTCGGCATCGACGCGGTGCTGGTGCCGGCGCGGGTGGCGGCGCGCGACTTCGCGGTGTTCCTGCGCGGCAGTTTTCTCGCTTCCAACGTCAGGGGCATGGTGATCGCGCCGCCGCACAAGCCGCTGGCGGTGGTGCTGCTCGACGGCTGCGGCCTGTTCGGCCGGGTGGCCGGCTCGGTCAATGCGGTGCGGCGCGGCGACGGCGGCGCGCTGGAGGGCGACCTGTTCGACGGCGAGGGGCTGGTCGGCGCGCTCGACCACTACGGCATCCCGTTTCGCGGCAAGCGCGTGCTGGTGCTGGGCGCCGGCGTCACCGGCGCGGCCATCGGCGTGGCGCTGGCGCAGGGCGGCACGGTCAACGGCGCCGAGCACATCGCCTTCCACGACCCGGTCGCGGGCAAGGCGATCGGGCTGGCGACGCACCTGGACGCTTTCTTCGACGCCAACGTGGCGGCCGCCGCGTCGGGCGACCCGGCCGGCTACGACCTGGTGGTGAACGCCTCGCAGCTCGGCCTGGCGCCGGGCGACGCGCTGCCGTGCGACGTGGCGCGCATGGACGCGCACGCCGCGCTGTTCGACGTGCTGCTGCGCGGCCAGCCGACGCCGCTGGTGCGCGCGGCGCGCGCGCGCGGGCTCAACGCGCAGGCGGGCTTCGAGATGCTGGTGCAGCAGATGCCGGAGTACCTCGACTACTTCGGTTATGCCGAGGCGGCCGCGGGCGTGCGCGCCGATGCCACCTTCCTGCGCGAGCTGATCTATCCCGAGGCGATGCGCGGCGAGATCGCGCAGCCGCTGCGCTACCGCTCGGCCAGCGTGGCCTGAGCGCCGCGCGGCCGCCGTGCCTCTCTTGAAAGCGACTTTCCCCATGATCTCTGGCAAGACCGCCCTCATCGCCCACCTGGGCTACCCGACGGAGTCCTTCAAGGCGCCGCTGATCTACAACCCCTGGTTCGAGCGGCAGGGCATCGACGCGGTGGTGATGCCCCTGGGCGTCAAGGCCGAGGACTACGCCGATGCCCTGCGCGCGATCCGCCGCTTCACCAACTTCCACGGCGCGCTGGTGACCATGCCGCACAAGATCACGACCCTGTCGCTGGTCGATGAGGTGACGCCCACCGCGCGCATCGCCGGCGCCTGCAACGCGATCCTCAGGCGCGCCGACGGCACGCTGCTGGGCGACCAGTTCGACGGCGCGGGCTTCGTGCGCGGCGTCGAGCGCAAGGGACAGCGGCTGGCGGGCGCGCGCGTGCTGGTGTCGGGCTGCGGCGGCGTCGGCTCGGCCATCGCCGCCTCGCTCGCCGCCGCCGGCGTGGCCGAGCTGATGCTGTTCGACGCCCACGACGCGGCGGCGCAGGCGCTGGCCGGGCGGCTGCGCGAGCACTATCCGCAATTGCGCGTCGCCACGGGCTCCAATGACCCGGCCGGCTTCGACGTGATCGTCAACGCCACCCCGCTCGGCATGAACGAGGGCGACCCGCTGCCCTTCGACGTGGCGCGCATCGCGCCCACCACCTTCGTCGGCGAGGTGGTCATGAAGTCCGAGTACACGCCGCTGCTGCAGGCGGCGAAGGCCAGGGGCTGCGCGGTGCAGGTCGGCACCGACATGCTGTTCGAGATGATCCCGGCGTACCTCGAATTCTTCGGCTTCGGCAGCGCCTCGCCCGAGGCACTGCGCGCGGTGGCCCGGCTGAATTATTGATGGCAAGATGGGTGGCAGGAGGCTTTGAACCACCATGGCAACACGCCGCACCCAGGTCGCCATCATCGGCGCCGGCCCCTCGGGGCTGCTGCTCGGCCAGCTGCTGCACGAAGCGGGCATCGACAACGTCGTGCTGGAGCGCCAGAGCGGCGAGTACGTGCTCGGGCGCATCCGCGCCGGCGTGCTGGAGCAGACCACCTGCGACCTGCTCGACGAGGCCGGCGTCGGCGAGCGCATGCACGCCGAGGGCCTGCCACACGACGGCATCGAGCTGTGCTTCGGCGGCGCGCGGCACCGCATCGACCTGCACGGCCTGACGGGCGGCAAGCGCGTGGTGGTCTACGGCCAGACCGAGGTCACGCGCGACCTGATGGCCGCGCGCGAGGCGGCCGGCCGCACGACCGTCTACCGCGCCCGCGACGTCGCGCCGCACGACTTCGACGGCGGCTCGCCGAGCGTCACCTACACCCTCGACGGCGAGCCGCACGAGCTGCGCTGCGACTTCATCGCCGGCTGCGACGGCTACCACGGCATCAGCCGCGCCAGCGTGCCCCCGGAATCCATCAGCACCTACGAGAAGGTCTACCAGTTCGGCTGGCTGGGCGTGCTGGCCGACACGCCGCCGGTGTCGCACGAGCTGATCTACTCCAACAGCGAGCGCGGCTTCGCGCTGTGCTCGATGCGCTCGGCCACGCGCACGCGCTACTACGTGCAGTGCGCGCTGCACGACAAGGTCGAGCAGTGGAGCGACGACGCCTTCTGGGACGAGCTGCGCCGCCGGCTCGACCCCGAGGCCGCCGAGGCCCTGGTCACCGGCCCGTCGATCGAGAAAAGCATCGCGCCGCTGCGCAGCTTCGTGGCCGAGCCGATGCGCTTCGGGCGGCTGTTCCTGGCCGGCGACGCGGCGCACATCGTGCCGCCGACGGGCGCCAAGGGGCTCAACCTTGCGGCGTCGGACGTGCGCTTCCTGTCGCGCGCGCTGATCGAGCACTACCAGGAGCGCAGCGACGCTGGCATCGACCACTACTCGGACCGCTGCCTGCGCCGCATCTGGAAGGCCGAGCGCTTCTCCTGGTGGTTCACCGGGCTGATGCACCGCTTTCCGGAGACCGGCGCCATCGGCCAGAAGCTGCAGCGCGCCGAGCTCGACTACCTGGTGGGCTCGCGCTTCGCCTCGGCGTCGATGGCGGAGAACTACGTGGGACTTCCCTTCGAGGCTTGAGACAGGCCGAATCGACCGTGGGGTCATCCTCGCCATGCACCATGCTTCAGGCCTCCGATCGCACCCATGAGCATCTTTGAAAGCTTCCTCTCCACCCCCGAGACGCTCGCCGCCTTCGGCGAGCGCAGCGTGATCGCGGCCATGCTGCGCTTCGAGGCGGCGCTGGCGCGCGCGCAGGCGGCCGAGGGGCTGATTCCCGCAGCGGCGGCGCAGGCGATCGCGGCGGTGTGCTGCCAGGTCGAGTCGTTCGACGCCGCGCGCATCGCCGGCGACAGCGGCCGCGCCGGCAGCGTGGCGATCCCGCTGGTCAAGGCGCTGCGCGAGGCCGTCGCCCGCTCCGACGCCGCCGCCGCGCCCTTCGTGCACTTCGGCAGCACCAGCCAGGACGTGATCGACAGCGCGATGGCGCTGGTCACGCGCGACGCCGTGGGCTGGATCGAGGCGGACCTCGACCGCGCGATCGCCGCCCTGCTCGACCTGGCCGCGCGCCACGCCGCGACGCCGATGCTGGCACGCACGCTGATGCAGCCGGCCTCGGTCACCAGCTTCGGATTCAAGTGTGCGGGCTGGACGGCGCCGCTGGTGCGCAGCCGGCTGCGCCTCGCCCGGACCGCGCCGGGCGCACTGTGCGTGCAGCTGGGCGGCGCGGTCGGCACGCTGGCGCAGATGAAAGGCCGGGGCGGCGCGGTGCGGCAGCGCCTGGCGCGCGAACTGGGGCTGGGCGACCCCGGCGCCACCCGGCACACGCAGCGCGACGAGTGGGTCGCGCTCGGCTGCGAGCTGGGCCTGCTGGCCGGCAGCCTGGGCAAGGTCGCGCTCGACCTCTCGCTGCTCGGCCAGTACGAGGTCGGCGAGGTGACGGAGCCCGCCGAGCCCGGGCGCGGCGGCTCGTCGGCCATGCCGCACAAGCGCAACCCGGTGGCGTCGATGGTCGCGCTGGCGGCGGCGCACCGGGCGCCGCAGTGCGTGGCGGCGCTGCTCGCAGCCATGCCGCAGCAGCATGAGCGCGCGCTGGGCCCCTGGCAGGCCGAGCTGGCCGAGTGGCCGCAGCTCGTGACGGCGGTGCACGGCAGCGTGCGGGCGCTGGCGGCGGCGCTGCCCGGCCTGCAGGTCGATGCCGGGCGCATGCGCGCCAACCTCGACCGGCTGCGCGCCGAGCTGCCGCCGGACGCCGCCCGCGAATGGTTCGACCCGGCACTGGCCGACGCTGCCGGCGACACGGCGCGCGCGCAGGTCGAGGCGCTGCATGCGCAGCTGGCCACGCTGCCGCCGCCCCGGCAAGGCGCCGCCACCCCTCTGGAGGAGTGCACCCGATGAACGACGACACGCCGGCGGCCCCGCAGGCATCCATCGACACCCCGCCCGACGACTACCGCAGCGGCCTCGTGCACCGCCGCCGCGTGCTGGGCGACGCCTGGGTCGACCGCTCGCTCGCCAACCGCAACGACTTCAACGCCGAGTTCCAGCAGCTCATCACGCGCCACGCCTGGAACGACATCTGGGGCCGCCCGGCGCTGGGCGACAGGACGCGGCGCTTCATGGTGCTGTCGATGATGCTCGGCATCCACGCCTGGGAGGAATTCGCCATGCACGTGCGCGCCGCGCTCGACGGCCCGCCCGAGTCGCGCCTGACGCCCGACGAGATCAAGGAAGTGATCCTGATGTCGGCCATCTACTGCGGCGTGCCGGTGGCCAACCATGCGTTCGGCATCGCCACCGGCATCCTGCGCGAGAAGGGGCTGCTCCCGACGCCGGAAGCGCCGGCTGCTCCGTAATGGCCCCGGTGCGCAGCACGGCCATGCCGTCTCACCTGCCGCCCGTGCCCGCGACCTGAGTTGCGCATCGCCTGCACCCGACCTGTTCGACTCACCTCAACCTCCGAGCCTGCCCCCATGCCGCACCTCAACTTCATCCGCCAGGGCAACGGCCCGCTGGTCGTGCTGAGCCACGCGCTCGGCTGCGACCTGCACATGTGGGACGCCGTGGCCGCCCTGCTGGAGTGCGACCACACCGTGCTGCGCTACGACCACCGCAACCACGGCGGCTCCGCGCGGATGCCCGGACCGTTCGGCATCGAGGCGCTGGCCGATGATGCGGCCGAGCTGATCCGCGCGCACGGCGCGGACGGCACGCCGGCGCACTTCGTCGGCGTCTCGATGGGTGGCATGACGGCGCAGGCGCTCGCCGTGCGCCACCCGGCGCTGCTGCGCAGCATCGTCGTCGCCAACGCGACGGCGCACTACGCCGACACGGCGCCCTGGCGCGCCCGCGTGGCGGCGGTGCGCGCGGACGGCATCGCCGCCATCGCCCAGGGCGCGGTGGCGCGCTGGCTGACGCCCGCGTTCGCCGCCACGCCCGACGGCGCCGCGCTGGCGCGCCTGCTGCACGACCAGCTCGTGTCGAACGACGACGAGGCCTACATCGCCAGCTGCGAGGCGGTGGCCAGCGTCGACCTGCTGGCGGGCGACCGCCGCATCACGCTGCCCGCGCTGGTGATCGCCGGCACGCAGGACGAGGCCACGCCGCCCGCGATGTCCGAGGCCATCGCCGCGGCGATCCCGGGCGCGAAGCTCGCCACGATCGACGCCGCCCACCTGAGCGCGGTCGAGCGGCCGGCCGAGTTCGTCGCGCTGCTGACGGATTTCTGGCGCGGGCTGTGAGCCGGCGCTCGGACAGGCGCTTGCCTGAGGGGCCTCCTGCGCATGCGCCTACCGCGGGCCGAACCCTGCGCGCTCGACAATGAAGACCTCGCTACACGAAAGGATTGCAGCATGATCCGACCGCCCAGAAGCCTGGCCGTGGCCGCCGCCGCACTCGCGCTGTGCATGGCAGGCAGCAGCTTCGCGCAGGACCGCGGCTACGACGGCCGCCCTGATCGCAATGATCGCTACGCCCAGCCCGATCGCCGGGGCGACCCGCGCGACGATGCCTACCGCGAACGCCAGGACTACCGCAGGCAGCGGGATTTCCGCGAGCGCCAGGATTACCGCGAAGGTCGGCAGTTCGATCGCCGCGGCTACGTCCAGCCGCACGAGCAATGGCACCGCGGCGACCGCGTGCCGCCCGAATACCGCGGCCGCAACTACGTGGTGGACGACTGGCGTCTGCATCGCCTGCGGCCGCCGCCGCGCGGCTACCAGTGGATCGGCGTCGGCGGCGACTACGTGCTGGTCGGCATCGCGACCGGCGTGATCGCCCAGATCATCGACGGCCGGTAGCGCGCCAGCGCGGCAAATTCAGGAGAAAAGCGGCGCCAGCGCCCGTCGCACGGGCGCCTTCCGCTATCGTATTCGTAGCGCAAGACCCCGACGCGCGGCTCAGACCCGCTCCAGGACCACCGCGATGCCCTGCCCCACGCCGATGCACATGGTGCATAGCGCGTAGCGCCCGCCGCTTTTGTGGAGTTGGTTGACCGCCGTGGTGACGAGGCGCCCGCCGCTGGCACCCAGCGGATGGCCGAGCGCGATGGCGCCGCCGTTGATGTTGACGCGCGGGTCGTCGTCTTTCAGCCCCAGCAGCCGCAGCACGGCGAGGCCTTGCGCGGCGAAGGCCTCGTTGAGTTCGATCACGTCGAGCTGCTCCAGCTTGATGCCGGTCTGCGCCAGCACCTTCTGCGTGGCCGGCGCCGGGCCGATCCCCATGACGCGCGGCGGCACGCCCGCCGTGGCCATGCCGACCACGCGGGCGCGGGGGGTCAGGCCCTGCTTCGCGGCCATCGCCTCGCTGGCCAGCAGGATGGCGACGGCGCCGTCGTTCACGCCGCTGGCGTTGCCGGCGGTCACCGTGCCGTCGGGACGCACCACGCCCTTCAGCTTGGCCAGCGCCTCCAGGCTGGTGTCGCGCGGGTGCTCGTCGCGGCTGACGGTGACGGGCTCGCCCTTCTTCTGCGGCACCGTGACCGGCACGATCTCGGCGTCGAAGAAGCCCGATTTCTGCGACGCCACGGCGCGCTGCTGGCTGGCCAGCGCCATGCGGTCCTGGGCCTCGCGCTCGATCTTGTAGTCGGTCGCCACGTTCTCGGCCGTCTCGGGCATCGAATCGACGCCGTACTGCGCCTTCATGAGCTTGTTGACGAAGCGCCAGCCGATGGTGGTGTCGTACACCGCGTTGGCGCGGCTGAAGGCGGTCTCGGCTTTCGGCATCACGAAGGGCGCGCGGCTCATGCTCTCGACGCCGCCGGCGATCATGAGCTGGGTCTCGCCCGACTTGATGGCGCGCGCCGCGCTGCCCAGCGCGTCCAGACTGGAGCCGCACAGCCGGTTGATGGTGGCGCCCGGCACCTCGACGGGCAGCCCGGCCAGGAGGGCCGACATGCGCGCCACGTTGCGGTTGTCCTCGCCGGCCTGGTTGGCGCAGCCGTAGAGCACGTCGTCGACGGCCTTCCAGTCGACCTTGGGGTTGCGCTCCATCAGCGCCTTGATCGGCACGGCGCCGAGGTCGTCGGCGCGCACGCTGCTCAAGGCGCCGCCGTAGCGGCCGAAGGGGGTGCGGATGGCGTCGCAGATGAAGGCTTCCTGGGTCATGGCGGATCTCGTGGATTGAGTGGGTGGAATGCGGGAGCCGAACGCGGAAGGTTTTTCGCGGGGTTACGCGGCAATCGGCAGGCCGACCAGCCGTTCGAGTTCCGCGCGGTCGAGGCCGTCGACCGTGTCGATCAGCTTCAGGCCCTCGGGCGTGCAGGCCAGCGTCGCCAGGTCGGTGTAGACGCGCTTGACGCAGCCGATGCCGGTCAGCGGGTACGTGCACTCGGCGACGATCTTGCTCTCGCCCTTCTTGGTGAGCAAGTCCATCATGACCCAGGTCTGCCTGGCGCCGATGGCCAGGTCCATCGCGCCGCCGACGGCGGGGATGGCGCCGGCCTCGCCGGTGCTCCAGTTGGCCAGGTCGCCGGTGGCCGAGACCTGGAAGGCGCCGAGCACGCAGATGTCGAGATGGCCGCCGCGCATCATCGCGAAGCTGTCGGCGTGGTGGAAGAAGGCGCCGCCGGGCAGCAGCGTGACGGGCTGCTTGCCGGCGTTGATGAGGTCGTAGTCCTCCTCGCCCGCGGCCGGCGCCGGGCCCATGCCGAGGATGCCGTTCTCGCTGTGCAGGACGACCTCGCGCCCCGGCGGCAGGTGGTTGGCCACCAGCGTCGGCTGCCCGATGCCGAGGTTGACGACGGCGCCGTCGAAGATGTCCTGCGCGACGCGCGCGGCGAGCTGGTCCTTGGTGCGACGTTGGTAAGTCATGGCTATGTCAGTTCTCCAGGACGCCCGGCAAGGCCGGCGAAACATGAAACTCAGGCGCGATCCCTTCGGGGAACACCGCGTAACCGGCTCTGCCGGGCCGCTGGTGTTGCCCCCTGCAAGGGGGTTGGCGGTCACACGAAGTGGGCAAGCCTGGGGGTGGGTTCATTTTTTAAAGCCACCGGCCTGGGTTGCGACGCGGTCGATCTGGACGATGCGGTGCACGAAGATGCCGGGCGTGACGATGGCCTCGGGGTCGAGCGTGCCGAGTTCGGCGATCTCGTGCACGGTGGCGATGGTGCGATCGGCCGCCATCGCCATCACCGGGCCGAAGTTGCGCGCCGCCTTGCGGTAGGTCAGGTTGCCCCAGCGGTCGCCGCGCTCGGCCTTGATGAGCGCCACGTCGCCGCGGATCGGGTATTCGAGCACATAGGGCTTGCCTTCGATCTCGCGCGTCTCGCGCCCGGCCGCCAGCGGCGTGCCGAAGCCGGTCGGGCAGAAGAAGGCCCCGATGCCGGCACCCGCGGCGCGGATGCGCTCGGCCAGGTTGCCCTGCGGCACCAGCTCCAGCTCCAGCTTGCCGCTGCGGTAGAGCGCGTCGAACACGTAGCTGTCGGCCTGGCGCGGAAAGCTGCAGATGATCTTGCGCACGCGCCCGGCCTTCAGCAGCGCGGCCAACCCCGCCTCGGCGTTGCCGGCGTTGTTGTTGACCACCGTGAGGTCTTTGGCGCCCTGCTCGATCAGGCCGTCGATCAGCTCGTTGGGAATGCCGGCGGTGCCGAAGCCGCCGATCAGCACGGTCGAGCCGTCGCGGATGCCGCTCAGGGCCTCAGCGACCGAGCGGGCGATTTTGTCGATCATTTCGAAGGTGTCTCCGGTGGATGTGGGCGGCGCGGGCGCTTCGGGAACAGTCGCGGTCCGGACCGCATCGCTTTTTCTCCATTTGTTCATTGTAAGAACAAATGTTCGTAGAATGAATTCTAGGAGATGCGGCGACGAATGGCAACCACCGAGGAAGAAAGCATTTCGCCCCGGCCCGGCGACAGCTACGTGCAGTCCTTCGCGCGCGGGCTGCAGGTCATCCGCTCCTTCAGCGCCGCGGCGCCGCGCCAGACGCTGTCGGAGGTGGCGGCGGCGAGCGGCCTGACGCGCGCCGGCGCCCGCCGCATCCTGCTGACGCTGCAGACGCTCGGCTACGTGGAATGCGACGGCCGGCTGTTCGCGCTCACGCCGCGCATCCTCGACCTGGGCTTCGCCTACCTGTCGTCGATGCCGATCTGGGACCGCGCGGAGCCGGTGATGCAGGCGCTGGCCGACGAGGTCAAGGAATCCTGCTCGGCCGCCGTGCTGGAAGGCAACGACATCCTGTACGTGCTGCGCGTGCACACGCAGAAGATCATGAGCATCAGCCTGGGCGTGGGCTCGCGCCTGCCGGCCTACTGCACCTCGATGGGCCGCGTGCTGCTGGCCGGCCTCGACGACGCGGCGCTGCGCGAGCGGCTGGCCGGCATGGCGCCCGAGGCGCGCACCCGGCGCACCGTGACCGACCGCGCGCAGTTGCTCGACATCGTCCAACAGGTGCGCGCGCAGGGCTGGTGCCTGGTCGACCAGGAGCTGGAGGAAGGCCTGATCTCGATCGCTGCGCCGGTGCACGACCGCGCCGGCCGGGTGGTCGCCGCGCTCAACGTGAGCGGCCAGGCCAACCGCACCGATGCCGCCGTGATGCGCGGCGCCCTGCTGCCGCCGCTGCTGGCGGCGGCGGCGGCGGTGTCGCACAGCGTGGCCGCGGCCGGGCGCTGAGCGGCTGCCGTCCGGTGCAGGCGCGCGCAGTCGCTGTGCACGCGGGTCACCGCCAGCCGAGGCCACTGCGGCCGCTTGCTGCTCACTGTTTGCCAGGCATCGGGCACCAGGCACTGCCGCCAGTGCTACCCTCGACGCGCCATGTTCAATCCATCTCCCGCCGACGTCCGGCGCTTCTTCTGCAACGTGTACGACAAGGGCCTGCAGGGCCGGCCGCTGGAGCCGCTGGAGGCCATCGCCTGGGGCTGGATCGAGGCGCACCCCGAGTACCACGCCGACCTGGCCGACGCCGAGGCCGCCGTGGCGCGCGTCTACGACAGCGCCGACGGGCGCGAGAACCCCTTTTTGCACCTGTCGATGCACCTGTCGATCAGCGAGCAATGCTCCATCGACCAGCCGCGCGGCATCCGCCAGGCCGTCGAGCTGCTGGCCGCACGGCGCGACTCGCTGCTGGAGGCGCACCACGCGACGATGGAATGCCTCGGCCGGATGATGTGGGAGGCCCAGCGCGCCGGCCGTCCGCCCGACGGCGAGGCGTACGTCGCCTGCGTGCAGCGGCACGCGACGCGCGACTGAGCCCACCTTTGAAGGAAATCGGCCTGCAGCGCTTGTCCGGCGTGCTTTTGTTGCTCTCGAAAAGATAGCAGCAGGGATCAGCGGCCGGCGCCCTGGCGAGCGGCCTGCTCGCGCAGCAACCCGACCATCGCCCCGCGCGCGCGCGAGGCCGGCGCGTCGCTGCGCCACAGCAGCCCGACCGGCTCCTCGGTGCCGGCGGTGTCCAGGCGCAGCCGGACGGTGCGCCCATCCTCCAGGTCCTCGCGCACCGCGCCGAGCGGGGTGATCCACACCGCGTCGGAGCCTGCGACCAGGCCGCGCGCCACCATCAGGTCGAGCGTCTGCAGGACGGCGGGGGGCAGCGCCGCGCCGTGCGCCGAGAAAAAGCTCTGCGTGCTGTGGCGCGGGATGGTGCCTTCGGGATAGACCACCAGCGGATGGTCGAGCACCGCCGCCAGCGACACCGCGGCGCGGCCGGTCAGCGGGTGCGCGCGCCGCGCGGCGAACACCAGCGGCTCGACGTGCAGCAGCTCGAAGCTCAGGCCCGTCATCAGCCGCGGATCGCTCATGCGGCCGGCCACCAGGTCGAGCTCGGCGGCGCGCAGTTCGTCGAGCAGCACGGCGTTGGCCGCCGTCTTCACCAAGATGTCCAGCCCGGGCGCCTGCTCGCGCAGCCGCGCCAGCGCGGGCGGCAGCAGCCCCGGCGCGACGCTCGGCAGGGCACCGATGCGCAGCCGCTCGATGCGCCCGCCGGCGGCCGGCGCGACGGCCTGCGCGACCGCGTCGATCGCCTCCAGCACCTGCAGGGCGTGCGCCAGCAGCTGCTCGCCGGCGGCGCTCAGGCCCTGCACGCCGCGCCGCCCGGCGCGGCTGCGATCGACCAGCCGCGCGCCGGCCAGCGCCTCCAGCTCGGCCAGCGTCTTGGAGACGGCCGGCTGGCTCAGCGCCAGGCGCTCGGCGGCGCGTGCCAGGTGGCGCTCCTGCGCGATCGCGACCAGGCAGCGCAAATGCCGCAGCTGCACACCGCGCGCGAACGCCGCCGCCGAGGGAGCTAGGTCATTCAATTACTTCTGCTCATTGAATCGTGCGTAATCTTCAATTTACATGAACCGTCGCGACTTCTAAAGTGCCGCCTTCGCCGACGCACAACACCCCACAGGAGACCTGCCCCGATGTCCCTCCCGAACGCCCCGCACCAGAGCCCCGGCATCACGATCACGCCGCGCGACTGGACCAGCCACTCGCCCTACATCTACCCGGACTACCGCTCGACGCCCAAGCGCGGCCCGACGCGCCCGCTGGTGCCGCTCAAGGCGGCACTCGGCGAGCTGACGCAGCCGGTGTACGGCCACGACAGCATCGGCGAGCTCGACCACGACCTGACCCGCAACGCGCGCAGGAACGGCGAGCCGATCGGCGAGCGCATGATCCTGGCCGGCCAGGTGCTCGACGAGCATCGCCGCCCGGTGCGCAACACGCTCATCGAGCTGTGGCAGGCCAACGCCTGCGGCCGCTACGTGCACAAGAACGACCGGCACGACGCGCCGCTCGACCCCAACTTCCTGGGCGCCGGCCGCTGCCTGACCGACGACGAGGGCCGCTACCGCTTCCTCACCATCAAGCCCGGCGCCTACCCCTGGGGCAACCACCCCAACGCCTGGCGGCCCAACCACATCCACCTGTCGCTGTTCGGCAACCACTTCGCCAGCCGGCTGGTGACGCAGATGTACTTTCCGGGCGACCCGCTGCTGCAGTACGACCCGATCTACCAGGGCACGCCCGAGCGCGCCCGCAACCGGCTCATTGCCGACTTCAGCCTCGACCTCACCGAGGAAGGCTACGCGCTGGGCTACCAGTTCGACATCGTGCTGCGCGGCGCCGACGAGACCCCGTTCGAGAACCAGGCCTGAGGAGCAACGAACCATGATGTCCGCACTTGAAGCCAACTTCGGCCAGACCCCCTCGCAGACCGTCGGCCCCTACTTCGCCTACGGCCTGACCGCCGCGCAGTACGGCTACGACTTCGACCAGCCCTTCGACGACATGGTGGCCTGGCCGCACGCCGAGGGCGAGCACATCCGCCTCGAAGGCGTGGTGTACGACGGCGACGGCCAGCCGGTGCCCGACGCGCTGATCGAGATCAGCCAGGTCGACGCTCGCGGACGGCATGCCGAGCGCTTCGACAGCCCGCGCGCCGAGGGGCGCCGCAGGGGCTTTCGCGGCTTCGGCCGGGTCGGCACCGGCACCGACCTGGAGCAGCGCTTCAGCTTCCAGACCGTGAAGCCGGGTGTGGCCACCCCGGGCGAGGCGCCGCACATCGACCTGATCGTGCTGATGCGCGGGCTCCTGGTGCACGCCTTCACGCGCGTCTATTTCAGCGACGAGGCCGAGGCCAACGCGAGCGACCCGGTGCTCTGCCAAGTGCCGGCCGAGCGCCGCCGCACCCTGATCGCGCAGCGCAGCGAGCAGGGGGGCAGGTGATCTACCGCTTCGACATCCACATGCAGGGACCCGACGAGACGGTGTTCTTCGACGTCTGACGCAGCGCCCTCCTCGACGCACGCAAAAAAGCCCGCAGGCGCGGGCTCGATGGGAAGCGTTCGCGCAGCCGGCGGCTCAGTCCGGCGAATGGTGGAAGCGCGAATCCTGCACCGTCTGCAGGGTGCCGTCGAGCGAGCCGACGTACTTGGCCAGCGTCTTCAGCTCGTCGTTGGAGAACTGCTTGGCGATGGCGCCCATGATGGCGTTGCTGCGGCCGACATAGGCGTTGTTCTCGGTCTTGTAGGCCTTGAGCGAGACGAACAGGTAGTCCGAATACTGACCGGCGATCTTCGGGTAGTTGGGCGCCACCGGGGTCGAGAAATTCTGGCCGTGGCACGACACGCAAGCACCCTTTTGCAGCAGCGCGGCGGTCTTGGCGTCGGGCTCCCGGACGGTCTTGTCGGGCTCGCCCTGGCGGCCCTGCGCCGCGTAGTAGGCCGCCACGTCGGCCATGTCCTGGTCCGACAGCGTCTCGGCGATGCCCTGCATCGTCGGGAACTTGCGCTCGCCCTTCTTGTAGGCGGTGAGCGCCGCGACGATGTATTCAGCGCTCTGGCCCGAAATCTTGGGCACCTTGTAGACCTCGGGAAAGCTCGACTGGTAGCCCACGATGCTGTGGCAGCCCAGGCACATCGAGATCTTGGCGCGACCGGCCTCGCCCTTGCTGGCGGCTTGCTGCGCGCTGGCCGGTACGGTGCACAGAAAGGTCACCGAAGCGACAGCGAGGGTCAGGGCCGTGGACAGCGTTTTGTTCATTTTGCGCGCACAATTCGGTGGAAAACGAGGCTCTGCAGAGACTCTGCAATCGGTTTTTCGATTATAGCCAGCGCCATCCGGCGCCCTCCCGGCCGCATGGCCACCAGCGCGCCGGGCTCTGTTTTTCAACAACTCCCACAGCGCACGTTCCATGACGCAAAAATTCCACGGCTCCGAAAATTATGTCGCCACGCAGGACCTGATGCTGGCGGTCAATGCCGCCATCACGCTCAAGCGCCCGCTGCTGGTCAAGGGCGAGCCCGGCACCGGCAAGACCATGCTGGCCGAGGAGGTGGCGCTGGCGCTCGGCCTGCCGCTGCTGCAGTGGCACATCAAGTCGACCACCAAGGCGCAGCAGGGCCTCTACGAATACGACGCGGTGAGCCGCCTGCGCGACTCGCAACTGGCCGACGTGGACGGTGGCGAGCGCGTGCGGGACATCCACAACTACATCGTGCGGGGCGTGCTGTGGCAGGCCTTCACGGCCGACCAGCCGGTGGCGCTGCTGATCGACGAGATCGACAAGGCCGACATCGAATTCCCGAACGACCTGCTGCGCGAGCTCGACCGCATGGAGTTCTACTGCTACGAGACGCGCGAGCTGATTCGCGCGAAGCACCGGCCGCTGGTCTTCATCACCTCGAACAACGAGAAGGAATTGCCCGACGCCTTTTTGCGCCGCTGCTTTTTCCACTACATCAAGTTCCCCGACGCCGCCACGATGAAGCAGATCGTCGATGTGCACTTTCCCGATCTGAAGCAGCACTTGCTGACGGCGGCGATGAAGACCTTCTACGACGTGCGCAGCCTGCCCGGCCTGAAGAAGAAGCCCTCGACCTCCGAGCTGCTCGACTGGCTCAAGCTGCTGGTGGCCGAAGACATCCCGCCGGAAGCCCTGCAGAGCAAGGACGACAAGGTCGCGGTGCCGCCGCTGGTGGGGGCGCTGCTCAAGAACGAGCAGGACGTCACGCTGTTCGAGAAGCTCGTCTTCATGCAGCGGAACAACCGGTGATACCCCGGGCTGCGTACGTTGTGGAGTGGCGCGAGGCGTGCTGGAGCCATCGAGATGGCTTTCGTTGAATCCGTGACGCTCAGGGCGCGCGGCGTCGCGCTGGTGCCGCTGTCGCTCGATCATGAGGCGGGCCTGCGCGCGGCGGCCGCCGACGGCGAGCTGTGGAAGCTGCGCGTCACCTCCGTCCCCGAGCCCCAGGACACCCGCGCCTACATCGAGACCGCACTCCAGATGCGCGAAGCCGGCAGCCGCTTCGCCTTCGCCGTGACCGAGGTCGCCACCGGCACCGTGCTCGGCAGCACCAGCTTCCACGACATCCTGCCGGCCGTGAAGCGCGTGGAAATCGGCTACACGTGGTATGCCAAGCGCTGCCAGCGCACCCACGTCAACACCACCTGCAAGCTGCTGATGCTCACGCACGCGTTCGAGGCGCTGGGCTGCCAGGTGGTGGGCTGGCGCACCGACAACTTCAACTTCGCCTCGCAGCGCGCCATCGAGCGGCTGGGCGCGAAAAAGGACGGCGTGATCCGCGGCCACGCGCTGCGGCGCGACGGCACCATCCGCGACACCGTGATGTACAGCCTGCGCTCGGGCGAGTGGCCCGAGGTCAAGGCCCAGTTGCTCTACCTGCTCGACAAGCCGCGAAGCTGAAGGAGGCCTGCCTGCCATGCTGATCGATTTCTTCTACACCCTGCGTTCGGCCAAGCTGCCGGTGTCGGTCAAGGAATACCTGACGCTGCTCGAAGCGCTGCAGGCCGACGTGGTCGGGCCGGAGTCCGATGGCGCCTTCAGCCTCGACGACTTCTACTACCTCTCGCGCACCGCACTGGTGAAGGACGAAAAGCACTACGACAAGTTCGACCGCGCCTTCGCCGCCTACTTCAAGGGCGTCGAGAACGTGGCCGACTTCACCAAGGAAGTGCCGCTCGACTGGCTGAGAAAGACGCTCGAGCGCGAGTTCACGCCCGAGGAAAAGGCCGCCATCGAGAAAATGGGCTGGGACGAGCTCATGGAGACGCTCAAGAAGCGCTTCGAGGAGCAGAAGGAGCGCCACGAGGGCGGCAGCAAGTGGATCGGCACCGGCGGCACCTCGCCCTTCGGCCACGGCGGCTACAACCCGCAGGGCATCCGTATCGGCGGCGCCGGCAAGAACAAGAGCGCCGTAAAGGTGTGGGACCAGCGCGCCTACAAGGACTACGACGACAGCCAGGAGCTCGGCACGCGCAACATCAAGGTCGCGCTCAGGCGGCTGCGCAAGTTCGCGCGCGAAGGCCACGAGGAGGAGCTCGACCTCGACGAGACGATCCACTCGACCGCGGCCAACGCCGGCTACCTCGACATCAGGATGCGGCCCGAGCGCCACAACAACGTGAAGGTGCTGCTGCTGATGGACGTGGGCGGCACCATGGACGAGCACGTGCAGCGCGTGGAGGAGCTGTTCTCGGCCGTCAAGACCGAGTTCAAGCACCTGGAGTTCTATTACTTCCACAACTGCGTCTACGACTTCATGTGGAAGAACAACCGGCGCCGCTACTCGGAGAAGTTCGCGACCTGGGACATCATCCGCAAGTACAACAAGGACTACAAGCTCATCTTCGTCGGCGACGCGACCATGAGTCCCTACGAGATCCTGCAGCCCGGCGGCAGCGTCGAGTACAACAACGAGGAGGCCGGCGCCGAGTGGCTGCAGCGCCTGACGCATGCCTTCCCGAAGTTCGCCTGGATCAACCCCGAACCGCAGGGCGTGTGGCAGTACCGCCAGAGCATCGCGGTGATGCAGCAGCTGATGAGCCACCGCATGTACCCGCTGACGCTCAGGGGCCTGGAGGAGGCGATGCGGCTGCTGTCGAAATAGCAGATTTCCACCTTTTTCGGAAGAGGAGTTAGCCGCCGTTGCTTTTTGTTGCGCAGATCCACAAGGTCGGGTAAATTAATACCTTATTATTCATTTGTGTGAATCTGCAACCGCAGCTTGTGCGGGACTTCGACGGGCCGGCCGCCCCTTCTTGCCGTGAACACCACCACCACGTATCCCCATCTCGCCGTTGACATGCCGTCCCTCCTCAAGGCCGTGCTGCCGGAAACCGACGCGATCCGCATACGTGGAGTCACCCTGCCGCTGGCCGAACTGGTCGACCGCAAGCTGTTCGAGCCGGAGCACACCGCGGCGCTGCGCGAGCGGCTGCTGGGCGGCTCGCCCTTTCCTCACTTGGTGCTGGAAGGCATCTTCAACCCCCTGCTGCTCGAACTGGTGCGCGAGGAGTTCGATACGGTCGACAGCGAGGTCTGGACGGCGCTGAACAACAAGTACGAGAACACCCGGCGCTCGGCGCTCGGCGCCCGCCTGGGCCCGGCGGCGCAGCTGTATTTCGACGTCGTCAATTCGGGCTGGTTCACCGCCTGGCTCTCGTCGATCAGCAACGTGCCGTACCTGCTGTCCGACCCCAAGCTGTTCGGCGGCGGCCTGCACGAGAGCCGCACCGGCGCGCACTTCGCCGTGCATTGCGACTTCCGCTACCACCGCTTCGTCGGCCTGAAGAACGAGATGGTCTTCATCACCTACCTCAACAAGGGCTGGCAGCCCGAGTGGGGCGGAGCGCTGGAGCTGTGGGATTCCCAGCGCAAGCAATGCCAGATACAGGTGCAGCCCGAATTCGGCCGCACCATTCTGATGCGGACCGTTCCGGGGAGCTATCACGGCCATCCGAAGCCCATGACAGCGCCCGAAGACCGGCCGCGGCGCTCGATCACGGCCTACTACTACACCAGCCCGCACATCGGCCAGGCCCGCGAGGACGAAGTGGCCTCCACCTTCCTGAATGCCACCCGCATCGACAAGGTCAAGATGGCGGCCCGCATGCTGGCGCCGCCCCTGCTCTGGTCGGCGGCACGCAAGTTCAAGCGGCCCCGTCCGTAGCGCGCCGGGCCGCTCAGGTCCGCCCGGTCCGGCTGCCGCCGGATGAGCTGCCGCGGGCAATGCCAGAATGCGGGCGATGCTCACGGCCGTCTCTTCGCCCGGGCCGGCGTGGAGGCCGGCCTGGCTCCTCGCGCTGATCCTCGCTTTCCTCCTGCAGGGCTGCAGCCTGCTGGCCCGGCAGGAAGCCACGGAGCCGACGTCCGCCGCGCAGCCTGTGCAGGGCAGCGGCGCCCGGGACCGCGACGCGCGTGACGCCTTCGCCCTGGAGGTGCGCGGTCCGGAGGCCGTGCGCGACTACCTGATCCGCCACCTCGAGATCCAGCGCTACCGGCAGCTCGACGACCTGCAGCCCGAGGAGCTGTCGCGGCTGATGGTGGCAGCCGAGGCCAATGCGCGCGAGTTGCTGGGAACGCTCGGCTACTTCACGCCGACGCTGACCCTGGAGATGAAGCCTTCACCCGTGGCCGTGCAGACCGGGCGCGAGATCGTCATCACGGTCGAGCCGGGGCCGATCTCGCAGGTGAGCGACGTGGACGTCGGCTTCGGTGGCGCCATCGCCGGCGACCCGGCGGCGGCGGCACAGCGCGCGGCCATCGCTGCCCAGTGGCCGCTGCGCGCCGGCCAGCCCTTCACCCAGGCGGCCTGGGACGCGGCCAAGACGCAGGGCCTGCGCCTGCTGGTCGCCAGGCGCTACCCGACCGGGCGCATCGGTGCGAGCCGGGCCGAGATCGACGCCGACCGGCAGCGCGCCCGGCTGTCGGTGACCTACGAATCCGGCCCGCTCTACCGCTTCGGCCCCCTGCAGGTGCGCGGCAGCCAGCGCTACGACCCCGACGGCGCACGGCGCCTGGCGCGCCTGCCCACCGGCGAGGCCTACGATCAGGACAAGCTGCTCGCGGCCCAGCAGCGCCTGGCGAGCAGCGGCTACTTCGATTCGGTGTTCCTCACGCTCGACACCAGTGGCGCCGACCCGCTGGCCGCGCCGGTTATCGCGCAGGTGCGCGAGGCGCCGCTGCAGAAGGTGACGCTCGGCGTGGGCTTCAGCACCGACAGCGGCGCGCGCGTGAGCGTCGACCACAGCCACAACCGGCTGCCGGTGATCGGCTGGCGCGCCGTCACGCGCCTGTCGCTCGACCGCAAGCTCCAGTCGCTCGGCTCCGAGTGGACCGCCCTGCCCGACGACGACGAGTGGCGCTGGTACGGCTCCGGCCTGCTGCAGCGCGAGGAGTCGGGCAGCTACCACGTCGACAGCGGCCGCCTGCGCGCCGGGCGCAGCAAGGGCGGCGAGCACATCGACCGCAGCTACTTCGCGCAGTACGACTACGCGGTGAACCAGGGCCTGGGCGCGCCGCCCTCGGCCTCCACCGTGAGCCTCAACTGGGCCTGGACCGGCCGCTATTTCGACAACGCGGCCCGGCCGAGCCGCGGCCAGGGCCTGGCGCTGGAGGTGGGCGCGGGCTACACGCTGCTGGGCGAGCGCTCGCCCTACCTGCGCACCTACGTGCGCTGGCTCGGCGTGCTGCCGCTCGGCGCGGTGCGCTCGGGCGACGGCACGTCGGCGCGCGACAGCCGGCTGCAGCTGCGCGCCGAGGCCGGCGCGGTGCTCGCCAGGGACACGGCCCGCATCCCCGCCACCCAGCTGTTCCTGACCGGCGGCGACACCACCGTGCGCGGCTACGGCTACCGCGGCATCGGCAGCGTGGACGCACTTGGCGCCACCGTCGCCGGGCGCTACCTGGGCGTGGCCAGCGTCGAGTACCAGCGGCCGGTGGTCTACAACGGCCGCCTGACCGAGTTCGACGGCATCGCCTTCGTCGATGCCGGCGCCGTGGCCGACCGCCCCAGCCAGCTCAAGGCCAAGGTCGGCGTCGGCGTCGGCGTGCGCTGGAACAGCCCGGTGGGCGTGGTGCAGGGCGACCTGGCCTACGGCGTGGCGGTGCGCCGGCTGCGCCTGCACGTGCGGCTGGGCTTCTCGTTCTGAGGCGGCGGCGACATGGAGCAGGAAGAAAAAAAGAACGCTTCGCCGCCCGCCGCCGTGCCGCGCCCGCGCTGGCGCCGCGCGGCCCGGTGGCTGCTGGGGACGCTCGCCGGGCTGCTGCTCGTGCTGGCGCTGCTCGCCGGCGGGCTCTGGTGGTGGAGCGGCACCGGGCACTCGCTCGCCGCCGTGCTGGCGCTGGCGTCGCGCCATCTGCCGGTCGGCCAGACGCTCGAAACCCGCGAGGTGAGCGGCTCGGTGCGCGCGGGCGGCCACATCGGCCGGCTGCGCTGGCAGAGCCCGGCGCTGGCCGTCGAGGTGCGCGACCTCGACATCGGCTGGCAGCTCGCGCCGCTGCTGCACCGCAGGCTCCAGTTGGGCGAGCTGCACGCGGCGCAGGTCATCGTCGAGCGGCGCGGCCCGCCCAGCGACAAGCCGGCCGAGCCCTTGACGGGGATCACGCTGCCGCTCGACATCGATCTGCCCTTCCGCATCGACACACTGCGCTGGAGCGGACCACCGGCACTCGCCGCCACGGGCCTGGCCGGCCGCTACCGCCACGACGCCGGCCTGCACCGGCTCGACATCGACGGCGTCGATGTCGCCGACGGCCATTACCGCGCGCAGGTCCGGCTGCAGGGCGCGGCGCCGATGGCGCTCGACGCCACGCTCGACGGCCGGGTGCAGGCGCCCATGCCCGAAGGCGTCTCGCCGCTCACGGCGCTGGCGCACGCCAGCGTCCAGGGCACGCTCACCGGCGCCGCGGCGCGCCTGCAGGTGGCCGCCCGCCTGCAGCCGGAAGACGGCGCCGCGGCGGCGCAGCCCGACGCCCTGCGCGCCGCCGTACAGGCGCAGCTCGCCCCCTGGGCGCCGCAGCCCGTGGACCGCGCCCGGGTCGAGCTGGCCAACGTCGATGCGGCCCGGCTGTGGCCCGGGGCGCCGCAGACGTTGCTCGATGGTCAGATCGGCGTCGAGCCCGACGCGGCCGCGCCGGCCACCGGGCCGGCCGTGTGGCAGGCGGACATCGACCTGCGCAACGCCCGGCCCGGCCCGTGGGACGCGCAGCAGCTGCCGCTGGAGCGCGTCGAGGCGAGCGCCCGCTTCGACGGCACGCACTGGGTGGTGCCGCACGCCGTGCTCGACGTGGGTGGCGGCCAGGTCGAGGCCGAAGGCCGCTGGAGCCCCGCGCCCGAGCCGTGGCAGGCCCGCGCGACCGTGCGCGACGTGCGGCCGCAGGCACTGCACACCGGGCTCGATGCGGCGCCGGTCGATGGCACCGTCTCGGCGCGGCAGCAGGGTGGTGCCATCGACTTCGAGGCCGACCTGCGGGCGCGCGCGCCGGCGACAGTGGCGCAGCGGCCGAAGGCGCGCGCGGCTGCTTCCGCCCGGGAGGGCTTGCGCGTCGATCGCGTGCTGGCGCGCGGGCAGTGGCGCGAGCGCACGCTGACGCTGGAGGCGCTGCGCGTCGACGCCGGCGCGGCCCGGCTGGAAGGCCATGCGACCGCCCGTCTCGACACGCAGTCCGGCGCGGGCAAGCTCGACCTGCTGCTGCCGGGCGGCCAGGCGCGGATCGACGGCGAGATCGGCCGCACGCGCGGCGCCGGCCAGGTCGGCGTGCAGGTCGCCGACGCTGCTGCGCTGCAGCGCTGGGTCGAGAGCCTGCCCGGCCTGTCGAAGGTGTTCGCGGGCGCCTCGGCGCAGGGCTCGGCGCAGCTCGACGCCCGCTGGAGCGGCGGCTGGGAAGCCGTGCAGCGCCTGCGCGACAACGCCCCGCCGCCCCCGCGCGAGGAGGCGCTGCGCCTGCAGGCCCGGCTCGCGGTGCCGCGGCTCGACCTCCGGCTGCCTGCCGCCGCGGCGCCTGCGGGTGCCTCCGCAGCCGCCGTTTCGGTGCCGGAGACTGCCGGCAACGGCAACGGCAACGGCAACGGTGCCGGCCCGCGCGGCACGCCCGCGGGCACCCCCACCCTGCAGCTGCGCAGCGTGCGCGCCGAGCTCTCGGGCACACCGTCCGATGCCGCGCTGGCGCTCGACGGCGAGGCCACCCTGGGCACGCGCACGCTGGTGCTCAACACCCGCGCCAGCGGCGGGCAGACGGCGCGCGACCAGTGGCGCGTCGCGCTCGCCAGCCTGCACCTTCAGGCAAAGGACAGCGCCGCCGGGCCCAACCCGTGGACCGTCGATCTCGGCGCTCCGGTGAGCGCCACGGTGCGCCGCGCCGACGGCGGCGCGCGCCTGCAGGTCGAGACCACGGCCGGCAGCGCGTCGGTGCTTGGCCCGGTGCCGGGAACGGTGCGGCTCGAATGGCAGCCCGTGCAGTTCTCGCAGGTCGCCGGCGCGGCGGGCGGCAGCGGCAGCGGCAGCTACCGTCTGCGCTCGCAGGGCCGGCTGCTGGGCCTGCCGATGGCGTGGGCGCAGGCGCTCGGCGCGCAGCGCGGCGACACGCCCGGCGGCATCGGCATCAGCGGCGACCTGGTGTTCGATGGCGACTGGGACATCGACGCTGTAGACACGCTGCGCGCCCAGGCGCGGCTGGCGCGCCGCAGCGGCGACATCCGCGTGCAGGCCGGCGAGGCGGCGCTGGTCACGCGCATCCGCAGCACCGGCACCGGCACGCCGGCCGAAACCGTCATGGACGCCGGCGGCACCGGCCCGACCACACCGGCCGGGCTGCGGCAGGCCGAGCTGGTGCTCACGGCGCAGGGCGACGCCGTGCGCGCGCAACTCGCCTGGGACAGCGAGCGCGCCGGCCAGGTCAGGGCCGACGCCACGACGCGCGTGGCGCGGCAGGGCGACGGCTGGAGCTGGCTCGGGTCGGCCGCGCTCGCCGGCCGGCTGCATGCGCGGCTGCCCGACATCGGCGTGTGGTCGATGCTGGCGCCGCCCGGCTGGCGCGTCGGCGGCACGCTGGAGGCCGACGCCACGCTGTCGGGCACGCGCGCGCTGCCGCAGTGGCAGGGCCAGCTGGGCGCCGACGGCCTCTCGGTCAAGGCGCTGGTCGAGGGCATCGACCTGCGCGACGGCCGCCTGCGCGCCGCGCTGCGCGGCGACCGGCTCGACATCACCGAGTTCACCCTGCGGGGCGGCGCCGCGAGCAGCGCCCGCATCGGCGGCCAAAGCGGCAACCTGAGCACCGCGCGCAGCGAGGGCGCCAGCGGCGGCGGCACGCTGAGCGCGCGCGGCAGCGTCATGTGGAGTGCCGCGTCGGGCGGCGACTCGGGCATCCGCATGGCGGTCGACGCCGAGGCCCGGTCGCTGCGCCTGCTGGTGCGCAGCGACCGGCAGGCCAGCGTTTCGGGCCAGTTGCGCCTCGGCCTCGCCCAAGGGCTGTTTTCCGTGCGCGGCGCGCTGAAGATCGACCGCGCCGTCATCATCCTGCCCGACGAGACCGCGCCCTCGCTCGGCAGCGACGTGATCGTGCGCTCGGCCGCCAGGGACCGCGAGGCCGCGCGCCAGGCCCGGCTCGACCGCGACCGCGCCGACCAGGCCGAGCGCGCCGTGTCGGCGACCGCGCAGACGCGCAAGCCGCCCGACATCGACGTCGGCGTCGACCTCGGCGACGACTTCGCCGCCCAGGGCCGCGGCGTGACGACGCGCCTGGCCGGGCAGGTCGAGCTGCGCAGCAGCGCGGCCACCGGCGGCGCCCTGCGCCTGACCGGCGAGATCCGCACCGTCAAGGGGCGCTACAGCGCCTACGGGCAGGAGCTCGACATCGAGACCGGCATCGCGCGCTTCAGCGGGCCGTACGACAACCCGGCGCTCGACATCCTGGCGCTGCGCCCGAACATCACGCAGCGCGCTGGCGTGCAGATCACCGGCAGCGCGCTCTCGCCGCGCGTGAAGCTGTATTCCGAGCCGGCGCTGTCGGACGCCGAGACGCTGTCGTGGATCGTGCTCGGCCGCGCCTCGGCCAGCGGCGGCGCCGAGGCCCTGCTGATGCAGCAAGCCGCGCTGGCGCTGCTCGGCGGCCTGGGGCAGAAGGGCTCGGGCAGCCTGGCCAGCCGCTTCGGGCTCGACGAGGTCGGCTTCAAGGGCCCGGGCGCCGGCGACGACGTGCGCGGCTCGGCCATCACGCTGGGCAAGCGGCTGTCGCGCGACTTCTACGTCACCTACGAGCGCAGCCTGTCGGGCACGCTCGGCACGCTCTACATCTTCTACGACCTGACGCGCCACCTGACGCTGCGCGCCCAGGCCGGCAGCCGCAGCGCGATCGACCTGATCTACAAGATTTCATACGACTGAAGGGCTTTGTTCAGTGCAGCGGCGCACCTGCCGCATCAGGCCTGGCCACCATCGCCATCGCCATCGCTATAGCCGCCACCGCTGACCTCCCCGAAGCCCGGCCGGTGGTAAGCTCCCCGGCCGCGTCCCTGTAGTTCAACGGATAGAACAGGGTCCTCCTAAGACTCAGATACAGGTTCGATTCCTGTCGGGGACGCCACGCCGCGCAGCAGCAGCGCCTTGCAACACGGCGCTCGGTCGTTGCTGGCGCCCTGTCCAGCCGGCCCCGTCCCGAAGGCCCGCCGATGGCAGTGCTTGGGCGCTCTGGGAGCCGTCAACGCCCGCACTGCCTGCGAAGTCTGCTATTTTTTCGATAGCATCGGAAACCGGGTCGCGGTGCTGCTGTAGGCTGGCGCCCACGTACCGCGCGTGTCTTTCCCCGCACTGGCGCCTTTCCTGGCGCCAATACCATTGGTGCTTCGAAAATCCCCTGGGAGCCTTCATGAAAAGCATCATTCTCTGGCTGTGCGGCGTGCCGGTGGTCGTGATCATCGCGCTCAAGCTGTTCGGGGTTTTCTGAAGCGCGGCGCCCGGTGCCGGCTCCTCCTTCAACCTTTTGCCCAGCTTCCTCCTCCGGTGCACGCGGTGCACCGTTCCAGCAGCGCCTTCGAGGCGCTGTTTTTTTGAGTCTCGATCGTGCCCAGCCCAGGCGCGCAACCCTGGCGGAGTTTCGTTCGTCCCGGGTGAGTTTTCAGGCGGATGCGCGTCCGCCGCCCTCGCCGCGCAGCGCCTGCACCTGCTCGCGCAGCTGCGCCGCCCAGGCACGCCGCTCGCGTCCTGCCGACGGCTGCGGCGCGCCCAGGCGCACCTCGGCGACCAGCGGCTCGGCGCGCAGGGTGCGCCACAGCGAGGCCGGCAGGGAATCGGCGTCGACATAGCGCGGCGCGAGGCTCGCGGCGCCCGTCGCCGCATCGACGAAGCGCAATGCCGCCGGCTGCACCGGCACGCCGGCCGAGATCGCGGCCTGCAGCAGGTTGGCATGGAACGGCAGCAGCGCGCCGCCGTCGCCGGTGGTGCCTTCGGGGAACACCGCGACGGTCTCGCCGGCGCGCAGGGCGTCGGCCATGCGGTGCACCACGCGCATGGCGTCGCGCGCGCGTTCGCGCTCGATGTAGAGCGTGCCGGCGCCGGTCGCCATGGCGCCGAGCAGCGGCCAGTGGCGCACGTCCGACTTGGCGACGAAGCGCGCGTGCAGCGTCGCGTGCAGCGCCAGGATGTCGAGCCACGAGAGGTGGTTGCACACCAGCAGCACCGGCTCTCCCCGCGGCGGCGTGCCGTGCACCTGCAGCCGCACACCGAGCCGCCGCAGCATGCCGGCCGACCAGCGCCGCACGCGCTCGTCGCGCTCGGCCGGCGTCAGGCGCGGAAAGACGAAGCGCACGGTGCACCAGCCGGCCAGGGCGTGCAGCAGCACCCGCAGCAGCCGGCCGAGCGCGCGCAGCGACCGCACGCCGGGCTCAGGCCGCCCGGCCCGGACAGGCCGGTGCGCTCGGGGCCGGGTGCCGCGCCGAGGCCGCGACGCGACCCACGGCGCACACCGCCGGCCGCACCCACATCCGAACCCGCATCCGCGGGCGACGCCCCGTCATCCGCCGTGGACGACCTGGCCGTCGATCACCGTCGCGCGCACGCGCCCGCGCAGCGCGTGGCCGGCGAACGGCGTGTGCTTGCCCTGGCTGCGCAGCGCTTCGGGCGTGGCCTGCCATTCGGCCTCGGGCTCGAACACGCACAGGTCGGCGACGCCGCCGACGTCGAGGCGCCCCAGCCCGTGCGGCAGCGCGGCAGCCTGCGTGCCGGCCAGCAGCGCCGCCGGCGCCGAGGTGACGACCGCGAGCGCGCGCGCCAGGCCGGCGCCGCTCTGCACGCCCCAGCGCAGCGCCAGCGGCAGCAGCAGCTCGAGTCCGGTGGCGCCGGGCTCGCTCTCGGCGAAGGGCAGCGTCTTGGCGTCGGCCTCGACCGGCGTGTGGTCGGACACCAGCGCGTCGATGGTGCCGTCGGCCAGCGCGGCCGAGAGCGCGTCGCGGTCGCGCTGCTGGCGCAGCGGCGGGTTCAGGCGCGCGCGGCTGTCGAAGTAGCCGATGTCGGCGTCGATCAGGTGCAGCGAGTTGATGCTGACGTCGCATGTCACCGGCAGCCCGGCCGCCTTCGCCTCGCGCACCAGCTGCACCCCGGCCGCGCTGGAGAGCCGGCACAGGTGCACCCGCGCGCCGGTGCTCTTCATCAGCTCGAAGAGGGTGAACAGGGCGATGGTCTCGGCCGCCACCGGCACGCCCGAGAGGCCCAGGCGCGTCGCCAGCGGCCCGCTGGCGGCGACGCCGCCGCCCAGGTCGCGGTCCTGCGGGCGCAGCCAGACGGTGTGGCCGAAGGTGCTGGCGTACTGCAGCGCGCGCTGCAGCACCAGCGTGCTCCTGAGCGGCGCCTCGGCCTGCCCGAAGCCGACGCAGCCGGCCTCGGCCAGCTCGGCCATCTCGGTCAGCACCTCGCCGGCCAGCCCGCGCGTGAGCGCGCCCAGCGGAAACAGGCGCGCCAGCCGCAGCTTCTTGGCGCGGAACTTGAGCATCTCGACCAGGCCCGGCTCGTCGAGCACCGGGTCGGTGTCGGGCGGGCACACCAGGCTGGTCACGCCGCCGGCCACCGCCGCGGCCATCTCGCTCTCCAGCATGCCCTCGTGCTCGTGGCCGGGCTCGCGCAGGCGCGCCGCCAGATCGACCAGGCCCGGCGCCACGACGCAGCCCTCGGCGTCGATGACGCGGTCGGGCACGAAGTCGTTTGCTATGTCTTTGATAGCTACAACCCTGCGCCCCGCAAGCGCCAGCGGCACTTTTTCATCGAAATTCGAGGCCGGATCGACCACGCGGCCGCCGGTGATGAGGATTCTTTCTTCCGTCATGCCTCGTTCCCCGCGACGATGCTCATCACCGCCATGCGCACCGCGATGCCGAAGGTGACCTGCGGCAGGATCACGCTCTGGGCGCCATCGACCACCTCGGAGGCGATCTCGACGCCACGGTTGATCGGGCCGGGGTGCATCACGATGGCGTCGGGCTTGGCCAGGCGCAGCTTCTCGGGCGTCAGCCCGTAGGTCTTGAAATATTCCTGCGTCGAGGGCAGCAGCGCGCCGCTCATGCGCTCGTTCTGCAGGCGCAGCATGATGACCACGTCGCAGCCGCGGAGGCCCTCTTCGAGCGAGTGGAACACGCGCACGCCCATCGGCGCCATGTCGGCGGGCACCAGCGTGCGCGGGCCGATCACGCGCACCTCGGCGCAGCCGAGCGTGGTGAGCGCATGGATGTCGGAGCGCGCCACGCGCGAGTGCAGCACGTCGCCGACGATCGCCACCGTCAGGTTGGCGAAGTCCTTCTTGTAGTGGCGGATGGTGTACATGTCGAGCAGCGCCTGCGTCGGGTGCGCGTGGCGCCCGTCGCCGGCATTGACCACGTGCACGTGCGGCGCCACGTGCTGCGCGATCAGGTAGGGCGCGCCGGACTCGCCGTGGCGCACCACGAAGATGTCGGCCGCCATCGCGCTCAGGTTGGCGATGGTGTCGAGCAGCGACTCGCCCTTGGCAGCCGAGGAGCGCGCGATGTCGAGGTTGAACACGTCGGCCGACAGCCGCTTGGCCGCGATCTCGAAGGTGGTGCGGGTGCGCGTCGAGTTCTCGAAGAACAGGTTGAAGACGCTTTTTCCCCGCAGGAGCGGCACCTTCTTGACCTCGCGGTCGCTCACGCTGACGAAGCCGGCGGCGGTGTCGAGGATGTGCGTGACGATGGCGCGCGGCAGGCCCTCGATCGACAGCAGGTGGATCAGCTCGCCGTTGCGGTTGAGCTGCGGGTTGCGTTGCGGGAACATCAGGCTTCCTGCCCGGGCAGCGCGGGCGATGGCGGCGGCCGCAGCCGTCCGGGCGGCCGCCCACGGGTGCGACGCAGGGACCAGGGAGCGGCGTCGCTCGCCGGGCTGCCGCCGGCAGGGACGGACCGGGCGGCGGCGCTCATGCCGCCTCGACCCGCAGGCTGAAGCGAGAGTCGTCGCCGCGCGCCAGCGACAGCGACTGCGCCGCCGGCAGCTCGAGGCGCGCCGCCGCGAAGTCGGCGGCCACCGGCAGCTCGCGCCCGCCGCGGTCCACCAGCACCGCCAGGCGCACGCACGCCGGGCGGCCGAAGTCGAACACCTCGTTGAGCACCGCGCGGATGGTGCGCCCGGTGTAGAGCACGTCGTCGAGCAGCAGCACGTCGGCGCCGTTCATGTCGAACGGCAGCGTGGTCTGCTGCGCGCTCGACGCCAGGCCGCGCCGTGCGAAGTCGTCGCGGTGCAGCGTCGAGGAGACGATGCCGGGCGCGTCGCCCGACAGCCCCAGGTCGCGGTGCAGCCGCTCGGCCAGCCAGGCGCCGCCCGAGGCGATGCCGACCAGGCGCGTGGAGCCGCGCAGCAGCCCGCGCACGCCCCCGAGCAGTTGGAGGTAGAGCGCCTCGGCATCGGGAACCACCGGGCTGCCGCCGTGCGGCTCGCCCGCCGGCTGGGACACAGCGCCGTCCGCCGCGGACGTGCTGGGGTCTGCGGCCGCAGGGGCGGCGCTCGGCGGTGTCGGATTCACTCAAGGCTCCTCAGGAACTGCTCCAGGATGATGCAGGCCGACGCCGCGTCGGCGTCGCGCGCGCCCGAGGCCAGCGCCTCGGTCGTGCTGTAGCGCTCGTCGACCTCGTACACCGGCAGCCGGAAGCGCCCGTGCAGCTGGCGCGCGAAGCGCTGCGCCTTCAGTGTGTTGTCGTGGCTGGCGCCGTCGGGATGCCACGGCACGCCGACCACCAACGCGTCGGGCTGCCATTCGCGGATGCGCGCCTCGACCTGCGCGAAGCGCGCGCCGTCGCCCTCGGCGCGGATGGTGGCCTGCGGCGTGGCGGCGCCGAGCAGCCGGTTGCCGCTGGCGACGCCGGTGCGCTTGGCGCCGTAGTCGAACGCCAGGAAGCTTTGCAAATGCGTCGGAACCGAAACGGGCGCCGGCACCGGGGCCACGCCGCCGTCACCGCTCATGCGCGCCCCTGACACCGGCCCATTCCGCAGGAGCCGCCACGCACGGTCCCCGGCAGGGGCCGGCGAAACGACACGCAGTTCGCACATCCTGGGGGCCAGCGTGAACACCGCGGAACCGGCTTTGCCGGGCTGCCGGTGTTGCCCCCGGCCGGGGGTGGGCGAAGCGACACGCAGTGCGCGCAGCCTGGGGGCGAGCCTTTGTCACGCATGCCCCGCGTCGGGCGAGAGCTTCCAGGCTTCCAGCCCCAGCAGCCGCAGCGCGCGGTCGTAGCGCTCGGCGATCGGCGTGTCGAAGATGACGGCCGGGTCGGCGCCGACCGTCAGCCAGCTGTTCTCGGCCAGCTCGGATTCGAGCTGCCCTTCGCCCCAGGCCGAGTAGCCCAGCGACACCAGCACCTTGCGCGGGCCGGCGCCGGTGGCCAGGGCTTCGAGCACGTCCTTCGAGGTCGTCATCTCCAGCCCGCCGGGGATGGTCAAGGTCGAGGCGTAGACCGCCTCGTCGCTGCGCTTGTCGTCGGCGAACACCGGCTCGTGCAGCACGAAGCCGCGCTCGGTCTGCACCGGGCCGCCGTGGAACACCGGCGCGTCGTCGAGGTCGGCGCGCGCCAGGTGCAGCTCGACCTTCTCGAACAGCGCCTTCAGGTTCAGGTCGCTCGGCTTGTTGATGACCAGCCCGAGCGCGCCGCGCTCGCTGTGCTCGCACAGGTAGACCACGCTGCGGCGGAACACGTCGTTCTGCAGACCGGGCATCGCGATCAGGAAGTGATGCGTGAGGTTCATCGGGGCAGAATCGGCGGCCATGCCCCCGATTTTACCGGCCACCGACAAAACCTATCCGCGGGGCCTGGTGTGGCTGCGGCGCGATCTGCGGGTGGACGACCAGGCGGCGCTCTACCACGCGCTGCGCGCCTGCCGCGCGGTGCTGTGCGTCTTCGTGTTCGACCGCGCCATCCTCGACGCACTGCCGGGCGAGCCGCCGCGCGCCGACCGGCGCGTGGAGTTCATCCGCGAGTCGCTGGTCGAGCTCGACGCCGACCTGCGCCAGCTCACGCGCCAGGAGCAGCCGGTGCTGATCGTGCGGCACGCGGCGGCGTCCGAGGAAATCCCCGCGCTCGCGCACGCGCTGGAAGCCCAGGCGGTGTTCGCCAGCGCCGACTACGAGCCGTGGGCCATCGCGCGCGACGCCGCCGTGCGCGGCGCGCTGGCCAATGCCGGCATCGCGTTCCACACCCTCAAGGACCAGGTGATCTTCGAGCGCGACGAGGTGCTCACGAAAGTCGGCCAGCCGTTCACCGTCTTCACGCCGTACAAGCGGGCTTGGCTGGCGAAGGTCGACGCCTTCTACCTGAAGGCCTATCCGGTGCGCAGCCACGCCGAGGCGCTCGCCGTGCCGCCGGAGCGCTTCCGCACCCCCGTACCGGCGCTGGAGGCGCTGGGCTTTCGCAGGACGAACCTGTCGCAGCTCGACATCCCGACCGGCAGCCAGGGCGGGGCGGCGCTGTTCGGCGACTTCCTGCAGCGCATCGACCGCTACCACGAAACGCGCAATTACCCGGCGGTGCGGGGCCCGAGCTACCTGAGCGTGCACCTGCGCTACGGCACCGTCTCGATCCGCCGGCTCGCCAGCGTGGCGCACCAGCTCGCGCAGCAGGGCGATGCGGGCGCCGCGGCCTGGCTGGGCGAGCTGGTCTGGCGCGAGTTCTACTTTCAGCTGCTGGCGCACCATCCGCACGTGCACGAAGACGGCGAGTCGCACAGCTTCCGGCCCGAGTACGACAGGATCCGCTGGCACCACGGCAAGCACGCCGACGCGCTGTTCGAGGCCTGGTGCCAGGGCCGCACCGGCTACCCGCTGGTGGATGCGGCCATGGCGCAGATCAACCAGACCGGCTACATGCACAACCGCCTGCGCATGCTGACGGCGAGCTTCCTGTGCAAGGACCTGGGGCTCGACTGGCGCCGCGGCGAGGCCTATTTCGCCCGGCATCTCAACGACTTCGAGCTGGCGTCCAACAACGGCAACTGGCAGTGGGCGAGCTCCAGCGGCTGCGACGCGCAGCCCTACTTCCGCATCTTCAACCCGGTCACGCAGAGCGAGCGCTACGATCCCGAGGGCAAGTTCATCCGGCGCTACCTGCCGCAGCTGGCGAAGCTGTCGAACGCGGCGATCCACGCGCCCTGGAACGCCACCCCGCTGGAGCTCGAAGCCGCCGGCATCGCGCTCGGCCGGGATTACCCCCACCCCATCGTCGACCACGCCGAGGCGCGCGAGCAGACGCTTGAGCGCTACGCGGCGGCGCTCAAGGAGGGCTACAAAAAAGATAGCGATGCGCGAAGGCAGGACGTGCGCTGAAGCCGCTTTTCCTTGTGAATTTCGACAGGTTCAAGGGCCATGCGCCCGAGCCCGATTTGAGCGCAAATCGACCGGCTCAAGCCGCCAGCAGCTCCGCCTGCGGCGCCACGCCCGTGTAGCCGCGCACCAGCCGCAGCAGCTCCTCTTCGGAATAGGGCTTGCCGAGGTAGTGGTTGACGCCCAGCTGCCCGGCGTGGTCGCGGTGCTTCTCGGCGATGCGCGAGGTGATCATGATGATCGGCAGATCGGCCAGTGCCGCGTCGCCGCGGATGTTGCGCGCCAGGTCGAACCCGTCCATGCGCGGCATCTCGATGTCCGACAGCACCACGGCCGGGCGCTCCTGCTGCAGGCGCTCCAGCGCCTGCAGGCCGTCGGCGGCGAGCGCGACGCGGAAGCCCTCGCGCTGCAGCAGGCGCTGCGTCACGCGGCGCACCGTGATCGAGTCGTCCACCACCAGCACGAGCGGTGCTGCCGGCGCCTCCGGTGGCAAGGCCGGCATGGGCGCTGCCGGCGTCGCGGCCGCGGCGGCGTCCGCCACGCCGCCGTCGAGGTGCGACAGCTGCCGCGCCTGCTCGCCGTGCACCGCGGCCAGCGCCACCGGGTTGTAGAGCAGCACCACCGCGCCGGAGGCCAGCACCGTGATGCCGGCCATGCCGGGCAGGCGCGCGAGCTGCGGCCCGAGGTTCTTGATCACCGCCTCCTGGTTGCCCAGCACCTCGTCGACGTGCAGCGCCAGGCGCTGCGCGGCGCTGCGCACGATGACCACCGTGTTGGACTTGCCCGGCGGACGCTCGCTGCGCGCTGAAGACTGCAGCAGCGCCCCGGCCCAGTAGAACGGCAAATCCTCGCCGGCGAAGCGGTGGCTGCGGCTCGCGTAGGCGTCTGCGAGCTCGGCGGCGCCGGCGCGCTGCACCAGCTCGATCAGGTTCGACGGCACGCCGAACGACACCGCGCCGGCGCGCATCATCACGACGTGCGTCACGGCGGTGGTGAGCGGCAGCACCAGCTTGAAGGCGACGCCCTGCCCGGGCGCGCTGTGCGTCTCGATCCGCCCGCCGAGCGCCGCCACCTGGGCGCGCACCACGTCGGTGCCGATGCCGCGGCCGGCCAGCTCGGACACCTGCCGCGCGGTCGAGAAGCCGGGGCGGAAGATCATCTCGGCCGCCTCTTCGGCCGACAGCGCCTGGTCCTGCGCCAGCAGCCCGAGGGCACGGGCGCGCTCGCCGATGCGCGCCACGTCGAGCCCATTGCCGTCGTCGCGGAAGCTGATGGCGACGTCGTTGCCCTCCTGGTGCAGCTCGATGGTGATCAGGCCGATCGGATCCTTGCCGGCCTGCGCCCGCGCCGCGGGCTCCTCGATGCCGTGCGCCACGCAGTTGCGCAGCAGGTGCTCGAACGCCGGCGCCATGCGCTCCAGCACGCCGCGGTCCATTTCGACCCGGCCGCCGACGATGTCCAGGCGCACCGGCTTGGCCGTTTCCTTGGAGGCCTGGCGCACCACGCGGTAGAGTCGCTCGGAGAGGCTCTCGAACTCCACCATGCGCGTGCGCAGCAGGCCGCGCTGCAGTTCGCGCGTCTGGCGCGCCTGCAGCGCCAGGTCGTCCTCGGTGGCCTGCACGGTCTTTTGCAGCGTGCGCTGCACCGTGGCCACGTCGTTGACCGACTCGGCCATCATGCGCGTGAGTTCCTGCACGCGCGTGAAGCGGTCGAACTCGAGCGGATCGAAGCCCTGCTGCGAATCCTTGGCCTGCGCCAGGCGCGACTGCATCTGGCTCTCGGCCTGCAGCTCGATGTCGCGCAACTGCTGGCGCAGCCGGTCGAGGTTGCCCGTCAGGTCGTCGAGCGAGCCGCGCAGCTGGCCGATCTCGCCCTCCAGCCGCGAGCGCGTGATGATGACCTCGCCGGACTGGGCGACCAGCCGGTCGAGCAGCTGCGTGCGGATGCGGATCGCTTGGCCTGCCGCGGCGCGCAAGGGCGCCAGCATCGAGGGCGATGGCACAGCCAGCCCGCCCGTCGGGGCTGCGTCGGCCGCCAAGGCAGCCTGGGTGCCGGCCAGACCGGCGCCGGCCGCCGGGACGGCATCGGCGTCGGCATCCGCTGCCACGGCGGACGGCGGCGCGCCCGCCGCCGGCGCGTCGGCTTCGGGCGCAACCGGCGCATCGGCGGCGGGCTGCGCCGCGCCGGCTTGGCGCAGGTCGTCGAACGCGGTCTGGAGCACGTCGAAGCGCCCCAGCAGCCGCTCGACCGCCTCGCGCGCGACCGCTTCCGTGCCCATCCGCTCGATTTCGGTTTCCATGCGGTGCGCCCGCTCGCCCAAGCGCATGGCGCCCGCCAGCCTGGCGCTGCCCTTGAGCGTGTGCAGCGTGCGCAGGGTCGAGGCGCGCGGCGCCGGCGCCTGCGGCTGCTGCGCCCAGGCGCGCAGCGCGGCGCCGAGCTGCGGCAGCAGCTCGACGGCCTCTTCCTCGAAGATCGCGAACAGCTCGGCGTCGACGGCATCGACCTGGTCGATGGCGTCGCTTTCCTCGTCGAGCGCCTCCTGGCCCGCGTCCGTCGCCCCCTCGTCCGGCAGGGCCCGCGCCGCGATGGCTGACGCGGCGATGGCCGCTGCCGGGGTCTCGACCGGCGGGGGATCAGCGTCATGTGCCGCGGCGGAAGCCACGAAGTCTTCGTCGGCCGCATCCGACTTCGCGCCTTTCCCCGACCCGCCCCGCGAGAACATGGACGCGAGACCGCGCACGGCGCTGCGGCCCGTCGCCGGCGTCGACCCGGCCGGCGGCGCAGGAGGTGCCGGCGGCGTCGGCATGGCCGCGATCTCGCGCAGGGCCTGCAGCGTCCGGGGCTCGGGCGCTGTCAGGGAGCCGGCGGCGAACTGCTGCAGCAGGCCGCGCACCTCGCCGGCGGCCGCGACCAGCACCGTACCCTGGGCGTCCGTGCCGCGGCCGGGCATCTGCAACTGCTGCAGGGCGGCCTCGAACAGGCGCGCCATGCCCGACAGGCCCTGGAAGCCGACCGTGGCGGAGCTGCCCGCCAGCGAGTGCGCCAGCGCGACGGCCGAATCCGGCACGCCGGCCTGCGGCTTCAGCGCCCATGCGCCGACCTCGTCGGCCAGCCGACGCGACCACTCGTCGGCTTCGCCCAGATAGACGTTGTAGAGCGCCAGCCCGATGCGCAGTGGCCCGATGGCCTTGACACTGTCGTCGATTTCCGCGAAAGCCGGCGCGGCGGCGGCGTCCTGCGCCTGCGCGGTGGGTGCCGCTGGCTCGGTCGTCGCCGGCGTCGCGGGTGTTTGTTGCGCGGCTGTCGTCGCCTCGGGCAGCGCCGCGGCTGCGCCCTCCTCGCGGGGCAGGTCGTGGTCGGCAGGGGCCTCGGCTCCGGGCTGCAAGGCCGGTTGCGCTTCGGACACGGTCGAGAGAGCGGCCTGCGGGAGATCGATGGCCTCGGCTTCCCCTGGCGCAGCGACCCAGGCTCCGACCTCGACGGGCCCGTCGGGCGCCGCCGGCGCAGCATCCGTCGCCGTGGCGGATTCGGTCGTCGCGGCAGCGGCTTGCGGCGTGCCTTCGTCTGCCAGCGCCGGGAAGTCGACGGGCACCGCCGCCACGGCAGTCGATGCCGCAGACCCGTTCGTGGTCGCCAGGAAGTCGAAGCTCTCGGCGCCGGCCGGTGTGCCGGCCGGGTCCGGGCTGCCAGAGTCGCCAGACGCAGGGAAAGCCCCGAAATCGAGGAAGTCGGTTGCCGCGAAGGCGTCGTGATCCGGGTTGCCGGCGCCCACTTCGCTGCCGCGTCCGCGCGCGCCGGCCTGCTCGTCCGCCAGAGGCGCGAACGGGTCGACGGCGCGGCCGGCGTGCGGCAGGGCGTCGAAGTCCGTCGCCGCAAAGCTCGGATCGGACAGGTCCGCCAAGTCGGGCAGGCTCGGCAGCGCGCGAGGGCCAAACTCGACGGGCGCGCTCGGCAGTGCCTTCGCGGACGCCGCGTCATCTTCTGTGCGAATCCCGACGTCGGTCGCCTGCACGGGCGTCGGCGCGGGCAGGTGTCCGCCCTGGCGCAAGACGTCGGCGGCCTCCCAGAACGGCGTGCCGGTCCAGCCCGGGGCTGCACCGGCGGCGATCGCCTCGCCCCAGCGGGCGAAGTTCTCCAGCGCATCGCCGGCCACCGACAGCAGGTCGGCATCGGCGGGACGCTGGTCGGCCAGCCAGGTGTTGAGCAACTGCTCGAGCGCCCAGGCCGCGTTGCCGAACTCGGCCAGGCCGACCATGCGCGCGCTGCCCTTGAGCGTGTGGAAGGCGCGGCGCAGCACGGTCTGCTGCCCCATGTCCGCGGCCCGCTCGCGCAGCGCCTCGACGGCGGCCCGCCCGTTCGCCACGACCTCGCGGGCCTCGGCCAGAAAGATGGCCTGCAGGTCGTCGTCCTCGAACTCGGTGACTTCCGTGTCGGGCAGGGCGCCGGGCGGCGGCGCAGCAGCAGCAGCAGCGAAGTCCTTCGCATTCCAGTTCTCGGCGGCACGGCCGAAGTCCTCGATCGGCGACAGTGGCGGCGCGTCCTGCGCATCGAGCTGCGCCAGCCGGGCGGCCAGCTCGGCATCGGCGGCCGCGCCGCTCGGCGGCGTGCCGTCGGCCTCGGCCGGCTCGATAGCGGACTCCGGCGCGGCAGCGGCGCCGCCCTCCTCCATCCCGGCGGCCTGCCGCCCCATCAGGGGCTTGAGCACCCCGGCTTGCGGGTCGAAGACGAACAAGCGCCGGGCCAGCGCCGGCTGGTAGCCCAGCATGTCGATCAGGAAGCCGAGCGCGCCCAGATTGCTGCCGAGCGCCTCGAAATCCTGCGCCGCGTCGCCCGAGCCTCCGCGGGCCAGCAAATGGTCGATACGGCCGTGCATGTGCAGCAGGGTCTGGGCCGCCTGTTCGAGTCCCAGCACGGAAAAAACGCCCCGCATCTGCAGCAGCTGGGCCGGGACCGCCTGCAGCAGGCCGCTGTCGGCCGGCCGGCGGAAATACTGGTCGAGCGATTTCTCAAGCCCGCCGAGCTGGCCGCGCAACTCGCCGATGACCGTCCCCAAGGTCTGGCGGTCGCTCACCCGGCGGTACAGCTCTTCCATCCAGGGCTCGAGCGGCTCCGAGCGGCCCTCGTGGCGCGCACGCTCGATGCGCCCGGCCAGCTGCCGGGCGCGCTCGGCGAACTGGCGCTCGTGCGGGTCGAGCTCGCCGCAAGCGGCTTCCAGGTAGAGCAGCGCGGTCGCCACCTCCAGGGCCAGCTCGGTGCCGGGCGACTGCCCCGACCGCATCGACGCTTCCACCGCCTGCGCCAGCGCCTGCACCAGCGGCACGCTGGCGCCCTGGAGCTTTTGCAGGGATTCGCCGAGCTGGGTGAAGGTATCGACCGCCAAGCGGACACGGCTCACGTCGCCGCTCGACAGGGCCGCCCACGTTTCCTTGGCGGCCTCGATCCGCTTGCGCGCCTGCGCCAGCACCAGCGGGTCGAAGCGGCCGAACTGCACGCTGGTGTAGTCGAGCGGCCGGGCGCCGTCGATGCCCCAGGCGCGGCGCACCGCCCGCAGCGTGGCCGCATCGCTGCGCATTCCGGGGAAGGCCTGGGCGCACTGGAACAGCAGGTCCCGCGCCAGCGCCTCGGACACCTCGGCGTCGCCCGCGCGCGCCAGCGTCGCGTACTGCAGCAACACGCGCGAAGCCGAGCGCTTGGCATACACGTCGCCCGCGAGCAGGCCCAGCGACGAGGCCTCGAAGAAGCCCGCGGCCAGTGTCCAGAAGCCGACGGCATGGTGCGTCGAAGCGCCGTAGGCCAGGCCCAGGCAGACGTCGTGCAGCCGACGCGCCGCGACGGCGTCGCCGTCCTTGACCACCCTGAGCACCTCGCGGTCGAAAGTCGATCGCACGGACGGGTCGTACGCCAGCGCGGGCTGTGCCCAGGGCGCCGAGACATCGACCCAGCGCCAGTCGAGGCTCCAGAGGTCCGCGGGATGGATGCGGTCGTGTCCGACGAATTCGAGCAGCTCGCGGTATTGCGGAAACAGGGCCACCGCCGAGGCCGCCCGGCCTGCCAGCAGCGCCTGCAGGAATTCCGTGACCGCGAAGCCGGTGCGCTCCACCTTCGAGACGACTTCTTCGCCGCAGCGCTGCGGCTCGATCGCGAGGTTGCGGACCACGGCTTCCATGGCCTCGACGACGCGGGCCGGCGCCGGCTGGCCCACCATCGACAGCGCGCCGGCCGCCTGGTGCAGCTGGTGCTGCGCCAGGCGCAGCGCGCCCGCATCGGACGCCGCGTCGCGCACTTGGCGCCGCAGCGCCTTGGCCGCCGCGTCGAGCGACTTGCGGATTTCATCGTTCACCCAGGCCAGCGGCCCGAGGTCGGCCGCCGGTGCGGTCGCGGCGACCTCGGGCCCGGCGGACACAGGGGCTGGAACGGAGAGTTGCATCGTGAGGGCCTGCGCCGGTCAATCAGGCGATCTTGAAGCGCGACACCGACTGGCGCAGTTCGTCCGCCATGTGGGAGAGTTCGCGCACCTGCTGCGCCGTGGCGCGGGTGCCTTCGCCAGTCTGCTCTGTCACGGCGAAGATGTGCTGGATGCTCGCGGCGACCACGTTGGCCGACTGCGCCTCGGTGGAGGCGGCGCTGGAGATCTGCTCGATCAGCTCGGCCAGGCGGCGCGACACGCGGTCGATCTCGGAGAGCGCAGTGCCGGCGTTGTCCGACAGGCGCGCGCCCTCGACCACGCCCTGCGTGGAGCGCTCCATGGCGCCCACCGCGTCCTGCGTGTCGGTCTGGATCGCCTTCACCAGCGCCGCGATCTGGCGCGTGGCGTCGGCCGAGCGCTCGGCCAGCCGCTGCACTTCTTCGGCCACCACCGAGAAGCCGCGTCCCGCCTCGCCGGCCGAGGCCGCCTGGATGGCGGCGTTGAGCGCCAGCACGTTGGTCTGCTCGGTGATGTCCGAGATCAGCTCGGTGATTTCGCCGATCTCCTGCGACGACTCGCCCAGGCGCTTGATGCGCTTGGAGGTTTCTTGGATCTGGTCGCGGATGGAGTTCATGCCGCCGATGGCGTTCTGCACCGCCTGCAGGCCCGACGAGGCGGCTTCCAGCGACTGGCGCGCCACCGTGGCGGACTCGGTGGCCTGGGTCGACACGCCATTGATGCGCTGCGCCATGGTCAGCACCGACTGGCCGGTGTCCTTGATCTCGCGCAACTGCTCGGTCGAGGCGGCCAGCAGCTCGGTCGAGGTGTTTTCCACCTGCGACGTGGTTTCCGCCACACGGGTGACCGTGTTCTGCACGTTGCCCACCAGCAGGCGCAGCTCCTCGACGGTGTAGTTGACCGAGTCGGCGATGGCGCCGGTGATGTCCTCGGTCACGGTGGCTTCTTGCGTGAGGTCGCCCTCGGCCACGGTCTGCAGCTCGTTCATCAGCCGCAGGATGGCCGCTTGGTTGGCGCTGTTGACCCGGCTCGCCTCTTCGCTTTGGCGCTCGGCCTCGATGCGTTCGCGTTCGGCGGCTGCGGCGCGGTCGCGGCCTTCCCGCACCTGCGAATACCCCATGCCGACGGCCAGCCCCAGCGCAGCCAGCGACAGCAGCACCAGCATCGTCAGCGTGCCGGCACCCAGCCCGGTGCGGGTCGACAAGTCACCCTGCAGCTGGCCCAGCGCCGCGCGCAGCGTTTCGCTGTCGTTCAGGATAGCGGTCTGCGCCTCGCGCGCCGCCACCAGGCCCTGCAGGTTGCCCAGGATGGCGCCGGCCTGCGTGCGCGACTGTTCGTAGGTCTTGAGCAGCGCCTCGAGTTGCTGGTGCGTTTGCGGATCGCGCGTGGGCGGCAGGCGCAGTTGTGTGCTGCCGTCGAGCAGGCCGCGGGCGATTTCCTGGAACGTGTTCAGGTCCTTGCCCAGCAGGAACACCGCGTCCGGGCTGACGCCTTCGATGGTCAGGAATTCGTTGGCCGACTTGCCGATGCGCTGCGTCAGCATCACCAGCTGGCCGGTGGCGGAGATTTCCGGCACGGAGGCGTTCTGCTGGGTCTTGAGCGACGCCACCGTCTCCGCCATTTCGAGCAGGTCCGACGACTGCCTGTTGATGGTGCGCAGCGAGGCCCCCACCCGCGTCAGGATGTCCTGCTGGGCCAGCACCACCTTGGCGTTGCGCTCGGCGCGCTCCACCAGCGGCGTGATTTTCTGCAGATCGGCTTCGTACTGGCCGCCGACGCGCTCCAGGCGCAGCCCCTCGTCGCCGACGGCCAAGCCGTTCGCGCGCCGCGCCAGATCCTCCGAGCTGTCCTTGACTTCGCTGAAGGCGCTCGGATTGCCGACCAGCGCCTGGGTCACCGACTTGGCCAGACGCTGCGACTGCATCAGCGCCTGGCCGGTGCTGGCCACCTGCTGCGCGATGCGGTCGGCCCGCAGGATCGCCGAGCCGGCGATCAGCAGCAGCAGCAGCACGGCGATGGCCAGCGAAATGCCCAGCAGACGCTGCCGGCGCTGTGAGCTCAGGCCGGCGGCGTAGGCCGATGCCGTGGCGGCCAAGCCGGCGCCGGCTTTCCGGACGGTCGAGGTCGGCCGGACGGCATTCGTCGATTTGCCGAGGTCGGGACCATCGAAACCGCGCGTGGGCGGGAAGCCGTCGGCGTCCTGCGTGGTTGCAGCCGAAGCACCGCCATCGTGGTGGGCAAATCCGGCGGGATTGATGCGCATCGCTGCGTCATCGTGGGATGTCTTGAAGGGCTTGAACTTGTCGGCGATCGAACTCACGGTCGGTTCCTTCTGGTTGATGGCGGCCCGGTCACGCTCAGGCGCCGATGCTCAAGAATCGAGGATGGCGAGACAGCGCCTGCAGGTTGACTTCCTGCCAGCGGGCACCGCCTGCGTCGGTGTACGAATGGCCCAGCCAGGCGGGCGCGTCGGCCGGGGGTGCGTGCGAAGCGGTGAAGGCCTCGATGCCGCGCAGGCCGAGCAGCCGATCGACCTGCAGCGCGCAGTTGACCTCCAGCAGCTCGTTGAGCGCCACCAGGCGGGAGTGCGCCTGGCCGCGCTCGCCTGGCGCCACGGCGGGCCGGGGAGCCTCCGGCTGCGGGACGAAGGCGGCCAGCTCGACCACCCCGAACACGCCGCCGCGCAGGTTGGCCACCCCCAAGAACCACGGCTCGGTATAGGGCACCGGTTGCGCGGGTGTCCACGGGAAGATCTCGCCGGCGTGGCCCAGGGGAAAGAGGCAGTTGACACGACCCGCCTCGACCGCCAGCCAGGAGGCGGACACGGACGACGTGCGCGCCGCCTGCAAGCGGCTGGCAAGGTGGGCCTGGAAGGCCCGCAGCGCATCGCGATTGGCCATGCTCAGCCCTGCGGCAAAGCCGGCTTCGCAACATGCCCTGCCGAGCGGCGCGCCGTCATGCCAGCGCGCCGATCTTGGCCATCAGCTCGGCCGGATTGACGGGCTTGACGATGTAGTCGCGCGCGCCCTGGCGCAGCCCCCAGACCCGGTCGGTTTCCTGGTTCTTGCTGGTGCACAGGATGATGGGCACCTGCGCGTAGAGCGGATTGCGGGCGATGGCGCGGGTCAGCTGGAAACCGTTCTGGCCCGGCATGACGACATCCATCAGGATCAGGTCCGGCACTTCCTCTTCCAGACGATGCAGCGCATCCTCGGCGTTCTGCGCGGTCGTGACGACATAGCCACGGGCCTTGAGCAGATCGCCCAAAAACATCAATTCGGTCTTGGAATCGTCGACGACGAGGACGGATCGAACGGTCATCACTGAACTTCCTGGGCAACGGCGCCAAACTGCTGAACGGCTTGCAGCAGCTGGTCTTTGGTGAAGGGTTTGGTGAGATAGTGCTGCGAGCCGACCATGCGGCCGCGGGCCTTGTCGAACACGCCGTCCTTGGACGAGAGCATGACGACCGGAACAGCGGAAAACTCCGCGTTGCGCTTGATGATGGCGCAGGTCTGGTAGCCGTCGAGCCGCGGCATCAGGATGTCGCAGAAGATCACGTGAGGACGGTGGTCGTTGATCTTGGCCAGCGCATCGAAGCCGTCTTCGGCCAGAAGCACCTCGTGGCCGCCCTGCTTCAGAAAAATCTCGGCGCTGCGCCGAATCGTGTTGCTGTCGTCGATGACGAGCACCTTGTAACCGGACCCACCCGTGCTCATAAGCACTCGCTCCTCATGTAAAGCCTGCGATACCCTTGCGTCTTTCGACGCGCCGAGCGCAGCCCCGCGCTGCGCTCAGATCTCAACCATTTCGAAGTCTTCCTTGCGTGCTCCGCATTCCGGACAGGTCCAGTTCATCGGCACCTGCGCCCAAGGTGTTCCGGGTGCGATGCCATCCTCTGGCACGCCCGCCGCTTCGTCGTAGATCCACCCGCAAATCAGGCACATCCAGGTTTTCGTGTCGGTCACAGCTTACGAGTCCTCTTCAAAGTTTGCAACGATTGTATCGAGACGTACAACATCTTCTGTCCGATGCGTCTCGCATATGCCACCATCGTGGCTGATGCTCTTGGGTGTATGAAAACTTTCTTATTCACCGAATCCGCCTCCGTCGCACCGGAAGCCGACGAAGCCAACAACGGGGACGACGACGACGAGCGCCTGCCCTGCGTGCTCGGCTTCAATGCAGGCGACCCCAGCGGCGCGGGCGGCCTCGCGGCCGATGCGCTCGCCGTGGCCTCCGTGGGGGCCCACCTGCTGTCGGTCGTGACGGGCGCCTACGCGCGCGACACGGCGCAGATTTTCGACCACTTCGCGTTTCCCGAAGAAGCCGTGGCCGAGCAGGCCCGCGCCATCCTCGAAGACGTGCCGGTGCAGATCATGAAGGTCGGCTTCGTCGGCAGCCCGGAAATCCTGGCCACCATCGCCGGCATCGCCGCCGATTATCCCGACCTGCCGGTGGTCGCCTACATGCCCAACCTGTCCTGGTGGGAAGACGAGGCGATCGAGGCGTACCTCGACGCCTTCGGCGAGCTGATGCTGCCGCAGACCACGGTGCTGGTGGGCAACCACAGCACGCTGCGCCGCTGGCTGCTGCCCGACTGGGGCGGCGACAGAAGCCCGACGGCGCGCGACATCGCGGGCGCGGCCGGCGAGCGGGGCGTGCCCTACACGCTGGTGACGGGCATCGCGCTGCCTGGCGATCACATCGACAACGTGCTGGCCTCGCCGGAGGCCGTGCTGTGCAGCGAGAAGTTCGAGCGCCTCGACGCGGTCTTTGCCGGCGCCGGCGAGACGCTGTCGGCCACCCTGGCGGCGCTGCTGGCGAGCGGCACCGACCTGGTCGCCGCCACCACCGAGGCGCTCAGCTACATGGACCGCTGCCTCGACGCCGGCTTTCGCCCCGGCATGGGTCGGGTGCTGCCCGACCGGCTGTTCTGGGCGCAGCCGGACGACGATGAGGAGGACGGCGATCAAGCCTCCGCCGAATCCGCCGCGCCCGAGGACTTCGCCCTGCCACCCCACGACACCCGCCACTGATCCCGCATGACCGACACCCTGTCCCGCAACGAAACCCTGTTCAGGCGCGCCTGCGCCGTGATCCCCGGCGGCGTCAACTCGCCCGTGCGCGCCTTCCGCGCTGTCGGCGGCACGCCGCGCTTCATCGAGCGCGCCCAGGGCGCCTGCATGTGGGACGCCGACGGGCGGCGCTACATCGACTACATCGGCTCCTGGGGCCCCATGATCCTGGGCCACGGTCACCCGGCGGTGGTCGAGGCGGTGCAGAAGGCCGTGCTCGAAGGCTTCTCGTACGGCGCGCCGACCGAGCGCGAGATTGAGCTGGCCGAGGCCATCCTGGCGCTGATGCCGTCGATGGAGATGGTGCGCCTGGTGAGCTCGGGCACCGAGGCCGCGATGAGCGCGCTGCGCCTCGCGCGCGGCGCCACGGGGCGCAAGACCATCATCAAGTTCGAGGGCTGCTACCACGGCCACGCCGACGCGCTGCTGGTCAAGGCCGGCTCGGGCCTGGCGACCTTCGGCCACCCGACCTCGGCCGGCGTGCCGCCCGAGGCGGTGCAGCACACGCTGGTGCTCGAATACAACAACCTGGCGCAGCTGGAGGAAGCCTTCGCGCGGCACGGCCCCGAGCTGGCCTGCCTGATGATCGAGGCGATCGCCGGCAACATGAACTTCGTGCGCGCCACGCCCGAGTTCGCCCAACGCTGCCGCGAGCTGTGCACGCAGCACGGCGCGCTCCTGATCTTCGACGAGGTGATGACGGGGTTCCGCGTGGGGCTGCACGGCGCGCAGGGCGTGCTGGGCATCAGGCCCGACCTCACGGTGCTGGGCAAGGTGATCGGCGGCGGCATGCCGCTGGCGGCCTTCGGCGGGCCGCGCGCCATCATGGAGCAGCTCGCGCCGCTGGGGCCCATCTACCAGGCCGGCACGCTCTCGGGCAACCCGGTGGCGACCGCCTGCGGACTGGCCACGCTGAAGGAAATCGCCAAACCCGGCTTCTACGAGGCGCTGTCGCAAAAGACGCGCTCCCTGGTCGAGGGGTTGAAGGCAGCGGCCGCCGCCGAAGGGCTGCCCTTCAGCGCCGACAGCGAAGGCGGCATGTTCGGCTTCTTCCTGTTCGACGCGCTGCCGCAGAACTACGCCACGGTCATGACGACCGACAACGCGAAGTTCAACACGCTGTTCCACGGCCTGCTGGAGCGCGGCGTGTACATCGCGCCGGCGCTGTACGAGGCCGGCTTCGTGAGTGCCGCGCACGGCGACGAGGACATCCGCACGACCGTCGACGCCGCCCGGGAGATTTTCGGGTTGCTATCGAAACAATAGCTATAGACCTATACCTCGCGTGCGCCGGAGCCACTTTTGACTGAAAAATGACGCGCCGCACGGCCACACCATCCCAGGAGAGTTCATGGACATCACGCGACTGATCGAGGACGACCACCAGGAGCAGCGCCGGCTGTTCGCGATCCTGGAGCAGATCGACGACACGGATGCCGACAGCCTGAGCGCCGTCTGGAGCCGTCTCGCCGCCCTGCTCGATTCGCACGCCGAAGCCGAGGAGCGACTGTTCTATCCGGCGCTGTTGCAGCGGGGCCGGGGCGCGGACACCAAGCCCGACAGCACCGCCGAAACGGTGGACGCGATCAAGGACCATAACGAAATCCGCGATGCGGTGGCCCAGGTCCGCGGGCTTGCCGTGGGGAGCCCCGAATGGCGCCAGGCGGTCGCCGCGGCCAACCACGCCAACAGCGACCACATGGCCGAGGAGGAGCGGCAGGGCCTGGCCGACTTCAGGCGCAACGCCCCGCTCGACCTGCGCCACGCGCTCGGCGTGCGTTTCGCCGCCTTCGAAGCTCGGCACCTGACCGGCGTTAAGCCGGTGGACAAGGACCCGAAGGCCTACGTCGCCGAGCACTCGCCCGATTCGCCGCCCACTGCGACAACGGCCGCGCCCGCCACGCCCCCGCCTTCGTCCGCTTCGCCGCCGCCCTGAGCTGGGCGCGCTGAGCGCCAATCCACCAGCAGCCAGTCTGCGGCGGTCGCAAGCCATTCGAGCAGGCGCCTGACGCGGCCTCGGCCGTCAGCCCGGCCGCTCTCACGCACCAGCTTCAGTGCCGGAAGTGCCGCACGCCCGTCAGCACCATCGCCACGCCGCGCTCGTCGGCCGCGTCGATGACCTCCTGGTCGCGCACCGAGCCGCCCGGCTGGATGACGCAGGCGGCGCCGGCATCGACCACCACGTCGAGCCCGTCGCGGAACGGGAAGAAGGCGTCGCTCGCCACCGCCGTGCCCGCGAGCGACAGCCCGGCGTGCTGCGCCTTGATGCTGGCGATGCGCGCCGAGTCGAGCCGGCTCATCTGGCCGGCGCCCACGCCCATCGTCATGCCGTCGGCGCAGAAAACGATGGCGTTGCTCTTGACGTACTTGGCGACCTTCCAGGCGAACAGCAGGTCCTGCAACTGCCCGGGCGTCGGCTGCTTCTTGCTGACGACCTTCAGCTCGTCGGGCCGCAGCGCGCGGTTGTCGGCGGTCTGCATCAGGAGGCCCGAGCCGACGCGCTTGACGTCCACGGCATTGCGGCCGTTGTCCCAGTCGGTGGCACCGCCGGGCGGCAGCGCGATTTCGAGGACGCGCACGTTGGCCTTGCCCTTGAAGATCGCCAACGCCTCGGGCGTGTAGCCCGGCGCCATCAGCACCTCGACGAACTGCCTGGCGACCGCCTGCGCCGCCACTGCATCGAGTGGGCGGTTGAAGGCGATGATGCCGCCGAAGGCCGAGGTCGGATCGGTCTTGAAGGCCTTGGAGTAAGCCTCCAGCGCATCGGAGCCGACGGCGACGCCGCACGGGTTGGCGTGCTTGACGATGACGCAGGCGGCAGAGGAAGCGAGTCCGCCCTCGGTGTTCGTGTCGAAGCTCCTGACGCACTCCCATGCCGCGTCGGCGTCGGCGATGTTGTTGTAGCTCAGCGCCTTGCCCTGCAGCTGCCGCGCCGTGACCAGCGAGCCCGGCGCCGGATGCAGGTCGCGGTAGAAGGCGGCCTGCTGGTGCGGGTTTTCGCCGTAGCGCAAATCCTGCAGCTTGACGAAGCGGCCGTTGCTCTGCGCCGGAAAGAGCGCGTGCGTGCCGTCGTCCTGGCGCGCCGAGAGGTAGTCGCTGATGGCGCCGTCGTACTGGCTGATGCGGTCGAAGGCGGCAACCGCCAAGGCGAACTTCGTCTTCTCGCGCAGCCGGCCCTCGGCCTTCAGCTCGGCCAGCGCCTGCGGGTACTGCGCCGCGTCGGTCAGCACGCCGACGTCCTTCCAGTTCTTGGCGGCGCTGCGCACCATGGCCGGGCCGCCGATGTCGATGTTCTCGATCGCGTCCTCCAGCATGCAGCCGGGCCGGGCGACGGTGGCCTCGAACGGGTAGAGGTTGACCACCAGCAGGTCGATGGCGTCGATGCCGTGCGCTTGCAGCGCCGCCATGTGCGCGGGCACGTCGCGCCGCGCCAGCAGGCCGCCGTGGATCCTGGGGTGCAGCGTCTTGACGCGGCCGTCGAGCATTTCTGGAAAACCGGTGTGATCGGCCACCTCGGTCACCGGCAGGCCGGCGTCGGCCAGCAGTTTGGCAGTGCCGCCGGTGGACAGCAGCCGCACGCCCAGCGCGTGCAGTTCGCGGGCGAAGTCGACGATGCCGGTTTTGTCGGAGACGGAGATCAGTGCGGTCAAGGGCATGGGATTCACAGGGGTGGAGAGACTTCTATTTCGTGGAACACCGCGGAACCGGCTCCGCCGGGCCGCCGGTGTTGCCCCCTGCAAGGGGGTGGGCGGAAGCGACACGCAGTGCGCGAAGCCTGGGGGTTTACTTGATCAGCTTGTGTTCCACCAGTTTCTTGCGCAGCGTGTTGCGGTTCATTCCCAGCCACTGCGCGGCGCGCGACTGGTTGCCCTCGGCGCGCGTCATCACCACGTCCAGCAGCGGCCGCTCGACCACGCGCACCAGCATGTCGTACATGCCGTCGGGCTCGGTGCCGCACAGGTCGCGGAAGTAGCTCTCCAGGTTGGCGCGCACGCAGTCCTCGATACTTTTCTTGCTCATGCTTCGTTCTCTTCTTTTCCTTGACTTCGAGGCCGGCCGCTGTACCGGTCTTGTTTTTTTCTTTTTATCGCTTTTTCAGTGCGAAAGGAGGCCGGCTTCCTCTTCCACTTCGGACCCGCGCGTTCTTTCGTCGTCTTCGCCAGCCTGGGCGATTTCAACGCCGGCGTCGTGCGCGGGCAGGCGCTCCTGGCGGCACGCCAGCGCGTCGAGGTAGTCGCCGACCGCCTCCAGCTGCAGCGCGCAGTCCTCGATGGCGTTCATGCGCTGGCGGAATGCCTCGCCGCCCGGCAGCGCGCGCACGTACCAGCCGATGTGCTTGCGCGCGGTGCGCACGCCCAGGTAATCGCCATAGAGCGCGTAATGCTCCTGCAGGTGGTCGAGCAGCAGCAGCCGCACCTCGGCCACCCGCGGCGGCGCCAGGTGCGCACCGGTCGCCAGGAAGTGCGCGATCTCGCTAAAGATCCACGGCCGGCCCTGCGCCGCGCGGCCGACCATCACCGCGTCGGCGCCGGTCATGGCCAGCACGTCGCGCGCCTTTTCGGGGCTGGTGATGTCGCCGTTGGCCACCACCGGCACGCGCACCGCGGCCTTGACCGCGGCGATGGTGTCGTACTCGGCACGACCCTTGTAGCCCTGCTCGCGGGTGCGGCCGTGCACCGTGAGCATCGCCACCCCCGCGGCCTCGAAGTCGCGTGCCAGCCGGACGGCGTTGCGCTGGTCGTGGCGCCAGCCGGTGCGCATCTTGAGCGTGACCGGCACCCCGTGCGGCGTGGCGGCGGCCACCACCGCCTGCGCGATGGCGAGCGCCAGCGGCTCGTCGCGCATCAGCGCCGAGCCGGCCCACTTGTTGCAGACCTTCTTGGCCGGGCAGCCCATGTTGATGTCGATGACCTGCGCCCCGCGCTCGATGTTGTAGCGCGCCGCCTCGGCCATCATGGCCGCGTCGGTGCCGGCGATCTGCACCGCGATCGGCCCGGGCTCGCCCGCGTGGTCGGCGCGGCGCGAGGTCTTGAGCGTCGTCCACAGCTCGCGGCGCGAGGTCACCATCTCGCTTACCGCATACCCCGCGCCGAGCGCGCGGCACAGCCTGCGGAACGGCCGGTCCGTGACGCCCGCCATGGGTGCGACGAACAGCCGGTTGTCCAGCGCGATGGGGCCGATGTGCATGGCAGGCAGAAAAAGAGCGGACGGGCGGCTGCTGAAAAATGAGGCACGATTGTACCGGTTGCCGCTGCCTGCTGCTCTACCGCACGGCGCTTCGGCGACGCACGAACCCCGGCGGCCAGCGAAGCGAAGCCCCTTCGGGAGACACCGCGGAACGGGCTTGGCCTGGCCGCCGGTGTCGCCCCCGGTAGGGGGTGGGCGGCCACACGCAGTGGGCAAGCCTGGGGGCGAGCTTTCTATACTCGGCGTCCATGCAAGCCTGGCTCGACTCCCTCTTGGCGCTGCTGGCGCTGCCCGAATACGGCCTGTCGAGCCTGTTTCTGGTGTCGTTCGTCTCGGCCACGCTGCTGCCGCTGGGCTCCGAGCCGGCGCTGTTCGGGCTGCTCAAGCTCAACCCCGGCCAGTTCTGGCCCGCCATCGCGGTCGCCACGGTCGGCAATACGCTCGGCGGCGCGGTGGACTGGTGGATGGGCTACGGCGCGCACCAGGTGGCCGACAAGTACGCGCATTCCAAGCACCACGTGCGCGTGCTCGGATGGCTGGAGCGGCTCGGCCCCAAGGCTTGTTTGCTGAGCTGGCTGCCGGTGGTCGGCGACCCGCTGTGCGCCGTGGCGGGCTGGCTCAAGCTGCCGTTCTGGCCGTGCCTGGCGTACATGGCGATCGGCAAGTTCGCGCGCTACCTGAGCATGACGGTGGCGCTGCTGCACGTGTTTCCCGCGTGAGGCGCCGGCGCCGCCTTCGACATGCCGCCCTCCCCGAGCGCGCCACCGTCCGCCTCTGCATCCGCCGGCCTGGCCGGCCTCTCGCCCGCCTACTTCGCGCTGGTGATGGCCACCGGCATCGTCTCGCTGGCGGCGCACCTGCAGGGCCACGACGCCCTGGCGCACGGGCTGCTGTGGCTGAACGTCGCGCAGTGGCTGGCCTTGTGCCTGCTCAACGTCGCGCGGCTGGCGCGCCATCCGGCGCGGTTTTTCGGCGACATGGCCGACCATGGGCGCGGCCCGGGCTTCTTCACCGCGGTCGCGGGCACGGCCGTGCTGGCCAGCCAGTTCCTGCTGCTGACGCACGATGGCTGGCCCGGACTCGCGCTGGCGACGCTGGCCGCGCTGCTGTGGCTCGTGCTGACCTACGCGGTCTTCCTCGCCCTCACGGTGAAGGACGACAAGCCGACGCTGGACCGCGGCATCTCCGGCAGCTGGCTGCTGGCGGTGGTGGCGACGCAGTCGCTGGCGGTGCTCGGCGCGCTGGTCGCGGCACAGGGCGTCGGCGTCGGCGCGCGCTGGCGGCTGGAACTGGACTTCGCGGCGCTCGCGCTCTGGCTGTGGGGCGGCATGCTCTACATCTGGACGATGGCGCTGATCTTCTACCGCTACACCTTCTTTCGCCTCACGCCCGACGAGCTGACGCCGCCCTACTGGATCAACATGGGCGCGATGGCGATCTCGACGCTCGCGGGCTCGCTGCTGGTCGCGAACGCGCAGCAGACGCCGTTCCTCGCGTCGCTGCTGCCCTTTTTGAAAGGCTTTACCGTCTTCTACTGGGCCAGCGGCACCTGGTGGATTCCGATGCTGCTGCTGCTGGGCGTGTGGCGCTACGTGGTCCGGCGCCATCCGTTGCAATACAACCCGCTCTACTGGGGCGCCGTCTTCCCGCTCGGGATGTATTCGGCCTGCACGCACCAGATGGCGCGGGCGCTGGAGCTCGGGTTTCTGGAGTGGGTGGCGCCGCTGTTTTTCCATGTGGCGCTGGCGGCTTGGGCGGCTGCGTTCCTCGGGATGGTGCGGCAGTTGCTGGGGCGGGCGCGGCAGAGCGCGCCCTGAGGCGGCTGCTTTAGCACCTGCAGGCGCAGAGGCTGCGCGGTCCCCGATGCACCCGCCACCGGCGCGACAAAGGCTTCAGACGTTGAACAAAAAGTTCATCACATCCCCGTCCTTCACCACGTAGTCTTTCCCCTCCGAGCGCATCCGGCCCGCGTCCTTGGCGCCCTGCTCGCCCTTGTAGGCGATGAAGTCGTCGAAGGCGATGGTCTGCGCGCGGATGTAGCCGCGCTCGAAGTCGCCGTGGATCACGCCGGCGGCCTGCGGGCCGGTGTCGCCGATGTGGATGGTCCAGGCGCGCACCTCCTTCACGCCGGCGGTGAAGTACGTCTGCAGGCCCAGCAGCTTGAAGGCGGCGCGGATCAGGCGGTTGAGGCCGGGCTCGTCCTGGCCGATCTCGGCCAGGAACATTTTTTTGTCCTCGTCGTCCATCTCGGCCAGCTCGGCCTCGATCTTGGCGCAGATGGCGACCACCGGCGCGCCTTGCCGGTCGGCGTACTCGCGCAGGCGGTCGAGAAAAGGGTTGTTCTCGAAGCCGTCCTCCGCCACGTTGGCGACGAACATCGCCGGCTTGGCGGTGATGAGCGAGAACTGCCTGACCAGCGCCCGGTCTTCCTTCGAGAAGTCGAGCGCGCGCACCGGCGTGTTCTCGTTGAGCGCGGCCTGGATTTTTTCCAGCAGCGCAACCAGCTTGGCGGCCTCCTTGTCGCCCGAGCGCGCGGTCTTGGTGTGGCGGTGCAGCGCCTTCTCGACGGTGGAGAGGTCGGCCAGGCACAGCTCGGTCTGGATCACCTCGATGTCGGAGATCGGATCGACCTTGCCGGCGACGTGGATCACGTTCTCGTCCTCGAAGCAGCGCACCACGTTGACGGTGGCGTCGGTCTCGCGGATGTGTGCCAGGAACTGGTTGCCCAGGCCTTCCCCCTGGCTCGCGCCCGCCACCAGGCCCGCGATGTCGACGAACTCGACGATGGCCGGCACGATGCGCTCGGGCTTGACGATGGCGGCGAGCTGCGCCAGGCGCGCATCGGGCACCTCGACCACGCCGACGTTGGGCTCGATGGTGCAGAACGGATAGTTCTCCGCCGCGATGCCGGCTTTCGTCAACGCGTTGAAAAGGGTGGATTTACCGACGTTGGGCAGGCCGATGATGCCGCACTTCAAGCTCATGGGAGTCCTCTGGAATCAACCGGGCATTTTAGGCGAGCGGCTTTTTCGGCGCGGCGCGTGGGTGCGGGTGCGGGTGCGGGTGCGGGTGCGGGTGCGGGTGCGGCGGCGTGCGATGTTCCCAGGACCTTCTGGCGCAGCGCGGGCCTGGCAAGCGCGCCGCGGCGGCTACGCGAAGCTGAAGTCCGCGCCGACCGGCTGGCCGACCGCGAGCGTCTGGCCGACGCCCTCCAGCACGATGGCGTTCATGCCGAAGGTGATGCCGCCGTCCACGCGCGCGTCGCGCCGGTAGCTGCCCAGCGTGTCGATGACGACCCCGGGGTGGCGCGCGGCGGTGGCCGGGTCGATGTCGGGGATCGGGCAGCGCGCGCAGGGCTTGACCGGGCGCAGCCGCACCTCGCCCTGCGCGGTGGCGACGTGCAGCACGTCGACGCGGTCCTCGTCGTGCGCCTCGATGCCGGCCAGCACCAGGTTGGGGCGAAAGCGCTCGATGCCGACCGGGGCGTGGCCGGCCGCCGCGAGCCGATGGTTCAACTCGGCCAGCGAGCCGTCGCCCACGACCAGCACCGGAAAGCCGTCGGAAAACTGGTTGGGCGCGGCCACGTCGCCGGTCCATTTGCGGCTGGCGAGGCGCTGCTGGCCGGGGTCGAAGCGCACCAGCCGCAAGGTCTGCGGCCGGCCCGGCTGCGACAGGAAGCCGCTGAACCACCGCGCCGCGGCGTCGCCCATGTCGAGCACCGACAGCGCTTCGCCCCACAGCGTGACGCGCGCCGGCGGCCCGGCGCCGTCCAGCGCGAGGCGCAGCGCCGGCATGCCGGGCGCGCGCAGCACGACCTCGCCCGGCGCCAGCTGCGGGCGGACCAGCGCCATGCGCGGCAGCTGGCGCTGGGTGACGTAGTCGCCCGCGGCATCGACCACCATCCAGGCGCGGTCGAGCGCGAAGCCGGTGTCGGTCAGCCGGGCCGACGGCAGCTCGATGCCGGCGCACGACTTGACCGGATAGACGAACAGCCGCGCGACGGTGGCTTGCAGGTCGAAGGCGGCGGCAGCGTTCACGTCGGATCCTCGGGTTCGGGGCGGCAGAGTCGGGCCGCCGATTGTCCCGCATCCGATTTCCACCGTTTTCAAGCCGAAACAGGCTCCGGCGCGCATCCCGCATGCGCTGGCAGCTATCGAATCCATAGCAAAGGGCGGCCGGCCGTGCCGGGTGCGACCGACCGCCGGCGCGGCGCAGGCCCGGCGGGGCAACTCCTACAATGCCCCCGATGGCTCTTCCCCCAGACGTTTGTATTCGCGGCGCCGGCATCGTCGGGCGCACGCTGGCGCTGCTGCTGGCGCGCGAGCGGCTGCGCGTGGCGCTGGTCGCGCCGCCGCCCGAGCCGGAGGCCGCCGCGCGCCCCGACGACGTGCGCGCCTACGCGCTCAACGCCGCCTCCAGGGCCCTGCTCGAATCGCTGCGCGCCTGGCCCGACGCCGCCCACGCCACCGCCGTGCGCGAGATGAGCGTGCACGGCGACGGCGGCGGGAGCGTGCACTTCAGCGCGGCGCACCAGAAGGTCGAGGCGCTGGCGTGGATCGTCGACGTGCCCGCGCTGCAGCGGCGCCTGGCCGACGCGACGCGCTTCCAGCCACTGATCGAGGAGGTGGCGGCGCCGGTGGCGGCCGCGCTCACGGTGGTGTGCGAGGGCCGGGCCAGCGCGACGCGCGAGGCGCTGGGCGTCGAGTACGACGTCACCCCCTACCCGCAGCACGCCATCGCCGCGCGGCTGGTGGCCGAGCGGCCGCACGGCGGCGTGGCGCGCCAGTGGTTCAACGCCCGGGGCGAGGTGCTGGCGCTGCTGCCGCTGGGCGGCTTCGAGGGGTCTTCGGAGGAGCGCGCCGGCGCCGGACCCGCTGCGGCCCCCGCCGTGGACGACCCGGGTGCCGCCGCCGCGTCCGCACCGGCCCCGGGCGCCCGTGCGCTCGCGCTGGTGTGGTCGGTCGATCAGTTCCGCGCCCCCGATCTGATGGCGCAGGACGCCGCCGGCTTCGAGGCCGCGCTGCGCGAGGCCACGCAGGGTGCGCTGGGCGCACTCACGCTCACGAGCGAGCGCGCCGCCTGGCCGCTGCAGCGCGCCATCGCCGGGCGCTGGAGCGGGCGCTTCGCCGACGGCGCGGCCTGGGCGCTGGCCGGCGACGCCGCGCACACCGTGCATCCGCTGGCCGGACAGGGGCTCAACCTGGGGCTGGCCGACGCCGCCGCGCTGGCCGCCGTGCTGAAAGGCCGCGAATACTGGCGCGGCGTGGGCGACGCCCGCGCGCTGCGCCGCTACGAGCGCGAGCGCCGCGCCGACGTGCTCGCCATGAGCCTGGCGACCGACGGGCTGCAGCAGCTCTTCTCGCACGGCACCGGTCCGCTGCCGGCGCTGCGCAACTGGGGCATGCGCGGCTTCGACCGCACGCGCCTGATCAAGGGCTGGCTGGCCCGGCAGGCCATGGGGCTGCGGTGACGGCCTGCCCGCCTTGACGACGCCGGCGCGCTCCGTGCGCGCTGAACTTCCCCGCCGCTTTTTCCTCGGACCCCCATGACCCTCCTTCGCACCCTGCTCGCTGCCGCCGCCCTGGCCCTTCCCCTTGCCGCGGCGCACGCCGGCGAGGCCGAGATCCGCAAGAACCTGACGGCCGCCCTCCCGCAGCTCGCGGGCAAGATCGACGAGGTCGGCAAGACGCCGGTGGCGGGCTTGTACGAGGTGCGCGTCAACGGCTCGCAGCTGTTCTACACCGACGCCGACGGCAGCTACCTGCTGCAGGGCCACCTGATCGACGTGAAGGCGCGCAAGAACCTGACCGAGGAGCGCATCGAGAAGCTCAGCGCCATCGATTTCGACAAGCTGCCGCTGCAGGACGCCATCAAGACCGTGCGCGGCAACGGCCGTCGCCGGCTGGTGGTGTTCGAGGACCCCAACTGCGGCTACTGCAAGCAGTTCGAGCGCGAACTCGCGTCCGTGGACAACGTGACCATCCACCTGTTCCTCTACCCGGTGCTCGGCCCCGACTCGGTCGTCAAGTCCCACAACATCTGGTGCGCCAAGGACCGCGCCCGGGCCTGGAGCGACTGGATGGCGCGCGGCACCGTGCCCGAGGCCAAGAGCTGCGACACCGCCGCCGTCGAGCGCAACCGCGCCTTCGGCGAGAAGCACAACATCACCGGCACGCCGACGCTGTTCTTCGCCGACGGCACGCGCGTTCCGGGCGCGATTCCCGCCGCGCAGGTCGAAAAGCAGTTCGCCGCGGTCAAGTGATGGCGCGGACCGCGACACGGGGCCGCCGTCCCGCCGCGGCGGCGGTTCACTGCCGCGTCGAATGCGCCGACCCGCACGCGCACCTGTTCGCGGTCACGCTCACCATCGAGGCGCCCGCCGCGCGGCAGCGCGTGTCGCTGCCGGTGTGGATTCCGGGCAGCTACTTGGTGCGCGAGTTCGCCAGGAACCTGCAGGGCCTGCGCGCCACGCAGGGACGGCGCAAGGTCGCCCTCACGCAGCTCGACAAGCACAGCTGGCAGATCGACTGCGTGGCCGGCCAGCGGCTCCAGCTCCGCTACGAGGTGTGCGCCTACGACCACTCGGTGCGCACCGCCTGGCTCGATGCGGCGCGCGGCTTCTTCAACGGCACCAGTGTCTGCCTGCGGGTCGATGGGCAGGCCGACCAGCCGCACGCGCTGGAAGTCGTTGCTCCCGAATCGATAGCAGGAGACGCACGCTGGTCGTGCGTCACCGCCCTCTTGGGCATCCAGCTCGACGCGCAGGGCTTCGGCAGCTACCGCGCCGTCGACTACGACGAGCTGGCCGACAGCCCGGTCGAGATGGGCGCCTTCTGGAGCGCCGGATTCGAGGCCTGCGGCGTGCCGCACCGCTTCGTGGTGGCCGGCGCCGCGGCGTCCTTCGACGGCGAGCGGCTGATCGCCGACGCGAAGGCGATCTGCGAAACCCAGATCCGCTTCTGGCACGGCGTCGAGGCCGGCCGGCCCGGCGCGACGCGCGCGCCGCACGACCGCTACGTCTTCATGCTCAACGCCGTGGACGACGGCTACGGCGGCCTGGAGCACCGCCACTCGACCGCGCTGATCTGCAACCGGCGCGACCTGCCGCGGCAAGGCGAGAAAAAGCAGCCCGAGGGCTACACCACGCTGCTGGGCCTCGTCAGCCACGAGTACTTCCACACCTGGAACGTCAAGCGATTGCGGCCGGCCGAGTTCGCGCGCTACGACTACGACCGCGAGAACTACACGCGGCTCTTGTGGCTGTTCGAGGGCTTCACCAGCTACTACGACGACCTGCTGCTGCGCCGCGCCGGGCTGATCGACGACGCGGCCTACCTGCGCCTCGTCAACAAGACGATCAACGGCGTGCTGCAGGCGCCGGGGCGCCAGGTGCAGACGGTCGCCGAGGCCAGCTTCGACGCCTGGGTCAAGTACTACCGGCCCGACGAGCAGACGCCCAACAGCACCATCAGCTACTACACCAAGGGCGCGCTGGTGGCGCTGTGCCTCGACCTCACGCTGCGCCAGGAAGGCCGCGGCTCGCTCGACGACGTGATGCGCCTGCTGTGGACGCGCAGCGGCGAAGGCGGCCCGATCGACGAGGCCGAGGTCGCCGACGCGCTCGCCACGGTCGGCGGGCGCTCCTATGCCCGGGAGCTTGCCGCCTGGGTGCACTCGACCGACGAGCTGCCACTGGCCGAGCTGCTGCGCGCCCACGGCGTCGCCGTGCTGGACGACCCGGCGCAGCGCGCGCAGGAGCTCGGCCTGCGCGTGGCGGAAGCCAACGGCGGCGTGCAGGTCAAGGTGGTGCTGCGCGGCGGCGCGGCCGAGCAGGCCGGCATGAACGCCAACGACGAGTGGATCGGCATCGAACTGCCCGCCGAAAAGGGCCAGCCGGCGCAGGCGTGGCGCCTCGCCAGGCTCGACGACCTGGCGCTCTACCTCGGGCCGCAAAGAAAGATGACGGCGATCGTCGCGCGCGACCGCCGCCTGCTGCGCCTGCCGCTCGTCCTGCCCGAAGGCGCCACCACCTGGCGGCTGCTGGTCAAGGACGCGGCGCTGCTGGGCCGGTGGCTTTTTCCAGTTTCAACGGAGACCCCATGAGCTACGAGAACATCGAAGTCCGCACCGAAGGCGGCAAGGTCGGCGTCATCACGCTGAACCGCCCGAAGGCCCTCAACGCGCTGAACGACGCGCTCATGACCGAGCTCGGCACCGCGCTCAAGGCCTTCGACGCCGACCCCGCCATCGGCTGCATGATCCTCACCGGCAGCGAGCGCGCCTTCGCCGCCGGCGCCGACATCGCGGCGATGGCCAGGTACACCTTCCAGGACGTCTACAAGGGCGAGTACATCACGCGCAACTGGGAAACCATCCGCCAGATCAGGAAGCCCGTCATCGCCGCGGTGGCCGGCTTCGCGCTCGGCGGCGGCTGCGAGCTGGCCATGATGTGCGACTTCATCATCGCCGCCGACACCGCCAAATTCGGCCAGCCCGAGATCAAGATCGGCGTCATCCCCGGCGCCGGCGGCACGCAGCGCCTGCCGCGCGCCGTGGGCAAGAGCAAGGCGATGGACATGGCGCTCACCGCCCGCATGATGGACGCCGCCGAGGCCGAGCGCGCCGGCCTGGTCAGCCGCGTGGTGCCCTTCGACAAACTCGCCGACGAGGCGCTGGGCGCCGCGCTGGTCATCTGCGGCTTCTCGCAGATCGCCGTGATGGCCGCCAAGGAATCGGTCAACCGCGCCTTCGAGAGCGGCCTGTCGGACGGCGTGATGTTCGAGCGCCGGCTGTTCCACGCCCTGTTTGCCACCGCCGACCAGAAGGAAGGCATGGACGCCTTCGTGAACAAGCGCCAAGCCGAGTTCAGGAACGCCTGAGGTCGGACGGGCCAGGGCCCTGGCCTCGGTGGCGCCGGCGCGGCTTTCGGAATGCGGACGCCGGCCACCGTTGCCAACGCCGGCGCGAGTCTGGCTATAATTTGGGACTCGGCTCTTTAGCTCAGTCGGTTAGAGCGATGGAATCATAATCCACAGGTCCGCGGTTCGAGTCCGTGAAGAGCCACCAGTCAAGCCCGCATGGGTACTGAAAAGCCTGCTATCGAAACGGTAGCAGGCTTTTTTCTTGCCCCATCTGCCAGCGGGGCGGGCGGCTGATCCGAATCAACCCGCGTGAGGCCACGGTGCCGACCGGCCCGCAGGGTCGGGGCGAAATTCTCCGATGCGGCAGCGCGGCCCGTTCCACCCCGCTCCTACTGGGCCCAGCCCGCGCGGGCCTCTTCTTCACGCTCCGGCGCCAGCCGGACATAGCACCAGTTCGACAGCCCCATCGCCTGCGCGGCGAGCCTGGCGGTTTCCTTGTCGGTCCAGGCGTCGACCCGGTTCAGGTCGAGAACTTCCAGCAACTCGTAGTTCCAGCGGGTGCCGATGTCATAGTCGGTGACGGCGTACCAGCGCGGCTTTTTCTCTGTCGTGGAAAGCAGGTAAGTCATGCGTCCATTGTTGGATGGCGCCGCGTCGCCCCGAAGGCACTTTGTCACGCTCTCGCCGGCCCGGCAGGGACCGTCGCCGGAAACCGGCACCGAGCGTGAGCTTTGTCACAGCTGCGGCGGCTCCCCGGACGGACGAGGGCTGGCGCCGGCGGCGTCGTGCGGGTTTTCACGGCGCCCGCGCCGGCCTGCAAAATTCCCCGGCGGCGCCACAATCCGCTGCATGCACGCCGGCCAGGTCATCGTCCTCGCGACGCCTGTTTTCTTTCTGCTGATCGCCCTCGAATTCGCCGTGGCCCGGTGGCGCGCGCGGCAGGGCGGTGGCACTGCCGCCCATGGCTTTGCCGACACCCTCAACAGCATCGGCCTGGGCATGCTGAGCCAGGCGAGCGCGGTGCTCACGAGGCTGCTGCGCATCGGCATCTACACGGCGGTGTACGCGGCGTTCGCGCTGGCCCCCGACACCGCCTTCTGGAGCACCTGGCACGGCGGGCTGCTGGCGCTGGTGTTCTACGACTTCTGCTACTACTGGCAGCACCGCATGGGCCACGAGTGCGCGGTGCTGTGGGCGGCGCACGTGGTGCACCACCAGAGCCAGCACTACAACCTGACGACCGCGCTGCGCCAGACCTCCAGCGGCGCGCTCTTCGGCTGGATCTTCTACCTGCCGATGGCAGTGGCGGGCGTGCCGCCGGGCGTGTTCGCCGTGGTGGCGCTCGTCGACCTGCTCTACCAGTTCTGGGTCCACACCGAGCAGGTCGGGCGGCTCAGCGGGTTCGACCGGTGGTTCTGCTCGCCGTCCAACCACCGCGTGCACCACGCCGTGAACGACCGCTACCTGGACCGCAACTACGGCGGCATCCTCATGGTGTGGGACCGCCTCTTCGGCACCTTCCAGCCGGAAGACGAGCGCTGCGTGTACGGCACGCGCAGCCCGCTCGAGAGCTGGGACCCGCTGTGGGCCAACGCCGAGGTCTACTGCGCGCTGGCGAAAGATTCATGGCACGCGCGCCGCTGGAGCGACAAGCTGCGCGTGTGGCTCAAGCCGCCGGGCTGGCGGCCGCCCGACGTGGCGGCGCGCTTTCCGAAGCCGGCGTTCGCGCTGGCGCGGGTGCGGCGCTACGACCCGCCCGTCGGGCGCGCGGCGCGCATCTTCGCCGCCGCGCAGTTCGCGCTGCTGCTGGCCGGCGTCGCCATCTTCCTGTGGCACGCGCACGCCCTGCCGCTGCCGCGCGCCGCGGTCTGGCTCGCGGCGCTCACGGCCGGGCTGTGGGCCACCGGCGCCGTGCTGCAGGGCCGCCTGGGCGTGCCGGAGGCGCTGTTCGTCGATGCCGCCGCGCTGGCCACCGCGAGCGCGGCGCTGGGCCTGGGCGGGCTGCACCTCGCCAGCAAGCCGCTGGCGCTGGCTTTCGCTATCGTTTTTGTAGCTGCAAGAGCAATCAGAACGGGCGCCGGCGGCCGATTCGACGCCTTTTTGCTGGCCGCGCTCGCCGCCTCGCTGGCCGGCGACGTGCTGCTGATGCTCTCGCCGCGCTTCTTCGTGCCGGGGCTGCTGTGCTTCCTGCTGGCGCACCTGGCGTACCTGGGCCTGTTGCGCCTGGGCGTCGGCCTGTTCCCGCGGCGCGGCGCGCTGGCGGCGACGCTGACGGTCGGCGCGGCGGTGTACGCCTTCCTGTGGCTGGGCGGGCTGCCGGCCGGGCTGCGCGCGCCGGTGGGCGTCTACATCGCGGCGATCGCCTGCATGGCAGCGCAGGCGATCGGCCGCGCGGCGGTGCTGCGAAATGCTCCGGCGCGCTGGGTTGCGGCGGGCGCGTGCTGCTTCATGCTGAGCGACGCGCTGCTGGCCGTGAACCGCTTCGTGGCGCCGCTGCCGCTGGCGCCGCTGTGGGTGCTGGCGAGCTACTACGCGGCGCAGGGGCTGATCGCGCGGCACGCCCGGGCGCCGGCCGCCGATGGCGTCGTCATCGCCGCTGACGCTGCGACGCGGCGCGCACCCCTCACCGGCGAGACCGCCGCCACTGCCACGCCGCCTGGCCCGAACCGCCTGCCGTCGCCGCGCCGCTTCAGCGCGTGAACAAATCCGCCTCGCCCGCGCGCGGGCCCGGCGGCGCCACGCCCAAGTGCCGGTACGCCGCCAGCGTGGCGATGCGCCCGCGCGGCGTGCGCTGCAAATAGCCCTGCTGGATCAGGTAGGGCTCGATCACGTCCTCGATGGTGCCCGGCTCCTCGCCGATGCTCGCGGCGATGTTGTCCAAGCCGACCGGCCCGCCGTCGAAGCGGTGCACCACCGCCTCGAGCACCTTGCGGTCCATCAGGTCGAAGCCCAGCGGGTCGACGTCGAGCATCGCCAGCGCCTTGTGCGCGACGGCCTCGGTGATGCGCCCGTTGCCCTTGACCTCGGCGTAGTCGCGCACCCGGCGCAGCAGGCGGTTGGCGATGCGCGGCGTGCCGCGCGAGCGCCGCGCGATCTCCAGGCCGCCCGCCTCGTCCATCGCCACGTTGAGCAGCCCGGCGCTGCGCGTGACGATCAGCGCCAGCTCCGCGGGCGTGTAGAACTCCAGCCGCGCCACGATGCCGAAGCGGTCGCGCAGCGGGTTGGTCAGCATGCCCGCGCGCGTGGTGGCGCCCACCAGCGTGAAGGGCTGCAAATCGAGCTTGATCGAGCGCGCCGCCGGCCCCTCGCCGATCATGATGTCGATCTGGTAGTCCTCCAGCGCGGGGTACAGGATTTCCTCGACCACGGGCGAGAGCCGGTGGATCTCGTCGATGAAGAGGACGTCGTTGCGCTCCAGGTTGGTCAGGAGCGCCGCCAGATCCTTGGGCTTTTCCAGCACGGGCCCGGAGGTCTGGCGCAGGTTCACGCCCAGCTCGTGCGCGATGATGTGCGACAGCGTCGTCTTGCCCAGCCCCGGCGGGCCGAACAGCAGCACGTGGTCGAGCGCCTCGCCGCGCTTTCGCGCCGCGCCGATGAAGATCTCCAGCTGCTCGCGCGCCTTGGCCTGGCCCACGTACTCGTCGAGCAGCTTGGGCCGCAGCGCCCGCTCGATGGCTTCCTCGTTGGGCGAGGCCGGGGCGGCCGACACCATGCGCGGCGAAGGGGGGGCGAAGTCGTCGGTCTGGATGGTCATGGGCTGGGTTCCTGAACGAGTTTAGAGCGTGCCATGTGGTTTTGAAATCGCGGCACTTGCACCCACGGAACAACGACAGCCACAGGCGCAGCAGCGGCAGGGCTGCTCACACGACGTTGTCCGTCTTGCTTGGAGAGCCAAAAAAATTCCCTTCCTGAGCCAGCTCAACAAGAAAAGAGGTTTTTGTAACGAAAATATTCTCCTTTCATATCTTGTTTCCTGCCCCTCGGTGGGATCCGGACCAACGTTCCACCCAACATGGCTTCTTCCAGCGCCCCGGATTTTCCTCCGACCGACCTGAAAACCATCCTGCATTCCAAGCGGGCCAACATGTACTACCTGGAGCATTGCCGGGTACTGGTCAATGGCGGGCGTGTCGAGTACGTCACCGATGAGGGCAAACGCTCGCTGTACTGGAACATTCCCATCGCCAACACCACCACGGTGTTGCTGGGTACCGGCACCTCAGTGACTCAGGCCGCGATGCGCGAACTGGCCAAGGCAGGCGTGATGGTGGGATTTTGCGGCGGTGGCGGCACGCCGCTGTTCAGCGCCAACGAGGTAGATATCGAAGTCGCTTGGTTTGCGCCACAAAGCGAGTACCGCCCGACCGAATATCTGCAGCATTGGGTCCGCTTCTGGTTCGACGACGCCTTGCGCCTGGCCGCGGCCAAAGCCTTTCAGCGCGCGCGCCTGGAGCGCATTCGCGCGCAGTGGCTGCACAGCAAGTTGTTGAAAGATGCTGGCTTTGCCGTTGACGCCGCGATGCTGGAGCCGGCGCTCGCCGCCTCGCTGCGACAGATCGAGGCGGCGCCCGACAACTCCTACCTGCTCACCGAAGAAGCGCGCCTGACCAAGCACCTGTACATGCTCGCCGCCCGGGCCACGAAGTACGGCGACTTCACACGCGCCAAGCGCGGCAGCGGCGGCGACCCGGCCAACGCCTTCCTCGACCATGGCAACTACTTGGCCTATGGCCTGGGCGCCACCGCCACTTGGGTGTTGGGCTTGCCGCACGGCTTGTCCGTGTTACATGGCAAGACCCGGCGAGGCGGCCTGGTGTTCGACGTGGCGGATTTGGTGAAAGACGCCCACATCCTGCCGCAGGCCTTCATCTCTGCTCAGCGTGGCGATTTCGAGCAGGACTTCCGCCGCGCCTGCATCGAAAGCCTGACCCGCGGCGAAGCGCTCGACTTCATGATCGACACCTTGCAGGCCGTGGCCCAGCAACTCGGCCGCCAAGCCCAGGCCAGCACCACACGGAAGCCACCCGCGCCATGAATGTGCTGCTGATCTCTCAATGCGGCAAACGCGCGCTGACCGAAACCCGCCGCATTCTTGACCAGTTCGCCGAACGACGTGGCGACCGCACTTGGCAAACACCAATCACCCAAGACGGCCTGAGCACGCTGCGTCGCCTGCTGCGCAAGACCGCCCGCAAGAACACCGCCGTGGCCTGTCACTGGATTCGCGGGCTGGACCACAGCGAGTTGCTATGGGTGGTAGGGGATGGACGGCAGTTCAATGACGCAGGGGCGGTACCGACCAATTTCACCGCCAGCAACGTGCTGCGCCCCGAGGATGAAAGCACTTGGCACCAGCTGCCGGCCATTGGTGCGCTGGCCGCACTGGCGGCCCTGCTGCACGACTTGGGCAAGGCCACGCATGCGTTTCAAGACCGGCTGAACAACCCTGGATCAAGGGAGCGCAACCATTACCGCCATGAATGGGTGTCGGTACGGCTGTTCCAGGCCTTCGTGGACACGGACGACGATGCCGGCTGGCTGCAACGGCTGGCATCCGCCGCCGATGACGCCACGGACGCTGCAGCTTTCGAGGCGCTGTGGCTGGACCACGCCGCTGGCCGTCTGTTGCGCGATGGTTGGGATCTGACAGGTGACCATCCGCACCTCAATCCCTTCGTGGTGTTGCCCCCGCTGGCCCAGGCCATCGCCTGGCTGGTGTTGACGCACCATCGACTGCCATGCAAACCCGTGCCGAACTTGGCAGAGGCATCGGACGAAGCGCGCGAAGAAGGCGGCCTCCATTGGCGCCGTTTCGGCACCCAGCCCAAGTTTTTGAACCGCGATCAACTCGATGGGCTGCTACAACAAATCAACGCCGACTGGAACGAGCCCCGCGAAGCGGCCACCATCGCCAGCGTGCATGCTCATTGGCGTTTTCCGCACGGCCTGCCCGTACGCAACCCCGCCTGGCGCAAGCAAGCCGCACGCTTCGCCCGCAAACTGCAAGCCCTGCCACTCAGCACTGTCGGCACGCTGTGGCCCGCGGACCCGTTCGTAGCCCATGTCGCACGCCTGTGTCTCATGTTGGCCGATCACCATTACTCCAGCCTGGGCCTGCAAAAGCCCGCACAGGCCAACAGCTCCTGGCGCGACCAGCCCGTGCCCGAGCGCACAACCTACCTGCAACCCGGCGCCAAGCTGTACGCCAACACCACCCGCAACGCCGCTGGCGAAACCGTGCGCAATCAGACGCTGGACGAGCACCTGCTGGGCGTACAAGCCCATGCCTGCTTCATCACCCACGCCTTGCCCAGTCTGGCGCGCAGCCTGCCCGCGCTGCAAGGCCACAAGGGCCTGAAGAAGCGTGCCGGCAACACTCGCTTTCAGTGGCAGGATAAGGCCGCCGACTTGGCCACCAGCGTGCGCCACCGCGCGGCCAGCCAAGGAACGTTCATCGTCAATATGGCCTCCACCGGCTGCGGCAAAACGCTGGGCAACGCCCGCATCATGAATGCCTTGGCCGATCCCAAGCTGGGCCTGCGCTGTGCCTTCGCCATGGGCTTGCGCACGCTGACTCTGCAAACCGGGCGCAGCTTCCAGCACGACCTGGGGTTGAGCGACGAGCAACTGGCCATCAGAGTCGGCGGTGCCGCCAGCCGCGAACTGTTCGCCTACTACGAAGCGCAGGCCGAAGCCACGGGCTCGGCCTCCACCCAGGCCTTGCTCGATGAAGGCGGGCAGGTGCTATTCGAGGGTAACGACCAGCACCCCTTGCTCATGCGCCTGACCAGCGACGTGCCCACCCGTTCGCTGCTGGCCGCACCGCTGCTGGTCTGCACCATTGACCACCTCACGCCCGCGACGGAGAGCCTGCGCGGCGGCCGCCAGATCGCTCCCATGCTGCGGCTGATGACCGGCGATTTGGTGCTGGACGAGCCGGATGATTTCGACATGGCCGACCTGCCCGCACTCACGCGACTGGTGCACTGGGCCGGGCTACTAGGCTCGCGCGTGCTGTTGTCTTCAGCCACCTTGCCACCGGCCTTGGTCGAAGGCCTCTATCTGGCCTACCGCGACGGGCGTGCACACTATCAGCGCCACCGGGGCGAGCGCCCGAACGAGCCACTCAAGCTGTGCTGCCTGTGGGTGGACGAGTTTGCGCAAATCCCAGCCGACTGCGCCAACGCCGCCGACTTTCACTCCGCACATGCCGATTTCGTCCAACGCCGCTGCGCCACGCTGGCCAAGGCGGAGGTGCGCCGCCGCGCCGAACTGGCATCGCTGCCGGCCCAATGGCAGAGGCTGGACAAAGCCGCCCGCCGTGAAAATTTTGCCCATTTCGTGCTGCAGCGCGCGTGGGAGCTGCACCAGGATGCGCAAAACCATAGCATCGACGCCACCACCGGAAAACGCGTCAGCTTTGGCCTGATCCGCATGGCCAACATTGACCCTTTGTTTGATGTGGCCCTGGCTATGTACCGCCTCGGCGCTCCTGCGCCGAACGTGCGCATCCATTTGTGCGTATACCACTCGCAGTTTCCGCTGCTCACGCGCTCTGGCATTGAGCACCAGCTCGACACCGTGCTCAATCGGCGTACCGGCAGGAATGCTGCGCTTGGCAGCGAAGATCCCGCGCTGGCCCGACCTGTCGTGCGTGCGCTGCTCACGCAACACCCAGAGCCGCACCACCTGTTCATCGTGCTCGGCAGTCCTGTTACCGAGGTGGGCCGGGACCACGACTACGACTGGGCCGTGGTGGAGCCGTCCTCCATGCGGTCACTGATCCAGCTGTCAGGCCGTGTGCGGCGGCATCGACCCGATGCGGTGGAGCGCACCAATATGGCGGTGCTGGACAGCAATCTGCGCGGCTTGGAACAAAAGAACACGGACGATGCCGTGTTCTGCAAGCCCGGCTTTGAAATGAAGCAGGTCACGACTGCCAAAGACTTGCAATCCAACGACCTGCGCGATTCAGCCACGCACTTTCATCTCCAATGGCACAGCTTGGCCAAACTGTTGCCCGAGTTGGCGGCACAAGGCGGCGCCATTGATGCCCGTTCTCGCATCGCACCGCGCGACAAGCTGCAGCCCAAAGCCCTGTGGGTCGACCTGGAGCATGCCCGCATGCGCGACACCATGCTGCCGCGCGATGCCAGCAGCCGCTTCTACACCCCGGTGGCGCGCGATGCCACCTTGCATTGGCGAGCCCTTGGCAGCGTCTGGCTCACTGGCCTGCTGCCTCAGTTTCAGCGCTTTCGCCATGACCCGCTACGGCGCGTGGACGTGGCATGGCTGCCCGACGATGACGTAGAGGCGCTGACCCTACACCGAGTGGACGACGGTGCCGGCCCGCGTGAAAAGCTGTTTGTACCGATCCAGAGCCTGGTCAATCCGGTGTCCGATGCCGCGGTGCACGGCGAGCGCATCGCACCTTGGATTCAGTTGGACTTGTTGGCTGCGCTGCAGCAGTGGGCGGAGCGACAAGACCAGCCGCTGCGCCGCAGCGCCGAAAAGACCGCCACCGCCAGCTTGGTGGAGTCGGCGCAGGGCTGGCGATTTCATGAAGTGTTGGGTTTTGACAAGGAGGAGTGAATTGGAGAATAACGAGCAATCCACAGAGCGCAGCCAGCGAATACGACAGGTCATGCAGACGCATGTCGCTGATCGATTGGCCAAGGCACTGGACAAATGGCAAGGAAAGGACGATGCACAGGCCCGAAAAGGCATTGCGGATGCGCGCGAGAAATACCAACTTGATCGTATTCTGGAGAGAGGCGCCAAAGCAAATGGGATGGCAGTCGCCACCCACATCGCCAAAGGTATTCACCCCGATCTGAAGATCAAAAACCACACCAATTTGAACGTCCGCTTCGACGAGCTTCCATCGTTGAATGAGGTTGGATCACACGCCTTGCATTCTCAAAGGAGCATCGCGGATACCACCGGGGATGGCGCTTACAACGCTGCAGCCTATGAGCTTTATCTGTTGCTGGAGTGCAGGGTAGATGGAGTCACATTGGCTGCGTTGCTCCAGTCAGGCGGTCCAGACGCAGTCAATGCACTGCCAGTCGAAGCTACCAATCGCGCAAAGTTCGCCGAAGAACTCCTGTCCTTGCTGGAAGACAAGTGCATCAAACCAGCCGTACACGGGCTCAGCAAGCAGGTGTATTGGTTAACTGGAAGCAACCCGGTGAATTCCAACGACTATCACTTGCTTGCTCCTCTGTATCCTGCTTCGCTGACTCATCAGGCTTATCTTCAGATACACCCGACTCGATACGGGAAGGAGAACGCAGCCGCACGCAAAGCAAAGGGCGAAGGCAAGACCCATGACGGTGTCTGTCAGGAGTACCGAGGTTGGGCAATACAAAAAATGGGCGGGACCAAGCCCCAAAACGTATCACACCTCAACAGCGAGCGCAGGGGAGAAAACTACCTGCTGGCCTCTCTGCCCCCGCCCGCGTGGAAGGCCAGTCAGCGTTACTTGCCTCTGCATGCAAACTCGGTGTTTGAGCGCGCGTTTGGCACACGGCCTGCGGTATGTGGCACGGTCAAGGCCTTCCTGGCGTTCTTGCTGACCGACCCGGCTCCCAATCGCTCTACCCGCCAGCAGGTAGATGACTATCTTGACGCGTTGGTGGACGAGCTGGCAATTTATGCGGGCGAGTTGCAGTCTCAACCCGCAGGTTGGACGCTTGATGAACGCTATGACGGCTTGGTGTTGCCAGAGAAGCTGTGGCTCGATCCAGAGAGGGTGAACCTGCCGGAAGAGTCCGAATTTGCGCATTACTGGTATCGCAAAGAGTGGCCCCTGCAAGTAGGCAAGCGATTCGCCAATTGGCTCAATGCGCAACTACAGGGCAAGTTGCCGGTGGGAGACGCAGAGGCCCTCAAATGGCAACAGGTGCTGTTAGCGGATGAGTCGTGGCTCGTCACCGGAGGTGCCGCATGAGCCCGCCCCGCGCAACCCAGTCCCAGGCCCTGCTGGTGCTCCCGCGCCTGCGCGTGCAAAACGCCAATGCCATCTCCAGCCCGCTCACGCATGGTTTTCCGTCCATCACCGCCTTCATCGGACTGATGTGGGCATTGGAACGCAAGCTGGTGCAAGCCGGCATTGCACTGCAACTGCTCAAGGTCGGGGTGATCTGCCATGCGCATGACGAGCAGGTGGTGGATGGCTATGTAAAAACCTTCCGCCTCACACGCAACCCGGTGGACAAGCGCGGCAACACAGCGGCCATCGTGGAAGAAGGTCGCATCCATCTCGACATCACCTTGGTGTTTGGGGTGGCGGTGCCTAGCATTTCTTCGGCACTGATCCAAGCGGCGGAAGATCCGGCCCAGACGCTGGCACAGCGGATCGCCGAGTTGCTGGCCACGATGCGCATCGCGGGCGGAACAGTACTACCCACACCGCCCACACCGGGCCGGCGCACACGCCCTTGGCTGGCACTGCTGCCCGAAGACGCAGAGGCTCAGGCCGCTGCGTTCAGGCAATGGCGCCGCCAGTGGCTGCCCGGTTATGCGTTGGTGGGTCGGGACGATTTGCTGGCTGCGCGTCTGGCCCACCTGCAGCGAAGCCAACCCGAGGCCACACTGCTCGACGCCTGGCTGCATGCCGCGCGCTTCAACCATGAGCCTATTGCGGCGGCGAAAGGTGAAGCGCCATTGGCGGACGGCAAGGTGCGCTGGGCCGATCCGCTGCGCGGCAAGGGTGCAGGCTGGACAGTGCCCATCCCCGTGGGCTACGCATCATTGACCGACAAGCCGTACGGCGCGGGCGAAGTAGCCCATGCGCGTGACATGACCACGCCATTCGCGTTTGTGGAGTCGGTGTACTCGCTGGGCGAATGGATCAGCCCGCACCGGTTGCAAAGCGTGGAAGCGCTGCTCTGGCATGCCGAAACTGACAGCGAAAAAGGCCTGTACCGCTGCCGCAGCGGCTATGAGCCGGCAGGTGTTGAAGCGGTCTCAGATGACGGAGAACCCGACTTTGATTGATGGATGACCGGCTCGATTGCATAACACCCCAGCGCAAGAGCCTGGGGCGACCTCAACACATTTCTAAGGATTGAAACCATGTCTGAAAAACTCACCACCGCATCTGTCTTGGCCTTCGAGCGCAAGCTGGACCCGTCCGACGCCTTGTTCTTCTCGGGCACCTGGACGCAACGCGATCAGGCCAGCGCCTGGCAGCCCGTACCGGTGCGCGAGAAATCGGTGCGCGGCACGGCGTCCCACCGAATGAAGGTCAAAAGTGGCCCTGACGTCATTAAGCAGGACATGAAGTTTGAATCGCCAAATCCACAGTTGGTGGACGTGGCCGCGCTGCCCAGCGACGCCGACACCCTGCGCGTGACTTTCACGCTGCGCGTGCTGGCGGGCGTGGGCGCGCCCTCGGCCTGCAACAACGCCGATTACCAAGCCAAGCTGCATGCCACCGTGCAAGGCTATGTCGACGCGCACGGCCTGGGTGTGCTGGCCGCGCGCTACGCCGCCAACCTGGCCAATGGCCGCTTCCTGTGGCGCAACCGTCTGGGCGCCGAGCAGGTCGAAGTGCGCATTGCGCAAATCAAGGACGGGCAACCCGTGGCGCAATGGACCTTTGACGCGCTGGCCTTGTCGCTGCGCGACTTCAATGCGCCCGCCGCACAAAGCACGGCACTGGCCGAACTGGCTCAGGTCATTGGCGATGGTCTGGCTGGTCAAGCGCATGTGTTGCTGCGCGTGCAAGCCTTTGTGCGCCTGGGCGATGGTCAGGAGGTGTTCCCGTCGCAAGAGCTGATCTTGGACAAGGGCCAGAGCAAGAAAAGCAAGACGCTCTACACCGTGGACAGCGTGGCCGGCGTGCATTCGCAAAAGATTGGCAACGCGCTGCGCACCATAGATACCTGGTATCCGGAAGCCGCGGAACAGGGACCCATCGCCGTCGAGCCCTACGGCTCCGTCACGACCCAGGGCAAGGCCTACCGCCAGCCATCAGTCAAGATGGACTTTTACACGCTGCTGGACTCGTGGCTGATCAAGGACAAGGCGCCCGAGGCCGATCAGCAGCACTTCGTGCTGGCCACACTGATCCGTGGCGGCGTGTTTGGCGACGCCGGCAAGGAATGAGCACGATGGGCCACTACCTCGACATCCGGCTGCGCCCAGGTCCCGAGCTGGACGCCGCGCACTTGATGACAGCGCTTTACACCCGGCTGCACCGTGCATTGGTGCAACTGCAAAGCGACAGCATCGGTGTCAGCTTTCCTGAATATGACGGACGGCGGCCCACGCTGGGCACGCGCTTGCGCCTGTTCGGACCGCAAGCTGCGCTGGAGCAAATGACTGCCCTGCCCTGGCTGAGTGGCATTCGCGACCATGTGACGGTGACGGACATCCTGCCCATCCCGGCCCATGCGCGATACCGCACGCTACGCCGCGTACAGGTCAAAAGCAGCCCCGAGCGCCTGCGACGCCGACTGATGAAGCGCCACCAGCTCACCGAGGCGCAAGCCGCGGAACGTATTCCCGATGCCAAGGCTCGCCAGAGCGATCAGCCCTTTGTCGTACTGACAAGCGCCAGTACTGGGCAGCGTTTCAGGCTGTTTCTGGAGTTGGGAGCGGAAGAGGCGCAGTCCAGCCCCGGCAGCCTCAACACTTACGGCCTGAGCGCCACGGCCACTGTGCCCTGGTTCTGACCCTTTTTTGACGGCATCTTGCCAACCCATTAGAAATCATAGACTTACGATGGGTCTGCACAAAAGGGTGAGATGCTCAAAGCGCCCATAAGTAAGTGCTAATAAAGGGTTTTCAGAAGCTTGGGCTAGTTCACTGCCGCGTAGGCAGCTCAGAAAGATCGATTGTGCCTTGGCAGGGCGATTCGGATGTTCACTGCCGCGTAGGCAGCTCAGAAATCCTCGGGCGAGAGCTTGCCGCGCGACTTCGCGTTCACTGCCGCGTAGGCAGCTCAGAAACTCGCGGCGCAGCAGCAATGCATCGCGTTCGTTGTTCACTGCCGCGTAGGCAGCTCAGAAAGCGAACCGCGCCGGCACCGTGCGCAACTCCGCGTTCACTGCCGCGTAGGCAGCTCAGAAATGCACGGACTGGTACTGCTCCATGTCCACGTTGTTCACTGCCGCGTAGGCAGCTCAGAAACATGGTGCATTTCGCAGCCAGCTTCTTGACGTGTTCACTGCCGCGTAGGCAGCTCAGAAATTGGCTGCGCGGTCGCGGCGCTTGCGGAACTCGGTTCACTGCCGCGTAGGCAACTCAGAAAAATTGAGAGAGATTGCCGTAGTGCGCGCGCATGTTCACTGCCGCGTAGGCAGCTCAGAAATTGGCGGCGATGTCTTCGGCTTCGTCGGGGTGCGTTCACTGCCGCGTAGGCAGCTCAGAAATGTTCCAGTTCCTTGCGTGCCGCCTGCTGGCGGTTCACTGCCGCGTAGGCAGCTCAGAAAAGCTGGTTGCGCTTGTGCAGCGCCGCCTCCTGGTTCACTGCCGCGTAGGCAGCTCAGAAAGCGATGGTCAAGCGCTACGACGGCGACGTGGCGTTCACTGCCGCGTAGGCAGCTCAGAAATTCGAGTACCGACGCGTGTCGGGTGTGGGCCAGTTCACTGCCGCGTAGGCAGCTCAGAAAGCCAGGTTGTAGACCTGGCGGTCGTGCACGTAGTTCACTGCCGCGTAGGCAGCTCAGAAATTGGGGGCTGGCTGGGCGTGATGGCAGCGCCCGTTCACTGCCGCGTAGGCAGCTCAGAAAAACCTCGAAGCCGTGAGGAACGCGAAATGAGAGTTCACTGCCGCGTAGGCAGCTCAGAAATGCGCCGCAAGGACGGCATCCCGTGCCACCAGGTTCACTGCCGCGTAGGCAGCTCAGAAATGTGGCAAGGAGACCCGCAGGACTTGGCATGGGTTCACTGCCGCGTAGGCAGCTCAGAAATGGGCCAGGAGAGCGTTGATCTGGCCGTAGGTCGTTCACTGCCGCGTAGGCAGCTCAGAAAGAGCGGCTGATCCAGCTCGACCAATGGACCGAGTTCACTGCCGCGTAGGCAGCTCAGAAAACGTCGCGCACCAGGTCCTCCAGGCTGCACCTGTTCACTGCCGCGTAGGCAGCTCAGAAATGGGTGCAAATCCTTGCACGAAAGGACTGAATCGCCCCGGTTTTTGAGGAGGCTCAACACTCTGAGAGGATTGAGCCATGAGCAAGTCGAACAAGTTCTCACCCGAGGTGCGTGAGCGCGCGGTGAGGATGGTGCAGGAGCACCGTGGTGAGTACCCGTCGTTGTGGGCGGCCATCGAGTCCATCGCGCCGAAGATTGGATGTGTGCCGCAGACGCTGCACGAATGGGTCAAGCGCGTGGAGGTCGATACCGGCGTGCGCGAGGGCGTCACGACCAGCGAGGCCCAGCGGATGAAGGAGCTGGAGCGCGAGGTCAAGGAACTGCGCCGGGCCAACGAGATATTGAAGCTGGCCAGCGCGTTTTTCGCCCAGGCGGAGCTCGACCGCCGGCTCAAGTCCTGAAGGACTTCATCGACGAGCATCGCGATGCCTTCGGGGTCGAGCCGCTCTTGCCAAGGTCTTGCAGATTGCCCCGTCAGCATATCGACGCCATGCAGCGCTGCTGCGAGAGCCCCACAAACGCTGCGCCCGAGCCAGGCGCGACGAAGTGTTGGCCCCAGAGATTGAACGTGTCTGGCAGGCCAACATGCAGGTCTACGGCGCCGACAAGGTGTGGAGGCAACTGGCCCGGGAGGGCGTTGTCGTGGCCCGCTGCACGGTCGAGCGATTGATGCGCAGGCTGGGCTTGCGTGGCGTGATGCGCGGCAAGGTGGTGCGCACCACCATCAGCGACGCCAAGGCGCCATGCCCGCTGGACCGCGTCAACCGGCAGTTCCGGGCAGAACGGCCGAACCAGTTGTGGGTCAGCGACTTCACGTACGTCTCGACCTGGCAGGGCTGGCTGTACGTGGCCTTCGTCATGGACGTGTTTGCCAGGCGCATCGTGGGCTGGAGGGTGAGCAGTTCGATGCGCACGGACTTCGTGCTCGATGCACTGGAGCAAGCTCTATATGCCCGGCAGCCCGAACGCGATGGAAGCCTTGTCTGTCACTCGGACAGGGGGTCGCAATACGTCAGCATCCGCTACACCGAGCGCCTGGCCGAAGCAGGCATTGAGCCATCTGTAGGCAGCAAGGGCGACAGCTATGACAACGCCTTGGCAGAGACCATCAACGGGCTCTACAAGGCCGAACTGATTCATCGCCGAGCACCTTGGAAAACGAAGGAGGCCGTCGAGCTCGCAACGCTTGAATGGGTATCGTGGTTCAACCACCATCGCCTGCTCGAACCCATCGGGTATATCCCGCCGGCAGAAGCCGAGGCAAACTACTACCGGCAACTCGCCAGTCAGAACACCGAGGCGGTGGCCTGACTTAAGCCAAACAGCCTCCGCGAATCCCGGGGCGATTCAGCCTTGCGATCCCCATGAGCCCGCGTAGCGTTCACTGCCGCGTAGGCAGCTCAGAAAAGGCTCGCGGCGCGCTGGATGTCCCTGTGGTCGTTCACTGCCGCGTAGGCAGCTCAGAAATTCCTTCCTTCCCCAGGAGCTTTTCCGCAATGGTTCACTGCCGCGTAGGCAGCTCAGAAAGAGAGCGCCACGGCGCCGGCGCCGCTCGATTCGTTCACTGCCGCGTAGGCAGCTCAGAAAGTCACGCCGGTCATTGTCTTGTTGTTGGCCTGAGTTCACTGCCGCGTAGGCAGCTCAGAAACTTACAACTTATCGCATCGTCAATGGGAAGCCGTTCACTGCCGCGTAGGCAGCTCAGAAAAGTAGGTATCGCGCTGAGAGCGCTCGTCGTGCGTTCACTGCCGCGTAGGCAGCTCAGAAATGCTGCGCTTCCACCACCGTCTTGTTCTCGGCGTTCACTGCCGCGTAGGCAGCTCAGAAATTGCCGGCGGTGGCCTGGATGGCGGCGAGGATGTTCACTGCCGCGTAGGCAGCTCAGAAATGTCGTAGCCGTGGCGGTTGTACGTCCCTTTGGTTCACTGCCGCGTAGGCAGCTCAGAAATGAAAAGCCGCTGGCAGCACGAGGGTCCGATGGTTCACTGCCGCGTAGGCAGCTCAGAAAAGGATGGAGCTAAATCATTGCGTAATCATTTAGTTCACTGCCGCGTAGGCAGCTCAGAAAGTGTAGATCTCGTGCGCGTCGTGCAGCAACGCGTTCACTGCCGCGTAGGCAGCTCAGAAAGTCTTGCATTTCCGCGAAGGAGGCGCCGAGCAGTTCACTGCCGCGTAGGCAGCTCAGAAAATTGCGGGACCATCTTGCCCCCGACCTCGCCAGTTCACTGCCGCGTAGGCAGCTCAGAAATCGATGGCGCGCATCAGCGCGCCGGCCTCGTCGTTCACTGCCGCGTAGGCAGCTCAGAAAATGCGACGGGAAAGCCATGTCAGGGCGCTCGCGTTCACTGCCGCGTAGGCAGCTCAGAAATCCGCGGCCTGCGGCGGGATGTCGGGTGCGGGGTTCACTGCCGCGTAGGCAGCTCAGAAAACATCGCCCGCCAGATCGGATTCATGGCGCGAGTTCACTGCCGCGTAGGCAGCTCAGAAATCGATTCCATCCCGCCCGATCCCAAGGAAACCGTTCACTGCCGCGTAGGCAGCTCAGAAATGTTCGCGCTCTACCGGCTTGGCTACCGGGGCGTTCACTGCCGCGTAGGCAGCTCAGAAAGCCCCCACTGGCGCCACCAGCGCATCCACATCGTTCACTGCCGCGTAGGCAGCTCAGAAAGCCGGAGGCGCCCGTGAAGAACAGCAGCCACAGTTCACTGCCGCGTAGGCAGCTCAGAAAATTCAACGGTCGCCTCTACGACCTGATGATCAGTTCACTGCCGCGTAGGCAGCTCAGAAAGTCTCGCGGATCGTACGGGGATCGACGGCCGAGCTCACTGCCGCGTAGGCAGCTCAGAAAAGATGTCGCTGTTCAATTTCGGCCACGTCGCGGTTCACTGCCGCGTAGGCAGCTCAGAAATCCTGCGCCGGCTCCTGCCAGACGAAATCCCCGTTCACTGCCGCGTAGGCAGCTCAGAAAGGCATGGAGGGCGAGGTCGACCGGCACTTCTTGTTCACTGCCGTACAGGCAGCTCAGAATTCAGGATCATCACCTGCTGGATGCGCCGCTCCTCCACGAGTGCGGGCCGCATTGAGCAACAAGCGCCCTACTTCGCCAGCGCCCGCAGCGCCAGCTTGATGCCCTCGCCCACTGCCACGTCCTTCGGCAGCGCCTTGAGCGCGGCGGCGGCTTCGCGGTCGCTGTAGCCGAGCGCCACCAGCGCCTGCAGGATGTCGGCCTGGGCGTCGGTGGCGGCGTGGGCGGGCAGCGCGAGCTCGGCGCCGAGCTTGCCCTTCAATTCGAGCAGCAGGCGCTCGGCGGTCTTCTTGCCGATGCCGGGCACCTTGACCAGCCGCCCGGCGTCCTGCCGCGTCACGACCTGCGCCAGCTCGGCCACGCTCAGGCCCGAGAGCACGCCCAGCGCCATGCGCGGGCCGACGCCGGAAATCTTGATCAGCTCGCGGAACGCCGCGCGCTCCTGCGCCGTGCCGAAGCCGTAGAGCACCTGGGCGTCCTCGCGCACCACGAAGTGCGTCAAAAGCGAGATGCGCTCGCCGGTGTGCGGCAGGTTGTAGAAGGTGCTCATCGGCACGTCGACCTCGTAGCCGACGCCGTTGCAGTCCACCACCACCTGCGGCGGGTTGCGCTCGGCCAGCGTGCCGGTCAGTTTGCCTATCATGGGTGCCCTTTTGTCGAGCCGGAATTATCCTTTGATCGTTCGCCACACCTTCACGCCCCTCAACAACGCGCGCCTGGACCACCTGTGCGGCCCGCTCGACGCGCACCTGCGCCGCATCGAGGAGGCGCTCGGCGTGAAGGTCGCGCACCGCCACGAGCAGTTCAGGGTCGAGGGCCCCAAGGCCAAGGCCGCCCAGGCGCTGGAGGTGCTGCAGGCGCTCTACGAGATCGCCGAGCGCCCGATCGATCCGGCCGTGGTGCAGCTCACGCTGGCGGGCGACCCGGGCCTGGATGCGGACGGCACCGCCTCGCCGCTCCTGGTGACGCGCCGCGCCGACCTGCGCCCGCGCACGCCCACGCAGGCGACCTACCTGGACCACATCGCCAATCACGACATCACCTTCGGCATCGGCCCGGCCGGCACCGGCAAGACGTATCTCGCGGTGGCCTGCGCGGTCGATGCGCTGGAGCGAAGCGCCGTGCAGCGCATCGTGCTGACGCGCCCGGCGGTCGAGGCCGGCGAGCGGCTGGGCTTCCTGCCGGGCGACCTGACGCAGAAGGTCGACCCGTACCTGCGCCCGCTGTACGACGCGCTGTACGACCTGATGGGCCTCGAGAAGGTGCAAAAAGCCTTCGAGCGCAACGCGCTGGAGATCGCGCCGCTGGCCTTCATGCGCGGGCGCACGCTCAACAACGCCTTCGTCATCCTCGACGAGGCGCAGAACACCACCTCGGAGCAGATGAAGATGTTCCTCACGCGCATCGGCTTCGGCGCCAAGGCGGTGGTGACGGGCGACGTGAGCCAGATCGACCTGCCCAAGACGCAGCTCTCCGGCCTGATCGAGGCCGAGCGCGTGCTCAAGCGCGTGGGTGGCATCGCCATCACGCGCTTCACCAGCGCCGACGTGGTGCGCCACCCGCTGGTGGCGCGCATCGTCGATGCCTACGACGGCCAGCGCAAGCGGGTCGAGGCGCGATGAGCGGCGACGCCGCGATGGGCGAAGGGCCGCATGGCGGCGGTGGCGACCGCGGCTGCAGCCGTGACCCGGCCTTGCATCGCCTTCGCTATCGATTCTATAGCTGCAATCCCATATCCCATATGCGCTGCAGCCTGTTTTGGCTCTGAAACGATGCCTGCCCTGCCCGCCCTCGCCCTGTCGCTGCAGTTCGCGCGCTTCGACGGCGCGGCCGCGCACCGCGAGGCCCTGCCGCGCCGGCGCGTCGCGCGCTGGATCCGCCACGCGCTCGCGTCCGACGGCGAGATCGCCGTGCGCATCGTCGATGCCGAGGAGGGCCGGCGCCTGAACCGGGAGTTCCGCGGCAAGGATTACGCCACCAACGTGCTGACCTTCGACTACGCGCAAGGCCCGCCCGTCGTGGCCGACCTGGTGCTGTGCGCCCCGGTGGTCGCGCGCGAGGCGGCCGAGCAGGGCAAGACGCTGGCCGCGCACTACGCCCACCTGCTGGTGCACGGCACGCTGCACGCGCAGGGCTGGGACCACGAGACGAGCGACGCCGACGCCGAGGCGATGGAGGCGCGCGAGGTCGCCATCCTCGCCGGGCTGGGCGTGGCCGACCCCTATTGAGCGCGCGCCGCGCGCCCGCCGACTTCTTCATGCAAGGAACCTGCCCGATGTCCCTTCCGAATTCCCCGCTGCCGCTCGCCGGCGTGCGCGTGCTCGACTTCTCCCGCGTGCTGGCGGGCCCCTGGTGCGGCATGGTGCTGGGCGACTTCGGCGCCGAGGTCATCAAGGTCGAGCACCCGGTGCGCGGCGACGACACGCGCGACTGGGGCCTGCGCGTGGGCTCGACCCAGACCGCCTACTTCAACAGCGTCAACCGCAACAAGCGCTCGGTCGGGCTCGACCTGCAGACGCCCGAGGGCCAGCGCATCGCGCGCGAGCTGGCCGCGAAAAGCGACGTGGTGATCCAGAACTTCAAGGCTGGCGGCATGGACCGGCTCGGCCTCGGCTACGAGCAGCTGCGCGCGCACAACCCGGGCCTCATCTACTGCTCGATCACCGGCTACGACCGCACTGGCGGCGAGGCCGCGCGCCCTGGCTACGACCTCGTGGTGCAGGGCGAGGCCGGCCTCATGGCGCTCAACGGCGAGGCGGGCCAGCCGCCGCTGAAATTCGGCGTCGCCGCGGTCGACCTGTTCACCGGCATGTACTCGGCGCAGGCGGTGCTGGCCGCGCTCTACGAGCGCCAGCGCACCGGCTCGGGCCGCCACATCGAGATGGCGCTGTTCGACTGCGGCATCATGCTCACCGCCTACTACGGCCTCGAAGCCCTGCTGATGGGCGAGGACCCGCCGCGCTACGGCAACGCGCACCCGTCGATCGTGCCTTATGGCGTGTTCGACGCGGCCGACGGGCCGCTGGTCGTCACGGTCGGCAACAACGCCCAGTTCGCGCGCTTCTGCACCGACGTGATCGAGCGGCCCGACCTGGCGGCCGACGAGCGCTTCAAGACCAACGTCGGCCGCGCGGCGAACCGCGAGGCGCTCAACCCGGAGCTGTACCGCGAACTCGGCCGCCGGCCGCGCCAGCTGCTGCTGGAGCGCCTGCGCCGCGCCGGCATCCCGTGCGGCGAGGTGCTCGGCCTGCACGAGGCGCTGACCTCGCCGCGCGCCGCGGCGGGCGGCCTGGTCACGCGGCAGCCGCACCCGGAGGCCGGCCAGGTCGACGTGTTCGCGCCGCCCTACCGCCTCGACGGCGAGCGCCTGCCGGTGCGCCGCGCCCCGCCGCCCTTGGGCGAGGGCACGCGCGAGGTGCTGCAGTCGCTGCTGGGCACCTCGGACGAGGAGCTGGCGCAGCTGCAGTCGCGCGGCGTCGTTTGATGCCACTGCCGATTCAAGCGACCTGCCATTGCGCCGCCTGCGCGACCATGCGCAGCGAGGCTATCCTCGTCCTTGACTCCTCGATATAGCCTGCGCCTGCTGGACGGCAGCGGCGCTGGCCTGTCCAGTTGCTGCGGCAAGCGCTACCTGCGCGGCCGTGGCGCGTGGCGGGTTGGCTCCGGCCTTCAGGCCGCCGCTTCCAGCAGAAAATCCACATGCACAGTCTCATAGGGGCACAGCACTCCACCGCTGTCTGTGCGTTCCAGCAGGCCAAGTTCGGCCAGAGCGACCACGTCGTCGTGCACGCGCTTCACGTCACGCTCTGCCAGACGGGCCAGCTCACGCACGGAAATGGCCCCCTTGCCTTGCGCCAGCCGCACCAGATCCCAGCGCTTGTCGGTCAGCTGCCTGAACAACTGCGCCGGGGTCTCGAAGTTCAACGCTTCCCCTTGGTACTTGCCGCTGGCGGCGCCCTTTCCTGCCGCACGCAGGCCAGCACGCCAGTCCGGGCTTTGTGAGATGGTCAGGCTGCGACGGGTCATGGTGTTCTCCTTTGCTCGACGGCGGCGATGAAGTCTTCAACCAATTGCTCCACGCCTCGAAAGGCATAGGGCACTTCCAGGCCATCAAGGTGGCAATGGTCCCCCTTGCCGCGCTCGTTGTCGAACCCAACGATGCGCTCGCCATCCACGACGTAGACAGCCCGGTACTTGAAGCCATGGCCAGTGGGAGGCACCGGCTCCGGCACCTGCCACACGACCAGCTCGATCACCCCGCCTTCTGGCGTCACGTTCTTGAAACGGGTGATCAGCTCGGCCTTCATGTTGGCTATTGTGCCAACAACCCGATTTGTTGGCAAATAGGCCAACACGCCATGAAAACCGCTCGCAGGCGGCTGCGTGGCTGCGGGTTGGGCGGCAGGTAGGGCCGCGGTACCCTGGTCGCCGGCTCAGCGCATCTGCAGCGGGATCGTGACCGGCCCGTCGTTGACCAGGTGAACGCGCATGTCGGCGCCGAACTCGCCGGTCGCGACCACCGGGTGCGCGGCGCGCGCCAGCGCCACGAACTGGTCGTAGAGCCGCCGCCCCTCGTCGGGCGGCGCCGCGGCCGTGAAGCTCGGCCGGTTGCCGCCGCTGGCATCAGCCGCCAGCGTGAACTGGCTGACGACCAGCAGGCTGCCGCCCACGTCCTGCACGCTGCGGTTCATCCGGCCGGCGGCGTCGGAAAAAATGCGCAGCTTCAGGATCTTGGCGAGCAGCCGCGCCGCCAGCCCATCGGCCTCGATGTCGCCGCGCTCGGCGCACAGCAGCACCAGCAGGCCGGGCCCGATGGCGCCCGCCGTGCGCCCGCCGATTTCGACGCGCGCCTCGGCGACGCGCTGCAGCAGGGCTTTCACGGCGCACGCGCCGCCGGAACGGACGCGCCGGCCTCCGGCCCGTGTGCCGGCAGCGCGGCCGTATCGTCGATGGACGCGCCAGCGGCCGGTCTGCGTGCCGGCCAGGGAGCGCTCCGATCCCCCTCCCCGATCTCGGGTCGAGGCAGCCCCGCGCTCGTGACCGGCTCCGCAACGACGGCCCCCACCGCATCGCCGTCCGGGGCGTCGGCCGCCGGGTCCTGGTCGGCATACCCGGCGCGCGCCTCCATGCCGAGCGGCAGCAGCTGGATGGTGACGCGCAGCCCCGGCACCGCCTGCAGCAGCGCCTGCTCCAGCGCGTCGCGCAGGGCCGCGGCGCGCTCAAGCGACCAGTGGCCCGGCGCGTGCATGTGCAGGTCGGCAAAGCGCCGCTGGCCGGCGCGGCGCGTGGCGATGTCGTCGAAGCGCAGCTGCGCGCCGTCGCCCGGGCGCGCGGCGAAGCGCGCCAGCGTGGCCTGCAGCGCGGCCAGCGCCTCGGGCTCCAGCGCCTCGTCCATCAGGCCCTGCGACGACCGCCAGACCAGCTTGCCGCCCTCGCGCACGATGTTGAGCGCCACGCCGAGCGCCAGCACCGGGTCGAGCCAGAGCCAGCCGGTGTAGTGCACCGCGACCAGCCCGACCAGCACACCGGCGGAGGTCCAGACGTCGGTGACCAGGTGCCGCGCGTCGGCCTCCAGGGCGATCGAGCGGTGCGTGCGCGCGGCGCGGAACAGCAGCCAGGCCATCAGCGCGTTGAGGGCCGAGCTGGTCACCAGCAGCGCCAGGCCCCAGCCGAGCTGCTCGATCGGCTGCGGCGCGAACAGCCGCCCGACCGCCGCCCAGGCGATCGCCAGCGCCGCGCCGAGGATCAGGATGCCCTCGAAGCCCGACGAGAAGTACTCGGCCTTGTGGTGCCCGTAGGGGTGGCCGTCGTCGGCCGGGCGCGCCGCGATCGTCACCATCGCCAGCGCGAACATGGCGCTCGCCAGGTTGACGACCGACTCCATGGCGTCGGAGATCAGCCCCATCGAGCCGGTCAGCCAGCCGGCCCCGCCCTTGAGCAGGATCGTCAGCAGCGCCACCCCGATCGACAGGCGCAGCATGGCGCGCGGGCCGAAGCGATTGCCGGCGGCGCTCAGGGGCGTGGCGGGGGACTGCATGGAGAGGGCGGCACGGCCTGCATGGCAAGGATTATCCCGGCCTCGCCGACGCAACGATCCAGACGCCTCAACCTTTCAAGGGTTGAAGTCCGGGAACACCGTGGAACCGGCTCTGCCGGGCCACTGGTGTTGCCCCCGGTGAGGGGGGTGGCGGAGCGACACGAAGTGCGCGCAGCCTGGGGGCGAGCTACTTCAAGATGACGCGCGCGAACTTGCGCTTGCCGACCTGCACCACGTAGCGGCCGGCCGCGAGCTTCAGGCCCTTGTCGGCGACCACCGCCGAATCCACCCGCACGCCGCCGCCGTCGATCAGGCGATTGCCCTCCGAGGTCGAGGCGGCCAGCCCGGCCTGCTTGAGCAGCTGCGCGATGCCCAGCGGCACGCCGGCGAGCGTCACCTCGGGCATCTCGTCGGGCACGCCGCCGCGGCTGCGGTGGGCGAAATCCTGCTCGGCCGCGTCGGCCGCCGCTGCGCCGTGGAAGCGCGTGGTGATCTCGCGCGCCAGCGCGACCTTGGCGTCCTTCGGGTTGCGCCCGGCCTCGACCTCGGCCCGGAGCGCGGCGATGTCCTCCATCGACCTGAAGCTCAGGAGCGTGTACCAGCGCCACATCAGCTCGTCGGAGATCGACAGCACCTTGGCGAACATGGTGTTGGGCGGCTCGCCGATACCGATGTAATTGTTCTTGCTTTTGGACATCTTCTCGACGCCGTCGAGGCCTTCGAGCAGCGGCATGGTCAGGATGCACTGCGGCTCCTGGCCGTACTCCTGCTGCAGGTGGCGGCCCATCAGCAGGTTGAACTTCTGGTCGGTGCCGCCGAGTTCCAGGTCGGCTTTCAGCGCCACCGAGTCGTAGCCCTGCATCAGCGGGTACAGGAACTCGTGCACCGAGATCGACTGCCCGGCCTTGAAGCGCCTGGCGAAGTCGTCGCGCTCCATCATGCGCGCCACCGTGTACTTGGCCGCGAGCTGGATCAGGCCACGCGCGCCCAGCGGATCGCTCCACTCGCTGTTGTAGCGGATCTCGGTCTTCGAAGGGTCCAGCACCAGGCTGGCCTGGCGGTAGTAGGTCTGGGCGTTGGCCTCGATCTGCTCGCGCGTGAGCGGCGGGCGCGTGCTGTTGCGCCCGGACGGGTCGCCGATGGTGGTGGTGAAATCGCCGATCAGGAAGATCACCGTGTGCCCGAGGTCCTGCAGCTGGCGCATCTTGTTGAGCACCACGGTGTGGCCGATGTGGATGTCGGGCGCGGTCGGGTCGAGCCCGAGCTTGATGCGCAGCGGAACCCCGGTGGCCTCGGCGCGCGCCAGCTTGCGCACCCATTCGTCCTGCGGCAGCAATTCGTCGGCGCCGCGCAGCGAGATGTCGAGCGCACGTCCTACGCCATCGGTGACCGGGTATTGTGTAACAGGATTTGGCATGATCGGCTTTGGCGGCAGGTTTTCAAAGACCGCGCCGCTATACTCCGGCCCAGTTCGAAGCGCCGGATTCTATGTGCCGCCGCCTCGGCTCCCGCCGCCTGCAGGGCCTCACGCGGCCCGCAGCGCAGTCTTTCGGCAGTGACCGCGTCGCTGCAGCGTTCAGGGATACCAGTTTTGAACAACGGCCTACTCGCCGCCGGGAATCTTCTCGTTTCCCAAGCGGCCCGCACCGTCCGCAATTACCCCAGGCAACTCACCGCCGCCATCGCGGCCCTGCTGATGTGCGCCGGCGGCGGCGCCTTCGCCGTGGCGTCGCTCGGCCCCGACGCGGCCGACCTGCCCGTGCGCCAGGTGCTCGAAGCCGTCAGCCCGGTGGCGCTCGGGGCGCAGACGGCCGAGCTCGACGCCCACAGCTTCACCCTGTTCCGCACCGAGACCACCCGCTCCAGCGACACGGCCGAGGCCCTGCTGGGCCGCCTGGGCATCGACGACGGCGCCGCGGCCGCCTTCATCCGCTCCAATGCTCCGGCGCGCGCGGCGCTGCTCGGGCGCGCCGGGCGCACCGTCATGGCCGAGGCGACGCACGAGAACCGGCTGCAGAAGCTCAGCGCCCGCTGGATTCCCGAGGCCGACGGCAGCTTCTGGCGCCTGACGGTCGAGCTGACGCCCGCCGGCTTCATCGTGCGTAACGACGCCGAGACGCTCGCCTCCGGCAGCCGGCTGGCCAGCGGCGTGGTGCGCACCTCGCTGCTCGCCGCCACCGACGAGGCCGGCCTGCCGGACGCGGTCGCCAGCCAGCTGGCCGGCATCTTCTCGGGCGATCTCGACGTGCGCTCGCTGCGCCGCGGCGACCGCTTCGCCGTGGCCTACGAGACGCTGGACGCCGACGGCCAGATCCTGCGCACCGGGCGCGTGCTGGCGGCCGAGCTGGTGCGCGGCAACCGGGTGCACCAGGCGATCTGGTTCAAGGACCCGAACAGCCAGAAGGGCGGCTACTACCGCCCCAGCGGTGAAAGCCTGCGCAAGGCCTTCCTGGAGTCGCCGGTCGAGTTCCCGCGCATCTCCAGCAGCTTCGCGATGCGGCTGCATCCGATCCTCAACAGCTGGCGCCAGCACAACGGCGTCGATTTCGCGGCGCCCAGCGGCACGCCGGTGCGCGCGGTGGGCGACGGCGTCGTCGAGTTCGCCGGCACCCAGAGCGGCTACGGCAACATCGTCGTCCTCAAGCACCGCAACAACCAGAGCACGGCCTACGCGCACCTGAGCCGCATCGACGTCAGGGACGGCCAGCGCGTGAGCCAGGGCGAGTTCATCGGCGCGGTCGGCTCGACCGGCTGGGCCACCGGCCCGCACCTGCACTTCGAGTTCCGCGTCAACGGCGAGTACCAGGACCCGGCGATCCTCGCGCAGCAGGACGGCGGCATGCCGATTCCGGCCGCGTCGCGCGCCCTGTTCAACCGGACGGTGCAGCTCGCCCGCACGGAGCTGGCGGCCGCCTCGTCGGTGGTGCAGGCCAGCGTGGAATGAGGCTCACCCCCAGGCTTGCCCACTGCGTGTGGCCGCCCACCCCCTGCGAGGGGGCAACACCGGCGGCCCGGCGGAGCCGGATCCGCGGTGTTCCACGAACGGGCTTCGCTTCGCTTGCCGGCCGCTCAGGGCGTTGCGGCCGGGGGCAGGCACGAGCCCGGTCCGGCGGAGGCCGGCTGCCGCTGCATGCTTCATCCTGCGCCCAAGCGGCGGCCTGAGAGCCTTTCCTCGTGCAGACCCCGGCCGCGTCGGAACTGTTCATCGGCCTGATGTCGGGCACCTCGCTCGACGGGGTCGATGGCGTGCTGGCCGATTTCTCGGGCGACGGCATCACCGTGCGGCAGCGCGCCAGCGCGCCGTTTCCGCCGGCGCTGCGCGCCGAACTGCTGGCGCTCAATGCGCCGGGCGACAACGAGCTGCATCGCGCGGCGCTGGCGGCCAATGCGCTGGCACGCGTCTATGCCCAAGTCACGGCGCGGTTGCTGGCGCAGGGCGGACTCGGCCCGGACGCGGTCGCCGCCATCGGCGCGCATGGCCAGACGGTGCGGCACCGCCCGCTGGAGTTCGACGGCACCGGCTACACCTGGCAGCTCAACAACCCGGCGCTGCTGGCGGAGCTGGCCGGCATCGACGTGGTGGCCGAGTTCCGCACGCGCGACATCGCCGCCGGCGGCCAGGGTGCGCCGCTGGTGCCGGCCTTCCACCGCGCCGTGTTCGGGCGCGCCGGGCGCACCGCGGCGGTGCTCAACGTCGGCGGCATCTCGAACCTGAGCGTGCTGCCGGGCGACGACGGCGCCACCGTGCTCGGCTTCGACTGCGGCCCCGGCAACGCCCTGCTCGACCACTGGTGCCAGTTCCACACCGGCCACCCGTACGACGATGCCGGCCGCTGGGCCGCCGGCGGCCGCGTGCTGCCCGCGCTGCTGGAGCGCTGCCTGGCGGAGCCCTACTTCGCCAAGGCGCCGCCCAAGAGCACGGGGCGCGACCTGTTCAACGCGGACTGGCTGGCGCGACAGCTCGACGGGTTTGCCGGCGCGGCCCCGGTCGACGTGCAGGCGACATTGACCGAATTGACCGCCAGCGCTTGTGCCGCCTGCATTGTTCGCTACGGAAACGATAGCAATGAGCTGATCGTCTGCGGTGGCGGCGCGCTCAACGACCACCTGATGGCGCGGCTGCGCGCGCTGCTGCCCGGCGTGGCCGTCGCCCCGTCGACCGGGAACGGCATGGCGCCGCTGGACGTCGAGGCCGCCGCCTTCGCGTGGCTGGCGCGCCAGGCGCTGCGCCGCCAGCCGGGCAACCTGGCCAGCGCGACCGGGGCGCGCGGCGCGCGCGTGCTCGGCGCCATCTACCCGGCCTGATCCTCTTCTATCCCTGTTCCGACGCCTCGGGCTGCACGGCGACGGCGCGAACCTCCACCGGCAGCTGCCAGAAGATCAGGGCGGAGGTGATGGTGAGCGAGCCCATGACCACGAAGGTCGCCTGGAACGCCTGCAGGGTGCTGGTGGCCCCGGCGCTGGCGAACAGTCCGCTGAAGCCCGCCAGCACCATGCCGGCCGCCGCCACGCCGAGGCTCATGGCCAGCATCTGCACCATCGAGAACAGGCTGTTGCCGCTGCTGGCCATGTCGTAGCCCAGGTCGGCCAGCGTGACGCTGTTCATGGCGGTGAACTGCAGCGAATTGACGGCGCCGAACGCCAGCAGCGCGACGAGCTGGAGCGCGAACGGCCGCCCGGGCGCCAGCAGCCCGAAGGCGGCCATCGCCAGCCCCACCAGCACCGTGTTGACCACCAGCACCCGCCGGTAGCCGTGGCGCGCGATGAGCGGCGCCGCGAAGCGCTTCATCGCCATGCCCGCCAGCGCGATCGGCACCATCGTCAGCCCGGCGCGCAGCGGCGAATAGCCCAGCGACACCTGCAGCAGCAGCGGCAGCAGAAACGGCACGCTGCCGCTGCCCAGGCGCGAGAACAGGTTGCCCAGGAGGCCCACCGAGAAGGTCGGGATGCGCAGCATGGCCGGCGAGAACAGCGGGTCGGGCCGGCGCAGCGCGTGCAGCCAGTAGGCGGCGAGGCTGGCGAAGCCGAACACCGTGAGCACCAGCACGCCGCCGCCGTGCACGCCCGGCTCGGCCGCCGCGTCGAGCGCGATCGAGATCGCCACCATGCCGAAGGCCAGCAGCACATAGCCGATGCCGTCGAAGCGGCCCAGCGCCGCGCGGCGCAGCTCGGGCATCCAGCGCAGCGTGGCGACGCAGCCGGCCAGCCCGACCGGCACGTTGATCAGAAAGATCCAGTGCCACGACGCGTACTGCACCAGCCAGCCGCCCAGCGTGGGCCCCAGCAGCGGGCCGACCATGCCCGGGATGGCGACGAAGCTCATGGCCTCGACGAACTCGCCGCGCGGCACCGTGCGCAGCAGCGCCAGGCGCCCCACCGGCAGCAGCAGCGCGCCGCCCGCGCCCTGCAGCACGCGCGACGCCACCAGCTGCCCCAGGTTGCGCGACGCCGCGCAGCACACCGAGCCGACGACGAACAGCAAAATCGCCGAGAAGAACACGCGCCGCGCGCCGAGCCGGTCGGCCAGCCAGCCCGATGCCGGGATCAGCATCGCCATGGTCAGCGAATACGCCACCACGACCGACTGCATGCGCAGCGGGCTCTCGCCCAGCCCGGCGGCCATGGCCGGCAGCGCGGTGTTGACGATGGTGGCGTCCAACGTCTGCATGAAGAAGCCGAGCGCGACCAGCCACAGCAGGCTCCGGCGCGACGATGCGGCGTCAGCCGGCACGACGGCGGCCTTGGCGGCCGGCAGGGGCTGCGGCGCGCCGGCGAACGGCGGCAACAAAAAACCGCCCGCAGGCGGCTTCAGGAAGGACGGCGGGAGCCAAGACGGTCGAGCCGATATCAGCAGTCCGCGCTCAGCCCGAGAAGCTCGAACCGCAGCCGCAGGTGCTGGTGGCGTTGGGGTTCTTGATGACGAACTGCGCGCCCTGCAGGTCTTCCTTGTAGTCGATCTCGGCGCCGACCAGGTACTGGTAGCTCATGGCGTCGATCAGCAGCGACACGCCATTCTTGGTCATGGTCGTGTCGTCCTCGTTGGTGATCTCGTCGAAGGTGAATCCGTACTGGAAGCCCGAGCAGCCGCCACCCTGCACGAACACGCGCAGCTTGAGGTCGGGATTGCCCTCCTCGGCGATCAGGTCGGCCACCTTGGCCGCCGCGCTGTCGGTGAAATTGATCGGCGCGGGCATTTCGGTCGGAAGGGTGTTTTCGGCAACGGCGCTCATGGGGACTCCGGTGGTGTGCGTGAAGGAAGAAGCGAAGACAGCACGCAAGAAACAAATGCTATCGCAAGTGTCGATTGCAAGCCGCCTCTCCCCGCTTTGCCGCCACGCGCGGTACGGTCATCGGGAAAACAAAAACCGCCCGGAGGCGGTTTTGAAGAAGTGTCGAAGTGCGGATATTCGCGTCGCGAGGGCCTGCAGGGCAAGGCGCAAACTGGAACCGGACTCACGTCCGGTGAGGATTTGCAACGCCGCCCTGCGGGGCCGCAGTAGCGAAGATCAGCGCTTCGAAAATTGCTTGCGGCGGCGGGCGGAGTGCAGACCGACCTTCTTGCGCTCCACCTCGCGCGCATCGCGCGTTACGAAGCCGGCCTGGCTGAGCATCGGCTTCAAGGTCGCGTCCCAGTCGATCAGCGCACGGGTGATCCCGTGGCGCGCCGCACCGGCCTGGCCCGATTCGCCACCACCGGCCACGTTGACCATGATGTCGAACGTTTCGGCGTGGTTGGTCAGGTACAGCGGCTGCTTGGCGATCATGATCGACGTCTCGCGGCCGAAATACTCCTGGATCGGCTTGCCGTTGATAACGATGTTGCCGCTGCCTTTTTTGAGGAACACGCGCGCGACGCTCGATTTGCGACGGCCGGTTCCATTGTTCCATTCACCAATCATTCCCAAGGCTCCTTAGATTTCCAGCGCTTTGGGCTGCTGGGCGGCATGCGGGTGCTCGGCGCCCCCGTAGACCTTGAGTTTCTTGATCATCGCGTAGCCGAGCGGGCCCTTGGGCAGCATGCCCTTGACGGCCTTTTCCAGCGCGCGGCCGGGGTGCTTGGCCTGCATGTCGCGGAAGCTGGTGGCGGTGATGCCGCCCGGGTAGCCCGAGTGGCGGTAGTAGATCTTGTCGAGCGGCTTGGCGCCGGTGACGCGCAGCTGGGCTGCGTTGATGATGACGATGAAGTCACCGGTATCGACGTGAGGCGTGTAGATGGCCTTGTGTTTGCCGCGCAAACGGAGAGCAACTTCGCTGGCTACTCGTCCGAGGACCTTGTCGGTCGCGTCAATCACAAACCACTCGTGCGTCACGTCAGCGGGCTTGGCGCTGAACGTCTTGGTCATGAGTTTTCTCTTTTGGGGAGGAGGGTTTGCCCAACCCGGCGGGTTGGTTTTTTGGGCCCTTTTCCACGGTCGGCGTTCCTCTGGCGGGAATCTCTTAGGTGGGGCTTGAACTTCGCCGCGGGGCCACCAAAACGCTGCGAAGCCCACCATTATACGAAGAAGCTCCTCTAGGGCGCAATTGGGGAGGCGAGTCCTCTTGCCAGGGATACCGCGGAACCGGCTCCGCCGGGCCGCTGGTATCGCCCCCTGCAAGGGGGTTGGCGGCTACGCGAAGCGAGCAAGCCTGGGGGTTAACATGTCCTCATGTTCAGCTACCGCCACGCCTTCCACGCCGGCAACCACGCCGACGTGCTCAAGCACACGGTGCTGATCGCCACGCTGGATTACCTGCTCGAAAAGGATGCCGCCCTCACCGTGGTCGACACGCACGCCGGCGCCGGGCTGTACCGGCTCGACGGCGACTACGCCGGCACCAGCGGCGAGGCGGCCGACGGGGTGCTGAGGCTGTTCGCCGCGGCGGGCGCCGCGCCGGATTCGAAGCCAAATCCGGCTCCAGCGCCCGCCATGCCTTTGCGGTCCGCTATCAAAACAGAAGCAGACGAGCCCGCGCCGGCGCTGGCGCGCTACCTGCAGGTGGTACGCGACTTCAACCCCGGGGGCGGCGCGCCGCGCATCTACCCCGGCTCGCCCTTCATCGCCCACCACCTGCTGCGCGCGCACGACAGGCTCAAGCTGTTCGAGCTGCACCCGACCGACGCGCGCACGCTCGGCGCCAACATCGCGCAGCTCGATGCCGGTCGGCAGATCGCGGTGCTGCGCGAGGACGGCTTCGGCAGCGCCGTCAAGTTCCTGCCGCCGCCCTCACGCCGGGCGCTGCTGCTGTGCGACCCGAGCTACGAGATCAAGAGCGACTACGCGCGCGTGCCCGACCTGGTCGCCGAGTCGCTCAAGCGCTTCGCCACCGGCACCTATGCGGTGTGGCACCCGATCATCCCGCGACCCGAGGCGCACGACCTGCCGCGCCGCCTCAAGACGCTGGCGACCCGGGCGGGCAAGCCCTGGCTGCACGCCACGCTGACCGTGAAGTCGAGCAAGATCGTCACCACCGCCGGCGGCGAGACGCGGCGCCCGGGGCTGCCGGCGAGCGGCATGTTCCTGATCAACCCGCCGCACACGCTCAAGGGGTTGCTGCAGCCGGCGCTGGAACAGCTCAAAGGCCTGCTGGCGCAGGACCGGCACGCGGGTTTCACGCTCGACGCGGGCGGCTGAGCATCGTCCGGAACGTTTGCTGCCGAACGCAGCGCGCAGCACGGGTGCGGCCATGGCACGCGCCGGACGTCGTTCGCGCGACGCGCCCGCCTGCCCATGGCGCCGCCGGCAGCCGACACCGCATGCGGCGCAGACGCTAGCGTGCGCGATGGCCGGCGCGTGCCCGGGTGTGCGCTCTGCGCGTCGCCGTCGGCGCGGCGGGCAGGTACGTGCCATCGACGTCCGCCGCCTCCACCGCCGTGCCGCCGCAGGGACGGTCGACATCGGCCAGCGTCAGCGCCACCTGGTTGATGCCGAAGCCCACCATGTCGATCACGTCGGCCGCGGCGCGGCTCAGGTCGATGATGCGGCCGGCCGCGTAGGGGCCGCGGTCGTTGATGCGCACCAGCACCTCGCGGCCGTTGACCAGGCTGCGCACGCACACGCGGGTGCCGAAGGGCAATGTCTTGTGCGCCGCCGTCATGGCGTTCATGTCGTAGCGCTCGCCGTTGGCCGTCTTGCGCTGGTGGAACTGCAGGCCGTACCAGGAGGCGCCGCCGCGCTCGAACACCTCGCGCGGCCGGCCCAGGCCCGGAAAACCGTCGTCGGGCAGCCGCTCGCCCGCACCCGGGACGCTCAGGTCGTAGTTGACCGAGGCGACCGTGGAGCGTGGAGGTGCGCCGGGCGGCACGGCGATCTCGCGCGACAGCGGCGTCAGCTCGGGCGCCTGGGGCTGCTGCGGCGGCGGCTCCGGCGGGGTCGCGCAAGCCGTCAGCAGCGCCGTGACGGCCGCCGCCAGCCAGGCGCCCCCGCGCCGCCCGGGCGCGGGCCTCAGGCGCGCCACCCGAGCCGCTCCAGCAGCGCCAGCGTCGCCGCCGACTGGTTCATGGTGTAGAAATGCAGCCCCGGCGCGCCGCCCGCGCACAGGCGCTCGCACAGCGCCGCGACGACGTCGAGGCCGAAGGCTTTGATCGACGCCGTGTCGTCGCCGAAGCCCTGCAGCCGCAGCCGGATCCAGCGCGGAATCTCGGCGCCGCAGGCGTCGGAGAAGCGCAGCAGTTGCGACGAGTTGGTGATCGGCATGATGCCCGGCACCACCGGCGCCTCAAGGCCCAACGCGCGCGCCTCGTCGACGAAGCGGAAGTACGCGTCGGCGCTGTAGAAGTACTGGGTGATGGCCGAGTCGGCGCCGGCGCGCACCTTGGCGGCGAAGGCGCGCAGGTCGGCCTCGGGCGACCTGGCCTGCGGATGCACCTCGGGGTAGCAGGCGACCTCGATGCGGAAGTCGCGGCCGGTCTCGGCGCGGATGAAGGCGACCAGGTCGCTCGCGTACTGGAACTCGCCGCGCGCGCCCCAGCCGCTGGGCAGGTCGCCGCGCAATGCCACCAGCCGCTTGACGCCCATCGCCTTCAACTCGGCGAGCTGCTGGCGCACGGTGGCGCGGGTGGCGCCGATGCAGGAGAAGTGGCTGGCCGCCTCGACGCCTTCCTCGAGGATCTCGCGCACCGCGCCGAAGGTGCCGTCGTGGGTCGAGCCGCCGGCGCCGTAGGTCACCGAGCAGAACTCGGGCTTCATCGCGTAGAGCTGCTGGCGCACCGCGCGCAGCTTGGCCGCGCCCTCGGGCGTCTTGGTCGGGAAGAATTCAAAGCTGAGCGGAAGGCGCATCGCCGGCTCCGGGTTCGCCGTTCGCGCCGGGAGCGCGCGCGGCATGGATGAAGAATTCGCGGTTGCCGTCGCCGCCGGCGATCGGGCTGTCAAGCCAATGCAACACCCGCAGGCCGAGCGCCGCGCAGGCCTCGCGCAGGCGCCGCTCGACCACCGCGTGGAGCGCCGCGTCGCGCACGATGCCGCCCTTGCCGACCTGGCCGGGCTGCAGCTCGAACTGCGGCTTGACCAGCAGCAGCAGGCTGCCGCCATCTTTCAAGAACGGCACCAGCGCCGGCAGCACCAGCGTCAGCGAGATGAACGACAGGTCGCCGACGATCAGGTCGAAGCGCGGCGCGGAATTGAGGTCGAAAAGGCCACCAGCGCCCGTCTCGCCTGGAGTTTGTGCTATCAAGTCCATAGCAGACAGGGTGCGCGCGTTGACCCGCTCGATGGCCGTCACGCGCGCATCGGCGCGCAGCCGGGGGTGCAGCTGGCCGTGGCCGACATCGACCCCGACGACGTGCGCCGCGCCGTGGCGCAGCAGGCAGTCGGTGAAGCCGCCCGTGGACTGGCCGACGTCGAGGCAGCGCAGGCCGCGCGCGTCGATGCCGGTGGCCGCCAGCGCGCCTTCGAGCTTCAGGCCGCCGCGCGAGACGTAGCGCGACTCGGCCGCGTCCAGCAGCTCCAGCTCGGCCGTCTCGGGCAGGTCGTCACGGTTCCTGGCCACCGCGCGCCAGTCGCCCCGCCCGGGCGCCGCGCGCCAGCGCAGCCCGCCGGCGATCAGCCGCACCGCCTGCGAGCGCGAGGCGGCCAGGCCGCGTTCGACCAGGAGCTGGTCAGCGCGCATGGGGGCGGGCCATCAGTACCTGTAGCTGTCGGCCTTGTACGGCCCGGCCTTGTCCACGCCGATGTAGGCGGCCTGCGCGTCCGTCAGTTCGGTGAGCATGGCGCCGACCTTCTTCAGGTGCAGCCGCGCCACCTTCTCGTCCAGGTGCTTGGGCAGCACGTAGACCTGGCCGGCCTCGTAGGCGTCGGGCTTGGTGAACAGCTCGATCTGCGCCAGCGTCTGGTTGGCGAAGGACGACGACATCACGAAGCTCGGGTGCCCGGTGCCGCAGCCCAGGTTCACGAGTCGGCCCTTGGCCAGCAGGATGATCTGCTTGCCGTCGGGGAAGGTGATGTGGTCCACCTGCGGCTTGATCTCCTCCCACGCGTACCGTTCGAGCGAGGCGACGTCGATCTCGTTGTCGAAGTGGCCGATGTTGCAGACGATTGCTTGGTCCTTCATGGCCGCCATGTGCTCGTGGCGGATCACGTCGCGGTTGCCGGTGGCGGTGACGAAGATGTCGGCCTTGTCGGCGGCGTACTCCATGGTCACGACCTTGTAGCCTTCCATCGCGGCCTGCAGGGCGTTGATCGGATCGATCTCGGTCACCCAGACCTGCGCCGAGAGCGCGCGCAGCGCCTGCGCCGAGCCCTTGCCCACGTCGCCGTAGCCGGCCACGCACGGCCACCTTGCCGGCGATCATCACGTCGGTGGCGCGCTTGATGCCGTCCACCAGCGACTCGCGGCAGCCGTAGAGGTTGTCGAACTTGCTCTTGGTGACCGAGTCGTTGACGTTGATGGCGCGGAACTTCAGCGTGCCCTTGGCCGACATCTCGTTCAGGCGGTGCACGCCGGTGGTGGTCTCCTCGGTCACGCCGATGATCTCGCGCGCCTTGCGGCTGTACCAGGTCGGGTCCTCGGCGAGCTTCCTCTGATGGCGGCGTAGAGGATGCGCTCCTCCTCGCTCGAATGGGTTGTCGATCAGCGAGAGGTCCTGCTCGGCGCGCTGGCCCAGGTGCATCAGGAGCGTCGCGTCGCCGCCGTCGTCCAGGATCATGTTGGGGCCCTCGCCCGCCGCGCCCTTGGCACCGAACTCGAAGATGCGGTGGGTGTAGTCCCAGTAATCCTCCAGCGACTCGCCCTTGATGGCGAACACCGGCGTGCCGCCGGCGGCGATGGCGGCGGCGGCGTGGTCCTGCGTCGAGAAGATGTTGCAAGAGGCCCAGCGCACCGTGGCGCCCAGGGCCTGCAGCGTCTCGATCAGCACGGCGGTCTGGATCGTCATGTGCAGGCTGCCGGTGATGCGCGCGCCCTTCAGAGGCTGGCGGGCGGCGAACTCCTCGCGGATCGCCATCAGGCCGGGCATCTCGGTTTCGGCGATCCTGATTTCCTTGCGGCCCCAGGCGGCCAGGCCGATGTCGGCGATGGCCTGGTCGGTGGTGGAGACGGAAGCGGAATCGGGGGGCGAAGCGGGTTTGAGAACAGCGCTCATGAAGAACTCCAAAGCAAGCTTGAAAAAAGCCTGCCGCGCTCGGGAGCGGGAAGAAAAAAGGCTCACCGCGGGGCAGCAGGTGAGCGTGGTTGCGAAGGTGTCCGAGCCTCACGCCATGCCGGCGCTGCAACGCTCCTCGGAGGCGCGGATTTTAACGCGGCCCGTCGAATGCGCGGTCCCGCGATCGGTTTTGCAGACCGAACCGGGCTGTCGCGCCCGGCCCACCTTGGTTCCTTGCTATGAAACAAATAGCATTCAATGCCCGGTGACAGCCGCCGCACCGCCTACTTCTTGCCGCGCCAGCCGCCGATTTTCTCCGCCGTCACGTCGGCCGGCAGGCCGCCCCATTCGGCGCGCATGTAGTTGACCAGCTCGGCGACCTCCGCGTCGCCCAGCCGGTGGGCGAAGCCCGGCATCTCCGACATCGCCATCGTGCCGTGCGGAAAGCGCTGCTCGGGCAGCCCGTCGAGCACCGTCACGGCGAGGTTGCGCGCATCGGCCAGCCGCACGGTGCTGCTGCCGGCCATCGGCGGCATGGTGTTGGGGCGGCCTTCGCCCTGCGCGCCGTGGCAGCCGGCACACACGTTCAGGTAGGTCTGGCGCCCGGCGGCCAGGCGCGCCGCGTCGGCCGTCGGCGCGGGTGGCGGCGCGGCGGGCGGCGGCGCGTCGCCGAGCAGGAAGGTGGCGAGCGCGCCGAGGTCGGCATCGTTCAGGTACTGCAGGCTGTGCTGCACCACCGGGAACATCTCGCCGCTGGCGCTGCCCTGCGGCGCCACGCCGTCGCGCATGAAGCGCTGCAGGTCGGCCGCGGTCCAGCCGCGCGCGGCCAGGCCCGCGGGCAGCAGGTCGGGCGCCAGCAGGCGCTCCAGGGCGTAGCCCTGCTGCCACTCGCCGCGCTTCATCTGGCCGAACAGGCCGCGCGGCGTGTGGCACTCGGCGCAGTGGCCCATCACGTTGCCCAGGTAGCGCCCGCGCTGCCAGGCGGCGCTCTGGCCCTGCGACGCGGCGGGCAGCGGGTCCTTGTCGAAGAACAGCAGGTTCCAGCCCGCCAGCAGCAGCCGCACGTTGAGCGGGAACGGCATGTCCGGCGCGCGGTTGGCCTGCGGGCTGGGCCGCACGTTCATCAGGTAGCCGTAGATCAGGTCGGAGTCCTCGCGCGCCAGGTGGTGGTAGGACACGTAGGGCATCGCCGGGTAGAGGTGGCGCCCGCCCGGCGCGCGGCCGAGGATGACGGCGCGGTAGAACTCGTCGGCGTTCCAGCGGCCGATGCCGTGGTCGGGGTCGGGCGTGATGTTGGTGCCGTAGATGGTGCCGAACGGCGTCCTGAGCGGGGCGCCGCCGGCGAAGTCGGCGCCGTCGGCGGTCTGGTGGCAGGCGGCGCAGTCGGCGGCGCGCGCGAGATAGCGCCCGCGCTCCAGTTGCCCGGGCGCGAGCTGGACCTTCTGCAGCGGCCGGTCGGGCAGGACGCGGCGGTTGCCGAGCGCGGCGGCAACCGCCAGCAGCACGAGCAGGATCAGCAGCAGCGCCAGCAAAAGCGGCCAGCGGCGCCGGCGCCGCGCACGCACGGGCCGCGCCTCGCCCGGCCCGGGGACGTCGCGATCGGAGGGAGCCGCAGCGGTGGCCATCGCTTCAGCCCTCCACCGTCAGGCCGGGCGTGGACAGGATCGCGTCCTTGACCGCCGCGTAGTAGCGCACGTAGCCGGTGCAGCGGCAGATGTGCTTTTCCAGCGCGTCGGACACCACGGCCTCGACCCGGCTTTTTGCGACCGGCTGCCGCTTGAGCCGCTCCATCAGCACCGTGGCGCCCATCACGAAGCCGGGGGTGCAGTAGCCGCACTGGAAGCTGTAGTGCTCCAGGTACTTCTGCTGCACCGTCGTGAGGCCGACCACCCGGCCCTGCGCGTCGCGCGAGGCCAGGCCCTCGACCGTGCGCACCTTCCTGCCGGCGAAGTAGTGCGCGCCGGTGATGCAGGTGCGGATTTCCTCGCTGCCGCCGGGGCCGTCGACGATCACCGTGCAGGCGTGGCACACGCCGATGCCGCAGCCAAAGCGCGGCCCGGTGACGCCGACGTACTCGCTCAGGAAGTCGATCATCATCAGCCCCTCGGGCACGTCGATCGGCCCGACCGCCGCGCCGTTGAGGGTCATCGACAGGGGCTTGACCGGCAGGGTCATAGGTTCACCACTTCCTTGATCTTGTCGGGCGTCACCGGCAGGTCGGTGAAGCGGTGGCCGATGGCGTGCGCCAGGCCGTTGACGATGGCCGCGACCACCGGAATCATCACCACCTCGGCAATGCCCTTGGGCGGGTCGGTTTCCGACAGCGGCGGCAGGATGTCGGCGGTCTGCCGCCAGACCGCCACGTCGCTGCCCTTGGGCAGGCGGTAGCGGTTGAAGTTCCAAGTGCCGTTGCCGGGGCCGTCCTCGTACAGCGGCAGGTACTCGTGCAGCGCGTGCCCGATGCCCATGGCGATGCCGCCCTGCAGCTGCCCCGAGACCAGCTGCGGCACCACCTGGTTGCCGCACTCCATGATCGAGTGGTGCGACAGCAGCTCGACCTTGCCGCTGCCCAGGTACACCGCCAGCTCGACCAGCGCGGCGTTGGCGCTGTAGTAGGTCACGCCGGCGTTGTTGCGCTGCGCCGGCGGATAGAACACGTTGCGCCGCTCGATCACTTGGTAGGCACCGGCGGCGCCCGCGGCCGGCACGCCGCCCGGCCCGGAGGTGGAACCCGCTCCCTGCTGCTGCGGGCGCTGCGACGCGGCCTCCTGGCCCGCCGCACCCGCGCCCGTACCCACCTGCGCGTTGCCCCGGTTGCCATCGTCGCTCTGCGCAGCAGGCGCGGCCGGGGCGGCGGCCGCCCGGCCGTAGCGCACCGCCAGCCCGTCGAGCGGGCGCCGCACGGTGCGGCCGCCGACGTTGAAATCCGCCTCGGCCCACTGCCAGCGGTTGAAGCTGTGGCCGATCGCCCCCGTGACGAAGCCGCGCTCGTGGGCGCGCCGGACCAGCGCGTCGAGCGCCAGCGGCTGCATGCCGTTGGCCGTCAGCCGGCCCTCGACCCAGCGCGCGTCCTCCATGCGCACCACGTACGACGCCGCCTGCCCGCCGCCGATGCCCTGCGACCAGATCGACAGCGCCGCCGGCCACAGGCCGTGCTCGAACACGACGCGCGCCACCTCGCGCGTGGCATGCCCCAGAAAGTACACCGAGTTGCTCGCGCTCGACGGCGACGCGTGCACCGGCGTCCACAGCGGGTCGCGCGAGAGGCGATCCTGCTCGTCCTGCTTGAGGGTGTAGGTATCGACCTGGCCCGTCATCGGCAGCTCGCCCCAGTCGGTCACGCCGGTGCGCACCTCATCGGCCGGGCGGCCGAGCCAGCGCGCGCACATCACCGCCTGCGAGGTGGTGGCGCCGTTGCCTATCTCGACGCAGATGTGGTGCAGCACGACGCGGCCCTCGGGCGTGAGCTCGATGCGCGCGAAGGCGCCCTCGCCGCCGGTGCCGAAGTCCTTCTGCACGCAGGCGAAGCCGACGCCGTAGCGCATGTCCGGGTGCGCGGTCTCGAAAGCGGTCTTGCGCTGCGCGCGTTCCTTCCACATCGGATGAATGCGGGCCCGCTCCAGCACCTCGTCGGCGCGCACGGCGCCGGCGGGAATGGCGCCCTGCGTGTTCTTCATGCCCGACTTCAGCACGTTGCGCAGCCGGAACTCGATCGCGTCGAGGCCGAGCGCCGCGGCCATCTCGTCGACCATCATCTCGGTGGCGGCCATGCTCTGCAGCGTGCCGTAGCCGCGCGCCGAGCCGGCATCGACCGCGCGCGAGGCCGCGGCGACGGCCGTCATGTCGTTCTTCGGGAAGTAGTAGATCGACTGCGCCGCGGTGGCGCCGACCATCGCCACCGAGGGCGAGAAGTTGGCACGCCCGCCGCCGTTGGCGGTCATCTCGGCCTTGAACGACTGGAACAGGCCGCTCTTTTTGTCCACCGCGATGGCGTACTGCATGTCGAAGGCGTGGCGCTTGAGCGAGCTCTGGAAGTGCTCGAAGCGGTCCATCGCAAGCCGCACCGGCCGGCCGTCGCCGTAGAGCGCGCAGACCAGCCCGTAGTAGGGCACGTTGCAGTGGTCCTTGGAACCGTAGCCGACCGTGTAGCAGGGGTGCACGAACAGCCGCTTCAACCCGAAGCGGCTGGCCGCGACCATCCTGGCGGCCTCCTCCGACACCTCCTGCGGCGACTGCGAGGCGACTACCATGTGCAGCGACTGCGTGGCCGCGTCCCACCAGCAGTTGGCGTTGTCGGGCTCCAGCGCGGCGGTATCGACCGACTGGGTGCGGTAGCGGCGCTTCATGACCAGCCAGCCCTCGGGAGGTTTGTCGAGTTCGGCGGCGATCGCGCCGGCGGCGCGCATGCCGCGCGAATCGACGCTGTCCTCGGGCGTGATCTTGGGCCACACCATCGTCTTTTTCTCGGTCGGAAAGAGCGGTGCGTCCTTCAGGCTCGAATAGGGGTCCTCGTCGTAGGGGGTGGCGCCGCCCTGGCGCACGTAGCGGAACACGCCCCAGGGCTCGCGGTCGAGCGGCCCGGTCACGGCGCCGTAGCGCACCGCGTCGGCCCTGAACTGCAGACGGTCGCGCGCGAAGCGGTAGCGCGCGAAGTCATGAAAGATCAGGATCGCCACCGCGTGGCCGAGGTAGGCCGGCGTCTTGCCGGCGGGCAGCAGCATGTCCTCGCCGTAGAAGGCGGGAAACTGGAGGCCGTCGCGCGCCAGGTCGTCGGCGGTCACCACCCGGTCGGGCTTCAGGTCGTCGCCCAGGAAGCCGAGGTCGAAGCCCTCATAGACGCGATCGGCCTGCGTGACGCGCAGGATGAAGGCGTGGGCCTGCTCCTTCGGCCAGTGCGGCATGTCGCGCGCGCGCACGTCGCGGGCGAACACCTTGTCGCCCGTGACCTTGGCGGTGCCGTCGATGCGGAAGCGCACGGCGCCGTCGCCGGCCTTCCACTCGACGGGCGTGAGGATCTTCTCCTCGAACAGCGCGGCGTAGCTGCGGCTGGCCAGCGGCGCCAGCCAGACGCTGGCGCCGGCCACCGTCGCCGCCTGCAGCAGCCGGCGCCGCGTCAGGCCGCTCGCGGGCGGTTGTTCGGGCGCCGTGGCGCCGGGTGGTGCATCGGTCAGGATTCGGATCGGTCCGGGCATGGGCACCCATGATCCTTGCCGCGCAGCGCCGCGGCTGTAGGCTTGCGCCGCAATTGCCGCAATTGCCGCAAGAGCGTGGCGCTCTCCGTCGCGGCGTCTCACCCGCCTTCGGGCGGTGGCCCCAGCCCCGGCAAGAGCGGACCGGCCAGCACGCACACCCACACCACCAGCACGAAGGGCAGCGTCAGCGCGGGCAGGCCCAGCGGCTGCAGGGCGGCGGCCACGGCGGCGAAGACGACGGCGGTGGCGGCTGTCGCGAGCAGCGCGTAGGCGATGGACACCCTGTTCGGCACGAAGAACACGCCGCCCAGCGCGATGGCCGTCAGCACGCTGTTGAAGCCGAACAGTCCCGAGCGCATCGCCGGCTCCGCCGCGCCCAGCGCCCAGGCCGTCAGCAGCCCGGCGAGCGAGCCCAGCAGCGCCGCGGCGCCGGCGCGCCGGGAGGCAACCAGCAGGCCGATGGCGAACAGCACCCCCGTCACCACGCTGTCCTGGAAGAACACCTGCCCCACCCCGCTGAAGGTCCCTTCGGCAAGCGTCGCCGCGCTCACGGCCCCCTGGACGACGCCGCCGCCCGCACCGGGCAGGCCGGCCACCGGCAGCAGCGTGGGCTGCAGGCGGCCCAGGCGCGCGCACGCCAGCAGGAAGCACAGGGTGACGAAGACGAAGGGCGCGGTCAGCGTCGGCAGCTTCCACGGCTCCAGCAGCCGCAGCAGGGCGGCCATCAGGACCGTGGAGCCGGCGGCGGCGAAGACCAGGTACACCCAGGTCAGCGCACCGGGCTGCAGGAACACCATGAGCGCGACGCCGACCAGCGCGCCGTTGAAGCCGAACAGCCCGTCGCGCACCAGCGCCGGCTTCACGCCGAGCAGCACGGCGGCGGCCGTGCTGACGACGGTCCCGACCAGCGCCGCCATCCCCGACAGGGCCGAGTTGCAGAAGATGCCGGCCAGGAACAGCAGCCCCGTGTAGCTGTTGTTCTGGAACATGACCTGGCCGACGCCGCGCAGCACCGCGTCGGCAAAGCCCAGCAGGCGCTGCGCCGGCGCGTCGCCTTCGACGACGAGGCCGCTGGATGAAAACTGCACGGGCATGGATCGGACTCTCGCGGATACAGGAAGCGGCGAAGCCGCCGCACAACGGTGGCGAGCATACGGGCGCGGCGGCCGGCCACACCCTCGGCCGGGCAGGCCGCCCGGTAAAATCCCGCCTTTGGGCGACCAGCGCGTGCGCACGCCACGCGGCACGCCGGACCTGCACACGCGTCCCGCCGCGCGCGTCCTTGCCTCACCTTCTGGAATTTCCCGTGTCCTTCGCCTCCGAAACCCGGCGCCGCCGCACCTTCGCCATCATTTCCCACCCCGACGCCGGCAAGACCACGCTGACCGAGAAGCTGCTCCTGTTCTCCGGCGCGATCCAGATCGCCGGGTCGGTCAAGGCGCGCAAGGCGAGCCGCCACGCGACTTCGGACTGGATGGAGATCGAGAAGCAGCGCGGCATCTCGGTGGCGTCCTCCGTCATGCAGATGGTCTACCGCGGCCACGTCATCAACCTGCTCGACACGCCCGGCCACAAGGACTTCTCGGAAGACACCTACCGCGTGCTCACCGCCGTGGACTCGGCGCTGATGGTGATCGACGCGGCCAACGGCGTCGAGGCGCAGACGCGGCGCCTGATCGAGGTCTGCCGCCAGCGCGACACGCCCATCATCACCTTCGTCAACAAGATGGACCGCGAGGTGCGCGAGCCCCTGGACATCCTCGACGAAGTGGAGCGCGAGCTGGGCATGCCGTGCGTGCCGATGACCTGGCCGGTCGGCCAGGGCAAGACCTTCGGCGGCATCATGAACCTGCGCACGCAGGCGATGACGGTGTTCCCCTCGGGCCAGGAGCGGCTGTCGGATGACTTCGAGACGATTCCGCTGTCCGACCGCGCCACTCTGATCGAGCGCTTCGGCCACGAGTTCGAGACTGCCGAGCAGAGCATGGAGCTGGCCGTCGGCGCCTCGCCGGCGTGGGACCACGAGGCCTTCCTGGCCGGCCGGCAGACGCCGGTGTTCTTCGGCTCGGGCGTCAACAACTTCGGCGTGGCCGAGGTGCTCGATGCGCTGGTCGACCTGGCGCCCGCGCCGCGGCCGCGCACCAGCACCACGCTGGTGAACCGCCAGCCGGTGGTGAGGGAGATCCAGCCCGAGGACCGCGACTTCGCCGGCGTGGTCTTCAAGGTGCAGGCCAACATGGACGCCAACCACCGCGACCGCATCGCCTTCGTCCGCATGGCCTCGGGCAAGTACACGCCGGGCATGAAGCTCAAGGTGCAGCGCACCGCCAAGGAGCTGCGCCCGACGTCCGTCGTGACCTTCATGAGCCAGCGGCGCGAGGCCGTGGAAGAGGCCTACGCCGGCGACATCGTCGGCTTCACCACGCACGGCGGCGTGCAGCTGGGCGATACCATCACCGACGGCGCCAGCCTGCAGTTCACCGGCCTGCCCTTCTTCGCGCCGGAGCTGTTCATGACGGTGATTTTGAAGAACCCGCTGCGCACCAAGCAGCTGCAGCAGGGCCTGGCGCAGCTCGGCGAGGAAGGCGCGATCCAGGTGTTCCGCCCCGAGGTCGGCGGGCCGATGCTGCTGGGCGCGGTCGGCCAGTTGCAGTTCGAGGTGGTGCAGCACCGCCTGAAGACCGAGTACGACGCCGATGTGCGGCTGGAGAACTCGCAGTACACCGGCGCGCGCTGGATCACCGCCGACACGCCGGCCGAGCTGCGCGCCTTCACCGACGCTTATCCGCAGCGGATGGCCAAGGACGCCGCCGACACGCTGGCGTTCCTGTGCACCTCGCCCTACGACGTGCGGCTGGCGCAGGAACGTTTCCCCAGGATTCACTTCCACCCGCTGCGCGAGCATGCGGGGCTGGCGCTGCAGAGCGTCGGCTGAGGGCGGCGGCAGCTCGGCCAGCGGGGCCGGACACGCAGCGCCCCGGCTTCATCACACCACGGTGGACAACGCCAGCGTGCCCAGCAGCGCGACGATGGAGATGATGGTCTCCAGCACCGTCCAGGTCTGGAAGGTCTGCGGCACGGTCAGGTTGAAGTACTCCTTCACCAGCCAGAAGCCGCCATCGTTCACGTGCGACAGGATCAGCGAGCCGGCGCCAGTGGCCAGCACCATCAGCTCGGGCCGCACGGCCACGCCCGAGGCGGCGGCGATCGGGGCGACGATGCCGCAGGCCGTGGTCATCGCCACGGTGGCCGAGCCGGTGGCGATGCGGATCATCACGGCCACCACCCAGCCCAGCAGCAGCGGTGACAGGTGCGCCGCGTTGGCCACGCCGATGATGGCGTTGGACACGCCCGAATCGCGCAGGATCTGGCCGAAGCCGCCGCCCGCGCCCACGACCAGCGTAATGCCGGCGATGGGCGCCAGGCACTCGTTGGTGAACTTGAGGATCTGCTCGCGCGAGAAGCCGCGCGCCTTGCCGAAGGTGAAGAAGCTCACCAGCGCGGCGATCAGCAGCGCCATCACCGAGTTGCCGGCGAACTTGAGGAGGTCGTTGGCCAGCGACTTGGGCGTGGTGAACAGGTCGGCCCAACTGCCGATCAGCATCAGCACCACGGGCAGCAGGATGGTGAAGAGCGTGATGCCGAAGCCGGGCAGGTCGCGCTGGTGGCTGTCTTTCTCGACGAACTCCCTTTCCAGCGGGTTGTTCGGGTCGGCCACGACCACGCGCGAGATCAGCTTGGCAAACACCGGGCCGGCCAGGATGGCGGTAGGCACGCCCACGATCAGCGCGAACAGGATGGTCTTGCCGATGTCGGCCTGGTAGGCCGTCACGGCCAGCAGCGCGGCCGGGTGCGGCGGAATCAGGCCATGCACCACCGACAGGCCCGCCACCATCGGAAGGCCCACCATCAGGATGGGCGTGCCGGTGCGCTTGGCAACGTTGAAGGCGACGGGGATCAGCAGCACGAAGCCGACCTCGAAGAACACCGGCAAGCCGATGATGAAGGCCACCACCAGCATCGCCCAGTGCGCGTTCTTCTCGCCGAAGGCGTTGATCAGCGTCTTGGCGATGCGCTCGGCGCCACCCGATTCGGCCATCATCTTGCCCAGCATGGTGCCCAGGCCCACCACCAGCCCGATGTGGCCCAGCGTACCGCCCACCCCGGTCTCGAAGGCCTTGACGATGCCGCTCATGGGCATGCCGACGGCAGCGCCTAGCGCCAGCGAGACGACGATCAGGGTGACGAAGGGATTGAGCTTCTGAACGGCGATCAGGTAGATCAGCGCCGCCACGGCGATGGCGGCCGCCAGCAGCAGCGAGTTGCCGGTCAATGGAGTCATGGTGTATCTTCCTCTTGTGGTTGTGTGGATGACGCGGGCGTGCGCGCGGCGCTCAGGGCTTCTTGTAGGCCACGCAGTCGACCTCGACCTTGCAGTCGATCACCATGCTGGAGACCACGCAGGCGCGCGCCGGCGGGTTGGCGCCGAAGTATTCCTTGAACACCTTGTTGAAGGACTGGAAGTCGCGCGGGTCGTCCAGCCAGACGCCGCAGCGCACCACGTGTTCGGGGCCGTAGCCGGCCTCCTTGAGGATGGCCAGCACGTTCTGGATGGTCTGGTGCGACTGCTCGACGATGCCGTTGCCGACCACTTCGCCGTTGACCATCGGCGTCTGGCCCGAGACGAACAGCCAGCCGTCCGCGCCGGCGGCGCGAGCAAAGGGCAGGTGCTGGCCACCGGTGCCGGTGCCGCCTTCGACACCAATTCGGGTGATGCTCATGGGGATTTCCTTTCAAATGAGAGACGAGGGAGAAGGTTGCGAAAACACATGTCAGTTGCCCATGGCGCTGCGGCGCCACCGATCCGAAGGCCGCGGAGCAGCCCATGCGGAACGGGCTTGGCCCGGCCGCTGGGTGTGCCCTTGAGGGGAGATTCGACCGGAACGAAGCCCGGGAGAAACGAGGGTGGGTTCATTTCATGCGCGAGCCGCGGCGCAGGAAGCGCCCCGCGCGCCGGGGCTGCACCGCGCCGCCGCGGTACGACAGCGTGCCGTTGACCCACACCGCCTCGATGCCGGTGGCAGGCTGCTTGGGGTCGGAGAAGGTGGCCCGGTCGCGCACTGTGTCGGGGTCGAACAGCACCAGATCGGCCCACCAGCCCTCGCGCAGCAGGCCGCGCTCGGTCAGGCCGAAGCGCTCGGCGGACTGGCCGGTCATCTTGCGCACGGCCTGGGCCAGCGAGAACAGGCCGCGCTCGCGGCTGAAGTAGCCCAATACGCGCGGGAACGCGCCCCACAGGCGCGGATGCGGGTTGGGGTCGTTGGGCAGCCCGTCGGAGCCCACCACGGTGGCCGGATGGCTCAGGATGCGCTCCAGGTCGGCGGCCGACATGTTGTGGTAAACGGCGCCGGCCGGCTGCAATCGGCGTGCGGCCTCCATCAGGTCGGTGCCCCAGGCGGCTGCGATGTCCTTCAACGTTTGGCCCGCCATGTCGGGATGCGGATCGGACCAGGTGATGATGATCTCGAAGTCGCTGCTCACCTGCTTCAAGTCCAGCGTGGACGAACTGGCGGTGTAGGGATAGCAGTCGCAGCCCACCGGCTGCCAGCGCTGCGCCGCCTCGATGGAGGCCAGCACCTCGCCCGCGCGGCCCCAGTTCTCGGCACCCGCGCACTTCAGGTGCGAGATGACCAGCGGCACGCGCGCATGCTTGCCGACCCGATAGGCCTCGTCCATCGCATCGAGGATGGCGTCGAATTCGGTGCGCAGGTGGGTGGTGTAGATCGCGCCCGCCTCGGCCAGCGGCTCGGCCAGCCCCATCACTTCCTCGGTGGTGGAGGCGTAGGCGTTGGCGTAGGCCAGCCCGGTCGACAGACCCAGCGCGCCATGCGCCAGCGCCTCGCGCAGCTGCTCGCGCATGGCGGCCACCTCGGTCTCGGTGGCAGCGCGGTCCAGCCGGTCCAGGTGGTTGTTGCGCAGCGCCGTATGGCCCACCAGCGCCGCCACGTTGACGGCGGGCTGCGTCTGCTCCACCGCCTCCACATAGTCCGCGAAGCGCGGGTAGCCGAAGGCGCTGGCCGGGCCCAGCAGGTTCATGGGATCGGGCGGGTCGCCCCTGAGCGTGACCGGCGAGGCGCTGATGCCGCAGTTGCCCACGATCACCGTGGTGATGCCCTGCGACACCTTGGGCAGCATGTCGGGCGTGCGAATCACGTTGGTGTCGTCGTGCGTGTGCACGTCGATGAAGCCCGGCGCCAGCACCCGGCCGGCGCCATCCACCTCGTCGTCACCCATCCAGCCTGGGTGGTGCCGGCGGGCGCGATGGCGGCGATGCGCCCGGCGGCCAGGGCCACGTCGAGCGTCCAGCTTCAGGCTCGCGCCCGGTGCCGTCGACGATGCGGACGTTGCGGATGAGGGTGTCGTGATGGGTCATGCGGGTCTCCTGTTCAACCTGGAGTCAATCTCCCAGGGGCTGGCGGTCGCCGCCGCCACGGTGCGCGTCGAGCACGTACTTGATGCGGCGCAGCAGTTCCTTGCTGCGCTCGGCCTGCCGTAGCGCGACCTCTGTCACCAGCAGGTCGGCGACCAGCAGCATCGCGTAGCGCGACGCCGAGGGCTTGTAGATGAAGTCGGTTTCCATGGTCTGCACCGGCAGCAGCACGTCGGCCAGTTGCGCCAGCGGCGAGCCCGGCGCGGTGACGGCGATGACGCGCGCGCCGTACTCGCGCACCACGCCGACGCAGTCGTTCAGTTCCGGCACGCGGCCGGTGGTGGAGTAGGCCAGCACCACGTCCTCGCGCCCCAGCGTCACGGCGACCATGCGCTGCAGCACCGCGTCGTGGTAGGTGGCCACCGGCAGGCCCAGGCGCATGAGGCGGTAGCGCATCTCGTCGGCCAGGGTGGTGGAGCCTCCGCCCATGCCGAACACCACCGTCATGCGCGCCGCCGCGACCAGCGCTGCGGCATCGCGCACCGCGCGTGCCGGTACCAGCTTGCGGTGCAGCTCCAGCATCTGGACGACGTCGGCCACGATGGCATCGGCCGACGAGGGCGCGTGTTCGCCGCCCTCGCCCAGGAAGCGCTGCCCCACCGCCCCGGCCTGCGCCAGCAGGCGCTTGAGCTCGCGCACGTCGCGGCAGCCCATGGCCTTGGCGAAGCGGGTGACGCTGGCCTCGCTCACGCCGGCGCGCCGGGCCAGCGTGCGGATGCTGCCGCTCGAAGCGCGCCCCAGGTCGCCCAGCACCGCCTGCGCCACCTTCTGCTCGGCCGGGCTCAGGCTGGCCGCGCGGCGCGAGATGCGGGTCAGAATGTCGAGCGGGTGGCGCATGCGGCATGCTGCTCCGGGCAGCGCAAAAAGGCTTGAGACTTTGTAACTATAGCGGTCCCGCAGCGTAGGTTCATCGCTATCATGCTGTCAATGGGCCCTTACCATCATTGAACCCGAGGACTCCCACGTGACTGATACAAAGTACCAAAGAGACAACGCCGCCGCCGTCCAGCCGCTCGACAAAGGCCTCGGCCCGCTGGCCGCGCCCAGCACCCCCGACGAGGTGGCGGCGCTGGGCTGGAACCTCCTGCGAGAAGACCTGAGCCTGCCGGCCGCGGTGCTCTCCGAGTCGCGCATCGCGCACAACCTGGCGTGGATGCAGCGCTTCGTCGGCGAGTACGGCGCCAAGCTGGCGCCCCACGGCAAGACGACGATGGCGCCGCGCCTGTTCCAGCGGCAGCTGGCCGGCGGCGCCTGGGGCATCACGCTGGCCACCGCGCACCAGACCCGCGCCGCCTACGCGCACGGCGTGCGCCGCGTGCTGCTGGCCAACCAGCTGGTGGGACGGCGCAACATGGGCATGGTGGCCGAGCTGCTGGCCGACCCGTCCTTCGAGTTCTTCTGCCTGGTCGATTCGGCCGAACTGGTCGACCAGCTCGCCGCCTTCTTCGGCGCCGCCGAACGACCGGTGCAGGTGCTGATCGAACTGGGCGTGCCGGGCGGACGCGCCGGCGTGCGCGACGCGGCACAGCTGGCGGCCGTGCTGGACGCCCTGGCGCGCGCCGGCAGCGCCGTGCGGCTGGCCGGCGTGGAGGTCTACGAGGGCGTGCTCCAGACCGAGGCCGACATCCGCGCCTTCCTGCAGCACGCGGTGCAGGTGCTGGGGGATCTGGCCCGCGCCGGCAGGCTGCAGCGCACGCCCGCGGTGCTGACCGGCGCCGGCTCCGCCTGGTACGACGTGGTGGCCGAGGAATTCGCCAAGGCCGACATCGCCCAGCCGCTGGAGGTGGTGCTGCGCCCGGGCTGCTACCTGACGCACGACGTGGGCATCTACAAGGCGGCGCAGGCGCAGATCAACGTGCGCAACCCGGTGGCGCACGCCATGCGCAGCAGCCTGCTGCCGGCGCTGCAGCTGTGGGCCTATGTGCAATCGGTGCCCGAGGCCGAACGCGCCATCGTCGCGTTGGGCAAGCGCGACGCCGCCTTCGACGCCGGCTACCCTGTGCCGGTGCTGCACCACCGCCCCGGCAATGAGGCCCCCGCCGCCGCGCCCGCCGGCTGGGAGGTGACGGGCCTGATGGACCAGCACGCCTACCTGAAGATCGCGCCGGGCGACGACATCCGCGTGGGCGACATGATCGCCTTCGACATCTCGCATCCCTGCCTGACCTTCGACAAGTGGCGCCAGATCCCGATCGTGGACGACGGCTACACCGTGGTCGACGTGGTGCAGACCTTCTTCTGAGCGCGGGCATGGCGGACATCCTGGCTTTCGGCGAGCCCCTGGTCGAGTTCAACCAGACCGAGCGGGGCAGCGCCGCATGGCGCCTGGGCTACGGCGGGGACACCTCCAACTTCTGCATCGCCGCCGCCCGGCAGGGCGCGCGGACCGGCTACCTCGGCGCTGTGGGCGCGGACCGCTTCGGCGCCGGGCTGCGCGCCCTGTGGCAAGCCGAGGGCGTGGACCACCGGCATGTGCTGACCGATGCGCAGGCGCCCACGGGCCTGTATTTCGTCTCGCACGACGAACAGGGCCACCACTTCGACTACCTGCGCGCCGGCTCCGCCGCCAGCCGCTATCAGCCGACGCAGCTGCCGCTGGACGCCATCGCGGCGGCCCGGGCCCTGCACCTGTCGGGCATCAGCCTGGCGATCAGCGACAGCGCCTGCGACGCCGGCCTGGCCGCCATGGCCCATGCCCGTGCGCACGGCGTGCGCGTGTGCTTCGACACCAACCTGCGGCTGCGCCTGTGGCCGCTGGCACGCGCTCGGGCGGTGATGAGCGAGGCCATGCGCCTGTGCCACCTGTGCCTGCCGAGCTGGGACGACGTCACGGTGCTGCTGGACACGCAGGAGCGCGACGCCATCGTCGACACCCTGCTGGGCTGGGGCGTGCAGGTGGTGGCGCTGAAGATGGGCGCGCAGGGCTGCTACGTCGCCACGCCCGAGGCGCGCACCCTGGTGCCGCGCCACACCGTGCAGGCAGTGGACGCTACCGGCGCCGGCGACTGCTTCGGCGGCGCCTTCGTCGCCCGCATCGTGGCCGGCGACACGCCCGAAGAGGCGGCGCGCTATGCCAACGTGGCCGCCGCGCTCTCGACCACGGGCTACGGCGCCGTGGCGCCGGTCCCGCGCGCCGACGCCGTGCGCGCCGCGCTCGGCGCCCCGGCGCACTGAGTGGCCCTGCTGCAGCCGCTCGCCGCCTGGCCGCTGGCCGAGCGCCGGCAGCTTACCGGCGTGTTCACCGACATCGACGACACGCTCACCACCGAGGGAGCCATCACGCCGGAGGCGCTGCGCGCCCTGGCCGACCTGAAGGCCGCGGGCCTGGCGGTGGTGGCGATCACCGGCCGGCCTGTGGGCTGGAGCGCGCCCTTCGCGGCGGCCTGGCCGCTGGACGCCATCGTGGCCGAGAACGGTGCGGTCGCGCTGCTGCCAGACGGCCGCGGCGCGGTGCACAAGCGCTACCAGCAGGACGCCGCCACGCGCGCCGCGAACCACGCGCGCATGCAGCGCGTGCTGGCGCGCATCGAGCGCGAGATTCCCGGCGCCGTGCGCGCCACCGACTCGCTCGGCCGCGAGACCGACATCGCCATCGACCACGGCGAATTCGCGCACCTGGACGACGCGCGCATTGCCGCCGTCGTCGCGCTGATGCGCAGCGAAGGGATGCACGCCACCGTCAGCAGCATCCACGTCAACGGCTGGTGGGGCGAGCACGACAAGCTCGAAGGCGCGCGCTGGGTCGTGCGCGAGCTGTGGGGGCGCGACCTCGACGCCGAGATGGACCGCTGGGCCTACGTCGGCGACTCGACCAACGACCAGAAGATGTTCCAGGCGTTCGAGCACAGCATCGGCGTCGCCAACGTGCGACGCTTCGTGCCGCGGCTGGTGCATCGGCCACGCTATGTGACCGAGGGCGAGCAGGGGGCGGGTTTTGCGGAGGTGGCGCGGGCGGTTTTGGAACAAATCAAGCTGCAGCCCTTGTAAATCCTGTCTCTGCTGCTATCGCTCAGATAGCAAACGGGCCGGACGCGCACGCCGCTCGTTTTCAACATGGGCCGCACGCCAGCGCACTCGGCCGCCCCTCACCGCCCACGCCGGTTCCGCCGGAAGTACCCCAGCTTGCGCAGCAGCCCGTACGAGATGTGGATCTTCCCCGGCTGCAGCGGCTCGTCGGGTGTGGAGCGCAGCCAGGGCGACTTGGAGTGGCCGAGCAGCTGGCCCGAGTACACGCTGCGGTGGCCCACCACGATGTACGCGGTGACGCAGGCGGTGGCGAAGTACGGCCCCGCCGAGCTGCCGAACAGCTCGAAGCCCATCAGCACGGCCGCGATCGGCGTGTTGGAGGCGGCGGCCACCACGGCCACCATGCCGACCGCGGCGCCGAGCGCGGGGCCGACGCCGAGCGCATGGCCCAGCGCGTTGCCGACCAGCGCGCCGATCACGAACTGGGGCGTCACCACGCCGCCGTAGAAGCCCGAGCCGAGCGTGACCGCCACCAGCAGCGTCTTCCACAGGAAGCCGAGCGCGGCGACCTCCTTGCCGTGCATCGCGTCGTTCATGAGCGGCAGGCTCAGGCCGAGGTAGTCGGTCGGGATGACGAGCACCAGCGCCGCCAGCACCCCACCGCCGATGCAGGGCACCAGCGGCGGCCACAGCGCGAAGCGCCGCTGCAGGCGCATGAACAGCTGGCGCGCCTTGCCGATGGACTCGATGAACAGCCACGACGCCAGCCCGCACGCCACGCCGATCAGCGTGACGCGGACCGCCAGCAGGGGGTCGAAGGTCGATGCGACGTCGAGCGGGAACGCGTCGTACGCAATGCCCCAGAACCGGCTGATCTCGAACGAGGTGATCGCCGCGATGATCGCCGGGAAGATGAAGTCGTGGCGCACGCGCCCGATCACCAGCATCTCGACGCCGTAGATGGCCCCGGCCAGCGGCGTGCCGAAGACGCTGGCGAAGCCGGCGCTGACGCCGCAGGCGACGATGCGCTTCTGCGTCTCCGGATCGAGCCGGATGAGCTTGCCGAAGGCCGAGGCCAGCACGCCGCCGATGTGCGAGGCCGGCCCCTCCTTGCCGGCCGAGCCGCCGAGCGCCAGCGTGACCAGCGCGGCAATCGGCTTGACCAGGATGGTGCGGTGCGACATCACGCCCGAGCGCGTGTGGATGGCGGTGATGACCGAGTCCTTCGCCAGCTCGCCCGGTCCGCGGTAGCCGTAGTGCAGCAGCAGCCCGTTGACCAGCCCGGCGACGGGCAGCAGCGCCATCTGGAGCCCGAGCGGCATCGTGGCGGTGCGGTCCGAGAAGAAGAACAGGCCGGCCAGGAAGAGGCTGACCCCGCTGCCGACGATGGCGCCGGTGGCCGTCGCCAGCAGCAGCCACCGCGCCACGGTGGCGAGCATGATGACCGGCTCGATGTAGTTGACGCGCATGGGGTTCGGCCGCTGCGGCGTGCGCCGGGCTTCGACGCCAGGCCGAGGACAGGGCCGATGTTACGGTGCCCGGCGGCACCGGCCGTTCACTGCCCCTTGGCCAGCCCCAGCTTCTCGATCAGCGCCTTCTCGCGCGTGAAGGTGTCCTGCGCGAACCTGGTGTAGTCGGCCGAGCCCATGTAGTTGGGCAGCATGTCGTAGCGGCCGAGCGCGGCGACGTAGCTGGGTTCCTCCATCGCCTTCTTGAAGGCGTCGTGCAGCTTCTTCACGACCTCGGGCGGGGTGCCCTTGGGCGCGCCGATGCCGAAGGGCGAGTTCTGCACGATGTCGTAGCCCAGCTCCTTCAGGGTCGGCGCGTCGGGGAACTTGGCCAGGCGCTTCTCGCCCCAGGTGTTGAGCACGCGCAGCTTGCCGGCCTCGACCTGCGGCGCGAAGCCGGTGGAGTCGGCCGCGGCCATCAGGTGGCCGCCGACCACCGCCTGCATCAGGTCGGCGCTGCCCTTGTAGGGCACATGCTGCAGCCGGATGCCGGCCTTCTGCGCGATCAGCTCGGTCGTCAGGTGCGGGCTGGTCAGCGCGCCGGTCGAACCGTAGGTCAGCTCGCCCGGATGCGCCTTGGCGTAGGCGACGAAGTCGGCCCAGGTCTTGAACGGACTGTTGGCCGGCACCACGATGCCGAAGGCGTAGCCGGTGACGTTGATGACGTAGGTGATGTCCTTGAGCGGGTCCCAGTTGATCTTGGTGGTGTAGCCCAGGCGGAACACGCCCAGCGGGATCTGCGCCAGCGTGTAGCCGTCGGGCTGCGCCGTCTGCAGCGCCTGCGCCGGCAGCGTGCCGCCGGCGCCGGGCTTGTTGTCGATGATGACGGGCTGCCCGAGGATCTTGCCGGCGTTCTCGGCCAGCTGGCGCATGGTGATGTCGGTCGGGCCGCCGGCCGGGAAGGCGATGACGAGCTTGACCGGGCGCGTCGGGAAGGACTGCTGCGCCTGCGCCACGGCGGGCGCGGCGAGGGCGAAGGTGGCCAGCGCGGCGGCGGCGCAGACGAGGGAACGGCGGAACATGGGTGACTCTCCTTGGAGGCGGCAATGATGCGAAGCCACGATTCGACCGCACCCCGGGCGCCGGGGCAACCCGGATCGACCCGGTCGCATCGCGCCGGAGACGTCGGTTCGCTATCGAATAAATAGCAAACCATCGAGGACAGGTGCGCGCCGACGGCCGATTTGGCTCCCAAACGAAGCCACCCGGCGCAACGACCCGCCGCGCAACCCGTTCGCAGAGTGGGCGGAGAACGATGCCAGCGACAGGGAACGGAAGTGATCCGCTACCTGGCGGACACCAACATCCTGGGCTGCTTCGTGCGGCGCACGCACCCGACCTTGCAGCGGCGCATGCGGCTGGCGCTTGAAAGGGAAGAGATCGCCCTCTCCGCCATCACGCACGCCGAGGGCCTGAAGCTGGAAGATTGGACACTTGAGCGCAAGGCGGTGCCCTGAGCACCGCGCCCTCGCACAGTGCATCGGCTTCGAAAAAGCAGCACGATGGCACCGGAGTCCTTTGTTCCTTTCACCCGGAGACACCGCCATGACCCAGGAAACCGCCTTCGCCACCCTGATCTCGGGCTACACCTTCTTCGAATCGCCGCGCTGGCGCGACGGGCGACTGTGGCTGTCGGACTTCTACACCGGGCAGGTGCTGGCGGTGGGCATGGACGGGCGGGCCGAGCGCATCGCCCAGGTCGCGCAGCAGCCCTCGGGCCTCGGCTGGCTGCCCGACGGGCGGCTGCTGGTGGTCTCGATGCTCGACCGCAAGCTGCTGCGCCGCGAGGCGGACGGCGCGCTGGTGGTGCATGCCGACCTGGCGGGCGTCGCCGCCGGTCCCGCCAACGACATGGCGGTCGACCGCCAGGGCCGCGCCTGGGTCGGCAACTTCGGCTTCGACCTGATGGGCGGCGCGCCGCCGCAGCCCACCCGGCTGGCGCGCGTGGACCCGGACGGGCGGGTCAGCGCGGTGGGCGAGGAGCTGCTGTTCCCCAACGGGATCGTGCTGACGCCCGACGGCGCCACGCTGATCGTGGCCGAGACCTTCGGCAACCGGCTGTCGGCCTTCGACATCCTGCCGGACGGCAGCCTGGGGCCGCGGCGCGACTGGGCCCGCTTCGGCCCGCCGCCCCAGCCGGGCGCGCAGCCGCAGGTCGCGCCCGACGGCACGGCGCTCGACGCCGAGGGCGCCGTCTGGGCCGCCGACGCGCTGGGCCACCGTGTGCTGCGCGTGGCCGAGGGCGGCCGGGTGCTGCAGGAAATCTCCACCGGCGCGCAGGGCGTGTACGCCTGCGCGCTCGGCGGGCCCGACGGCAGCACTTTGTTTTTGTGCGTGGCGCCGGACTATGACGCGCACAGGCGCAGCGCCGCGCGCGAGGCGGCCATCTGGGCGGTGCCGGTCGACGTGCCGGGGGCCGCGACGGCTTGAGGCCGGATCACGGCGCTGCGCGAGCGCGGCGTGGTGCGCCGAGCGGGTCGCTCGCGGCAGTTCAGTCGTCGTTCTCCGCGATGCGCAGCAGGCCGGGGATGTCCTGCAGGCTGATCAGGCGGTAGCCGTCGCTCCAGCCGAGCAGGCCTTCGTCCTTCAGTCCTTCCAGTTCCTTGCTGACGGTCTGGCGCGAGACGCCCAGCATGTCCGCCAGCTCGGTCTGCGACAAGCGCAGCTCGGTATCGCAGGCACTCGTCTCCTCGGCGCTGTAGCCATGGGCCAGCATGATCAGCACCAGCGCCAGGCGGCGCCGGGCGGAGCCCAGCGCCTGGCTCTCGAGGACCTCGACGCTGCGGCGGTACCTGCGCAGCATGAACAGGGCGAGGCTGCGCCACAGCATCGGCTCCGCGTCCAGGACCTGCCTCAGGGCGGCGCCGGGCACATGGACGATCTCGGCGTCCTCGCGGGCGTGGCAGCCGAAGAGCCGGGGCGCACGGCCCAGCAGCACTACCAGCTTCGTCACCTGGCCGGGGCCCAGCACCGCCAGGATGTACTTGTCGCCGCCGGTGTTGGTCGTCATCACCTCGATCGATCCGGACGCGACCACGAGCACGTCCCTGCGGTCGCTGCCGCGCACATCGAACAGCGTGCGGCGCGGATAGCGCCGCAGGCACGACGACGCCGCCAGCTCCGCCAGCCGGTCCGCCGGCCAGTCCGCGAACAGCGGACACAGGCGCAGCGCCTGCTGGATCTGCTGCTGGAAATCCTGGGATGCGTGGCGAGGGTAATCCATGGACTGAAGCCGGGAAATTGGTTGAGCGGTTGACAGATTTGGCCACGGCTGCCTGCCATCATGACTGCGGGCCTTCACGAACAAGAGTTCCCGGGGTGACAGGTGCAGGCGGCCGTGGCCGGCCGGGCCCTCTCTCTCCAGCCCCGGAACCCAGGAGACAACGGGTGATTTTTCCTTCCAGGAAGCAACTTTCGTGGGTGATTCCCACGCTGGCCATGCTGCCGGCGTCCGCCGGGGCCGCGCCGCCGGCGCCGCTCACCGAGCAGGAGGCCTACGCCATCGGTGTCGAGGCCTACACCTACGCCTACCCGATGGTGCTGATGGAGATGACGCGGCGTGTCCGATCCAACGCGGCCGAGCCCGACCCGCGCACCCGGCGCACGCCGATGAACCGCTTCGCGCACGCGGCGGCCTACGCCGACGCCAGTGCTCGGGACGTCGTGCGCCCGAACGCGGACACGCTGTACTCGAGCCTGTGGTACGACGTCGGCCGCGAGCCGCTCGTGTTCACGCTGCCCGACACCGGCGACCGCTACCACGTGATCCCGTTCATGGACATGTGGACCGAGGTCTTCGCCACCCTGGGCACGCGCACCACCGGCAACGGCGGCGGCACCTTCGCGCTGGTGGGCCCGCACTGGAAGGGCGCGCTGCCCCAGGGCCTGCGCGCCATCGTGAGCCCGACCGATGTCGGCTATGTCATCGGGCGCATCCAGGCCAGCGGCGTGGACGACTACCCCAACGTGCACAGGCTCCAGCAAGGCCTGAAGGCCGTGCCGCTGTCGGGCTGGGACAAGCCCTCCTACGTGCCCGCGTCCGGCCGCGTCGATCCGTCGATCGACATGAACACGTCGCCGCCCGAGCAGGTGGCCAAGCTGGAGCCAGGCGCCTTCTTCGCGACCTTCGCCGAGGTGCTCAAACACAATCCACCGCACCAGGCGGATTACGCGGCGCTGCTGCGCATGGAGCGCATCGGCATCGTCGCCGGCCAAAGCTTCGACCTGGGCCGGGCCGACCCGGCCGTGCAGCGCGCCCTGGTGCGCGCGGCACCCGACGCGTACCGGCGCATCCGCGAGCGGGTGCGCAGCTTCGGCGTGGCGCGCAACGGCTGGGTCAGCCCCGCCAGCATGATCGGCAACTACGGCAACGACTACCTGCTGCGCGCCTTCATCGCCTGGGCCGGCCTCGGCGCTCTGCCTCCCGAGGAGGCGGTCTATCCCATGGCCAGCACCGACGGCGACGGCCAGCCGCTGACGGGCGCGGCGCGCTACGTGCTGCACTTCGACAAGGAGCAGATCCCGCCGGCCGACGCCTTCTGGTCGATCACGATGTACGGCGCGGACCAGTTCTTCGTTGCCAACCCGATCAACCGCTACGCCATCGGCGACCGCGACAGGCTCACGTTCAACGCCGATGGCTCGCTGGACCTCCACATCCAGCGCGAGTCGCCCGGCAAGGACAAGGAGGCGAACTGGCTGCCCGCGCCTGCAGGCCCGTTCAGCATGAACCTGCGCCTCTACCTGCCGCACGCGCAGGCGGTGGAAGGGCGCTGGATACCGCCGCCGGTCAAGCGGCTTCCATGAACCGGCGCGGGGCCCGAATGGCCTTTGCCCGGCTCGAACGGCAAGTTTGGCCAGCCCGGGGGTCGGAAGCCCGCCCGGGTGCCGGAATGGGAAATTTGCAACGCCGCCTCGCGCATCGGCTTCCGTGGCAGCGAGGACCTCGGCGGCGGCTTGGAAGCGCACGCTCGGCGGCCGCGCTCTGAATCGTCTGCAGCGCCATCACAACGCTATTCCAACTCGAAGGAGAGACAAGCATGAACACCCTGACGCGGGAACTGCCCGCCACGGCTTCCACGCACAGTGTGGCCGAGGTTGACGCCACCTACCGCAAGATTGCCTGGCGGCTTCTGCCGTTCCTGTTTGCCGCCTACATCATCAACTCCATCGACCGCGCCAACGTGTCGTTCGCCAAGCTGAGGATGGCCAGCGACATCGGCCTGAGCGATGCCGCCTACGGGCTGGGCGCGTCGCTGTTTTTTCTCGGCTATCTCCTGTTCGAGATCCCGAGCAACATCTACATGCAGAAGGTGGGGGCACGTGCCACCATCACGCGCATCATGGTCCTGTGGGGCGGCATCACCGCCGCCATGAGCATGGTCAGCACGCCGACGCAGTTCTACGTGCTTCGCTTCCTGCTCGGCGTGGCCGAGGCCGGCTTTTTTCCTGGCGTCATCCTGTATCTGACCTACTGGTTCCCGACCTCCCGGCGCGGACGCATCACGGCATTGTTCATGATGGGCTCCCCGTTCGCCGGTGTTCTGGCGGGTCCGCTGGCCGGGTGGATCATGGGCACTTTCGCTGGCGCGCACGGCCTGAAGGACTGGCAGGTGTTGTTCGTCTACGAGGGTCTGCCGGCCGTTCTGCTGGGCGTGGTCGCGTGGTTCGTCCTGGTCGACGGCCCGACCAAGGTGCGTTGGCTGAACGAGCGGGAGAAGGAAATCGTCGCGCACAACCTGCAGGTTGAAGAGGCGGCAAAGACGGGAGGCCATGGTCATGGCCATGGCGGCCTCGGCCAGGCCTTCCGCAATCCCAAGGTCTACATCGGCGGCGCCATCTTCTTCGCCATCTACTCCGGCCTGAACGCGTTCGCCTATTGGGTGCCCACGGCCATCAAGGCCCTCGGTGTGGCCGACATCCGTACCATCGGCCTGCTGTCCAGCATCCCCTACGGCGTGGCGTTGGTCGCCATGATCCTGGTGGGGCGCAGTTCCGACCGCCGACTGGAGCGCCGCTGGCACGTCGCGGTGGCCATGTGTGTGGCGGCAGCGGGCTTCGCGCTTCTCGGCACGACCGGCAAGGCGCTGCTGCCCTTCATGGTTCTGCTGTCTCTGGCCAACGCCGGCTGCTTCGCAGCGCTGGTCGTGTTCTGGACCATTCCGCCGACCTTGCTGAGCGGCCCTGCGGCGGCGGCGGGAATCGCCGCGATCAGCAGCCTGGGTGGCATCGCAGCCTTCTTGACGCCCAATCTGGTGGGCCAGATCGCTGCGCGCACCGGCAGCCTTTATCTCGCCTTCAGCATCATCGCCGTGCTGCTGGTGCTGGGCGCACTGGTGCTGCTGATCGGTATTCCCGCCCGGGCGCTGCACCAGCACAAGGCGGACTGAGTGCCGGACCCACTCGAATGGGAGCCACCCTGCCCATCGTTCAACCCGCGCGACCCGCGCCCTTGAGAGGTATCGAAAAATGAAACGCCAATCTCCGCCCTCATGGCAGCCACACCGGACGAGAGTGCCGTCACCGACGACCGAGGACGAGGCCTACGCCATCGGTGTCGAGGCCTACACCTACGCCTACCCGATGGTGCTGATGGAGATGACGCGCCGCGTGCAGACCAACGTGGCCCAGCCCGGCGGCAAGCGCGCGCCGATGGGCCGCTTCGTCCACATGCCCGCCTACCCCGACCACACCTTCCGCGACGTGGTGCGGCCCAATGCCGACACGCTGTATTCCACGTTGTGGTATGACGTGGGCACGGAGCCGCTGCTGCTGACGCTGCCGGATACGGGCGACCGCTATCACGTGGTGCCGTTCATGGACATGTTCACCGATGTGTACGCCACGCTGGGCACGCGCACCAATGGCAATGGCGGAGGCAGGTTCGCCGTCGTGGGCCCGCGGTGGAAGGGCGAACTGCCCCATGGCGTGCGCGCCATCGTCAGCCCCACCGAGGTGGGCTGGATCATCGGCCGCATACAGACCAACGGCGCGAGCGACTACGAGACGGTGCACAAGATCCAGGCCGGCCTGCAGGCCGACCCATTGTCAGGCGCCGTCCCCGGTGCGAGTCCGGTGGATCCATCGATTGACATGCACACCCCGCCGCCCGAGCAGGTGGAGCGCATGGACGCGTCTGCGTTCTTCGGTCTGTTTGCCGAGCTGCTCAAGCGCAATCCGCCGCATGCGGCCGATGTGCCGATGCTGCTGCGCCTGGAGCGCCTTGGCATCGTCGCGGGTCTCAGCTTCGACCTGGCGCTGGCTGACCCGGCTGTGCAGCGCGCGCTTGCCCGCGCCAAGCCCGATGCCCACCAGCGCATCCTCCGGCAAGGGGCCACCCTGCGCCAGATTCGCAACGGCTGGGTCATGCCCACGCGCATGGTCGGCACCTACGGCAACGACTATCTGCAGCGCGCCTTCACCGCCTGGTCCGGCCTGGGCGCGCTGCCGAATGACGAGGCCATCTACCCCCGGCCCGTGACCGACGCCGACGGCAACCCGTACACCGGCGCATCGCGCTACGTACTGCACTTCGACAAGGCGCAACTGCCGCCCGCCGATGCCTTCTGGTCGCTGACCATGTACGGAGAAGACCAGTTCTTCAGTGCCAATCCCATTCACCGCTTCGCGATCGGCGACCGCGATCCGCTGGCCTACAGCGCCGATGGCTCGCTGGACCTGTACATCCAGAAGGATTCGCCCGACGCAAACAAGGAAAGCAACTGGCTGCCCGCACCCGCAGGCCCCTTCACGATGAGCCTGCGCCTGTACCTGCCGCGGGCGCAGGCACTGGACGGGCGCTGGACACCGCCCGCCATCCAGCGCGTGGCATGAGATCTTCAGAGAGCTTCCAGATGACGCAAGAAAAGACCTCCCCCGCCGCCCGGCCCGGCCCCTTCAACACCGCGCCCGGCCAGGGCAGCCACCTGCCGTTCGAGGCGCCGCCCAGCGCCAGCGTGGCGGGGCGCAAGCTGTCGGAGTCGACGCACGTGCGCCGCAAGGCCACGGTGCCGCTGAGCGCAGACGCGCCCAACGTGCTCATCGTGATGCTCGACGACGCGGGCTTCGCGCACCCGGACACCTTCGGCGGCGAGATCCACACGCCCACGCTGACCCGGCTCGCCCGGAGCGGCATCACCTACAACGCCTTCCACAACTGCGGCGTGTGCTCGCCCACGCGCGCCTCGCTGCTCACGGGCCGCAACGCGCACCGCGTGGGCTACGGCCACATCTCCGAATACGCCACCGACTGGGACGGCTACGTCGGCGTCATCCCCAAGAGCGCCGGCACCCTGGCCGAGGTGCTGCGCGCCTGGGGCTACAACACGGCGGCCTTCGGCAAGTGGCACAACACGCCGGCCAACCTGACGACGCAGATGGGCCCCTTCGACCGCTGGCCCACGGGGCACGGCTTCGACCATTTCTACGGCTTCCTGGGCGGCGAGAGCTCGCAGTACGAGCCGCGCCTGGTCGAGAACACCTCGCTCATCGAGCCGCCGCGCGACGAGGACTACCACCTCAGCGAGGACATGGCCGACCAGGCCTGCGGCTGGCTGCGCCGCCACCGCGCCATCACGCCCGACAAGCCCTTCCTGATGTACTGGGCGCCCGGCGCGGTGCACGGGCCGCACCATGTCTTCAAGGAATGGACCGACAAGTACCGGGGCAAGTTCGACGACGGCTGGGATGCCTACCGCGAGCGCGCCTTCGCGCGCCAGAAAGCCATGGGCTGGATTCCGCAGGACGCCGACCTGACCAAGCGCGCCGACTCCATGCCGGGCTGGGACAGCATCCCCGAGGCCGAGCGCCCCTTCCAGCGCCGGCTGATGGAGGTCTACGCGGGCTTTCTCGAACACACCGACGCGCAGATCGGCAAGGTGATCGACGAGCTGGAGCGCCTGGAGCTGCGCGACAACACGCTCGTGTTCTTCGTCTTCAGCGACAACGGCGGCAGCGCGGAGGGGCAGAACGGCACCGTGGTCGAGCTGCTGGCGCAGAACCGAGTTCCCACCCAGATCTCCCAGCACCTGGAACTGCTCGAAAAGCTCGGCGGGCTGGACGCCTTGGGCGGCCGCAAGACCGACAACATGTACCACGCCGGCTGGGCCTGGGCCGGCTCCACGCCGTTCCAGAGCACCAAGCTGATCGCCGCGCACTTCGGCGGCACGCGCACGCCGCTGGTCGTGTCCTGGCCCAAGGGCATCACGCCCGACGCCACGCCGCGCACGCAGTTCCACCACGTCAACGACATCGCGCCCACGCTCTACGACATCCTGGGTATCACGCCGCCGGTCGAGCTCAACGGGGTGAGGCAGGATTCGCTGGACGGCATCTCGATGGCCTACACCTTCGCCGATCCGCAGGCCAAGGGCCGCAAGGGAACGCAGTACTTCGAAGTGGCCGGCAGCCGCATGGTGCACCACGAGGGCTGGACCGCCGGCGTGTTCGGCCCGCGCATCCCCTGGGTCGCAGGCGCCACACCCGGGCTGGCGGACTGGGACCCGGACAACGATGTCTGGGAGCTCTACCACGTCGAGCGCGACTACGCCCAGGCCCACGACCTGGCGCAGGCGCAGCCGGCCAGGCTCGCGCAGATGAAGGAGATCTTCGCCGTGCAGGCGGGCATCAACCAGGTCTATCCGCTGGGCGCGATCTACCAGCTGACGCTCAAACCGAAGGACCGCATCGGTTCCGCGCAGAAGTCCTGGCGCTTCAGCGGCGACATCACGCGCATCCCGGAGAACTGCGCGCCCAACATCAAGACGCGCAACCACGTCGCCACCGTCGACGCGACGCTGGGCGAGCGCGCCTGCGGCGTGCTGTACGCGCTGGGCGGCTTCAACGGCGGCATCTGCCTGTACCTGGACGACGGCCACCTGGCCTACGAGTACAACATGCTCGGCATGTACCGCTACAAGGCGCGCTCGCCCGAGCGCATCGCCGCCGGACGCCATGCCCTGGAGGTCGAGTTCACGATGAGCGAGGGCGCGGCGCCCCAGCGGCCGGCCCGCGCCGTGCTGCGCGTCGACGGCGCCGAGGTGGCGGCGTGCGAGATCGGCGTGACCGTCACCGCCGTGTTCTCGGCCTGCGAGACCTTCGACGTGGGCTGCGACCTGGGCTCGCCGGTGGCGGCGGAGTACTTCGACCGCGCACCGTTCCGCTTCGACGGCGAGATCCACGAAGTCTGGCTGCGCTACGCCTGAGCAAAGCCGTTCCTTTCCCGCATGGCAGCGCAGCGCCAGCCAATCTGTCGCGCGGCTGACTGATTCGGTGGGAAAGGGCTGCCTATCATCGCCACGGCCAGTCGCGAGAAGCGTGCAAGAGGACCGGCTTTCCGAATGAGACACGCTTTCGGAAGAGAAGCCACGAACAACGAAGGAGACAACACATGAACGGTCAAGGTCAACCGACCCCATGGGGCGCAGGGCGCATGCTCGGCCTGCTGCTGTGGCTGCTGCTGGCATCGGCCTTGGTGCGGGCCGCGCCGGCGCCGCTCACCGAGGACGAGGCCTACGAGATCGGCGTGGAAACCTACACCTACGCCTATCCGCTGGTGCTGATGGAGATGACCAACCGCGTGACCACCAACGTCGCGCGGGGCGACAGCGCCAGCCTGCGCGCGCCCTACAACCAGCTCGTGCATGCCGCGGCCTTTCCGGATGCCAACTTCAAGGACGTGGTGCGGCCCAATGCCGACACCCTCTATTCGATGGTGCGCTACGACGTGGGCCGCGAGCCCATGGTCATCACCGTGCCCGACACCGGCGGTCGCTACTTCTCGCTGACGCTGATGGACATGTGGACCGATGCCTATGCCGTGGTGGGCACCCGCACCACGGGCACGGCCACGGGCCATTTCGCCATCGTCGCGCCGGGCTGGCAGGGCAGCCTGCCGGTGGGCGTGCGCAGGATCGTCAGCCCCACCCCCAACGGCTGGCTGACCGGCCGCATCCAGACCAACGGCCCGGCCGACTACGCCAAGGTGCACCAGCTCCAATCGGGCATGCAGGCCGTGCCGCTGTCGGCGTTCGGCAAGTCCTATGCGCCGCCGGCCGGCACGGTGGATGCCGCCATTGACATGAAGACGCCGCCGGTCGAGCAGGTGAAGGCCATGAGCCCTGCGGCCTACTTCGCCCTGTTCGCCGAACTGCTCAAGCGCAACCCGCCGCACGCCGCTGACTACCCCGTGCTGTTGCGCATGGAGCGCCTGGGCCTGGTGGTCGGCCAGAGCTTCGATCTGTCCAAAGCCGACCCCGCCGTGCAGCGGGCGCTGGAGCGCGCGGCGCCCGAAGCGTTCAAGAGCTTCGTCGGACGCGGCCGCTCACGCTATGCGCAGCGTGAAGGCTGGAACCTGGCCATCGCCAAGATCGGCTCCTACGGCGAGGACTACCTGCTGCGCGCCTTCATTGCCTACGCCGGCCTGGGCGCGCTGCCGCCCGAGGAGGCGGTCTACCCCAGCAGCTTTGCCGACAAGGACGGCCAGCCGCTGACCGGCGCGGCGCGCTACGTGCTGCATTTCGACAAGGACAGGATTCCGCCGGCCAAGGCGTTCTGGTCGCTCACCATGTACGGCGCCGACCAGTTCTTCGTCGCCAACCCGATCAACCGCTACGCCATCGGCGACCGCGACAAGCTCGTGTTCAACCCCGACGGCTCGCTGGACCTCTACATCCAGCGCGAGTCGCCCGGCAAGGACAAGGAGCCGAACTGGCTGCCCGCCGCGGCCGGTCCGTTCAGCATGAACCTGCGCCTGTACCTGCCGCAGCCGCAGGCGACCGACGGGCGCTGGACGCCGCCGGGGTTGAAGCGCCTGCCGTGACGTGAAACGAGGAGGCGGTCCGGCACAATCCGCCCCATGCCTAACATTGCTCCCTGCTGAAAGCCGAGATCTCGCGCGTGGCCCGCAAGGAAGTCCGCGCAGAGATCACGGCACTGAAAGAAGCCAGCCCACAGTACCCCATCACCAACCGCGTGCCGGCCCAGACCCGGCGCGCTGCGCGGCGGTGGAGGACACCGCCACCGTCGGCATCGCCGCGGGCGCCCCGGTGTTAAGTGTGATCGGGCGCCAGCGCGCGAGAGAACTCAGCGTGCCAGCACCGGCGCCAGCGCCACCCCGGTGTGCGTCCCGATCCGCACTACCGCCTCCGGCGGCGCCGCCGCGACGATGCGGCCGCCGGCGCTGCCGCCCTCGGGGCCCAGGTCGATGACCCAGTCGGCCTCGGCGATCACGTCCAGGTCGTGCTCGATCACCACCACGCTGTGGCCGCCGTTGACCAGGCGGTGCAGCACGCGGATGAGCCTCTCGACGTCGGCCATGTGCAGCCCGACGGTCGGCTCGTCGAGCACGTAAAGCGTGTGCGGCGCCTTCTGGCCTCTTCTCGTCACGTCGTCGCGCACCTTGGCGAGCTCGGTCACCAGCTTGATGCGCTGCGCCTCGCCGCCCGAAAGCGTCGGTGAGGGCTGGCCGAGCGTCAGGTAGCCCAGGCCCACGTCCTTGAGCAGCTGCAGCGGGTGGCCGATGTTGGGCATCGAAGCGAAGAACTCGACCGCCTCGTCGACTTCCATCTGCAGCACGTCGCCGATGCTTTTTCCCCGCCAGCTCACGGCCAGCGTCTCGGGGTTGAAGCGCGCGCCGTGGCAGACCTCGCAGGGCACCTTCACGTCGGGCAGGAAGCTCATCTCGATGGTGCGCACGCCGGCGCCCTCGCAGCCAGGGCAGCGACCCTCGCCGGTGTTGAAGCTGAAGCGCGCCGGGCCGTAGCCGCGCGCCCTCGCCTCCAGCGTGTCGGCGAAGAGCTTGCGGATGGTGTCCCAGAAGCCGATGTAGGTGGCCGGGCAGCTGCGCGGGGTCTTGCCGATCGGGGTCTGGTCGACTTCGAGCACGCGGTCGATGGCCTCGTAGCCCTCGACCGACGCGCAGCCAGTCCAGGGCGGATGCCGGCCGGCGGCGTCGGCGTCGCGCCCGGCCTTGGTCATGCGCTGCACGACGACGGCCTGCACGTTGGCCAGCAGCACGTCGCGCGCGAGCGTCGACTTGCCCGAGCCGCTGACGCCGGTGACGGCGACTAGGCGGCGCAGCGGCAGCATGGCGGTGATGTCCTGCAGGTTGTGCAGGGTGGCGCTGCGTACGGTGAGCCACTGCGTGGCGTCCTTGTCCTCTTCCGGGAGCGGCACCGGCCGCCGCGGGTGCAGTGGGTGCCGGATCGCGTCGCGCAAATAGCGGCCGGTCTGCGACTCGGGCGCCGCCTCGATGTCGGCCACCGTGCCCTCGGCCACCAGCCGGCCGCCGCGCTTGCCGGCGCTCGGGCCGATGTCGATGATGTGGTCGGCGCGGCGGATGGTGTCCTCGTCGTGCTCGACCACCACCAGCGTGTTGCCCTTGTCGCCGAGCTTGTGCAGCGCGTCGAGCAGGATCCGGTTGTCGCGCGCATGCAGGCCGATGGTCGGCTCGTCGAGCACGTAGCACACGCCCTGCAGGTTGCTGCCAAGCTGCGCGGCCAAGCGGATGCGCTGCGCCTCGCCGCCCGAGAGCGTCGGCGCGCCGCGGTCGAGCGTCAGGTAGCCCAGGCCGACCTCTTCGAGGAATTCGAGGCGGCTTCTGATCTCGGGCACCAGATCGCGCGCGATCTCGGCGGCGCGGCCGGCCAGGTGCAAGGTGTCGAACCAGGCGCGCAGGTCGGTCACGCTCATGCGGGCGAGCGCGGCGATGCCGATGCCGAGGCGGCCCTCCGTCGCGGCGAGCAGCACGGCGCGCGCCGTCGCGTTGAGCCGTGTGCCCTCGCAGGTCGGGCAGGCCGCGTCGCCCACGTCCTCGGCCTCCGGCTCGGCGAAGGTCTGCTCGCGGCCCTTCTGGTCGTCGGCCAGCACCGAGTCGTCGTACACCGCGCGCTGATCCCGGGTCAGCTTGACGCCGGTACCGACGCAGTCGGGGCACCAGCCGTGCTTGCTGTTGTAGCTGAACAGGCGCGGGTCGAGCTCGGCATAACTGGTGCTGCACACCGGGCAGGCGCGCAGCGTGGAAAACACCTGCACGCGGCCGATGCCGAGGCCCCGGCCCATCGTGGCGCTGGCCGGCGCGGCGCCGCTGCCGCTGCCGCTGCCGCTGCCGCTGCCGCTGCCGTCAGCGTTCATCGCATCCCGCAGGCCGTCCATCTCGCTCATGACGTGGACCACGCCCTTGCCGAGGTCGAGCGCGCGCGCCAGCGCCTGGCGCAGCGCGGCCTCCTGGGCCGGCAGCACGTCCAGGCTGGCCACCGGCAGCTCGATGCTGTGCTCCCTGAAGCGGTCCAGGCGCGGAAAGCCCGTGGTCGGCAGGAACTCGCCGTCGACCCGCAGGTGCGTGTAGCCGCGCGGGCGCGCCCAGTCGGCCAGCTCGGTATAGACGCCCTTGCGGTTCGTCACCAGCGGCGCCAGCAGGCCGATGTGCTGCCCCCTGAAGTGCGTCAGCAGCTGCGCCGCGATGCTCTCGGGCGTCTGCGGGCGCACCGCCGCGCCGTCGTGGATGCAGTGCTGCACGCCGAGCTTGACGTACAAGAGGCGCAGGAAATGCCAGACCTCGGTGGTGGTGCCGACCGTGCTCTTGTGCCCGCCGCGCGACAGCCGCTGCTCGATCGCCACCGTCGGCGGGATGCCGTACACCGCATCGACCTCGGGCCGCCCGGCCGGCTGCACGATGCTGCGCGCATAGGCGTTGAGCGATTCGAGGTAGCGGCGCTGGCCCTCGTTGAACAGGATGTCGAAGGCGAGCGTGGACTTGCCCGAGCCGCTCACGCCCGTCACCACGTTGAAGCGGCCGCGCGGGATGTCGACCGACAGGTTCTTCAGGTTGTGCTCGTGGGCGTGGACGATGCGGATGGCGCCCTCGTCCGGGCCGCCCGCGCGGTCCGCCGTCCGTTCGGAGAGGGCGTAGGACGGCCGGGGTTCGGCGGCGATGGCACGCGCGGGCCCGAGCGCCAGCTCGTAGTCGCGCAGCGCCTCGCCGGTGGCCGAGCCGGCCATCCCGCGCACCTGCTCGGGCGTGCCGACGGCCACCACCTGCCCGCCGGCCTCGCCGCCTTCCGGACCCAGGTCGATCAGCCAGTCGCTGGCGCGGATCACGTCCAGGTTGTGCTCGATCACCACCAGCGAATGGCCGGCGTCCAGCAGCTTGCGCAGCGCGCGCATCAGCCGCGCGATGTCGTCGAAGTGCAGCCCGGTGGTCGGCTCGTCGAACAGGAACAGCGTGCCCTTGCGCGCCAGCGGCTGGCGGCTGGCGGCGGCGCCCTTGGCGCCCTTCGCGGCTCCGGCCAGGAAGCCGGCGAGCTTCAGGCGCTGCGCCTCGCCGCCCGAGAGCGTCGGCACCGGCTGGCCCAGCTTGACGTAGTCCAGCCCGACGTCCGAAATCGGCTGCAGCGCCCGCAGCACGTCGCGGTCCGCTGCAAAAACGATAGCAGCCTCGGCGACCGTGAGCTCCAGCACGTCGGCCACGTTGAGGTTGCGCGGCAGCACCGACCCGACCGGATGACGCTCGATCGTGACTTCGAGAATCTCCGGCCGGTAGCGCTTGCCGTCGCAGTCCGGGCAGCGCAGGTACACGTCCGACAGGAACTGCATCTCGACGTGCTCGAAGCCCGAGCCCATGCAGGTCGGGCAGCGCCCGTCGCCCGAGTTGAAGCTGAACTTGGCGGCCGTGTAGCCGCGCTGGCGCGAGAGCGGCGCGGTGGCGAAGATCTCGCGGATCGCGTCCCAGGCGCCGACGTAGCTCGCCGGGTTGGAGCGCGCCGTCTTGCCGATGGGCGACTGGTCGACGAACACCACGTCGCCCAGGTGGTCGGCGCCGAGCAGCCGGTCGTGCGCGCCGGGCGCCTCGGTGGCCTTGCCGAAGTGGCGCAGCAGCGCCGGCGCCAGCACGTCCTGCACCAGCGTCGACTTGCCCGAGCCGCTCACGCCGGTGACGACCACCAGGCGCTGCAGCGGGATCTCGACCGTCACGTCCCGCAGGTTGTGCTCGCGCGCGCCTTCGAGGACGAGGCGCGGCGTGGCCTCCGTCACCGGCCGCTTGAAGCCCATGCCGATCTGCTTGCGCCCGCCCAAGTAGGCGCCGGTGAGGGTGTCGGCGTCGCGCAGCGCGTCGGTCGTGCCGTCGAACACGATGCGGCCGCCGCGCGCGCCGGGGCCCGGACCCATGTCGATCACGCGGTCGGCCGCCAGCATGACGGCCGGGTCGTGCTCGACCACCACCAGCGTGTTGCCGGCGTCGCGCAGGCGCAGCATGGCGCGGGTGATGCGGTCCATGTCGCGCGGGTGCAGCCCGATCGAGGGCTCGTCGAGCACGAACAGCGTGTTGACCAGCGAGGTGCCGAGCGCGGTCGTCAGGTTGATGCGCTGCACCTCGCCGCCCGAGAGGGTGCGGCTCTGGCGGTCGAGCGTGAGATAGCCGATGCCGACATCGTGCAGGTAGCGCAGGCGGGTGGTGATTTCCTCGTGGAGCAGGTGCAGGGCCTGGGCATCGCCATGCGATGGGTCGGCGCTGCCTTCCCCACCCGTGTCCGCGTCCGCGGGCAAGGATTGGGATGCGGGCTGCATCAGATCGAAAAACCGACGCAGCCGCTCGATCGGCAGCAACATCAGGTCGTGCAGGCACAGGCCCGGCAGGGCTTCGAGCTGCGCGCGGGTCCAGCTCGCGCCGGCGGGCATAAAGCGCTTCTCCGGCGGGAGCACGGCGTCGGCGTCGTCCTTGCTGCCGATGCGCCACAGCAGGCTCTCCAGCTTGAGCCGCGCGCCGCGGCAGGTCGGGCACGGCGTGTAGCTGCGGTACTTGGACAGCAGCACGCGGATGTGCATCTTGTAGGTCTTGCTCTCCAGGTAGCCGAAGAAGCGCCGCACGCCGTACCACTGCTGGTTCCAGTTGCCCTTCCAGCCGGGGTCGCCCTCGATGACCCAGTCCTGCTGCGCGCGGGTGAGCTTGCCCCAAGGCGTGTCGCGCGGGATGCCGGCGGCCTCGGCATAGCGCATCAGGTCGTCCTGCGCTTCCTGCCAGGCCGGGGTCTGCAGCGTCTTGATGGCGCCGGCGCGCAGCGTGAGCCGGTCGTTCGGGATCACCAGCCCGAAATCGACCCCGATCACGCGCCCGAAGCCGCGACACGTCTCGCAGGCGCCGACCGCGGAGTTGAACGAGAACATCGAGGGGATCGGGTCGGCATAGCGGATGTCGCTCTCGGGGCAGTGCAGGCCGGTGGAGAACTTCCAGATGTCGGGCTCGGTGCCTTCTTCGGTTGCCAGCGCGTAGGCCGTCAGGCGGCCGCTGCCGCGCTTGAGCGCCACCTCGATGGCCTCGACCACCCGGGCGCGCTCGGTGCCGGCGAGGCGGAAGCGGTCGGCCACCACATCGAGGATCTTGTTGACCCTCACGCTCGGCACTGACGTGTCCTCGCTGCCCCCCGAGGGGGCGCTCGCCGGCTTGGGGCGGCCCGGCGCCGTGCTCGTGTGCGCCCCACGCGGCGTCGCCACCTCGCGCTCGGCCTGCACGCGCGTGAAGCCGCTGGCCGACAGCCATTGCGCCACCTCGTCGGCACTGGTGCCGCCGGGCAGCTCGACCGGGAAGGTGACGACCACGCGCGGATCGCCCAGCGCCGCCGCGCGCGCCGCCAGCTCGTCGTAGATCGTGTCGGGCGAGTCGTGGCGCACGGGCAGCGCCGTCTCGCGGTCGAACAGCTGCGCGCCGCGCGCGAACAGCAGCTTCAGGTGGTCGTTCAGCTCGGTCATGGTGCCGACCGTCGAGCGCGAGGAGCGCACCGGGTTGGTCTGGTCGATGGCGATGGCGGGCGGCACGCCCTCCACCTTGTCCACCGCCGGGCGGTCCATGCGGTCCAGGAACTGGCGCGCGTAGGCCGAAAAAGTCTCGACGTAGCGGCGCTGGCCCTCGGCGTAGAGCGTGTCGAACACCAGGCTCGACTTGCCCGAGCCGCTCGGGCCGGTGACCACCGTCATCTCGCCGGTGCGGATGTCGAGGTCGAGGTTCTGGAGGTTGTGCTGGCGGGCGCCGCGAATGCGGATGGAGCCGAGGGTCATGTCTGCCTAACTGGGGGCACAGGGGCGAACATTCTAGGAAGCGCCCGGCGGCGCCCCTTGGCAGGATCGGGCGTGTGCCCCTGTCAGCGCCGGGCGCGCCGACTGCGTCCCGGCCCCCACCCAGAAGGCTCGATACCCCAGCAAAAAGGGCTCCATGCCGCCTCGTGGCGTTGCATGAAGCCCCTATCAACAGGCGACTGCCCCGCCCTTTCCAGGGACACCGCGGAACCGGCTCCGCCGGGCCGCCGGTGTCGCCCCCTGCAAGGGGGTGGGCGGCTACGCGAAGCGAGCAAGCCTGGGGGTGGACTCAGTCATTCGCGTAGATGTCGACGTTCCTGGTTTCGCGGATGAACAGCGTGCCCACCACCAGCGTGATGGCGGCGATGATGATCGGGTACCACAGGCCGTTGTACATGTTGCCGGTGCTCGCCACGATGGCGAACGCCGTGGTCGGCAGCAGGCCGCCGAACCAGCCGTTGCCGATGTGGTAGGGCAGGCTCATCGAGGTGTAGCGGATGCGCGTCGGGAACATCTCGACCAGCATGGCGGCGATCGGGCCGTAGACCATCGTCACCAGCAGCACCAGCCAGAACAGCAGCGCCACGATCAGCGCCTTGTTCATCTTGGCCGGGTCGGCCTTGGTCGGGTAGCCCGCCCCCTTCAGGTCGTCGCCGACCTCCTTCTTGAAGGCGGCGATGGCCTTGCTCGACGCCTCGTCGAACTTGTAGTTGACCACGTTGCCGGCCGGCGCCTCGACCGCCACGGTGCCGATCTTGACCACGGCCTTCGAGCCGGGCGGCCCCGCGACGTTGTCGTAGCTCACCGAATTCTGCGTCAGGTAGCGCTTGGCGATGTCGCACGAGCTCTTGAAGTCGATCTCGCGCGCGATCGGGCTGCCCTGGAACGAGCACGACGCCGGGTCGGCCGTCACCGTGACGCCTGCGCTGGCCTGCGCGCGGGCGAGATCGGGGTTGGCGGCCTCGGTCAGCATCTTGAACACCGGAAAGTAGGTCAGCGCGGCCAGCAGGCAGCCGGCCATGATGATCGGCTTGCGCCCGATCCTGTCCGACAGGACGCCGAACACGACGAAGAACGGCGTGCCGATCAGCAGCGCGGCGGCGATCATCAGGTTGGCCGCGGTCGCGTCGACCTTGAGCTGCTGCGTCAGGAAGAACAGCGCGTAGAACTGGCCCGTGTACCAGACCACGGCCTGCCCGGCGGTCAGGCCGACCAGCGCCAGGATCACGATCTTGAGGTTCCTCCACTCGCCGAAGGATTCGGCCAGCGGCGCCTTCGAGGTCTTGCCCTCGGACTTCATCTTCTGGAAGGCGGGCGACTCCGACAGCGAGAGGCGAATCCACACCGACACGCCCAGCAGCACGATCGACACCAGGAACGGGATGCGCCAAGCCCAGGCGGCGAAGGCGTCCTCGCCCAGCCCGGTGCGCACGCCCAGGATGACCAGCAGGCTCAGGAAGAGGCCGAGCGTGGCGGTGGTCTGGATCCACGAGGTGTAGGCGCCGCGCTTGCCGTTGGGCGAGTGCTCGGCCACGTAGGTGGCCGCGCCGCCGTACTCCCCGCCGAGCGCCAGGCCCTGCAGCATGCGCAGCGCGATCAGGATCACCGGCGCCGCGACGCCGATGCTCGCGTAGCTGGGCAAAAGACCCACGATGAAGGTCGACAGGCCCATGATCAGGATCGTCACCAGGAAGGTGTACTTGCGCCCGATCATGTCGCCCAGCCGCCCGAACACCAGGGCGCCGAACGGCCGCACCAGAAAGCCCGCGGCGAAGGCCAGCAGCGCGAAGATGAAGGCCGCGCTCGGGTCCAGCCCGCTGAAGAACTGCCTGGCGATGATCGCCGCCAGCGAGCCGTAGAGATAGAAGTCGTACCACTCGAACACGGTGCCGAGCGACGACGCGAAGATGACCTTGCGCTCCTCGGCGGTCATGGGCCGGGGGGCCGCTCCCATCGGCCGCGCGGCCGTTGCAGTTGTTGCCATTGTCATGTCTCCATCTAATTTGTAACCACAGGTACGAAAGTACCGTCTTCACTATCTGGCGCCTGCCTGACTCGAATCTGACAGCCGGATGACAAAAGCTGACGGCAACCTGAACGGCCGCTGACAACCTTGGTAGTAACCCTGTGGCCTGATTTTTCCATGCGGAACGGCGCGGCTTCCGTGCACCCGGTCAGGGCCCTCCCGAGCCATTGCTTTGGACTCCGAACACCGGTGTCCGGCACGCGCGGCGGCCTCCGCGCGACTTGGCGTAAGCCTTCGGTCAGGCCGCTCCACAGAATGAAAAAACGGCTGCCCGGCCGCCCCCAACCTTCAGGAGACAAGCATGACCGACCCGGTGGTGGAGAGAATCCAGCGCAACCCGAAGTACCTCGAATTGCGGCGCAAGCGCAACCGCATCGGCGTGACGCTCACGGTGCTGATGCTGATCGTGTACTACGGCTACATCGCGCTGATCGCGTTCGACAAGCCCTTCCTGGCCCAGCCCATCGGCTCGGGCGTGACCACGCTCGGCATTCCGATCGGCATGGGCGTGATCGTCTTCACGGTCCTGATCACGGGTCTCTACGTGCGCCGCGCCAACGGCGAGTTCGACGCGCTGACCAAGGACATCCTGAAGGACGCCACGAAATGAAAACCGGCATCACCCCTCTGGCCCTGCCCGCGCTGGCCGCGCTGCTGCTGGGCACCGGCCTCGCGCACGCCGCCGGCGGCGACGTCGGCCAGGCCGCCAAGCAGGCGACCAACTGGACCGCCATCGCCATGTTCGCCGGCTTCGTCGTGCTGACGCTGTTCATCACCAAGTGGGCCGCCGCCAAGACGCGCTCGGCGTCGGACTTCTACACCGCCGGCGGCGGCATCACCGGCTTCCAGAACGGCCTGGCGATCGCCGGCGACTACATGTCGGCGGCCTCCTTCCTGGGCATCTCCGCGGCCGTCATGGCCACCGGCTACGACGGCCTGATCTACTCCATCGGCTTTCTGGTCGGCTGGCCGCTCATCACCTTCCTGATGGCCGAGCGGCTGCGCAACCTGGGCAAGTTCACCTTCGCCGACGTGGCGGGCTACCGCTTCCGGCAGACGCCGATCCGCGCCTTCGCCGCCTCGGGCACGCTGGTGGTGGTGGCGTTCTACCTGATCGCGCAGATGGTCGGCGCCGGCCAGCTGATCAAGCTGCTGTTCGGGCTGGACTACTGGGTCGCCGTCGTCATCGTCGGCGCGCTGATGATGATCTATGTGCTGTTCGGCGGCATGACGGCCACCACCTGGGTGCAGATCATCAAGGCCTGCCTGCTGCTGGCGGGCGTGACCTTCATGGCCTTCATGGTGCTGGCGCAGTTCGGCTTCAGCCCCGAGGCGCTGTTCGCCCGGGCGGTCGAGGTCAAGGCCGGCTTCGCCCGCAACGCCGGCCAGGCGCCGGCCGAGGCCGCGCGCACCGGGCTGTCGCTCATGGGCCCGGGCGGCTTCGTGAAGGACCCGATCTCGGCGATCTCCTTCGGCATGGCGCTGATGTTCGGCACCGCCGGGCTGCCGCACATCCTGATGCGCTTCTTCACCGTGCCCGACGCCAAGCAAGCGCGCAAGTCGGTGTTCTGGGCCACCACCTGGATCGGCTACTTCTACCTGCTGACCTTCATCATCGGCTTCGGCGCCATCACGCTGGTGCTGACCAACCCCGAGTTCTCGGACGTGGTGCGCGGCGTCATCCACGGCGGCGCCGGAACGGCCAACATGGCGGCGGTGCTGCTGGCCAAGTGCGGTGGGCGGCAACGTGTTCCTACGGCTTCATCTCGGCGGTGGCGTTCGCGACCATCCTGGCGGTGGTGGCGGGCCTCACGCTCTCGGGCGCCTCGGCGGTGTCGCACGACCTCTACGCCACGGTGTTCAGGAAGGGCAAGGCCGACAGCGCCGCGGAGCTGAAGGTCTCGCGCATCACCACCGTCGCGCTGGGCATCGTCGCGGTGCTGCTGGGCATCGCCTTCGAGAGGCAGAACATCGCCTTCATGGTGTCGCTGGCCTTCGCCATCGCCGCCTCGGCCAACTTCCCGGTGCTGTTCCTGTCGGTGCTGTGGAAGGACTGCACCACGCGCGGCGCGGTGATCGGCGGCTTCCTCGGCCTGATCTCGTCGGTGGTGCTGACGGTCGTGTCGCCCTCGGTGTGGGAGGCCACGCTGGGCAACCCGCCCGGCTCGGCGCTGTTTCCCTACACCTCGCCGGCGCTGTTCTCGATGGCCATCGGCTTCGTCGGCATCTGGCTGTTCTCCATCACCGACCGCAGCGCCAGCGCGGCGCGCGAGCGCGCGGCCTTTCCGGCGCAGCAGGTGCGCTCCGAAACGGGGCTGGGCGCCGCGGGGGCGTCGGGACACTGAGGGAAAAGGTCTGGGCGCACGACGCAGCGCAGCGGCGTGATGCGCCCGGCGGCGCGGGCCGCCGGTTCAGCCGCGCGCCAGCCCGTTGGCGACGCCGGCCGTCGCCGCCTCCCACGGCGCGCCGAACCACGGGTCGCCGGCCACGCACTGGCGCAGCATGGGCAGGCTGTCGAAGCCCCACAGCAGCTTGCCGTCCACCTCGAAGGCCGGCACGCCGAACACGCCGCGCGCCGCCGCGGCTTCGGTGTTGCTGCGCAGGAGCGCCTTCACGCTGTCGCTGCCGGCATCGACGCCGGGGCGCATCTGCGGCGCCAGCGCCTCGGCCAGCGCCTCCAGCCGTGCGGTGTCGAGCGCGTCGTGGCCGCCCAGCCAGACGTGGCGCAGCACCGTCTCGGCCACGAAGCGGCTGATGCTGCCGTCGCTGCTGCAGGCCAGCGCCAGGCGCAGCAGCGGCAACGGGTTGAAGGGGTGGCGCGCCGGCATCTGCAGCCCGATGCCGGTCGCGTGGCCGAGCCAGGTGGCGTGGCGGTAGGTCCATTCGCGCTTGGGCGCGATGCCCGCCGGGCCCGGGTTGGCGTGCAGCTGCAGCAGCGCGCCCAGCAGCACCGGCCGGTACTCGACGCTGTGGCTCAGCCCTTCGAGCTCTTCGGGCAGGCGCTGGAACGCCAGCCAGGCGTAGGGGGAGACGAAGTCCAGGTAGAAGGTGATGTGTTTCATGCGGTGGGGCTCCAGATGCGGCGGCGGGGCGCGCTTTCGAGTTTGAAGGAAGGGAGGCCAGGCCCGTGCCGCGCCCCGGTGCATGAATTTACCCCGGCCCGACTGCGGGCGCAGCCCCCGCGCCGCCTTCGGCGCGGCGTGCGATGCGCCGCCAGACGGCGCGCCTGCCGGCGTCGTCCATGCGGCGCCAGCCGGCGATCTCGTCCAGGGTGCGCAGGCAGCCCTCGCACAGCCCGCTGGCCGGCGCCATGCGGCACACCGAGACGCAGGGCGACGGCACGGGTTCGGTGCCGTTTCGGCCGGCAGCGCCCATCCGGCCTGCCCTGGCAGCTATCGAAACAATAGCATCCCGCATCACGCCACCACGTCCGCCACCGGCGCGCCGCCGGTCAGCCGCTCCAGCTCGCGCGGCGCGAGAAGCACCACGGCGTGCGGGTGCCCGGCGGCGGCCCAGATCTCGTCGAAGCGCCACAGCGTGCGGTCGATCAGCATGACCGGCGGCGTGGCGTGCGCGAACGGCGACACGCCGCCGATCGAAAAACCCGTGGCGATTTTCACGAACGCGGCGTCGGCGCGACCGGTGGCGCCGACCAGGGCATCGACCCGGCCCTCGTCCACCCGGCGGTCGCCTGCGGCGATGACCAGCACCGCCCGGCCGTCGCTGAGGCGCCGGAACACGATGCTCTTGGCGATCTGCCCGAGCGCGACGCCGAGCGCGTCGGCCGCCTGCTGGGCAGTGCGCGCCGCGGTGTCGAGCATGCGCGGGACGTGCGGGTGGCCGGCGTCCCGCAGCGCGCGCGCCACGCGCCGCACGCCCTCGGGCAGCGCCTGCAGCTCGGCACCGCACATCTCAGCCGGCCCGCTTCGCCAGGATGGCGCGCGACACGCGTGAATGCGGCTCGCGCCCGAGCGCCCGGCTGATGTAGACGCCCGCGTCGATCAGCCGATCGAGGTCGATGCCGGTGGCGATGCCCATGCCGTGCAGCATGTAGACCACGTCCTCGGTCGCCACGTTGCCGGTCGCGCCCTTGGCGTAGGGGCAGCCGCCGAGCCCGGCCACCGAGGTGTCGAACTGCCACACGCCCAGCTCCAGGCTGGCCAGCGTGTTGGCCAGCGCCTGGCCGTAGGTGTCGTGGAAGTGGCCCGAAACCTCATCGATGCCATAGTGCGCGAGCGTCGCCTCGATCGCGCGCCGCACCTTGAGCGGCGTGCCCACGCCGATGGTGTCGGCCACGCCGACGTGCTGCACGCCGATGTCCTTCATGAGCCCGGCGAGCCGGCCGACCGCCTCGGGCGCGACCTCGCCCTCGTAGGGGCAGCCGACGGTGCACGACATGGCGCCGCGCACGCGGATGCCCTTGTCGCGCGCGGCCGCCACCACCGGGCGGAAGCGCTCGATGCTCTCGGCGATGGAGCAGTTGATGTTCTTGCGGCTGAAGGCCTCGCTCGCCGCGCCGAACACCACGATCTCGTCGGGCCACTCGTCGCGCGGCGCAGCGATGGCGGCCTCGAAGCCCTTGAGATTAGGGGTCAGAACCGAATAACGCACACGCCGGCCCGGCCGTGTGGCGCTGTCGGAATTGATATCAGCACCGGCATCGACGCCGGCACCGCCCCCCTGCACCGCTGTCGCACGCTCGCCGCGTCGCAGCCGCGCGACGCCGCGCATCACCTCCGCGTTGTCGGCCATCTGCGGCACCCACTTGGGGCTGACGAAGCTGGTCGCCTCGATCTCGGTCAGCCCGGCGTCCTGCAGGCGCTCGATGAGGCCGAGCTTGATGCCGACGGGCACTGGCTGCTTTTCGTTCTGCAGGCCGTCGCGCGGGCCGACGTCGACGATCCTGACGCGGGTGGGGAGTTTCATGGCAAAGGTCTCGTGCTGAATGGAAAACAGATATGGCGCCCATTGTCCGATGCTCCGCCACCCTGCGCACTCTCCAGGGGCTCATCCCAGAAACACCGCGGAGCCGGCTTGGCCGGGCCGCCGGTGTTGCCCCGGGCGAGGGTCGTGCGCCGCCTCGGCCGCCAGGTACTTGGCGGCGTTGGCCTCGGTGCCGCAGGGCTGGCCGGCGTCGTACAGCGCGGCGGCCTTCCACACCATCAGGTCGGCCGCCTCAAAGTTCACCCAGGCGCGCCAGCGCTGGTCGTCGTCAAGGGAGAAGTCCATGCGGGTGGTCGCGGGCGTTGAGAAACAAACTTAGAGTGCATCGCGCACGGGGTCCGAATTTGCGTAGTGTGGGGGTACAGGAGAAGCTCGGTTGATAGGCGAACTCGAAATACTCAGATCACATGCTGTCGCCGCAGGTCTTCGAGCTCGGCGCTGGTCAACCCCATTGCCCCGTAGACCTCATCGTTGTCGGCGCCGAGGCTGCCAGCGGTCTGCCGGATGACACAGGGGTCATTGGCGAAACGGGGCACCGTGCCGGGTATGTGCACTGCGCCGTGATCGCTGTCCTGCACTGTCTGCAGAAAACCGCGGGCACGTATCTGGGGGTCGTCCGCAATCTGCCGAGCCGAATAGACAGGGGCCAGGGTGCCACCGCTGCGCTCGAAGCTGGCCAGGATCTCCTCCAGGCTGTGCTGCGCCAACCAACACTCGAAGATGGCGTTCAGCGTCTCGGCCGATTCGCACCTCTGCCGATTGGTGCTGTAGCGCGGATCGGTCATCAGGTCGTCCCGGCCGATGGCGCGGCAGTTGGCGGCAAAGATCGCATCGGTACTGCCGGACAGAGACACCCACTGGCCGTCGCGACTGCGATACACGCCGCCGGGCGCCGAGTACTGGCTGCGATTGCCCGAGCGTTCGTGCGACTCGCCCAGCAGTTCGTGCTTGAGCGTAAGGAAATCCAGCAGCTTGAGTACGCCCTCGGTCAGGGAAAGATCGATCTCTTCTCCTGGCAGCTCCCGGTTCTCCGCGCGTTTCCACAGCGCGGCCATGATGCCCAGCGCACCGAACAGACCGCCGATGGCATCGCCGATGGGATAGCCCGAGTGCATGGGCGGACCGCCCATTTCACCGGTGATGTAGGCGAGACCTCCCATCGCCTCGAACACCCGGGCGAAGCCGGGCCGGTCGGCGTAGGGGCCGTCCTGGCCGAAGGCAGTGGCGCGCAGGATCACCAATCGGGGCTGCGCCTGCCACAGAGCCTCGCGGCCCCACCCCCAGGCGTCCAGGGTGCCCGGGCGGAAGTTCTCGACCAGCACATCGGCATCGGCCAGCAATGCGCGAAACAGCGCCTTGGCACGCGGGTGACGCAGGTCCAGTGTCAGCAGCTTCTTGTCGCGGTTGGTCACTTTCCACCAGAGCGACTTGCCATCCTTGAAAGGCGCGAAATTGCGCAGTCCATCGCCGGTGCCAGGCAATTCGATCTTCGTCACCTCGGCGCCATAGTCCCCCAGCAGCGCAGCGGCCGTGGGCGCGGCCACGATGGTGGAAATATCCAGAACCTTGAGTCCTTGCAGCGGTCCGGTCTTGCCGCTGCGGCCGAGCACGGGATCAGTCATGAAATGGCAATCGCATTACCGCGTTCACTTGCGCTGGAGCGCCACGCCCTGATCGAGCAGCTTCTCGATCTGCGATTCGGTCAGGCCCGTCTCGCGCAGCACCTCCACCGTGCTGGCGCCGATCTCCTGCGGCACCTCACGGTACGTCGCCGGCGTGCGGCTGAGCTTGACCGGCGAGGCCACGGACCTGAAGTTGCCGATCTGGGCCACCATGCCTCGGTGCGCAGTGTGCGGATGGTTCAGTGCCTCGATCACGTTGTGGATGACACCACAGGGCACGCCCACCGCGACCAGGCGCTCGAACAGTGCCTGCGCCTCGAAGCGGCTGAAGGTCGCCTCGAGATCGTGCTTGAGCTCGAAGCGATGCACCGCACGCTGGGCATTCGTGGCGTACCGAGGATCGGTTGCCAGTTCTGCATGCCCGACCGCCTCGCACATGCGCTGAAACTGGCCGTTGTTACCCACTGCGAGATAGATCGGCTCGGTCGCGGTGGCATAGGTGTCATAAGGAGCGATGTTCGGATGACCGTTACCCGAGCGTATGGGCGCCCTGCCGGTGAACAGCGAGTTGATCGAATGCGGGTACAGCGAGAACAGGGCGTTGTCGTACAGCGCCGACTCGATGGACTGCCCTTTCCCGCTGCGCTCGCGCTCGTGCAGCGCCAGCAGCACGCCGATCACGGCGCTCAGCCCGGTCGTCACATCGACGATCGGCACGCCGACCCGCGTGGCCTCGCCGTCCGGGTCGCCGTTGATGCTCATGATGCCGCTGAGTGCCTGTACCGCAGCGTCGTAGCCGGGCAGACCGCCCAACGGGCCCGTCGCACCGAAGCCCGTGACACGACAATGGATGAGCCGGGGAAAGCGTGAGGAGAGCACCTCGTCGTATCCCATACCCCAACGCTCCAGCGTGCCGACCTTGAAGTTCTCGATCAGCACGTCCGCATCGGCCAGCAGTTGCAACAGCAACTCGCGGCCTTGCGGCAACGCGAGGTCCAGGCATACGGTGCGCTTGTTGCGGTTGATCCCCGCGAAGTAGGAGGCCATGCCGGCCTCGTTGAAGGGCGGCCCCCAGGTCCGCGTCTCATCGCCCATGGGGCCCTCGACCTTGATCACGTCCGCGCCGTGATCGCCCAGGATCTGCGCACACAGGGGACCACCCAGTACCCGGGACAGGTCCACGACCTTCAAGCCATCCAGTGATGCCATTTTTCTGATCTCCGAAGTGTTGATGTTCAGCGCTGGTTGTTCAGCTCGCGGCGAGCGGCGGTACGTCGGCACCCACGTTCCAGCGCGCCGGCCGCCGCTCCCGTGCGGCGGTCACGCCTTCCACTGCCTCGGAGCGCATCTGCTGCGCAAACGTGACGGAGGCGGCGTCCAGATACGGTGTCAGTGCCTCGGGCGGCTGCGCGGCGAGGGTGCGCACCTGTGTCAGCAGGCGCTTGGTTGCGGCGCTGGCTGCCGGTGCCGTGGCGATGACGAGTTCCAGAATGTCCCGCGCGCGCATCGGCAACGTCTCCTCCGATTCGGCGAGGTAGTCCAGCAAGCCGATGCGGTGGGCCTCCGTCGCGTCGATCCGTTCGCCGGTGAGCATGAGGCGGCGCGCCACCTGTGCGCCAAGACGCGCGCTGACGAAGGGCAGGATCTGTCCTGGCACCAGGCCGATACCGACCTCTGGAAACCCGAACCGCGCCGCGGGCGAGCCGATGGCGATGTCCACCGCGCATGCGAGGCCCGCACCACCGCCCATGGCGGCGCCATGAACGCAGGCCACGGTCACCTTCGGCGACCGGGTGAGCCGGGCCAGGAATTCGCCATAGCGCCGGTTGCCCACGGCAATGGGGTCCTGGCCATCCGCGCCGGGCTTGACCGCCAGACGGTCCGAGATGTTGCCGAGATCGCCACCGGCACTGAAGGCCTTGCCCGCTGCGGTGAAAAGGATGACCCGCACGCTGTCCATCTGCTCGGCCTGATCGAGCGCCTGCGACAGTGCCTTGACCATATCCGCGCCCAATGGATTCCTCGCATCGGGTCGGTTAAGCTCGATGCGAAAGATCGCTCCGCGCACGACGGTACGCACGAAAGGGGCCTCCACGGTGGCCGATGAGCCTGAGGTTTCGGTGGGTGTGGGAGATACGCTGGAGATCACGCTGTTCAATCCTGAATGTTGAAAATCACGGCTTTTTGCAAGAGGCGCTCGCAGCGCTGTTCGATATGAGCCTTCGCAACCTGGACATCAGCCTGCTGCGCACCTTCGTTGCCGTGGCGGAGAAGGAGAATTTCGCTGTGGCGGCGGAGAAGGTCTTCCGCACCCAGGCTGCGGTGTCCCAGCAGATGCAGAAACTGGAGGCGGCGCTCGGCTGCGCCTTGTTCGAGCGCGTCGGGCGCAGCAAGCGTCTGGCCATGGAGGGCAACAGATTTCTCGACTACGCTCGTCGCATCGTGGGTCTGAACGACGAAGCCTATCGCGCCATGACCCAGAGGGCCTTCGACGAGCCGGTAAAGGTCGGAGCCTGCGCGGACGCCGTCGATTCGCTCGTTCCCGAGTACCTGGAGATGTGCGCAGAGGCCTTTCCCGGCCTGCCCGTCGACATTCAGGTCGGTCGCAGTCGTTGGCTCGCCTCGTCCTTGCGACGAGGCGAAATCGACTTGGTCGTCATGCTGGACCCTGTGCCCAATCCGGAGTTCGATCAGGTCGTGCTGCGCACCTCGCCTGTGACCTGGATCGCAGGTGCCCGCTACCATCATCAGCCTGGCGCGCCGGTACCACTCGTGCTCATTGAGAGGGCCTGCCCATTCCACAGCATGGCGGTCAGAGCGCTGTCGGAAGCGGAAATTCCCTGGCGCATCGCTTTCCAAACCTCGACGCTGGCGGGCATCCGGGCTGCATTGCGGGCGGGCATGGGCGTCACGCCTCGCACCGTGGAGATGCTCGCCCCTGATCTGAAGGTGTTGGATCCCCATGCCGGCATGCCCACTCTGCCGACCATCAGCTACCGGCTCTATGCGCGCCCGGGCAAGCTCAGCGAGAGCGCACTGAGTGTCAGTCGCCTGATCTCGCCCCACTGAACGTGCTGCCGCCTTCATGGCTGTTGCATGCCCGCGTCGATGATGATCTTGCCCCAGAGCTTGGTGTCGCGCCGCTGCAATTCCTGCAGATGTGTGGAGGCGACCTTGGTCGGTACCAACCCCTTGCCGACGAGGAAGCGGCGACCCTCGGGCGAGTCCAATGTATCCCCGATCCAGCGCGACAACAGCTTGGCCGCAGGCTGGGGTGTCGATGCATTGGCGCTCCAGATGGCGATCCAGGAGCTGACGTCGAAGTCGGAGAAGCCGCTTTCCCCCAGCGTCGGAACATCGGGCAGCGAAGGCACGCGCTCGAGACTGGAGACAGCCAGGGCGCGCACTGTGCCGGCCTGGATCTGCGGCAGCGCGGTGACCATGTCGCACAGGTAGTAGTCGAACTGGCCGCCGATCAGGTCCGTCATGGCCTGGCTGCTGTTCTTGTACGGAACGTTGACCGCATTGAGACCGGCTCTTTGCTTGAACAGCTCGCCGCTGATCCGGCCGCCTACGTTGGCGCTTGCAAAGGACAGCGCGTTACCACCCTTCTTGGCCCACGACAGGAAGTCCTTGAATGTCGCTGCCTGCACCCGCTTGGGATTCACCAGCAACACGAAGGGCGTGCTGGCCATGGTCGCCAGCGGCGTGAAGTCCCCCTCCGGGTCGTAGGGAAGCTTTCGGTAGATGGTGGCATTGGCCGCATGCGTCGATGGGCCGGACACCAGCAATGTGTAGGCATCGGTCGGCGCTCTGACCGCGGCTTCGGCGGCGATGTTGCCGTCAGCACCGGCCTTGTTCTCCACGATCACGGGCTTGCCAGAGCGCTTGGCCAGCCCGTCGCCCACGAAACGGGCGATGCTGTCGGAGGCGCCGCCCGCGCCGTAGGCCACGATGATGTGCACCGGCTTGTCGAGGTGGTCGGCGGCTGCGGCTGCGGTCGGCTGGGCGATGGCTGCGGAGCCCCACAGGCTGGCAGCCAGCCCCATCACGGCAACGCGACGCAGCCTGCTGACAGGCTGTCGCGTGTTGTGCTGATCTTGGCAGCCGGGTTGGTGTGTCGTTTGCATGGCTCATGTCTCCTGGTTTGTAGTGGGTCAAAAGGCGGCCTGCCCGGTCAGGGTGTGGCCGCCGCTCCTGCAGGGAGCAAGTCCGCGGGGCAGTCGATTTCCATGTCCAGCAGCATCTGCGCGTAGCATTTGCCCAGTGGGTCGGAGCGCAGGCTGCAGGAGCCCCCGCCCCCCAGTGCCTTCTCCAGCACGAAGTTGAAGGCGCCGATGCCGGGCAGTTCGTAGCGCTGCACCCGTCCTTCGATCAGATGCGCAAAGTAGCCGCGCACTCGCTCTGCCGTTGCCTGCGCGCCAACGACAGACAGCCAGGCCGGATCGCGCACCATCAGCCCGATATTGGCGTCGTTGCCTTTGTCGCCACTGCGGCCGACCACCAGGGCGCCAAAGAGGGATGCGCACGGTGCGCCGCGTGTCCTGCCGCAATTCGCCTTCCACGTGGCCTCGATGCACAGGCGAAGCGAGTACCGCTGTCCCGACCGGTGTGCCGCTCGCCGACACATCCAACGGCACTGCCGGGTCGCCCGACATCTGCCACTGCACCGCCGCATCCTGCTTGGGAAGCAGGAAGGAGGCCGTGCGGATCACGCTCTGGATATCCGAGCGCCCGCCGAAATGGCTGCGCGTACCCGGGCCCATGGAGGTGCCCGCCGACGCTGCCTCCTTCTGCAGGAAGGCCAGTGCGTGCTTATCGCCGTGCTGAGCAGCGATGCGCAGCACCACTTCCCTGCTCTCTCGCACGCGCCGGTGCGGCCCATACATGGATTCGGCGCCCAGCAGTTCCACCAGGGTGTCGCTGTAGTCGGCATGGCCGGCCTTGGCCATCAAGCTGCGGCTACGCGTCAAGAGCGCCTGCGCGGTTCGCTCTGCCTTCTCCAGCGCCCGCTGGCCGCGAATGGCCATCATCAACGCAATCTGGTAGCCCTGCTGATAGGTTGCTGTCACCTTGTAGCAGTCGCCAGGCGCTCTTCCGCGCGCACCACTGACGCGCACGCGGCCGCCGCAGGCTTCGAAGCCCGGCAGTTCCTTGATCTGGACCCCGGAAAAATCGCAGACCACATCGGGCAGCGCATAGGCCCGCGGATCGCCGATCTCGTAGAGCATCTGCTCCCCCACGGTCTGGCGCGTCACCAGGCCACCCGCATCACTCGGCTGGTAGAGCTCGAACACACTGTCCGCCGTCATGCGCACCAGCGGGTACCCGATGTTGGCCCAGTCCGGTACACGCTCCCAATCCGTGAACAGCCCTCCCGTGGCCTGCGCCCCGCACTCCAGCAGGTGACCCGCCAGGCTGGCCTGCGCCAGATGGTCGTAGTCCTGCATCGACCAGCCGAACTCGTGGATGGCGACGCCCAGTATCGCGGCGCTGTCCACGCAACGGCCGGTGACGACGATGTCCGCGCCGCCCGCCAACGCCTGGGCAATGGGCAGGGCACCGAGGTAGGCATTGGCCGACATCAATTGCGGCAGCGTGGCATCGGCTTCCTCACCGGGCCAGGGAAGGAAGCGTTCCCGCAACGCGAGCACGTCGTCGCCGGAGACGATCGCCACTTTCAGATCCAGACCCTGCTCGCGCGCCAGCGCCAGGATGGCATCGCGGCAGCCCGCCGGGTTGAGGCCACCCGCGTTGGACACCAGGCGCACACCCCGCTCCTTCAGGGCCTTCAGGTTCGGCTTGAGCGCCGCCGTGACAAAGTCTGTGGCATAGCCCAGTGCGGGCGCCCGCAGACGTGCACGCTGCAGGATCGCCATGGTCGTCTCGGCCAGGTAGTCGAAGACCAGGTAACCCAGTTCCGGTTCCTGCAGCAATTGCGGCACGGCAATCTGCGAGTCCCCCCAGAATCCCGATGCGCCGCCTATCACGATGGCGCGCCCGGCCTTTGCGTGTTGGTCCATTCATGCCCTCCTGCTGTGTGTGTGGGTGCGCCCGGCATGTGCGCCGTGCGCTGCTGTGCGGCCTGTCAGATTGCGCGCAGTCATTCCGCACCCTCCGTCTGGCCGGTGGCCGCCTCGGCACGCCCTTCGGCCTCGGCTTCCACTTCGATCAGCACCTGGCCGGCATTGAGCTGCATGCCCTCCTGGACCAGCAGCCTCGCAACGCGACCTGCGCGCGGCGCTGTCAGCGGCATTTCCATCTTCATGGACTCGAGCACGGCCAGGGTCTGGCCGTGCTCGACGGCATCGCCCTCGCCGACCATGACGGCAATCACGCGCCCGCTCATCGGTGCCCGGACGCTGCCGCCCCGAGACTCGCCGCCATCAGCCTCGAAGCGCGTCAACCGCCTGAACACGAAGGTGTCCGCGCCATCCTGCACCCACCATTCGTCGCGCTGAGGCGAATCGCACATCAGCTGGCGGTACATGCCGTCCACTGCAAGTCCGAGAGTGCCGCCATGCACTCCCGTCGCACCGGCCGCGGGCTCCCAGCGCACATTGCCGATGCTGCACGCCACCTCGCCATCGCGCCGCTCGGGACGCTTCCCGTCGCGCGCGGACACCGGTTCGCCGGGCTGGAACCGGATCGACATCTCGCCCGCTTCTCCATTCGACGGCCGCAATTCCACCGCGCAGGTCGCATTCTGAGGTGCGGCGCCCGCATCGAACACATGCGTCGCATCCACGAGCCACAACGCTCGCGCTTGCACCGGGCCAGACGGCAGCCGGCTCATGCCTTGAGTTCCAGGGCCGGCCGCGCCCGACAGCAGCAGGGCCACCGCCGCACGTGCATGCAGTGAGGGTTGCGCTCGCCAAGCCGGCGCACTTGGGTCTTCACCCGCCAGGAAGTCTGTCGTGATCTCCCCCGCTGCGAAGCGCGGATGGTGCAGGCAGCGGGCGAGCAGGCCAAGGTTCGTGCGGACGCCGAGCAGCGCTGTGCGCTCACAGGCTCGGGCCAGGCGACTGGTGCTCTCATCGCGCGTCTCGCCCCAGACCATGAGCTTGGCGACCATCGAGTCGTAGGCGGAGCCGATCTCCATGCCGTCCTCCAGCGCGCTGTCGACGCGGATGTCGGGCGACGGGCGCCAGAGGCCAACGCGCCCCACCTGCGGAAGAAAGCCGGCAGCAGGATCCTCAGCGCACAAGCGCACCTCGATGGCATGGCCGCGCATGCGGACATCTTCCTGTGCGAACGCGAGCCGCTCTCCCCGCGCGATGCGCAGTTGCTGCTCCACCAGGTCCAGCCCCGTGACCAGTTCGGTGACGCCGTGCTCGACCTGCAGGCGCGTGTTCATCTCCATGAAATAGAAGCGTCCCTGGCCGTCCAGCAGGAATTCGAGCGTGCCGGCGCCTGTGTATCCAATGGCCTCGCACGCGCGCACGGCGACCTCGCCCATCGAGCGGCGCAGCTCGGCATTCACCGCGGGCGAAGGTGCCTCCTCGATGAGTTTCTGGAAGCGGCGCTGCGTCGAACAGTCGCGCTCACCCAAGTGCAAGTAGCGACCATGCTCATCGCACAGCACCTGGATCTCGATGTGTCGCCCTCGCTCAATGGCTCGCTCGATGATGATCTCGTCGGAGCCGAACGCGCCAGCCGCCTCGGAGCGCGCCTGCCGCAAGGCCCCGAGCAACGCATCGGCATCGCGGACGACCCGCATGCCGCGTCCGCCACCGCCCGCCGCGGCCTTCAGGATGACCGGGTAGCCGATACGCTCTGCGGCTGCGAGCGCTTGCTCGTCTGTGGCACAGCCCTGCTCGCCCGGCACGGTCGGCACCCCTGCCTTCTGCATTGCCGTCTTGGCCTGGGCTTTGTTGCCCATCAACGCAATGACCTGGGCCGAGGGGCCGACGAAGGTCAAGCCCGCGTCGGCAACTGTCTGCGCAAAATCCGCGTTCTCGGACAGAAAGCCATAGCCCGGATGGATCGCTTGGGCGCCGGTGCGCAAGCATGCCTCGATGAGCGCTTGGGCGTGGCGGTAGCTGCGAGCGGCCTCGGCCGGACCGATTCGCACAGCCAAGTCGGCCGCGCGCACATGGGGACTGCGGGCATCGGCATCCGAATAGACCGCGACCGTGCGCAACCCCAGTTTGCGCGCGCTGCGCAGAACCCGAAGCGCGATCTCACCCCGGTTGGCAACAAGCAGTGTGTCGAAGCGCATGTGACTCCTCATGGATCAAGCCGATCGCTTCGGCAAGATCCCCATGTGCTTGCAGATGATCGTCAGCATGATCTCGTCGGCACCACCGCCGATGGAGATCAGCCGCAGGTCGCGCCAGGCGCGGGAGACACGGTTGTCCCAGGTGAAGCCCATGCCGCCCCAGTACTGCAGGCAGGAATCGGTCACCTCCCGGCACAGGCGGCCGGCCTTGAGCTTGGCCATCGAGGCCAGTTCGGTCATGTCGCCGCCGGACATGTGCACCTGGGCCGCGCGGTAGATGACGGATCGCAGCAACTCGACCTCGGTCTTCAGTTCGGCCAGCCGGAAATGGACCACTTGGTTGTCCAGGATCGAGCGACCGAATGCCTTGCGCTGACGGGTGTATTCGATGGTTTCGTTGATCGCGTTGGTGAGCGCGGTCACGCGACGGGTGGCACCGCTCAGCCGCTCCTCCTGGAACTGGCGCATCTGGTAGGTGAAGCCCATCCCCTCCTCGCCAATGCGGTAGCGTTGGGGCACTCGCACCTCGTCGAAGAAGACCTGCGCCGTGTCCGAGGACCACATGCCGACTTTCTTGATCTTGTTCATGGTGATGCCGGGGCGCAGCTTGCCGTTTTCCCGCAGCGGCAGGCAGATCAGCGACTTGTTGCGGTGGACGTCGCCCTCGCTGGTGTTGGCCAGCAGGCACATCCAGTCGGCCTGCAGCCCGCTGGTGATCCACATCTTGGAGCCGTTGATCACGTAGTCGGAGCCGTCCTTGCGCGCGGTGGTTTTGAGCGATGCCACGTCCGAGCCGGCACCCGACTCGGATACGCCCAGGCACACCACGAAGTCTCCCGCGACGGTCGGCTTGAGGAAGGTCTCGCGCAACTCGTCCGAGCCGAACCGCGCCAGGGCCGGGGTGGCCATGTCGGTCTGCACGGCGATGGCCATGCCGACACCTCCCGAACTGATACCACCGATCGCCTCGCAAAAGGCGATCTCGTACGAATAGTCCAGCCCCATACCGCCAAATTCCACGGGCTTGTTCACCCCGAGATAGCCAGCCGAGCCGAGCTTCTTGAACACTTCGTGCGCGGGGAATATCTCGTCTGCCTCCCATTGATCGACATAGGGTTCGATCTCGCGGTCGATCAGCCTGCGAACGCTGTCTTGCAGCGCGATGTGTTCGGGGGTCATCATCTGAGATATCTCCTTGAAGTTTTAGGGGTTAGGCGCGGCTGCGCGCCGCAATCGACAGTTCCGTCGGCCGCACCTTGGTGCAACGCGGCTTTGCGGTCAGAGGCGAGCGACGCCGAACTGCATGGGCTGGACGGTGCGGCGCTTCGCCTGCTCCGCCGTAGCCAGTGCCATGCCCAGCCAGGCTCGGGTGTCCCTGGGATCGATGATTCCGTCGTCCAGCAACAGGCTGCTGGTGTGGATCGCGCTGGATTGACGCTCGAATGTCGCGACGATCTCGCGGCTTTCAGCCTCGATGGCCGCTTCGTCGGGGGCGCGTCCATTGCGTCGGGCGACGTTCTCGGCGACCAAGCGCATCGTCATGGCCGCCTGCTCGCCGCCCATGACTGCAGTGCGAGCATTGGGCCAGGAGAACAGGAAGTCCGGCCGGAAGGCACGACCGCACATGCCGTAGTTGCCAGCGCCAAAGGAAGAGCCGCACAGCACGGTCAGCCGTGGCACCGGCGCATTGGACAGCGCCTGGATCAGCTTGGCGCCGTGCTTGATCATCCCCGCCTGCTCATGGTCGCGGCCCACCATGAAGCCCGTGATGTTCTGCAGGAAGACCAGCGGCCGGCCCAACTGCACGCACGATTGGATGAACTGTGCCGCTTTGGTCGAGCCGTCGCAGTCGAGCGGACCGTTGTTCGTCAGGATGCCGACCTGGTGCCCTTGGATGCTGGCGTGCCCGCACACCGTGTGAGCACCGTACTTCGCCTTGAACTCCCTGAAGCGGGAGCCATCCACGATACGTGCAATCACCTCGCGCATGTCGACTGGCGTGCGAGTGTCGGTCGGCATCAGTTCGAGCAGTCCATCAGCGGACTGCAGAGGCTCATCCCAACTCTGACCGCCGGCCGTGTCGCGCCAGCCGATCGTGTCGATCACTTCTCGCAGTCGCGCAATACCGTCCAGGTCGTTGTCGGCCACATGATCCGCAAGGCCAGAAACGCTGGCGTGCATCTCGGCCCCACCGAGCTCCTCGTCGGTCGCCTCCTCGCCCGTCGCGGCGCGCAGCAACGAAGGGCCAGCCAAGTAGGCGTGCGCCTGCCGCCGCACCATGATGACGTGGTCGGACAGTCCAGGCAGATAGGCGCCACCGGCCGCCGACGATCCGTGAATGAGAGACACGACGGGCACACCTGCTGCCGACAACCGTGCCAGGTTGTAGAACATTCCGCCACCAACCACGAAGCGCTCGACACGGTACTTGCGCAGGTTGCCGCCCGCACTTTCAACCAGTTGCACAAACGGCAACTTCTGCGCGAGCGCGATCTCCTGAGCGCGGATCAACTTCTGGCCAGTCAATGCCTGCATCGCGCCGGCACTGATGCCCGAGTCGTTCACGGCCACCATGCAACGCACGCCTTCGATGTGACCGATGCCGACGATGAGCGCCGCACCGGGCACGCTGGTGGCCGGGTCCGGATTTTCGATGCCGCAGTAGCCGCACAGGGTCATGAGTTCAAAGAAAGGACGGTCTGCGTCCAGCAGGTGTGCCAACCGCTTCCGTGGCAAAAGCTTGCCTCGGGCGTGAAATGTGTCTGCCGCTCTTGCAGATTTGGTGATGGCCCGTTGTTCCAGTTCTCGCACTTGGCCAAGCATCGCCAGCATGTGCTCGCGGTTGCGTTCGGCAGTCGATGCCGTGTGGCCTGGAGGCGGGGAGCTTGTCTCTTGATCGGTGTGTTCTTTGGTCATCTCGTCCTGCAAAGCGCGTGGTGCGCTGCTTGAGTTGGAGCAGCGAGGCATGTCTCTGGAGCTGAATGATGGTCCGCTTGCCTGGACACTTCCAGTTAGAACTTGCCTGACATTAGATAAGAGAAGCTTATGTTTGGATGTTTAGTCCCGGTATCTGATGGAGCGAGTCGAGGATGAAGCGCTGCGGCTCGCTGGGTCCAGGCCTTGCAGATGTACTGGTAGGGCGTCAGGCCCTTGAGCATCTTGAGGCGGCGGGCGAAGTTGTAGGCCGTCACGAAGTCGTCCAAATGAGCGCGCAGCTGCTCGTGCGTGTCGTAGCAGTAGCGCTTGGGCGGTGGCTTCCTTGAGCGTGCGGGTTCATGCGCTCGACCAAGCCCGTTGGTCCACGGATGGCGCTCGACGTAGACGAACTTCGAGGTGCGGTCGATGGCCACGAACAGGTAGAGCTTGCCCTGCTCGGTGCGCACCTCGGCGAGGTCGACATGGAAGTAGCCTTGTCGGGTAAGCCTTGAACCTGCGCCGTTCGGGCTTGCCGCCTGTGACTTCGGGCAGGCGGCTGATGCCGTGGCGCTGCAGACAGCGATGCAGCGACGAGCGCGTCAACTGCGGGATGCTGGCCTGCAAGGCGTACAGGCAGTCGTCCAGGAGCAGCAAGGTGTGGCGGCGAAACGTCACGATGGCGGCCTCATGCTCGGGTGACAGTACCGTCGAGTGCGGGCGCTTGGGGCCCGGGCACTCGTCGGCCGTCGAGGCGCGCGAGCGCCACCAAGGCCACTGTCTTGGGGTCGATGCCGTGGCGCCGGGCCAGTGCTCTCAGGCTCTCTTGACTATGTTGTATCGCTCGACGTACCGCCTTGTGTCGTTGTGGCGCAGCCGTGGAGAACCTGGCCCATAGTGCCTCCTTCCATCCAAGGGAAAAGATTGCACCATCAAACCCTGGGACGAAACACCTAATAAGATTTCGGCAACCCGAGCGCCTTCTCCGCGATGAAGTTCAGGATCATCTGCGGGCTCACGGGCGCGATGCGCGGGATGTAGCTCTCGCGCAGCAGCCGCTCGACGTGGTACTCCTTCGCATAGCCCATGCCGCCGAGCGTGAGGATCGCGTTCTGACAGGCGTCGTGCGCCGCCTCGGCCGCCAGGTACTTGGCGGCGTTGGCCTCGGTGCCGCAGGGCTGGCCGGCGTCGTACAGCGCGGCGGCCTTCCACACCATCAGGTCGGCCGCCTCAAGGTTCACCCAGGCGCGCGCCAGCGGGTGCGCCACGCCCTGGTTCTGGCCGATGGGCCGGCCGAAGACGACGCGCTCGCTGGCGTACTGCGCCGCGATGCGCAGCGCGGCGCGGCCCAGGCCCACCGCCTCGGCCGCGATCAGGATGCGCTCGGGGTTGAGCCCGTGCAGGATGTACTCGAAGCCGCGGCCCTCCTCGCCGATGCGGTCGGCCTCGGGCACTTCCAGCCCGTCGATGAAGAGCATGTTGGAATCGACCGCGGCGCGCCCGAGCTTGTGGATCTCGCGCACCTCGACATGGCGGCGGTCGAGCGTGGTGTAGAACAGCGTCAGGCCCTGCGTGGGCTTCTTCACCTCGCCCAGCGGCGTGGTGCGCGTCAGGATCAGCATGCGGTCGGCCACCTGCGCGGTCGAGATCCAGATCTTGCGGCCGGAGAGCAGGTAGCCGCCGCCCGGCTGGCGCACCGCCTGAGTCTTGAGCTGGGTCGTGTCCAGCCCGGCGTCCGGCTCGGTCACCGCGAAGCAGGCTTTTTCCTGGCCCGCGATCAGCGGCGGCAGGAAGCGCTGGCGCTGTTCCTCGGTGCCGAAGACCACGACCGGGTTGAGGCCGAAGATGTTCATGTGGACGGCCGAGGCGCCCGACATGCCCGCCCCCGAGGCGCTGATGGCGCGCATCATCAGCGCCGCCTCGGTGATGCCCAGCCCCGCGCCGCCCTGGGCCTCGGGCATGGCGATGCCGAGCCAGCCGCTCTCGGCCACGGCGCGGTGGAATTCGTGCGGAAAGATGGCACGCTCGTCGTGGTCGCGCCAGTACTCGGGCGGAAAGTCCTGGCACAGCCGTTCGATGGCCGCCACCAGCGTGCGCTGGTCGTCGTCAAGGGAGAAGTTCATGCGGTTCCTCGGGAATGTCGGTGGCGCCGGCTGTGTCGGCGGTGGCCGGACCGGGTTGCAGCGTGACGCGCTGCCCCAGCAGGCGGGCGATCTCGTCGTCGCCGTAGCCGGCTTCGCGCAGCACCTCCACGCTGTGCTCGCCGATGCGCGGCGCCTGCCGGCGGATGGCGGGCGGCATGGCGCCGTAGCGGCCCACGGGCGCCAGGGTGCGGATGCGGCCCTCGGTCGGGTGGTCGAACTCGGGGTAGAAGCCGACCTGCCGCAGGTGCGGATCGGCCAGCAGGCTGTCGGTGGTGTGCAGCCGCGCCACCGGGATGTCGGCCGCTTCGAACGCCGCCATCCACTCGTCGCTGCCACGCGTCGCCATGACCTCGGCCACGAAGGCGTAGACGGCGCCGATGTGGGCAGCACGCGCCGTGTGGCTGCAGAACATGGGGGACGTGCGCAGCTCGGGCCGGCCGATGACGTCGAAGAAGGCCTGCCAGTGCTTGTCGTTGTAGATCAGCACGCTGAGATAACCGTCGGCCGTCGCGTAGGGCTTGCGGTGCGGCGCCAGCAGCCGGGCGTAGCCGGTGGGCCCCAGCGGCGGCTCGAAGCTGTGGCCGCCCAGATGATCGCCCATCACGAACTGCGCCAGCGCCTCGAACATCGGCACCTCCACCGCCTGGCCGCGGCCGGTGCGCTGCGCGTGCAGCACGGCGGCGAGCAGCGCGATGGCCGCCTGCAGGCCGACGGTGCGGTCGGCCAGCGTGACCGGCGCGTAGCGCGGGGCGTCGCCGCTTTGCCGCGCGAACAGCGCCGGGATGCCGGCCGCGCCCTGGATCAGGTCGTCGTAGGCGGGCTTGCCGGCGTAGGGGCCCTCCTCGCCGTAGCCGAAGGCGCCGACGTAGACGATGCGCGGGTTGGCGGCGGCCACCGCCGCGTAGTCCAGCCCGAGCCGCGCCATCGCCTGCGGCCGGGTGTTGTAGATCAGCGCGTCGCAGCCGGCCGCCAGCCGCAGGCAGGCCGCGCGGCCCTCGGGCTGCTTCAGGTCCAGCACGACGGAGCGCTTGTTGCGGTTGAGGTGCAGCGCCATCGCGCCCATGCCGGGGTGGCGCATCGGGCCGACGGCGCGCAGGTTGTCGCCGGCCGGCGGCTCGACCTTGATGACGTCGGCGCCCAGGTCGCCCAGCGTCTGCGTCGCGTAGGGGCCCATCACGACGGCCGTGAGGTCGAGGATGCGCAGGCCCTGCAGCGGGCCGCCCGCGGAGCCCTCCGTGGCAGCGGGAGTGGCGGTCATTCGGGCTGGATCCCCGCGGCCTGGATCAGTTTTTTCCATTTCGCCAGCTCGGCCACGGTGAAGGCGCCGAGTTCCTCCGGCGTGCTGCCGAAGGCGTCGAAGCCGAGCTTGGCGACGCGCTCGCGGAACGCCGGGCTGTTGGCCATGCCGGCCAGCGCGTGGTTGAGCGTCGAGACGATGTCCTTCGGCGTTCCCGCCGGCGCGAACACGCCGTTCCAGGACGTGATGTCGAAGCCCTTGAGACCGGGCGCGTCGGCCAGCGGCGGCAGTTCGGGGAAGAGCTGGGTGCGCTCCTGCGTGGTGACGGCGATCGCGCGCATCTTTCCGGCCTTCACCGTGGCGAGGCCCGCAGCCAGGTCGACGAACATCATCGACACCTGCCCGCCGATCAGGTCCGCGATGGCCGGCGGCGTGCTCTTGTACGGCACGTGCAGCATGGGAATGCCGGTCATGCGCGCCAGCGTGGCGCCGCAGACGATGCCGGTGCTGTTGCCGCTGGCATAGGTCAGCTTGCCCGGGTGGGCGCGGCCCCAGGCCAGCAGCTCGGCGACGTTTTTCACCGGCAGCGCGTTGTTCACGACCAGCATGAACGGCAGGTTGCCCATGCGGCTGACCGGCGCGAAATCCTTGATCGGGTCGTAGGGCAACGACTTCATCAGGCTGGGGTTGGCCGAATGCGTGGTGTTGGTCGTCATGAACAGCGTGTAGCCGTCGGGCGCCGCCTTGGCGACCGCCTCCGCGCCGATGATGCCGTTGGCGCCGGCCTTGTTGTCCACGATGACCGGGCCCTTGAGCGCCTCCCCGAGCGCCTGCGCGGTGATGCGCGCCACGGCGTCGGTGCCGCTGCCGGCGGCGAACGGCACCACGATGCGCACCGTCTGGCGCGGATAGCCCTCGGCCTGGGCGCGCGCCCAGGGGGCGGTGGCCGCCAGGCCGAGGCCAAGCGCCATGAAGCCGCGGCGGCTGGGCCTGCCGAAATCGATCTGCCGATGCATCCGGATCTCCGTTGTCTCGTGGTCTTGTGCTGCAGGAAGAAAAAGGAAAGCCGGCAGGGCGGCGCGCCTCAAGGGCGGACCACCCGGTCCGGCGATTCCTCGTAGGGCGGGCTGTAGACCACCAGCACGCGCACCGGCTCGTCGCTGACGACGGTGAAGGTGTGCATCGCGTCCGCCGGGAAGAAGCAGCAGTCGCCCGGGCCGAGCTCCTGGCGTTCGCCGCCGACCTCCGCGACGGCGCGGCCCTGCAGCAGGTAGCAGACCTGCTCGATGCCCGGGTGCGCATGCGGCAGGGCGCCCTTGCCCTTCTGGATGTGGCCCACCAGCACTTCGAGCTGCCTGGCGCCGACGGTTTCCGGGCCGATCAGGCGCTTGTTGAGCGTGCCGACGTGGTTGGCCGGGTGGTAGCCGGCGATGTCGTCCTCGCGGACGAAGTAGCGGGGTGCGGTCATGGAGAGGATGTCACTTTCTGCCGGCGAGGCGCGGGCCTCAGGGCGTTACCTTGAAATTGCTGTTCTTCACCATCTGCGCCCAGCGCGCCGTGTCTTCGGCGATGGTGGCGGCGAACTGGGCGGGGCTGCTGCCGACCGGCTCGTAGTCAACGGCCTCCAGCTGCGCGCGCACCTCCGGCGTGGCGACGATCCTGACCACCTCCTCGTGCAGGCGCCGCACGATCTCCGCGGGGGTGCCCGCCGGGGCCAGCAGCCCGGCCCACGAGTTGAAGGTCATGCCCTCGATGCCGGCCTCCCGCATCGTGGGCACCTGCGGCAGCGCCGGGGAGCGCTGGGGCGACAGCACGGCCAGCGGCCGCAGCTTGCCCGCCCGGATCATCTGCAGCGCGTTGAAGGGATCGATGGTCATGTCGACCTCGCCGGCCACCACGGCCTGCATCTGCGGCCCCGTGCCCTTGTACGAGACATTGAGCATCGCCGGCGCGCCGATGGTCGATTTGAACTGCTCGCCGATGAGCCCGATCATGCTGCTGCCCGCAGAGAAACTCACCGGCTGCGCCCGGGTGCGGGCCAGCGCGACGAATTCCTTCATCGTCGTGGCGGGAACCGAGGGATGGACCACGACCACGAAGCCGATGGTGCTGATCAGGCTGATCGGCGCGAAGCTCCGCAGCACGTCGTAGGGCGCCTTGTACAGCACCGGGCTCAGGGTCTGGGCGCCGGCGGTGTTGAGCAGCAGCGTGTGGCCGTCGGGCTCGGCGCGTGCGACCAGGTCGGTGCCGATGATGCCGTTGGCGCCGGGCCGGTTCTCGACGACCACCGGCTGCTTCAACGCTTCCGACAGCTTGCGCGCCATCAGGCGCGCCACCACGTCCGTGGCGCCTCCCGGCGCAAAAGGCACCACCAGACGCACCGGGCGGCTCGGATAGCTGTCGCTCCAGGCGAGCCCGGGCGCGCAGCCCAGGGCGGCCAGGCACAGCAGCAGGCAACGTCGGACAGCCGATGTCCTCATGCATCACTCCTTGGTGGACAGGTCTGATGGAAGGGAAGAATGGCGCCGCCGCCGTGGCGTGACGCCGCGGAGCGGAGCGCTGGCGACGCGCGAGGCGGCTCGGCCGCAGGCCGTGCCCCGCTCGCCGCAGGGCCCGGGCGGTCCGAGTCCTCGATCGAGCGGCAGGCGGCGCGCAGCATCGCCGCGAGCTCCGCCATGCGGGGCTCCACGCGATAACGGGGCCCGGCGACCGAGATGGCATAGGCCTGGCCGGCGATGCGCAGCGGCCACGCGATGCCCGCCAGGTCCGCCACGCTTTCGCCCAGGTTGCCGTACCAGCCCCGCGCTGCCGACCGGTCGATCTCGGCCAGGATCTCGGCGACCGAGGTGAGCGTGGTCTCGGTCAGCCGGGCGAGGCGGGTGCCCTCCAGCGCCTGCCGCCGGGCCTCGGGCGCCAGCGTGGACAGCAGCGCGCGGCCGAGCGAATTGGCATAGGCCGCGCGCGTTTCGCCGGCTTCCGTCGAATAGCGAATGCTCTGCGGCGCGTCGATCACCTCCAGATGGATCACCTGGGCGCCCTCGCGCAGCTTGCCGAGCACCACGGTTTCCCGGGCGGCATCGCGCAGCTCCAGCAGGACGGGCTTGACGCGGTCCAGCACCGGATCGTGCGCGGCGATGACCTGCGCCATCGCCAGCAGGCGGCTGGTGGGATAGAAGCCCTGGCGGCGCCCGGTCTCGTAGAGATAGCCGTGCTGCTCCAGCGTGCGCACCAGGCCCAGGCAGCTCGAGACCGGCATGTCCAGCAGCCGCGCCATTTCCGACAACGCCAGCGGCTGCTTTTCCTCGGCGAAAAGCTCGATCACCTCGATCACCCGCAGCGCCATTTTCACAATCATGAATATATTTTCATGTATGTGAAAAAATAGGCAAGCAGGGTTTGCCCCATGGCTCGCTTCCAAGAGATCCGGCGTCCCGTCTGCCCGCCCGCGCGGAAGCCCGGCGGCGCCGGTCTTTCGCTGCCACGGGACAAAATGAGGAAAGGGGTTGGCGCGGGTACGAACGGCCGCACCGCTGCCCACGCAGGAGCGCCGGCTTCAGTAGCCTTTGCGGGTGTCCACGACGCCGGCGATGGGCGCGCCCTGCTCCATCGCGCGAATCTTGCCGGCGATCTGCGCGATCGACTCGTCGCGCATCGTGCGCGCCGAGGCGTGCGGCGTGACGGTGATCTTCGGGTGCCGCCAGAACGGGTGCTCCGATGGCAGTGGCTCGGTCTCGAACACGTCGAGCATGGCGCCGTCGAGCCGACCGCTGTCGAGCAGCGGGATCAGGTCGCCTTCGACTAGGTGCGCGCCGCGCGCCACGTTGATGAGGTAGCCACCGGGCCGGCCGCCGTTGAGCTTGGAAAGCGTCTCGCGCCGCAGGATGCCGCGCGTGTCGGGCGTGAGCGGCAGCAGGCACACCAGCACCCGGCTGGCGGCGAGGAAGGCGTCGAAATTCTCCGGGCCCGCGAAGCCGCGCACGCCGTCGATTTGCTTGGGCGAGCGGCTCCAGCCATTGACCGGAAACTCGAACTGCGCCACCGCCCTGGCGACCCGCTCGCCGAGCACGCCCAGCCCCATGATGCCGACCGGGAAATCCCCGCGCGCCCGCGGCTCGCGGTAGCTCCAGCGCCCCGCGCGCGCCTCGGCCTCGTAGCCGTCGAACTCGCGGAAGTGCCGGATCAGCGCGTGGCAGACGTACTCGGCCATCTGCACCGACATGCCGGCGTCGTCCAGCCGCACGACGCGGATGTGCGGCGGCAGCTTCAGCTCGAGCAGCGCGTCGACGCCGGCGCCGATGTTGAAGAGGCCGCGCAGCCGCGGCTGCTCGTCCAGGAAGCGCTGCGGCGGCGCCCAGACCACGGCGTGGTCCGCCGGCGCGGCGCCGGGCGCCCAGGCTTCGACCTCGGCATCCGGCAGCGCGGCGCGCAAGTCCGCGACCCAGGCTTCGGGATCGAGACCAGTGAGGCAGACGGTGATTCGCATGAGCCGGATTCTCGCTGACCGCCCGCACCGGCTTGTCGGAGGCCGGCGCAGGCTTCGCCCCTTCGACGGCTCGGGCGAGGCTCGGCTCAGCCCGAGCGGCGCGATGCGGTGCCGTGTGGCGGGCGATGGGCGGCTAGGCTCCGATGCGCAGCAGCTCGGCTCCTTCTGCCACCTGGTCCCCCGGCGCGTAGAGCAGCTCCTCCACCGTGCCGTCGGCCGGCGCGGCGATGGTGTGCTCCATCTTCATCGCCTCCATCACCGCCAGCGGCTGGCCGCGCGTGACGGCGTCGCCCGCCTTCACCGCGAAGGACACCACCTTGCCCGGCATCGGCGCCGTCAGCCGACCGCCTTCGGCGTGCGTCTCGCCGGCGTGCGCCAGCCGGTCGATTGCTACGATTTTCGTAGCACCCTGTTCAGCAAAGACGTGCGCCGTATCGTGGTTTCGATAGACGGCGACGGTGTGGCGCACGCCGCCGAAGCTCAGCTCGATGCGGCCGTCGGGCAGCGCGGCGAAGGCGAGCATCCCGGCGACGCCGCCGACCCGCAGCGCCAGCGCGCCGTCGTGCAGGTAGCGCAGCTCGGCGCCGTGCGGCGCGCCGTGGAACTCGAAGTCGAAGGGGCGCACCGCGACGCCGTGCGCGCGCCAGCCGTCGCGCCGACCGAACGGGTCGCCGGCGCCGGCGCTCTGCGCCTCGTCGAGCAGCGTGCGCGCGATGGCCGCGGCGGCGGCCAGCGGCAGGCCGAGCGGCTCCCGGTCGAACAGGCGCGCGCGCTCGCGCTCGATCAGCGCGGTGTCGAGGTCGGCGTGCGCGAAGGACGGGGAGTTGACCACGTCGCGCAGGAACTGCACGTTGGTCGCCAGCCCCACGATGTGCGTCTGCGCCAGTGCCGCGTCCAGCCGCGCCAGCGCCTCTTCGCGCGTGGCGCCGTGCACGATCAGCTTGGCGATCATCGGGTCGTAGAAGGGCGAGATCGTGTCGCCCTCGCGCACGCCGTCGTCGATGCGCACCGCGGTCGCGCCCGGCCCCCGGGCGTCGGCAAGCGCGAAGGCGGTGGCGGCCGGCTTGCGGTACACCTGCAGCGTGCCGGTGGCGGGCAGAAAGCCGTTGTCCGGGTTCTCGGCGCAGATGCGCGCCTCGATCGCGTGGCCGTGGATGCGCAATTCGTCCTGCCGCAGCGGCAGCGGCTCGCCGGCCGCCACGCGCAGCTGCCACTCGACCAAGTCGAGCCCGGTGATGGCCTCGGTCACCGGATGCTCGACCTGCAGCCGCGTGTTCATCTCCATGAAGAAAAAGGCCATGTCGGCCCCCGCGCCCGGCACGGACGTGTCCTCGCTGCCCCCCGGGGGGGTGCTCGCCTGCATGGGGCGGCCCGGCGCGGCGCTCGGCTCCCCGCCGCCGCGCTGCTCGACGATGAACTCCACCGTGCCGGCGCCGACGTAGCCGACGGCGCGCGCCGCCGCCACGGCCGCCTCGCCCATCTGGCGGCGCATGGCCTCGGTCATGCCGGGCGCGGGGGCTTCCTCCAGCACCTTCTGGTGGCGCCGCTGCACCGAGCAGTCGCGCTCGAACAAATAGACGCAATGGCCCTGCGTGTCGCCGAACACCTGGATCTCGATGTGGCGCGGGCGCTGCACGTATTTTTCGATCAGCACGGCGTCGTCGCCGAAGCTGCTCGCGGCCTCGCGCCGGCACGAGGCGAGCGCGGCGGCGAAGTCCTCGGCCTTTTCGACCGCGCGCATGCCCTTGCCGCCGCCGCCCGCGCTGGCCTTGATCAGCACCGGGTAGCCGATGCGGTCGGCCTCGCGTTGGAGCAGTTGCGGGTCCTGGTCGGCGCCGTGGTAGCCGGGCACCAGCGGCACGCCGGCTTTTTCCATCAGCTGCTTGGACTCGGCCTTGAGCCCCATCGCCTGGATGGCCGAGGGCGGCGGGCCGATGAAGACCAGCCCGGCCTCGGCGCAGGCGCGCGCGAACTCCGCGTTCTCGGAGAGAAAGCCGTAGCCGGGGTGGATCGCCTGGGCGCCGGTGGCGCGGGCGGCGTCGAGGATCTTGTCCCAGCGCAGGTAGCTGTCCTTGGGCGCGCTGCCGCCGAGATGCACCGCCTCGTCGCAGGCGCGCACGTGCTTGGCGTGGGCGTCGGCGTCCGAGTAGACGGCGACCGTGCGCACCCCCATGCGGCGCGCGGTGGCGGCGACGCGGCAGGCGATTTCACCGCGGTTGGCGATCAGGATCTTCTTGAACATGCGTCACTCCGCGGTGAAATCGCCCCGGCCCGCTGCGCGCGCCAGGCAATTTGGCTGCGCCGCTGCGCCGCGGGGCGGCTGGTCACCGCGGTTGGCGATCAGGATCTTCTTAAACATTCGGAGGCTCTCCGGAAGGGGGCTTCTTGAGCTGGAAGGCCGGCACCACGCCCGGGTCGGGGCGGCCGCTGAAGATGCGCGTGACGCGCGCGACCAGGCCGCGCAGGAAGCGCCAGCTGGCGCGGATCAGCCAGACGCACAGCACCAGCGCGACGGCCAGCAGCGGCAGGAAGATCAGCGGGTGCGCCACCGCCAGCCACAGGCCGGCGGGCACCATGCCGTCCTCGGCGAGCGAGGCGCCGACGTTGGTGAAAGGCTCGGGCGAGGTGTTGATGGCCGCGCGCGTGGTCGCCTTGGCCGCGTGCGCCGTCGCCGCCAGGCCGCCGCCCAGCAGCGCCGCGACCAGCGCCATCAAGGTGTGGTCGGCGCCGAACACGCTGGCCGCCAGCGCCGCGCCGGCCGGGATGCGGATGACGGTGTGGACCATGTCCCAGAGCGAGTCCAGCCCGGGGATCTTGTCGGCGAAGAACTCGACGAACACCATGAAGCCGCTGGCCGCGATCACCACCGGGTGCGCCAGCAGCTGCAGCCCGCCCGGCAGCGGCACCCAGCCGAGGTAGCCGGCCAGCCCGACCAGCAGCACCACCAAGTAGAGCCGCACGCCGCTGGCCCAGCCGACGGCGCCGGCCAGGGCGATGAGTTGGGGCATGTCGAGGGTGTTCATGGTCGGTCTCCTTCCGCGCGCGGCCTGGGGGAGATCATTCGACCCATCCCGGCTTGCGCTTTTGCAGGAAGGCCTGCACGCCTTCGCGGCCCTCCTCACTCGCGCGGATGTCGGCGATGCCGAAGACGGTGCGGTTGATCAGGTCCTCGTCGATGCCCTGCCCGGCGACCTCGTGGATCAGGCTCTTGCAGGCGCCGATCGCCTTCGGGCCGGCCGCGAGCAGCGCCTGCGCGATCTCGGCCACCCGGGCGTCGAGCGCATCGGCCGCGACGACGTCGTGCACCAGGCCGATGCGATGCGCCTCGGCCGCCGAAAAGCGCTCGGCGGTCAGGAAATAGCGCTGCGCGGCGCGCGCGCCGATCGCGCGGATCAGGTAGGGGCTGATGGTCGCCGGAATCAGGCCGATGCGGACCTCGCTCACGCAGAACACGGCCGCCTCGGCGCTGAGCGCGATGTCGCAGGCCGCGACCAGTCCGAGCCCGCCGGCATAGACGTCGCCCTGCACGCGCGCGAGGGTCGGCTTCGGGCACTGGTGAATCACGCGCATCATCTCGGCGAGCCGCGCCGCGTCGGCCAGGTTTTCCTCGCGCGAATACTCGGCCATGCGCCGCATCCAGTTCAGGTCCGCGCCCGCGCAGAACGCCTTGCCGGCCGCGGCGAGCACGATGCAGCGCACATCGTCGTGGGCGCCGAGCACCTTGAACGCGGCGGTCAGTTCGCCGATCACCTCGTCGTTGAAGGCGTTGCGCACCTCGGGGCGGTCGAGCGTGACGGTGGCGACGCGGCCCTGGATGTCGACGCGCAGGGTGGATGGGGTCATGGTGGGGCGGACTCCTGTTGCAGCATGTAGACCAGATCGAGTACGGGGCACGGCTGCCCGAGCGCCGTGAGCGCGGCGGTGACCTGCCCGCGGTGGTGCGTGGCGTGGTTGAACACGTGCCCGAGCGTGGCGGCGAACGGCAGCGAGGCGGGCTGGCCGCGCGTGGTGGTGTAGTTCAGACGTCCGTCGAAGCGTTCGGCAGGCCAACTTTCGATCAGGGACTGCCAGCGCGCGGCACCTTCTTGCAGTCGCTGCGGCAGACGCGCGCGGTCCGGCTCGACCTCCTCGTTCAGCGCCAGCCTGGGCGAGATGCCTTCGGCAAAACGCCGGTACCAAAGCAGATGCTCGCCCACCAGCAGGTGATTGAGCGTGCCGTGCACGCTGCGGAAGAACAGGCCCACATCGCGCCGGTAGTCGGCCTCGGGCAGGGCCGCCACGGCGTCGAGCAGCCGCGCGGTGGCCCAGACGTTGTAGCGCGCGAGGGTCGTGAAATAGGCGACGGCGTCCATGCCCGCGCCCCTCACATCCGGAACACGCCGAACCTCGGCTCCGAGATCGGCGCGTGGCGCGCGGCGGCCAGGCCCAGCGCCAGCACGCGGCGGGTGTCGGCCGGGTCGATGACGCCGTCGTCCCAGAGGCGCGCGGTGGCGTAGTAGGGGTGGCCCTGGTGCTCGTACTGCTGGCGGATGGGGGCCTTGAAGGCTTCCTCCTCCTCGGCGCTCCAGCGACCGCCTCTGGCCTCGATGCCGTCGCGCTTGACGGTCGCCAGCACGCTCGCGGCCTGCTCGCCGCCCATCACGCTGATGCGCGCGTTGGGCCACATCCAGAGAAAACGCGGCGAGTAGGCGCGCCCGCACATGCCGTAGTTGCCCGCGCCGAAGCTGCCGCCGATGATGACGGTGAACTTGGGCACGTTGGCCGTCGCCACCGCCGTCACCATCTTGGCGCCGTGGCGCGCGATGCCCTCGTTCTCGTACTTGCGGCCCACCATGAAGCCGGTGATGTTCTGCAGAAAGACCAGCGGCGTCCTGCGCTGGCAGCACAGCTCGATGAAGTGCGCGCCTTTCTGGGCCGATTCGGAAAACAGGATGCCGTTGTTGGCGACGATGCCCACCGGCATGCCCTCGATCTCGGCGAAGCCGCACACCAGCGTGGCGCCGAAGCGCGCCTTGAACTCGTGGAACTCGCTGCCGTCGACGATGCGGGCGATGATCTCGCGCACGTCGAAGGGCTTGCGCGTGTCGGTCGGGATCACGCCGTACAGCTCTTCCGCTACAAAATCAGGAGCACGCGGCCCAGATGGGACGGGCGCTGCGGCCCGATTCGATTCAAATTCCGGCGCCTTGGCGTTCAGGTGCGCCACCGCTGACCTTGCCAGCGCCAGCGCGTGCAGGTCGTTCTGCGCCAGGTGGTCGGCCACGCCCGAGAGGCGCGTGTGCACGTCGCCGCCGCCCAGCTCCTCGGCCGTGACGACCTCGCCGGTGGCGGCCTTCACCAGCGGCGGGCCGCCCAGGAAGATGGTGCCCTGGTCCTTCACGATGATCGACTCGTCGCTCATCGCCGGCACGTAGGCGCCGCCGGCGGTGCAGCTGCCCATGACGACGGCGATCTGCGCGATGCCCTGCGCGCTCATCTGGGCCTGGTTGTAGAAGATGCGACCGAAGTGCTCGCGGTCGGGGAACACCTCGTCCTGGTTGGGCAAATTGGCCCCGCCCGAGTCGACCAGGTAGATGCAGGGCAGCCGGTTCTGCTCGGCGATCTCCTGCGCGCGCAGGTGCTTCTTGACCGTCACGGGAAAGTAGGTGCCGCCCTTCACCGTGGCGTCGTTGCACACGATCATGCAGTCCACGCCGCTCACGCGGCCGATGCCGGCGATCAGGCCGGCGCCGGGCGCGTCGCCGCCGTACATGGCGTGCGCGGCCAGCGGCGCGATCTCCAGAAACGGCGTGCCGGGGTCGAGCAGCTGCGCCACCCGCTCGCGCGGCAGCAGCTTGCCGCGGTCGGTGTGCTTCTTGCGCGCCGCCTCGCCGCCGCCCTGCTCCACCCGGGCGAACTGAGCGCGCAGGTCCTCGACCAGCGCGCGCATGGCCGCGGCGTTGGCCTGGAACTCCGCCGAGCGCGGATTGAGCCTGGATTCGAGTTTGCTCATAGGGCCCCTTTGTTCGGCACTGGCGTGTCCTCGCTGTTCCCCCGAGGGGAGCGAGCTTGCTTGAAGCGGTTCCGCGCCGCGCTCATGCGGTCCTTTCCTCGTCCAGCCCGAGCTGGGTTTTCATCGCCTCGCGGATCCTGAACTTCTGGATCTTGCCGGTCACGGTCATCGGGAACTCGGCGACGAAGCGGATGTACTTCGGCACCTTGTAGTGCGCGATCTGGCCTTTGCAGAAGTCGCGCACTTCGTCCTCCGTCAGCGCCTGGCCGGGCTTGGCGATGATCCAGGCGCACAGCTCCTCGCCGTAGCGCCTGTCGGGCAGGCCGACCACCTGCACGTCCTGCACCTTGGGGTGGCGGTACAGGAATTCCTCGATCTCGCGCGGGTAGATGTTCTCGCCGCCGCGGATCACCATGTCCTTGATGCGCCCGACGATGTTGACGTAGCCCTCGGCGTCCATGGTCGCCAGGTCGCCGGTGTGCATCCAGCCTTCGGCGTCGATGGCCTCGCGCGTGCGCGCCTCGTCGTCCCAGTAGCCGTGCATCACCGCGTAGCCGCGGGTGCAGAACTCGCCCGCCGTGCCGCGCGGCACCACGGCGCCGCTGGCCGGATCGACGATCCTGATCTCCAGGTGCGGCTGCACCTTGCCGACGGTCGAGACGCGCCTGTCGAGCGGCGTGTCGGCCTCGCTCTGGCAGCTCACCGGGCTGGTCTCGGTCATGCCATAGGCGATGGTGATCTCGGCGAGGTGCATCTGCTCGACCACGCGCTTCATCACCTCGGTCGGGCAGGGCGAGCCGGCCATGATGCCGGTGCGCAGGGTGGACAGGTCGAACTCCGCGAAGCGCGGGTGGTCCAGCTCGGCGATGAACATGGTCGGCACGCCGTGCAGCCCGGTGCATTTTTCCGCCTGCACGGTCTCCAGCACCGTGAGCGGGTCGAACCCGTCGTTGGGGTACACGATGCAGCTGCCGTGCGTCAGGCAGGCCAGGTTGCCGAGCACCATGCCGAAGCAGTGGTAGAGCGGCACCGGGATGCACAGGCGGTCCTCGGGCGTGAGCCGCATGCACTCGCCGATGAAGAAGCCGTTGTTCAGGATGTTGCGGTGCGTCAGCGTCGCGCCCTTCGGGAAGCCGGTGGTGCCGCTGGTGAACTGGATGTTGATCGGGTCGGTGGCCGCCAAGGTCTTCTGCACCTCGGCCACGCGCGGGTCGTCGGTGCGGCCGCCGGCCATCAGCTGCGAGAAGCGCAGCAGGCCGGGCTCGACCGCGGCGGCGGCATCACCTGTCGCGCCACGGCTCCTTTCGCCGTCCCCGCCCGCGCCCGCCGCGTCGATCCAGACCACCGTGCGCAGGTGCGGCAGCCGGGCCGACTGCAGCCGCCCCGGCTCGCCGTGCGCCCACTCGGGCGCCAGCTCGCGCAGCATGCCGAGGTAGTCGCTGGTCTTGAAGCGCGCCATCGTTACCAGCGCCTTGCAGCCGACCTTGTTCAAGGCGTACTCGACCTCGGCCGTGCGGTAGGCCGGGTTGATGTTGACCAGGATCAGCCCGGCCTTGGCCGTGGCGAGCTGCATCAGCACCCAGGCGGCGTTGTTGTGCGACCAGATGCCGATGCGGTCGCCCGGCGCGAGGCCCAGCCCGAGCAGCGCGCTGGCGAGCCGGCTCGATTCGGCCTGCAGCTCGCGGTACGTGTAGCGCAGGCCCTCGTGGCGGCTCACCAGCGCCTCGCGCGCCGGCTGCCTGGCCACCATGCCGTCGAAGAAGTCGCCAATGGTCTGCTCGATCAGCGGCGGGGTGGTGGCGCCGCGGGCGTAGCTCACGGAATCGGTCATGATGGGTCTCCGCAGGTCACCCGCGCCGTGCGGGAGATGCAACGTGAAAGGACAGACAGGGCCATCGGCAGGGTGCGCGGCGCGGCGTCATCGGCGCACGTTGACGATGGTGGCCTGCATCAGAGCGACGGCCTTGCCTTCCCCATCGCCGTCGCCGGTGAAGGCCCGGACCTCGCCGGTGCAGACGGTGAGCAGCTTTCCGGCGTTCTGCACCGCTCCGATCGCCAGAAAACGCTGCCCCACCGCGGGGCGCAGCAAATTGATCTCGAACTCCGCCGTCACGACCTCGCAGTCCGCTGGCGCCCGGGTCAGCGCGGCGTAGCCGCAGGCGCTGTCGACGATGCTGGTGACGGCGCCCGCATGGACATAGCCGTGCTGCTGGGAGAGCTTGGCGGAGAAGGGCATCCCGATGTGCACCTGCCCGTCGGACACCCGCACCAGCCGGGCGCCGAGGGTCGCCATCAGGCCTTGCGCGTCGAAGCTCGCCGCGATGCGCCGGTGAAGGTCGTTGGCGGTTTCCATGGCCAGCGCCGTCAGGCCGTCTCGGCGAACAGCTCGCGCCCGATCAGCATGCGCCGGATCTCGCTGGTGCCCGCGCCGATCTCGTAGAGCTTGGCGTCGCGCCACAGCCGCTCGACCGGGAAATCCCTGGTGTAGCCGACGCCGCCCAGCGCCTGGATCGCCTCGCCGGCCATCCAGGTTGCCTTCTCGGCCGAATAGAGGATGGCGCCGGCCGCGTCCTTGCGGAAGCTGCGTGCATGGTCATTGCGGTCGCACGCCTTGCCGACCGCGTAGACATACGCGCGCGTCGCCTGCCAGGTCGAGTACATGTCGGCCAGCTTGCCCTGCATCAGCTGGAACTCGCCGATGCTCTGGCCGAACTGCTTGCGCTCGTGCACGAAAGGCAGCACCGCGTCCATGCAGGCGGCCATGAGGCCCAGCGGCCCGCCCGACAGCACCGCGCGCTCGTAGTCCAGGCCGCTCATCAGGACCCTGGCGCCGTTGCCCTCGCCGCCCAGCACGTTCTCCTCGGGCACCTCGCAGTTGTCGAAGAAGAGCGGGTAGGTGTTGGAGCCGCGCATGCCCAGCTTGTCGAGCTTGGCGCCGGCCGAGAAGCCCGCAAAGCCCTTCTCGACGATGAACGCCGTCATGCCGCGCGCGCCCATCTCGGGCTCGGTCTTGGCGTAGATGACCAGCGTGTCGGCGTCGCCGCCGTTGGTGATCCACATCTTGCCGCCGTTGAGCAGGTAGCGGTCGCCCTTCTTCTCGGCGCGCAGCTTCATGCTGACCACGTCGGAGCCCGCACCCGGCTCGCTCATCGCCAGCGCACCGACGTGCTCGCCGCTCACCAGCTTCGGCAGGTACTTGCGCTTCTGCGCCTCGCTGCCGTTGCGGTGGATCTGGTTGACGCACAGGTTGGAGTGCGCGCCATACGACAGCCCCACCGACGCCGAGGCGCGCGACACCTCCTCCATCGCCACGATGTGCGCCAGGTAGCCCAGCTCGGTGCCGCCATATTCCTCCTTCACGGTCATGCCGTGCAGGCCGAGATCGCCCAGTTTCTTCCACAGGTCGGGCGGGAACAGGTTGTCGCGGTCGATGGCGGCGGCGCGCGGGGCGATCTCGTGGGCGGCGAAATCCTGGATCGCGTCGCGCAGCGAATCGATGGTGTCGCCCAGGTCGAAATCGAGGCCGGGCAGGCGGGCGTGGGACATGTGCGTGAGTCTCCTCTGAGAAGCCGTGGGGTCGTTCGTTGCGCCGTTCTTGCCGCGCGTGCCTGCGCCGCCCTGCATCGGGCGGCGCCGCACCCAGGGTCGCAGCTTACGCCCGGCGCCGCCGCAATTGGCGCCACAATGGTTGCAAATCCCGCCACCCCGTACCGCGTTTTCCCGCACGACGCATGCCCGCCTCCCCCACCTCCGGCTCCGCGCGCGCGGCCACGCCCATGGCCTTCGTCCGCGAGATCGTGCGCGGCTACGAGCGCTACGGCGTCGACGCGTCCGAGGCGCTGCGGCAGGCACGGATCGCGCCGCGCGACCTGCACGACCCCGGCGCCCGCGTGACGGCCGCGCAGTTCGAGGCGCTGAACGCCCACGCGATGCAGGAGCTCGACGACGAGGCGCTCGGCTGGTTCTCGCGCCCCCTGCCCTGGGGCAGCTACGGCATGCTGTGCCGCGCCTCGCTGCCCTCGCCCGACCTGGGCGTCGCCATCAGGCGCTGGTGCCGGCATCACCGCCTGCTGGTCGAGGACATCGCGCTCGACCTGCGGGTGGCGGGCGGCCTCGCGACGGTGGCGATCACCGAGCGGCGCGACCTCGGGCTTTTTCGCGAATTCGCGCTGGTGTCGAGCCTGCGCTTTTTGCACGGCTACGCCTGCTGGGCGATCGACTCGCGCATCCCGCTGCGCGAAGCGGCCTTTCCCTACCCCGCGCCGCCGCACCGCGACGCCTACCCGCTGATGTTCACTGGCGAGCTCCACTTCGAGGCGGCACAGGCCGGCTACAGCTTCGACGAGCGCTACCTGGCGCTGCCGCTGCAGCGCGACGAGCGCGCGCTGCGCATCATGCTCCAGCGCGCCCTGCCGCTGACGGTGCTGCAGTACCGCCGCGACCGCCTGCTGGGCCAGCGCGTGCGCGAACTGCTGCGCGCGCGCAGCGCCGAGGCGGCCCATGCCGAAGCGCTGGCCGCGCTGCTGCACCTGTCGAGCCGCACCCTGCACCGTCAGTTGAAGGAGGAAGGCCTGACGTTGCAGGCGTTGAAGGACGAGGTGCGCCACGCACAGGCGGTGGAGCAGCTGCGCCGCACCCGGCGGCCGATCAAGCAGATCGCGCTGGCGGTGGGTTTTCGCAACGAGAAGAGTTTTTCGCGAGCGTTCCTGGCGTGGACTGGGGCGACGCCGGGGGCGTTTCGGCGGGAGGAGCGCTGAGCGCGCCCCTCCCGCACCGGCAAGCTACCCGTCTTCTTCTCTCTTATTGCGCGAACTGCTTGACCATGCGGTACATGAACTCGCGCCCGTCGTAGAGGCGCGGGATCGCGACGCGCTCGTCCAGGCCATGCGCGCGCGCATCGCTGGGTTCGGTAAAGATGCCCGACACGCCGTAGATCGGGATGCCCGCGTTGCGCATGAAGCGGCTGTCGGTCGCGCCGGTGCTCATCGTCGGCACCACCGTCACGCCGGGCCACATCTGCTGCGTGAGCCCCTCGACCACGGCCATCACGTCCCGACGCAAGGGCGACGGCGGGCTCTTGAGCGGCGGGTTGCTCGCCGTCATCGTGATGCGTTCGCTGCCCAGCACCTTGCGCAGCGCGGCATCGACTTCGGCCGGGTCGTCGTGCGGCAGGATGCGGCAGTTGACCGTGGCCTTGGCCGACTGCGGCAGCGCGTTCTCGGCATGGCCCGCGTTGACCTGCGTCGCGACGCAGGTGGTGCGCAGCGTGGCGTTGTAGAGCGGCGTGCGCGAGAGGCGGTCGATCGCCGCCTCGCTCGGCTGGCCCGAAGCGACGGCGCGCATGTCGTCGGCGAGCTGGCCGGTTTCGAACTGGGCACTGCGTTCGAAGTAGGTGCGCGTGACCTCCGCGAGCTTGACCGGGAAGCGGTAGGTACCCAGGCGCCCGAGCGCCGCGCTGAGCTCGTACACCGGATTGGTCGCGGTCGGCAGCGAGCTGTGACCGCCCACGTCGCGCACTTCGAGCTTGTAGGTGGTGTAGACCTTCTCGGCCACCTGCATGCGGTGCAGGATCGGCTTGCCCTTGCTGAGCTGGCCGCCGCCGCCCTCGTTGATGCCGAATTCCGCATCGATCAGCGGGCGCTGGTGGTTCACCAGCCAGAAGGCACCGTTGCTCGGCACGTCACCCAGCTCCTCGTCGGAGGTCAGCGCCAGGATGATGTCGCGGCTGGGCTTGAAGCCCTCGCGCCTGAGTTGCGACAGGATGGATACGAAGGACGCGGCCATGGCCTTGTCGTCCGACGAACCGCGCGCCGTGAAGTAGCCGTCGTCTTCCTTGAGCTTGAAGGGGTCGGTCTTCCAGTCCTCACGGCGGGCCTCGACCACGTCGATGTGTGCGAGCAGCAGGATCGGCTTCTTGCTGCCGTCGCCCTTGAAGCGCACCACCAGGTTGCCCTTGCGCGGGAAGGGCTCGAAGAGCTGCATCTCGTCGGCCTTGAAGCCCGCGGCGAGCAGGTGCTTCTGCATCGCGCGCGCGGCCTCGGTGTTGTTGCCGACCGAGTCGGTGGTGTTGATTTCCACCAGCTCCTTGTAGATGTCGTGGAAGCGCTGCTGCTCTGCGGTGAGCGCGGGAGCCGTGGTCTGGGCGCCGGCCCAGCCCGCGAAGCACAGGAGGGTGGCCGCGACGGCCTGGCGATGTCGTTGAAGGCGCATGAAGACGTGTCTCTCTTTGGAATGGATGATGTTGGCGTTTTAGTGATCCAGCATCGGGACGCCTCTTGCGTCGTCGGCACAGCACCGGAAATTTCAGTATAGGAGCGCTGCCGCGGCGCCATCTTCGGCGTTGCGTCACCCAGGAGACTCGCCATGCCGGTCCGACGCAACGTCGCACGGCCGACCCGGCGAGGGCGCGGTGGCTGCGTGGCGACCTGCGAGTGGCGCGGCTTTTTGGTTCTTGAAGGCAACAGCAGCTCCAGCAAATGCCTTGCGTTTGCGGCATCTCGATCAGGTTGAAGCCGCAGACAAAGGTATTGGCGGACGCGAGACCGGCTGACTGAAAGAAGGACTGGTTAAACCAAAGTCGCCCGGCGATGTTCTGCAACGAAGGGCCGCAATGCAGCGATAGCGGTCGGTCGTTCCTCTAATCCGACCGAGCGCTCACGGCTGCATCCTGCGATACCCGGTAAAGCGCGGTTCAACCACTGATTGAATTCCAACCCATCAAGTGCAAGTGATCCGGCTCAGGGCGCGTCAGGCTTCGCCACGGCCTTGACGAGCTCTGCGAGCACCTTCTCGATCTTCATCAGCCCGTCGATTGCGTCGTCCATTGGCATGGGCGTCCCACGCGTGAGCACAAACGTAGCAGCCAAGTTGTCGCCGCCCAACAAGAAGCCCAGGCTCTCACGCAAAACCGAATCCGGCACTGCGTGGGTGTAAAGTCCGGCGACTTTGCCCTTCAGGAACTCAAACCGGGGCGCAGTGAGTTGATGAAAGAGCGTCGCGTTCGCCGCAAGTTGCGGCATCACCTGCGCGCCGGGCGTCTTCGCCATTGCGCCGACAAGCCGCACGACATCCTGAGTGACCTTCGCAGCAAGATCCTCCGGTGACGTGAAGGCGTTTACAACGTGTGAGGTCTTGAGCAAAGCCTTGAACGCTACGAGCTTTTCGGCGCCGGCACCGGTGTCAACGTACTTGGGGAGCACCGGGTGATGCTCTTCGTCGATTAGATATATCAACGTCGGCAGTCGAACGGCCTGCGCCTCTTCGTACTCGAGTTGTGTCATCGACTTCCCATCGGCTGGGTCGATAAAGCCGTACCGCATTCCGATGATGCCGACGAAGATATTCGAAGCGCGGACTAGGCGGAGACACTCTTCTTTAGGCGTATTTGGGAGCGCCCCGAAGAACTCCATAGCCTTAAAAGTGAATTCCAACCTCAGGATCGCTTCGCGCACGAGTCGCCGGTGCGCTTCAAGGTCAACGAAGGTGCTGCTGACGAAGATCAATGGTGTCATCTCCACACCTCAGCAGAAATGCTTGCGCCCGATGCCGATTACAAAGTCGAGAAGCGCGTTCCAGGGGAATGTTTTGCAAAACACGAACAGGTGCAAAACTGCGAATACCCACGGCACGAACGACTCGATGTGCGAAATCGGCCAGTACAGACGCTTGCTCTGCCCGCGCTGCACCGCGTCCCACTCTGCGTCGTACGGGCTGATCGGCAAGCGCTTCTCGATCTCGTGCACCACGCCCCACTTGGCCGTGTTCAAGTTTCTGTACGAGATGATGATCGCGAACCACAACATGGTCAGCGCGAGCCCGGCCGTTGCCAAAGTCCAGAGATACTCGGGCGAGTCCTTGGTTGTAAGGTAGCCGACGAATCCGAGGATTGCCGAGTTTACTGACAGGAAATAGCTGTTCGCGGTGGTTCGGCGCTGGCTGATTCGATCAGCCATTTCCACGTACATCTTGTACTGGTCAAGGAGGTGGCTGTACCACTTTTCGTTGTGCGGATACTTCGCGCCTTCCTCGACGGGAATCTCATTCCACAGCTTCGACTTCTCGTCCGGGCCCACCATCAGCGCCCGCCGTGGATAAGCGTCTTGAGGTTTTCCCAAGTCCAGTTGTACATCTTCTCGTTCTCGCCACCCTTGGGCCTTGTGCAATCGGCGTCCCTGTACCCCTTGAGCAAAAAGTATGGTTTGCCAAGCCTCTTGGCGAGGGCGAGTTCAATCGAAACGCCCTTCGCGGTATGGGTCCGAGTTCCGCACAAAACGCACACTACGTCGGCGCGATTGATGCGCCCCTTCACTTTCTCTTCCCAGTCGCCGGTCAGGTGTTCCTTGACTGATGCGTCAGCCACGTCGAACGGTGTGTCGTCGTGCCTTGACTGCCCGATCAGGAACGTCTTGAGGATTTCGTCGTTGTCGTAGTCGAAGCTGACGAACAGCCGTGCTTTTGGCATTGCAATCTTCTCCAAGGTATCCCATCGATTCTATGGCTGACCTTGTGAGAGCGCCCCTTTGATTCGCCCTCTTGCCAGTTCTAAGGATGCTCTTCACGAATCGCTCGCCGTCGTGCTTGCACTGAACAAGCGAAGCTGTGAGCATCGGCACCCATGAAGCAAGGCAGCCTGGTGTTGGGTGGTTCGACCAAGCGCACGCGCAAGCGTGAATTTCTGGATGCGATGGACCGGGTGGTGCCCTGGGCTGAACTGGTGGCGTTGATCGAACCGTTTGCGCCTGAAGCCGGCCGGCGCGGCCAGCAACCCTTTGGCTTTGAAGCGCTGCTGCGCATCCACTTCATGCAGCAATGGTTCAATCTGTCGGACCCGGCCATGGAAGAGGCGCTGCACGACGTGCCGGTGTTTCGCGACTTCGCGGGCCTGAGCAACTGGGGCGATGCATTGCCCAGCGACTCGAGCATCCTGCGCTTTCGCCGCCTGCTGGAGCAACACAAGCTGGCCGAGCAGATCCTGGCCACCGTCAACGACTTGCTCAGCGGCCAGGGCCTGCTGCTCAAGGCCGGCACGGTGGTGGACGCCACGCTCATTGCCGCGCCCAGCTCCACCAAGAACAAGGACGGCGCGCGAGACCCCGAGATGCACCAGAGCAAGAAGGGCAACCAATGGCACTTCGGGATGAAGGCGCATATCGGTGTATGCGCCGACTCGGGACTGGTGCACACGGTGCGCGGCACGGCGGGCAACGTCTGCGATGTCGTTGAGGGCAACACCCTGCTGCATGGGCAGGAAGAAGTGGCCTTTGGCGATGCGGGCTATCAGGGTGTGCACAAACGCCCGGATGCCCAACTCCAGGTCACTTGGCATGTGGCAATGAAGCCGGGGCAGAGGCGCAAGTTGGACAAGAGCCTGCCCATTGAAGCGCTGCAAGACAAGATCGAGCGCTTGAAGGCCAGTGTGCGGGCCAAGGTGGAACACCCGTTTCGCGTGATCAAGCGCCAGTTCGGCCACGTGAAGGTGCGCTACCGGGGGTTGGCTAAGAACACGGCGCAGCTCAAGACGCTGTTTGCGCTGAGCAATCTGTGGATGGTCAGGCGCGTGCTGGTGGACCAGGTGCGTGCGATGGGCACATGAAAGGCCCAAAAGCACCCCCAAAAGGCCGATTCCGACACTCAGGGGGCATTCGATCGTTCCACTATGACCGTGCTTATCGATTCAGCACACGCCAAGGCGATTCGTGAAGAGCATCCCTAAGTGCGTTGCCGAATCGCGACCGCGGCGCCGGAACACACTGGCGAGCCGACCGGCCATGACTGGCCTCCCCGGAAAGCAAAAAAATGCTCGAAACCGTTGCATCAAACGAGTAAGAACTTTATGACCACGCAAAACGATACGTCAATGCACACACTCTCTCAACGTGCTCAATCGTCTGCTGCCGCTGAAACCAGTCCCTCGACACCATGTACCTGAGGGACGACAATCAGTCTGTACCTGACCTTTGGCTCCCGGCCTTTGATGTCAGGTTATGGCCGCTACTGACCTTTGCAATCAAGCCAAGTAGCCCACGATCACCTCGATTTTGTTATCCCTCTCCAATCCAACCAGCCGAGACCGGCAGTCGCCTAGCCTTCCGATGCAGCGGCAGGCACAGCCGCCTCGCCACCCATCCACCGCCACGCGCTCAGCCCACTTAGCAGCGCCAGCAACGCGCTGATCCCCATGACCCAGCGAAAGCCCGAGACGAAGGCGCGCTGCACGGCCTCCGTCGTCGCCCGCGCGGTCGCCGCGTCGAGGCCTGCGGGCGGCGTGGCGGCCGCGAGCCTGCTGCGCTGGGCCTCCAGCGCGCTGGTGAGTTCGGCCGACGCGCCCATGTCCTTCAGGCTGCCGGCCAGGCTCGCATCGAAGGCCCAGGCCATGACCAGCCCGAACACGGCCAACGCCAGCACCGAGGCCGTGCGCGACACCGCGTTGTTCACGCCCGAGGCCACGCCAGCCAGGTCGGGGCCGACCGCGTTCATCACCGTGGTCGTGAGCGGCGCGACCGTGATCGTCATGCCGATGCCGAGCACCACCACCGCCGGCAGGAAGCTCGTCCAGTAGTCCGCGCCGAGCCCCGGCCGCGCGAAGAGCGCGAAGCCCGCCGCCGCGATCACCGGGCCCACGACCAGCGGCGGCCGCGAGCCGAAGCGGTCCACCAGCCGGCCCGCGCCGCGCGAGAACGCGAACATGATCAGGATGAAGGGCAGCAGCGCGGCGCCGGCCGCCGTGGCCGACAAGCCCTGCACCTGGATCAGGTTGAGCGGAAAGAAATACAGCCCGCCGCCCAGCGCCGCGTAGAGCAGCAGCGTCAGCAGGTTGGCGCCGCCGAAGTTGCGCCGCCCGAACAGCGCGAGCGGCAGCATGGGCGCGCGGGCGCGCGCTTCGACCGCCACGAAAAGTGTGCTCGCCAGAAGCCCGGTCGCCAGCGCGGCCAGCACCGCCGGAGAGCCCCATTGCCGCACCGGCGCCTCGATGAAGGCGTAGACGATGCCGCCCAGGCCCAGCGTCGCGAGCAACGCGCCCCACGGGTCGATCCCGCCGGGCGAGGCACTTCGGCTTTCCGGCACGCGCCGCCAGACGGTCAGCAGCACCGCGGCCGCCATCGGCAGGTTGATGAGGAAGGCCCACCGCCAGGAATAGTGGTCGACCAGCCAGCCGCCCACCACCGGCCCGATCGCCGCCGTGATGCCGCTGAAGCCCGACCAGGTACCGATCGCCCTGCCCCGCTCCCGCTCGGGAAAGGAGGCGCTGATCAGCGCCAGGCTGCCGGGCACCAGCAAGGCGGCGCCGACGCCCTGCACCGCGCGCGCCGCGATGAGCTGCCGCACGCTGGCCGACAACGCGCAGGCCGCCGAAGCGACGGCGAACAGGGCCACGCCGGCCGCGAAGATGCGGCGCCGGCCGAAGTGGTCGCCCAGCGAGCCGCCGACCAGCAGCAGCGCCGCGAGGAAGAGCGCGTACGACTCGACCACCCACTGGGCCTGGAAGGCGTCGGCCCCCAGGTCGCGCTGGAGCGCCGGCAACGCGACATTGACGACGGTGCCATCGATGAAGGCCATGCTCGACCCGAGAATGGCCGCGACCAGAACGCCGCGCCGGGCCGCGGCCGGGCCGGGAGCTGCGGCCTCGCCGTACCGGATCACGGCATCGTCGTACGGGGGTTTGCCGATCTGGGGCATGGCGCTCTCGACTGCGGGAGGGACGGCCGTGCACGGGCCGTTGGGCGCACTGTGGTCGCAAAGCGCTCCGCGCGTCAAGCGCGCGATGCGCCGGCCCGACCCGGGCGCGTCGGCGGCCTGCATCCGGGCGCGGACGGCGCGACAATGCCTTGCCATACGCCGCCGAGGCGCCCGCCTGACGCTAAAGGACCTTCGATGTTCATCAAGATCGGAACCCTGTGCTACGTCGACAGCAGTTGCTTGGCCAGCCCCGCCACGCAGGGCGCGGTCGGGCGCATCGTCGAGGTGGTCTCGGCGCCCTACGAGGCGCCCGACGCGAGCTACCTGCCGGGCACCTACTACGACGTGGACTTCGAGGGCTGGACGTTCTTCTGCCGCAACGGCAAGCTGCGGCCGATCTCGGACCCCGGCGCCGAGATCGAGGAGCCGCGGCACGAGGCGCTGAGCACCTGATCGGTTCAGGCCAGCCGGTCGCGCAGCTCGCGCTTCAGGATCTTGCCGACCGGGCTCACCGGGAACTCCCGCAGGATCTCCAGCCGCTCGGGCAGCTTGAAGGAGGCGATCTTCTGCCGCCGCAGGTGCGCGATGAGTTGCTCGAAGTCGAGCGTCGTGCCCGGCTGCAGGACGACGCAGGCGCACGCCTTCTCGCCGAACACGGGGTCGGGCAGGCCGACCAGCGCCACGGCCTGGACCTGCGGCAGGCCGAAGATCAGGTTCTCGATCTCGTCGCAGCTGATCTTCTCGCCGCCGCGGTTGATCAGGTCCTTGCGGCGGCCCTCGGTAAAGACATATCGGCCGCGCTTCCTCACGATGTCGCCCATGCGGTAGAAGCCGTCGGGCGTGAAGGCCTCGGCGTTCTTGGCGGGCGCGTCGTAGTAGCCGCGGATGGTGTAGGGCCCGCGCGTGACCAGCTCGCCCGGCTCGCCGTCGGGCACTTCGCGGTCGTCGTCGTCCAGCACCTTGATCTCGTCGAACTCGCTGACCGGCGCGCCCGAGCTTTCCAGCAGCAGCGCGTCGGGGTCGTCGAGCCGCGTCATGTTGATCAGGCCCTCGGCGGTGCCGTAGATTTCCTGCGGCGTGCAGCCGAACTGGCTGCGCAGGCGCGCGCGCAGCTCGGGCGCCAGCCGGGCGCCGCCGTTTTGCACCACCTGGAGCGACGACAGGTCGAAGCGGCGCGGCACGTCGCTGTCGAGCCAGCCGGCGATCAGCGGCACCACCGCCGCGATCGCCGTCACGCGCTCGCGCTCCACGGTCGAGAAGATCGTCTCGGTGTCGGTGCCGGTCGCGATCACCACCGTGCCGCCGGCATGGAAGGCGCCGAGCAGGCCCGGCGACGCCAGGTTGTAGTTGTGGCCGAGCGGCAGCACCGCCATGAAGACCGTCTCGGGCCCGAAGCCGGCCGCCTGCGCGCACAGCCGCGCATTGAGCACATAGTCGTTGTGGGTGCGCGGGATCAGCTTCGACAGCGAGGTCGTCCCGCCCGACAGCAGCATGGTCGAGACCTCGTCGGGCGACGGGCGCGCGGCCCGCAGGCGCTCGTCGTCCGCGTCCGCCGCGGCGGCGTCTTGCGGCGCGTCGTCGCCCATCAGCGACGCCAACGCGTGCTGGCCGGGCATCGGCGCGCCCGCCACGATCACGTGGCGCAGCGCCGGAAACTCCGCAGCCATCTCGGCCGCCACCGCGCGGTAGTCGAAGCCGCCAATCGCGTCGGGGATCAGGTAGGCGCTGGCGCCCGAGGCGCGGATGAAATGGCGCACCTCGGCGTGGCGGTGCGCGCGCAGCGCCAGTACCGGGATGGCGCCCATCCAGTTGAGCGCCAGGTAGACGATGACGAATTCGGGCGTGTTGGGCAGCTGCACCACTACCCGCTCGCGCGGCTTCAGGCCCAGGTCGAGCAGGCCGAGTGCCAGCCGCCGGGCGCTGCGCACCAGCGCGTCGTACGTGATGCGCCGCTCGCCGTAGACCAACGCAGTACGCCCGGGCGTGCGGCGCGCGGTGCGCTCGACCATTTCGGCAACGGTCACGTCCTCCCACAGGCCGAGGCGGCGGTAGCGCTCGGCGTCCTCGGCGGGCCAGGGCACGAAGTCTTCGAGCATGGGGCGGCTCCCAAAAGGTTCAGACAGCGGCTTCGGGGTGCAGCTTCTCGTAGGCGGCGGCCAGTGCGGGATCGCGCTGGCGAACATCCTCGTGGCTGACGCGGCCGCTGCGCGTGACGTAGTCGTAGGCGAACGAGACCGGGTCGAGCGCCATTTTCGGGCCCAGGTTCTCGTACCACTCGGTGCTTTTGATGGCCGCCAGCTGCAGCGCGTCGGAGCCGGGCCGGCGCAGGCGCACGAATTCGGCGAGCATGCGCGGCACGTCGGCGCCGCACGCCTTGTAGGCATCGAACAGCGCGATCGAATCCTGCATCGCCAAGCGGGTGCCGGAGCCGACCGACGGATGGCCGGTGCGCAGCGCGTCGCCGATCAGCACCACGTTGCCGTGGTGCCAGTGGTGGTTCTTGACGATGGTGTAGCGAAACCAGCTCGACTTGTTCGACAGCAGCGCATGGCCCTGCAGGTCGTCGGCGAAGACGCGCTCGCAGTACGCCAGGCTCTCGGCCTCGCCCATGCGGTCGAGGCCCGAGCGGTGGAAGGTGGCCGGGTCGCACTCGACCAAAAAGGTGCTGTGGGTGCGGCTGTAGCGGTAGGTGTGGGCGATCAGCAGGCCGTCCGGGCCCTGCCGGAAGATCAGCGACAGCGGATCGAACAGCCGGGTCGTGCCGTACCAGGCGAGCAGGTTGGGCCGCTCGTCGAGCGACGGCTCGAACCAGTCCCGGTGGCGCGTGCGGATGGCGCTGTGGGCACCGTCGGCGGCCACGATCAGGTCGGCGTCGGCGAAGGGCTGCAGATCCTCCACCCGCCGCTCGAACTCGAGCGCGACACCGACCTCGCGGCAGGCCCGGTGCAGCGCCTCCAGCAGGTCGATGCGCGCCATGCGGTGGAAGGTGTTGTGCGCCAGCGTGACGTGCTGCCCCCGGTGCACCACCGCCATCTCGTCGAACACTTCCTGGCGACGCGTCATCGCGTCGTACAGCTCGGGCGCGGTCTCGCGCACGAAGGCCAGCGCCACGTCGGAGAACACCACGCCCCAGCCGTAGGTGGTCCGCTCGGGGTCGCGCTCGTACACGCGGATGTCGTGCGCGGCGTCGTGGCGCTTCATCAGGTAGGCGTAGAACAGGCCCGCCGGGCCGCCGCCGATCACGCGTATCTTCATCGCTGGTTCCCGTGGGTGGCGTTGTACGTTGCTGCCTTCCAGCGCCAGAGGGCGACTGCCCCGGCCCGGCGCCGAATTTCCAGTATAGGAGCGGCGCTGCCAGGCCATCGCGCGCGCAGGCCCGCCACTTGCATGGCGAGCCGCCGGGTGCCGGAACGCCCAGGCGGCACCCTCGGTTCGACGAAAGCGATCGCCGGCCCGGTGCGCTGCGGGGTTGTCAGTCGATCGTGACTTTCGCATCCTTCACAAGCTGCGCATACCGGGCCGTGTCGGTCTTGATCTGCGTTGCCATTTGCGCCGACGTGTCGCCCACCGGCTCGGCGCCGATCTCTTCCATGCGCTTCCTGAAATCCGGCGACCGGATGATCGCGACCATCTCCGCGTTCAGCTTGTCCACGATGTCCTTGGGCGTGCCGCTGGGCGCCAGGACACCGAACCAGGTGCCCTGGTTGAAGTCCTTGAGACCGGATTCGGCGAGCGTCGGGACATCGGGCAGTGTGCTGGACCGCCTGGACGTGGTCACGGCCAGCGCGCGGAGCTTGCCGCCCTTGATGTGCTGGACCACCGGCGTCAGGGTGTCGAAGGACATGTCGACCTGACCCCCGAGCAGGTCGGTCGTCAGCGGGGCGCTGCCCTTGTACGGCACGTGCAGAAGCTCGATGCCGGCCAGGCTCGAGAACTGCGTGCCGATCAGATGCTGAACCGTGCCATTGCCGTTGGACCCATAGGAAAGCTTGCCGGGCGAGGCCTTGGCCAGCGCGATCAGAGCTTTCACATCGTGTGCGGGGGACTTCGCGTTGACCACGAGCACGTTGGGAACCATTGCGACCGTGGTCACGGGCGCAAAGCTTTTCTCGAAGTCGTAGGGCAGCTTCTTGTAGACGCTGGTCGCGATGGTGTGGTGCACCGCGCCCATCAGGAGCGTGTAGCCGTCGGGCTTGGCCTTGGCCACGTAGTCGGCGCCCAGCGTCGCGCCCGCGCCCGGCTTGCTCTCGACGATCACCGGTTGCCCGAGGCTCTGCGAGAGCCTGTCGGTGAGCGCCCGCGCCAACACGTCGGAACTGCCGCCCGGAGGGAAGGGCACGACCAGGCTGATGGGCTTGGTCGGCCAGGACTGGGCCGATGCGAGCGATGCGGCGATGCCGAGCGCCAGCGCGGCAAGCGCTGCGCGAGGACGGGCGAACTGCGTTTTCATGAAAGGTCTCCTTGGGGTATATGGGTGTTGGACAGGCGCCGGATGGCAGAGCGCGCGAAATGCGGGTTGCGCTGCGGCGATGACCGCGTCGGACAGGGCGCGCGGCGGCTCTTCGGCGCTCGTGGCGCCAGGGCCGCCGCATCGGGTTATCGTTGTTCTTCAGCCCGCGGCCCGCACGGCGTGCTCGGCCAGGTCAGCCCGGATCGGCTTCACCTTGCCGTCGTCATCGCCTTCGTACAGCAAGTCGAGGTCTTCCGGGTCGCTCTTGCCGTCCAGCACCTGCGTCAGCCGGTCGCGGTCCACTGCGCCCACCCAGCGGCCGATGGCCACCGTGCCCACGGCGTTGCCGATGGTGTTGGTGATGGCCCGCGCCTCGGACATGAAGCGGTCCACGCCGAGCAGCAGCACCATGCCGGCGACCGGAATCTTGCCCATCGAGGCGAGCGTGGCCGCCAGCGTGATGAAGCCGGAACCGGTGACACCCGCCGAGCCCTTGGAGGTCAGCAGCAGCACGCCCAGCACGACGAGCTGGTCGGTCAGCGTCAGCGGCGTGTTGGTGGCCTGGGCGATGAAGATCGCCGCCATCGTGTAGTAGATGCATTGACCGTCGGGGTTGAAGGTCAGGCCGGCAGGCATGACGAGGCCCACCACCGGCTTCGAGACACCGGCATGCTCAAGCTTGCGCATCAGCTGCGGAATGACCGATTCGGACGAACTGGTGCCGAGCACCGTGAAGAGTTCATCCTTGATGTACTTCAGGAACTTCCACAAGCTGAAACCCGACAGCCGCGAAATGCCGCCCAGCACGATCACGACGAACAGGATGCAGGTGACGTACATCGTGCCCATCAGCTTGCCCAGCGAGAGCACGGAACCCAGGCCGTACCTGCCGACGGTGAAGGCCATCGCGCCGAAAGCCGCCAGGGGAGCGAGCCGCATGATCATCCCGACGATGGAGAACACCCCATGGGTGAAGGAGTCGAGGAAGTCCACCACGGGCTTCGCACGCGACCCGATGTGCGAGAGCGCGACGCCGAACAGGGTCGCGAACACCAGGATCTGCAGGATGTCGTTCTTGGCGAGCGCATCGACGATGCTGGTCGGCACGAGGTGCATCATGAAGTCGACGAAGCCTTCCGGCTTGGCGGCCGACGCGGTGTAGCTGGCGATGGCCTTGGTGTCGAGTTGGGTCGCGTCGATGTTCATGCCTTCGCCCGGCCCGAAGAGGTTGACCACCACGAGGCCCAGCAGCAGCGCGAAGGTCGACAGCACCTCGAAATAGACGAGGGCCCGCACGCCGACGCGGCCGAGTTCCTTCATGTTTTCCATGCGGGCAATGCCGAGCACGACGGTCGCGAAAATGATCGGGGCGAAGACCATCTTGATCAGCTTGATGAAGATGTCGCCCAGCGGCTTGAAGTCGCTCGCGAGATGGGGGGCGAAAAAGCCAAGCGCCACGCCGGCGAACACGCCGATCAGCACTTGGACATACAGCTTTCCGAGAAAGCGGCGCATGATTTGTCTCCTGGGTGTTGTGCAGGCACGGGTTGCCCCCGCAGCACTTGGCGGCTGCTTCGGAGCGAGGGCCACCGCACTGCGACAGGCCCTCGGGTCATGAAAGGAAACCCCGGCGTCCGCCGGGGTCGGAGGTCGTCAGGCGGCTTTGCGCTGCATGGCGGCGGCCACCTGGCTGCAGACGGCCTGGGTCACCTCGGCGGTGGTCGCCTTGCCGCCCAGGTCGCGGGTATGGAGCGATTTGTCGGCCGTGACTTTTTCGATCGCCTGCATCACCAGCCGGGCCGCGTCGTTCTCGCCCAGATGCTCCAGCAGCATCACGACCGACCAGAAGGTGCCGACCGGATTGGCCAGGCCCTTGCCCATGATGTCGAAGGCCGAGCCGTGGATGGGCTCGAACATCGACGGATAGCGGCGTTCGGGGTCGATGTTGCCGGTGGGCGCGATCCCGAGGCTGCCGGCCAGCGCGGCGGCGAGATCGCTCAGGATGTCGGCATGCAGGTTGGTGGCGACGATCGTGTCGAGCGAGGCCGGACGGTTGATCATGCGCGCGGTCGACGCGTCGACCAGTTCCTTGTCCCAGGTGACGTCCGGGAACTCCTTCGAGATCTGCAGGGCGATCTCGTCCCACATCACCATCGCGTGCCGCTGGGCGTTGCTCTTGGTGATGACCGTGAGCAGCTTGCGGGGCCGGGACTGGGCCAGCCTGAACGCGAAGCGCATGATGCGCTCGACACCGGCACGGGTCATCATTGACACATCCGTGGCGGCTTCGATCGGATGGCCCTGATGCACGCGGCCGCCGACGCCGGAGTATTCGCCTTCCGAGTTCTCGCGCACGATGACCCAGTTCAGGTCATCGGGGCCACAGCGCTTGAGCGGGCCGTCGATGCCGGGCAGGATGCGCGTGGGCCGCACGTTGGCGTACTGGTCGAAGCCCTGGCAGATCTTCAGGCGCAGGCCCCACAGGGTGATGTGGTCGGGAATGTGCGGATCGCCGGCGGAGCCGAACAGGATCGCGTCCTTGTCGCGCAGGGCGTTCAGGCCGTCGTCCGGCATCATCACGCCGTGCTCGCGGAAGTAGTCGCCGCCCCAGTCGAAGTTCTCGAACTCGAACCTGAACTGGTCGCCGACCGAAGCCAGGGCCTGCAGCACTTCCTGGCCGGCGGGCACGACTTCCTTGCCGATGCCGTCGCCGGGAATGGTTGCGATCTTGTACGTCTTCACAGTGTGTCTCCATCAGGGGTTGGGATGCACGTACTGTAAAAACTCGACGCCACGCCGGATCGGCCCTAAAGTGAATCCATCGTTAACCTGCAGTCAACAATGGGGCGGCCGTGACGAGTTCCATCCAGCCTGCGGATCTGGGCTTTTTCTCCGCGCTGGCGAGCGCCGGCAGCCTCGGCGCCGCGGCGCGCGAGCTGGGCGTCTCGACGCCGGCCGTGAGCAAGCACCTGGCGCAGATGGAGGCGCGCCTGGGCGTGAACCTGGTCAACCGGACGACCCGGCGCATGAGCCTGACGCCCGAGGGCGAGCTCTACCTCGAGCACGCGCGCCGGATCCTCGGCGACATCGACAGCCTGAGCGAATTGCTCGGCGTGTCGAAGGCGACGCCCAGGGGCCTGCTCAGGGTGAACGCCACCCTCGGCTTCGGTCGCAGCCACGTCGCGCCGGTGATCTCCAGGTTCGTGCGCAAGTACCCGGAGGTGGAGGTGCAGCTTCAGCTGTCGGTCAACCCGCCGCCGCTGACCGACGATGCCTTCGATGTCTGCGTCCGGTTCGGCGCGCCGCCGGATTCGCGCGTGATCGCCAGGCGCATCGCGGCGAACCGGCGCCTGCTGTGCGCCGCACCGGCCTACATCGCGCGGCACGGCATGCCCAAGGTGCCGAACGACCTGGCCCGGCACAACTGCATCGGCATCCGGCAGGGCGAGGAGGCCTACGGCCTGTGGCGCCTGACGAGCGGCCGGGGCAGGAGCGCGACGGCCGAGGCGATCAAGACGCGGGGCAACCTGACGACCAACGATGGCGAAATCGCCGTCAGCTGGGCGCTCGAAGGCCATGGCATCCTGATGCGCGCGGAGTGGGACATCGAGCGCCACCTTCGCACCGGCCGCCTGGTGCAGGTTCTTCCCCAGTACGACACCCCCGACGCCGACATCTATGCGGTGTATCCGCAGCGCCATCAACTGGCAGCGCGCGTGCGTGCGTTCGTGGACTTTCTGGCCCTGTCCCTCACGCAGCAGGCGACGACGGCCAAGAAGGCAGCGGCGCCAGTGTGAAGCGATTCGGCAGCGCAATGTTGCGCTGCGAGCGCAGACAAGGTCGCCCTCTCGAAACGCGAAGGCAGGTGCTGCACGGTTGCGGCACACTTCGACCTCGAACGTCGGCCTGCGGGCCTCCTCTCCCCCCAGCTTTCCATGCTCAAGAAACTCCTGACCCTCCTCACCCTCGCGCTGGCCTTCGCCGCCACCGCGCAGGCCCAGCAGCCCTACCCTGCCAAGCCGATCCGCCTGATCGTGCCCTTCCCGCCCGGCGGCGGGACCGACATCCTGTCGCGGCTGATCGCCACCAAGCTGACCGAGGTGGACAAGTGGACCGTGGTGCCCGACAACCGCGGCGGCGCCGGCGGCACCATCGGCATCGCCGAGGCGGCGCGCGCTGCGCCGACCGGCTACGACATGGTGATGGGCCAGAAGGACAACATGGTCGTCGCGCCCTGGCTCTACAAGAACCTGAGCTACGTGCCGACCCGGGACCTGGCGGCCGTGGCGCACGTCGCCTACACGCCGGTGGTGATCGTCACGCGCGCCGACTCGCGCTTCAAGACTTTGGCCGACGTGGTGGCGGCCTCGCGCGCCGCGCCCGACAGCGTCACCTACGGCTCGCCCGGCAACGGCACCACCATCCACCTGGCCGGCGAAATCTTCAACGGCGCGGCGCACATCAAGATGCGCCACGTGCCGTACAAGGGATCGAACGCGGCCATGATGGACGTGCTGGCCGGCAACGTCGACCTGATGGTGTCGTCGGTGCCCTCGGCGCTCTCGCAGATCAAGTCGGGCAAGCTGCGCGCGCTGGCCGTGACCTCGGCGCGCCGCAGCAGCTCGCTGCCCGAGGTGCCGACGGTGGCCGAGTCGGGCTACAAGGGCTTCGACGTGAGCACCTGGTACGGCCTCTTCATGCCGGCCGGCACGCCGAAGGACATCGTCGCCACCGTCAACGCCGCGGTCAACAAGTTGCTCGCCATGCCCGACGTGAAGGCCGCCATCGTCGCGCAGGGCGCCGAGCCCGAGGCCATGACGCCTGGGCAGTTCGCGGCGCTGCTGAAGACCGACTACGAGAAGTGGCGCGACATCGTCAAGGCCTCGGGTGCGACGATCGAATAAGCCGGTCGCCGGCCCGTCCAGGCGGCGAGGAGCGCCGGCAGCTGCGCCATGTCGGTGAAGATTTCGCACGCGCCCACGCCGCGCAGCGCCTCGGCGCCGCTGTGCCCGAGGCCACCCGGGCTGTAGCCGAACACGGTGGCGCCGGCCGCCACGCCGGCTTGGGCGCCCGTCACCGTGTCCTCAATCACCGCGCAGCGCGCCGGCGCGACGCCGAGTGCGGCGGCCGCGGCCAGGTACACGTCCGGGTACGGCTTGCTGCGCGGCGTCTCGTGGCCGCTGAAGATGTGGCCGGCAAAAGCGTCGAGCAGGCCGATCTTGTCGAGCTGCAGCTCGACCTTGCCCCGGTCCGCGCCCGAGGCGCAGGCGATGCGGCCGCCGAGCGCAGCGTGCAGCGCGCGCACCGCGGTCGGCGCGCCGGGGATTTCGACCAGGTCACGCTCGAGCGCGGCATTGCGGCGTGTCCAGAATGCCTGCAGCCATTCGGGTGTCATGGCGCGGCCGGTGTGCCGCTCGATCAGCGCCGCCTCGTCCTTGACCGCCTTGCCGACGAAGAGGCGCAGGCACTCCTCGCGCGTAAGCGTCCAGCCGAACTCCTCCAGCATGTCGCGCAGCACGCCGTTGGTGATCGGCTCGGAGTCCACCAGCACGCCATCGCAGTCGAACAGAACGGCATCGAAGCGCATCAGGAAAAAGTCCTTTTTCGGAAAGGCAAGGCGCCCGGCATGAGGGCCGGACGGAAACGATGGATCGTCTCTTCGACGGCTGCAGACACACGCCGGACGTCCGTCGGAAGCGGTGTACCTCGCGATCCGCCGGCCCCGGCAAGTGCGTCGATGGTACCCACTGCGGCCGTGCTCCGGCAGCGCGTTCCATTCCCGGCTTTTCTCTTCGACGGCGCGCATGCCGACCGTGATCTGGGTGGGCCGCAGCTGTTCCAGCGGCACCTGTTCGAGTTCCGAGCCGATCCTGAACATGGGTAGGTTTCCTGAACGGGTTGGGATGTTCTCTCGACCTGCAGAGCCCGCGTGCGGCGGCCTCAGGCGGAGCCTGCCGACGGCGCCGCGTCCAGGTACAGCCAGCGGCCACCCTCGCGCACGAAGCGGCTGCGCTCGTGCAGCCGGCTGGCCGCGCCCGATGCGTGGCGCGAGCGCGCCACGAACTCGACCTCGGCGTGCTCGCCGTCGCTCATGCTGCGGGATCGCACGTCGAGCCCGAGCCAGCGCACGCCGGGCTCGAAGTCCAGGTGCGTCGGCCGGGTGCGCGGGTGCCAGGTGGCGAGCAGGTAGTCGGCACGCTCCAGCACGAAGGCCGAGTAGCGCGAGCGCATCAGCGACTCGGCGTCGGGCGCGGGCGTGCCTTCGAAATCGTCGAGGTAGCGGCCGCAGCACTGGGCATAGGGCAAGGGCCGCGCGCGCTGGTCGGTGCGGCCGCAGGGGCAGGGGGTGGGAGACATGGGGGGATTTTCACCGCCAGCGGCCACCGGCCTGCCACCGGGCCGACGCAGGTTGGCAAGCGTTCTTTGGACTGAACCGGGGTTCCACGCCTATCCGCTAGATTAGCGACTCATTGGCCGCGAGGTGCAGACATGTCTTCCTTCGACATTCAATTGCTGATCACCGCCCTGGTGAGCGTTCTGGTGCTGGTCGTGCTGATCGTTTCGCGGATTCGCATGCACCCTTTGCTGGCGCTCCTGATTGTCTGCATCGGTGTTGGCTTTGCCACAGGGATGGATCCCACGGCGATCGTCAAGAACATCACCAATGGCGCCGGCAGGACACTGGGTGCGGTGGGCGTGGTGATTGCGCTGGGCGCGATGCTCGGCAAGATACTGGCCGATTCCGGCACCACCGAGCAACTCGCCAGTGCCATCTTGCGCAGGACCTCGGACCGCATGATCCCGTGGGCCATGACCCTGGTGGCTTTCATTATCGGAATTCCCATGTTTTTTGAAGTGGGGCTGGTGGTGATGCTGCCGCTGATCTTCAGCGTGGCGCGCAAGCTCGAATCCCACGAGGCCTTCAAAGGGTCTGCCTACATCTACGTGGGCGTGCCGGTGATCGCCGCGCTGGCGGCCATGCACGGCATGGTGCCGCCTCACCCAGGGCCATTGACAGCCATTGCAACCCTGAAGACGACAGTCGGCCCGACCATGCTGTACGGTTTCGCGGCCGCTCTGCCGGCGATGGTGCTGGGCGGGCCACTCTATGGCGCTTTCATCACGCCTCGCATGACCACGCGCCCGGATGAAGCCTTGCTGGACCAATACACCCTCACCCGGGACGAAGCAGCAGGCAGCCCGCTCGGTGTCGGACTCGGAATTCTGGCCGCCTTGCTGCCGGCTTTGCTGATGCTGGTGCGAGCCCTGGCGGAAACGCTATTGCCCAAGGAATCCGGCGCCCTGCACACCGCCGCGTTCCTGGGTGATCCCCTGATCGCCATGCTGCTGGGCGTTCTGTTTGCGGCAGTCACTTTGGTCCATATGCGCGGCGGCGACGCCGAAAAGCTGCGCGACGCACTGGGCAAGAGCCTCAAACCCATTGTGGGCATCATCCTCATCATCGCCGGGGGCGGGGCTTTCCAGCAGGTCCTGACGAGCGCGAAAGTCGGCGATGCCATCGTGCACATGACCCAGCAATTCGCCTTTCCGCCGCTGGTCCTGGGCTGGTTGATCGCGATGCTGCTGTCCGTCTCGACCGGATCGGCCACCGTGGGCATCGTGGGGGCCGCGGGCCTGCTGGCGCCTCTGGCGGGGAGCGATCCGAATCTCAATCTGCCGTTGCTGGCGCTCTCGATCGGCTGCGGATCGCTATTTTTCAACTACGCCAACCATGCCGGCTTCTGGCTGGTCAAGGAATCCTTCGGCATGACCATGGGCGAAGCGACCCAGACCATCTCGGTCGTGCAGTCCATCGTCTCCGTCATCGGCCTGCTCATGGTGCTGCTGTTCAACATGTTGCCGGCGCTGGGGTGACTTTCCGAAATGCGGGAGGGCGCTTCAAGCCGCCCGAATCACCCGCCTCCCGCCAGGCCGCGCTGAATCAGCAACCGCTGGATGTCCGAGGTGCCCTCGTAGATCTGGCAGACGCGCACGTCGCGGTAGATGCGCTCCAGCGGGAAGTCGTTGACGTAGCCGTAGCCGCCCAGGGTCTGGATCGCGGCGCTGCAGACGCGCTCGGCCATCTCGCTGGCGAAGAGCTTGGCCATGGCGGCCTCCTTCAGGCACGGCCGCCCGGCGTCGCGCAGGCTGGCGGCATGCCAGATGAGCTGGCGCGCGGCCTCGATCTGCATGGCGCAGTCGGCCAGCCGAAAGCCCACCGCCTGCTGCTCGAAGATGGCGCCGCCGAAGGCCTGGCGCTCCTTGGCATAGGCCAGTGCGACATCGAAGGCGCTCCTCGCCATGCCGACGCTTTGCGCGGCGATGCCGATGCGTCCGCCTTCGAGCGCCCCCAGGGCGATCCGGTAGCCCTCGCCTTCTTGGCCGATGAGGTTTTCCGCAGGCACGCGGCAGGCATCGAAATTGATCTGCGCGGTGTCGCTGGAGTGCTGGCCGAGCTTGTCCTCCAGCCGTGCGACGGTGTAGCCCCTGGCGTCGGTCGGCACCAGAAAGGCGCTCATGCCGCGCTTGCCGGCGCCGCGGTCGGTGACGGCGACGACGATGGCGACCTGGCCGTTCTGGCCGCTGGTGATGAATTGCTTGACGCCGTCGATCACCCAGCCGTCGCCGTCACGGCGCGCCGTGGTGCGCAGCGAGGAGGCGTCGCTGCCGGCCTGCGGCTCGGTCAGGCAGAAGGCGCCGAGCATCTTTCCCTGCGCCAGCGGCTGCAGCCAGTCCTTCTTCTGCCGCGCGCTGCCGTGGCGCATCAGGATCGCGTTGACCGGGCAGTTGGTCACGCTGATGGCGGTGCTGGTGCCGCCGTCGCCGGCGGCGATTTCCTCCAGCACCAGCGCGAGCGTCAGGTAATCGAGCCCGGCGCCGCCCTCCTCCTCGGGCACGCAGATGCCGTAGGCGCCCAGCGCGGCGAGGCCGGCGTGCGCTTCCTTGGGGAAATGGCGCTCGCGGTCCCAGCGCGCGGCGTTGGGCCAGAGCTGCTCCTGCGCGAAAGCGCGCACCGCGTCGCGGATGGCTTCCTGGTCGGGGTTCAACAGCATGTCAGCAACTCCACCGCGCTAGGCGCGACTCATGAAATCCGCGGCAAGCGAAGCGAAGCGAAGCCCGTTCGGGAAACACCGCGGAGCCGGCTTTGCCGGGCCGCCGGTGTTGCCCCCGGCGAGGGGGTGGGCGAAGCGACACGCAGTGCGCGAAGCCTGGGGGTGAGCCCCATCACTTGCCTTGCCCCAAGTCCATGATCATCTTGCTCGCCAGGTACAGCCGCCGCGGAATGGCGCTGATGTCGACGTACTCGGCCTTGTCGCTGTGGTAGCCGAAGCCGGGCAGGCCCAGGCTCTCGATCACCGGCTTGCCCGAGAGCGCCGCGTAGGCCGCGTCGGTGCCGCCGCCGGTGCGCTCCTCGACCTCCAGCGTGCCGCCGGCCTCCTTGTAGAAGGCCACCGCCTTGTCCACCAGCCGCCGTCCGCCCTCGCCGGCGTTGAAGGCCGGCCGGCCGCGCGTGACGACGATCCTGACCTCGGCCTCGGGCAGCCTTTTTTGCTGCGCCTTTTCTTCCAGCGTCTTCATGGCGGCGTCGAAGTCCTCGTTCCTCGCGTAGCGCACGTCGGCGTTGAGGGTGGCGCTGGCCGGAATGATGTTGGACACCGCGCCGGCCTTGGCGATGGTCCAGTTGAAGCGCAGTCCCTTGGCCTTGTCGTCGATGCCCATGGTGCGCAGCACCAGGTCCGATGCCTCCACCAGCGCGTTGACGCCCTGCTCGGGCGCGGCGCCCGCGTGCGAGGCGCGGCCGGTGATGTTGGCCTGCACGTAGGCGATGCCCGAGGTGCCGAGCGTGAGGGTCTCGCGGCCGGCGCCGGTCGGCTCGAACGACAGCACGTAGTCGGCCTGTTTCGCCTCCGCCTGGATCAGGTCGCGCGAGCCGAAGGAGCCCTTTTCCTCGTCGGTGTTGAACAGCACCGTGATGGTGTCGAAGTCGCGGAAGCCGTAGGCCGTGAGCAGCTTGAGCGAGTGCAGGACCACGGCGTTGCCGCCCTTGTCGTCGGCGATGCCCGGCCCGTAGGCCTTGTTGCCCTCGACGCGGAACGGCGCCTTGGCGAGGATGCCCTTCAGGTACACGGTGTCCATGTGCGACAGCAGCAGCAGGCTCTTGCCGCCCTTGCCCTTGAGCTTGCCGACCAGGTTGTCGCCGACCACCCCGCCCGCCGCCTTGTGGCGCGCGACCGTGAAGCCCAGCGCCTTCAGCTCGTCCTCCAGGACCTTGCCGGCCGCGGCGAGCCCCTCGGCGTCGCCGGTGCCGGTCTCGATGTTGACCAGCCGCTCCAGCGTCTTCATGACCGCCGGCTGCTCGGCCGTGGCGGCGTCGAACAGCGCGTTGTCGCGCTTTTGCGCCAGCGCCGGCGCGGCGCCGAGGCTGCCCGCCAGCAACGCGGCGAGCGCGATGCCGCGCAGCGGCGTACGTCGCGCGGGCGAAGGAAGGCAAGGACAAGGCGCGAGTACTCGGTGCATAAAAACTCCTGATGAGCGTCTGCCACCCTGCAAGGCGACAGCGGCATTCGATTTACAAGAAAAGTGACTGTAGCGCAGGGAGAGTGTGCCTCTACAGCTATTGTTTTTATAGCATCAGCCCCTTGCGCCTTGCGCATCTGCGACGCTCGAAACCGAAGAGGCCAAGACCGGGAACACCGCGGAGCCGGCTTTGCCGGGCCGCCGGTGTTGCCCCTGCAAGGGGGCTGAGGCCCGCGGCTCCAAGCCTGCCAGCGCAGGCTTGGACGGGCCGAAGAGTCGCTGCTTGCGGCAGCAGACCCTGGGCGAAAGCGACACGAAGTGCGCGAAGCCTGGGGGTGTTTCACACCAGCTCAAGCGCCACGGCGGTCGCCTCGCCGCCGCCGATGCACAGCGTCGCGACGCCGCGCCTTTTGCCCCGCGCCTTGAGCGCATGGATCAGCGTGACCATGATGCGCGCGCCGCTGGCGCCGATCGGGTGCCCCAGCGCGCAGGCGCCGCCGTGCACGTTGACGATCTCGTGCGGCACGTCCAACTCGTGCATCAGCGCCATCGGCACCACGGCAAAAGCCTCGTTGACCTCCCACAGATCGACGTCCCCGACGCGCCAGCCGGTCTTGGCAAAAAGCTTCTGCACCGCGCCGACCGGCGCCGTGGAAAACCACTCGGGAGCCTGCGCGTGGGTGGTGTGGCCGACCAGCCGTGCGATCGGGCGCGCGCCGGTCCGCGCCGCGTGCGATTCGGTCGTCATCACCAGCGCCGCCGCGCCGTCGTTGATCGACGAGCTCGACGCGGCGGTGATGGTGCCGCCCTCCTTTTTGAACGCCGGGCGCAGCGTCGGGATCTTGTCGACCCGGATCTTGCCCGGACCCTCGTCGGTCGAGACGACGACATCGCCGCCGCGGCCCTTGACCGTCACGGGCGCGATCTCGTCCCTGAACAGCCCGGCCTCGCCCGCGTGCTGGGCGCGCTCGACGCTGGCGATGGCGAACGCGTCCTGCTGCTCGCGCGTGAAGCCGTACCTGGCCGCGCAATCCTCGCCGAAGGTGCCCATCGAGCGGCCCGGCTGGTAGGCGTCCTCCAGGCCGTCGAGCATCATGTGGTCGAAGATGCGGTCGTGGCCCATGCGGTAGCCGCCGCGGCCCTTCAACATCAGGTAGGGCGCGTTGGTCATGCTTTCCATGCCGCCGGCCACCATCACTTCGTGCGTGCCGGCCAGCAGCAGGTCGTGCGCCATCATCGCCGCCTTCATGGCCGAGCCGCACATCTTGCTGAGCGTGACGGCGCCCGTGCTGTCGGGCAGCCCGCCCTTGTACGCCGCCTGCCGCGCCGGCGCCTGGCCCTGGCCGGCCATCAGGCAGTTGCCGAACAGCACCTCGCCCACGGCCTCCGGTGCGACGCCGGCGCGCTCGATGGCCGCCCTGATCGCCACGCCGCCCAGGTCGTGCGCCGCCAGCGAGGAAAAGCCGCCCTGGAAGCCACCCATGGGGGTGCGCGCGGCGCCGGTGATGACGATGGCTTCAGGCATAGAGCATCTCCAAAATTAGAAAAGAAGAATCGCGGGTGTGCCAACGTTTTTGTACGCGGCGAAGAACAGCAGCACCAAAAAAGAAACTAGCGCGAGCAGACCAACCTTGCGTTTTACGCTTCGTGGTGGCGTGTAAGAGAGCACTATCTGTATCCCAAAAAAGAAAACGAAAAACGGAGCAGCAATGAGCATTGGGACAAACCAGAACGGCCGCGGTATGAATGACTTCCTTACGCTATCGTGGGGCTGATCATTTGCCCATGCGTCTATTTTCTTTTGACCTGCCACCGAGCCAACAAGTTGCCAATTCACTGGCATGGCTGCTTGATAGACAACATCCACCACAAAACCATCGTCCTCATCGAGAATCAGCCAATTGGGTAGAACCGCTTTTCCATCTGGTCGAACTTCAAGACGAGGCTGAATTTCCTCACGCGAAACCACCGCGACATTTGACCAAAGCACCTCTATATCTGCCCTCGTTGTTGAGGCGGGCGCAAGTCGTAGCGAAGGCAGCAGGTCTTCTCTTTTGATCGCTCGGCGCCCTGAATTCCAAACATAAATTCTTGCCGCATAAATGGGTTTAACTATCGACCGGCCCATCACCTGAATACTCAAACCCGGCAATATGTCGGGTCTCGCCAAGATCGTTGGGGCTGATGCAACGTAGTACGTCAGTTTGGGATCGTTTTTCGAATCCCACCAGAACCACAGAGAAAGAGGGAAGCTAATAAGCGCAAGTAGCGTGACCAAAGCTCCGACAGGCTTCGAGTTCAGATACTCAGCAACTTGCATGCACATCACCCTCACATTTCAGAAATGCGCCCCCTGCCCGCCCTGCTCGAAGCGGTGCGCCTCGTCGTACGGGAACACGTCGAGCATCTGGCCGGCCTGGATGCGCTCCTTGTGGCTTTGCCAGAAGGCCGCGTCGAGCAGGTCGGCGTGGTGCGCCATGAAGGCCTCGCGCACCGCCGGGTTGCCCAGCAGGAAGGGGCCGAAGGTCTCGGGGAACACGTCCTTCGGGCCGACCGAGTACCAGATTTCGCCGCTCATCTCGTCCTCCTCGTTGCGCGGCGCCGGCACGCGGCGGAAGTTGCAGTCGGTGAGGTACTCGATCTCGTCGTAGTCGTAGAACACCACCTTGCCGCCGCGCGTGACGCCGAAGTTCTTCCACAGCATGTCGCCGGGGAAGATGTTGGCCGCCACCATGTCCTTGATGGCGTGGCCGTACTCGACCACCGCCTGCTCCAGCTGCTGCTTCGCGCGCTCGGCGTGCTCGGGCTGCGCCAGCAAATCGAACGCCTCCTGCAGGTAGAGGTTGAGCGGGATCATGCGCCGCTCGATGTAGACGTGCTTCAGGACCAGCTCCATCTCGCCGTTGCCGTCGCGGTCGCCGATCTCCAGCTGGCTCGGCGCGAAGCGGCGGATTTCCTCGACCAGCTCGGGCTCGAAGCGGTCCAGCGGAAAGCCCACCATGCTGTATTCGAGCGTGTCGGCCATGCGCCCGACGCGGTCGTGCTGCTTGACCAGCCAGTACTTGCTCTGGATCTGCTCGCGCGTGGTGTCCTTGGGCGGCGGGTAGAAGTCCTTGATGACCTTGAAGACGAAGGGGAACGACGGCAGGTCGAACACCAGCATCACCATGCCCTTGATGCCCGGCGCGATGCGGAAGCGGTCGCTGCTGTAGTTCAGGTGCGAGAGAAAGTCGCGGTAGAACAGCGTCTTGCCCTGCTTGGCCAGCCCCAGCGCGTTGTAGATCTCCGTGCGCGGCTTGCGCGGCATGAGCGAGCGCAGGAACTGCACGTAGGCCGAGGGCACCTCCATGTCGACCATGAAATAGGCCCGCGCGAAGCTGAACAGCAGCTGCAGGTCGTCCTCGCCGAAGAGCGCCGCATCGACGTAGAAGCGACCCTGCGCGTCGTGCAGGATCGGCAGCGCGAACGGCAGCTCCAGGAAGCCGTTCAGGATGCGGCCGACCACGTAGGCGCCCTTGTTGCGGTAGAACAGCCCCGAGAGCACCTGCAGCTGGAAGTTGGCGCGCAGCTTGATGTGCCGGAAGCGCTGCACGATGGCGGCCACCACCCGCTCGGAGTCGCGCCGCCGGTCGGCGAAGTGGCCGGTCAGGCCGAAGTCGTCGATCACCTGCTCGACGCTCTCCACCAGCGTGTCCTGCGACGGATAGTAGGAGCGGAAGGTCGGCGCGCCGCGCGGCTCGATGTACTCGGTGCTGATGACCGGGCGCACGAAGATGAAGTCGTTCTGGAAGTAGGTGCGGTGCAGGATCTTGGTGGAGACCGAGTTGAAGAAGGTCTCGGCCAGCTCGGGCTGGTGGTGGTCCACCAGGAGGCCGATGAAGTGCAGCTTGACCTGGTGCCACACCGACATCGGCTGCTCGCCGGCCTTGAATTCCTTTTCCAGGCGCGCCACCGCCTCCTTGACCCGCAGGTCGTAGAACTCGATGCGCTCGCGCTGCGCGCGCTGCTGGCCGTGCCAGTCGGCGGTTTCGAAGCGGTGCTTGGCGCGTGCCGATTCGGCGCGAAACAGCCGGTAGTGGCGGTCGAAGCCGTCGCGCATGGCGCGCGCGATGTCGTAGGCCAGCGGAGAGTCGAGGCGTTGCGGGAACATGGCGGACGGACGGGAAGCGGAAGAAAGGAAAGGAAAAACCTTGGCGCGCGGCGGCTCAGGCGGCGGTCGGCAGGGTCGACGCGGTGCGCCACTTCTCGTGCAGCCGCTCGATGGCGGCGTGGTAGAGCCCGTCGAGCGCGTCGGTGGACGACACCGTCATGCCCAGGTCGTTGAGCAGCCCGTCGTGCACGCCGAAGGCCCAGCCGTGGACGCGCACGCTCTGGCCGCTCGCCCAGGCGTCGAGCATGACGGTGCTGCCGCAGACGTTGACCACCTGCTCGACCACGTTGAGGTCGCACAGCGCATAGGCGCGCACGCTGTCCGGCAGCGATTCGAGCAGCGCGCGGTGCCGGTCGCGCACATCCTGGATGTGGCGGATCCAGTTGTCGGCCAGGCCGATGCGCGCGCCTTCGAGCGCCGCCTGCACGCCACCGCAGCCGTAGTGGCCGACCACCATGATGTGCTCGACCTTGAGGCGCTCGACCGCGAACTGGATCGCCGAGAGCGCGTTCAGGTCCGAGTGCACCACCACGTTGGCCACGTTGCGGTGCACGAACACCTCGCCCGGCTCCAGCCCGGTGATCTGGTTGGCGGGCACGCGGCTGTCGGAGCAGCCGATCCACATGTACTTCGGCGTCTGCTGCTTGACCAGGCTGGTGAAGAAGCCGGGGCGGTCGCGCTCCACCTGGGACGCCCAGGCGCGGTTGAGGGCGAAGAGTCCTTGGAGGGTGTTTGGCATGGTTCGATTGTCGGGGAGAGAAAGCAAAAAATGGCTGCGGCGCGGTCCGTTCAGCGTGACTTGGCGGTGGCGGCGGTCCGCGGCGGTCGGCCCTGCCGCGCGCGCAGCAGCGCGCTGCGTGCCTCGTCCTCGTGAGCGCGCACCTCGTCGAGGTTGGCCTGCAGCTCGGCCAGCCGCGCTTCGAGCTGCGCGCGGTGCGCCGCCAGCACGTCGACGAAGCGGCCCAGCTGGGGCTCGGTGTCGCGCGGGCTGTCGTACATGTCGAGGATGTCGCGCGCCTCGGTCAGGCTCAGCCCGAGGCGCTTGGCGCGCAGCGTGAGCTTCAGGCGCGCGCGATCGCGGCTGCTGTAGACGCGCTGGCGCCCGCCCGGCCCCGAGCGCGCGGGCGCGAGCAGCCCCATGTCCTCGTAGAAGCGCATGGCGCGCGTGGTGAGGCCGAATTCCTGCGCGAGTTCGCCGATGGTGAAGGTTTGCGTGGGCATGGAGACAGGAGGGACGCGGGTTGCCGGCGCGACAGCCCCGCCGGAACGATCCGCCTACAATGGGCGCCCCTGTTTCTGACGTTTACGTAAACGTCAATCCTACACCATGAACCTGCTCGAACGCGAACTCCACTACCCCCTGGGCGATGCGCTGCCGGCGCCCGGCGAAAGCCTCGAAGTGGCGCCCGGCGTGCGCTGGGTGCGCATGACGCTGCCCTTCGCGCTCAACCACATCAACCTGTGGCTGCTGCGCGACCGCATCGACGGCGTCGAGGGCTGGAGCGTGGTGGACTGCTGCATCGCGCGCGAGGAAGCCCGTGCGCAGTGGCAGCAGGTGTTCGACACCCAGCTCGAAGGTCTGCCGGTGCTGCGCGTGATCGTCACGCACATGCACCCCGACCACATCGGCCTGGCGAGCTGGCTGTGCGAGCGCTGGCAGGCGCCGCTGTGGATCAGCTCGACCGACTACCACGTGGCGCGCGTGCTGTGCAGCCCCGACGGCGGCGACACCCTGGCCGGCGGCGAGCCGGCGGCGCGCTTCTTCGCCACGCACGGCCTCTCCGACCCCGACGCGCTCGCCAAGATCCGCGCGCGCGGCAGCTACTACCGCGACATGGTGCCGGGGGTGCCGGAGAGCTTCGTGCGCATGATGGACGGTGACACGCTGACCATCGGCGGGCGCGGCTGGCGCTGCATCGCCGGCTACGGCCACGCGCCCGAGCACATCGCGCTGTACTGCGCCGAGCTCGGCGTGCTGCTGGGCGGCGACATGATGCTGCCGCGCATCTCGACCAACGTCAGCGTGCACGCGGGCGAGCCCGAGGCCAACCCTCTGCGGCTGTTCCTCGACAGCATCGTCGCCTTCAACGCGCTGCCGGCCGACACGCTCGCGCTGCCCTCGCACGGCAAGCCCTTCACCGGCATCCACCGCCGCGTGGAGCAGCTCCAGGCGCACCACCGTGACCGCCTGGCGGAGCTGCTGGCGGGCTGCACCGAACGCGCGCTGAGCGCGGCCGAGGCGCTGCCGATCATGTTCAGGCGCGAGCTCGATCTGCACCAGATGACCTTCGCCATGGGCGAGACGGTGGCGCACCTGCACCTGCTGTGGTACGCCGGGCAGCTGCGGCGCAGCCTCGGCGCGGACGGCGTCCATCGCTTCGGGCTGGCAGGCGCCGCCTGAGGGCATTTGCGGCGCGACGCGACAGGCCAGCGTCTGGCCACGGCGGCGCCGTGCGTCGCGGCGTCCCTGTTCCGCAATCGCATCACGGGCCGAAGCGCTGGCGCCTCGGCGACGGCGTCCGGACGCGCCACGCCCTAAGCTGCGGTGGCGCGCGGCATTTGTTTGGCCGGCGCGCCTCATCATCCACCCTGCTGCGGCACAGCATCCGCACCTCTGGAGACTCCGCATGGACACCACCCGACTCTTTTCGCTGCAGGGCCGCAGCGCGCTCGTCACCGGCGGCTCGCGCGGCATCGGCCGCATGATCGCCGAGGGCTTCCTGGCCCAGGGCGCGCGCGTCTACATCTCGGCGCGCAAGGCCGAGGCCTGCGACCAGACGGCGCGCGAGCTCTCGGCCTTCGGGCCCTGCGTCTCGCTGCCGGCCGACGTCTCGACGATGGACGGCGTGCGCGCGCTGGTCGAGGCCTACTCGAAGCACGAGCGCACGCTCGACATCCTGGTCAACAACGCCGGCGCCGCCTGGGGCGCGCCCTACGACGAGTTTCCGGAAAGCGGCTGGGACAAGGTGGTCGACCTGAACCTGAAGGCGCCGTTCTTCCTGACGCAGGCGCTGACGCCGATGCTGCGCCAGGCGGCGGCGGGCGAGCACTTGGCCAAGGTCATCAACATCGCCTCGATCGACGGCATCTCGGTCAACCCGCAGGAGACCTACTCGTACGCCGCCAGCAAGGCCGGGCTGATCCAGCTCACGCGCCGCATGGCGCTGCGGCTGGCGCCCGAGCGCATCGTGGTCAGCGCCATCGCGCCCGGCGCCTTCGCCTCCGACATGAACCGGGTGGCGCGCGACCAAGCCGACGAGACAGCCAAGCGCATTCCGAGCGGGCGCATCGGCACGCCCGAGGACATGGCCGGCGCCGCCATCTACCTGGCCTCGCGCGCCGGCGACTACGTGGTCGGCTCGACGCTGGTGGTCGACGGCGGCGTGACGCACGCGCGCTGAACGCCTGCCAGAACCCTGGGCGCGGGACGGCGCGGCACGGTCCGCTTCGCGGCGCTCACCAGCGCGGAATCGGCTCTTCCTTGAGTTCGCGGCGCAGCGCCGCGTAACCGGGCACCACGGTCGCGACCGTGGCCCAGAAGCGCGGGCTGTGGTTCATCACGCGCAGATGGGCCAGCTCGTGCGCCACCACGTAGTCGAGCACCGGCAGGCGACACTGGACCAGCCGCCAGTTCAGCCGGATCGAGCCGTCGCTGCGGGCGCTGCCCCAGCGGGTGGCGGCGTTCGACAGCGCGAGCCGCGTCCAGCGCACGCCCAAGAGCGGCGCGAAGTGATCGAGCCGCTCGACGAACACGCACCGCGCCTGCTGCAGCAGCCAGGCGTGCGTGGCCTCGCGGATCCGCACGGCGCCGGCGTCGTGCGGCAAAGCCAGGCGCAGCGTGCGCAGCCCGGCGTCCGGCGCTCCAGCGCCGCCCGTGCCGCTCAGCTCATCCTCCGCCGCGGCGCCGGCATTCTCCCTGCGCAAGCCTTGGACGGCGGCCGCTTCGAGCACGGCCTCGCCGCAGCGGGCATGGGGGTCGAGCCGCACCACGACCGGCTCGCCGAGAAACAGCACGCGCACGCCGTCCCGCCAGTCGATGCGCGACGCTTCCAGCCGCTCCTGGCGGTCGCGCGCCTCTCGGAGCTTGCGCAGGATCCAGTCGCTCTTGCCGCGCAGCGCGGCCTCGACATCGCGCAGCGCGACCCAGCGCGGCGCGCGCACCGACAGCCCTTCGGCACCGACCACGAAGCCGACGGTGCGACGCTGGCCGCGCGTCAGCTCGTAGGCCACGTGCGCGCCGCCGAGGCTGATCTGCCGCGTCGCTCGCGGATGCACGAACGAGGCCGGAGCCCGATCTTCTGCGGGCTGTGCAGCCGGCGGCAACGCGATGGACAGCATCGCATCCTGGGGAAACGTCGCCAGGGGCAATGGGCCGGCCGGCATGCAGCGGTCGAGCGGTGCTTGGCAGGGCGCAGGATCAGAGGTGTGCGGCGCTACTCTTTCGATAGCACCGTGCTCAAGCGGGGCATGCGCCGGAGGCCTTTTTGACTCGAATCCTTCAACGGCGGGAGCAGACGCCGCCGTGCGGCCGTCGAGCCCGCCGAACAGGTCGAGCGTGAACCGGAGCAGGTCGCGCATGGCCGCCGCGCCAGGCTAGCGGTACGCCTCGGGGTCGAGCCGGCGCATCTCGGCCTCGATCCAGGCCTCGACCTCGCGCATCAGCTCGTCGGGCCTGCGGCCGACGCTCGGGATCGCCGGCCCGATCGACACATCCACCACGCCCGGGTGCTTGATGAAGGCCTTGCGCGGCCAGACCTTGGCCGAGGTGACGGCGATCGGGATCACCGGCGCGCCGGTTTCGCACGCAAGCCGCGTGCCGCCCGACTTGTAGGTGCCCTGCCGGCCGCGCGGGATGCGCGTGCCCTCGGGAAACATGATGACCCAGATGCCCTGCCCCAGCAGCCGCCGGCCCTGCGCCACCACCTTGTTGAAGGCCTGCGCGCGCTGGCTGCGGTCGATGTGAATCATGTCCAGCCGCGCCATCGACCAGCCGAAGAACGGCACGTACAGCAGCTCGCGCTTGAACACGTAGGCCAGCGGGTGCGGCATGATCGCCGGCATCAGGAAGGTCTCGTAGGTCGACTGGTGCTTGCACAGCAGCACCGCGCCGTCGCGCTCGCCGGTGGGCAGGTTCTCCATGCCGCTGATGCGCGGGCGGATGCCGAGGATGACGCGCGCGCCCCAGATCGCCACCTTCAGCCAGCCGGCCGCCATCCAGTACAGCGGCACGCTGCGCAGGAAGAGCGACGAAATCACCAGCGCGGTGCCCCACGGCACCACGGTCACGAGCATCCACAGCAGATGCAGCACGGAGCGGATCAGGGCCATCGTTTTGGTTGTTTTTCGGCTTTTGCGCCCGTGGATGCTGGGCCGGTCGCTATTGAAAAGAGAGCAAACCCGCGCATCAGCCGCCCGCCCCGGAGGTCGAGGCGGCGCGCTCCTCGCGGGCCAGCAGGAAGGTGACGAAGGCCGTCAGGTCGTCGTGCAGCTGCGTCGCGGGCGGGTACTCGGGCGGCAGCGGCGCGTCGCGCCGGGGCGCACCCGCGGCGGTCAGCAGCAGGTGCGGCTCGCAGCCCGCCGCCGCCGCCGCCTGCACGTCGCGCAGGCTGTCGCCGACGGCCGGCACGGTGTGCAGGTCGAGGCCGAAGCGCTCGCCGATCTGGCGCAAGAGCCCCGGCCGCGGCTTGCGGCAGGCGCAGTCCTCGTCCGGGCTGTGCGGGCAGTAGAACACCGCGTCGACGCGTCCGCCCTGCGCGGCCAGCAGGCGGTGCATCTTGGCGTGCATGGCGTTGAGCGCGTCGATGTCGAACAGCCCGCGCCCGATGCCCGACTGGTTGGACGCGATCACCACGTGCCAGCCGGCATGGTTGAGCCGCGCGATGGCCGCCAGCGCACCGGGCAGCGGCGCCCACTCGGCCTCGCTCTTGACGAAGTCCTCGCGGTAGACGTTGATGGTGCCGTTGCGGTCGAGGATGACGAGTTTCATGGGCACGCCTCGGGTGGATGGGTTCGCTCGGGTGCTCAGGCCGCCAGCCGTTCCAGCAGCGCCACGCGGTTCATCGCCTCGTGCAGCACGCGCAGCAGGCCGAGCCGGTTCAGGCGCAGGTCGGCCTGCTCGGCGTTGACCATCACGCCGTCGAAGAAGTCGTCCACCGGCGCGCGCAACGCGGCCAGGGCCTGCAGCGAGGCGGTGTAGTCGCCCGCGTCGAAGTGCGCGTCGGCCACCGGCACCACCTCGCGCATGGCGGCGTGCAGCGCCTGCTCGGCGGGCTCCTGGAACAGCGCCGGGTTGACGTGGGCGTCGGCCTCGGGCGACTTCTTCAGGATGTTGCCGATGCGCTTGTTGGCCGCGGCCAGCGCCGGCGCCTCGGGCAGCGCGGCGAAGGCGCGCACGGCGGCGAGCCGCCCGGGCAGGCTCGACCATTCGGCGAGCTTTCGCGCATGGACGGCCGCATCGACTTCCGGCGCCGAGTACCCGGCGTCCTTCAGGTAGCCCTTCAGGCGCTCGACCAGGAAGTCGTCGAGATCGGCCGAAGGATCGCGCGGCAGCAGCGCGCCGAACGCCTGGAACGCCAGCCGGGTCAGCTCGCGGGCATCGAGCGGCAGCGCGCGCTCGACCAGCATGCGCACCACGCCCAGCGCGTGACGGCGCAGCGCGAACGGATCGCGGTCGCCCGTGGGCAGGTTGCCGATGCCGAACATGCCGACCAGCGTCTCGAGCTTGTCGGCCAGCGCCACCACGAGCCCGACCTCGCCGCGCGGCAGCGTGTCGCCCGCGAAGCGCGGCTTGTAGTGGTCCTCGATGGCGTCGGCCACGGCCGCGGGCGAGCCCGTCGTGCAGCGCGTAGTAGCGCGCCCATGGTGCCCTGCAGCTCGGGGAACTCGCCGACCATGTCGGTCACGAGGTCGGCCTTGGCCAGCTGCGCGGCCTGGTCGCCTGCGCCGCCAGCGCGGCGTCGCCCAGCCGCTCGGCCAATCGCCGCGTGGCGAGCGCATGTGCACACGCGCTGCACGCGCTCGCCCTGCGTGCCCAGCTTGTTGTGGTACACCACCTTGCCCAGCGCCTCGACGCGCGAGGCCAGCGTCTTCTTGCGGTCCTGGTCGAAGAAGAACTTGGCGTCGGCCAGCCGCGGGCGCACCACGCGCTCGTTGCCGCCGACCACGGCGCTCGGGTCGTCGGGCGTGATGTTGCTGACCACCAGGAACCTGTTCGTCAGCCGGCCAGGACATCGACCAGCGGGAAGTACTTCTGGTTGGCCTTCATCGTGAGGACCAGGCACTCCTGCGGCACTTCGAGGAACTCGCGCTCGAATTCGCAGACCAGCACGTTGGGGCGCTCGACCAGCGCCGTCACCTCGTCGAGCAGGGCGTCGTCCTCGATGGGCCGCGCGCCGCCGCCGACCTGCGCGGCGGCCTCGGCCAGCTGGCGCGCGATCTCGGCGCGCCGCGCCTCGAACGACGCGATCACCGCGCCTTCGTCGGCCAGCTGGCGCGCGTAGCCGTCGGCATTGCGCAGCACGACCGGATCGACCTTGGCCTCGAAGCGGTGGCCGTGCGTTTCGCGCCCGGCCTGCAGGCCCAGCGCCTCGACCGGCACCACGTCGTCGCCGTGCAGCGCGACCAAGCCGTGCGCCGGGCGCACGAAGCTCGTGGCTTCTCCAGCCTGCCAAGGGCGTTTCCTTCGGGTCGAGCGGCAGCGGATAGCTCATGACCTTCGGGATTGGCAGCGCTTCGATCGCAAGGTCGAGCGCGCTGCTGCAGCCCCGCCCGAAGGTCCTGTCCCGGCGCGAGCGAGCGAAAAAACAGGGCCTCGGTCTTGCCGTCGCTCTGGACGAACAGCCGGTCCGGCCCGTCGCCCACCTCAGGCCAGCGATCGATCAGCGCCTTGCAACGCCGGTTGTGGTCTTCTTGCGCAAGGCAGCAGACGGCTGCCCTGCGGCATTGAAGGCCGCTGCGACGGACATCAGCTTCTGAACACTTTCCGTATCGGCGGCCTGGGCGGCCACGCTCGTCAGGTGCACGGCCAGCCGGCGCGGCGAGGCAAACGCGGTCAGCACCGAGGAGCCGGCGTCGGCCAGGCCCCGCGCCACGAGCTGGTCGCGCAGCACACTCGCAAAGGCCTCGCCCAGCTTCTTCAGCGCCTTGGGCGGCAGCTCCTCGACGAACAGCTCGACCAGCAGGTTGTTGTAGGTGGTGGTGCTCGCCATCGCTCAGGCCGCCTTCTTGGTCGTGAGGTCCGCGACCCACTCGCGCGGTGCCATCGGGAAGCCGAGCCGCTCGCGGCTGTCGTGATAACTCTGCGCGACGCTGCGCGCCAGGTTGCGGATGCGACCGATGTAGGCGGCGCGTTCGGTCACGCTGATGGCGCCGCGCGCGTCGAGCAGATTGAAGCTGTGCGCGGCCTTCAGCAGCTGCTCGTAGGCCGGCAAGGCGAGCTGCTCGCCCATCAGATGTTTTGCCTGCTTCTCGTGCGCGGCGAAGGCGGTGAACAGGAAGTCGGCGTCGCTGTGCTCGAAGTTGTAGCTCGACTGCTCGACCTCGTTTTGCTTGTAGACGTCGCCGTAGGTCAATCGGGAACCTTCGGGGCCCTCGGTCCACGTCAGGTCGTAGACGTTGTCCACGCCCTGCAGGTACATGGCCAGCCGCTCCAGCCCGTAGGTGATCTCGCCCGTGATCGGCCGGCAGTCGAGGCCGCCGACCTGCTGGAAGTAGGTGAACTGCGTGACCTCCATGCCGTTCAACCACACCTCCCAGCCCAGCCCCCAGGCGCCGAGCGTGGGGTTCTCCCAGTCGTCCTCGACGAAGCGGATGTCGTTCTTCTTCAGATCGAACCCCAGTGCTTCGAGGCTGCCCAGGTACAGCTCCAGGATGTTCGATGGCGCGGGCTTCAACACCACCTGGTACTGGTAGTAGTGCTGCAGCCGGTTCGGGTTCTCGCCGTAGCGCCCGTCCTTGGGGCGGCGGCTGGGCTGCACGTAGGCGGCCTTCCACGGCTCGGGGCCGATGGCGCGCAGGAAGGTGGCGGTGTGCGAGGTGCCGGCACCCACCTCCATGTCGTAGGGCTGCAGCAGCGCGCAGCCCTGCTCGGCCCAGTACGACTGCAGCCTGAGGATGATGTCTTGGAAGGTCAACATGAGGATGCGGGATGGCGCCACAACAGCGCGAGGGCGCAGCGCGGCGAACCGGGCATTTTACGAGGCGCGGCCGGGGCGGCCGGCGCCGGCAGTCTGCCTACTGTCGGCGCGCGAGACGCGCGAGCAGGGTCGCTGCCACCACCCCTCCCATCGCGATCCACAGCGGCCACAGCCCCAAGCGCGACACCCAGCGCGCGTAGGGCGTCAGGCCGTGTCGCCCCTCGACCTCGGCCACCAGCACGCCGCGCGTCAGGCGCGGCAGCGACGCGGTGACGCGGCCGTGGTGGTCGATCACGACCGTGGCGCCGGTGTTGGTGGCGCGCACCATCGGCCGCTCGAACTCCAGCGCGCGCATGCGCGAGATCGCCAGGTGCTGGTCGATGGCGACCGTGTCGCCGAACCAGGCGATGTTGCTGACGTTGAGCAGAATGGTCGGCGCGGCGGCTTCGCTGCGGAAGTTGGCGCCGATCTCGTCGCCGAACAGGTCCTCGTAGCAGATGTTGGGCGCGATGCGCTGGCCCTGCCAGGCGAACGCCGGCTGCGCCAGCGCGCCGCGCCGGAAGTCGCCCAGCGGCAACCGCATCATCTCGGTGAACCAGCGGAACAGCCCCGGCACGAACTCGCCGAAAGGCACCAGGTGGTGCTTGTCGTAGCGGTAGGGCTGCCCCTCGCCCGGCTTGAAGCCCAGCACCGAATTGCTGTAGCCGCCGTCCGGCCCGCCCAGCGGCAGCCCGACGATTGCCGCCTGTGCCCCGCTGGCGTAGCGTGCCGCGATGGCGTCGAGGTAGCCCGGCGGCAGTTGCGAGGGCAGCAGCGGCAAGGCCGTCTCGGGCGTGACGACCAGCTGCGCGGTGGCGCTTTGCAACTGCGCGCCGTACCAGCCGAGCGCGGTGGCGATACCGCCACCGGGCACGAACTTCTCGTCCTGCGGGATATTGCCCTGCAGCAGCGCGACCCGCAGTCGACCGGCGCTTGCCGCGTCTGACCCCGACGCTGCCGCTGCGCCGCACAGGTTGACGGCGCAGTGCGAGCCGACCGCCGCCGCGCCCAGGCACAGCGCCGCGCCCACGGGCGCCAGCCAGGCGGCGCGGTGACGCCGGTAGTCCAGCCGCAGGCACTGCGCGAGCGCCGCCGCCGCCAGTGCCGCGACGGCACCCACGCCGTACACGCCCAGCCAGCGCGCGAACAGCGCCAGTGGCCCGTCGACGTGGGCATAGCCGCCCGCGCTCCAGGGAAAGCCGGTGAACCAGCTGCCGCGCACCAGCTCGGCCAGCGTCCACAGCGCTACAAAAAAGAGAGCGCGAGGGGTCCACCGGCCGGGCGCGAACGCCACATAACAGGCGCAAGCCACGGCGTAGTACAGCCCCAGCCCCGCCGCCAGCGCCAGCACCGCCAGCGCGGCCAGCGGCGCCGCGAGGCCGCCGTAGGTGTGCATCGAGATGAAGAGCCACCAGAAGGTGCCGCACAGCCACGCGGTGGCGAACAGCCAGCCGTACAAGGCGCCTGCGCGCCACCCCGCGCCCGCCGTGCGCAGCGCATCGAGCTGCCACACCAGCGCCGCCAGCGAAACCACCTGCAGCCACCCCAGCGGCTGGCCGCTCCACGGTGCCGCGATCGACCCCGCCTGCGCCAGCCCGGCCAAGCCGAAGCCGAAGCTGCGCAGCAACACGGTCGCGGCCGCATCACCCGCGCCGCGCCGCCGGGGCACCGGAGGCAGCGGCATCAGTCGGACGCGGCGCCTTCGCGTGCCGGCGACACCTTGAACCAGCGCACCGCGCCGCCCTTGGTGTGCAGCACGATGAAATCGAAGCCGCCGATCGTGTGATGCTCGCCGCGCGTGGGCACATGGCCCATCTGGTGTGCCACCAGGCCGCCGATGGTGTCGAAGTCCTCGAGCAGCGTCGGGTCGTCGAAGGTCAGGCCGAAGGCCTCGGCCACCCGTTCGACCGGCGTATCGCCCGCCACGCGGTAGGTGTGATCGGCCAGCCCGAAGATGTCGCCCTCGTCCTCGGGAATGTCGAACTCGTCCTCGATCTCCCCGACGATTTCTTCGAGCACGTCCTCGATGGTGATGAGCCCCGCCACGCGGCCGAATTCGTCGATGACGATGGCCAGGTGCTGGCGGTTGCCGCGAAAGTCGCGCAGCAGGTCGTTGAGCCCCTTGCTCTCGGGCACGAACACCACCGGGCGCAGCAGCGCGCGGATGTTGAGCACCGGCGAACGCTGCAGCTTGAGCAGGTCCTTGGCCAGCAGGATGCCGATGATGTTTTCCTTGTCGCCCTCGTACACCGGAAAGCGCGAGTGCGCGGTGTCGATCACGCCGTGCAGCAGGGTCTCGTACGGTGCATCGATGTCGACGCAATCCATGCGCGGCGCCGCCACCATCACGTCGCCGGCCGTCATGTCGGCCATGCGGATCACGCCCTCGAGCATGACGCGCGACTCGGCGCCGATCACCTCGTTGTCCTCGGCGTCCGCCAGGGTTTCGATCAGCTCGTCGCGCGAATCGGGACCCGGATGGATGAATTCGGCAAGCTTTTGAAGAAAACCGCGCTTGTCTTCGCGTTCGACGGGAATGCGCTCAGGATGGGGGTCGGCCACTGCGGCGGGCGGGAGTTGGGGAACCGCTAGGATAGCGGAAGTAAGCAAGCCATGGTCCAGACAGCAGCCAAGCCAAGCCAAGCCTGCCATTCATGGCCCCTCGGCGCCATGTGCAGCGCTTTCCAGTCCAGGCCCGTGGCAGACTTTCTCGTGCCACCAGACCAGGCAGGTCACTGGGCCGATTTGCTGCGTGCCTCGCGCACGCCCTGGCGCACTTCCTGCAGGCCGGCCAGAAACGCCCAGAACTGCTTGGCGCGGGTCTTCAACTGGTAATCGACCTCGGCGATGTGATCCTCGACCATCTCGCTCACCTGACTGTCGAACGTCGCCTTGGGCAACTCCAGGTGCGCCTCGGATTCGGAGCCCGAGCGCACCACGCTGGCGCCTGCGTTGCGCGCGATCTTGAGCATGGCGGCGTTCTCGCTGAGCGCATGGATGAACAGCATGCCGACGCCTTCGTTGCGCGCATTCATGACAGCACGGTCGAACAGGCGCGAGCCGTAGCCGCGGCCCCGCGCATGCTTGGACACCGAAACCCCAAACTCGGCGCAGCCATCGTGCAGATCGCCCGGCGCGAACGCAAGGTGCGCCATGGCGATCAGCTCCAGCTTGCGGTTGTAGATGCCGAACAGCTCGTCACGCTCGAAATCGAGCGTATCCACATAGCGCTGGATTTGCTCATCCGAGGCAGCATAGCCAAACCGCAAGTAACGGTCGGTGGCGTCGAGGGCCAGCAGGTGGCTCGCGACACGATGCCGCTCGCTCGGCCCGATCGGCCGGATGGGAACTACGACTGGAAGAGCCGCGGACGTTCCATTGGAAGGTGCGCTGAGAAACGACCGTGCGTCGAGCGACGCCTTCAGCAGGTCTTTGGTAGGAAGCATGCTTAACAATATACGGGTTTTCCCCTAAACAGCAAGGTATTGATACCGGGAGCAGACGCCCTTTAGGCAACGACGCCTAGGTGGAAACATGTGTGGCGTCGAAGCATCGGAGACATGGCAGATCCTCTGGCGACCACCTCGGTCAGGCTTGCGCCGAACAGGTCCATTGAACAGCGTTTGTGGCTCTCGGTGTGTTCTTTTAGAGCGTTTTCCCGCTGACCATGCGCAATGCCGCTCTCTACCAAGATGTTGACCACAGCCTCGCCGGAGATGTCAAAGGTGTGCTTGCATCTGCAGTAGGCCAGTTACCAAGCGCAGCAGGACGAGCCGGCAGTCTCAGACCCATGACGGTCACCACTGAGGCGAGAACTCACGCCTCCGCAACGCAAAAAGCCCAACCCTGTGAGGGGTTGGGCTTTTTGGGGCTGGCAATGAGGAGCCTGACGATGACCTACTTTCACACGGGAACCCGCACTATCATCGGCGCTGAGGCGTTTCACTGTCCTGTTCGGGATGGGAAGGAGTGGGACCACCTCGCTATGGTCATCAGGCATAAAGGGTTGTCTGGCTGATCACGCGATCAGCCAGACGAATTCATAGAGTCTGGAATCGGCCAAGCAACTGCATGAGCTGCTTGAATGTATTTTGAATGCGTCAACTTGGGGCATAACACCCTGATCGTTTCTTCGATCAAAGTTATAGGGTCAAGCCGCACGAGCAATTAGTACGAGTTAGCTCAACGCATTGCTGCGCTTCCACACCTCGCCTATCAACGTCCTGGTCTAGAACGACTCTTCAGGGGGGTCGAGCCCCCGGCAGATCTCATCTTGAAACGAGTTTCCCGCTTAGATGCTTTCAGCGGTTATCTCTTCCACACTTAGCTACTCGGCAATGCCACTGGCGTGACAACCGATACACCAGAGGTGTGTCCACTCCGGTCCTCTCGTACTAGGAGCAGGCTTTCTCAAATCTGCAGCGCCCACGGAAGATAGGGACCAAACTGTCTCACGACGTTTTAAACCCAGCTCACGTACCTCTTTAAATGGCGAACAGCCATACCCTTGGGACCGGCTACAGCCCCAGGATGAGATGAGCCGACATCGAGGTGCCAAACACCGCCGTCGATATGAACTCTTGGGCGGTATCAGCCTGTTATCCCCAGAGTACCTTTTATCCGTTGAGCGATGGCCCTTCCATACAGAACCACCGGATCACTATGTCCTGCTTTCGCATCTGCTCGACTTGTCAGTCTCGCAGTTAAGCACGCTTATGCCATTGCACTATCGTCACGATGTCCGACCGTAACTAGCGTACCTTCGAACTCCTCCGTTACGCTTTGGGAGGAGACCGCCCCAGTCAAACTGCCTACCATGCACTGTCCCCGATCCAGATAATGGACCTAGGTTAGAACCTCAAACGCACCAGGGTGGTATTTCAACGTTGGCTCCACAAGATCTAGCGACCCTGCTTCAAAGCCTCCCACCTATCCTACACAGATCCGTTCAAAGTCCAATACAAAGCTACAGTAAAGGTTCATGGGGTCTTTCCGTCTTTCCGCGGGGAGATTGCATCATCACAAACATTTCAACTTCGCTGAGTCTCAGGAGGAGACAGTGTGGCCATCGTTACGCCATTCGTGCAGGTCGGAACTTACCCGACAAGGAATTTCGCTACCTTAGGACCGTTATAGTTACGGCCGCCGTTTACTGGGACTTCAATCAAGAGCTTGCACCCCATCATTTAATCTTCCAGCACCGGGCAGGCGTCACACCCTATACGTCCACTTTCGTGTTTGCAGAGTGCTGTGTTTTTAATAAACAGTCGCAGCCACCGATTTTTTGCAACCCATTCATGCTCCGTTGCTCACTTCACACTAATAGGGCACACCTTCTTCCGAAGTTACGGTGTCAATTTGCCGAGTTCCTTCTCCTGAGTTCTCTCAAGCGCCTTAGAATACTCATCTCGCGCACCAGTGTCGGTTTGCGGTACGGTCGTGTGCAGCTGAAGCTTAGTGGCTTTTCCTGGAACCTCGTTCAGTCACTTCGCAAGCAAGCTCGCTCGATCGTTGGCCTCGGTATGTGTGCACCGGATTTGCCTAATGCACGCCTACATCCAACTAAACCGGGATATCCAACACCCGGATGACCTATTAAGATCCGTCCCCACATCGCACTGCACATCGGTACAGGAATATTGACCTGTTTCCCATCAGCTACGCATCTCTGCCTCGCCTTAGGGGCCGACTCACTCTACGCCGATGAACGTTGCGTAGAAAACCTTGCGCTTACGGCGAGGGGGCTTTTCACCCCCTTTAACGCTACTCATGTCAGCATTCGCACTTCTGATACCTCCAGCACGCTTTACAACGCACCTTCACAGGCTTACAGAACGCTCTCCTACC